>NZ_JBYQPF010000003.1:0-16705 GCF_057839405.1 Acinetobacter sp. KH_038 | reverse complement strand
GTTATTAGTCTACTTTTTTATTTCTGAATATAAATCTATATAAAATATTATGTAGTTAAATGCAAGGTAAACGTAGTTAAATCTACAAAAAAAAATAAGTAGACTTATGGTAGGTAAACGTAGTCATATTGGTAGGTAAACGTAGTCATATTGGTAGGTAAACGTAGTCATATTGGTAGGTAAACGTAGTCATATAACCCTTGAAAGCATTGTAAACAAAGGCTTTCAGCATGTCTAAAAGCATTTAAAAACTTTAAAATAATTAAAAGCCCAAGGAGTGAAAAATTGCCCTTGGTTTTCGCTACGCTCAAACTCTATTGAATCTCGCTTTCGCTCGATTCGTCGGGGAAATTTTTTGGCTCATCTCGTTGTGACTTCAATAAAAAGCAAAAGCACGATGAATTCGCTTCGCTCATAGAGCTTTTTTGCTCGCTGCGCTCGATCTAGAATCGAATTTTTATATTTAATTAAAAAGTTTTTAGCTTCGAATATCTAAAAGATTGTTTTTCAGAGAGTCTAAGCGCGAATTTCAGCGATTTCACTCGTAGACACTCGTTCTGTACCTTCCTATGTGAAGTTGAGCTTAAATCGCAAATGAGTGCATTTAAAAGCTAAGTTTTATATTGATTAGATAAAATCTTTACCTTTTGTATGAGGGTCATAAGAAAAAACAGGTTTTTTAGTCTTCAATTTTTCTGTATTTCTTTCTGCATTCGTCATTTTCATTTTTTCATTAGAAGTGGGGACCATATCCTGGGACTCTAATTTTTCTATTTTATGTAGATGTACCTTTTTTTCACTCATTCCCATTTTATTCAAATTTCGCAAAACTGAACTGTAAGAAATATTGTTCGCTAGCTCAGGTAAATCAGCGTGGATTTCCTTAATTGTATAACCAGCTTCTAGCCGTTTTTCTATTTCTGGTAATACAGAGATGATGAATTTTTTAGCGCCATGTCTAGTGACCATAATGACTTCCTCTTTCTTTAATTAATGTAATTATGTGCAACTATATGCAACTATATGCAATTATGAGCTTTTATAAGATTTTATAAGATTTTATAAGATTTTATAAGATTTTATATGAAATTATCTGCAACTATAAGCTTTTAAGTGGTTTTTATTCATTTTGATGTGCAATTATATGCGTTTATATGCAATTGAACTTTCAGTGATATTGGCAAGATGTGTAATGTTGGCCAACATGCAAGCATATTTACCCTCATTACTTCCACTTATTCGCCTTTCAGGCTCAACGTGGAATCTTGTCCTGCGGAGCTGCTGGCATAGCCAAAATGTAATTCAAGATGCTTTTGAGATCCTGAGGACGGCCAATATAAGGTCAGTATTAATCAAGATTTTTTAAACATTAAAATCTTGCATTTATGGCCCTGTAAGCCTTTCTGTACGTGAGTTTCAGAAGAAAGTGTATAGGTTTGGGCCTTATATAGTGGCTTTAGCCAGCTGTTCCCTGGTTCGATCCATGACAGCTTATGTGTCGCAACCGCCGGGCCACAGATTTTAAAGTGATCCAGCAGCTTTGTTTTGAAATTCAATTGTGTTCACATCTTTGTTTTTCCAAAGTCTATCTGCACATACTGCATGAAATGCTAAACCAGGAGTAACCTTTATATCTCCCATCACTGTGTTCCTTGTAAATATGTGAGTCCATTCTTTCGGTGAGTCTGGTCTACCTAGATATTTATCATCCAAGTAATATCCACGCGAACACATAACAGTAAAATTTGCCTGGAAGTTATGTTTAGAGTTTGGATAAATCATTTTCATATCAAAAGAACGAATATCATTGTCACTTGTTTTTATTGAATTTTTGTCTAGATAAACTTTTACTAATTCTTCTTTAGGTTGAACAAAAGCATTTACTAATTCCCACTTAGGTTGTTGGGCAAAAGAAACAACAGGAATTATAAAACCAAAAGAGATAAAGAGTTTTTTCATCTTAGATTCTTAATATTAGGGTGAAACAAATATAACCGTAGATGGGGTAAGAGAGTAAAAAAGTTTGATCCATAACAGCTTATGTGCCAGCAACCGCTGGGCTACAGATCCTCTTCAGATCCTCAGTGATCTTTATTTGAATGAAACCTAAGTGTTACTACGCCAAAGATTAAAACTATGCCCGTACAGCCTTCAGAGCTGCATCAAAGTAGCCAATCTAAAAAAGTGTAAAGTGTGTCCCCTTGTATAGTGGCGTTAGCCGTTGTTGTACTTCGCATAAGAGGTTTTATGTTAAACAGATGAATGAAATTAAAAATTAATCTTATAAATAAAAAATCCCGGCAGGATGCCGGGATTTTTTATTAGAACATTAGGTCTCTGTGTTCTTGCATGTTTTATATAGCGCCATCCTGGTGCTTATTTTTAATTTTATGGGATTTTATGAAGAAAAAAATTAAATCCAATTTTCTTCTTTTGCCACATTTATCGCATCAGATTTAAGCCTTTCTAATTCTTCAAAAACTTTAGGATCAAGTTTAGGACGAACTTTTTCAAATTTAGCTTTTAATAAATCTAAACTTCTTAAGAGCATTGAAAAAATGAGCTTCTGACGACCTAAATCATTAGTTGCCTTAAAGGTGGTGGGATCAATTCTTAAGCGAAAGTCCATATTTTTACGTTTAATTGAATAAAAAATGCGCTCATCAAAACTATCTCCCCCCATTATAATCGAAATGCACTTCCATTTATTTATTGGAATATCATAAGACTTATTTTGAAGTTGAGCATTTAAAGCATCTTCAACTGCATTACGTGCTTTAGATTCCTGTGAAGTTTGTTCTTCATTTAAAACCTCGCTACTTAACTCTGCGCTTAACCATACTTCCATAAATATTTCCTAGTAATTAGTTTTGTTCAACGGTGGTCTCGAACCAAAAGTTTCTATATGGTTAAGAATTTTTTCAGTTTGCAATCTATGCATATCTAACTAAAAGGTGTCTACAAAATCGGTGGCTATTCAGTTTTCTATAATTAGTATGATAGATACTATTTGAAATCGAAAATGGGAGTTATAAGCTCCCATTTTTAATAATTCTTTTTACATCTTGTATAATGCTCAATAGGTTATTTTTACTTAATTCTTTGTCCACTTTTATCAATGATCATTTCACCATCCTCTTTGATAAAAGCTCCTAATTGAGGCGCAGACAAAATATCTAAAACGAGTTCAGATGGTCTACAGAGTTTTACCCCCAGTTCAGTCACAACAAATGGACGATTAATTAAAATTGGATACTCAAGCATAAAATTAATGAGCTGTTCATTTGTCCAGTGCTGCTGATCCAAGTTGTGAGCTTCAAAAGGTTCCACGTTTTTGCGAATAGCTTCACGTATAGAGAGACCTGATTTCTCAATTAAATTAATGAGTTCACTTTTACCTGGAGGGTTGAGAAGATACTCAATAATTTCGGGTTCTTCTCCGGTATTTCGAATTAGCGCCAGTGTATTTCTTGATGTTCCGCACGCTGGATTATGATAGATCTTAACTTTTGATGACATTAAACTTACTCAGGACTTAATAATATTGCATTTATATATGGATATACGTATATTCGCAATAGCATATATTGGAGTATAGATTATGGATCAAGCAGATTTCTTTAAATGCCTATCTGACCCGACACGTCTAAATATTTTAAAAATTATTTTAGAAAGACAAAATGTATGTGTTTGTGAAATCACAGAGATATTACAACTGAGCCAACCTAAAATTTCTCGTCACTTGGCTTTACTCCGTAACCTTTCAATTTTGCTAGATGAGCGCAAGGGACAATGGGTGTATTACCGATTAAATCCTGATTTACCAGAATGGGTAAATGCAGTGTTCAGTGTTTTGAATGATGAAGTATTAAATAAACCTACGAGCAACTTATCTATCTCTATGCAATGCGAGTAATTCAATGTCCGCATCAAAGCTCTCATTCTTAGATCGAAACCTAACTCTATGGATTTTCATTACCATGGCATTAGGCGTAGGTATTGGGGTGTTTTTCCCTCAAACATCTGTTGTATTAGATCAATTAAGCATTAATTCAGTGAATATCCCTATCGCAATAGGGCTTATTTTGATGATGTATCCACCACTTGCCAAAGTTGACTATGCAACCTTGCCTAAAGTCTTTGAGGATAAGCGTACCCTTACATTATCTCTTGTTCAAAACTGGATCATTGCACCTTGCTTAATGTTTGGCTTGGCCATTATTTTTCTGCACGCCTATCCTGAATATATGACTGGCCTAATTCTCATAGGCTTAGCTCGATGTATTGCGATGGTCCTCGTCTGGAATGGTCTGGCATGTGGGGATAATCAATATGTTGCTGCTTTGGTTGCGTTTAACAGTATCTTCCAGATCTTGTTCTTTAGTACTTATGCTTGGTTGTTCTTGACCTTCTTACCGCCATTCTTTGGGGTAGAAGCACAAATCATTGATGTAAGCTTTTGGACCATTACTAATGCTGTTCTGGTTTATCTAGGTATTCCATTCTTACTTGGTTTTTTAACCCGGCTGATTTTAGTCAAACAGAAAGGTTTGGATTGGTATCAAACTAAGTTTATCCCAAAGATTAGCCCAATCAGCCTTATTGCGCTTTTATTCACGATTGTAGCCATGTTCAGTCTTAAAGGTGGTGAAGTGATTAGCCTTCCTCTAGACGTGCTTAGAATCGCTATTCCTTTGACGATCTATTTTGTTGCAATGTTCTTCATCAGCTTCTTTATGAGTAAGTGGATGGGCAACGATTACCCTAAAACGACTGCTATTTCCTTTACTGCGGCAGGCAACAATTTTGAATTAGCACTGGCTGTAGCGATTGCCACTTTTGGACTAGCTTCCCCTGTCGCCTTCACCACCGTAATTGGTCCATTGGTTGAAGTGCCTGTCTTGATTGCCTTAGTCACAGTCTCGCTATGGCTCAGAAAAAAAGTTTTTAAAGAGATATAAATCTGATGAATTTACCCAATATTGATTTCAGTCTTTTGGAAAAGCCAACTTTAGAAAAAGTTCAGGCAAAGAACCTTGAACATCCTCCAAGAATACTGCTTCTGTATGGCTCAAATCGTGATAGATCCTATAGCCGTTTAGCTGTTCAGGAAGCAGGCCGAATCCTGGAGTACTTCGGTGCGGAAGTTAAAATTTTCCATCCTAAAGGGCTACCTCTTCCTGAGGATGGTGATATGCAGCATCCCAAGGTAAAAGAACTGCATGAACTTTTAGCATGGTCAGAAGGCATGGTTTGGTGCTCTCCCGAACGTCATGGTTCAATGAGTTCGATTTTAAAAGCTCAAATTGACTGGATTCCATTAGCAGCAGGCGCAATACGTGCAACGCAAGGTAAAACCTTAGCTGTAATGCAAGTGTGTGGAGGTTCGCAATCTTTTAATGCTGTAAATCAATTACGTATTTTAGGGCGTTGGATGCGTATGATCACGATACCAAACCAGTCATCAGTTCCTAAAGCATTTCTTGAGTTTGAAGATGATGGTCGTATGAAACCTTCTTCTTATTACACGAGGATCGTCGATGTGATGGAAGAACTTTATAAGTTTACGCTTTTAACCAGGGGACAGTCCTCATATCTAACTGATCGCTACTCTGAACGTGTAGAAAGTGCGGAAGAGCTTTCAAAACGTGTGAATCAGAAGAGTATTTAGATTTCTTAAAATTAACATACTACACGTTATACGAAGGCAGAAATGGGAGCTATAAGCTCCTATTTTTAGTCTTTAATTCGCTTTTTCGCTTCGTCATAAACCATGCTATCAGCTCGTTTTCCGACGGTAATGAGCAGGATAACTACCTGATCATCTCTAACTTGATAGACAAGTCGGACACCAGCTTTTAATAATTTGATTTTATAGCAACCTGCAAGATCGCCTCTAAGCATATTCTTTGGAATATGTGGCTGCTCTATGACTTTGGCTATTTTCTTTTTAAATTGATCTCGTATAGCAACAGGGAGTTTTTCCCATTCTGCTGTAAAGTCCTTGTGACGTAAAAGCTTATAAGTCATCTAATGTGACTTCCTCAAACATCTCTTTAGGATCATTAATGCGCTTACGGACAATAGCTAATAATTCTTCATCTTCTTCCGAAAGCAAAGCTTTTTTGACGGGCAGTTTCCCAGTCGTAGCAACATACTCAAGAATACTAGTGAAGAAATCCGTAGGTGCAATACCTTGCTCTTTGAGGATTGAATAAGATTTTTCTTTAAGGGCTTCATCGACCCTGAAGTTAACAGTAGCCATCATATTTCCCAAGTGTTTAATGTGCTAGGAATAGTGTAATGCAAATTGCATTACGAGTCGACTTCTTATAATAACAATTATGTTAAATGAAGAAATTAATAACTTAGATTCTCCTCGTTAGATGATCAAAAATCTAATTCTAATATTAGACGCTTGCTCAATTTTTGATACAAATAATCATTTATAGTATATTTAATCAGTTGATATAATTAATTTTAAACACATTATTAGAATAACGGTGCAATATGCCAATTTTAATTCTAAAAGCTAAATCAAAAAGATGCTTTGATCCTAAAGTTTTGATGGTTTTAATTGAATGCTTACCAGAGAACGAAAGGCCTGCTATCAAAGAGTTATTAACTTTTTATCCTGAAGAAATTAAGTTAAGCCTAACTTCTGAAGTCTGGGAATCTACTATTCCAATAATATTAGAGCGATTAAATGGAGTATTTATTATTAGTGAATAAATTAATTTATAGCTTTTTTAAAATTAACATAATACACCTTATATGAAATGTGTTTGTTAGAACCCATTTAAAGTGTCTATATTCTCACCAATAAAAATGTCTGGTTTATGATGGTTTTTATCACCATGGACTGGATATAAAATATAGATGCTGATCACTATGTCTGATAAAGAAATTCAACGTCTTGCAGTTCTGCAAGACGTTAGAGATCATCGTATTACCCAGGTCCGTGCTGCTGAAATCCTGAATCTTTCCACCCGTCAAATTACCCGGTTATTGCAGAAGCTCAATCAAGATGGTGTCTCAGGTATGGCACATGCCAGTCGTGGTCAACCGGGTCATCGTCGCCATGACGTCCTGTTAAAATCAGAATGTCTTTCCATTATTTCTGAACATTTACTTGGCTTTGGTCCTACATTGGCTCATGAGAAGCTCAGCAGCATGTTTGGCCTGAATATCCCGGTAGAAACGGTTCGGCGCTGGATGACTGCAAATGACCTTTGGATTCCGCGATCCAAACGTCTAAAACGCCCATACCAGCCACGCTATAACCGTGATTGCTTCGGTGAGCTGATCCAGATTGATGGCTCATATCATGACTGGTTTGAAGGAAGAGCCACCAAATGCTGTTTGCTGGTTTATATCGATGATGCTACCGGCAAGCTGTTGCATCTACGCTTTTGTGAGGCTGAAACGACCTTTGACTATATGCTTTCAACCCAAGCCTACATTGAGCAATACGGCAAGCCCTTGGCCTTTTATAGCGATAAACACTCGGTATTTAGAGTCAACCAGAAATCCAGGCAAGATAGCCAGATCACGCAATTTGGGCGGATTCTGAATGAGTTAAATATTGATATTATCTTCGCCAACTCACCCCAGGCCAAAGGCCGTGTGGAACGTGCCAATAGAACACTCCAGGATCGCCTGATCAAGGAAATGCGCCTAGAAGGTATCTGTTCAATTGCCGAGGCAAATGCCTGGCTGCCCTGCTTTATTGAGCATTTCAATCAGAAGTTTGCCAAGTGTGCGCGAAACTCAAAGAATTTACATCGGCCATTAACCGAATCTCATCTTGAACTGGATGATATTTTTACCTGGCAGGAACCGCGTAAGGTCACCAAGAATCTGACCCTGACCTATGACAAATGTATTTATCTGCTTGAACCGATAGAGCTGAATCATAAGCTTGTTGGGCAATATATTTCATTTCTGGAGTACCCGGATGGGACTGTGGCCCTCATGCACGAGGGACGAAAGCTCAACTACAGCATTTTCAATAAATTAGCTGGGCTACAGCAGAATGAGATCGTTGAGAATAAACGGTTAGGTACAGTTCTGGCACATATTCAGCAACAGCATGAAGAGTTGGAAAAACAGAATAAACGTTCCCGTCTCAAGAAAAGTATGCCGAGTCGTAAAGCTCAGAAAGCTGTTATTGAACAAAGAAAGTTAAATCCTGTGCTTGACTCTTTTAGTTAAAAACAGGACATTTTAAATGGTTTATCGCATAGACATTTTAATTGGTGAATAACAGTGTTATAATTTTCCTTAGAAATCAAGGCTGTAGTTTCTATTTTTAAGCCCAACTTTACCAGGTTGGGCTTTTTTATTGTTTTACCATGTTCCGCGCTCAATAAATAAGCAATAGTCCACGATTTTGTTCAGTTTTAATAAACATCATCCGGTTTTTTGATGAGTCATTATTTTATGTGCTTGCACTGAAATTGGCTCATTGAAAAACAGGAGTCTTGGCTACCTCTTAATGAAAATTCACTTATTTAAAATAATGTATTAATAGGAACGTATTATGAGATTTCTGATTGCTTTGCTTTTTCCTTGGCTACTGTTTTTACGATAGGTCGTCCATTTGCAGGAATGATGTGTTTATTTCTTCAGATTACGATTTTAGGTTGGATCCCAGCTACTATCTGGGCGGCATATGCTTTGTCGCAATACAAAACCGATCAGAAAATTAGAAGAGCAATTCGCTCATCATAAATAGTTTAATTTTCTAATTTTTAGATCTAATGTCTTTTGTGATTTCCATCACACTTATCCATAAGTCAATGAGCAGATTGGAGAGGATTATTCGAGTAATAAGTGATCTAATAAGTCTTATCATAATAAATATAAAGCTCCAGAGCTAAAGAAATTAACCCTCTAATTTTTGGTTAGAAAAATAATTAAAAAAAGAATTAGAGGGTTTCATTTTTTATCAGATTCACTCTATTTTTTTCTACAAAGCTCCTATCCCATATGGGTATGGGGTTACTTTTTTGACTTTGCATAAGAGATTTTATGTTAAACAGAGAGATTCATTATTTCTTCAAAAATTAAAAAAACCGCCTATTAGGCGGTTTTTTATAAAATACTTCTAACTAGAGATATTTAAAACGGTAAAATTTGGTGGTTGATATATGATTTGTGTCTGGGAAAAAATCATCATTCCCGAAATTAAAAACATTAATATTGTTATTACAGAACTATATAATCGCATTCATTACTTATCAATCTTACTAGACCAACATACTAACCTTATATTGTTACATTTACAATAAAAACATGATTTTATTATATTTTTTGATTATTTATTAGTTTATTAAATATATATATAAGAAAACTTGATTATTTCTATTTTTAGTGTATAGTTACTTTAACTAGAAAAAAGTCTTGTTCCGGTAAATCTTCTTTAAGTATCGCAGTTTTAGTCATAATCCTTCGTTTTTTCAGATTTTAAGTCGCTTCTTTATTATTTTCAAAGTTATACCAGTCAATAAAATGACTCAAAATTATTAAAAATTAGTAGGATATATTATGTCAAACTCAAATATTGTTAAAGGTACTGTAAAGTGGTTTAACGAAACTAAAGGTTTTGGTTTTATTCAACAAGAATCAGGTCCAGACGTTTTTGCTCATTTTAGCGAAATCGCAAGTTCAGGTTTCAAAACCTTAATGGAAGGCCAAATGGTTGAATTCAGCGTAGCCCAAGGTCAAAAAGGACCGAATGCTGTAAATATTGTTGCTATCTAAGCAGTAATAAGCAGTAATAAAAAGCACTTATGAGTGCTTTTTTTAAAATTTAATTTTAAGTTATTTCCAAAATTGGAAAATTTTCAGAAAAACAGGATTCGAGTTGTTAAAAATAAATTATTTAATTGCAAAAGCTAAAAATGGTACTGAAATTATTGTTTCATTAATTCCCCTCAATAAAACGCAAAGTACACGTCAGGGGTTAAAAACAATCGAAGTGGGTAAAAGAGTTCTTCTTTCATCGGGGATGGAGGTTGATTTAAATTTAGATGGCCGTACATTTTATACTTCTTTAAATCAGTTATTTAAACTGGATCATAGAGTTTTCTAGATAAAAAAATACTAAAAATCAGATATTTATTTAAATAGTTTTAACTATAATGTTAATAAAGGTATATATGCTTAAACACAGTATTAATGTAAAAGATCAGTTTGGGGTTAAACACGCTATTCAAGCAACTGTAGATCATCAGTTTACCATTACTGGCTCTCATTCAAATATAAAACATATCACTGTTGAGGGTGAAGATATTCGACCTAGTTTTGAAATGTTTTTTCAAAGTACTTTAAGTGGAAAAATCTTTAAAATTTTATAGATAAAGATAATCTGTACTTAATTTTAACAAGTAAAAAACAAGCATCTTATCTATTTATACATAAAATTTATTTGAAAGCCTATTTTAGATAATTAGATAGTGTTACTGTCCTTTCTAAGTATGAAAATACTATTTCTACACTTAGTGGGGTAAACATGAGTTTTTCTAAAATTATTTTATCTACTATATCTTTAGACATAGAAAGATCACATGAGCAAGCTTATCTAAAAGGTGCAGAATCACTTTTAAAACTTGCTGATATAGTATTAGAAAACGAAGAATATCATGAAATAATCAAATCATTTTTATGTGATTATCATTTAAGAAACTATTTTGATTTTGAGGAGTTATGTTTACTCCCTCGCTATCTTCTTTTGCGTTGCTTAAATGCAATGACTTTAAAATGTTCTTTTGGTTCAACACTTGAAGATTTTATGCTGGGTGGAGATACTTTAATTAAAAAGTGGCAAATGAGTATTTAAATTATAGTAAATAAAAAACCCCGGCATCCTGCCGGGGTTTTTCATCGTTGCTGATTGTGCTGTTGTACCCTCTGGTCCATGTGCAATAACTTATAATTTTTGTTTTATGTTATGGAACATCCTGTTCCTGATGACTTGATCATAGGAAAATTCCACTGTTCCAGGTAGTAGCAAAGGGCCGAGATTGATGTGCGCCAAAGCGTACAAAATAGCCTAAATTTTATCCCCAGCAATTGGGGATAGTTTTGGAACCTGGATCCGCATGAAATGGGCACTGATTACCAAACTGATCATTTGTTAATCAATTTTCTTGGCAAAATGTTACAGATTCGCCTAAAAACTCACCAACTTATTACAAAAGCCATTTTTTGAGCTTTTTGTGATCAGGCTGAAATTTTTAAGTTATTGATATTTATATTAATATACAAGTGTACTTCGTATAACCGCCATTATGTTAAATAGAGAGTTGTTTAGTGGAAAAATCAAGTTTTTAAAATTTCAAATAAGAGATTTTTTGTTAAGGGAGTCATTGCTTCATATAAATATTAAAAGCTTTCCAAGTGTCCAGTTTCTTCCCCCTGACTTTAGGATTTTCTTGCTTTAGATATTGCCAATAGACGGCTGCATTTCTCTGAAAAAAATCATCAATTTTGCAGAATAAAGTTGTAAAATCGCATATAGAATGGCTAGTTGATTTATGTGTGTCGTAACTCATTTATCAACTCAGTCCTCTTTTGTTCAACTCAATTTCTTATCCATGATTCGGGTTAAGTAATATCCGTTAAAGGGAATAATTACAGTTTTTGTAAACAAGAAATTTTAAAAATGTAAAAATAAGGATGTCATATTTTGAGTCAAGCTTATACCAAAGAGGAAAAAAAAAGTCGTATTAAGGGGATTGTAGGTGCAGCCTCCGGTAACTTAGTAGAATGGTTCGATTTCTATATTTATGCTGTATTTGCGGTGTATTTTACTAAAGCACTTACTGCACCGAATATGGATAACTCTACACAGGCTATTTATGTCTGGGGTGTTTTTGCCGCTAGCTTCTTTATGCGTCCAATTGGTAGCTGGTTATTTGGCCGCATTGCTGATAAACATGGCCGTAAAAAATCCATGGTAATTTCTATCTGTCTGATGGCTTTAAGTTCATTCTTGTTTGCAGCTTTGCCTACCTATGAGCAGGTCGGAATGGCCGCACCATTCCTGTTGTTGTTGGTGCGTCTGTTACAGGGCTTGTCGGTCGGAGGGGAATATGGTGCAGTCGCTACTTATATGAGTGAATTGGGTCTTAAAGGACAGCGCGGATTTTTTTCCTCCTTCCAGTACGTAACTTTGACCGGTGGTCAGCTATTGGCAAGTCTATTGGGCGTGATTTTTCTTGGCTTTATGACTGAGCAACAGTTACAAGAAGGTGGGTGGCGTATTCCATTCGTGATTGGTGGTTTAGCAGCGATTGTGTCTTTACTGGCACGTAGCCGTCTGGAAGAAACGCTGTCCCATGACGAGAGCGATAAGGAAGAATCAGGCACACTTAGAGAGTTATTTAAGAATCACTGGAAAACTTTTTTACTGGTAGTGGGTTATACTTCCGCGGGTTCACTCAGTTTTTATGTTATTACTGTTTATTCAAAGACCTACATGACCAATATTGGTATCGATGCGACCACAGTAGGTCTTATTATGACTGTATGTATCTTTATCCTAATGGTAGCTCAGCCATTCTTTGGCATATTATCCGATAAGATTAGCCGTCGAAATTCCATGCTGTTATTTAGTAGTTTGATGGCAATTGCAATTTATCCAGTCATGGCAATTGGAATGCGGACATTTAGTGATTCACCAGTGATTGTCGCACTGTTGTTGATTTTCCTAATGATGCTGTTGAGTTTATATACTTCAATCAGTGGTATCGTAAAGGCAGAGATGTTCCCGCCACATGTACGTGCACTGGGAGTGGGTTTTTCTTATGCAGTCGGAAATGCAGTTTTCGGTGGCTCAGCACCTTCTGTTGCATTACAGTTTAAATCCGCCGGTATTGAAAATACATTCTTTATTTATGTGATTGTGATGCTAGTGATTTGCTTTTTATGTAGTCTACAGCTACCAAAAGAAGCTAAATATTTGAAAGATGATCATTAATAAGCATCTAGTTCTAAACTAGTTTGATATTTATTCCATAAAAAACACCTTATGCAATGCATTGGGTGTTTTTTATTTAACTTCTCTAAAATGAACATAATACGCGTTATACGAAATTCAAATCTTATTCCTTTAAAAATCAATTTCTTATATACTATTAAAAAGCCCATTCACCCTCGAATGGGCTTTTTTTATGTTTCCCCTTGTTCTGCGCTTGAATTTTGAGCAATGTTCCACGGATTTGATAAGCTCAGGTGAGTAATCAGGAAGCTTGGTCTTTTTCTTTTTGGCGTTTATTTAGGTCTTTCTTTAGAGCCTTTTTATCCTGGTAAGACGTAATCAGCATGATCGGGATCAGTACAGGAGCCATCACAATACTCAGGACAATATCTTTCAATTTTGGCATGATCTTTCTCCCTTATGTGCCACCTTTTGAGTTTGAAACAATGTTCGATGATAAGATTAACCCGTTAGGTCAGGTGGCTTAACTTAAATAAAAAAGTCTTCGACAAACCCGGTACGGTTCACAGATTATAATAGTAATTATTAAGGGTTTAAGGCACGTAAGGTATTTCATGCAACCACCTATTCAGATAAAGGAAAACACACAAGTTGAAGTTACCAACTTGGTGCCGAAAATGGTAAATCATATTATTTTTGCTGTCGCTTTCGCACATTTACTCAATGATTTAATTCAAGCTGCTTTACCAGCTATTTACCCATTACTAAAAGATAATTTTTCATTAAGTTTTACGCAAATCGGTCTAATTTCATTGGTCTACCAAATTACAGCTTCATTATTGCAACCTTGGATCGGTTTATATACTGACAAATATCCCAAACCTTATCTTCTGCCTTTAGGAATGGTAGTTACCTTGATAGGGATTGTAATGCTCGCATTTTCTAGTAGTTTTTATATGCTACTTGTCTCTGCGTCACTAATTGGGGTTGGTTCATCAACTTTTCATCCTGAAGCTTCTCGTGTTGCACGTATGGCTTCTGGTGGTCGATTTGGTACAGCTCAATCGACTTTTCAAGTTGGTGGTAATACTGGGTCTGCAATTGGTCCATTGTTGGCTGCTATTATTATCGTCCCTAACGGTCAAGCTTCAGCATCCTGGTTGGTGTTATTTGCTTTAATTGCAATTTTTGTTTTATTTAAAGTGAGTAAATGGACTATTCATCATGCGGAAACTCAAATTAGCAAAACAACATCTATCACAAGTTTTAAATTAAATGGCCGTACCTTAGTTCGAGCTCTCATAATTATTTCTATACTAATGCTTGTAAAGTTTACTTATATCGCAAGCATCAGCAATTACTATACTTTTTATTTAATCGAAAAATTTAAGCTTCCAATTCAGAGTGCTCAATTATATTTATTTGCTTTTTTGGCAGCAGTCGCTTTTGGTACATTTTTTGGTGGCCCTATTGGTGATCGTATTGGACGTAAAGCGGTTATTTGGATTTCGTTTTTAGGAATGGCTCCATTCGCTATATTCATTCCTTATGCAAATTTATTTTGGACATGTATTCTCGCGATTATGTCGGGTTTAATTATTTCATCTGCATTTTCTGCAATGGTCGTATATGCACAAGAAGCGGTTCCTGGGCGTGTTGGGATGATTGCTGGACTAATGTTTGGTTTAATGTTTGGTTTAAGTGGTATAGCAGCAGCTAGTTTAGGATATCTAGCTGATAGAAACGGCATAGAATGGGTATTTACACTATGTTCATATTTACCTTTATTAGGAATTTTTACTTTATTCCTACCTAATACCCAACTTAAAAAATTTAGAACATAATAAGCAGTTTTTTAAGAATTATTAAAATGAACATAATACACCTTATACGAAATGCTCTGTAAAATTCATTTTAAAACAATGTCTTATATCTTTAAAAAAAGCCTAAGCAGTCACTCTTAGGCTTTTTTGTGGATTTTTCATGTTCCACGCTTAATAAGTGAACAATGTTCCACGATCTTGATTAGGTCAATTGAATAATCAGGATGCCTGGTCTTTTTCTTTTTGGCGTTCATCCAGCTCTTTCTTCAGTGCCTTTTTATCCTGGTACGATGCAATCAGCATAATCGGGATCAGCAGCGGAGCCACAATAATGCCCAGGGCAATGTCTTTCAGTTTCGGCATGATTTCTCTCCCTAGATTGCTCAGTCATGATCAAAAACAGCATTTAGCACACGGCCAAATAATCCACGTTTTTTAGGTTCTGGTTCAACATGCTCGGGAAGATGGATCCGTTTACTCTCGGAAGTAGTCAATTCGTCATAGTTAGAGTCAGTCTGTGACCGAGGATCCGTTGCTATATTTGAATTTGTAGATTCATTTAGCTTCTCAATATTTTCTTGTTGTGACTGTTCTAAGGTGCCTTTAAACTCAATTCTATGAGTAAGATCTTCAATATGTTGCATCAAAGACTTTTCTCTTTGATTTGCTAAATCTAACTGATTTTTTAGTAAAGAAATCTGATCTTTTAATAGATTTTCGACTTCAGATTGAACGTGTACCTGTACATCCTTCTGAACTTGTTCAGTACGTGTACTGGACTGAACACCGATTGGGTTGCCATAAACTCTGATAAGTTCAGATAAGTCTATTAGACCATCATTATCTCTTGATAATTCACCATTTTTTAAAGCCTCATATATTGTTGTCCGTGATTTTTTAAAGGCTTTACTTGCGTCCATAACGCTAAATTTTGTAGTGTTCAATACAATCCCTCTGTTCATGTACAAGGATGTTCAGGTGAGCATATTACTGAACATTATCTTTATTTTGTTTGAAAGCCAACCTTTACTAGATATGGATATAGTTCTTTAAATTTTTCAGCATCTAATAGCATTTCGGCAATTCGTACGGCAAATTGCGGATAGCTTTCGGTGCCTTGAGAATACTTACTCATTTCAGGCAGTTCTGACAATTTGTTAGCAAATAAATGACGCTGAGCATCTGTTAACTTGGTGAAAATATCTAAGGTGTTTTGATCTCTAGCTTCTAGATTTGGTTTGTTAACGTTTTTCTTTTGCTTGAATGAGAATGAAAAGCCATAAATTGAACGTCCTTTTTTATGCTGCTCATATTTAACAGTGATATCTGTAAACTCATTAACTTGAGCTATAGCTAGATGTAAGACTCTGTCTTTAAAGTTCCCCATTCTTGTGTACTCATCATCAAGCACACCAATTTTTTTTCTAAACTCTTCAAGCTCTATAACAGGAGTTTGGCCAGTGCTACGCCATGCGATCAATAATTCATATAGGCGTACAGCATAAGCACTACTGAGATTACTAACTTGCTGTAATTCATACTTAGTGAACTGTTCTTCGAGTTTAGTAATTAATGGAACAATAGCAGGTGCAAAAATTAACTTAACAGTCGCTTCAGCATCAATATAACGAATCTCACTAACCCATCGGCTTAGTACGTTTTCGATGTTTCCTCGTTTATTCATCTCTTGATAGCTAAATTGTCTAGCAAATAAATCTTTTGAAGCATCCTTTAATGCTTGATAGGCAGTCTGTCTTGCAACATTGAATTGATTGATATAGCTCTCTGCATGCACTTCTAAAGGGTTGTTTGCATTAATGCCTTTACCACTTTCTCTTGCTTCAACAATAGCTAAAAGAATAAGTCGCTGTTCAACTAGATCTAGGTTATAGCTTGCGTTAATTAAAGCATTATCTTTTACAACTAGATCTCGCAT
>NZ_JBYQPF010000002.1:0-127932 GCF_057839405.1 Acinetobacter sp. KH_038 | reverse complement strand
AACCGTGATATTTATAATTTGACTCTGTTTTTATATACAAAAGTGGAAAAACTTTCAAGACTTTCACCACAAGAATGTAAAAGTGGAAGGTTTGTCATCAAAAAAAAGTAATTTGTCCAGTTTCCTGCGCTTAAAGTGGAATTTATTATAATTTTTCCACCCTATAGTGACAAAGCTTCCACTCTTAACCAGTAAAGCATAGTTTGCAAAGCCTATTTTTGCTGTTTCTAATCTAAATACAGATATCTGGGCTCGGTTAGAAAGCCTGATGTGACAAGGCTTCCACCTTTCAGACAGAGTTAAAAGGCACAACTGAACATATAATCATCGAGAAATATCCAATAAAAACAACTTATCCACAAGTTAATTAAAAACAGTGACAAGCTCTCCACCGTTAAAGCTTTTTAAGTAAACTTTATCAACAACTTAAGATGTTGTTTTTTAATATATTTTAAAACAAAAACAGCATTTTAAAAAATAGCAGTGACAAGTCTTCCACCTCAGTGACAAGTCTTCCACTTTAGAGTGACAAACCTTCCACCTTAGAGTGACAAGCCTTCCACTTTAGAGTGACAGACCTTCCACCTTAGAGTGACAAGCCTTCCACTTTAGAGTGACAAACCTTCCACCTTTAAAATCCTAAGCTATTGTTTTAATTATTAAATATTCGTCTCTAATTATTAATTAGCTAAATAACTAATTATTCTAATTATTAATTAAGCTAGCTTGATAAATAATTTATTTTTAAGTTGTTTTACATCTGAACAAATAGGATTTATAAATTTAAAAACTGTAGTAAGATAGCTAAAAGTTATTTATATTACTTAACATTCAAATACGGAAGCATCTGACACGTATGTCTGCAAAAATTATTACTGTTGCTAATCATAAAGGTGGATGTGGTAAAACAACGACGGTTGTTCACCTCGCTTCTGAACTTGCTCACCTTGGCAACAAAGTTCTAGTAATTGATTTAGATCCTCAAGCAAACGCAAGTTTACATATTGGGATCCAACATCCGAGTGAAATTGTTGTGACTACAGCAGAATTACTCCTGGGTGATATTTCATTGTTGGCAGATGCATTACAAGAAGAAACAAACTTTGAAAAAGTATCATTAATTTATGGTTCCTTAAATTTAGGGAAAACAGAAGATCAACTGAAAGAAGAAGCACCGCGACCTTCTGAAGAATTAAATATCAAGTTAGAGTTATTAAAAGATCTTTATGACTTCATATTGATCGACTGCCCACCCAGTCTAAAATTATTGACCAGTAATGCTCTAGCCTCTTCCACCCATGTCATTATTCCTATCGAATCTGGATCACAATATGGACTATATGGGGTAACAGATCTGTTAAATCATCTAGAAAAGATCAGACGGATTAATCCAGATTTAGAGCTTTTAGGTGGCTTACTGATTAAGCATGATGAACGTCAGAATGTTTGTAAGTTGATTCGGGATGAAGCATTGAAACAGGTGGGGAAAATTTTAGAAACCACCATTCCTCAAAGTACTAAAGTCAATCAGGCCGCAATTCTGCAACAATCACTTTTGAAAGTAGAAAAAAATTCAAAGGTACGTAAGGCATTTGAAAGCCTGGCCAATGAAATTGTAGCGAAAGTTTAAATCTGAGAGCATTATGGCAAGCACCAAAGAGCTTTTAGCTCAGAAACTAAAACAGAATACAGAAAAACACCAGCAAGCGCAGAAAGACAATATTAGAGAGCTGAAGGAGTTTCGACGCAATGTTCCAATTGAAGATATCAGTCGAAGTCCGAACCAGCCGCGTAAAGTCTTTGAGGAATTACCGTTAAAAGAACTGGCGAACTCTATCGAAGAAGTCGGTCTTTTGCAGCCTATTACTGTCCGTAAACTTGATAATCTGAAATATGAAATCATCGCAGGTGAACGACGCTTACGTGCCCATCAGCTGCTGGGTAAATCTGTGATTGAAGCCATCATCATTGATGCAAATAATGAAGAAGCATCATTATTAACCTTGGCGGAGAATTTAAAACGCCAGGATTTGACTGATTATGAAATTTTTATTGGTTTAAATTCACTCGATGAAAAATTAAAGAAAAACAAGCAGCGTTTAGCCAATTCACTGAGTTTAAATCGTGAAGATATGTACAAATATTTAGCCTATGAGAAGTTGCCTCAAGCGATTTTAAATGATCTTGAAATTGATCCAGGTTTAATCGGCAGAACAGCTGCAACCGCATTCAAAAAGTTCCTGTCTGACCATATACAGCAGTTTGCTGAGGCCGAAGCTGCTTTGCTTCAAGCCTGGGAAAAAGTAAAAGATAAAAAGCTCGAACAAAGCAAAGTTACGGCCTATGCTGAAAAACTTTTGAGTCAGCAGACCGAGAAACTCAGCACCACATCTGTGGTGAGAAAAATCGAATATGATGGCAAGATTGCCGGGAATATCAAACTTGATCATAAACAGCTTAAAGTTTCTCTGAATATTTCAGAAATTGATGAAGCGAGTTTGTTACAACTAGAAGACTTTTTAAAACAGCTCATTCAGAGAAATAAAAAAGTGTAGCAACTTGCTACACTTTTTTTTGACAATCTCAAACTAGGGCGTGTCATCAATTAAGCCAGATAGATCGCTGATAAGAAGTTTTGAGCCAATTTATCATAGCGTGTGGCAATAGCACGATATTGTTTGAGCTTGGCAAAAAAAATCTCGATCAGATGTCTTGCCTTGTAGATATGTCAATCATAATCACGCTGATCAATAGAATTACTTTTCGCTGGCATCACAACTTGACCCTTCGCCTCTAAAATTGGATCAATGACCCGATCCCTAGAGTTGTAGGCTTTATCCATAAACCAGGTCTGGCTCAACGATAAGTCCAGCAACACATCTGAACCGTTTAAGTCATGGACCTGCCCATCCGTGAGATAAAATCCTGTCGGGTTGCCTAAAGCATCAGTACGGGCATGAATTTTGGTGCTTAAGCCCCCTTTACTGCGCCTAGTCGCCTGATTTCCCCCCAGCGCTGTGTTGGTAAGCACGTACAATGGGGTGGAGTCTAACATGACATATTCATTGTCAAGGTCATGTGACAGCACTTCAAAGACTCTCTGCCACACACCTGTTTTAGCCCAAAGACTAAAACGAGTATGCACTACTCTAAAATCACCAAAGCGTTCGATTAAGTCTCGCCACGGGATACCTGAACGATACCGCTTCAACAAATAGTCGGTTATCTTTGGCCGTTACTCCAACAGTACCCATTCGTCCATGTAACAGATCTTTAATCTGTTCCCACTGATCATCTTTTAATGCATAGCGTTTAGTCATGAAAAAATTATGAGGACCGGTAAGATTTTCTCAAGCTAATTGATGACACCTTAATTCAAAATAAAAAACGGTTTTAAATATTATTTCTATAAATTTCAATGTTACACTGACTTATAACAGGTTTTAATTGATTCCGCTTAGATGATATATGGGACCTAAAAAATTAACTAATTAACTTATGTCCATGAAAAATTATAAATAAATGGACATATATCAATGGTGTATGGTTGTTTTTTTATAATAAATAGCCTAAGTGATCGTTAGTGAATAGATGTTTTTTTTGGTGCGGTATAATTACCTGAAAATCCAGACATCAGTTATAAAATGAGATAAATTTTGAAGGACGCCAGCTTTAAACCGCAGCTTTCATTTTTTGTCTACATACAGCAGTCCAAGACGTTACCCAGTGTCACGTTACGGAACCGCACTCAGTGCGCTTGCCGGATTCAACAGTCTGGAGATCTTAGTATATTGCCCTATAAAGCTCATTTTATTAAAGATAATCTTTAATAGTCAAAGGCATTCAAATGTATAGATAGGGACTGTGTCAGGAAATGTGCTAGTAGAGGTGGGCAATAATGTCTAGAATCAAGGTACGTGATTTTCTCAGTCGACTATTACGAATAGCCGCCGATTTTGTAGATGCCTTTTAATTAGATTAGACTGTCACCACTCTCCTAGACAAATTTAGTCTATTCTTTTTGCATAAATGAGAACATTATGAGTGGACAACGATATTCTCTCAGAATCACGTATCAATCATGCTGCTAAACATTCTCATTAAAACAAGGGAATGCATCTTTTTACTGATCTGTACCTTGTTTTCAATTTTCCTCTGTTCTTTAATTTAGTACTATCTTTATCACTTATGAGCACTCACTGGATTCACTGAATGAAGTATATGGAAATCAGAGATTTGATTGAGGCTGAATTGAAAAATTACAGTTCTAATCAAATAATTCCATCCGAACGGTACTTGGCATTAAAGTTTGACTGTTCAAGGGAAACAGTGCGTAAGGCCTATGAACAGCTTCGTGCCGAAGATAAAATTTTCAAACGGCAAAATCTCGGCTGGTTCGTGAGTAATAAAAAAATTCAATATTATCCAAACTCAATTGAAAATTTTCGTTCTTATATGAAGGCACAGGGTTTTAATGCCAGAACTGAACTGATCTCGACCAGACAGCTGCAGCGATTGGATCACAGTAATCTTTTTAGCGAAGAAAATCGTAAATTGGGCTTTATTGAAATTATCCGTTTACGTTATGCTGATGATGTACCAGTACTTCTAGAATATAATTATTTACCTGTTGCGCTGTTTCCAGATGTACTGAATTATAATGTGATTACTTCGGTCCAAGATGTCATTAAAAATCACTTTCATTATAATTACACGAGTAGTCAGTTAAAAATTAAAAATACCGGTGTGTCTCATTTTGAGAGCCAGCACTTAGGTATTCCTTTAAGTCAAACCGCCACTTATATTGAACGTATTTCAAAATCAGATGATCTAGTGATTGAATATGACATCGAAATCTGGTCACAGGACAAAATTGAAATGACCTTAGATATTCAAGCATAAGCTTATATTTATATCCTGCCCATTCAAATCCTAAGAAGTTAAATGGTTTTAGGATTTTTTTTATTTTCTTAGATTAGACCTCCTTCATAAATCATTCTTACTCAGTTGCAAATTATAAATTCCAGCAACTAGATTGAATCTCAAAAAGGGGGGGTAGCTCTATTGCGATAACGTTCTGAAAGCATTTTGAAAGTTTTTAGACTGCCAAATACATACTTAATTTCTATTCTTCTTTATTGATTTCCTGATTATAGATTTTTAGTTCAGGATCCAGTTTACAGCGGCTTTTGGCCTCTAATGGCAACAGGGTATTGGGATACAAAGTATAAATCCTTTGATAACCTCTATCTGTAAGAACAAAGGCTCCTGAAGGGATCTGGTTTAAATTGTGTTTGAACAATTCTAAATCAAGCGTAATTCTCAGCATGACTTTCATATCAGGATGCCAATATCAGCAAATGCCAAGAAACTTAATCCAACATTAGGGGGTATTGGGAAGTGCGTTTGATTGAAGTTGAGCAGAAAGGGAAAATTAGACGTTATATCACTTTATTAATGAACCCAAAGACACAGCCACTGATAGGCTTGGCGAAGCTTTATGCTCAGCGCTGGGAAATAGAAATGTGTTACCCAGAAATCAAAAGTGATTTACAGGAGGGCAAGCATTTGAGGAACAAGCAACCTGATTTAGTTTGTCAATAATTATGGGGGGCTTTATTGCCTACAATATTCTAAGAAGACAAATGAAACATATGGCTCAACGTGCAAAAGTCAGTCCTTTGAGAATCAGCTTTCATATTGCATCTATTGGCATTCTGAATATATTAAGATTCGACTCTTTAGACTCCGCAGGTAATTTACCTAAACATTTAGAAAGTTTACTGGAAAAATCTAAGAGATATGTTTTGCCTGAGAGGGGAGTGAGGAGTTGCCCACGAGTTGTGAAAGGAACACCACAGAAATACTCAAGAAAATGCCAGTCAATTTCTTAACTGACCGGCATCACTTTAATTAAGGGCTTTCAGATGATTCAGATTTTTTGTCTTTCTCATTTCCATAATCTAAAGCAACCTGTTGCGCTTCGGCGGCGGCAGTTGCTTCTATTGGGATGGATTCATCTGCAATAGCTACTGTTCCAGTAAATCCAAATAAGCTCAGGATTAGAATCTTTGAATACTTTTCCATCTGAATTTCCTCTGCGTTTCTAAAACTTAATTTCAGTGTAGAGGGTAAGTTTAAATTCCGATGTATGAGCTATGTCTGCATATGTAAGATATTCAGGATCCAAGTTATAGAACCTCGGGTTTATGTAAGAATACTTATCGGATGAGTTTTTTTGTAGCATTGACTGGCCAAATACAGACCGATTTTCTTGGAAATCTTTTATAGGGAAGATAATTTAATGGCAAATTATAAAAAGAGCATAGCAATGGTTAACTGCGGTAATCCCCCCCTACAATAAAATCCAAGAAGACATAAACAATATGGAACCAACTACGATGAAATGGATCGGCAATAATATTGAGTTAAATGACATGCAGGGTGTCCATACTTTCTTATTAAGTTTAGAAGAAGAAGGTGGTGTTGATTAATCGCAGTATGTCATGAGTCTTATACAGGATATCGCCCAGTACATAAGGTTAAGTTTGAAAAGAATTAGCACCTCCTCTGAGAGATTTTTCTTTACCAGCCCTGTTTTTGTAACATCTAGTAATTTTTTTGTAACCTTATTGTTATTTATTGTTCACTTTGTTTATTATATAAAAGATGAAAGGTGGAGAATTTAAGATGCTCACTAAGGTCGAAGCCATTGTGATTTTACTAATGGTAATTGCATTAATACTCATTATTTATGAAATGGGACAAGGACTTAATTGGACTTTATAAACGCTTTCTCAGTTTAAAAAAAGTCCTCAATTGATGGCATTAATTTATTTATCAGAAGTTTCAGAATTTTGATCTTATACTTGGCTGACTAAAGATGAATAATATCTATATTGGTGATATTGTTTACCTAGTTTACGGTAGTCATCCAATGATGGTTGAAAAATTGCAGGATAATTTAGCTACTTGTATATGGTTCAGTGATAAAAAACATTTTTTCCGTGAGAATTTTCCCTTAAATATCTTAATAAAAAAAACGTAATTCAACAAAATATACCTGGGCGAATTCAAAGCTCATAGTGTACAGGGGCTTTGTTGCATAAAGGTTTGAAAGGCTGAGTTCCCTTAAGCTACTCAAATTTAAGAGACAACTTGGGTATGAGGGCGACCTAATTCTGTGAATTTATTCAAGACTGCCATGCGTGCATGGATCTCATTCACCTGACTTGGAAAACTCCGCGCTGTTAATTTATCGCCTAATAATTTGATGCAATGCATCTTGGTTTCAACCAAACTTCGACGGTGATAACCAGACCACTTTTTCCAAAGCGATCTGCCTAGCCGTTTGACTGTCTTTAATAATTCGTTCCGCTCTATAGACCTCGCTTGCTGATCCTTCCAAGGCTTTGCATTCTTTCTAGGTGGAATGATCGCATGTGCATCTCGATCTAAAATGACTTGTCGGCAGTGCTTTGTGTCATAAGCACCATCTGTATAAACAGAATCAATTGGTTCATCCAAGGGAATTTGAGCAAGTAAATCTTCGAGTACTTGAGAATCACTGACATTATTTGTGGTGAGTTGTACTACACGTATTTGCAGGGTTTTAGCATCTATAGCAATGTGAAGCTTACGCCATTGGCGACGATATTCAGCCCCATGTTTCTTGCGTTTCCATTCACCTTCACCAAGAAACTTCAAACCAGTAGAGTCTACGAGTAGATGCAGTCCATCACTACTTTTTTGATAGCTAATCGCAATATCAATATGCTTTTGTCTACGACAAAGGGTGGAATAATCCGGAGCTGTCCAATCTAATCCAGAGAGTTTAATCAGACTTTGAACAAAACCTGTGACCATACGTAAAGAGAGTCGGAATAGTAATTTGATCATTAAGCAGCATTGAATCGCTGTATCGGAGTAGGTTTGATTTCGACCTTGCTTGCCTTGTGATTGTGCATACCACTGAGTCTTTGGATCAAACCAAATGGAAATATTACCTCGGTTAATTAAGGCTCGGTTATAGGATGACCAATTGGTTGTACGGTAGATTTTAGAGGCAGGCTTATTCATTTTGAAATTATATTGCTGAATAAGCTTTTGATGCTAGGTTTGTGCAACAAAGCCGTGTACAGGTCATTTCGACCATGGCATGTGTTACTGATCTAAACAATGAATCACTGGTAGAATTTGCTGCTGAGGAACATGGATTTAAAGAGCTACTTAGTGAAGTCATGAAAATGAATTACGGTGCATTTCAAAACTATGTTATAGCTTGAACTGAGGATCAGAAAGCTTGTTTGAATTGATGTATTTCATCCGCAGATTATGCGCGAATGCTAAGAAATCTGGAGTTCGAATATTAACCAAAAAGAAGATCATTTTTTGATTTATGCGAGAGATCTATTTTATTTTTATATTTATAAGGCTAAACTTGCCTCCAATTTAATACTGGTATGTACCACTTAATTTTAGGGCGTGTCTTCAATATTAAATGTATTTAAAAATACTGTTTGCATGTTCGCCTAAACAATGATTTTCCATTATTACATAATGATCTGGCTCAGGAATATTGATAATGACCACAATGACTGATGATTTAGGTCATGGTATGGGCAATGCCTGGGAACATAAAGACTGGGCACATATTTCTGATCCAGAATTACAAAGCCTGCAGCAGCATTATTCCTGTTTACAAGGTCATATTCAGATTTTGTGGTGTAGTCCCCGGCCATTTTCATCTGCGGCGCTGGTCAAGGTGGAGCAGGATTTTGTGAGCAGGGATGAAGCAGTCGCGCATCAGTATTTGATCAAGCGCAGTCATTGTTCATTTCGTCGTGCCCACGATATTTTACAGGAGCATGCCGTTCTTCAGCATTTAGCCAGCAAAGAAATTCCTGTTGCAGCATTGATTAGGTCAAATCAAGATCTGACTGCTTTAGAGGTGGGTGACTGGACCTATGAAGTTTATGCAAAAGCAGCCGGTTTAGATCTGTATGCAGATCAGCAATCCTGGAAACCTTTTTTCTATGCTGAACATGCCGCCAAGGCAGGGGCTTTACTGGCCAGACTACATCTGGCGATGCAGGATTTTCCCGAACAGCAGGGCAGATCAGCATCTTATTTGGTTTCCAATCAGCAGCTTTTAGACAGTGAAAATATCATTACAGCCATTCAACAGCGCATTGCAAACAGTTCAGAATTAAGCCGTTATTTTGCCGATAAAAATTTAGATCCTTACTTTTTAGATCGAATCTTACAGGTTCACCAGCGTATTCAGCCTGTATTGCAACAGGCAAGCAAAATTTGGACCCATAACGATTTACACGCTTCTAATCTGTTTTGGTCAGCGCCGGATGCCAAAGCTGAAATTACTGCCGTAATTGATTTTGGTTTATCTGACCGAAACTCTGCACTTTATGATCTGGCTGTGACGATTGAACGTAATTTCATTGATTGGTTGGAATTAGAGCAGAGCCCACATATTCAGATTGATGAAGCTGGTTTAACCGCCTTTCTATATGCTTATTTTTCTGAAGTACATCCACAAGAAGATTTTAGTATTTTGCCAGAACTACTGAAAATCGTGCATTTGGATTTCGCTTTTTCAGAGCTTGAGTATTTTGTTGGGATTACTCAAAACCAGCAACATGCAGATGCTGCTTATTACGACTGGATTATCGGTCATGTGGGCTGGTTCTTTGGCGAACAAGGTCAACAATTTACCCAGACCTTAACCCGGCTCATTCAAGATGAATTGCAATCTTCTCAATGCTCTCTCTAAACCCAGCATCATCACCCACTTCACAGACATAAGGTTTCGTATGAACACTCGTCAACTCAAACAGAATGTATTAACTCGATCTTTAAATATGATCATTCTGTCGCAGCTGTGTTTAGCCCCGCTGACTTATGCTGAAGATGATGTTCGACAGCTTGACACGATTGTCATCAAAGCCGATCAAAGCATCCCTTACTCAAGTACCAAAGTGAATGTTGAGGGTTTTGCTACGGACAGTCTTCAAAAAATCCCTGCATCTGTCTCTGTCATCACAGCAGATCTCATCGCGGAACAGCATGCACGTGTACTGAGTGATGTTATAAAAAATGATGCAGCCATCGGTGATGGCTATGCCGCAATTGGCTATTATCCAAACTTTGTCTCTCGTGGCTTTGCACTCGATTTGGCATCTAGCTACCTCATTAATGGCAATGTGATTCGTGGTGAACAAAACGTCGCACTTGAAAATAAAGAACGTGTGGAAATTTTAAAAGGCATGTCCGCGATTCAAAGTGGGATGTCGACCCCGGGTGGGGTTGTGAATTATGTCACCAAGCGACCGAAAGATATTCAGGCACTGACATTCTCGGCCGATCAACACGGCCAGTTTTCAGTGGCAACTGATCTCGGTGGTTTTTTGGGTGATGAGCAACAATTCGGATATCGCATCAATCTGGTGAATGAACAGATGGAGTCTTATGTCGATCATGTCGATGGTGAACGCTATCTAGCGGCATTGGCCTTAGATTGGAAAACATCTGAGCAATCCAAATTAGAATTTGATCTTGAAGCACAGCGTTCCGAACAAAAATCAGTGCCAGGTTATCAATTACTGGATGGTAAAGTCCCAGAAAATGTGAAATGGGACCGATTGCTGGGTTATCAGACTTGGGGCAAACCGGTCACGATCGATAGTCTGAATAGCAGTTTAAAATATAGCTATGCATTGAATGATGACTGGAACTTGGGACTCGTCGCAGCCCACAGTAAATCCAGAGTTGATGACTATTCAAGCTTTGCTTATGGTTATTATCGGGAAGGCTGTCTGGAAGAGTATTCCTGTAACACGTTTGGTAAAGCTGGCGAGTATGATATTTACGATTATCAGAATCCAGATGAAACCTTTAAAACCAACCAATTTAAAGTCAAACTAGATGGGGTGATTGATACCAATTGGGCGCAACATTATCTACATTTTGATATTACACAAACCAATAAATCGCGAGATCGTTTTGCTGGTGTCAATGAATGGAAATGGATTGGTGTAGGTAATATTTATACAGAAACCATAGATTTTTCCCCAGTAACAGCGAATGCTGGACCAAAATATCAAGTACTTAAAAGTAAACAAACTGCATTTACAGCATTAGACCGTATTGAATGGAATAAACAGTGGTCTACTTTGATTGGCGGAAAATGGATTGAGCTTGATGAGCAAGCTTATGGTGAAGGTCAGGTAAAAGTACGCGATACCGATTTAGGCAAATTTTTACCGCAATTTGCGATCAGCTATAGCCCCTTGGAATCGACTACCGTCTATGCCTCGTATGCGAAAGGCTTGTCAGATGGAAAGACAGCACCTTTGTTTGCAGAGAATGCGGCTGAAACTCTAGCGCCGATCTATTCAGAGCAATATGAAATTGGCCTAAAACAACAGATCAAGCAGTTTTTATTGACTGCCTCGCTATTTGATTTACGCCAAGACAACCAATATAGCAAGCCGATTTCAGGACTTCGCTATTTTGTTGCGGAAGGCGAACAACATAGTCAGGGTCTGGAGCTCGGACTGAATGGTGCATTAACCGATCATCTGGCCTTAACTTCATCTTTAGCCTTGACTAAAGCCCGTTTAGAAAATGTAGAAGCGGTTGAATATGGCAATCATCAGGCGCAAAACGTGCCAAAAGTTCGTTTCGCAACACATCTTCGCTATAACGTACCGAGCATTGCAGGTTTCACTGTTCTGGCAGGTGGTCAATACAGTTCCAGCAAATATGCCAACAAAGAGGGTGCTGCGAAAGTCGCAGGTTATAGTGTGGTTGATTTAGGCGCTGCTTATCAATTTAAACTAAATACGACCGATGCATTGCTACGCTTGAATATTAATAATCTGTTCAACAAGAAATACTGGCGTGATGCAGGTGAATTTTTGGGTGACGATTATTTATTCTTGGGTTCGCCGCGTACAGCAACCTTGTCATTCAATCTGAACTTCTAAATTGGCTGCTTAATCAGGTTATATTGTTATGGAAAATATAGAAATTGCAGCGTTCATTTTAAACGTTTTAGGTGTCTGGCTGACCTCCAAACAATATAAAGTCTGCTGGTTGGTGAATATTGTCGCTGTATTTTTATATATGATTATTTTTTATCGTGTCAATTTATTTGCAGACGCAGCATTACAAGCCGTATTTATCTTGATGCAACTGTATGGCTGGTATAGCTGGTCGAAGAAAAATCATGACCAGGCTATCACCGTGCAGATTGGCTATTTGAATAAAAAAATCTGGGTATATAGCCTGATTGTGGGTATTGTCGCCGGTCTGGTGATTGGCGCCTTATTTGCTCATTTCACCACAGCATCACTCCCTTGGTTGGATTCCATGTTGGCTTCTTTTAGCTTGGTGGCAAGTTATTGGGCGGCAAAAAAATATATTGAAAGCTGGGGATTATGGTGTGTGTTAGATGTGATTTATGTCGGCATGTATAGCTATAAGTCATTGTATTTAACCGCCGTGCTTTATTTTATTTTTATTCTTCTGGCACTCAATGGCTGGAGAATGTGGCGAAATCTTTATAGAGTGAAATTATCTTGAAATGACACTATTGCAAATAGAAATTTGAGGTGATGCTCTTTCCTTTAAAAAAAGTATTTATAGACTAAAAACTTTATTTGAATTGGCCGCAGCTTGAAGATGTTGCTGATATTTTGTGAAAGCTAGCTACCATACATTCAAAGCGAACCGAAGTTCGCTTTGAATGTATTTCACTTCTTAAAAGAACCCGGCTGGTTTGGTCGAATAGCTGACTAGCAAGTTTTTAGTCTGCTGATAATGATCCAGCATCATTCTATGATTCTCACGCCCAATCCCTGATTTTTTATAACCACCGAAAGCCGCATGGGCAGGGTAGATGTGATAACAGTTAGTCCAGACCCGACCTGCCTGAATAGCACGGCCTGCACGGTAAGAGGTATGCGCTGAGCGTGACCAGACACCGGCACCGAGTCCATAAATCGTATCATTGGCGATCTTGATCGCATCATCAAAGTCTTTAAAGGTGGTCACAGCCAATACAGGCCCGAAGATTTCATCCTGGAAGGTCTTCATGTCATTGGTGCCTTTAAAGATAGTCGGCTCAATATAGAAACCTTGACCCACTTCCTGACGTGCTTCACCACCAGTCAGGATCTGTGCGCCTTCTTCACGACCAGTGGCAATACAGCCCAGAATCTTGTCCTGCTGTTCCTGTGAGGCTTGCGCGCCAATCATGGTGTCAGTATCCAGCGGATGCCCGGTTTTAATCCGTTTCACCCGTTCAACGGCACGCGCCAGAAATTCGTCAGCAATACTTTCCTGGATCAGCGCACGCGATGGACAGGTGCAGATTTCACCCTGGTTCAGGGCAAACATGGCAAAACCTTCCAGCGCTTTGTCCAGATAATCGTCTTCCTGATCCATAATGTCGGCAAAGAACAAGTTTGGTGATTTACCGCCAAGTTCCAGAGTCACCGGAATAATATTTTCAGTCGCATATTGCATGATCATCTGACCCACTGCGGTGGAACCGGTAAAGGCAATCTTGGAAATACGGGGATTGGTCGCCAGTGGACGGCCAACTTCGACCCCGTAGCCATTGACGATGTTCAACACGCCCGGTGGCAAAATATCCTGAATCAGTTCAGCCAGCACCAGAATGCTGACCGGAGTCTGTTCTGCAGGTTTCAACACAATGCAGTTGCCCGCAGCCAGGGCAGGTGCCAGTTTCCAGACAGCCATCAGAATCGGAAAGTTCCACGGGATAATCTGACCCACGACGCCCAACGGCTCATGAAAATGATAAGCAATCGTATCTTCATCAATTTCGGAAATGCCGCCTTCCTGCGCACGAATACAGCCGGCAAAATAACGGAAATGGTCAATAGCCAGCGGAATATCGGCAGCCAGCGTTTCACGGATCGGTTTGCCGTTATCCCAGGTTTCTGCCACTGCCAGCAGTTCCAGATTTTGTTCCAGACGATCGGCAATTTTCAACAGAATATTGGAGCGGGTGGTCGGCGATGCTCTGTTCCATTGTTCTTTGGCTTTGTGCGCTGCATCCAGGGCCAATTCAATGTCTTCTACAGAAGAACGCGGAACCTTGGTAAAGACTTTGCCATCTACCGGAGAGATGTTGTCAAAGTATTCACCTTTGACCGGAGCGACCCATTCGCCGCCAATAAAATTCTCGTATTGTGCTTTAAAATGAACTTTTGAATCAGGTTGATTAGGATCGACGTAACGCATATTTATTTCCTTTGCTTATTTTCGTATGGCAAAACCGCTTCTACAGCTTTGGTATAAGGTACTTCTGCACCTTATTTGATTAATATAACTGGTATAAGGTTGGAAAAAGGTTGGGGCTAGCATGTTCACGATATTTTCATCCATTTTAAAAAAATAACGATTACAGCGGATGTAAATCATGAATTGTTGTGAGAATAAGGAATGATGACAAAACAAGATTTGATGGAAAAAAGGCACAATACTGATCAGCTTCGGCAAAACAGCAGTTTGTCTCCCTTACATGCAGAACAGCTGGGACAGAGTATTGCCAGCTCCTGGCAACGTTCATCCTCGGCTGAAATCCCGAAGAATCGTTTAGCAGCACCGCTGACGGATTTAAAAAAGACCACTTCTTCCTCAACTTTAGCCCAAGCCCTGCAACATTGTGCTCAGGATTTAAAACATATTGCCGAGCAATCTTCTATGGTGCTGGCGGTCGGAGATATCGGCAGCACCATCATTTGGGCAGCTTCTAGCCCACAAATGCAAAGTGCCGCAGAAAGTGTACATTTTATTGAAGGTGGGCAATGGCGCGAAGAGCTAGTCGGAACCAATGCATTGGCATTATCCTTAAAAACTCAACAATCCAGCTGTGTCTTTTCCAGTGAACATTACATGTCCTCCATTCATGATTGGGTTTGTTACGCTGCCCCGATTATTGATCCCTATTCAAAACAGGTCTTAGGTGTCATTGATCTGTCGACTACCTGGCCAAAGCATAACAGTTTAGCACTACTAGCTGCGGAGCGCTGTGCTACGATCATCCAGTCGGCTCTACTAGAATGCCAGAAGCAGCGCCTGTTTATTCGAGCTTTTTCAGTACCTCAAGTGCTGTTTAATGGCAAGATGCTGGTTCTGACTCCTCGACAGATTGAAATTCTGACCATTCTAGCCTTATGTCCGCAGGGTCTGAGTCTAGATACATTGCATCAAGCCTTATATGGCGAGCGCAAGGTCAGTATGGGTACTTTAAAAGCAGAAATGTCACAATTACGCGATTTATTAGGTGGTATGCTGGGTTCCAGACCCTATCGTTTATTGGCGCATGTAGAGGCTGATTTTTTAATGACAGAGCAATCTTTAGATGCTGGGTATATCGATTCAGCCTTGAAATTATGTACCGGCGTATTTCTGGCCAAAACAGAAAGTCCATTTCTATGCGCTTGGAGAGATTGTCTGGAATCACGCCTGAGCGATGCCATTTTCAAGGCTAATGAAACCGATGTCTTGCTGAAACATGTGGCACATTTTCCTGAAGCGATTGATGCTGTAGAACGCCTGATTGAACTGATGCCCAAAAACCATCCCGTTCATCAGACTCTGTTAAAATATAAAAATCTTTAAAGCTGATGTAACTGTCGGTACAAAGCTAAACAGTTAAAATAGGAATATTCTGGAATATTAAGTATTATCCTTGCTTACTGTGAGTTTACTTATTAATTTAGACTGAACCTGATCCTAAAATTTTTATCAGTGGCTACCCAGTTTGCTGTTTGCCTAGATGCTTGATATCAGCTACGCTCACCTTCATGTCATTTGAAGGACGCGCAGTTTATTCCTCAGGGATCAAATATAATCGTAAGATAATACGCTATGAAATTTTATTTATGGCTAGAACGGGCTAAAAAAATAGTGGCATTTTTCTACCATGGGATTAATGTCGATATTAATAATGAAGGGGACTTCATAAAAAAGAAACACCCCCCGCTTTTATCCTCTTATGAAGGCAAAAGGATCAGCCAGGAACAGGAAAATGCATGTCTGCTCTTGGCACACTTCCTCAGGAAGTGAAACAGGGGCTGTTAAAAATGTAAGTCAGGTACTTGGAGAGAATACTTACATTGAGGTACTACATCGCCGCTTTAAAAATATCTACCACTTGGGCATGGTTGGCTTTACGTGGATTGGTCAACATGCAGGCATCTTTTTGTGCATTTTCCGCCATGATGGCCAAGTCAGCTTCTTTTACATTTAATTCCGTCAGCCCAGATGGAATACCAATTGAAGCCGAAAGCTGACGAATGGCGCCAATCGCTTCATAAGCTGCTCCAGTTACGGTTAAACCTTCTGTATTCACCCCCATCAATTGGGCAATTTTGGCATAACGTTCAGGACAAGCAATCAGGTTAAATTCACAAACATGGGGGAGCAGAATTGCATTACAAACACCATGCGGCAAGTTGTAGAAGCCTCCGAGCTGATGTGCCATCGCATGCACATATCCTAAAGAGGCGTTGTTAAAGGCCATTCCGGCAAGATATTGGGCATAGCTCATGGCATCCCGTGCTTCCAGATTATCCCCATTCGCCACTGCCAGGCTAAGCCATTCGCTGATCATGGTAATCGCCTTTTCTGCACAGGCATCAGTGATTGGATTTGCTGCCGTAGACACATAAGCTTCTACTGCATGCGTCAAGGCATCCATACCTGTTGCCGCAGTCAGCCCTGCAGGTTTGGCCAACATAAGTTTAGGGTCATCAATCGCAATGAGTGGTGTACAACGCCAATCTACAATCGCCATTTTCACATGGGTATCGGTATTGGTAATGATACAGAAACGTGTCATCTCCGAAGCTGTCCCTGCCGTGGTATTGATTGCAATCAGTGGTGTCATCGGGACGGTACTTTTATCAATCCCTTCATAATCACGGATATGTCCGCCACCTGCAGTGACTAGGCCAATGCCTTTGGCACAGTCATGTGATGAACCCCCACCTAACGATACAATAAAATCACAGGCATTTTCATTATAAGCTGTAACTCCATGATGCACGTTAATATCAGTTGGATTGGGTTCCGCGCCTGAGAAAATATAACTGTCAACACCCGCCTCTTTCAAATAATTTGCAATCTCATCTGCAACACCAAATTTAAACAGCCCCGCATCAGTTACAATCAGCGCTTTCTTGGCACCTAAATTTTGTGCTTTTATCCCGATTTCTTTAGCACAGCCCGGACCAAAAAGTGAAACACAGGGAATATAAAAACCGTTAGTTTGATCTGAAATTTTTTTAAAAGCCATGGCGTGATTCCTTCTACCATTAATTGATTATTTTATCGGTGACCCTCACCGTAATATAAGTATTGGATGAAGTGAAAAAGAATCCTACCTACCAAATACCTACCAATTTAAATTTCTGATTCTAGCCAAAATAATAAATCTGAAATATTTAAAAGTAGGTTGGCAAGGTTTAGCAGATACTGGGTAGATTGGTTCAATAGAGGGCATGTAAGTAGCGCACTAGGCTGTTTACTACTTTCTGATTTTAAATAAATACTAAAATACTTTATTCATTTTTAAGATAAAGATAAAAAGTACGGGGCTTAGAAATACCCATAGAGCCACAAAGCTGATACTGTAGCTAAACCGGGTCCGTAATAAAACCATTACGACGAATAAGAAAATACCCGCAGCGAATTTAGTGTACGTAGGAAAATTCGCTAAAAAAGCGTACCGAGATTTTCGGGTTTTTAGGATCTGCTTTGCACTTACCGCATAAAAACCAAAACAGCTTAGCCATAAAAGCCCCATGATTGCGATCCATATCATATGGAAGACTCCTGCTGCGCAGATTTTAGTTTGGCCTGAATTTTCCGGATCGCCTTTTGTTGGATAGGGGTAATTTTCTGGTGTAAAAATAGGGCGAGAAGTGTCAAGATCCACAACATCAGATCAATACTCAGAAACGGCCAATAAGTTGCAAAAGAATTAATATACTGATGAGAAACTAAATAATAAATATCAATAAGGGGAAGTGTAAAGGCAGCACAAATCAGAAGTTTAAGCTGAATTTTCCATAAATATTGCTGCGGTGTTAAACATGCCAGAATGAAACTACCCAACCAAATACTGAAAAAGCTATAAATCTCATAATTTGGTGCACCTGCTGGGATGCTAATTAAACGATTCGCATAGAGATATCCCAGCATGGCAAGCGGCAAGCCAAGTATCATGGTGATATTCAAGCGGTTCACCAAATAGTGTCCGAGATGAAAATGCTCTGATTTTTTCTGTATCTGGCGTTTCAGACTCCACAGCAGCAGACCGGAGGCAATCATGGCACAGCCCAATATGCCAGAAAAAAATAGTCCTAAACGTAATATGGGCTCGGCAAAACGTGCCATATGCAAGCCATATATGCCGGCATTGAGTGTGGCAATTGCACTTTCATTTCGTGTACTTTCAAGTAATTTTCCGGTAGCCGCATTTAAAATAAGCTGTGCCTGATTTCGGGTAATGGAATGATCTTGGAGTTGGGTTAAGGTCATTTGGGCCAGCTGGGTATTGGGCTGCTTGACCGTGATATTGTCAAATTCTGCATGTCCCCAGTGTTGCTGTGCCGTGGTGATAAAATGTTGAATTGGTAGCATCTGGGTTTTCACCTGTACCACAGGCTTTGCTGATATATTGACCGTGCGAATTTCTTCAAAATATTGAAAGGGATTGTCTGGATAAAGTTTTTTCATACCGGAAGGCAGCACGATATAAAAGAAAATCGCCAACCCGGTAAATGTCATGGTCAAAAAGAACGGCAGGGCAATCACTGAACTGACATTATGAAAATCCAGATAAGAGCGCTGTCCTTTAAAGGCTCTTAGGGTAAAAAAGTCTGTCAGGATTTTTTTATGGGTAATGATTCCTGAAATCAGAGTCAATAACATGATAAAGGCAGCAATCGTCACAATCAGCCGACCAATGGTGTAGGGCATACCATAGAGCTGAAAATGAAAATTATAGAAAAAATCTCCCCCTTGTGTGGCTGAAAGCTGTAATTCTTTTCCTGTCGAAGCATTCAGGGTTTTGACTTCATAGCCACCATCCGCTTTTTGCCAGTAGACTTTATTCACCGGTGAGTCTTGATTGGCGACTCCGATATACCAGTTTTGGGCGTCCGGTGCATGCTGCTGTAAATAGCTGTAAGCAGATTTTAAGGCAGTTTCCTGATTGACTTGCATTGTGGCAAATTCAGGCTGCATCCATAGACTGATTTCATGTCGGTAATAGGTGACCGCGCCTGTTAAAAAAATCGCAAAGAGTAACCAGCCAAAGCTTAAACCCAGCCATGAATGTAACCATGCCATGGATTGACGGACAGATTTATGCATGGTTTAACCTATGAAGCGAGAGATAGTAAATAAGCTAAGGAAAGGAATCAGGCTATAGATAGAAAGCTTTTTTAAACTTTGGATACAGAAGATGCCAATCACAAAACAGACATAAAAAATCAGGGCAGTAAAAGCGGCCAAATAGACGGATTCTGCTTTGGGCAGAAAAGCCTGTAGAAAGTAAGCCAGATCGAGTGCGATCAAATAACTGCACAAGTAGCCCATCCCAAAGCTCATGCCTAAGCGATAGAGAATGGCGAGTGGTTGCATTACAGAAATCATATTTGGCCTTGAATAAATCTATACTGATGAAAATCTAAAAAACTTAATGAACAAAACTTAAGGTGGTGACCAGATACTGTTTTTTATAGGCCTGCTGATTCAATTTTCCTACCTTGTCTGCTTCTTTGCCGACTTCAATGACATATTGACCTTTCCATGGCGTGGCAATGGTAATCTGGCCTTGGCTGTTGGTGGTGTATTTCTTTAGCCAGAATTGCGGAGAAAAGACCGTGACTTCAGCATCCACAGCAGGTTTACCCTGATACAGCACCGTAAATGTATTGCTATTGATTTGGGTCGGGACAATATCCAGTTCGGACTCAGCTTGCAGGTTCTGTCTACCTGCTTTGGCATGATAGGTCAGCAATGATTCGGCATAGACCAATTCATGACTGAGCTGGACATCGGTCTGGCCTTGGGTCGTATAGAGCAAATGATCCTGTTGCATTTGAGGACTAAAGGTTTTTCTAGACTGAATGGCCTTTGCCTGATTAAAAGACTTCAAAGCACCTTGCTGCGTTTCTTTAAGCTGTTCACTATATTCACCAAAGAACGCATGAGTCTGCTGATTTGTACCACGTTCCAGCCAAAGCATATGCGCCTGAGCTGAAAGTGTCATAGACAGTCCAAGGGTCAAAGCGATCATTTTTTTCATTTGTTTTACCTGTTTTTGTGTATGTAGTGATGATTTAGCCCTGAACATGTCATCAAGGCTAAGCTTGAAAATCAGTATTTAAATTTCACGGCAACGCTGTAATTCGCTGGTGCACTATAAAAACCTTGCTGATTGGGGAAATTGAACAGATATTTTTCATTGGTCAGGTTATTACCATTGGCTTGCAAGGTCATATGCTCATTCAGCTCATAGCTGGCCATTAAGTTCACGAGCGCATAAGCATCCTGCTCAATGATTCCAGCTTTCTGGGTAATCACTCCATTGGCGGTTGCTTCAGGCACATCTAGATAGGTTTGATCCTGCCATTGCACACCAAGGCCCAGTTTCAGTTTTGGAAGTTGCGGCACCTGATAGGTCGTTAAAAGATTAAAAGACTGGGTTGGATTGAAGGTACGCGCATCACCGCCATTGATCAGATCTTTCAGGCTAAACTGGGTATAACCAAAGCTTAAGTTTAAATAGTCGCTCAGTTGTCCCGCCAAGCCGAACTCGTAGCCTTGGGAACGCAGGTCACTGACCTGAGTCTTGCGTAAAGTCGGAATACCATCAGAATCACGAAGCGGATAATTACTTTGCTCCGTTCTGAACACGGCCATGGTGGCGGTAAGCTTGTCATCTAGCCAAGAGCTTTTCACTCCGACTTCATAGCTTTCACCTTCGATCGGTTTGTTAAGGCTGCCATCCATTGCCTTGGTGGTTTGCGGACGGAAAATGGAGGTATAACTCAGATAACCTGTATATTCAGGGCTAAAGTTATAGGTCAGACCGGCATAGGGTAAAACTTTATCTTCATCATAAATGGTGTCGGTCCCATAACTGCTACCACTGCTCTCAGCCTGAACATAATTGGCACCTAAAAGAAGTTTCAGATCATCATTCAGATGCAGTCGGGTTGCAGCATAAAGACTTTGGTTCTTCTGCCGGATATGCATTTCACCACTGGTTTTCGACATATCCCAGCTTGGTTCTTCGGGTGTAAAGCTGGCTAAATCTGTCGTCAGTGGATTGGCAAAGCTGCCAGCATAACCCAATTCATCCAGACTATTCTTGGCCCAGACATAGCCCAATGAGGCTTCATGGCGTTGCCCCCAAAGCGGATAGGTGCCGCTAAAACTCAGGCTGGCTTGTTGTTCTTTATTGTCATCAATATACATGCCTGGGTAGAGGAAGATACCTGAAGTGCTATTTGCACCGGGGTTACCCAATAGGAACAAAAGTTTTGAATCCCGCTGAGTCTGTTTTTCATCATAAGTCAGTTTGGCTGTCCAGTCGCCACCCAGTTTTTGCTCAAGCTCGGCAAAGTAACTTTTAATATTACTATTCCAGTAAGTCCAGTTCGGGCTGTAATTATAATTTCGTGAGTAACTGAGCTGCTCACCTTCAGTATTAATCAGTGGGTTAGACCCCCAATTGACACCATTCGGCTTGTGATTGGTTTCGGTATAGCCAGCAGTCAAAAGAGTTGTGTCAGTTACATCTGCCTCCACAACAGCACCTATGCCATTTTTTTCTAGTTCATAACGATCCAGATAACTGTCGCCTGTTTGTTGATAGCCAAATACACGACCTCTGACTTTTCCATCTTGGGTGAGAGGAGAAGATACATCTGCTTCATAGCGCTGCGTATTCCATGAGCCATAACTGGCATTAAAGGCTGCTTGCCGTTCCTGAGTAGGGCGTTTGCGAATCATATTAATAGTTGCGCCAGGATCGCCAATTCCATTATTTAAGGCATTCGCGCCTTTGACCACTTCTACACGGTCAAACAAAAAACTGTCTGGATTATCATTATTATAATTATAGCCTTCGAGTGGAATACCAACGCCATCGACTAAAACATTCGAAATCTCGAAACCTCGTGCAAGGTACGAGGTCCGTTCCGTTTCCTGATTGCTGACGATAATGCCAGGGGTATTGCGCAGTACATCCCGTGTATTATCCAAAGCAAAGTCATCCAGCTGCTGGCGGGTAAGGACATTGACTGTTTGCGGCGTTTCCTTGAGTAGAATATTCAGTTTTGAGGCGGTTGACGAGTTTTGGATAATATAGGCTTTACTCTGTTCAGAGCTGAGCTCACTCTGTTCTGATTCCGCTGTAACGGTAATCGTCGGTAATTGCTGAGTATCATCGGCAAAACTTTGTTGTGTAACTAAAATCGAAAAACTGAGTAAAGATAGTTTAAATGATGAAGGAACGGTAGAAGACATTTTAGTTAATGTAAATGATAATAATTATCACTAATGTTATTGTTTAAATATTTTAAAAGCAATCTTAAATTCAACAGGAAATATGAATGAAAAATGGGTTAATGATAGGTAAATTTCCAAATAAAACTTTAATGTAAGGATAGGGAGCAATAAATATCACTATTAAAAAGATGTTATTACCTTACCTTTGTGCTCCTGAACGGCTTTGCTGCACTAATACCTAACACTTTGATTTTATTATATTTATTTTTTATTAAAGTTTTATAAGACCCTTAAAAATCAGTATCTTGAAAAATATTTATGCAATAAAGCCACGAAGAGATAAAGCTTATCCTGTGCTGTTTGCATCTCAGCGATGTCGATATGAAAGTAACAATTGAAGCGCTTCCTGACAGGGCGATCACCTTGTACCTTAGGCAGTCATGAAATACCATGCCGCTGCAAGCAGCGGTGTAACGACGAGCGTGTCAGATAAGGAATACTCGGCTGCAATGCATAAAGGCAATCGTCTAGCGGCAACAAAGTGCGTTTTCGAAAAGCAACAATTGCCGCCTCATCTTCAGGCGATAACACGCTTGAGCGAGGATTCTTTGGCCCGGTTGTAAGATCATCTACTGAAGTACGTTTCTTCCATTTTGCGACGGTCTTTTGATTGATGCCGTAACGCTTGGCTAGCGTTCTTAAGCTCTCTTGACTATTTTGTATTGCTCGACGCACTGTCTATGTCGTTGTGACGCTTCTGTGTAGAACTTGTCCCATAGTGCTTCCTTTCATTTCTCTAAGAATGTTGCACCATTAAAATCTGGGACTAAACATCTAGCTAGAAAGTTCCACAGTTTGAAATTAAACGTCGATAAGCCAAAAAAAAGCACAAGCTACCGATCATTCCAAGATAGAGCAGTTTAGGCAAGATCAGTGTTGTAGGCACACCCATCTGATTGAGTTGAATAAACGTCTGCACAATTTGGGTAGAGGGCAGGATTTCGCCAACGACTTGCATCCAGGTGGGCATGGCAGCATGCGGCCAGGCCGCACCAGATAAAAAGAACAGTGGAATAGAAGTGAATACAATCACATGACCCGCACGTTCCGGCAGATCCAGAAAACTGGCAAATAGGCAGGTCATGCCAATTATCGTGTAGATAAAAACCGCAACAGCCAGCAGCATCCCGAGCAGGTTGCCACCACGTGGATAATCAAATAGCCAGAAGCTAAAGCCGAATAAATAGAAACATCCCAGACAACCAATGGTGAAGACCGCTAAACACATCCCAATCAATGCATTTGTGTTTAATTCTATTTTTCTTTCCCGATATACCAAAATCAGCATACTCAAACCCAAAAGAATGGTTTGGTGGATAATTAAAGGTGCAACCGCAGGAAAGACATAGCTGCCATAGCCGGACAGCGGATTAAATAAAGGAATTTGATGCACAGAAAGAGCAGGTGAAAAATCCGAGACCTTGCTAAAGCGTTCAGTATAGTCTGCCAAAGTTTGCTCAACTGATGTAGCTAAGCCCAGACCAATTTGTTTGGTCACTAAAAAGTTGGCAGTGCTTAAATACAGTCCAATTCCGCCTGTTTCACCATGCCTTAAGCTTTGCGATAAATTGTCCGGTAGTAACAAGATACCATCGGCTTTTTGAGATTCAACCCATTGTTTGGCTTCGGCAAAATTGCCGGTAATCGCCTCAATTTCCACATTGGGGCTTTGTGCCACCTGACCAATAATACGGGTGCTTAAGTTACTTTGTTCTTCATCGACAATAATAATGGGTAAGGCTTCAGCCTGCTGTGCCTGATAAGCGGTTGGATAAAAAAAGCTGTAAAATAAGACGGATAGAATAAGCGTGGTAAAGATCGTGCCGTGACTGACAATATCCTTGAAGCTTTGCAGATAGTAAAACCAGAGGGATTTCATTGGACTGCTCCTTTAGCTATTTTTTTAAGAAACAGATAAGCCAGCAGAGCGTAGACTAGGGCATAGATCAGCAGCATTAATCCAGCTTGCAGTGAAATATGCAATGGACTACCAATCACCCATTGTTCAGTTTGTAATTTGGCATAGGGCGTAAACGGAATAATATTGGACCAAAACTGGGTGAATAGGGGCGCATTATTTAAAGGGAGGGTCACACCGGCAAAACTTAAAGATGAACCGCCATAGACCGCAATGATGCCGAAAGATTTACTTAAATCTTTGGTTGCCAGAACCACTGCACTGCTTAAAAATGCATAAGCGCTATACAGCAGAAATTGCGCCAATAGAATCAGGCTGAGCGAGCCGGCAACAAACCAGCCGCGAATTTCAATCAGCCAGAACATCCAGATCCAGGTCCATAGACTAAAAATAGCCACATAGACCAGATTTTTAGACAGCAATGCCATCCAGATGGACGAGTTGCTGATCCAGCTTGTTAAGGTCTGTCGCTTCAGTTCCTGACCGACGGAAAATGCCACACAACAACACAGCAGTAAATGCAGAATTGCCGGAATGACATAGGGTTCCAGATAGAATTCATAATTCAGTTGTGGATTATACAGCGGCGATATTTTGATATGCGGCGACGGTGCTTCGAGAGAAGGCAGCCGGTTGCCCAGATATTGCTGTCCGCCAAATTCAGCCAGTGCTTGTAGGGTACTGACCAGCATGGCAGAGGAGATGGTATTTCCGATACTGAAATAACTCTGGTTAAAGGCAATACTGATGTCAGCATCCTGGGCACGAACCAGACGTTGCTCGGCACCGCTTGGAATATGGATATAACCCCAAATTTTATTTTGATTTAACAGGCGCTCAATTTCAGCTGTTTGTTCCGACACCGTAGCAATTTTAAGAGTATGATTCAGCGCCACATGCTGATAAATGCTTTGACTCAGCGCACTCTGGTCTTGATCAATAATCGCAATCGGTAAATGATCCGGTTTCCCTTGAGCAAACATGCTGCTGAATAAAATAATCACCAGTGCAGGTGCCAGCGTGACCAGACACAGATCCCATTTTTCTCGGAGCAGATAGCGCAGTTCGCGCCATATACCCGTCCACATTATCGGGCCTCTTTCAGTTTAAATAACACGCTCATCCCAACTTTCAGTTCAGGAATCGCTGGTGCGGGCACAAGATGCAGCTTAAAACTTCGCACATCATAACCGCCGGTTTGGCGTGTGGTCTTAATGGTGGCAAATTCACCTTCAGCACTGATCTGCTTGATTTGAAAAGTGGCGGTTTTATCTAGGGCGGGAATATAACCTTCAATACTGCTCATTTTCTGAAATGGGGCATATTGGTCTTCACGAATATTCAGGCTCACCCACATTTGATCTTCAATCAGGCTGACCACAGGGACTGCGGTGGCTACCAGCTCCGAGACTTTTCCATAGGTTTTAGACACCGTTCCGTTTACAGGTGCTACTAATTGGGTTTCTGCCTCTAATGCATTGGCTTCATCCAGCGCAGCCTGGGCAATATCTACTTGTGCATCGGCAGAACTCTTTTGCTGCGAGGTGCTGCCACGTTTGGCACGTGCGTATTGCTGATACGCTGCTTCTGTCATTTGTGCCGCTGATTGACTGGCTGCATACAATTCATCACGGCGCTGGCGTGAAATCACACCTTCCTTAAATAAATTTGCACCACGCTCATAAGAAACTTTGGTTAAATTTTGCTGTGCTTTCAGCGATTGCCAGTTGGCATACAGGCTGGCGATATTTTCTTCCTGCGAGCCACGTTCAGCAGTCGATTGTAAGGCCAGCGCAGATTGCAAAGCCGCTACAGCTTGCTGTTTTTTGGCCTGAATTTCCGGGCTGTTTAAGCGCACCAGCACATCGCCTTTTTTGACCTGCTGACCTTCTGCTACATAAATTTCTTCAATACGGCTTGGCACTTTGGTCGCCACCTGAACCGTTTCAGCTTCTACACGACCCTGCAATTCAAGCGGAGCGGGTTGATAGCTTTTCCATAATCCAAAAGCGATGACTGCCAGCAGAACTGGAATCAGGGCGAGCAATAAATATTTTTTCTTTTTGGAGATTTCAGGAGCTTGTTCATGCTCGGTGGAAGTCGTCGCGTTATTTTCTATTTCAGTTTTTGTTTCTACCTGTTGTGCAGGCGATTTTTCTGTATCGCTGGATGAAGCCGCTTCATTCACAGGATCATTGGATTTTTGATCTTCGTTCATGTTCGGCTCCATTAGCGAATAGAGTGGGTGTTGGTATGTTGGATGTAGTTCGGAAATTCTGCAATCGAGCCATGGCTTTGTAATAGGGTGGCCAGTGACATCACATATTTGTAGGCATTCAAGGCAGTTTCAGCTCGTAGTCCGCTCAGCATATTTTGTGCATCGATGACCTGTGTGGCGGTGCCCATATCTTCTTTAAAAGACAATTCTTGGATGCGTAAATTTTCCTGTGCGGCTTTCAAGTTTTGTGCCAGAAGCGCATCACTTTGCTGTGCGCTGAGTGCTTCGCTATAAGATTTATAGATCAAATTTTCAATTTCTTGCTGGGTGCGTGCAGTGAGTAATTCTGTAGCAGAGCGTTTGAGTTCGGCAGCCTGAATATTTTTGTTTTTATCAATTCCGGAAAACAGGTTATAACGTGCGGCAACTCCGACAATCCAGTTTTCATTTTGATCCAGACTATATTCACCAAAAGCAAAAACATTCGGTTTTTTTGCCGCTTGCTGGGCTTTGACATTGGCTTGGGCCAATTGGGTATCCAGCTGCATTTTTTGAATCAACGCAGAGTTCTGACTAAAAGTTTTTAGCAGATGATTTAAGGCCTGTGGCTCGGTTTTATTGACAAATAAAGGCGTCGAAAGTTCGGTGATGCTACTTTCCTGAAGCAGATTATTCAGCTGGAACAGCGCAGCATTCAAATTGGCTTGTGTGTTTTGCTGGCTGCGTTCGGCATTATTACGTGCCACTTCAAATTGCATGCGCTGGCCTTTACTGATAAAACCTTGCTGTTCCATCTTTAAGGCGTTGCGATAATGCTGCTGCATGGCATTCAAGTTAAACAGTGCTGCTGCATGCAGTTGCTTTTGGAGCTGGACATTGAAATAACTTTGAATCAGTTCAAAACGCTGCGTATCTTGCTGCTGTTTGTTGCTGAGCTGACTACGACCTACTTGAATATTGGCGATTTCTTTGGCGCTGCTTGTCAGTCCACCGGTATAAAGCGGCATCATGACTGAAACCGTCGGGCGAATCACCTGATCATCCAGCACGACATGCGAACTATCAGGAATTAAGCCAACTCCATTTTGAATAGGTTGTCTTAAACTATTTTTTAGCGGGTCAGCCAGATCACCTAAGTTCAGTTCATCAATTCTATTATTGACACCATCCGTTAAGGATTGCTCTAAATTATTTTTTAATGCACCTAAAGGCAGATCGAGTTCATTATGAAAGGCATACGCACGAACATTCAGATCGACACGCGGCAGACCTACGCCTTTTACTGCTTCAGCTTCAAGTTTTGAAGCCTGCTCCAGACTTTGATAGGCTTGGCTGCTATAAGAGTTTTGCAACAACTGACGTTCAGCGTCCTGAAAGCTGATGCTCTGCGCATGAGCAAAGCTGCCATACATCATCGATGCAAGCAGATTTAACCCCCAGACAAGCTGTCTTTTATTTTTCTTTAAGTTCATAAAGTCGCTAAACTGATTTAAAGTCGGTAATGTTATCCGGCTAGTATAAATCAAAGGTATGCAGATAGAACTAGTGTAAAGTTATAGTATTGTTTCTTGTACATTTGTCTATAAAAAAGGAAGCTTATGCATCCTTAATTAACCCGAATCGCGGATAAGAAATTGACTTGAAAAATAAGAGGACTAGAGCCATCAGTTGAGTTACCACACCAAACTCACAACTCTCGTCCTGATGTTCAATAGTACCGAATTATTCTGCGTAATTGATGATTTTTTTCTTAAATTTGAATCAACTTATTGGGAGTTTCTCAAACAAAACCGTGGTTCCTTAAGAATCAGAACTGCTCAACTTACAATTTCAGAAATCTGCTTTATTGCCATTTGGTACAAATGCTCTCATTTCAATAATTTCAAAGCCTTTTTCAGCTGGTTAAAAGAAGATAAAAGCCATTTATTTAAGTACTTGCCTTGCTATCAAAGGATGATTCATCTGATCAATATGCATGAATTAGCTCTACACGCTTTACATGTGGCACTGATGAAAGGCCAAGGTACACAATATTTATGGATTGATTCAACAACTCTGCCAGTTTGTAAAAATCAACGTATTCAGCATCATAAATCATTAGTCCAAATTGCATCACGTGGTAGAAGCTCAATGGGCTGGTTTTATGGCTATAAATTACATATTGCGATGAATCAATTTGGTGAAATTGCCTGTTCTGCTTTATCGAATGGACATGTTGCTGACATAAAAATGGTTGAGCAATTGGTTGCTGGTGTAGAAGCAAAACTTTACGGGGATCGAGGTTACATCAGCCAAGAATTAAAAATTAGATTGAAACATCAAGGTATTGATTTAATTATTTATCATCGAAAGAATATGCAGGCTATTCAACTTTGTGCATCAGATGAATATCACCTAAGACAACGCAATAAAATAGAAACATTATTCAGCTTATTGAAGGGGCAATACAATTTAGTGACGAGTAAAGCACGAAGTCTTCATGGATTTCTGAGTGGAATTTACGCCTCACTATGTGCATATCAATTAACCCATCGAAATAAGCCAACAATTCAAATTAAGGAATCATCGGCTTAAGCAGGATTCGAGTTAAATAAGCTTTCAAAATAGCTTGATACACTAAAGCTATTTTAAGCAGGCAATGAATATGAAAGAAAACGCTAAAGAAAAATAAAAAAAACAGCGTATGATTTACTCAATGGAATTTTAGATGATGCAGACAAGATGATCCGTAATGATTGGTCACGTGCCGAAATACAAGAAATTTATGACTTGCCTTTAATGGATTTACTGTTTCAGGCACAGCAAATTCATCGCCAAAACTTTGAACCGAATACTGTTCAGGTCAGTACTCTGCTTTCAATTAAAACGGGCCGTTGTCCGGAAGATTGTAAATACTGTTCGCAATCTGCACATTATGATACTGATCTGGAAATTGAAAAACGCGTAGAAGTACAAAAGGCGATTGCTGAAGCCAAACAGGCCAAAGCTTCCGGTTCGACCCGTTTTTGCATGGGCGCAGCATGGCGTAACCCGCATGAACGCGATATGCCGTATGTGCTGGAATTGGTGCAGGAAGTCAAGAAACTGGGCATGGAAACCTGTATGACCCTAGGGATGCTGAATGCCTCACAGGCGGAACGTCTGAAAGATGCAGGGCTAGATTATTACAACCACAACCTTGATACCTCACGTGAATATTATGCCAATGTCATCAGTACACGTAGCTTTGATGACCGCTTAAATACGCTTGATCATGTGCGTAATGCCGGAATTAATGTCTGTAGTGGCGGTATTGTCGGCTTGGGCGAAGGCGTACAAGACCGAGTCGGTTTGTTATTTGAACTAGCGACTATGCCGATTCACCCGGGTTCGGTGCCCATAAATATGCTGGTTCCTATTGAAGGCACACCACTGGCCGATGTTGAAAAACTGGATGTGATTGACTGGATTCGTACTATTGCGGTAGCACGGATTATTATGCCGAAGAGTTATATCCGCTTGTCGGCAGGTCGTGAATCTCTCTCTGACTCTGATCAGGCACTGGCATTTATGGCTGGAGCTAACTCATTATTTTCAGGTGATAAATTGCTTACTGCCCCGAACAGTGGTGAAGGTAAAGACAAAGTCTTGTTTGCTAAATTAGGCTTAAAAGCTGAAGCTGCCAAGAAAACAGCTAAAGAATTGGCTGTAGATGCGATGCAACCTGCTTAATTAATCGTGTAACAAACAGGGATCATTTCAACTTGAATTGGTCCCTTTTTATTGGAGCAGACAAAATGAAGATACTGATGATTACGGGTTGGGGGCTAGGAACAGCGGTCTTAACCCCGTTTGTAGAACAGTTACGGCAGCAGCATCAAGTTGAAGTATGGGATATTTTTGATCCTAACGTGGAAAGTATTTTGGCCGAAAAAGTCAGGCAGGCGAGTTCTATTGATGTCTTGATGGGATGGTCTTTGGGTGGACAGTTGGCACTTTTGCTGGCTAATGAAATCCAGCAACAACTGAAAATTGCCAAGCCAGTGATTTGCTGTATGTCAAATCCCTGTTTCGTGGCCAACGAAGCATGGCCACAGGCAATGCCAGTTGAACAATATACACAATTTAAATCCTCCATACTGGCTGATCCAAAACGCGGGATGCAGCGCTTCTGTACCTTGGTCACTTTAGCTGGCGCAGCAGCGCGTGAACGTGCAAAATTATTGCACCAACAGTTAAATAGTATTGATTTAAACTATCAGGTTAAGCATCTTTATCTATTGCAGCAATTAAATCTAGTGGATATCTTAAAAAATCATTCAGTCAAGATGCTATTTATATTTTCCGAGAATGATATGTTGGTTCCTTACAAAGTTAGTCAAGAATCTGTGTTTTTAACAACCCAAAATCTGAATTTGGTAAAAATACAGGGCACGCACGATGCCATCCTTTTTGATACCAAGTTACTCGTTGAGCCAATTTTAAAATTTTTAGCCGATCTGGCTTAAGCAAAAAGAGATTGGTAGCTCTTGACGTTTCATTTTCAGATTTAACGCGCTAAGATCAGTTTTAGTTTTAATAATTGGGGTAAATTCTGTGCAGGACGCTTTTGATCAACAGCATATTTGGCATCCTTATACCTCCATGACACAACCCTTGCCATGTTACAAAGTTAAAGCTGCACATGGTGCAGTCATTGAACTTGAAGATGGTACCGAGCTGATTGATGGCATGTCGTCCTGGTGGTGCACAATTCACGGTTATAATCATTCTGAACTCAATCAGGCCGTAACAAAACAATTAGAGTCGATGTCACATATCATGTTTGGTGGTTTGACTCATCAGCCTGCGATTGATGTGTCTAAACTGCTACTCGAGATCACGGCGCCTGAACTGGATAAAATTTTCTTTGCCGATTCCGGCTCGGTCGCGGTTGAGGTGGCGTTGAAAATGGCTGTGCAATATTGGAATGCACGTCAGCAACCACAAAAAACTAACTTTGTTACCACACGCTCTGGCTATCATGGCGACACCTGGAATGCCATGTCGGTTTGTGATCCTGTAACTGGTATGCATCAAATTTTTGGTTCGAGTTTGCCGAACCGTTTATTTGTTCCGGCACCTCAAAGCCGTTTTGATGGGGCATGGCAACCCGAAGATATACAGCCACTTGAGCGCATACTGGCACTGCAGCATCAGCAGATTGCTGCCATGATCATCGAGCCGATTGTGCAAGGTGCAGGGGGGATGCGTTTCTATCATCCAGAATATTTAAAGCAAGCTAAGTTGTTGTGTGAAAAGTACGATGTACTGCTGATTTTAGATGAAATTGCCACCGGTTTTGGCCGCACTGGAAAACTATTTGCTTATGAACACGCTCAGGTCACACCAGACATTATGTGTATCGGTAAGGCATTGACTGGTGGTTATATGACCCTGTCAGCGACCTTAACCACTCGCCATGTAGCAGAGACGATTTCAAGTGGTGAAGCGGGTGTGTTTATGCATGGCCCAACTTTTATGGCTAATCCGTTGGCCTGCGCGGTCGCATTGAAAAGTACCCAGCTGTTACTGGCTCAAGACTGGCAGACGCGTATTCAACAGATTGAAAGTACACTAGGACAATATTTACTGGATTTAAAATCCTTGGCACAAGTCAAAGATGTGCGTGTCCTCGGCGCAATTGGCGTGGTTGAGCTACATCAAACTGTTGATTTGGCTCGTTTTCAGGCTGAATGTGTATGCCGTGGCGTCTGGATTCGTCCTTTTGACAGTCTAGTCTATGTCATGCCGCCATATGTAATTTCAACACAGCAACTTGAAACTTTATTAAAGCATATGCGGGAGATGATTCAGCAGATAGAGGCAGTAGCATGAACCATCTTGAGCATTTCCAGCAGCAGCTAGATGACTTGAAACAGCAAGGGCAATATCGCCAGTTTAAGTCCAATATTTCTAGCCAGCCACGATTGCAACTCAATGGTCAAGAGATGCTGAATTTGGCATCCAACGACTATTTAGGTCTGGCATCCAACTTAACGCTACGTGAGGAATTTTTTGACCTCACGCCCATGTCTGAGCGACATATGAGTTCAAGCTCTTCACGTTTACTGACGGGAAACTTTCCCAATTTTGAACAACTTGAAGCACAGATGTCACAGGCTTTTGGACGTTCAGTACTGCTGTTTAATAGTGGTTATCACATGAATATCGGGATTCTTCCTGCGCTCAGTAATGCTAAAACCATGATCATTGCTGACAAACTGGTACATGCCAGTATTATCGACGGGATTCGTTTATCTAAAGCTGGCTATGTGCGTTACCGCCATAATGACCTGCAGCATTTGACTCAGTTTTTAGAAAAATATCAGTCAGATGAATCTATCCAGCGCATCATTGTGGTAACTGAATCAATTTTCAGTATGGATGGGGATGAAACAAATTTAGCTGCTTTGGTGGCATTAAAACAGCAGTTTGCAAAAGTCATGCTCTATGTCGATGAGGCACATGCAATTGGTGTGCGCGGTGAACGTGGATTGGGCTGCGCAGAACAGTATCAAGTATTGGACCAGATTGATTTCCTGGTCGGTACCTTTGGCAAGGCTTTGGCTTCAGTTGGTGGTTATCTGGTCTGTGCGCCAGTGATTCGTGACTATCTGATTAATAGCATGCGACCTTTAATTTTTAGTACCGCCCAGCCGCCACTATGTATGGCCTGGACTAGATTTATTTTTCAGAAGGTACAGCAGCTTCAGGCGGGACGAGTACATTTGGCAGCATTGGCTGTACGCTGTCAGCAGGGCATTCAAGACTTGGGATATCACTGTCCGTCAACCTCGCAAATTGTGCCGGTACTGATTGGTGAGGCAAAACGCACCATTCAGGCGGCTGAAATTATGCAACAGCAGGGATTTTATGTGCTACCAGTACGTCCGCCAACGGTTCCTGCCAACACCTCCAGACTCAGAATCTGCCTGAATCAGAACATTTCTGCGGATGAGCTGGACGCATGTCTGCAGGTGCTGAGGAATTTGCCGCGATGAACAGCAAACAGATTGCCCAGCGTTTTGCTCAGGCAAATCTCAGTTATGAGCAGCATGCGCTGGTACAAAGTGCCGTAGCGGCAGAGTTGATGCAGTTCATGCAGCAGCATGTAGCACAACCACATTTGCAACGGGTATTGGAAATTGGCTGCGGTTCAGGGTTTTTTACCCGGCTTTTTATGCAGTATTACAGCTTTGATCATTTATTTTTAAATGATCTATATGCCGAAGTGAAGCAGCATTTCCCGGAAGATGATCGGCTTTTGTGGGGGATTGGTAATATTGAAACCTTGCCACTGCCGCAGTCTCTGGACATGGTGCTGTCGTGTTCTGCATTGCAATGGATCTCGGATTTAAAAGCATTGTTGCTCAACATTGCGCAGGCCTTAAATCCCTCTGGGCATCTGTGTTTTGCCAGTTATACGGACAATAATTTAAAGGAAATTAAGGCACTGACCGGACAAGGCTTGGATTATCTGCCTTTAGCGGAGGTCTGTGAACTGCTTGAATCCTTAGGCTTTGACATTCTGCTGCAGACAGAAGAACAGATGACCTTGCATTTTGAGCATCCGAAACAGGTGTTACAGCATATCAAAGCCACTGGTGTACAGGCGACGGCACAGGGGTTTCGGTGGACAAAATCGTCCTTACAGGATTTTTATACCGGCTATCAACAATTCCAAGACCCTGAAAGCAAACAGTATGCACTGACCTATCATCCGGTTTATGTCATTGCACGGAAGACAGCATGAGCGCACAGATTTATTTTGTCAGCGGCATTGATACCGCAATTGGTAAAACCTTTACTACTGGTTTTCTGGCCAAAAATTGGAATGAGCAGGGCATTCGTACCATAACCCAAAAGCTGATCCAGACCGGAAATGTCGATATATCAGAAGATATCGAACAGCATCGTGCAATTATGGGTTGTGGACTGTTACCGGAAGACCAGCAAAAACTGACCATGCCGGAAATTTTTACGTATCCGGCTTCACCGCATCTTGCTGCGCGACTGGATGGGCGAGCCATTAACTTTGAACAGATTCATCAGGCTACCGAACAGCTGGCTGCGGCCTACGACTGTATTTTGCTGGAAGGTGCCGGTGGTCTGATGGTGCCCTTAACCGAAGAGTTCCTGACTATTGATTATATTCAGACACATAATTATCCGGTGATTCTCGTCACTTCAGGGCGTTTAGGCAGTATTAATCATACCTTACTGAGTCTTGAGTTGTTAAAACTCCGCGGGGTTCAATTATATGCCATTGCTTTTAATCATGCAGATAACTCCAAAGATCCCTTGATCGCTGAAGATACCATTGCTTATTTAAAACAGTATTTGCAGCGTGATTTTGCTGATACGACATGGGTTGATATTCCAGCTTTAAATTTAGCCCTGTCTTCTCATAAGTAAGTGATCCGCTTGCAGCGAGGCTGATGTGAATGCTTAAATATTGAGGTTGCGCCACTGTAAATTGAATCTGATAGCCATATTTGTTTAACACCATTTTCATCAAATATAAGTCTAGCCCATGCCCATTTTGCTAGGGAGATTTATGCCAGAAACGCTGTCCCAATTATGCATATCTTCAACCTTTGATTATCATTATGAATGATCAGCACACATGCAGCATAGCAATTGAAATGGTGTTTGCCTGTGCATGCAATAGAGCATTGTTAAGTAGGTTTTTAAAGACGGTATCTAGTTCAAAATCGGGTAGGGCAACTCGGGTCAGGCTCGGTCAGTCAATTGTTAAACTGGGTTCAATTTCCGGATAAAGCGACTGTAAATCGGCAATCACCTGAGTCAGGAGCCGTGGAATTTCAATACTGTACTAGATATCACTCAGTACTTGATCGGTAGATGAAAGTGCTAGAAGCTGTTCCAGTAGCTGGGTACATCGGCGGATACCAAGGTGTACCTGCTGCAAGCTCTGTTGCAATTTGGGCGAGCTTGCCTGTTGTTCTGCCATCAGTTGTGCAAGCTGAATATGAGTTTTGATCGCGGTTAAAGGACTACGCAATTCATGGGCGGCGTATGAACTAAATACTTTTTCATTTTCCGGATTTTGATGCAGTTTATGTATTAAGTGCTTAGAGTTTTGAGCAAAGGACTGTACCTTGGAAGGCATTACTTTGGCATCTAAGGTTTTTAAATAGTGAGTAGCATCATTCACTGATAAATTTGGCTGACTTAAAAGGTTGAAACTTCATCTAAGGCTTTAAGCTCTCGACGAATAATCAAAACGATTAAGTCTATACATAGCAATAAAGACAAAATTATTGGTATTAATACCGATTATAAAATCTTTTTGAGCAATTATCCACGTAGGAACATCCGCTCTGCTACCACCACTTGAATATCCTCACGACGTAACACATAACTGAGCCTCACCTTGTTGCTTTGTACTAAAGCCAACTACTTGGTGGCTTAAATCTTTCGGTGCACCTCGGGTTTTTGCTACCACATGCTGAACGACACTGACGTCAGAGCCAAATAAAGACACTTTATAGGCAATCAACTGCTCTTGATTGGTGGAATGAAGTTGTTGGGCTAGTACATTTTCATCCAAGTTTTGCATCGGCAGTTGTTGAGTCAATCGAGCGACCATTGGATGGCTGAATCAAACCAAATTGATGTATTTCCTTGACTGAGCAAGGCTTTATTGTAGGTAGATCAACTGGTTGTACGATAGATCTTGGGTGCAGACCTCTTCATTTAGAAATTATATTCCCCAAGAAGCTTTCAGTGGTAGGTTTGTGCAACAAAGCCTCTTGCAAATAAAGGCTATCAAGGGATTTATACATTGTATCCAAATAGTTTATGGCCATTAAAAGCAAAAAAGCACTAAAAACCAGATCTCGAGCTAAAACTTTATAACCAAGAAATCAATAAAAGAAGAATTGGGATTGAACAGGTATTTGGAACTTTGAAAACCTTCAAAATCCTTGCCGAGCGATATCGCAACCCTGGCAAAAGACTAGGATTAAGATTTAATTTAATTGTGGGAATCTATAATTTTGAGCTGAGTAAAAAGTGAATTATGAAAGAAATCTAATATATAAAATTTTAAGAGATTATAAAAATTGGTCATACCAAAAAATAAATTAAATCTTTTATATTGTGTTTTTGGGCTAATATTACTAATATCGCCAATACAAAATGCACATTTTATCTCTTAAACACTAAATTGGTCATACCAATTTAGTGTTTAAGTACAATAAACTGTTCAATCTAGTAGTTAAGCATTTCAAGGAGTAGACAATGCTTCAACAGTGGCAACAAATTTATGATCCTATAGGCAATATCTGGATTTCGAGTGCTATTGCGCTAGTTCCAATTATTTTCTTTTTTTTAGCGTTAGCTATTTTTCGCATGAAGGGTAGTGTAGCCGCTACAATTACCGTTTTTTTAGCCTTTCTGGTCTCATTATTTTTATACAAAATGCCAATTGGAATGGCATTAGCATCAATGGTCTATGGATTCTTCTACGGCCTGTGGCCAATTGCATGGATTATTATCGGTGCAGTTTTTATATATAAGATTTCAGTAAAAACAGGACAGTTTGATGTTATTCGTTCGTCTATTCTGTCAATTACAGAAGATCAACGTCTGCAAATGCTATTAGTTGGGTTTGCTTTTGGTACGTTTTTAGAAGGTGCGGCAGGTTTTGGTGCGCCCGTCGCAATTACTGCGGCACTGTTGGTGGGACTCGGCTTTAAGCCTTTATATGCGGCTGGGCTATGCCTGATAGTTAATACTGCACCTGTTGCTTTTGGTGCAATGGGAATTCCGATCATTGTCGCTGGGCAGGTTTCAGGTGTTGACACCATGGAAATCAGTCAAATGGTTGGTCGTCAGTTACCCTTTATGGTGCCAATTGTATTGATCTGGATCATGGCAATCATGGATGGTTGGCGTGGGGTTAAAGAAACTTGGCCTGCTATTTTAGTTGCCAGCTTATCTTTTTCTTTAGCGCAATATCTAACATCAAATTTTGTTGGGCCTGAGTTACCCGATATCACTGCTGCAATTGCATCATTAATCAGTTTAACTATCTTACTTAAGTATTGGAAACCAAAACATATTTTTCTTTTTGAGGACAAAAATATACAGGTAGATGAAACTATTATCAAGCAAGCTCGTAAACAATATAGTGTGGCACAGATAGCCAAAGCCTGGTCTCCATTTCTGATACTTACAGCAATGGTGACGATCTGGAGCATCAAACCTTTTAAAGATTTATTTGTTAAGGACGGCCCATTAAGTGATTTAGTAGTTTCAATTAAAGTGCCGTATTTGCATCAATTGATTCAAAAGCTACCACCTGTCGTGCCTGAAATTAAAGATTATGATGCGATTTATAAGTTTGATTGGTTATCAGCAACGGGTACGGCGATTATATTGGCGGCATTGATCACGATTATTTATATAAACATGAAACCTAAAGAGGCAGTTTCGACATTCTTTGAAACCGTGAATGAACTAAAAACCCCAATTTATTCGATTGGTATGGTACTGGCTTTTGCGTTCATTGCAAACTATTCAGGTCTGTCAGCAACGCTTGCTTTAGCACTGGCACATACGGGTCAGGCTTTCACCTTCTTCTCACCATTCTTGGGTTGGGTTGGAGTGTTTCTTACAGGTTCAGATACTTCAGCTAACGCATTGTTTTCAGCGTTACAAGCAACTACAGCACAGCAAATCGGTGTGCCTGAAGTCTTGTTAGTTGCTGCCAATACCAGTGGTGGAGTAACAGGTAAGATGATTTCCCCTCAATCAATCGCGATTGCTTGTGCAGCAGTGGGTTTAGTTGGTAAAGAATCTGATTTATTTAGATTTACAGTAAAACACAGCATTATCTTTACGGTGATGATTGGTATTATTGTGACCTTACAAGCTTATGTTTTCCCGTGGATGATTCCGTAAACGGGTCAAGGAAAAAAATGAAAGTCTCCGACAAAGTGGTACAGCGTTTACGTCTGTTGATTGAAAAAAATAATGTGCAAGTCGGAGAGCGATTGCCTGCTGAACGCCAACTCTGTGAACAGTTAGGTGTGTCTCGTAGCTCTTTACGTGAGGCGATTCAACAACTGATTACCGCAGGGATTATTCAGAGCAAAGCGGGTGCAGGCACCTATTTAAAGCAGTTGCCTGCACATTGGTCACAGTATCAAATCGTTGAGCCATTATCCGGTTTGATGGATCAGGATCCTGAATATCGTTTTGATGTACAAGAAGCTCGTATGGTGCTTGAAGGTGGTACAGCATGGTATGCCGCACAACGTGCCACACCCAGTGATTTGATCAATATTCGTCAATGTTTTGAGCAGATTAGCCATTTTCAGGCTTTAGGTGATGATGCCCACGCAGCAATAGCGGATGCGAATTTTCATCTGGCGATTGCAGAAGCATCCCACAATCTAGTGCTGATCCAAATGATGCGTAGTTTGTTTGATTTATTGCAAGACAACGTGATGTTAGGGCGACGTAAAGTTTACACCACACCACAACATTTTGAACAATTGCATGACCAGCATTTTGAGGTGATGGACGCAATTGAACGTCAAGACTCAGAGACTGCACGTAAGGCAGCTTGTGGGCATATTGAATTTGTTGTTCAACGCGTACGTATGATCGATGAAGAAGAAGCTCGTCGTCAACGTTCGAGTCGATTAAATAGGACATAAGTTATGATTATTTCTTCTGCAAATGACTATCGTGAAGCTGCGAAACGTCGTTTACCGCCATTTTTATTTGAATACATCGATGGTGGTGCCTATGCGGAATATACTTTAAAGCGTAATGTAGACGATTTATCAAAAATCGCTTTACGTCAACGTGTGTTAAATGACATGTCTGAGCTGAGCTTAGAAACGCAATTGTTTGGTGAAAATTTGGCGTTGCCAGTGGCATTGTCACCTGTAGGTCTAACGGGTATGTATGCGCGTCGTGGTGAAGTTCAAGCCGCGGTTGCCGCAGATAAAAAGGGCATTCCATTTACCTTATCAACAGTTTCAGTTTGTCCAATTGAAGAAGTGGCACCTGCGATTCAACGTCCGATGTGGTTTCAACTGTATGTACTACGTGACCGTGGTTTTATGAAAAATGCCTTGGAACGTGCTAAAGCCGCAGGCTGTTCTACCTTAGTATTCACAGTCGATATGCCTGTTCCAGGTGCGCGTTATCGTGATGCACATTCAGGAATGAGTGGTAAAAATGCTGCAATACGTCGTTATATGCAATCGTGTATGCACCCACACTGGGCTTGGAATGTCGGTTTATTGGGTCGTCCGCATGATTTGGGTAACATTTCGAAATATTTAGGTAAGCCGACAGGTCTGGAAGATTATATCGGTTGGCTGGGAAATAACTTTGACCCTTCAATTTCTTGGAAAGATCTTGAGTGGATTCGTGATTATTGGGAGGGTCCCATGGTTATTAAGGGGATTTTAGATCCTGAGGATGCCAAGGATGCGGTACGTTTCGGAGCAGATGGAATTGTGGTCTCCAATCACGGTGGTCGTCAGCTTGATGGTGTTTTGTCTTCTGCTCGTGCGCTTCCTTCAATTGCAAGTGCGGTCAAAGGTGACATCAAAATTTTAGCAGATTCAGGGATTCGTAACGGTCTTGATGTGGTACGTATGTTGGCTATGGGTGCAGATATTTGCATGCTTGGTCGTGCATTTGTATACGCACTTGGTGCTGCCGGCGGTTCTGGGGTAAGTAATTTACTAGATTTGATTGAGAAAGAAATGCGTGTGGCAATGACATTGACTGGTGCAAGAACCATTGCAGATATTACATCGGATTGCCTGGTCAAGCTAGAGAAAGAGTAAGCGATTTAATTACTCACATTACTAAGGCTTTGCCAACTTTCCTTTGAAAAAAGAGATTTTTATCTGAATAATTTGGGTAAACAAAGCTTCCTTTTGAAAAAAACCAACCTTGGCAAGAGTCACCGACATAAAATACACTAAATAACATAATTGGTACGTTAATAAACTCTATATATAACAGTTATATAGAGTTTTTATTTTGTGTGACGTAATTTAAGGTGGGGTCGGATACTTTGATTTTTGGTCACTAATTTATTGTGATAATCAACAATAATAACCAACATACATATGCTTAATCTAAGGGTATTTTACTGACTGGTATAATTTTATGATGAGAGGGGTGTTGCCTGAGGTTACGGTTTCTGTTTGGCCTTTTGGCGTAAGACGTACAAATATAAGCTTTCTACTTTTTCACGTGCCCATGGTGTGGTACGCAAGAATCGTAATGATGATCATGAAGATAAAATCAAAAAATACAGATTTTTGTGTAAATCCTGAGTAGAATTCGACTTTTATTTTTTCTCCAGTAAAAAGGCATAGCTTTTCACTATGCTATTTTGCAAGGACGCTTTATGCTCGCGCTAGATATACAACATATTCGAATGAAACAACACGCCACTGATAAAGCACAAGCGTTGCAATGTCTAGTCGATATCTTGGTCAAAGACCAGTTGGTTACACCTGATTATATTCATGGGTTGACCGGGCGCGAACAACAAAGTGCAACGTATTTAGGGCAAGGAATTGCCATTCCGCATGGGACGCCTCAGTCTCGCCAATATATTTTAAAAACTGGTATTCGTCTGGCGCACTTTCCTGAAGGAGTTGTTTGGGACGGTGAAAATAAAATTTATTTAGCAGTAGTGATTGCTGCGAAATCAGATGAGCATTTGCAAGTCTTACAAATTTTGACGCGGGCTTTAATTAATGATGTCGCTGATCAAGTGAAACAGGCTCAATCCGCAGAGCAAATTATTGCATTATTACAAGCCCAACCTGCATCTTTGGCATTGCATGAAAATTTAATCGCCACTCAAGTTCCCGCACTTGATGTAGAAGATTTAATTTGGCACGCAACACAGTTGCTGAAACAGCAAAAAATGGTGGAGTGTGGTTTTCTGTCGGGTTTAAATCTAAACAGCATGATTCATTTAGGGGAGGGGGTCTGGTCGATCACTTCTAACCAGCATGTTTTGAGCCCAGCTGTAAGTTTGGTAAAAGCGGAACAGGTTTTAAGCCATCAGCAGGAAATGCTCAAGACTTTGGTGTGTATTGCCAGTAATGAGCAACTGGATATGCAACGGTTTCAACGGTTAATGGATATTTTGTTTGATACTGAACAAGTTCATACCCTCAACCAAGAGCAAGATAGTCACCAGTTGGCGCAGTTAATTGGTGCTGAACTGATTCCTGATTGGCCATCTCGTCGTATTGTCTTAGCTAATGCTCATGGTCTACATGCGCGTCCCGCGACACACTTGGTCAATATGACTAAGAAATTTGCAGGGGATGTTCTCGTTGCTGTAGATGAGGGGGCTTACGTTTCGGCAAAAAGTTTAACCAAATTATTAGCCATGGGATGTCGTCGTGGTCAAACTCTGACTTTTATTGCACAACCCGATACCGATGCTGTAGCAGGCTTAGAACAGATTATTGATGCAGTTAAACAGGGCTTAGGAGAAGAGGTTGAAGCTGTTGATTTTGTATCTCATCAGCACAGCAATAGTGACCCAGTCGTAAATACTTTGGAATTAATGCCTTTTGAATCACATGGCGATACGGGTAGCTGCGGTATTGCGGCATCAACTGGCCTTGCTTTTGGTCCTGCTCATGTGGTGAAGCCACGCGAATTTAGTTATGAACGTCGCGGACAGAGTTTTAAAGCTGAGAATGAAAAGCTTGAAATTGCGCTTCATCAGGTGAAAAATAGCTTACGTCAATTCATTGCACATACTGAATCTACTGCCATTAAGCAGATATTCATGGCACATTTGGAAATGCTGGATGATCCAGACCTCCTCCAAAGTGTACAACGCGGTTTAAAACAGGGGTTGTCTGCTGCTGCAGCTTGGCATGATCATATTGAAGTGGCTGCTACCGCACAGGCTGCACTTAGCGATCGTTTACTTGCAGAGCGTGCGGCTGATTTAAGGGATATTGGTGAGCGAGTTTTGGCTGTTTTGTGCGGTGTGGCCGATGTCACAGAACCCGAGCAACCTTATATCTTAATTATGCATGATGTTGGCCCGAGTGATGTAGCGCGTCTGAATAAAGATCGTGTTGCAGGCATTTTGACCGCGGTTGGTGGAGCGAGTGCCCATAGTGCTATTGTGGCACGTGCTCTGGCTATTCCAGCAGTCGTAGGTGCAGGTGTAGCTGTTTTAAATATTGAGAACCATGCCACCGTGCTAATTAATGGGGATACTGGGGAGTATGTGGTCTCACCCGAGCAAAATCAGATTGATCATGCCATTGCAGAGCGCCAACGCCAGCGTGAGTTGCGAGAACAAGCGGAACAGCATTGTTTAGAACCTGCCATCACACTGGATCAACATCAAGTTGAAATCGCAGCCAATATTGGCAAAGTGGGCGCTACGATACAGGCTGTGGCCGATGGGGCAGAAGCAATTGGTTTGCTACGCACAGAATTGGTCTTTATGTCACACAGCAGTGCGCCTGATGAGGCTACACAGGAAGCCGATTATCGGGTGGTGTTAGATGCTTTGGCAGGTCGTCCATTGGTGGTACGTACACTTGATGTGGGCGGGGACAAACCTTTGCCGTATTTGCCTATTGAAAAGGAAGAAAATCCATTCTTGGGCTTACGTGGTATTCGTCTGACTTTACGTAAGCCAGAGTTGTTACGTCAGCAATTGGTTGCTTTACTTAAAGCAGCGGATAATCGCCCATTAAGAATTATGTTTCCGATGATTGGGCGGGTTGAAGAATGGCGAGCAGCAAAAGCAATTTTGGATGAGGTTCGCATACAGCATCCATGTGAAAACTTACAAGTCGGTATTATGATTGAGGTTCCTGCGGCAGCATTGTTGGCTCCAATTCTTGCTCAAGAAGTTGATTTTTTTAGTATTGGAACCAATGACTTGACTCAATATACTCTGGCGATTGACCGTGGTCATCCACTGTTGTCTGCTGAAGCTGATGGCTTACATCCGAGTATTTTGCTATTGATTGATCAAACTGTTCGGGCAGCACATCAGCATGGTAAATGGGTGGGCATTTGTGGTGAATTGGCTGCTGATCCAAAAGCTGTGCCTGTATTGATAGGCTTGGGCGTGGATGAGTTGAGTATGTCGAGTACCAGTATTCCATTGGTGAAGGCGCAAATTCGTGGTTTGAACTATATAAATTGCAAACAGGTCGCACAGCAAGCCTTAAGTTGTGACAGTGCGTCTGCCGTACGTGCATTGGTGGAGTAATTACGAATGGCTAAGATATTAAGCATTACTCTGAATCCTGCAATTGACCTCACCGTGCAATTGGATCAACTAAAAGTTGGCGAGGTCAATCGTCAGTTAACGGCCCAAAGCCATGCAGCAGGTAAAGGCTTAAACGTGGCACAGGTCCTTAAGGATTTGGGACATGAACTGATTGTGAGTGGCTTTTTGGGGCAAGAAAACCGTCAAATTTTTGACCATCATATCCAGCAAGAGCAATTTGATAACCAATTTATTTATGTTGCAGGTGAAACACGACAAAACATTAAAGTTGCAGAAGCTTCTGGTCAGATGACTGACATCAATGGCAAGGGCTTTTTTGTAGATACCTCAGCAAAACAACAACTATGTGAACGTTTATCTCAACTGATTTTAGAGGTTGATGTGATTGTGATTGCTGGCAGTTTGCCACAAGGGTTTTCTGCAGAAGAGCTTTCGACACTGATTTTATGGTTACAGTCTGCGGGTAAAAAAGTCGCAGTAGATACCAGTGGTGTTGCGTTGAAAGCAGCAATTGCTGCCCATCCTTGGTTGATTAAGCCTAATACAGATGAGTTGACGGAAACTTACCATTTGCCAGCAGAAACGTTTGCAGAACAGCAGCATCTTTTTGCCAGTTTAAATAGTCAGATCGAACATATTGTGGTCTCGATGGGTGAAAACGGGGTGAACTGGCTTCACCGCACGCACCCCCTGCATGCTACTGCACCGAAGGTCACCGTCCAAAGTACTGTGGGTGCGGGAGATTCTTTGCTGGCAGGTATGATTCATGGGTTGTTGAGTTCAACTTCCCCAGAAGAAACATTGAAAACAGCAACCGCAATTGCGAGCAATGCTGTGACCCAAATTGGGTTTGCCCTTCCAGACTTTGCTGTTATTGAAGATTTGAAATCGCAAATCTCAGTCCAATCATTGAGTTAATACGATGCCAGAGATAAAACATATTTTATTTGTGCCACATAGTCCCGAGCAGCCGATTAATGCAGTGATTTTGTCCAAAAAACTGTCCAAAGCAGCGACAGCACTTGGTATTTCCAATCATGTGGCGACATCAGTCGAGCATCTCGATTTATCAAATGTTATTGATACGGTTGTTTTTGTAGGACAGAAGTCGGCAGAAGCGGATCAACTGCGTGACAAGGTTGTGAAAGTCATTGGTTTGAATAACGCACAACACGATGCGATCATGCTTTTGCAACAAGTTCTTGAGCATTCAGATGCTTTAGATGAAACTATTGCAGCCAATGTAGGGGTTACACGGTTTGTCGCCATTACAGCATGTCCAACTGGTGTTGCGCATACGTTTATGGCGGCCGAAGCCTTACAACAAGGTGCAGTAAAGTACGGTTATCAGATTGATGTTGAAACCCAAGGATCGGTTGGGGCTAAAAATGTTTTATCGGCAGAAAGTATTGCCAAAGCAGATGTCGTGATCTTAGCAACGGATATTGAGGTCAATACAGATCGCTTTGTAGGCAAACGTGTATATCGCTGCAGTACAGGATTTGCTCTTAAGCAAACGGATAAGACTTTTGCAAATGCAATTGCTGAAGCCAAAGTGCTTGAAACGGGTAAGCAAACAGCCACTAAGACAGAAAATGAAAACAAAGAAAAAACTGGAATTTATAAACACCTTTTAACAGGGGTGTCTTTCATGCTGCCGATGGTGGTGGCGGGCGGTTTGATCATTGCCATCTCGTTTATGTTTGGCCTCAACCCTGTTGAAGGAAGCTTTGCCGCATCCTTAAAGCAAATAGGTGCTGCAGCATTTACTCTTATGGTACCTATGCTGGCAGGTTACATTGCTTATTCTATTGCGGATCGTCCGGGTTTAACTCCAGGTTTGATTGGCGGTTTACTTGCAACACAATTAGAGGCAGGCTTTCTCGGTGGATTAGTTGCAGGTTTTATTGCAGGTTATATTGCGTTATTTTTATCGAAACAGCTTAAACTCCCAAGTAGCCTAGAAGCATTAAAACCAATTTTGATTATTCCACTATTAGCGAGTTTAGCTGTTGGTTTAATCATGATTTATGTGGTTGGACAGCCTGTTGCACAATTGTTTGAATTACTCACACACTTCCTTGCCAATATGGGGACGACCAATGCCATGATCATGGGGATTATCCTTGGGAGTATGATGTGTATTGATGTTGGGGGGCCAATAAATAAAGCGGCTTATGCCTTTACGGTGGGCTTACTTACGTCACAAACATACGGACCGATGGCGATTACCATGGCTGCGGGTATGGTACCGCCATTGGGTATGGCAATTGCAACTTTTCTGGCAAAGCATAAATTTGCCAAACCTGAGCAAGATGCAGGGAAGGCTGCTGTAGTTCTGGGCCTATGTTTCATTTCGGAAGGGGCTATTCCGTTTGCTGCCAAAGACCCGATTCGAGTGCTTCCATGCGCGATCGCAGGTGGTGCTGTAACTGGGGCTTTGGTTGCATTATTTAAATGTGAACTAGTCACTCCTCATGGCGGTGTAATGGTACTGATCATTCCGAATGCGATGAATTATCCATTAAAATATTTATTGGCGATTGCGATTGGAAGTGTGGTGACTGGTGTAGCTTATGCCGTGATAAAACAACGGTTAGAGTAAGCCCTTCATAGAAGCTTTGTGAAGGCTATTTAGTGCAATAAATGAATATTATGCTCAATCCTATTTTGGATCAGTTGGAGAGTCTCTGCTTGAATTTGTCCAGGTAATAGGTCATGAGCGATATTGCTGAATCGGATTGCAACCTTACAAATCGAGCCAATAATTTCATCGACTTCTTGGACACAAAGTTCCGCTTCCTGAGTACCAAGTTTCACAAGAGCTTGTCGAGGAATATTCAGTGCCTCACCCATGATATCCATTTGATGTGCAGGAAAGTTCTAAACCTTTACTGATCGCTTCTGCACTGTATTCAAAGGCGATTAATGGCCGACCTGTGATTGCGGTTGAGGAGACCAATGTACCCCAAAGCCAATATTCACCCCATCCATTGTAGTAAACATTAAGTTTTTGAGCATGGATTTATTTCCTTTTGATACGTTGGCGAGCACTACTGTTCTGAAATGACAGCTTTGTCCGTTATAATTGTATAAACATTTTTGGTTTCTGGTAATTATGTCCTCATTGATCAATTTTCTATCTCGCTTTAGTACTGCAACTCTTCAGCGCAGTCTGAGCTATGCTAAACACATTGATAGAGAAACAATTGAGTTCTTTGAAGAAAATGATGATGTCACGATGTATGCTCAAATTGAAGGGACAGATTATTACGATACCGCGATTACCTATAATCTTAAAAAAGACCGTTTAATCGATGACGACTGCACTTGTCCGGTTGGATATAACTGTAAACATGCTGCTGCTTTAGCGCGATTATTCTTTCAAGAATATCGTCAGGAATTTCAACAGCGTTATGCTGAATCTCAATCCTCGCAGGGAATCGCAAAACGCCAACGGGGGGATGATCAGGCGCAGCGCTGGTTGAATGATTTTAAACGGTATTTACAACAGACTGAACCAGAGCAATCTGTCAAAACAAACAATTATTTAATTTACCTGCTAGATCAGTCTGTCAGCTTAAAGAAATTGACAGTTGATGTTCAGAAGGCCAGACGCAATAAAAACGGCTCAATTGCGGGGGAAAGTTATTATACCCAATATGAAAATATCACCAGAAAGCATCTGACTTTACCTGAACAAAAACGACAATTATTTAACCAGATTTATTATTATGCCAAAATAAACAGTGACGAACGCTTTTATCAAAGCAATCTTGATATCTCCAGAATTTTATTGGAACATTTCAAATCTTTTATTCAAAGTGGCGATGTGTACTGGCAAAAAAAGAGCCATACTGCACTTCAATGGTCAGAACAAGGCTATCACATCGAACTGATCTGGCAACAAGGTGTAAACAAACAGACAGAGCATTTAAACATTGAATTGGTCAATGGTGATATTCGACTCGATTTGAAATCAAATCCACATATTCAGATTCTCGCGAGCCATCCCCCATGTTATGTGGATATTCAACAGAACACGGTGGGCCAGTTATATGGTGAATATACGGCAAATCTTCTGTACCATTTTTTACAGATGCCTGATCTTCCATCTATGCTCTTGCCAGAGTTTGAGAAACTGACTCATCAATATTCAGACGTGAAAAATCTGCCTCAGCCCGAGTCTATTCAGCATATTGATGTCCTTGAGGGAAGTCCCCAGCCAATTTTACGCTTCGGTGTTTTAGATAAATTTGATTGGAAATGGGAAGAGTCTGTTTGTGCCGAAATTGAATTCTCCTATGTAGGCGGACGAATAAAAGCAGGTACATCAGGTGACAGTTTTATTGGTGAGCAGCATGGCAAAATGGTGCGACAGCTTCGGGACTTAGTTCAGGAACAACAGTCAATCCAGCGTTTACAGCTATTGGTCGAATCACTGAAGTGGGTGAAAGATCTTAATTATTACCAGCAATTAAAACTGGATAAACAACGTCTTGATTCTATGGTTTTTGCGTTCTATGGAGACTGGATCAAACAGCTGATGCCCATCAATCAAATTGAATTGATTGGATGGCAGATAGAGCATCTGGAACACAGCCCATTTAAGCTGCAATATGTTGAAAATTTAAATATTTCCATCACTGAATCTGAAAGCCAACAAGACTGGTTCAATATCGGGGCGACCGTTCAGGACAGTGCAGGCAATAGCTATGATTTACTCGATGCACTTGTGGCTTTGGTGAAAGAACAGCCTGATTTACTTGATCCACGGATTTTTGGTCATCTGAATGACAGTCAAATTTTCACCCTGAAAACTGCAGCGGATCAACCAGATTTGGCTTTATCCGCAAAGGACATTAAGCCGGTATTGTTGCATCTGCAGAGCATTTTACAGCAAGAAGAGCGTAGCATAGATCGCTATGATGCGAGTCAACTATTAGAATTACAGCATCATCTGGGGATGGTGTGGCAGGTCAGTAATCGCCTGCAGCAATTTGCGCAGAAATTCAAACAAGGCTATCAGCAACAACTGCCGACACCACAAGGTTTTCAGGGGGAATTACGTCCATACCAGCAGCAGGGCCTAGGCTGGTTACAGTTTTTAAGGGAAACCCAGCATGGCGGGATTCTGGCGGATGATATGGGTTTGGGTAAAACAGCACAAACTTTAGCCCACTTACTCATGGAAAAGCAGGCTGGTCATTTGCAGGACAGACCCGCCTTAATTGTTGCACCCACATCGCTGATGCATAACTGGTTCAAAGAAGCGGAAAAATTTACCCCTGAGCTCAAGGTACTGCTGCTACAAGGCCCCGACCGCCATCAGTATTTTGAGCAGATTTCACACTATGACATTGTGTTAACCACCTACCCGCTCTTGGCGAGAGATGAAGAGCAACTGAAGCAATATGAATATCATCAACTCATTCTGGATGAAGCGCAGAATATTAAAAATCCGCGTGCCAAAGCTGCACAGGTAGTACGGCAATTAACAGCGCGACATCGTCTATGTCTAACTGGTACACCTATGGAAAATCATTTGGGTGAGCTGTGGGCACTATTTTATTTTCTAATGCCAGGATTTTTATATTCACAAGAAATCTTTAATAAAAAGTACCGCTATCCTATTGAAAAACGCGGCGATCAGCAGTTAAGGCAAAAGTTGGTAAACCGCATTAAACCCTTTATTTTACGTCGCTTGAAAACTGACGTTGCCAAGGAATTGCCTGAAAAAACCACGATTGAAGTCAATATTGACATGAATGAGCAGCAATCCAAGCTATATGAGGCTGTTCGCGCCACGATGCAGGCAAATATTCAGAAAATTGTGGCAGAAAAAGGCTTTAAGCGTAGTCAAATCCAAATTTTAGATGCCTTGCTGAAGCTGCGTCAGGTCTGTTGTCATCCTAGCTTGCTGAAACTGGATTCAGTTAAAACCGGGCAGGCGTATTCTGCCAAACTTGAACAGTTGATGGATATGGTTGTTCCAATGGTGGAAGAGGGACGAAAAATTCTTATTTTCTCTCAGTTTACCTCAATGTTGGAACTGATTGAACAACAGCTCTATCACGCAGAAATTGGCTATGTGAAGCTGACTGGAAAGACCAAAAAGCGAGATGAAGTCATTACAGCATTTCAGTCTGGACAAGTGCCGGTATTTTTAATCAGTCTGAAAGCAGGAGGGGTCGGTCTGAATCTAACTGCCGCAGATACGGTCATTCACTATGATCCATGGTGGAACCCTGCTGCTGAAGATCAAGCTTCAGATCGTGCATGGCGGATTGGACAGGACAAGCCGGTATTTGTGTATAAGCTGATTACCAATAAAAGCATAGAAGAAAAAATTATTGCCTTGCAGCAGAATAAAGCAGAACTGGCACAGTCTATTCTAAGCACAGATCATGAGGGAGAAGCGAAACTGACGGAAAATGATGTGATGAAATTGTTTGAGAAATTTTAGCTTGGTTACAGGTTTCCTCTAATCATCTGTAAGTATCTGAAAGTCTGGATGCAATTTTTTCCAATGTTCTCTTAATTTTTCTTTATGAACAGAAATCATAGGTAAGTCTAGTAATAGCGCTGGCCATACTGACCGTGCTTTGTCCATAATGGCGTGAAGTTGTTTTTCAATAACACGCCATGGAACACCGACTTTTTCAGCCCATTGTTCAAAGTGTTTCATCTCAGCTAAATACCAATCTTTATTTTTGGCAAGATTCAATGCGAAATGAAGCTCATTTTCAATATATACACTAGTCATCAATATATCGTATGCGGGAGATAATCTTGGTGTTCTTTTGTCCTGATAAATCATACTCCAGTTTTTTAAGTGTGCATCTCCATTGGCGAGCAAAATGTTGACAAGTAAGCGGCTGGCAAATTGCTGAATATCAAGAATTTTGTTATCTGAAAATTGATAAATGATCTTTCCTATCTGCTCATAATTTGTGGTGCTGTATTTCTGCTGTGGATATGCACCGAAGATCTGAGCAAAGTCTTCGATGTGAATAAGCTCTGTAGTATCAGCAGTACTCTGTCTATCAAATCTTTTGATTGCAAAAGCATATTGCTCTTGGGGTAAATTTAATGGTGGAAGGTTTTGTAAGAGTGCCATATCCACCAAGCGAATCTCAGGGACATCTATTCCGACCATTTTGGCAAGGCTCATCATAGAATATTCATTTAGCGGAACAAAAGCATGTCTGGAAGAAGGAGTTTTGATAATCCAGTCCCCGAGTAGAGACGATTCCGTTGCCTGGACTAGTGTAAAACGCCCATCTTTGGCTTTCATGGAAAACTTCATTTGGACGCCGGCCAAGGAAAACTTATTATCTGTTCGAATCTCTTGCTTTAAGATCTGATCTGGATTAGAGATCTGCAGTTTGAATTTTATTTCATCTGGAATTTCTTCTGGATCTAATGGAGTCGCAATGAGTGCTCCAGGTAAATCATGACCTAAAGCTGCCAATAACTGAAATTCATTGTCTATATGTACTTTGAGGCTTTGTGCAATCAGTTCGCGTAATGCACCTTCTGGTAGCAAGTTTGATAGCAAGGGATGTAAACGCTGATGTGTAACATAGGTCTTTTCTAAAATTTTATCCACTTGAGGATACAAGGGGGAAGTCAGCAGGCTCAAGGTCGGGCGTTGCTGATCAGAGCGGAAAGAATCTGTAAAAACCAGAATATTTTTTCCGCTCTGAAATCCTGCCAAGTATCCAACGATACCGTGATGTAATGTTAATTTCAGGACGGCAACAGTATTCATGGTTCCTCTCCTCCGAGAAGACCCTTCCATGGGTTAGTCATTAAGTCATCCTGATCTTCAATAGTGACTTTAATTTCATCATTCAATAATTGTCTGATCAAATGAACCTTATCATCAGGGATGAGCATCAGTTGAGCATTTAATCCTGCCGCTATAATTTCTAAGGTCTCTAATCGAGGGTTGCCCTGACTTTCCAGTTTTTGGTACTGCTGTCTTGAAATGCCTGTACGGGATTGCATATCAACTTGCTTTAAGCCCAATTGGGTTCGTCTTTTTTTGATTTGCTGAAGTAAAGACTTATTCATTGTAGATGCATTTATTGCTTTTAGGTTCTGTAAGAAACATATTAGTTTCTTTTTTTTTGAAAAGCAATTTATGACTTTATCATTTCGATCGGCTTTGTTGCACAAAGATTTGAAATGCAAAGCGCCCCTAATTGAGCCAAATTTAAGGCGTAACTTGGGTAAGTGGTCGACCTAATTCCGTAAATCTGTTAAGGACTGCTACACGTGCATGGATCTCATTCACTTGGCTATCAAAACTCCTTGCACTGAGTTTATCTCCTAATAATTTGATGCAATGCATCTTAGTTTCAACCAAACTTCGCCGATGATAGCCTGACCATTTTTTCCATAGTGTCCTGCCTAAACGCTTAACTGTTCGAAGTAATTCATTTCGCTCTAGCGAGCTACTCTTTGTATCTTTCCATGGTTTCGCATTTTTTCTAGGTGGAATCACCGCATGCCCTTGCCGATCTGCAATGAACCGTACCGGGTTTGTCGGAGACTTTTATTTAAGTTAGGCCACCTGACCTAACGGGTTAATCTTATAATCGTACATTGCTTCAAGCTCAAAAGACGACACATAACTCAGCGCATCAAGCACCATATCTGTATTCTTACCACGCCATACACCTTGTATTTCAAGATTTTGCATCAATCGAGAACTGTATAGCGCGCAATAACATAACTTCTCGTTGCAGTTGTTGCCAGACTTTACGAACGCCATACCGGCCCGAACTTTCTTTCCAAATTCGTTTGATTTGCTTAGCATGATGAAAATCATGTAGATCTCGTTTTGCTCGATGTTCCCTTGCGAAGCGATGCGCTTCTCATCGCAGGAAAGTTGGTCTCCGACAAACCCGGTACGGTTCAGTATCCAAAAATTGGAGAATCCTGGCGGGCAAATTGGGAAAATATCCGAACGATCTTTAGCTATCCTGCTGAAATACGTCATGCGATTTATACAACAAATGCAATTGAATCATTGAATAGCGTGATCCGCCATTCAACTAAAAAGAGAAAGATCTTCTCTTCTGATGATTCAGTGAAAAAGGTCATTTATTTAGCAACTTCAAATGCTGCTAAAAAATGGACCATGCCAATTCAAAATTGGCGTTTAGCAATGAATTGGTTTACGATTCAGTTCGATGATCGATTAAAAGATCATTTATAAAAAATGAGACTTACACAAAATAATTTACAGGCTCGTAGAAACATGAAAATACATTCTTTTGGTGAACACAATAACATTACTTTATCTAATAATTGTATTGAAGTTCGAGGTGCACGTGAGCATAACCTTAAGGATGTAGATGTTTCTATCCCAAGAAATGCACTTGTTGTTTTCTCAGGTGTATCGGGTTCAGGAAAATCATCACTTGCTTTTGGAACTATTTTTGCTGAAGCACAAAGAAGATATTTCGAATCTGTTGCACCTTATGCAAGACGCTTAATAGATCAGGCCGGAGTACCAGATGTTGATGCTATTGATGGTCTACCACCAGCAGTAGCATTGCAACAACAACGTGGTGCAAGTAATACCCGTTCTTCTGTTGGAAGTGTAACAACTTTATCAAGTCTCGTGCGAATGATTTATTCGCGTGCTGGTGCATATCCTGCCGATCAGCCAATGTTATATGCCGAGGACTTTTCACCGAACACTCTTCAAGGTGCTTGTCCTACCTGTCATGGTTTAGGTCACATTTATGAAGTTACAGAATCGACAATGGTTCCTGACCCAACACTCAGTATTCGTGAGAGAGCTATCGCATCATGGCCACCTGCTTGGCACGGGCAAAACTTACGCGATATCCTAGTAACCCTAGGGTATGATGTTGATCGACCATGGAAAGATTTACCGCAATCGGATAGAGACTGGATTTTATTTACTGAAGAAACCCCAACAGTTCCTGTCTATGCTGGTTTAAGCCCCGCTGAGACTCAATCTGCACTTAAACGTAAACTAGAACCCAGCTATATGGGCACTTTCACTGGTGCTCGTCGCTATGTCCTTCATACTTTTGCTAATACCCAAAGTACGTTGATGAAAAAACGTGTTTCACGTTTTATGGAAGGAAAAATATGCCCTTCCTGTCATGGTAAACGCCTTAAACCAGAAGCCTTATCTATTACCTTTGCTGGAGTAGATATTGGTGAGTTTATGCAACTTTCTTTGGATAAGTTAACTTGCCTGCTTGAGCCCATTGTTCTTGGCAATTTCGACGCTCATGATGCTGGAGAAAAGACTAATAATAAAGTAACCCAACTTGATAGATCCGAACGAGCAACAACAGGTAGAGCAGTGCATTCTGTATCTCCAGATGTAAGACGTACGTCAGCACTTTCAGATGAAAAGAAAATTGCTGCCCAGCGTTTAGCAAATGGTGTGGTGGGGCGTTTAAATCAATTACGCCAGTTAGGTCTTGGTTATCTAACATTAGATAGAGCCACACCGACTCTTTCAGCGGGAGAGTTACAACGTTTGCGTTTAGCAACACAATTAAGTTCTATGCTATTTGGTGTAGTTTATGTACTGGATGAACCGTCTGCTGGATTACATCCTTCAGATAGTCAGTCATTATATGATTCTCTCGATAAATTAAGAGACGCTGGAAACTCCGTATTTGTTGTAGAGCATGATTTAGAGCTCATGCGTCGTGCTCAATGGTTAGTGGATGTTGGACCAGATGCAGGAGAGCAAGGTGGTAATATTTTATATAGTGGAGTACCTCAGGGTTTAAGTGAGATTTCAGCTTCACGTACTGCAAGTTATTTATTTAATAAAATCCCAGTTACTCAAAGTTATGGACGTACACCCTCTGGTTGGCTTGAACTTAACAATATTTACCGACATAACCTGCATAATATTGATGCTCGTATACCTCTTGGTGTACTTACAGCAGTTACAGGTATTTCAGGTTCAGGTAAATCTAGTCTCGTTTCTCAAGCTTTACCCGAGTTAGTACTTTCATATTTAGGCAATGAATCTGAAACTGAAAACAATAATGAAAATAATCCGTTAAATGAAGGAATGTTGGTTACCGAGGTTACACAGGGTTCTCTGGCTGGTGATGTGGAGGCTATACAGCGTCTGGTACAGGTTGATCAAAAACCAATTGGCCGTACTCCACGTTCTAATCTGGCAACTTATACGGGTTTATTTGATCATGTTAGAAAGTTATTTGCTGGGACTCCTGAAGCTCGCCAAGCTCATTATGATGCTGGACGTTTTTCGTTTAATGTGGCTAAAGGGCGATGTGAAACTTGTGAAGGTGAAGGCTTTGTCAGTGTAGAATTATTGTTTATGCCAAGTGTATATGCCCCTTGTCCGACATGTCATGGTGCTCGATATAATGATGACACTCTGAAAATTCGCTGGAATGGACGTAATATTGCTGAAGTATTAGGAATGACCGTCAATGAAGCACGTGATTTTTTTGATGGAGAGGTCTCGATTGCTCGTTCACTACAATTATTAAAGGAAATTGGCCTTGGTTATTTACGTTTAGGGCAACCAGCGACTGAACTATCTGGTGGAGAAGCGCAACGTATTAAATTGGCGACCGAGCTGCAACGCAATCAGCGTGGAAATACACTGTATATACTTGATGAGCCAACTACAGGTTTGCATCCATCAGATGTAGATCGATTGTTAGTTCAATTGCAGCGATTAGTCGATGCGGGTAATACCGTGGTTATGATTGAGCATGATATGCGTGCCGTTGCACAAGCAGATTGGGTGATTGATGTGGGACCAGGTGCTGGAAATGCTGGTGGGAATATTGTTGTGGCAGGAACACCAAAACAAATAACAGAAAATCAAGATAGCCGTACTGCTCCATATTTAGTTAATGAGTTAGTGAGTCGTGATACTAAACATTGATATTGCGAGTGGGTAGAATAAAACCTTAAATTAAAAGCCTGTAAAATCAATCAGATATTTTTTGTTTTAGGTGGTGTGTGAGCATGAAATCTAAAATTTTTTTCAACTAAGGGCTTTGTTGCACAAACCTATCTGTAACGGCTTTTTCAGCGATATAATTTTCAAATGAAGAAGCCTACACACAAAATCTACCGCACAACCAATTGGCCCGCATATAACCGAGCACTCATGAGTCGCGGAAATATTGCCATTTGGTTTGATCCTGCTACGCAATGGTATGCGCCATCAAAAGGCAAACAAGGGCGAAATCAAACCTACTCCGACGCAGCCATCCAATGCTGCTTAATGATTAAATCCTTATTCCGTCTGTCTTTACGTATGGTTACTGGCTTTGTGCAAAGTCTGATTAAACTTTGCGGCTGAGCAGCCCCGAATATCAGTGATATTCGTACAGTACGCTTTGTAGAAGACAAAAGCATATTGATATTGCAATCAGCTACCAAAAAAGTAGCGATGGGCTGCATCTACTCATGGACTCTACAGGCATGAAGTTTCTAGGTGAGGTCGAATGGAAGCGCAAGAAACATGGACCTGAATATCGTCGCCAATGGCGTAAACTACATATTGGTATAGATGCCAAAACCCTGCAAATACGAGCAGTTCAGCTTACAACCAATAATGTCAGTGATTCACAGGTGCTTGGTGATTTACTTAATCAGATTCCACAAGATGAGCGGATTGACTCTGTTTATACCGATGGAGCTTATGACACCAAGCAATGCCGTCAGGTCATTGCAGATCGGCAAGGGCATGCGGTGATTCCACCTAGAAAAAATGCGAAACCATGGAAAGATACAAAGAGTAGCTCGCTAGAACGAAATGAATTACTTCGAACAGTTAAACGTTTAGGCAGGACACTATGGAAAAAATGGTCAGGCTATCATCGGCGAAGTTGGTTGAAACTAAGATGCACTGCATTAAATTATTAGGAGATAAACTCAGCGCAAGGAGTTTTGATAGCCAAGTGAATGAAATTCATGCACGTGTAGCAGTCCTCAACAGATTTACGGAATCAGGTCGACCATTTACCCAAGTTACGCCTTAAATTTGGCTCAATTAGGGGCGCTTTGCATTTCAAATCTTTGTGCAACAAAGCCCTTTGAAAGCGTAAAACTTTCATTGAGAACAACAATGGGTATAGACAGGGACAGTACGAGTTGAGGTGAAACAATAATATTAGTTGTTTTTTAGTTGAACCTTTTTTTGTCAATCGAATTGTTTTTAGTTCAAACATGATGAAGTTTATGAATTAAAATTTAATTCAACATATCATATTTATCTAATTAAAGGATAGTACTTTAACTTATTGAAATCAGGTGAGTGTAAGGGATATATGAAGTTATTGTTTGGTATACTTCGCTTAACATAATCAATATTATACGAAATCAGTGTGTTAGAACCCATTTAAAGTGTCTATATTCTCACCAATAAAAATGTCTGGTTTATGATGGTTTTTATCACCATGGACTGGATATAAAATATAGATGCTGATCACTATGTCTGATAAAGAAATTCAACGTCTTGCAGTTCTGCAAGACGTTAGAGATCATCGTATTACCCAGGTCCGTGCTGCTGAAATCCTGAATCTTTCCACCCGTCAAATTACCCGGTTATTGCAGAAGCTCAATCAAGATGGTGTCTCAGGTATGGCACATGCCAGTCGTGGTCAACCGGGTCATCGTCGCCATGACGTCCTGTTAAAATCAGAATGTCTTTCCATTATTTCTGAACATTTACTTGGCTTTGGTCCTACATTGGCTCATGAGAAGCTCAGCAGCATGTTTGGCCTGAATATCCCGGTAGAAACGGTTCGGCGCTGGATGACTGCAAATGACCTTTGGATTCCGCGATCCAAACGTCTAAAACGCCCATACCAGCCACGCTATAACCGTGATTGCTTCGGTGAGCTGATCCAGATTGATGGCTCATATCATGACTGGTTTGAAGGAAGAGCCACCAAATGCTGTTTGCTGGTTTATATCGATGATGCTACCGGCAAGCTGTTGCATCTACGCTTTTGTGAGGCTGAAACGACCTTTGACTATATGCTTTCAACCCAAGCCTACATTGAGCAATACGGCAAGCCCTTGGCCTTTTATAGCGATAAACACTCGGTATTTAGAGTCAACCAGAAATCCAGGCAAGATAGCCAGATCACGCAATTTGGGCGGATTCTGAATGAGTTAAATATTGATATTATCTTCGCCAACTCACCCCAGGCCAAAGGCCGTGTGGAACGTGCCAATAGAACACTCCAGGATCGCCTGATCAAGGAAATGCGCCTAGAAGGTATCTGTTCAATTGCCGAGGCAAATGCCTGGCTGCCCTGCTTTATTGAGCATTTCAATCAGAAGTTTGCCAAGTGTGCGCGAAACTCAAAGAATTTACATCGGCCATTAACCGAATCTCATCTTGAACTGGATGATATTTTTACCTGGCAGGAACCGCGTAAGGTCACCAAGAATCTGACCCTGACCTATGACAAATGTATTTATCTGCTTGAACCGATAGAGCTGAATCATAAGCTTGTTGGGCAATATATTTCATTTCTGGAGTACCCGGATGGGACTGTGGCCCTCATGCACGAGGGACGAAAGCTCAACTACAGCATTTTCAATAAATTAGCTGGGCTACAGCAGAATGAGATCGTTGAGAATAAACGGTTAGGTACAGTTCTGGCACATATTCAGCAACAGCATGAAGAGTTGGAAAAACAGAATAAACGTTCCCGTCTCAAGAAAAGTATGCCGAGTCGTAAAGCTCAGAAAGCTGTTATTGAACAAAGAAAGTTAAATCCTGTGCTTGACTCTTTTAGTTAAAAACAGGACATTTTAAATGGTTTATCGCATAGACATTTTAATTGGTGAATAACACAGTGTGTTAGAACCCATTTAAAGTGTCTATATTCTCACCAATAAAAATGTCTAGTTTATGATGGTTTTTATCACCATGGACTGGATATAAAATATAGATGCTGATCACTATGTCTGACAAAGAAATTCAACGTCTTGCAGAACTGCAAGACGTTCGAGATCATCATATTACCCAGATTCGTGCTGCTGAAATCCTGAATCTTTCCACCCGTCAAATTACCCGGTTACTGCAGAAATACAAAGTTCAAGGTCCAGCTGCATTAGCCCATACGGGTCGTGGCCAAACCAGCAATTCCAGGCTTTCTTAAGAACTCAGACTCAAGTGCCTCAATATTGTTTCTGATCAACTGCATGGTTTCGGACCAACCTTGGCGCATGAAAAGCTTATTCAACAGGAGTTATGGTTCATTCTGACCAAGGCAGTCAGTACTGTAGTCGTGCTTTTAGAGCACTATTATTGACGAATAACTGTATTCAAAGTATGTCACGCAGTCTTGCGCAGTACACTGCTCATGTTGGGACAATGCAGTGACTGAAAGCTTCTTTCATACATTGAAAGGTCATGTAATCTATGGCGTGTGTTTGCCACTCGAAAAGAAGCGAATGCTGTCTTGTTTGACTATATCGAGATTTATTACAATCGAATCAGAAGACATTCTGCAAATGGCTGGTTAAGTCCTGAAGCCTTTGAACAAAAATATTGTAAGAATTTAGAGGGATCGACTGTCCACAATACTGTCTAGGATCAGATAAAGGATTCTGCATCTGAAAAAGGCCTTTAGCTTAATTCTGAGCTTCGACTAATGACAAAATATAAGACTTCTACCTCTGAAAATTATAAAAAATCAATTGTTTTGATCTTTAAAGAATGAGGATATAGTATTTGTGAAATTACTTAGCTGCTTAAAACTTAATTCTAATTGGTTAATAGGTGAAAAATGAAATTAGCAGAAGCTCTCTTACTTCGAAGTGATCAACAAAAAAAAATTATTTCACTAAAACAACGTATCAATGCAAATGTATTGGTACAAGATGGTGATAAACCATCTGAAGATCCTAATGAACTATTAAAACAAGTATTTTCTTTAATTCAAGAATTTCAAAAATTAAGTTATGCAATTCATGAAACTAATGCTTTAACAAAATTAAATGATGGTCGTTCTCTACTTGCTTTATTGTCTTTGCGTGATGAATTTGTAGAACAGCACAAAACCCTAACTGCAGCAATAAGTAATACATCTCGTGAATCTGATCGTTATAGTACGCGGGAAATAAAGTGGCATAAAGTTATTCCAGTTTCATCATTACAAAAACAAGCTGATGATATTAGTCTTAAATTACGTGATTTAAATGTGTTAATTCAGTCGAATAATTGGAAAATTGATTTGATTGAAGCCTAATAGTCCTTTAGATATAATCAAGTTGAACATACTGGGCGAGTACAAGATCCCTTACTTCCACAACATAGGATTGTAAATAAAGTGTAGTGGCTTGCAAAGCAAGTGGATAAGCTTAAAATTTTAAGTACAAATCAATCCATCACTTGGCAGAACTCAAATCTTTGTGCAAACAAAGTTACACGTTACTTATAACTACCATGTACTGACAGTATGTTCACCTCAATTACTAAAAATAAAGAAATGAGCAAGCATCAGCTGAAGCACATTCCTATTTTTAATTCGGTTCGGCTTTGTTGCATAACGAGCTGAAAGACAGATTTTGAAAATAGCGGATTCAAATCACAAGTGCGACACATTTGTAGTTAGGTGAAAAAGTTAGGTGTATTCGTAGAATCATTAGACTTTTTCAACTCGCAATGGCTTTGTTGCACAAAGCTATTCTTGAGGGCTTCTTTAGCAATATAATTTCCAGATGAAGAAGCCTGCACCTAAAACTTACCGTACAACCAATTGGTCCTCGTATAACCAAGCTTAAATCAAGCGAGGAAATATTTCAATCTGGTTTGATCCTAAGACCCAATGGTATGCACAACCACAAGGCAAGCACGGACGAAATCAAACTTATTCCGATACAGCGATTCAATGCTGTTTAATGATCAAATCTCTATTCCGTCTTTCTTTACGTATGGTCACTGGCTTTGCTCAAAGCCTGATTAAACTCTGTGGCTGAGCAGCCCCGAATATCAGTGATATTCGTACTCCACCCTCTGTAGACGACAAAAGCATATTGATATTGCGATAAGCTATCAGAAAAGTCGTGATGGGTTACACCTACTCGTCGACTCTACGGGTTTAAAATTTTTAGGTGAAGGTGAATGGAAGCGTAAGAAACATCAGCCTGAATACCGTCGGCAATGGCGTAAACTGCATATTGGTATAGATGCTGAAACACTGCAAATACGTGCCGTTCAGCTTACGACAAATAATGTCAGTGATTCACAAGTACTAGGTGATTTACTGGATCAAATCCCACCAAATGAGCGAATAGATTCTGTCTATACCGATGGGGCGTACGACACGAAGTGCTGCAGACAAGTGATTTCAGATCGTCAAGCACATGCAGTAATTCCACCCAGGAAGAATGCCAAGCCCTGGAAAGATTCTAAAATCAGTTCAATAGAACGAAATGAGTTACTTCAAACGGTTAAGCATTTAGGCAGAACCCTATGGAAAAAATGGTCGGGCTATCACCGTCGCAGTTTGGTGGAAACCAAGATGCATTGCATCAAATTATTAGGAGATAAGCTGACGGCAAGACATTTTCAAAGTCAGGTCAATGAAGTTCATGCGCGTGTGGCAGTTCTGAATAGATTTACGGAATTAGGTAGACCTCACACCCAAGTTGTCACTTAAATTTGAATGGATTGGGGAAAACTCAGCTTTTGAATGTTTATGCAACAAAGCCACTCGCAATTGGAAAGCACGCAATGAAGAAATACACCCAACTCTCTCAAGATGAAAGTAAGCGTCCGCTGAGCCCCACTTTTTCTCACTCATGAATACCACGATAGTGTCCACTAAACTTTAAGTGGACACCTATTTATGGATTTAAAGACAGTTATAGACAGCACACCAATGCTAAAAAAGCCCCGTCGAACCTTCACGGCTGAATTTAAACATCAACTTATTCAGCAATGCCAGCAGCCAGATACATCAGTGGCTAACTTAATCGCTGCACTGGTAAACCGAATGAACTTGTAATAACGACTTTCGCAAGAGGTCTATTACTATCATTTAATTATTGCATTAAGTTTAATGATAGGTATTGTATGCGATTTGGCTCGTAATCATTCAGCTATACTTTTTTGATAAAGAAAAGCATGGCTGAAAGCCATGCTTTAGAATTTACTTAATATAATTATGTCAATTTTATAAATATTTAATACTTCTTATTTCTGAGAAATCTATAACTCTCTATACTGCTTAATCTCTATAGCTAGGCCTTAAATCAGCATCAATATCAAATAGGGACCAACAAATACCATTAAAATTCCAGATAAGATCATGCATAAACATGCTGCTACTCCTTCATCTGTATGACGCAAAAAAGCTTTTACTGTTCCAAAACCATGACCTGCATTTCCTAGTGCTGCACCTTGTGCGACATTATTCTTTAAGTTAATAAGTCCAAAAACTAAATTAGCTACTAAAACTGCTGCAATTCCAGTCAGCATAGTAAATAAAATAGATAACTCAATCGATCCATTAATTTGATTTGCGAGTTCCATTGCAAATGGAGTTGAAATAGAACGGGTCATTAAACTAAGTGTTAGTGTTCTATCTAAAGAAAAATACTGAGCTAAGGCGTATGAACTCAACACACCACTTAACATACCAAATACAATCCCTAAGCTAATAGAAATAAAATGTTTAGTAAGAATATGTTTATATTCATAAATAGGGAGAGCAAAAGCTACAGTAGTTGGTCCGATCATCCAAACTAGACCTTGGTTAAATTGCATATATTGCTGGTATTTAACCTGTAGCACGTACAATAATATAATTAGGATGAGTGGTACTGCGATACCTGGTGCTAATAACATATTAGGAAATTTATGGTAAATGCGTAGGAAAACAATGTAGCCAAATACCGTAAGTAATAAAAAAATTATACTTAACATTCGTTTTTTTCCTTAGCAAATTGACCTTCTAGTCTAATCCCCCAATAAACACTATATGCAGTGCTAATAAGGACACAGATAGTACTAAGAACTACAGTAATAATTACCTGAAATCCATAGAAAATAAATAGCTCTTTAAATTGGATCAATCCAACTACACAAGGGATAAAAAATAGTACTAGGTGCTGAATTAAAAATTTTCCGGCAATTTCAACTGATTGTAGCCTTAGAAAACCGGTTAATAAGAAAAATAGTAATAATATTAACCCTATAATATCACCGCTAATTTTAAGATGAAAAAGATGTTGTATACCCCCTCCTAACCCCCAAAAAATCATTATCAAGGACAATTGTAAAAAGAATCGTGTGAATTTCCACATAGCTAAGTCTTCCTAAATAAATATAATTGTATTCTTTTAATTATTTTCCTATTATGAATAATTCTATAAATATTATTCATAATAGGAATATTTTGATTTTGGAATTGAAGCTTCTTAGAATTTTTGTACAAGTAGTTAAATCAGGTAGTTTTTCAGCAGCCGCTGAACAACTCTGCTATACACAACCAACGATAAGTAAATCTATACAACAATTAGAACAACAAATTGGTGAAAAATTATTCATCACTGGGTATAGGAAACGTCACGTTAAACTGACCTTTATAGGGGAACATGTTTATAAACATGCACTATCTATATTGCAGCAACATGAGGATATGCTAGACAGTATTCAAAATATAAGATCTCTCAAAGCAGGAGAATTGAGTCTAGGTTTACCTCCATTAGGTGCAATTTTAATGCATCGTTTGATTGCGCGATATCATAGAAATTATCCTGAAATTAAGCTGAATTTTTTGGAAGTAGGCTCGTTAAAAATAGAAGAAGCCTTAGTGAATAAAAAAATTGATGTAGGAATAGTTTTAGGAAATCCACATAGTGATCTGTACTCAATAAAAATATTAAATTCCCCTTTATGCTTATTAGCAAAACAAGATTCACATTTAACGAAATACGAGAAAATTAATTTTGATGATTTAAAAAATGAGAATTTTATATTTTATACAGATGATTTCAGTTTAACCCCCATCATATTAAGTGAAGCTCAAAAAGCAGGATTTGAACCTAATATTGTCTGTAAAAGTAGCCAATGGGATTTCATAGTAAAAATGGTAGAGGCAAATATGGGCATAGCTATTCTTCCAGAAATTTACTGTAGAAAATTTAGTAACTTAAAAAAAATATACTTCAATAGTGATGATATGACCTGGCAATTACATATGGCTTGGCATAAAGGATTAGAGATCTCTCATGCAACAAAAGCCTGGTTAAATTTAGTAAATAAATATAGTCATGAAATAAGTCTTTAAAATTACATTTAGCATAAAATCTCTTATGCGAAGTCCAATATTAAATTAATCCCTTCACAAGGAAGAAGCTTGCTACAATGACCAATAAAACTGCAAAGCATTTCTTTAACATTGCTGGTGATAAAGCATGTGCCGCCTTCGCACCAAACTTAGCCGTAATGAAACTCATGATGCTAATGCCAATAAATGCATAAATATGCACATAACCAATGGTATTAGGTACATTAATCTCAGCATTTATACCAAAAATAATAAAACCTAATGCACCAGCAACAGCAATGGGGAGTCCACATGCCGCAGATGTTCCAACCGCCTTCTGCATGACCACACCATAGCGATTCAGGTACGGAACCGTCAGGCTACCGCCACCAATCCCAAAGATTGCTGATGCAACTCCAATCACACTACCAGCAGCAATTTGTTGACCTGATGAAGGTAAAGTTTTCGTTGGATCAATTACTTTTTTGGCACCTGTAAACATGGTATAGGCAACCCAAATCAGAAATAAGCCAACAATGATTTGTAGATGTAATCCTGATATCAAGCCTGCAATACCCGCCCCAAAAAAGCAACCAATCGCCATGGGTGGTGCTAGATTTTTAAATACCGACCAAATCACAGCCCCATTTTTATGATGCGCCATCAATGAGCTAATCGAAGTAACAACAATGGTTGCTAAAGATGTGCCTAATGCGAGGTGCATAACCACATCGGGGTCATAACCCATTTGAGTAAAGACAATAAAAAGCAGTGGCACAATAATCGTACCACCGCCGACACCAAACAGCCCTGCTGCAAAACCAGCAAAAGCACCGATGACTAAAAAGGTTATAAGTTCCACAATAGACTAACTTTAAAAAATGAAAGGATTAAGGCGTTGAATTAAGCGTGTTCCAACTGACCCACTTGATGATAAGCACGGTTAAAATACACCAGGCTTTCTTCTTGATCGCTTTGTTGAACTTGAAGCACACGACACATGAAAATACTGTGTGTACCCACTTGCTGAATGTCCTGAATTTCACAGTCAAAACTGACCAAGGCATCTTGCAAAATAGGTGAACCAGTTTCCAACGCACTCCACTCACCTAAGTTGAAACGCTCTTCAGAACTGAATTTACTTGAAGCAAAAGCATTTGAAAGCTGTTCATGCTGAGTACTTAGTACGTTTACAGCCAAGACTTTATTTTCAACAAAATGGGCATGTGAACGGGAGGATTGATTCATACAGACCAATAACGTTGGCGGTGTATCCGTCACGCTACATACGGCAGATGCAGTAAATCCATGCATACCTGCTTTACTCGCAGTCGTAATAACATTCACTGCTGTGGTGAGTAAAGACATTGCATTTCTAAAGTCTGTTGCTTCAATCATCTCTTTCATCTCAAATGTACATATCACGTGCTCGTGCTTTAAGTAGAACAAATCATCTTGCAATAATTTGCCCCTGCTTCGCACGAGACTATGTTTGATTAAGCTTCTAGCTCTTTACGAACAATGGCAGCACCTGCGCTTAAAGCCTCAAGCTTGCCACGTGCAACTTGGCGAGAAAGTGGTGTCATACCACAGTTGGTTGAAGGATAGAGTTTATCTGCATCAACAAATTGAAGTGCTTTACGTAAGGTATTCGCCACTTCTTCTGCAGTTTCAACTTTGCTAGTTGCCACATCAATGGCACCCACCATCACTTTCTTACCACGGATCAATTCGATTAAATCCATTGGTACACGTGAGTTTTGGCATTCAAGTGAAATAATATCGAGCTTAGATTGTTGTAGTTTCGGGAATGACTCTTCGTATTGACGCCATTCATTACCTAAAGTTTGTTTCCAATCTGTATTGGCTTTAATGCCGTAACCATAGCAAATATGAACTGCAGTTTCACATTTTAGACCTTCAAGTGCACGTTCTAAGGTTGGTACACCCCAGTCATTCACTTCATCAAAGAATACGTTAAACGCAGGTTCATCAAATTGGATAATGTCTACGCCTGCTGCTTCAAGTTCTAAAGCTTCTTGGTTCAAAATTTTGGCAAATTCCCAAGCCAGTTTTTCACGGCTCTTGTAGTGTCCGTCAAAAAGTGTATCAATCATGGTCATTGGACCAGGCAACGCCCATTTAATTGGCTGACTGGTTTGGCTGCGTAAAAATTTCGCATCGTCTACAAACACTGCTTTTTTACGAGAAACTTCACCCACAACTGAAGGTACACTTGCATCATAACGATTACGAATACGCATGGTTTCACGCTTTTCGAAATCTACACCTTCAAGATGTTCAATAAACGTGGTTACAAAGTGCTGACGGGTTTGCTCACCATCACTCACGATATCGATACCTGCAGTGACTTGCTCATGTAATGATAATTTCAAAGCATCACGTTTAGCTTCTAATAATTCTTCGCCTTCAAGCTTCCATGCAGACCATAATTTTTCAGGTTCAGCTAACCAAGACGGTTTTGGCAAGCTACCCGCAGTTGAAGTTGGGAGTAAAAGTTTCGGTTGTGTAAGCGCCATGTCTAATCTTCTTTCTCTAAAATTCGTCAGTCTGTGTGTCAATTCGATGTCTTAAGCAGCTGTTTCGACCTTAAAGTTTGCTGCCCATTCATTTAAAATGTCTTGATAAGGCTTAATGAAGTTTTCTTCTGTCCATTTACCTTGCTTAACCGCTAACTCACCACGTTCAACACGGTCATAAACGATACGTGTCAGTGAGTAATCGCCATAGCTCAAGCTTGGTTGATACTCCACACCTGCCGGAGAGTTGGTGTTGTAAATTTCAGGACGATAAATTTTTTGGAAACTTTCCATGGTCGCAATAGCACTGATCAATTCAAAATCAGTGTAATCACGGACCAAATCGCCAGCGAAATAGAATGCTAATGGTGCATTACCACCTTCTGGTTTAAAGTAGCGTACACGTAAACCCATTTTTGCAAAATATTCATCGGTACGTGAATATTCATCATTTTTGTATTCCACACCCAAAATAGGATGTACGTTGGCTGTACGGAAATACGTTTTAGATGTTGAAACGCTTAAGCAAATGACAGGTTGTTTTTTAAATTCTGCTTTAAATACATCTGAATTGACTAAATGTTGATAAAGCTTGCCATGTAGATTGCCAAAATCTTCAGGTTTTTCACCTACACCACAACCCAATTGTGGCAATACCACGCTGAAGTCGTAATCACGCACATAAGATGAGAAGCTATTGCCGATCATGCCTTCAATACGCTCATTGGTGTGGTGGTCAAGGATGGTACTTTTTAAAGTTTCAATAAATGGAAAGGTTTGACCATTGCCTTCGATATCAATTTCAGCCGAGATGATATCGATTTCAAGTGAATAGCGATCACCTTTTGGATTGTCCACGGTGGCCAAGCTATTGAAACGATTGTTGATCATTGCAAGGGTACGAGCAAGGTTTTCTTGGCGGCTTTCGCCACGTGCCAAATTAGCAAAGTTGGTGGTTAAACGTGTGTTGTTTGCAGGCGTATAGTTCTCATCAAAACGAATACGTTTAATTGAACATTGAAATGCTGTACTCATGGAGATAGGCCACCCTAAATTTTTATAAAAAGCTAAATTTCTGTATGGCTGTATTTAAGCGTGAATCATAACATGAGTAAAACGATATAAATTCAGCTTAAGATGAGAAATACTCATCTTAATAAATTAAAGATGCTGAGGATTTTTAGTTATTCAGTAAGCTAAGCGGCTATCTAAAATCTTTATCTGAAATTGGTAATGTTTTTTGCAACTCTACCAAAGATAGAACCGTACCGGGTTTGTCGGAGACTCAATATTCTGAGAGACTATTCCGATGACAAAATTAAAATATACCCCTGAAATCAGAGAAAGAGCGGTTCAATTATTGATTGAATCTGAAAAAGATTATCCATCGAATTGGGCTGCGATCACCGCTATTGCTCCCTGAGCAGTATACTGCGCAAGGGTTGTACTCCTGAAACACTACGTGTTTGGTATCAAAAATATTTAGATAAACAAAATCCAGTTAAAGTACAGCAGCTTTCAGACCAAGAACGTATCAAACAACTCGAACGCGAAAATAAAGAACTGCAACGCGCCAATGAGATTCTACGTAAAGCAGCCGCTTTTTTTGCCCAGGCGGAGCTCGACCGCCCACACAAATAATGGTGGATTTCATCCATAACAATAAAGACTTATATGGTGTTGATGCGATTTGTAGAATTTTACCGATCGCAGCTTCAACCTATTACCGGACTCTAGATCTCTGCGAAAATCCAGAACATCGAGCAAAGCGAGATTTACATGACTTGCATCATGCTGAGGAGATTAAACGAATTTGGAAGGAAAGTTCAGGTCGGTATGGTGTACGTAAAGTCTGGCAAAAACTGAAACGTGAAGGCTATATTATTGCACGCTGTACTGTTGCTCGATTAATGAAAAAGCTAGGTATACAAGGTGTTTGGCGAGGTAAGAACAAACAAACCACCCGTAGCCGAGATGACCAAAAACGAGCACCTGACTTGGTGAAACGGAATTTTAGAGCTGATCAGCCTAATCACTTGTGGGTTGCTGACTTTACCTATATTCAAACAAATTCAGGCTGGGTCTATACCGCCTTTATTATTGATGTGTTCTCACGAGCAATTGTTGGCTGGAAAGTATCTACACGAATGAATACAGATATGGTGCTCGATGCATTGGAGCAAGCATTGCATGATCGAGGCATGCCAAAGAATGTGATTCATCATTCCGACAGAGGTGTGCAATATCTTTCCATTCGCTATACCAATCGTTTAGAAGCAGCAAATTTACGAGCATCAGTCGGTACAACTGGTGATTCATACGATAATGCTCTGGCTGAAACGGTGAATGGCTTATACAAAACAGAGGTGATTGAATATTTAAAAGCAGATTGGCAAGGTTTAGCAGATGTACAACTTGCGACACTAAATTGGGTAGATTGGTTCAATAAAGAGCGTGTACACAGTGCACTGGGTTATGTATCGCCTTTTGAGTTTGAAGCAATGTACTATGATAAGATTAACCCGTTAGGTCAGGTGGCCTAACTTAAATAAAGAAGTCTCCGACAAACCCGGTACGGTTCACCTTTACAGATAGGTTTGTGCAACAAAGCCGTTCTTATTAAATTTCAATTAGTGAATTTCTTTCATCTTAACCTTAGAAAATATCAGTATATCAAATCCTTACTATCTAATTAAATCGTTAAAATATAGGGTTTAGATTTAAACCCATATAACTATGTCAAACAAACTTGAACGTCAGAAATTGACTCTCCCAGCAGGTCACGATAAGCTTCTGCTTCACTCCTGCTGTGCACCATGCTCGGGTGAAGTGATGGAAACCCTAATTGAATCAGGCATTGACTTTTCGATCTTTTTTTATAATCCCAATATTCACCCTGTCAAGGAATATGAAATCCGTAAGGAAGAAAATATTCGCTTTGCAGAAAAACATAATATTCCTTTTATTGACTGTGATTACGATACAGACAATTGGTTTGCACGTGCCAAAGGCATGGAAAATGAGCCAGAGAAAGGTATTCGCTGTACCATGTGTTTTGATATGCGCTTTGAACGGACTGCCCTTTATGCAGCTGAAAATGGCTTCAGCCTAATTAGTAGCTCATTGGGTATTTCTCGTTGGAAAGATATGAAGCAGATCAATGATTGTGGGCATCGTTCTGCTTCACATTATGAAGGTATCACCTATTGGGACTACAACTGGCGTAAAAATGGTGGTGCTGTTCGTATGCTTGAAATCAGCAAGAAGGAAGAATTCTACCAACAAGAATATTGTGGCTGTGTATACTCCTTACGTGATACCAACCGTTGGCGTATGAGCCAAGGTCGTGATCGCATCAAATTGGGCGTGAAATTTTATTCGAATGCCATGGATGATGAAAGCTAAGCTTCAGTCGCCAGATACCAATTTTTCCAGGAACTGGTTCCACGGACTTCAATGGGTACAGTTGGAATCAGTTTTTCTTTTAGAACGTCAGTCTGTCCCACGGCTTTGGCAAGTCGGGCTTTCACAGAATGATGCATTCACGATCTCCAAACTCACAGCGATCCAATGTCGTACCACCACAAGGATCATTCGCCAATCCTTTGGGACAAGTTTCAGGGCAAATATATAAAGTATCTCCTAACCTACATTGACCACAACTTTCACAACCCACGACCCCTTGCTTAGAGATAAATTCAGTTTTTAACAATGCTTTTGCTGCAGGCGTATTTTCCCAGAATGAGGCTTTAAAAATAAAATGCCCCACACCTTTGGCAATTTTGGACTCAAATAGAGCCTTGTGCATGAAATGCAATTGCTGATATTTAATAAGCTGGCTAGAGGATGGTTGGCGGGAATAATAAGCTAATTCTGGCACGAGTTCATTTTTAGTCTTCACTTGCCACAGTGCATTCCAGAGTGCTTCGAGTTCCTGTAAACCATAATGTCGATATTGTTCAATATATTTTTCTAAAAGCTTTTGCTCTTCAGGCTTATGGCATGCTGAAAGATGCACACCTGCAAAACCCAAATATTTACACATCAATATTTGTATAGCACAACGTTTATAAGCATTCTCAGTTCGTCCATCCTGTTCTTCCTGAGCCAACACTCGTAACATGTGTGGTGTAATCACAATTCCTGCGACATTATGTTTCACCATAAAATTGGCACGTGCCAAACTAAGTGGCATAACACAAGCAAGTATATTTTGTGGGTATCGATGACGATTTAAAAAAGCCTTGGCTTGTTTTAAAGCCTCCATATCGTAACCCAACTGGGTAACGATAAAGTCTGCTCCTGCTTTAATCTTTTTGTGAAGTTTTAAATATTGTGCATCACGTTCAGCTTCAGCATATTTAAAGGGATTAAAAGCTACACCAATGTGAAATCCACCATAACACTTTGCGGCCATGACCGCATTTACAGACTCTAAATATCGGGTGCGATTCGTTCCATCTTGACCATTTGTATGCCCTTTTAACTTATCACCTGTGAGAAGCAGTAAATTTTTCTGTCCCGAAGCTTGAGTTGATTTTAAGAAGGTCTCAAAATCAGTAATATCCCGACCTTTCCCTGAATAATGGATGATTTTTTCCACTGATGAAGGAAATGTCTTCGCACATTCAAGTGGTGCCAAATCACTATCGGCATGCACTCGATCTGCCAAAGTGATCGCACATGGAAATTCTGCTAAAGACATTGGTACAGCAATGCCTTTAGCAGAACTTAAATATTCCAACAAAATACAAAACTGATTGTGCTTAAAATGAGAAGCAAGCTGTGACATAAAATAAAGTTCAAATAAAAATGATTGAAGCAGGTCGCTATTATATTCGACCTAACAGAATCAGCCCGATTAATCTTAATCAGGCTGATATAGAAAATTTTAGTCAACAATTATGCAATGAATCTATTCACTACATTCAATCAGGCAACTTTCTCATGAGATTCTCGCTCTAATGTGAAATGAAATGCCTATTCTTCAAGAATATTTTGATACGGCTTAATGAAGTTCTCTTCTGTCCATTTACCTTGCTTAAGATTCAATTGAACACGTTCAACACCGTCATAAACTTTACGAGTTAAGAGAAATCATCATTGTGAACAGACTATTTCTCTAAGTTGATTCATCACAACATGTAATTTATAGCCATAGAACCGGCCCATTGAGCTTTTATCACGAGATGCAATTTTAGATAATGATTTATGGCGGTGAATAGGTTTGTGCAACAAAGCTTATTCTAATTAAAACTTGGATTTCATAACCATTAATTTACAGTACAACTATCAATAAAATCGCCCCACCATTGCATCATTTCCATACGCTGATTAAAATATTCTGCATGATTATAACTTGCACGGGTTTTATTTTTATCAGTATGAGATAGCTGTGCTTCAATCCAATTTGATTGAAATAAACCGGATTCATTTAATATGGTACTAAATGTCGATCGTAACCCATGAGAAGTTAATTCATTTTTAGTATATCCCATTTTTCTGATAATCAAGTTCAGGGTATTAAAATGAATAGGTTTATTATTGTTTCGGGGGCTAGAAAACACATATTTTTCGCCATGAGACCAAACGAGTGCTGATTTCACAACTTCAAGTGCTTGATCAGATAGTGGAACAAAAAAATCAGGGATATCATGACCTAAAATAACCTTTCTTCTATATTGTTTAATATGTAAGGCTGGTATTTTCCATATTTTTTTATCTAGATCGAAGTGATGTGGTTCACAAAGCAATAATTCTCCACCACGGACGCCTGTATATAATTTAAATAACAGGGCTTTTTTAATAATAGGATCTGTATTAATCTGATTTAATTTAGCTAAGAAATTAGATAGTTCATCTGAATTTAAATGAGGATAGTTTTTCTTAATCTTATTGTTGACTAATATTTTATGAAGTCCATGTGCAATATTATATTCACAATACCCCATCGCTACCGCATAATCATAAATCTGATTTAAATAACTATAGGCTTTCTTTACAGGTTCTTTTACATTTCTAGATTCTATATTTTTAATAATCTTAACTAGATCATATCTTTTAATTTCAATAAATGGCATTAGTCCAATATTTGGATAAACATCCTGATCTAAACATTTTTTTGCGAGCTGAATTACACCGCATCGTGGTTCATCTTCAAAGGAATTTTTAATTTTAAATTCTAACCACTCTTCACAAATATCCTGAAAAGTTTTGATGTATTTTTTATGCAGTGGTTTATTTTCATAATTATTAAATTTATATTCATCCCGGACTGATCTGGCCTCTTTCAAGGACATTACAGGATATTCACCCAACTTCATGCGAGGACGTTTATTTGTCCCTGCAAGTGAATAGCGGTAACTCCAAGATTTACGCCCGTTTGGTTCTACCTTCAAACTTAAGCCATCATCATCTGCCAGAAAATAGATTTTTTCCTTTGGTTTAGCTTGACGTACCTTAATTTCAGTAAGACTCATGAATTTTTAACCTAACCACAAATGGCACTGCTCAATTCAATTATAGCAAATTTAAGCGATATTCATATGATGCGTATCATACGCATCACATATTTCTATAAGTAATTGTTAAATAAAATTTATATTTAGATTGGCTAGTCCTTAGTAACCAATTAATTAACCATTAATTTTGCAAGTCTTAAATTGGCATTTGAAGTGTAACCCCATGTTATGACTATTCACATTTCTGCTCTATGATTCATGGTTACTTATTAGTTATGTTATTATGTCAGGAGCGATACAAGAATTAGGGTAACCTTATGGAAATAGCGAATACGAAATGAACCGTACCGGGTTTGTCGGAGACTTTTTTATTTAAGTTAGGCCACCTGACCTAACGGGTTAATCTTATCATAGTACATTGCTTCAAACTCAAAAGGCGATACATAACCCAGTGCACTGTGTACACGCTCTTTATTGAACCAATCTACCCAATTTAGTAATGCATCGAGCACCATATCTGTATTCATTCGTGTAGATACTTTCCAGCCAACAATTGCTCGTGAGAACACATCAATAATAAAGGCGGTATAGACCCAGCCTGAATTTGTTTGAATATAGGTAAAGTCAGCAACCCACAAGTGATTAGGCTGATCAGCTCTAAAATTCCGTTTCACCAAGTCAGGTGCTCGTTTTTGGTCATCTCGGCTACGGGTGGTTTGTTTGTTCTTACCTCGCCAAACACCTTGTATACCTAGCTTTTTCATTAATCGAGCAACAGTACAGCGTGCAATAATATAGCCTTCACGTTTCAGTTTTTGCCAGACTTTACGTACACCATATTGACCTGAACTTTCCTTCCAAATTCGTTTAATCTCCTCAGCATGATGCAAGTCATGTAAATCTTGCTTTGCTCGATGTTCTGGATTTTCGCAGAGATCTAGGGTCCGGTAATAGGTTGAAGCTGCGATCGGTAAAATCCTACAAATCGCATCAACACCATATAAGTCTTTATTGTTATGGATGAAATCCACCATTATTTGTGTGGGCGGTCGAGCTCCGCCTGGGCGAAAAAAGCGGCTGCTTTACGTAGAATTTCATTGGCACGCTTTAATTCTTTAATTTCACGTTCCATTTGCTTCATTTTTTCTTGATCAGATATCTGTTGTACTTTAATAGGATTTTGCTGATCTAAATGCTTTTGATGCCAGGCACGAAGTGTTTCAGGAGTACAACCAATCTTAGGCGCAATTGCTGTGATTGCAGCCCAAGTAGAAGGATAATCTTTTTCAGATTCAATCAATAATTGAACCGCTCTTTCTCTGATTTCAGGGGTATATTTTAATTTTGTCATTGGGATAGTCTCTCAGAATATTGACTCTCCGACAAACCCGGTACGGTTCACCTTAAATTTGGCTCAATTAGGGGCGCTTTGCCTTTCAAATCTTTGTGCAATAAAGCCGTTGGAAAGTAATCTTGAAACAAGTTATAAGCTTCTTTTTCATAAATTACTGAGTATTTGTATAAATATTCAACATCTGATTTTTTAACCCAGATATTGAATTAAAATAAAAACCAATAAAAACCAATAAAAACCAATAAAAACAAACATCATTGGTATTTATATTTTAATCATGTTCATTTACAATAAAAATTACTAAGTCAATATGTATTTAGTCTAAAATATCCATCAATCAAAAATGTGTGATAGCTTCGAACGTTAATCTTTGCATACTTGTAATTTTGAGTATTACTTCAATTCTCTAAGCTAATTCTTTACAAGTGTTCCTATCACCATAATTGTTATTCTTGTCTTCGCTATAAAGCGATCCAAACCTGCCCTCCATGGTCATAATCGCATGAACAAATTTTTAAAATACCTATTGGTATTCATCGTTCTGCTTATTATTGCAGCACTAATCTTTTTATTTAGACCTATCGCGTCTAAGAAAATTCAAAACACCAGCAATGAGCCTGTCGTTGACGCAGTCTTAGTTGGTGGGGGCATCATGAGTGCAACCCTAGGCACATATCTTAGTGAACTTGAGCCAAACTGGCAAATTCGCATGTATGAACGCCTAGACAAAGTTGCACAAGAAAGCTCTAACGGCTTCAATAATGCTGGCACAGGTCACTCTGGCTTTATGGAAATGAACTACACCTCTGAAAAAGATGGGAAAATGGACATTACCAAAGCTGCAAAAGTGGCTGAACAATTTGAAGTTGCAAAACAGTTCTGGTCTTATCAAGTCAAAGAAGGTGTTTTGGGACGACCAAATAGTTTCATCAACCCTGTACCGCACATTGCTTTCGTTTGGGGCGATAACGTGAATTTCCTCGAAAAACGTTACGCTGCAATGGTTAAAAACCCAATGTTTTATGGCATGAAATTCTCTGAGGATCCTGCTGAAATTAAACAATGGGCCCCATTGGTGATGAATGGCCGTGATGCTGCACAAAAAGTAGCTGCAACACGCATGGATGTAGGTTCGGATGTGAACTATGGTTCGATCACCACTCAATTGGTCGATCACCTTAAAAAACAATCTAATTTCCAGTTACAAACATCGACTGAAGTGACTGGCATTAGCCAAAACGATGATAAAACGTGGACTGTTGCATTTAAAAACCTCACTACAGGGAAAACAGATCACGTGAAAACGCGCTTTGTCTTTATTGGTGCAGGCGGTGCAGCGGTTAAACTTTTACAAATGACAGGCTTACCAGAAGCGAAGCAATATGCTGGCTTCCCTGTAGGTGGCGTGTTCTTAATGACCGACAACCCAAAAGTCACTGAAGGTCATACTGCAAAAGTTTATGGTCGTGCTGAATTAGGCGCACCGCCAATGTCTGTTCCACATATTGATACACGTTATATCGACGGTAAAAAATATGTGTTGTTTGGTCCATTTGCAACTTATTCAAACAAGTTCTTAAAACAAGGTTCTCAGCTTGATTTATTGAAATCAACCACTAAGAACAACGTTTTACCAATGACCGCTGTGGGTATGGAAAATCTTGATTTGGTGAAATACTTAGTTAGCCAAGTCATGATGACCGATGAAGACCGTTTTAATGAGTTGAAAAAATACTATCCTGATGCAAAACCAGAAGACTGGCGCATGAATCAAGGTGGTCAACGTGTTCAAATCATTAAGAAAGAACCAGGCAAACCTGCAAGCTTGCAATTTGGTACCGAGATTTTTGCATCACAAGATGGTGCTGTGACTGCCCTATTAGGTGCGTCTCCTGGTGCTTCAACTTCCCCTTATATTATGTTGAGCTTGCTTGAAAAAGCATTCCCTCAGCAAGTAGCAGGTAAATGGAATCCGAAATTACATGAAATTGTAAAATCGTACCAACAAGAACTCAGCACTAATCCTGTGCTTCTTGACCAAGTTCGCCAATACACCAGCACAACCCTTGGTTTGAAATATACACCTATGGCTAAAGCTGCAAATGACGAAACTATTGCGGTAGCAAAAGCACAGTAATCTGCTTTAAACCCTAAAAAGGATGGACTTTGCGCCATCCTTTTTTAATTCATATTTGAAACTATTCTGTTTATGTCGCTTTTCCATTCCGATGCTTTTTTGGCTTTTCGTTCACGTGATTTTTCACTTCTGAGTGTCAATCAGTTGTGCTTAATTCTAACCATCATGATTCAAGAAGTCGTCATTGCCTATAGTATCTATCAACTCACTCAAAATCCACTCAGCCTTGGCATGATTGCCTTAATTGAGTTACTCCCCTTTATTTGCCTCTCCCTGATCAGTGGCGACTGGGCTGATCGCTATAACCGACAAAAAATTGTGCAGTGGAGTTTTAGCTGTAGCACTTTAATTCCATTATTATTTATTGTTCTTTTTTCTCAGTACCAACAACAGCACATTCAACAAAATACACTTTTATGCGGCATTTATAGCCTCATCTTTTGCTTAGGCATACTTAGAGGCATTTACAGCCCATCATTTAATTCATTACGCCCTTTTCTAACCCCCGAGTCAGCCTATAGCAATGCAGCCACATGGACCGCGCTCATTTGGCAAATAGGCGGCATTTTAGCGCCTTTATGCGCAGGACTTTTACTCGGCCAACTTGGGCTTGAAAAGACCCTCTTTATTGTTTTTTTCTTGTGTTGCGTGGGTAGCATCTGCTTATTCAGATTAAGTCCTCGTCAATTCCCTAGCCCACATAAACAGCATTTGAGCAAAAGTTTGAAAGAAGCCTATTTGTTTATTTTTAAACATCCACTAATGTTTTGGAGTATGTTGCTGGATCTCAGCGTCATGCTTTTTTGTAGTGTCATTATCTTACTGCCTATTTTTGCACACGATATCCTGCATCTTGGTGTTGAAGGCTTAGGTATACTCAGAGCTGCACCAGCTATTGGCGCCTGTATCATGATGTTGATGTTGACCTGTTATTCTCCGATGCAAAATGCATGGAGAAATATGCTCTATAGTAGTTTTGCAATTGCTTTATGTATTTTAGCCTTTGCACTATCCTCCCATGTTTGGCTCTCAGTCTTCTTCCTTGTTTTAATCGGTGCCTTTGATAGCATTAGCATGGTCATTCGACAAACTTTATTACATCAACTCCCCCCAAAAGCACTATTAGGGCGTGTAGCGGCTTTAAATGGCATATTAGTCACTTCAGGCAATCAGCTCGGTGCCCTACACATGAGCCTGATGACGCGCTATTTTTCTGTGGTGCCAGCAGTACTTATTGGAGGGACGCTGTGTTTAATAATCTGTGGTCTAAGCTCTACTCGTACGCGACATTTATTCAAGCCATCTCCAACACTAAAAAAACATGCCCCAGTGGCAAAAAGTGAATAGTATGTTAAGCTTCAAATCCTCTTTTAATAGGATGTGAGTTTTCAATAGAGCAAATTATGAAACAGATTTTCACCTTTTCACACATTCTCTATACCAAACTCTATTCTTTCGCACTATCAGTGTTGTTGGCTTATTGCCTATTCAATGCAATTTATACGTTCATTATTGGTGGAACTGGTTTTTATTTATTTGCAACTTTTATTTTAGCTTTTCAATGTAATTTCGCGTTACGCACTTCTCTGCATGACCGTATTTACACCAGTTTAGGGATAGTTTTGCTTATTATTGGGTTATTGTATACACATGGAATTCACTTTCTAAACCATTTAAAAACAATTGTATTGGTTCCTTCTTTAATTCTAACTGCTTTTGGAATAGATAATTTATATAGAAAGCCAAATAGACTTAGTTGTCTTAAAGTTGGACTGATCCTCGGCCTATTGCTATTAGCTTATATTCAATATTATGATTTAGTAGAACTGCAAAATTATTATGACTCTTTACATAATGATGAGACTTGGCAGCAATTTGGCGCATTATAACAGCTAGCACAAAAAAATTCGGTGGGTGAAAAATTTACAATCCTAATTCTGATTGGCTTTGTTGCACAAAGCTATTCTTGAGGGCTTCTTTAGCAATATAATTTCCAGATGAAGAAGCCTGCACCTAAAACTTACCGTACAACCAATTGGTCCTCGTATAACCAAGCTTAAATCAAGCGAGGAAATATTTCAATCTGGTTTGATCCTAAGACCCAATGGTATGCACAACCACAAGGCAAGCACGGACGAAATCAAACTTATTCCGATACAGCGATTCAATGCTGTTTAATGATCAAATCTCTATTCCGTCTTTCTTTACGTATGGTCACTGGCTTTGCTCAAAGCCTGATTAAACTCTGTGGCTGAGCAGCCCCGAATATCAGTGATATTCGTACTCCACCCTCTGTAGACGACAAAAGCATATTGATATTGCGATAAGCTATCAGAAAAGTCGTGATGGGTTACACCTACTCGTCGACTCTACGGGTTTAAAATTTTTAGGTGAAGGTGAATGGAAGCGTAAGAAACATCAGCCTGAATACCGTCGGCAATGGCGTAAACTGCATATTGGTATAGATGCTGAAACACTGCAAATACGTGCCGTTCAGCTTACGACAAATAATGTCAGTGATTCACAAGTACTAGGTGATTTACTGGATCAAATCCCACCAAATGAGCGAATAAATTCTGTCTATACCGATGGGGCGTACGACACGAAGTGCTGCAGACAAGTGATTTCAGATCGTCAAGCACATGCAGTAATTCCACCCAGGAAGAATGCCAAGCCCTGGAAAGATTCTAAAATCAGTTCAATAGAACGAAATGAGTTACTTCAAACGGTTAAGCATTTAGGCAGAACCCTATGGAAAAAATGGTCGGGCTATCACCGTCGCAGTTTGGTGGAAACCAAGATGCATTGCATCAAATTATTAGGAGATAAGCTGACGGCAAGACATTTTCAAAGTCAGGTCAATGAAGTTCATGCGCGTGTGGCAGTTCTGAATAGATTTACGGAATTAGGTAGACCTCACACCCAAGTTGTCACTTAAATTTGAATGGATTGAGGAAAACTCAGCTTTTGAATGTTTATGCAACAAAGCCGTTTATGGCCTAACATCATCCCGCCAACTGTTTCCATCTGGCAAGCTGCTGCTCCTGAGTCGAGTATGAAATTTGCACTGGTCGGTGCTGTCATTCTGATTCCGATTATTCTGGTTTATACCTTTTTGTCCTACTGGGTGTTCCGTGACAAAGTGCGTATTGGTGATGAAGGCTATCATTAAGCAAGGTGACCCTAATGAAAAAAATGCAAAATCGTTTGAATCCTACAGCATGGTTCATATTATTATGGTGTTTTGGTTTCCTATCCTTAGGCTTAATTGCTGGCTTTTTTAGACTGCTACTCAGCTTGGCCTATTAAAAGCATATTTGATAAAACCTCGGATAGCCATGTAATCACGGCTATCCCTTTCTCATAAGAGCATGTCCTTATGTATAAATCAGAACAACTCGCTTTAAGCCTCAAACATCTTATTGAAACAGGGGCTTGGAAGGCAGATGAGAAACTTCCCTCTTTAAGACAACAAGTCGAAATTTCTGGATTTAGCTTAATGACAGTTTTGAATGCCTATCAGGAACTGGAAGCACGAGGTCTGATCTATTCAAAAGAAAAATTAGGTTACTTTGTTGCAGAAAATCCCTTACAAGCTGCACTCGCAAAAAAAGTCATTGTGAATGAAAAAATTGAGATTAACTCACTGGTATTCCGTTATTTAAAATCCATTCAATCTGAAAAAATTATTCCCTTAGGAAGTGCCTTTCCCGATAGCCAACTGCTTTACTCCCCAAAGCTGATGAAGACCTTAGCACAACAAGCAAAATACCGAGTCAGCTATGAGCAAATGCCGAGCTTACCGCCTGGAAACTACGAGCTCCGGAAACTGATCGCTCAACGCTATTGTATGCAAGGTATTCCCACCGATTCTTCGGATATTGTAATTACTTCAGGTGGACTGGATGCTTTAAATCTATCCTTAAGAGCTATGACCCAAGCAGGTGATTATATCCTCCTACAAGAAACGATTTTCTATGGAGCATGGCAAGCAGCCGAAAATTTAGGGTTAAAAGTTATCACCATTCCAGAACACCCATTACATGGGATGGATTTAGAGGCCTTTAAAAAAGCCATTACAAGCTATCCAATTAAAGTCTGTCTACTGATGCTGAACAGCCATAATCCAATTGGATTTACAGTCAGTGACGAGATTAAATTTGAATTGGCTAAACTGTTACATCAGCATGAAATTTTTTTGATTGAAGATGATGTCTATGAAGAGCTTTATTATGATCAAAAACGACCTCTATCCATGAAGTATTATGATCAGCAAAACTTTGTCTTGCACTGCTCTTCTTTTTCCAAAACTTTGGGAGCAGGTTTCCGTGTTGGCTGGGTATATGCAGGGAAGTTTTCTGAACATATACAACATCTACAATTGATGAGTACCATTTCAGTGAACTCCTTCATTCAAAATGCATTGGTGGATTACCTTTCCCACCGTCATTATGAAAAACATTTAAAAGGTCTACGCACAACCTTAAAACGCCTTAAAAATCAGTATTTTCAGTATCTCAACAAGAACTTACCTGAAAATTGTACGGTGCATTATTATCCCTCTGGTTATTTTCTGTGGGTGACGCTCCCTGAAGAGGTGGATAGTAGCCACATTTATGAAAAAATGATCCAGAACAAGATTGGAATTGCGCCCAGCATTCTTTTTTATCGTAAGAATAAAAAGCAAAATCACATCCGTATCAACTGTTCCTTCGAAATGAATGAAGCCATCATCCAAGCACTTGATCTCTTAATTGAACAAATTTCCGAGATGCAGTCATGAGCTGCAGAAATAGGAACAAATAAGAGAATTTGAAATTTTTAAATATAGCCAGAAAGCCAGCATGAATGCAGGCCTTGTTTAAGATTAGAAACTATAACTAACTCCAAACTTTGCAGTACGAGGTTGGAGGAATTAACCCTACTACCCTCATCTCCAAGCTAAAAAAATTTGAAATTAAATACGAGGTTAAACGCTAGGTTTTTATCACATGACTCTTATCAAGTCCCTTAGGCACTAATCTTCTCTTCTAGACAAATATCGATATACAGCCTGCCGGCTGATACCAAATGCTTTTGCTAGATCAACTTTGGATGAATACTTCTTTTCATCCCAAGCTTGTCGCAGGGCTTGAGCTTGATCAGGATTTAATTTATGGATACGACCTTTATATTTTCCCTGAGCAGCTGCGATCTTAATCCCTTCTTTCTGACGTTCTAAAATAATTTCCCGCTCAAATTGGGCAAAAGCTCCCATGAGCTGCAACATCAGGTTATCCATCGGAGTAGCCTGGGCAGTGAAGGTAATATTTTCTTTGACAAACTGGATGGCAACCCCCCTCTTGACGAGCTGATCAACTTCAGTAACTAAATCTTTTAGACTACGAGCGAAACGATCCATGGAATGAACAACAATCATGTCCCCTTCACGTACATAGCTGAGCATTTCCTGAAATTTCGGTCGGGCAGTGTTTTTTCCAGAAGCCTTATCAATAAAAATCCGGTCGACTTCAATTCCCTCAAGTTGACGTCCAGTATTTTGCTCGGCTGAACTGACTCGGACATAGCCTAATTTTTGACCTTTCACGCTTTCACACCCCAATTGGATAAAAATGAACACTTTTGTAAATTATAAATCTTAAATATCAAAGTAACATGTTGTATATGGTTAAAAATCATTTAAATGATACATGATTTTACCAACTTTCAAATTGTTACTTTAGGGTACACTCTAAAGATACATTAAAGCTTATAAAATACGATAAGTGACTTTTGCAAGATATCTTATATTCGAATCAGTCATCTTAAAAATGGGTTTGCCTTATGTCTAGAATTTTGGTGGCTATTCAGACTAAGGTTACTTTAATTGCCAAAGTCATTGAGCGTGGAACAGTACGATTAACAGAGCAACAAGATTTTGTACCGCCCGAACCCCTGCCACTAGGATGGCAATACGCTAAAGAGCGAAATGAGCAAGTCATACGTTTAGATCACAAGATGTACGAAACAGACAAATCAGAAAATTATGATCTAGATGTGCTTAAAAATCTGATGGATCAGGATATGTCGGCTGCAATGCTGTATGTGAAAAAGTGGATTGTTCAGGATGAAAGAGTTAGACGCAAAGATCCTTTGGATAATGCATTATGGTTGTATTTAGAAGCACGTAAAATTGCCAATAAGCAGAAGAATCTGCTTGAGGAGTGCTTATTTCAGCAACGATTGACTAATTTACTTAAGGGGCGAAATAAACATTATGAAAAGAATTTAATAACATTAAGAAAACTTGCAGCAAAACTTTCTAAGCAAAAAATCGTGAAATAAAAAAATGACGTATTGTTCAAATAGCTAAAGAACCTTTTTCATAATTAATGGATAGATAGCTAGTCACCTAAAGATATTAGGTTTTTTTAAATTTCTAGCTGAGGCATTCACTTTTTTGCGCTGATATATCAAAAATAGAACACTCAGCTAGAAAACTGGGAATAATGTAGTGGAATAATCCTTTATTTCTCCCACCACGCTGAAAACTCATTTTTTTGACCATCTAGCCAAATTGGTTGCCCAATCTTAGGTGTATATATTGGCAACTTCGCTTTCTCACTGGCTTTAACTGCACGTTGAAAAGGTTCATCCCAGGCATGTGGTGAAAGAGAAAACCGCCCAATATGCATTGGCATAATGGCTTTAGCCTTTAAATCGACCGCTGCCTGCACGGCCTCTTCTGGGTTCATGTGGATGAGTGGCCAACGAGGATCGTATTGCCCGCTATCCAGCATCACTAGGTCAAAACTACCTAACTTGGATGCAATCTGCTGAAAGTGTGGGCCGTAGCCACTGTCACCACCGAAATAAATTTTGTGGTTTGGCGTTTCTAGAGCATAGCTGGCCCATAAGGTTTTATTACGGGTAAAAGTCCGTCCTGAATAATGGCGAGCAGGTAAAATATGAATGTTTAGCCCAGTATCAGTTCTCAGGGTATCAAACCAGTCATTTTCATGGATTTTTGATAAAGGATAACCCCAGTATTCAAAATGTGAACCGATACCAAGCGGTACGATGACATTTTTAACCTTATCCTTGAGCTGGGTTACGGTCGCATAGTCCAGATGGTCATAGTGATCGTGGGAAATGAGTAGATAGTCAATCTCAGGAATATCTTTAGCTTTATATAGCGTACTTCCCTTAAATGCTTTCACTAAAAATGAGAAAGGTGCAGCATGGTCACTAAGTACCGGATCAATCAGAATACGCTTTCCAGCCAACTGAATATAATAAGCAGAATGCCCTAGCCAAATCACTACATCTTGTTGTGGATTCAAAGCCAATAAATTTGTCTTAACAGTTGGAATAGTTTGTGTGGGTACAGTCTGTTGTTTCTTTGCCCAGAAATTATCCCAAAAGATTTTGAGGGTACTTTCTCCATCACTTAGCATGGGAGTTGTAACAGGATAAGCAAATTCATCCTGAATATAATGAGGAGATTGCTTGATTCGTTCCAAGCGCACCTGTTCTGGTAATTTTCCGAATTGTGGACGATGTAACGTGATATAGGCGGTAAATAGTATGCCTATACCTACTACAATCAAAATAAGGATAACTTTATATTTTTTTCTCATCATGGTTGGATAATAACCTGGGCTTTCTATAAAAAAAGCCAAGCTGACTTGAGTCTATTCAACTTGGCTAAACGATGGCCTTACTTCAAGTTTTTAGTAAAGAAGTCAGTTAACTTATCGAAAGGGATCAAATCAACACGGTCATATAGATCAACGTGGTTGGCATTCGGAACAATAAAGAGCTCTTTTGGCTGAGATGCTGCTGCATAAGCTGTTTCACTAAAATAGCGTGAATGTGCTTTTTCACCATGAACGAAAAGAATAGGACGTGGTGAAATTTCTTTAATATAAGTCAAAATTGGCATATTCATAAAAGAAATTGGAGTGGTGACAGTCCACGCATTGCCTGAATTGACTGCACGAGGATGATAGCCACGCGGAGTCATATAGTAATCATGATAATCCACTTGGAATTGGGCTTCACCACCTTTTAATACATTATAAGATGGTTGATAGGCAGGCTGTCCATTTTTCGCATCGATCCAACGTTGAGCACTGAGTTGTTCAAGGTTTTTAGCACGTTGTTCTGGAGTAACACTGTCGTTATATCCCTTAGACATCACACGTGTCATATCATACATCGTACTTGCAACAACTGCTTTTACTCGTTTATCGATTGCGGTTGCATTTAAAGCCATACCACCCCAACCACAAATTCCAATCATCCCAATACGATTTTGATCAACATTAGGTTGCAGACCAATAAAATCAACCGCAGCACTAAAGTCTTCAGTATTGATATCTGGCGAAGCAACATTTCGTGGTTCACCTCCACTTTCACCCGTATAAGATGGATCAAAGGCTAAAGTAACAAAACCACGTTCTGCCATTGTTTGAGCATAGAGTCCAGAGGACTGTTCTTTGACAGCACCAAAAGGTCCGCCTACTACAATAGCTGCAAGTTTGCCTTTTGCATTTTTGGGCTGATAAAGATCGGCAGCTAAGGTAATTCCATAACGGTTTTTAAAAGTGACTTTTTTATGCTCGACTTTGTTGCTTTGAGCAAATGTTTTGTCCCATTTATCTGTTAATTTTAACTCAGGGGCGGCGAATATACTCTGATTCATACTGAATGCTCCAATGCTAAGTACAAGCATACTCAAGGTTTTTTTCAATCGGTTTTGCATAGGATTCTCCTAGAAATTTTCATATCAACTTACTTTAGGGATTGGAGTGCCCGTGACTTTTACATGAATATCAATAGTGCTTTCTGTATTGCCACATCATCAATAGTCTTGCCGTAATTTAGCTTCTAGTGTTTCTGAAAAAGAATTGGACAGTACTTGTAATTTAGAAATCGTATAAAAGACTACAAGAACTGAGGTATTCGCCAAGGTACTATGGATACTAGGGACCTTTCAGGTTTAAAGTTTATCTAATTTGATAAAAGAGGATTAGTCTAAAAAAACTGCATAGACTTATGAGTAATATTCATGAGTGGGTGAGCTAAGTCTTTTAATTTTTAAGTATTAATAGCTTAAGAGTAAATTTTTTATTTAAATAAATAGGTGTTAGAAGTTATTAATCCTATAGCTTTAAATACTGATTCATGAATTATATACATAACTCTATTCTGTATAACACCCTTATTCTCATGTATGGTTATTTTTACAATTGACGTCTCAATTTTATATCGGGAATAATGATGTCAAGTCCTCTAGAAAAACAAGATCATATTGAACAACCCGCGTATTGGAGTGGTATTTTTGCAATGACCTTATGCGTTTTTGCATTGATTGCCTCTGAATTTATGCCCGTCAGTTTACTTACTCCAATTGCAGCAGATCTTAAAATTACTGAGGGAATGGCGGGGCAAGGAATTGCCATTTCAGGAGCGTTCGCAGTCATGACGAGTTTGACAATCTCTCGCTTGGCAGGAAAAATTAACCGCAAAACCCTATTATTAATTTTAACTGCCATCATGGCGGTGTCAGGTGCAATTGTCGCACTTGCACAAAGCTATACAATCTACATGATTGGTCGGGCACTGATCGGTATGGTAATCGGTGGCTTTTGGTCAATGTCGGCAGCGATGGCGATGCGTTTAGTGCCAAGTGCACAAGTTCCTCGTGCATTGGCGATCTTTAATAGTGGTAATGCCTTGGCTATGGTTATTGCTGCGCCTTTAGGCAGTTATCTGGGATCAATCATTGGCTGGCGTGGTGCATTTTTTAGTTTGGTTCCTGTTGCAATACTGGCACTTATCTGGCAGTGGATCAGCCTGCCATCTATGCAAGTTACATCTGAGCCAGCAGAAAAACGCCCATCAATTGTGGGATTATTACGTAATCCTGTGGTGATGATTGGCATGCTGGCAGTTAGCTTGTTCTTTATGGGACAATTCTCACTTTATACCTATGTCCGGCCATTTCTGGAAACCATCACTCAGGTTAATATTTCGATCTTGTCCCTGATTCTGCTTGGAATTGGAGTGATGGGCTTTATTGGCACCAGCGTCATTAATGCTTTCCTGAAACGTGGGTTTTATACAACCTTAATCACGATCCCAATCATGATGGCGGTCATTGCAATCAGCCTAATCTTTTTGGGGGCATGGCCAATAGTGGTCGCTGTGTTGCTGGGTATATGGGGATTTTTGGGAACGGCAGCTCCTGTAGGATGGTGGAGCTGGTTAGCCCGTACCTTGCCTAATGATGCTGAAGCTGGTGGTGGTTTAATGGTGGCAGTTGTTCAGCTCGCAATCGCATTGGGCTCAACGCTAGGTGGTATGTTATTTGACCATAGTGGTTATCAGGCGACTTTTGGGGTTAGTGCCATTATTTTAGTGATTTCTGCGATTTTAACTTCACGTCTTACCATGAAGCAAAAAAATTAAGGAAACTTAAATATGAATCTAAAAAATCGAATGAGGGTAATGTCTGTCATGGCCATAGCGGCCATGATGTATGAGAGTAATAAAGTTTCATACTAAGTATTAAACTATCATACTGAGTAATAGTGTTTAATACTCTATTATCCATAACTTTCTTAATTCTACAAAAAAACCACTTTGCAGTGGTTTTTTAAATTAATTTGATATATCTACTTGATATCAAATATAAGATTTTCTTTATCATATTTAGCAGAATATGCTACTACAGACTCAGAATGAAGTTTTTTATCTTTGTCCGTATAATTAATACTTATTGAATCCTCAGTATCTGAATACTGTATTTGATATTTATATGAAGCATTCGGTGCTAAATCACCAATAACATCTACTCTTTTTGATGTTTTATACTTAAAATTAACATTATAAACGGGACTATCAGTTTTGTTATTCACGGTGATAGTTCCATTATCTTTTTCCATAGGTGAGCAAGCCACTATAAATATACTCACCACACCTAATAAAATACCTTTATTAAAAGTCATAGACATTTCACCTTATAAATCCTAAATTTTTTATTTTTCACCGACTGAATTTGACCATACCAAGTTGCCATTTGATATGATTTTCAATCTTCCTGCCCTTACTTGAGCTTGAGTTAAACTCGCAAATGATGATTGTAAAAGCGTCGTAGGATTGTTTTTCCCTAAACTGATACCTATCGAGTTATTATAAATATCCATAGAACGTTCTGTTGCAGGCTGTCCAGTAGAACCGAACTCATGTGCATCACTCCATTTTTTTGCAAAATCGGCTCCAACATCTATTGTCATGCCAAAGTTCCAAACAGCATGTCTAAATGCATCACCATTTCCATTATGCATAACTGAACTAGTATTTACATATCTCGCTTTAGTAAGATCTATAGCAGTTTTGGCATTAGCAATACATAGTAAACCCTTAGCTCGGTTTGCATTATAAAGTGCTTGTTCTTGAGCATTTAGATAACCATTTATATATCCGTCCATATCGGTATATACAGAAGAAATTGTAGCTCTGGATGAGCGCCCCGGAGTTTGCACTACCTCTGTTTTCAATAAAGAATCGGCATATTCATTTAATTCAGCTTCACTAGCATTAGGATTTTTATCCTGAAATTCACGTAATTTTTCAGCAATATTATCAATTGAATTCGCAACAGAAGCATTATAGGTGATTACAGGTTCAGGAGAAGCAGTATTACTATCAGCAGCGTATAACTGGCCTGTTATTAAAAGCAAGAATATAAGTTTTTTTCATTTTTCAATAGTATCCTTTTAATTCGATTGATATTCCAATTTAGAATGTTTTCTGCCTTACAAAGTAATCTTTTGTTTATTTAATTTTTATAAGACTTATAAGATGAAATTAACTCATTGAGCCTAAAGCTTCATATAAGTATGAAACTTTATTACTCTAAAAAAATTTAGTAGGTCATGTTGGATTGCTTGAGTATGAGTCTTTATTTTTTTAGCTTAGGTCTTACTATGTAAAATCAAAGGGTTGAGAGTAACCCAGTATGATACTTTTTTACTCTCGCACACATGACAGGATTAAACGCCTGTAGTGAAGAGCAAGGTGCAGCAACAAATTTAGCTACAACGAATCAGGATCTAATTGGAACTGCAATCCAGCAGAACCTGGCACAACCCATCTCGAAAAAGGAACAGCTAAGTATGTGGATGACAGTTAACGGACATCGTTTTGAAGTGATTCTTGAGGATAATGTCACGACACAAGCCTTGATTGCACAACTCCCACTGACTTTGTATCTAGAAGAACTGAATGGCAATGAAAAGCATGGTCAGTTATCAGGTACTTTACCGACAGATGAAAAGCGTCCAGGCATTATTCATAATGGCGACCTTATGCTTTATGGTAATCAAACTTTAGTGGTATTTTATAAAACTTTCTCTTCAATATATTCCTATACACGGATTGGTAAATTGGAGCAGCCTGAAGAATTACAGAAAGTATTGGGCAGTGGTAATGTAGAGATCACTTTTAATAAAGATTAAATAATAAAAATCAGCTTATCGACTATAGACAAGCTGATTCCTGCTATTGTTTTTGAATCACTCGGTTAAGGTTTGATTATCAATTACAAACCGATATTTGATATCACCTTTCAACATCCGTTCATAAGCAGTATTAATCTCCTTGGCAGTAATTAATTCAATATCCGCTACAATATTATGTTCGGCACAGAAATCCAGCATTTCCTGAGTTTCTACAATACTACCAATCATTGATCCAGCAATAGATCGACGTTTCATGATGAGATTCATGACATTAGGTGACTGATGTGGAGATGCAGGTGCACCAACCAGCGTCAACGTACCGTCTCGCTTTAATAATTGAGTATAAATATCTAGATTATGGGAAGCTGCAACTGTATTTACGATTAAATCAAAACTTCTTTGATGGGTTGCCATCTCGTTTGCGTTTTTGGAGATGACAACTTCATCAGCTCCTAGAGATAAGGCTTCCTGCTTCTTCGATTCTGATGTGGTAAAAGCGACAACATAAGCCCCCATAGCATGAGCCAGCTTAATTCCCATATGTCCCAAGCCACCAATTCCTACGATACCCACTTTTTTACCTGGGCCAGCATTCCAGTGTCGTAATGGTGAATAGGTCGTAATTCCTGCACATAGTAAAGGTGCAACCTCAGCGAGTTGCTGTTCGTTATGCTTGATCTTCAACACATAGTTTTCATCAACCACGATGTCCTGAGAATAGCCGCCCAGCGTATATCCAGGTGCATCTGGGGTAGGAAAGTTATAGGTTCCGATCATGTTGTCACAGTAATTTTCCAAGCCCTCTTCACAGTCAGCACAATGACGGCAGCTATCAACAATACAGCCTACACCAACCAAATCGCCTATTTTAAATTTGGAAACATGTTCTCCGATTTCGCTTACTCGCCCCACAATCTCATGACCGGGTACACAGGGATATTGTGTACCCTCCCATTCGGAACGTACCTGATGAATATCAGAATGACAGACACCACAATATGCAATATCAATTTTAATATCATGCTGGCCCACAGCACGACGTTGGATCGTCAATTTTTCTAAAGGTGAGGTGGCTGTAATCGCACCATAGGCGTGGCTCATCTTGAATTCTCTCATGAATATGTTTAAACCATTATGGAAACTTTACGGCAGACAGATAAAGCCCCAAAATCAACATAGTGTTATGAGTAGAATTCATCAATGAACTATTACCATTCAGATATTTGATTTAACGATAGGCTGCTGGTCGATCTCCCTCTGTATTAGGTTGACTAATTCCCAGATTTTCCCTGATATGCAGTTGTGGATTCTCTACAATATTTGCGATAAAACGTCCGAGACTCGCCCGTGAGGTTTCTGTTCCCTTAAAAACTTCCCCTTTTTTCGTTAGTTGGAATTCTTCACTTGATTTGTCCGTAAGCCATACAGGACGTAAAATGGTATATTCCAGAGGAGAATGTTCAATCACTTCAGCGGTTCTTAAATTAGTTGGCCGAGTATATCCAACCACCTGCTTATCCCAGGAGTTAAAAGGTTCAGACAATTCATCATAAATACCCCCCGCACTGATCGCAATTAAACGTTTGACTCTAAGTTCCCGCATAACCTTGACGATATTTTCGGTTTTGATATCCAAATCCATACCTCCTAACGTGCTGATCACAATTTCCTGTCCCTGGATGGCAGCTCTAAGATCATCCATATTTATGGCATCTCCCTCAAATATGTTGATCTGTTTATCATCATGGACGATATGGAGCTTACTTGCCTGACGAACAAATAAACTCAGTTGTACATTCGGTTGTTTGATCAATCGTGAAATGACTTGTTGTGCTGTAACACCATTTGCACCGATCACGATCACTTTTTTCATTTCAACTTATCCATTAAATTTATATCGTTACTAGTATAAGAATGGAAAAAGAGAAGATTAAGGACTTAAAATGGAATAGAGTCATGAACAAAACTAATTAATAAGTTCTATACTGAATTCAAGCGCAATTTAAAACAGGGATACATGCATTGTGATTACAAAAGAAAATTACAACGATCTTTATGCTTTCCTGATGGTGACACGGGAGGGTGGTTTTACCAAGGCAGCAGGAAAATTGGGAGTTTCTCAATCTGCTTTAAGTCATACGATCCGAGGTCTTGAAGAACGGTTGGGGATGCTTTTGCTCACACGAACTACCCGTAGCGTTTCACCCACTGAAGCTGGAGAACGGTTAAGACAAACTATTAGTTCCAGCTTTGACCATATTGATAATGAGCTTTCACTACTTACCAAATTGAGGGACAGCCCTGCGGGAACTGTAAGAATTAACGCCAGTAGCCATGCAATCCGTCAAATTTTATTACCTAAATTACAAAAGCTGACCCAGCTTTATCCCGACATCAATGTTGAGTTAACAGCGAATAGCGGTATGGTGGATATCGTGGCAGAACGCTTTGATGCAGGTGTCCGTTTTGGTAGTCGAGTTGCTGAGGGAATGATCGCTGTTCGAATTGGCCCAGATGTTAGAATGGCTGTCGTTGCAACACCAGAATATTTTGAAAAAAATGGTAGACCGCAAACTCCCCAAGACTTATACAATCATTCATGCATTGGCTTTAGATTAATGACTCATGGAGGAATATATGCCTGGGAATTTGAACACGAGGGGTTGGAAGTCAAAATTAAAATAAATGGGCAATGGGTCTTTAATGAGTCTTATCATAGTGTGGATGCAGTTCGTTTAGGTTTGGGGGTTGCTTATATTCCTGAGGACATGATTGAGGATGATCTGCTAAGTGGTCGTTTGATCAAGGTACTTGAACCATACAGTATTCAATTTCAAGGATATCATTTGTATTATCCACATCGACGTCAACAATCTCCAGCATTGAAGTTAGTCATAGATTCTTTAAGATTTACTGGATAGACGAAAAAATTAATTATTGAACCGTACCGGGTTCGTCGGAGACTTTTTTATTTAAGTTAGGCCACCTGACCTAACGGGTTAATCTTATCATAGTACATTGCTTCAAACTCAAAAGTCGATACATAACCCAGTGCACTGTGTACACGCTTTTTATTGAACCAATCTACCCAGTTTAGTGTCGCAAGTTGTACATCTGCTAAACCTTGCCAATCTGCTTTTAGATATTCAATCACCTCTGTTTTGTATAAGCCATTCACCGTTTCAGCCAAAGCATTATCGTATGAATCACCAGTCGTACCGACTGATGCTCGTAAATTTGCTGCTTCTAAACGATTGGTATAGCGAATGGAAAGATATTGCACACCTCTGTCGGAATGATGAATCACATTCTTTGGCATTCCTCGATCGTGCAATGCTTGCTCTAATGCATCGAGCACCATATCTGTATTCATTCGTGTAGATACTTTCCAGCCAACAATTGCTCGTGAGAACACATCAATAATAAAGGCGGTATAGACCCAGCCTGAATGAGTTTGAATATACGTAAAGTCACTGACCCACAGTTGGTGGCACTGTTGCAAATAGAGATTTGAGTCGATGATGTTCCCTTTAAAAAGTACTTAGAGACCGAAAACCCTGTTGATTAGACACACTTCACCCTGAGGCTGACCATAATAAAATGACGATGCTTGTCCTTTACGTAGTGCACGCATGACTTCAATACCTTTAATTGTGGCATAAGCCGTCTTCATAGATTTGAATCCTAATGTGGCCCTGATGATCCGCTTTAGCTTGCCATGATCACATTCAATCACGTTATTTTTATACTTAATCTGCCTGTGCTCAAGGTCTGGTGGACATTTACCTTCCCGTTTTAACCGTGATAAAGCACGTCCATATGTGGGTGCTTTATCCGTGTTGATCACTTGTGGAATTTGCCACTTCTTCACATTATTTAAAATTTTTCCAAGAAAACAATATGCTGATTTGGTATTACGTCTAGAAGAAAGATAAAAATCAATGGTATCGCCACGTTGATCGACTGCACGATACAGATAAGACCATCGTCCATTCACTTTTACATAGGTTTCATCAATATGCCACGAGCTCAGATCTGTAGGATTACGCCAATACCAGCGTAAACGTTTTTCTATTTCAGGAGCATAACGTTGAACCCAACGGTAAATAGTCGTGTGATCAACATTCACACCCCGTTCGGCCAGCATTTCCTGCAGTTCACGATAGCTAATGCCATATTTACAATACCAGCGCACAGCCCAAAGAATGATTTCGCCCTGAAAATGCCGACCATGGAAAGGATTCATATGCTGCACCTTTAGCTAAAACAGTCTTCAGCTTACCATTCGTGGTTATTTGCAACAGTGCCCTATAGAGGGTAATATGCATAGTTTTTCTGTAAAAGAATTGGATCAGTTGATTGAAAATGATCTAAAGGAAAAGAAAAAATCCAGTAAGTTATTGATTGGATATAAACTATTTCATGATCTAATGAATGACCCTAAATTTCATGCAGAAGTGACAGATTCAGCCCTGAGTGCCACAAAACGAAAATATAAGAACCTCAAGATCAAGATTACGACGGATAAATATCAACTTCATTTTGAATAAAACATAAAAAAGAGAGCTAGCAGCTCTCTTTTTTATGATAGAAGTGTACTAGTGAGTACACTTCTATCATCTCCATTTTACATAATGGTCATTATGAATAGGTTTTACAATTTCATTAATTATCATATAGATATATTTTTTTGTGTTATTCACCAATTAAAATGTCTATGCGATAAACCATTTAAAATGTCCTGTTTTTAACTAAAAGAGTCAAGCACAGGATTTAACTTTCTTTGTTCAATAACAGCTTTCTGAGCTTTACGACTTGGCATACTTTTCTGGGCCCGGGAACGTTTATTCTGTTTCTCCAACTCTTCATGTTGTTGCTGAATATGTGCCAGAACTGTACCTAACCGTTTATTCTCAACGATCTCATTCTGCTGTAGCCCAGCTAATTTATTGAAAATGCTGTAGTTGAGCTTTCGTCCCTCGTGCATGAGGGCCACAGTCCCATCCGGGTACTCCAGAAATGAAATATATTGCCCAACAAGCTTATGATTCAGCTCTATCGGTTCAAGCAGATAAATACATTTGTCATAGGTCAGGGTCAGATTCTTGGTGACCTTACGCGGTTCCTGCCAGGTAAAAATATCATCCAGTTCAAGATGAGATTCGGTTAATGGCCGATGTAAATTCTTTGAGTTTCGCGCACACTTGGCAAACTTCTGATTGAAATGCTCAATAAAGCAGGGCAGCCAGGCATTTGCCTCGGCAATTGAACAGATACCTTCTAGGCGCATTTCCTTGATCAGGCGATCCTGGAGTGTTCTATTGGCACGTTCCACACGGCCTTTGGCCTGGGGTGAGTTGGCGAAGATAATATCAATATTTAACTCATTCAGAATCCGCCCAAATTGCGTGATCTGGCTATCTTGCCTGGATTTCTGGTTGACTCTAAATACCGAGTGTTTATCGCTATAAAAGGCCAAGGGCTTGCCGTATTGCTCAATGTAGGCTTGGGTTGAAAGCATATAGTCAAAGGTCGTTTCAGCCTCACAAAAGCGTAGATGCAACAGCTTGCCGGTAGCATCATCGATATAAACCAGCAAACAGCATTTGGTGGCTCTTCCTTCAAACCAGTCATGATATGAGCCATCAATCTGGATCAGCTCACCGAAGCAATCACGGTTATAGCGTGGCTGGTATGGGCGTTTTAGACGTTTGGATCGCGGAATCCAAAGGTCATTTGCAGTCATCCAGCGCCGAACCGTTTCTACCGGGATATTCAGGCCAAACATGCTGCTGAGCTTCTCATGAGCCAATGTAGGACCAAAGCCAAGTAAATGTTCAGAAATAATGGAAAGACATTCTGATTTTAACAGAACGTCATGGCGACGATGACCCGGTTGACCACGACTGGCATGTGCCATACCTGAGACACCATCTTGATTGAGCTTCTGCAATAACCGGGTAATTTGACGGGTGGAAAGATTCAGGATTTCAGCAGCACGGACTTGTGTAATACTTTGATCTCGAACGTCTTGCAGAACTGCAAGACGTTGAATTTCTTTGTCAGACATAGTGATCAGCATCTATATTTTATATCCAGTCCATGGTGATAAAAACCATCATAAACTAGACATTTTTATTGGTGAGAATATAGACACTTTAAATGGGTTCTAACATTTTAGATTCGTATAACGTGTATTATGTTAATTTTAGAGAAACTCATAAATGAATATAATAATTTGATTAAAATCCATTCTCTAAAATTCGGATATCAACACCAAGAACATCATCTTTTATCTTAAAGTGATGTTCTTGCATATGTACGGTTGCAAGGTGGGAATCTAAATGCTTGATACTTTTCCATTTTTCCAACATAACGACTGTATTTTTCAATGGCGCCTGATAAGACGCATGACTCTCATGATTAATAAGTAATTCGTAACCAAAACAACCATCTTCTTCAAGCACTGTTGGTGTGATCTCCTTGAATGAATTGATTACATGTTGCAGATGCTCTGAACCGGGTTCTATTTTAATTTCAGCAATAATTGTTAACATCATTTACCTCTATATCACTGATGCAGGAAAATTACGGATCAAATGTTGGCGATAGTCATCTTTTATTTGTGGTACGTTTGGTGCTTTGATGACGTCATGAGCAATAAATGTTGACATGCTTTGCATACCAAGAAACTCATTGGCTTTTCGAAAAGGCAAATAAACCCCATCTACACCTCTCCCCTCAAAAAATTGTTTTGGATCAGTGAATGCTTCAGCAGGTGCATTCCAAGTTAATGACAGCATAAATTTTTTGCCATGCATTAAACCTCCCGAACCATATTTTTTAGAAGTATCCGAACGTGAACGACCATCATTTGCGTATATATGACCATGACCTTCAGTAAATACATCATCAATATATTTTTTTACTGTCCATGGTGCACCCATCCACCAGCCTGGCATTTGATAAATAATAGCATCAGCCCAGAGATATTTTTTTACCTCCTCTTTTGGATCAAAAGCACTATCAGCACGCGTAACTTTAACTTTATGACCTAATTCGGTTAATACTTCTTCTGCTAAAATTGTCAAGGTATCATTCAATTCACCATTAGAATGGGCAAAAGTTTTAGCACCATTGATAATTAAAATATTATTCATCTTCATCCCAAATTAAATAGAGAAGTACAATATAAATTTAAGATCCATCAACATAAATGCAATTATTAACAAAACATTATTGATTAATTGTTAATAATTAAAATTGATATATAATTAAAAATTATTTTTTATTAATGATTTACTTAGATATGAAATCTACATTTGATGAACTTTTAGTATTTGTTACGATCGCTGATTGTGGCTCTATAGTGAAAACAGCAGAACAATTAAATCAAACAACATCTGCTATCAGTCGCACATTACAACGCCTCGAAAAAAAATTAAATGTTAAATTAATCGAACGTACAACCCGTAGCCTTAACCTTACCTATGATGGAAAAATTTTTTTAGAAAGAGCAAGAAAATTACTTTCTGATTTGAATGAAGCTGAAGAGTTGTTAATTAATCCAGGTACTGAACCTACAGGCTTAATTAAAATAGATTCAGCAACACCGTTTGTATTGCATGTAATTATTCCATTAATACCAGAGTTTATAGAACGATATCCAAAGATCAGTATTGAACTAACTAGTCATGATCATGTAATTGATTTATTAGAGCATAAAATAGATGTTGCTATACGATTTGGTGATCTAGAAGATTCAAGTCTCTATGCAAAATTATTATATAAAAGTCGTTTGTATATCGTTGCTAGCGCTGAATATCTCAAAAAAAATAACTTACCAAAATCTATTATTGAGTTAAATCAACATAGATTATTAGGATTTAGCCATCCTTTGCATTTAAATAATTGGCCAATTTATATAAATGATCAACTATATAAAACTTCACCATCTATTACAGCTTCTAATGGCGAAAGTGTTCGTCAACTTGCTTTACAAGGCGTAGGAATCGCTTGTCTCTCTGAATTTTTAATTTTAAAGGATATAAAAGAAGGTAAATTAATTGCTTTATTTGAAGATGAAATAAAAATTCATGAGCAAAAAATCCATGCTGTCTATTACAAAAAAAATTATATACCTAAGAGAGTTAGATTATTTATTGATTATTTATATGAAAAATTACAACAGCTTAATTAATTTTAAATGGATTTTTCAAACCAAAGTTTGAAAAATCTCTAATTTTTTAGGCATATTTTAGTTGAATAATGTTTGAAATAAGTCTCCATTTAACATAATGGTGGTTATACGAAATTGAAATGTTAGAACCCATTCAAAATGTCTATATTCTCACCAATAAAAATGTCTAGTTTATGATGGTTTTTATCACCATGGACTGGATATAAAATATAGATGCTGATCACTATGTCTGACAAAGAAATTCAACGTCTTGCAGTTCTACAAGACGTTCGAGATCATCGTATTACCCAGGTCCGTGCTGCTGAAATCCTGAATCTTTCCACTCGTCAAATTACTCGGTTATTGCAGAAAAAATCGAATCTGACGCAAATTAAAAGCAAATTCGTCAGCAGTTGAAATGAGCAAGCCATGAATTAAAGGCAGCAATTCCTTTGCTGAGCACACCAATATTCAGCAGGGTGAATAGCCACCACTCTCCTAGACAAATTTCGTCTCTTCTTTTTGCATAGGAGAGCATTATGAGTGGACAACTATATATTCCAGAATTAAAAAATAGGTATGGGGGTTCATTGGTTGTTTATTTTAAACAGGCACAAAACTCATAACTCTACTCCTCATGCTCGAGATAAAGTTAATCCACCCCTAACCCCTTAAACACCGCATCCACCGGATCTGCATAAAAGCTGGTCTGGAACTTGGTAAACAGTTCCACAGGAATCGTTGGGATATCTGCCGCACTACTCATTGGTAAGGCAACCTTCTTGGCACCTGCATCAAAAGCTACTTGAAGGCATTCAGCAATACTTTCCACCGGAGTCACAGAGCCACCTAGACTCATATCACCCAGTACCACCATCTGACTTTGTATTGGACGTCCTAATAGGCCAGAGGCAAAAGCCACTAAACTTGGCAAGGCAAGATGGCTGAGCGGGCCGGTGTTCTGTAATTCAACCACATGTAAGTGGAAATCATGTTCCAGCACCTTACTGCCCCCCGAGATTCGAGATGCATTGGCTTTGAAGTAATCAAAAGCAATTTTGACCTGTTCTTTGGCACTGCTTGAATTCCATAAGCCTGATGTCGCCAATTTTCCTGAACCTTTGGTGACTTGAAGTTCTAAGCGGTATAAGCCTGGCATGCCCTTATTACTGAGCCCGATGGTATACAGGAAGCCTGGTTTGGCAGGACCTTCAGGAATCAGTCCGCCACCCCCCTGCTCTTTGACGGAAACAAAGTGCTCTTCTAGTGTGTCATTGTCGATATAGCTAAAATGCACATCATAGAATTCCATCCCTCCAATTTTCTTCAGCTGTTCTTTGACCCGACGGCGCACCTGCAGTGCATATTCCAGGCATTGCCGTACATCTTCATTGTTAAATTGACCATGTGGGTAGAGCAGCTTCATCAATCCAGAAACCGTCTTGCGAACGGCGATCACATCACGCTGATTCAGGTTATTCCCTAGCTTAAAGTACTTCTCAATGGCATCCGCAAAACTACGCTTACGCATTTCCCGGAAGAATTCAGCCAGATAATCAACAATCAGGCCATAACGGTTGGTAAAGAATTCCGGGCGCATTTTCGGAATTTCCCAACCCGGGATATAGGCATGAAAGCGATCAAAGAATGCTGAATCGATCATAGCTTCAGGAAACGGAGCCAATAAGTGGCTAGTCTTCACCAAGGATTCAACACTTTGGTTAATATTACCCACAAAAACCATCGAAGCTGAGGCTTCCATCTGTTCACGACCACGGGCAAAAGATCCTGAGGCCATGTAGTCTTTCATGATCTGTACGCCATCTTTGTCCTTAAAGGAAATACCGGCGACTTCATCAAAAGCTACCACATCCCATAAGCCCACCAGACCAATACGGCGGCTACTCATGTTATAGAACAGGTTGGCGACAGTCGTTTGCCCACCAGAGACTAAAATACTATTCGGTGAACACTCTTTGTAAATATGGCTTTTCCCGGTACCGCGTGGTCCCAGTTCACAAACGTTATAGTTATTTTCAACGAACGGAACCATACGCGCTAATAGGTGCCATTGCACGTCCTCTTTTAACGAAGCCGGTTCCATGCCGATGGAACGGATTAAACTCTCGCGCCACTGATCCGTGCTTAATGCTGCTCGTCCGTTGAACAGCTCATCCATATTCATATTCGGCATTTGAATCGGCTTGAGTAAACTCACCCCAAATGGAGAACTAGTCTGTCCTTCTTCAAAATAATAACTGAGCGTAGCAATGACCCAGATACCACCAACAAGTAATTTTTCATACTCTTTGACGATGCCTGCCGAGATTTCGGCATCTTTGATGCCCAGATTACTAAATGATGCTTCGTATTTGTCCTTACGCTCATTCAGCTTTACGGTCACCCGATCAATGACCTTATAACTGCCACGCTCACGAACCAGGGATTTCACCTTCTCAGCTTCATCAGGTCGTACATAGTTCTCTGCCAGCACGGTCTTTACGTTACGTAGTCCCTGCTCTATGATCTCTGGATCATCCGAGGCACAGTACATCCCTAGCAGGTATTCGAGTACATAGACCGGGACATTGGCCCCTTCTTTGATCAGTTTAGTCAGATCCTTACGTACCACCCGCCCAGCAAAGTGTTCATTCAGCAGCTGATCCAGTTCTTTATCGTTAGCAGATTCCATGTAGGCTACGCTCTATCGTTAATTCGTTATCAGAAGAAGTCATCGGTAAATGCCAGATCAATGGTGACCTTATAGCGCTGCATCTCGATATTCAGGTCTTTGTCCTTCAGTACCAGGAAGTAATCTTTCTTACGGTCAAAATCAGTGCCAGACAATGACAATCTGACCTGTTTGACCCGATCGGCAACAGAGTCGGTACTGCTATCAAAAGTCAAAGTTTCTTCACTGGAAACTTTGAGATCCCCATCATAAATGGCAATGGATAAAGTCACTGGCATGACCAGCTCACTGACAGCTTCAGTTTGCATCAAATCAAACTTCTGAATGTTATTGACCATTTTCAGCGTGGATTTGGTAGAAATGACCTCAACTTTACGCTTGGTCCGCTGTCCAGCCTTTTCACCACGTAGCTGTTTTACAGTCAGTACCGGCACCACAATTTCCTGAGGCATGATGCCGCCATGCACAAAACGTGAGCCTCCTACAAAATGGAAACGGTTCGCCCCTTTTGGAATCCAGAAATCAGTCGCAGATAGTGTGCCTGCCGTAGCTTGGGTTGAGCCTTTCCATGCTTCCTTGCTCTCTGGTAAACCATGCCCAATCACATAGCGTTTTTTGCTCTTCAATGTATTGGCTGGTTTTTCAGTCAAGCTTGAACGATCCGCAGATTCCAGTTTACTTTGCTGGAACAGGAAGCCATGGTCGGCTGTAATCAACAGGGTGGAAATATTGAAGTGCATTAAGATTTTGCGGCTGAGTTCCGTCAGCTCTTCAATGGCATGTTCTACCGCCATAAAGGTTTCTGATTCTGTCGAGGCGCTGTCACCGCGTGCATCAATCACGTTGTGATAAACGTAAATCAGCTCATAGTCTTTCAGCGCTTCACGGCCTTCATCACGCGACCAGCCTTTTACCATTTCAGCGGTTACTGCCAATCCATTATAGGCAGCCAGAATTTTGGATCGTGCTGCAGTCCCTTTACTGGACTGTCCATCTACTAAAACATCATCCCCTGCGGCCTCTTTGTATTCCAAAGTCTGATGCGGCAACAACGAGGCCATGCCAAGTGTGGTGTAACTTGGGACAACACCCAGCTGTGAAGACAAGGTCGCTTCAGAATAACGCTTTTCATTGATACGATCACGCAACTCTACCGCAGCTTCATAACGGAAAGCATCACTGATAATTACCACAATACGGCGTTTCGTTGCAGAATTGAGTAAGGGTCTGACGTGGGTATCGTAGAAGTTCTGCTGATTTGGGATATCTGCCACTTTCCAGACATTCAAGCGTTGCTCAGCTTCTACACGCTCGCCCCAGTTTCGTGCCAAGTGGTCAATAAACCAGTAGGAATAGCAATTTTCGACTTCTTCATCGAGTTTTTTCAGGATATCGACATGAGCGCGTTGAGAAGCAGCACTGTAGTGGCGATAGGCCATATCAAAGCGATACAACTCCTGCTCGTAGGCTTTATACAAGGCTTCGCTAGAGTCGAAATAGAAACCGGCATCAAACTGCTGTCGCAGGCTGAACAGCTCAATCGCTGCCTGCAACGCTGTATAGACGGTGCGGTATTTACGGCGGGTTGCATCGTCCTTATGTTTGGAAGCCCAATAGCCATCCAGACGGGTAGAAATAATCGTTCTGAAATGTTCCAGTTCAGCTTTGGCTGCTGCAGGGATATGACTGGCCAAATCAACAATGATCTTTTGTTCAATCACTTCAAAAGTCATGACATCGAGCAGCTGCTCAAGATCAAAAGCCCCGACCTTTTCTTGGATCCGCAGTGCATTAGCCACGGTCTGGGAGAGTGTATCGAAGGTTGGGTAGTATTTGGAGCTGTCTCTCCAGCGCGACAAAAAGGCTCTGGCTGTTGCACGGGAGCTGACGGATGACATCACCAGTTCCTGAGCCCATAGCGGTATATCGCCCAGGCTTTCACAGAAACCTGTAGTCATCAAACGGATAAAGAACGTACCGAGCTTGAATGGTACTTCCCCATTCAATTCTTCAACCGATGCTGGATAACCAATTTCCGCCTGTAATGCGGTCACCAAAGCCGGCACCAGTTGGAATTTTTCCAGTTCAGCAAAGGATTCTGGATTGACTTCCAGAGCCAGGTTCTGCTGTACCATTTCATCTGCCAACGCCAGGACAATATGCATCAGCTCGGCACTGTCGGCCTTGACCACAGCTGCAATCATGGCCATATCCAGCTCCTGTGCATCTGCATCAGGCTGGATATAGCGTTTTAAGGTGCTCAGACGCGCTTTGGCTTTGAGGAACTCTTCACGTTTGGCCAGATGTTCTCTTAGACTCTGCTGCTGTAAACCCAGCTCATTGAAAATAATCGAGAAACGATCGGCATAGAAGCTGCGTGAATACAGCTTGATGTCCAGTAACCAGTCTTTTTCGGTTTCAGGCTCAGGGCTAGGGAAATACAGCAAGTATTTACCCTGCTGATCCTCAAGTTCCAGTTTGAGTTTGATCGCCAGGCTCGACTCTTCTGCCATATTCAGAATCTGAACATCATTCAGTTTCAATGCCTGTACTTCGTCGCTAAAGGACTGTTCCGCATCGTACCAGAAGACAATCCGATGCTGTTCAGTATAAAAGGCTTGTTCCAGACCTTGTTTTAGTTGATCTAAATTCATGGCTTACCATCACCCACAATGTCTTTAATTTCTTTAACTTGGCCAATGATTTCTTTTAAGTTTTGAATTGAAGACACCCCCTCTTTTTGCTGCTCTACTTTTTGTTTGCTGGGTGGCATATATATGGTTTGCACAGAATCCATAATTAACTTGTCTTGATTAGCAGTCTCTTTTAATTGTTCTGCATAAGAATTAACTGTAAGTGCAACTGCGGACTTAAATGCATACTCTTCCTGAAAGTTACGCTCTTTGGTGTATTGAGAAATCGTAAAGAAAAACAATCCCAATACAGGCAAGGTTTTTATTGAATTTATTAAAAGCAACTGCCAGCTAATCGATGCAGGATCAACTCCCCAAAATAGATAGACGATCCAAAAAGCGGATACTAGTGCTATAGTAGGAATACTACATTTCCAAAATTTAATTGAATCTGTTAATTCAGTTTTCCTTTGCTTAAACGTTTCAAACAGAGATGCACCAACTTCTCTACCTATTAGATCGTCTAGATATTGATTCCGTTGTTCAAAGTATGCGTGTTTGCTCTCTACAAAGGTAAGCTTAGATTTGAAATCCTGTTTAAGAGTTTCAAAATCATTTTTTTGTTCTAAAATATTTTGCTCTAAGTTCTCAAAAGTCGTTTTTAACGTTTGTAATTGTGCACGTGTCTCGATCAACAGTTGATCTGAATCCGCTTTTTTCTCTTCAGATGCCTGTAATAAAGAATTTATTTTTTCAATTAAGACCGCAGCCTGACTCTGCAGATTAGTAATTTCTGATGAGTGATTTCGACTCGCAGTTACTAACGCCTCTATTTCACTTAATTCACTTCTTTTTACGGAAGTAAAAGAATCCAAATCATCTTTGCTAGTTTCTAGTACTTTCAACAAAGTCTCTAATCGTTGTGATGTGGCTTCTAGATGAGTAGAGACTAACTCGATACGTTCTTTATCTTGCTGAACAGAGACTTCCGAACTTCGAAAATATTTCCGTTTACTTTTCTCCCAAAACCCATTTATTGCTTGGTAATGAATTAAACGATTAAGATGTAAAACCGCAGCAGGGAAATTTCGATTATTAATATTTTGTAAATAACCAGCTAGATCTTGATTTAAATCTGCACCACCATATTCATTTTGAAATTGATAACTATATGGTAAAGCTTTAGCAAATACGGTATCGATCTCTTCTTTAAATTGGTTGAAAACTTTATTAGATGCACTGAGAAATTCTTGTGCTGTATATTCACCAATCTGAACATTGCTTAGGTCTGATATATGAGAATGCTGTTGAGCAAGAATATTTGAAAGCCCGAGTGCGTAATAAGCTTCAATATGTATCTTTACCTGATCAATTTGAGCTTTATTCATTCTGTTTTATCACCCGTAATCACTTTCACTTCAGCCAACAAGTCCCCAAACTTGCCGTAGTTCACTTTCACCCCATCATCTAGATCCAGCGAAATACGCTGATCGGCGTAATGACGCAGTTTTTCTTCAAAGCTACTCAGTTCAGCCTGTTGCTTATGCAGATTTTGTAGTTCTTTCTCTTTACGTTTAATTTCAGCAGCGGAATCACTGTTTTCGATTTCACTTTCCAAAGAATTCACCATCGCTGCCATTTTTGAAATCAGTGGCATCACGTATTCGGTACGCATACGTGCCAAAGTACTCTCGTTATAGCGGTGCAAGTACACCAACGCCTGGAAAGCCCCTTGTTTACCACTGCTGAATAACCAGTAGATCGGACGCTTTTTATAGGTTTGCATGTGGTCTTTATAGAATTTGCTGGCTAAGTAACGGCGAATGGTATCTTCAGCGGTTTCACTGGCTTTTTTATCCAAGCTTTCAGCCAACCACTGCATATTTGCATCCAGTGTGTCTTTACCCCAAACCGCAGTTAAGAACTCTCGAATACGATGCGTTGCATCATCTTCAAACCAGTGCATTTCAGTTAGTGGAATAATACCGTCAGCGTCGGCTGGGAATGTTTGATAACGGCTGGCATCAAAGTCTTGATTGCCTGCATGGGCATAGATCAGACCTGGTTCATCCAGGCTATAACGTCCCATCATGCAACCAAGCGCATAAGACACTAAACGCTGGCTGTCTTTTTCACGGTTGGCACGGGTCAGAGTGATTTGCTCATCCGGTACATCTGGTGTCAATTCATCCTGTAAACCGTAAGCCTCAATAAACAGCTTATTGTTTTCTTCTTCCAAGCGTTTCATTTCAGCGACGGCGTTAGCATTTTGCTGTTGCCATGTATTAAACGCTTGCTCTAGATTTGATTGGTTAGTACGAATAATTGGGTTTTGAGTAAAGTCCCAGGAAGTTTCATAAGAATCCCAGTCTATTTTAGCAATGTCTATAGGCTTTTGAAAATTACTATTAACCGACTCAAATGCTTTTTCCAAAATTGGTAGTTTTTGGATATCTCCCACTTGATAGTTTAGGGTAGGATTCAATACCTGTAAGAATCTTTCAACAAGCTTTGAACATAAAAAAGCCTGTAACTTGGTTATATCTAATCGTGGAAAAATCATAGATCCACCGACATCAAATATAAATCCACCATATACTCGCCTAGCGCTAAAACCATAACTAGAAATCAACCCATAGGTTATTCCCTCTCTAAAATAAAAGTTTTTGGCTCGTACAGGCGCACCACTATAATCTAAGGGAAGATTCGAATAATCATGAATTGCAAGACCGTTATCTTCCCAATTCACAAGAAACTCATTGTTCCCATACCATTTTCTAAAACCACCACCTTTATTGTAAGGAAACCACTTTTTAGCAGAACAATATGCTTGTTCTAAATCCGTATTACCAAAACCTACCTTCAGAATACTAACTTCCTGCCATGCCCTTAAAAAAAGATTATTGTTGCAAGTAGCTAATCCCTGCTTAATTGAAGATATATCTTTCAATTCAACGGATTCAGTGAAAACTTTTCTATCTTTTTCAGTAAGCCAATAAGCAATAGGACTACCTGGAATTTTCTTAAAGTCATTTGCAGAGGCGTAAAAAGATTTAGATAATTTGAATATATTATCTAGCTCATCATTTGAAGAAACACTACCCTGCTTTTCAAATAATCTTTTATACGCTCCTTTGTAATTTAAAAGCGGTGCCTTTTGAAAGATAAACGCACAACTTCCAAAGTCAGATCCAAACACGCCACGACCATTATGGCTCATCGTTTGTAAATTTGTTTTTTCAAACAGCCATTCTCTTAAATCCTCATAACTAGACAAAAACATCCAGTTAGGAATTGTAATCATGCCAATTAATGCACCCACTTTAGATAAAGAGGAATTTCTAACCATAAAACAGGTATATAAATCACCTTTTGAAACTTTATAATTCTTTTCAATGTATTTTTTTAGCGTAGGCACATAAAATTTACTACCCATATACGGCGGATTCGCAATCACGGCATCATATTGTTTAGCCAGTAATTTAGCTTGTTGTAGTAAAGGCAATAACTCTTGTGCTGACTGCTGTGCAAAAATATCCCCTGAATCTAATGCTATATTGAGCTTTTCTTCTAAATCAGGTAGCTTTTTAGCAAATGCTTGAGGGATTTGAATTAAAGAACCAAAGGTTGACGAATGTTCAAATAGGTCTAATAATTCTTTTAAATCTGACTCTTCGATACCGGTACTTGCCAAGTCCTGGGTGAATGCATCTAAACGCTCAGGTTGACTATCTTGCAGTGCAATAATATTCAGCTTTGGTGGATTGCTAAATAAACGGCGGTCATCCTCACGCGCTTTCATCAATAACGCAAAACTGGCGAGCTGTGCGGCACGGGTATCAATATCAATGCCGTACAGGTTATTTTCCAGAATCAAACGTGGAATATCACGGCTACGGTAGCCACGTTCTAAATAAATCGCTTTTAAGCAATCATAGGCTTCCACCAAAATATGCCCCGAACCACAGGCCGGATCCAACACCGTAATACTTTCTGGGTTTAAGCTATCGCCATCTTCACTGATCCGCACATCAATCAGCTGTTTCAGCTGTGCATTGACTTCATCGGTCTGTTCCGCCGGCTGAATATAGTATTCCCATGCGCTGGCCAGGGTACTTTCCGGCTGCGCCATCATCCATAAACGACCGACACTGTTTTGCACCAGATATTTCACAATCCAGTTCGGGGTAAATAATTGCGTCGCTGCAGGAATATCCTCACTCTTGACGACTTTACCAATCACCTGATCTTTCTTTTCAGAAATATAGAACTGATACAGCCAGCCAATAATCTGTACATCCGACCAGTCTTCTTCTGGAATGCTGCTGACCAGATCACGGATCAAGGAATCGGTTTTGGTTAGATTATCAGGTAATAACAGTTCTGACTCATCCGACACCTGTTCGAACAGGAGTGGCATGACCTGATTCAACGCATGACACTGCGCCAATAACAGCTCCCGATACAGCTCTTCGTCTTTATTGCCATCCAGCTTAAGCTCAGCCACACGGCTGGCATCTAAACCTGGTAGGTCGATATCCAGACATTCTTCCAGAAGCTGTGGCAAGCCTGCACTACCATCTGCACTACTCAGTACACGGCGACCATGATCCAGTAAGCCTTTGCATTCCATGTAGCGAATCGCACAGAGACGGTTAAACCAACTGTAAGCGATATAATCAACCGTCTGCTCAAAACTGCTGGTTTGAATGCGTTTGATCAGCTTGTCACGTGGTTTCATGACGGATAGCGGAAAAACCTGATCGCCAATCAGCAGCAAGTCGCCTTTCTGTTCTGCCGGTAAAATGTTGTCTGCGGTGATGCCATATTTGGCCGCCTGCTTGCGCATCGCTGCGATAAAATCGTTACGTGCTTGCGGTGCGTATTTTTTAATATTACTGGTATTCATCTTTAAACCTTTAATCAATGACTGATGCCGATATCCCTAACCCGAGTTAGCGGATACGCACACGCTTTTTATCACCCACAATTTTTTTCAATTCAGCTTTGAGTGCGTCTACAAACTGATCCACTGATTCTTCTGTTTCCAGATAGACACTACTTGAACTTTTGCTGTAAATGCTAGCAACATCAACTTCTACCACTGGTTTCGGTGGCACTACGGCTGTCGCAGGCTGTACCGGACTCACAGCAGGTGCTGATGTTGCTGGGCTGGAGATGGTTGCAGTGTTGGTTACACTCTCGGCTTTGCTCTGAGCCAGTTGTGCCGCTTTGGCCTGACGCTGAATTTCCGCCTGAACTTCGCTCTCCAGCTCATACAAGGCTTCATCAAAACGCTCGACGGCGGTTTGGGTTTGCAGCATATAGATGGTGGACAGGCTAGTTTCCACTTCAATATCCGCTTTGAGCAGTTGTAGTGGGCGTAGTAGCTTGTTACTCAGTTCAGCAGTGGCAATGCCACTGTTCTTGATCTCGGCTTCCAGTTGCTTGATCTTGTCATCAATGTGTTCTATCGCCTGACTGCACTTTTCCGTCAGTAAACGTTGATTGACACTTTCCACGGTGCGAACCAAATCAGCGATTTTATTTAACAGGCCATAGGGCGATTCAAGGGTCGAAATGCGATGTAATTCGGAGAGGGCTTTTTTCGCCAGCTCATCACTGCCCAGCGCCTGTTTGTTTTTCTCAAAATGACGTAAGGCCTGTTGCAGTTGCTGCCAGCTTGGCATCTGGTTGCTAAAGAATTCATGAATGTCACGATAATCTTCTTCCAGATCAAGATAGTCGTCCTTGTTCTCAACCACGGCCTTAAAGAAATCGAAGCTGTCGCTATTCGCCAGCAGACGTTCCAAAGTCAGAATCGACTTTTCAATCACTTTCTTGCCCGGGAACTGCCCGACATCAGTTTTACTCTTATACGACTTAAAGTTGGCTAACCAGTTTTTAAAATGTTGGGTATAGAATTCAAACAGCTCTTTTTCTGTCGCTGGTCCCATGGCCGAGAACAGCTCTTGGGTTAGTTGACGTGCCTGTTTCAACACCTGATCATCGGTCTGGCGCTTTTTCATGATTGTAACATCACGACGACGGCGGCTGTTTTGTAAAGGCTCAAAGGCATCCTTTAGCTGTAAGGTCGTACCTAGCTGTAGTGAAATCCGCCCCATCGCAGCCAGTTGACCTACCAGCAGTAAAATCTCGGCATCCGGCCAGCCATAAGGACGTTTGGCAAAACGATCGACCACATCTGAGACCAGAATACGTTCGCTACCAGTGGCGCGTAGTGCAATATACTGCTCCACTTCCTGTAGGGCTTTGGGATTGCTCTGACCGCCATCCAGAGACAATCCGAGCTGTGCCATATCATCTACAGTCAATACGGCGTTCAGTTCACGCCAAGCATCCTGCTGATAGACCTGCAGATAGCTCAGTTTGGTATAGGTGTTTTCCAGCAAATAACGACAAGCCTCATCCAGCTTGGTGGTTGGACTTGAAGATGAAAGTTGTAGATATTGACCCAAGGCATAACTTTCTGCGTCCAGCAGCATTTCTTCGACCCGGACGCGCAGACGTTTTTTGCGTTCCTGGTTCTCACGACCACGGTCTGCCAGAATACGGCTGATATCGGACTGAGTGCCATCATCATTTAAGCGGATGAATTTATTGGTTTTCAGCCAGGTGCGCAGTTCATTAAAGAACTGTTTATCGTCTGCCAGTTTAAACAGCACTTGTCCTTCGGCCTGAGTACTTTTACCAATACAGTAAGCTTCAGTGTAGAGGTTGTATTCCGTATCCAGTGGAGAAATGATTTCAACTTTCAAATCGCTCTCATACTTGCCATCCAGGCTATGGCTATCTAGGAAACGACCAATCTGATAGTCCATCTTGTTGGCCTGATGGCGGTATTTGTTCTGATCGCGCAGTAAATCTTTAAAGATCAGGTTGGCTAACTCTTTATTTTCTTCTGAAGCTGCTAAGTCAGTGGCTTTAATTTTTCGGGTGATATCACGTTCTTCATTGGTCAGGAACAGGAACTCATCGCCATTCCTCGTAATCAGGCTCTCTTTTTCCAGACGCTGCAGGCTCTCTTCAATCCGCTTGCGCAATCCCAGCTTATCTTCATCAATTTTCTCAATCGACAAAGTCACCAGGTTATCCAGCGTACCTTTGATGATATCGACATAGCGGATCATGAACAGGGTACGCAGCATCTGCACATCAAAACCATCCAGGGTTTGATTCTGCCCTGCCTGGTCGATGGTACGCTTCACTGCAGTATCCAGGAAGCCTTCGACTGAAGTATAGAAGCGGTGGAAAGGAACCAGGGCACCGACTTCATCTGTGGCAATCGCATTCGCGGCCATCTGGAACGCATCTAGCATGGACCGTTCACCATAGGCCAGATGTGCACCGGTCGCACCGACTTTACGGATTTCTTCAAATACTTTTTGTACCAGCTGGAAATGGTACGGCGCAAAAGGATAGTTATGAATAAAACTGTCTGGCCCCTCATAGTTCTTGAGGGTTGGGCCTGAACGGTCAAAGGTAATCTGATTTTTTAAGATATCGCCCTTTTGCTCAAACACCGATCTGAGCAATGCTTCTGCTTCTGGGGTTTTGCGTAATAAACGTTTCTGGATGACTTCATCGGTATTGGAACTGGACAGTGATAAACGGGTTTTAAAACGTCCAGCAATCTTGGAGAAGTCATTGGCTTTGGAAGAAGACATCTCACCTAAAACAGCATCGATGTCTGCCTGTGAGGTGACGATAATCCAAGCTCGTCCTTTACAGATCGTACCTAGGTTTTCAGTAATGGTTTGCAATGTCAGCATCAAGCGGGTATCACTGCCAATAAACTGCCCCACTTCATCCACCAGAAACAACATGCGTTGCTGAGGTCCTTTGCTGTCCAGGTATTCTTTAACCCACTGACAGAAGTTTTCGACCGAAACACTAAAGGTCTGCTCAGAATCCTCAAACCATTTATGCGCAGCTTCAGCAGATAAGTTGAGGGCTTGGGAAATTGCGGTTTCGACATCATCCTGATAGAACTGATAGCCGTCACGCTCCTCTAGCCAGGACATGCCGCTGGATTCCTCAAACGCCTGTTTAAAGCGCTCATACACACCTTTCTGGCTCAGGTGACGTTCCATATGGGCAATATGTGGATGGTCAGCACTAAACCCCTGATATTCGTTAAACACGCGTAAAAACACATTCAGAATCGGATTGCCATCATCATTGGAGCTGGCTTTACTGTCGATGTTAAATAGGATGACATCGGCATGATGGCTAACCGCTTTACCAATATCTGCACGGATAAACGCATCCCGGATTTTGCTTTCATCAAAGAATTCTGCAGCACTGCATTCGTTACCTTCCGCGTCACGTGCCACTTTATTGGCCAGAATATATGACAAGGTTTTCAGGAAGTGTGATTTACCTGAACCAAAGAAGCCTGAAATCCACACACCGACTCGGTTGGCAATCGAAGGATCGCTTAGGTCTGTACCATAAGACTGGAAAAAGTCCCGAAAATGCTTTTCCAGCTCATTGGTGACCACGTATTCATCGAGTTCCTGATATACCGTGGTATTGTCATTCTGGTCTGCCTTGACCACCCCGTTTATCGCACGATCTAATGGCTTGTAAAAAAGTTCTTTAATGTTCATCTCAATCCATTCCCCCGAATTCTTATTTCTATTTGCCGTGTTTAAGGCACTAATCTGAATGCTCTGTAGTAATTGTTGCTTGGAATTTTTCCAAATAAACTCATCGCTTGACCGTCGTAATAGCCTGGGTAAAACAGTACCACCGGCTTATGCCCCAGTAACGAATGCAAACTGTTCAATAAGTGATGGGCACGTAACAGAGGCCAAACCGACCCTACCCCAGTCATCAACACAATATCTTGCGCATTGGTGGCATATTTACTCACCAGATACGGCGCGAACTTATCCATATGCAGTGGACCTTTCAGCGCTTTGAGCAGCGCCTCATCGCCTTTGGCTTTTTGCATTTGAATGGCTTTATCGATGAAGTTACGCTCAGCCAGATAATCCACCACGGCTTGCAGCAGGTTAATATTCACCACCTTCAGCTGACTGTGTTTTTTCTCTAGCATCCCTTCGAGAAAATGCAGATATTCGCGCACCTTCAACTCATCTTCAGGTGCATAATCAAAAATCCAGAAGCCAATTTCATTGCCCAATCCTTGTCCAGTGAGAAACTCAGTGGAAAGAATTCGCTCTGGAATCTGGTTCAGACGCTCATGTATTGTTTGACTCATTGCTGCCCCTCTACAACTAACGCGTCCATACCGACACTTCCATAGATCTTTTAATGCGTTGTTTATAATGTTCTTCCAACAGGCTACGCAGCTCTGCTCTGACGATCACGCGCTGCAACTCCAGCTTACGGGTACTTTTTAAGTAACCGGCTTCTGCCAGCATGCGAAACACCACCTGCCCCATTTTTTTCTTGCTGGACTCTTTCCAATCACAGATATCCGGATCGCGTTGTGAGCGTTCATCCAAAAAATCTGACCAGATATAACTGTCCAAGTGTTGCGCCTGGGAGATATAGGCATCCCTCATCACCGTTTCCATAAACTCAAGCAGCAACAGGTTGCGTTCCAGTGCGCCACAAAAAGCCACCTGGGTCGCCAGCTCATCATCCCCATCACGCAAAGCTTTCCAGAAATCAGGCTCTAAGCGCTCAAGACGCTTACGAATGGCAGTGGCGTTACGTTGGGCTGAAGCAGGCGTTCTTTTTTGCAGAATATTGTCAATCTGAATTGCCTGATGCCATTGTTCTGGAGTCGCTTCTCGTAATAACAGATCCGCGATCAGCCGGCTTTCACGCACCATCAGGGAACCGCCAATCAGGTCACTGTCATAATGAAATTGTTCTAACATAGCCAATCTCCTATGAGGCCTGATCAAACAGGTAAGACGACAGCTTTTCGATATCTGAGCGTTGTAGTACCAAGGGATATTTCAAGGCATCTTCCGCCTCAGCCAGCGTGATCGCGGCCTGATATCGCTGCAAGGTATAGTGAGCCAGGGCTTTTTTCACCGGAATCTGTAATCTGCCATCAGGCATGCCGAAGTCTTTTTCGACCAGCGCTTTTTGAGCTTCATTCAATTTTGGATTAGGGATCAGCGTCAGTACAATTTCTTCATGCCATTGCTGATCCTGAGTAGGGTCTACTGACTCAATCGCCACCACAACAGGTGTGCGATCAATTCTGGAGAGTAAAAAGTCCTTAAACTGCTTGCTCTGATGGCAATAGGCACGGACATGCCAGCGAAAACCGGTATACACCAGGGTATGTGGGGAAATCATGCGTTCATGCCACTGCGGATTCTGCATCGAGGCATAAATCATTTTTAAAGTGTTTTGGTTTCGGCAGGCACGCAAAACTTCCCGAATCACTTCAGGACGTATACTGCGATCAGGTAATTGAACTGCTGCAAGATTCGGTTCTGGCATCGCAATCAGGGCATGCGATTCACTGACCAAGCCCGAGATCATATTGAGATATTCATTGATATGTACGGTAGTCAGCACCGGTTGAAACGTGGCTTTAGGCACATAGCCTTTTACGGAGGGATCATGGACCAAGGCATCTGGGTTATACAGCGTATTGTAACGCTTGATATCCGCAGAAGCCTGCTGTCGACTGAGCCCAAACCAGCTCATTAAACGATTGGTAACCAAACGACCTTCCCAGTAAGCAAGCAGCTCGATCGCTCGCATTCGTAGCAGGACTTCATGCTTATCTGTCGTCATATACCAATCAGTCAATAAATAGCAGCTTTAAGATTACCCTACAGCAAATATACAGTAAACATTTTTGACGGTATTTAAAGGTAGTATTGCAATCACCAGATAAAAAATATACTAGTATCCTGATGATAGCCGTCAAAGTACGATCTCTAGCAGATCATGGATCCTGGTATAGCGCGTGAATTGAGCTAAGTTTTAGAATGAGAGCAATATGGGTTTTAGATTTCGTAAAAGTATTAAATTATTCCCGGGTTTTAAAATTAATCTGACCCATAAAGGCATCAGCAGTGCCAGCATTGGCAAACCTGGTGCTTCTCTAAATATTGGAAAAAAAGGTACGCGAACCAGTGTCGGTATTCCAGGTACGGGACTATCTTACTCTAAACACCAGCCTTACTCTAAAAAGACCCGTGTTCCACAACCGACATCGCTAGAACACACGGAATATAATCCTCAGAATTTAGAACAACCGAACACAAAGATCTGGCCTTGGATTATTTTTGGAATATTGTGTTTTATGGTGGGTGCCGTCATTTTTTAGCAAGAACAGCATTGTATTTTGATCAAAAAAAATGCCCAGATGGATGAATGGGCAAACTAAGGAATTAATATCCTTCAGAAACTCCAGCGCAATTCTCGCTACTTTCAGTAAGCGACTCTGGCTCAATCATGATAGTCTGACTCAATCAAATCGAGGTAAATCGATCCATCACAATTGGAGCAGAAATTATGCTTGAATACATTCTTGAATGATGCTGAAAAGTCTTTGAGTTTTAATTAATAAATAAGAGTATCCATGTCTACCCTCAACTTTACTTATTTTCAGATAGCAACCAATCGAGAGCACTCATTTTTACAATACCATTATAATTCGCTTCAGTCCCTATCGTGTCTAAGGTAAGCAAATACTTGGGATACGAATCAGAAATTTTCTGTAATGGACGTAACTCTCGGCTGAGTGTCTCCTCATTGAGCGTTTCTAATGCCACCTGATAATAAGTTAAATTCTGTAAAGTATCGACAGCAACAAAATCAATTTCATATTCATCAACCCGCCCTACATAGACCGTATAACCTCGTCTGACAAGCTCAAGATAAATCACATTTTCTAAGATATGACCTTGATCAGCATTAGCATCAGGCAACATAATCCGGCGCAATCCGACATCAACTAAATAGTATTTTTCAGAGGATTGTAATAACTCACGCCCGCGTACTTTAAATTGTGCGGCACTATAAAATAACAAACTGTCCTGTAAGCCCTGAATATAGCGTTTTACTGTTTCAAATGAAATCTTAACCCCACTTGAAACAAAGGTATTTTTAATTTTATTGATGGAAATAGGTGAGCCTGTCACGCTTGCCAAATATCTTGCGACACGCTCGAGAGAGTTAATATCGGCAGTATTCAAACGGGGAATAACATCTTTAAACATTACACTGGCATAGACCGCTTGCAAGTAATCATAAGTTTCCTGCTGGCTAGTCATGGCAAGCGTATAAGGGAAACTACTGCGCGTATACATGGCATACAAATCACGATTGGATAATTGTTGGATGATCGGATTATTTTCAATATGCCACTGTTTAAATTCTTGGAATGACAGAGGTAGAACGTGTTGCTCGATATAGCGTCCTGTAAGTAAAGTCGCAAGTTCTCCACTTAGAAAGAATGCATTTGAGCCTGTAATATATAAATCGATATAATCCCGAACATATAAAGAGTCGACTACTTTCTCAAAATTTGTAACATGTTGTATTTCATCTAAAAAAACATAGTTTTTTTTACTTTTATCAACTTTGGACAATACATAATCATGTAGTTTACGGTAATCGGTGAGTTCTTCAAATTCCATAAATTCGAAGTTGATGGCAATGATGTTTTCGGCTTGTACACCCTGTGCTTTTAGGTCTTGTTGAAACATCGCCAATAAGGTGGATTTTCCAGAGCGACGCACACCTGAAAGTACTTTAATGACATCACGGTCTTGCCATGTATTCAGAAATTTTAAGTAGCCATCACGTCGAATATTAGCGCTTCTCATTATTTACACTTAGAATCTAAAGTTTTAATAAATTCTATCAAATTTTAGAACGTATATGTAAATATATTTAATTTTAGAAAAAGTTTAAAGGTTAAGTGAAACATTCAAAGCTACTGTAGAAGCATGTAAACAGCAGATCTGATCAAAATCCAAATTCTGTCTTTTTGATTATTTTCCATGTTATGTTATTTCATTGATGCTACGAGTTAACTGCTATATAAATTAAGTGAAAAGTAAATGGAACTAAGATGTTAACTAGAGTGGAACTCATTTTTATTGTGCTAATGGTATCAGCCTTATTGCGTATGAATTGCTAAAAGGTTTATTTTAAAGTCACCTATACATGTTTTTGATCAAAAAAAAATGCCCATAGGGGGAATCTATAGGCAAAACTAAGGACCTTGACGGTCATTCAGAAACTACAGCTAGTTTCTGGTTGTGATTCTAAAGTGAATTAAAAACAACCACATTGGCTGAATATATCAAAAGTTAAATCATTGATAAATTTTAGAAAATTAATTTACCCCCTCTGCTGCTCAATACAGTAATTCACCAAACAAATCCGCTCTAATCTCTTCCAGGCTCAGATCTGATTTCATCCTATTACAGATGGGATGAACCAGCAGACCATTCTCTAGAACGCCTTGCCCACCTACGGCTTTGGCAATCCTATGATCCGATTCAGTAGAATCAAGATAGATCAATCCATCACAAATGAGGCAAAAGTTATGATTACCCACCACAAAATTGTGCTTAAGCAGACTCTTGGTTAATGCCGAAAAGGCCTTTGGCTTTGACCGAGAAATTGGACTAATCGACTCCACATATCCCACCACATTCTTGACTACTGCATCATCATAACCACCCAAAAACCTTTCGACATAGAACTCGTTAAAGTTTATGTACTTGAAGGCCTTAGACATGGACAGAATAAAGGTATTCAGGCATTTCTCATCATCAAAATCAACCTCCATTTCCAAGCTTAAGCAAATAAAGGCTTTATAGACAATTTGTAGCCGATCATAGCCCTTGATACCACTGCCGAACTTGCCGACCGTTTCGGTGGTCGCCACGGGGAAATTGGCGATCAAGAACTCAATACTACGGCGTACCCGGGTGAAGTCCTTGAAACTAATCTTTCGATGATGAATCTGCATGCGGCTTTCATGAATTTCATACACAATTGAAAACCATGCAAGAAAAGAAGTAATCTGAAAACGCTGATCCTTATAAAAATATAAGTATGGATGTAAGCCCAAACTCGGAACTAATGTGGTTCCGTTAATTAGACCACTCAATTCAGTTTTATAAGTGATAAATCCGCTCTAAATATTTAAATTATGCTGCCATTACTTTTAGTAAAGGTTGATCATAAAATTCATTTGGTGTTGCCTTATTCAAACTTGAATGAGGACGTATCATGTTATAAAAATCCAAATATTCAGCAATTGATAGTTTCGCTTGTTTAACCGTATCGTAAGCCTTCAAATAGACTTCCTCATGCTTCACGCTGCGCCATAAACGCTCAATCATTACATTATCCATCCATCGTCCTTTCCCATCCATACTGATACGGATATTTCGCAATTTTAACTCATTCAAAAATGCCTCGCTTGTGAATTGACTGCCTTGGTCTGTATTAAACACCTCTGGACAACCATATTTCACAATTGCTTCTTGCAACGCATCTATGCAAAAGTCTGTTTCCATACTGATCGATACTCGATGAGCCAGTACTTTAAGACTATGCCAATCTATAATTGCACACAGATAGACAAAGCCTTTAGCCATAGGAATGTACGTGATATCTGTACACCAGACTTGATTAGAGTGATCGATGACCATGTTTTTCAACAGATATGGGAAAATACGGTGTGCAAGATTAGGCTTACTGGTATTGGGTTTTGGATACAAGGCATGTATTCCCATCAAGCGCATTAAACGTCGGACTTTACGCCGACCTATTTGATGTCCTTGACGCTGTAGCATATCTCGTATCATTCGACTGCCCATAAATGGGTAGTCGAGATGAATTTCATCGATTAGACGCATCCAACTCAAATCAGTTGATGAAATCTCTTTGGGCTTGTAATACAACGTACTGCGATTGATTTGAATCAATTGCGATTGTTGTCGTACCGAAAGTTGATGGGTCTTATCGATCATTTTTTGCCGCTCAGCTGCCCTATTTTTCTGAGCGCACCTTCTAAAAAATCAATTTGCAATGCCTGATGTCCTATCTTGGCATGTAGAGCTTTGAGGTCAATCTCTGGTTCTTGTTGTGCTGTTGGTCGTGAAAAAATATTGACTGATTGCTCAAGCAGTTGATTTTTCCAATCGATGATTTGGTTTTGATGTAAGTCGAATTGAGTAGAAAGTTCAGCGAGTGTGTGGTCGCCTTTAATTGCTGCGAGAGCAACTTTAACTTTAAACTCTGCTGAATGATTACGACGTTTTCTTCGTGTCATGGTTGACTCCAAAAACAAGCATTTCCCATGCTTATTGGGGAGTAGATTATCACTTATAGGCGTGGTCTAAAATCCTATACCCACATCATATGGATCAAATTGAAAGCGAAGAAAAAAATCAAATTCGCGGATTTTCAGGTCTTTTAATCACTTATTAAGCTTAGGCTATTTCCCCTAAGGAATCATGTTACATAGCTTCCAGCAGCAGACAAAACACAATAGATAATGCGATGTTTTTTGGTTCTGTTGATCCATAAAAAATACTTAAGTCTCTATTATTAAGCTATAAATGAGCAGCAAGAAATTTTCCTAGTCAGGTAAATGATATTCATGCACACGTAGCTATCTCGAACGAATTCACAGAATTTGGCTGCACTTATATCCAAGTTGTCACTTGAAATTAGCTCAATTAAGGTAGCGCTGTCTTTCAAACCTTTGTGTAACAAAGCGTGCGTAAGTCATATATACTTAGATTCTGATATGATCTCCAATCGCTAAATATCGTACACTCAACCACGCAAGTACCCATCGCACGGCGCTTAATGACGCTTGTTGAGACATTATTCTAAAATAATGATATTTATTATGTTTCATCACTACCGGAAAAAACTGATGTTCTATAAGAAGTGAAAGCATAGGTTTATCTTCTGCCGTAAAATGCATCAATACTTTTGTTACATTACTTTCATACAACCATTTTTTTATTAACCAATTATAAGTGTCTGATTGGTTTCGTTCTAAATAATCAAATCGCCCTAAAATTTCTTGTGCGGAATTAAAATCTACAGCACTTAGTAATTCAGGCAAACGTGCTAATTTTCCTTGTGTCAATAATGAATGTCTTCCTATATTTGAACCACGTTTACCTGAAGGAATTTTTGACATCGTAATTAAAGCTCTCTTCCAGGACTCAATATCTAATTGTGGCTGCCCCTGTCCAGAAATAAGATACCGCTCAATATCTTCAATCTTTTGAAACAGTTCGTGTTTAATTACTTTACCCGTCGAATTCCCTCTTTTTTGAGCATAGATTACCCATCTCTGACTTTGTCTTTTTTTGAGTACATATTTTTCGATGATATCTCTCAACTCATATTTTAGATTACCATTCTGTTGGTTAATCGCTTGGAAATGCCTGAATAAATTACTCCGACTCATGACTCGCTTAAAAAATGCAGTATGTAAATTGGGTTGCTGTTGTTGCATGCTATAGGCATAAGTAGCTAGAAATAAGATATGAATATAATGCTTTAATGTTGTCGATTCATGTAAATGTCCAAGCACTCGACTAATCGCCTTAATCCCTTGCCCAACCTGTCCTTCATTGCCTACTAGCGTATTAAATTGCTCATTCGATGGCATCCAAGTTTGTAGCCATGGCAGTTCTATTGTCAGCGCTTTAAAATCAACCACTGTTTGCAAACACTTTAAAGTATATACACTTGCAAACGTATGTCTTAAATGATGTAAGCTGAGATCAATATCTCCAGTGGCTTTCTTTAATATTTGAGATATTTGATCAAAAAAAGGCCTATGCTCACTGTTCTCATCGGACATTAATATTGAATCTTTTTTATTCTGATAAATATCATCTAATCCCTTTTGAATCGTCTGACTTAATAAATTCATCGGAACAACACGTTCTGATCCAAGTGTTTTTAACTGATGCTCACCATAAGGACGAATTCGGAGCATATCCTCATCAATATCTAAGGGCCGTAAATGAAGTGTCTCTGAACGGCGTACACCCATCGCCGCAGATAAACGAAAATGACGCTGAATCTCTAGACGTAAAGCAGTATCATTCACCCCAGATTCTACAGATTGTAATATTTGAACGATCTGCCGCACTTCATTTTTTGAAAAAACCTTAGCACTTGCTTGATGCGCTGTACGCTTGTGTAACTTTATACGATCATCATTTAATTGAATTAAAAAATCTCTAAAGCGATTCCACGCAGCGAGATGCTTGCGGTGTGGAAAATGCTCTTGCGTCAACTCCATCCATTTTTGAAATACATCTTCATCAATCTGGCTATCTTTTGTTAAATCTTCTGAAAACCCCAATATACCTGCACTGACGATGGCCAAATGTAGATGAATCATATTTCGATTCTGTAGACTTAACTCTTCTGCATCACAGCGTAAAATCAACCATTGCACAAAGCATGTTAATAAATTGACTGAGTAGTGATTCGTTTTATTACTAGCAAGCTGTTTAAGCCAAATGCTTGATCTAGACTCACCTTTTAGTTGCTGAATCATCGCTAAAATATCAGACAAATGTAGTTGCTCATCGCCTATTTCTATTTCACTTTCTGGCTCAGTGCTATCTAAACCTGTGGTTAATTTTTCATATTCGGATAATCGTAATAATTCATTTATTGAAAGATCTTCAGTCAGGACTTGGCCTGATATATAACCTGCAATCAACGGAGTGCTATTTAACATCACCTTTTGCTGTAAAGCTTTCAACCATTGAGCTAACGATAGAGTTGACTTAAGCCCTATTTGTTTTAAATATGTATTAAAACACTTTTGCCAAGCCGTTCTTTGTTGATTTCTTGACTGTGCTAAAATCTCTTTTAATCGGGGCTGTAGATACTGTCGGTCTACTAATATTAAAGTCGAGACATAAGGACTTAACAGTACTGTACGGCGTATCTTCGTCACAGATCTATCATTATTCACTGTTAGCTCAACAAGTCGACTATTCCCCATGGCGACTATATATTGATCAGAAGCAATAAACTCCAACATCGCTTGTAAATGGCTCACTCTGCACAGTTGTGAATACATGGAGAGTACAACCAGCAAACGTCCTATTTCAATATCACAATTTTGATGTTCAGGTAAATGTTCTAAATCCTTCTGAATAAGATCAAGTAAGTTTTGTTCAGTATAACTCCATGTACTAAAACTATTTTCAGATGTCAGCCACGTACGATTAGCTTTTTGAGGAAGTTGAACGAATAAAGGAATTTTAGTTTTATCGCGAATATAAGCACAATATGCCTTTATGGCTTCTGGCAAATCAATGTTTATATTTTTAGCTAAATGGGAAGCTAATACATGTCCAAGCTCTAAAGCTACTTGTGGCTCAGGATTTTCCTCAAAAATCAACGGACAATAGGACTCATACTCTGAGTTTTTCAGCCATTCTTTTACATCATTCTCTGAATATTGTATTCTCAGCTTCGTCTCTACTTGAGCTGTTTTAGTCTCTTGGGTTAAAACAAATGTTGGAATATGCTTGATTTTAAAAAAATCAAAACCTTCAAGACATTCGAAACCTAATTGTTTTTGCAAGTTTTCTTGTACATCAAGCCACTGTTGTTGAAAAGCTGATACAGGAAATACAGATAACATATCCCATGGATGACGACCCCGTATCCAGTGCCCAAGTCCAGCGTCCTTGAACCGTCCAGGTAACTGATTATAATCAGAGCGAACCAACTTCCGTGCCCAATTTCTAACTAAACCTTCAATCTGATGAGGAGCACAAAGTTGCACAGCATAAGATGATAAATCAACACGTGGTTCAATTTGCTCCCCTAGCATTCCCATCAAACCACGTAAACCTTGAATCTGTTTGATCAACGCTTGCGTCAATGGCACATAACGATCGGTTGATTCATCTTGATGATGTTTATCTTGAATCAATGCCCAGCCTTGCTGACTGATCCACTTTGGAAAGGGCTGCTTAATTCCTCGTCCTGCAGTTGCAAGATTCATCCATAATGCTGTATACAACGTCAAGCTATCAAAGAGCACCTGCCAATTTTTATGTTCAGAAGCCTGATTTATTCTCTTTTTTATTCGTGTAATTTCATTTTGTATTTCAACAATCTTTATTCCAATTGGGCTACCCACACGCTTATTGGAAGAGTATATATATTCAGGAATATTAATTTTTATCGTTCTTAAACAAGCAGCCCAGAGTTGCTCAAGTTGCCTCTGTTCAAAAGAGGCATAATGAATCAAGTTATCATAATTTCGACCTGATGCATTAGTCACTGCTTTAACGACAGCTAAATCACCTTGGCTATGATCATATAACAACCGTGGAAGAATATCTCGAATGCTTTTGAGGCTGATTTCTAGCTCTTTAGGTACACGGTTAATCAGTTCACTCACGTCACGTTCAACTGCCATATGATGTCTTGTAATCCCAAGATTTTTGACTTGACTCACTAAATCATTGAGTTCAATCGGTAAAACCAAATGTAATTCATTGGTCCATGGCACATGAAATTTAGAATCTTCTGGTTTTTTTTTGAGTGTCGGTGTCCCTGCAAACACACTTAATACATATGCAGATAAAGTATGATCATACTGAATAGCAATATTATTCTGATCTGCATTTTGACTAAAACGAGGCGCTGTTAATTCACTCACCGAACGTCCTGTGAGTAAACTTAATATTAAAGCTAATTTTGCGCGTAAAATTAAGCTGGTATCAGTATGAGATGGTTGACAGAGCCTAAATATTTCTTGAATTGAAATTAAGGACAATCGCGATTTGGTCCAAACTAAACCAACATTTGCAGCTTCAATATGTTGAGAAGTAGACTTAGAGGCATAAAAACCTCGAATTAAATCGGATTGTTCTGCCAAAAAAAATGTAAACAATGGCTCCAATGGTGTTTCATCTTCTTCAATCTCATTATCCTCAAATACTTCAGATACTAGACCACGATGAATTTCATCTACATCCTCTAAAGGTTGAATAGCAATACTTAATGAGCCGTATCGTTGCAAGATCAGTTTTCTATGCTTTAACCCTATACGGTGTAAAAATTCTCGACGTTTCTTCTTATTTTTTAGTGGATCATTTTGCCAAATTTGGGATAAAAACAGCTTTAATGTATAAAAAACATCATTTAATCGTTTATTTTCAGAACCAGCAGACATCAAATGAATCAGTTGTTTCGGTGAATTTTGAATAAGTAATTCTTTGACTTGTTCTAAAATATACTCATTACCTTGATCGCCCAACAGCCTGATTGCTAAAAAGGCGTTATACACACGAGATCCTTTTTGAGCTTTCAGCTTTATGCTTCCATCACCCTTTAAATAACTACTATAAAGCCCTAGGGTATGTACTTTTTTTTGAAAGTGAAATATTTGCTCTAAAAACCAAATAATTACTGTATCAAAACTCTCATTATTTCGACTTCGTCCTGCTTGAATCAATAGCAAATCACAAATTCCACTGTCTCCAGTGTATGGACGTAATGGCGTGGGTGTATGTCTGTTTCTATCTATTGTTTCTGAGAAAAAATGTGCATATTCCTCAGAATCCTGCAATCTACTAATGATCTTTAACGTATTAAGCTCATCACGAAATTCTGGTAATTCATCATCCCCAATCAATGTGAAGATTCGCTGACAAATGACAACAATGCCAGCTAAGCTATAGTGTGCACGCAACAAAAATAATGCTTGGATCAGTTCTTTTTCTTCTATATTTTCATTCTGATTAATACATTCTAGGAGCTTCTTGAAATAACTTTTCATGAACTACTCCGAATACGATAGACTCTTGCCTTCTTCAAGTCTGTTAAAGCCAAAGCAACTTCTGCCATTGGTGCCACACGAACAATTTGCTGCTGATATTTTTGATAAAGTTCCTCCAGTCGAGGTAAAAATACAGAAAAGTTAGCTAAATGAAAATATGGTTGCACAGACTTGCCCAGCTCTTTCACTTTAATTCTTTCTAATGGCAAAAGCTTCTGGGCGATATAACCAGCTAAAACATTTTCGATTAAAAAATTACCACTCACCACCGGTGATGCCCAATTAACCAATTCTTGAACAAAGGAAATCGGCAGCTTTTTCAAAAAATGCTGTGTATTTAAAAATAAAATCATTTCTTCTGGATCTAAACTCTTTAGTCGAAGTTGGCCTGCAACCACCATCTTGTCCTGTGCTTTATCCACTTTAGCCCAGTGTCTTCTTTTCACACTATCCTTTAGAGTTTTTACCTTACATAAGTCCCTATCGACAGCAAGCAGTAACTTACGATATATCGCGAGCAGTAGTAATGCTTGATTTTTAATTTTTTCTGAAAACTCCCCGCTCATTTCCTCATTGAGTAACATCATTTTCAAAACTAAAACTGGGCATGGTTTTTCAAACCTGCCTTCAGAAATTGTTAATGCATCAATGAGCAATGGTGTCATCATTTTTTTCTGCACAGGGAAGTTATTTTTAGCGTCACAATAGTAGAATAACACAGTCCCAAAATTAACAAAATTAAATCAAATAAATTTTATATTTAATAAAAAAGTATTTGATTTATATAATTTATTTACTAACTTTATTTTTATACTAATTCATCAGCGGCGATATCTTCTTCGACCGCTTCGTCCCAAAGATGGATTTGTTTGGCCGTTAAGTGTTCATTCTTCTGGGCGAACTTATGCCGTTTAAACTGCGCAAGTTCATGCTCGTATTTTTGATTGAGAATAGAGAGAGATTTAACTTTAGAATCTAATTGCTGATTGGTGACTTCAAGATGTTGAACTCTGGCATCTAATTGCTGATTTGATTGTTCCAGTTGTTGTTTTGATTATGCTAAAGACTGATGCTGCATCGCCAATTGCCGGGTAAATTCCAGCAGTTGTTCATGGGGCAGTTGGCTTAAATCAGGCAGCGTATTCATGGCCGCAGTATGCTTGAGGTCATGACGCAGAGGAAATAGAATGTTTGGAGAATAGCAGAATGGCCGAGCTTGGTTTAGAGCATTGTTACCACTTGCTGCAGACCGATTCTTTGCCAAGCTAAACCTTGGATCAGTGCTTGTAAGTGCTCCGGGCTGAGGGCCACGGTTTCACCCTGGTGAACTTTAGCCCAGTGGAATTTTCCCTGTTCCAGCCGCCGGGCACACAGCCAGATGCCCAGTCCATAATGCACCAGCACTTTCATGTGATGGTCACGTTTGTATTACAGAATAGGTAAGCACAATGCGGTTTGATATAGCCAAAGGCTCTCAGCACCTGAGCCATGACAGTATCCATACCTGCTCGCATATCCAGAGGTTGGGTAGACAGCCAGATTTCATCGATACGGATCATGTTGCAAGTGCCTTGAGTAATTCTCCTAAAGCAGATATTTCTGATACTTGCCATTTCAAGCCAATTTCTGATTTTGAGTGGGGTAAAGTAATTTGAACCGTTAACATGTCAGTAGGAGTAGGATCTAATGGTGCAGAGCAAGATAAAGCAATAAATGCAGGTTTATTCGGTAGTGGTGAGCGATCATTTCTCTAGCTTACCATCAATTAAGCGAATCCAGTTGGATAGGGGATTTGTATTCAATCCATGTTGCAAAGCGACTGAAGCAATTGAAACGTCCGGTGCTTTACAAGCCTGAACGATCTGCTGTTTAAATTCAGCACTGCATGTTCTTCGTTTTTTCTCAAGAGATGTGATGGATGTCTAGGGTGTGTTGACACTTTTAGCTTAAAAAAATAGCGAAGTAGTAAAATCAAATCGCCAAACCCAATTTTACTATTCGCTATGCCTCGTACCATGCTGACAGATCAACACTGGCAAAAGTTGAAAGTTATTCTGCGTAATTTATCCATTCACCACAACTCAAATTTACGCAATTTTATTGAAGCTATTCTCTATAGAATTAGAACAGGCTGTCCGTGGCGAGATATTCCTTCTTGTTTTGGTCATTCCAACTCTATTTTCAAACGTTTTAATCGTTGGTCAAGCAGCGGTAAGCTACTTAGATTATTCAAATTACTAGCCTCATGCCCCGATATGGAGTGGATTTTTATTGATGGCTCTCATGTACGTGCTCATCAACATTCTGCCGGCATAGCGAATCAATCTATTTCTAAAAGTGTAGGAGGAAACTCCTCAAAAATACATTTGATTGTTGATGCAGATGGCAATCCTATTGATTTCATTATTACCGATGGAACCACACATGATGTTAAAGTTGCACCTGATTTAATATCAACATTAGATTTAAAAGAGACAAAAGTGGTATGTGCAGATAAAGGCTATGATTCAGAACCACTGCGTGAACAGATCAGGAAAACAGGGATTAGAGCGAATATACCAAAGAAAACGAATAGCCAATCGAACAATGACCATATGGACTGGTATTTATATAAAATCAGGCATTTAGTTGAAAATATGTTTTGTAGATTAAAGCAATTTAGAGGAATAGCTACTCGATATGACAAGCTCAAAAGAAATTATCAAAGTTCTGTTGCTTTAGCCTGTATATTTTTATGGCTACCTTTATAGGGTTAATTATGAACAGTAAATGTCAACAGACCCTAGTTATTTGTAGTCATAAATTTAGTCCCCACTTGTTTTTAAGTGGGGACTAAATTAAGGCTTATAGGATGAATTCATAAGGTGTGTTCAGCGAACACTTACGTTTTGAATAGATTTAAGGAATTAGGCAGACCTCATACCCAAGTTGTCACTTGAATTTGGATAACTTAGGGAAGATCTATATCTAAAGCCTTTATCCAACAGAGTCGTTTTTATCCTAGGGTCCTTACCACTTGTATTCTTTACAAACATATATTTAAAAAAGTGTAGCAAGTTGCTACACTTTTCGCTAGATCAGCTCTTTACCAAAAATATCATTCAGTCTTTCACGAATACTTTGAACGAATTCCGGATTGTTTTTAAGTTTATGCTTCATATTTCGTTTAAAGTCATTCAGCCCCATACCAATTTCAGCAAAATCCATTTGGAATAAAGTGTCATTAATGACAATATTTGCTTGAGAGTCAGTGAGGCATCCTACTTTTTTAAACCACTTCTTGAACTGCTGATAATTTTCATCATTATTAAAAATATACCAAGAACGTACATTCGTATCGAATTTAGCCCCTAATTCTTTTACGGATGCATTGTCTTCAAATGGAACATCAAGATAGATTTTTTCGATCACTGCAATTTCATCCAGTGCCTTATCAGCAATCCGATGATGTAGTTTAAAATTCACACCTACAATTGGACGGCCTTTCTTAACGGTTTCATACTCTAATTGTAGATCTGTATTTTCGTTAATTTCTGCCACTATTTTGTCTAATACATAGCGTCTAAAATCTACCCAGCGATCATATTTGGTTTCATTAATATCAATCAGTGCTTTCAAGTTTTCTAAAAGTAATGGCACTTCATAACTCTTTTGATTGGCGTACTTAAATTCGTTTTTAATGAAATAAGTATAAAGACTCATACTGGCAACAGAATCTAGGGCAAAAAGATGTTTTAGCTGATAGGTAGTAAAATTACCCCCAGCCAGTTGAGTGAAATACGGCAACACCTCACTGGTAAAACGAATCTGAATTGCATTTTTAGAGTCATCTTCCCATCTTAACTCACGGATAATGGGAACGACAGAATGTACTTTTTTAGTCTTTCTCTTACCATTATCAGCAGGCTCCTCAATAATAAAATGAGCTACCCGGGATGAAAGCTCTTTATAGATCCGATCTATTGCAACATTAATTGAATTGCGTTTATTCAATCCGAGCAAATCAGCCAGATCATCCTTATATAAATAAATATAGGTTTGCTCGGTTATTTCGCCATCTACCCTATTTTTCTCACTATAATTTGCAACCGCCATTGCATACAAAAGCGCCTTATACTCATTGGCTGATAACTCAATAGGACGAATCAAACGGTTACTGGTACTTACAACGCCATTATGGCGAATGTTGCCGATACAGTAAGGAATATAATTCGATTCTTCTTGCAATGGATCAGATTCTGTCAT
>NZ_CM174489.1:0-3166833 GCF_057839405.1 Acinetobacter sp. KH_038 | reverse complement strand
GTGAATCCCCTATTCATTCCATTGTTCATTCAAAAAACATTACCGCGACCAAAAGCGGGTCGCCATTCTAACCAAGTTATCCACATCTGTCATGGCAATTCCCGCAGAAACTGTGCAAAAAGGAATCAACACGCATAAATTTAAATTTAAAACCCGGTGTGGATAAGTTTATCCGCAAGCTGTGGATAAAATATAGCACAAAGTTATCCACAAAGTATAAAATTAATAACAACAGTTTTATCCACAATATAAGTTTATGTTTAAATAACTAAAAAGTAGCTTATCCATAGAAAAAGTGCTCCCTAATAGTAATAAATTTAAATTTATAAATTTGAATTTACTTATAAGATCCAGGGTTTTTGTGGATAACTCAGGAAACTTCAAATTTAAATTCAAAACAGCAACTCAAATTCAAACCCTGGATAAATTGTGGATAACTTTGTTGATAGAGTTGTTTATAAGTTATATATTTATTATTAACAATAACTTAAACTGTGATTAACTACAAATCAGTCATTTTTCCAACTGATATCTAAAAAACCAGTATCTCGTACTTTTTTAATCTTATTTGAAAAGAAAAGTGCTTTTGCATTGACAGCTCAAGCAATGAGCACTAAAATCGCGGACCTTCATAGAAAGATCATTTTTTGGAGTTTCAATATGAAACGTACATTCCAACCGTCTGAATTAAAGCGTAAGCGTGTTCATGGTTTCCGTGCTCGTATGGCTACTAAAGCTGGTCGTCAAGTATTAGCTCGCCGTCGTGCAAAAGGTCGTCATAGCTTAACTGTTTAATCAGTTACGCTAAGACGATTTTGGGTGTTATGACAAAACTTTATAGTTTTGGCACAGAGTTGCGATTACGCTGTGCTGCCGATTATAAAGGTGTCTTTGATGGTGCGCTTTTTAAAGTGCATCAACCCCATTTCTTATTTCTTGCAAAACCTTCCGAACTGCCAAATAGCCGTTTGGGTTTAGTTGTTGCTAAGAAGAAAGTGCGCCGCGCACACGAACGAAATAGAGTAAAACGACTTGCTCGCGAAAGTTTTCGCCTGCATCAACAGCAACTAGATGACTTAGACATTGTCGTTATGCCCAAAATGGGTGTTGAAGCAGTGCCTAATGCAGAATTGCACCAGCAATTACAATTTGCTTGGCAGAAACTTAACCGTCTTGCCAAAAAGCATTCAAAAATAGCCCCCTCCCCACAAAAGTAGAGTAGGCCAATGGTACGTTTACTACATTGGTTAATACGTTTCTATCAGATTGCGATCAGTCCTTTATTGGGACCGCGCTGTCGTTATATTCCAACTTGTTCTCAATATTCCCTGGAAGCAGTCCAGATCCATGGGGCTGGACGTGGAGTGTGGCTGGCTACTAAGCGTATTTGCCGTTGTCATCCGTGGGGGGGCTCGGGATATGATCCTGTTCCCTCAAAAGCGATTCGTTTTATTTCATTTCAGCAAATAGATTCTCAAACGCTTCACGTTGCTGTACCCTTTCGTGATCGTTTATTGAACCAAAATCACTCTCACCACTTGGGGTAAAACATATGCAACAATGGGCCAGGATTGCCATTCTCGGAGCCATGTTTGTTGTCGCATATTTGCTCATTTTGGCGTGGCAAAAAGATTATGGAAATGCTGAAACCAAACCGCAGCAGGAAACTGCTGTTGTTTCGCATGACGTATCTGCAGATTTGCCAAATGCTCAGACGGCTACAGTTGCCTCTGATCTGCCACAAGCGAATATGCCAGCGCAGCAAGCCACGGATGCCACAGCACCTGTAAGTCAGCAGCTTATTTCAGTACAAACTGACCTTTATCATCTTTGGATCAATCCGAAAGGTGGTGATATTGTTCGTATTGAATTGCTCAATCATGACAAAAACAAAGACAGCGATGAACCTTTCGTGATGCTGGAAAGCGATGCGAAGCGGACTTATGTCGCCCAGTCTGGTCTGATCGGTCTGAATGGACCGGACAGCAGCCGTAACGGCCGTCCAATGTATGAGCTGGAAAAAACCGCCTATACCTTGGCCGATGCGAAAGCCACCAAATCTAAAGATGGTGAAAGCCTTAAAGTCTTGTCTGTACCGCTGGTGTTTAAAACCGCTGATGGTGTCGAGATTATCAAAACCTTCAATTTCACTGAAGGCGAATATCCGGTTGTCGTAAACCACAAAGTGGTTAACCGCAGTGGCCAGACCTGGCAAGGTCAGATGTTCGGCCAGATCAAACGGGATAACTCGGAAGATCCAGGTAAATCGGATCAGGGTATCTTCACGCTGGGAACATTCCTGGGCGGTGCCTGGGGTACGCCGGACGAACAGTACAACAAGCTTAAATTCGACAACTTTGTTGAAGAAAAAGTCAGTACTGAAGCGAAAGGTGGCTGGGTGGCCATGGTGCAGCACTACTTTGTCAGTGCATGGGTACCAGGTAATCTGAAGTTGACTCAGGGTAATGGCGAAGCCTATAGCGCCAAGCTTGAATCACGTAAATCAACCGACAATATGAACATCATCGGTTTTACCTCACCGACTTTCAATGTACCTGCCGGTACAGTGGCCGAGATTGATGCGACCTTCTATTCGGGTCCAAAAATCCAGTCAGAACTGAAAGATCTGGCAGCCGGTTTAAATCAGACTGTAGATTATGGCTGGTTATGGCCAATTGCGAAGCTGTTGTTCGTAGGTCTGGAATTCTTCCATGGTCTGGTGGGTAACTGGGGCTGGGCAATTATTCTGTTGACCATTCTGGTGAAACTGATTCTGTGGCCATTGTCGTCGAAGAGCTACCGCTCGATGGCGAAAATGCGTGTGATTGCACCAGAAATGCAGCGTATGAAAGAAGAGTTCGGTGAAGACCGCATGCGCTTCTCTCAGGAAATGATGGCATTGTACAAACGTGAACAGGTTAATCCGCTGGCCGGCTGTTTACCGCTGTTATTGCAAATGCCGATTTTCCTGGCCCTGTACTGGGTATTGATGGAATCGGTTGAACTGCGCCATGCACCATGGATGCTATGGATTCAGGATTTATCTTCAATGGACCCATGGTTTATCCTGCCGTTGCTTATGGGCTTGACGATGTATATCCAACAGTCGTTAAATCCACAGCCAACTGATCCAATGCAGGCCAAAGTCTTCAAGATTATGCCGGTTATTTTTACCGTATTCTTGCTATTCTTCCCGGCAGGCCTGGTTCTGTACTGGATTGTCAACAACTTGATTACGATCCTTCAGCAGAGCTTGATCAACAAGTCTGTTGCCAAAGACCGTGCCAAACGTGATGAAGCCACGCCAGTCAACTAAGTTGTACTGATGGGCTGAATAAATCCGCTTAAGATGGTAATCTTAGGCGGATTTTTTTTGGCTGTCCTTCTGAGTCTTTGCAGGTGAATTTTATGCTCAACCGAACCACAACTATTGCTGCAATTGCAACTCCACCAGGACGTGGCGGCGTTGGGGTGATTCGCCTGTCAGGGCCACAATCTTATGCAATTGCTCAGGCCTTGACTCAAAAGGATCTGCCCAAGGCACGTTTTGCCGGTTTTCGCCAGTTTTATGATGCTGCCGGTGAAGTGATGGATGAAGGGCTGGCAATTTGCTTTCCCAATCCGCATTCCTTTACCGGTGAAGATGTGGTGGAGTTACAGGGACATGGTGGCCCGGTGATTCAGAATGCCCTGCTCGGCCGTTTGCTGGAGCTGGGGGCGATTGCAGCCAAGGCCGGTGAGTTTTCCATGCGTGCCTTCGAAAATGGCAAGCTGGATCTGGTGCAGGCCGAAGCGATTGCCGATTTGATTGATGCCACTTCACAAGCGGCTGCACGTTCTGCGGTACGTTCCCTGCAAGGGGCTTTCTCGACCAAGGTCAATGCCGTGCTGGAGCAGCTGATTCATTTGCGTCTGCATGTGGAAGCCGCGATTGATTTCCCAGAAGAAGAAATCGACTTTCTGGCCGATGGCAAGATTTTAAACTTGCTCGATGGCGTCGCCAGTGCCGTAACTCAGGTGCAGCAATCTGCGCGTCAGGGACAGCTTTTGCGTGAAGGCTTACAAGTGGTGATTGCAGGGAAACCGAATGCCGGTAAATCTTCCTTACTGAATGCACTGGCCGGTATTGAACGTGCCATCGTGACGGATATTGCCGGAACCACGCGTGATGTATTGCATGAGAAGATCACTTTAAATGGCTTACCGATTACCTTGACCGATACCGCGGGTTTGCGGGAAACCGGAGATATCGTGGAAAAAGAAGGTATTCGCCGCGCAATCAAGGAAATCGAACAGGCCGATTTATTACTGCTGGTCTATGACCTGAGTCAGGGTGAAGATCCATTGCAGTTAGCGCAAGAATATTTTGCTGAACATATTGAACCGAAACGTCTGATGCTGATCGGCAATAAATGTGACCTGACCGGTGCTGAAGCCACAATCGGCGATTTAAATGGCTTCCGGCACATTGCCGTCTCTGCCAAGCAGGAAACCGGCGTGCAAGCGCTCATAGAGGCGATTACAGCGCATGCAGGCTTCCAGCCTGAAGAAGATACCTTTATTGCGCGTACCCGCCATTTGGACGCAATGAAGCGCACCCAGCTGTATTTGGCTGAAGCGCGTGAACAGCTGGTGATATATAACGCTGGCGAACTGGTGGCCGAGTCCTTGCGTCTGGCGCAAAACGCGCTTGGGGAAATTACTGGTGACTTTAGTGCTGATGATTTGCTCGGCAAGATCTTTGGATCATTCTGTATTGGAAAGTAATTTCAAATTAAGCCAATATTCCAATAAGTTCTAATAAGTTCCAGTGATAATTAAATAGCATTAAGTTTTAATAGCTTAGTGCTTTTTTAATGTCTTTTTATTATTCCAATGTGTTCTATACGTTCATCTAGTGCTATGATTTTTTTAGTCACCTACTAGCTACGTGACAATAGAACCTTATTTTTATGCCTGAGTGACTAGAATAATGCCAAAGATAAACGGCCTGTTTTTCTCTACTGATAGAGAGATTCAAAACCTGAAACCACAGGACAAGCGATATTCAGTTAAAGACAAGCTGAATAATGGGCTGTTTATTGAGGTGAAGGAATCAGGCGTTAAGTCGTGGCACTATCGTTATTCACTGGCAGGCAAGCAAGAACGGCTTGTTATAGGTCGTTATCCTGACTTGTCATTGAAGGACGCTAGACAGATTAGAGATGAATCCGCCTCATTGGTGGCTAAAGGTATTTCGCCGAAACAAGATAAGGCAAAACCTAAAGGCATTTTGTTCAAGGACTACGGCGAACGCTATTTAAAAGAAGTCATTAAAAAAGACCGCAAAGACCCTTACAACATGGTTTTATGCCTGAGCAATGATATTTATCCGATGATGGGCCACATTCCATTAGATCAGATCAGTATTGAAGATATACGCCGTACTATATGGCGCAAAAAAGAACAGGGATATGATGCAGCAGCTAACCAAGTCAGAGGCTTGTTAAAGCGCATGTTTGATTATGCAATGACTTTGGGCCTTGTACCTTATAACCCTGTTTTGGCTATCCCTTCACGGCACGTACACAAGGCAAAGCCTAGAGATAGATATTTAAGCACAAATGAAATCCGCACCTATTACACCACCCTCCTAAACTCAAGAATTTATCGACCTAGAAAACTGGGCCTTTTACTGTCATTGCTTACATTGGTTAGAAAGTCAGAGCTATTGAGGGCCAAGTGGGAGCATATCGACTTTGATAGCCGTATATGGCTTATACCTGAAACAAAGGCCGACAGTGCGACAGGCCATAGCCGTGAAATGGTCGTTTATATGTCGGATCAGGTGATGGAGATATTTAAGGAACTCAAAGCGATTGCAGGCAATGAGCCTTTTGTATTTGTAGGCAGAAAGTCAGGTACTCATATCAGCCATAACGCATTTAATACGGCGCAAAAGGCAGCACTGGCATTAACAGACTTGCCACCGTTTACCGTGCATGACTTGAGAAGAACGGCCAGTACCCATTTAAACGAGCAAGGTTTTAATAGTGATGCAATCGAGGCTTGTTTAAACCATACAGCCAAAGGTGTAAGGGGTGTATATAACAAGGCCAAGTATGAAAAAGAACGCACAGAGATGATGCAGAAATGGAGTAATCATATTTTTAGTGTGATTTATGAACCGAATTTGATCTTTTTTAATCAGGCTAAAGGTGCTTAATAGTATTGGAGGGGTATAAAGGGTATTGAAGAAGTCGCGGTGATACTTGAACAGTAAACTGCCTACATAAAAGTCGATAAACAGCACATTGATGGTGCTTCACGACAACAATTAACGCACTTGTTAGGTAAAGAGGTAGCCATTTAAGCAAAACTCTTATACGATTAATTACATAGAGTTCCAGTGTATTTATTAGGAACTTAATGAATGTCTTTCATATCAGATTAAAGGTATACAAAGACTTCAAAAACAAAAAAAGGCCAGCATTGCAGTGCTAACCTTTTTCCGTGGTGACAAGCGATTGCAGTCGCAAAATCACCAAATGTTTTTAACCGCCGTTCAAAGGGCACAAAACTAAAGGAACTTTAGAGATGTAAAACGATTAAAAACTAAGTTTTTTAACTTTGGTAAGCTCGCTTACCTGTATTTATAGTAGTTCAAACATGGCATAAGTCAACATATTGTTTACGAATGGAAGCACTTGTTGTTAGTCATTAGAACCTATTGAATAGCTATACGCTGCTATATCTAATTAATAAAACTTAGTTTTTCCCTCTTAATTACTTTTCTATTCCCTATTTTGTGTCTAGGCATTTCCATTATGGAGAATGTTTAGATGACTTTATCTAAAGAACAAAAAATCGAAAATGTACGCCTGATCCGCCGTAAAGAAGTGCAGGCCAAAACTGGCTTGGGTGCATCGTCAATTTACGCAATGATGCAACAAGGCACATTTCCCAAAGCTATCAATATTTCCGAACGCCGTGTCGCTTGGATTGAATCCGATATTGATTTATGGATTTCTGAGCGTATCAAAAGCCATAAGGCCACCATTGCAACGATGGAGGCTTGAGCTATGGAAATTACTCTACAGGATGCAATCAGCATCACTCAGCAGGCGCAAAGCAGACTTAAGCAGATCAGCCATGAAGTAAACGGCGAGCAAATAAAAAACCTTTTTATTGATGTATCTGACTTCACTTGCTTGGCCCTTGATTACTTGCCTGATGAACTTAAAACCGAAGCCAATGCAAGACAGATTGAACAGGCAATTGACCTACTTGATCATGTTTCTATCCGAGCATCCGAATTAAGTGCAGAGGTATTTTCTAAGCCTTATTCAATTAATGACTACCTAAAGGCCGAGGCCAGCAAGCTAAATACCTTTTTACGCTTGGCACTGGAAACCTTGAGCATTACAGACCCAGCCGATCTATACGCCTATGCCCTTGCCTCATATTGTCCGACTGGCGAAGCGGATCAGGAAGTAGATTTAATCGTAAATGATGAAGCTATGAAGTTTTTAGAGGTTAAAGGCTTTAACGGAACGATTAAAGAGCTACTCAGTGAACATGCTGACATGGTGAAGAAATCAGGCGTTAAGGACGTTCTGATAATCCACATCGGAACGATTCACAAGCTGACTGACGCACTTGCAAAGACAGGAGCATAAGAACATGAACAGCACCCAATTAAAGCAAGTTTTAGCTTATCTCAAGCAAGGTAAAACCATTTCACAGGCCGAGGCTATCGACCTTTTTAACTGTTATCGACTGAGCGCAATCATTCAGCGTTTACGGTGTGCAGGTTATGACATTGTGACCCATCGTGAGCGCAATCATTCAGGCATCGGCTCACATGCTCGTTATGAACTAATTAAGCAGGTGGCAGCATGAAACCAGCAGTATTTAATTTTAATGAGTACGGCGTTCGGATCGCCTTTGATGCAAGCGGACAGCCTTTGTTTTGTCTGCCTGATGTTGGTCAAGCCTTAGATATTAAAAACGCGACAGCAAGCCGTTTTAAGCTAAATCCAAAGGGGGTACATGAAATGTATACCCTTACAAATGGCGGTACTCAAAAGCTAACTTTTATCAGTGAAGAAAACCTGTACCGCATTGTATTTAGATCGACTAAACCCGAAGCATTGAATTTCCAAAACTGGGTATTTTCTGAGGTATTGCCGAGCATCCGCAAGACTGGGAGCTATTCAGCAAGACAGACAGCCTATGAAGAATTAAACCGCCTATGTATGCAAGCAAAGACCCAAAAGGCTAAAGGTTCATTTCATGGCACTGGATTAGTGAACCATCGTTATTCAATGCGAGATTTAAACCTAAGAATTACAACATGCAAAGCAAATTTACAGCTAACTTTTGAGGGTATACACAATGATTAAGCATGTAGACCCTGAATTTTTCAAAGCCTTCGACCACTACAAAGCAATGCGCGAGCAGTACGGAGAACACCACCCCATCACAGAGCAGGCACTCATTTTAACGATGCACTACACGCCTGAGCATATCAAAGCAGAGATGCACCAAAAGGCAAAAGAGTTAAACCTATTGCCACCGCCAAGCGGTTACACGGATGACGGCGAACCTATGTACCAGTTAGAGGACATTGCAAAGCATTTCGGTATTAGCTTTGAAGAAGCAGAACAGCGTTTATTGCAGATGATGGATAACCGCCAGCAGGTCGGTTTATCGAATGACGGCGTTTTGATTAATTCAAATGCCAATTTTAACCGTATTTAATGAAAGGGGCAGCCACAATGCTTGATTATGACCACCCCGAAGAACTAATAACACCCGAAGCCATTTTAAACGAATGTACACAGCTTGTATCGTTTAATGATGCTTATTCATCACATCACTTAATACAGCGTTTTGGTAGTCCTGAGCAGCCGATCTATGTTGATGATGGCAATGTAACTATAAACGGCGTTAGTTATGAACAGCCTTTGATTCTGCCTGTCTATGATGGGCAAATGGAGCTTGTTCAATGTGCAGTCATGCAGGATGGGCAGCGTGTGGCTGTCATGCCTGATGGATTGGCTAGAGGCTTTGCAAGGTATGGCGATTTTGACCATGCCCAGCCTGTCATTATCACGTACAGCCTAGAGGCATTCTTTAAAGTCGCACAGACTGGCTACGCCGTTGTATTGGTGCTACTGCCTACCCTATGCAGCAACCATAAAACAGTACTCAAGCCGTTTGATTTTGATCAAATACAGTTCGTTATTAACCAGCTATCACAGGCAGGTTATAAACAGCTTTATCTACCTGTCAGAATTGAACACATGCACCTTGAGCCATTTCAAAAGCTGGAGCAGAACACGGCTGTTAGGCTGCTATGCCAGTATTTAAAAATTGGTGTAAGTCAGTTCCAGACCGAATTAGCACAGGATGAAAGTGTAAGTGAGGTGCTGGCGTTTATTGATGAAGCGATAGAGGCTTTACCTGAAAAAACCAATCTACCCAAAGGCCATTTAGCCAAGCCGATGAAATGGGAAAACGGACATTTCCACATCACAGAGGATGGGCTTTATTTTGTTGATGAAGATAAGAACGGCATAAGCCAAAAGCGTTTTATCTCAAGTCCTGTATTGGTTGTCGCAAAGACTAGGGATAATTCTAGTAATAATTGGGGGGTATTGCTCAAGTGGAAGGATGACAACGAGATAGAGCATATACAGGCCCTATCTATGGAGCTATTCCAAACGGACGGCGCAGACCTTCGCAAAGCATTGTCTTATCAAGGCGTAATGATTGCACCTGACCAACGAGCAAGAAACCTTTTTCAATGCTATTTAATGAGTTATCAAACAGGTCAATATGCCTTATGTGTGGATCGGGTCGGCTGGCATGATGACGTATTTGTACTACCTCATAAGCAGATCGGACAAAGCAGCAGTGATTTAATTGTTTATCAGGCTAACAATGCCTTAGATAACCGTTATCAAAGCAAAGGCACATTAGAGCAATGGCGAAGCAATGTAGCGCAATTGGCAGAGAATCATAGCTTATTGGCTTTTTCACTGTGTACGGCCTTTGCTGGGCAATTGCTAGACCCTCTTAATCAACAAGGCGGTGGCTTTCATATTAAGGGCAGTTCATCCAAAGGGAAAAGCACAGCCTTAAACCTTGCTAGTTCCGTGTGGGGCAATCCAAAGCAGTTTTATAGAACATGGAGAGCCACAGGAAACGCCCTAGAGCATACAGCGTATATGCACAATGACAGCTTTTTGGTGCTAGATGAAATCGGAGAGATAGCGAACCCCAAAGAGCTAGGCAATGTCGTTTATATGCTTGCAAATGGTTTAGGTAAAGGTCGCATGACCAAGCAAATTACAGCAAAGCCTATGCACCAGTGGAAAGTTATTTTTCTATCCAGTGGCGAAAAAAGCCTTAAAGACATTATGACCGAGCAAGGCCAAAAGACTAAGCTGGGGCAAGAAATACGCTTGGCTGATATTGATATAGATCAGTCTGAGTACGGTATTTTTGACAGTATCGACTTTGCAGAGGATGGAGCAAAGCAAGCGATTGAACTGAGTAAACGCATGGCGGACTGCTACGGCGTGGCTGGCATTGCATGGCTTGAGTATCTGACCAACAACAAAGGCGAGCGCATGGACGAAGCTAGAGAGCTTTTAGACCAGTATCGTCAAGCCTTAACCGTGAACCAGTCGCAAGGGCATATTGTCCGAGTGGCTAACTACTTTGCATTGGTGGCAACGGCTGGGGAGCTGGCAACAAAGGCCAGTATTACAGGCTGGAAAGCTGGCACAGCATTTAACGCCGTACAAAAGGTATTTAATCAATGGCTGGGCAGTTTTGAGCAGGTCGGGGATTATGAGAATCGGGAAATTGTGACCCATGTTAAAGCCTTTTTCGAGGCGAATGAATCAAGCCGTTTTGAAGCAATTACACCCGATCCCGATCATATCGAGCGTATCAATAACCGTGTCGGCTACTGGAAGATAGAGAACGGCGAAAAAATATTTTATGTATTGCCTGAGCAGTTTAAAAATGAAGTCTGCAAAGGTTATGACAGTCGCAAAGCAGCAAGGGCCTTACTAGCTTACAACCTACTTGAGCATGACACTGGCAAGACCAGCAAGACAGCAAGAATCCCATCGCGGAAAAATGCAGTGAAGGTTTACGCCGTCAAAGAGGCTATTTTTAGCTGGGAAGCATAAAAAACGAAGGTAACAGAGGTAACACAGGTAACAACCGCATGAATAAAGGCTTACAGGCGTTACCTATTGAAAATGGTAACAGGTAACAGAGGTAACAAGTTCTAAATTTTCCCTCATTTGTTACCTCTGTTACCCATCGTTACCTAAGCAAAAAGATATAGGTAACACCCTGAAACGCTGTCATAGCAAGGATGTTACCCATGTTACCTACGTTACCCATGAAAAATAGACATTCTGAGAAAATTAGAGAGATTTAAGACAATGGCAAATTTAAATAGAGTCACAGTTATGGGCGTTTTGGGTCGTGACCCTGAAACAAAGCAATTTCCCAACGGTGGCAGCGTTACTACTTTCAGCGTTGCAACATCCGAGTTCTGGAAGGACAAGACCACAGGCGAACGTAAAGAGGCCACAGAATGGCACAGAATCACCACTAACAACCGATTAGCCGAGATTGCCAGCAAGTACCTCAAGAAAGGTGGGAAGGTGTATGTCGAAGGCTCACTACGCACAAGGAAGTGGAAAGACAGTAAAGGAACGGATCGGGAAATAACAGAAATTAGAGCCGACGCGCTGCAATTGCTTTAGTTCGCAATAGATACCTAACTCAGTCAGGATATAACACTAAATTTGACAACTAGCTGAATAAGTTCAAAGTGTTTATATTTTACTGAATATATTTTTAAAATTTCAAAGAATAGGACGGCTTAATGTCTGATAGTAATACTGGTGAATTTATCCTATATGCATCTGAGGATGGTGAACTAAAAATTGATGTTCGACTGTTAGATGAAACAGTTTGGCTTACTCAAAATCAAATGGCTACATTATTTCAAACCACTACTCGAAATATTGGAATGCATATTCAAAACGTATATGACGAAGGTGAGCTTGATCATTTTTCAACTAGGAAGGAATTCTTCCTAGTTCAACAAGAAGGTAATCGAGAAGTTACAAGGAGTGTGCAGCATTATAATTTGGATGTAATCATCTCTGTGGGCTATCGAGTTAAATCACAGAGAGGAACCCAATTCCGTATATGGGCTACGAAGGTGCTGCGTGAATACATAGTTAAAGGTTTTGCAATGGATGATGCAAGACTTAAAAACGGCGGAAATAATAATTATTTTGATGAATTACTCGCTCGTATTAGAGATATCCGAGCATCTGAAAAGCTTTTTTATCAGAAGGTTTTAGAGATATATGCAACTAGTGTGGATTATGACCCCAAAGTGGCAGAGTCTAAAAAATTCTTTCAAACTGTTCAAAATAAGATGCATTGGGCGGCGCATGGACATACTGCTGCTGAGGTTGTATATGCTCGTGTAGATGGAAGTAAACCTAATATGGGTATGACGAGCTTCTTAGGTGAAGGACATCCAAAAACGAAGGATATTACAGTAGCGAAAAATTATCTTGATGAAAAAGAAATGGACGTTCTTAATCGCTTGGTGACTATGTATCTAGATTTTGCAGAGTTACAAGCTATTAATGGCACACCCATGTATATGAAAGATTGGATAGCGAAATTAGACAAATTCTTAATGGCTTCTGATCGTGAAATTTTGACTCATGCTGGAAAAATCTCACAGGCTCAAGCTAAACAGAAAGCTCAGTTAGAACACGCTAAATACAAGCAACAATATATAGATTATCAAACACCTGTAGAAAGGCATTTTCAGGAAGCTATCAAGGATGTAAAGCAAATAGCTAAACAACGAAAAAAATAAACTCAGCCCCTTGATTGGGGCTTTTTTATGGACTCCGAAAATTCATAATTAAATAAACAGTTTTAGATAGCGTTAGATCGGTGCAGTCTAATTAGATAAAAACACCTCTTTTATAGGATTGTTTCGCAAAATCATAAATGGAGTGATTACACCCCTTATTTTGTATAGGTACGTCTAGCAAAAACGGCCATATTTTAGATATACGAAACATCATTAATCTACCTTGACAGCACCCCACCAGAAAGCACCCTAAAAACCGTGTAAAAGCCTTATCAGGTAAGCATTACAGCCATTTTATTAAAACTGCATTTCGTCAAGGTACGTCAAGGTAAATAAATCAAATCCGTATCGCTACGTATCGCAAAATCTTGCATGACAAGCCTTTTGTATTTGTTTGACAAGGTACTGATAAAAGCACCTATAAAAATGCACTCAAAGCCAAGCTATGCAAAGGGTACGGCGGTTTAGTGTGGTTTTGGTTTTGTCATGCTACGTCAAGCAAGAAGTACCGTTTTGTCTAGGTACGTCTAGCTAAATCTTGACTGGATTCTAAATCTGACCAAGTATTTTCTTGTTTTACAGCACCACATGAAAAAAGACCATTAAAACTACACTCAAACATAGTCATATCAAGGTTTACGCCGTTTTAAACGACTACCTATCTTGTATGACTACGTAAAACAAATATTAGGTTTTATAAGGTTTAATCAATCGAGTGATGACGGCTAACCAGTCAGGGGGGAGCTGATAAGTTCGGGGATGACATAAAGCGGAGACCACTCCCAACCGCACCAGCAAAAAAAATTCTGTTTAAGTTAAAAGTTAAAATAAAGTTAAAGGTGCTTACTATTGCTTACAGCTACGGCGTTCTAAATGTCAGGTTTTGTCAGGTTCTAACCTTCTCTAATCATGCCGTTATGATTTCAGGTTTTATCAGGTTTAAAGGTTAAGTTTAGATAAGTTTTGACCTTAGTATTTCTTAGCAATGACACGGTTTAAATGTCAGGTTTTGTGAGGTTTAGGCTAAGACTTGATGAAAGGTACATCATTTCCAAAACATGGCTATATCGAGCAATCAGGGCGGTTTTGTGCATATCCTGAATAACAAGTTTTGACAGGTTCAATCCTAAGTCCGAGCAGCAAGTGGAAAGTAGTATTTTGTAGTAGTCCAAGCCTTATCATTTCCTAACAAACGCAGCGTTTTAAATGTCAACAAATGTTAACAAGTACGCCGTTCTGAATCTCAGGTTTTATCAGGTTTTGTATTTTTAAAACTGAAGTTTTCTGAAGTAGGACAGCGCAAAATTGCGTTGTGTTTCGGAACAAAACGCGCGCGCGCGCGAGGGATGGGCGGAAATGTGGTTTTAATGCTTAAAATCCCAATAGAATTACAGCGTGATTATTGGGGCGGTTCACTGCTACAAATGGCCTCAACATAGAATCACCCCCCCACCATCTAAAATCCTCAACTTCGGCAATGCACACGCGACTGAATGCACGTATCTGCAATCGAAAGTATTTTGTGATTTTTACAACTTGCTGAGATTTAAAACGCGACCAAGCTACTTAATCAGCCACTTGGACGGCTAAGTTAATTCGACATTTGAAATGCGGATTTAAAATCTAAAATTCTACTGACCAGCTCAAAGATAGTTAGTGAGTACCTCAAAGTCACTCACAAAGGATAGGACTCTAAGTCTGATCCTACCTGAGCCACCAATAAGAGGAGCAGCTTAAAAAGTGCCTAGTGATGACATAATCAGTCACTTGTTAGGCACTGAGTTTTAATTATTTTTATAAGTAATTAATTTATATTAAAAATATAATTTAAATTACATTCTGTATTGGAAAGTAATTAAAAGAATGCTGATCAGTTAAAGAGTTTAGAAACAGATTCTTTAGCTTTTTAGTCGCTGACGATGGAGTCTTGATTTTATCAATCCAGGGTTATAAATGATGGGTTAGTCGGGTTTTGCCCAGATTAAGTAGCGGAACAGTACTTCTCACTGCAAAACTCGTGACCTACCTTTCAGGGTAAACCTGTCGTAGAAACCATCATTTTTAATCTTGTGGCGCCATATACTTCATGCCTCCAACTGTTGCGGATGACTTCAGTACCCAATACATAAGCACCCAGCACATATAATCATCGGCTTAAAAAAGAAAATGCCAGTCAGCTACTTAACTGACTGGCATTAATCATCTGAAAGTCTTTTTAAGCTTTGAGCCGCAGTTTCTGATGCCATAACCAGAGCGCTAGACATAAGGCACTAATTGCCGCACAGAAGCTGATCACCCCAAAATTCAAGCCGAAATGATCGGCCAGATAGCCCACTGCAATAATCGGCAGAATGGTGCCCAAATAGCCAATAAATAAATAAGTCGACATGACCGCAGCGCGATTTTGCAGTGTGGTGATGGCATGAATCAGGCCAAATGCACCCATCAGGGCAAAACCGTGGCCAATACCAAATAAGATATCGCTCACAAAAAACAGGAAACTGGCTTTAAGCAACATACACAGTGCAAGACTGATCAGACTGGCCAGCATAATACCTAAGCCAATATTCAGACATTTTTTTGCAGCAACTGCTTTGGCCATGTATTGCACCACCGCAGACACCAGCAGAATGCAGGTGATGGCGGCACCACTGACCAGAGGGCCATGCCAAGGCAGAATATCCTGTACAAAGGAGGGTGACAGTGAGGCAAATAAACTGAAGGCTGCAAAGGCACAAAATGCGGTTAAGCCAATAATCATAAACAGAGCATGATATTGAGGTTCAGGACGCTGTAATTTAGGGGCGATACTAAAGGGCTGAGGCTCAAAAGCAGGCACTTTCAGCCAGAATAAGCCGATAAAACAAATCACTGCCCCAACAATGATCGGAATATAGGGAAGTACCAGCGGGGCTTGAGAAAACTGTGCAATCACCCCGCCTATCAAAGGGCCCAGACCAAAGCCAATCGCAGTCAGAATAGACACCAATTGCGGTGCAAGCTGCTTATGACTTTCCGGAATGGTTTGCATCATGCCGATCATGGCAGAAGTGGTCATCAAACCTGAGGCAATACCGATAATGAAACGACCCAGGGATAACACCAGGGCATTGTGGGCAAACACAGAAATGACCAAACCGAAACTAATAAACACCAGGCCAATCTGTAAGGTTTTTAGAAAACCAAGGCTGTTGCTGGTTCGTCCCAGAAACAGCAGCGTGCCCAGACAGCCAAACATATAGGCGACAAAAATATAGGTAATCTGGCTTGGGGATAAATTCCAGAGTTGTTGATAAATTGGATAGAGTGGACTGGCCAAAGCCGTACCAATCGTTCCCATGATTAAAGCCAGGCTGACCATCACAAAAGGTCGCCAGCTAGTCGTTGAGGTCATGAACATCCCATTATAGGGTTAACCCTTGGCCGCTCTGGGTCAGGGCATCGCGAGGAAAAGACAGAATGTGGGCAGTTTAGAGCCGGCGAAGAAAAATGGTCAAGGGTGAATCGGTAAAATGTTTAAATCTAAATAATAAATTTTATAATAATCAGTAATTTAATTTATTTTATAAAAGTTTTCTTATATTGAGACAGAGCGTTTGGCGCAATGCCTGTAGGCAGTGAGGGAACAGAATCTTTCTCTTCTGTTCCACGTGAAACATAAGAAATTAGGGTGTGTCCTCATTTGGCTTTGCACCAAATAAATATACAGGCTATACGAATCATAGATTTATAATTGCGTGCCAGTTTATCAAATCGAGTTGCAATAGCACGGAAATGTTTTAATCTCGCAAAAGCATTTTCAACTAAATGTCTTAATTTATATAGATATTTATCAAATTCCTTATTCGATCTCTTACTGTTTGATCTCAATGGAATAATGGGAATCATATTCTTGTTCTTGGCATATATTCTAATGTGCTCAGCATCATACTCCTTATCAGCAATGAGATAAGTTGCCTCGTCTACCGTATCAATCAGTTGTTTTGCAACTTGACTGTCGTGGACGTCACCCTCAGTGATTTTAAAATCAATCGGTAATCCATTCGCGTCGGTTGCAAGATGTATTTTTGTTGTTCGTCCACCGCGTGATTGTCCAATTGCTCTTTCGAAACCATGCCCAGCTCCACTTGCATGTTGATGCACGCGTATGTAGCTTCCGTCAATGAATACCCATTCTTGATCCAAGATGCCTCGTAATCTAAAAAAAATTTATCCCACAATCCCTTGCTTGCCCAACGATTAAAGCGATTGTAAGCAGTTTGCCAAGGACAAAATTCTTGGGGAATATCACGCCATGTGGCGCCTGTACGCAGTTTCCATAAGATCGCTTCCATGATATTTCTACTATTCTTTGAACAGTAACAACCGTGTAATCGCATAGTATCTTGAATTTGCTGCCAGATATCATCGGTGAGAAGAGTACGTGCCATTGAAAAAATATAGAAATCAAAAGAGCTTAAAGGAGGAGTTTAAGTATTTAAAACCAATTTTTCAAATGAGGACACGCCCTAGTCATTACACGCATCGACGGTAACATAAATGCTTGGGAAATTTAACAGCAGAGCGATTAGAATCGAAGCATATTTTTATCCGATACATGCAGAACATTCATGTTAAAAAAAACACTGATTATCATTTTAAGTACCTTGGTTTCAAGCTTCGCATTTGCCAATACAGATGTGGTAAAAGCCAATCTGGCAAAAAATAGCCCCAATTTAAAAATTGAAAATATCCAGCCCACTGAAATGAAAGGCATCTATAGCGGTTTCATGCAGGGTCAGGTGGTTTATCTGAATGAAGATGCCCAGCACTTGCTGGCCGGGCCAATGTTGCGGATTCAGGATCAGCAGAATCTGACCCGTGATCTGATGCTGAAACAAAACAGTGTCGACTGGAAAAAACTGCCGCTGCAAGATGCCTTGAAAAGTGTAAGAGGTACGGGTAAACGTCAGATTGCGATCTTTTCTGACCCAAATTGCCCGTATTGCAAACAGCTTGAAGTAGAATTGAAAAAGCTCAACGATGTGACGATTTACACTTTTATTCTGCCGCTGAAACCACAATCGCTTACAGCTTCAAAACAGGTTTATTGTGAAGCCAATCCGGCTCAGGCATGGCAGGATCTGATTACGCAAGGCACCTTGCCAAAATCGAAAAAAAGCTGCACCAACCCGATCGAGCGCAATAAAAAGCTGGCCCAGTCTTTGGGTGTGAATGGAACACCGGCAATTATCTTTTCCAATGGTTTTAAAGTCATGGGTACCTATCCGGCAGAACAGATTGAACAGATTTTTAAGGAATTTTCATTATAAATAGTAAGTAAACATAAAAGCAAAAAGCACCCCTACGGGTGCTTTTTTATCGGCAGTGTTGCGATTAAGCCAGCTTGGCTTAGACCGTACGGCGCTTGGTCAGCATGTTATAAATAAACAGGATAATAACCGCACCAATTACGGAAGCGATCAGGCCTGCCGCAGAGTCTGCTGAATAAAGACCGAGCATACGGCCAGCAAAAGTGGCCAATAAGGAGCCGGCAATACCTAATAAGGTGGTCATGATAAAACCTGCCTTATCATTTCCCGGATGAATTGCACGTGCAATCAAACCCGCGATAAAACCAATGACAATTGCAACGATAATTGTCCACATATGTATGCTCCTTCTTATCATGTCTTTGTTTTTACATCATGTTTAATCATCTTGAGACATTGCTGGCGCTAAAAAAAGTTGAATCCTGAAACGGCATGTTATTTTTTGTTCCGAGTTCAACATAAATTTGAGCCATAAAAAAAGTGGCCAATGCCACTTTTTTAAATCAAATCTTAAAGACCAATTTCACCGATAAAAGGCAGGTGACGGTACTTCTGGTCATAGTCGAGGCCATAGCCGACAATAAACTTGTCTTCAACTTCAAAGCCTAGAAATTCGACCTTTAAATCAATTTCACGACGTGACGGTTTACTTACCAAAGTACACAGTTGAATCGAATTCGGTTCACGGGTTTGCAGGATTTCCAGTACCTTGCTCAAGGTATTGCCCGAGTCAATAATATCTTCAACCACCAGTACATCTTTGCCACGGATTTCGCCATCCAGATCTTTCAGAATTTTTACATCACGCGAAGATACAGTGCCACCGCCATAACTGGACACCGTCATGAAGTCCAGTTCATGTGGTTTTGAAATCACACGACACAAATCGGCCATAAAAATCACTGAACCACGTAATAAACCGATGAGCACAAGTTCTTTGTCACTATGGGCATAGTGTGCATCGATTTGAGCACCAAGCTCTTTGACTTTAGCTTGAATTTCTTCAGCGGAAATCATTACGCTCATTTGAACGGTCATGGGTAGATACCTAAAAAGTAAAAATAGCAAAATAAAAAAGGTGTTGACCTGCAACACCTGAATAGCAGTAATTTTAATACATCCTTGGCAGAGATGCACCTGTTTTACTTGCTGTAAATGTAATCAACTTTTCAGTGATTGTGCATCTTGCCTGAGTGCAAAAGCACAAATGGCAACGATTGTAGCCACCTGTATCCAGCGTCGGGCTGACTTATTTGGCTTTGACATACACGGCTTCTCCATAGACATAAGTTACCACAATATTACGGTCATCACCGAGCATGGTCAGTGCAAAAAATGCATCTTCAATATTCCTGGCCTTGCTCTGACGCAATTGCTGTAAAGCGGTGGCATTCAGATTCAGTACCACAAAGTCTGCTTCCTTGCCGATACTGAAATTCCCCAGACGATCCTCCAGACTCAAGGCTTTGGCACCACCTAAAGTGGCATGATACAAGGCTTCAAAAGCAGAAAGTTTTTCGCCCTGCAACTGCTGCACCTTGTAGGCTTCATTCAGGGTTTGCAGCTGGTTAAATGAGGTCCCGGCTCCGATATCGGTACCCAGACCGACTTTGACCTGTTTGTCCCAGGCTTTTTTTAATGGAAATAATCCACTGCCTAGAAACAGGTTTGAGGTCGGACAAAAGGCAATCGCTGAATCGGTCTGCTGCATGCAGTCCCATTCATCTTCTTCCAGATGCACACAATGTGCAAACACAGATTTTGACCCGGTCAAACCATAATGATGATAAACATCCAGGTAGTTTTGACGTTCCGGAAACAACTCTTTGACCCAGGCAATTTCATTTTTATTTTCACTTAAATGGGTATGCACATAGACATCCGGATATTCGGCCTTGAGCTGCCCTGCTTGCTGTAATTGTTCGGGTGTAGAGGTCGGGGCAAAACGAGGGGTAATGGCATACAGGTTGCGGCCCTGCCCATGCCATTTCTCAATCAGCGCCTTAGAATCGCTATAAGCCGTTGCTGCTGTATCGGTGAGTGCTTCAGGTGCATGCCGGTCCATCAGCACTTTACCGGCGATCAGACGCATATTGCGCGTAGTCGCTGCATTAAACAGTGCATCTACCGACTCAGGATGAACGGTACAGAATACCAATGCGGTCGTCGTGCCATTTTTAAGCAGTTCCTGCACAAAAAATTCGGCAATTTTTTCGCTATAGGCAGCATCCTGAAACTGGATTTCGGTAGGGAATGTATAGGTATTCAACCATTCCAGCAGCTGTTCGCCATAGGCTCCCACCATCTCGGTTTGCGGGAAATGAATATGGGTGTCGATCAATCCCGGGACGATGAGTTGTTCAGGATAATGAGCCACTTCAATATTTTCAGGCAGATGTGCCTGCCCTGCTTCCCAGGTGCCAAACCATTGAATCTTGCCGTCTTTAATGATGATCAGGCCATCTTCTACATAGCGCACCTGGTCGTGAATTTCACACGCTTGGGAAACTGGATGCTGGATATCAAGGAAGCGACCGCGAACCGCCGTTATTGCAATGCGAGAAGACATGTTAAGACCTGTGTTTTTACTTTTTTCAACAGATTGTAACCTACTTCAGATGATTTATGACGTGATCCTGTGGACTCCATTTTCCTTGGCTAAATCGAAGCTATGGTCAAGCCGTCTGCAAATAAAAAAGCCTGCTGATGCAGGCTTTTTTGAGGATTGGGCTTATAGGGTGGTTTCGTTGTATTTCTTGCTGTGGCGAATCGACAGGATCGCAGTGATCGTCAAGACAAGCACAATAAAGCTCAGTGAAATCCAGATTGGCATATGGAATACATCCAGCATCAGCATTTTAAAGCCGATAAAGACCAGAATAATCCCGAGACCATACGGCAGATAATGCATTTTCGATGCTGCACCCGATAACAGGAAGAACATCGCACGCAGACCCAAAATCGCCATCAGGTTAGCGGTCAGGACGATGAAGGGGTCGGTAGTTACAGCAAAAATTGCCGGAATGGAATCGACCGCAAAGATCACATCCGAGGCTTCGACCAGAATCAAGACCAAGAATAACGGCGTTGCCCACAGCAGACCATTCTTACGGATAAAAAACTTGTCACCCTCAAGCTGCGGAGTAATGCGCATACGTTTACGCAGCCATTTCAGAATCGCCATATCTTCAATATTGCTTTCTTCTTCATCCTGACCACGCAGGAATTTAAAGCCGGTATACACCAGGAAAGCACCGAAGATATATAAAATCCACGAGAATTCCTGCACGAACCAGGCGCCAATAAAAATGAAGATGGTTCTGAGGACAATCGCACCGAGTACGCCGTATAACAGCAATTTACGCTGTAGCGCGGGTGGAATGGCGAAAGCAGCGAAGATCATCAGCCAGACAAAGACGTTATCAATTGCCAGGGATTTTTCCAGCAGATAACCGGCAAAGTATTCCATCACTTTAGCATTGGCAACTGCCGTACCTGCAGTCTGCTCCAGATACAGCCATAAACCGCCACCAAATAAGGTCGCGACACTGACCCAGGCAATACTCCAGTAAGCCGCAGTCCGGACTTTTACTTCCTGGCCTTGTTTTTGTTTGAAGCCTAAAAAATCAATAAACAGCATCACCAGAACGATGCCAAAAAAAGCCAGATACAGCCAGAGCGTACCAATTGTTTCCATGTGAATCCTCCACATCTGACAATCGGCCATAAAAAAACCTTGACCTGTTGTCAGATGAAAAACATCTATACCAACATGATCAAGGTCTTGCCTACATTTTACTGTTACACTTCTCATTCAAAGTGTTACAGTAAAATGCTCAGATACCGACTTTTTGCAAAGTGTAATGACGATATTCTGACACGTTTAACAAGTTGAACCGCAATTGTTAAACGTTTGGAGGAGGCTACTCCCCTTGTTCAAACTAAATTTTGTTTGAGCCAATGCTCAATATGCAGGAAGCATGACAGGTTTTTGTTAAGACTACAATTTCATTTACAAAAAATCATGATTCAAGTTGCTTTTCGAGTCATAAAATCCGGGCGGCGAATTAAATATAAAGTGACAAGAAAACCCAGACTGGCCAAGATTGCCCCGACCCAGCCAATAGCATATAACCCGATCTGTGCCGTTACCATTCCACCAAGCAAGGCACCACTGCCAATCCCGATATTATACAGGCCAGAATAAATCGCCATGGCCACGTCGGTGGCATCTGAGGCCAGATTCAAGGTCTTGGCTTGCAGGGCCAGACTGAAACCAATAATACTGATGCCCCAGAGTAAAGCCAAGGTATTTAACTGCAAGACATTGCTGGACAATGGCAACAATAATAGCAATGAGATGGTCAGCCCAAGTGTGAAAAATGGAATGGTGAGTCTGGGGAAATGCGCTGCAAAACGACCAAATAAATAAGAGCCGATTAAACCTGCACCGCCATAGACCAGCAATAAAGTCGTGGTCTGTGCCGAACTTAACTGGGCAATATTCAGGGAGAATGGCTCGATATAACTATAGGCGGTAAATTGTGCACTAATCACGATAATCGTCAGGGTAAATACCAGCATCAGGCTGGGACGTTTCAACAAGGTGGTCAAGCTGCTCAGTGAACCTGAATTGACACTTGGCAATAAGGGCAAGGTTCTGGCCAGCAGCAGACAGACCACGCTGGCGACGATGGCAATCAGGGCAAAACTATTGCGCCAGCCATAGGCCTCCCCGATCATACGGCCAAATGGAATGCCCAGTACCATGGCCATGGCAGTACCTGTGGCCAGCAAACCCAAGGCTTGAAACTCTTTGCCTGGCGGCGCGACACGTACTGCAAGCGAAGCGGTAATTGACCAGAACAGCGCGTGGGCGATAGCAATCCCGATCCGGCTTAATACCAGAACACTGAAACTCCAGGCAAAATAGGACAGCACATGACTGGAAATAAACACCGCAAATAAAACCATCAGCAGGAAACGCCGTTCAATATTCTTGGTTAGCAGCATCATCGGTAAAGACAGTAAAGCTACGACCCAGGCATAAATGGTCAGCATCAGCCCGACCTGAGTTGCCGACATGTGAAAACTTGCCCCAATATCACTGAGTAAGGCTACAGGAATGAATTCGGTGGTATTAAAAATAAAGGCGGCACTGGCTAGAGCAATCACGCAGATCCATTGACGTCTCACCGAGGAGCTAAAAGAAGAGCTGGACATAAACATCTGGCTTAAACAACAGGTACGCAGTGTAAACCTGTTCATTGCATGGCGATATCGGCAAAGCGCACAGATTCACAATCGTTTAAAGAAATCTAACAATGTGATACTGAAAAATATGTCAGTCTGGATCAAAAATACGGAGTTCACAGGATGTTGATTGAGCATCAGCAACAAGACAGTCAAGGCCAGTGGTTTGTTGAACCGAATGAAAAGCGCCTGGCTGAAATGAGTTATTCCCGGAAAGATCCAGATCGGCTCGTGATTGAACATACGTGGGTCGATGACAGCTTACGCGGACAGCATGTCGGGCATTATCTGGTCGAAGCAGCGGTCAAATTTGCCCGTGAGCAAGGAGTCAAGATTATTCCAGAATGTCCTTTTGCCAAATCGGTATTTGAGCGGGATCCTGCGTTCAGCGATGTATTAAGCAATTAAAAATCAAAATAAAGGTTGGGATATATGCAGATTAAATATCAGGATTCAAAACGTGGCGGTGTATTTTTTATAGAAGATCAAGGTCGACGTCTGGCCGAGATTACCTATCAATGGCACGAAGCTTCGGTGATTATTGCGGATCATACCTGGGTCGATCATTCCTTGCGTGGTCAGGGTGTGGCCCGAAAAATGCTGGATGTGCTGGTCGATTTTGCCCGTGAAAAAAGTTTAACCATCATTCCGCAGTGCTCCTATGTAGATGTCATGTTTAAGCGCGACCAAAGTTTATCTGATGTTGCGGCAACAGCTATTTGAGGATCCAGGGAGATTTCCCGAAAGACAGAGCTAATTTTTCTTTTAAAACCGGAATGAATACGCCCTGTAACAGAGTATATAAGCCGAAACCTGCCATCACACCCGTGATGGCCCAGAACATTTCTTCAAATTGTTGCAGCATCAATAATATGGCCATGATCAGCAGGTAACTGGCATGAAAATAAACCCGATGGCCAACAAATTGCAGGATGGCCCAGCTGAGAAAGATTGAACTGATCAGCAGATTGGTTTGAGCGCTGAAGGCCCAGTTATTTAAAGTGATCATCAGAAGAAAACACCCACATAACATGGCGAGGGTTAAAATCAGATCTTTTAACATTAAGCCCTATCCTTATATTTATAGTAGGTATATGAAAATATGCGTCTAATTATTCAGATGCCATTGTTAAAAGTTTAATTGCAAAACGCAAACTGAAAATCTTGTAAGCAAAAACAGATATTTGCTTAAAAAATAATCGACTTGATTAAGGATTAGTGATTATATTGTTTTCTTAATTATTCTTCTGAGTAAGATGTATGCTGCTCCAACTTTGCTATGCCAGTGAACGCACAGAATCTGAACAGGATTTATTACAAGAGTTGAGCGATATTTTGGCTATGGCCCGGAACTTTAATCAACAGCATCAGATTTATGGGGTTTTGTATTATGCCCATGGCAAGTTTTTCCAGTGTCTGGAAGGCCAAGCCGAAGTTGTAGAAAAACTATTTCAGAGCATTTCGCGGGATACCCGCCATCACCAGATCTTGCGTTTTGAAGATGCGCTGGTAGAGCAGTCTCATTTCTCGGAATGGTCGATGAAATATGTGCATAAACACAGTGAAATTTCTTCTTTATTTTCACGTTTAGGTTGGGCGCAATTTGAACCCCATGCCTTACAGCGGTCAGGAGTTGCTGAACTTTTGAAAATACTATATCGCCTGGAAGAAAATCAGGCCAGTCTGGCCTCAGCCCAAGGTTATAAGCAGCGTGGATATATTCCCTATTTCTGATCTCGCGCTAAAAATAGCAAATAAAAAAGTCCGCACGGCGGACTTTTTTATTTGCTACAGCTCAGTTCATATCAATCATGACCTTTAATGCCTTTTCATCAGATGCATGCTTGAACACATCATAAGCTTTTTCAAACTCATTAAATTTAAAGTGATGAGTCGCCAGTTTTTCCAGTGGCAACTTGCCGGAACAGCAGGTTTTCAGCAGCATGCCAGTGGTATTGGCATTGACCAGTCCGGTGGTGATGGTCAGGTTTTTAATCCAGAGTTTATTCAGCTCAAAATTAACCGATTTGCCATGCACCCCGACGTTGGCAATATGTCCGCCCTCCTTGACCACGTGCTGGCAGATATTCCAGGTAGCTTCTAAACCTACCGCTTCGATGGCACAATCGACCCCTCGCCCATCAGTCAGATCCAGTACACGCTGTATGGCATCTTCTTTCGCAGAATTGACGCTATGCGTCGCTCCCACGGTTTTGGCAAACTCCAGCCGGTTGTCATCGACATCGACCATGATGATGTTGGCAGGTGAATAGAATTGTGCGGTCAGCAGGCAACTCATGCCGATCGGGCCAGCACCGACAATCGCTACATTGTCTCCGGGTTTGACATCGCCATATTGCACGCCAATTTCATGTGAAGTTGGCAAGATATCGGAAAGAAACACGGCCACATCTTGATTCAACCCTTCGGGTAAATGATAGAGAGAAGTATCTGCAAAGGGGGTGCGTACATATTCAGCATGCGTACCATCAATCATATAGCCCATGATCCAGCCACCTTCATTGCGACAATGCGCATAAAGCTGTTTCTGGCAGTTTTCACAGGTGCCGCAGCGGCTGACACAGGAAATAATCACCCGGTCACCTTTTTTGAAGTTTTGAACTGCAGAACCGACTTCTTCTACAATACCAATGCCTTCATGACCTAAAATACGCCCGTTAAAACTGCCCTGTTTACGTGTAGCTTCCTGTTCAATTTCCGGATTTTTACCTTTCCAGATCCCGAGATCTGTACCGCAAATAGTGACTTTAGTGAGTTTGATAACCGCATCGCTCGGATGCAAAATGCTGGGAATGGGACGGTCTTCAAAGCGGATGTCGTTTGCGCCGTAATAGACCATGGCTTTCATTGTTGTCATGACACGTCTCCTGAAGGAGTGAGGAAGGAGAATGACCTGATCCAGCGAGAAGAGTAAATGTCTGTGTCACTTTGATGGAACTGTAGCAAAGGACTGATTCTGATCTGGCTTGCAGGGCTATAAATCCTGGTTTCTTCTCGATTGTGCCTTGAGTAATACGGCGCTGCAATCTATCTCGCATTCAGATTGCAACAAAAGATCTTGAGGGATTGCTGAAGCTCAAATGGACATTCGCTCCAATTGCTTGATAAAATTTTAGCCCTAAAAAAAGCCCGCTAAGCGGGCTTTTTGAACTTTTATGTTATGCATTTAAAGCACTGATCAATTTCTGATGCAAACCACCAAAACCGCCATTCGACATGATCACCACTGCATCGCCCGCTCCCGCCTCGCTAACTAGAGTCTGAATGATGTCTTGCAGTGTGCGTGCGACTTTGGCTTTATTGGTAGAGGCATCAATCACCGGCTGTAAATCCCAGTCCAGTCCTTCAGGCTGATACCAGATCACTTCATCGGCCAGACGTGCAGAGTGTGCCAGGCCATCTTTGTGACTGCCCATACGCATGGTATTTGAACGTGGTTCAATGATCGCCCAGAGTTTGCGTTCACCAAGACGTTTGCGCGCGCCTTCCAAGGTCGTATCAATCGCCGTTGGATGATGGGCAAAGTCATCATATACCTCGATACCACGAACGGTACCCAGCAGTTCCATACGGCGTTTTACCCCGCCAAAGTTTGATAAAGCTTCGCACGCTGTTGCAATCGAGACTCCGACATGCTCGGCGGCAGCAATGGTTGCCAGTGCATTGGCCACTGAATGTTGTCCGGTCATGTCCCACTGTACTTCGCCTTTGACGACACCGTGTTGCAAGACTTTAAAGTGAGAGCCATCTGCCGATAACTGTTCGGCATATAGTTCTGATTTGTCGTTGGCATCCAGACTGGTGCGCACCACCGGTGTCCAGCAACCCTGCTCCAGAACCTCATCAATATTAGTTTCGCTAATCGGTGCAATGATGCGGCCTTCACTTGGAATAGTGCGGACTAAATGATGGAACTGTTTTTGAATTGCGGCCAGATCATCAAAGATATCGGCATGGTCAAATTCCAGATTATTCAAAATGGCGGTTTTAGGATGGTAATGTACGAACTTGGAACGCTTGTCAAAGAAAGCCGAATCATATTCATCCGCTTCGACACAGAAATACTTACCACCACCTAAACGTGCACTTTCTGAGAAACCCAGTGGCACGCCGCCAATCAGGAAACCTGGCTCTAGACCGGCCTGATCCAGCACCCAGGCCAGCATGGTGGTGGTGGTGGTTTTACCATGTGTACCCGCGACACCCAGCACATGCTTGCCTTGCAGAACATGATCGGCCAGGAACTGCGGGCCTGAAATATAAGGCAAGCCTTCGTTCAGCATATATTCTACTGCATCAATACCACGCTTCATGGCATTGCCGACAATGATCAGGTCTGGATGTGGTTGCAAGTGACTCCGGTCATAACCCTGCATTAGGCTGATGCCTGCATTTTCCAGTTGGGTCGACATCGGTGGATAGACGTTCAAATCAGAACCTGTCACCTTGTGGCCCAGATCGCGTGCAAGGAGCGCCAGCGATCCCATAAAAGTGCCACAAATACCCAAAATATGCAGATGCATCTACTTCACTCCGTTCCTGTCTGACCCATCACCTTATATGGGTGCTGTTGTCATGATTTATTCAATTTGCAAGCAACGATAGCAAGGCTTACACGGAAAAGATAGTCAAAGTTCAAGCATTACCGCGGGATTTTTTAAATCCTGTTTCACAGATAAATTCAGAGAAAATTTCAAATTTATAAAATATATTTTTGCCAAATAAATCGTAGAATAAACCCGATCTTTTTGCAGAGTATCTGCCGATGTTAGCGGCTCTATTTCTTTTGGTGATTGCCAACTGTTTTATGACCTTGGCATGGTATGGGCATTTAAAGTTTTTGCCGTATGATGCACCACTCTGGCAGGCCATTTTATTCAGCTGGATGATTGCCCTGTTTGAATATAGCCTGATGATTCCGGCCACCCGATTACTGGCACAGCAGGGACTGGCCGTGGGGCAAATGAAAATCACCCAAGAAGTCGTCACCTTGCTGGTGTTTGTGCCTTTTATGATTTTCATGTTCAAGCAGCCTTTCAAACTGGATTATCTCTGGGCGGCTTTATGCCTGTGCGGATGTGTGTATTTCGTGTTCCGAAGTTCCTGATCCAAAGCTTTGAGTACTACTGCCCTATTTTTATTCCAGTTTTTAATATTCCTCTAAAAAAATAAGAAAAATCGGGCCTTGCTTTGACCGTTAAATTTTATGAAGCCGAAAAATCAGTCTATAATAGGCAACTCCTATTAAAGCTTGGCTCTCTCGTCGAGATTTATTTTTTGTTACTTTAATCTCTGGAAAATTTGCAATGAATGCGGCTGCTGCACAAGATGCTCCTCTAGTAGGAATTATCATGGGTTCTCAATCAGATTGGGCAACTCTCGAACATACTGCCAACATGCTGAAGCAGCTTGGTGTCCCATTTGAAGCTGAAGTTGTTTCTGCACACCGTACTCCTGACCGTTTGTTTGAATATGCTGAACAGGCCCGTGATCGTGGCATTCAGGTGATTATTGCCGGTGCTGGTGGTGCTGCGCATTTGCCGGGCATGTGTGCGGCAAAGACCGATCTTCCGGTGTTGGGTGTGCCAGTCAAATCATCGATTTTAAACGGTGTTGATTCATTGCTTTCAATCGTACAAATGCCGGCCGGTATTGCGGTGGGTACGCTTGCAATTGGCCCTGCCGGTGCAACCAATGCCGCGATTATGGCAGCGCAGATTTTAGGTCTGACCCGCCATGACATCGCGAAAAATGTTGCAGATTTCCGTGCAGCACAAACAGACAAAGTGGCAAGCAATAACATTCCTGGTCAAAACTAAAGCCAAGCTTCATACGGGACAGACATCATGGATAAAACCATCGGTATTTTTGGCGGCGGTCAGCTCGGGCGCATGATGGCGCAAGCGGCATTGCCATTGAATATTCAATGTACTTTCTTTGAAGCAAGTACGGATTGCCCTTCTGCGGCACTGGGTCAGGTGATTTCCAGCAAGGCAGAAAACGGTCTACAGGATTTTATTCACAGTGCTGATGTATTCAGTCTGGAATTTGAAAATACTCCCCTTTCAGATGTAGATGTACTGGTTAAAAACAAAGACCTGCATCCACCACGTCAAGCCTTGGCGATTGCACAGCATCGACTCTCTGAAAAAGCCCTGTTTGATACGCTCGACATTCCTGTTGCGCCGTATAAGGCCGTGACTTCACTTGAAGGTTTACAGGCTGCTGTGGCAGATCTGGGCTTGCCGATTGTGCTTAAAACAGCAACTGGTGGCTATGATGGTAAAGGGCAATTTGTTTTGCGCAGTGCTGATCAAATTGATCAGGCCTGGGCGGAACTTGGTCCTGCCGGCGAGCTGATTGCTGAGAGTTTTGTGACCTTCTCACGTGAAGTGTCGATCATTGCAGTCCGTGGTCAAAGTGGTGATGTAAAAACCTGGCCATTGGCAGAAAATCATCATCATAACGGGATTCTGTCACATTCGATTGTACCTGCACCGAATAGTGCAGACTTGCAGCCTGTGGCACAGGATTACATCACTCGCCTGCTGAATCATTTGAACTATGTCGGCGTCTTGACCCTTGAACTGTTTGTGACAGATAAAGGTCTATACGCCAATGAGATGGCACCACGTGTGCATAACTCAGGGCACTGGTCGATTGAAGGTGCCGTCTGCTCACAGTTCGAAAACCATATTCGTGCGGTGGCCGGTCTGCCACTTGGTTCGACTGCAGTAGTTCGCCCAACTGTCATGGTGAATATCATTGGGCAGCATCCAAAATCGGAAGATGTGCTGGCTTTAGAAGGTGCGCATTTGCATCTCTATAATAAGTCAGAGCGTGAAGGTCGCAAGATCGGTCACATTACCCTGATGCCAAATCACAGTGCTGAATTGACGACTTTATGCCGTCAACTGGCGAAGATTTTACCGAATCCACTGGCATTGAGCGAAGATATGACCATCTAAGCTTTAAGTTGCTGATAAAAAAAGCGATCACTCTGTGGATCGCTTTTTTATTTCTGTTAATTCAGGCAAGATTGCGCCTCTTTGAAAAAGTTGGCCACTTACCGGATCAGTGTATTTTTAATTTGATTATAAAATAAACAATTGCGTATAAAGACAACAGCCTGAATAAAAATTTTAAGCATAAAAAATAGTTTGAAGTTAAAACCTCAATGCTGGTTTGAATTCAAAAGAATAAATTTAAAAGCTGTGTTTGAATTTAAAGTTGCAATGAATTCAAAATATGAATTTAAATTCAAAACGGGATTCTGAATTCAAAGTTTTGAATTTAAAAAACACCTTATACTTATTCTATTTTTATACACAAGTTAAATTATTGATAAATAATATATTAAAATATTTTTATAAAGTTATTCACATGTATGGCTTTGAATTTAAAAGTTGATGTCTGCAGTTTTAAATTTAAATTCAAATAGTGCGGACGTTTTTGAATTTAAAACTCATCTGTGGATAAGTTGTTTTAAATTTAAAATTACAAAATGAATTCAAAAGTGCAGAAATTATGAATTTAAAGTTACCTATTTGAGCTTTAAATTTGAGCTTGAACTGCTATGTTAAGAACATAATTTAAAATCCAAATATTCAAGGGTCTTATGCAACGTTTTGCGCTTGTGGTTGGTTCTTTATTCTTGGCTGCTTCTCAGGCAAATGCCGAGCTGATTATTAATGGTCAGCGTGTCACATCGACTAATTTGCCTTCTGCTGCCAGTAGCCCAAATTATGCATCCCAAAATAATTTTCAGAGTTGTCTTGCCAATTTACGCAGTCAGGCCATGGCAAAAGGCGTCAGTTCGGCCAGTTATGAGCGTTATACGCAAAATTTAACCCCTGATTATTCGGTGATTGAGCGCTTAAACTACCAACCGGAATTTTCTACGCCAATTTGGGACTATTTGTCTGGACTGGTCGATGAAGAACGGGTTCAGCTCGGCCGGCAAAAACTGCAGCAACATCGCGAAGTCTTGGATCGTGTGGCAGCGCGTTATGGTGTGCCGGCGGAAACTGTGGTCGCGGTCTGGGGCGTAGAAAGTAATTTTGGTGATATTTCCGGTAAATATCCTTTATTACAGGCACTCGGAACATTGAGCTGTGAAGGGCGTCGCCAGAGTTATTTCCGGGGTGAGTTTTTTACCACCATGAAACTGTTGCAGCGTGGTGATGTACGCGAAGATCAGCTTAAAGGCTCATGGGCAGGTGCTTTTGGTCATACCCAGTTTATGCCATCGACTTATGATGAGCTTGCGGTCGACTTTGATGGTGATGGCCGTCGTGATCTGGTTTCCAGTATACCGGATGCACTGGCATCAACCGCCAACTTTTTAAGCAAGCGTGGCTGGCAGACCGGACAACCTTGGGGTTTTGAAGTGAAAATTCCGCCAGCTATGTCAACCTCAAATGAAGGCCGTCGCAATAAAAAATCCTTGAGCAGCTGGATCAACCAGGGTGTGGTGCGTGCCGATGGTTCTCCTTTAATACAAGGGAATTTGTCAGCTTCCTCTCAAGCTGGATTACTTGCGCCGGCAGGGCCGAATGGTCCGGTGTTCCTGGTCTTTAAAAACTTTGACGCGATTTATAGTTATAACGCTGCGGAAAGTTATGCTTTGGCGATTGCGCATTTATCTGATCGCCTGCAAGGCAAAGGCTCGTTTATGGCCACATGGCCAACCGACGATCCGGGAACGTCGCGTTCAGAGCGTCGCGAAATCCAGCAGTTTTTACTGAACCGTGGTTATGACATTGGTGCGGTAGATGGCCTGATCGGTGATAAAACTCGTCAGGCGATTCGTCAGGAACAGCAGCGTCTGGGCTTGAGTCCGACCGGTCGTGCCGGCCAGCAGATTCTGCGTGCATTCCGTAATGAAAATGCCAAACTGATGATGCAATAAGCAAGATCTTAATTTGTTGTTGGGTTTCCCTCTTCTTGCAGGAGACTTGCGAAGCATGCTTCTCGGGAAGAGGTTTATATAAAACTTTTCCTCATCCAAACCTTCTCCCAAAGGGAGAAGGGATTTTTTAATACTTATAACTTTAGATTGAGGTAATCGTACCAAGTACTCGATATCCTGCAGCACCGGTCACTGCCGGCAGATTGCCATTGAGTTGCTTGATAAAACGCATCGCCAACCAGGCAAAGGCAGTGGCTTCTACCCAGGTCGGGCTCAGGCCTAAATCTGCGGTGGTTTGTACGCTCCATTCATGTTTGCGTAAGCGCCAGCGCAGTTGCTCAAGTAAATAGGAATTATAGGCACCGCCCCCACATACAAAAACCTGTCCGGTATCCATACCAGAACGGTAAATGGCTTTTTTAATTGCACGCGTGGTGAGCTTTAACAAGGTCGCCTGTACATTTTCCGGAGTATCTTCCAGTTCATCGTATTGCAGGTCATTGCGCCAGTCGGCAATCTGTTCATCCAGCCATTCCAGGTTGAAGTCTTCACGACCGGTACTTTTAGGCGGTTCTTTGGAGAAAAATTCGTGCGACTGCAAGCGATCCAGTAGGCTGCGAATCGGAGTGCCATAAGCGGCCCAATTGCCATTTTCATCATAAGGTTGGCCGGTATAACGCGCGCACCAGGCATCCATCAGAATATTGGCTGGCCCTGTATCAAAGCCATAGACCTGTTCCGGCTTTCCGGCAGGCAGCAGGCTGACATTGGCAATCCCGCCCAGGTTTAAAATCACCCGGTGAATGCTGTCATGCTGGAAAATGTCCTGATGAAAGGCAGGCACCAGTGGTGCACCTTGACCACCTGCCGCCAGGTCACGACGACGGAAATCTGAAATCACTGGAATTTTTGTAATTTCAGTAATAATGTTCGGATCCCCGATTTGCAGGGTAAAACCGTGTTCCGGACGATGCCGGATGGTTTGGCCGTGCGAACCTATGGCTTTAATTTTAGATTTATCTAACTGGTTATTTTCAATCAGTTGGTTGATACCATGACCAATCATTTCTGCCAAAGCCACGTCGGCTTTGCCCATACGATCAATTTCATTGTCATCTGGCAAGGTCAGCGCCATCAGCTCATCTCGAAGATCGGGATCGAATGCTAAAGTGAGGGTGGCATGAAGCTGTAATGGATCAAAAGAAGCAGCAACAATATCGACACCATCCATGCTTGTGCCGGTCATTACCCCAATATAGATCGCTGTCATGGTGATTCTTAAGCCTGCAATATGCTGAAAAAGTGTTAGTATATCGCACAAATTGAGTAACTGATGTATTGGATTTTGTGATGTCAAATTTCCTGCCGGCTGAAGAACAACTTGCCCTCATTCAACGAGGCACCCATGAAATTATTTCTGAAGAAGATCTTCTCAAGAAATTAAAACAGAATCGTCCATTAAAAATTAAAGCAGGTTTTGACCCTACAGCACCTGACTTGCATTTAGGTCATACGGTTCTGATTAACAAGTTAAAAGTATTCCAGGATTTGGGTCATGAAGTCTATTTCTTGATTGGTGACTATACTGCCATGATCGGTGACCCAACCGGAAAGAGTGCAACGCGTCCGCCTTTGTCACGTGAACAAGTGCTGGAAAATGCTAAAACCTATCAAGAACAAGTCTTTAAAATTCTTGATCCGAATAAAACCAAAGTGGTGTTTAACTCGGAATGGTTTGCACAAAAAACTGCGGCTGATTTGATTCAATTGGCATCACAGCAAACCGTGGCGCGTATGCTGGAGCGTGATGACTTTACCAAGCGTTATAACAACCAGCAACCGATCGCAATTCATGAGTTCTTGTATCCATTGGTTCAGGGTTATGACTCGGTTGCGCTAGAAGCAGACGTAGAGTTGGGCGGTACCGATCAGACCTTTAACCTGTTGATGGGTCGTACCCTGCAAGGTCGTTATGATCAAGAAGCACAAGTTTGTATTACAGTACCGATTCTTGAAGGTTTAGATGGCGTCAATAAAATGTCTAAATCTTTAGGCAACTATATTGGTGTATTTGATGCGCCGGGTGCGATGTACCAAAAAGTGCTGTCAATGCCGGATTCACTGATTGAGCGTTATTTTGATCTTTTAAGTTTCAAGTCAATTGAAGACATCCAGCAGCTTTTAAAAGAAGTCGCTGAAGGCCGTAATCCGCAAGAAGTGAAAAAGATTCTGGCGCTTGAACTGGTAGAGCGTTTCCACGGTGCGGAAGCTGCTGCCAATGCCCACAAAGGTGCAGGTAATATCATTACTGAAGGTGAATTACCGGAAGGTACGCCAGAAATCACCATTTCACGTGCTGAGTTTGGTGGCGAGATCTTTATCACTTCAATTTTGCGTGAAGCAGGTTTGGTCAAGAACTCTGCACAAGCCAAAGATGCTTTGGGTCGTGGCGCGGTGAAAGTCGATTGGCAGGCTGTAGATAGTTCATATTCGGTGAAAGAAAATCTGACCTTGATTGTTCAGGCCAGCAAAAAAGCTATTGCCAAAGTGATTTTCACCGATTAAAAACCTGATAAGTTGTTGAAATAAAAGCAGGCTTCGGTCTGCTTTTTTGTTGATGTACTATATTTATAAAGCAAATAAGTAACTTCAAAAAAAACCCTATAAAAACAAGAGTTAAATTTTCCCAAATCGCTTGCTTTTCGAGTTTATTATGTATAGGATTTATTCATCTAGAGAATTTGTTTAAACATCTAGAGGGTAATCATAATAAGGTAACTCCACAATTTATAAGGTATCTTCCCCAAGGGACTCTTTTTTAAAGCTTTAAACTGGATAACTATAATAATGACATAATGGATCGGGTAAAGATTCAATTCTAAGGAGGAGATTTTGGGAGAGATCTCTTCCTTTTTTATTTGTAGCGATTTCATTCCGAAGCTTTAAAGCTGTAAATAGCACTTTTCTTAAAGCATTCCAGTCCAAATTCCTTCTCTAATAAAGCATTGTTTTACTGGCTAAAGCTTAGCTAGCGCCTAGAAAACCACAATATAAAAACAAATTAGAGATGATTAGAGCTCTTTCATAAATCAAAAAATGATCCTTATATTCATATTTGAATAGATATTGAAAGTTCTTTTTCCCTCTGCGATGAGAAATATTACTTCACAAGAGAATGAGGGGATTTCTTAGAGAAACCTCTCCCTTGCACAGTAGTGTTGTGTAGTGATTCAAAAATAATTTATGCAAGAACCCTATTAGATGTATTCGTATCAAACAGAAGATATTTTTGATGAAGACATGAAGTGCATTTTAAGTTTGTTATTTGAATAGTAGTCGGCCGAACAAAAACAGCAGTGTGATCTCTGTGTCTAGCACTTGTTTATACGGCTTAATCTGGCTGTGTATTACTTTGTATGTTCCCTGATTGAGGAGCGTTTATCACGATGCGCGAAACTATTTTTTATTATTGAAGACTATCAAGCTGAGAAAACAGGATTATAGAAGTGATACAACACTGCTTTAGGTTAGGAGATTGGGAAAGTCGCTGGATAAAATGAAGCTGCTGAAATGTACTCTATAGGGAAGGGATAGATGTGCCGGGATAATCAGAAGCAACAAATTACATGATGTCTATATAGAGCAAGAGCGTGAGGTCACCTTATAAAATTTTCATTCAACATATGCCAATAATGCTAGCAAGCTAAATGAGAATAATCGATTCAAGCGCTCTTTCAAAATCTGGCGCTGGTTCTAGTCGTTAAACCGAATGGAAAAAACAGAATTTAAGGCTGGAAACTCAAAAACTCTGGTTTTAATTCTTATTTTGATAGCTTTTAAGTCTAATTAATTTTGGGTTCATAAAAATAAAATGGCGTGTTTAGTGCATTTATTGCATAAAAACGCTTAAAAATTAGATAAAAAAGCGATTTTTTAGGATTTTTTGTAGAAAAAAAAGACATACGTGAAAAATATAGTGAATTGGGGGTTGCAATGATTCTGAAATCCTCTAGAATGCACCCATACCGACGAGATAGACGGAAACGAACGAAGCACGAAGTGCTGAGTTGTTGAGTTTGTCGAAGTCCAGCTTCTGGCACTGACGAGGTGTTAGAAAGATCATTAAGAGATTATGAAGAACAACTTGTGTGGATTTTTACTGGTTGATCGATCGAAATTATTTTCATTGATTGATGGTAGAAATTACTCGAAGTTTATTTGAGAAATATTTGTCAGAAAATTGATGAGCCAAGATTGGTACCCTTTAAAGGTACTACTGATTTTAAACTGAAGAGTTTGATCATGGCTCAGATTGAACGCTGGCGGCAGGCTTAACACATGCAAGTCGAGCGGGGAAAGGTAGCTTGCTACCTAACCTAGCGGCGGACGGGTGAGTAATGCTTAGGAATCTGCCTATTAGTGGGGGACAACATCTCGAAAGGGATGCTAATACCGCATACGTCCTACGGGAGAAAGCAGGGGATCTTCGGACCTTGCGCTAATAGATGAGCCTAAGTCGGATTAGCTAGTTGGTGGGGTAAAGGCCTACCAAGGCGACGATCTGTAGCGGGTCTGAGAGGATGATCCGCCACACTGGGACTGAGACACGGCCCAGACTCCTACGGGAGGCAGCAGTGGGGAATATTGGACAATGGGGGGAACCCTGATCCAGCCATGCCGCGTGTGTGAAGAAGGCCTTTTGGTTGTAAAGCACTTTAAGCGAGGAGGAGGAGCTCTTGGTTAATACCCAAGATGCTTGGACGTTACTCGCAGAATAAGCACCGGCTAACTCTGTGCCAGCAGCCGCGGTAATACAGAGGGTGCAAGCGTTAATCGGATTTACTGGGCGTAAAGCGCGCGTAGGTGGCCAATTAAGTCAAATGTGAAATCCCCGAGCTTAACTTGGGAATTGCATTCGATACTGGTTGGCTAGAGTATGGGAGAGGATGGTAGAATTCCAGGTGTAGCGGTGAAATGCGTAGAGATCTGGAGGAATACCGATGGCGAAGGCAGCCATCTGGCCTAATACTGACACTGAGGTGCGAAAGCATGGGGAGCAAACAGGATTAGATACCCTGGTAGTCCATGCCGTAAACGATGTCTACTAGCCGTTGGGGCCTTTGAGGCTTTAGTGGCGCAGCTAACGCGATAAGTAGACCGCCTGGGGAGTACGGTCGCAAGACTAAAACTCAAATGAATTGACGGGGGCCCGCACAAGCGGTGGAGCATGTGGTTTAATTCGATGCAACGCGAAGAACCTTACCTGGTCTTGACATAGTAAGAACTTTCCAGAGATGGATTGGTGCCTTCGGGAACTTACATACAGGTGCTGCATGGCTGTCGTCAGCTCGTGTCGTGAGATGTTGGGTTAAGTCCCGCAACGAGCGCAACCCTTTTCCTTATTTGCCAGCGGGTTAAGCCGGGAACTTTAAGGATACTGCCAGTGACAAACTGGAGGAAGGCGGGGACGACGTCAAGTCATCATGGCCCTTACGACCAGGGCTACACACGTGCTACAATGGTCGGTACAAAGGGTTGCTACCTAGCGATAGGATGCTAATCTCAAAAAGCCGATCGTAGTCCGGATTGGAGTCTGCAACTCGACTCCATGAAGTCGGAATCGCTAGTAATCGCGGATCAGAATGCCGCGGTGAATACGTTCCCGGGCCTTGTACACACCGCCCGTCACACCATGGGAGTTTGTTGCACCAGAAGTAGGTAGTCTAACCGTAAGGAGGACGCTTACCACGGTGTGGCAGATGACTGGGGTGAAGTCGTAACAAGGTAGCCGTAGGGGAACCTGCGGCTGGATCACCTCCTTAACGAAAGATTGACGATTGGTAAGAATCCACAACAAGTTGTTCTTCATACGATGTATCTGAGGGTCTGTAGCTCAGTTGGTTAGAGCACACGCTTGATAAGCGTGGGGTCACAAGTTCAAGTCTTGTCAGACCCACCACTCTGCAAACTTACAGAAATCAGAAACATTGACTTATTGATAAGCTGGGGACTTAGCTTAGTTGGTAGAGCGCCTGCTTTGCACGCAGGAGGTCAGGAGTTCGACTCTCCTAGTCTCCACCAAATTTCAAGACAAGAAAAGCATGCTTTTCCTTGAAATTTAAGCAAGAAGCTACGCTTCGCGCAGTATGTAAGCATACAGTGTTGAAGTTGTTTAGTTCCTAAGCGATCAAGTGTTTAGATCCTAGAGATTAACAAGTACAAGCGTTATGATACGCGCACTTGATAATCTCTGTGATTTATCACAGCGTCTAGACCTGACGAAGGCTAGATCAATCATTAACAGAATATATTTGAGTTGAAATAAATTGTTTAAGGCTCAGAACTAAATTGATATTTAAGTATGACACGCAAGTGACATAGTTGAATGGAGATGAAGAACTGAGAAACTAGCGATTAACTGAATCAAGCGTTTTGGTATATGAATCTAATTGAAGCTGTACAGTGATTAAGTTCACGAGACACTAAACTGAATGTTGGTTGATCTACTTGTAGGATCAAGCGACTGTTTGGGGTTGTATAGTCAAGTAATTAAGTGCATGTGGTGGATGCCTTGGCAGTCAGAGGCGATGAAAGACGTGATAGCCTGCGAAAAGCTCCGGGGAGGCGGCAAATATCCTGTGATCCGGAGATGTCTGAATGGGGAAACCCACTTACCATAAGGTAGGTATTGCAACATGAATACATAGTGTTGCAAGGCGAACGAGGGGAAGTGAAACATCTCAGTACCCTTAGGAAAAGAAATCAATTGAGATTCCCTCAGTAGCGGCGAGCGAAAGGGGAAGAGCCCATTAAGTCATATAAGTTCTAGTGGAACGCTCTGGGAAGTGCGACCGTAGACGGTGATAGTCCTGTACACGAAAGGGCTTATATGATGATGTCGAGTAGGGCGAGGCACGTGAAACCTTGTCTGAATATGGGGGGACCATCCTCCAAGGCTAAATACTCCTGACTGACCGATAGTGAACCAGTACCGTGAGGGAAAGGCGAAAAGAACCCCTGTGAGGGGAGTGAAATAGATCCTGAAACCGCATGCATACAAGCAGTGGGAGCCGGCATTGTGTCCGGTGACTGCGTACCTTTTGTATAATGGGTCAGCGACTTATATTCAGTAGCAAGGTTAACCGAATAGGGGAGCCGTAGGGAAACCGAGTCTTAATAGGGCGTTTAGTTGCTGGGTATAGACCCGAAACCAGGTGATCTATCCATGAGCAGGTTGAAGGTTGGGTAACACTAACTGGAGGACCGAACCCACTGTCGTTGAAAAGCCAGGGGATGACTTGTGGATAGGGGTGAAAGGCTAATCAAACTTGGTGATAGCTGGTTCTCCCCGAAAGCTATTTAGGTAGCGCCTCGGACGAATACCATTGGGGGTAGAGCACTGTTTCGGCTAGGGGGTCATCCCGACTTACCAAACCGATGCAAACTCCGAATACCAATGAGTACTATCCGGGAGACAGACTGCGGGTGCTAACGTCCGTAGTCAAGAGGAAAACAATCCAGACCGCCAGCTAAGGCCCCAAAATTATAGTTAAGTGGGAAACGATGTGGGAAGGCATAGACAGCTAGGAGGTTGGCTTAGAAGCAGCCACCCTTTAAAGAAAGCGTAATAGCTCACTAGTCGAGTCGGCCTGCGCGGAAGATGTAACGGGGCTAAAACTATATGCCGAAGCTGCGGATGCATAATTTATTATGCGTGGTAGGGGAGCGTTCTGTAAGCCGATGAAGGTGGATTGAGAAGTCTGCTGGAGGTATCAGAAGTGCGAATGCTGACGTGAGTAACGACAAAGCGAGTGAAAAACTCGCTCGCTGAAAGACCAAGGGTTCCAGTCCAACGTTAATCGGGGCTGGGTGAGTCGACCCCTAAGGCGAGGCCGAGAGGCGTAGTCGATGGGAAATTGGTTAATATTCCAATACTTCTGTGTAATGCGATGAGAGGACGGAGAAGGTTAAGTCAGCCTGGCGTTGGTTGTCCAGGTGGAAGGTTGTAGGCATGCATCTTAGGCAAATCCGGGGTGCTCTATGCTGAGAACTGATAGCAAGCTGTACTTGTACAGTGAAGTGGCTGATACCATGCTTCCAGGAAAAGTCTCTAAGCTTCAGTTACACAGGAATCGTACCCGAAACCGACACAGGTGGTCAGGTCGAGTAGACCAAAGCGCTTGAGAGAACTCTGCTGAAGGAACTAGGCAAAATGGTACCGTAACTTCGGGAGAAGGTACGCTGCTTTTGGTGATGGAACTTGCTTCCTGAGCTGAGAGCAGCCACAGAAACCAGGCCCCTGCAACTGTTTATTAAAAACATAGCACTCTGCAAACACGAAAGTGGACGTATAGGGTGTGATGCCTGCCCGGTGCTGGAAGGTTAATTGATGGGGTTAGCGTAAGCGAAGCTCTTGATCGAAGCCCCAGTAAACGGCGGCCGTAACTATAACGGTCCTAAGGTAGCGAAATTCCTTGTCGGGTAAGTTCCGACCTGCACGAATGGCATAATGATGGGGGCGCTGTCTCCAGCAGAGACTCAGTGAAATCGAATTCGCCGTGAAGATGCGGTGTACCCGCGGCTAGACGGAAAGACCCCGTGAACCTTTACTGCAGCTTGACATTGAACTTTGATCTTACTTGTGTAGGATAGGTGGGAGGCTTTGAAACCAGGACGCTAGTTCTGGTGGAGCCAATCTTGAAATACCACCCTGGTAATATTGAGGTTCTAACTCTGCTCCATAATCTGGAGCGAGGACCATGTCTGGTGGGTAGTTTGACTGGGGCGGTCTCCTCCTAAAGAGTAACGGAGGAGTACGAAGGTGCGCTCAGCGTGGTCGGAAATCACGCGTAGAGTATAAAGGCAAAAGCGCGCTTAACTGCGAGACCCACAAGTCGAGCAGGTACGAAAGTAGGTCTTAGTGATCCGGTGGTTCTGTATGGAAGGGCCATCGCTCAACGGATAAAAGGTACTCTGGGGATAACAGGCTGATACCGCCCAAGAGTTCATATCGACGGCGGTGTTTGGCACCTCGATGTCGGCTCATCTCATCCTGGGGCTGAAGCAGGTCCCAAGGGTATGGCTGTTCGCCATTTAAAGAGGTACGCGAGCTGGGTTTAGAACGTCGTGAGACAGTTCGGTCCCTATCTACCGTGGGCGTTGGAAATTTGAGAGGATCTGCTCCTAGTACGAGAGGACCAGAGTGGACGAACCTCTGGTGTACCGGTTGTGACGCCAGTCGCATCGCCGGGTAGCTATGTTCGGAAGGGATAACCGCTGAAAGCATCTAAGCGGGAAGCCTACCTCAAGATAAGATTTCCCTAGGACTTTATGTCCTCTAAAGAGCCGTTGAAGACTACGACGTTGATAGGTTGGATGTGGAAGTGCAGTGATGCATGAAGCTGACCAATACTAATTGCTCGTGAGGCTTGACTATACAACACCCAAACAGTTGTTGTATAAAGCATCAATTGATTCGATATTCAGCAAAACGACTTGATTCAGTATCTTGTTAGTAAGACAATATTCAACTCAGATATACCTGTTAATGTATTCTATTTGGTACGAAGTACGGCACATACTGCAAAGCAGTTAAATAAGACCCGAACAAGTCCATAAACAGTTGTGCTGGCGACAATAGCAAGAGTGAACCACCTGATCCCTTCCCGAACTCAGAAGTGAAACCTCTTAGCGCTGATGGTAGTGTGGGGTTACCCATGTGAGAGTAAGTCATCGCCAGCTCATTATTCGAAACACCCCCTGCATCAGCAGGGGGTGTTTTTTTATGTGGATAAAATAAGAATTGTTTCTATAAAACTGTCGTTAAAACTTCATTTCCTCGCAACGTTCCTGTCATGCAAAGCACATTCAATAAGGCTTTGACTTGATAAAAAAGATGAATGGACGTATGAGAAAAATCTGCTTAAGTATGCTGGCTATTTCCGTATTGGCTCTGACGGCATGTAATGATTCGGATGATAAGGTTGTTCAGCCTATAGAAAATATCAGTGAACCGACTTTAGTCTCTTTTGCCAAACTGGATGTAGAGACTTATGCAGAAGGGCCTGATTCCGGCAAAGATGTACGTGGAGCAAATGGGATTTTTCCGCCATTTTCAGGTCAGCCTGTACAAGGTTTTTCTGCTGCATTAAAAAATCCGGACGGAACCTATCTGGTGATGTCGGACAATGGCTTTGGCGCGCAGGATAATTCTTCTGATTATTTATTGCGTTTGCATCATCTTTCTAGTGATTTTAGAACCAAAACCGGTGGCACGGCAGCTGTCGAACATCTTGCTTATATTCAGCTTCGTGATCCGAATAAACTGATTCCTTTTGAGATTATTAACGAGAATACTCAAGAGCGTTTATTGACCGGTGCTGACTTTGATCCGGAATCTATGCAACGTGCACCTAATGGGGATATCTGGATAGGAGATGAATTTGGGCCTTATTTACTGCATTTTAATGCAGAGGGAATCTTGCAAAGTCCGCCGATCGCTTTAACACATCCATTAGAGACCGGAACTGAACTGAGATCTCCACAAAATCAGCTAAATAAGGGAACTACAGCGTATATCGAACCTCTCGTACAGCAAAGTGGGGGCTTCGAAGGCATGGCAATTTCACCTGATGGCCGCTATTTGTACCCTTTACTCGAAAAACCTTTATTAAATGCCACGACTCCACAATTAATCATTTCAGAGTTTGATATAGAAAATAAGATTTATACCGGAAATTTCTATTATTTTGAGCTGGATTCTAAAGCTACTGCTATTGGTGATTTTCAGCTTTTTAATGCCCAAGAAGGGGTGATCATTGAACGCGATGACAGTGAAAATAATCTGGGCGGTTATAAAAAACTAATCAAGGTTAAACTGAATCAGTCCGGTGAGTCTGTGACGCGCGAAGAACTGGTCAATTTGATGGATGTGGCCAATCCGGATTTACTTTATGGTCCGGTACGTCCGGGAGATATTGCCACCGGTCAGCGCTTTGGTTTTCCATTCCAGACCATTGAGGACATTATTATTGAAGGGCCTGATTTAATTACCGTCCTGAATGACAATAATTTTCCTGGCTCCAGTGGGCGTAATCAAAATCTGGCAGATGATAATGAAATGATTCAGATCCAATTACCTCAACCATTGTATTAATTGCATTTTATTTTCGAAATTTAAAAAACTCTTCCAGAGTCTGAAGGCTCTGGAAGAGTTTTTTAAACCAAAAACCGGCTGAAATTGTTAATCATTGATTAAAAACTAGACCCATGGGTTTAGTTTTTTGCATCATGCTTAAGACTTTAGTCGCATACTGTCTCAAAAATAGCTGTGTTGAACTAAGTTGTTGCGAAAACATGGCGATAAGAATCATTAAAAATAATAAATAAGAGTTAGTGTCATGTGTCGTGCTAAAAACAACGAATAACAACTCACAGGAGGTGAGGCGTGACTATAAATACAGTAAATGTAAATGCTGTAGTAGATACTGCAAAGTTTAAACCCTTTCATTTAAAAGTCGTACTTTGGTGCGTATTTATCGTGATTTTTGACGGTTATGATTTGGCAATTAACGGTGTAGCCCTGCCACTACTAATGCAAGAATGGAATATGTCTGCAGTGCAGGCTGGCATGCTGGCCAGTACTGCTTTGGCCGGCATGATGTTTGGTGCCATGCTGTTTGGCATGCTGGCTGATAAAATTGGCCGAAAAAATGTGATTCTGATTTGTGTCACCTTATTCAGTGGTTTTACTTTTTGGGGCGGTTTCGCCTCGAACCCAACCGAATTCGGAATTTTGCGATTTATTGCAGGTCTAGGAATTGGTGGAGTATTGCCTAATCTGGTTGCTTTAACCTCTGAATATGCGCCCCAAAAAATGCGCAGTACCTTGGTGACCACCATGTTTAGTGGTTATGCGGTGGGCGGGATTATGGCAGCCTTGCTTGGGGCCTGGTTTACTCCAAGTTTTGGTTGGGAAATCATGTTCTATATCGCCGGTATTCCATTGTTAATCTTGCCGATTTTATGGTTTTATTTGCCAGAATCTTTAACTTTTCTGGTGAAAAAACAGCAAAATGAAAAAGCCCGCCATATTGTGCAACAGCTCAGTCCAGAACAGAATCTGAATGCAGATACCCATTTTGTGCTGAATGAAGTACAAACCTCAGAAGCCTCAATTGCAGCACTCTTCAAGCAGGGCCGTAGCATGAGTACCTTGCTGTTCTGGTCGTGCTTCTTTATGTGCCTGTTGATGGTTTATGCCTTGGGCAGCTGGTTGCCGAAACTGATGATGGCAGCCGGATATTCGCTAGGCAACAGTTTGATGTTCCTGATGGCCATGAATATTGGTGCAGTCATTGGTACCATTGGTGGCGGTATTCTGGCAGACCGGTTCCATTTGAAACCGGTTATTATCGGCATGTTCCTGCTCGGTGCGGTATCACTGGTTGGCCTTGGCTTCAATTCACCACAAGCGGTTATTTACTTGCTGGTGGCGCTCGCGGGTGCTTCTGCAATTGGCAGTAGTATTTTGCTCTACAGCTTTGTGGCGCAGTATTATCCAATGTCGATTCGTTCGACCGGGATTGGCTGTGCATCGGCTGTGGGACGTGTCGGTGCGATTGTAGGCCCAATCTTTATTGGTTTCCTGCTGGGCATGGAATTACCGCACAAGTTTAACTTTATTGCGGTGGCTATTCCGGCATTGATTGGTGCAATTGCTGTTTCCATGATTGTGCGTAAAGACCTCAATGCAGAAAGAAATGCCGAAACCTTGCGTGCCGAACAGAAACTCAAGTCGATTAAAACCTGATGCAGCATGATGGCTGCGATAAAGCCACCTGCTGAATTTGCAAAAACCTCTTTATTTAAAGGGGTTTTTGCTTATCTGGTATATCAAATTAAAGCAATATTCAATTGATCAAAAAAATAAGCAATTAAAATTGCTAGAAAATTAAGCCAATTTTAAAATAAATATAAATTATTCAAAATCTTATATTATCAATAATGTGACCATATCACGTAAATAAATGACATTTCTGAGTCCATAGCCGAATATCAATTAGTCTTATTGTGCCTTAAATCCCGCTTGCGTATATTGCCTGACAATTGAAGATTGTCTTCAATCTTCAACAAGATGTTATGGACAAGTACTCATGGGAGATGAGAACGATGACAACGGAAAAAATAGATGTAAATTCTGTAGTCGATAATGCGAAATTCACGCCTTTCCACTTCAATGTAGTTGCTTGGTGTTTACTCATTATCTTATTTGATGGCTACGATCTGGCAATCAATGGTGTAGTTTTACCATTATTGATGCAAGACTGGGGCTTGAGTGCAGTGCAGGCGGGCATGCTTGCAAGTACCGCACTGGCCGGCATGATGTTTGGTGCGATGATCTTTGGTTCCCTGGCGGACAAGATCGGTCGTAAGAAAGTAATCATGATCTGTATTGTATTATTCAGTGGTTTAACTTTTGCGGGTGGCTTTGCCTCAAATCCAACCGAATTCGGTATTTTACGTTTCCTTGCCGGTCTTGGTATTGGTGGTGTAATGCCAAACCTGGTGGCATTGACTTCGGAATATGCTCCACAAAAAATGCGTAGTACCCTGGTAACCACTATGTTTAGTGGTTATGCCGTTGGTGGTGTAATGGCTGCGTTATTGGGTTCATGGTTTACCCCAAGTTTTGGTTGGGAAATCATGTTCTTTATCGCGGGTATTCCATTATTTTTATTACCGGTAATCTGGAAATTCCTGCCTGAATCGCTGGCATTTATTGTGAAGCAGAACAAGCAGGCTGAAGCACGCCAAATCGTACGTCGTCTGGCGCCAAATCTGACAGTAACGGATAACACGGTACTTACTTTGCCACAGGAAAATGTGCCTGAAGCAGCGAACGTGGTCAGCTTGTTCCGTCGTGGTCGTGCGGTCAATACTTTACTGTTCTGGGTCGCATTCTTTACTTGCCTGTTAACTATGTATGCACTTAGCAGCTGGTTACCGAAGTTGATGATGGCAGCGGGCTACTCGATGGACAACAGCCTGATGTTCATGATGGTGATGAACGTGGGTGCGGTTGTAGGTATTGTAGGTGGTGGTATTCTGGCGGATCGTTTCCACCTGAAACCGGTACTGATGGTTCTGGGTATGATGGGTGCGATTGTAATGAGCTCAATGGGCTTTGCATCTAACCAGTTCTTGCTTTACATCCTGGTGTTCCTGGCGGGTGCAGCGTCAATTGGTTCACAAATGTTGCTGTATAGCTATGTGGCGCAGTTCTACCCGCTTGCAGTACGTTCAACAGGTATTGGCTGGTCTTCTGCGATTGGTCGTATGGGTGCGATTGTAGGGCCGATCCTGATTGGTGGCTTGCTTGGTATGAACCTGCCTGCTTATTTCAACTTTATGGCAGTGGGTTTACCGGTTCTAATTACTGCAATTGCTGTTGCATTGATCATGCATGACAATGAGTCTGAGAAGATTGGTGCAATTGAGCCAGCAGTGTCTAAAGCTTAAAGCTAAGTATTTAAGTAAGAAGCCTCTGAAAGGGGGCTTTTTTATTGTAAAAAAATTATTTTTAGTAGATTCTATAAAATATTAAATGAAAAAATTAAAGCATTTATATGAATAATTGGATAAATAGACTGACGAATCTTTTTCTTTTCTTAGCTGGTTTAGTAAATATCGTTTTAGGTACGTATTCTGCGTCTCAAAATAATTCAACTATAGCTTTAGTATGTTTAGTTACAGGTCTAATATTTTTATTTGCTTCAACTATTGATAGGTTCGAATCATTAAAAGGCTTGGGTATAGAAGCTAAAACAAAACAGCTGGATCAAAAATTAGTTGAAGCAGATAAAGCTTTAAATTACTTAAGAAGTATGACGGAATTTACAGGAAAAACTCTTGTTGAAATACAAACAAAAATAAGTAGATGGAATGGCGGACCTAGTACAAAAGAACTCATTGAGTTTGGAGAAGAAATTAGAAAGATAATGACAACTACAGGTTCTGATGAAGTAAGTATTCAAAATGTATTAACACCTTGGGCTAAAACCTTATGTATGGATTTAAGCTATAAAAAAGTTGAAAAACTCAGGAAGATAATTAACGACAAAATTGCAGAAATAGAAGTACAGATAAACTCTATATCTAAACCGATTTCTTTACCAAATCAGGAATATGAGAGGTTGCTTGAAAATAAAAGGATACTTGTTACTTTCATTTCTTCAGAGATAGATAAAATTTATATGTTTAAACTTGAAGAATATCCTGAACGTTTATTAAGTATTTACGATAGTGTTCCAATAATTTCACAAAATAAATTACTAATTTTGAAACTAGATTTAAATGAATTTACTGAAGAAATGAGATTGTTAAAAACTGAGAAGAAAGTTATAGATAAATATAGATGGATAAAGGAATTAGATCAGGCTTGAATATTAAACTTATCAGTGGTTAATTTAATAATGAATATGCGTCATAGGACAGTTTATATGCAATTTAATTCTATCTCCCCAATCCCTGAAGATGATGACGAATTACATCTTCCTGAACTGGTGTACTGGGCATCTTTAGGCGACATCGAACAGGTCGAGCAGGGCTTACAAGAAGGTCTGGACGTCAACTCTGCCGATGAAGAAGGCTATAGCGCCCTACAGGCAGCGGCTGAAAATGACCATCTAGACGTAGTCAAACTTCTGGTTAGCAAGGGCGCGGATATTGCTCATCGCAGCCCAAATACGGCTTTAGAACTGGCCGAAATGGCAGGCAATAAAGAAGTGATGGCTTATCTAAAAAGCTTGACCGGAGCTGTTTAAAGCAAAAAAAAGAACCTCAATTGTGAGGTTCTTTTTATGGTATGTGCTTAAGCAGCATCGCCTTCAAGTTCTTTTAAAATCGCTTCATTAAAGGCCGGTAGATCATCCGGATTACGTGAAGTAATCAGAACCCAGTCGCCGGTATTACAGCGATGCACTTCTTCATCGACCCATTTACCGCCGGCATTTTCCAGATCCAGCTTGATGCTCTTATACGAAGTCAGATTCTTGTCTTTGATGCGCTGTGCATCAATCAGGGTCCATGGCCCATGACAGATTGCAGCAATCGGTTTGTGATTGTCGGCAAAATGCTGAATGATTTTCTGGGCATCCTGATTGATTCTTAAGGTATCTGCGTTGACTGTACCGCCTGGAATTACCAAAAGATCATAATCGTTCAGATCGACATGTTCGAGACTGGTATCCGGCGTGTATTGGGTAGCAGCTTTGGTATCACCTTTGACCGTGGCGACATCTTCATTTTTTTCTGCAGCATGAATCACTTCAAACCCTTTGGATTTTAGAAAGTTTAAAGGCTCAGTGAGTTCATCATGTTCAATGCCTTGATTGGATGTAATAAAGAGGACCTTTTTTACCATGATTGCTGTTCCCAAAAAATGTGAGGATTTTTAGCTTAACAACAAGCCGATTCTTACAATGTTGGAGTTTTGGCTCGGAACTGTTAAGCAATGATAAATAAAATCATGGCCATAAAAAAAAGCCCCGACATCCTGTCGGGGCTTTTTCGTATCTCGTGATTTAGGTATAACTCCTGTCGTACCTCACGTCCTGGTGTTGATCTGTTCTTATTATCTTTAGGTCTTCGGAGCTTCCTGCTCTCTATGGTTCTAAGATAATCCAGATCTTGACTGGCAGCTAGCAGCAGATTGCGCTTCTTGCTGTACGCTTTGGCTTACATCAGCGCAGAGAAAATGAGCATGACTAAGCTGCTAAATTCTTGGCATCAGAAATGCACATCCAGGCCGATATATGGGCCTTTAAATTCCAGCTGTAAATCAGGACGTTGATCCTGTTCAAAATCTACCTGCATCATGCGATACCCGATTTTGGCACCGACATCGACCAGCAGATTATCAATAAAATCATATTGCAGTTCGGCCTGTACATCGGTCTTTTTGCTATCGCTGCCATGACTGTAAACCGCTTCCGCTTTGGCACTCAGTCCGGTAAATGGCAATTTAACCCCGGCAGTTGCATAGAGCAGCGGAGCGTATTCATCCAGATCGTATTCTGTAAAAGCCCCGCTATTCAGGTTTTTTACCGTACCATCCAGATTGCTTAAGCCTGCACCCACATCGGCATGCACCACGGTATCCAGCAATTCGTAATACAGAATATAGTCGATATTCTTCAGTTCGATTTCTGAGGCATTGAGCGGAGTGCTTTGTTCGCTGTTGCTGTCCAGATTGACGTATTTGATTTTGGCATTTGGCAACAATGGCGCCGGATGTTCAAAAGCCACGGACAGCTGCGCCGTACCTTGTCGATCCAGATCGTGTTTCACACTGCTATTTTGGCTATAACCGTTAAAATTCCAGTAGCTGAGATCAGCTTTGGCCCCGATCACGTCTGCATGACTGAAGCTGCCGAATCCAAAACCGAGTAATAATATCGTGAGTATTTTTACGCGCATGGCTTTATTTCCTTAAAGCTTTCTTGAAATTGAATATATCTGTTACCTAAAAACATCTTCTTAATATGGCCTAGCAAGTGCATGATATAGAGAATTTGAAAAATGTATATCCTTGAATTTTGCAGGACGAAAAGATGCTAGAGAGCACCGCACAACACGCGAAAGAGTATTCCTTATATGTAGCGGGTCAGGCCGTTCAAACCGGGGAATGGTTAGAGGTCAAGCATAAATATAGCCACGCACTGTATGCGCGTGTCGCTTTGGCAGATGCCAGCACCCTGGAACAGGCAATTCAGTCTGCTGTAGATGCCGAAACTAAAATGGCGGCTTTGCAACCATTTCAGAAACAGAAAATTCTGCTGCATTGTGTACGCCGTTTTCGAGAGATTCACGAAGAACTGACCGAAATTCTGATTGTAGAAGGCGGCAAACCGCGTAAAGCGGCTGAAGCCGAAGTTGAGCGTCTGATCAATACCTTTCAGATTGCCGCAGATGCCGTGACCCAGATGGATCAGGGGCGGATGCTGCCTCTGGCTGTGACTGCGGCCGCAAGCGGCTATCAGGGGATTGTGAAACATGTGCCGATTGGGGCAGTATCTCTGATTAGTCCGTTTAATTTCCCTTTGAACCTGACTGCACACAAGATTGCCCCTGCAATTGCAGCCGGTTGTCCTTTTGTGCTGAAACCGGCCAGTCTGACTCCGATTTCTGCATTGAAAATTGCAGAGATTCTGGCGGAAACCGATCTGCCTAAAGGTGCTTTTTCAGTTTTGCCATGTCCACGCGAGCTAGCCGATGTGCTGGTCACCGATGACCGTTTTAAATTGCTCAGTTTTACCGGTTCCGATGTGGTGGGCTGGGATATGAAAGCCCGTGCTGGGCGCAAGAAAGTTACCTTGGAGCTGGGCGGCAATGCTGCGGTGATGATTGAACCGGATACCGAAATTAATGATGCCTTGATTAACCGCCTGATTGGCGGTGCCTATGCTCATGCCGGACAGGTCTGTATCAGTGTGCAGCGTATTCTGGTTCATCAGGATATTTATACCGAGCTGAAAGATAAGCTGGTCGCGAAACTGAAACACCTGAAAGCAGCCGATCCCAATCTGAGTACGACTCTGGTGGGGCCGATGATCAAGGAAGCAGAAGCCAAACGTCTGAAAAAATGGCTGGATAAAGCGCTGAAACAGGATGCCAGAATTCTGGCAGGTGGTGTGCTGGATGGGGTGATGTTCGCACCGACCTTAGTTGAAAATGTCGATCACAGTCTGGAAATTTACCGTGATGAGGTCTTTGGTCCGGTGGCCATCCTGGAAGCCTATACCGATTTCGAATCCGGTATTGCCTGTATCAACCGTAGCCGTTTTGGCTTGCAGGCCGGAGTCTATACCCAGAACCTGAACAAGATGCTGTATGCCTGGGATCATCTGCATGTCGGCGGGGTGATTATTAATGACATTCCGTCTTTCCGGGTCGATAACATGCCTTATGGTGGGGTGAAAGATTCCGGTTTAGGCCGTGAAGGGATTCAGTCTGCCATTCGTGACATGCAGGAAGAACGCATGCTGGTGATCAAAGCTTAAGCTCAAAATGTTCATCATCCAGATGTACAATCGTCTTGTTTGAGGTCGGATTGTGCATCTGCGCTCTGTGCCCATGAGGTTAAAATTGACAATGAGGTGGTGCAGTAGGTCTAGCTCGATGTAACTCAGCTTACTAATGGCTGCGACTTTTATCGGTGTTATTTTGTGAATGATCCCCTAAAAAACAGTGACTTTATCGGGATAATAGGATGATCTTTGAGAAAGCCTGATCCTGTAGTAAAACTTAAGAAAAATACATTCCAAAAAGTTTGTCAATATATAACCAATTAAATCAAGCCTGTTTCGTAGAATTATTGAGCGCTTAATTCGAATAGATTATAAATAACGAATATTCTGAGCAGAATTTACAGAAAAAATTGAAAAAAGTCAGTATTGTTGAACCATCTACAAGGTCAGCTTTTCGCTCAGACTTTAAGCAAGCTGTCAGGCCTGCTGACCTGTTTGTACATTAGAATTTGACGCCCAAAAGGTGCAGCTCTAATTCAAACACCCAAAATAATTGAAAATACTTCTTTATTTGCTTGCGCCATAACCATAACAAGCAGCATTTGAAGGGGCTTAAAGTTTAGGTGTTCTATGACAGAAACTCGTGAAAATTGGTCTGCACGATCAGGATTCATTATTGCCGCGATTGGTTCCGCCGTTGGCTTGGGAAATATCTGGCGTTTTCCTTATGTGGCTTATGAAAATGGTGGCGGGGCATTCCTGATCCCTTATCTGATTGCGATTTTCGCAGCAGGTTTGCCTTTATTGTTTTTAGACTATGCGGTCGGCCACAAGTTCCGCAAAGCGCCGCCCATGGCCTATAAAAAACTCATGAATGCCGAATCCCTGGGCTGGTGGCAGGTAATGGTCACCCTGATCATCGGGATTTACTATGCCAGCGTCTTGTCCTGGGCCGGCAGTTACATGTTTTATTCCTTTGGGCAGCAGTGGGGTGCAGATACCCAGGACTTTTTCTTCAACACTTACCTGCAAAATGGTGAGGGTTTAAGTTTAGGTTTTGTCCCTGTACTGTTTTTTGGTCTGGTCATTGTCTGGGCTGCGGTCATGCTGATTCTTTACGGTGGAGTACGCCGTGGGGTAGAGCTGGCCAATAAGATCTTCATGCCACTTCTGGTGATTTTGTTCTCTATTCTGGTGATTCAGGCGGTACGTTTACCGGGTGCAGTCGATGGCTTAAATGCTTTCTTCACGCCAAACTGGGAAGCCATGAGCAACTATAAAGTCTGGCTGGCTGCGTTTGGTCATATCTTCTTCTCGCTGTCAGTGGGCTTCGGGATCATGTTGACCTATGCCTCTTATTTAAAACCTAAAACCAACTTGACCGGTTCTGGAATCGTGGTGGCACTGGCCAACTCGTCTTTTGAAATTCTGGCAGGTATTGGTGTATTTGCAGCGCTTGGTTTCATGGCGTTTAGTGCAGGTACCAACGTTGAAGATGTGGTATCTGGCGGTATTGGTCTGGCCTTCATTGCCTTCCCGAAAATCATTTCCAGTTTGGGTGCTGGTGGTGACCTGTTTGGCTTCCTGTTCTTTGCTTCATTGACAGTTGCCGGTATTACCTCGATGGTCAGTATCCTGCAAGTGCCGATTGCCGCGTTTCAGGACAAACTGGGCTGGTCAAAGAACAAGTCTGTGACGATTATTGCCGGTGGTTCAGCGGTGATTTCTACCTTGATGTTCTCGACTCATAGTGCGATTACCTTTGTTGATATCATTGATTACTTTGCCAATAATATCGGTATTGTCGGTGGCGGTTTAATCTCGATTATCTTGCTGTCCTGGTTCCGTCGTCCATTGATGAAACAGCTGGAAGGCCATGTGAATCAGTTTGCCAGTATCAAACTGGGGCGTAGCTGGAGCTTCATGCTGACAGTCATCACCCCGTTGTCCTTATTAATGGCATTGGGCCTGACCCTGAAATCGATCATGGCAGAAGGTTATGGTGGCTATGCTGCCAGTACCCTGTGGATGGTAGGTGGAGGCGTGATGGCATTCTTTATTCTGGGTGCCATTCTATTCAGTCTGGTCAAAGACCGTCACAGCTAGGAGAAGCAATATGAATACATCTGCACTGATCATGATGATCATCTCCATCGTTTTGTTATGGGGTGGCTTAATCCTGTCTGTAATTCATCTGTCGAAAAATCCGGAAGAACCAGAAGACTAAAAATGTTCACATAAAGCTGCTGTTCATGTAAACGAAAGTCATTATCATCTTGAGTGATAATGACTTTTTTAATGGCTGATGATTGGGCATGATTTCTGTTTCAGATGGACAAGTCTATACTGCCTTTGCCGTGACCTTTCTGGCCGGACTGGCCACCGTAGTGGGTGGGGGACTGGTATTATTTTTTAAAAAACCCAATTTCCGCCTGCTGGCCTTTGGTCTGGCCTTTGCGGCCGGCGCTATGGTTTATGTCTCTTTAACTGAAATTCTGAATAAATCAATTGCCTCCTTTAGCCTGGCTTTCGATGAAAAAACCGGTTTTGCCTTTGGCACTTTTGCGCTTTTACTGGGGGTGATTCTGGTGTTACTGCTGGATCGCTTTGTGCCCAATCCGCATGACACGATTGAAACCCATTCTGCCGAGGGTGTCAGCTCGCCGCAATTACTGCGTACCGGCATGCTGACCCTGTTTGCAATTAGTGCGCATAACTTGCCGGAAGGGCTGGCCACCTTTTTTGCCACACTGGAAAGTCCGGCTCTGGGTGCACCACTGGCAGTCGCGATCGCAATTCATAATGTACCGGAAGGCGTGGCGATTGCCTTGCCGGTGTATATGGCCACCGGGCGCAAGGATTATGCACTCTGGGCCAGTCTGGTATCTGGCCTGGCCGAACCTTTGGGTGCTGCCTTGGGTTATTTTATTCTGGCGCCTTATATGAGCGATACGGTATATGGTCTTGTATTTGGCCTGATTGGTGGGGTGATGGTCTATCTGGCACTGGATGAGTTATTACCGACGGCAAAACGTTATGCCGAAGGACATGAAACCGTTTATGGACTGGTGAGTGGCATGGCTGCACTGGCGACCAGTCTGGTGATCTTTAAGTTTATTCAGTAAGTCCTGTGACAAGCCGGCCATGCAGTAAAGTATGCAATAAAAAAGGCAGCCGAAGCTACCTTTTCCAATTTTAAAAATGATGATTTATGCGATCTTTTCAATACGGCAATAGAAGAAGCCGTCGCCTTGATCTGCTTTTGGCAACAACTGACGACCATGTATCTGTTCGATGCCCCAATCGGCTTCGATCTTGATTTCCTTGGCATCTGCATGCTGGGCAAAAAACTCGACCATTTGCTGTTCATTTTCCGCTTTCAGAATCGAACAGGTGATGTAGAGCAAGGTGCCGCCGACTTTTAGCTGCTGCCACATATTTTCCAGAATCTGCTTTTGCAGCGCGACGGTTTGCGGAATATCTGTAGAATGACGCAGCAAACGGATATCCGGATGACGACGGATCACACCAATGGCAGAACATGGTGCATCCAGCACAATACAGTCGACCGGTTCAGGCGCTGTCCAGCTGATGGCATCGGCTGCAATAATTTCAACTTCGGCATAATCGGTTAACAGTAAGCGTTCCAGATTTTCTGCCACGCGAACCAAACGTTTCGCGTCCTGATCAATTGCATAAAGCTTTTTCGGACTATATTTTTCCAGAATATGCGCAGTCTTACCACCCGGTGCAGCGCAGGCATCTACTACAACTTTACCTTCCAGATCAGGTACTAAGGTTGCACATAGCTGGGCGTGTTCATCCTGAACCGAGAAACCGCCGGCTTCATAGCCCGGCAGGTTTGGAATATGCACATTCTGTTCCAGCACAATCCCGACTTCAGACAGGCTGCAAGCACGTGCTTCATAACCTTCTTCTTCCAGAATTTCCAAATATTCATCACGGCTGACCTGATTGACATTAACACGCAAGGTCAGCGGTGCAATCTGTTTTAACTCGTGCGACAGTTCAGCCAGCTGTTCCGGCCAGTCTTTCTTTAAACGTTTGAATAACCAGCTTGGCAGGCCATGTGCCTGATTTAACGCCAGATCAAATTCTTCTGTTTCACGTGAAACACGACGTAACACCGCATTGACCAGACCACTTAAAGGTTCAAAACCCAGCTGTTTGGCGGCAGTCACGGTTTCTGAAATGGCGGCATGCGCCGGAATGCGGGTACATAGAATCTGATATAAACCCAAATAGAGACAGCTTTCTAAAGCCTGATTATCGAGGGGTTTAGTTAATAACGGCAGGGTAATGGCTTTCAGGCCATGCCACTGACGTAAACAGCCCAAGGTTAACTCGTGATATAAACCACGGTCACGTTCAGACACGATATTGATATGTTGATTGAGTACTGAAGCAAGTGATTGGCCGTTTTGTACAGCCAAGAGTGTTTTGACAACTTGCGCGCGCAAATTCAAGTTTTTAGCTGATGATTGAATTTGGCTCATGCGAATTTATATCCTACCGATAGTTTTTGAGTTTGATTAATTTGAACAGCATTCAGGGCTTTGCCACCTGGCCATTGCAGATTGGTGATGCAAATGGCGTTCTGATCGCCACACATCACATGTACGCCGTCTTTATCCAGAGCAATCACTTCGCCAGGCAGAGCATTACTTGCGTTTTGCGTAGAAAGTGATGAATTCCAGATGCGTAAATTGTTGCTGTCATCCAGGGGGGTAAAGGCCACCGGCCAGGGATTAAAGGCGCGAATATTCCGGTCAATCTCTGCCGCAGGCTGGCTCCAGTTGATTTGTGCTTCCGCTTTTGAAAGTTTATGTGCGTAAACCGTAAGTGCTTCGTCTTGCACTTCACGTTCAGCCAAATATTTTTGTAAGCTTTTTTCAGACTCAAGTACCTGAACGGTAGCTTCAGCACCTTGAACAGCAAGTTTGTCGTGTAAGGTTGCAGAGGTATCTGTCGCTTCAATTGGGCAGATGGTTTTCAGTATCATATCGCCTGTGTCCAAGCCTGCTGCCATTTTCATGATGGTTACACCGGTCTCGGTATCGCCGGTAGCAATGGCACGTTGAATCGGTGCTGCACCGCGCCAGCGCGGAAGCAATGAACCATGAATGTTCAGACAGCCATATTTGGGTGTATCCAGAACCACTTGTGGCAGGATCAGGCCATAGGCCGCCACCACCATCACATCTGCATTTAAGGCTTTGAGTTCTGCTTGCGCTGCCAGACCTTCTTCAGTCGATGACTTGAAGTGCAAAGGCTGATAGACCGGAATATTGTGTTCTAGCGCCAACTGCTTGACTGCAGATGCCGTAAGTTTTTGCCCGCGTCCGGCTTTGCGGTCAGGCTGGGTATAGACCGCCACAATTTCATGCTCGGTTTTGAGTAGCGCAGCCAATGCAGTCGCTGCAAATTCTGGTGTGCCTGCAAATATGATCTTCACACATGAAATTCCAAATAAACTTAAAAGCTATTATAAGCCAAAAGCCAAATTTCAGCCTAATCGTTGCAAAAACTTATTCAAGAAGCTTGCTGAGTGCTTGAATTTCAGTGGAATTTTTATATAAAAAAAACTCATGCAAATTGTAAAAATTATTCATGAAAGTTTTGTATTGTCCTGACGACGATGGCGGTATAGTAGATTTCATCAAGAAATTTTTATCGCCAGATCATCATAATCTCTCTATAGATATTTTTGCCTGCATCTACAACCAAAAGGTCATCTTGTAAAACAAGGACTTGTAGTATGATAGGTCTAAAATTCAACTGATTTAAGCTCATTGTCAGTATGATTTAGCCAGAGTGGATCTGCCCGGTTCATTTCAAGCTCAAACTTTGTTGGAAATATAAAATGCCTGACTATCGTTCAAAAACATCGACACACGGAAGAAATATGGCTGGCGCGCGCGGTTTATGGCGTGCTACCGGAATGAAAGACGAAGATTTCGGTAAGCCGATTATTGCGGTCGTTAACTCATTCACGCAATTTGTACCGGGTCATGTCCATCTAAAAGACCTGGGTCAGCTGGTTGCACGTCAAATTGAACAAGCAGGCGGCGTAGCAAAAGAATTCAATACCATTGCTGTCGATGATGGCATCGCGATGGGTCATGACGGCATGCTGTACTCATTGCCTTCACGTGACCTGATTGCTGACTCGGTTGAATACATGGTCAATGCACACTGTGCAGATGCGATGGTGTGTATTTCAAACTGTGACAAAATCACCCCGGGCATGCTCATGGCAGCCATGCGTCTGAACATTCCTGTGGTGTTTGTTTCAGGCGGCCCGATGGAAGCGGGTAAAGTGCAAATTCGTGGCAATGAACAGGCGATTGACCTTGTTGATGCGATGATTGTAGCGGCAGATGACAACTACACAGACGAAGAAGTCAAAGCATACGAACGTTCTGCATGTCCAACCTGTGGTTCTTGTTCAGGCATGTTCACGGCCAACTCAATGAACTGTTTGACTGAAGCTTTGGGTCTGTCTTTACCGGGTAATGGTTCTACGCTGGCAACCCATGCCAACCGTAAGAAGTTATTTGAGCGTGCAGGTCAGTTGATCGTTGAAATCACTAAGCGTCATTATGAACAGAATGATTACAGCGTATTGCCACGTAATGTAGCGACCAAAGCATCCTATGAAAATGCCATGACTTTGGACATCGCGATGGGTGGTTCAACCAATACCGTTCTTCACTTGTTGGCAGCTGCTCACGAAGCAGAAGTAGACTTCACCATGGACGATATCGACCGTTTATCTCGTAAAGTGCCTGTACTGTGTAAAGTGGCACCTGCGGTTAAAAACGTTCATATGGAAGATATTCACCGTGCCGGCGGCATTATGTCGATCCTCGGTGAACTAGACCGTGGTGGTTTACTGGATACTTCTGTACCTACCGTACATGAAGCGACCTTAAAAGATGCCTTAGACAAGTGGGACATTATCCGTACCGAAGATGAAGAGGTGTATAATTTCTTTAAATCTGCACCGGGCGGTGTTCCAACGCAAACTGCATTCTCACAAGACCGTTACTACACACGCCTTGATGGTGACCGTGAAAATGGTGTGATCCGCAACGTTGAACATGCCTTCTCGCAAGACGGCGGTTTGGCAGTGCTTTATGGCAACATCGCACTGGATGGTTGTATCGTAAAAACTGCAGGCGTGGATGACTCCATCTTAAAATTCAACGGCACAGCACGTGTCTTTGAAAGCCAGGATGATGCAGTAGAAGCCATTCTTGGTGGAAAAATTGTGGTAGGTGATGTGGTACTGATCCGTTATGAAGGTCCACAAGGTGGTCCGGGCATGCAAGAAATGTTGTACCCAACCAGCTACTTAAAATCGAAAGGTTTAGGCAAAGACTGTGCACTTGTCACTGATGGTCGTTTCTCTGGTGGTTCTTCAGGTCTTTCCATTGGTCATGTTTCACCAGAAGCAGCTGAAGGCGGCACAATTGCCTTGGTTGAAGATGGCGATCGTATCGAAATTGATATTCCAAACCGTAGCATTCATTTAGCCGTTGCTGAAGATGTACTGGCAGCACGCCGTGAAGTACAAGAAGCCAAAGGTTGGAAGCCTGCTAAAGAACGCCCACGTAAAGTCTCTAAAGCGCTGAAGGCCTATGCAATGCATGCCACCAGTGCGGCGAAAGGTGCGGTACGTGATATCTAAGCTGTAATTTTTATAGCGCAAAAAAGCACTCCAGATGGGGTGCTTTTTTATTTAATGAAATTTATAGGTTCAGTACAGCGCAGTCTTAAAGGAAATTGGCTAATTGCAGCTTATAAGCTTCGGTTTGACCTACTTTTGTTTCGGCAAAAGTAGGCAACCACTCTCATCTGCAAAACTCGTCCGAAACTAGCTTTTTTCACTTAGATCGCAGAAACAGTAAATATTAATTGTAGTCCTGCCTCGGACAGTTGCAGATGACTTTGGCATGTATCAAATATTATAGAAACACCTGAAAGCTGTATTGCTCTGTTTTAATTCTATACAATGATCTTAAAATAAATTGCCAAAGACCGAAGCCTAACATTGGTCATCGCCAAGGAATAAAATAATGAGTAAAGATAATATCCGCGAACATTCAGCCCCTGTCTATGAAGGCATTGAAAATGCACCGGCGCGTTCCATGATGCGGGCTACCGGTTTTCAGGATGAAGATTTTAAGCGTCCATTTGTCGGCATTGCTTCGACCTGGGCCAATGTCACGCCTTGTAATATGCATATTGATGGGCTGGCCAGAACCGTCGAACAGGGCGTGAGTGCGGCAGGTGGCAAGGGCATTATCTTCAATACCATTACCATTTCCGACGGGATTTCTAACGGCACGGAAGGCATGAAATATTCACTGCTATCACGGGAAGTGATTGCAGACTCGATTGAAACTGTAGTGGGCTGTCAGGCCTATGATGGGGTGATTGCCATTGGTGGTTGCGACAAGAATATGCCGGGCTGCATCATGGGACTGGCACGTTTAAACCGTCCGGGCTTGTTTATTTATGGTGGGACCATCAAGCCGGGTGAAGGCCATACCGACATGATTTCGGTATTTGAAGCAGTCGGTCAATATGCCAAAGGTGAAATCAACGCAATTCAGGTCAAGCATATTGAAGAAGTGTCCTTGCCGGGTCCGGGTTCTTGTGGTGGCATGTATACCGCCAATTCCATGGCCTCTGCCATTGAAGCCTTAGGCATGAGCCTGCCGGGTTCATCGGCGCAGGAAGCCGTCTCGGAAGACAAGCAAATCGACTGTGCCCGGGCCGGTGAAGCGGTGATGAATCTGCTGCGACTGGATATCAAGCCGCGCGACATCATGACCAAGGCGGCTTTTGAAAACTCGATTAAAGTATTGATTGCCTTGGGCGGTTCCACCAATGGCGTACTGCATCTCTTGGCGATGGCACATACCGCAGGGGTGGAATTGAATCTGGATGACTTTGTCCGGATTGGTAAAGATATTCCGGTAGTCGCTGATGTGCGTCCTTCAGGTAAATACCTGATGTCAGAGCTGATCGCGATTGGCGGCATTCAGCCACTGATGAAGCGCATGCTGGATGCTAGCATGCTGGATGGTTCATGCCTGACCGTGACCGGTAAAACCCTGGCCGAAAATCTGGCCGAGGTAGAAGATTATCCCGAAGGTCAGCAGATTATTCTGCCTTTTGATGCGCCAGTGAAAAAAGACTCGCATCTGGTGATTTTAAAAGGCAATCTGTCACCTAAAGGTGCCGTGGCCAAGATTACCGGTAAGGAAGGTCTGCATTTTGCCGGGCCGGCACGGGTTTTTGAAGGCGAGCAGGGCGCCATGCGCGGGATCCTGGATGGCGAAGTGCAGCCGGGTGAAGTGGTGGTGATTCGTGGTGTCGGTCCGAAAGGCGGCCCGGGTATGCCGGAAATGCTGAAACCGACCTCAGCGATTATTGGTAAAGGTCTGGGTGATTCAGTGGCATTAATTACGGACGGACGTTTCTCTGGTGGCAGTCACGGTTTTGTGATTGGGCATGTCACGCCAGAAGCTTATGATGGCGGTCCGATTGGTCTGGTGCAAAATGGCGACCAGATTTCAATTAATGCGGAAACCCGGGAAATGACCTGGCATGTAGACGAGCAGGAGATTGCAGCACGTCAGGCAGCCTGGCAAAAACCGCGACCGAATTATACTTACGGGGCACTGGCGAAATTTGCCAAACTGACTTCGGGTGCGGAAACCGGAGCGGTCACTGACCTGAATCTTGACCTCTAATCCATTGTTAAACATTGAACATTTGCTTATGACTTGATATAAGTTTTTACAGCATGCAGGGCATTCGCCCTGCGATCTTAAAAATAGATTATTCTGTGCAGATTCAATTTTTTGAACCGCACACCGTCATTCTTGTCGAGGCCGATCTCATGTCGCTGTTACGCCGTTGGTTTGATCCAATCCGATCGAGTTGGTTTTACCAAAAACCGGTTCGATATACGGTGTTATCTATTGAAGATGGGCTGAGTATCCATTTAAGACTGGATGATGTATACAGTTATCTGGCGGTACAGCAGTTACCGCAGCTCGAAGAAATTTTAAGTCCTGAACTGAAACCGCTGAAAGTGGTCATTTCCAGTGTGCATGCCGAAGCACCCAACCAGATGTCTTTTGATGAATGGCAGCACTACACCCTGAATGATGCCAAGATTCTGTCGAAACAGCATCGTTTCAGTTTTCATGACACGCCAGAATTGCCCAGCGCTGAAGCCTTGCAACAGGCGGAACTAATTTTACGGCGCACCCCGCTGCGCGGGCAGGATTTCCTGTATTTGCTGGAAGATGTGTTCCATATGCTGTGGCAAAAACAGACCGGAAAATTGCGGACTTTATATGCCATGGCCAGCCGTCATCATCAGCCGCAGGATTTTCCGGAACGTATTTTTGACCAGACCCCGGTTCTGGCCAGCTATTTTGATTTGGGTGGCCGCCAGTATCAGGCCGTGGACGACCTGTTACGTTTGACCCGACGTCTGGACCAGCAGAAACTGTTGACCGGCAATCCGATTTTTCTGATCAATCATATTGAATGGCGTGAGCACCTGATCAGTGATGCCGAAGAGCTGAACGAGATCCAGTCGATGGACCCGGAACTGGACTTGTATATCGCACTGGAAGATCCGATTTCCTGGCTATTGCTGGCCTATATTAAGGAAGAACTGGCCGATTATTATAATATCCAGCTGAATATCTATCCCTTGTCCTATCGGGGCCGGGATTGGTTTGACTGGAGTCTGGCCACGCGTTTGTCGAAACGTACCGAAGTAAAATTTACCCCGTTCTGCCGGCCTACCGAGCAGGCGACTATTGCGATGGCACAGTTGTTTTATAGCTGTCCTGAGGAGCAGCGCATCGAGGCCATGTACCAGATCTTGCAAGCTGTCTGGACTAGAGGTGAAGACCTGTCCTATACCCCGCATTTCCAGCGTATGCAGCAGCAACTTAACATTGCCGAGCTGAGCCAGGACGATATTCTGGCCAAGTTGCAGGACAATGATATGCTCTGTGAAATGAAGTCGCAGCCGAACTTTCCGGTACTGGAACTGCGCATTGATGATCAAAGTTATACATTTAATAGCTTATATCGGGTCTGGATGATTGAAAGTATTTTCAGTAATGTGTTAGAAGAAAAGTATAAGAGTAATAATCAAACTGAAAGTGAATTGAAAAAACATGGAAAAGATCAAAGCTGAATCATTAGAACACGCACGTCAACAGATCGATGCCATTGATACAGCTTTAGTTGAGCTGATCGCTGCACGTCAATTTTATGTTGATCAAACCACCCGTTTTAAAAAAACTGAAACCGATTTGCAGTCGCCGGAACGTATGGAACAGATTGTGGAAAATGTCAGGGCACTGGCACAGCAGCAGGGCGTCGATCAGGAGTTTATCGAGCATCTCTATCGCGAAATGTTCCATTATTTCATTCAACGTGAACTGAAAGAGTTTCGCCCTTAAACAGACATGTGCAATAACAGCAGCCTGGCGGCTTGCTGTTATTGCACTGGCTATAATTTGAACCCTATCAGCATAAAAAAAGCAGCCTAAGGGCTGCTATAAATTTTCAATTTTTACGGTTATTTTTTATCGGCCAGACTAAAGAACCAGTTGAGGAGCAACGCGGCAAAAGTGGCCGTACCGATACCACCCAGATTAAAACTGCCGAAAGTCAGGGCAAAATCACCTGTACCTAAAATAATCGTGACCGCAGCCACCATCAGGTTTTTGTTCTGCGAGAAATCGACCTTGTTTTCAATCCAGATTTTGGCACCGGCAATGGTAATCAAACCAAACACCACAATTGAAGCACCGGTCAGAATCGCCGTTGGAATGGTATGAATCACCGCACCAAACTTCGGAGATAAACCGAGGAAAATCGCAAAGACACCGGCAACTGCAAAGATGATGGTGGAATACACGCGGGTGACTGCCATCACGCCAATGTTTTCCCCATAAGTGGTCATGCCCGGGCCACCAACACCCCCTGCCAGAGTGGTTGCAACACCATCTGCCACAAAGGCTTTACCAATATGCGGATCCAGATTTTCTCCGGTCATCGCGCCTACAGCCTTGATATGTCCTAGATTTTCAGCCACCAGAATCAACGCAATCGGTGCAATGATCAGCATGGCATTGACTTCAAAAGTCGGTGCATGGAATGTCGGTAAACCGAACCAGGCAGCTTGCTGAATTGGCAGGAAATTGATCGCAGTACCATAACCCATAACATTGCTGAGCATGAAATAGATCAGATAGGACAGTAACAGACCGACCAATAATAGCAGGCGTTGCAGCAGGCCTTTGGTAAAGACCGCAATCGAGCCCATACACATCACGGTAACGAGAGACATCCACATATTAAAGGTGTTACCCATGACGCTTTTAACGGTGATCGGCGCCAGGTTTAGACCAATGATCATCACCACCGCACCGGTTACCACGGGTGGCATCAGCTTTTCAATCCAGCGCGTGCCGGTCGCCATGACCAGAAAGCCCATCAGCGCATAGAAAATACCACAGGCAATAATACCGCCGGCTGCAACGCCAATATTCGGATTGAGTCCACCACCACCGGCATAACCGGTTGCTGCGATAACCACACCAATAAAGGCAAAGCTCGAACCTAAATAACTTGGAACCCGGCCACCGGTGATCAGAAAGAACAGAATGGTACAGATCCCTGACATTAAAATGGCCAGGTTTGGATCGAAGCCCATTAAAAAAGGTGCCAGTACAGTCGCGCCAAACATGGCAAATGCATGTTGTACACCCAGAATCATTGTCTGTGCGGGTGGCAAATACTCTGCGGTACCTACTGGTCGTGCATCGATACTGCCCTCATAAGGGCGCCATTTGGGAAACCAACTGGACATAAAATGAGCACTCGAAAGATAAATTGTGCACATCATACTCTTGTTCTTTAGAAGATTTAATTACTTAAACAAAATTTTTGTTCAAATTAATGCTATGACTTTATTTGATATTTTACCGGGTGGTAAAATAATTTTGAGTTAAAAGTAAAGTGAAATCAGGCGATTAATTTCTTAAAATGCACCAGAGTATCTATAAATAAATCTGATTTACTATATAAAATAAAATATTTCTTGGCTATTGACTGATCAATAAAAAAGCACATCGTGAAGATGTGCTTTTAAATAGCCGGTTTGGATCAACCGGTATTGCGCAGACCGGCTGCAATCCCGGCAATACTGACCATCAGGGCATGATCGACGGGGGTATGTTCAGCCTGCTGCTGTTCAAGATAGAGACGGCGACGTTTCATCAGTTCGGCTTGCAGTAAATGCAGCGGTAACAAATAGGGTTTACGTACTTTCATGGACTGATCCAGTACGCCGTTGCTGCTCAGCAGTTTCGATTCACCTTTCAAGGTTAACAGGGTTTGTACCGCATCCTGCAAACGCTGGCGCAACTCTGTGCCCAGAATCTTCAGATCTTCATCCTGAGTCAGATGTGCTTCATAATACAGTGCCACATGCGCATCGGCTTTGGACAGCACCATTTCCAGCATATCAATCAGGGTCTGAAAATATGGCCACTGGGCCAGCATTTCATCGAGTACGGCGCGTTGACCCTGATCCAGTACCTCATTCAGGGCTGCACCAGTACCGAGCCAGGCCGGCAACATCAGACGAATCTGGGTCCAGGCAAAGACCCAGGGAATGGCACGCAAGGACTCAATCCCGCCGCTGACTTTACGTTTGGCCGGGCGGGAACCGAGTGGCAGCATCTGCAATTCCAGTTCCGGGGTAACGGTGCGCAGGTATTTCACAAAATGCGGATTTTCCCGGACAGTCTGGCGATAGACCTGAACCGACAGTTCAGTCATCTGATGCATCAGATCGCGCCATTCCTGCTTCGGTTCGGGTGGCGGTAACAGGGTTGCTTCCAGTGTGGCAGCGGTATAAATTTCCAGATTTTGCAGGGCAATTTCTTCTAGCCCGAATTTGAACCGGATCATTTCACCCTGTTCCGTGACACGAATCGCACCCGAGATCGAACCCGGTGGCTGCGAGAACAAGGCCTGTTGTGTCGGTGCACCGCCACGGCTGATTGAGCCGCCACGGCCATGGAACAGCGTCAGTTGCACGCCATGCTGGCGGGCGATGGCAGTGAGTTCTTCCTGGGCACGATACTGCGCCCAGTTGGCCGACATAAAACCGGCATCCTTGGCCGAATCCGAATAGCCAATCATCACCTCATGTTTGCCCTGAATATGCTGTTTGTACCAGTGCATATTGAACAGGGTCGACATGGTGGCGGCTGCACCATCCAGATCTTTCAGGGTTTCAAACAGTGGCACCACCCGTAAGGCCTGCTTGATGCCGGCTTCTTTTTGTAACAGCAGTACGGCCAGCACATCACTTGGATATTCCGCCATAGAGATAATATAAGCGCCCAGAGATTCACTCGGCTGCTCGGCCAGAGTACGCATGGTGGCAAACACTTCCTGTACATCTGCATGCTCAATCAGACTGCCAGCCGGTTCATTCAGATGTTTCGGCAAGAGTGGACGTTTGCTTTGCAGTTCTTGCAGTAAAAAGTTTTGCCGTGCCTGTTCGGTCCAGGTTTCAAAATTCCCCAGTCCTAAATATTCGGTAATGGCTGAAATCGCCTGACGGTGACGACCAGATTCCTGACGGATATCCAGTTTCAGCAGCTCGATGCCAAAGCTGTTGACCCGGTAAATAAAGTCCAGCAGGCTGCCATTGGCAATTTCGGCCAGATTGCAGGCCATCAGCGAGCGGTAGCAGGTCAGGAGCGGCTGCAACAGCTCATCTTTGCTTTTAATCACCAGACTGTCATCGGCCTCATTGCCTTTTAATTTTTCTGCCAGCCAGTGTCGGGTCGCTTGCAGGCGGGTACGTGTGTCACGTAAATATTCACGATACGGTTCCGGATGAGCCTGACCCAATGCCTCGGAAATTTCTGCACTACATTGCTGAATGGAGAGTTCCCAGCGCAGATTTTCAATATCACGTAAATACAGGTCGGCGGCTTTCCAGCGTGACAGCCACAGCACTTCCTGAGTTACGGTATGGGTCACATTCGGGTTGCCGTCGCGGTCACCACCCATCCAGGAGGCAAAACGTACCGGTGCCACATCTAGGGGCAGGTTCTGTGCACACTGTTCTGTGACCATGCTATTCAGTTCCCGGATAAATTTCGGAACCGCATTCCACAAGGTCTGCTCAATGGTGGTAAAGCCCCATTTGGCTTCATCAATCGGGGTCGGACGATGCTGACGGATTTCATCGGTTTGCCAGGCAGAGCTGATCAGCTGTTTCAGGTCGGCCAGAACTGCCTGACGCTCACGCGGCGTCAGTTTCTGCTGGTCGAATTTGGACAGCGCAGCATTGATGCCATCATATTTTTGAATCAGGGTACGGCGGCTGACTTCAGTCGGATGTGCAGTCAGCACCAGTTCAATTTTTAATTCACAGATTTGCTGATACAGCGTGTCGGCAGAAATATCTTGTTGTTTAAATTTTTCAAATAATGGTATCAGGGGATTAGGAGATTCTGCCGTGTCATCGAATTCGCTTTGACGGCGACGACGCACCACATGATATTGTTCGGCAATATTGGCAAAGTTTAAAAAATGGGTAAAGGCCCGGGTCAGTGGCAGGATTTCCGCATCTTCCAGACTCAAAAATAGTTGTTCTAGCTGTTTTTCTGCTTCAAGCTGTCCATCACGTGCGCCTTTGGACAAGGCACGAATCTGCTCAATCTGATTAAACAAATCCTGCCCGGCATGTAATTTTAAGGTTTCCCCCAGTAAATTACCCAGTAACCGTACGTCTTCGCGTAGTGGTGCATCAATTTGTTGAATCATTTTATATTCCCTCAAATGCTTAGTTTGACTATACCGCGACTGTCGGACAATCCAAGTCCTTTAAAGACAAAAGTTGCAGATTTTTAGCTGCTTTTTTCATAAGTCTGCAGCATCACAATAGCGCAGGCAGATGACGCTGGTATGAGCTTATGGGTTGGCAATGCCATATTTCAGCATAAACAGTTCAATCGCTTGGGCAATGATCTGCTGCTGTGCGGTATGCGAAGGAGGTGGGCTGAGGCCGAGCAGGATTTTCTGATGCCGGGTTCCGGTCAGCAGGGACACAATCAGCTCGGTCTGTTTTTCCGGAAGATCGGGCCGAATAAACTGGTAATGCTGGGCCTGCGCAAAGAAATCATTCCAGACCGCATCTAGTCTGCTATGCGAGGCCTGATAAAACTGTTCGGTCAACGGACTTTGCTGCGAGGCCAGTTCCATCAGCAGCAGATCCAGTTTAATGGCTTCGGGCAAATTAATGATGTTCAAAGCACGGCAACAGGCCTGATAAAACTCATGATAAAAATCACTTTCCGCTCGTAGCATCTGCGGCTGTTCATGCAGAATGGCTTCACAGGTATCTTCAATCGCACAAGTAAACAGAGTAGCCTTGTCCTGAAAATGGTTATACACCGTCAGTTTGGTGACACCTGCCTCGCGCGCAATCTGGTTCATGCTGGAAGCATGATAGCCATGTTCTAAAAATAAGGCTTTGGCCACACTGAGAATCCGTTGGCGCTTTTCCAGATCTTTGGGTCGTCCCACAGGTATTTGCACAATTTTTTCCAAAAAAAAGTCAGGCCGGTCATTGCTTTGACCGCAGAGTCGTAATTAATGTACCCAGTGGTATATTAATTAAAAAATAAGCAATTTAATATATCAGCATCATTTGCCCTAAAAACAGATTATCAGATAAGAGCGAACAATATGAGCAGGATTTACAGCGTATTGGCTGGCATGATGATGCTTTGCAGTGTGACCTTAAGCGGGTGCAGCAAAGATACTGCCGCAGCAGAACAGGAAGTTCCCTTCGTCATGGTGAGTAGACCGGCCACTTCACAGCATGAACTGAAAAGCTATGCCGGAGATGTGCAGGCGCGTCAGCAAACCGAGCTGGCCTTTCGGGTGGCGGGACAGGTGACCCAGCGTTTCGTCGATGTCGGGGATCAGGTCAAAGTCGGGCAGGTACTGGCGACGCTGGATGTAAAAGATGCACAGCTACAGCTGAATGCGGCACGTGCCCAGCTGGAAAATGCACAGTCTGCCAGCAAAATTGCTCAAGATGAACTCCAGCGCTTCAAGCAGCTATTACCTGTCAATGCCGTGAGTCGCTCGCAATATGATGCCGTCGATAATCAATACAAAGCTGCACAGTCAAGCCTGAAACAGGCACAAGCCAATTATGATACGGCCAAAAACCAGACCGCTTATAATCAGCTGCTTGCCACTAAAAATGGCGTGATCACTGCACGTAATATCGAAACAGGTCAGGTGGTGGCCGCGGGGCAGGCAGCTTATGAGCTGGCGATTTCCGGTGAGCGTGAAGTGGTGATTGGAGTGCCGGAACAGGCCATTTCAGAGATCAAGGTCGGACAGGCAGCCACGGTCACTTTATGGTCCAAACCTGAAGAGAAATTTGCTGCCTTTGTTCGCGAGATTGCACCGGCAGCAGACCAGTCGCGTACCTTCCGGGTTAAAGTCTCACTGCGTGAGGGCAATGCGCAGATTCAGCTGGGACAAAGTGCCCGGGTATATTTTCAGCACAGCCGCGACAATATGCTCAGCATCCCGCTGTCCAGTGTATCGGCCACCGATCAGCAGGCTTATGTGATGGTGGTCAAGGCGGATCATAGCTTGGCTAAAGTTCCGGTTCAGCTGGGTGCTTATGGCCGCGATAGTGTTCCCGTACTCAGTGGCCTGAAACCGGAAGACTATGTGGTGATTGGCGGGGTACATCTGCTGCGTGACCAGCAAAAAATCAAACCGATTGATCGTGAAAATCGCCCTGTGAACATTCAGGCAGGGGGTTAAGCATGAACTTTAACCTGTCGGAATGGGCCTTAAAAAATAAAGGTCTGGTGCTGTATTTTATGATCCTGCTGGGTCTGGTTGGCATCGTCTCCTATTCCAAGCTGTCGCAAAGTGAAGATCCGCCGTTTACCTTTAAGGTCATGGTAATCCAGACCTACTGGCCGGGTGCCAGTGCCAAGGAAGTCTCCTTGCAGGTCACCGACCGGATTGAAAAGGAATTGATGACCACGGGACAGTATGACCGCATCATGGCCTATTCGCGTCCGGGTGAATCCATGGTGACCTTTATTGCCAAAGACTCGCTGGCTTCGAAAGAGGTGGCTGATGTCTGGTACAACGTGCGCAAGAAAGTCAGCGATATCCGGCATGAATTGCCGCAAGGGGTACAAGGTCCCTTCTTCAATGATGAATTTGGCGATACTTTTGGCAATATCTATGTGCTTAAAGGCAAAGACTTCGATTATGCCACCTTAAAAGAATATGCCGACCGTTTGCAGCTACAACTGCAACGGGTGAAAGATGTGGCCAAAGTAGAACTGATCGGGCTGCAAGACCAGAAAATCTGGATTGAAATTTCCAACACTAAAGCAATTCAGCTGGGCGTCCCCGTCAGCGCCATTCAGCAGGCCTTACAGCAGCAAAATGCCATGAGCAATGCCGGATTTTTTGAAACCGGTTCTGACCGGATTCAGGTTCGGGTCAGTGGTGCTCTAAGCAGTGTCGAACAACTACAGCAGTTGCCACTTCTGGTAAATGGCAAGACCATTCAGCTCGGAGATGTGGCTGACGTCTATCGCGGCTTTAGTGATCCGGCCCAGCCAAGGATGCGCTTTATGGGGGAAAATGGCATTGGCATTGCCGTGTCCATGCGCAAGGGTGGCGATATCATTGCCTTGGGCAAACATCTGGAACAGGAATTTGCCCGTTTGCAAAAAACCTTGCCACTCGGCATGCAGCTGCAAAAAGTCTCCGATCAGCCGGTGGCGGTCAAACGTAGTATTAACGAATTTATGAAAGTCTTGGCCGAAGCGGTGATTATCGTACTGCTGGTCAGTTTCTTCTCGCTCGGTTTTCGTACCGGACTGGTGGTGGCATTTTCGATTCCACTGGTACTGGCCATGACCTTTGCCGGGATGCAGCTGTTTGATGTCGGGCTGCACAAGATTTCCCTGGGTGCCCTGATCCTGGCGCTGGGTTTGCTGGTCGATGATGCGATTATCGCGATTGAAATGATGGCGATTAAAATGGAGCAGGGCTTTAGCCGGCTACAGGCCGCCGGCCATGCCTGGCGCACCACCGCATTTCCAATGTTGACCGGGACCTTAATTACTGCTGCCGGCTTTTTACCGATTGCCACGGCAGCATCGAGTACCGGGGAATATACCCGTTCGATTTTTCAGGTGGTGACCATTGCCCTGCTGGTGTCCTGGATTGCCGCGGTTCTGTTTGTACCTTACTTAGGTGATAAACTGCTGCCGGATTTCAACAAAGATTTAGTGCAAAAAGCACCGTGGTATCAGCGTCTCTGGGCACGTCTGCGCAAACAGCCGCAACCTGCGCCGATTGTGCATCATGCCGGCGAACACTATGACCCCTATCAAACCCGGTTTTATCAGGGCTTTCGCCGTTGGGTAAATGCCTGTGTGACCTATCGTAAAACCGTGATTGCAGCCACAGTCGGGATTTTTGTCCTGTCGATTCTGATGTTCAAGCTGGTACCGCAGCAGTTTTTTCCGCCATCCAACCGGGCGGAGATTCTGGTCGACCTTAAACTGGAAGAAGGTGCCTCCTTGAAGGCCACCGAGGCCGCAGTGAAAAAGGTCGAAGCCTTTTTGTCGAAACAGCAGGGCATTGATAACTATGTGGCCTATGTCGGGATTGGTTCGCCGCGTTTCTATTTGCCACTCGATCAGCAGCTGCCGCAAACCAGTTTTGCCCAGTTTGTGGTGCTAGCCTCCTCTTTGGAAGATCGTAATGAAATCCGGCAGTCCTTAAGCGACCAGATTCGGGTGTTATTGCCGGAAGTCCGGACCCGGGTGTCCTTACTGGAAAATGGCCCACCAGTCGGTTATCCACTGCAGTTTCGGGTCTCTGGCGAAGATCTGGGCTTGGTACGTGAATGGGCACAGCGTGTTGCTGCCAAAGTGGGAGAGAATCCGAATACCACCAATGTGCATCTGGACTGGGGTGAGCCGAGCAAGGTTATCAAACTGCAGATTGATCAGGACCGTGCCCGCCAGCTGGGGGTCAGTAGCAGTGAACTGGCCAATGTACTGAACAGCTCGATTCTGGGTGCAGGCATTGATCAGTACCGGGAAAAACGTGAGCTGATTGAAATCCGTTTGCGCGGTGCTCAGGCTGAACGGGTAGAGGTGGCATCTTTAAGCAGTCTGGCCGTGCCTACAGCCACGGGAACTTCAGTGCCGCTGGCCCAGCTTGCCAACATTGAATATAGCTTTGAAGAAGGCCTGATCTGGCATCGTAATCGTTTACCAACCATTACCGTACGTGCCGATATTCGCACGGCCTTGCAGCCGGCCACGGTAGTGAATGAATTGCAGGATTCACTAGAGCAGCTACGAGCTGAGTTACCCAATGGCTATCTGCTACAAGTGGGCGGTACTGTTGAGGAATCTGCACGTGGCCAGAACTCGGTCAATGCCGGCATGCCTTTATTCCTGGCGGTGGTGATGACCCTGCTGATGATTCAGCTCAAAAGTATGTCACGGGCCTTTATTGTATTTCTGACTGCGCCTTTGGGCATCATTGGGGTGGTATTATTCCTGTTATTGTTCAATAAACCTTTCGGCTTTGTCGCTATGCTCGGGACGATTGCACTGTCTGGCATGATCATGCGTAATTCGCTGATTCTGATCGACCAGATCGAGCAGGATATTCAGGCCGGGGAAGCACAATGGGATGCCATCATCAATGCCACGGTCCGCCGTTGTCGTCCGATTGTTTTGACCGCACTGGCTGCAGTTTTAGCCATGATCCCCCTGTCGCGGAGTATTTTTTTCGGGCCGATGGCAGTGGCAATTATGGGCGGTCTGATTGTGGCAACCCTGTTGACCCTGTTTTTCCTGCCTGCCTTATATGCACAATGGTTTAAAGTGAAAAAAAGTTTAAATTCTGTTTAAATTTGTCATAATTTCAGGTGCGAAATAGCGAAATCTTCAATATAGTAGCACCTGAGATTTTTATACTTTAAAAAAATAAGTAATTGCTGCATTGGCCGGACTGCCAATTCAGTAATGAGGTTGAACCAGACATGACTCAAAATACATTAACCAAGATGCGACGTTCCGTAGCAATGGCTTATGTCTTCATGTTTTTGGCTTTGTTCACCCTGTTTAGTGGCCTGTTGGCCTACTGGTTCGCGCGTAAAGTGACTCAGGTCGATTATGCTGAAGTCTGGCTACAGGCACAGGCGCTGTGGATCATGCGTAATATCGTGATTTATACCATTTTAGCGATCTTCGCTGCACTGTGGTTTATTCCCCTGTTTTTCTTTGCCTGGGACAGCCAGTTATGGGTCAAGGCCTGTGTGGTGACCGGGGTAATTTTCAGCTTTATTGCCTTTATTTTTCTGCTCAATGCCTGGTTTAAAGGTATCCATAAATTCTCTCAAAATAAAGCTGTGTTCTAAAGCGCATAATTTTTTTCACATTTCCCCTTGTAAAACTAGGTTTGACCCCAATTTCAGACCTCAGTTGAATATTAAACAAAATTCCGTGAGGAGCATCGCCAGACATGGCTAAACGTGATTATTATGAGGTTTTGGGCGTCGCTAAAACCGCTAGTGATGATGAAATCAAAAAAGCCTACCGTAAGTTGGCGATGAAATATCATCCAGACCGTAACCCGGACAATGCTGAAGCTGAAGAGAAATTCAAAGAAGCAGCAGAAGCCTATGAAGTGCTCTCTGATGGTGAAAAGCGCAGCATGTACGACCGTATGGGGCATCAGGCCTTTGAAGGTGGTATGGGCGGCGGTGGCGGCTTCGGTGGTGGTTTCAGCGCAGAAGACATTTTCAGCCAGTTCGGTGATATTTTCGGTGGTGCTTTCGGCGGCGGTGGTGGTCGTGGCCAGCAGCGCGCGCGCCGAGGTTCCGACTTACGCTATGTCATGGAACTGACCCTGGAAGAAGCAGTCAAGGGCGTCAAGAAAACCATTACTTTTACTGCACCGGCACCTTGTGATGCCTGTGATGGTAAAGGCTCGAAAAATCCAAACGATGTAGAAACCTGCCGTACCTGTCATGGTGCCGGTCAAGTGCGTATGCAGCAAGGTTTCTTCTCGGTACAGCAAACCTGTAGTACCTGTCGCGGTCAGGGCAAGATCATCAAGAACCCATGTAATAAATGTCATGGTTCAGGGGTATCAGATCGTCAGCAAACTCTGGAAGTCACTATTCCTGCGGGTGTAGACAATGGCGACCGCGTACGCTTGACCGGTAAAGGTGAAGCGATCCGTGACGGTCAGTCCGGTGACCTGTACGTAGAAGTGGTAGTGCGTGAGCATGAAATTTTCCAGCGTGATGGTGCTGACCTGTATATGGATGTGCCGGTATCAATTGCTGATGCAGCCTTAGGGAAGGAAGTTCAGATTCCTACCCTGGAAGGCCGTGTGAGCCTGAAAATTCCTGAAGGTACTCAAACGGGCAAACTGTTCCGCTTACGTGGTAAAGGGGTTAAACCGGTACGTACCAGCATGCAGGGTGACTTGCTGTGCAGAATCGTGGTGGAAACGCCAGTCAACTTAAGTGCGCGTCAGCGTGAACTGTTGAAAGAACTGCAAGAAACCATGGATGGTGAAGATAGTAAATCTTCGCCAAAGAAAAAATCATTCTTTGATCGTTTGTTCGATTAATTGAATGCAGGTAAAAAAGGACGCAAATGCGTCCTTTTTTATGCTGTATATACGGTTCTATTGAACAAGATGCTCAAAAGACTTTTAAATCCGGCCCTTTGTCGCGACCAGAGGATTTAGTTGAGCTTTAAATGGGGTTGGCACTTACCAGGGCTTTACTTTTCAAGATAGAAAAACTGTCACCATGCTGGCTTAATAAGTTGATAAAAGCTGGAATAGTCACGGTATTAAGTAAATAGGGATTAAACTCATCATTATGGTGGTGGGCAAAGAACTCCAGTACTTCTGTATGAATCATGGCATATTTCATATGCCAGCCAGAAAACGAATATTGTTCAATATTTTCACAAGATAAGACTTCACAGTTTTCATGACGTGGATCTTTTAAAATCTTTTGATAAAATAAATGTTCTACTTTATCTTTTTGACCTTCTAAGCACTGCACAAAATAATTATTTCCATAATAAAGAGCGCCATAAATTTGGTTGAGCCCATTAAAAGTGAGGGCTTCTGACAAAATGTCGCACAACTCATTTATCGGATTAATCTTACTTTTAAATTTGCTGACATATAATAATCTTATATCATTCATGTTGTTACCTGTATGGGAGTTTTAAGAATACGTGTATTTAAAAAATAGAAAATACAATTGCTTATAAATAAATGACATCAGTTAAAAAATGTTCCTAAGATTTTTCAGACTTGAAACGGCACTTGTTGTTCAGACTAGGGGAGTGGAAGATCAATTATGTGGTATAGATCGGCAGACCGCATCAAGCGATGAAGCAAAGATCATTGGGTATATCTAATTAATGAAAATTAAATTATTTTAAATTCTGGCCATTAAATAGCCGCTTTTACCATCTCGGTAAGGTATTAAAATGCAGGAGTCATGCAGAGATCTTTTAAGGTGAAGAAAAATAAAATGACAGGAATTTGTTTTAGAACATTTAACTGACTGGCATGAGACTAAATCACAAAACAAATAGGAGAACTACAACTGCAGGAATAAAATGCAAGACAGCACATATGATATACTTAAATATAGACAGCTGATACTAAAAAGCTCTGAGCTTAGATGAAATACCTATATATGACTATTTCTCCTACATTATTTAAATCAATTATATTTTTTATTTGATTCATGACTGGATAAAGCGGTCATGCAAATCCTCGAATAAAATGATAATTAAAATAAAAACCCCCAGCATCCTGCCGGGGGTTTTCGTATTGCTTGGCTCGGTATAACTCCTGTCGTACCTGAACGTCCTTGTACTTATCTATTGTTATTCTTGTATGGAACATCCTGTTCCCGATGAATCCATCATAGGAAATTTGTACTATTGCGGATAGCGGCAAAGGGACGAGATTGATGTAAGCCAAAGCGTACAAAATTGTCTGAATTTTATCCATGAACGTACAGGCATTTTGACTTGTGCATTTGGTTTCTGCTTTTGCAGGCGCTTTGTTTGTTGCATATATTGCGAAAGAATTAATGCGCTATATCCTTTTTATTCTTCTCATACGCAGAACGATTTTATCTGTACAAAGAAAGGCTTTGGAAAGATACATAGCATCATTTATGTAGCCAAAAATAGATGCTGGTCGGCATTCTGTTTGATGGCTTGATTGGCTTTTATGATGCTGTTTTTCGACCCGGTACAGACAGTTTTTCATTTTTTTATTTGTTAAAGTCTTTGCTTGTGATTTCTGGGCTGAAAGTCTTATCAATCGCAGTGATTTTACTGTTTGAGTATTTTCATTGATTTTTATGCAATGCATCTTAGTGTTATTGCACAGTTTTGCTATAGTAAGAGCAATTTTGGATCAACATCAGGACTATGTTATGTCAGCTACACCACGCATTGGGATCTTAGGTGCCGGCGGTCGTATGGGACGTATCCTTATTCAGGCAGTGCATGAAGCGGGTTATCAATTGGCGGCTGCAGTAGAACGCCCTGAAAGTACATTATTGGGTGCGGATGCTGGCGAAATTGCCGGAATTGGTGCAGTCGGGGTTAAAGTGGTAGCTAGCCTCGCAGATGTAGTAAAAGACTGCGATGTGGTAATTGATTTCACTGCACCGGCAGCGACGGTCAATCACTTGAAAATCTGCCGTGAAGCCGGTGTGGCCATCGTGATTGGTACTACAGGAATGAATGACGAGCAGAAAGCCTATCTGGATGAATCTGCTACTGAAACGTCTGTGGTCTATGCAGCAAACTATTCAGTAGGTGTAAACGTATCGATCAAGCTGCTTGAACTTGCTTCTAAAGTTTTCGGTGATACGGTCGACATTGAAGTGATTGAAGCACATCACCGCCATAAAGTTGATGCACCATCGGGTACGGCATTGATGATGGGCGAGGCGATTGCAGGTGCTTTGGGCCGTGACCTGAAACAGGATGCCGTATATTGCCGTGAAGGTCATACCGGTCCTCGTGAGCGCAAGAGCATTGGTTTCCAGACCATTCGTGGCGGCGATATTGTCGGTGAACATACTGCTATGTTTATTGCCGATGGCGAACGTGTGGAAATTACCCATAAAGCCACCAACCGCATGAATTTTGCCAGCGGTGCAGTGCGTGCTGCTGCCTGGGTGGTCGGTCGTGAAACTGGCAAATATGACATGAAAGACGTGTTGGGTTTTAACGACATTCAGGTTTAAAATCCAGTCAAAATCATTTATAAAAAAATCTAAAACTAAAATAAGACGAATAATATAATGCAAAAAATGATTTTCCTGCTCTGTGCAGTGGTGCTTGGCACCATTGCGCAGGCAAAGCCACTCCATACGCCCAAACTCAGTATTGATAAAAATAATATCAAGGTCTGGACCTATCAGGATCAGCAGAATCCGGTCTTTCTGTATAAGGCAGAAACCACTTACCATGCACCAATTGAAAATGCCGTGTCGCTGATTCTGGATATCGAGCATGCTGTGCAATGGGTACCTTATATGGGCAGTATCAAGGTCTTATCACGTGATGATAAAAAAGGCGAATTTACCTTGTATATGGTGCTGGATTTTCCATTTCCGTTAAAAGACCGCGACCTGATTGTACAGGGCAAGATGATCAAGCAAGCCAATGGACAGATCAGTATCAAGAATAAAGCCATTCAGACCGGCTATCCCTTAAATCCGAATTATGTGCGTTTGACCGATTATCAGGGGGATTGGACTTTTCAAAAGCTGGCCAATAATCAGGTCAAGGTTTCAACTTATGGTTATGCCAATCCGGAAGGCTCGATTCCCTTAACTTTTGTAAATATGTTCGTGCAGCAGCAGCCTTATCAGATGCTGCAGAAGATGAAAGCAGAGCTGGCCAAGCCTGCAGGCCTTGCAGTTTTGCCTGAAGTATTGCAATAAAAAAGACCCAATTGCTGGGTCTTTTTGACAGATTGAAACAGGCAGAGTTTAAGCTTCAAAATCTGCTTTAAGTACAATCCGGTAGCGGGCTTTACCCGAATACAGATGTTCAATTGCTTGATTCAGCTGTGACATCGGGAAGACTTCAATTTGTGGGGCAATATTTTTACGCGCAGCAAATTGCAGTAACTGACGCAGTGCCGCCGGTGAACCGGTCGGTGAGCCGGTAACAGACTTGGCGCCGCCAATCAGCATGCCCGCCGGAATCGGCATCGGTTCTAATGGTAGACCCAGCATATGCACAGTACCGTTCGGTGCCAGAGTGGCCAGATAAGCCTGCCAGTTCAAGGTGACATTGACCGTACTCAATAATAAATCGAACTTACCACGTTGAGCCTTTAATGCAGCCACATCACGACTATTCACCACATGATCAGCACCCATGGCTTTCAGCTCATCGGTCTTGTCCAGATTGGAAGTAAAGGCGGTAATTTCGCAGCCCCAGGCTTTAAGCAGTTTAATCGCAATATGGCCCAGCCCGCCAATCCCGATCACTCCAACATGGTGAATGGCCTGAATCTGGTGTTTCAGAATCGGATCGAATACGGTAATCCCGCCACAGAGCAGGGGGCCGGCACTTTCAGGATCCAGATCTTCAGGCAGGGGAATGACCCATTGCCAGCCAGCACGGACCTTGTCGGCGAAACCACCGGCATGTCCGACAATAGTCGCCACTTGGCCGCCAGTACAGAGCACCTGCTGACCTGAAATACACGGATCGCAATATTGGCAGCTTTCCGCAGTCCAGCCAATGCCAACGCGTTGACCCACTTTCAGGCCTTTAGCTTCTGAGCCTAAATGGGTAATGGTGCCAATAATTTCGTGTCCAGCCACCACTGGATAAACCGATGAACCCCAGTCATTATTGATCACCGAAATATCGGAATGACACAGGCCGCAGTATTCTACTTTGACTTCGACCTGATGTGGCTGTAGTTCGCCGGCATCGAATTGATAGGGTTCGAGTGCAGTACCTGCTGACATTGCAGCATAGGCCTGGATAATATTATTCGACATAAGTTCAGCCCTTTTTTGAATGGGAGGATATTGTTTTAAAGTCACAATGATTTTCGTGATCATCGACCATACCGACGGCCTGCATAAATGCATAGCAAATGGTGGGTCCAACAAATTTAAAACCGGCCTGTTTGAGTGCTTTAGACATCTTTTGGCTCTCAATGGTTTGTGCGGGTGCCTGACGATAATCCGCAACATCATTATTCAGTCGGGGTTGCGCTGCAAAAGACCACAGCCATTGCCCTACATTGATGCCTTGCTGTTGCAGCTGCAGCCATGCCTGGGCATTCTGCCGAATGGCATGCAGTTTGCCGCGATGCCGTATTAAGCTAGCATCTCCCAGCTTAAGCTGGAGTTGTTCATCTGTAAGTGAGGCAATAGATTCAATGCTATATTGAAAAAAATGTTCACGGTAAGCTTCACGTTTTTTGAGGACGGTAATCCAGGCTAAACCGGCCTGCTGACCTTCCAGACACAGCATTTCAAACAGGCGGTTTTCATCTAGTAGAACCTGTCCCCATTCCTGGTCATGGTAGGCGATATACAGCGGATCATCGGAGCACCAGCCACAGCGTTGCAGAGTCATGCCATGCTCCTTGTTTTTATTGTTTTATAATTTAAAAACAGTCCACTGATCCTGCTGATTGTCCCAGTACGACAGTTCAGCCTGATCCAGATCGCTAAATTGAATCCACATGTCTTTACCGGTTTTATCGGCATAACCGGTACTGATCAGCAAGGCTTCCTCGGTAATTTCCATCACCCAGCCCTGGTAGCTTTGACCATTCAGCACGATTTTTTGTTGATTGCCTGATTCAGCAAATTCCACCAGACGATTGATCAACGCTTCTGACATGTAAATATCCTAAAATTAACGTAAATAGGGATAGGGATTGACCACACCGCGACCCTTGCCCTGTAAATAAATTCCATAATGCAGATGTGGTGCAGTATGCCGGGCATTACCCGTATTGCCTACATAGCCGATCAGCTGGCCTTTTTTGACCGCATCACCTACTTTCAGGCCGCGCTTGTGCCCATCCAGATGCGCATAATAATGCCAAGAGCCGCCGGGGCCCAGAATCCAGACTACTTTACCACCCAAATTGTTATTGCGTAAATCTGCAATCAGACCTTCTGTGGCACTAAAGACTTTGGTTCCACGTGGAGCCATGATATCAATGCCTTCATGCAGGCGCCCGCGACTGCGCGACGCACCCCAGGTATCCTGTAATTCACGTGCCTGTACACGTGCCACCGGAATGGGCAGTGAAGAGGGCATACGCTTATTTTGCAGTTGCTGTACCAGTAGCGGATTTAACTGTGCAGAAGAGGGTTGCTTCGGTGTACTGCTACAGGCGGTCAGTAATATGGCAATCAAAGCCACCCAGGTCAAAGCAAGGTATTGGCGCACGCTATTCATCCTTAAATATTGGCAATGCTCATTCTGAGCTAATCGATTTTTTGCTTTGTCCAGACTATGTCATACATTTACCGCAGAGATCAATTTTTTCATTGCTGTCGGCAGACCGCAATCAATCGCGGTTTCTGGACGCATCCAGTTGCCTTGCAGTTCAATCGCCAGATGTTCCTGCTGATCCTGATCCACTACAAAAACGATTGCTTCAAGCTGCCAGGTGAAGTGGGTGAAACTGTGGCTGATCTGGACTTTTTTGAGGATATTTTTCAGGCCAAGCTGCTGACATTGCTGTTCGAATTCATGGGTATTTTCAATAATCGGCAAGCACCAGAGTCCGCCCCACAGGCCACTGTTGGGTCGTTGTTGCCAGAGCCATTCCTGACCGGACTGAATCAGCAGGACCTGTGCTGAGCGTACGGGTACCGGCTTTTTAGCCTTCTTGAACGGTAACTCATTTTCCAGACCCTGCTGATGCGCTTTGCAATGTTGCTGCATCGGACAATACAGGCACAGTGGCTTTTTCGGGGTACAGACTGTGGCCCCGAGATCCATAATCGCCTGGGTATAATCATGATTACGTTCAAGCGGACATAATTCTTCGGCCAGTTGCCATAAAGCACGTTCATGGATAGGTTTAGACAGGTCATCTTCAATCGCAAAGAAACGCGACAAGACCCGTTTCACATTGCCATCCATAATCACGCCGTATTGACGTAAACCCAGTGACATCAAGGCACCGGCAGTAGAATGGCCGATCCCCGGTAAAGCAATCCATTGTTCCAGTGTCTGTGGAAACTGTTGCTGTGCTGTCACCATGCCGGCAGCTTTGTGCAGGTTACGGGCGCGGGCATAATAGCCCAGTCCTGCCCAGTAAGGCGCCACTTCATCCCAAGAGGCAGTACCCAAATCCTGTACGGTCGGAAAACGCTGGATAAATCGTTCAAAATATTGCAGCACAGTTTTGACCTGGGTTTGCTGCAACATGATTTCAGAGACCCAGACTTTGTAGGGATCATCTGCCACCTGCCAAGGCAAGTCATGACGACCATGCACATCAAACCATTCTAACAAGGCATCTGAAAATACAAACATGGATAAATAGCAACCGAATAAGCAACTGCTATTATAGCGGAATCAGCAGATATGAAATGTGAAAAGTAGTTGACATCTTCTCCCCCTCAAAAGAGGGAGATTCCTACCGCTAGACGCTTATGTCCAAGCGCAAGAATGTTCTTTGCAGCATTAATGTCCCTGTTGTTCGAACTTAGACATTTTTTATTGCTGCACTGCCATTCTCTTATTCGCAAATCTGTTCTACCCTTCGGACTACTTGCAGTGATTTCACCGCAGCTCGAACAGATTTGGGTTGTGAATCTCTCACTCACTTCTTCAAACAATACCCCTGCGTTCTCGCATTTATACTTGAGCATTGTTTTGAGTGCCGAAAAGCCGGTATCTAAAACAGATTTTGCCATTTTAGTTGTTACAAGTTTCTTCGCACTTAAATCACCAACAACAATCAGTGCATTTTCTTTCACAAGCATAGTGCTAGCTTTATGCAAATGGTCTTTACGACAATTCGCTATCTTGGAGTGTAATGTACGGACACGTTTCTTATTTCTTGCTCGTTGAGCAATACCTAATTTTTGTTCATAACTTCGATAGAATTTAGGATTAGAGATCACTGTACCATCGGAACAGGTGGCAACATCCTTTAAGCCTAGATCAATGCCAATCGCTTTGGTGGCTTTGGATTTCTCAGCTTTAGGACTATCCACCACAAGGCACACATACCAACGCCCACGGCTATCTTCTACAAATGAGCCTGTCTTAACCGTGTATTTGCTTAAGCCGTAGCTATCCCATAATTTGAATTGTTGTTTGCCATACTGCATCCAACCATCAGCATACTTGATTGCTGCCTTTTTAAAGGGTATCCATCCAAGCGATCTTCTTGCTGATTGCTTATTGCTGACACGCCATTTCAACTTTGCTTTTTTGAACTGTTTTCTTCGGAGGACTAATTCTTCTGTCACAGCCTGAATGGTTTGGCTGTGAAGATTGCATTCTTTAGATGCGCCTTTGGTGTATTTGGCAATATCATAGGCACTAAGAAATTCCCCTTTTCTTTTTAAATGCTTAAACCCCAAATCATTAACATAATTCCAGACAAAGTTCACCTCAGATGCTAACTGTTCGAGCACCTTGCTGTGTTTGTCTTTTATGCGTAATTTAAGGGTTTTCATGCATTTATTTTAACAATAGTATTTTGATTAAGGAACAGTAAAACTATTCACTACGACATGCTATGTCGTATGGCTTAGAGCCTATATAGAATAAATTTTCCTCATTTTTGGTAGTTCGAAAAAGATTTTTATAAAATATTCGTATGAGAAAACCATATTCCAGCGACATTAGTCGAACGAGATAAAGGCTATGACGCTGGTAAAAAAATTTCAAGGATTAAAAGACATATTCTTGTTGATACTCCAGGTCTCCCATATGAAATATTTCTTACAACAGCAGATGAAACGGATCGTCAAGGTGCACTAGATGCTGTAGGATTAAATAAGCAGACTTTACAGAGTATGGAGGTTGTACTTGATGATGATGATGGTTATGCCGGCCACCCTTTTGCCTTAGTTATTGAAAGTTTAATTGAAGTTCGAGTTGAGGTAGCAAAACGGAGTGAATTACATAAATTTTCAGTCATTCCACAACACTGGGTTATTGAAAGATCGTTTGCTTGGTTAGAAAAGTGCAGAAGGGTGTGGAAAAACTGTAAAAGATACTTAAATATGAGTCTTCAATTCATTAATTTAGCCTTTTTAAGCCTTCTTTTGTGTAGAAAATATTCTGGATAGGCTCTTACGCCAGTCGCTTATATTCTCGCGCTGAACCACGAGGTTTTACGCTCCAATTGATAAACGCTCCGAAGAGCATTTATTCAATCACAGTCAGGATTTAGTCGCTAATACCCCAGCGTTCATCCAGCTTCAGCGCCTTGCCTTTATAACGCGGAATAATATGAATATGCAGATGTTCTACCTTTTCCTGAAACACCTCACCATCAATAAAGCCGACATGAAAACCGGCAGGCTGGTAACGTAATTGCAATTCATTGCGCGCCTGTTCCAGTAAAGACATCAGGCTTTTACGTTCTTTATCGGTTACTTCGAAAAATGAAGCCACATGTCGTAGTGGAATGATCACACAGTGACCTTCGGATAATGAATTCGGTTCAGGCAGCACCACACCATAATCATTTTTGGCAATGACGTCATATTCGTCATAGTTGCAGTAGGGGCAGTTGGTTTCAGCCATAATCAGCATTCTCCTCTGGTAGGATTTATCGTTCTTTTCTTCAATGAGTATCTGAACTACTTGGCTTGGTCGCCAGTCGAGCAGTTGTATTTAAGCCAGATGACGTTCAAGTAAAGCATACATTGCCGTCAGGCTTTTTTGTTCGGCTTCGGCATTGTAACCAAGATCCACACCATTGGCTTTGGCCCGTTCATCGGCGAGCGGGTTGCTAAAGCCATGTTTGGCATCTTCAAATACGATCACTTCATGCTCGACTTTGGCGGCATGCATTTCTTCACGGAAGCTGGCGACATCATCCAGCGTTACCATACTGTCCAGCTCGCCATGCAGCACTAAAATTTCTGCCTGTACCTGACCTTCCTGAGCCGGTGCTTTTGGAGACAGGTTGGCATGGAAAGTGGCAACTGCTTTTAAAGGTGCATTGGCACGTGCCAGATCCAGTACCACTTTGCCACCATAGCAGAAACCAATCGCTGCAAGTTTCTCTGCATTGACTTCATCCTGGGCTGCCAAGGTATTCAGAGCTGCTGTAGCGCGATTCACGATGGTATCCGGATCTTCAAACGTCTGCATCATCCACTGGTAGGCCTGATCAGAATGGGTGGTTACTTTTTTGTCACCATACATGTCAATCGCCAAGGCCGCATAACCATGTTCTGCAAGTTCACGAGCACGTTGTTCGGTATATTCATTACGACCCCACCATTCTGGTGCGACCAGCACGCCTGCAACGGGCGCATCTGTTTCTGGAGCGGCAAAATAACCAATCAATGTGCTGCCATCCGGCGCAGTATAATGAATTTCGCGAGTCTTAATTGCTGCCATGCTGACATCCTCTATTCTTGTTGAATCGTTTAATTAAAATATAACATAGCAAAACTGTTCTGAATGTGACATGAAAACATTCGATTAATTTATTCTTCATCTGCATAAAAAAGAGAGGCCGCTATCGCGCCTCTCAAATAGAATATTAAAAAAAATAGTATTGATTACTTAATAATTTCCAGTAATTCCACATCAAAAATTAGGGTACTGTTTGGCTCAATCACATCACCTGAACCAATCTGTCCATAGGCCAGTTCTGCAGGAATAAAAAAGCGGTATTTGGCCCCCTCTTTCATCAGCTGCAAGCCTTCGGTCCAGCCGGTAATCACCTGGGTGGTACGAAATACCACGGGCTGGTTACGGGCAATTGAACTGTCGAAAACCGTACCATCGATCAAGCGACCTTCATAATGCACGCGGACATTGCTATCGGCTTTTGGCGATTTGCCTTTACCTTCCTGAAGAATCTGATATTGCAGGCCGGATTTAGTAGTTTTTATCCCCGGTTTTTTTGCATTTTCAGCCAGAAAAGCCTGACCGATTTTGGCATTTTCATCAGCCTGCTGCTTTAGCGTAATCAGTTCTTTGGCTTCAGCCTGACGCTTAAATTGGGTCAAGACCCGGGCCATGTCTTCTTCACTTAAAGTGGATTGTTTGCCTGCTGCTGCAGCTTTTAAGCCAGCACTAAATGCATCCAGATCAATACCTTGCAAGGACTCGGCATTACTTTTTCCCATCAGATAACCAAAGCTGTAACCCACCTGTTCGGCTTCCGGGCTTTTATTGGTGACATCTTTGGCAAACAGACTGCTAGAACTTAGCAATAAAACCATCAAGCTTATTTGTATTTTCATGATTTATTCTCAAAATAAAGGAGAGCGCCTTGCTCTCCTTTGTCGTGGATTATTTTACTTCAATGAGTTCCACATCAAAAATCAAAGTACTGTGTGGAGGAATGGTTCCTGGCACGCCCTGTTCACCATAGCCCAGTTGCGAAGGGATATACAGGGTCGCTTTACCGCCTTCTTTCATCAGTTGCAGACCTTCAGTCCAGCCTGGAATAACCTGGTTGAGTGGGAACTCAATCGGCTCGCCACGTTCAACTGAACTGTCAAATACCGTACCATCGACCAGTTTGCCGGTGTAATGGACTTTCACAACTGAAGAGGCAGCTGGCTGTTTGCCGGTACCTTCCTTGGTAACGATATATTGCAGGCCAGAAGCTGTGGTTTTCACTCCGGCTTTTTTCGCATTCTCTGTCAGGAAACTATCGCTAGATGCTTGAGCTTGCTTTGAATCTTCGACTTGCTTTTGCTGCATGTCTTTCTGGAACTGCTCATAAGCCGCTTGTAATTCTTCTTCAGTATAGGCGGGTTCTGTGCGGGCATGACCTTCGCGAACACCAGTAACGAAACTGTTGATATCCAGTTCTGGTGGAGTTTGATGAGCCACTTCATAACCGAGAGCATAGCTGATTTTAGAAACAGCAGAGGCATCTTTAGATGCTTTTGTAGTTTGAGCTGCTGGGTTTTGAGTTGCATAGTAAACAGGTACTAGCGCGGCACCGCCTAGAAGAACAGCGACAGCAATCGGTAAGGCCTTGCTCATGTATTATTCCAATCTAATGTTATCGTTGAGGTTCATTCCATCTTAGCAGAAAATTTTGGGAAATCTTGCAGAATGGGTGGTTTTTTAGCAAGCGAACATTGTAGTTTGGTAGAGCCTTCGAGAAATAAAAAAACCAGCAATTGCTGGTTTTTTTATTAAACAGGATCAACTGGCTTTTGTTCTGGTTTTATAACTATAAGTATAATCATAGCTATAACTTCCGCCGGCTGAACGCTGGATATCATTCAGGATTAAGCCATTTACGGCACTTCCGGCTTGTTTAAAACGGTTCACTGTAAGTGCCAATTCCTTCATTTGTGTTTTTGCATAGCGAGCTACGACCAGGTTGAGTCCGACATATCGGGATACGATGATTGCATCCGTGACTGCCAGGACAGGAGGAGTATCTATAATGATATGATCATAATGTGGCGTCAGCTGTTGGAGTAATTCCTGGAATCGAACTGAATTGAGAAGTTCAGATGGATTGTCTGGATTTTCACCACAGGTGATGACACTAAGGTTGGCTACATTGGTGCTTTGTACCATCTGGTCCAGGCTAATTTGCTCATTCAGGTATTCGGTTAATCCATACTGATTATCCAGATTAAAATATTTGTGGATATGACCACGACGCAAATCCGCATCAATAATCAACACACGTTTATTTTTTTCAGCCATGATGACCGCAAGGTTACTAGCAACAAATGATTTTCCAACTCTGGGTGCTGGACCTGAGATCATGATGATGTTGTTTTTCGCCTGAGACAGGGCAAAATGACTTGCGGTACGTATGCTGCGCAAGCTTTCGATCGCCATATCATCACTATGCTTAAGGGCCAATAAGAAAGGGATTTTTTTCTTTTTCAGTAGTTTTAGTCCCGGTTTCTGTACAGGCGAGTGTGCAATATTGGCATAGACAGGAAGATCTAGCTGGTATTCTATTTGGCTGCTATCTTTCACTCCAGAGCGCAGCATATTGCGGAATAATGCCACTATAATTCCCAAGAAAGCACCGAACCAGAAGGCTAGGAATAGAATCAATGGCTGTTTCTGTTTAATGACATCAATCGGTTCAAGGGCAGTGTCAATAACATGTACATTACCAATTTCACCTGCTTTGGCAATGCGCAGCTGTTGGTAGGAATTTACCAGATTGGTATATAGTTGCTGTTTGACTTCGACTTCACGAGACAGCTGCAAATACTGGCGTTGTATTTCTGGAAGATTTTTAAGTGTGGTATTGAGCTCACGAATCTTACCATTAATCACCCGAAGCTGAGCAGTAATCTCCCGCATGGCTGGATGGAGTGCTGCGTATTTTGCGCCTATTTCTGCCTGTCTCTGTTCCAGTAGCACCCGTTGTGTTTCTAGGGTAATACTCTGATTTAGATACAATTCTGATTCTTTGGTGATGTCAACCGTATTATGTTGTTGACGGAATTTGTTAAAGACCTGTTCTGCATTGTCAAGTTGGGTTCTTAAAACCGGTAACTGATCATCCAGAAATGCGAGGGTTTGAGCAGTTTCTGTCGAACGGCGTGTAATATTATTCTGGCTATAAACTGTCAGAATAGTATTTAGGACTTTAGTGATGTGCTGTTTGTCATGACCTTGATAGCGAAGCTGCAAGATCCCGCTCAGTTCGCCTTTTTCTACAATTGAATAATTGGCAAGAATAGAGTCTATCGCTGAGGGTAAAGAGAGCTTCTGTACCTTGTAACTGCTGTCGAGCTGATCCTGACTAAAGATCGCGATTTTCCAGTTGCCCTGCGCAGCTTTAAATTGTGTGGGCTGGTTAACTGCACCCTGAAATATAATTTCTTCTGTGGCAGGATTGATCAGGCTAAACCTCTGTTGTTGAAATTTTAGCAACAGATTTTTATCCAGATAGGCATCAGGAACTTCAAATTGTCGAATATCAAAGCTTTTTTGGCCATCCTTGAAGCGTACAGTTTCAGGCTGATATTCGGTTTGATAATTTATCCCCTGAAATAGCCGTTTGACAAAGGTGTCTTCAGTGCTGGCAATTTGTAGATCCAGATTCAAACGATCAATGACTGATTCAAGGATATGACGTGATTTTAACACCTCAACTTCAGCATTCGACGAAGACATTTGCCCAATAATACTTGAAAGGCTACCTAATAAAGCCGCTGAAGCACCTCTACTTTCTTCGACCTGAACGATGGCATCTACCTTATAGTTAATCGTGGCAGTACGTAAATACAGTAGCACTGCAATCACGCTGAGCAAGGCACATAAGAGGATCAGTTTCCATTGCGCAAACAAGGAAAAGAGCACCCCTTTTAGGTCAATCATATTTTCGGTATTGTTATTTTTGTTCATAATTTTGCTTTCTAAAAGTTTAATAGTGATTTTTCCAGTCAATGATGGAGCATTGCATCAAATTACGGCGCTTCATCAAAGACCTGCTGTCCCTGCGAGAATGGATCCCAAATATGCTGGCTTTAAGTCCTTTCATGAAAAATCTAGTCTGGTGAATCCAGATATTTTTATTATGATCAGGATCAGGCTATTTTATTAAATCTGCCCCATATTCAGTGTTGAACTCTATGGAGTTGCAGGCGAATCCCATGGTGTTATATAAAAAATAGTATTTTGTTATCAGTTATATATATTACTTTAACCTCCCTCACTTATAGATTTAATCTACAAGTACAGGCAGATTGTGCTAATACGTATTCAGTCATTAAGCGATAGTCGATATTTCCAGAACACATCCCCAGAATATTTTTTATTTTCATAGCTGAGTTACCTATCGTATAGCTGAATCAGCGACATATGAAAATGGAAGAATCTGGCTAATCACACGTTCCCATCGGGTCAGACCTGTGGCATCAACATAAACAATATCATTGCTACGCATTTTGAACTGTTTAGCCAGGCCAAAATCTCCAAGATTTTTTAGACTTAAATGATATATTTCAGTCATTTGATTGTGTGGATTGCCACGTAAGATATAGATGCGGCTCGCACTGGCTGAATAGGGGTTAATGCCTTCACTTTCACCTAGTACATCTGCCAGGGTCATCCCTTGATCACGTATAGGCAAAGGTTTATTGGTGCCTGCTTCACCCATAACATAAATCTTCTGGTTTTCACGAGGACTGATATAAAGGGTGTCATCAGGTTGAATCAGAAGCTTATGCAAGGAATATCCAGCTCTTTCCAGTGCGATTGTATTCAGGTCATAGGTCACCCCCTGACGCACAAGTTGGATCGAAGTCGAGTCACCTTGCTCATTAATGCCACCCGCCAAACCTAGCGCCGTATAAACGCTGACTGGTTGATCAGACAAATAAAATTGCCCCGCCGATTTCACATTACCTACCACTGAATAGCGCTGTCCTTGATAGGAAATGACTCTCACCACCACATCCGGGCTGTTCAGGTAGGGAATTAATTGACGTCGTACTTCCTGATTTACTTGCGGAAGGGTTTTTCCTGCTGCTTTATAACGGCCAATGAATGGAAAATGGATATAGCCATTTCGGTCAATTTGATAGCCGTTATTATTATCACTAGCTGTAGGAACGGCACTGATTTCAGGATAGGCCCATAATTGAAAGGATAAAATATCACCTGGATTCAAACGGTAATCCTGCACCTCGGTTTGAAATAAAGCAGCATAATGACCGGGATTATGGGTCTGGGCAGACTGCAAGACAGGTAAGGTGTTCTGATTCAACTGCACCAGATTGACAGGAGTTCCCAGTTCAGTTTGATAGATTCCCTCTTTGGGTAAATCATATGTTTGAAAGCCGGATAATGCTGCACATCCGGCTAGAGATAGGCTTAAGGTAAAAATACCTAAAAGGTGTCTATAGTTCACTTGAAACCCCTTTATTTTTATATATTCAGAATTGGTATTTATTAATAGTTATTAATTTTTTGAATTCGAGTTATGTGATTAACATCTAAAAAATATAATAGATCACATTTCTTGTCTATAGCTATTTTTAAGTCAATTTAATAAGTTTGCACAAAGACACGGCAAAAATATAGATGAAAATGGGGGTGAAACTTTGATTCAATAGGCTATCTGGATACACAAAATTGTTTAATTTGTAAAACCAGGATTAATTGTTTCCAATTGTTATTTTTGAATAAGTAAGTTAGATAAAAAACACAAATAGAGAGGATATTGTTAATGCTAAAAAGTATTTTCATATAATTTTTACTTAATCTAGAGTTTTTTTAGATTGTTGATTTTAAATAGTATTTAAATGATTTTTAGGAAAATATAATTTTATGAAAATAAAATAACCTATTGTTAATTAAAATAATAATATAAAATTTTTGATGAATATTAAATTAATATTGATCAAAAGTTTTTCAGAATATTTAGAGATAAATACGATCAGTAAATCTATAAAAAGTTAAAAATACCGATAAAATGTAACTACATTTAAGAGCTTGCTTTTTTATAAGTGGTTTATGTAATAAAATTAATATATCGTATGAATAAATCAATAAAAACAGATGTGCCATAAGGCAACAGTAAATTGAAAATAATTTGTGAAAAATAAAATAAAAATAGTAAAGGATACTAAAATGACAATAAAAATATTGGTAACCGGTGGGGCGGGTTTTATTGGGTCTGCTGTCATCCGGCATATGATTAAAGAGACTGAAAATCATGTTTTAAATGTTGATAAGTTAACTTATGCAGGCAACTTGGACTCATTGATTTCTATCTCAGATCATCCCCGTTATCAATTTTCTGAAACGGATATTTGTGACTATGGATCTTTAACGCAATTATTTTCAGAATTTGAGCCTGATGTGGTCATGCATTTGGCTGCAGAGTCTCATGTGGATCGTTCAATCGATGGGCCCGCCGAATTTATCACTACCAATATTGTGGGTACCTATACCTTATTAGAAGTTGCACGCAAGTACTGGCAAAATTTAACTGAAATTAAAAAAGCTAAATTCAAATTTCATCATATTTCAACAGATGAGGTCTATGGGGACCTGGAAGGCACAACCAATCTATTTACTGAAACTACTGCTTATTGCCCAAGTTCACCTTACTCGGCAAGTAAGGCCAGCGCAGATCATCTGGTCCGAGCCTGGCATCGAACCTATGGTCTGCCGGTGCTTGTCACCAATTGTTCCAATAATTATGGTCCTTATCATTTTCCTGAAAAGCTGATTCCACTGGTTATTTTGAATGCTTTGGAAGAAAAATCCTTACCTGTTTATGGCAATGGCCAGCAGATCCGGGATTGGCTTTTTGTAGAAGACCATGCCTGTGCTTTATATCAGGTTGCGACCAAAGGCAGGGTGGGCGAAACCTATAATATTGGTGGACATAATGAAAAGCAGAATATCGATGTGGTTAAAACTATTTGTAATATTTTAGATGAACTCCAGCCACGACAGAATGGAAAAAGTTATGAAAGCTTGATTACTCTTGTGAAAGATCGACCTGGACATGATGTGCGTTATGCCATTGATGCCTCAAAAATAGAGCGGGAACTGGGATGGAAGCCACAGGAATCATTCGAGACTGGTATTCGTAAAACTGTGCAGTGGTATCTGGATAATCTGGAATGGTGTCGTCGGGTTCAGGATGGTTCTTATCAGCGTGAACGCTTAGGGGAGGCGGTATAATGTCAAGTACAACCAAGGGAATTATTTTAGCCGGTGGGTCGGGCACACGCCTGCATCCGATTACAAAGGGAATCTCCAAACAGCTACTTCCGATTTATGACAAACCAATGGTCTATTACCCGTTATCTGTATTGATGTTGGCCGGTATCCGTGAAGTTCTGGTTATCAGTACCCCGGAAGATATTGAGGGATTTAAGCGCTTATTAGGGGATGGTTCCCAATTTGGCATGCAGCTGAGTTATGCAATACAACCCTGTCCAGATGGTTTGGCGCAAGCCTTTATTCTGGGTGAAGAATTTATTGGGCAAAGCAATGTGTGTCTGGTGCTGGGCGATAATATTTTTTATGGGCAAGGTTTTACCCCCATGCTACGCCAGGCGGCAGAACGTCAGAAGGGAGCAACTGTTTTTGGTTATCAGGTTAAAGACCCCGAACGTTTTGGTGTGGTGGAATTTGATCAACATCAACGTGCTATTTCAATAGAAGAAAAACCCAAAAATCCTAAATCAAATTTTGCTGTGACAGGTCTTTATTTTTACGATAATGAGGTGATTCAAATTGCCAAACAGGTAAAACCGTCTGAGCGGGGTGAATTGGAAATTACCTCGATTAATCAAGCTTATCTGGAGCGTGGTGATTTAAATGTTGAATTGCTAGGGCGTGGCTTTGCCTGGTTGGATACGGGTACACAGGGCAGTCTGCTTGAGGCTGCTCAGTTTGTGGAAACCCTGGAAAAACGTCAAGGTTATAAAGTTGCCTGTCTAGAAGAAATTGCAATGAATAATGGCTGGCTAAGCAAAGAACAAGTGTTAGCCATTGGCCAAACGATGAGTAAAAATGGATATGGCCAATATCTGATTTCTTTAGCAGGTTAAATTATGAATCTAATCGAATGGGTTGAACTGCCGAATCTGGGAGATCATCGTGGCAGTCTGGTGGTCGCTGAAGCCAATCGAAATATCCCTTTTAGTATACAGCGACTCTATTATATTTTTGCTGCTCAGCCGGATGTTCCTCGTGGTTTTCATGCGCATAAGGAACTTCAACAAATTGCATTTAGTATTCAAGGCAGCTGTAAAATATTAATGGATAACGGTAAAGAAAAACAAAAAGTATTACTCGACCAGTCCAGTCAAGGGGTAAAAATTCCGCCAATGGTTTGGCATGAGATGCATGAATTTTCAGCAGATTGTATATTGTTGGTGCTGGCCAGCGATTATTATGATGAAAGTGACTACATTCGTAATTATCAGCAGTTTTTAAAAGAAGTAGAGAAAGATTTTATCTAATAAATAGTCAGCTCATACAATTATAAAATAGAATTTTTAGATAATAATAAATATAAAGGAGAGGTATGAAATGATAAAGCCACTTACATCATTGCGTATGTTTTTCGCTCTTTTTGTTTTTCTGAGCCATTTGGCTTTTCTCAAAAATGACACTCATTATGCAAATATATTTAACAGTATTTTTGATGAGGGTTTTTTAGGGGTGAGTTTTTTCTTTATATTGAGCGGATTTATTCTAGCCTATAATTATAAGGAGAAAATTTTAACAGGAAATATTTCAAAAAAAGAGTTTTATATTTCTCGCTTGGTAAGAATATATCCGGTTCATATTGCTATGACAGCATTGGTGCTTCTACTGACTTACTTGCGCTCAGAAACAGGATGGGAATACTTAATTCAACACATTTTTCTGATACAAAGTTTCTTTCTAGAAGAAAATGTTCATTTTTCATTGAATTCACCCTCCTGGAGTATTTCTGATGAAATGTTTTTTTATCTGCTTTTCCCATTTTTGTTTTTAATTTCTGAAAAAATAAGAGTTTATATTTTTATTTTATATCTTGTCGGTATTTTTCTTTTAAATATTCAGCTTGATACAAATCAGGGCCACTATTGGTTATATATCTCGCCATTGATACGTTTTTCTGATTTTTTACTTGGTATTATTCTGTTCGATTTTTATGAAAAAATAAAATTCTATTATTCTCAAATCAATATACCTACTTTTGTATTTGAATTAGGCGCAATTTTACTTTTTGTCTTATTCTTTGTGTTTCATAGCAAAATAGATATCAGTTATAGATATTCAATGTATTACTGGTTGCCTATGGCTGCAATTATTCTTGTTTTCGCATTGTCTTATGTGGTTAAAGAAAAAAGTATTATTACCCGGTTTTTATCAAATAAATATATGGTTCTAGCTGGGGAAATCAGTTTTTCTTTTTATTTGCTGCATGTTCTGGAGATACAGGTTTTAAATTATATTAAAAATATACTTTCCGTTAATATGGATTTGATGTTGTTTTCTATCATTGTATTTCTTGTAACTCTATTAGCTAGCTTGTTAATGTATAAATATATTGAAAAGCCTTTAAATAGAAAAATAAAGAAATTCTTATTAGAGCCAAGTTTAAAGACTAAGAGTTATGAACTGAAAGAATAGCTTTTGGTTTTACTTAATTTAATTAATATTTATATTTAGTAAATATGAAACTAAAAAATAGATAATAAATTTTATATGAGATTATAAGAATGATTCCTTTTCTTGATCTAAAAGCGATAAATGCGCAATACCGTGACCAGCTTATAGCAGCTTGTACCCGGGTCATTGATTCCGGTTGGTATATCTGTGGCAAAGAACTAGAAGATTTTGAGCGAAATTTTGCAAATTATTGTGGCACAAAATATGCCATAGGGGTTGCCAATGGATTGGATGCTTTGACTCTGACCCTGCGTGCATGGAGGGAACTGGGTAAACTGAATGAAGGCGATGAAGTACTTGTGCCTGCAAATACCTATATTGCAAGTATTTTAGCTATTACCGAGAATAATTTACAGCCAGTATTGATTGAACCGGATATCAATAGTTTTAATCTTGATCCTGAAAAAATAGAAGCAGCGATTACAACCAGAACTAGAGTGATTGTTCCTGTTCATTTATATGGACAACTTGCAGCAATGCCAGAAATTATGGCAATTGCTAAGAAATATAATTTACTGGTCTTGGAGGACTCAGCACAGGCTCATGGTGCCGAAATTGAAGCTAAAAAAGCAGGAAACTGGGGTGATGCTTCAGGTTTTAGTTTTTACCCAGGTAAAAATTTAGGTGCATTGGGGGATGCCGGTGCGATTACGACCAATGATACTGAGTTAGCTCATATGCTTACAGCTCTACGTAACTATGGCTCACATGAAAAATATAAAAATCTGGTAGCTGGAGTGAATAGTCGCCTGGATGAAATTCAGGCGGCGATGCTGAATGTAAAACTGAAATTTTTAGATCAGGAGACTCAGCATCGTCGTCAAATTGCAGATTTATATTTGAAAGAAATCCGGAATCCATTAATTGAGTTACCACTCAAAAATAAAGATACGCGGGCCTATACTCAACATGTCTGGCATCTATTTGTGATCCGGACCAGACATCGGCAAGAGTTACAAAAATATTTGGTAGAGCATGAGATACAAACGCTTATTCATTATCCGATTCCACCTCATAAGCAGAAAGCCTATAAGGAATGGAATGATTTAAGGTTGCCAATTTCAGAACAACTACATGCGGAGGTCTTGAGCCTGCCGATAGGACCTGCTTTGTCCATGGATGAAGCAAAGCGAGTTGTTCAATTATGTAATGGTTTTCAAACATAGATGAATTTATTTAAGACCAGTGTACTCAATGGCGTGGCAGTCTTAATTAAGACCATAACCATGTTCGTACTGAATAAAATTCTGGCTGTCTATCTCGGGCCAACCGGATATGCGGCTATAGGTCAATTTCAAAATTTTATTCAGCTAGTGACGAGCTTTGCTGGTAGTGCAATTAATACGGCAGTTGTCAAATATACTGCCGAATATCATGAAGATGAAAGTAAACAACGCGCAATTTGGAAAACAGCAGGCAGTATCGTTTTACTATTAAGCTTGATTTTTACATGTGTAATACTAATTTTTCAAAAACAACTTTCAATCTATATATTTCAGTCACTTAAGTATCAAAATGTTTTTATCTGGTTTGCCATTTTTCTATTATTTTTTAATTTAAATACATTATTTTTAGCCATATTGAATGGTAAAAAAGAAATATTAAAACTGGTACTGGCTAATATTGCAGGGAGTTTGTTTGCCTTAGTGATTACGGCTGTCTTGGCAATTCAACTGCATTTGTACGGAGCCTTAATCGCACTTTCTATATATCAGTCCATTGCTTTTATAGTGACTTTATCCCTGTGTTATAAGGCAGATTGGTTTAAATTTTCATATCTGTTTGGAAGAATAGACTCAGAAATTACTAAAAAGCTTGCTTCTTTTCTTTTAATGGCATTGGTTAGCGCGATCTGTGTACCTTTGTCACAAATGCTAATCCGAGCATATTTGACCCAAGAATTTGGTTTAGCTTATGCGGGCTATTGGGAAGCCATGATCCGTTTGAGTGCCGCATATTTAATGTTAGCTACAACTACATTAGGAGTTTATTACTTACCTAGGTTTTCAGAGTTAAATAATATTAATGAAATTAAAAATGAAGTCTATCTCGGTTATAAATTTATTTTCCCACTGGCTATTGCAGGGGGAATGAGCATTTTTATATTGCGTGAATGGATTATTAAGTTATTGTTTAGTCCATCTTTCGCACCTATGCAGAATTTGTTCTTTTGGCAAATGATGGGTGATGCATTAAAAATAGGAAGCTGGATATTGGCTTATTTGATGATCAGTAAGGCAATGATCAAACTGTATATTTTAACTGAAATTATATCCACCTTATCCTTGATTAGTTTGACCTATATATGTACTAAAATATCTGGATTTGAAGGTGTATCCATTGCTCATCTTATTAATTATGGAATGTACTGGATCGTAATCAGTTTATTTGTATTTAAACAATTAAAATAAGAGAGACCTAACATGCAGAAAAGTGAACAGGCTTTAGTTTCTATAATAATACCAAGTTATAATCATGAAAAATTCATCTGTGATAGTATAAAAAGCGTAATTGAACAGTCTTATCAGAATATTGAGCTTATTATTATTGATGATGGATCTACGGACTCTTCAGTAGAAAAAATACAGGAACTGATTTCTTTATGTAAAAAACGATTTGTCCGGTTCGAGTTTAGGCATCGGGAAAATAAGGGCTTGAGTGCAACCCTGAATGAAGCATTGGAATGGGCACAGGGAAAATATTTTTCTTCTCTTGCATCTGATGATATAATTTTAAAAGATAAAATAAAAATACAAACTGAATTTTTAAATCATAATAAAAATTGTATTGCAGTATTTGGAGGAGTGTCAGTTATTGATAATGATTCTAATTTTATAAAAGATAGAATTAAAAGACAGAAAAGTTATACTTTTGACCAGATTTTATTGTTAGAACACGACTTACCAGCCACTACACAACTAATTCGAACAAAATCTCTAAAACAGATAGGTGGTTATAACGCCGAGGTAAAAATTGAAGATTGGTATATGTGGTTGCTTTTAGCACAACAAGGCGAATTATGTTACCTTCCTGTCCTTTTTGCTAAATATAGGTTGCATGATAACAATATGCATAAACAGACTTCTCTTATGCATGATTCAAGAATCATGATTTTAAATAAGTACCAAAATCATCTTTTATTTAATAAAGCCAAAAAAAGAGTTCTATGGATAAATGCATTTGAATGGGGATTATTATCTAAAAAGAAATCTTTAGAAAAAATGTTAAGAATTTTGAAAGAGTATCCTTCTGAAATTTTGACATATGATTTTTTAAGATTTTTTTACTGGTTGCTCATTAAAAAAATTAATGAAAAATAAATTTTATTAGTATTATTGATTTTATATAAAGAAAAACATCTTTAAATAATCTAAAGAAAAAAATAATAAATTTAATAATATAAAATATTAATAAGATCTTTTGCTCTTAATGGTGCATTGGAGAATATAAAAGGAATAGATGATGATTATTTTAAATGAAAGTAATTCAAAGGATAACATTATTTTTTTAAGTGATATTGATATAAAAGATAAAGCCATTATATATTTTATATTATTTTCATTTTTTTTATCGCAGTTTTATTTTTGGTCTAGTGGTGTCCCGCAGTTTAGTCACATTTTTATTATGGGGGCACTTCTATTATTTTTTAGTAAAAAATCTAAAATAAATATTGAGTATTCAAGCATAATGTTATTTTTTGTAGGGTATGCAATCATTGTAAATTTTGCATGGTATTTGATAGTGCTAGACTCTAGTTATATGATGTCTACTGTTTACTGGATATTTAATTTATTGTTTTTCTTGTTAATGACAAACTTGACTCAAGTCCAAGTTAACTTTTTCTATGAAAAGCTGTTATTTCTTATTCCTATTTCTTATATTGTAGGGTTCATTATCTGGGCAATTGACTTAGGTCGTTATGATTTTGAGCCACGATATAATGGCCTTTTTAATGATCCTAATCAGATGGCATTCTGGATCCTAAGTACTTGTGCAATATATATATATATATCTAAAAACAACTTTAAAAAAATATTTGTTTATTTCTTGGCCCTGTTTTTGATTTTGTTGACCATGTCAAGATCAGCATCAATTGGTTTTTTGATGTTAACTCTAGGATTTATTTTTAGTCAAAAAGGGGACCTTAATAAAAGGATATTGGTGTTTTTTGGAACATTAGTATGCTTTAGTCTCTTAGGTTACTTTTTATATATATTAGGGGTTTTTGACAGTGTTGTATTGAGATTTGTAGAAGGACTCGATCAGAGAAATAGCCAAGTAGAAGGACGCGGTCTTCTTAATTTCCTTGATTATCCTCAATATTTAATTTTTGGTGCCGGACAGGGTGCCCATTGGTTATATAACCCTGCAGATAATGAAATTCATTCAACCTGGTTAGGGATCCTATTTTATTACGGAATTATAGGTATAAGTTTATTTTTAATATTCTTATACCAGATATTCAGGAATTTATCATTTTCAAACAAGATGATATTTTTAGGACCAATGTTATATGGGTTTACTACCTATAGTGCAAGAACGATTATTTTTTGGTTTTTATTAGCTGCTTTTTTACTATTTTCAAATAATAATAAGGAAGAATAAATATGTATATTTCTATAGGAATTCCATTTTTTAATGCTGAAAAATACCTGGAAGATGCGATCAAATCAGTACTAGCCCAAACTTTTCAAAACTGGGAGCTAATATTGGTAGATGATGGATCAACAGATCGATCTCTAGAAATAGCTCGATCATTTGCTGATCCCCGAATTCGCATCATTTCTGACGGTTTTAATAGAAGACTACCTTATCGCTTAAACCAGATTATTAAGGAAGCAAAGTACGACTTTATTGCCCGCATGGATGCTGATGACTTAATGGCAGTAAATCGTCTTGAAAAACAGATAAAAGTCTTACATGAAAATCCTGATATTGATTTAGTTGTTACTAGTCTGTATTCGATTGGGAATAAAAATGAAATTTTAGGAAAAAGAATTTTTTCCAATCATAGAATGCAACCTAAAGAAATTTTACAAGGTTTGACAAATTTATTACATGCTTCACTGCTGGCACGTAAGGAGTGGTGTCAAAGAAATCCTTATCAGGAAACTAATTGCTTAGCTGAAGATTATGAATTATGGCTTTTAGCAGCTATAAAAAGTGATTTAAACTATATAGTTATGCAAGAACCCTTATATTTTTACCGAGAAATAGAAAATGTAAAAAAAGAGAAAATGATCCGTGGTTATAATACCCAAATAGAATTAATTAAAAAATATTATAATAATATTATATCTGATCTCGATAAGAATAAGATTGTTTTGAAATTTGAAATAAAAAAAGTAATTGTAAAAATATTAAGTTTTTTGAATCTAATGAAAATTTTAAATAAGCGTAGGATGACTGCTATTTCTGAAGAAGATAGAAATTTTTATACTTTACAATTAGAAATTATAGGACGATTAAAATAATGATAACTAAAAAAATTGCCATTATAGGTTCTACTGCTTATAACCTTTATAATTTTCGTAAAGATTTTATTTCCACGTGTTTAGAGCATGGTCATCAGGTTTATGCTTTTGTATCAGAATATGATGATCAATGGTTAGATATAATTAGAGGTTTAGGAGCTATTCCTATTACCTATCACCTTAGTCGAGGAGGAGTTAACCCATTATCTGATCTGTATTCTATTTTTCAGCTTATAAATAAAATTAGGGAAATTCAACCAGACATTGTCTTTTCATATTCAACCAAGCCAGTTATTTATGCAACTTTGGCGGCATATAAAACCAAGGTTCCTTATATCTATGGCATGATTGAAGGCTTAGGTTCTCCCTTTACCATTCATAAACATGGGCAAAATATTAAAACTAAGTTAATCCGATTCATACAAATCTCTCTATATAGACTGGCATTTCCATATTTGGATAAAATTATATTCTTAAATCATGCAGATCCTAAAGACTTAGTACATCACTATAGTCTTCCTCATAAAAAAGATGCTATTGAAGTTTTAGGACCTATTGGACTTAATTTACAGGATTTCAGCTATAAAAAATGGGATAATCAAAAAAACATATCTTTTATTTTTGTAGCTCGATTAATCGCTGAAAAGGGCATATTTGAGTATTTAGAAGCAGCTAAGATAGTTAAAAAAAAATATCCTGAAGTAATATTTAAGATCATAGGTTGCTTAGATAGAGAAAACCCTACAGGACTAAAACAGAAGGAATTAAAACGATTAATATATGAAGATATTATAGAGTATGATGGATTTGTCAAAGATGTAGCTCATCGAATATGTGAGAGCGCAGTTTTTGTATTACCCTCTTATTATCGTGAGGGTATACCTCGTAGTACACAAGAAGCGATGGCCATCGGGCGTCCAGTGATTACTACTGATGTACCGGGTTGTAATGAGACTGTGGTAGATGGTGTGACTGGTTTTCTGATTCCAAAATGGAATGTAACAGCATTAGCAGATAAAATGGTTTATTTTATAGAGCATCCCGAGCAAGTGAATAAAATGGGGTATCAAGGATATTTATATGCTAAAAAAAATTTTAATGCAGATTTAATTAATCATAAACTATTACAAATGTTAGAAATTACGAAATCCTAAGATTTTATTTATAGAATAATAAATTATAATAAAGGTAATTATAGTGAAAGAAGCTGTATGTTTTAAAATAAAAAAATATGAATACTTAGATAAAGATGAATGGAATAATTTTTTATTGAATTGTAAAAATTATCATTTTATGTTTAATCGGGATTTTATAGAATATCATTCTGACCGATTTGAAGACTTTTCTTTAATATTTAAAGATGATAAAGATAAAATTATGGCTTTATTGCCAGGAAATATTAAAGATAATATTTTTTATAGTCATCAAGGTCTGACATTTGGTGGTTTTTTGATTGATAGGAGTTGCCGTGCTATTGATATGTTAAGTATTTTTTCTGAATTAAAATCTTTTTTAAAAGAGAAAGATATTAAAAAAATTATATATAAATGTATCCCGAGTATTTATCATAATTATCCTGCTCAAGAGGATTTATATGCTTTATTCCTAAATGAAGCAAGTCTCTACCGTAGAGATATTAGTGCTTCTATTGATTTACAAGAAGATTTTTCTTATTCGAAATCTAAAAAATGGTCAATTAATAAAGCAAAAAAATCTGGTTTAACTTATGAAGAAGTCGAACAGCCAAGCATTGTTTGGGAGGTTATTCGTAGAGTTTTACATCAACATCATAATCAAAAGCCAGTTCATAATGAGGCAGAAATAGATTTATTAAAAAGTAGATTTCCTAATAATATAAGGTCTTATAAATGTTGTTTTAAAGGTCACATTGTTGCAGCTGCAGTGACGTTTGAAACTGAGAAAGTAGTTCATTTACAGTATTTAGCGTCTAATGATAAGGGGAGAGAAGAAAGAGCTTTAGACCTTCTAATTGATTTTTTAATCAATAAAAGTATGAAGTCCGCTAAGATCTTTGATTTCGGTATCTCAAATGAAAAAGAAGGAAAGTTTTTAAACACGGGATTGATTAATCAAAAAGAAAGTTTTGGCGCCCGTGCAATTGTACATGATTTTTATAGTATAGATTTATAAGGCTTGGTGCATGACTAAACCAGCCTAGGTTTGAGGGGCTTATTCATTCGTACCATGATTTGATTATGCATCAATGAATGACTCAGCGGGTCGAAATCAAATTATTTTCGGGGAAATCAATTATTACTATTTTTATTGAATTCGCTGGACTGACTTTTATTATTTATATTCTTAGACTGGACAAAACCGGTTAATAAGCTATATCTAGGCTTTTCTAGATCACAGAGAAATGGCCTATAGCCTTAGCAGAAAAAACGCGACATTTATAGATTAGTTATTAGCAAACAACGGCTTTGTTGCACAAACCTATCTGTAAAGGCTTTTTCAGCGATATAATTTTCAAATGAAGAAGCCTACACACAAAATCTACCGCACAACCAATTGGCCCGCATATAACCGAGCACTCATGAGTCGCGGAAATATTGCCATTTGGTTTGATCCTGCTACGCAATGGTATGCGCCATCAAAAGGCAAACAAGGGCGAAATCAAACCTACTCCGACGCAGCCATCCAATGCTGCTTAATGATTAAATCCTTATTCCGTCTGTCTTTACGTATGGTTACTGGCTTTGTGCAAAGTCTGATTAAACTTTGCGGATTAAATTGGATAGCTCCAGATTACACCACGCTTTGTAGAAGACAAAAGCATATTGATATTGCAATCAGCTACCAAAAAAGTAGCGATGGGCTGCATCTACTCATGGACTCTATAGGCATGAAGTTTCTAGGTGAGGGCGAATGGAAGCGCAAGAAACATGGATCTGAATATCGTCGCCAATGGCGTAAACTTCATATTGGTATAGATGCTAAAACCCTACAAATACGAGCAGTTCAGCTCACAACCAATAATGTCAGTGATTCAGAGGTGCTTGGTGATTTACTTAATCAGATTCCACAAGATGAGCAGATTGACTCTGTTTATACCGATGGAGCTTATGACACCAAGCAATGCCGTCAGGTCATTGCAGATCGGCAAGCGCATGCGGTGATTCCACCTAGAAAAAATGCGAAACCATGGAAAGATACAAAGAGTAGCTCGCTAGAGCGAAATGAATTACTTCGAACAATTAAACGTTTAGGCAGGACACTATGGAAAAAATGGTCAGGCTATCATCGGCGAAGTTTGGTTGAAACTAAGATGCATTGCATCAAATTATTAGGAGATAAACTCAGTGCAAGGAGTTTTGATAGCCAAGTGAATGAGATCCATGTACGTGTAGCAGTCCTTAACAGATTTACGGAATTAGGTCGACCACTTACCCAAGTTACGCCTTAAATTTGGCTCAATTAGGGGCGCTTTGCATTTCAAATCTTTGTGCAACAAAGCCGCAAACAACTATAGATGTGGTTGGACTTTAAATCCTGTCAAACTGGATTCGTAATTAGACTTATAGAAACCTTCGCATAGATATTCCTACCCAGAATTGAGATGAATCACTCATAGCTTGCTCTAATCTTGGGGATATAATCCAAATTTTTTAATAATTTTAAAGATTTATGTTTAGATGATATGCATTGAATAAGATTATGGACGTTGATGGTTCGATTCATGCACGAAAGGTTTTTGTGTTTTTTATCACGAAATAAAAAATTAGATCACATTTTGTCACATTTTTTTTAGTGTGAGCTATGTCGTATTTAGTCATTAATATTTTCCTTGATTAATAATACTTTTCTTTATTCTTTATAAGTATTCAGGATAAATTTATGAATAGCTTCGATTATATAAGTTTCCGGTTTTTATGAAAATTTTTTAAAAATTTAATTGTATTATTAAGTAATCTTTCACTAACACGGCATAGAATAAAAATAAGAATAAAAAAAATATTATTATCGGGTTATTTTTGCTTTATTTAATAGTTTATCTTCTAAAAAAAATTTTTTATTTTTAAAATCAAACAGCCTTGCTATGATTATGAAAAATAGACATATTGAGGTGTTTATTAATGATTGCAGAAAAAGAGAAAAATAATATTAAAAGAAATAAAGAAAGTAGTATTTTAATATATAAGTCTTTAATTAATGGAAGAAATAAAAAATTTTTTAAAATAGAATTTATAAATGAGGGGCGATATAAAAATAAAATAATACAATTTTCGTTAAAAAAAGAAAAGTTTGGCGAAATGGATAAAAAAAAATCTGGGTATGTTATGAGTAAAGATAATTCATTTTTTAAATTTTTTTTCATACCTCAGGGGTATTTTTATTCTGTAGCCGATATATTTTCTAAGCGAAAATTTTCTAAAAGACTATTGGATATAGTAATTGCTTTTACAGTATTACTTATATTATTTCCTGTTTTTATTATTCTTGCTTATAAGGTGAGAAAAAATTTAGGTTCGCCTATTTTCTTTTATCAGGAGAGACCTGGTAAAGATGGTCGGTTATTTAAAATGATTAAATTTCGATCTATGCGAAATGCAGTGGATCAGGAGGGTAATCCTTTACCTGATAAATTTCGTATTACTGCATTTGGGCAAAAGTTACGTTCTACCAGTTTAGATGAAATGCCACAGCTAATTAATGTATTAAAAGGTGATATGAGTATTGTTGGACCTCGTCCTCAAATGAAAGAATTTCTGGAACATTATACAGATGAACAAATGCGACGCCATGAAGTTAAACCTGGTATGACTGGGCTTGCTCAAGTTAGTGGGCGTAATAATTTATCTTGGGAAGAAAAATTTGCCTTAGATGTGCAATATGTTAAACGCCATACTATTTGGCTGGATTTCAAAATTATGTTTAAAACAGCTAAAGTGATGTTGAGTCAAGAGGGAATTAATGCTCCAGATCAAGAAGTTGGCGCTGCACGCTTTTCAGGTAAAAACGTGCCTGAAACTCCTTTATTTACAAAGGAGGTAAAATAATATGTCTGAAATCAAGCCTTATTATTAATCTAGGATAGCTCATTAATTAAGCCAATTTATCCTATTACGTGCCAATACAATACTACTGCTTCAGCTTGGGACAGTTTTCATTAGATGTCTTGGCTGATAAAGGTATCGGCATGTTCATACAGATGACTTTCGCTAGTATCATCAGTTGGCTTTTAATTATATAAATTGGATTAACTAATTGATTTTTAAAATTACAGACTCTATCCATGAGTTCAAATTTGTCTTAATGATAAGCCTGTAGCCTATGACACTATTTTGTCTGTTTTAGCTCAATAGCTAAAGCGATTATGCACAACGCTAAAATCATTAAAGTATTCTGCTAAGTATTACTGAAGGCTATCTGAGTGCTATCAGTAGCAATGCTGCATAAAAGAATTGCTTCAGGCAAAAATCATTTGTCTTTGACTATTACTCCACTAATACTTGATGATTGAAATGATAGATCCTCAATCTGTTTGTATTGATCTACGCCTAATTCATAGTATTTGGCCCTAAAGTAAAAAATAATATGATCTGCTTAGCTATTCCTCAGATCAATGAATCACAAACTTTAGAAAAATAAAAAGGCTTCAGGCTAATTTGAACCGAGAGAGTTTAAATCAGTCTGAAGCCTTATAATATTGGCTTATTTTCTTAAGCCAATATCCAGAATATTGATCTGCTCTAAAAAATGTTTAATTAATTTTCTTAGGTTGATCAAAATTAATGGATACCAATTAAATCTATTTTAGTCCTCGTCTTTTGAGGCTTTATAAGCATAGGCATAATTATAACCATAACTACCAGCAGCACCTTTTTGTACATCATTCAGAATCACGCCATTGACTTTGACGTTGGCCTGTTCAAAACGATTTACCGTGATTTCCAGTTCTTTAATCTGGGTTTTGGCATGACGAGCGATCAATAGGTTTACCCCGGCATATTGAGCAATAATAATACCATCAGTTACTGCAAGTGCGGGTGGGGTGTCAATCAATATATGATCAAAATTGGCAGATGCCTGATCAAGGAAAGCCTTAAACTGATCAGTACTTAACAATTCAGAAGGATTAACTGGGCTTTTACCACGAGTGACAAAGTACAGATTATCTACTGTAGAATTCTGGACAACATCTTCATAGCTATTTTGACGATTCAATAGTTCAGCTAGACCCGGTTTTATATCGGCATTGAAATACTTGTGTAAATAGCCACGACGCATATCACCATCAATAACCAATACCCGTTTTCCACCTTGTGCCAAAATGGTAGCAAGGTTAACGGTAATAAAAGATTTCCCGATTTCAGGAGCAGGGCCTGACAGTGCAATCACATTATTGCTGGCATTCATTAAAGCAAAATGAATTGCTGTTCGCATACTGCGTAAGCTTTCAATGGCAATATCACCACTGTCCTTCACTGCAAGAATAGGAATATTCTTTTTCTTCTTTAGAAGGTTGATACGACTTTCTTGAATTAAAGAGCGGGGTACAGTGGCATAGACTGGCAGATCCAGTTCATTCTCGATCTGAGCAGCATCTTTAATGCCTGACCGCATCATATTGTGTAACAATGCCAATAATGTGCCTAAGAAGCCACCAAGGAAAATCGATAAAATCAGAATCTGTAATTTCTTTGGTTTAATCGGTTGAATTGGTTCGACCGCAGTATCGACAATACGGACATTACCGATTTCACCTGCTTTGGCAATACGAAGTTGCTGGTATGAATTCAATAGACCTGTATATAGCTGTTGTTTGACTTCAACTTCACGGAAAAATTGTAAGTATTGACGTTGCAATTCAGGTAAACGTTTTAAAGTCCCATCTAGCTCTGCAATTTTTTTATTGATTGCACCGAGTTGTGCATTCATTTGCTGCATCATGGGATGTTCATTGGTGTATTTGGATGAAGCTTCTGCAACTTGCTGTTCTATCTGAGCTTTTTGTGTTTCTAAAGCAATACTCTGGGTTAGATATAATTCTGATTCTTTGGTGACATCAACTGTATTTGATTGTTGACGGAAACGGTTAAATTCACGCTCTGCAACATCCAGTTGCTGTTTTAGCTCAGGTAACTGATCTTCTAAAAACTTGAGTGTTTGAGCAGTTTCTGCAGAGCGGCGCTCAATATTCTGCTGGCTATAAGCGGTAAGGATAGCATTCAGTACTTGCGTAATATGCTTTTTATCTTCACCTTGATAATTGAGACCTAATACGCCAGTCAATTTTCCTTTTTCAGCGACAGAATAGTTGGCGGTTAAAGTCTGCATAGCAGCAGGCAAGCTTTGCTTTCGGATATTATAAGCGGCATCAAAACGGTCTTGACTAAAAACACCTACTTTCCAAAGGCCGTATTCAGATGAAGATTGACTGATCTGGTTTAGAGGCGCAGAAAAAACCACCTGTTCAGTTGTCTCATCAGTCAGGCTATATTTGCCTTCTTTAAAACTTAACATTAAGTTTTTATTCTGGAAATATTGTGGAATATCAAACTGGCGAACATCAAAACTATTCTGATTATCTTTAAATAATACTGATTTTTTTGAGTATTCGGTGCTGTACTTATGTTTGGCCATTAACCGGTTCCAGAAACTGTCTTCTGTACCAGATATGCGAATATTTAAATTTAAATGATTGATGACTTCGCCGAGCACCAAACGCGATTTTAAAATCTCAATTTCGGCTTGCGCTGGAGATTTTTGGTTGATCATGCCGGATAAATCACCCAATAGTGCAGCTGAAGTACCTTTACTATCTTCCACTTGTACCAAGGCATCTACTGCATATGTATTTGGTGTGGTTCTCAAGTATAGTAAGGCACAAATCAAGCTTAAAATAATGCATAAGGCAATCAGTTTCCATTGCGCAATTAAGGAAAAAAACAATTCCTTTAGGTCAATGGTATCTTCGGTATTGGCGGTTTGGCTCATAATTTAAATATCAAAAAGTGAAAATATTAAAAAAATTAAATATATTTTTTCCAGTCAGCAATACAGTCTTGAATTAATTGACAGGTATCATCAAAAAATGTCTGATCATGCTGATAAGGGTCGGCAATATTTTTACTTTGCCAATGCCCCAGTCTAAAGGTTTTGCCCTTGGCAAATGGCCAGGTCTGTTCGATATGCTTTTGCTGGTTCTGACTCATGACCAGAACCAAGTCGGCTTTCTTAATCAGTTCAGCATTGAGTTTTTTTGCAACATGTGGACTCATGTCAATCCCAAAACGTTGCATGCATAGGCTGGCTTTTTCATCGGCTGCATGTCCGACTACGCCAGCAATACCTGCAGACTCAATCTTTAAGTGCGGGTATTCCTGTTTTAAAAAGTATTCTGCCATGGGGCTACGGCAAATATTGCCAATACAGACTACCAAAATATTATTAATTTTCATTAATTCCCCAAACGATCTAAATTATACAACGCATTTGAGAATGGAATAATCTGGTTTACGACACGCTGCCAGCGCGCCAGGCCAGATGCATCGACATAGACAATATCATTGCTGTGCATTTTAAACTGGTTGGCCAGACCAAAATCAGCAATACTGGTCAAGTCCATCTGATAGACTTCAGTGTGAGCAGTATTTGGTTGGTTACGCACCACATACACCTTACTACGACTGGCAGAAAGTGGATTTAAGCCCAGACTTTCGCCTAGTACATCACTGAGGCTCATGCCTTGATCACGTAATGGTAAAGATTGGTTTTTACCCGATTCACCCATGACATAGATCTTCTGGTTTTCGCGGTTGTTTACATATAATGTGTCATTTGGCTGAATCAATAAGTTATGCAGCGAAAAACCTGCTTTTTCTAATTCTACGGTATTTAGGCTATATGAGTGTCCCTGACGTACCAAGGTAATCGAGGTATTGTCACCTTGCTGTGCATTCACACCACCAGCCATACTCAAAGCAGTATAAACACTGACAGGTTGGTCGCTTAAGTAAAACTGACCTCCATTCATCACATTACCTTGCACTGAATAACGCTGGCCTTGATACGATACTATTCGTGCGATTACATCTGGATTTTTCAGGTAACGTGATAGCTGATTACGTAATTCACGATTGACTTGCGTCAATGATTTTCCTGCAGCCTTATAACGCCCAATAATCGGAAATTGAATATAGCCTTCCGAATCGATTTGGAAACCATTTGCTTGTGCAGACTGATCACTACTGATATTAGGTGGAGATGTCAGTTCTGGATAAGCCCATAAATAAATTGATAAAATATCACCTGGGCTCAGGCTGTAGTTACGGTGCTGTGTTTTGAACAGGTGAGCATATTGTTTTTGAATATTATATTCAGCAGGCCGGGTAGCCATAATGGAATCTTGAGTGATTTTTATGACATTTACTGTAGTACCCAGGTCAGTTTGAAAAACGCCTTCGCCAGGTAAGTCGTATGTTTGTAGACCAGAGGTGATTGCACACCCTGTAGTAGCAAGACCACATGCCAATAAAGCAGCTAGTTGAAAGTGTCGCACACGTTTTCCCAAAGATTATTTTTAAATTTTAAAATTGAAGCTATTCTACCCAAGTTATTGACCTGATACATAGCAATTTGTAACTATCTTTCTAGTTTTATGATAGGAGGCTAATATTATAAAAAGTTTAATCTATTTTAATAGTTACAAATAAACTAATTGATTTTAACAGAAAATACACGCGAGAATATTTTTGAGCTACTTTGAGCACAAATCATAATAGAAATTGCATCATTTTCTGCTAGTATGCCTGCCGAAAGATTTAATCTTCATAAGTACAGTACATAAATAAGGCGTTGAAATGCTATCTATTGCAGATTTAAAAATTGCGGTGATTGGTTTGGGCTATGTGGGCTTACCACTTGCAGTTGAATTTGGGAAAAAAGTACCTGTAGTCGGTTTTGATATCTACCAGAAACGAATTGATGAACTTAAAAGTGGTCAAGACCATACCCTTGAAGTTTCCCCAGAAGAACTCAAACAGGCAAATCAACTTAGCTATTCAGCAAATTTAGAAGATTTAAAAAGCTGTAACTTTTTTATTGTCACTGTGCCTACCCCAATTGATGAGTTTAAGCAGCCAGATTTAACGCCCCTGGTTAAAGCCTCGACCAGTATTGGCCAAGTACTTCAAAAAGGTGATGTGGTGGTTTATGAGTCTACCGTATATCCAGGTGCGACAGAAGAAACCTGTATTCCGGTTCTGGAACAGGTATCGGGCCTGAAGTTCAATCAGGATTTTTTTGCCGGTTATAGTCCAGAGCGAATTAACCCGGGCGATAAGCTGCATCGTGTCACCAATATTTTAAAAATTACCTCAGGGTCTACGCCTAAAGTCGCTGAATTTGTCGACCAGGTGTATAACCTGGTGATTGAAGCAGGTACACATAAAGCAACTAGCATTAAAGTGGCTGAAGCAGCAAAAGTCATTGAAAATACCCAGCGTGATGTCAACATTGCCCTGATTAATGAGCTGGCCGTAATCTTTAATAAAATGGAAATTGATACCGAAGCAGTTTTGCAGGCTGCCGGTACCAAATGGAATTTCTTGCCATTCCGTCCAGGACTGGTAGGTGGACACTGTATTGGTGTTGATCCGTACTATTTAACCCATAAAGCGCAGTCTATCGGTTACCATCCTGAAATCATTCTGGCAGGTCGCCGTTTAAATGACGGTATGGGGGCGTATGTGGTTACCCAGCTGGTCAAGGCGATGATCAAGAAAAAAATTCAGGTCGAAGGTGCCAAGGTTCTGGTTTTAGGCTTAAGTTTTAAAGAAAACTGTCCGGATATTCGTAATACCAAAATTATTGATATTGTCAATGAACTGACAGAATACAATATTTCTGCCGATGTGTATGATCCATGGGTAGATGCAAGCGAAGCTCAACATGAATACGGAATTACTCCAGTCGTAAATTTGGAACAGGGTCACTATGACGCAGTGATTCTGGCCGTTGCCCATGATCAGTTTAAAGCTATGGGCGCTGAAGCATTACGTGCCTTGGGCAAGTCAGCACATATTTTATATGATCTAAAATATGTACTGGATCAATCTGAATCTGACCTTCGTCTGTAATTTATAGGGACCATAAAAATGAGCCAATATCAAACTGTATGCGAGCAATTACAACAAGTACCAAAAACCTGGTTAATTACCGGTGTGGCAGGCTTTATTGGCTCAAATTTACTGGAAACCCTGTTAAAGCTGAACCAGAATGTAGTGGGTCTAGACAATTTTGCTACAGGTCATCAGCATAATCTGGATGAAGTGCAAAGTCTGGTGAAACCTGAACAGTGGGCAAACTTCAAGTTTTATAAAGGTGATATCCGTAATTTTGAAGATTGCCAGACAGCATGTGCAGGGGTGGACTATGTTTTGCATCAGGCTGCTTTAGGTTCTGTACCCCGTTCGATTGCTGACCCGATTACCACCAATGCAGCCAATATTACTGGCTTTTTAAATATGCTGACTGCTGCACGTGATGCAGAAGTGAAAAGCTTTACCTATGCCGCCAGCAGTTCAACTTATGGCGACCATCCGGCATTACCAAAAGTCGAAGACAATATCGGCAAGCCACTTTCGCCTTATGCAGTCACCAAATATGTAAATGAGCTGTATGCCGAAGTCTTTGCCCGAACTTATGGGTTCAAAACCATCGGTTTACGTTACTTTAATGTCTTTGGCAAGCGTCAAGACCCGAATGGTGCCTATGCTGCTGTGATTCCGAAATGGACCGCAGCCATGATTGCTGGTGATGATTTATTCATTAATGGTGATGGTGAAACCAGCCGTGATTTCTGTTTTATTGAAAACACGGTTCAGGCCAATATTTTAGCTGCAACAGCAAATGATGAAGCTAAAAATCAGGTTTATAATGTAGCAGTCGGAGATCGTACTACACTCAATGATTTGTTTAATGCCATTAAAGCTGCATTAAATGAAAATGGTGTGACTTATACGAAAGAACCTGTATATCGTGATTTCCGAGCAGGTGATGTTCGACATTCACAAGCGAGTATTATTAAGATTCAGCAGCATTTAAGTTATATACCACAATATAAAATTATTGAAGGTATTAAAAATGCTATGCCTTGGTATATAGATTTTCAAAAATAATGATAAAAATTAATCAAGGCAGTTCAATTGGTTGCATTGGATAAATATAGATGTCGAATTCCTTACGTAGCCGTATAAATTACTTTAGGAAAAGTAAGTTTGTTAGAAATGTGCTTGCAGTTGCAACAGGAGTTGCTGCTGCACAAGCAATTTCATTAGCATTCATGCCATTTCTGACACGTTTATATGGTCCTGAGGCTTTTGGTGCACTAGCTGCTTTTACTGCCATTATAAATATCATTACGCCCTTAGCGACATTAGGCTATGCTAATGCTATTGTTATGCCAAAAACAGATGAAGAAGCGAATGCAGTAGCACGTTTGTCTCTTGTTTCAGCAGCTATTGTTTCACCTATCGTTTTAATTTCAGTTTATGTTTTTCAACTTCAGCTTGCAAAATTGACAGGCTTGGAAAATCAGCCGAATTTACTTTATTTAATTCCTATTTCTTTATTACTCGTAGCCTTATTGTCTGTTGCTAATCAAGTAGCTATACGTGAAGGATTATTTAAAGCAAAATCAAGTTCATATGTTGCCAGTACTTTAATTATGAATCTTGGGAAATTAGGTGCTGGGTGTATTTCTGCTACCGGAATTACTTTAATTATATTTTTAATTGTAAGTAAATTAATTAATTACATTATATTAATGGCACGAGTTCCTAAAGTTGGTGCATTTAATTTTCGTCACTGGTTTGGTCTAAACGGTATCCAAAAAGCTGCATTAGATAATAAAGATTTTGCCCTCTATCGTTTACCTCAGAGTATACTTAATGCAGCCTCCATGGGACTGCCTGTAATACTTCTTACAAATTTTTTTAGTGCTTCAGCAGCAGGACAGTACGCTATTACTACCCTTTTACTAGGGGCACCAGTGATGCTTCTAGGTAATTCTGTTTTAGAGGTTTTTTTCCCAAAGATAACGACTATAGTTAGGGAAAATCCTGCCAATGCTTTTCGGCTACTTTATAAATCTACACTTTTAATGAGTCTTATTGGTTTGGTTCCATTCGGTATCATTGCTTTGTGGGGAGATTTAATTTTACCTTGGATTTTAGGCGAAGCTTGGGGGCGAGCAGGGGAATATTCACAGTGGGTAGCTCTTTGGATGTTTAGTGTTCTTATTACTCGTCCTGCAGTTGCATCAATGCCTGTTCTCAAGTTACAAGGATTTTTATTAGCTTATGAAATTGTAATAACAGTATTACGTATAGGAAGTATTTCTTTAGGAGCGACATTAGGGAATGATTTAATGGCTATTAAATTATTTTCCTTAATTAATATTATTGGATATTTATCACTGCTAATCGTGATTCTTAAAAAGTGTAAAGAGAAAAGCTGAAATGAAAATATTAAAGAAATTTATACCGATCAAGGTGAAGCAAATAATTTTTACTATGTTGAAAAAGCAAAATATTATTTTTCCAGAAAAAAAGCGTATTTTTATTTTTTTATCAGCGGATTATGGAAATATTGGTGACTTAGCGATTTCAAAAGCACAGGAGAATTTTTTAAAAGATAATTTAAAGGACTATGAAGTTTTTCCAGTCCCTATCAGTAAAACTAGAATTTGGTTAGGTTCAATTAAAAAGCAAGTTACCTCTGCCGATATTATTACCATTATTGGTGGTGGTAATATGGGATCACTTTATCCTGATATAGAGGATTTAAGACAATTAGTAATTCAAAGTTTTCCATATAATAAAATTGTTTGCTTTCCACAAACTTTAGATTGGGAGGAATCCCAATCGTCTCATAAAGCTCTTAAAAAGTTAGTAAAAATATATGCTAGTCATCCGGATATTCATGTTTTTGCAAGAGAGTTAATAACTTACAAGAAATTAGAAGACGTATTCAATAGTCAAAAGAATGTAAAGGTAGGGTTTGTACCTGATATTGTAATGAGTACATCTGCCAAACAGTTAGGGGTATTAAATAGTTCGAAACCTACAGGTATTTTGACTTGTCTAAGAAATGACAAGGAATGTGCTTTAAAAGCAAAACACTATGCCATTTTAGATAGTGCTATTGGTGATACCGGCCTTACTCTTACTAAGACAGATACACATGCTGGTGGTTCAGGTTTAAGCAAAGCAGAATGTGATAAATTGCTTTCTAATAAAATTCAGCAGTTTGCTGAAGCTCAGTTAGTTATCACAGATCGTTTACACGGTATGATTTTATGTATTCTTTCAGGTACGCCTTGCTTAGTATTGCCTAACTCAAATCATAAAATAAGACAAACCTATTTGAATTGGTTGAAAGATCATCCAAGAGTAATTTTTGTTGAAATTGAAAACTTTACTCAGGTTCCAAAATATATAGATCAACTTTTATCTCAACCTCGCGGTAATTTAACCGATTCTCCTGTTGAATTGACTCAATATAAACCATTGATTAAGGCTCTATCTTAAAATGAATCGTCAAAATAATCCTTTAGTTAGTGTGATTGTGCCTGTTTATAATGTTGAGCAATATCTTGATGAGTGCTTGAATTCAATACGTCAACAGACATATGAGAATCTAGAGATTATTGTGGTTGAAGACTGTTCAACAGACAATTCATTAAATACTTTCATTAAGCATTCAGAAGATCCTCGTGTAAAGCTAATTCAACATGAAAAAAATAGTGGTCTTTCAGCAGCACGTAATACAGGTATAGATGCTGCGAAAGGAGACTATATTATGTTTGTAGATTCGGATGATATTGTTCAGTTATCACTTATAGAATTATGTGTGAAATATGCGATAGTAAATGATGCAGATCTTATAACATATAATTTCAAGGCATTTGAAGATGGTATCAAGCTAAGCCCACAATTGGACTTATTAGATGTGGATAATTTGAAAGTTTTAGAACAAGGTGAAGATTATTTTAATCAACAACATTTTGCTTGGCTAAAGTTTATTAGGACGAGTTTAGTTAAATCTAAAAGTCTATATTTTCCAATTGGATTGTATTATGAGGATTGGCCGTTTCATTGGGAGCTAGGTCTAGTTGCCAATAAAAAATTCCATATTCCTGCTGAATTGTTACTATATAGACAGCGAAAAACTTCTATTACAGGTTCTTCAGGTAAGAAACTTTTAGATCTATTTAAAATCCATAATTTAGTTTTAAATTTATTAGAGCAATATAAAGCAGTTGCTTTAAAAGAGAAGTTTGCTAATAAAGTAAAGATGAGTCAATGGAGTATTCTGACATGTATCCATAAAGACCATCTAGCTCAAGCTTTAAATGATGTAAAAAAAATTAATAAAATTTTAAAAAATAAAAATTATAAGTATGAGCTTAATATTCGTATTTTGATCACCAATCTTATCACCAGTTTGCCAAATATATTAGCTTTAAAGTTATTGAAAATTTTACGTATTTTATTGAAAAGATGATTAAGCCTAAGTCTTTAAGGAATAAATTTAATTTTGGAAAGTCCAATGAATCCTATTAGAGTTTTACATATTGTCGGTAAAATGGACCGAGCTGGTGCGGAAACTATGCTTATGAATCTTTATCGAAATATCGATCGTAAACAAGTTCAATTTGACTTTGTTACTTTTACGACTGACCAAGGTGATTATGATGGGGAAATTTTAGCGTTAGGTGGAAAGATTTTTCCAATTATTGCAAGTAATTCTATTGAGCGCATGTTTAAATTAACAAGCTTTTTAAAGCAGCATTCTAAATATCAGATTGTACATGCACATATGTTACTCAATAATGCCTTTCACTTGTTAGCAGCAAAAAAAGCAGGAGTTCAACACCGAATTTCGCATTCCCATAATACACAAAATGCTAAATCAGGGATTGTGTCTTGTTTGTATGAGAAATTTGCAATCTATCTGAATAAAAAATTATCAACAAAAAAAATTGCATGTGGTAGGGAGGCAGCTGAATATTTATTTGAAACAACAAAAGATGTCTGGATGTTGAATAATGCAATTGATCTTAAAAATTATCAAAATATCAGTATTCAAAATAAAGGGTATTGGTCAACAAGAATTCCGGAATTTCAGGGTTTAAAAATTATTCAAGTTGGTCGATTAAATGAAGTAAAAAATCATATATTTTCATTGGATATTGCTAAAAAATTGCAAGAACAAGGTGTTAAATTTGTATTTTTTATAGTAGGGCAGGGGCCTTTAGAAAATTTAATTCGACAAAGAATAAAAGAATATGGATTGGAAAAAAACGTATTTATGCTTGGTATTAGATCTGACGTACCAGAGCTTATGGCTGGAGCTGATATAATGCTAATGCCATCATTACATGAAGGGTTTCCAGTAGTTTTAGTGGAAAGTCAAGCTATAGGTTTGCCTAGTATCTTGTCCGAGAATATTGCTAGAGAAGTGGATCTAAATTTAGGGTTAATTAAGTTTTTGCCTTTAGAAAATGTCAATTTTTGGATTAAAACCTTAAAAAATCAAAGAAAAGAATATGTTTCTGAAAGCGAAATCTATACATGTCTACAAGCCTCTGGGTTTGATGTTAAGAAGAATGCAGTAGATCTATTGAATTTCTATCAATCTCTAAATAATTCAAATATTGGAAAATAACTTAAAATGCTACCTTACTTGCTACTTCTAGGTTTTGTGATGTTTTGGATTTTTTTAGAAAAAAAATCCTTAAATAGAAATGCATTTTGGGTGCCTTTTTTTACATTAGTGTTATTTGCAAGTATTAGGAGTTATTTGGTAGGCACCGATACAGGTGCATATACTTCTGATTTTCGTAATAAATTGGATATTCAATATTTTATATTTAGTGAGAATTTAGAATATGGATATCAGGTAATAAAATATATTATTTTATATTTGACTCATAATTATTTCTGGTTGCTTTTTGTATCCTCTATTATTGTGGTGGGTAGCTATTTATATATTTTTAAAAAAAAATCAGAAGATTATTTTTTATCTATTTTTATATTTTTAACTTTTGGTTTTTATACTTTTTATTTTAATGGATTGCGACAAGGATTATCTATGGCTTTGGCTGTATGGGCAACACCCTATTTAATAGATAAAAAAATAAAAAAATTTACTTTAATAATATTGTTAGCTAGTTTATTTCATAAATCAGCACTTATAATGTTTGTTTTTTACTTTTTGATTCACCTTAAGTTTAAGTTGGAATATAAAATTATAGGAGTTTTTCTTGGATCTTTAATGCTTAGTGGAGCAACTGTTCAGTATCTTGCCTCTATAAATGAAAAATATACTAGTTATACAGAGGTCTCTGAAGATGCAGGTGGGTACCTTACTTTAGGATTTTATTTTATGATTGGTCTCTTTATATATATATTGATGAAATTATATAAAATAACAAATAAAGATTTTTATATATTGCTGCAATTATATATTTATGGGATTGTATTTCTAATTCCTGTAGCGATGTTAGGTGCTAATCCATCAGGACCCCAACGCTTATTATTTTATTTTGTATGGCCTGTTGCTTTACTTCTCCCTATAGTTTTTAATAGAATAAATAATAAGTTAATTAATTATATATTTATTCTTTTCTCTGTGATTTATTTTTATATGATTACTTCAAAATTTTCCCATCTAACTCCTTATATTGTTAATGAAAGCTTTAGGATCTTTTAAATGAAAATTAGTATAGGTATTCCATTCTATAATGCTGAAGATTTCTTGGCAGATGCTATAAACTCTGTAATTAAGCAGTCATTTACAGAATGGGAGCTAATTTTAGTAAATGATGGTTCCACTGATAAATCATTAGAAATTGCTAGATCTTATGAGAAAAAAGATAGTCGTATTCGTGTATTATCTGATGGTTCCAATAAAAAACTACCTTATCGCTTAAATCAAATTATTGATGAGTCTAAATATGAATATATCGCTAGAATGGATGCGGATGATCTTATGCATCCTGATCGAATACAAATTCAGTTAGACTACTTAAAAGAAAATAATGATTATGATTTAGTTTCAACAGGTCTTATCTCTATAACCGTTGAGAATGTAGTAAAAGGTTATAGAAGTGTACCAAAAGTTATTAAATCTGACGGCCACTCTAAGAATTTCCCTGTTATACATGCATCAGTTTTAGCAAAGAAATCTTGGTTTCTACGAAATAAGTATTCTTTAGATTTTCCTCGTGCTGAAGACTATGAGTTATGGTGTAGAGCTGCAAAAAAAAATGACTTTAAGATTATTGTATTGCCTGATTTACTCTACTTCTGTCGTGAAGAGGGAAATATTTACCCTGATAAACTAATAAAGTCTTACAAAGATGGTTTAGGTATTAGAAAATTATACGGAATTGGTGGAAATTTTCGTGATAATATAAAAGTAACTTATAAGTGTAATATGGTAAGGTTACTATCGGTTTTTAAACTTGAGCAAAGTCTATCCAAAAGAAGGAATTTAAAATTTGATGATCAGATTGATATTGCTAAACAGCAAGAAACTTTAAATAAAATTCTTGGATCTTAGTAGATGAAAACTATGCAAAGTTTGAAAAAATTATTTTTTAAATCACCTTACTTTTTACAAAATTTAGTAATTTCTTTATTAAATACTAATCTTTATCGTATGCGTCACTCTGGAAAATATCAATATTATCGTGACTATTATGCGAAATCTGACCAATTAAATGAAAATGATTTAGATTTAGAGTCTAAAAGACGTCTTAAAGTGTTTTTAGAGTATGCTACTAAAAATTCATCTTGGTTTAAAAGGTACTCTGAAAAAGATTTAAATAGTTTTCCAATATTAGAGAAAAGAGATTTATTGGAAAATTTAGATTTAATTACTACTATTAACTCTAATGATAAAAAAATAATTAGTAAAACTAGTGGTACTACAGGAACAGCTTTAAAAGTTTACTATACTAAAGAGGATATGCAGGAAAGATTTGCTTTATTAGATCATTTTAGAGAAAAATATGGGTATAAGTTAGGTAAAAAAACAGCATGGTTTTCTGGTAAAAAAATTGTTATACCTAGTGATTTAAAGAAAGGAATTTGTTATCGAGATGATTTTATAAATAAAATTAGATTTTATTCTACATTTGATATAAATGCTAAGAATTTTGATATTTATTGGCATAGTCTTCAGGAGTATAAACCAGAATATATTGTAGGTTATCCATCTAGTATTTATGAAATATGTGTTATGGCAAAAAGTAAAGGGCTTAAGTCACAATTTTCAGTAAAAGTATTTTTTCCCACAGCAGAAACAGTATTATATGAGCATCGTTCAGTCATTGAGTCTGTACTAGGATGTAAAGTTATTGATCAATATGCTTCTTCTGAGGGAGCTCCTTTTATTTTAGAATGCCCATTTGGAGGAATGCATATTCATCCTTTAAGTGGAATTTTTGAATATAAATATCCTGATACTGATAGTAAAGAAATATTAGTTACCTCATTTTCTACTAGAGGTACTCCATTAATTCGTTACTCTGTTGGGGACTCTGTTCAAATTGAAAATGATGTCAAATGTCCTTGTGGCTCAAATCATCCTTTAGTAAAAAATATAGAAGGTCGGAAACAAGATTATATATATACAGAAGATATGGGAAAAATTAGTCTTTCTCATATCACTTTATGTATAAATGAGGTGGAGGGTATTCTATTATTGCAAGCAGTTCAGGATCGTTTAAATGAATTGAAAATATATATTGTTTCTGATAGTAGGTTTAATGACAACCAAGAAAAAATATTTATTAAGAATTTAACAAGAATGGTTGGTCAAAAAATTAAAATTAATTTAGACAAGGTTGATGATATTCCTAAAGAAAAAAGTGGTAAATTTAGAATTGTAAAAAATAACTTAAAGATAGAAGATTGATAGAATGAAATTCTTAATTATTTCTAGCTTTCTCCCTTCAGTATTAAATTTCCGTGGAAAGCTACTTGAAGCGATTCATCAGCAAGGCTATGAGATCCATATTATTGCACCTGATCTGACTTCTTTTTCTGCCGAGCATGAAAAACTATTAGAACTTGGTTATTACGTACATGAAGTTTCCATGCAGCGTACAGGTACCAACCCGGTAGCAGACTTAAAAACCTTAGGAAGCATGTATACGCTTATAAAAAAAATCAAACCTGATTATGTCCTGTCTTATACGATCAAGCCGGTGATTTATGGAACACTGGCCGCATGGCTGGCAAAAGTACCGAATCGTTATGCCCTAATTACAGGTTTAGGTTATGCTTTTCAAAATGTAGAAACTCAGACTAAGCGTAGTATTTTCCAGAAACTGGTTCATGGTTTATACCAACAGGCATTGTCGCGCAGTCATAAGGCATTTTTCCAAAATCCAGATGACCTGAAACTTTTTCAGGATTTAAAGCTTTTAAACGCTCAAACGCCTACAGTAGTAGTGAACGGTTCTGGGGTTAATATTACCGACTTTAATGTATTACCTTTACCTGTAACCGTTGATCAAAAAGTTAAAATATCCTTCTTGTTGATTGCACGTTTACTGGTAGATAAAGGTATCCGTGAATATGCTGAAGCAGCAAAAATTATCAAACATAAATATCCGCATGTAGAATTTAATCTGGTGGGATGGATTGATGAAAATCCTTCAGCAATTGACCAGCAAGAACTGGATCAATGGGTAGCCAGTAATACATTAAACTACTGGGGAAAATTATCCGATGTTCGCCCTGCAATTGCAGAAAGCTCGGTGTATGTGTTGCCGTCGTATCGTGAAGGCACACCCCGTACTGTCTTAGAAGCCATGGCCATGGGGCGCGCAATTATTACTACAGACGCACCAGGTTGTCGTGAAACTGTTACCGATGGCGATAACGGCTTTCTGGTTGAAGTAAAATCCGTGGAAAGTTTAGTAAAAGCAATGGAGAAACTGATTGTTCAACCAGAGCTTATCGCTAAAATGGGACGTCGCTCCCGAGAAATCGCACTTCATAAATACGATGTACATCAGGTAAACGCACATATGATGCAAGAAATGGGTTTGATCTAAATGCTAAAACGCCTTCTCGATATTATTATTGCGTCCATCGCTCTGATCCTGCTTTCACCACTTTATGCCTTTGTTGCCTACAAAGTGAAAAAAAATCTGGGTTCTCCGGTCTTGTTTCGCCAGGTGCGTCCCGGTTTACATGGCAAGCCCTTTGAGATGATCAAGTTCCGGACCATGAAAGATGCTGTAGACGAGCAGGGTAATCCATTACCGGATAGTGAGCGTCTAACACCTTTTGGCAAAATGCTACGTTCTACCAGTCTGGATGAAATGCCAGAACTCTGGAATGTGATTAAAGGTGATATGAGCATTGTTGGCCCACGCCCACTGTTAATGGAATACCTGCCACTTTACAGCCCTGAACAGGCCAAACGCCATGACGTGCGCCCGGGGATGACCGGCCATGCACAAGTGAATGGCCGCAATGCCATTGGCTGGGAAGAGAAGTTCAAGTTGGATACCTGGTATGTGGAAAATCAATCCATCTGGCTCGACTTTAAAATCATGTTTAAAACGGTACATAAAGTTTTAGCAAAAGACGATATCAGTGCTGAAGGTGAAGCGACCATGACCAAATTTACCGGCACAAAAAACGGACAAGATTCATGAATGAAATCTATGCCGTCTATGGTGCTTCAGGTTGTGGTCGAAGCTTGATGCCTGTGGCCCGCCAGCAATTACAACGTCAGAATATCAGTGCCGAAATCTATTTTATTGATGACAGCCTGATCGATGAAATAGTAATTAATGGTCATACAGCATTAAATTATGCAGCATTTAAAAATCTAAAGGCTGATAGAAAGTCCGTTCTAATTGCGATTGCCAATAGTCAAATTCGTGAAAAAATTGCGATAAAACTTGAACAAGATGCAATTGAGCTCTGGACGGTTCAGGCAGATAATGTTGTGCGTATGGATGCAATAGAGCTTGCCCCAGGTGCTGCCCTAAGCCCGTTTGTAACCCTCACTTCCAATATCAAGATTGGAAAATGTTTTCATGCTAATTTATACAGTTATATAGAGCATGACTGTGTGATTGGTGATTACGTCACCTTTGCTCCTGGGGTGAAATGCAATGGCAATATCCATATTGAAGACCATGCCTATATTGGTAGTGGAGCTGTGATTAAACAGGGCACACCGGACCAACCTTTGGTGATTGGCAAAGGTGCGGTAGTGGGTATGGGGGCTGTGGTCACCAAGAGCGTTCCACCGGGCGTAACGGTGATTGGCAATCCGGCACGAATTCTAGAGAAAAAATAAGTTTTTAAATTTTAAAAATTCAGGAAACATCATGTTAAACACTGCATTTGAACCATGGCCAAGTTTTACCCAGCAAGAAGCGGATGCGGTTTCCCGGGTTTTATTGTCGAATAAGGTCAACTACTGGACCGGACAGGAATGCCGTGAATTTGAAAAAGAATTTGCCCAGTTTGCAGAAACCAAATATGCAGTAGCTTTAGCCAATGGAACAGTTGCTCTGGATGTTGCACTTAAGGCATTAGGCATTGGTGCAGGGGATGATGTGATTGTCACCTCACGAACCTTCTTGGCCTCGGCTAGCTCGATTGTGACTGTTGGGGCAAATCCGATTTTTGCCGATATTGAACTGGATTCACAGAATATCTCTGCTCAAACTATTGAAGCAGTACTTACTCCAAATACCAAAGCGATTATCTGTGTGCATCTGGCAGGCTGGATGTGCGATATGGATCCGATCATGCAATTGGCTGCCGATAAAGGCCTGTATGTGATTGAAGACTGTGCACAGGCGCATGGCGCGAAATATAAAGGTAAATCGGCCGGTTCAATTGGTCATGTCGCAGCCTGGTCCTTCTGTCAGGACAAAATCATGACCACAGGTGGTGAAGGCGGTATGGTCACCACCAATGATGAAGAGCTGTGGAAAAAAATGTGGTCCTATAAAGACCATGGCAAGAATTTTGACAGTATTTATAACAAGCAGCATCCACCGGGTTTCCGCTGGTTACATGATTCTTTTGGTACCAACTGGCGCATGATGGAAATGCAGGCGGTGATTGGTCGTATCCAGCTGCAAAAAATGCCGGAATGGACTCGGAAACGCACTGAAAATGCTAAAAGAATCTTGGCCTGTTTTGAGGATAGCCCTTATTTTACCGTACATACACCAGATGTCGACTATACGCATGCCTGGTATAAGTGCTATGTGCAAGTCAATACGGAGGCTTTGCCAGCAGACTGGTCACGTGACCGGATTATGGCAGAAATTACTGCTTTAGCTGTACCATGTTTTAGTGGATCTTGCTCAGAAGTCTATTTAGAGCATGCTTTCGATGCTACGCCATGGCGACCAGTGCAGCGTTTGCAGAATGCACAAAAACTGGGCGAAACCAGCTTAATGTTCCTAGTACATCCGACGTTAACAGAAAATAATATTCAAATAACTGAAAATGCCCTGCGACAAGTGATTAGTCGCATATAATCTATCCATGATTCAATCACGTAGAATGCACTTATGGGTGCATTCGATAAATTTACCCAAGCTTCAATTTAATCATTCTAATACTTAAATTGGATTGAAACTTATAAGTACTATTGAGAAGACACATCACGTGAAGTCCATCATTCTGCCACTTGTTGAATCTCCACGTTCAGCAAAACTCGCATTTTTAGTTATTTTAGATTTCTGTATATTCCCGATCCTGATCTGGCTGTGTTATGCCATCCGCCAGTTTGACCTCGGTGCAGAGGTTGTGCCGAATATTCCTTTTGGCTCGGTTTGGGTGAGTACGATAGCAGTCTTTATGTTGTTTATTTGTGGCGTATACCGTTTTATTGTACGGACTTTTAATGAGTTTTTTATTGTTAAATTGGGTCTGGCCACGATATTAAGCGTGATCGGATTGTACTTGCTGGCTTATGGCACCCATGCTTTTATTCCGACATCTATTCCCTTGATGTTCGGCTTTATGATGTTTGCCTGGGTCTGGTTTAGTCGTGGTGTGATTCGTTTTGTCGTACAGTCCTATTTAAAGTCAGGTGTACCTAAAAAACGCATTGCGATTTATGGGGCAGGTTATGCCGGGCAGCAGGTGGCAGCCACTTTAAACCGCTCTAATGAGCATCTACCGATTCTATTTATTGATGATGATCCTTCTTTAAACGGCCAGAATATTGGGGGTATTCAAGTTTATTTGCCAGATATAGCGCTGAAATATCTGACTAAATTAAAAATTAGTGAAATTTTAATTGCTCTACCTTCAGTAGGGCGGATACGTAAAAGTGAAATTATCAAGTTTTTAGAACCGGCCCATCTTAAAATTACTGAAATTCCGGGTCTGACCAAGCTGGTCGATGGTGAAATTCGTATTTCCGATATTCAGGAAGTTGATATTGTGGACTTACTGGGCCGTGATCCTGTGCCACCGGTTGCAGAGCTGTTAGCCAAAAATATTCAAGATAAAGTGGTAATGGTGACAGGTGCGGGTGGCTCCATTGGTTCCGAACTGTGTCGTCAGATTATTAAAAATCAGCCGGCCAAGATTATTATTTATGAACTGACAGAATTCGCCTTATATAGTATTGATAAAGAATTACGTCTGACTGCCACGTGTGACATTATCCCAATTCTGGGTTCTGTACTGGATGAGCGCAAGCTGGAGCGGGTGATTGAACAGTACGGCGTGCAAACGGTTTATCATGCGGCGGCTTATAAACATGTGCCACTGGTGGAGTGTAATCCACTGGCTGGCCTGAAAAATAATGCGGTGGGAACAGCATTCAGTGTCAATGCGGCAGTGAAAAAAGGCGTTGAAACTTTTGTTCTGATCTCAACCGATAAAGCGGTACGTCCAACCAATGTGATGGGTGCGACCAAACGTATGGCAGAGCTGTATTGTCAGGCCATGGCGGAAGCTCAGGATCAGACCCAGATCAGTATTGTGCGCTTTGGTAATGTGCTCGGTTCTTCTGGCTCAGTGGTGCCGCTGTTTAAACAGCAGATTGCCAAAGGTGGCCCGATTACCGTGACCGATCCCGAAGTGACCCGGTTCTTTATGACCATTCCGGAAGCTTCGCAACTGGTGATTCAGGCCGGTGCTTTGGGAACCGGTGGCGATGTATTCTTGCTGGATATGGGGGAACCGGTGCGGATTCAGGATCTGGCACGACAAATGATTTCACTGAGTGGACTCAAGGTTCGTGAGGACAAAAATCCAAATGGCGATATTGAAATTCAATATACCGGCTTGCGTCCAGGTGAAAAATTATACGAAGAGCTGCTGATTGACGAAGAAAATACAGAAATTACTGCACATACCCGTATTCTAAGATCGGTGGAAAAGCATTATCCATTGGCAGAAATTCTGGAGGTCTTTAATCAGATCCATGAGCTTTCAGCGACGCAGCCCGATATTGAATGGGCATTGACCCAGCTGGAATACTATGTCGATGGTTATGTCCGTGGTAACGAAATTCAAGTTAACTAGGTTTTTATAAATATGATCAAGAAAGCAATTCTTCCTGTGGCAGGTTTGGGTACACGTTTTTTACCAGCCAGTAAATCAATTCCCAAAGAAATGGTGACTGTGGTCGATCGTCCTGCAATTGAGTATGTAGTACGTGAAGCCGTAGCTGCCGGGATTGAGCAGATTATTCTGGTGACACATTCTTCCAAGGCATCGATTGAAAATTACTTTGATCGTAACTTCGAGCTAGAAACCACGCTTGCGCAAAAAAACAAAACCGATTTACTCAAAGAAATTACTGAAATTTTACCGGCAGGTGTCAGTATTATTAGCGTACGTCAACCGCAGCCATTAGGTTTGGGGCATGCGGTACTGTGTGCTAAAGCCGTGATTGGTGAAGATGACTTTGCGGTCCTGCTTCCTGATGTTCTGGTGAAAGACACTCAGACTCAGAATGACTTGAGCTTAATGATTCAGCGCTATGAAGCCTCTGCAGCAGCACAAATCATGGTCGAAGCTGTGCCTGACCATCTGGTGGATCAATATGGCATTGTCGATGTGGCAGAGTCACCTGCCGAAGGTCACAGTATTGTGATGCAAGGAATTGTCGAGAAACCAGCAGTCGGGACGGCACCATCGAATCTGTCTGTGGTGGGACGTTATATCCTGCCGGCAAAAATCATGCAGCTGTTGGAACAGACACCACGCGGGGCGGGCAATGAAATCCAGCTCACCGATGCGATTGCCATGTTGCAGCAGACTGAAGCGGTTGAAGCCTATCGTATGAAAGGTCAAACTTTTGACTGTGGGAACAAGCTCGGCTATTTAAAAGCGGTTTTACATTATGGTGTGGATCATCCCAAGCTTGGTCACGAGTTTAAAGTATTGATTCAGGAACTGGCATTCGAATAACAAAGGGATACTATGAAAGTCGCGGTACTGGGAAAAACCTTATTTTCAGGGGTCATTGCGGCCCTTCTAGCTGAATGTGGTCATCAGGTGGTGTGGTGTAACAGCTTCAGTAGCGATGATCCGGCACGGACTTATTTTCAGGATGAAGCACTGCAAGCATTGCTGCAAAAACAGGAAAAATCCGGCTTTTTAAACTGTTGTGATTTTCAGCATCTGGATTTCAATCAGGATGCTTTTTTCTTTAGTTTTAATGCAACTGAAGAACATATGGCATTGCAGATGCTGGATACCATCCGGCATGCCTGTTTTGCCCATCCCAAACTGATGATCAATGCCTCGACTTTTGGCTTGCACGGAACGCAACGTTTTCAGCAACTTCTGCCAAATGATGACTGGATTTACCTGCCGGATATCATTCAGGAAGGCAATGCGATTCGAAGTTTTATGCAGGCCAGCCAGCTGATCGTCGGCTGTGACCAACCGGATGCACAGCTTAAAATCAGAGAGCTGTTACGGCCCTTATTTCCGCGTGCACAGCAGTATCTGTTTATGCCGGTACTGGATGCCGAATTTACCAAACTGAGTATTTCCGGCATGCTCGCTACCCGGATCAGTTATATGAATGATCTGGCCAGTGTGGCAGAAAAACTTGGCATCGATATTGAGCAGGTACGTCAGGGCATGGCGGCAGATAACCGGATTGGTTCGGCTTATCTGTTTCCGGGCGTAGGTTTTGGTGGCGAAAACTTCTCGCATGATATCCGGACCCTTACTCACGCTGTGGCAGATTCCGGGGTGAAAAACCAGCTGTTAGAGCAGGTCTGGGAAATTAACGAACAACAAAAAGAATTGCTGTTTCGCAAACTCTGGAATTATTTCCGTGGTGATTTACAAGGCAAAGTGGTGGCGATTTGGGGCGCAGCCTTTAAAGAAAACACCCCGAGCATCCAGCAATCTCCGGTGCATGCCATGCTGACCGCATTATGGGCGCAGGGCGTGACAGTCAAACTGCATGATCCACAGGCACTGGCCAATATTGAAAAGGTCTATGGCGCACGGGAAGATTTTATCCTGTGTGAAGATCAATATCAGGCCGTCGAAGGTGCAGATGCCTTGTGTCTGATGACCGCCTGGAAACAGTATGGCAGTCCGGATTATCCTTATCTGATTAAACTGATGCAGCATCCACTGATTCTAGATGGGCGTAATCTGTATGATCCGGCTTATATCAAGGCACGTGGTTTTAATTATATTGGGGTAGGTCGCTAATGTTGAGCCAGCTTAATCCAGATCCAAATCCTGAAATGGTGTATCAGAAACTCGCCTCGAGCAAACAGCAACTTGATGCGGTTCATCTGCGAGAACTGTTTGCCGCCGATCCCCAGCGTTTTAACCAGTATTCGATCCAGTTTGAACAACTGCTATTCGATTACAGCAAACACAGAATCAATGACAAGGTGATGCAGGGCCTGATTGAATGGGCGGATGCACAGAACCTCAGATCCTGGATCGGATCTTTATTTTCCAATCAGGCAATCAACTATACCGAGCAGCGTGCAGCCATGCATTGGGCCTTACGCTTACCGGCACAGGATCAGCAACATGCCGATCTGGCCGCTGATGTGCATGCGCAACTTGAGCGTATGTATGCCTTGGTAGAGCAAATTCATGCCGGACAGCGCCGTGGTGCTACCGGTGAAGTGATTCAGGATGTGGTCAATATCGGGGTTGGTGGTTCAGATCTTGGGCCGTTGATGGTCACGCATGCCTTATCTGATTTTAAATATCAGTCTGCCCAGCCACTTAACGTACATTTTGTTTCGACCATGGATGGCAGCCAGCTGTCCGAGTTGTTGCATCAGCTGCGTCCGGAAACCACGCTGTTTATCATTTCGTCCAAATCATTTGGCACGATTGATACCCTGACCAATGCCCAGACTGTACGCCTGTGGCTGGAAAAAGCATTGGGTCAGCATCCTTATATTCTCAAGCATCATTTTATCGGGGTATCGACCAAACCGGAGAAAATGACAGCGTGGGGGATTGCTCCAGAAAACCAGCTGTTGTTATGGGACTGGGTTGGAGGGCGTTATTCGCTGTGGTCGTGTATCGGATTGCCGATTGCCTTGAGTATCGGAATAGACGGTTTTAAGCAGCTGCTGGCGGGTGCACATGCAGTAGATCAGCATTTTCAGTATCAGCCTTTTGAACAGAATATTCCGGTCTTGATGGGACTTTTGGGGGCCTGGAATAACAATTTCCTGGATATTCAGACCCATGCCATCCTGCCTTATGATGGGCGGCTAAAGTACTTTGCTTCCTACTTGCAGCAGCTGGAAATGGAATCGAATGGCAAGTCGATCCAGCGCAATGGTGAAAAAGTGCAGCTGGATACCTGTCCGATTATTTGGGGAGAGGTTGGGCCGAATGCGCAACATGCTTTCTATCAACTCCTGCATCAGGGAACTCAATCAGTCAGCTGTGACTTTATTGCCCCGGTAGAGCGCTATAACAGTCAGCAATATACCTATGCCGATAGTGCTGAGGCATTAATCGAGCAGCATCATTTGGCATTGTCGAATTGTCTGGCGCAATCGCGTTTACTGGCTTTTGGTAATGAAGCGCTGGATCAAAATGAATTGGCGAGCTTGCCGGCTTATAAGCAGTATGAAGGCAACCAGCCGAGCAGTACCTTGTTGTTGCAAGAACTGAATCCCTATAGTCTGGGCATGCTGATTGCATTGTATGAGCATAAGGTGTTTGTTCAATCAGTGCTGTGGAACATCAACCCATTTGATCAATGGGGCGTGGAAAAAGGCAAGGAAATTGCCAACCAGTTGCTGCCTATTTTGAATGGTGAACAGTCTGAGCTAGGTGGTCTGGATGGCTCAACTCAAGGTTTAATTAACATTTTATTAGGGAAGCAGCATGGCTAAAATTCTGGTAACGGGCGGGGCAGGCTATATTGGTTCGCATACTTGTGTTGAGTTATTAAATGCCGGCCATGAGGTGGTGGTTTTAGATAATCTTTGCAATAGCGCTGCTGAGTCTTTAAATCGGGTGCAACAGTTGACCCAAAAAAGCCTGACATTTATACAAGGTGATATCCGTGATGCTCAATTATTAGATCAGGTATTTCAGCAACACTCGATTGATGCAGTGATTCATTTTGCCGGGCTTAAAGCCGTCGGAGAAAGCCAGCAAATACCATTGGCTTATTTTGACAATAATATTGCCGGTTCAATCAGCCTAGTTCAGGCGATGCAGCGCGCGCAGGTTTTTAAACTGGTGTTTAGTTCGTCGGCTACTGTGTATGGTGATAATAATCCGTCACCTTTAAACGAAGAAATGCCGACTGGCATGCCAACCAATAACTATGGCTATACCAAGCTGATTGTGGAGCAGCTCTTAGAAAAGTTGTCTGTGGCGGATGAACGTTGGTCGATTGCCTTATTACGTTATTTTAATCCGGTCGGCGCGCATAAAAGTGGCCAGATTGGAGAAGATCCACAAGGTATTCCCAATAACCTGATGCCTTTTGTGACTCAAGTGGCAGTCGGTCGTCGTGAAAAGCTATCTATTTTTGGTCATGATTATGACACGGTGGATGGGACTGGTGTGCGCGATTATATACACGTAGTCGACTTAGCCAATGCACACTTATGTGCTCTCAATAATCGTTTAACTGCGCAAGGTTGCCGTGCCTGGAATATTGGTACAGGTAATGGCATTTCAGTGCTACAAGTTAAAGATACTTTTGAGCAAGTAAATGGGGTTGCGATTGCATTTGAATTAGCCCCTCGTCGCGAAGGCGATGTGGCCACCTGTTTTGCAGACAATACCCGTGCAGTCCAAGAGTTGGGCTGGCAACCTCAGTATGGTTTAGAGGACATGCTCGCTGATAGCTGGAACTGGCAGAAGCAGAATCCGAATGGCTATCGTTAAAATCTTTATAGCGATATAAATAAAAATGGGAGCAACATTGCTCCCATTTTTATTGTGTTTGATACCAAAAGCTTAACTCTGGATCAGCTGAGTCAATTCATCGACATAGTCCTGCATTGGTCGCGGGTTATGATCCCGACGGCTTTCAATATTCAGACGCAATAGCGGTTCAGTATTCGATGCCCGCACATTAAAACGCCATGCATCAAAATTAAGACTGACCCCATCGGTCTGATCGATCTCCGGCTGCTGATTGGCATAATGATCGAAAAGTTTTTGGATGGTCGCTTGGGTATCTGCGACTTTAAAGTTGATTTCACCACTGCATGGGAACTTGGCGATCATCTCTTCTACCAAAGAAGATAAGGATTTTCCTGTTTCAGACAGTACTACTATCGCCAGTAACCATGGAATCATGCCGCTATCGCAATAGGCAAAGTCACGGAAATAATGATGTGCACTCATTTCACCGCCATAGGCCGCATTATGCTCACGCATCACATCTTTAATAAAGGCGTGACCTGACTTGGACTGAACCGTGATCCCTTGATATTGCTCTACAATATCCAGTGTATTCCAGACCAAACGCGGATCATGTACAATTTTTTCGCCAGATTGCTTTAGCAAGAAGGCTTGAGCCAGAAGGCCGACAATATAATAGCCTTCAATAAACTGGCCTTTTTCATCGAACAGGAAGCAGCGGTCAAAGTCACCATCCCAGGCAATGCCCATATCTGCGCCATACTGAATGACCGCATCACGGGTGCTGTCACGGTTCTCAGTTAAAATCGGGTTGGGAATCCCGTTCGGGAAAGTGCCGTCAGCTTCATGATGAATTTTGATAAATTCAACCGGAATATTGAGTTCTTTAAATTTTACTTCGATTGCATCAATAACATGACCTGCTGCACCATTACCCGCATTCACCACCAGTTTCATTGGGCGGATTTTGGCTGGATCAATATAGGTCGTCAGGTGCTCGATAAACTCGGGCAGGATATTGTATTTTTCGGTACGGCCTTTATTGCTGACTTCAATAAATTCACCTGATTCTGCCAAAGCCTGAATCTCTTTGAGACCGGTATCCGCACTGATAGGACGGGCATTTTCTCTCACCAGCTTCATGCCATTATAGTCCATCGGATTATGGCTGGCTGTGACTTCAATCCCGCCTTGAACATCGAGATGAAATGCGCCGAAATAAACTTCTTCAGTGCCGGTCATCCCCAGATCCAGTACATTGACACCGGCATCATTCAAACCACGAATCGTGGCCTGTTTTAGGCCTTCACTGCTGAGACGTATATCACAGCCAATCACTACAGTCTTCGGTTGATAAATCTGTCCGTAGGCACGACCAATTTTATAGGCGATGTCTTCATTCAGCTCGCTACCAAGTTTGCCGCGAATGTCATAGGCTTTAAAGCAAGTCAGTTGTGTCATTGATAGGCTCTCCATTTAAAAGAAAAAAGGCCAGTTCCCCAGCCTTAATTCAATTTTTATTATTCCACCGTGACCGATTTTGCCAGATTACGTGGCTGATCCACATCGGTACCACGCAGTACTGCTACATGATAAGAAAGCAATTGTACCGGGATGCTATATACAATCGGTGCCAAGACAGCATCGACTGCCGGAATATGTACCACATGCTGGCGCTCTTTGGCTTTAATACCACTATTTTCGTCAGCAAAGACAAACAGTTCACCACCACGTGCCTGAACTTCTTCCATATTGGATTTCAGTTTATCCAGCATGTCATCCTGCGGCGCGAGGATGACCACCGGCATGTCATTATCCACTAGGGCCAATGGACCATGTTTCAGCTCACCTGCCGCATAACCTTCGGCATGAATATAGGAGATTTCTTTCAGCTTGAGTGCACCTTCCAGTGCGATCGGGAAATGCGTACCACGGCCCAAGAACAGGCAATGCTGTTTTTCTACGAACAGCTCAGAAAGACCTAAAATCTCATTATCATGACGCAAGGTATCCAGAATCACTTTAGGCATATGCCAAAGTCCAGTGGTGATTGCCGTCATGTTTTCTGTAGAAATCGTATTTTTCACAGAACCGATTTTCAGTACCAGCAGCATCAATGCAGCAAGTTGCGTGGTAAAAGCTTTGGTTGAAGCCACACCAATTTCAGGGCCAGCCAGGGTCAACAGGCTATGCTGAGTTTCACGTACCATTGATGAAGTGGCCACGTTACAGATCGTCATCGTGGTGATATCCAATCCTTTGGCAACGGCACGCTTCTGTGTATCACGTAATGCAGCCAAGGTATCGGCAGTTTCACCAGATTGGGAAATACATACATATAGCGTGTTATTCACAATAACTGGCGTGCGATAACGGAATTCGCTGGCAATCTCGACCTGACAAGGCAGATCAATCAGCTGTTCAAACCAGTACTTGGCGATCATGCCAGCATGGTAACTGGTACCGCAGGCAATAATCTGGATTTGCTGGATTTTGGAGAAGTCTTGTTCTGCACTGGCAAGGAAGTCTTCGCGCAGCTCATTGCCATTCAAGGCTTGCGAAATCGTCTGCTTGATCGCTTCAGGCTGCTCATAGATTTCTTTGAGCATGTAGTGCTTGTATTCACCTTTAGAGGCATTGCTGACTGCAGCGTCCAGTTCCTTGACCGGGCGATCGACCAGCTGGCCATCGACAAAAACTTCAATGGTATTGCGGGTCAAACGTGCAATATCACCTTCTTCCAGATAGATAAAGCGGTTGGTAATCGGAAGTAGGGCCAGCTGGTCAGAACTGATAAAGTTTTCGCCAATCCCGACACCAATCACCAGTGGAGAACCTTCACGCACGGTAATCAGTTCATCTGGATGGTCAGTATGCACGATGCCCAGTGCATAAGCACCTTTGAGCTGCGGAACCACCTGACGTACAGCTTCCAGCAGGCTTGGGGTGGATTTCAATGCATCATTGACTAAATGTGCGACGACTTCTGTATCGGTCTGGGAGGTAAATACATAACCCAAAGCTTCAAGATCGTCTTTAAGCTCTTGATAGTTCTCAATAATACCATTATGAACCACTGCCACATTTTCAGAAATATGCGGATGGGCATTTTCTTCGGTCGGCTTGCCATGGGTTGCCCAGCGTGTATGTGCAATGCCGAGTGAACCGCTAATCTGTGATTCATTCACGGCCTGTTCAAGGTTCGCGACCTTGCCCACACGACGCTCACGCAGGACCTGGCTGTTATTAATGAGTGCCAGACCGGCAGAATCATAGCCGCGGTATTCCAGGCGTTTTAAGCCTTCAATTAAAATGCTGGTAATGCTACGTTCCGCAATGCCACCGACGATACCACACATAATTTTTTCCTCTTATTTCTTGATTTTTTGCGGACGTGGATAATTTTCTTTCTCAAATTGCTTTGAGCGTTCTACCGCCAAACTGTTGTCTGCCACATCACGGGTAATGGTGGAGCCTGCGCCAACTGTAGCACCGTTGCCAATTTTCACTGGGGCAACCAATGAACTGTTGGAACCAATGAAGGCCTGATCCCCAATAATTGTTTTAAATTTGTTGGCACCATCATAGTTACAGGTAATGGTTCCTGCACCAATATTTGAACCGGCACCAATTTCAGCATCGCCCAGATAGGTGAAGTGATTGGCTTTCGAGCCGAGTCCGATCGTGGTATTTTTGACTTCGACGAAGTTACCGATATGCACTTCATTGGCCAATGTCGCGCCTGGGCGCAGCCGTGCAAAAGGTCCAATTTGAGTATTTTCACCCACAATGGCATTGTCGAAAATACTATAAGGCTGCACCTTGGTTCCAGCTGCAATTTTACTATTCTTGATGATACAGCCAGCACCAATTTCAACATGGTCGCCCAGTTCGCAATCACCTTCAATAATCACATTGATATCAATGCGAACGTCTTGCCCCACTTTAACTGAGCCACGCAAATCAAAACGGCTCGGATCAATCAGATGCACACCTTGCTGCATCAGTTGTTTGGCTTGAAATGCCTGGAATTGACGCTCTAAGGCTGCCAGTTGTACCCGGTCATTAACACCTTCAACTTCAAAGGCTTGCTCAGGTTCAACAGAAGCCACCTGCATGCCATCGGCCAGTGCCATTGCCACGATATCAGTCAGGTAATATTCGCCTTGTGCATTGTCATTGCTTAAATTTGGCAACCATTGATGTAACTTGGCATTGCTGACTGCATAAATGCCGGTATTGATTTCCTTGATCTGACGCTGCTCTTCGGAAGCATCTTTGTGCTCGACAATGGCCTGGATCTGACCATTTTTACGTACAATACGGCCATAACCATTGGCATCTGGCAGGGTCAGGGTCACCAGACCAATACCGCTTGCTGCAGTGGCATCGAGTAATTTTTGTAAGGTCACTGGGTTAATACAAGGCACATCACCGGAAAGAATCAGCGATACGCCATCTTGAGGTAGAACCGGCAACGTCATTTGTACTGCATGACCGGTTCCCAGCTGTTCAGCCTGTTCAACCCATTTAATCTCTTGCTGGGCAAATGCCGTCTGAACGCGATCACCGCCATGACCATAAATGGTAATAATATTTTCTGCGTTTAATTTTTTTGCGGTGTCAATGACATGACCCAGTAAAGCACGTCCTGCAAGTGGTTGTAATACTTTCGGTAAGCTGGAACGCATCCGCGTGCCTTTACCTGCAGCAAGAATAATAACTGTCGTTGACATGTTCTAATCCTAAATATGGCTTATGCCACAGTGAAGTAAAAATAAATCAAGATACAAAGCGCTGCCCATAGCCCGGCAATAATGTCATCCAGCATGATGCCGAAACCACCTTCCACCTGACGGTCAATGACCCGGATCGGCCAGGGCTTCCAGATATCAAACAATCTGAATAGCGCGAAACCGGTCAGCAACCATAACCAGTTCATCTGGCCGATATAGATCAGGGGTAAGAACGTAATCGACTGTCCGGCAAATTCATCCCAGACAATACGTCCATCATCATGCACGCCCATGACCTTGGCAGTACGCCCGCAGATATATATGCCAATCAGGGACATGATGGCAATGGCAAAAACACTATTTAAAAAACCCAGACTGAACCACAGCGGAACAAATAACAGGGCAAAAGCAGAGCCAAAAGTGCCTGGAGCTTTAGGCACCAGACCGGAACCAAAACCGACCCCGCTAAATACAATCAGTCGGTCAGTCCATGACATGGCTTTAAAATTAATCGCAGGTTTATGCAAAATGTTGATACCCATTAAATTGAAGTGAATGATCTACGCCATTTTTTTCAAAAGTTAAGCCTGGTTGCTGCTGAATCGTGCCGATGATACTAATCGAAACATCAAGTTGTTTTTGCAATAATTTTTCGTAATTTTGCGGGCTTATTGTAAAACATAATTCATAGTCATCACCACCGGCCAGTGCGTATTGCCATTTTTGTGCATCACTTAAAGCCTGCAGGGGCGGGCTGAGTGGCAAGTGTTCCAGTTGCAGCTTGGCACCGACTTGCGAGGCTTGAAGAATATGTCCAAGATCTTGGGCTAAACCATCTGAAACATCAATCATGCTATTGGCCAGGCCTTTGAGGGCGGCACCAAGCTGACAGCGTGGCGTCGGATAATCCAGACGTTCTTGTAGAGGGTGTCCCAGATGTTGCAGGGCAAAAGCGGCATCACCGACAGTGCCACTGACACAAACCAGATCACCGGCTTGAGCGCCAGAGCGTGGCACCGCCTGACCGGTGTCGACCCAACCGAGTGCAGTGACAGATAAAGTGAGATGTGGGCTTTGGGTGGTATCACCACCAATTAAACTCACCCCAAATTGATCGCAGCAATCGTACAAACCCTGACTAAATGCTTTTAGCCAGTCATGATCAATTTGGGGTAGGCTCAATGCCAATAAAATACTGTGCGGAGTTGCACCCATCGCGGCAATATCAGATAAATTGACGGCGACAGCTTTCCAGCCAATGGCATGTGGATTTGTATCTAAGGGGAAATGGCGTCCCGCAACCAGGGTGTCGGCACAGATGACCAGTTGTTGCTGGGGCGGAGGGGTGAGCAAGGCTGAATCGTCACCGACCCCTAAATCGACAGAATTGGCATTCTTGCGATTGAAATAGGTATCGATAATCGAAAATTCAGCCATACAACAATTCGACTTTAATTAGTTGGCTTGTTGCTTTTCTGCTACACGTAAGGTTGTCGCTAAACGATCCAATACACCGTTGATGTATTTATGGCTGTCTGCACCGCCAAAATGTTTAGCCAGCTCGATCGCTTCATCTAGAACCACGCGATATGGAATCTCAAGATGTTCTTTGAGTTCATAGGCGCCCAGACGTAAGGTTGCAAGCTCGACGCCATCCAGGGCGCTAAGTTCGCGATCGAGTACCGGAATTAAGAGCGCATCCAATGCTTCATGATTGGCAACCACTTGAGTCAACAATTCATGATAATAGCTCAGATCCACTTTGTGCATGGCATTTTCCACACGCGTACGTGCTTCAATTTCATGTACCGGATTGTGGCTCATTTGCCATTCATAAATTCCTTGTACAGCAAAGCGACGTGCTTTACGTTTTGCTGCATAAGTTGCTTGAAGTGTTTGCGACATAGCGTTAAATAGCCTTTAACAAGTTAACCATTTCAATCGCAGTCAGGGCAGCTTCGCTACCTTTATTGCCTGCTTTTGTTCCAGAGCGTTCAATCGCTTGTTCAATACTGTCCGTAGTGAGTACACCATTGATCACAGGTAAGCCAGTGTCCAGGCCAACCACGCCCAAACCTTTGGCACATTCGCCCGCAACGAAATCGAAGTGAGGTGTGCTACCGCGAATCACGGCGCCCAGCGCAATGATGGCATCGAAACGATCTGAAGCTGCCAGTTTTTTTGCAACTACAGGAAGTTCCCAGGCACCAGGGGCATGAACAACAGTGATATTATCCTCTGATACACCATGACGTTTCAATGTATCAATGGCACCTTCTAACAGATGTTCAACCACAAAGCTGTTAAAACGACCAACTAAAATCGCATAACGGTCTTCGTTCGCGAGATGTAACATACCTTCAATACGGCGAACTGCCATAACAACCTCGATAATTTCTTAAGATGTGTGTTGTGCGGTGATGTATTCCACCACTTCTAAGTTAAAGCCGGATAGTGCATTGAAGCGTAATGGAGAGCTGAGTAGCTTCATTTTTTCAACGCCCAAATCACGTAAAATTTGTGCACCCACACCAATGGTCTGATACTGCTGAGAGAGTGCAGCATTTGATTTTACATTTTTTGGTGCTTTTAGGGTATCTAATGCTGGGCCCAGATCCTGCAAATGACGCTGACCGATCCAGACCAGCACACCGCGATCACTGCTGGAAATTTCTTTCAGGGCACGGTCCAGATTCCAGGCCGGTTCGCCGTCCTGTTTATTGAGCTTGAGCAAATCGCGGGTCGGGTTAAAACCATGTACACGCACGGTGGTTACGCCGTCTTTAGGCTCGCCCTTGACCAAAGCCAAATGAATATCCGGATTGCCGACTTCCTGATAACGATACAGGTCAAATGTACCGTATTCGGTATCAATGCTCTGTTGATCAAGACGTTCAACAGTTTGTTCATTGGTCATGCGGTAATGAATCAGGTCGGCAATTGTTCCGATTTTCAGGCCATGCTTTTCTGCAAAGACTTCCAAATCTGGGCGACGTGCCATGCTGCCATCTTCATTAATGATTTCACAAATGACAGAGGCAGGTTCAAGACCGGCAAGACGCGATAAATCACAGCCTGCTTCAGTATGGCCAGCACGGTGCAATACACCACCTGGCTGTGCCATGAGCGGGAAAATATGTCCTGGCTGTACGATATCTGCCGGTTTGGCGTGTGCTGCTACCGCAGTTTGAATCGTGTGCGCACGTTCAGCCGGAGAAATACCGGTAGAAATACCTCGCGCTGCTTCAATCGACAGGGTGAAATTGGTCCCGTGCTGGGCGCCATTGGCATCTACCATTAATGGCAGATTCAACTGCTGGCAACGCTCTTTACTTAAAGTCAGACAGACCAGACCACGCGCATGGGTGATCATGAAGTTGATGTCCTCAGGACGTACGTGCGTGGCAGCAATAACGAGGTCGCCTTCATTTTCACGATCTTCATCATCCATCAGGATGACCATTTTTCCTGCACGGATATCTGCTACAAGCTCTTCTACAGTATTGAGCGGCATCAACCTTCACCTTCTTTTTTGATCTTGATCAGACCGAATCATGACATTATTGGGTACATAGTCTAACGCTTTTTGCGCAATTTTGCCTATGCTTATTGGTTTCCCTATAGTGGTTCATTGTTATACACAGTCTTGCGAAGCATGAAAAGCCGGCTTTAAATGAAAGCTTGGGCTTTATGCAGGTTTTTTGAACGATTAAAATGCATAAAAATTGAAAAACTTAGGTGAAATCAGCATAAGCACTGGCTTTTCAGCTATTTTCCCAAGTGTTTTATCCTGACGGCATAATTTAATAAAAATAAACTCAAGTTATGGAAAAATACTGAAATCCCGGAAAATTTTGCCCTGAGCTGCATAGCTTGAAGATCGTCCAGAAAAAGCGGACCCCAGTCCGCTTTCAGCTGATATGTTTTTAGAAGAATCCTGCCGGTTTGGTTGAATAGCTGACCAACAGGTTCTTGGTTTGTTGATAATGATCCAGCATCATTTTATGGTTCTCACGCCCGATCCCGGATTTCTTGTAGCCACCGAATGCGGCATGTGCCGGGTAGATGTGATAACAGTTGGTCCAGACCCGACCGGCCTGAATGGCACGACCAGCCCGATAAGAGGTATGTGCCGAACGTGACCAGACCCCGGCACCGAGTCCATAAATGGTATCGTTGGCGATCTTGATCGCATCATCAAAATCTTTGAAAGTGGTGACAGCCAGTACCGGCCCAAAGATCTCGTCCTGAAAGGTCTTCATGTCATTGGTGCCTTTAAAAATGGTCGGTTCAATATAGAAACCTTGTCCCACTTCCTGGCGCGCTTCACCGCCAGTCAGGATTTGTGCGCCCTCTTCGCGACCAGTGGCAATGCAGCCCAGAATCTTGTCCTGCTGTTCTTGTGAGGCCTGCGCACCAATCATGGTGTCCGTATCCAGGGGATGGCCGGTCTTGATGCGTTGTACCCGTTCCACTGCACGCGCCAAAAACTCATCGGCAATACTTTCCTGTACCAAGGCACGCGAAGGACAGGTACAGATTTCCCCCTGATTCAGCGCAAACATGGCAAAGCCTTCCAGTGCCTTATCCAGATAATCATCTTCCTGATCCATGATATCAGCAAAGAACAGATTCGGTGATTTACCACCGAGTTCCAGCGTTACCGGAATAATATTCTCTGTGGCATATTGCATGATCATCTGGCCGACAGCTGTCGAGCCGGTAAAGGCGATTTTGGCAATGCGTGGATTGGTCGCCAGGGGACGACCGACTTCAACGCCGTAGCCATTGACGATGTTCAGCACGCCGGGTGGTAAAATATCCTGAATCAGTTCGGCCACAACTAAAATACTGACCGGGGTTTGCTCTGCAGGTTTCAGCACAATACAGTTGCCAGCAGCCAGTGCCGGAGCCAGTTTCCAGGCTGCCATCAGGATCGGGAAGTTCCATGGAATGATCTGACCGACTACGCCGAGTGGTTCATGGAAATGATAAGCAATGGTATCTTCATCAATTTCGGAAATGCCACCTTCTTGCGCACGGATACAGCCGGCAAAATAACGGAAATGATCAATCGCCAGCGGAATATCGGCGGCCAGCGTTTCACGGATCGGTTTGCCATTGTCCCAGGTTTCTGCCACAGCCAGCAGTTCCAGATTTTGTTCCAGGCGATCGGCAATTTTCAGCAGGATATTGGAACGGGTGGTCGGTGAGGATTTGTTCCACTGTTCTTTGGCCTTGTGTGCTGCATCGAGTGCCAGTTCGATATCTTCCACAGAAGAACGCGGGACTTTGCTAAAGACTTTGCCATCTACCGGAGAGATATTGTCAAAATATTCGCCCTTGACTGGAGCGACCCATTCGCCGCCAATGAAGTTGTCATATTGTGCTTTAAATTGAATTTTTGAACCGTCAGTATTGGGATCTGCATAACGCATACTATTATTCCTTTATATGATTGTTATTGGTGCAGGCTAAGCACATGCCATGCTTGGTAAAATGCCTTAGCTTCAGCAGTCAGCTCTACTATAAAGACGGAAAAAGACCGGTGTTTGCTTGTTTACAGACTTGCTACAAAAGACAACATTTCGATCATGCAGAATAAAAAAGAAAATTGATATTTAATAATCGCTTAAAATCAAAATTAGATATTTTTAGCGATGAAAAAATCGAAAAATTTATCTATTTGGTCAGGTAAAAAATTACATTAAGCGCTGTTATACTCTTCAATCACAGTACCCGATAGCAAAGCGCATGACAGCAATTATCTTTTGTCGTGATTTGAGTTAAAGCCCTTTGGTATTTAGCCATTGAAACAGCTGCTGATAAACCTGTTCACGTACGGCCGGTTTTGAAAGCACCAGATCATGCAGACCATTTTGAATACTTTGTACTGTGATATCGCCTTTTATTTTTTTAGCCTGTTTCTGAATATCTTTGACTCCCAGAATCACATCACTGCTCTCTGCCGCCGTGCCCCACTTTTTCGGATAGCGGGTCTGATGTGAATGCATGATCAGTACCGGAATATCAAGCTGGATACCGCGATGAATTTCTTTTTGTGCCTCATGAATGGCCCGAATGAAACTGATCCGCACCATTGGATAACGGCTCTTTTTCCAGTCCAGATTGAAGTCCCATTCGCCTTTTAAATCTTTGTGCAGACTGGTGGCATACCATTTGTTTAACTCGCTCGGAAATTTTAAATCGGGAAAGCTTTTTGCCAGTCTGCTGAGCTGTGGAATACCCAGCGCACGTTTGATCGGATTCATATTAAAGTCATAAAATGGACTATTCACCCACAGCGCTTGAATTAATGGATGATCGGGATGGTGGGCTGCGTACAGGGTTGTGGTCAGGCCGCCAGTAGAATGACCGCAGAGCAGGGCCGCATCGTGACCTTCGGCTGCGATAATATCCAGTGCCTGGGTGATTTCGGCATCATATTCAGACAGGTCATGCACGTTATAATATTTTTGCTGCGGCAGAATCGAGCGGCCGTATTTCCTTAAATCCAGGGCATAAAAATCAAAACCTTGCTGGTTAAAACGTTCTGCCATGTCGGTCTGGAAAAAATAATCAATAAAGCCATGAATATACAAAACTGCTTTATGACTGGGTTGCCCGGCTTTTTTACGGATCAGTGTGGCTACAACTTTACCCTCATAATCATCAGGAAAGTTGAGTATTGCCTGTTCATAGCCCGGGCCTAAAATATCAGGTTGATAAAGTGGCTGAAATTCATTCATTGTTATACTCATACATCTTATTAAATTTATGCTTTATCCTTGATGAGCTCAGGTATTTTGTCAAACAGATCTTCTTTGTATTTGCATTTACAGATAAAAAGAAAGTGATTCTTGCAGAATCGGCCCAGAACCTGTCCTGCTTAGGTGGGTTATCAGATTATAAAATCCTGCTAAAAGCATTATCAATTTACTAAATGCCCCAAAACAGCAAAATCAGGATAGGCTATATAAAATAACGATAGTAATGTCATTGTGTTCGGCGAAATGCTGAAGATTGATTAGATGAGTTAAATAATGCCTAGAGAAAATTTGAACAGTAAACGTCCTTTATATATTCCGTATGCTGGAAATACCTTATTAGAACTCCCACTACTGAACAAAGGTTCTGCATTTACTGAAGAAGAACGTAGAAACTTTAATTTGCACGGTTTAATTCCTCGTGTCACCGAGACCATTGAGGAGCAGAGTCAGCGTTCTTATCAGCAATACTCTGCTTTTAATAGTGATATTAATAAACATATTTATTTGCGCAATATCCAGGACACCAATGAAACCCTGTTTTATCATCTGATTGAAAATCACCTCAGTGAGATGATGCCGATTATCTATACCCCGACTGTGGGCGAAGCATGTCAGCGCTTTTCCGATATCTATCGCCGGCATCGCGGAATCTTTATTTCCTATCCGGATCGTGACCAGATCGACCAGATTATTCACAATATCAATAAAAAGAATGTGAAAGTGATTGTGATCACCGATGGCGAGCGCATTCTGGGTCTAGGCGATCAAGGGATTGGCGGTATGGGGATTCCGATTGGTAAATTAGCGCTTTACACTGCCTGTGGTGGAATCAGTCCAGCGTATACCTTGCCGATCACTCTGGATGTCGGCACCAATAACCAGCAGTTGTTGAATGACCCGATCTATATGGGCTGGCGTGAGCCACGGATCAGTGGCGATGAATATTATGCTTTTGTCGAGATGGTGATTCAGGCTATTCAACAGCGCTGGCCAGATGCCTTGATTCAGTTTGAAGATTTTGCCCAGAAAAATGCCATGCCTTTACTGGAAAAATACCGTGATCGGATCTGCTGCTTTAATGATGATATTCAGGGAACCGCTGCGGTTTCTGTCGGTAGTCTGATTGCCGCTTCACGTGCAGCAGGCAAGCAGCTTAAAGATCAGGTTGTGACCTTTCTAGGTGCAGGTTCTGCCGGTTGCGGGATTGCCGAACAGATCATTAAACAAATGGTGGCTGAAGGATTAAGTGATGCTGAAGCACGGGCCCGCGTATTTATGGTTGACCGCTTTGGTTTGATCACGGAAAACCAGCCAAATTTACTGGATTTTCAACGTAAACTGGCACAACCCCTAGACAATGTAGAGCACTGGGCGGATGCCGAAGCCATGATTTCCTTATTGGATGTGGTGAAACATGCCAAGCCGACAGTACTGATTGGCGTATCGGGGCAACCGGGTTTATTTACTCAGGAAGTGATTGAAGCCATGGCAGAAAATAGCGGGCAGCCGATTATTTTCCCTTTATCGAATCCGACGTCTCAGGTAGAAGCCGTGCCGGCAGATATTTTGCAATGGACCCAGGGGAAGGCACTGATTGCAACAGGCAGCCCATTTGCTCCAGTGAATTATCAGGAACAGATTCATCATATTTCACAATGCAATAACTCTTATATCTTCCCTGGAATCGGGTTGGGTGTGATTGCTTCGGGAGCGAAGCGGGTGACTGATAATATGTTGATGGCTTCCAGCAATGCTTTGGCAGACTGTTCGCCTAAACTTAAAGATCCGCAGGCGGATTTATTGCCAAGTCTGGATTGTTTGCAGTCTATTTCGAAGCAGATTGCGTTAAAAGTGGCGCTGGCTGCCATTGAAGATGGTGTGGCAGCGAAAGTGCCTGTAGAAGAGTTGCAGTTGGCGATTGAGCAGAACTTCTGGACACCACAATATCGTGATTATCAGCGGGTCACTTTTTAAGTATACATGCAGATCAACTCTGGCTAGGGGCTTGTTTTTGCTCTGGTCAGAGTGGTGCTGATGAATAAATTAAGCATAAAAAAAGCCCCCATCTTGCGATGGGGGCTTTTTGAATCTGGAGCAGGAAAGGAGACTCGAACTCCCGACCCCAACCTTGGCAAGGTTATCGAGATTTTTTTCATTAATTGATATTAACTATAAGTATTTGATTTAATTATTAGTATTCGGTTTTTTAGAGTGAAATTTTGATCAATTAAGATCGTTTGAGGTTGTTTTGGTCACTTTATTTTGATAGGGATTTTTATGATGAATAATAACAATATGTGATTTAATATAATGTTGATTAATCATCATATGGATGGTTTATATTCAATTCAGTAAATGAATATTATGCTTAATCCCATTTTGGATCATCTGGAGGGTTTCTGATCGAATCTGCTCAGGTAACATGTTTCGAGTGATTTTATTGAATCGGTTTTACCGCCCGTCAGTGGTTGGCTTTCATATCGCTGATTTTAGTTGCTGTAACCAATAAATATTTATCAACTGCGATTAAAGAATGCTACCCAAACGGCTTTGACTTCAATGTGCTTGGACTTGCGGCCTCTACCATGGATATTGCCAAAATATCTACGATTTGTGCGGTAGGTTTAGCCTGAATTGTAGGAATTATTGTTGCTATTTTATTTGATTTCAGCCGTGTATATAGGGTTTCAAGAAGGTATAAATGCCAGTATTAATGGTTCATTCTGAATATGGTTTTGGTGTAATCATTGTTACATTGCCTATTTGCGATTCTTAGCCATGCATTAGGTAAGCCCTTTACCAACCCGCTGGTCAATGGTGTGGTCACCACGACGGTTTTGGCTGGGGTGACAGGTTCAGCTTCTGGCGGTATGAGTATCGCTTTAAGCCACAATGGCGGACCAGTACAATGCTGCGTTTTAGCGCTGGCAATCCCACCTGAAGTATGATGCACCGTATTGTTGCTATGACATCAGGCGGTATGGACACCTTAGCGCATAACAGAGCGGTGATAACCTTGCTTGTAGTGCCAGGTTTAACCCATAAACAATCTTATAAAGACATTTTTGGCATCACGATTATTAAAACCATCGCGGTATTTGTTGCCATTGTCGCCTTCACTTGGTTTGGTATTGTTTAAGGCTGTTGAATGAAAAAAGAAGATAACGGAGTACATGATGAGTCAACTGTTAAAAGATAAAGTTGCATTTATTACTGGTTCAGCCAGTGGTATTGGACAGGAAATTGCAAAAAAATTTGCCACTGAGGGTGCTAAAGTTGTCATTTCAGATGTGAACGCAGAGAAGTGCGCTGAAACTGTGGCTGCACTTCAAAAAGAAGGCTTTGACGCATTGTCTGCACCTTGCGATGTGACAGATGAAGAGGGGTATAAAGCAGCCATTGAACTGACTCAAAAAACTTATGGTCGTTTGGATATTTTAATCAATAATGCAGGTGTTCAACATGTTGCCGTGATTGAAGAATTTCCAACCGCAGTGTATCAAAAGCTAATAAATGTCATGTTGGTGGGTTCGTTTATTGGCATCAAGTATGCATTTCCCATAATGAAAGCGCAGCAGTTTGGTCGTGTCATTAATATGGCTTCGATTAATGGTTTAATTGGATTTGCAGGTAAGGCGGGCTATAACAGTGCCAAACATGGGGTGATTGGTTTGACCAAAGTCGCAGCTTTAGAATGTGCCCGTGATGGCATCACAGTGAATGCTTTATGTCCGGGTTATGTTGATACACCATTGGTACGCGGTCAAATTCATGACTTGGCTAAAATACGAAATGTCAGTGAACAAAACGCTTTAGAAAATGTGATTTTAGCGATGGTGCCACAAAAACGTTTATTGAGTGTGGACGAAATTGCAGATTATGCGATTTTCCTTGCCAGTGATAAGGCGGGTGGTGTGACAGGACAAGCTGTGGTAATGGACGGTGGTTATACTGCCCAATAAGTTTAAGTTATTCTAATTTGAAAATCTAAAACAGCCTTGGAGGTTTAGATCCGAGACTGTTTTAGCGAGCGGAGTTTTTCATGGATTTACATCATCGTGAACTATAAAATCTGGTCAAGAATGATAAGAGCAGAAATTTTGTTTTGTCGAATTTATATTAATTAGAATTTACAATCGACTGCAATGAACCAATCATTACTGCGTAATTGAGATGACTACTAACTCCAATGATCCTTGGTATTCCACTTACAGAACTAGCTAAACAAATTTTGGGCATATTTGAAAATGAAACTAAATGCCTAGATTCTTAGACAAATATTAGAGTTTTAACTCGCTAATTAACTTTAACTAAAATATGGATCTAATCCTCCATTATTCATGCACCAATAAAGGATTAAATCTATGTGTAAAGGGTTTGAAATTATTGAATGCAGCTAAACCTTTGTTGTCGCTGCATCCAATGCCGCTTGCCCTACTTCTGTGGGGCTAGGTACGTATAATTCTGCTTCGCCCTCAATCACCCTTTCGCCATTTATGTTGCAAATGGTGTCAAAGTAAACCCGTTTCCGTTCATGATCAACTTTGGTTACTGTAGCGATAACATCAACACTGTCACCCACATAAACCGGTTTTAAAAATCGCAAATTATGATTGACGTAAATTGCACCAGGGCCTGGAAGGTGCAAGCCAAAAATAGGTGAGAAAAAACTCGCGGTTAAAAAACCGTGTGCGATAGGGCGTTTGAATTTGGTTTGCGCGGCATAAATTTCATCATGATGTATAGGATTCTTATCACCACATAACTTTATAAATTGAGCCACTTTTTCTGCGTCTATAGTGCGGGTTAAGGTATGGGATAAACCTACATGAAAGTCATCTATGTGAGCCAATTTCATATTTAATCCTTAAAAATGGATACAGGACGCTTTGTAGCATCCTGTAAATAGAGGGGATTAGAATGAGCCGAAAAGCGTTCCCAAAGTAATCGCTACAACAACCGATACCATTGGGATAGCAACCGTACACATGGCCACGTTGCCGTAAGATTGTTTGTGCGTCATTCCACAAATAGCCAGTAAGGTGATGACCGCGCCTGAGTGAGGCAAGGTATCCAGACAGCCTGCCGCCAATGCCGCAATACGGTGTAGTAATTCAGGGTTGATACCAGCAGCAGTCGCCATAGCTAGGTAATCTTCACCCAAAGTCGATAAGGCAATCGACATACCGCCAGAAGAAGAACCGGTGATGCCTGCTAAAATGTTCATGGCAATAGCTTCTGAAATCAAGGGATTACTTGATACATTTAATACCATATCGCGGATAATCACGAAGCCTGCCAATGATGCAATGACTGCGCCATAACCCACTTCAGAAGCTGTATTGAAAATTGGCAACATCGAACCCAAAGCACCTTTATTCACGGTTTCTTTTAAGTTATTCCATTTGCCCAAACGTAACAAAATCAAACTTAAACATGCAACCACCAAGGCAATCACCAAGGCCCATAAACCTGTTTGTTTGGTAGGGTCTAAGTTTGGATAAAGTTCTTTGAACAAACTGAAGTCCATGCTTGGAAAAAGAATGTAAGTGAACAAAGCATTTACAGCAATGACTAACAGTAATGGTAAAAATGCTAAGAATACTGGCATTTCACCTTTAGATGTCACGCCGTCCTCTAACTTTTCTCCTTCTTGGGTATCAATACCGTATCCTTCACCTTTTCTAGAGGCTTTAATGGCACGGCTTTGTAGCCACATACAGCCTAAACTAAACATGATTAAACCGGAAATAACGCCAATACCTGGGGCAGCAAATACGTTAGTACCAAAAAAAGGAATCGGAATCGCATTTTGAATGGAAGGCGAACCTGGTAGAGCGGTCATGGTAAAGGTAAATGAGCCCAAAGCGATGGCACCTGGAATTAATCGCTTTGGAATATTTGCCGCTTGAAACATAGACTTGGCAATCGGATAAATAGCAAAAGCCACTACAAACAGTGATACCCCACCGTAAGTCAATACACCACACGCCAATACCACCGTCAAAATGGCTCGATTATGTCCTAATTTCTTCATGATCCAGTTTGAAATGCTGGATGCAGCACCTGAATCAACCATTAATTGTCCAAACAAGGCACCCAATAAAAAAATAGGAAAGAATTTTAAAATATAGCCGCCTAAAGCCGACATAAAGGTTTCAGTGTACTGTGGCATCATGTATAGCATGTCACCAGAAAGCAAAATGGCAATAGCCGCCATAATTGGTGCCAAAATCAGTACTGAAATACCCCGATAGGCAAAAAACATCAGTAATGCCAATGAGATGAGGATTGCTAAAGTACCCATTATTTCTCCTTGTTATTTATTTTTTCGTTATCCATAACGTTTTTTTCTAAAAGGCTTTGAATCATGGTTGCCTTATTGAGATGACACCATTTTGCCTCTAAGGCAGTGATGTAAGGCAATTTCACCTTAGCATAGTGATTTTAAATTAATCAATTGATTATTAGATTAATAACTGTTGTTATACACTTTTCAGTTTCTGAATTATACGTAGATTGAAGGTAATACAATTACACGGACTAAAATAAACAATGCAATGCTTTATTAGCCTGATTAGATCCTATTTTAATTTGCTGAAGTAAAGACTTATTCATTGTAGATACATTAATTAAGCAGTTGTACGCCTCTTAAGAAGGGGAACTTCTTATGCCTTGAATTTGAATTATTAGACAAAATTATGACTTTTAATTTTCTGTGTAATGAAGCTTTGTATTTCTTAATATTTACCCTGAAGCCAAAGTCCTTCGACTACGTTTAATACGGTAGCTACTCCCTGAGTAGTCTAAATCTGTTCCACTGGAATGCCTTCGGTTAGCTTATTGGGTGACTTCATAAAATGCTGCATCCATTTAGCCTCTCCACCTGTTAGAGTATCTAGTGATATCGCAATACCAATTAAAATAATTACGAGTTCTCCCTGACTTGAATCGATATCTAACTCAAGCGAATTTAAAGTTTCCACTGAATCTAGCTTGAGAACGATAGCAAGCTGGTCCTGTGTCAAGCCAAGTTGTTTTGCAGATGATAAAACACTTTAGCTAATATCTTTTTTGTTTTGCAATTTTTTCTGATGTTTTATGCATGACTGATCTCTGTTTCAGACGCTGCTGATATATAGGGAAGAAGAGTTTTTAAAAAATATAATAAAATCAACAATAAAAAAGCCCCCATCTTGCGATGAGGGCTTTTTGAATCTGGAGCGGGAAAGGAGACTCGAACTCCCGACCCCAACCTTGGCAAGGTTATGCTCTACCAACTGAGCTATTCCCGCGGAGTCTATAAAGTTTTTTAAATGAAAAAACTAAATGAAAAAATTTTGAGCGGGAAAGGAGACTCGAACTCCCGACCCCAACCTTGGCAAGGTTATGCTCTACCAACTGAGCTATTCCCGCATGCCGTGTATAATACAGCATGAAAAAATGAGGTCAACACCTTTATTAAAAATCTCGCATCGATTGCATAAAATAAAAGCAAAATATTCTGGATCAGACAATAAATAGACAATCTTTCTGTGGAAATTAATGAAACTTCGCCACAATCAACAGATTGCACTGCGACGGACTACCGAAATACTCCATAGAACAAGGTATACTGAGATGATATTTTCGAAGATTGGAGTCAGGCCATGAGCTTAGAACAACAACTGAAAGACCGTTTGGCAGAGTTATCTCCGACTCATTTAGAAGTAGTGAATGAGTCTTCTGGTCATGGCGGTTATTTCCCGGGAAAAGAATCGCATTTTAAAACCGTGATTGTCAGTCAGGCTTTTGCCGGTTTACGTCCGGTTCAGCGTCATCAGAAAGTCTATGCCGCTGCGGGTGACTTACTGGCTAAAGACAAGATTCATGCACTGGCCATTCATGCATTTTTGCCTGAAGAATGGGCAGGGCAGGACACGACCAGTCCCGCCTGTGCACATGCACCGAAAAACTAAGAGGACATGATGGAAACCCAACTTTTAGTCAAAATTATTCATATGTCGGCGGCAGCACTGGCGATTGTCGCTATTCTTGCCCGTGCCTTGACCCTGTTCGTTGGTACCCAAGGCAACCTACCGAATCCGAAAGCACGTATTGCAATGGTGGCTTTACAGCATCTGGCAATTACAGTCATTGCGCTCACGGGTATTGTATCGTTGTTTATCAAGAATTTTGATGTGCAACCTTGGTTCTATGCCAAAGTCATTCTCTTTTTAGTGCTGGTATCCTCTTTGGGCAAGGCCTATAAAAAAGATGATTCAATCCTGCTGGCACAACGCCGGGCTGGCTTGTTTATTGCTGTAGTGTCATTGGTTTCTATTTTGATTCTGGTAATGCTTAAACCGAATTTTGGCTAAAAACAAACAGGCTGTGATTTAAGGCACAGCCTGTTCTTACAGATAATTAAAAGATACAAGTGTGATAAAAGTAATTAAAAATAACAGGAGGGGACATGCGGACACGTGTGGTATTTAATCAAAAAGGTGGGGTGGGTAAGTCCAGTATTACTGTGAATCTGGCCGCAATCAGTGCACATCAGGGTTTAAAAACCTTATTAATTGATCTCGATCCGCAGGCCAATTCCAGCCAGTATGTGCTGGGTGATGACGCGACCTATTCAAGTGACAAGCCGGCATTAGAACCGAATGTTGAAAACTATTTTGAAGATGTACTTGGCAATCAGCAAAGTAAAGGCTTGCTTGGCAATGCGATTGGCTCGATTTTAAAAAGCCGCCCCAAAGGTCTGGAAAGTTATGTGCATCAATCACCTTTTAAGCATCTGGATGTGATTCCGGCCAGCCCGACGCTCGGTGCATTAGCCCATGCACTGGAGTCCAAGCATAAAATTTACAAACTGCGGGATGCCTTGCAGCAATTGTCAGGGCATTATGAGCGGGTGTTTATTGATACCCCGCCGGCTTTTAATTTTTTTACATTATCGGCACTCATTGCTGCAGACCGTGTCCTGATTCCATTTGACTGTGATGTATTCTCGAAACGTGCCTTACAGACCCTGATTGAAAATGTTATTGAAACCCAGGATGACCATAATCAAAGGCTGGAAATTGAAGGTATTGTGGTAAATCAGTTTCAGGCGCAGGCCAGATTGCCGCGTGAGGTGGTGCAGCAGCTCAAAGATGAAGGCTTGCCAGTGCTCAACAGTATGTTGCCGCCTTCCATCTTGATGAAAGAATCCCATCAGAAAAATCAGCCCCTGATTCATTTGGCTACTGATCATAAATTGACTCAGGCCTATCAATCGTTGTTCAATGAGATAGAGCAGATCTAGGATCGAGTTAATTATGAAACTTGTGAAATTAAGCCTGAGTTTTGCAGCACTTGCATTACTAAGCGCCTGTGCAACCACAGTCAAACCGACCTATGTGTCCCCGACCCAGTATCAGACCTTGGGCTGTCCACAGCTGCAGGGTGAATATGACCGTATTCAGCAATATATCGACAATGGCGTCGAGCCCCCGAAACGTACTGGCGTTGGTGTCGGTGTGGGTCTGGGGGGTGGCTGGGGCAGTCGCGGTGGTTGGGGAATTGGGCCGAGTGTTTCAGTCAATATGGGACAGTCCTCCAATACCAAAAGAACTGAACTGGCCCGGCTGTTAGGTGAGCAGGAAGCGATTGTTCAAGCCGCACGTTATAAAAACTGTCCGCTGGTCATTCGTCCGACAAATCCTCAATAAATCATTCATCATTTTGCTGATTAATGCTGACTTCAGGTCGGCATTTTTTATGGTTTTTTTTAATATTCATGCAATAAAACTTAAAGAAATTTCACTGGAAATTGACCTGACTGCATAAAAATCTGTAACTTATATACTTGTGATGACACCAGCTTATTGATTAAGCTAGCACCTTGGCTCGGGATAGTTCATCGTGATGATTGAAAACTGGTTGTTTGTATTGGGGCTGATCGCCGTTTTGATGATTCCAGGTCCCGCCAATGCCTTGGTCGCCAGTGCTGCCTATCAGCAGGGGCAGGCCAAAACCAGCCTGTATATTCCGGCCATTCTGCTTGGCTATTTTTATGCGATTAATGTCTGGGCCTTATTGATTCATCTGGCTTTGCCGATCTGGCCAAACTTTAAAAGCCTGGTATATGTGCTGAGTACCATTTGTGTCGGCTGGATGACGCTGCGTTTATATAAAGCCCGGCAGTTAGAACGCTACAGCAAAAATCATCCCCAGATTAAACCTTGGCAAATGTTCACAGCCACCCTAAAAAATCCTAAGGCAGCACTGCTGGCTTCTGGAATTTTACCCATGGAAACCTGGCAGAGTCCGACCAACTTCGTTCTGGTATTTGCTGCCTTTTGCTTGAGTACCGTTCCAGTCGCAATTTTCTGGATGGTATTCGGGCAGGCCATTTTGACCAGTCAATCGGAAAAAGTAAAAGCCGGCCTGATTTATAAAGGCTCGGCTCTCTTTGTGCTGCTGTGTCTGATCCCGTTACTGATCAAACTATGGGCTTAAACCTCAGGCGTTAAAACCTAGTTAAGCTGTTTTACCTTTTTTGAGTCGCTGCTGAATAAAACCAATGAGGCCTGGCAAGATACTTAAAATAATAATGCCAAAAATCAAATAGGTGAAGTTGTCTTTGACAATCGGCATATTACCAAACATATAGCCCAGAATGACAAAAGAGCTAATCCAGAGGAATGCGCCGACCACATTATAAGTCAGGAAATATTTATAATTCATGCTGCCGGCACCCGCGACAAAGGGGGCAAAGGTACGGGCAAAAGGCACAAAACGCGCAAAGATAATGGTTTTACCCCCATGTCTGGCAAAGAACTGCTGGGTGGCCAATAAATGCTTTTTATTGATAAAGCGCGATTCAATCTCGAACACCCGTGGCCCGATATATTTACCAATATGATAATTCAGAGTATCACCCAAGACTGCCGCAGCAAACAGGAGCGGAATCAGCACCCAGGGGTCCATGGCGCCGGTAGAGGCAGCCAGTGCGCCGGCAGCAAATAACAAGCTGTCGCCCGGTAGGAAGGGCATGACCACCAGACCGGTTTCAACAAAGATAATCAGGAAAAGAATGGCATAAATCCAGATCCCGTAATTGGTGATAAATTCAAGCAGATGGTCATCCACATGCAAGATAAAATCAATCAGTTCCATGAGCCGAGTACAAGCAAAAGTGTGCTGAAATCCTAACAGTGATCACCGTTAAAGTCAGTAATAAAAGTCGACTATTTTGCTGCTGGCGCTTTGGCTCGGGGGCTGCCTCGGCCTGTTGCAAACTCATGACTGTCACACCATCGCCCGGTTTTTATTGCTATGGTTTTAAACAAATGACAGGGGCTAATGTTGCTGTTACATAATCGCTGCGGAGCGGATGGCAACTTTCTGCTTAGATGGTAGCTTAATGATACTGCAAGGAAAGGTTGAGTATGAAGCAATATATTCTAGCAACACTGGTAGTGGCAGCAGCAAGTCCGACCCTTCAGGCCAAGTCCGATCAGGCACTGATGGCAGAAGCCCAAAAGAATGTGGTCAGCATTGCCCAGGCGCATAAAATGAAAGATGAAACAGGCGTGACGGTAGTGGGCCAGATTGTAAAGCAGCGCTCGACAGACAGTGATGAATTTGAGCTGAAAGATCGGAGTGGCAGCATCATGATTGATGTCGATGATGATGACTGGAAAGCGTTAAAAATCAAAGCCGGTGATCGGGTAAAAGTCTGGGGTGAGGTTGATACTCATCGTTATAAACCGACCGACATTGATGTCATCAAGATTGAACGGGTGAAATAAACCCGGTTGTTATTTTTAAACAGGAGAGGCTGCAATGGGCTCTCCTGTTTTCAAGCCCAAGACCGGCTTGGTGATTGTTTAAAAACAGCTCAAAAATAATTTAACTGTTTAATCTTTATCCTGTTTGGAATAGTGTGCGTAAACTCAAGAAAAATGCTAGAATGCGGCGCTTATCTTTCGTTTGCCTTTCATAGTTGTTCGTCATGACTACCAATACTCAAATTACTGAAGATCGTATCCTGATTCTGGATTTCGGTTCTCAATATAGTCAGCTTATCGCACGTCGCGTACGTGAAGCTGGCGTATATTCTGAAATGTATGCCTATGACATGTCTGAAGAAGACATTCGTGCATTTAATCCAAACGGTATCATCTTGTCTGGTGGACCTGAAAGTGTTCACCTTGAAGGCAGCCCACGTGCGCCGCAAGTGGTATTCGAACTGGGTGTGCCGGTATTGGGTATTTGTTATGGCCTGCAAACCATGTGCGAACAGCTTGGCGGTAAAGTCGAGCCAGGGACTGTGCATGAATTTGGCTATGCAGAAGTAGATATTGTAGTACGTGACAAGCTGATCGGTAATTTACAGGACCGTGAAAATCAGCTGCATGTCTGGATGAGCCACGGCGATAAAGTTGCCCGTATTCCAGAAGGCTTCCAGATCACTGCACAGACCCCAAGTTGCCCAATTGCAATGGTGTCTGATGAAACTCGCGGTTTCTATGGCATTCAGTTCCACCCTGAAGTAACCCATACTTCGAAAGGTGCAGAATTACTGTCTAACTTCGTTCATCAGATTTGTGGTTGTCGCGGTCTATGGACGCCTGAACACATTATTGATCTACGTGTAGAACAGCTGCGCCAGCAAATTGGTGATGAGAAAGTATTACTGGGTCTGTCAGGTGGTGTCGATTCATCTGTAGTTGCTGCGTTGTTGCACAAAGCCATTGGTGATCAGCTGACGTGTGTATTTGTAGACAATGGTCTGCTTCGTTTGAACGAAGGCGATCAGGTGATGCAAATGTTTGCCGACAACATGGGGATCCGTGTAATCCGTGCTGCTGCTGAAGAGCGTTTCCTGACTGCACTTGCAGGCGAAGTCGATCCTGAAGCAAAACGTAAAATTATTGGCCGTGAGTTTATTGCAGTCTTCGCTGAAGAAGCCCGTAAATTAGATGGCGTTAAGTTCCTGGCGCAAGGTACGATTTATCCAGACGTGATTGAATCTGCTGCAAGCAAACAGGGCAAGGCACATGTGATTAAATCGCACCATAATGTGGGCGGTTTACCAGCAGATCTGGCCTTTGAATTGGTTGAGCCATTACGTGACTTATTTAAAGATGAAGTACGTAAACTGGGTACCACTTTGGGCTTGCCGCACAGCATGATCTACCGTCATCCGTTCCCGGGTCCGGGTTTGGGCGTGCGTATTCTGGGTGAAGTGAAAAAAGAATATGCAGACATCTTGCGCCTTGCAGATGACATTTTCATGCAGGAACTACGTGCCAGCGGTTGGTATGACAAGACTGCTCAAGCATTTGCAGTATTCCAGCCAGTGAAATCTGTTGGTGTAGTGGGTGATGGTCGCCGTTATGCATGGGTGATTGCACTGCGTGCAGTAGAAACTGTGGACTTCATGACCGCGCGTTTTGCACATCTTCCTTATGATCTGGTAGACAAAATCTCTACCCGTATCATGAATGAGATTGCTGATGTTTCTCGTGTGGTGTATGACGTATCTTCTAAACCACCTGCAACGATTGAATGGGAGTAAAACTGGGCTTTCAAGCAGCGTTGCTGCTTGCCAGTTTTACGCCAAGAGCTATGCTCGCGGCAGTTTAGAATTTTAGATAGCACGACTGTCTGCCTAAATTACACCAAGAGCTATGCTCGCGGCAATTTGGGAAAAACCTAAACTTTCCAAATGAAAAAAAGAGCGCTTCGGCGCTCTTTTTTTATGCAGCTTCTGTTTGAAGAGAACTTAATGGGTCATTAGCTATATCTATATTGATGCTCTCTAATAAAGCGTTATATTGTTGTGTGTCTTCTTTAACCTTTTGAATAATTGCTTTAGCTACTCGATGCATTTCAGGTACATCCATCAGTGACATGCCTCGCTCTAAAACACCTGCACAATGAGAGTATTCATTATTTACTCTTCCAATAAATAAGCGATAAATTTCATCATTCCAAAAAGCTTTTAATCGTTCATCATCTTCTTGAAAAAAGGTAGGAAATTTATAAAATGAATAAATTTCAATAAATTTTCGTGCATTATTGCTAAAATTGTAAAAGAAAGAATGATTTTCATCACTTAAGATGTTTGTACTAGCACATGTGTGAATTTGGTTGAAAAGGTAGTTAAATTCAGTAGCGTATTCACTTAGGTAATTTGGCATTTTTGAAATAGTTGAGTTGTTTTCTGTTCTCTGAATCAAAAAATGAGAAATTTTCAAACTCGGTGTTGCACCATTATTATGGAAACTTTTGTCCAATCTTTTGAGATATTTCAAAAACTCTAAATTGTGCGTAGAGATAAATAATTGAGAGAACTTTTTTAATCCACAAATTTTTTCATTTATTAGGCTGTAAATAAAGAAAATATGATTACTATCTAAACTACAAATTGGGTCATCTATCCAAATAATGGGCTTCTTATCTTGGTCTAAATCATCTTGGATTCTAGCCAAAAAATAGCAAAAGGAAATTAAGCTACATTCACCTTCACTCAAATTGTGAGCTTTAGTTTTACTTCCATTTTTAATTCGTTGTATTTCAAATTTAATTTGCTTTCCATTGGTAGTATCAACTTCAATCGGTTCTAAACTTAAATCTGGATGTCCAAATTCATGATTTAGAAGCTTTTTAATGCGTTTACAAGCTTCACCTTCAGATTTTAATTTGGCTTCTTCAATTTCAATATCTGACAGAACTGTATCTTTTCGAGTTCTTAGCTTTGCTAGTTCAGTTTCTAAAGGTACTATAGCTTGCGATGCAAACTCTATATCAGAAGTTAACTGAGAGTAGTTGATAGTTTGTAAAAAGTTATAAATATGGTCTAAACGTAATGCTTTTTTTGCTTCCATTTGTTGAGATTTTAAGTCGCTATTTAATTGAATGCATTCATTTCTGATTTCAGAAACTTGTTCAAGAATAGCTTTAATATTATTTGAATAATCTATTGGGTATTCAGCTTCTAATTCAGTAAATAGTTGCCTGTTTTTTTGCTCGAGTAATTTTATAATTTGTTCGAGCGATACTTTTTGTAATTCTATAGTCGTGTGAAGATTCTCTTTTAACTCGGTTAAAGTAGTATGATGTTTTTGATAGTAATGATTTATATCAAAACTGATTTTAAAACTTTGGCTTTGTAAGAATTCTTTTATCTTTCCTATACCATCTGCAATACGGTTTTGAAGAAGTTGAGTTTCTTGATCAAAATGTTGTCTTAACTCTGTTTGTCTTTGTTCAGAAATTTTATTAGTACAAAAGGCGCAACTAGATCGATCCTTATGCAAGTGATGACCTTTCTGTACCCATGAATTAAGCTCACTGTCTTTGACTAATTCCTCAATTTTTTGAGAACCACCCACAACAGTTTTTAAAATTTGTGCGGTTGAATTTATGAGAGATGAGAAATTTAAAGTATAAGTTGTAAGCTCCGTAGGGGGAGGTAATTCGACTTGTCTTATTAGCGCTATCTTTTCTGTTTTTTGATCATAAGTTAAGGATTGAAAATTAGAATTTTGTACTTCAATGATTTCACTTTTGAGTTTTCCTACGTTGTAATTAATATCGCCAAAAATTGAGTGTTGATTCTTGATTGAATCAGGGTTGCGAGTTGCTTTATCTGATAATTTTTTGTCTAGGTCACTTAATTTTTCTTGATGATCGTTTTTAGCATTTTGAATCTCTTTATCTTTATTAAAAATATCAAGATATATCCCTGTTTTACTACTTTCTTCGCTTGAACCTAATTCATTTTTCAATTCTTGGATATGATTTAAAATCTGTCGGTTGTCGCCGCCCAAAGTGACTGAAAATGATTCAATATTTTCATCTTCGTTATGTATAAATTTTAAATTTTCTTTTACGAAATCAGAGTTGTAAACACGAATCGGAGATTCAAAATTTTGGATGGTGGAGTGAGTTATTTCACTATCATTTGAAAGTTTAATTTTGAAATTAGGATTATTATATTTACGCGGAAGTTCCCTTTTTTCAAGGCATCTAATTATTTTTGAAAGGCTCGTTTTTCCTGAATAGTTTCTTCCATACAAGATATTGATATCTTTAAAATCGTAGATTTCATTTTGCCCTTGTTTGTTTTGATAAGTTAAGTTGGTTTCCCAATCAAAATTTCTGAAAATTGAAAAATTATTAATTTTAGAAATACGTTTAATCTTCATGAATTTAGTTTTCCCTTTAAAAAATTTATCTTTATAAATATGCTGTTAGTAACTTTTATTTCTAATTATTATCTTAAGCCGGTTTAAGCTGCCAGTTTTGCACTTCTCTGGCTAAACTCTGCTCCATCTTTGCATCATAAGCCTCCACCCGATTCCGGCCATTGGCTTTGGCTTGATATAAGGCAATATCGGCTTGCTTAATCAGGGACAATAGATCCGTTTCGCCGCTTGTTAAAATCGCTGCGCCCACAGACACACTAAAGCTAAAACGATGTTGCTCCAGATCGACCACAATATTTGCGATTTTATGCCTTAAACGCTCTGCAATACTTAAGGCCTCATCCAGAGCAGTGTCTGGTAAAAATGCAATAAATTCCTCACCGCCGTAGCGCGCGACGATATCACTCTGCCGCATTTCATGGCGTGTGGTCTGTGCAATCAGTTGCAGTACCTGATCGCCAATATCATGTCCATAACGATCATTGATCTGTTTAAAATGATCAACATCAAATACCAGTAAACTTATCGGCACAGGCTGATCGGAATGCTGCTGTAGCAGTTGTTGTGCCAGATATTCAAAGCAGCGACGGTTATTCAGGCCAGTCAGAGAGTCGGTATGTGCCAGATTCTCAAAGGCCTGCCGGTTATATTCATTCAGGGTATGCTGCAAGAATACAATGCGTGATTTTAAAGTGGAGCTCCAGCTAATATAAAGACTAAAGGTCAATACCGGCATATAAATCAAGGAAAATAAAAACATCTGGTACAGGTCAGCTTGGGTATTGAAATATACGCCGATATAAATGATCAGGGTAATCAGGCCTGACGTGATCAATGATGGCCAGAACCGAATCTGCACACATAAATTGGCCAGTACAATAAAGACCAAAGCAGCATATTGATAGATGAGGGTATGGGCACTTTCGGACTGATTCAGATTAAAAAACCAGATTGCACTGGCACCAATAATCGAAGTGGGGAGCAATAAATCAAAGACTTTTAAATTCTGATAAACCCGATACATCCAGAGGGTAACTATAATAACCAGAAGGGTATAACTTAATTTGGTGAACAGCAATAAATGGAAAATATCACTCAATACCAGAATGTCGGCCAGGGTATAAGAAGCATAGGCCAGCTGTGCGAATAAATTGACCTGTAATAAATATTTTAAAGTCAGCTGCTTTTGATGGGCATGATAGGCCGTTTTTAACGGCGCGGGAATACGAACAAGCGGATCTTGAAGCGCATCCTGAATCAGGACGCGAGATTCTTTTTCATAATCATGCGGCATGCAGCCTTCCCAAATTAAAATTTACAGAAATAGATAAGCGAAAATTTATATACATTTGTATAAAAAATATTCTATTCTTTTGTCGCTTAAGTTTAAAGTAGAAAAGTTAATTTATTTTTTAAGCTTAAGTGGCTAGTTTAGATTCCATATCGGTTCTTCTGGCCTATAGCGCAGACCAGGATTGCTCGGCTTTATTTGTCGTGACCTGATCCTGCTGAGTTGCTGGCTTAAAGACACTCCAAGGCTGTGCTTTGGCAGGTTTGGATTTTTCCGGCATTTCAGGATGATAGACTTCAATCCGGTTTCGGCCTGATTTTTTTGCCCGGTATAAGGCGATATCGGCTTGCTTGATCAGGTCTTCCAGCGTTTGGGTATGTGACTCCAGTTCTGCTACACCAATCGAAATGGTGAACCGAATCGGATGGTTGGGTTTGGCATAAATGAATTGTTTCTGAATCGTACAACGAATGCGCTCTGCAATCACCAGACTGTCCTGCAGCTGGGTATCTTCCAGTAAGGCAATAAACTCTTCGCCGCCAAAACGTGCCAGTACATCACTATGCCGCATTTCTTTACGGGTTACCTCAGCAATCAGCTGTAGCACACGATCGCCGATATCGTGTCCATAATTGTCATTGATATTTTTAAAATGATCGACGTCAAACATCAGCAGGCAGGTACTGGCATGTTTGGGCCATTTATGAATCGAACGTTCAGCCATATCGACAAAATGGCGGCGATTATACAACTGGGTCAAATCATCGGTATGTGCCAGATTCTTTAAGGTTTGATAGTTCCACTCATCGAGTAGTGATCGCAGGAAAGAACGTCGTACATTCAGAATATTGTTCCAGTTAATATAGATGCTAAAAAACCAGAGTGGACTAAAAACCACAGTAAAGATAAAGGCTTGAGAGGCAGTCATTAACTGGGTCACCCCAATCGTGATAAACAGCGCAATCAGGATAGAACAGTACAGCGCTACTTTAAACTGGATCTGCACACATAGATTGGCAATCAAGATAAAGATTGCAGAGGCATAGATATAGGTAGCCACATGGGGACTGCTTGAAAGTAACAGCAGGCTAATCCAGCCCGCTGCAGCCAGGGTGGTGCCAATTGGCAAAATCCTGTCCAGAACCTGAATATTCTTATTTTTTTTGAACAGGTAATAGCAGCAAACCATGGCGCCGAGTACCAGCACCACACGCATCAGGCCGGAAATAAAAAACATGTCGGGAATAATCAGAATGTCGGCAAAGAAATACAGCAGAAAAGCAATTTGAGCCAGATAGTTAATTTGACGCAAGCTATGATGAGTATTGGTATAGACATAGTCATGGAAATATTGCTGAAACTGGCCAGGAATACGCGCCTGAGCATCAGTCAGCGCCTGTTCAATCAGCTGACGGTTCTGCAGGTCACACTCAGATAGTTTCAGTGATTTATCGGTCATCGAATTTTGAAAAGATATATTCGCTGCTGAATATATATTCTCATTTTTAGAAGACATGTCCATGGTCCGGTATTATTGTTCTAGGTGCCTATTATGCCGTGACTGGGTGAAAAATAACCTCCCTATAATTGGGTATCTGACATAAATTTAAACTTAAAACGTAACAAAATTTATGTTTGTTAAATGCAGAAAAGTTATTGAAATCACTAAAAAATAATTTTTAGCGGCTAAAATTTTCTAAATTAAATTATTCGTTTCACGTGAAACATGGGGTAATTAGACCAGTCTGGTTGAGGTCGGTTCGAGTTCATATCTGGCAGCCTATACTTAAGCATTTAGCTGTTTATTTTCAGGTTTTGGCACTGTGACATTTTAAATTGCATACGCGATGCAAGAGTATAGCGGTTCACTGCACGAGCGTTTTATACGTATCTAAATATTTCCAGAGATAGATTTTGTATGGAGACCCTGTACATTGTCCTGAAGAGAGACATCTTGCAGCAGTTAAAGGGAAGTATGTCTTAAATAAGCCAAAATCTGGAATAAAAATGCCGAGGTGAGCTCAGCCATGTCGAACAATAGTGATATTGAACTGTCCAATTCGGATGATTGTGAAAAGTATGTTAACCAGTTTATTCAGGAATTTCCTTTACGCCGTGCCGAAATCGGACAGGGTACGGTGATTAAACGTGCCTTGCCCAGCCGGCATAAACGTATGATTGGTGCCTGGTGTTTTCTGGATCACGCCGGTCCGGCCAGCTTTCCACAAGGTGATGGGCTGGATGTTGGGCCACATCCGCATATTGGTCTGCAGACCTTTACCTGGATGCTCAAAGGCACCATGATGCACAATGACAGTTTGGGAAATCAGCAGCTGATTCGGCCTAAACAGGTCAATCTGATGACCTCGGGCTATGGTATTTCACATACTGAGGTTTCACCGGAAAGTGAAACCCATATGCATGCGGCGCAGTTATGGATTGCCTTGCCGGATGACAAGATCAATATGGCGCCGGGTTTTGAGCATTATCCCGAATTGCCAGTGGTGCATGATCAGGGCATTGAGTTTACCGTACTGGTGGGCGAATATTTAAAAACAGCATCACCGGTTAGAGTGCATAGTGAACTGCTGGGCGTAGATCTGTATGCCGCTGAAAGTACAACTGCGCGCTTGCCCCTGAATCCGAAATTTGAATATGGTTTTATGGTGCTTGAAGGTACAGCCAGTATCAATGGACATGAGCTGACCGAAGATAATATGCTGATTCTGGAGCCGGGCTTGACGCAGGTCAATGCTGAAATTCATGCCGGAAGCCGGGTGTTATTAATTGGTGGAGAGCCATTTGAAAGTCCGATTTTACTGTGGTGGAATCTGGTCGGGCGGACTACCGAGGAACTTAAAATTGCACGGGAACAGTGGATCGAAGGGCATGAGCGTTTTGGTTCCATTCCTGCTTATGACGGGCCACGTTTAGAAGCTCCGGCATTTCCCGACCGGATGCGTGCCTCCAGATAAATGATCAAAATGACAGGGGTGGATGCAGCCCTGTCTGATTTGAACTAAAAATCGTGAATTTGCAATCGAGGGAACATATCATTACAGTCATCAAAACATGAACTAAATTTTGCTGCTTTTTGCTATGCTCAGTGAGCAAGAACAATAAAATCATGAGTCTAATATGCGTGTCTTACATCATCTCGAACAATCACGATCGTTTCGTATTCTCTGGGCCATGGAAGAATTAGGGCTGGATTACGAGGTTAAATATTATCAGCGCCAGCCTAATCTTTCTGCGCCTGCTGCCTTAAAACAGATTCATCCCTTGGGGAAGGCACCAATTCTGGTCGATCAGGAACAGGTACTGGCTGAATCTGCCGCGATTCTGGAATATTTACAGGAAAGCTATGATGAACAGCAGCAGTTTCGACCTCAGGATGCGACCAATAAGGCCCAGTACCGTTACTGGATGCATTATGCTGAAGGTTCGTTAATGCCGTTATTGGTGATGCAGCTGGTGATGACCACCGTGCCTAAACGTACACCCTTGCTGATTCGACCTGTGGCCAAGAAAATCTGTGAGGGAGTGAAAAAGCAGTTTGTACAGAGCCGCTTAAAAGATCATATCCAGTTTCTGGAAAGCTATTTGAGCGAGCATGATTATTTTGCCGGGCATTTCAGTTTTGCCGACATTCAGATGAGTTTTCCTTTGGAGGCCATGCAAAGTCGTACCGGTCAAAGTTATCCTGCGATTCAGGCCTACCTGAAACGGGTATCACAACGTGCTGCCTATGCGCGGGCCCTGGCGAAAGAGAAACAGATCGCATCCTGAATAAAAAAGCTGCCGATGGCAGCTTTTTTAATGGGAATATTAGTCTGGAAAACTGAGGCGTTCTTTGGGGAAAATTACCTTAAAAGTAGAGCCCTGGTTTTCTTTAGATTCGATTTCCAGATGTGCCTGATGCTGCATTAATACATGTTTCACAATCGCCAGTCCCAGACCGGTACCACCCGTACGCCGGCTACGGTCTGAATCAATGCGGTAAAACCGTTCGGTCAGACGTGGCAGATGTTTGGGGTCGATCCCGATGCCGTTATCCTGCACCACAAAATAGGCCGATTCGCCGTCATCATGCCAGCCCATGGTGATGGTGCCACCTTTGGGGGTGTATTTGATCGCATTGGTGATCAGGTTGCTAAAGGCACTGGCCAGTTCCATGTCGGAGCCAATTAGATCACAGTGGCTGTCAATATCCAGATTCAGGGTATGGCCATAATCAATATTATAGGCCTGTGCATCATCAAACAGCTGATTCATCAGACTCGGCATTTCAATGATCTGGTTTTTGGCAATATTCTTGTCATTTTCCAGACGTGACAGCAGCAGCAGGTCATTGACCAGGGCATTCATGCGTCGGGTCTGCGATTGCATCTGGTCAAAGGCGCGTTTCCAGCGTGGATTGATGTCTTCCTGATCGGTAAAGGTTTCAATATAGCCGCTAAGTACGGTCAAAGGCGTCCGTAATTCATGTGAAATATTGTCGACAAAATCTTTACGCATCTGTTCCAGATTATGCATCCGGGTCACATCATAAGCCACCAGTACCCGGCTTTCTCCGCCAAAACGGGTCATTTTGACCTGAACATAATGGTCTTCAAACAGTGAAGAACGCATTTTCAGGCCATCTGGGGATTCATCAATATGATGATAATATTCAATAAAACTTGGCTGGCGCAATAAGGTTAAAATATTACGGCGACGGTCATCACTGGAAATGCCGAGTAGCCGTTCGGCCGCCGGATTCCACCATTCAATCTGCTGGTTTTCATCAATCAGGACCACGGCTTCTTGCAAGGCCACCAGTGAAGACTGGGCACGATCGATCAGCTCGACCATTTCAGCCTGAACAATGCGTTCCTGACGCTGGGCGCGGTAGACATTGAATAACAGTGCGCCCCAAATGCCGCCAATATTCGGTGGAACATCATAAGGGCGATTGGAAATCCATTCATTGACCAGATATAAAGAACGCATCTGGGTGGCAAAGAAAGCCGCGAAGGCAATGACGATACAAATCCAGAAATACCCAATCCCGAAACCGATAAAGCCGGCAATGACCAGGAAAAAAGCCAGTAAGCGCAAATCCTGCTTAGCAAAATCCCATAAACTGCTGTAACGGATTCTCTTGTGTTCACGTGCCAGTTCGGGGACGGGGTAGGGTTCATACATAAAACAAAATTTACCTTAAAAGACCTTAACCTAAAGCTACGTCTGCACGGGTGGAAAAACGGTAACCGGTTCCGCGTACGGTCTGTACATAGCGGTTTGCCCCATAAGGTTCCAATACTTTGCGCAAACGGCGAATATGTACATCAATGGTCCGGTCTTCAATATAGACATTGCCGCCCCATACCTGATCCAGCAATTGCGCACGGGTATAAGCCCGTTCCGGATGAGTCATAAAGAACGCCAATAGACGGTATTCAGTTGGACCCATTTCCAGAATCTTATCACCAAAATTGACCCGCTGACTGACCGGATCCAGAATCAGACCATTGGCATCAATGGTTTTTTCACCGCTAAGTGCATTGGCACGGCGCAATACTGCTTTAATGCGTGAAACCAGTTCCCGGGTCGAGAAGGGCTTGGTCATGTAGTCATCGGCACCGGCATCCAGACCCTGGACCTTGTGGTCTTCTTCACCACGTGCGGTGAGCATGATCACCGGAATTTCTGACAGGCTTTCATCACGTTTCAGACGACGACATAGATCTACACCGCTGACACCACCCGGCATCATCCAGTCCAGTAAAATCAGTGCCGGACGCTGATCCACAATCATCTGATGCGCCTGCTTGGCATCTTCGGCCTGTAAGCACTGAAAACCGGCCATGTCCAGAGAGGTATGGATCATTTCCCGGATTGGAAGTTCGTCATCGACGATTAATATATAGTCATCTTTCACAACGCAATACCCTATTTCATGTAAACGGTGAACCGTTTTATATTTATGACAGGCTTATTACAAAGACTAATTATGACAGTATCATTGCAGAAAGGGAAAAACTGCTGAAATTCGCAAAGAATTGTGACAATTTTAACAAAGAAAATTTTTAAAAAACCATAAATTAATTTTACTTTTCTGCATCTCCGAGCTTAAAGCCGTGGCTGGCTAAAGCATGCAGGAAGTCTGTTTAAGCACTCGATTTAACAGCTATTTTTTCTCGGAAAATGACTCCAGTAAAGCCAGAAATACGATGCTACAGGAGGATAATACTTCCTCAAGTGACTGCTTGAAACCGCTCATCACCCAGCGAATTGCAATTTGGGTGACATAACCATTTAAACCGGTGGAAACCAGCGAAATTTCCTGCTCACTGCGATTTAACTGCGGCATCATTAACATGACAAAGGCATGAATCATGCGGTCAAAACGTGACATGGTTTCATGAATGGTGGCCTGATTATGCAGCTCCTGCACCAGCATGGCATCAATATAAATGATCCGGGCCATGCGCGGATTATCACGCAATGTGGTGAGCAGGGCAGTCAAACCGGCTTCAATCATCTTTTTCGGATCTGTGGAAGCCTGCATCATGGCCTGCATGACATTCTGTTGCAGTTCATCAATCAGCTTTAAAAAAATGGTCTGAAACAGATGCTCGCTTTTTTTGAACGATTCATAGAAATAACGTTCGGTCAGTTTGGCTTCATTGCAGATATCTTTGACTGTCACTGAAAAAAATCCATGACTGCCATAGGCTTCAATGCCGGCTTCGATCAGCTTTTCACGACGCGCCTGCTGCCGCTCAGCCATCGACAGGCCTTTAAACTGACGTTCCTTGCTCTTGGATGGTCGTGATTTTAGTGCTGCATCGCTTGAATCGGTCATAAGGCCTGGCTGCTCATCTGCATGAAGATTGTGAATATCTTAGCAATAAATCGCGCTTTGACCTATGCCGAAATTCAACAGTGAAATTTGGCCTCTAAGGACATGGGATAATTATTGACAATAGGTATTGTCAAAACTATATTGAGGAGCTGTGCTAGCTCCTGAAACAACAGAACAAGATCCTGCTGTCACGGAATGGCAGTTTTTACATAAGGAAATTCAATGAAAAATTTTAATAATAAAGTCGCTGCCATTACTGGCGCCGGTTCGGGTATTGGCCAGCAACTGGCAGTTTTGCTGGCAGAGCAAGGTTGTCATCTGGCGCTCAGTGATATTAATGAACAGGGACTGGCACAAACGCTTGAATTGCTCAAGGGCAGTGCTGTGCGGGTGACGGTGCAAAAAGTCAATGTGGCTGAACTGGAACAGGTTCGCAGTTGGGCAGCTCAGGTCGAACAGGATCATGGCAGTGTCAATATGATCTTTAACAATGCTGGAGTGGCATTGGGCTCAACCGTTGAAGGTGCGAGCTATGACGAACTGGAATGGATTGTGGGAATTAATTTCTGGGGCGTGGTGTATGGCACCAAGGAATTCCTGCCACTGATCAAGAAAACCGGTGATGGCCATATCATCAATATCTCCAGTCTGTTTGGTTTAACTGCGCAACCGACCCAGTCTGCTTATAATGCGACCAAGTTTGCGGTACGTGGTTTTACCGAATCTTTACGTCAGGAACTGGATATGGAAAACTGTGGGGTGAGCGCACTTTGTGTCCATCCGGGCGGAATCCGAACCAATATCGCCAATGCCGCTAAAATGAATAATAGCCTGCTGACGCTGGGGATGAATCCGGAAAAATCGGCGCGCAATTTTAATAAACTGTTACGTTGCCCGCCTGTAGAAGCCGCCCGTCAGATTCTGGAGGCGGTACAAAAAGACAAACGCCGTCTGCTGATCGGGAACGATGCTAAAGCAATTGATCTGATCCAGCGAATCCTGCCGAGTGGCTATCAGCATGTCACTGCACTGGCAACCCAGTTCGGTAAAAAGAAGAAAAAATCGGCTTAAATACTATGACATCCAGCCCGCGAAAGCGGGTTTTTTAATGCCAAAATTTTGATGGCAGAACATCGCTCTTTAGCATTAAAAGTAAAAATAAAATAATGATTTGAGCTGAATTGATCTAAGCAGCTGTTCAAAAAACAACAGGGAAAACGATTAAAAACCAACATAAATTGTCGGGATATTTTTATAAAAAGTATAAAAAACAATTATTTAAATAGTTGGCATGCTTGTTGCCATGTATCAGCAACAAGATTATTAAAAATGCAGAGTATAACCATGACCACTTTAAGTAATTTAAAAACCAGAACATCTCGTGCTGCACAGCTTCGATCACAGCTCGACTTTCCGGTAATCGATACCGATATTCATACCAATGCGTTTAGTCCTGCACTCGAAGACTATATCGCGCAGTATGGCGGAACAGCTGTGGTGGATCTGTTCCGTAGCCATCTAAAAAGTAATGGCCTGAATGCCCTTGCTGCCGAATGGTATGGCGCGACACCGCAAGAGCGTCAAGATCGACGTTTGTTCCGTCCGCCATTTTGGGCCTTACCCGCTGAAAATACCTATGATCTGGCAACCGTGTCATTGCCGGGATTGTTATACGAGCGTTTAGAAGAACTCGGTACCGACTATGCCGTGTTGTATCCCAACCTGTCTTTATTTCCGATCAATTCTTCCAATGATGACTTACGTTTGTCGCTGACCCGTGCCATCAACCATTTCCATGCCGATCTGTACAAGCCTTATGCTGACCGTTTAACTCCGGTGGCTGCAATTCCTTTGAATAATCCGCAAGAGGGCATCGAAGAACTGGAATTCGCACACAAGCTAGGTTTAAAAACTGCGCTGATTCCGGGTGCAGTACGTCGCCCGATCAAAGCCATTGCCGAGCGTTATCCTGAAGATACTGATCTGCGCCGTCATGCTTACTGGCTGGATTTCTTCGGCATTGACAGTGAATACGATTATGACCCGTTCTGGCAAAAGAGTGTCGATCTGGGAATCAACCTGTCCACCCATTCCGGTAGTCAGAGCTGGGTAGCACGTAATTCGCCAAGTAATTACATGTTTAATCATATCAACCATTTTGCGGATGCCTCTGAGGCACTGGCGAAAGCGCTGTTCTTTGGCGGAGTGACCGAGCGTATTCCACAGTTGCGGATTGCCTTGCTGGAAGCTGGTGCGGCCTGGGGGCAAAACGTACTGACCCATCTGGTTGACCGTTTTGAGAAACGGGGCAATCAGCATGTACAGCAATATAACCCGGAGCGTTTAGACCGGGAACTGGCGTTGGAGCTGTATCGTCAGTATGGCGAAAGCTTATATCAGGGGCGTGAACTGAGTGAGGATGAAATTATTCAAAGCATTTTTGGGGTGGCGGCCACTTCACGTTTCCATGCACAAAAACCTGATGAAATTAATGATTTTGCTTTAGCAAACATCCAGCACAAGCAGGATATCTGGGATCGCTGGGTGCCGAATTTCTATTTTGGCAATGAAGCCGATGACCGCACCATCGTGGGAGCATTAAACCCGAAAGGAAATCCATTTGGCCAGAAAATTAATGCCCTGTATTCCTCTGATTCAGGCCACTGGGATGTACCTGAACTGACTGAACCTCTGGCTGAAACCTGGGATCTGGTTCAGGAAGGTGCAATTAGTGCGGAAGACTTCAAGGCGCTGGTGTTCACCAATCCATATCAGTTCTATACCGCCAATAATCCTGATTTCTTTAAAGGTACTCAGGTCGAAGCCAAGTTAAAACAACAGCACGCCGCTTAATGGTTTAACCCTCGTAACAGCGCCACCCCATGCCATCTGGCGTGGGGTTGGGGGAACTTTACGCTTTTGGAACTCGAGTCAGTGAAACACATACAGAAACAATTAACACAGAAAAAATTAGCGCTTGCGGTGGGATTACTGCTTTCAGGAGGCTCAAATCTGGCCTTGGCTGCAGATGAGGAACTGTATCAGCAGCTGGATACGCTGAAACAGCAAATGGCCAGCTTGCAACAGCGCTTGAATGAAGTAGAAGCCCAATCCAAGGCCGTGCCACAGCTTGCTGCTGTTCAGGCAGAGTTGCCGGAAATAGAAGCGGATGCACAACAGGAGCAGCTGCTCACTGAAGCTACTCCTGCTACTTCGGAAGATATTGAGGCGGTGCGTGCCGAGCTGGAAAATTATAAATATGACCAATCGCGTCAGTACGAGCGTCAAACTGCCAAAACTGCACGGGATACCACACTTTATGGCACAGTGCAGCTGCGTGCCAATGTACAGGACAATCATCATTCGGGGAGTCCCAAATCCAGCTTCGATATTGGAACGGCACTGATCGGGGTACGCGGCAATTTATATCGCGATTATAACGAAGGCAAAAACCTCGATTACCAACTTTCTTATGGTTATAGCAAGCGCAATGATGGCAGCAATAACAGCAATTTTAACCTGCTGGATGCCTATTTGCGTTATCACGCATTTTCGACCAATGCGGGCTTGGAAACTCCACGTCTGAATCTGACCCTGGGTCAGCAACTGTTGCCTTTTGGGCTGGATGTTCAGTCACCGGAAGACTTGCGTCCCACCATTACTACGGCTTCTTCACTGAATTCGCTAGGTTTGTTTACCCGACAAAATGGTTTCATTGTACGTGGTGATGTTAAACCCTTCGTGGACTATGCAGCGAATTACCGTGCACCCTTGCTGGAATATGCCCTTGGCGTGACCAATGGCAATGGCAGCAATAAAGCCGATGACAATGATGGCAAAGAATTCGTGGCACGGGCAGCTTTTACCTTGCCGGTGGATTATGCCAGCTGGCTGCGTGAGCTGAAACTGGGACTGTCCTATATCAATGGCGAAAGCAAAATTGCCGCTGCAAGTATTGTGGAAGATAAAGCCACCCGCGACCGTTTTGGTATCGATCTTTACTATAACCATGCACCGTTTGGTGTGACCTATGAATATGTTCAGGGGCATACCGATTATATCTCGGCCAGTACGGCATCGGTACAGGAAGCTAAAGCTGAAGGGCATACCCTCACGGTGTTCTATACGCTCGGTGACCAGTTCTATAACAGCATCAAGTCGAATGCCAAATTTGACGACTTCTGGCCAAAATCGCTGCAAGGTTATTACCGCTATGACCGTTTTAATCCAAATACCAAGCAAAACGATTATCTCGATCTGAGCAATGGCCGAACTGGTGAATATGACATTCACTCTCTGGGCCTGAATCTGTTTTTTGCCCAAACCACCAAATTCCAGTTACAGCTGAATCACTATAACTTCGAGCTGGAAACAGCCGCACAAAAAGACAGCAATGAGTTGCAGGCGCAATTCCAGTACACCTTTTAATGATTAAACACAGACAGGATCAAGATGAAAACTTTTACCAAAAAAATTGCAGCGACATTTTTAGCTTTATCGGCTTTAGGGCTGAGTTTGCAGGTGCAGGCCGCGAATCCGAAAGAAATCCGAATTTCGGTATCCAGTGCCGGTGAGGGCGGTAAACCCAAAGTGGGCGGTTCTTATGCGGCCACAGCACATTTACGTGGTGTACTTGAACAGGAATTTAAACAGGATGGCATCAAGGTCAACTGGCTGTTCTTTCCGGGTGCCGGACCTGCTACCAATGAAGCCTTGGCCAACGGTAAAGTGGATTTTGCCTTGCAAGGCGATTTGCCATCTATTGTGGGGCGTTCTACCGGGCTGAAAACCAAAATTCTGCTTAATGCGACCCGTTTGGGACCCGTCTATGTCGTGGTACCGCGTGATTCAACTGCCAAAAGTATTCAGGATCTGAAAGGCAAGAAATTTGCCAACTTTAAAGGCACTAACGGTCAGATCGTCCTGAATCGGATTCTAGCCAAAAATGGTTTAACCGAACGTGATTTGCGTGTGATTAGCCAGGATGGCTTTTCTTCGCGGACCTCACTGGCCACAGGTGATATTGATGCCACGATTGTATCTCCGTGGAGTCTTGAAGCACGCGGTGTAGCCAAACGCCTGCAAACCATTAATGATCCGACGGTCGCGCCTCTTTCCAGTTTCTGGGTCACGGAAAGTTTTGAAAAACAATATCCGCACATCGTGCAGCGTGTCGTGACCACACTGGTCAAACAGGCGCACTGGAGCTCTCAGGAAGCCAACCGTGCTGCGCAATACAAGCTGTGGTCACAAAGTGGCGTGCCACTTTTAGATTATAAAAAAGACTGGGATGGCTATGCCCTGAAAGTGCGGATCAATCCCTTGCTGGATGAATTCCACCGTGCCCAGCTTGAAGATGCGGTACGTGTATCCAAACAGGCACGCTTGATTCGCCGTGATGTCGATACCAAAACCTGGTATGAGCCGAAGTATCTCAATCATGCCCTGAAAGAGCTGAAACTGGAAAATTACTGGACGCCGCTGAATGCCAAAGGTCAGCCAAAGTAAGGATAGGATTGATGAAACCTGTTGAAAGCAGCGCTGTTCTTGAGCCGATGAGTTTTAAGTTTGCCAGCAGTTTTATTGTCTTGACGATTCTGGCTGGGCTCGGGGTCGGTGTCGCCCGTGTTTTAACCTCGCTCTATGCAGTTCAGCTGAATGCCACCGAGTTACAGCTCGGCCTGATCGCAGCGGCACAAAGTATTGGTCTGCTGATCATGGCATTGCCGGTTGGCGTGCTGGTACAGCGCTTTGGCTCACTCAGAATTTTTGCTCTGGGCAGTGTATTGGGGGCGGTGCTGTATAGCCTGCTCTCTGCTTATACCAATGCCTGGTATCTATTGATCATTACCGCTTTAGTGAGCTTTGTGCTGCCGATGCGCTTTGTTTCGATTCATACCGTTTTCTTGAGCAACCTCAAACGCTTAGGCCCGGCCAAAGCTGGCTGGTTTCGTGGCTCGCATATGATGGGTTTCTTCCTGCTCGCACCGACTTTGGCCTTGTTTCTAATTGAAGTATTGGGCTATCACGGCGCGTTTTGGGGGGTTGCTGCCTTATTCCTGCTGGCAGTGATCTTTGCACCTGTATGCTTTGAACCGATTGAAACCCGTGCAACAGCCCGGTCCAAGTTTCGTTTCGCCGAAATCATTGAACCCTTAAAACTCTTGAAACAGCATCCACAGTTACGCACCATTTGCAGCATGGAGTTTATGAGCAATATCGCCAACAACTACTTTGGTTTTTTCATTGTGGTCATTGCGATCCAGAGTTTCCAGCTAGAAGAAACACTGGCAGTAATGTTGCTGACGGTACAGGGCATGGTCTTTGTCGGCAGCCTGTTTAGCTTGGGCGCATGGGCTGAAGTCCTGGGTTATCACAAGTTTTATCTGATCGGACTGTCACTGATCAGCTTTGCTCTCATCAGTCTGAGTCTGGCACAACATGCGTTCTGGTTATGGCCGGCCAGTGTGGCTTTGGGGCTGGGACTCGGTATCTTACACATTGCCAATTTTATGTCCTTTGCCAAAGTTGGCGAACAAACTGCCATGAGCAAGATCTCGCCGCTACTGGCACTGGTCGGCCCCGCAGGCGGCCTACTCGGCGGTTTGGCCGGTGCAGCACTGGGCCATCATATTGGTTTGCAAGCCATCTTTGCGCCGATTGGACTGGTGTTTGTCGCTATGACCTATTTTGTTTTCCGTAATTTAAATTTCCAATCTTTTTTAAAAGCAGATCCAGCACTCACACAATTACAGAGGCAAGAACCATGAGCTTATCTCAGCAGCTAAAGGTCGAGCCAATTTCATGGCAAAGCGACCGCCGCATCCTGAAACAACTAAAACCTTATCTACAGCGTGGCGGGACTATGCTGTGTGGTCTGGCACTGCCTGTCGCTGTGCTGTGTTTGTGGTATGTCGCTACTTTAAAAGTATGGTTGCCGGAACAGATTCTGCCAGCACCGCAATTGGTCTGGAGCAGCACGCTTGAGCTTTGGCACAGTGCGGAATTGCAGTTTCATTTCTGGATCAGTGCCAAACGTATTTTATGGAGTGTGTTGCTGGGGGCGAGTTTAGGCTTGGGTTTAGGGGTTTGGTTTGTATGCTCTGAACGTGCCAAGCGCTGGGCCTATCCAAGTATTCAGTTATTGGCGCAATTTCCGATGATTGCCTGGATTCCATTGCTGATGATTTTTTTAGGGATCGATGAAGCCCTGAAAATCGTCGCGATTTCTTTGGCAGTAGTTTCTCCGGTGCTGATTGCGACTTTTAAAGGGATCAAGCAGGTGCCTGAACGCTTACTGGATGTGGCCAGGGTATATCAATTTTCCAGATTACAAACCTTGAGCCAGGTGATTTTGCCTGCCAGTTTACCGGCACTGATTAGTGGCTTGCGTCAGGGCATCATGCAGGCCTGGTTGGCACTGGTCTTTGTCGAGTTGCTGGCCAGCAGTGAAGGGATCGGCTTTCTAATGGTCTGGGGCCGCCAGTTGATGCAAATGGATCTGGTATTTATTGGCATCATTTTGATTGGTTTGACCGGCTATGCGCTCGACAGCCTGTTGGCACGACTGGAAGCCTGGGCACGTTTTTATACAACCCGGGTGAGGGCTTAATCATGTCAGATACCATTCTACACAAGCATAAACTGGCCTATCCAGAAGAAGCATCCACACGCAGCTGGCGCTTCAATCTTCAACCGGTTCAGGCACTGGCCTTACCTGCCGTTTTTATCCTGCTCTGGGCAGTTGCGTCTTATTTTAACTGGCTAGATGTGAAAATTATTCCATCGCCGTGGCAGGTTGTGCTCAATGCATCAACCATTTTAGCTCAAGCCCAATTCTGGCAAGGGCTTGCTGCAAGCCTCAGTCGTAATTTAACCGGTTATCTGATCGGTGCCAGTCTGGGTGTCGCTTGCGGTGTGGCTTTGGGAACTTCGCGATGGATGCAGTGGATTTTTGCGCCCAGTTTTCATGTCTTGCGGCAGGTATCGCTATTTGCCTGGCTGCCGCTGATTTCGACCTTTTTAGGTTATGGCAATGTCGCCAAGATCCTGTTTATCAGCCTGTCGGTGTTTTATCCGGTCGCACTGCATAGTCTGGAAGGGGTAAGCAGTATTGCAAATAAATACCGCGAAGTGGCACAGGTTTATCAATTTCCCAAAGCCTATACCTACCGCAAACTGATTTTACCTGCGGCCAGTCCACAAATCTTTGTCGGCTTGCAACTTGGATTGATGTTTGCCTGGTTGGCCACAATTGGTTCTGAATTTTTACTGGCCAATTATGGCGTAGGGCTAGGGAATCTGGTGATTCGTGGCCGTGAGCAGTTCAATGTCTCACTGATTTTAATCGGCATGTTGTTGATAGGAGCCATTGGTCTGCTGTTGAACCGGATTTTATCCATCTTTGAGCAGCGCGTACTGGCGTGGCAAAACCGATAGGAGCGAATAATGAATAAAACAAGCTTATGGTGGGCAAAACTTTCCCTGGTCATGCTCACCAGCCTGAGTCTGGTGGCCTGCAGCCTGCAGCGTAGCCAGGATGCGGAAACCAAAGTCACCGAATTACGCTATCAGAGTACCGCCGGCATGGTGACTTTACCGGAACTGGCTGCAGATCTGGGCTATCTGGGCGATATCAAGCTCAATTATGTGGGGACGGTACAAGGTGGACCGCAGGATTTACTGACACTGGTGGCAGGGGATGTCGACTTCGCTTCGGCCTTTAATGGCGCAGTCGTAAAAGTGGTGGCTGCAGGCTTAAATGTGGTGCCGGTCGTGGCTTCTTATGGCAGCGACCTGAAGCAGTCGGCCGGCTTTTATGTGCTGGAAAATAGCCCCATCCGTACTGCCAGAGACTTTATTGGTAAAAAAGTTGCCATGAATACCTTCGGTGCACATTTTGATTTTGTATTACGTGACTGGTTGGCGCGTGAAGGGCTGAGCGCAGCTGAAATTGCTCAGGTCGAATTTATCATGTTGCCGCCCATTAGCTCGGAACAGGCGCTGCGCAATCGACAAATTGATGTTGCAGTATTGTCGAGCATCACTGAACAGCGCGCGCTGAATAATGGCGGCGTGCGTAAGATCTTTGCCGATATCGACCTATATGGTGAATTTACTGCGGGCAGTTATTCCATGCGTCAGGAGTTTATTCAACAACATCCTGAGGTAGCGCAAACCTTTGTTGCTGCAATTGCACATGCCCATCGCTGGGTGCAGACCACGCCAGTCGAGCAGGTTCAGGCACGTTTTAAACGGATTATTTCCGAACGTAACCGCAATGAAAGTCTGGCCCTGTTGCCGTATTTCCAGAGTTATGGCGTACATGCGATTGGCGGTGTGCAAAAGGCTGAAGATTTTGAACCCTGGATCAAACTCATGCAAAAAGACCAGAAACTGAAAAACAAGCAATTACAAGCTCATGAAATTTTCAGTAACCGCTTTAACCCTTATGCCGCAGAGCAGACTCAAGGATTATAACAATGACAATTGCATTAAAAATGGATCATATCCGTAAAGAATTTCCCGCAAAAAGTAGTAGCAGCAAACAGCTTTCAGCCCCTTTTGTGGCTGTCGAAAATGTCACTCTGGACATTCAGCAAGGTGAGTTTGTCTCAATCGTCGGCCCTAGCGGCTGCGGCAAGTCGACCTTGTTGGATTTGATTGCCGGGCTAACACGTCCAAGTTCCGGACAGATATTATTGAATGGCAAAGAAATTACCAGACCCGGTCTCGATCGCGGCATCGTCTTCCAGCAATATGCGCTTTATCCATGGCTGAATGCCTTGCAAAATATTGAATTTGGACTGGAAGCCAAAGGTGTGGACAAGAAAACCCGACGCCAGAAAGCGCAATATTATTTGGAGCTGGTGGGACTGGCAGGTTTTGAACAGCATTTTCCAAATGAACTGTCCGGTGGCATGAAGCAACGGGTCGCGATTGCCCGCAGTCTGGCCTATGAACCTGAAATCTTACTGATGGATGAGCCTTTTGCGGCACTGGATGCGCAAACGCGCGAAACCCTGCAAGAAGAGCTGCTCAATATCTGGCGTACCTCCAAGGCCACCATCATTTTTATTACCCACAGTATTGATGAGGCCATTTATTTAAGCCAGCGCGTGGCTATCATGACTTCACGTCCAGGGCGGATCAAAGATGTGATCCAGATTCCAGACAGCTTGCAGGCCAAAACCCAGGATATACGCTCGACAGCTGAATATGGCCGCTTACGCCATCATATCTGGTCGCAGCTGAGTGAGGAAGTGATCAAGGCGCAAGCACTGGAAAAGTCCAAGCAACTCAAGCACAGCGCTTAAACCACCTATAACGAGAATGAAGGAAGAAGACCGTGACCACTGCAAAGCATCCAACGCTCAGTTATCCTGAGGCAAGACTGCATTCCAAGAAAACCCAGCTGCAACTGACCTGGCTTAGTTCCGGCTTTAAACGCTCAATTGCCCTGATATTATTTTTTCTGCTCTGGGAAATTTTACCCCGTATCGGCGTCGTCAATGCCGCGTTTTTACCTGCACTTAGTACGGTGCTGCAAACCGCCTGGGAGCTGTATCAATCTGGCCAGCTCGGTCATCATTTAAGTGTCAGTTTACAACGTTCGGTAATTGGTTTTAGTCTGGCGATTCTGATCGCAATTCCACTCGGTTTATTGATTGGATGGTACAAACTGATTGCAGAAACCTTAAATCCCTTGCTGGAATTGTTTCGTAATACCACTGCCTTGGCACTGATGCCGGTGTTCATTTTATTTCTCGGAATTGGTGAACTTTCCAAAATCAGTTTGCTGGTTTATGCCTGCACCTGGCCGATTTTATTAAATACCATTTCAGGGGTCCAGAATGTAGATCCGCTATTGATCAAATCAGCACGTACCATGGGCTTAGCACCCTATCAGCTATTTCGGAAAGTCATTCTCCCGGCATCCGTTCCGACAATTTTTGTGGGCATCCGTCTGGCCGGGGCCATCTCTGTGCTGGCATTGGTGGCAGTAGAAATGTTTGGCTCTAAAGCCGGCCTGGGTTATTTAATTATTTATTCTCAATATAGCTTCGAAATTCCGGAAATGTTTGTGGGTATTTTAATGATGACCTTGGTAGGCTTAATCTTTAACTATGGATTATTGGCAGTAGAAAGACATTTTACAAAATGGAAGAAAAACCCGATCGAATAAATACAGAATTCAAAGTTAAATTAAAAAAACACCAGCGATATACTGGTGTTTTTTCTTGTGTTGATTCTATTTTTGAATAGAACTGATTTATAAATAAGAAATCATTATTTTATTTATATTTAAATAAAGATTAACCGTATCCTTTAAGATAATAAGCACAGTTTCACCCGAGGATAATCGGATTTTTGCGTAAAAAAAGCTCTGCCAGACGAGCATGCTTTGCAAGTTTCCTACCAGTAGAGAGGAGGCTTTCGGTTGGGCAGCAAGTCGTTGATGAACAAATATTAATCCAGGAAATAAAATAACAGGCCTGATCAAAGCAATCCGTATTTTAGCAAACGGGTGCGAACCACATTACGTGTCACGCCTAAAAGCTTTGCGGTATGCACCTGGTTATACTGACAATATTCGAAAGCACTGCGAATAAAACGTTCTTCAATCAGTTCATTGATATTGAATTCAGGAAGCTGCATGGATGCTTCAAAGAGTTGTTGGAAGGTGGTTTTTAGCAGCTGTTCTGCATCTTGCAGATTATGAATCGAGGTGTGAGTTTCCGGCTGATCATTGCGCTGGTTATTGAATAAACCTGCTGTTTTATGTTGTGCCGAGATCAGATTGGAAAAACTAATATTTTCCGGCTCAATCACGCCATTCTGGCTGACCAGCACCGCATGATGTATGGTATTTTCCAGCTCACGAATATTGCCCGGCCAGCGGTGCTGAAGCAATTTTTTGGCCGCCAGAGCAGAGATGCGTAGCGGAGTATCATGTGGATTGGTCTGATAACGCTCTACAAAAAACCTGGCTAAAGGCAGGATGTCATCACGACGGTCGGCCAGGCGCGGAATCTTGAGCAGCGCGACATACAGACGATAGAACAGGTCTTCACGGAATTTTCCTTCAATCACTGCTTTTTCCAGATCGACATGTGTGGCTGCAATGATCCGCACATTGATCCGGATGGGTTTTAAGGAGCCTACCCGGATAATCTCCCGTTCTTGCAAAATGCGGAGCAGTTTGACCTGCATCGGCAGCGACAAATCACCAATTTCATCCAGAAATAAAGTTCCATTATGCGCCGCTTCAAACCAGCCTATGCGCTGCTGGATCGCACCGGTAAAAGCCCCTTTTTCATGCCCGAACAGCTCACTTTCTGCCAGGGATTCGGTCAGGGCGCCACAGTTCACCGCAATAAACGGTCCTTTGGCACGATGGCTCAGGTCATGAATCTGACGTGCTACCAGTTCCTTACCTGTGCCTGTTTCACCAAGGATTAAAGCATTGGCATCACTCGGGGCAATCTGTTGAATACGTGCCAGCAGTGCCTGTGACAAGGGGTCTTCAAATACCGTTGCCGTAGCACGTTCATGTCGTCGTGTCTGACTGATAATCGGGTGGGTAAATATAGACATCTTATTATTTCAATGATTCAATCCCGGACATCATCTAATATTTAACGGATAAGGATAAATAAGAAATCGATATTTAAATATCTGTCTCCGGTATAAAGTAATAAAAGAAAAAATTATCTTAAAATCAGATAAAACTACCTTCGATAACCTAATATTAAATCGAGATAATGCTTTTAGATAAAATAATTTATATTAATCCCACACTATAAAATAGAGTAAATAAAATGACAATTACAGCAGTGAATGTTCGTAATCAATTTAAAGGTGTGGTTCAGGAAGTTGTTTTAGGAACCGTGGTTTCAGAAATTAATGTCGAAACCAAAGCCGGTCTCTTTACCTCGATTATCAGTACCCGCTCGGTACAGGATCTGGATCTGAAAATTGGCTCTGAGGTGGTGGTGCTGATCAAGTCTACAGAAGTGTCTTTGGCCAAACTCTAGGTTGAGACCAGAGCATCTAAGGAGGAGAGCATGACACATCAAGATCGCGGTTCTGTTTCGATTCAGCATTTAAGCAAGCATTACCCGAGCCAGCAAGGTGACAATCTTACTGTTCTGGAAGATATTAATCTGGACATTCAGCCAGGTGAATTTATTAGTATCGTCGGCAGCAGTGGGTGTGGTAAATCCACGCTGTTACGCCTGTTAGTGGGCTTGGAGCAGCAATATCAGGGTCAGATTCTGGTAGATGGAGAGAAAACCTTTGGTACCAGTTTAAACCGTGGCATTATTTTTCAGGATCACCGCCTGTTTCCCTGGCTGAGTGTACGAGAAAATATCCGTATTGCGCTACACAGGAGCAATCTGGCTCGTGCAGAAGAAGATCAACTGATTGATGCGCATTTAGCCCTGGTCAATCTGACGGACTTTAAAAATGCCTATCCCTCACAGCTATCGGGCGGTATGAATCAGCGAGTAGCGATTGCCCGCAGTCTGGTTAACCGGCCGCAAATTTTACTGCTGGATGAACCTTTTGGCGCGCTGGATGCCTTGACTCGTCAAAACTTACAGGATGAATTACAGCGGATCTGGCAGACTGAAAAAATTACCATGATCATTGTGACTCATGATGTCGAGGAAGCCGTATTTCTTGGCGATCGGGTGGTGGTCATGCAGCCGCATCCGGGAAGAATCAAACGCATTGTCGATGTACCGGTATCCCATCCACGTAAACGGGAAGATGTCCGCTTGCACAATATTAAAAATAATATCCTGCAAGATTTTAGTGATCCGGTCAAGGAAGCGTTATTACAGGTGCCTGCAAAGACATTCTCGGATTATCAGTTTGCCTGGTAAGCTATTGCAATTCTTGTCTGTATCGAAAAGCCTGCTTATGCAGGCTTTTTTAGCTTTAGGAATTGATCATCTCGGTTAAATTTCAGCTATAAAAAATGCCCCGCAGGGCATTAAAACAGTGAGCTTTCAAGAAGCCTGACTGCGCTGTTGTGCAGCTTGTAAGACATATTGATTTTCAGGACGCTGTAAACCCAGGTTTTCACGTAAAGTCGTACCTTCATATTCGGTACGGAACAGACCACGGCGTTGCAACTCCGGCACAATCAGCTCGACAAAGTCATTTAAGCCAGCAGGAGTACTCGGTGGCAAGACATTGAAACCATCGGCAGCTTCATTTTCAAACCAGGTTTGCAGCTGATCAACCACTTGTTCAGGTGTACCAATCAGGGTCCAGTGACCACGTGCCGAAGCAATATATTGATACAGCTCGCGAATACTAAAATGATGTTTGCGGGCAATATCAATCATCATTTGCTGGCGGCTGGAGAAATTCAGATCAGCATCTTCAAGTTGAGGGAAGGGTGCATCCAGGTCATATTTATTCAGGTTAATTCCACCAGAAAGCCCGGACAGCAGGCTTAAGCCCACTTGAGGATGAATCAGGCTATTCAGCAGATCGTATTTTTCTTGTGCTTCCTGTTCGGTTTTCGCCACAAAAATTGATACCCCTGGCATGATTTTTAAATCGTCCGGATGGCGGCCATATTTGAGCAGACGACTTTTGACATCACGATAGAATTCTTGTGCATCTGCCAGATTCTGCTGTGCAGTAAAGATCACCTCGGCGTATTTACCTGCCAGCTCGCGTCCATCTTCAGACTGTCCCGCCTGCACAATCACTGGATAACCTTGTGGTGGGCGGGAAACATTCAGTGCACCGCCAACGCTGAAATATTTACCCTGATGCTGCGGCTCATGCAATTTATCGGCATCAAAGAACTGACCGCTTTCCTTGTTATAGATAAAGGCATCATCTTCCCAGGAATCCCATAATTTTTGTGTGACTTCGATAAACTCATCTGCACGTTGATAACGGGTTTTCGGATCTGGATGCTGTTCCAGACCAAAGTTTCGCGCCGTATCTGGAGAAGCTGTGGTGACCACGTTCCAGGCTGCACGTCCTTGGCTAATATGATCCAGAGAGGCAAATTTACGCGCTAAAAGATAAGGATCTTCATAGGTGGTCGAGGCAGTGGCAATAAAGCCAATATGTCGGGTTACCGCAGATAAGGCTGCAAATAAGGTGACTGGTTCAAAGCCGACGCCTTTGTCGCCTAAACCGAGCGCACCTTCAGCTGCAGAACCCCAGCGTACCGACAGGCCATCAGCCAGAAAGTAGGCATCGAATAAACCTTTTTCTGCAGTCTTTGCCAGCTCAATGGCATATTCCAGACTTAAATGCTGTTCCGGGCGAGATTTAGGATGGCGCCATCCTGCCGCATGCTGCGATGTAGTAGGAATAAATGCACCAAGTTTAATTTGACGTTTTGCCATGTTTATCTCCTTATCATTCGATTTTTGAAATCATCATTGATAGGGATATAACAAGTTCCATGCCAGATAAAAAATACAATAAAAACAGTATATTGATCTATGATTAAATAAATACTGTGGATATTTCAGCAGTATTTGAACTCAACTGCTGCAAAGCCTACAGCAGCAAAAATGCAGAACTTAGCAGATTTAAGCGCAGATTTTAAACCAGGGCTGTAATGGTTTTTTTCTTCCACACAAACTGGTAATACAGGCCCTGCATAATGCAAAGACAGACAAAGGCCAGGGCATAGCCATACCAGATGCCTTGCAAGCCCCACCATTGACTAAACAGATAGGCACATGGCACTTCAATGAAAATAATAGCCACGACATTGATCAGCATGGGTACTGTCACCGTACCGCTAGCCCGCATGATTGAGGCAAAAATGGCACTGGCACCAAAGAATAGAATCGACCAGAGCACAATAAACAGTAACTGTTGACCAAGTACCACGACTTGAGGATCAGTAATAAACAGTGCCATCAGATATTTGGAGAACAGATAAGCCAAAATCACCAGACTGCCGGTAAACAGAATGTTCATACCGAGTGCAGTTCGTGTGACTTTATTCAGCAGATCTGATTTTCCCGCACCAATCGCTTGTGCGCCAAACACTGAGGCTGCAATTGCAATCGACAAGGCTGGAAACTGGATATAGTTTAATACCTGATTGACCGCCCCATAGGCTGCCATAGCTTCTGCACCATAGCGGTTGACCAGGCCGACAATCACCAGGCCAGCGACAGAAGTGGTGACCATTTGTATTCCGGTTGGAACACCCAGACGTAAAATAATTTTGCTTAATTTAGGCTGATGACGGATATGTTTTAACAAGGCCCAATCGAGTCGGAGTGGATGCTGTTTATAGTTCAGATACAGGGTTAAAAACAGCAGGACTGCCAGATTCCCCAGAATGGTGGCAATTGCAGGCGAGATAATCCCCATCTTGGGAAAACCAAAATAGCCGGCAATCAATATCGGGGTGACCACCAGACCCACGCCAATGGTGAGTGCAGAAGCAAAGAGTGGTGTGGTACTGTCCCCGACACCGCGCAAGATCGAGGTATAAATAATATAGATAAAAATTAAGGGGCTACCTGCCAGCATCCATTGTACATAGGGCAAGGACAAGTGCATCACATCCGGATCTGTACCAAGAGCCAACAGGATATTTTCAGCAAAAATGACCCCAAACAGTGCAATCAGGCTTCCGCCAATTAAGGTCATAAAAAGCGTAGAACCGACTATGCAGCGCACTTTTTCTATATTTTTTGCACCCCAGGCCTGTCCAATCAGGACGGTAGAGCCGGCAGATAAACCAATCACAAAAGCCATGAGACAAAACAGGATCGGAAAAAATACCGCAACCGCAGCAATAGCATTAACCCCGAGCATTTGCCCGACAAAAACCGTATTGATGGTGCCAGAAAGACTTTGCAGGATATTGGTTGCAATTAATGGCAACAGAAATACCAGAAAGGCCTTCCATAAATTCTGTTGTTGGATCAGTGATTGCTGTGCCATGCCACATCCTGTTGATGATTTTTCATTTATTCAATTATCTGGCTATTATCCAAGAGGACATAGAAAAAAGCCTTAGCTTTTAAGTAAATAAAGCATTTATTTTATAAGGCTTTTAGTTAAAAAATAATTTAAACCTTGGACAGGATTTCACCGGCCTGAATCAAGGTATGTTGTTTTTTGGCAAAACAGAACCTGAGCAGACGTAAATCAGCAGGTGCTTGCTGGTAAAACACAGAAACCGGAATCGCCACGATTCCATGCTGCTCTGCCAGGAAATGACACATGTCTACATCATTTAAATCTGGCCGAATATCAGAATAATCCAGATTCTGGAAATAAGTCCCTTGAGAGGGTGTCCATTTAAAGCGTGAGGTTGCTATTGACGAGTTAAACAGATCGCGTTTGTGTTGATAAAAACGGGAAAGTTCCCGGATGTGTTCAGGATGCAGTTGCATATATTCCGCCAAAGCGACCTGAACGGGGGTCACACCACAGAAACTGGCAAACTGATAAATCTGTCGGAATATTCGCATCAAGGGCGGCGCTGCAATACAAAAGCCGGTTTTCCAGCCAGTGACATGAAAGGTTTTACCAAAAGAACCAATCACGAAACTACGCTCACGCAGTTCAGGAAATGACCAGGCTGAATGATGCTGCATACCGTCAAAAACCAGATGTTCATAGACTTCATCAGATAACACGACAATATTCCGCTCACGGATCAGCTCAATCAGTTGCTGCCAGTCGGCTCTGGACCAGATACTCCCGCTGGGATTGTGAGGAGTATTGACTACAATCATGCGGGTACGCTCATTGATGGCATCTTTGACCTGATTCCAGTCCACAGAAAAATCTGGATGCTGGAGTGCAATGTGTACCGGGGTTACGCCTACCAGCTGTACCGCAGGGGCATAACTGTCATAGCTCGGATCGAAGATAATGACTTCCTCACCGGGACGTACCGTGGCCTGAATCGCACAAAAAATCGCAATGGTGGCACCGGGCGTAATCGTAATTTCTTCTAGCGGATCAATGCTCAACCGATCGCGCTGTTGATACAGCTCCGCCACCAGATCTCGCAATACCGGCAAGCCATCTCCAGGTGCATACTGGTTAAAACCATCCTGACTGGCCCGAGTCAGAGCCTCAACCAGGGCGGGTGGTGCAGGAAAGTCTGGGAATCCCTGTGAAAGGTTCAGTGCGCCGAGTTTTTGTGCCAAGGCCGACATGGTACTAAAAATCGTAACGCCTAAATCAGGCAGTTTAGAAGGGAATTCCAGCATGTCCTTGGCCTTGAAAAATAAGATTTAAGTCAGTGTAGCAGCAAGTTTCGTTCTACAGCATCAGAAAATTCTGAAATATTTGACCTCATTATTGGGTCTCATCTACATAGTCCGGTAGAAAATGCACAGATGCAGCATTGATGAAGGATTAAAAAATTAAATGCCTAATTATGTGAAATGCATGCTGAGCTGGACGAAATGAGCAACTTTTTCTAGAATTTGCCCCACAATAATAATACTTAAAATTATAACCATAACATGCCAAAACATATTCATTTGCTGCTGGAGCAACTTGGTCTTAATCGGCAACATCGTGCGCTACATCTTCAGTTTTCGCATCAGTCTTTAAATCATCAAGTGTTTATTCAGCGGATTGATGGTCAGCATCAGATTAATCAGGGATTACAAGCAGAACTGATCTGTCTGTCTACGCAGGCCAATATTGCTTTAAAGCAATTTATTGGCTGTCAGGTGGCTGTAGATCAGGTGACAGATCGTGGTGAGCTTTTTCGAACCACGGGTATCATTACTGCAGCAAGTCAGGGCCACAGTGACGGCGGCTTGAGCCTGTATAAACTGACTCTGCAGGACGCCACGGCACTTTGGCATAAACGCCGCAATAGTCGTGTCTTTATGAATAAAAGCGTAGTCGAAATCAGTGAAATTCTGTTTAATGAATGGCAAAACAGAAGTGCATTATTCGCAGCCAGCCTCAGTCTGGACTTGACCGGGTTAAATCGGGACTACGATGTACGCCCTTTTGTAATGCAGTCCAATGAATCGGATTATGATTTTCTGACACGCTTATGGCGCAGCGAAGGAATGAACTGGCTAATTGATGAAAAGCAGTTGATTGTGCCGGTCTCCACTACTGAGATTCAGCCACAGATCCTGCGTTTAATTGATCATGCTCAAGCTTTTACGGCATTAAAACGCCGTTCTATCCGTTTCCATCGCAGTCATGCCACCGAACAGCTGGATACGCTGAGCAGGCTGATTGCTATACGTCAGCTTCGTTCCAGTAGCGTCCATACCCAGCGCTGGCAGGCCCAGCAACTGGCTCAGGATCAAAGCCAGCCTCTATTGAGTACCCATCAGCAAAGTAGCGTGCAGGATACGGCCAGTTTAAGCCTTGAAGATGCCTGGAGCATCAGTCCGGCCTGGACAGGCGATTTAAATCATGAGGATCAGGTAACGGCATCTGGTACGGCACAACTGGAGCGACTGAATCAGCAGTTCAATCATTATCATGCTCTGCAATCCAAATATTTTAAAGCCAGTAGCAGCGTACGTGATGCTCAGGTCGGATACTGGTTTGAATTAAAACAGCATGCTGAAATTGATCAGCATCCTGCCCATGAACGTGAATTTCTGATTTTGGCTAAACGCTTTTATAACCAGAATAATTTACCCAAAGACATTTTAGAACAGTTAGATGGCTTAGTGGATCAAAGTGGATGGCTGGGATTATCCGAAGAGGAACGACAGGCCAATGAGCTGGAGATCGTGCGTCGTGATATCCCGATTGTCCCTGAATATCAGCCTTTTATGCATCGCCCCGCTGCCTATCCACAACGGGCCAGAGTCGTGGGGCCTGAAGGTGAGACGATTCACGTCGATGCATGGGGAAGAGTCAAAGTCCGCTTCTTGTTTACACGCAGTGATGACCAGCAACATGATGCCGGTGCAGGCAGTAATGACAATAACAGCGATTCCGCCTGGGTCGATGTATTGACCCCTTGGGCCGGTGAGGGTTATGGGGTCAGGCTGCATCCACGAGTTGGTGAAATGGTAGTAATTGACTTTTTTGAGGGTGATATTGACCGGCCCTTTGTCATGGGGAGGATTCATGAAGCAGAACGATATCCGGCGATGTTTGATGCCAAGGGACAATTGCCGGACACGAAAAAGCTTAGTGGAATCCGTTCACAAGAGGTCGATGGTGAGGGCTTTAACCAGCTACGTTTTGATGACACGACAAATCAGATTAGTGTGCAGTTGCAAAGTAGTCATGCAGCCAGTCAGCTGAATCTGGGGCATTTGAGTCATCCCAAAGAAAATGAAACTAGCGAAGCTCGAGGTGAAGGGTTTGAGCTGAGGACAGATCAGTGGGGCGCAATACGCGCAGGCCAAGGCTTATTGCTTTCGACCTATCAGCAAGACTCAGCTAAAGGTCATCACCTGGAGGCCTACCCAGCTGAAAACCAGATGCAATCCAGTCTGAATAACAGCAAAGTCCTGAGTGACTTGGCAGAAGCACAGCAGACTGATCCGCTCGAACTTTTTAATAGCTTAAAGCAGTTTTTGAATCAGCTTGAAACTGAAGATGCGAGCAAAGCCACGGCATTTAAACAGGCTGTCATGTTATTAACCGCACCACATTCGATTGCGCTGAGTACAAATGAAAATATCCATTTATCTGCAGACCAGCAGATCAATCAGAGTGCGGGAGAGAACATTCACCTGTCGACTCAACAGTCCTTGATTGCACATGCCCAGAACAAGATCAGCCTATTTGCTGCCCAGGACGGCGCACGTTTATATGCAGGCCAAGGTAAGGTTGAAATACAGGCGCAAGATGAGGCTATCGAAATGATTGCGCGCAAGGTAATGAAGCTGATTTCAACTGAAGACAAGATCGAAATCACCAGTCCGAAGGAGATTGTACTGACCGCTGGAGGGTCTCAAATTAAGATCAATGGTGGTGGAGTGGTGGTCACAACTGGTGGGAAATTTGAATGTAAGGCAGGGCAGCATAGTTTTGTTAATGGAGCAAAAGTTAAAACTGAAATACCGGTTTTACCTATGGCTAAAGATATTAAAAAATTTACAAATAAATGGGATTTTTATGATCTGTTCTATGAGACTAACTTTGCAGATGTTAAATATAAATTGATCAATAATAAAAACAATACCTACATATTTGGAACACTTGATCAACATGGTCGAACTCAACGTATCAATGCTTACAAGAACGAAAATTACGACATTCTGATTGGTACTGAAGATGAATGGACTGTATTTGCTGATGATGAAAATTTAGAAGAAATTGAACATATTTGTAGTGCTTGTGAACAAGACCGCAATAATGAAAAAGAGGATTAATTATGGATTGTCTTGCAAATATTAAATTTTTAGATGCTCTTGACCAACCAATTAATGGTTTGATTCATCAACTATGGGTAGATTCAATATTAATTTCTGATTATGTTACATCTGCAAGTGGGGAGTCAGTATGGATTAAACGGCCAGTTGGTACAATTATTGATGTAAAAATTAAAAGCATGATATCAAGTGAATATAAATCGAAAGTTAAGATAAGACTTATGGGGGAAAAGACCATTTTTATTGTTCGTAGCCCGAAAGTATTGTTGAAAGGAGTGAACCTTTCAACTAAGGATGTAGCAACAGGGACATATGTAAGATCAACATATATCGTTGCTGAAGGTGATTATCTTTCTCGGATAGCAGCTGATAATAATACCACTATAGCGGAATTGATAAGAATAAATAGTCTAAAAAATGATACCGATATCCATCCTGGACAAGTTCTAAAAATTCCTATCAAGAAAATTGAAATATCAACTCCTTTACAGGAAAATAAATCTAAAATAGAACTACCAACATCAGTTGAGCAAGAAAAATTAAAAGTTATTGTTATTCAGGAAAAAGATAATTTACCTTTAATTGCTAAACTGACAGATAATACCGTTGATGAGATTAAAAAACTTAATGGACTTAGTAATGAGAAGCTTATTAAAAATCAAAAATTAAAAGTTTATGATCGTAAAGTAGTATTTACTATTGCGAAAACAAAAAATGAAGATAAAAAGCCTTTTACTCCACCAATAGTAAAACAGGACGCATCTAAGAATAAAGAAAATGCACCAACAGCTAAGGTAGAATCTTCTGTTCGTACTAGCTCTAAAGTTTCACAGAGAAATGAAAAATCAATAGCAAAATTGCATCCCCAAGTTCGAGATAAAATTAGAAAATTCATTAATGATGCATATGCTAAACATCAGGTACAGCTTGTAATTGTTCAGGATTATCGTACATATGCACAGCAAGATGCTTTATATGCAAAAGGGAGAACAGCCTCTGGCAGTGTGGTAACGAATGCAAGGGGAGGGCAAAGCAATCATAATTTTGCCCTAGCAGTTGATGTGTTTCCTTTGTGGGAAGACGGTAAATTGCATATGGATGTAAAATCAGACCAGAAAAATATCAAGATCCTTAAAAAGATCGCTCCTATTGGAAAGGCAATTGGATTGGAATGGGGTGGAGATTGGAAGTCAATTATCGATAATCCCCATTTTCAGCTTAAAACTGGGAAAACAATGGCTCAGCTTAGAAAATTAACTGAGAGTGCGGGTGGTGACCCTCTAAAGGTAAGATATGATATTCAATAAATTTTATATAATCCTCTTAATATTTTTAACTGCTTGCAATAGTTCAGCGAATCAGAGCATTAGGAAAAATATTGAAGAAAAAGTATTTGAACTAGATCTCACGAATGAAGGAATAAGCGCAGAAGGTGGTGGAATTGAGTTGTATAAAGATAGAAATTTTTGCTCACTTCTACTCAATATTTATGGGGAAAATAGTCAAGAAAAATATAACTTTAAATTTAAAAAAAATAATTTAATAGAAACATCTTACTTGAAATATAGATATAAAAATGGATTGTTGGTTACTGACGATGAGTTAAAAGATCTCATTGCAGATGATAGTACTAATTTCGATAATGATATGGAGTTAGTTAGCAATAAATCATTTATTGGGAGTATAAATAAAAATATCGCTAAAAAATTTGATATGTATAAGAAAAGAATACCAAAATCAGTGTTAACGAAGAACTGTAATTAATCTGAATCACAGATAAAAAATTGGGTTAAAAGATAGCTGAAAAAAATTTAAAAAAAACTAATAAATAAAAGGTTTTAAAAAATCTAAAGCCTTTTATTTATAATTTAAATTGAATATTAAAAGTTATCCTTCCAAAACATCTTCCAACAACTCTTCACTTGGCGCAAAGTAATAGGCACCATCCAGTGGAGTAACGAAGTGCAGCAAACGGTCATGGATTCCATCACCAGACGTACCGAACATACGTTCTAACATGGCATCGATAATAGTAAGGTTTTTGGTATAGGCAATAAAGAATAGGCCTTGGTCACCACGCCCATCACCATAAGGCAACGAATGACGCAGGATTTCCATTTCCTCACCTTCTTCATCTTCCACTACAGTACGTGCAACGTGAGCATTTTCCGGTTTAACTTCATCATCCAGTTCAATCGATTCCAGTTTGGTGCGGCCCATCACCTGCTCTTGGGTATCGACTTTCAGCTTTTTCCATTTTTCCAGATCATGCGCATAACGCTGGGCAAAAATAAATGAACCATCCTGGAAAATGCCAGCATCTTCACCAAGTAATGCCACCTCAGCACGGTCATCTGAAAATTGCGGATTTTCAGTGCCATCAATAAAGCCGGTAATATCACGACCATCGAAATAACGGAAGCAAACCCGCTCATCCAGAACTTCTACCTGATCCTGAATGCCTTCAAAAAAAGCCTGACTCAGGGCAAAACAGATATCTGCCCGTGCGCTGGCGATATGAATCAGAATATCTGCGGGGACTACTGGCATGGCAAATGAACCCTGAATCGGCTCAAGCTGTTTAAAGCCGGCAGGGCTTTGTGAATAAAGTCGTGACCAAAGCTCAGGACCAAAAGCGACTGCAGTTTTAATTTGTGCTTGAGGATGCTGGGTAATCAGGCGGTCACGAGAGGTAAAAAGATGTTCTAATTTTTCTTTGAGTGCTTCAATACTTAAATCTTTGAGACGCAATACAATAAAGCGAGCATGATCTGAAGGGAGAGGCAAGATTACCGATTGGGCTGTCATTCATGGCTCCTGTAATGATAGATCCTGATTTTTAATACATATATTGTGCCTGAAGCCATGCAGGGTGAATAGTGCAGCGTCTTATATTTAAGCAAATTTTTAGTCTGAATCTAGTGGATAAGTCATATAATATTGTGCGAGTTTTACTGAGTTGAATGTCCATGTCCTATCAAATGTGGTTTGCCTATATGCTGGCCTGCTGGGTAATTAGTGTTTCCCCGGGTGCCGGTGCAATTGCCTCAATGTCGAGTGGACTGAACTATGGTTTCAGGCATGGCTACTGGAATGCATTAGGTCTGCAACTGGCTTTGCTGGTACAGATCGCGGTGGTGGCGGCCGGAGTGGGCGTACTGTTTGCGACCACGCCATGGGCATTCCTGGTGGTGAAATGGTTTGGGGTTGGCTATTTATTGTATTTAGCTGTTTTGCAGTGGAAAGCACCTGTACAATCTATCGAAATTAAACATGAATTGGCACGTAAATCTGCTGGGAAATTGGTCTTACATGGTTTCTTGGTAAATATGAGTAATCCCAAAGCCATTGTATTTTTACTGGCGGTCTTGCCACAATTTCTGGACTTGTCCAAACCGCAATGGATTCAATACGTCATTATGGCAGCAACGATGGTCACGATAGATTTGATTGTCATGGCCGGCTATACCGGACTGGCGGCTAAAGTTTTAAGATTGCTAAGATCGACAAAACAACAAAAAGTCATGAACCGTACTTTTGCCGCATTGTTTGCAGGCGCTGCATTTTTACTGAGTCTGGTGCATCAGTAGATATAAAATATTAAAAGCTATAGTATTAGGTTTCATTAAATTAATTGATTTTTTTTAAATAAATGATCCAAAAAATATTAGAAATTGGTAGGGCTACTTTAGGTTGGATTCTATTAATTTCTACGGTCTTTTTTATTGTCATATATTTTAGTTTTGATAATTATGAAAAAGCATTGTCCTTTACACTACCGTTATTTATTGGATTGTTAACTGTATCATGCACTTTAGGTGCGGTTTGGGTAGCAATTTATACCTTATCTGATATACATCCAAAGCTGCACTTCCAATGCGTTGGAATGGAGTCTAAGGATAACTCTTTAATAAAAAAACGAGAGCACAAAATTAGGATTCGTATAGATAATTTAGGTGGTAAGGCTATAAAGTTTAGAACAAATTTGGAACATCAAGGTGTACTGCGCCATAATCGATACTCGATATCGCCACAGTTCGGTTTTGAAGTAATTAATTCTATAGATGAAAGTAATAAAGAATATTTTATGGATGTTACAATAAATGGGCATCCAGATGACAAATTAGAAAAACTTATTGAATATCTAAAGTTCAAGTTAACATTTTCTTATAGCGATAAAATGCATAATAACTACAATGAGATTTATTTAATTGAAATTAAAAAAAATATCATAGATTTAATAAAAAAAGACTGACTTTATTAATCTAATTCAATTTTAAAAAACTCTTTTTTAGTGAGTAAAATTAACTCAGCTTTTTAAACTTCTGAAAAACAAACATCATGGCAAATAAAATTGCCATGGTCAGCACAATGGTCAGGCCAGTTGAAGTATTCAGACCTGCGCTTGACCATAAGCCCACGGTCACGCCAATCTGTGCAATCACAAATGCCCAGATCACCATCTGTTTCGGTGAATGTGCCAGTAATCGTGCCGTTAGCGCAGGAATCACCAGTAAGGCACCCATTAACAGTGAACCGACTGCTTTTAGTGCCAGTACGGTAAATAATGCCAGCAATAACATAAAGATCAGGCGCTGCCATTTGGCATTTACTCCTTCACTGACTGCCATGTCCGGATCAATCGCGATTTGAATCTGCGCTTGCCAGCTTTTATATAGCACAGCCAAAGCCAGAATGATCACGATGGCAAAGGTCGGCAAGTCTGCCCAGGATATGGTCAGCAGATCGCCAAATAAATAGCTGAGCAATTCAGGTCTTAAGCTTGGTATATGCTGAATGAATAACAAGCCGGAGCAAAGTAAAGTGGCTGAGCACAGGGCAAGCAGGGCATCATTGGGTAGGCGTGGATCATGCAAAACCCATAAAATACCCACCAGTAATAAGGCCAAGAAGGTTACGCCCATCCATAACGGCAAGCTCAAAGCTCCTGCAATCGCAACACCCAGTAATGTGCCGTGAGCCATGGTATCGGCAAAAAATGACATGCGCCGCCAGAGCATCAGGCAGCCCAGTGGTGCAGTCAAAAATACCAATAATGTACCCATGATCCATGCAGGTAAAAGGAGTTGTAACCAATCCATCATGGTTTAAGCTTCCGGCTCGGGGTGAATATGAGGGCGCGAATCATGCTGACAGGCGGTGGCAGAGTCGCCATGCGCACAATGATCGTGATGATGCTGATAAAATACCCGGTTGGTGCCAAAAATTGCCTGATATTCCGGATGCTGCTGCACACTTTCCGGTAGACCGCTACAACAGATATGCTTGTTCAGACATACCACCCGGGTGGTGCCTTGCATCACCCATTGCAGATCATGCGATACCATCAGTACGGCACAGCCATATTTTTCTGGCAAGTTACGCACATATTCATACAGTTCCGCTTCGGACTGAATATCCAGACCCTGCATCGGTTCATCCAGGACTAAAATGTCCGGCTGGCGTAATAAGGCTCGGGCCAATAACACCCGCTGCCGTTCGCCACCAGACAACTGTTGAACTTTGGAATCTTGCAGCTTGCCAATGCCTGTATCACGAATGATTTCGGTTTTAATCTTGGAAGGACATTTTTCCAGGGCCAATAAGTCTTTTACCCGTAGCGGTAGACTATGCGACGGATTGAATTTTTGTGGCACATAAGAAAATTTCAGTTTGCGTGCCGTTTGAATCTCGCCGGATTGCGGTTTTACAATGCCGAGCATGACCTTTATAAGAGTCGATTTACCTGCACCGTTCGGACCAATAAGGGTGACAATCTCTTTTTCCTGCAAAGAAAAATCAATGGCTTTTAAGATGTCACGCTCATCAATCTTGACCCAGATCTGGGAGAGCTGGATCAGGGGAGAGGCACTTAAGCTTTGTGGCGACACTGCTGGCAGATTCCTGAAATTTCAATAATGCTGTGATGGGCGCTGAAGTGATCCGAGCTGGCAAGGGCATCAAGTTGGTCTAGAAGACCTTGGGCTGACGCTTCAGTCACCGCTTTACATTCGGTACAGATTAAAAATGCGGCCTGATGACCTTCACGCGGATGGCAGCAGGGAATATAGGCATTGATTGAGGTCAGGCGGTGAATCAGACCTTTTGCCAATAAGAAATCTAAGGTTCGGTATACCGTAGGCGGTGCCGCAGGGCGATCACTGGCATTTTTCATTTGTGCCAGCAGATCATAGGCGCCCATCGGGCCATTCGCATTCAAGATCAGTTCCAGCACTTCTTTACGCAAAGGGGTAAGACGTGCGCCGGTTGCTGCACAAAGACTTTCCGCTTCAGCAAGACGTTGTGCGACATTGGGATGGTCGTGTACGCCGTGCAATGCATTGTGGTGTTCGTGCGAACAGGAACCCATAGTTCACCTCAAGTGCGAAACTGAAAATTAATAGATTTCAAATCTTAACATGAAGCGTTCGGAGTTTCGATTGGGCATAGGTATTTTTGTATTTTTGTTATATTATAACACTTACTAATTTTCTCGTTTTTAAGTGATTGCTCCTCATGTTCCGTCTCCTTGCACTGGGTCTGCTGGCTTTGTTCAGTACACTCAGTTGGTCACAAAGTCTGGTGGTTTCGACTCAGCCAATTTATCTGATTGCCAAGAAAATCACCCAGGGCGTAGAACAACCGACTTTATTACTGGCCAATCAGAGCGGACATGATGTCAGTCTGACCCCGGCGCATCGTAAACTTATTCAGGATGCCGGTCTGGTGATCTGGCTGGGACAAGCGCATGAAGCACCATTGGCCAAAGTGCTGAATGAAAGTCATAAAGGTATCGCGATTTTAGAATCCGGTATCTTGACCACTTTGCCGATGCGCAATCCGCGTGGTGAAGCTTTGAAAAATACGGTCGATACGCATGTCTGGCTCGATCCAAACAATGCGGTGCGGATCGGTTTCTTTATTGCTGCGCTGCGTTCCCAGCAATTGCCAGAGAATCGTGAACTGTACTGGAAAAATGCCCGTGACTTTGCACAAAGCATGTTTGCTACGGCGCAGCGTTACAGTTCAGGCAGCAAAGCACAACCGTACTGGTCGTATCACGATGCCTATCAATATCTGGAACGTCCATTGAATTTGAAGTTCATGGGTGCACTGACCGATGATCCACATGTGTCGCCAACCGTGGCACAAATCAAGTTCTTAGAGGATCATCGCCCACAGGCCAAAATGTGTCTGCTGGCCGAAGGTCATGCCAGTGAAAATCAGTACCGAAAACTGAAACCGGTGCTGTTTCAACATGTCGATGAAAGCATGAGTGGGGCAGGGGACTTTATACAGGCCTGGCAGCAATTGGCAGCCCAAACCCAGAAATGTGTGTTAAATGCCCGCTAATGATTTAAAAAATAGACATATTTTGATTAGTTTAGCAGCATTTGCCGGATTTAAAAAAACATGACTAAGGTCGGGAAAAGATTGCATGTTCAGGGGTGTAACTCTATAATGCCTGCGATTAAAAATAATCACCTGTTAAACTTGTCAAGCATGCTTGCTGTGAGTGAATAAATAATGAGCCGAACTAGTCGCTTGATTGACCGACGATTAGCGAAAGCTTTGGTCCTCCTACAAGCCTGTATGATTCCTGTTTCAGCCTTGATCGGCTGGGTCGTGAAAGACTCAACCGCAGCCCTGAGTGCAGCATTAGGTGCGCTCGTTTGTTGGCTCGCGACTTGTTATTTTTCGTGGCAATCGTTTCGAGCAGCAGGAGCCCGGGCGTCTAAACAAGTTCTTTCGAACATGTATAAAGGCTTAATGGGAAAGTTTGCAATTGTGATTGTTGGTTTCATTTTAATTTTAAGCAATGTCAAACCGTTGTCAGCGGTGGCATTGTTTTGTGGTTTTATACTTGTTCAAGCCATGTCGTGGGTCGCTCCGTTTTGGGCGTCACGTCTACAAAAATGAGTATAGACACAACAAGAAATTGAAAAGTTTTTCAGGAGCAGGCGAGATATCAAGCAGCACGCGATATTCGTTTGTTCTATTAGTTTTTTGACATTGACCAGGTGTGATTTATGGCTGCTGAAGAACATGCCCTTACTTCGACCGAGTATATCAAGCATCACTTGACCAACATGACCTATGGCAAAATGCCAGACGGTACGTGGAAATTGGCCGAGAGCGGTGCTGAAGCTCAACAGATGGGGTTCACTGCTATTCACTTGGATTCAATGGGTTGGTCTATCGGACTGGGTCTGATTTTCTGTTTGCTGTTCTGGTTGGTTGCGAAAGCAGCTAATGCTGGTGTTCCTACCAAGTTCCAGTCAGCGATCGAAATGATTATCGAGTTTGTAGATTCAAGTGTACGTGATACCTTCCACGGGAAGTCTCGATTAATTGCACCCTTAGCATTAACCATTTTCGTGTGGATTTTCCTCATGAACTTGATGGATTTGATCCCTGTTGACTTTATTCCTTATGTAGCTCAACACGCGATTGCTTCTATGCTGGGTGTAGACCCTCATCAGGTTTACTTTAAAATTGTTCCGACTACAGATCCAAACATTACCCTTGGTATGTCTATTTCTGTATTCTTCTTAATTATTTTCTATAGTATTCGTGAGAAAGGTGTTGGCGGCTTCGTTGGTGAGTTAGCACTTAACCCATTTAACCCAAGTAACCCAGTTGCTAAAGTGCTTTTAATTCCATTCAACTTATTGCTGGAATTGACCACTTTCTTGGCGCGACCAGTTTCATTGGCTCTACGACTGTTCGGTAACATGTATGCGGGTGAGTTAATCTTCATTCTTATCGCGTTATTACCGTTCTGGATCCAGTGGGCGTTGTCTGTGCCTTGGGCGATTTTCCACATTTTGATTATTACGCTACAAGCATTCATTTTCATGATGTTGACTATCGTGTACATGAGTATGGCAAGCGAAAAGCATTAATGGTATTGCCTAACTGTCACCGGATGGTTGGGCACACAATTTTTTAACTTAATTTGGTATAAACCTAACCTCTGAGGAATTATCATGGAACTCACTTTAGGTCTAGTTGCAATTGCATCTGCTATCTTGATCGCTTTTGGTGCTTTAGGTACTGCGATTGGTTTTGGTCTTCTAGGCGGCCGTTTCCTTGAAGCTGTAGCTCGTCAACCAGAATTGGCTCCACAACTTCAAACTCGTATGTTCTTAATCGCGGGTCTTCTTGATGCTGTGCCTATGATCGGTGTTGGTATTGGCTTGTTCTTCATCTTCGCTAATCCATTTGTAGGTTAATCAGCTTAATTCCGAAATTCACTATTTGAGGAATTTGCAATGAATATCAACCTCACATTGTTTGGCCAAGCGATTGCGTTTGCGATTTTTGTCGCATTCTGCATGAAGTTTGTATGGCCACCACTAATCAATGCGATTAGTGAACGTCAGCGTCGTATCGCTGATGGCTTAAATGCTGCTGAAAAAGCGAAAGCTGACCTTGCAGATGCGCAAGCACAAGTGAAAGCTGAACTGGACGCGGCAAAAGCACAAGCGGCTCAATTGATCGAACAAGCGAACCGTCGTGCAGCACAGTTGGTAGAAGAAGCGCGTACTCAAGCATCTGCTGAAGGTGAGCGTATTCGTCAACAGGCTAAAGAAGCTGTTGATACTGAAATCAATTCTGCTCGCGAAGAATTACGTCAACAAGTGGCTGCTCTTGCAGTGACTGGTGCTGAGAAAATTCTTAGCCAGCAAGTTGATGCAGAAGCTCACAATGCCATGCTGACTCAGCTGGCTGCTAAACTTTAAGAGAGGCGGATTATGGCTGAACTCTTGACGTTAGCACGCCCTTACGCAAAAGCAGCATTTGCTTACGCTTCTGAGCAGGGTGCAACTGACTCTTGGTCAACTGCACTTGAATTGCTCAGTGCTGCGGTGCAAGACGAGGCATTTTCAGCTTATCTAAATCGCCTGGAGCTTACACCTGCTGAGCAGGTGTCTCTTTTTGCTAAAGTTTTAGGTGAAGACCAAACTGCAGCCGTGTCTAACTTCTTGACATTGCTTGCTGAAAACAACCGTTTGACGCTTCTTCCTGAAATTGCTGCAGAATATGAACAGCTCAAATCACAGAATAACAATACTGTGGATGTTGTGATTGAATCAGCATTCCCATTAACTTCTGTTCAGGAACAATTATTGACGCATGCATTAGAGAAGAAATTCGAAGCTGCGGTAAATGTTTCTGTAGAAGTGAAGCCAGAGCTTATTGCTGGTGTAGTTATTCGTGCAGGCGACCAAGTGACAGATGATTCTGCGCTTAATAAGCTTGAAAAAATGCGTACTCGTCTTCTTGCCTAAGAAATAAGAAGACTGAACTTTAAAAAGATTGAGGTATAGCGCAATGCAACAACTGAATCCATCCGAGATCAGTGCGCTCATTAAACAGCGTATCGGCGATCTGGACACCAGCGCAACCGCTAAGAACGAAGGAACCATTGTTATGGTTTCCGACGGTATTGTGCGTATTCACGGCCTTGCTGATGCAATGTACGGTGAAATGATCGAATTCGACGGCGGCCTTTATGGTATGGCACTGAACCTAGAACAGGATTCAGTGGGCGTCGTTGTTTTAGGTAACTACTTAAGCCTTCAAGAAGGTCAAAAAGCGCGTTGCACAGGTCGTGTATTAGAAGTTCCGGTTGGTCCAGAACTTTTAGGCCGTGTAGTCGATGCTTTGGGTAATCCGATTGATGGTAAAGGCCCAATTGATGCAAAATTAACTGATGCTGTTGAAAAAGTAGCACCAGGCGTAATTTGGCGTCAATCAGTGGATCAACCTGTACAAACTGGTTATAAATCAGTAGATACAATGATCCCTGTAGGCCGTGGTCAACGTGAGTTGATCATTGGTGACCGTCAAACTGGTAAAACAGCAATGGCGATCGACGCGATCATCGCGCAGAAAAACTCTGGTATTAAATGTGTATACGTAGCAATCGGTCAAAAACAATCGACTATCGCTAACGTGGTACGCAAGCTGGAAGAAACTGGCGCTATGGCGTATACAACTGTTGTAGCAGCAGCTGCAGCTGATCCGGCAGCAATGCTGTATCTAGCTCCGTACTCTGGCTGTACAATGGGCGAATACTTCCGTGACCGCGGTGAAGATGCGTTAATCATTTATGATGACTTGTCTAAGCAAGCTGTTGCTTACCGTCAAATTTCATTGCTTTTACGCCGTCCACCAGGTCGTGAAGCGTATCCAGGTGACGTGTTCTATCTACACTCGCGTCTACTTGAACGTGCTTCTCGTGTATCTGCTGACTACGTTGAGAAATTCACTAACGGTGAAGTGAAAGGCCAGACTGGTTCTTTAACTGCATTGCCGATTATTGAAACTCAAGCGGGTGACGTATCTGCATTCGTACCAACCAACGTAATTTCGATTACTGATGGTCAGATCTTCCTTGAAACATCATTATTCAACGCAGGTATTCGTCCTGCTGTGAACGCGGGTATCTCTGTATCTCGTGTTGGTGGTTCAGCGCAAACTAAGATCATCAAGAAATTGTCTGGTGGTATCCGTACTGCTTTGGCGCAATACCGTGAATTGGCAGCATTTGCTCAGTTCGCTTCTGATCTTGACGAAGCAACTCGTAAGCAACTTGAACATGGTCAACGTGTAACTGAGTTAATGAAGCAAAAACAATATGCTCCATACTCAATTGCTGACCAGGCTGTTTCAATTTATGCATCTAACGAAGGTTATATGACTGACGTAGACGTTAAGAAAATCGTAGACTTTGATGCTGCGTTGATTTCTTACTTCCGTTCAGAACATGCTGCGTTAATGCAACAAATCGATGCCTCTGGTGATTACAACAAAGACATCGAAGCTGCAATCAAAGCAGGTATTGAAAGCTTTAAAGCGACTCAAACTTACTAATTTCAACCCGTGTTGAATTTAGTGTCGGTTTGGTTCACGGAATCAACCTTCGGAAGCTCGCAAGGGCTTTCGAATACTAGGTTAAGCGTATGGCAAATTTAAAAGAAATTCGCGCCAAAGTAGCTAGTATCAAGAGCACGCAGAAGATTACTCGAGCGATGCAAATGGTAGCAGCTTCTAAGATGCGTCGTGCGCAAGAGCGCATGGCTCAAGGCCGTCCGTATGCCGAAAATATGCACCGTGTAATTGCTCATTTGGTCCAAGCGAACCCTGAATACAAACACCGTTATATGGTTGAACGCCCGGTTAAGCGCGTTGGCTATATCATTGTGTCTTCAGATCGCGGCCTTGCTGGTGGTTTGAACATTAACCTGTTCAAAAAAGTGGTTAAACACGTACAGCAGCAACAAGAGCAGTCAATTGAAGTTCAATTTGCTTTAATTGGTCAAAAAGCGGTTTCGTTTTTTAAAAACTACGGCGGTAAAGTGCTTGGTGCGACCACTCAAGTGGGCGACACTCCAAGTCTTGAGCAGTTATCTGGTTCTGTACAGGTGATGTTGGACGCTTATGATAAAGGCGAGTTAGATCGTATTTATCTGGTGTCAAACGGCTTTGTCAATGCCATGACTCAAAATCAAAAGATCGAACAACTTGTTCCTTTGGCTGCTGCTGAAGAAGACAAGAATCTTAACCGTCAATACGGTTGGGATTATATCTACGAGCCTGAAGCTGAAGAGCTTTTAAATGGCTTGTTGGTTCGCTATATCGAGTCTGTGGTATATCAAGGTGTGATTGAAAACATCGCATGTGAGCAGTCTGCACGTATGGTCGCTATGAAAGCAGCGACAGACAACGCAGGCGAGATCATTAAGAGCCTGCAACTTATTTATAACAAGCTGCGTCAAGCCGCGATTACTCAGGAAATTTCTGAGATCGTTGGTGGTGCCGCTGCCGTTTAACATTATTTTGAATTGAGGAGACAGCAATGAATAGCGGTCGTATCATTCAGATCATCGGCGCGGTTATCGACGTCGAGTTTGAACGCAACAGCGTTCCTAAGATCTATGACGCTCTCCAAGTAGATGGTACTGAAACTACTTTAGAAGTTCAGCAACAGCTTGGTGATGGCGTAGTTCGTACTATTGCAATGGGTTCTACTGAAGGCCTTAAGCGTGGTTTGAACGTAACTAACACTGAAGCGCCGATCTCTGTACCAGTAGGTACAGCGACTCTAGGCCGTATCATGGACGTTCTTGGTCGCCCGATCGACGAAGCTGGTCCTGTTGCGACTGAAGCGCGTTTACCGATTCACCGTCAAGCGCCTTCTTATGCAGAACAAGCGGCTTCTACTGACCTTCTAGAAACTGGTATTAAAGTCATCGACTTACTTTGCCCGTTCGCGAAAGGTGGTAAAGTTGGTCTGTTCGGTGGTGCCGGTGTTGGTAAAACTGTAAACATGATGGAATTGATCAACAACATCGCGAAAGCTCACTCAGGTTTATCTGTGTTTGCTGGTGTTGGTGAGCGTACTCGTGAAGGTAATGACTTCTATCACGAAATGAAAGATTCTAACGTTCTAGACAAAGTAGCAATGGTCTACGGTCAGATGAACGAGCCACCAGGTAACCGTTTACGCGTAGCGTTGACTGGTTTGACTATGGCTGAATATTTCCGTGACGAGAAAGACGAAAACGGTAAAGGCCGTGACGTACTATTGTTCGTAGATAACATCTATCGTTATACACTAGCGGGTACTGAAGTATCAGCACTTCTAGGTCGTATGCCATCTGCAGTAGGTTACCAGCCTACACTTGCAGAAGAGATGGGTGTTCTTCAAGAACGTATTACATCGACTAAGTCTGGTTCTATTACGTCAATCCAGGCGGTATACGTACCTGCCGATGACTTGACAGATCCATCGCCTGCTACAACGTTTGCTCACTTGGACGCAACTGTTGTATTGAGCCGTGACATCGCATCTTCTGGTATTTACCCAGCGATCGATCCACTAGACTCAACTTCACGCCAATTAGATCCGTTAGTTGTTGGTCAAGAGCATTATGAAATTGCACGTTCTGTACAGAACGTATTGCAACGTTATAAAGAGCTTAAAGACATCATCGCGATTCTTGGTATGGACGAGCTTGCTGAAGAAGATAAACTGGTTGTTTACCGTGCGCGTAAAATCCAGCGTTTCTTCTCTCAACCGTTCCACGTAGCTGAAGTATTTACTGGTGCACCTGGTAAATTAGTATCTCTTAAAGAAACGATTCGTGGCTTTAAAGGTCTTCTAGCTGGTGAATACGATCACATCCCAGAACAAGCGTTCTACATGGTTGGTGGTATTGACGAAGTGATTGCTAAAGCCGAGAAACTTTAATTAGCGACTCTAATTTAGGAGATTCTCATGGCGACTATGCAATGTGATGTTGTAAGTGTTCAGGAGTCTTTGTACTCAGGCACTGTAACGATGCTAATTGCAAAAGGTGCTGGCGGTGAGTTGGGTATTATGCCTGGCCATGCTCCGTTAGTAACTTTGCTCCAACCTGGCGCGATCCGCGTTATTTTGGAAAACGGTACAGAAGAGTTGATCTATGTATCTGGTGGTGTTCTAGAAGTTCAACCGCATGTTGTTACGGTTCTTGCAGATACTGCAATCCGTGCCGACAACTTGGATGAAGCGGCAATTATTGAAGCGCGTAAACACGCTGAACAATTGCTTGCCAATCAAAAGAGCGATTTGGATTCTGCTGCTGCATTGGCTGCTCTTGCAGAAACTGCTGCACAGCTGGAAACGATCCGCAAAATCAAAAACCGCGCTCAATAAGAGACGGTTCGAGATTGAAGAAACCACCCGAAAGGGTGGTTTTTTTATTTATAATGAGGAACGATACATAAATTTATAGTTTTTTAGGGGAAAATTTTGCATTCAATTAGTCCATATCTGGTAAAAGCTTATAATCCAACTTTAGAAGTAGAAATATGTGGTAAGAAAAAGATAGGTGCTAATAGTCAACTTAATGATATAAATGGAAAAGACTTATTCGATTTAATAAAAAACTTCATTAAATCTCATAATTCGAAATTTGAAAAGGTTTCCGATCAAAGCCGTAAAAAGGTTTATAAATTTTTAGATGTAAAAGCTTTAAAAAAAGAAAGAATAATTTATGGTTGGTTTCTAGAGGGAGAATATGGTCTCGAAAAGGAAATTATTGATATAAATAGTTCAGATGTTGAATTTACTAGAAGATTAGACAATGCAGAAATAACAAAGCATTTCTTCTATATAAATTTACCTTTACTATCAAGGTATGGGTTGGCTTTGCTTCATAATTTTAATGGGCATGGCATGAAAACCACATTTCATGATGAAATTATAGCTTTTACAAGACCGAAAATAAGCTGCTTAGTAACTATGACTCCATTGTCTGATGAGACATCCCTTAAGAACTGGAGTAAAGCCGTAGCTAAAGAAATCAAGTTAAATAAATTTGTACCACAGGATGATATAACAGATACCATCACTGATTTGGGGTATAAAGAAGATGCTATAGCTACTCTTACCCTTAAACCTCCAGTTCGAGGCGGTAATTTCGGAACTCTTTCAGAGCTTTTTTCAAGAAAAAAACTTAATAAGCCATCAAAGAAATTAAAAGCTGTTGAAGTATTAACTGAGCATTGTAAAGAAGTAAAAACAGTATTCGAATTGAATGGTAAAAAAAGAACATTCAAAATTGGAAATGGAGTTGCAAATGTTCTTTGTGAAATAGAAGCTCCTGAGGAACTTTTAGAAAACCCGACGCCTACTCTAGAAGAGCTTAAAGATTGGGCTTTTGAGGTCGCTAAAGAGTTTTCTTCAGAGATTACTCCTTAAGGAGATATGACATGAGTAAAAAAATAAGCGTTGTAAATATCTGTAGTCAGCATTTTAGAACTTTGAATGTCAGAGATATGGTTAGCTTTTTTGGTTTTCCAATTTTGTTAGTGATCATTTCATTGATGTTAGATATAAAATTAGTGAAAGACACTTTGTCATTGTTAGTGAGTTTTGGATCTATCTTCACAGCACTTTTACTTTCCTTACTAGTGCTTATTTTTGATCAGGAAACTAAACTAGATGAAAAGGCTGATTTATGGTACAGGAATAATTTAACAATTCCTCTATTTCAAAAGCGGAAAGAATTACTTAGTCAATTGTATTCAAATATTTCATTTTCTATTATTTGTGCTTTAACATTAGTAATAGCTTGTTTAGTTTTATCACAGCTTTTAAGTTATAACCCGCCATCACAACTTAATGTGTTGGTAGCAAAATGGTTTCTAAACCCATTTGTAATATTTTTGCTGACTTTAACAGCTTTAAATATATTTATGATTCTTAAAAGAATTCATACTTTATTGACAGTTAAGCCGGAAGATGGGTTGCTTATTCTAAATTCTAAGAAAGCTTCTGATTCTAACGATAATGATGATAACGAAGAGACTCTTGCTTAAGTATTGATGAGGTGTTTACTATTTTTGTCATAGTAAACTCCCCATTCCCCATAATCTTCAGTTTAAATATCTCAATAAATCCTTCCTCTAAACTTGGAGCTTTACGTTTTATAGGTTGCTTGAACGCCCATTTCGGGAATATTGGCTTCTTAGTTGTTACGCTCTAATCAAATACTCTTTTGTACCGCTCGATATAACTTTTACCCTTTCTCAGTAATGTTTTGAACCAATCTGTAAACCTGCACACGCCATAAAAAAATCAGTGATAAGTTAAATGATTCGAACAGATTTCGCTTGTTATAGCTGAATACGATAGAAGTGTAGAACAAGCAAAACTTATAATTGAAAAAAGGGAAAACCATGGCTTATCAATCTATTAATCCATTTACCAATCAAAAATTGAAAGACTACCCATCACATAGCGATCAAGATATTCAACATGCACTTGATACTGCGGAAAAAATCCTAAAGTCAGAATGGTCACAGCAGGTCGACACCCGTATTGCAGTACTGCGTAAATTGGCTACCAACATGCGAGCGCAAAAAGCTGAACTGGCCAAGCTTATGACCCAGGATATGGGGAAACTGATTAAGCAGAGTGAAGGTGAAATCGAAACCTGCGCCAAAATTGCAGAATACTATGCGGATCATGCCAAAGAATTTTTAGCGCCAGTGTCTTATCAGACCGATTTGGGTGAAGCTTGGGTCGAGCATCATCCACTGGGTATTATCATGGCAGTTGAACCGTGGAACTTCCCGTTTTATCAACTGATGCGGGTCTTCGCTCCAAACTGTGCGATTGGTAATCCAGTTCTGGCAAAACATGCCGGAATTGTGCCGCAATGTGCCGAAGCTTTTGAGAAGCTAGTCTTAGAGGCAGGTGCCCCTAAAGGTGTCTGGACCAATCTGTTTATCAGTTCCGATCAGGTTAAAGATGTGATTGCAGACAAACGAGTACGCGGGGTGGCACTGACCGGTTCCGAGGGTGCAGGCAGTGCAGTGGCTGAGCAGGCCGGGAAACATCTTAAAAAATCCACACTGGAATTGGGCGGGAATGATGTATTTATCGTACTCGATGATGCCGATCTGGAACGAGCAATTAAGTTGGGCTGTCAGGCACGGGTAAATAATGCCGGGCAGGTGTGTACGGCGGCAAAACGCTTTATCCTGCATGAAAAAATCGCTGAACAATTCAAGGCTGGCATGCTCAAAGCCTTTGAACAGTTAAAGCTGGGCGATCCGCTCGATCCGGAAACGACCTTAGGGCCGCTGTCTTCAAAAGAAGCATTGGAAAAGCTTACCGAACAAGTGGAAAAAGCCGTAGCGCAGGGTGCAACTGTGGTGACGGGTGCTAAAGCCGTAGAACACCCAGGCAATTTTTATGCACCGACCATTCTGGAAAATATCACGCGTGAAAACGATGCCTGGTATGAAGAATTCTTTGGTCCGGTGGCGCAAATCTATGTCGCAAAAGATGATGATGAAATTGTCGAAATTGCCAATGATTCCAATTATGGTCTGGGCGGCGTGATTCATGCTCAGGATATTGAGCGGGCTAAACAGCTGGCTTCACGGGTGGAAACCGGCATGATCTGGATTAACTGGTTTACTGATACTACGCCGGAGTTACCATTTGGTGGAGTTAAAAATTCCGGTTATGGCCACGAACTGTCGATTGACGGTTTTAAAGAGTTTGTGCAAAAGAAACTGGTCGTGGTTAAAAGCCCGAAGAAATAAGAGATTAATTCAACAAAGAAGCCACTATTCAGTGGCTTCTTTTTCAGGATATTCTTCGCGCTTGCCACCTTCATAACTGGCAAAACGAGATTGATCCTGGGGAAAAGCTGGCTCAGCCTTCGCCCAGGGCCAGCCACCGAAGCGGGTGTCACGATAACGGCGAAAAGCAGCATCCAGTTCCTGCGGAGTATTTAATACAAAGGGGCCGCGCATTGCCACAGGCGCACCAATCGGTTCACCTTCCAGCCATAAAATATGCGATTCCAGTAAACCGCCTTTGAGGTGAATGTCCTGATTTGGTTTCAGTTCTACCAGATGCTTGACCTGTATTTTCTGTCCTTCCAGCTCCAGACTGTTACCTTGATAGAAATAACAAAACCGCGTTGCACTCGCAGTGCTTGCCGGAATAATTAGCTCTGCCTCAGGTGCAAGCGTGATCATATAAATATTGACCCTGTTTTCAGCGGCTGCTGCCCAGGAATGTGCTGGACGATCCAGTGCTTCAGTTGTTTTAAACTGCCCTGAAATGATACGGATATCCGCTTTACGTCCGGCCGTATCTGCTGAAAATACATGCGGAATCTGTTCACGCCAAAACATTTTATAATCGGCAGGCTGTTTTTTCTGTTCCGGTGAGGAATTGAGCCAGATTTGAAACAGCTCCAGCGGATTGTCCTGATCTTGATGAACCAATGGGAACATCTCGCAGTGCTGTACCCCATTGCCAGTAGTCAGCCATTGCACATCACCCGCGGCATAACGTCCCGAATTTCCAAGCGAGTCAAAATGGTCGACATAACCGCGTTCGACTATGGTGATGGTTTCAAAACCGGTATGTGGATGTCCGGGAAAGCCGGGAATGCTTTCGCCATAATACATATCATATTCATGCTGATGCGGCGGTGTCACCGGCCCTAAATCGGAATTGCCTTGCGGATAATGATCCTGATGATGTGCAGTAAAAATAAAAGGATCTTTCAGGTCAAGCCGGGATTCGACCGGAACAATAGCATAGAGTACTGAATTCGACATGGTTGAACTCCTGATCACTTTTTTAAATATAAGTTTTTAATTTAAATTGATTTTTATAATAAATAACAGTGTAAAGCGAGAAAGGCGATTGAGGAAGAAACTTTCCGATCAATCGCCCTGAATGGGAGTTTAGGTATTTTCCTGCTCAGTCTGGCTGTCTGATTTTTGCTCCGGATTCTGGATCAGCAGACCTGCTAGTTTGAACATTTCAGCTTGTACATTGACCATTTGCGATTCAATTTTTTTCAGGTCGATCTGGCTGAAATCCATCTCACCATTTAACAGCGGTGAGGCCAGAACCTGCTGATTGGCATTCATGATATTGCTACGGATCTGGTCAATTTCCTGACTTTTTAAATTCAGGTTGCCAAGTACCTGATTAAAGCTGTTCAGTTGCTGTTGTAACTGGGTCGCGGTGGATTGCAGTTGCTGGGTATCTTTGGTTTCGACCGCAGTTTGTAGTTCAGTCTGGGTCTGCTTTAACTGTTCGACATAACTGCCGGCCTTAAGCTGTAAATCAGCCACATCGCGAATCATATAAAACATATTGCCCGATCTCAGCTCGGTCTGTGCTGTAGCACCAGTCTGCGACTGCTGTGCAGATTCAAGCTCGGAACTGTGGTTCTCTGCTTGTTCAACCGGTGCTTCAACTGCCTGTTCACATCCCATCAGTAAAATTCCTGAGCTAAATAATGCAAAGGGAAGAACGGCATTGGCAAGAATTTTGGACATGGAATCGGGATCTCGGTGCAGGTAAAGATATTTCTTTCTCTAATATAGGGACAAACTATGGAGATAAAAAAGATTGTTGCAAAGTTATAACAAAATTGCTGAAAGGTGGCGACTTTATATGAATGAAGTATCTAAGCAGCTATTTTAATTAAAAAAGTAGGAATCCATTTGGAAATAGATCCCTACATTGCTGCTAAAAATTATTTGGCCAGTTCGGCATTTACTGCATCCACAATTCGCGGATCATCGGCAGTAATATCGGGTGCAAAACGTGCCACGACTTCACCGTTTTTATTGATCAGGAATTTTTCAAAGTTCCACAACACTTCAGGTGGCTGGCTTGGAGTGAGGCCATAATCGACCAGATCTTTCCACCATGGGCCTTCACCGGTCCGCTCTGGTACAGCCTGAGTCAGCGTGGCATAGAGCGGATGCTTGTCTTCGCCCGCTACAGAAATTTTCGCAAACAGTGGAAAGTCGACCTGATAATTCACAGAGCAGAATTCCTGAATCTCTGCCTCGCTACCCGGTTCCTGCTCCAGAAAATTATTGGCCGGGAAGCCAAGGATTTCCAGACCTTCTGCTTTTTTGTCGTTATAGAGTTTTTGCAAGCCTTCATATTGCGGCGTAAGACCGCATTTTGATGCCACATTGACCACAAGTAATACCTTGCCCTGATACTGGTTTAAGGTAGTTTCCGTTCCTTGAATGGTTTTGACTGGAATGTCATATACAGAGCGAGTCATGAGATTTCCTATTTATTCAGACTGAATCGGTATTTGTTTTAACGGGTATTTGAGTTCAGTACAAGTAGAAACAGGTGAGAGCAAAGACTTCAGCCGCTAAATTTCCTGATATTGTGTGAAAAATCTATTATGCTAGCAGGCGAAAATAATAATACTGGCGACACATGGATGAGGGTATGACACAGCAGCAAAAAGTAGTCTGGTGGGCGACGCTATTGCCATTGGCCGCAGTTTTTATCTGGTCGCTAAATATGACGGTGACTCGTTATGTGGCGGATTATATTTCTCCGATCAGTATCAGTTTCTACCGCTGGGTACTGGCACTGCTGATTTTAAGCCCGTTTCTGTTACCCAAAGTTAAAGCTGCCTGGCCAGAAATCCGTCCGCATCTTGGACATTTTGCCGTTTTAAGTGCCTTGGGCATGTTGTTGTATCAAGGGTTGGCCTATAGCTCTGCGCATTTTACCACTGCGACCAATATGGGGCTGATCAATGCCTTTATTCCCATATTTACCATTATTGTGGGCATTTTCGTTTTAAAAATTCGCCCTACGCAGGCTGCAGTGCTGGGCAGCATCCTGTCTTTTATTGGCCTGATGTATGTCATGGCACAAGGGCAGGGGCTGCAATTTCTGACGGTAGGTGACAGTTATATCGGTGATTTGCTGATGCTGATCGCGGTATTGTTTTATGCCTGCTATGGGGTCTTGCTCAAAAAATGGCAGATCCAGATTCCACTGCTGCTGAGCCTGTATATCCAGATTTTTATGGCCTTTCTGTATCATATTCCATTCGTGCTTTACTTCGGACTGGACAGCATCAATAGCGATAATGCAGCCAGTATTGTCTATGCCGGAATTTTCCCTTCAATTGCCGCCCCCTTATTCTGGATGATGGCGGTACAGCAACTCGGTCCAAATCGCAGCAGTATTTTTATGAACCTGATGCCGGTTTTTACCGCCATAGTCGCCTATCTCTGGCTAGGGGAGGCCTGGACCATGTACCACAGTATTGGTGGAGGGATCATTTTGCTGGGTATTTTATGGGCGCAATATCCGGGCAGAATAAAGCCATAAACAGCCAGAACAATTTATTAAAGTATTAATTGTTTAATTATTGATCAAATGATTCAGGTTTTTTAATTGAAAGATGCTGTTAATTCTTAATTTTTAAATGTAAAAATGCATAGGAAAATATCTGATTATTTTAAAACTGGAATAGAAAGAGCAAGATATTTTGAATTTTTCCCAAAAGGCATCTTGTATTAATAGGAAAAATGTATTAAATGATGTTTTTTTTATACTTGTGGTCAGATTAATTTTCTCTCATAATGCGCCCATCGAGAATGATCAAACAAAAATTTCCTTGTTTTATCAGGCTCCCAGAGATTTACTAGACCCTCTGGATGTGATTTATGCACATCCTTTTTATGCTCAACCATCCCTATATGGTTGAGCTTTTTTTTGTCTTAAAACTTTAGTCGAGCTTGAATATCTGAGTCGACTGAGAACTAACTTAGTCACGAATGATCGCGCCGCTAACAGCATCAATAATCCGGCTTGGTTGCTGGCTTAGGCCTAAGTCACCATTCAGATAATTCAGATTCTGGTCAAAATAGCGGATGGCATCCTGGAGCGAACGCGCAGGTTCCATTCCGGCAGGATTGGCGCTGGTCGAAACAATAAAACCGCCAAAGGCCTGACACAAGGCTACACAGAGCGGATGGTTGGTGACACGGACTGCTACTTTGGGATGCTTGCCCTTAATCCAGCCAGGAATCTCCTCATGGGCAGGAAGCAGCCAGGTGGTGGCTCGTTCCGCTGGTCGGTCATTACTCCAGGATTCAATCACCTGTTCACGCATTTCCTCCGTCAGATCCTGCAACAGGTGTTCCACCTGTGAAAGATGAGCTGCCAATAGAATCACGCCTTTTTCAATCGGGCGCTGTTTCAAGGTCAAAATCTGATGAAATGCCTGTTCATTGTAGGGGTCGCAACCCAAGCCCCAAACAGCCTCTGTAGGATATGCCAAGACTTGTCCGTCTTTGAGACATGCTGCTGCTTCAGCAACAGAGGTAGTGATCATGTGAATACCTTATACAAAATAACAAAGTCCTATTGTGAACTTTATTTGAGGATACGACAACGCAGATACATGCCGGCTTGTTGAGTAGTAAAGCCAAGCAGTTCCAGTTCCATCAGTTGACTGGTCAGGGAAGATACTTCCTGTTGTAACTGAAGACTGAGCTGATCCAGGGTCTGTCCAACCCAATCAAGTTGATTATAAAGATGAATTAAATGTGGTGGGATGGTACTTGCTTGCTCAGGCGGACTGTCTTCTTTTAAATGATTTGCCGTTGATTGCCACTGGGTGGCTAGGGCCAGATCCTCGATCACTTGCTGTGGATGATCAATCAAAGTCGCACCTTCACGAATCAGTTGATGACAGCCTTGATGATGTTCACTGTAAATATGCCCCGGAATGGCGAATATGGTCTTGCCTTGTTCCGTGGCCCATTGTGCGGTCAGCAATGAACCGCTTTTTAAAGCGGCTTCTGCCACAATCACTCCAAGACTCAAGCCACTGACAATTCGGTTACGCCGTGGAAAATGCTGCTGTAAGGGCGGGGTAAATGGCAAAAACTCAGTAATGACCGTACCTCCATGTTCGATGATTTGCTGACGTAGGGCTTGATGGGTAGCAGGGTAGGTCTGTTCAATGCCTGTGCCCATTACCGCAATCGTTCGCCGATGCTGTAATGCAGCCTGATGTGCTGCTTCATCAATTCCTTGTGCCAGACCACTATTAATATAGAAACCCTGCTCACTCAAATAAAAAGCAAAGTCATAAGCGACTTGCCGGCCGTGCAGACTGGGCTTGCGACTCCCCACAATCGCGATCTGTGGCTGCAGCAATTGATCGGCATGTCCTTGCCCGAACAGGATGGGCGGCTTATGTGCATAATGGCTCAGCTGCTGTGGATATGCGGCATCTGTATGCAAAAGCACAAAGTCACTGTGTAACTGGATCTGCTCAAGACTGCGCTGAAAATAGAGCTGCGACTCGCTTGACTGGAAATTTTGCAGGCGCTGAATGTGGTTTTTATGAATGCCCAGCTTGCGCCAGGTTTCGGTTTGAGAACCATCAATTGCATGGGCAAGGTCTGCATAATGCTGACTGATTTTATAAAAGCTGCTGAGGGAGTGTTGCAGCAAATACCACAGCGTAATGGCATGGATTTGCGCTGTCGACAATGTATTCAACATGGTGAGACCTATTTCGGTGTCTTCTTATTATGGGTATGAGTTGAAACAAAAGGGATGATGTCGATCAATCCACATCATCCCGTGTAAAAGCTTAATCGTCTAATAGTGGCGGCTGAATATTGGCACCCACTTTAATTGGCAGTTCACTATCAAGCACATAGGCATAGCTGAGTTGGTCGAAAGTCTTGAATACCATCACCTGGCCAATACGCTCACCCGGCAGTTGCACCCGTTCTTTGGTTTTCGGATCAGTCACGACTTCACCTTTCTGGTTTACGCTAAAGACATGGCCCGATTGCACACCATCACGGCTGCCCCGGTCAATGGTCACCACACTATGTCGTGCCGCCGTACCAATCGATCCCAGTACCCGTACAATCTGACCACCAGACACAATATTTTCTGCATTGGTCGGGTAGAACAGCGTCGGTAACATCGGATCGTATTCAGCCAGTACGCGGTCACCGCGGCGCACTTCAGCATTGTAACTATCCGTCAGTTCAAGGGTAGTCACATCACCTTCGCTACGTACTGCAATACCGGATGCCACCTGTTGCAGCTCGAGTGCAGCGGTATATTTCTTGCCATTCGCATCGGTAAATACATACGGTTCCGCTTCACGATACACGGCATAGCGTTGACCCACTTCCAGACCGTTACCACGTACATAGACCTTCTGGCCTTTACCTGCCAGTACGCGCTGATCGGCAGTGCCAAGAATATATGGCGTACCTTGAACTGAATCAGGTGCCATCAGGGTATAGCGTTCCAGCCACTGCTTGATATGTTCTAGTGGAATTACTGGAATGGTATTGTTTAACGATTCAACCCGAATCTGAGGTTGCAAGGAGGTGCTACCCAGATAGCGGCTGATAATGCCTTCACAACCATCACCTTCATCTTTGCCAATGATCGGACGGCCCTGATAATCACACATCAACAGGCGGTCACCCGGAAAAATCCAGTGTGGATTTTTGACGTGCTTGTTGCTGGCCCAGATTTCAGGCCAACGTACCGGATTTTTCAGGAAGCGTTTCGAGATGTCCCAAAGGGTGTCACCTTTTTTTACCACATAAACATTGGGCGCACTGGCTTTTAATGCCGGTGGATTGACGTTACGTGCAGGTGCTGCCTCGGCAGAATGAATGGTCCCCATACTGACGCCTACACAAACAGCAAGTGCCAGCATCTGATTTTTAAACCCCAAGGCACTAAAAAATGGCATGCCCTTCAAAACCTTTTTCATTATCATAATTCCTAAAATTATGTGCGTAGTTGCGTTATAATAACGATCTTACACACATTTTTTTGATGAAGCATTCCCTTCATTTGGTTTTTTGATCAATGGCATAATTGAGGACGCAGTATGGCCTTATTACCTATTTTAAGTTTCCCGGATCCCCGTCTTCGTACCATTGCACAACCTGTCGAAGAAGTGACTGATGAAATTCGTCAGCTCGCTGCAGATATGTTTGAAACCATGTATGAAGCACCAGGTATCGGACTCGCCGCGACTCAGGTGGATCGTCATATTCAGCTGATTGTTATGGATCTGTCTGAAGATAAAGATCAACCGATGGTGTTTATTAACCCCAAAATTACACCATTGACTGAAGAAACGCAGCCCTACGAAGAAGGCTGTCTATCAGTTCCTCAAATATACGATAAAGTTGACCGTCCGTCACGTGTAAAAATCGAGGCAATTAATCTGCAAGGTCAAGCATTTGAGCTTGATGCTGACGGACTTCTCGCTGTGTGTATCCAACATGAAATGGATCACTTAAATGGCAAATTATTTGTTGATTATTTATCACCATTAAAACGTCAACGGGCACGTGAAAAAGTGGAAAAACTGGTACGCCAGCGTAATAAAGACAAGGTCGCAGTCAAGCGCTAAGTCCATTATTTTCGTTAAATTTAATGTCAAACAAAGCCCAATTTCAATTGGGCTTTGTTATACTGGGCATCAGCATATTTTAGGGTTGATCTGTGTTGTTACGAGGTGGGCTGCTACTGGCATGTGCAGCTGTGTTTCTACAGATTGCTGTATTTCTACAGCCGTTGTTACCGAAGCAATATCAGGTTGCGCCGGTCTGTGAAACCATCACGCGTGCACTTTTTGTAGCAACAGACCCGCATGCGCAGCATAGTATAAGCGAACATACCCATTTCAAGGTTCAATCCGACCATGCTGAGCATGACCATCATGATGCCAATCATCAATGCCAGTACTGTACCGTCTATGCCAATCTGATCTTGCCGCCTGATCTGGAGATCCAGCAGGTACTTGACCGGATTCATGTACGTTTGATTGCTTATCAAAAAACCTTTAAGCATGTCTGGTTTGTCCTTCAGCAGCTCTTCTTAATTCCTCAGGGACGGGCACCACCACTGCCTGCATAAATCTGCATTTTTCCGCTTGGGTTGTTATTGACTCAAGCCATGCTTTATTTATGTATTCAGTGAGATAAAAAATGGCTCAGCCTAAATTCTTTTTACAGCCACTTGCGGCTGCGATCTGTGTTGCCTGTTATTCACAAGTCAGCATGGCAAATGAAAGCCTTCCTGTGCACACTATGGCGCCGATTGTGGTGACCTCTGCTGCGGGTAATGATGCCAATGGCCTGATTGTGCGTGCTGATCCGAAACAGCCAATTCAGCCGATTCCTGCCAGCGATGGTGCCGATTATTTACAGAGTATTGTCGGCTTTAGTGCGGTGAATAGCGGTGCCGGCACCAATGGTGATGTAACCTTCCGTGGCATGTTTGGTTCCCGGATTAAAATCCTGACCGATGGCACCGAAAATCTCGGAGCCTGTCCAAGCCGTATGGATTCACCGACCTCTTATATTTCTCCAGAAAGCTATGACCAGATCTCAGTGATTAAAGGGCCACAAACGGTTCAATACGCCAATACTGGATCTGCCGCAACCGTAATTTTTGAGCGCAGGCCGGAACAGTTTGATGAAGATAAAAACTATCGTGGTCAGACAAGCGTATTGATGGGTTCATTTGGTCGTCTGGATCAAAATATTGAAGTAGCAGCAGGGGATGATAAAAAATATATCCGCCTGAATAGCAACCGTTCTGTATCTGACAGCTATCAGGATGGAAGTGGCAATACTGTGCCATCAGACTGGGAGCGCTGGAATGCCGATCTGGCTTTGGGTCTCACGCCCGATGAAGATACCTGGGTTGAATTGACCGCAGGTAAGGCAGATGGTGAAGCAGTGTATGCGGGCCGGGCGATGGATGGCTCAAAATTTGCCAGAGAAAGTCTGGGGCTAAGATTTGAGAAAAAAAATGTCACTGATGTGATCAAGAAAGTTGAAGCCCAAGTGAACTATAACTTTAATGATCATGTGATGGATAACTTTAGCCTGCGTCCTGTTCCAATGATGCATGATGGGCATACTCATAGCATGCAGCCTGCACCTTCTGAGATGCAGGTTACGCGCCGTACTTTAAATACCCGTATGGCATTAACGAGTGAATGGGATCAAACACAACTCATCACGGGTATTGATTCTCAGCGGAATAAGCATGCTGGAGGAATGACATCAATTAGTATGAATATGCCGCTCACTCCAGATATGAAATTTCAGTCTTATGGCGCATTTGGTGAATTAAGTCATGACTTGGGCGACAATAATAAATTGGTCACAGGCGTGCGGATTGATCAGGTGGATATTGATGCCTTAAAAACTGGGCAGAATCGTCAGGAAACTTTACCAAGTGCCTTTATCCGTTTCGAAAATACCCATCCAGAACATGATGATGGCAAAACTTATATTGGTTTGGGGTATGTCGAGCGCGTTCCAGATTACTGGGAGTTATTCAAAACTGATTATCATGGCGTGAGTGCTAATACTTTTCAGCAATTAGATACAGAAAAAACTCTACAGCTCGATGTGGGTTATCAACATCATCATGGTGCTTTTAACTCATGGGTGTCGGCTTATGCTGGCCTTGTGCAGGATTTTATTCTGATGACTTATCCTGAAAAACAGCAAGAGTCACACATGATGCACATGGCTGAGGCTGCTCCTACCCCAATGCATCACGGTGATTCAGTAAATTCTCGTAGTGTTGATGCCACTATTGCCGGTGCTGAAGCAGGGATGGGTTATCAGTTTACTGATGCAATTCAAGCCGATGTCAGCGCCATGTATGCATGGGGTAAAAACACCACAGATAATACGCCGTTGCCACAGATTGCACCTTTAGAAGCTCGGGTGAATTTACGTTATGTCCAGGATAATTATACGTTAGGTGCTTACTGGCGTTTGGTCGATGGTCAAAACCGAATTAGTGAGCGTGAAGGGAATATCGTTGGTTATGATGTTAAGAAAAGTGCAGGCTTTGGCACACTGTCTTTAAATGGCACATATCACATTGCGGATGGTGTTGATCTTTCTGTGGGGGTCGATAACGTTTTAGATAAAACCTATACCGAACATTTAAACAAAATGGGTAATGCGGGTGTTGGCTTGTCTGCAACAGAGCAGTTTAACAATATTGGCCGTAACTACTGGGCACGTGTCAGTATGAAGTTTTAATTGTTAGTTACTTAGTATTTTAAAAAACCACTGCACAATCGCAGTGGTTTTTTAATTTTTAGCTTTGCAATTCATTTCCTCAATTTTTTAAATAGATCTTCTATCACTCGCCATAAGGCCAGATTCATAATTTTTGTATAGATAAACGCCAAGTTGGTGAAGAATAAAACAAGAATAGAAGGAGATTTAAGCAATACAATTCATGTAATAAGTGTTTTTGTTTTATAAGTTTAATTTAAACAATAGCTTAGATTGAATTCAAGTGTGTTTTGTTGGGTGAATTCAACTAAATTAAAAAATATTTAAAATAAATTAAAGATATATAACAATGACTTATATTTTTATTGGATTGAAAAATAAACACACGATCAAAAATCTTTGCGAGAAGTGTTGCAACGCATCTGAAATGCTGTAGAATGCACATCCAACGGCGGTGATGTTGATTAAAACTTGTTGAGAAACAAGGATTTAGCTCAAAGGGTTTAAATCTGGAAGTCTTGAAGAAGTTTAAAAATAATCGACTGAACCTGTTGACTCTTTCGAAATAAAGAGTAATATAGCCGACCTAGCTTGCTGCTGACGAAGTAGCAAGAAGATCATTAAGAGATTATGAAGAACAACTTGTGTGGATTTTTACTGGTTGATCGATCGAAATTATTTTCATTGATTGATGGTAGAAATTACTCGAAGTTTATTTGAGAAATATTTGTCAGAAAATTGATGAGCCAAGATTGGTACCCTTTAAAGGTACTACTGATTTTAAACTGAAGAGTTTGATCATGGCTCAGATTGAACGCTGGCGGCAGGCTTAACACATGCAAGTCGAGCGGATGAAAGTAGCTTGCTACTGGATTTAGCGGCGGACGGGTGAGTAATGCTTAGGAATCTGCCTATTAGTGGGGGACAACATCTCGAAAGGGATGCTAATACCGCATACGTCCTACGGGAGAAAGCAGGGGATCTTCGGACCTTGCGCTAATAGATGAGCCTAAGTCGGATTAGCTAGTTGGTGGGGTAAAGGCCTACCAAGGCGACGATCTGTAGCGGGTCTGAGAGGATGATCCGCCACACTGGGACTGAGACACGGCCCAGACTCCTACGGGAGGCAGCAGTGGGGAATATTGGACAATGGGGGGAACCCTGATCCAGCCATGCCGCGTGTGTGAAGAAGGCCTTTTGGTTGTAAAGCACTTTAAGCGAGGAGGAGGAGCTCTTGGTTAATACCCAAGATGCTTGGACGTTACTCGCAGAATAAGCACCGGCTAACTCTGTGCCAGCAGCCGCGGTAATACAGAGGGTGCAAGCGTTAATCGGATTTACTGGGCGTAAAGCGCGCGTAGGTGGCCAATTAAGTCAAATGTGAAATCCCCGAGCTTAACTTGGGAATTGCATTCGATACTGGTTGGCTAGAGTATGGGAGAGGATGGTAGAATTCCAGGTGTAGCGGTGAAATGCGTAGAGATCTGGAGGAATACCGATGGCGAAGGCAGCCATCTGGCCTAATACTGACACTGAGGTGCGAAAGCATGGGGAGCAAACAGGATTAGATACCCTGGTAGTCCATGCCGTAAACGATGTCTACTAGCCGTTGGGGCCTTTGAGGCTTTAGTGGCGCAGCTAACGCGATAAGTAGACCGCCTGGGGAGTACGGTCGCAAGACTAAAACTCAAATGAATTGACGGGGGCCCGCACAAGCGGTGGAGCATGTGGTTTAATTCGATGCAACGCGAAGAACCTTACCTGGTCTTGACATAGTAAGAACTTTCCAGAGATGGATTGGTGCCTTCGGGAACTTACATACAGGTGCTGCATGGCTGTCGTCAGCTCGTGTCGTGAGATGTTGGGTTAAGTCCCGCAACGAGCGCAACCCTTTTCCTTATTTGCCAGCGGGTTAAGCCGGGAACTTTAAGGATACTGCCAGTGACAAACTGGAGGAAGGCGGGGACGACGTCAAGTCATCATGGCCCTTACGACCAGGGCTACACACGTGCTACAATGGTCGGTACAAAGGGTTGCTACCTAGCGATAGGATGCTAATCTCAAAAAGCCGATCGTAGTCCGGATTGGAGTCTGCAACTCGACTCCATGAAGTCGGAATCGCTAGTAATCGCGGATCAGAATGCCGCGGTGAATACGTTCCCGGGCCTTGTACACACCGCCCGTCACACCATGGGAGTTTGTTGCACCAGAAGTAGGTAGTCTAACCGCAAGGAGGACGCTTACCACGGTGTGGCAGATGACTGGGGTGAAGTCGTAACAAGGTAGCCGTAGGGGAACCTGCGGCTGGATCACCTCCTTAACGAAAGATTGACGATTGGTAAGAATCCACAACAAGTTGTTCTTCATACGATGTATCTGAGGGTCTGTAGCTCAGTTGGTTAGAGCACACGCTTGATAAGCGTGGGGTCACAAGTTCAAGTCTTGTCAGACCCACCAAATCTGACTAACGCAGCATGAGAGTGCTGAAGCAAACAGAACGGAACGATACATTGACTTATTGATAAGCTGGGGACTTAGCTTAGTTGGTAGAGCGCCTGCTTTGCACGCAGGAGGTCAGGAGTTCGACTCTCCTAGTCTCCACCAAATTTCAAGACAAGAAAAGCATGCTTTTCCTTGAAATTTAAGCAAGAAGCTACGCTTCGCGCAGTATGTAAGCATACAGTGTTGGAGTTGTTTAGTTCCTAAGCGATCAAGTGTTTAGATCCTAGAGATTAACAAGTACAAGCGTTATGATACGCGCACTTGATAATCTCTGTGATTTATCACAGCGTCTAGACCTGACGAAGGCTAGATCAATCATTAACAGAATATATTTGAGTTGAAATAAATTGTTTAAGGCTCAGAACTAAATTGACATTTAAATATGACACGCAAGTGACATAGTTGAATGGAGATGAAGAACTGAGAAACTAGCGATTAACTGAATCAAGCGTTTTGGTATATGAATCTAATTGAAGCTGTACAGTGATTAAGTTCACGAGACACTAAACTGAATGTTGGTTGATCTCCTTGTAGGATCAAGCGACTGTTTGGGGTTGTATAGTCAAGTAATTAAGTGCATGTGGTGGATGCCTTGGCAGTCAGAGGCGATGAAAGACGTGATAGCCTGCGAAAAGCTCCGGGGAGGCGGCAAATATCCTGTGATCCGGAGATGTCTGAATGGGGAAACCCACTTACCATAAGGTAGGTATTGCAACATGAATACATAGTGTTGCAAGGCGAACGAGGGGAAGTGAAACATCTCAGTACCCTTAGGAAAAGAAATCAATTGAGATTCCCTCAGTAGCGGCGAGCGAAAGGGGAAGAGCCCATTAAGTCATATAAGTTCTAGTGGAACGCTCTGGGAAGTGCGACCGTAGACGGTGATAGTCCTGTACACGAAAGGGCTTATATGATGATGTCGAGTAGGGCGAGGCACGTGAAACCTTGTCTGAATATGGGGGGACCATCCTCCAAGGCTAAATACTCCTGACTGACCGATAGTGAACCAGTACCGTGAGGGAAAGGCGAAAAGAACCCCTGTGAGGGGAGTGAAATAGATCCTGAAACCGCATGCATACAAGCAGTGGGAGCCGGCATTGTGTCCGGTGACTGCGTACCTTTTGTATAATGGGTCAGCGACTTATATTCAGTAGCGAGGTTAACCGAATAGGGGAGCCGTAGGGAAACCGAGTCTTAATAGGGCGTTTAGTTGCTGGGTATAGACCCGAAACCAGGTGATCTATCCATGAGCAGGTTGAAGGTTGGGTAACACTAACTGGAGGACCGAACCCACTGTCGTTGAAAAGCCAGGGGATGACTTGTGGATAGGGGTGAAAGGCTAATCAAACTTGGTGATAGCTGGTTCTCCCCGAAAGCTATTTAGGTAGCGCCTCGGACGAATACCATTGGGGGTAGAGCACTGTTTCGGCTAGGGGGTCATCCCGACTTACCAAACCGATGCAAACTCCGAATACCAATGAGTACTATCCGGGAGACAGACTGCGGGTGCTAACGTCCGTAGTCAAGAGGAAAACAATCCAGACCGCCAGCTAAGGCCCCAAAATTATAGTTAAGTGGGAAACGATGTGGGAAGGCATAGACAGCTAGGAGGTTGGCTTAGAAGCAGCCACCCTTTAAAGAAAGCGTAATAGCTCACTAGTCGAGTCGGCCTGCGCGGAAGATGTAACGGGGCTAAAACTATATGCCGAAGCTGCGGATGCATAATTTATTATGCGTGGTAGGGGAGCGTTCTGTAAGCCGATGAAGGTGGATTGAGAAGTCTGCTGGAGGTATCAGAAGTGCGAATGCTGACGTGAGTAACGACAAAGCGAGTGAAAAACTCGCTCGCTGAAAGACCAAGGGTTCCAGTCCAACGTTAATCGGGGCTGGGTGAGTCGACCCCTAAGGCGAGGCCGAGAGGCGTAGTCGATGGGAAATTGGTTAATATTCCAATACTTCTGTGTAATGCGATGAGAGGACGGAGAAGGTTAAGTCAGCCTGGCGTTGGTTGTCCAGGTGGAAGGTTGTAGGCATGCATCTTAGGCAAATCCGGGGTGCTCTATGCTGAGAACTGATAGCAAGCTGTACTTGTACAGTGAAGTGGCTGATACCATGCTTCCAGGAAAAGTCTCTAAGCTTCAGTTACACAGGAATCGTACCCGAAACCGACACAGGTGGTCAGGTCGAGTAGACCAAAGCGCTTGAGAGAACTCTGCTGAAGGAACTAGGCAAAATGGTACCGTAACTTCGGGAGAAGGTACGCTGCTTTTGGTGATGGAACTTGCTTCCTGAGCTGAGAGCAGCCACAGAAACCAGGCCCCTGCAACTGTTTATTAAAAACATAGCACTCTGCAAACACGAAAGTGGACGTATAGGGTGTGATGCCTGCCCGGTGCTGGAAGGTTAATTGATGGGGTTAGCGTAAGCGAAGCTCTTGATCGAAGCCCCAGTAAACGGCGGCCGTAACTATAACGGTCCTAAGGTAGCGAAATTCCTTGTCGGGTAAGTTCCGACCTGCACGAATGGCATAATGATGGGGGCGCTGTCTCCAGCAGAGACTCAGTGAAATCGAATTCGCCGTGAAGATGCGGTGTACCCGCGGCTAGACGGAAAGACCCCGTGAACCTTTACTGCAGCTTGACATTGAACTTTGATCTTACTTGTGTAGGATAGGTGGGAGGCTTTGAAACCAGGACGCTAGTTCTGGTGGAGCCAATCTTGAAATACCACCCTGGTAATATTGAGGTTCTAACTCTGCTCCATAATCTGGAGCGAGGACCATGTCTGGTGGGTAGTTTGACTGGGGCGGTCTCCTCCTAAAGAGTAACGGAGGAGTACGAAGGTGCGCTCAGCGTGGTCGGAAATCACGCGTAGAGTATAAAGGCAAAAGCGCGCTTAACTGCGAGACCCACAAGTCGAGCAGGTACGAAAGTAGGTCTTAGTGATCCGGTGGTTCTGTATGGAAGGGCCATCGCTCAACGGATAAAAGGTACTCTGGGGATAACAGGCTGATACCGCCCAAGAGTTCATATCGACGGCGGTGTTTGGCACCTCGATGTCGGCTCATCTCATCCTGGGGCTGAAGCAGGTCCCAAGGGTATGGCTGTTCGCCATTTAAAGAGGTACGCGAGCTGGGTTTAGAACGTCGTGAGACAGTTCGGTCCCTATCTACCGTGGGCGTTGGAAATTTGAGAGGATCTGCTCCTAGTACGAGAGGACCAGAGTGGACGAACCTCTGGTGTACCGGTTGTGACGCCAGTCGCATCGCCGGGTAGCTATGTTCGGAAGGGATAACCGCTGAAAGCATCTAAGCGGGAAGCCTACCTCAAGATAAGATTTCCCCAGGACTTTATGTCCTCTAAAGAGCCGTTGAAGACTACGACGTTGATAGGTTGGATGTGGAAGTGCAGTGATGCATGAAGCTGACCAATACTAATTGCTCGTGAGGCTTGACTATACAACACCCAAACAGTTGTTGTATAAAGCATCAATTGATTCGATATTCAGCAAAACGACTTGATTCAGTATCTCGTTAGTAAGACAATATTCAACTCAGATATACCTGTTAATAACTCATTTGGAAAAAGCATTGGCATACACTGAAAAGTGACTAAATAAGACCAAAGCAAGTATCCATAAACAGTTGTGCTGGCGACAATAGCAAGAGTGAACCACCTGATCCCTTCCCGAACTCAGAAGTGAAACCTCTTAGCGCTGATGGTAGTGTGGGGTTACCCATGTGAGAGTAAGTCATCGCCAGCTCATTATTCGAAACACCCCCTGCAATTAGCAGGGGGTGTTTTTTTATGGGGAAAAAATAGGGAAATGAGTAAAATTGAGCAGGATATCGGTTAAAAACCCGGCGCTCATCAAAATAATAGGCATATACTAGCGGAGTCTATGGAGCGGATATGTCCTTAAATTCATCTTCAAGCCATATTGAATATGGTTCTCCTGCGTTTAAAGCGGTACTTTTCTCATTATTTCTTGCTGGCTTTGCAATTTTCTCCTCTTTATATTGTATCCAGCCAATGATGCCGATCCTGGCTGATTATTTTCAGGTCAGCCCGACCCAAACCAGTTTTCCTTTATCATTATCGACCATTGCACTGGCAATTGGCCTGTTATTTACCGGACTGATTTCGGACCGTTTTGGGCGTAAACCGGTTATGGTCTGCTCCCTGCTATTGATTGCAATTTTGCTGATGCTTAGTTCCATGCTGCCACTCTGGTCTGTATTTTTATTGACTCGGATCTTGATTGGCCTGTGTGTCAGTGGCGTAGCTGCAGTCGCCATGGCCTATATCGGGGAAGAAATTGCCGAGAAAGATATCGGTTTCGCCATGGGCTTATACATTTCTGGTACAGCCATTGGCGGGATGGGCGGGCGCTTGATTGCCGGGGTTCTGGTTGATTTTATCTCCTGGCAATCTGCTACTCTGATTCTTGGTGTCTTAAATCTATGTATTACTGGATTATTTTATTATTTATTGCCAGCTTCGCAACATTTTAAGGCCTATCCAATCCAGTTTCATCGTTTTAAAAACTCATTTAGGTAGAATCTGGCCGATCCCAAACTTAGCATTCTATTCCTGCAAGGTTTTCTGTTGATGGGCTGCTTTGTTTCGGTATTTAACTACCTCAGTTATCGTTTGTTGCAAACTCCTTTTGAGTTATCACAGGCCTGGATCGGTTTAATTTCGGTGACCTATCTGGCGGGTATTTACAGCTCACCGCGGGCAGCATCTTGGGGGCGGCATTACGGTAAATTCAAGACATTGGCAGTGATGATTCTGATGATGCTGGCTGGGTTAATGCTGATGCTGATCAATCAGCTGGCCATCGTCTTTATCGGATTGCTGATTTTCACTTTTTCATTTTTTGCTGCCCATTCTACTGCCAGTAGCTGGGTATCGGTCCAGTCTTTGCATTATCGGGCCGTCGGTTCATCGCTGTATTTATTTTGCTATTACTTGGGTTCAAGCGTGTTGGGCAGCTCCAGTGGGTTGGTCTGGGAAAACTATGGCTGGGTCGGATTAAGTTTTTTTGTGGCCGGTTTTTTGTTATTCGGTCTGGTAGCAAGCTTCAAACTTCGTACTAATTAGAACAGCATGTGCAGATTTTTCCAGATTAAAAATCCAGAAAAGTCTTTTTAGAGGTATCTGTTTTTAGCTATTTCAGTATAAGCTGATCAATTTGAGGCCATGCAATAAATTCTGATCATATAGAAAGATCAATTATCTTAGTCTCTGATTTTGTATAAATTATAATCAAGCAAGCCACGCCTAATTCATGGTAAAATGCTCGGCTTTCATCTTTGATCTTATTTTTAGATCTCCTATCATCTGCCAGCCGAGAATTGCTAGCCATGTCTACTGCTTATACCATGCAGACAGCGCCTAAAGCGTTGTTTGATTACGACAAATATTGGGCGTCTTGTTTTGATCCTGCGCCATTTTTGCCGATGTCACGCGAGGAAATGGATCAACTCGGCTGGGACAGCTGTGATTTTATTTTGGTCTGTGGCGATGCCTATATTGATCACCCATCTTTCTGTTCCGGCATTATTGGCCGTACCTTAGAAGCCCAAGGTTTCCGTGTTGGTATTATTGCCCAGCCGGACTGGACCAATGTGGATGCGTTCCGCGTTTTGGGTAAACCGAATATTGCCTGGGGTGTTACTGCGGGCAACATGGACTCGATGATCAACCGCTATACCGCAGACCGTAAAATTCGCTCGGATGATGCTTATTCACCAGATAATCAGCCGAATAAACGTCCAGATCGTGCTGCGACGGTATATTGTCAGCGTGTGCGTGAAGCTTATCCAGATGTGCCGGTATTACTCGGTGGTATTGAAGCATCATTACGTCGTATTGCGCATTATGATTACTGGTCAGATAAAGTCCGTCGTTCTGTGTTAATGGATTCCAAAGCAGATTTATTGATGTATGGGAATGGTGAGCGTTCAATCACTGAAATCATGCATCGTCTGGCGCGTGGCGAAAAAATTCACGAGATTACCGATGTTCGCGGTACTGCGTTTATCGTTAACAAACATAACCGTGCCTCTAAAGCCAAATTTGTCGAAATTGCCTCAAATGATGTGGATACAGTGGGTCGTGTCGATCCGATCATCAATCCTTATGTGATGACGGAAGATCTGGAAGGTTGTGAAATTGAAAAGGACAAAGACAGCCTGACTCAATATCAAGGTTTCCAAAAAGAACCTGTGGCCAATCCGATTGTACGAGCAGGCGATGATTTAGACCCAGATACTCAAATCGTGCAGCTGCAACCGGCATCAAAAGCGATTAAACATAAATTGCCGCCGCGCGAACTGGCGGTAATCCGTTTGCCTGCCTTTGAAGAAGTGGCTGCCGATCCAGTACTATATGCACATGCCAACCGGATTCTGCATCTGGAAACCAATCCGGGTAATGCGCGTGCCATGGTGCAAAAGCATGGTGAACGTGATGTCTGGCTGAATGCACCGCCAATTCCGTTGACCACGGAAGAAATGGACTATGTGTTCGACCTGCCTTATGCACGTCTGCCGCATCCTGCTTATGGCAATGCCCGTTTCCCGGCCTTTGACATGATCAAGTTCTCGGTCAACATCATGCGTGGCTGTTTTGGTGGCTGTACCTTCTGTTCAATTACGGAACATGAAGGCCGTATTATCCAGAACCGCTCTGAAGAATCGATTTTACGTGAAGTCGAAAAAATCCGTGATACCGCACCGGGCTTTACCGGTATTATCTCTGACTTAGGTGGCCCAACAGCCAACATGTACCGTCTGGCCTGTAAAGATCCTGAGATTGAGAAAAATTGCCGTAAACCATCCTGTGTATTCCCGGGGGTGTGTCAGAATCTGCATACCGATCATGCACCACTGACCCAGTTGTACCGTAAGGCGCGTTCTTTACCGGGTATCAAGAAGATTTTGATTGGTTCTGGTCTACGTTATGACCTTGCAGTGCTGAATCCTGAATATGTCAAAGAACTGGTAACCCATCACGTCGGTGGTTATCTGAAAATTGCCCCGGAACATACCGAGAAAGGTCCATTGTCGAAGATGATGAAACCGGGAATCGGGACCTATGACCGTTTCAAACAGATGTTTGAACGTTATAGTAAGGAAGCAGGCAAGGAACAGTATCTGATTCCTTATTTCATCGCAGCGCATCCGGGCACTACCGATTACGACATGATGAACCTGGCAATCTGGCTGAAGAAAAACGGATTCCGTGCCGATCAGGTACAGAATTTCTATCCTTCACCAATGGCAACAGCCACCACCATGTATCACACCGGTAAAAACCCGCTGGCCAAGGTGGCACGTTATACCGAAACTGTCGATATTGTAAAAGGTGAGAAGCGTCGTCGTCTGCACAAAGCTTTCTTGCGTTACCATGACCCAAACAACTGGCCGCTTTTGCGTGAAGCCCTGAAAGAAATGGGTCGTCAGGATTTGATTGGTAATTCCAAACAGCATTTGATTCCGACTTATCAGCCATCTGGTAGTACCGAAGGCCAGTATCAATCGGCGCGCAAGAAAAACTCTACAGTGGCTGGAGATTCGCAAAAGCGTAACGGTGAGCAGGACAATCGTAACAAGGCTGCACAAGCTCAATCACGTCCGTCCAATACCAAGAAGCGCCCGGAACGTGGTCAGATTCTGAGCCAGCACACCGGTTTGCCACCGCGTGAAACAGGTGATGCCAAAAAACCGTTCGGCGGGCCGAAACCTAAATCCAAGTCCAAATCACGTGCATAATTAAGTTAATAAAAAAGACACTTCGGTGTCTTTTTTTAGCACTTAGGTAAAGTAAGGTAGCCTGAGCTTGCAAGCTAAAACTGTAAAAGAATATATTATTTACATCAATAAATTTTAAAAAGTGATATAAAAATAACACTTTGTCGGAATTGTCCTACAGTTTAGCAGATTTGTATTGCGATCAATTCTATAGGTGTTTTAGAGTGCATTATCAGTACTTTAAATCCACTTTCATTGGCATTTATCAAGATGTCATTTTAGGTAACACGGCGTCTGGTTTTGATACGGGTTGTATGGGTATTTAAGCAGATTGGTTGTTAGATCTATTCAGAATAAAGCGTGGGTTTATACTGCACAACAATAAAACAAAAATGATTATAAGAATGCAAGGATTTAGGCATGACCACCTATATTATGATTGGGAGTTTCCTGCTCTTTTGTGTCGTGCTCATGGCATGGAAAAAGCTCGGAAATAATTCCAAACCACAAGATAGCGCGTTAAAGCAGCGTGCGATTTTCAACCTGAATGAGCAATTGACCTTCACTCGGCTGAGAGAAGTATTACCTGAACATATCATTTTGGCACATGTTTCCTATGATGCCCTCATGACCACCAAATTTAACCGGACACGGCATAAGTACCGCAACCTGACTGCAGATTTTGTGATTCTGGATCAGCAACACCAGATTTTGGCAATTGTGGCTGTGGATGATCCTTTAATCTTAAAGCGTCCCCAGCAGACCGGTTTTCAGGATGCCTTATTGAGCATGGCCGGTTATCGGGTGATTCGTTACGATGATGTGCCGGAATATTATCAGTTACGAGAAGACTTTCTGCAGGAGCAAGCGCACATCAAGAAAGCCGCTGCTAAAGATAGCGTCAGCAATGATCTGAAAAAATATTATTTATATTCGGATCTAAAACGTAATAAAATCAAAGCAGTAGGTTGAAAAAAAGCATGCCATGAGCATGCTTTTTTATGCATATCATGTCGAGTGCATTATTGTGGTTTGACGGCCACCACTGTCAGCTCGACCAGAACCCGTGGATCATAGAGTTTGGCTTCCACACAGGTGCGAGGCAGGGCTTCAATATCAGCCACCCAGGCATCCCAGACTTCATTGAAGGCTGCATAATCTTTTTCAATATCTTTCAAATAGATAGTCACTGACATGATGTGACTTTTGTCAGTACCGGCATCAGCCAGAAACTGGTCAATAATATCTAGAGTCTGTTGGGTTTGCCCTTTGATATCCAGTTCGACATCTGTGGCCAGTTGCCCGGCAAGATGGACCAGATTGCCAGCAATGGCAATTTCCGAAAAGCGTTTGGAGATATGTAAACGTTCAACTGTCATATTGTCGATCCTGCATTGGGGGCATCAGGGCTGCGACCAATGCAGTCAGCAGGCAACCTACTGCCAGATAGATGGTGACATAATGCCATGAACTGTCTGCTCAAATCATCAGTGCTGCTGTAATAAATCCGGTTAAACCGCCAGCAACGATACTGACCACCTGACCACCTGACCGCCTGCTTCGGCAGTGGTGTAGTGAATTTGCTATTAAACAACGCAGTGAAAATCGCTGGATGGGCACTGATCAGCATATCATGCACCAGCTTGGCCAGTAAAATTGTGCCAATAATGATCGCTTCGAATCCGCATCATCATGGTGACGTGGGCTACTGCCAGAAGGCATCTCAAGGCCCAGTCAGCCACTATTCATGCTCATAATATCTATCAGGACCATATTCAGACCACTATTTTTGTGGCCAGGCGGGTGAGCAACCTGAGCAAAGCTCATTTTGGCCAAGGCATGGAATAGGAAACTGGGTTTGAAGGTGGCCAGCATAGCCATATTTTGAGTGAATACTACAGTAAAACTGATCTTTAAAAAATTAAAGCCGCAACAATGCTCTAAAGTAGAACATTAGATCAATTGACAGGAGGAATGACACAGCTGGATAGCGCAGTTTAGGCGCACATTGTTCTTGAATAACAGGGGCTTAAGAAAGGTATGCAGGAAGGAATTCCATGAGTGACATCAGAGTTGCCCTGTAATATTCGGATTGGATCGTCACGCCAATTACAGGACAGCATGCTGAAAGTAAAGGTGATTTTCAGCATCTCAGCACATACATGGATAATGCATTGCGCAGATAGAGTACTCTAAAAAACCAAAATTTAAAAATAAAGTTGCCTTATTTTTTAACCAGTGTCTAAAACTTGAACAAAAGCAGTTTAAAGCAGCAATAACTGGGTTTCTGTTTGTGGTGCGCTGAGTTGATACACGCCGACACCGATCAAGCGGAATTGCATCTGTGGAGTTACATGCAGATCGCCGAGAAGCAAGTCCAACGCCTGTGCCAATTGCTCTGGGCTACGTAATGCCTGCTTAAAGCTTTTACGGTGTTGTATCACCTGAAAATTCTTGAGCTTTAACTTGACGCTTACCCCACGCGCTGACAGCTGTTTTTTCTGCAAGCTTTGCCATAACTGCGCAAGCAGGGGTTGCCAGTAGGGACGGCATTGTTCCAGATAGAGGTCATCATCAAAGGTGGTTTCTTTGGAAATCTGCTGGCGTTCCCGTTCAGCTTCCACCGGGCGATCATCAATGCCCTGTGCATATAAAAACAGTCGCCGTCCATATTTGCCAAAATGCTGAATCAGGACAGCTTCCTCAATTTGCTGCAAATCGCCTAAGGTTTCCAGATTCAGACTTCTCAGTTTTTCCTGGGTGACTTTACCGACACCGGGAATTTTTTTCAGCGCAAGATCCTGAATGAAACTGTGTACCTGCGAAGGCTTGATCACACAGATACCATTCGGTTTGTGCCAGTCCGAGGCAATTTTGGCCAGAAATTTATTTGGTGCTACGCCGGCAGAAGCGGTTAGTCCGGTCGCCTGAACAATATCTTCACGAATCCGCATGGCCACTTCGGTGGCACTCGGAATCTGTCGCAGATTTTCAGTTACATCCAGAAAGGCTTCATCGAGAGATAAGGGCTCAATCAGGGCGGTATATTGCTGGAAAATTTGATGGATCTGTGCCGATACCTGACGGTATTTGGCAAAGTCTGGCTCAATCACGATGACTTGGGGACAGAGTTTACGTGCCTGCCCCATCGACATGGCAGAACGCAGGCCATACTCCCGTGCCGGATAGGAGGCAGCCGCAACCACTGCCCGGGGATGATGCGAGGCAATCACCACAGGCAGGTGTCTGAGTTCTGGACGTTCACGCAACTCGACCGAGGCGTAAAACGCATCCATATCGATATGAATAATTTTGCGCATAGCCGCTATCTTAAGGGGCTTTAATCTGCTTGGGAAGAGACTGTTTCGCTGAGTAAATAGGGCTGTGGTCCGCGAAGGATGATGACTTTGCTGCCCTGTGCCTCGGCAGCCTGAATCAGAAGCCGCAAACTTTTTGGTGTGTCATCGGCAATGCGAGGCAAGAATTGTAGCGGCTGGCTTAGAGGCTGAAAAAAATCATCCCAATGTATCGGGATGACCACTTTCGGCTTGAGCATGTGCAGGGTTTCGGCCAGATACTGCTGCTGATAGGCAGGTGATTGTCTGGAGAGTTGGGCAATGCCTAAAAACAAAGTATCGACCTGCAGGTTTTTAAATTGACCCGGGATAAAACCGGTACTGGCCTTGACCAGAATTTTATGTCCTGAGTGCTCAATCAGGTAATCGAAACTGCCGCCTTCTTTAAATTCGGAAAATTTGGCCGGCAGAGTTAAAGGCTGCAGCAACTCTTCGCCTAAATCATCATTTATCGCTGTGGGCGGGGTATGTTGCGAGGGAATTGCCGTGATCTGAAAATGACCCCATTGCTGTACTTGCCAAGGCTTAACCGGTTGTAGCTGCTGTGGAGTAACTTTGGGATTTGCCCGGGCGATATTCAGGCTAGTGGCGGAACCGACGACTGCTGTGCCGGGAAGCATTTCCAGCAAGGCCGGCAGATCCAGAACATGGTCATAATGCGAGTGACTGACCAGAATGGCTTTGCTTCGGCTCAATTCATGCGCTTGAAGCAATTGTTCTAAGAGCGCTCTATCACTTTGAACCGGCTGGCTGATCACTTGCCACAACGACGGCCGGCTAAAGAAACCATCGATCAGGATCTGATCCTGACCATCATCCAGCAACAGGGTGGACACACCAAAAAATTTAACTTTGAGACCATGAACGGATGCACTGGTTTTCGGCTGCCAAGCTTGAAAGTCGTTGAGTTTTCCCGAAGCTTGCAGCAGATAAGTCAATACAGCGGTCATAAGCAGAATAACAATCACCAGACCGAGTAAAATACCTTTTATCCATTTCAAGATGTTTATTTCCTTATTGTTCTACTTTTATAAATAGCGTGTTTTCAGACCATCCATTTTATTTGTTCTGATGAGTAGATGGCGGTACTGCAATTGCATTCATTTTCAGAAAATCCAGCCATTGCTGTTCCGAGCCATAAAATACATTCAAATCCACAGGCGTGCTAATTCCGGAAATTTCACCCCGATTGGTATATTGCCAGAACAGCCATTGCGATTGGTCTTTCAAATCAGGCAGACCCTTGTATTCACGTACCCAAAGAGGAACTTCAGAGAAATTTCCTGCCAGTACAATATTATAAAATGCTTTAGAAATATAGAATATCGGCTGTTTGCCATAATGCGTTTGCAGGGCATCGTGCATGATCTGGATTTCGTTTAGAAGCTGCTCTTTAGAATAGGTATTGATGCACTTGCTGTCATATTCCAGATCAATCACCGGTGGTAAAGCATCTGCTTTATTGGGTACGGTGTCGATAAAGTTTTGTGCCTGAATGCTGCCATCGCGGCAGAGCCGGTAGAAATGATAGGCACCGACCAGAAAGCCACGTTCTCGGGCCTGAAGCCAGTTTTGCTGAAAGCGGGTATCTTTAAAGTCACCGCCCTCAGTGGCTTTCAGATAAACAAAACGGTATTTTTCTAGTGAAATCTGCTGCCATTGAATGTCTTTTTGATGATGTGATACATCAAAACCCTGTACTGGATAATTGGCTGCATCCGCGGAAGGTACTTTGATCAGGTATAGATAGACCACCGTGCTAGTGATCACCAGGATCAGAATGCCCACTCCAATCAACAGCGGCTTTTTGCAACGGTGTGGCGCCTGATTTGTTTGCATTTCAGTCCTTCGCTGGATTCATGGGGCCTAAATAGCATATCAGCCTGACGTTAATATATTGCATCAGACGGGGGTGTTTTTAGGAATATGCCAGAAAATATAGGCCGCAATAATATTGATACAGCCTAAACAGATTAATGCCACATGAAAAGCAGTCACCAGATGCTCAGCGCCATAATAGGCACTCAGCATATTGACCAATGTGCCTGCCAGCGCGACTCCGATACTCATCGACAGCATCATGATCATTGACAGGAAGCTGTTGCCGCTACTGGCATCCTGCTGGCTTAAGTCCTTTAAAGTCAGGGTATTCATCGATACAAATTGCAGTGAATTCAAAATCCCGAAGATAAAGAAGTGTATTGCGCGAAGCCAGATCGGGGTATCCGCCGTGGTTAGGGCAAAGCTGGCAATACACAATCCGACCAATAAGGTATTGACCAGCAGAACCCGGCGATAACCAAAACGCTGAATAATGTTGCGAATAATCGGTTTTGAGGCCAGTGAGCCGAGTACCGTCGGAATCATCAGTAAACCGGTAATAAAGGGTTCAAAACCAAATGCGACTTGCAGCATTAAGGGCAAAAGAAAGGGAATCGAGTTGCCGCCGAGACGGGCAAAGAAATTGCCCAAAATCCCAATTGCATAAATCTTGTTTTTAAATAGCTGGCTGCGAAACAGGGCATTATTATGGGTATGCGAATGATAAGCATAAATCAGGGTGGCCAAGAGTCCGGCCAGAATCAGGCTCAGACTCCACCATAGCGGGTTTTGCGGACTGGCAAAATTTTCAATTCCCAGACAGAGTCCTACCATGGCCACGACCAGCAAGATAAAACCCCAGTAATCAAAGCGGGCCACCAGCGGTTCCATGACATTCGGCATGGCTTTAAAGGTAATCAGTGCACCGAGCAAGCCAATCGGCAGGTTAATCAGAAAAATCCAGTGCCAGGACAGATATTCCACCATCCAGCCGCCTAAGGTCGGTCCAATCAGCGGGCCAATCAGGCCGGCCAGACTCATCAGGCTCATGGCGGCCAGAAACTGGGTACGTGGAATGATTTTAAGCATCGCCAGCCGGCCCACCGGGAGCAGTAATGCACCACCAATCCCTTGAAAGATCCGGTAAACCAGCAGTTCGTTCAGACTATTTGACCAGGCACAGCCCAAAGAGGCCAAAGAGAAAATAATAATCGCAGCAAAATAGGTATTTCTGACACCGAAACGGTCTGCCAGCCAGCCACTTAAGGGAATACAGGCTGCCACAGACAACACATAGGCCACCACGACACTGTGCATGCGTAACGGATCTGCCTGTAGGTTATGTGCAATCGCGGGCAGGGCCGTATTAATAATGGTGGTATCCAGACCTTGCATAAAAAAGCCAATCGATACCAGTAAGACCAGCAGTCTGAACTCGGGATCTAAGGCTTGATGGGTAGGCGTGGCATTCATAATTCTGGAAAACTGAAAATTTTGAATAGTTTAAAGGAATCAGCCGAGTCTGTCGTATACAAAGCGTGTTCACTTGTATAGGGTGCTTTGTCAAAGAACTGCAATCTAGCTGTCATGGGGCTGCAATACATTGCTTATAGATTGATCGGCAATTCTTCATGATAGATCAACAAAAAATGCAACTAAAATTGAAGTCATTGATCGTGGCCATGCTGGCTGTGGGGATGGTGGCATGTGGCAGTGATAATGAAAATACAGCAGCTGCGCCAGTGCTTGAGGCCACACCCGATTCAATCGAGTTAAGCAAGTTGGCGGCTTACGAGTCCGGGGTATTTGGTCAAAGTGCAGCAGAAATTCCGGCCTTTGATGCTGCCAGTCAGCGTCTATTTGTAGTAAATGCCAAAGAAGGCATACTGGATGTGCTGGATTTAAGTCAGCCTGAGCAGCCGAAAAAAATAACCTCGATCAAGATCGATGACATTGCAGCAGATGCTGAAGTCAACAGTGTCGCAGTACACAATGGTATTGTCGCCATTGCGATTCAGGCAGCTGTTAAAACCGACCCGGGTTATGTGGCCTTATATCAGGCCAAAGACCTGAGCAAGCTGGCACATGTGCAGGTGGGTGCCTTGCCGGATATGCTGACTTTTAGTCCAGATGGGCAAACTTTGCTGGTGGCCAACGAGGGCGAACCTGCTGATGATTATCAGGCCGATCCGGAAGGTTCAGTGTCGGTGATCAGTCTGGCCAATTTAAAAGCCCCGATCCTTCGTACAGCAGACTTCAAGGCTTTCAATGGTCAGGAGACAGCGTTGCGTGCGCAGGGCGTGCGTATTTTCGGACCAAAGGCAAGTGCCGCTCAGGATTTTGAACCTGAATACATCACCGTGTCTAAAGATGGCACCACTGCCTGGGTCGCTTTACAGGAAAATAATGCCCTGGCCAAAATTGATATCGCCTCTGCCAAGGTCGTCGCGGTTTATCCGCTCGGTTTTAAAGATCATGGCCTGACCGGTCAAGGTATGGATGTCAGTGACGCAGATGGGCTCGATGCTCAAGGCAAAATCAATATTCAACCCTGGGCCAATGTTCGCGGTCTATATATGCCAGATGCGATTGCCAGCTTCGAGGTCGCGGGTAGAACCTATATTGTTTCTGCCAATGAAGGCGATGCCCGGGCCTGGGGTGAAAACAATCCTGCCTATTTTGCTGGCGATGCCAGTAAAGGCTTTGTTGAGGAATGGCGGGTCAAACATCTCGTGCATGGCAAAGGTTTTGAGCGCCGTCTGGGAGATGATCTGCCGGCACATTTAGCTGTGTTGGCCAAAGGAGCAGAACTCAATCCAAGTCATTTTGCTTATTGCGGTGCGATAGCTGGAGATGCCAAAGACTGTCGTGAAGATCATTTTCTTGGCCGTTTAAATATTAGCTGGACCGAAGGCTATCAAAAAAATGCCGATGGTACAGCCAAGCTGAATGAGCGCGGCAATCTGGTCTATGACCATTTATATAGCTTCGGGACACGCTCGGTCAGTATCTGGGTGGAAAATGCGCAGCAGACCGGTGTAGAGCTGGTCTGGGATTCAGGGGATCAGTTTGAGCAGTATATTGCACAACATCATCCGGAGATCTTCAACTTTAACCATGAAGAAGCCGGGCTGGACAATCGCAGTGATAATAAGGGGCCGGAACCTGAAGGGGTGACCTTGGGACAGATTGGAGAAAAAACCTTTGCCTTTATTGGTCTGGAGCGTGTTGGTGGCATCATGGTCTATGATGTGACGACGCCTGCATCACCAAGCTTTGTGCAATATATCAATTCACGTGATTTCAATGCGAGCACCGAGCAGATTGAGCTGGGGCAGGCCGGTGATTTAGGGCCGGAAGGTCTGGTCTTTATTCCGGCCAAAGACTCTCCAAACCAGAAACCCCTGTTGGTGGTCGGTCATGAAGTCAGTGGCAGTACCACGATTTATCAGGTAAATTTAAAATAAGCCCAAAGCTTTTAAATTCAGAGCACTGCGGTGCTCTTTTTTGTCAGCTGGTCGCATATATGACAGTCTTGTCATGAAAATGAAATAAAACCGTCATAATCTTGGGCCAACTTTTCAGCAGTGCTGAAATCTCCTCGCGTATAGGTTTGTTTTTATGACAATCGAGATCTTGATGGTGATCGGCTTCTGTTTAGCCGCCTATTCTATTGTCGGAAATGATGTGCCTCAAACCTTAGGGACATTTATTTCCTCGAATGCACATCGTCCCTGGTGGGTGTTGTGGATTTATATCAGCTCAATTCTAATTGTCGTGCTGACCTATGGCTGGTATGCCTCCGGAGTCGGTGATGCCTCATATGGTCGTCTAGAAACCATTCCTTTCCCTGAAGGGGGGATTACCTGGCTGTATATTGTGCCGCCTATTCTCCTGTTAATACTGACCAGATACGGGATTCCGGTCAGTACGACCTTCCTGGTACTGACGATCTTCTCTCCTGCTAGCCTGGGCTCGATGATGGTCAAATCGATGATGGGCTACGCCGTGGCCTTTATCGTGGCGATTATCATCTATCGTTTTGTGGTCAAGCAGCTGGCACGCCATTTTGCCAAGACACGTCATCAGGAGCACTCCAAAGTCTGGATGGGCTTACAGTGGGTCTCTACCGGTTTTCTGTGGAGCCAATGGCTGATTCAGGATCTGGCTAACATCTTTGTCTATGTACCACGTCAGGTGCCGTTTGAATTCCTGATGTTTGCGATTACGGTATTCGTGATCTTGCTGGGCGTGATTCTGTATCAACGTGGTGGGGCCATCCAGAATATTGTCGACACCAAAACTGGTGTCACCGATATTCGTGCTGCCACGATTATCGACTTCCTGTATGCCATCATCCTGTTGATCTTCAAAGAGTGGAGCAATATTCCAATGAGTACGACCTGGGTGTTCCTGGGCTTACTTGCAGGTCGTGAATTTGCCATGTCGATGATTCTGGATGAAGTCAACAAACATCGGACGTCACGTAATGTCAGTGCAGATGCGATGAAACTGATGTTCGGTCTGGCCATGTCTGTGATTCTGGCGACCACATTGCCGGTGTTCTATGATTTTGTGACGAATTATGGTCAATAACTAGCAGCCATAATCCATAAAAAAGCGAGCCCAGTGCTCGCTTTTTTGCTTTGAATGCTTTAAACCACAAATCTTTGTGGATGGCCCAAATTGGTTAATGAGCTATAAATTTCATTTTCATCTTCGCAAACAATCAGTTTGGCGCGATGCTGTGGAGGCAAAAATCCGTCTTCAACGGCACGGTCCAGCTGCATAATCAAGGCATCATAAAAACCGTTAACGTTATATAGCATCATGGGTTTCTGGTGCTGGTTCAGCTGGCCCCAGGTGGCAATTTCCAGGATTTCCTCAAAGGTTCCCAGTCCGCCTGGCAAGGCCACAAAGGCACAGGCACGATCCGCCATCATGGCCTTACGCTGGTGCATGCTGGTGACGACATGTAATTCGGTAAGCTGGTTATGGGCAATTTCATAGTCCAGCATAAATTCGGGAATAACGCCGACTGCTTCACCACCATGCTGAATCATGGCATCCGCGACTTGTCCCATCAGGCCGATACTGGCACCGCCGTAAACCAGTCCGAAGCCGTGTTCTGCCAGCCCTTGCGAGAGTTGAACGGCTTTTTCCAGATAAACCGGTTTATTGCCGGCACGTGAACCACAATAGAGAGCCACTAAAGGACGTGTTGTTTTTGGGGAGTTGTCTTTAAAATAATTGGTCATTTGAATTACGCTTTGCATTTATTTTCTTCACCTTATCATTTTTATCTGTAACGGCTCTAGCTTAATTGGTAAATATGACAATTCTATGCGCAGCTACATTTTTACCTCAAAGCTTCCCAGCAGAATTCCTTGCTAATCAGCCGTGAAAAACAGGTGAATTTCATATTGATCTTGATATACTGAAAATTGGTTTCACAACAATAGAACGAAAATGGGTAGTGGTAGTTGGCCGTATAACTCTATAAATCGCCGTCAAAAAATTGATATTATTCAATATAGAAAGTCCTGTTTGGCTGTACAGCAGCATTGGTTCATTTCATGTTGCAGCCCTGAATTTCAGGAGCCAAGCCAATGATTTTTGAATGGATGTCAGACCCTTCAGCCTGGGTCGGTTTACTCACATTAATTGTTCTTGAGATTGTACTCGGGATCGACAATCTGGTTTTTATTGCCATTTTGGCAGAAAAACTGCCGCCAGAACAACGCAATACCGCAAGGGTGGTGGGCCTGATGCTGGCGTTGCTGATGCGTCTGATTTTGCTGGCCTCGATTGCCTGGGTGGTAACACTCACCGATCCGCTATTCTACATCATGGATCATGCCTTCTCGGGCCGGGATCTGATTCTATTGTTTGGTGGGGTATTCCTGCTGTTCAAGGGCACCATGGAACTGCATGAACGTCTGGAAGCCAAACCGGTGATCAAGGAAGAAAATCCGGTCCATGCGGTCTTCTGGATGGTGATTGTGCAGATCGTGGTACTGGATGCAGTCTTCTCGCTAGATAGCGTGATTACTGCAGTCGGTATGGTCAAAGATCTGTCCGTCATGATGATTGCCGTGATTATCGCCATCGGGATTATGCTCTGGGCATCCAAAGCCCTGATGGATTTCGTCAATAAGCATCCGACAGTGGTGATTTTATGTCTGGGCTTCCTGATGATGATCGGTTTCTCGCTGGTGGTCGAAGGCTTTGGTTTCCATATTCCGAAAGGCTATTTATATGCCGCGATTGGTTTCTCGGTCATTGTCGAATTTATTAACCAGACCATGAAGCGCAATCAGGAAAAAATGGTGACCACGACAGATATGCGCTACCGTACTGCTTCTGCCGTGATGCGTATGCTGGGGGGTAAGCCTGCTCAGGACAATGATTCTTCTGAGCCAGAAAATGTTCTGGCAACCCGTGCCTTTGCCGATGAAGTGTTTAATGATGACAGTGGTATCTATCACAGTGTCATGGTGCAGGGGGTATTGGGGCTGTCTGAACGTCCGGTCAAGTCAGTAATGACACCGCGTCCCGAACTGGAATGGATTGATCTGGACAATGATGCTGACAGTATCAAAGCGCAGTTATTGCAGATGAGCCATTCGCGCCTGATTATCGCACGTGGAGAACTGGACAATATTGCCGGGGTGGTACTGACCCATAAAGTCCTGAACGAATATATTGAAACCGGTGTATTGGACTTTGAAAAGCATTTACGTGAACCGGTCATCGTGCATGAAAATGCCCAGGTGCTGATGGTGATGGAACAGTTGCGCCAGGCCCCGCTGCAAATGGCAATTGTACTGAATGAATATGGCTCGATCGAAGGGATTGCCACGCCAATTGATATCCTTGAAGCGATTGCCGGTGAATTCCCGGATGAAGATGAGCTGCAGGCTGCAGCAGAAAGCCTGGAAGATGGCAGTCTGATTCTGGATGGTTCTACCGATATTCGTCATGTATCCTTGCTGCTGGATCGTGATCTGGTCAATGAAACCGAAGAATATTCGACCCTGTCTGGCTATGTGTTATTCCATATGGCACGCTTGCCGCATAGCGGTGAAAAGTTTGAAGCTGACGGGCATATTTTTGAAGTGCTGACCATGGACGGCCATAAGATTGATAAAGTGCATATCATTGCGCAGCTTCCTGCACAGGATTAAATGATAGCCAGCGTTTGAACAGTAAAATTTGTTAAAATAGCCCGTAGAGTCGGGCTATTTTTTATGGAACTGAAATGTCAGAAGCATGTCCATGCGGACAAGGTGAATATCACAGCTGTTGTCAGCTTTTACACACAGGACAACAGGTTGCAGAGACTGCGCAGCAACTCATGCGTTCCCGATATAGTGCCTTTGCCAAGTACGAGATTGATTACATCAAAACTACCACCGCACTCGGTCAGCAGCAGGCGCTGGATGTGCAGGCGATTAGCGAGTGGAGCAAGGCCAATCAATGGTTAAAGCTTGAAATTGTTCAGACCAATGAAAAACTGGATAAAAATCATGCCCTAGTCGAGTTTAAGGCACATTATCATGATGGCAGACAGGCACAGGTTCATCATGAAGCCTCCCATTTTGTCAAGTTTGAGGGTCGCTGGTATTTTCTCGATCCGACCACCGATCAGAAGCCCGGCATGAAACAGGCCTGCATTTGTGGCTCAGGGAAAAAATTTAAACAATGTTGTGCCGGATTCTTATAACTTTCACATAGATTTAGCTTAGAATAGCCGCCATCTCAAAGCCTCAGGTGGAAGCAGGGCGATGTTACTGACCGTCATCTATATTATTGCAATTACCGCTGAAGCCATGACCGGGGCACTGTCTGCTGGCCGGCGCAGCATGGACTGGTTTGGCGTCATGATTATTGCCTGTGTCACGGCACTTGGTGGTGGTTCAGTCCGCGATGTCCTGTTGGGGCATTATCCCCTGACCTGGGTCAAACACCCTGAATATCTGGTATTAACCTGTTGCGCCGCCTTCTTGACCATCCTGATTGCCAAATGGATGCGACAGTTACGTAACGTCTTTCTGGTGCTGGATGCCTTAGGCCTGATTGGTTTTACCATTATTGGCTGCCAGATTGCCCTGGAAATGGGACATGGTTTTGTGGTCAGTGCCGTTGCAGGGGTCTTGACCGGTGTATCCGGTGGGATCTTGCGTGATATTTTATGTAATGATGTACCGCTGGTGTTCCGTCGTGAACTGTATGCCAGTATTGCCTTTGTTTCAGTGATTTTTTACTGGCTCTGTAGCCACTATGGCCTGTCGCAGGACCTGACGATTATTTCTACCCTGATTTTTGGTTTCAGCTTACGTTTGATTGCCATCTATTTTGGTCTGGAAATGCCAAAATTCATTTATAAAGAAGATGATGAACACTCGGCATCTTCCAAAGATGAATCCTGATTTTTAATTGTGATGAATGCGGTTATAAAAATAGCCGCATTGGGCTCAATTCATAGTATAAAAAATAAAAAGCAGTCTACTTGTTGAGAAAGCAGTATCTCCCGTTCCACCTGATCAGAGATTTTTGTTATGGATTTAGTTTCTCGCATACAACGCTTACCGATTGGCCGGTTTCACTACACCTTGCTGGTGGTGATTGGACTCGGTTGGATGTTTGATGCCATGGATACTGGGTTAATTTCCTTTATTCTGGCAAAAATGGCTGAAGACTGGCAAATGACTGCAGATCAGAAAAGCTGGGTGGTATCCATCGGTTTTGTCGGCATGGCGATTGGCGCGATCTGTTCAGGTGGTCTGGCCGACCGGTTTGGGCGTAAAACCGTCTTTGCTGCGACGCTGGTCATTTACAGTCTGGCCACGGCAGCCTGCGCTTTTGCACCGAACCTGACCTGGCTGCTGGTATTCCGTTTTATTGTCGGTCTGGGTCTGGGTGGGCAGTTGCCGGTGGCCGTAACACTGGTCAGTGAATATATTCCTGCGCATGTGCGTGGCCGTTTTATTGTGTTGCTGGAAAGCTTCTGGGGACTGGGCTGGTTAGTTGCAGCCTTAGTATCGCGCTTTATCATTCCTGATTTTGGCTGGCAAACCGCTTTTCTGATTGGCGGGGTGCCGGCACTCTATGCGATTGTGATCTGGAAAATGGTGCCGGAATCGATTCCATTTCTGATCAATCGTGGCCGTATAGAAGAAGCCTCGGCTCTGGTGAAAAAGATTGAGCGTCAATGTGGCGTGGAAGTCTATGAAATCTTTGAAGTGAAGCCGGTTGCAGAAAAGCAGCATATTTCATTTACCCAGTTGTGGTCGGGTATCTTTGCACGGCGTACGCTCATGCTCTGGCTGATCTGGTTCGGCATTATTTTCTCCTATTATGGCATCTTTACCTGGTTGCCAAGCCTTCTGGTCAAAGAGGGCTATAGCATCGTACAGTCTTTCGAATATGTGCTGATTATGATTCTGGCGCAGTTGCCGGGTTATCTGGTAGCGGCATGGCTGGTCGAAAAACTCGGTCGCAAACCGACATTGGCCGGTTTTATTGGCCTGTGTGCTGTCTCAGCGTATTTCTTCGGGCAGTCGGGCAGTGTCACTGAAATTGTGATCTGGGGCTGTCTGATGTCCTTCTTTAATCTGGGGGCCTGGGGTGTGCTTTATACCTATACGCCAGAACAGTATCCAACCAATATCCGTGCTTTTGGCTCAGGTTGGGCAGGTGCAGTGGGCCGGATCGGGGGAATTGCCGCGCCTTTTGCGGTGACGCACCTGATGGGTATGCCCAATGGTTTCAGTTATGTCTTTACCATGTTTACTGCAGTTCTGGTCGCTGTGGCGATTGTGATTCTGGTCCTGGGTGAAGAAACCAAAGGACGTACCTTAGAATCTTTGAGCCAATAAACGTGGTGATTTTTTAGTTGCTTAGAGTCTATAAAGTGGATATTTTTAGGCCATAAGACACAAATTGTCGCGCTGAGCCATTTGATACCCTTGTGTCATCTTCAGCCGCGACATAGCATAAGAAACATTGATACAAAAACGAATTATTTAGGACTATAGGTTGTTATGACAAGCCTTGCGCATCATGCGACAGAAAACCGCTCCGTAGCAGAATTTACCGAACAAGCTTATCTGAATTACGCCATGTACGTGATTATGGATCGGGCCTTACCGCATATCAGCGATGGCCTGAAACCGGTACAGCGCCGTATTGTTTATGCCATGAGTGAGCTGGGTCTGAAGTGGACCAGCAAACCGAAGAAATCTGCACGTACCGTCGGTGACGTACTCGGTAAATATCATCCACATGGCGACTCGGCCTGTTATGAAGCCATGGTCTTGATGGCACAGCCCTTTAGTTATCGCTATCCGTTTATTGAAGGGCAGGGCAACTGGGGTTCGCCGGATGATCCGAAGTCTTTCGCTGCGATGCGTTATACCGAAGCCAAACTGTCTCAATACAGTGAACTGTTGCTGTCTGAACTGGGACAGGGTACCTGTGACTGGCAGGACAACTTTGACGGCTCGATGAAAGAGCCGGTAAATTTGCCGGCGCGTGTACCGAATATCCTGCTCAATGGTACCACGGGTATTGCTGTCGGTATGGCCACCGATATTCCGCCGCATAACCTGCGTGAAGTGATCAAAGGCACCATTGCCCTGATTCGTAATCCGAATCTAAGCGATGAAAAAATTTCAGAATATATTCCGGCACCAGATTTGCCGACCAAAGCGGAAATTATTACCCCACCGGCTGAACTGTTAAAAATTCAGATTACAGGTCGTGGTAGCTACCGCATGCGTGCAGTCTATACAGTCGATAAAAATGAGATTGTGATTACTGAACTGCCGTATCAGGTCTCAGGTTCCAAAATTATCACCCAGATTGCCGATCAGATGCAGGCCAAGAAACTGCCTTTGGTCAGTGATGTACGGGATGAATCGGATCATGCCAATCCTACCCGTTTAGTGATTGTGTTGCGTTCTAACCGGATTGATGCCGAAGCGGTGATGAGCCATCTGTTTGCCACCACCGATCTGGAATCGAGCTACCGTGTCAACATGAACATGATCGGTGCCGATGGCCGTCCACAGGTGAAATCGATTCGTCGTATTTTACTGGAATGGATTGAAATCCGTAAAACCACAGTGACCCGCCGTCTGCAATATCATCTCAACAAGATTGAAAAACGTCTGCATATTCTTGGCGGTCTGATTATTGCTTATCTGAATATTGATGAAGTGATTCAGATTATTCGCGAAGAAGATCAGCCCAAGCCGGTTCTCATGCAGCGTTTTGGCATTGACGAAATTCAGGCCGAAGCCATTCTGGAACTGAAACTGCGTCATTTGGCCAAGCTTGAAGAAATGGAAATGCGCCGTGAGCAGGAAGAACTGGAAGCGAAGGCGGCAGTCATTCGTGAACAGCTGGCCAATCCAGAATCTTTAAAAGCGTTGATCATTTCTGAACTGAAAGATGATGCTAAAAAATTCGGTGATGATCGCCGCTCGCCAATCGTGCAACGTGCCGAAGCTGCTGCGATTAATGAAAATGAAATGTTACCAGCCGATCCTGTCACTGTGATTTTGTCAGAAGCTGGCTGGATTCGCTGTGCCAAAGGCCACGAAGTGGATGCCGAAAATCTGAATTTCCGTGCCGGGGATCAGTATCTCAGTCATGCACAGGGCAAGTCCAATCAACGCGTATATGTACTGGATGAAAGCGGTCGAAGTTATGCCTTGCCAATCAGTAACCTGCCTTCGGCACGTGGTTTGGGTGAACCTTTAAGTTCCAAATTATCTCCGGCCAGTGGTGTCGGTTTTAAACAGGTCCTGGTCGCAGATGATGAGACTGAAGTGCTGGCGCTCAGCAACAAGGGCTATGGTTTTAAAACCCAGGCCAAACAGCTGGATACCAATGCCAAAGCCGGGAAGGCCTTCCTGAATTTATCCGATGGCGCACAGGTCATGAACTTGCAGGCACTGGATGATGCCACGCATATTGCATTGCTCAGTTCAGCAGGGCGTCTGCTGATTGTTGATTTGGCAGAATTGCCGGTGTTGAACAAAGGCAAAGGAAATAAATTGATACAACTTGAAGGTGGTGATCAAATTTCGTCCATGACAATATTGAAGCTTGATGAAATAATTCAAGTGCTTGCAGGACAACAGCAATTAAAATTAAAAGGGGATGATTTGCAGAAATATATCGGCAAGCGTGGTGCAAAAGGACAACTTTTACCGCGTGGATATCAAAAAGCAAATAGACTGTTGATTCAAAGATAATACTAGCATCCATCTAAGGAAATACGTTATATATGAACAACGATTCGACAAGATGGATGCAATATTGCACATATACAAGTCTAAAAAAGGCAGGCAATATTGAAAAAAACAGTTGAAAATACTAAGGATTATGATTGGAGAGATGGGCATTATGGAAAAAATTTGGTTGGCTGAATACCAAAAGACAGGGATTCCGGAAACAGTAGAATTACCGGCAGAGAATACTTCTCTAGTTGATGTTTTTGAGCGTAATTTCCAAAAATTTGGTTCGCGTGATGCCTTTATTTTTATGGATAAGGCCATGACTTTCAATGAACTGGAAGAAGCGAGCCGCAAGTTTGCAACATATTTACAAAGTCTGGGGTTGGCAAAAGGTTCACGTGTTGCGGTGATGATGCCAAACGTGCTGCAGTATCCGGTCGTGGCACTGGCGGTGTTCCGCGCAGGTCTGGTGCTGGTCAACGTCAATCCACTCTATACATCGCGTGAACTTGAACATCAGTTGAATGACTCAGGCGCTGAAGTACTGGTGATTATTGAAAACTTTGCCTCTGTTTATCAGGCAATTATAGGTAAAACCCCGGTGAAGCATGTGGTCGTTGCTTCCGTAGGTGACATGCTGGGTACATTAAAAGGTACTCTGGTGAACTTTGTTTTACGCTCTGTACGTAAACAGATTCCAGCTTGGGATATTCCAGGTCATGTGAAATTCAATACAGCATTAAATAAAATCAGTCCAAGCAACTATAAACGTCCTGAATTGACTCTCAGTGATACCGCGGTTCTTCAGTATACTGGCGGTACTACAGGCGTATCGAAAGGTGCTGAACTGACCCATCGTAATCTGGTTGCAAACCTGTTGCAGTGTGATGGCATCTTCCAGAGCAAGTTTGGTGCTCAAGATGGCCAGCCAGATGACCGTATTTTCTGTGCCTTACCGCTTTATCATATCTTTGCGTTCATGGTATGTGCACTTTATGGCATGTACAAAGGTCAGGCCAACGTCCTGATTCCGAATCCGCGTGATCTTCCTGCGGTCATGAAAGAGTTACGTAAATACCAGCCAACCTTCTTCCCGGCAGTGAACACCTTGTTCAATGCGCTGGTAAATAATGAAGAGTTCAAGCAGCTGGATCATAGCAAGCTGAAAATGGCGATGGGTGGTGGTATGGCTGTCCTGCCTTCTACCGCAGCAGCGTGGAAGAAACTCACCGGCACCAATATTGTTGAAGGCTATGGCCTGTCTGAAACCTCTCCGGTGGCGACAGCAAACCCGCCTGCATCTGAAGAATTCAGTGGCACCATCGGGATTCCATTGCCATTGACTGAAGTGGCAATTCTGGATGATGACGGCAATGAAGTTCCATTGGGTGAGCAAGGTGAAATTTCAATCCGTGGTCCTCAGGTGATGAAAGGCTACTGGAACCGTCCAGATGAAACTGAAAAAGTCATGGTAAATGGCTTCTTCCGTACCGGTGATATCGGTGTCATGGACTCACGTGGTTATGTAAAAATCGTAGACCGTAAGAAAGACATGATCTTGGTTTCTGGTTTCAACGTCTATCCATCTGAGATTGAAGAAGTTGTCGCAACACATCCAAAAGTACTGGAAGTGGCTGCGATTGGTGTACCAGATGAGAAGTCTGGTGAAGTACCGAAACTGTTTGTGGTGAAAAAGGATCCGTCTTTGACCACAGAAGAAGTTTTGGCATTTGCCAAAGAAAATCTGACCGGTTATAAACGTCCACGTTATGTCGAGTTTATGGACGAATTACCAAAATCCAACGTAGGTAAAATCCTGCGTAAAGATTTACGTAAAACTGCTTAAATTGGATCATAAAAAAAGCGCCTGATGGCGCTTTTTTTAGTTGCAGGCTTTTATTTTTTCATCAGCCAGCGGTCAAAATAAGGACGGCCGACACCGACCACTCCCAGGAATATAAACATGGTGCCAAACTGACGGGTAAATCCGGTCTGGTTAAAGCTGCCATAACTGAGAATATTGTCAATTAAACAGTACAGCAAAATCGCCACCACCCAATGCCAGAGCGGCATACGCTTGATCCCGACCGCATAAAAGGCAATCCATAACAGCGCAAAGGTGAAGATCGGCGACCAGATATTCATATTGGCACAAATTACGGCCATTAAAAATGCCACAATCGGCAGCACAATTTTTAAAACGCGATCCACTTGACGTTGATGCTGGCGCTGTTTCTCGAGGACATCGAACATTTCATTTTGCTCAGGCGCAACCATAGTGAATCCTTAATAAGTAATAAAAAGCACCCTATTTAACAAAATTTATTCACGAAATGCCATGCTATGATAGAGATAAAATTTTCATGAGAAAAAACAGATGCACAGCATTAGTGGGATTATTTATCTCATTTTAGCCGCTTGTCTTTTGCCTTATGTATTTACTTTGATTGCAAAGAAATCGGCAGGCTTTAGCGCGAAAGACAATCAGAATCCACGAGAGTTTTTGGCAAAATCAACAGGCCTCGCGAGCCGTGCCAATGCCGTCCAGCAAAATAGTTTTGAAAGTTTACCGCTATTTATCGCTGCAATCTTGATGGCAGAATATATGGTGGTGCCACAAAGCTTGGTGATGACTTTTGGCGTCGCTTATCTGGTTTTTCGTGTGCTATATGGTATCTGCTATCTGGCCAACTGGGCGACCTTACGCTCAATTATCTGGCTGCTTTCAATCTTGTGTCCGGTAGCTTTGCTGCTTTTGATTATCAAGATGGTCTAAGTCGCCTCGACGTTGCCAGACATATTTACAGTTCGATATTTTAAAATCCAAAAAATTCTTGAAAAACCGTTATAATTGTCGCGGTTTTTAAAAGATATAACTTGTTAAAGAGTGATGCTATGAGCTACAGCAATATCCCAGCGGGTAAAGATGCGCCAAACGACATCTATGTCATTATCGAAATCCCTGCAAATGCAGCACCGATCAAATACGAAATTGATAAAGATTCTGATGCATTATTCGTAGACCGTTTCATGGGTACAGCAATGTTCTACCCAGCGAACTACGGTTATGTGCCAAATACACTGTCTCTTGATGGTGATCCACTTGATGTATTGGTTGTGACGCCACACCCAGTAGAGCCAGGTTCTGTGATCCGTTGCCGTCCAGTGGGTAAACTGAACATGGAAGATGATGGCGGTGTTGATGCGAAACTGGTTGCAGTTCCACACGACAAACTGACTCCAATCTACAAAGATGTTCAGGAATATACTGATCTTCCTCCATTGTTGATTAGCCAGATTGAACATTTCTTCCAGCACTACAAAGACTTAGAGCCTGGAAAATGGGTCAAATTAAGCGGTTGGGAAGGTGCGGATGTTGCGAAACAAGAAGTACTGGACTCAATTGCTGCATATGCAGAAGCAAACAAATAATTGCTTTGCCTGTTGGTTTAAGTCTTTAAACGTTTAGAGCTTAAATTGAAAAAAAACCTGCACATTGTGCAGGTTTTTTTATGGCTTGAACTTCGAGTGAATTAGAATAATTTCACAGGAATATCTAACCAGATACGCCATTCATTCGTGTCACCAATATAGTTAGATTGGTAGTTATCACTTGCACGGTAATAAGAATGACGTAAACGCAAGCTTGCATCTTTCGCAAAACCAGACTGAACTGTATATTTCACCTGATTAAAGAATTCGCGTTCTTGGCCATCTGTGTCTGAGTTATTTACATTGATATCCCAGCCATACACATATGCAGTAGTCCAGTTCAAACCTGCTAAACCGTGATTTTTAAAATTGTAACTGTATTGAAGCTGAACTGATTTTTCATCGTTACCAATGAAGTCAGAAAGGTAGGAGTTAGGAAGATAGATACTTTGACCACCGTCAGCATTGTTGCCATAGTCATAGCCTGTATTACCTGTATTTTGTTGGTAAGCAAGCATTACATTATGAACATCTTTACTGTATGCACTAGATACCGCGAAAATCGTATTTTTACGATCAGACTTATCTGTTGTAGTCTCAGAATAAGTTTCGCCGTCCTTATCCCACTCAGTATGGTAGCCACTTACATCAAAGTTTAAAGAAGCATCGTCTTTTAAGCCATGGGTATAGTTTACATTGGCATAGTGACGATCTAATTTATCTTTAACGTCAACACCATAATAAGATGCATTTAAGTCATCATTAAAGGTGTATTTTGCACCCCAAACTACAGCACGATCCAATTCACGACCATCTGAATTAATTTGATCAGAATATTGGTTCTTGGTGAATTTACCCGCGGTTAAGCTAAGGTTATCAATTTCATTACTTGTGACTAATAAACCTTCAAAATATTCAGGAACTAAACGTGCAGTGTTGCTGGCAAGTACGGGCAGGTCTAGAACTTGAGTACCGTATAGAGCTGTCGTATTCGATACACGTGCTTTAACATATGCACCACCACGAGCCCAATGATCATAAGCTGAGCCATCGTTGTTCTTAGGAATCATATTATTCCCGGCATGTGCATTTTCGCCCAGTTTGAAAGATGCATCACCAATAATACCGGCACCAAAACCTACTGTACCTTGAGTAAAACCAGAATCCAGTTTAACAATTGCAGTTTGCGCGGTTGAGCGTGTATCAGCTACACCATTTTTCTTATCGCGTTGTAAAAAGCCAGTACGGAATAAAACTGTACCTTCAGCACCTTCAACAAAGCCTTTTGCTTCACTTTGTTCGTTTGCATATACAGTCGAAACTAAAGCAGCTTGAATTAAAACTGCCAACATTAATTTTTTTGAATTTTGCATTGGGGAGAGAGCCTTATACAAATTGATCGGAAATTTTTAGGAATTGTATAAGAATTGCTGAAAAAATGTCATTTTTTATTGAGTATATTCCACTAAAGTTCAGGTTTTTTTTAATTAAAATTAAACAGTGCCAAGGATTCTAGGAGAGTAAATTTTGAACTTTTAGTAAAAAACTAATAAAAACAAAAGCATATTTTACTATCTGGATACTTGGTTGAAATACCTCAGACATAAATAAATCTACTGATTTATTTTGTAAACTGATCAGATAAAATGAAAATAGATCAAATTTTGTGCACTATTTTTTAGCATAAATTTTAATCGCTATAAAAACGGACTCAAAAAGAGGCAATAGCTAAATAAAGATGTGACGATTGCAAAAACAGTAACCTTTAGCCAAAAATAACTGAAACAGAAATAATGAGAGCGTCATAAGGGGCTGTTTATTTCTTTTATTTTAATTTTTTAATTAAAAACAATTATTTGTGTCCAAGTGTAAGGCAGAAATTTTATTTTGAGCTGATTTTTTATAGATTGGCATAGCTCTTGCAAAGTCTATCCTGAGTTTAATACATGATCATAAAAACGTCTCAGGACGGTCTTGGGGAGCCAAATAATGAAACTAACTTTAAAAGTATTATCAGTCGCTGTATTGGGTGCGGCATCAACGTTAAGTTTTGCTGAGGAACCTGCTGCTGAACATACAGTTTCAGGAAATATCAGCGTGCTTTCAAGCTATAACTTGCGCGGTATTACCAATGCTCCTGAAAATAGCGGAGCGACCTTGCAAGGCGGGCTGGATTACAACCATGCATCAGGCTTCTATGCAGGCTGGTGGGGATCAACATTAGACTATGGCGATGATTTGCCAAATGCCTTTGAAAATGACTTTTATGCAGGTTATAACGGTTCAATTAATGAGGATTGGGGTTATACAGCAGGTTTAACTTATTATTACTATTATGATATTGGTAATACCGGTTCAAATGGCTTTGAAACCATGCTCGGTCTGACTTATAAAGATTTTGGTGTTACTGCTCAAACATTACTTGAAGATCTTGATTGGGGTAATGCAGGGGATACTTATCTAAAAGGAACCTATAGCTATGCACTGCCAAAAGACTTTAGCCTGGATACCGCACTTGGCTTATATATCTATGCAAAAGATGGGGATATAGAAGGTACGGAAAACAGTTTCGGTTTTCGTCATTTCGATATAGGCCTCAGCAAGCCACTGGGTGATACAGGTGTGACTGCAAGCATGAATTATACGGTTGGAGGTTATGATCGTTTTGAAGAAAAACAAAAGAATAAAGTGGTATTTGGACTTGGCTATAGTTTCTAATTCTGTGTAGATAAAAAAGGCGACCTGAGGTCGCTTTTTTTATCTGTTTTGATTCAGATCTGTTGCTGTCCCCGATAAGATAAAGCTTCCGACAGGTGCTGACTCTGAATATCCAAACTTTGATTTAAATCGGCTATGGTTCGAGCAACCCGTAAAACGCGATGATAGCCGCGGGCGGACAAATTCAGTTTTTGCTGGGCCAGTTCAAGCATGTTCTGAGCAGGCAGATCTAATGTCGCATAGCGTTCTAGCTGTTTGGGGCTGAGGCTCATATTTAACGTATTTTGTCGTTGCATCTGAATGTCATAGGCGGCGATCACACGTTGTCTGACTGTTTCCGAGTTTTCTGCGGGTCGATTATCCTGTAGCTCCTGGGCTTGCAAGGGGGGTACATCGATATGCAAGTCAATCCGGTCCAGCAACGGGCCTGAAATCCGGCTCTGATAGCGTTTAATACTGTCAGGAGAACATTGGCAGCGAATATCCTGATTAAAGGCATAACCGCAGGGACAGGGATTCATGGCAGCCACCAGCTGAAAGTTGGCTGGAAAAGTAATCTGGCGTGAAGCGCGTGAAATCACGATTTCCTTGGCTTCCAGAGGCTGGCGCAGCACTTCCAATACTTTACGGTCGAATTCAGGCAGCTCATCCAGAAACAGCACGCCTAAATGTGCCAAGGTAATCTCGCCTGGTTTGGGGTGCGAGCCACCGCCCACCAGTGCAATTGCAGAGGCAGTATGATGTGGCGCTCGAAATGGCCGCTGTCCAAAAGGATGACTGGCATTCGCGACGGAGTAAATACTGGCGACCTCCAGATTTTCCTGAGTTTTTAACGGCGGTAAAATACTGGCCAGCCGAGAAGCCAGCAAGGTTTTCCCCGTGCCAGGTGGCCCTCGAAACAGCAGGGAATGTCCACCAGCTGCGGCAATTTCCAGTGCACGCCGTGGCCGCAATTGGCCTTTGACATCGGCAAGATCAAATTTGTAAAAATGGTCTGTATCAACTGGACTGGCCTGTGTTTGCGGTAAGCACTGCGCCTGAGAAAGATGTTCACAGACCTCTTTCAGATGATTGGCGGCAAAGACTTTGAAGTCTGGGAGCTGGCAGGCTTCTTGTGCATTGGGGCCTGGCAACATCAGTTGATGCTGGTCATGCTGGCAGGCGATTGCAATACTGAGAATGCCAGTGACGGGACGCAATTGACCGTCAAGGGCCAATTCTCCAATAAACTCAAGCTGATCAGTGCAGTTTTCTGGCAGTTGTCCGGAGGCCACTAAAATACCCAGGGCAATCGGCAGGTCGAGACGTGAACCATCTTTGGGCAGGTCTGCCGGAGCCAGATTAATGGTCAGACGTTTGGTCGGAAACTGAAAGCCGCTATTTAAAATAGCAGAACGGACCCGGTCTTTACTTTCCCGGACTGCGGCTTCGGGAAGTCCGACAATAGTGAGGGAAGGCATGCCGGAACTGACATGAACCTCGACTTCAATTAAAGGTGCGCGCAGGCCAAGCAAGCCCCGCGTATAAATTTTGGCAAAAGACATTATTATTGTTCCAGTTTGGTGCATTATTTTTATAGCTATAGCGTCTTTTATGCACTGTACTTGTGCTTATTTTTTATTCGAAATTTTCTGTTCTAATGCTTCAACCTGTTTCAGCAAATCATTCAGACGCTGATTGGCATTGTTTAGCGCAGTACGTTGGCGCTCGATCTCTTCTTGCGAGACCAGATCCATTTTTGTCACGGCTTCATTTAACAGGGCACGGAGATTCTGTTCCAGATCTTTCTTAGGTTGTTCAACTTGCTGCAAGATTGCTTGTAATAGGGTTTCAATCATTATCTGATCCATCGCCAGCGAAAGGAGCCCACAGTGTAGCATTGCTCGAATACAGACCCTAGTATTTCAGACAAAATATAGGCTTAGTCGATAAGAGATATTGTAAAAATCCACATAAAAAATGTCGGTTTTTTAGAGATTCAAAACCTTTATATGTATAAAATGAGGTATAAATAAACCACATGCCGGGTTTTCTAATTTCCCCCGACCTTAGGGATCTTGGCATGAAATTTGAACGTAAAACCTTACTGGTGAAATAAGCCGAAGGAAAACAAACATGAAGCTCGTAACTGCAATTGTAAAACCTTTTAAATTGGATGATGTTCGCGAAGCATTATCTGAAATTGGTGTTCAAGGCATCACTGTAACTGAAGTGAAAGGCTTTGGTCGTCAAAAAGGCCATACTGAACTCTATCGTGGTGCTGAATACGTTGTAGATTTCCTGCCGAAAGTCAAAATTGAAATTGCAATTAGCGATGAAATGGTCGACTCCGTCATTGAATCTATTACCCGTGTGGCTAGCACTGGAAAAATCGGTGACGGAAAAATTTTCGTGACTAACTTGGAACAAGTCATCCGTATTCGTACAGGTGAAACAGGTGCAGACGCTGTCTAACTTGGCACGAAGTTTGCTGAGTACCTAAGAACTCACAAAAACTTGGTTGGGGGATACGAATGAAAAAAATGCTACTTGCGTTCGGCATGGCCGGCGCTCTTTTTGGTGGTTCTGTTGCATGGGCTGAAAACGCTGCAACAGCAACACCACCGACAGAAGAAATTGTGCTTGTTGAAGAAGCAGGCGAAACTACACTGAATACTACTACAGATACTCCAGCAGCAATTGCTGGAGTGGCACCAGTTGAAACAGCAGTACCCGCAGAAGAAGAAGCAACATTAGATACGGGTGATACTGCCTGGGTTTTAACCTCTACCGCATTGGTCCTGTTAATGACCATTCCTGGTTTAGCACTATTTTACGGCGGTATGGTCCGTAAGAAAAACGTGCTTGCAACGATGGCGCACAGCTTTATTGCTGCAGCAGTCGTCAGCATCGTCTGGGTGATCATCGGTTATACCCTGGCCTTTGGCGAAGGCAATGCCTTTATTGGTAGCCTTGATAAATTTATGCTGGCCGGCATTACCACCGAAGCACTATCAGGCAGCATTCCTGAAATCCTGTTTGTTATTTTCCAAATGACTTTTGCCATTATTACCGTGGCGATCATCAGCGGTTCGATTGCAGAACGGATGAAGTTTGGTGCATTCGTTGCTTTCGTCGCCCTGTGGGTGGTGATCGTATACGCACCAATTACCCATTGGGTATGGGGTGGCGGCTGGTTGGGTAACGACGGTGCACTTGATTTTGCTGGTGGTACGGTGGTTCATATTAACTCGGGTGTTGCCGGTCTGGTTGCCGCATATATGCTGGGCAAACGTATGGGCCTGGGTCGTGAATCGATGGCACCGCATAATCTGACTCTGACAGTCGTCGGTGCATCTTTGCTCTGGGTCGGCTGGTTCGGTTTCAACGGTGGTTCTGCCCTGGGTGCAAACGGCTCGGCCGGTTATGCGCTGGTGGTGACTCAAGTCGCAGCAGCGGCAGCCGCGATCTCCTGGTTAATTACTGAAAAACTGGTACGTGGCAAAGCTTCTGTACTGGGCGGCGTATCGGGTGCAGTGGCGGGTCTGGTGGTGATTACGCCAGCGGCAGGTTTTGTAACGGTTGGCGGTGCACTGGCGATGGGTCTGATCGGTGGTGTGGTATGTTTCTGGGGCATTACTGCACTGAAACGTGCCTTGAAAGCCGATGACTCTTTAGATGCTTTTGGTCTGCATGGTGTGGGTGGTATTGTCGGTGCGATCCTGACCGCTTTCTTTGCCAGCGAATTCATTATGGGTGATGCTGCGCCTGCCAATATGATGAGCCAGCTTTGGGTTCAGATTGAAGGGGTTCTGGCAACCATCGCGTACTCTGCCATCATGACATTCATCATCCTGAAAGTAATTGACCTGATCATTGGGATCCGTGTGGCATCTGATGATGAGCGTATGGGTCTGGATTTAAGCCAACATGGCGAACGTGTCGAATAATAATAAATACCTATAATCAATATATAGTGCAAAACAGCCCAAATGGGCTGTTTTTTTTCTATATGTTGCGTAAAACTCTACAAAGTTTGCAATTTTTGCTACACTCGGAATCCATCTGGATTTGTTCAATTAAACCGCTATGCATTGCCCATTTTGCAATACTGCAGACAGTAAAGTGATTGATTCACGCCTGGCAGCCGAAGGCTGTCAGATTCGTCGTCGCCGTGAATGTGTCAGTTGTAATGAACGTTTCACGACTTTTGAAAGTTATGAAGTGGTGATGCCGCGTGTCATCAAGTCGGATGGCAAAAATGAACCATTTGATGAAGCCAAATTGCGCCGTTCCCTGATGCATGCCTTGCAGAAGCGTCCGGTGACACAAGAACAGATTGAAACAGTTTTGAGCGATATCCAGTTGCAGATTCGCCGTCTGGGTGAGCGTGACGTGAAATCGCGTACCATTGGTGAAATCGTGATGCAGTCTTTATTTGCACTCGATCACGTGGCTTATGTACGTTTTGCCTCAGTCTATCAGGACTTTCAGGATGTCGAAGCGTTTCGTCATCAAATTGAACAGATGCAACAGCGAGAATCACAAGAATAAACATGTCTGAACTGAATCAAGATCAAGTCTGGATGCAGCGAGCGATTCAGCTTGCCCAGCAAGGCCAGTACAGCACCAAACCGAATCCGAATGTCGGTTGTGTCATTGTCAAAGATGGGGTGATGGTCGGTGAAGGTTTTCATCCTCAGGCCGGACAGCCGCATGCGGAAGTTTTTGCGCTGCGTCAGGCGGATGAGCAGGCACGTGGTGCAACTGCTTATGTGACTTTAGAACCATGTGCGCATTATGGCCGTACACCGCCGTGTGCCAGGGGGCTGGTCGCAGCAGGTGTGGCTAAAGTTATTGTGGCCTGTCCTGATCCCAATCCTTTGGTGGCAGGTAAGGGCGTACAGATTTTAAAAGATGCCGGGATTGAGGTTGAAGTCGGGATTGGTCAGGATCAGGCGCATTCACTGAACCATGGTTTCTTAAAGGCCATGGCCACCGGCATGCCTTATGTGCGCCTTAAAATTGCCTCGAGTTTAGATGGCCGTACGGCTATGGCTTCGGGTGAATCGAAATGGATTACCGGAGCCGAGGCGCGTCAGGACGTGCAGCATTGGCGGGCCATTTCCGGTGCAGTGATCACCGGTATTGATACGGTTCTGGCCGATGACTGTCAGCTCAATGTACGGCAACTGGATGGCATTGAAGATATTGAAACCGTAGTACAGCCCAAGCGCATCATTCTGGACCGTCAGGGGCGTTTGCTATTGTCAGCAAAAATTCTGGCGCAACCTGACAGCGTGATGGTCATGGGGCCATTCCGTCAGGAGCTGGCCGATCTGGGTGTGCTACAATTAGCGGTACAGCCTTTAAAACAATTATTGTCCCAGCTGGCTGAGCAGCATCAGATTTATGATGTACTGGTGGAAGCAGGGGCGACCTTATCTACGGCATTTTTACAAGAACAATTGGTTGATGAACTGATCAGTTACGTTGCACCAACCCTATTGGGCCAGTCTGCACGTACTATGTTTAATGCAGAATTCAGCCGTATGGCCGAACAACTCCGATTTAAGCTGCGCGATGTGACTCGCTTCGGTGATGATGTGCGCTTCAGGTTAATTCCTTTTCAAGAGACACTATGAGTTCAGAGTCTACGGTTTATCATAAACGCCGCCATGCGGCGCGTACCACCGATGAGTATCTTTTCCATCAATTGGTTCCTTATCTGGGCAACAAACGCCGTTTACTGCATCTCATTCTGGAAGCTCTGGAAAGTACTGGCACCCTGAATCGTAAAGATGGTCGTGCCCCCATTTTTGCCGATTTCTTTGCCGGTTCAGGTGTGGTGTCACGTTTAGCTCGTCAAAATGGTTATCGTGTCATTGCCAATGACTGGGAACCGTATAGCCATGCACTAAATCATGCCGTACTGGCCTGTACCGAAGCACCGGCGTTTAAAGAACTGGGCGGTTATCAGAAAGCGATTGATTATCTGAACCGTCTGCCGGAAGTGAAGGGCTGGGTAACGCACAACCTGTGTCCGCGCAATGATGAAATTTACGATCCGGCGCGTGACCGCTTGTTCTTTAAACGTCGTAACGGCATGCGCATTGATGCGATTCGTCAGCAGATTGCTGCCTGGCAGGCGCAAGGTGCGATTGACGATGTCGAAATGTCGGCCTTATTGGCACCTTTACTGTATTCAGCCAGTTTTGTCAGCAATACCTCGGGTGTTTTCAAAAGTTTCCACCATGGCTGGGGCGGCAAGACCCAGACTGCGCTGGAACGGATCGAATCTTTACTGTGGCTGACCCCAAGCCGTTTCTGTGAGTCGGATCAGAAAAAAGGCATGGCCGCCGAAATGTGGTGTGTCGATGCCCAGCATCTGGCCAATCAGATGAGCGGTTTTGAAGTGGATGTGGCTTATCTGGATCCACCGTATAATCAGCATGCCTATAGCAGTAATTATCATGTTCTGAATGCGTTGACCTTGTGGGATCAGGCCGATTTACCTACGCCAGATACCAAGGGATTCAAGAGCGGGATTGATCGGGCATGGCGTAAAGAACGTCCGAGCCAGTACAACTCTTCCAAATATGCACAAGAAGCCTATGAAAACCTGTTGGCGACCATTAATGCACGTTTTATCCTGACCAGTTATTCAACCGACGGCAATATCAGTGCCACCGATTTATTGCAGGCCAACTTGAAACGTGGTCGGGTGACTCTGCTCACTCAGGACGTGCCACGGTATCGGGTCAGCAAACAGCGTCAGTCTGAGCGTGCACGTGTACTGGAATTTATTGTGATTACCGATACCCATGCCAAATCTGGCCCACCAATCCGCCAATTGCTGAGTCAGCTCCATCATTATGCTGAATTGGGTGGCGTCGATACTACTGGTGTCAGTACCCAGTTGGCACTGTGGTAAAGCATAGAAAAGGAAATAAAATGTTTACAGGTATTATCGAAAGTCTAGGCAAAGTCGACAGTCTGCAAAGTGTCGGTGGTGATATACGTTTACGCATCCAGACTGATCTGGACATGTCGGATGTACATCTGGGCGATTCTATTGCCACCAATGGTATCTGCCTGACGGTAATTGACTGGGGCGAGAACTGGTATGCAGCTGATGTGTCTCGTGAAAGTCTGAACCGGACCACGCTCGGTACCTGGAAAGCCGGCCAACCTGTCAATGTCGAAAAAGCCATGCTGCCGACCACACGCTTTGGCGGGCATATTGTGTCAGGGCATGTGGATGCAGTAGGTGAAATCACCCTGGTGCGTGAAGATGCACGTTCGATTTATTATGAAGTGACTGCACCTGCTGAAATTGCCAGATATCTGGCTGAAAAAGGCTCGGTCACGGTCGATGGTATTAGCCTGACCATTAATCATTTGCGTGGTAATGTGATTAGCCTGAACCTGATCCCGCATACTGCCGAGCGTACCAACATTGGCACCTGGAAAGCGGGCAGCAAAGTCAATCTGGAAGTCGATGTACTGGCGCGTTATATCGAGCGTTTATTGCTCGGTGATAAAGCCGCTGAAACGACCCAGCAATCCAAAATCAGCATGGACTTCCTTGCCGAAAATGGTTTCTTAAAATAAGAAAAATGCTGAATTACTGAGCAGTCTGATTGAAAAATTAGACTGTTTTTTTATTTTTCGGGATAATCAGTAGTTCAACTTGCAAATATTGCCTGGATGGACGGGTCGAATGCTCGATTTTTTACTCAACTTGGAACAGTCATTACCGCTATTGCTCGATCAATATGGGGTATGGATCTATGCGATCCTGTTTCTGGTGATTTTTGCGGAAACCGGCTCGGTATTCTTCTTTTTCCTGCCGGGCGACAGTTTATTGCTGGCGGTAGGTGCCTTGTGTGCCAGTAGTGATCTGCTGACCCTACATTCGATGGGATTACTGCTCTTTACTGCCTCGGTACTTGGCTATAGCGTAAATTATTACACCGGAAAAGTGCTGGGCTTAAAATATTTTAATCAGCATTCGCGCTATTTCAAGCCGGAATATATGGTGAAAACCAACCAGTATTTTATCAAGCATGGCGGTAAAACCATTCTGATTGCGCGCTTTATTCCCTTTGTCCGCTCATTTGGCCCTTTTGCTGCCGGTTCAGCGCATATGAATTTTGCTACATTCAGCTTTTATAATATTGCTGGGGGCATACTCTGGATTAGCACCTTGTTGAGTATTGGCTATCTGCTTGGAAATGCCGCTTTTATGCTGGCCGATTTTCTTTAAACAGGCATAAAAAAAGCCCACTATCGTGATAATGCTGATCAGTTAAGGAGTTTAGAAATAAATTCCTTAATTTTTACTAATTCATCGCAGAGTCTTATTGTTTTAAATCAAAATTCTGCAGCTCATTTGTTACTTTGGTTTCGCCCAAAGTAACCAAAGGCATTTGTCATCCGCAAAACTCGTCAGCCACTATCAACTAGAAAATTTATCGCAGAAACAATCATTTTTTAATGTGGTCCGGCCTCAAACAGTTGCGGATGACTTTTCTATATATCAAATACAGCCATGAATTTAAAAAATAAAATGCCAGTCAATTTCTTAACTGACTGGCATTATACTATCGTGAGCTTTTTTCAATTAGTTTTTGATAATTTTGACGCTGGTACTGGCGCTAGACTGGGGCACCGCCCGATTTCCAACCACTGAGAAACCACCTTGCTCGGAAGTGCGGTTTAAATATACCGTCAATGAATGAAAGTCATCGCGGCCGATCAATAGCTCTTCTGCACTAATCACACACTGTTCACCGCAGCGCAGTAACGCAATTTTTTGAGTAATTTGGCTTAAAATGTCCATACGATTCCCTCAACGCTTATTTCATTATATATGCTGATCTTTCTGTTATAGATCGATAGATCAGCTGAGGGGCATGATGTGACCAAATCATGTCAGTTTGATGACATCATGGTGAAATTGGGCAACCAACGACTTTTTTTGCCGGATTTTTATTCAGCTTGGCGGTTTTTCAAGATGTAATCAATTTCCTCCTGGGCCGCTGCACGCATTTGTTCTCTAAGCGCATTGACAGTCTGTTCAATCACGGTTTCTGCTTCAAGTTCCAGACGCAAACGGACACTTTCCAGTTCAGATAAAATCGTGTGGTCTTCCACCAGGAGACGACCTTTGGCAAAGTCAACGCTATGCTCAGGATTTTTCTGATAACGCTCAACATAGTGCTGTACTTCAGCTTCCAGCTGCATGTTGAGTTGAGCAAGTAACTGGTTTTGCTCGGCAAACTTCAGTTGTTCATCTTGATACAGTTGTGCAATTGCAGCTTGTTCTGCGGCACGTTTCTCGGCCAGGGCCTGTTCGAGTGCCAGCTGTCTGCGAATACGGGCTGCTTCAATTAATTCGGTTTTGCGCTGGGCATATGCCTCTTCAATCTTGCGTTCAGATTCCTGCTGTAAGCGCTGATCACGAATCTGCCATTCTTCTAAGGACGTTTCAGGTTTTAAAATATCGCAGATACGAGAGAGGTCATCGATAAAGGTCTGACGTACAGCTTCCGGCACATTTAACCAGCGCTGTTTAAAATCGGGACCTACATTTAATGCCACGTGCCTCTCCTTGTGGGTGATATCGGTTAAAGCTTATGGGTGGTTGGCTCAATGCCTAAACGACGATATTGTTTGAATTTTTCACGGCCCTGCTGTTTAGCCGTTTCATGATTTTCAATGATCTCAATAATGTGACTAAATTTTGTGTAAGGTTCAAGTGCTTCCTGATTAAAATTGAAAATAATCCAGTCGGACTGTTCCGGCAAGGTTGCTGAAATACATACCGTGGCCTCAACTTGGTCAATCCCATGAGGGATAAAACTGGCAGGATCAAAACTCCACAGGCGTTCATCCAGCTGCTGCTGTAAGGCTGCATCGGCACACAGCAGCCAGATCCGCGCCGGCTGGCGCAGAATCTTGCGGCATAAACGACAAGCACTTTCGACTTGTCGTTCAGGACTTTTTTCAAATAAGTAAAAGCTGACCTTAGCCATTCGTTTGAACGCGGTTGGCCAGGAACTGCATCAATAATGGAACTGGACGACCGGTAGCACCTTTATTTGCGCCGGAATTCCAGGCTGTACCAGCCACATCCAGATGCGCCCAGCGATATTCACGGGTAAAACGTTGCAGGAAGCAGGCAGCCGTCACAGAACCGGCCTTTGGACCACCGATATTAGCAATGTCGGCAAATGGGGAATCGAGCTGTTCCTGATAGTCATCGATGACTGGCATACGCCAGACCCGGTCAAATGAGTGCTGGCCGGCAGCTTCCAGTTCTGCTGCCAGTTTGTCATCTGGTGTGAACAGACCGGTCAGCACTGAACCCAAAGCCACGACACAGGCGCCGGTCAAGGTCGCAATATCAATCACCAGCGCAGGGTTAAAGCGTTTCACATAGGTCAGGGTATCACACAGCACCAGACGGCCTTCGGCATCGGTATTCAGGATTTCAACGGTCTGGCCGCTCATGGTGGTGACAATATCACCCGGACGGGTCGCTTTGCCGGAAGGCATGTTTTCTGCTGCGGCAATTGTTCCTACCACATGCAGCGGTAGACGTGCTTCACACAGTGCGCGCATGGTGCCAAGTACAGAGGCTGCACCGCACATATCGTATTTCATTTCATCCATGCCTGCGCCTGGTTTCAGTGAAATACCGCCGGTATCAAAAGTAACCCCTTTACCGACCAGTACCACGGGTGCTTCGCTACGCCCTGACTGGTATTCCATACTGATGATACGGCCTGGACGGTCGGAACCCTGGCTGACTGCAAGAAAAGCACCCATGCCCAGATCTGCCATCTGCTGTTCATCAAGAACAGTGACTTTGAGCAGGTCCGGATATTCAGCTGCCAATGCCACAGCCTGATCGGCAAGATATTCAGGGAAACAGATATTGCCCGGACGGTTGCCCAGGTCACGTGCCAGATTTTGTCCGCTTTGTACCGCTTGAACCAGTTGCAACTGTTCTGTGCTCAAGACGCTATGGGTAGCAATCAGGTCGATCTGTTCCAGAACAAACTCATTCTTTTTGGATTTATATTCATCATATGCATAGCTGGCCTGGGTCAATGCCAGCGCAAACAGATAATGCAGTTCTTGTGGAAGTTGTGTCAGGTCTACAGAAATCTGTTTGAATTTTTTTTGAGTGGCCTGAATAATAGTCTGGGCAATTTTTGCCAGTTTTGCCGGTTGCAATTCAGCGACTTTGCCCAAGCCAATCAGTGCTGCATGACTAGACTGGCTGACCTGACCAATCAGGCTCAGGTTTTCTGCCAAAGTTGCCTTGAATTGGGAAGCTTCAATTAATGTGTCTAAATTGTTGATTTGATAGGTCGCGGTTATATTCTTAAGCTGCTCTGAGTCAACTAAAATCAACAAAGATTGACTTGATCCATTCTCTGGGAATGACGTATTAATTGTAAGTTTCATATTCTGTTTTCACGCCTGTCTGGATTTGTAAATCATTCAGTCATTGAAACATTTATCCGAATAGATTTTCAATGGGCAGGGCCGCTTAGGTTTTATATTTTTACTATTCGGGTAAACTAGCAGTCGTTTTATAGACCTTATTTTGGAAGAATTAATTTGATTATTCGGCGTTATCTGGTCAAGCAAGTTGTCTCGACATCCTTGGTGGTGATTGCCTTATTGACCTTGATCATGATGGGTGGTCGGCTGATCAAGTATTTTGGTGTCGCAGCGCAAGGCCGTCTGGATGCAGGTATTTTATTTAGCATCATTGGCTACCGTTTGCCTGAATTCTTGACCCTGATTCTTCCGCTCGGTTTCTTTATTGGTCTGATGCTGGTTTTTGGCCGTCTGTATGTCGATCATGAAATGGCGGTGATGAATGGCAGTGGCGTCAGCCGGCATCAATTGGCACGTCTACTGGTGCCGATGACCCTGGTATTTTTAATTGCCCAGGCCGGACTCATGCTGTGGGCCGCGCCGTGGGGCATTCGCCAGTTTGAAGCGCTGACCACCAGTCAGGCAGTACGTACCGGCTTTGATCTGGTTCGACCCAAAGAATTTATCTCCTCCGGGCCCTATACCATTTATGCCGGTGATCTGTCTGAGGACCGCAAGAATTTAAAAGATATTTTCTTTTATCAGCGTTCACAAAAACAAGGCAAGCCCGATGTGATGATTCTGGCGCAAGAAGCCACCCGCATCGAGGTACCCAACGATACCGCCAATGTGGTCGATCTGGTCAATGGACGCCGTTATGAGATCTATCCGGGTACACCGCAATATACCCAGGCCGAATTTGAAAGCTATCGTCTGCGTTTAGAAAATGATGCAGAAGCCCAGTTTGCCAGTGCAGAAGTGGAAGCCTTGCCGACTTCGCAATTGTGGCAGAACCGGCAGGATCCGGTAGTGGCCAGCGAGTTGGGCTGGCGGGTATTTGTACCGTTTGCGATTCTGATTGCCCTGATTCTTGCCGTAGCCTTGTCTGAAGTGAGTCCGCGACAGGGGCGTTATCTCAAACTATTTCCTGCCCTGATGATCTTTGCCAGTCTGATCGTGGCCTTGATGGCAGTGAAAACCCGAATCAGTAAAGAAGAAATGGGCATCTGGGCTTACCCACTGATCCTGGTGGTCTATGCGATTGCGGGTGCCTTGTTCTCACGTAAACAGAACTTGGCCCCGAAAATTAAGAAACAGATTCAGCGAGTGAGGTCTTAACAATGTTGGCACGTCGTATAGTTGCAAAACATGTGACCCAAACCACTGCGCTGGCAATGCTGGGTGCAACCGCGGTATTGGCGGGTTTACAGGTCCTGTTTACTTATTTGGGTGAGCTGGGCTCGCTAAAAGAAGGGTATGGTGCCTGGGATGCCTTGAAATATGTGCTCTGGGGCGCGCCGAATTATCTCTATGAAATTCTGCCGATCTCGGCGCTGATCGGTGCAGTTTTAGGTCTGGGCACATTGGCCTCGAATAGCGAACTGATTGTGATGCGTTCGATCGGGATCAGTTTATGGCGGATTGTCGGCTGGGTGATCCGTTCTGCATTGTTGTTGGTGGTGTTGTCATTTGCCCTGAGCGAGTGGGTGATTCCTTATACCAATGAACAGGCCAAGAGCGTAAAAAGTTCGAGTAAAGCGGCGCAACTGGGTGAAGTACGGGGTTACTGGACCCGGGAAGGGCAGCGCTTTATTTATATCGATTATGCCAACTCACAAGGTCAGCTGAAAAATGTACAGATGCTGGATTTTGATGAAGATTATCGCTTGCGCGGCACCTTGCAGGCGGATCAGGGCGAGTTTGTCAAAGATGGCTCCTGGACGCTAGGCAATACCGAACAGTTCGATATTTTGCAAAATGGTAATGCCACCCTGATCAAGCAGCAACAGCAACCCTTGGCGCTGGCCTTGCAGCCTAAATATGTGCATATGGTCACCATCGATCCTGAAGACCTGTCACCGAGCCAACTGATCAGTTTCACCAGTTATATGCATGAATATAGCCAGGTGCCAAAAACCTATCAGCTGGCCTTCTGGCAAAAACTTGGTTCGCCTTTTGCCCTGATTGCACTGGTGGTGATCGCCTGTTCATTTATTTTCGGGCCGCTGCGTCAGCAATCGATGGGTTTCCGTCTGGTGATTGCCTTATTTGCCGGTCTGGGCTTTTTCTACCTGCAGGATTTCCTGGGCTATGCCAGTCTGGTGTATGCGCCATCTCCGGCATGGTTCGTATTTATTCCGATTCTGATCATGTTTGCCATTGGTGGATATTTGCTGCATCGGGCACGCTAAGACTCAGGAAAATAGAACAAATCAATCGCGATGAGCGGCTTAAACCATCTACTGGTCATGGCCTCTTTTTGCAAACTTCGCTAAAATAGAGCGATTAATTCGTAGACGAACAGAGTATTTCATTATGGCGGATGCAACTGCTGGCAAAATCCCTCACGTTTTGGTGATTATGGATGGTGTGGGTCATCGCGAAGCGGTCGAAGACAATGCGTTTTTAGCAGCTAAACGACCTAATTTAACTGCAATGCAGGACAAGCATCCGCATGGTCTGATCTCGGGTTCTGGCGAAGACGTGGGTCTGCCAGATGGACAGATGGGCAACTCGGAAGTAGGGCATATGAACCTTGGTGCCGGTCGTGTGCTGTATCAGGATTTTACCCGCATTACCAAAGACATCCGTACCGGTGATTTCTTCAATCATGAAGTACTCGTCGATGCCGTTGAAAAAGCCAAAGCGTCAGGCGGGGCAGTGCATTTGCTCGGCCTGTTGTCTGAAGGCGGTGTACATTCGCATGAAGACCATATTGTCGCGATGGCTGAACTGGCCCTGAAACGTGGTGTCACAGTGTATCTGCATGCTTTCCTGGATGGCCGTGATACACCACCAAAAAGTGCCCAGCCTTCTCTGGAAAAACTGGATGCGCTGTTTGCACAATATCCAGGTCAAGGCCGTATTGCCAGCATGATTGGCCGTTATTTTGCCATGGACCGTGATAACCGTTGGGATCGCGTGGAACAGGCTTATCGCTTGTTGACTGAAGGCGAAGCAGCCCGTACTGCTACTACCGCAGTTGAAGGCCTGGAACAGGCTTATGCCGCAGATGAATCTGATGAATTTGTCAAAGCTACCCGTATTGGTGAGCTGGCAAAAATTCAGGATGGCGACAGCGTGGTATTCATGAATTTCCGTGCCGATCGTGCCCGTGAACTTACTCGCGCATTTGTGGAAAAAGACTTTGCCGGTTTTGAACGTAAAGTAGTGCCAAATCTGGCCAAATTCGTGATGCTAACCCGTTATCAGGCGACAATTGATGCGCCTGTGGCCTATATGCCGGAAGCATTGGTCAACTCGATTGGCGAATACCTGTCGAACCTGGGTAAAACCCAGCTGCGTATTGCAGAAACTGAAAAATATGCGCATGTGACGTTCTTCTTCAGTGGTGGTCGTGAAGATGAATATCCGGGTGAAAAACGTATCCTGATTCCATCACCAAATGTAGCAACTTATGACCTTAAACCGGAAATGAGTGCTTATGAAGTGACGGATCAGCTGGTGGCAGCAATCAATTCCGGTGAATTCGACCTGCTGGTGGTGAACTTTGCCAATGGTGATATGGTCGGTCATACCGGTGTCTTTGATGCGGCTGTGAAAGCAGTCGAAGCGGTCGATACCTGTTTAGGACGAGTATATGATGCGGTGATGGCGCAACAAGGCCATATGATTATCACTGCCGATCATGGTAATGTAGAGCAGATGCAGGACTATCACAGTGGTCAGGTGCATACCCAGCATACTACTGAATTGGTTCCATTTATTTATGTCGGTCCGACTCAGGCCACCATCGCAGAAGGCGGTGTCCTGGCAGATGTGGCACCGACGTTATTAAGCCTGATGCAAGTTCCGGTTCCTGCAGAAATGCAAGGCCGCAACCTGATTGAACTGAAACAATAATTTTTCATAAGATTGATAAGAAAGGTAAAAAATGGCAAGAACACATTGGAAGTTTGTTGTAATACCATGCTTGCTGATGTGTTTGAGCCATTTAGCCTGGGGTGCGGGCTCAAAAGAGCCGGCACTCGATGATATGCAAATGGATGACCAGGTCTATTCCGAAATTCCTGTGGCATCCATTCAAGAATTCGTACAAATTTACGGCATCGTCAAAGACAATTATATTCAAGATAAAAATGACGAAGCCTTGTTCCAGCAAGCGATTCAAGGTCTGGTCAGTGGCTTGGACCGCTATTCACGTTATTTGTCTCCTGAAGATTATAAACAGCTACGTGAGTATACCGAGGGCGATCTGGCCAGCATTGATTTCGATCTGCAGTTTAACCCGCAGATGAAGCAATGGATGGTTCAGGGACTAAGTGCCGATGCCGATTCTGCCAAGCAGGGGCTGCGCAATGGTGTCACGGTCTATAAGATTGATGATCAGGTGCTGAGTAGCCTGAATCAGGAACAGGTGCGGCAGTTATTGAGCGGGGCAGTTGGCTCTACGCTGAGCATACAGCTTTCTCCGCAAAGTCCGGTGGTGCGTCTGGTACGCAATACCAAGCTCGATACAGAAATTAAATCCAGTCTGTACAATAATCAGGTACTGGTATTGCAGGTCAAAGTTTTCCAGCAAGATACCGCCAATGAAATCAAACGCCTGATTGAAAGCCATGCCGACAAGCGCTTAAAAGCCGTGATGTTTGATCTGCGCAATAATCCGGGAGGATTACTTTCTGCAGCAGTAGAATCGGCCGATCTGTTCTTGAATCAGGGCGTGATTGTTTCGACCAAAAGCCGTGCAGAAGGCAATCAGCAATTTCAGGCACTGCCAAGTTTTGAATTTCAGAATCTGAAAGTCGGCATTCTGATTAACAACCGTTCCGCATCGGCAGCTGAGGTCTTTACTGCAGCAATGAAAGAACATCAGCGTGCCTGGGTGGTCGGTGAGCAGAGTTATGGCAAAGGCGTGGTGCAAAAGCTGTTCCCGCTGAGTAATGGCTCTGCTTTGCAAATGACGGTCGCACAGTATTTCAGTCCGAGCGGCCAGATGATCGAAGGGCGAGGGGTGCAGCCGCATTTCAACTATCCGTTTAAGCAGGAAATGCGTGAGGAGAGCTATCTGGAACACGTCACAGACCTGCTGCTCCTGCAAAAATAACTATTCGTCTTCTTCAGTGTCCAGTCCGAACTTTTTCAGACGATAGCGTAGCGAACGAAACGACATGCCGAGTTTTTTTGCGGCCAGTGTCCGGTTCCAGTGGGTCAGATTCAGCGCATTGAGTAACACTTCTTTTTCAATCTTTTCCAGATACAGCTCCAGGCCTTCTTCCGGGAGCTTCTTAGGCACAATCAGGCTGTCGGTCGCAATGATCTCACTATTGAGCGTGGTGCTCTCCTGAGCGTTACTGAGCGCATGACGTAGCGGTGCACTTTGCAGATGCTGAAGATCAATCCGTTCCTCATCACTCAGGGTAATCGCACGTTCCATAATGTTACGCAATTCCCGCACATTACCGGGATAATATTGCCCCAATAAAAACTCTTTACTGCGTTCGGTCAGCTTTTTATTGGCAATGCCCCATTCCTGGCAAATTTTCTGAATAAAATGTTCGGCCAGTAATAGAATATCCTGACCGCGTTCGCGCAGCGGTGGTAAAGTCAGATCCATCACATGAATACGGAAATATAAATCCTGACGGAATTTGCCTTGTTGTACCAAGGCTTCCAGATCCTGATGGGTGGCGCTGATAATCCGGAAATCGACATCAATTTCGCTGTCTGAACCTAAGGGGCGAATGCGTTTTTCCTGTACCGCACGTAGCAGTTTGACCTGCATGGCCAGGGGTAATTCTGCAATTTCATCCAGAAACAGACTGCCGCCATGTGCCGATTGAATCAGACCCTGTTTGTCCTGGGCTGCTCCGGTAAAACTGCCTTTCTTGTGTCCAAACAGTTCACTTTCCATCAGTTCGGTTGGAATGGCACCGCAGTTAATGGCAATAAAAGGGCCTTCATTGCGATTGCTCAGGCGATGAACCAGATTGGCCACCACTTCCTTACCGGTTCCGGATTCACCGGTAATAAAAACCGGTGCCTGGGAGCGGGCAATTTTTTGCAGGGTAATACGTAATTGCTGAATCGGCATCGATTGTCCGATCAGCATTTTATGTTCCAAGGCATTATTGGGATTATTATGCGAATAATCTACCGGTTTATTCAGGGCTTTTTGCAGTAACTGTTCCAGATGTTTCTGATTGACCGGTTTACTGACAAAGTCAAAGGCACCAGCTTTGAGCGCTGCAATCGCAATTTCCATATTGCCATAAGCAGTCAGAACTGCCACTGGAAGTGCAGGATAAAGATTGCCAATCCATTCCAGTAACTCCAGACCATTGCCATCGGGCAGGTTCAGGTCAGTCAGGCAGGCATCATACTGATGATCTGCAAGGCATTTTTTAGCATCTTGCAGACGATGGGCAATATGCGTACGAATCCCCATGCGCAGCAATGACATTTGCATCAGGGTGCACAAATCTTCTTCATCATCCACCAGTAGCACCAGTGGCTGTTGTTCCACGCTCATTTCCCTTGACCCCTTTATACCGTAATACGTTGGCAGCTAATGCGAAAGCATGCGCCCTGTTCTTGTTGTATATAGTTTAATTGTGCCTGATTTGCTTCACAAAAACTATGTGATAAATACAGTCCTAATCCGGTACCACTAATCGAGGTACTGAAAAAAGGTTTAAATAATAAGGCCTGATCATGTATGGCCACGCCTGAGCCAAAATCGCGGACATCAATCCAGACCCGATGCTCATAGGGATGTATGTTGAGCTGGATATAAGCAGCATCGCCCGAGTTGTGACGGATGGCATTTCGGATCAGGTTGATCAGGACTTGCCGGAACTGTGCTTCATCAAACTGTATCAGCAGCGGCACATCAATATTAAATTGAATCTGATCGCTAATATCGGCCAAATCTTCCTGGATAAATAACGGGATAAATTCATTCAGATGGATCGGTACCGGATGGGTTTCTTTATTTTTGACCATATTCAGTGTGTCCTGAATAATCCGGTCAATCCGGGTTGCCTGGCGGCCAATCATCTGGTTAAGCAGCTGTTGCTGTTCAGTTTCTGAATCCAGATACAAATCATTGGCCTGTACAATGGCAGCCAAAGGATTGCGGATTTCATGGGCAATACTGGCCGAGAGCTGACCCAGTGCAGCCAACTTGAGCTGCTGCACCTGCTGATTGAGTTTTTTGGCATCCTGCAACACCAATAAAGTCAGGGTCTGATGCGGCACAATCAGCTTTTGTACCTGCACATGAATATTATAGCGACTTTGCTGGGATTCAAACTGAAAGCGTTCACCATTTTCCAGGGTTTCAAAGTGAATCAGTTCGAATAAATCGGGCTGGGACTGGTACAGGCTAAATTTTTCATAGGCATACTTGGCTTCGATCCCCAGCAAAGTACAGGCCGCGGGATTAGTCAGTACCACATGATAATTTTCATCCAGTACCAGATAACCGGTTTCAATCTGTTCCAGGATATAGCGGTTAATATTCTGTAAGCGATGCAGTTCCAGCGATTGGGAAAAATTCAGGTTTTCCAGAATCTGAAAACGCCGCACGGCGATTTGTCCGGTGCCATACACCACAAAAAACAGAAAGGCCAGCAGGGCACTATTGCTGATATTGCTGAGTGAGGAAAATGCAAAAATACTGCCGATAAAATGTTGATAAATAACACTAATCACGGCAACCAGAGTGACCACCAAGGCCTTTTTTGCATCCAGTAATAACGATGCAGAAAAGATGGTAATCACAAACAATAGCCCGATTTGCAGATTAGGCCCATCACTTGCCAAAGTCAGCAAACTTAAGACACAGACATCGCTAAAGAAAATCATGATCAGCTGTTGCTGAATCAGTCGTTTTACCCATTTCAGTGCAAACAGCTGCACGGCATTCACCGCAACACCGATTGCCAATGCATAAGAATACAGCTGTGGATATTGATAATCTGCTGTGAGTGCAGGATACGTCAGCAGAAAAATCAGCAGCAGGCCAGTGCTGATAATCAGGCGATAGGCACTATACCAGATGCCTAAGTGGTATTGATTAAGTTCAGAATAATGAGATTTTTGTGCCATATGCACCGCAACTCGCCAAAGGCTAAGGTTTGATCAGCCCATAGCGCATCGCCAGATGCGTCAGTTTGACATCACTATCGATATTCAGTTTTTCAAAAATACGGTAACGATAGGTATTTACGGTTTTGACGCTGACAAAGAGCTTGTCGGCAATTTCCTGAGCACTGATACAATTCACCACCATCATTGCCACTTGCATTTCACGTTCTGACAGTGCATCAAAGGGCGACTGTTGTGTATCGGAAAGGTAAGAGCTGGCCAGCTGTTCTGCAATGTCGGCACTGAAATATTTACCACCTTGCATGACTTTATTGATGGCGCGAACCATTTCTGAAATCGGTGCGCCTTTGGTGATATAGCCTTTGGCCCCGGCTTTAAGTAACAGCGAAGGATAAGGTTCTTCGGCCAGGCCGCTGACAGCCAGCACCTTGGTTTCAGGGGCGCTCTGAAGCAGACGCCGTGTGGTCTCTACTCCACCAATACCCGGCATATTTACATCCAGCAAAACCACATTCGGATGATGCTGGCGAACCAGAGAAATTGCTTCTTCACCAGATTCAGCCTGGCCAATCACCTGAACCTCCGCATGGTCTTCCAGCATTCTGCAAATTCCAGTACGTACTAATTCATGGTCGTCCACAACTAAAACTGTGATCACCTAAGCTCTCCCTCTGTTAAAAAAATCATTTTTTTGTTACATAAAGCAAAATAAGCTTGCAATGAAAGTACAAAATTAGCAATCCTATTCGCAAGATAAAATCTGAAACTTATCACACAGTGTCAAGATCAAAAATTGTTCTGCAATGTGTTTAAATGTAAGGCATATTAGAGGTAATACGCAAATCAATCTTACCTCTGTTAGTTGAGTGAAGAAATAGTGAAGAAAATAAACAAGTCTTTAAGGCATGTACTGGGCCTATCCGTGTTAGTCAGCATGAGTGCGACAAGTTTTGCTGAAATCATTATGAATTCCGGCACGACAGAGGGCGGAACCAGTATCAGTTGGTCATCTGAGCAAGTCAATCAGCTGATGAGCGATGATTTTCGTGTGGCTGCTGATGAGCCTTCGCCACCCGGTTCAGCCACGGTCACCACCACCTTGCGTCAGGTTGGACCAAGCACTGCGCCAGCAGGAGTAGGGCAGCAACCGGCAAAAGCAGTTCAGATTTTTGATACAAATAACTATAGCAATCAACCTTCTGTAAATGCCCGTGCCGCATTGGTGATGGATGCACAGACGGGTGAAGTGCTGTTTAGTAAAAATACCAACACGGCTTACCCGATTGCGTCGATTACCAAGCTGATGACCGCCGTAGTGATATCCGATGCACGTTTAAACATGTCAGAAGAAATCACGCTACAACAGGCTGATTTTTCCTGTGCAGGCTGCAAGAGCTCAAGCTCGACCTTAAGAGCAGGCGACAGCATGAACCGTGCTGAAGCTTTATTGTTTGCCCTGATGAAGTCTGAAAACCCGGCAGCGGCCGCTTTGGCACGTACCTATCCAGGTGGCCGAAGTGCATTTATTGCAGCGATGAACAGTAAAGCCAAAGCCTTAGGCATGAACTCTTCCCGCTTTATGGAATCAACCGGCTTGCATCCTGGAAATGTGGCATCGGCGCGTGACTTGGGAATTTTAGTCAATACGGCTTCTCAATACGGCCTGATTCGCCAGTTCTCGACCACCCCGAGCTACGACTTTAACTTGGGCTATCGTGTGCTGAAATCGAATAATACCAATGCACTGGTGCGTAATGGTGGCTGGAATATCAATATTTCCAAAACCGGTTTTATTAATGAAGCAGGGCGTTGTGTGGTGATGCATACCACTTTAAATAACCGTCCGGTGGCAGTGGTGCTTTTAGGTGCCAACAGCTCACAGGCCCGTACCAATGATGCAACCCGTTTGATGACCTGGGTGACTCAGCAACCAAAACGTATTTAATCATCCCTATATTAAAAAACCCTGCATCAGCAGGGTTTTTTTGATTCTGGCAGAAATTACATATTCGACAGAATTGAATCTTTTACCTGGTTCATGGTTGCATCGATTGATAACATTACGGCATCAGCACATTGTTTGATGGCAGTATCTGGATCTTTCAGACCGTTACCTGTTACGGTACACACGATCACTGAACCTTCCGCAATTTTACCTGCTTTAATATCACGAATCGCACCGCCCACAGACGCAGCAGATGCAGGTTCTACGAACACGCCTTCATACATAGAAAGCAGACGTTGTGCTTCAAGAATCTCGGCATCAGTCAGTTCATCAAACCAGCCGTTTGAGTCACGAACTACTGCTTTGGCATGATTGAAGCTTTGTGGATTACCAATACGGATTGCAGTTGCAACCGTCTCAGGGTTTTCTACTGGACCGCCACGAAGGAAGGGTGCAGCACCAGACGCTTGATAACCTGCCATGATTGGCAAGCCTGCCGGTTTAGGACCAGTGAAGGCATCTGTTTCAGCATCATATACAACTTGCTCAAACTCTTCCTTGGATTGGTTTGCAACAGCTTCGGTATAACCCATCCAGTGTGCAGTGATGTTACCCGCGTTACCGACTGGCAGGCAGTGGTAATCCGGGGCACGGCCTAAAGCTTCAACGATCTCGTAAGCAATAGTTTTTTGACCTTGCAAACGGTACGGGTTGATTGAGTTTACAATCGTTACCGGAGCCTGATCGGCAACTTCTTTGACCAGACGCATACCGTCATCGAAGTTTCCACGAATTTGCATGGTGATCGCGCCATACATCATGGCCTGTGCCATTTTACCCATGGCAATTTTGCCTTCAGGAATGAGCACGAATGCTTTGATGCCGGCACGTGCTGCATAAGCAGCAGCAGCAGCTGAAGTATTCCCGGTAGAGGCACAAATAATGGCTTTAGAGCCATCTTCAACCGCTTTGGTTACGGCCATGGTCATACCACGGTCTTTAAATGAACCAGTCGGGTTTAAGCCTTCGTACTTCACATAGATTTCAACGTCTTTACCAATAATACGTGGAATATTCTCAAGCTTGATCAGGGGAGTATTACCTTCACCCAAAGAGATCGCACGAGTAGTTGCAGACACTGGTAAACGGTCGCGATAGCGGTCAACTAAACCAGTATAACGATTGGCATTCGACATGATGATGTTCCAATTGTGTGTAGAGCTTGGCCAGGGGAAATACTCCCCTTAACCCGATTAATTATCAAGCGATTCTAAACGAATTCGTACAATTTCGCCATGGATGACGGGTAATGCTTGAATTTGTGAGAGCGCTGCATCCATTTTTGATTCGACGATAGGATCGGTCAGAATCACGATCGGAATAAGGTCTTTTAAGCGTGGTTGCTGCATGATGGCATCAATACTGATGCCGGCACGACTAAGAATCGTGGTGACATCGGCAAGCACGCCCATTTGATCTTCGGCATTGATACGAATGTAATAGCCGGTGGTCATTTGTTCACGACTCAAGATCGGTAAATCGGTCAGGGCTTCAAAGGCCAGTTGAGGAATGGTCCCGGCACCGTCTTCGGTATAAATGATGTCACGGACAATATCCACCACATCTGCGACCACAGCAGACGCTGTTGGACCTGCACCTGCGCCTGCGCCGTAATACAGCGTTGGGCCAACCGCATTGGCCTGTACCAGAACGGCATTTTTTACGCCATTCACATTGGCAATCAGTTCTTCTTCAGGAATCAGGGTTGGATGAACACGTAGCTCAATTCCGGCATCGGTACGGCGTGCAATCCCCAGGTGCTTGATACGGAAACCGAGGTCTTCTGCATATTTGACATCCTGTGCAGTGACTTTGCCAATGCCTTCAGTAAAGACTTTGTCGAACTGAAGCGGAATACCAAAGGCACACGACGCCAGAATAGTCAGTTTATGTGCAGCATCAATACCTTCCACATCAAAGGTTGGATCGGCTTCGGCATAACCGAGTTCTTGTGCTTCTTTGAGCACATCTTCAAAAGCACGGCCTTTTTCACGCATTTCACTGAGAATGAAGTTGCCCGTACCATTGATAATACCTGCCAGCCATTCAATCTTGTTGGCAGCCAGACCTTCACGAATCACTTTAATGATTGGAATGCCGCCGGCTACGGCTGCTTCATAGGCAATTTGCACGGCATTGTCTTCAGCTGCTTTAAACAGTTCATTGCCGTGTTCAGCCAATAAGGCTTTGTTGGCAGTGACAATATGTTTGCCATGTTTCATGGCTTCCATGATGATTTCAAAAGCAGGGTGAATGCCGCCCATGACTTCGACGACCACGTCTACATCCGGTTGACGTACGATATCCATGAAGTCGGCACTTTGCTTTACCGATTCAGGCAGATCCAGATCAGGACGTGGGCGACGGGTACCTACATAAGTAATTTGAATTTCACGACCGGTGCGACGTTTAATCTCAGCAGCATTTTCTTTTAATAGTTTCAAGGCACCACCACCTACAGTACCAAGACCGAGGATTGCCAGACGAACTGGTTTCACGTCACACTCCAAATATAATCAGTTTTTTACGAGAACCTAGATCATAGCTAAAAAAACGCAATGACTCTAGGGTCATTTCAGAATATCTTCATGTATAAATTAAAGTTAAATAACTTATTAAAATGAGTTATTTAAGCCGCTTCAATAATTCCGAGGTAGATAGATATCCGCCCAGGTAAACGCCCTCTGAGCTATAAATTGCCGGGGTGCCATTGACGCCCATATTGAGGCCCATGTGATATTGATCTTGAACAGGATTTTCACATTTTTGCGCAGTGATCTGTGCACCGGCAATGGCCTGATCAAAGGCACTGCGACGGTCGGCACTGCACCAGATTGCTTCCATGGCTGGCATATGCTGTTCACCGCGCGGCCAGGCGATATAACGCACTTCGATACCTTTGTTGTTCATTTCATCCATTTGCTCATGGAATTTATGGCAATACGGGCAGCTGACATCGGTAAACACATAGATCACATGCTTGGCTTTGCCTGTGGCCGGATAGATCAGCAGGTCTTCTGCTTTCAGCTCAGAAAAGAGTTTGTTGTTGATTCCGGCTTGCAGGTTTTCACTGACATTATGCAGCTGTTTATCGCCGAGTCGGATCACGTCGCCCTGAATCAGGTATTTGCCATCACTGGTGACATACACCGCAGACATGCCTTCCAGGCTAACCCAGAACAGGTTCGGGACTTCGGTGGCTTTAATGTCGGTGATTTTGGCACTGATGCCAGCAGTCTTGAAATGCTTTTCTAGGGTAGAAACCAGGCGCTGTTGGGCATTACGTTCGGTCAGGGTAGAGGCTTCGCCCGTTGCTGGTGCACTTGCAGTGAGCGTATCTTGCTTTTTATCGTTGTTCGTGGAATTGGAACATGCGCTAAGCCCCAAACCAGCAGCAAGTGTGCAAGCCATAAAAACTTTTGAGCGGGCAAATGTCATAAATAACCCTTTTCTTCTTGGACTAAAAACAGAGCATTAGCATAACAAAAAAAAATACAATCACGTCAAACTTCTCAGTTTATTCGACCTGTAAACGTTTTAAGCCCGTGGATGATGGGTTGCATGCAGTTGTTGCATTCGCACTTGCGCCACATGAGTATAAATCTGCGTGGTGGACAGATCGCTGTGGCCCAGAAGCATCTGCACCACGCGTAAGTCTGCGCCATGATTGAGTAAATGGGTGGCGAAGGCATGGCGCAAGGTATGCGGTGACAGCTCGGACTGAATCCCGGCTTGCAGGGCATAGCGCTTGATGGCATACCAGAAGTTCTGCCGGCTCATGATCCCGCCATGCTGGGTTAAAAACAGATAATCGGTCGAAGTCTTATAAAGTTGCGGACGGGCTTCGTTCAGATATTTTTCTACCCATTCACAGGCCATTTGTCCCATCGGCACCAGTCGTTCTTTATTGCCCTTACCCACGATACGCAAATAGCCCTGTTTCAAATTGATCAGTTCCAGACGTAAATTGATCAGTTCGCTCACGCGTAGTCCGCAAGCATATAGCACCTCAAACATGGCACGATCACGCAGTCCTAGCGCCGTGTTGATATCTGGTGCATGAATCAAGGCTTCGACATCGGCTTCAGAGAGGTCTTTGGGCAAGGCCCGGCCCAGTTTTGGAGTTTTATGCGCTGCTACCGGATTGTCGCTGCGCAGTTTCTGTTCCCGCAGAAATTTATAAAATGAACGCAAGGCTGACAGGCAGCGGGCAATTGAACGCGGGCTTTTTTGCTGTTTGGTCAGGTTAATCAATACATCGGAAATATCGTCATGAGTCCATTCTGGCAAAGGTTTGGCCAGACATTCGGCACATTGCAGCAAATCGGATAAATAGGCATTTCGGGTATGCGGGCTGACTGTTTGCGCAATCAGATAGTCACGAAAACCCTGTAAATAGCTCAAGGCTTCCGGAATTTGAACCGGAGCAGGGATACGGGGTTTTTTATTCAGCATAGGGTGCAAGGATCTGATCTAAAAAAGCGATAATTTGCATTGGTATTCTCCACTGTAGTGTAATTTTATGACAGTGTCGATGTGGTATAAGGCTAAATTGGAATGTAATTAATCTTATTTGTTAATTATTCTCATTTGTTTGTATACTGTACAAAATTGTTTAGGAATTTTCACGGTGCGTTTGTCTGATTTAAAAGCAAAACAAATTGCCATCATCCGGAAAGTGAGTCGAGCGACTGAGGGTGAAAGTGCGCTACACGATGTCGTCGCGAGTCGCCTGGAAACTTTGGGCTTTGTACCTGGTACCAAAGTACAGGTGATTACGAAAGGTATTTTTGGGGGAGATCCCATTTTGATTCAAGTTGGATTTACCCGTTTTGCTTTGCGTAAATCAGAAGCAGCTAAAATTGAAATTGAACAGGCGGTGTCGGCATGAGTGATACATTACGTATTGCCCTTGTCGGTAACCCTAACTGCGGTAAAACTTCTTTATTCAACCATTTAACAGGAACACGCCAAAAAGTCGGGAACTATGCGGGTGTTACGGTTGAACGTAAGGTGGGTACGTTTACGCTACCTTCTGGCAAGGCAGTCCGCGTCCTGGATTTGCCCGGAACCTATAGTCTGAATGCAACCAGTCCGGATGAAGAAATCACCCGCAATGTGGTGCAAGGTAAAATTGCTGAGGAACAGGAGCAGGATGCGTTTTTGTGTGTGGTGGATGCCACCAACCTGAAGCTGCATCTGGGTCTGGTACTGGAAATGATTGCCCTGGGTCGTCCGGTTCTGGTCGTACTCAACATGATGGATGAAGCACGCCGCCGTGGCATGCAGATCAATACCCAGAAACTGTCTGAACGTCTGGGCGTGCCAGTGGTAGAAACCGTGGCTGTGCGCAGTTCAGGCATTGAAAACCTGAAAAATGCCCTGGATCAAGGCAAGTTCTCGGTACCGCAAACTGAATTGAGCGGCCTGAAAGGCGATACCCATCAGCAAGTGGCAGCCATTCTGAGTGATGTGGTCAATTTCATTGATCAGGAAGACAAACGTACCGATTTTCTCGACAAGATTTTTTTGCATCCGGTACTGGGTCTACTTAGTCTGGCGGTAATGATGTTTGTGATTTTCCAGGCAGTATTTGCCTGGGCCGCACCCTTCATGGATGGCATCGAAACCTTCTTTGGCTGGCTCGGTGAATTCCTGGGTGAATATATTGCCCATCCCTTGCTCAACAGTCTGGTGGTGGACGGGATTATTGCCGGTGCCGGCGGGGTGGTGGTGTTCCTGCCGCAGATTCTGATTCTGTTCTTCTTTATTCTGGTACTGGAAGAATCAGGCTATTTACCGCGTGCAGCGTTTTTACTCGATAAGCTGATGTTTAAGGCAGGGCTGTCGGGACGTGCCTTTATTCCGTTATTATCCAGCTTTGCCTGTGCCATTCCGGGTATCATGGCCTCACGTACCATCAGTGATCCACGCGATCGTTTAACTACGATTTTCGTTGCGCCGTTGATGACCTGTTCGGCTCGTTTGCCCGTCTATGCCTTGCTGATTGCAGCCTTTATTCCTCAACAAACCGTCTGGGGTTTTATGAACCTGCAAGGTCTGGTGCTATTTGGCCTGTATATGGCGGGTATCCTGAGTGCGCTGGTGGTGTCTTTTGTACTGAAATTTTTTCATAAAGATAAGTCTCAGCACATGCTGTTGATGGAGCTGCCTAGCTACCGTTTTCCGGATTTGAAAAACGTCTGGATCGGCTTGCTGGATCGCGGCAAAATCTTCCTGAAACGTGTCGGTGGCATCATCTTTGCGCTGTCTGTGGTGTTATGGTTCTTGTGCACCTTTCCGCAACCGCCTGAAGGTGCAACCTTGCCGGCCATTGACTATTCACTGGCTGGAATGCTCGGTCACCTGATGCAGCCGATTTTTGCGCCACTCGGTTTCAACTGGCAGATCTGTATTGCCCTGATTCCGGCGATGGCTGCCCGTGAAGTGGTGGTGGCTGCACTCGGTACTGTCTATGCGCTGTCTGCTGTAGATGACGATGCCATGTCTGAAGGTCTATCTTCATTAATCAGCAGTGGTGGTGATCTGGGCTGGTCAGTGGCAACAGGCCTGTCCTTACTGGTGTGGTTTATTTATGCACCGCATTGTCTGGCAACCTTGGCGACCGTCAAGCGTGAAACGGGTTCCTGGAAAACGGTCAGTATCATGACGGTTTACCTGTTTGGTCTGGCATATTTTATGTCATTCCTGACTTATCAAATTGCTTCATATTATTGGGCTTAAACTGCTTTGGCCTGGGTCAATTGCTTTGGTTCAATACTATGCATGGGAGATTGAAATGATTGAAATTCTGATTGTGGCGGCACTGGTTCTATGGAGTGCGCTGGTGGTATTTAAAAAGGTGTTTCCGAACACCTCTCGCTCAGTCTTCCAGAAGCTGTCTGATGCCTGTGCAGCCAAAGGCTGGATGGGTCTGGCCAAATGGCTGCAGCCTGCAATGGCCAGTGGCTGTGGCGGAAATTGTGCCTGTCCGGCTTCGGAGCAAACTACACAGGAAAAGCCGGCCCAGCAAGCGGTGAAATGGAAATAATTTCCTTTTCTGCTGGAATTTTAAAAACCGTCATCAGCATGACGGTTTTTTTACGCATGGACACAAAAAAAATGTACAGAAAGCTCAATCAGAAAAGGCATTCAAAACAGCAAAGTGCTACCATTTCGTCAGTTTCAAAATAGACCAAAATATGGGGCGAAAATGTTAATACAACGTGGTGGGTTAAAAGTCGTTGCAGGACTCGGAATATCTGGTGTTGCAGCAGTCAATTTCTTGCATGGTCAGGGCTACCGCGTTGCAGTAACAGATTCTAGAGCTAACCCGCCAGGGCATGACCAGATTCCGGCCGAGGTTCAGACCAGTTTTGGCCAGTTTGATGCGGAACTGTTGCTGTCCGCAGAAGAAATCGTGATCAGTCCCGGACTTGATCCGAAGCTTCCCGAAATTCAGGCTGCGATCAATAATGGCATTCCGGTGGTCAGTGAAATCCAGATTTTACGTCGCGCTACCGACAAGCCGATTGTGGCAATTACCGGTTCGAATGCCAAAAGTACAGTCACGACTTTGATTGGTTTGATGGCCGCCGATGCTGGCAAGAAAGTCGCCGTGGGTGGTAACTTGGGCCGTCCTGCGCTAGATCTGACCAAAGATGATCCTGAGCTATATATTTTAGAATTATCCAGTTTTCAGCTGGAAACCACTTCAAACCTGGCGGCAGAGGTTGCTGTAGTACTCAACATGAGTGAAGATCATCTGGATCGTCATGGCGACATGATGGGCTATCACACTGCCAAGCACCGGATTTTTCAGGGTGTGAAAAAAGTGGTGTATAACCGGGATGACTCTTTGACCCGTCCTTTGGTGCCGGATGTGACGCCGATGCAAAGCTTTGGGCTGAATGCACCGGATATGAACCAGTACGGGATTCTTAAAGATGGTGATGGTGGCATCTGGCTGGCGCGGGGGCGTGAACGTCTGCTAAAAAGTACCGAAATGTATATGCAGGGCACGCATAATGTTGCCAATGCCTTGGCTTGTCTGGCACTCGGTGAAGCAATTGGTTTGCCACTGGACAGCATGCTGGAAACCCTGAAAACCTTCAAAGGTCTGGAACATCGCTGCGAATTCGTCAAAGAAGTACAGGGTGTACGTTACTACAATGACTCTAAAGGAACCAATATCGGTGCAACTTTGGCGGCACTCGACGGCTTAGGTATGGCCATTGAAGCACAAGGCGGCAAGGTGGCGATTATTCTTGGTGGGCAGGGCAAAGGTCAGGACTTTAAGGCCTTGCGTGAATCACTGGGTAAATATGCCAAGCTGGCTGTCCTGATGGGTGAAGATCGTCCCGTCATCGAAGCGGCAATTGCAGGCACGACTGAACTGCTGCGTGCAGAGAGCTTGCAGCAGGCGGTGGAAATCTGCCAAAAGCACACCCAGCCACATGATGTCGTGCTATTGTCTCCTGCATGTGCAAGTTTTGATATGTTCTCGGGCTATCCGGAGCGTGGTCGCAAGTTTGTTGCATATGTGAATGAACTCAATTAAGAATAACAAGGATTCGTGATATGGCTGGGTTTGCTCAGACTACGATCAATAAATTAAACCAGTTTTATAGCCAGTGGTTGCCGAAACTCCCCGCTGAGCTGAATCCGCGCAATGTGCTGATTTTCTGTGTGTTGGCATTGCTGTGTATTGGCTCGATCATGGTGGCATCGGCCTCGATGCCCTATGCTGAACGCATGCATGAAAATGCCTTTCATTATATTAGCCGCCATGGTATTTCCATTTTTGTTGCCGCTGTTGCGGCCTTGCTGGCGTATAAGATTCCCTTAAAGGTCTGGTTTAACAACACCTTCTTTTTGTGGATTATCACCATTATGCTGCTGGTGGCGGTGCTGGTGGTTGGAACTGAAGTGAATGGTTCCAAGCGCTGGATTCGGGTGGCCGGATTTACCTTGCAGGCCTCGGAAGTGGCCAAGGTGATGATGGCGATTTTTACTGCCGACTATGTGGTACGCCGTGCGGAAGAAGTGCGCAATAACATCAAGGGTCTGGTACGTTTAAGCGCCATTATGGGGGTGACCGTCGGTTTGATTATCCTTGAGCCTGACTTGGGTGCAACCGTCGTGATTACCCTGACCATGCTCGGGGTGTTTTTCCTGGCGGGTGCGCCGTGGATTCAGTTTGGTGTGGCTTTCATGACCCTGGTGGGGGCATTTGCTGCCGCGATTTTATTGGAACCTTATCGTCTGCAACGTCTGCTGTCTTTCTCGAATCCCTGGGAAGATCCTCTGGGTACCGGCTATCAGTTGTCCAATGCCCTGATGGCCTTTGGGCGCGGCGAATGGACAGGGGTAGGCTTAGGTCACAGTATCCAGAAAATGTCTTATCTGCCGGAAGCGCATACCGACTTCATGCTGGCGATTCTGGGTGAGGAATTCGGTTTCTTGGGTATTGCAACAATTCTGATCCTGTCTTTTACCATGATGGTCTGCTGCATCCGTATTGGTCATCGTGCCTTGCAGCATCAATATCTGCGTGCCGGCTATCTGGCTTATGGCATCAGCATCATTTTCCTGTTACAGATTCTGGTGAATGCCGGCATGAATATGGGCATGTTGCCAACCAAAGGTTTGACCCTGCCATTTATCAGTTATGGTGGTTCATCCTTAATTGTCTGTGCGGTAATGATCAGTCTGATTCTGAAAATCGATTCAACCACACGACAGGTCAATCCAAGCCGGGAAGAATCAAGCTTCTAGACTGGAATTACGCTGAGGTTCAGGCTGAGCATGGTCAAGCACTGTGCTCGGCATCACCGTACCGCAGTTAGAACAGCTGACAAATGCATTCTTGGGTTTAGAGAGCGGAATCAAGGGAATAAAAAACAGAGAAAAATAATTGCGCTGCTGTTTCAGTTCATAGCCTGAACGGGTGCGGCAGACCGGACACAGGAACTGGCTTTTCTCAATCACTTTGGTTTTCGGGCCGAATCCAAAAATAAACAACATTTTTATCATCCTTTTATCTGGCGAGTTACTTTTAGATAGATTAATTGAAAACCCGTTTTTATAAATAGTGACCTTGTAGCGCTGTTGTATGCGGAATCCGTTCAATGTCCCACTGCGCCACAGCCTGTTGCAGCATGTGCTGCGGCGTATCCGGATCAACTTCAGCCTGATGCAAAGCCTGAAGTGCCTGTTGTAATAATTGCGGTGCCTGGGTTAAATCCAGGGCTTGGGCCAGATTCTGTTTTGACAGTTTTTGTCCCTGATCATTCATTGCCAGTGGCAGATGCATATAGCTCAGGCGAGGGTAGCCGAGTAACTGTCCCAGATAGATCTGCCGTTCGGTATTGTCCAGCAAGTCCGCACCGCGCACAACATGGCTTATGCCTTGCAGATAATCGTCGACCACAACAGCCAACTGATAATTGATAATGCCGTCGCGACGTTTCAAGACAAAATCCCCCAGATCTTTTTTGAGCTCGGAGCAATGTCTGCCTTGCAGACGGTCTTCAAAACAGATCTCGACCTCCGCGACTTTTAGGCGAATGGCCTGCTGTTCAAAAGCCAGACCCAGGTCGCGACAGGTATCCTGATAGATATGATTGGAACCGAGCATTTTACGGGTACATTGACAGGCATAGACCAGACCTTGCTGACGTAATTGTTCGATTACATTTGCATAGATGTCTAAACGGTCTTTCTGGAAAATAATCTCGCCGTCTGGCTCAAACTGAAAGGCATCCATGGCGCGCAGAATATGCTCTTCGCTACCAGGATAAATACGTGGAATGTCGGTGTCTTCAATCCGGACCAGCCATGTACCTTGATTTGCTTTGGCATCGCAGTAACTGGCGACTGCGGTAATGAGGGAGCCAAAATGCAAAGGGCCGGTTGGCGATGGCGCGAACCGACCCACGTAATTCACTTCAGCTTTCCCTCCCTTTAATAAAGGGAGGGTCAGGGAGGGATTACTTAAAGACATACTTAACCGTTATTTTGCTTCTCTTTGATTTCTGCCAACGTTTTGCAGTCAATACATAAAGTTGCAGTTGGGCGTGCTTCTAGACGACGCAGACCAATTTCGATACCACAGGTTTCACAGAAACCATAGTCATCATTCTGGATCGCTTCGATCGACTGTTCGATTTTACGGATCAGTTTACGTTCACGGTCACGGGTACGTAGCTCAATGGCAAATTCCTCTTCTTGCGTCGCACGGTCGTTGACATCAGGAAGGGCAGTATTTTCATCTTGCATTGTATTGAGGGTACGATCTACTTCTGACATCAATTCAGCTTTCCATGCCATCAAGATCTGGCGGAAATGCTGAAGCTGACCTTCAGACATGTATTCTTCATTTTTTTTAGGTTGATAAGGTTCAATACCAAATAAGCTAGCAGTAGAACCACCGTCAGTCGTTTTAGGCTTAGATTTGCGTACGCGCTTTGCAGCTTTCTCTTCTACAACTTCAGTTTGATTGTCTAAGACTTGATTTTGGTTGTCATTCGCCATTTAGGGCATTCCTCATCTATGCGTATGATTGCTACGCAAAAAATATGGTGATATGCAATTTTTATCCACCCTGAAGAAGGATTATCCTCCTGTGGGGGCCGTCATCATATAGACTTTTTATGCTTATTGATAGTCTTTGATGGCTGGACTATGCATATCACATTTCCTTTGGTTGCAATAAAGTAATGCAAAAAAAACAAATTGAAAAGTTAATAACCTGAAATTTCGGTATTAATATTTTGCTGGCTCAATGCCACCCGCTCAATGTAGGTATCAAACTCACCATTTTGTTGCAAATGTAATACACGATAACCAGGCGCCGCCTGATCTAGCGCGAAATCCGGGCTTTGGGGTTTGAACTGTACACTGGTCGATGGCGTGGATAAAAAATAGATACCGTGCCACTCATTGCAGGAGTCCTGATGCACATGACCGAATAATACCAGCTTCACATTCTGATGCCGTGCCAGCACATCTTTAAGATGGTCGGCATTTTTAAGCCGGTGCTGATCGATCCAGTGAGATTGCATGCTAAACGGATGATGATGACAGGCAATAATAATATATTGCTGGCTGTATTCACCCAGAAGCTGATCCAGCTGATCGAGCTGAGCTTGCTCGACCCAGCCATCGACCTTGCCTGGAACCGCACTGTTTAACAGCATCATGCTCCAAGTGCCGAAATGAATCGCATGTACCTGATTGGTATTCTGATGAAACGGAAATACTTGAGCATCATCATGATTGCCTGGAATCTGGTAATGCGGTACGCCTAAGGACTGGATAAAGTCGATATAACGCTGATAAGTTTCTGCTACCGGAACCTGAGCCAGATCACCGGTATGAAGCAGTGCATCAATTTTGGGAAAGCGTTGCTGCACATGCCGTATCACTTCATGAAAACTCTGCTCAGGATTCATCTGGGCAAATTCCAGCTCTTGCTGATTCATCAAATGCGTATCCGAAATCTGGATGATGGTCCAGTCCGGCTGTGTGGTTGTACCTGACTGCTGAAAACTCATGTCTTTCCCCTTAGACATATCCCGGCAGTATGAATATGCTGTTGCAACCACTGCAAGGCCATAATGACCGGTGCATTCCTTAAGCGACCATTGGTGAGTAAAGTGGCAATATCGGCATAATCCAGAATATGCAGCTGGATATTTTCACCTTCATCTGGCATGCCAAAGACACCGCCTTGTTCCGGCAGTTCAGTCTCGGCAACATATAAATGAAACAATTCGGAACAGGCACCCGCAGAAGGATAAAAGCTGAAAATATGCTGTAACTCAGTCAGGGTACAGCCTGATTCTTCGAGTGCTTCACGACGGATACACTGTTCCGGAGCTTCGGCTCCATCGAGTACGCCGGCAATGACTTCGAGCTGCCAAGGCGAGTCGACATCGTCCAGCCCCCCAATACGGAACTGTTCAATCAGGCCAAATTTCTGCTGCTGATGGTTATACATCAACACACCGGCTGCTTCTGGCCGATGAATCAGTTCACGCTGCAAGGTCGGTGTTGAGCCTTCCTGATGAAATAAACGGTGTTGCAGGCTGACTTTTTCCACCTGAATAAAACCCCGGTACAAGAACTCACGTGCCTCTACGCTAAAGTCTTTTTTATTATAAGAGGCCTGTTTAATAATATTCATATGCTCAGATAGAATGAATTGATTTATTTTCATCCTATCTGAGTTTTTTTTGAAGACAACTGTTTTTTTTAAAGTTTTATAATTTTTGGTACAGATTTTGGCCGGAGTTATGGAAACTGGCTTTCATCTGATCCAGACCGGCTTCAATCTCGGCCTGCGAGACCACAGATTGATCTATATTGGCCTGTTGATTGGCATAGTCGCGCACATTCTGGCTAATCTTCATCGAACAGAACTTCGGTCCACACATGGAACAGAAATGCGCTGACTTATGGGCTGCTTTGGGCATGGTTTCATCATGCATGCTGCGGGCGGTATCCGGATCCAGACTCAAATTGAACTGATCTTCCCAACGGAACTCAAAACGGGCCTTGGACAGGGCATTGTCCCGTGCCTGCGCACCCGGATGTCCTTTGGCCAGATCTGCCGCATGTGCTGCAATCTTGTAGGTAATAATGCCGTCTTTCACATCCTTTTTATTCGGTAAGCCCAAATGTTCTTTAGGTGTGACATAGCAGAGCATGGCCGTGCCATACCAGCCAATCATCGCGGCGCCAATGGCTGAAGTAATGTGGTCATAACCCGGTGCAATATCGGTGGTTAACGGCCCCAAGGTATAGAAGGGTGCTTCTTTACAGACTTCGAGTTGCAGCTCCATATTTTCCTTGATCATGTGCATCGGGACATGGCCCGGGCCTTCGATCATCACCTGCACATCATGCTCCCAGGCACGATGGGTCAGTTCACCCAAGGTTCTCAGTTCGGCAAATTGTGCTTCATCATTGGCATCCTGCACACAGCCCGGACGCAGGCCATCACCCAGACTAAACGACACATCGTAGGCTTTCATGATTTCGCAGATGTCATCAAAATGGGTATAGAGGAAGTTTTCCTGATGATGTGCCAGACACCACTGCGCCATGATCGAACCGCCACGCGAGACAATGCCGGTCAGACGGTTGGCCGTGAGCGGTACATATCTTAAAAGTACACCAGCATGAATGGTGAAGTAGTCCACGCCCTGTTCGGCCTGTTCAATCAGGGTATCTTTAAAGATCTCCCAGCTCAGATCTTCGGCGACGCCGTTGACTTTTTCCAAAGCCTGATAGATCGGTACGGTGCCAATTGGCACTGGAGAGTTACGGATAATCCATTCCCGGGTTTCATGAATATTCTGTCCGGTCGACAGATCCATAATGGTATCGGCACCCCAGCGTGTCGCCCAGGTCATTTTCGAAACTTCTTCTTCAATACTGGAACCGAGTGCAGAATTACCGATATTGGCATTAATTTTCACCAGAAAATTACGCCCGATAATCATCGGTTCCAGTTCCGGATGGTTGATATTGGCTGGAATAATGGCGCGGCCGGCAGCGACTTCCTGACGCACAAATTCCGGGGTGATTTCGCGTAAATTCTGGGCACCGAAATTCTGCCCCGGATGCTGGCGCATATCGACACCATCGAGTTGCCGCAGATTTTCACGAATCGCGATATATTCCATTTCCGGAGTAATCATACCCTGCTTGGCATAATGCATCTGGGTGATGTTGTGGCCGGATTTGGCTTTGCGAGGTTTCTGGATATGGGCAAAACGGATTGCGGCAGTACGGATATCTCGTAGACGTTGACGGCCAAATTCAGAGCTTAAATCGTCCAGCATTTCAGTATCGTTACGCTGTTCAATCCAGCTGTCACGGATATTTGGCAGGCCTTTATTCAGGTCAATCGTCACATTCGGATCAGTATAGACACCGGAAGTGTCATAAACCATCAAGGGTGGATTGTATTCACCGCCTAAGCCTGTCGGGGTTTCACTGAGGGAAATTTCCCGCATCGGCACCTGAATATCAGGACGTGAGCCTGACAGATAGACTTTACGTGAAGCAGGCAGAATGCGCGTTAAGTCACGTGCTTCCTGTTCATGGGTGGAGAGAGAAGTTTCAGAAGAAAGATTCGTTAACTGGTTCATGGCTATGATCCTTATGAATGACATCAACGAATCAAGCACGACCAAAAACGCGGGCAGATTTATCCTGAGCGGATAAAAAAAGGGCTGGGTTTTTAGCTGGCTTGATTCCTACGCAGGTCTTAACCTGATCAGGTTCAACGGTACTCATGCTCAATTCCTGATAACGATAAAAGGAATCACATGATCTCAGCGAGTGATTACTCGCGCTCCGTCAAGCGAGGCTAAAGCTTAGCTCAGTTGAGGCAGAATAAACAGGTCTAAATCTTTCAACTTTAACGATGATCTGTTCAGGTCAGGAAAAGCTGGACTCAGCTCCACACCCATTCCGGCTAGATACAGAACGCATCCATAAAACAGTCTTTATCATATTTTTGTGAGGGTGGACTGATCTTGGCATAATACAGAATCTGTTCCGCTTCCGAACGGTTGCGATAGTCGGCAGGTAAGGCTTGCTGGCGCTGTTCCGGAGTCATGTCCAGAAATTCCAGAAACTGGCGGGCCTGGGTAGACAGGGTTGATTTCTGGCCACGCGACAGACCGATAATCGTTTCCAGATGACTGGTATCGACGGCATAACGGTCGCGATAATCTTCAGAAACCGGAGATGCTTCAGTGCCTCTGAACAGGAAGTAGGTATATTGTTTCAGTAAGTATTCGGCATCACGTTTATAACTGCTGTGCGGATAGGTCTTGAGATAATCTTCCCAGAGCAGACTGCGTGCCGCAATGTCAGCCGCCTCGATCTGCAGGCGTTTTTCCACCAGCACCGGCTCCATATTCTGTTCAGCGAGCTGTTCAATAAAGACCCTTTCAGCGGCTGGTAAGTAGGGGGCAAAAATACGCGCCAGATATTCCGGACTGCGACGATAATGTAAGCTGCCATCGCCAAGATCTAGCAATTCCACATAGGCCTGACCTTTGTGCTTTAACAGATACTGGTCACGTGAAGTCAGTTGCTGAAAATGTGCCTGCTGAATGGTGGGGTGCTGGGCCATTTCCAGCGCATACTGCTCAAAGGCACGTTGCTGAAATTCGGTACGGTCCACAGCCAAAAAGCGCTGATACATTTCGGTAGAGCGCAGCATCAGATTTTTCTGCTCTGCCAGTTCCATTAAGGGCAGGCACACTTTAAGATCCTGATTAATCTGTTCCAGTGCAAAAGTCGTACGCTGGTCATTAATCTGGGACATGTTTTTTTCAATATTCTGGCACATGAGGCTGAAGTCATTGACTGGACTTTGGGCTTGACTCGCTTCAGGCTGTTCAATCTGGAGCTGTGATTCTGAGGGCTGCTGACAGCCTCCCAGAAACAGCAAACTGCCGGCAATGAAACAGGCTTTGAATATCGACGGGAATGGCATTAACACTGTGCTTCAGGACTCTGTATAGGTGAATTCAGAAAATAACGGCCTTACTGGGAGGTATATTGTATAGATCAAATTAAAATACTATGTTTAGTATTGTGAATTGCTTTGTTACATTGCAGGCAGAGATCTTGAAAATTGAATTAATCGTGGATAAAACCCGATAGTTATATTAAAAAGTTAATAAAAATCATACGTAAAAATCGAAAAGATCTCTTTAGTATGGCTTAGCTTAAAGCGCCAGCATTTTTTGATCTGAATGGCTGTTAGGGATGAACACTATAAAATGAAACTAAAACTCAGTGTCATGGCGGGGATATTGGCAAGTAGTCCAGCAGTTTTTGCACTGGATTTGCAAGAAGCCTATGCGCGCGCCCAGCAAAATGACCCGAACTGGCAGGCGAATGTGTTGCAGTATCAGGCCGATCAGCTCAATCTGGGGATTGCCAGCGGCAATTTGCTGCCGACCGTGTCCCTTTCAGGCAATATCACCCGTAAGAACCAGTCCGTCAATAACTCGCAGTCTGCAGGTTTGCCGCCTGGGTTTGGTGAGTTGCAAAGTTCCAGTACCACCAGTCGGCAGGTAGCTTTAACCGCCCGCCAGCCTTTATTTCGCTGGGACGCCTGGCAGGGCTATAAGCAGGTCAAAACTTCGGTTGAACTGAGTGAAATCAATTTGCGTCTGCAAAAACAGCAGCATATTTTACAGGTGGCAGAAGCCTATTTTAATGTGTTGCGGCAGCAGTCTTTGACCACAGCATATTTGCAGGAAGAACAGGCATTGTCTGAGCAGTTACGCATGATGAATGCCAAACTGAAGGAAGGTCTGGTGGCAAAGAGTGAGGTCAGTGAAGCCAATGCCCAGTATCAAAGTGCCCAGGCTAACCGGATTTCGACCCAGGTTCAGCTGGTGCTGGCACAGGAACAGCTGGCTCAGCTGATTGGGCCTTATCAGGAAAATCTGGCGGTATTACGCCCGGACTTCCAGTTCCAGAAACCCATTCCCAGTGATATGCAGTCCTGGAGCGAATTGGCACAAAGCCAGAATCTGAACATTCTGCAAGCCCGTCTGCAAAAACGCTATTCTGAAGATGCCAAACGGGTCGAACAGGCGGCACGCTATCCGCAGGTCGAAGCGGTGGGTACTTATGGCTATCAGAAACAGACACCGGAAACGATTATTTCCAGTAATGGCGATTTTGACCAGATTGGGGTGGAAGTGAACTGGAATCTATTTAACGGTGGCCGTACCCAGAAAAGTATTCGTCAGGCCGGGGTCAATGTAGAAAAAAGTACAGCCCAGCTGGATGCCGCCATCCGTAAAGCCAATACCGATGTAAAGCAGTCTTTCATGCAGGTAGAAACCGATCAGGCCAAACTGAATGCGCGTAAAGCGGCGATGGACTCTTCAGAAATGGTTTCTCAAGCCTCCAGAGCACAATATCAGGAAGGACTCAAGACCATGGTCGATGTATTGCTAGCCCAGCGTAATGCCTTTTCTGCCAAGACCGATTATTTAAATGCCAAATATGACTATCTGTTGCATGTGTTGCAGTTACAGGCTTCGGTCGGTCAGCTGACCGAAAAGGAACTGGCCGAGCTGAATGCCTGGTTGATTGAATATGATGCACCTCAGCCCAGATGAGGCTGCTATTGTCATCAAACTTTCATCATAAATATGCTTTAATGTGCTTTATTATTGATCATCGCTATATGCCGTTTCAGGAGTAGACTTCCTTGTGTCCAAATAATCCTGTGTTAAGTCATCACATTTCTTCGCAATTTAATGAAGAATTGCAGGATGTAAATACCAAATTCATGACCATGGGCGGACTGGTGGAACAGCAAGTGGCCAATGCCATTCATGCCTTGTTGGACACTGACGTTGCCATGGCGGTTGATGTACAGTTTCAGGACAATGTCGTCAATCAGATGGAACGGGATATTGATGAAGCACTGACCCTGATTCTGGCGCGCCGTCATCCTGCTGCGATTGATTTACGTATGGTGCTTGCCATGTCCAAGGCCAATACCGATCTTGAACGTATTGGCGATGAAGCCTCGAAAATAGGCCGGATTGCACAAAGTCTGTGTGAAGAAGGTGGTTCGCCGCGCGGGTATATGGAAACCCGGCATATTGGCAACCAGGTGCGGGTGATGATTCATGATGCGCTGGATGCTTTTGCACGTCTGGATGTAGATCAGGCTTTGAAGGTAATGTTGGCAGATGCAGACATCGACCGTGAATATCAGTCAGCAACACGTACCCTCATGACTTATATGATTGAAGATCCGCGACATATCAGTCGTGTCATCAATGTATTGTGGGTGCTGCGTTCACTGGAAAGAATCGGTGATCATGCCCGCAATATTTCAGAACAGGTGATCTATATGGTCAAGGGTTTTGACGTACGTCATACCAGCGTCGAAGAGATTGAGCAAAAAGTTCAGCAGTAATTACTGGAATAATTAAGACAAAAAGCCCGCAAGTTGCGGGCTTTTTGCTGGCTTGAGGAAAGGTTTTTTATCGAATTAAACCATCGAGCAGCGTTGAGAATAATAAAAAATTTTTTACAATAAATTACAATTAAAAGTAATAATTATGAATTTTTTATAAAAATTGTGACACAGTTATCAAAAAAGATACAAAACCAATATATAATTATAAAAATGCAGGTTTTTTACATTAAGCGAAGTCCTTTCTGAAAATAATGGTGAGCTTTATGTATTTACAGATATGGATATCTAACAATTGATGAGGTGTTTCAACAAGCGTTCTTTATTTCAGATAAACCTGCACGATTTGTATGAAATGTCACATTAAAGAGAATGTTCATGACCATTGATAAAAGAAAAATAGAAGACTCTCGCATCTATTTTCCTGTGCGCTTAAAGTTTGTCATAGCATTTATTGGTGCTTGTTGCTGGACAGCCTTTTCAATTTGGATTTCCCAGAACTGGATGTATGATCTCAGCGAATATATTGGTTATTTTGCGGCTGTTTTCCTGATCTATGGTATTGCCATTATTCCCGGATTTATGAATTCATTTGCGGCTTTCAGTCTAATGATGGATCGAAGACCCAAGAGGCAACCTTTGGTTTCTTATCCCGGTATTACCATACTGGTTGCTGCCTATAATGAAGCGGCTTCAATCAAGGATACCTTGGTCAGTATCGGCCTGCAGAACTACCCGGGTGAACTGCAGGTGATTGTCATCAATGATGGCTCACAGGATGAAACTGCAGAAATTGTCAGAAATGCCCAGCTAAAATTTCCTTGGCTTACTTTACTGGATTTACCGAAAAATGCGGGCAAGGCGCATGCTTTAAATGAAGGACTAAAGCTCACTCAGCATGATTTAGTAATCACAGTTGATGCGGATTCTTATCTGCATCGTGTTGCATTAATCAATCTCGTTGAACGCTATATGGCTGACCCACCGAACACACGTGCGGTTGCGGGTAAAATTCTGGTACGCAACTCTCGTGAAAACATGTTAACCAAAACCCAAGAGTGGGACTATTTTCTCGGTATTGCAGCGACTAAACGTATGCAGTCCTTATATCAGGGCACCTTAGTAGCTCAAGGAGCCTTCTCTATTTATGATCGTAATGCCTTGATTGAAGTAGGGGGATGGCCCGAATGTGTAGGCGAAGATATTGTACTGACTTGGGCATTATTAAACGCAGGCTATCGTATCGGACATTGTGAGGATGCCTGTCTATTTACCAATGCCCCGACCACACTGAAGGTGTTTGTTAAACAGCGTCAGCGTTGGGCACGTGGCATGATTGAAGCTTTTATTCAACATCCGAGTATTTTAATTAAACCGAGATTATCCACATTTTTTATTTACTGGAATCTGTTTTTTCCCTGGTTAGATATCGCTTTTACTTTTGGCTTTATACCGGGACTCATTTTGGCGTGTTTTGGACACTATTGGATCGTAGGTATCATGACTTTGGTATTATTACCTATGGCATTTCTGCTTGGTCTATTAAATTACTCGATAGAACGCAGAATGTTTAACGATCTGGAACTTAAAGTTCGTAAAAACTTCATTGGCTTCTTACTGTATGTCGTTACATACAGTTTCTTACTGCAGCCTGCCAGTATTTTAGGGTATCTGGATGAGGTACTGAGAACACGAAAAACATGGGGAACAAAATGAGAAATAAAAAAATTGGCATCTATGCAATTGTTCCTGTACTCATCAGCATGAGTACAAGTAGCCTAGCCAATGAAGTAAAGGAAAATCCCGCTCCAAGTGAACGTGCGCTTGGTACAGAGTTCTTTTTAAGTGATGATAGCGAAGGTTTCCAAACCCGCAAATTATCAGCGGAATTTTTGCCTCGATATGAGCATGCTGATCATTATCTAGGGATACGTGCCAGTGCTTATCAGTATAAAGCTGATGACTGGAGTCGAGATGGTCAAAAGATCTCATTTATCGGACGTAATATTGATTCTGCTACAGCGAATGGTTGGGCTTTGGAAGCAGGTATATTTGATCAAGGTGATCATGCCCTATTCACTTTCGACGGCAGTTATCGTATGCCACTGGCAGAAAAAACGGCATTCGAAATTTTTGCCAATCGAGATTGGGTTGAAACGCAAGCAGCTTTGAATCAGGGGACAAATTTTACATTCGTGGGTGCGGCACTGGATCAAGGTTTGGGTGAGCATGTCACCATCGTCGGTGTCGCAGGAACACAATTTTTTTCAGATGATAACCGTCGTGATCATGGTCGTATCAGACTGATCTATCAGCCCTCTCTGGACTTGGGGTTAACGCTCCAAGCTAGATACCGTACTTACCAGAGTAGTGAAGAGGATGCAGGAAGAGAGTATTTCAACCCTCAGGATTATCAAGAATCGATGCTGGCCTTAGGTTGGCGCCAGCGTTTTTCCGGATGGTCAGCAGGTTTCACCGCTGGTTTTGGACGTGAAAAAATCAATCAGGATTCAAGTCAATCCACCCGGTTATTCGAGCTGAATTTGCAAAGTCCTGCCCATGGTACACAATTTCTACGTATGAATGCCGGATACAACCGCAGTGCTTCATTCTATGGGCCAGATTATGATTATCGTTACATCAAGGGCGAGTGGGTCGTAGAGTTCTGAAAAAATTAATAAAAATCTATTTAATCAAAGGAAATTGGGAATACTTGGATATAGTCCAAATCTTCCCAATTCTCTTGCTGGATATGCCGAGTTAAAAATTGTGAGTCTAATATGTTGATTTTATTAATAAAAAATTATGCTTTAAGCTAAATCAGTTGTAGAGCTTGTAAATGTTTTTCAACGAGTACTGTTCCTCAGTTTATATACCCTAACTATGCGTTTCTTCCTCGGCATCATCTTCAAAAGTCTTGGCAATTTTTTCAATATTCAGGCTCTTGGCCATCGCATCAAAAATTTCCTTATATACACCTTGCTGATGATAAAGCTGATCGTGCTCGCCATGTTCAGCAATCATTCCTTCTTTCATCACATAGGTATAATCCGCATCAATAATCTGCGACAGGCTGTGTGAAATGATGATGACGGTACGACCTTGCTTGATCTGATCCAGACTTTGCTTGATTTGCTCACTGGCAATCGCATCCAGACTTGCTGTCGGCTCATCCAGAAAAATAATCGGTGGATTTTTCAGGAACATTCGCGCCAAGGCAATCCGTTGCTGCTGGCCGCCAGACAGCATTAGGGCATCGCTGTCATAGCCATCCGGAAGCTGTAAAATCTGGCTATGAATCGAGGCTTTTTCTGCCGCTTCAATGACATCTTGCATCGACGCGCTGATTTTGCCATAACGGATATTGTCAAAAATCGTACCCTGAAAAATGTGATTTTTTTGCAAGACCAGACCAATATGATCACGCAGATACTGGGTGTCATAATCTTTTAAATCAATGCCATCCAGTTTGATCTGGCCTTGTTGCGGCTCATAAAATTTATCCAGCAGGCTGATCAGGGTAGATTTCCCCGCGCCGGATAAACCGACCAAGGCGGTAATTTTATTGGGACGGATTTCCATAGCAATATCCTTCAGGGCATGATGGCCATTTGGATAAAAGAAATTCACGCCACTCAGTTCAAATTTGCCTTGCACAACAGGTTTTTGCTGGCCGCTTTGTTCAACTTCATTGTCGGCTTCCAGAATCTTGAAAAAGCTTTCCGAATAGATCATGGCATCATTCACTTCATCATAAATCCGGTGCAATGAGCGAATCGGAGCAGAGACATTATTAAACAGCAGGACATGGAACATGATCATGCCGATACTCATCTGACCATCCAGCACAAAGTACGAGGTCAGAATAATGATCAGCACAATGCCGATCTGTTCCAAGAATGTTTTCAGGCCATCAAACAGGAAACTGGTCTGACGGGTCTTCATCTGGTTATCCGTCAGCTCGCGTTGTAAGGTCAGCTGCTTTTCCGACTCAATCGATTCACGGTTAAACGACTTGATCACGGTAATCGAGTTGATGATGCTGAGAATACCCTGACTCTTTTTCTCACGACCATCCCGCAGACTACGACGCCAGCCTCCAAGCTTTTGTGCCTGTTTATAGGTCAGCCAGAAATAGATCGGCACAATGGCAGTGGCTACCAGACCAACATACACATTGGCATAGTACATCAGGCCCAAAGCCACAATTGCGCTGGTAAATAACGGCAGGATATCAATAAAGAAAATCTGCACCAGACGGGTCAGTGAACCGATGCCGCGATCAATCCGGGTCTGTAATTTTCCGGCCTGATTATTTTCCTGATTAAAAAATTCCAGACGATATTTTAAGAACTTTTCAATAATCCCTTGCGCCAGATCCTGAGAGACAAAAATCCGCAGTTTCTCTCCGTAAAATTTCTGTCCGAACTGCACAAAGGCATTAAGAATTTCTTTACCCAGCAAGATCACCGAAATGGTGATCAGAATATGCCAGCCTTGTTCCAGTCCTTGCCCGGCTTCCAGTAACGCATTGATGCTGTCGACCGCATATTGCAGGGTCAGCGCATTGACCTGTGCGGTAAAGGAACCGATCAGGGTCAAAATCAGCGTGGCAATCACCAGCACCCGATATGGCTGAACAAAAGGACGCAGTTTAAGAAACAGTTGCCATAAGTTCATAAAGGATTATTTTTATTGTGAAAGTTAAATTTAGTTTAGGCAGGAACAGGGGAAGTCACAAGGGAAAATGTTGTAGTCATTTGTGACAGCCGGTTGTACTTTTCCGGAGTCAATGCAAGTATTTTCAGCAAGATACTAGATCTAAATAACATGACCCTAGATTTATTCGAGCCGCAGCCTGAAACGAATATCTTGCCCTTCGATGGGGTAGTAGAGAATTATGGTCTGATTCTGGATCAGGCACAAAGCCAGCAGTATCTGCAATATTTTCTGAGTCAGTTGGCCTGGCAACATGATGAAGTGCGCTTATTCGGCAAGCACTATGTCACTGCACGCCAAGTGGTCTGGTATGGCGATGCGCATTATCAATATCATTATTCAGGGACGCTCAAGCAAGCTCAGCTCTGGACTCCCGGACTGTTTCGCTTAAAGCAGCAGATTGAACAGCTGGTGGGGCATCCCTTTAATTCCTGTCTGGCCAATTTGTATGAAGATGGTTCCCAGGGTTTGGGCTGGCATAGTGATGATGAACCTGCTTTATATACAGGCACCTCTCGGGAAAATGTTATTGCTTCACTCAGTCTGGGTGCGACGCGTAAAATGAGCTTTAAGCATAAAACCCAAGGCAATAAAGTCGATTTGCTATTACACAGTGGCCAACTGATTGTGATGCGTGGCCAGACCCAGCGGCACTGGAAGCATAATATCGGCAAGACCAGCAAAGTTTTGACACCAAGAATCAATCTGACCTTCCGTTATTTTTATACTTAATAAATATTTTTGGGCATAAAAAAGCATCCCAAAGGATGCTGATTTTAAAGTTCTTACAGTCGTTTAAGGCGTGACTCCAGCCGGATGACGATACCAGCTTTCAATCAATAAGGCAGCGGCAATACTGTCGGCAGACAACTTCTTGCCGCGACCTTGCGCCTGATAATGATCCAGTTCGTCTCGTGCTTCACGGGTGGTCAGACGCTCATCTACCATCAGGGTTGCAATATTGGTCTGATGCCGTAAACGGCGGGCAAATTTACGGGCCCGTGTTGAAAGCTCAGATTCACTATCATCCATATTCAGCGGCAAACCGACCAGAAATAGATTCGGTTGATGGCTTTTCACGATTTTGAGCAGTTCATCCCAGTTGGGAATGCCATCTTTCATGGGAAATAATGGCAGGGGATTGGCACTTTCAATCAGGGATTGTCCAACAGACATTCCCATTTTTTGTGTACCAAAATCAAACGCCATAATGGTTTGTGGCGTGTTTACATCAGGCATGTCCAATCTCGGAAGATAACCAGTTGCGGTCGACGCCCATTTTTTTATAGGCAGCATCCCAACGGTCGTTATAAGGTAGATTAAAAATCAGGTCCATATCGGAATCACAAATCAGCCAGTCACCGCGAGCAATTTCCTGTTCCAGCTGATGTTTGGCCCAGCTGGCATAACCCAGGGCAATCTGATAGCGGCCGACACCTTCATTATGCGCAATCGCGTCCAGAATATCTTTAGATGTGGTAATACAGACATTCTCGCCTACCGCAATAGAGGAATGCCAGGTCGGCTGACCGGTATGTAATACAAAGCCGGCCTCAGGACGTAAAGGCCCACCTTGCAATACTTCATGCGGATTGACATTATCTGCTTCAATATCCAGATCATTCAGCAATTCTTTAATCTGAATGCCGGCAGGTCGGTTGATGATGATGCCTTGTGCGCCATCTTCATCATGACGGGCCAGATAGATGACCGTCTGAGAAAAAAAGTCATCGTCCGCATGTGGCGGCGCAATCAGACAACGATGTGTCAGAAATTGTTTGGTCACCTGAGCAGTTCTCCAGAAGTCAGTATAGTATGCAGTCTGCAAAAGTAATGAATTGGGCTGATTTCCCTGCTTTCAATCACTCAAACTGACTATTCCTTGCTTGTATTTATCCCATAAAAATAAGTTGCTGACAACTTGGCTTTGTTGAATCTGAGTAGATTAAAGAAAAATATAATTTTAGGGTTTATTTTAAAAAATGGCTTTATTGTATTTTAAGGTGCACTAAATTTTATTTATTTTGATTTATTGTTTAATACTCTGAAATGTTGACTATAAATTGCTATTACGATTTTAAATTATGATCTCAAATAGGGTTTAAATTAAATTTCGATTATTAATGTAATCTATAGCTGTTCTTGATAAATTCTCTATTTTTGTCCATTAACTCCTCTTAGTTTAATTAAAACTAAAATACATTAAATTTTATTATGTTTTGAAAGCTATTTTTTACAGTTTTTTTAAGTCTGGAAAAGTAATTTATTTAGATAAAAAAACGATCAATATTTGTAATTAATTTATATAATATGTTTTTTTATGTAATAAAATCACACCAAATTCAGTTTAAAGGTTCACTAAACACACAATATTTACATATTGAAACATTAATACTTTATTTGTAAGATGCGGTAATTTTTAAAATTTATTTTGGGTCACTATGCATAATTTTATAAAAGGAACTTTAATCACTACGTTGTTTTCAGTTTCAGTAGTATCCCAAGCTGCAGTATTTAGTACTTATAATGAAGAGGGTAATGTATTTAGAAGTCATTTAAATGCGGCATTATCTGAAAATCTAATGACCCAGTTTAAAGATAAATCTAATTCAAAAGATGGTGTTTTATATTTGCTTGAGCAAGCACGTTTATTACAAGTTAACCATCAATATGAAGAAAGCCGTAATTATTATACTCAGGCCTTCACTTTATTAGAAAAACAAAAAAACCGTGCCAAAATTAGTGTTTCCCGGGTGGGTTTTAAAGCACTGGCCATGGTGAGTAATGATTCCATTGTGCCTTATCTGGTTCCACCACATGAGCAGGTTCTGGCGCATATTTCCCAGGCAAAAAACTATATTTTCTTAAAAGACCTGGATGCTGCTGCAGTTGAAATGCGTATTGCACAAGGTATTCAGCGTGAAATTGAGTTGTCTTATCAAAAACAGCTGGAACGGAAAAAAGATAAGGCTGCGAAACAATCTTTGAATGACTCTGCATTTACTGCACTTGATGAGGCTTTTGTTGGCCTCGACCCGATTGCCGGCAAGATTAAAAATAGCTACCAAAATGCCTATGCTTTCTATATGGCGGCAAATTTATGGGAAACCTTGGGCGAATATAACGATGCTCTGGTGGATTATAAAAAAGCCTATGAATTGCAGCCAGATGCACAGATTGCAGAAGATGTTAAGCGTCTCAACCAGCTGGTGGTACAACAAAAGCAGGGCAGTGTGCCGGTGATTGTATTTATCGAGCAAGGCATTGTGCCGCAAAAAGTTGAAAATAAAATTGATATTCCAACACCTGGCGGCTTGATCAATATGGCGTTTGCCACGTATGAGCCAAGTACGTATGTCGCACCGAAAAGTTTAAAAGTCAGAATTAATAACAAGCCTGTGCAGGATAGTTATGTGATTAGTGATATTGGTGCTTTGGCTGTCAAAGATTTAAAAGAAAAAGTCTTGGGGAATCTGACCAGTCAGGTGGTACGTGCCACGGCCAAATATGCAGCACAAAAAGAACTCGGTAACCAGTTTGGTGTGCTGGGTCAGCTGGCAGGTAACGTTTTAAACATGTCTACAGAACGTGCTGACTTGCGTGGTTGGAGCACCTTGCCAAGTAATGCCCAGATTGCCCGTTTAAATCTAAGTCCAGGCAAACATAATTTGCAGCTTTCGAGTGGAAGTTTGTCCAGTTCGCCTGTCACCCTCGATGTGAAAGCCAACCAGACGGTCTTTGTCTATGCTCATCATATGAATGACAAGATTACCGCCAGTGTCAGTGCTATTCCACGTTAATAATCAATAAGAGAATGCTATGAAACGTCAATTTAGCTTTGCAATCCTTGGTTTAAGTGCATTGTTGATGGTGGGTTGTACTGCACCGAATGCCTTGTCAACACAAAGCAGTGCAAACAACGAAATCAGTATCCGCACCATTACCAATAACCCGGTATTGACCACAGAAGTCTTTGTGGAACGTGTGAACATGAGTTTTTCTGGTGATTTGAAACGTGCCTCAATTGCGATTAAAAACCGCCGTTTTAATAACAAGGATTTCAGTTACAAGATTGTTTGGGTAGATGCACAAGGTGCAGAAGTAAATCCTGAAGGCGCGATCTGGAAACCGATTCAACTGACCGGACGTGAAGCAAAAGGAGTGCAGTCACTTGCTCCGAATCCGTCTGCTGTCGATATTGTTGTGTATTTGAAAAAATAAGAGAGATTGAAGATGAACGCAAAATTAATATTAGCTGTATTGGCAACGTCAACGTTGGTAACGGGTTGTGCGACCACTGGTGGCGCAGTCAGTTATGGGGATGCTCAAGCGGTAGAGACCTTAACCACAGACTTCGGTTCAACTGACCTGCAAATGATTGCAGCCAAAATGGTAGATGACATGTTGATGTTCCCACCTGTGGTACAAATGACCCAGACCCGCCGTCCGGTCATTGTCCTTGACCGTATTCATAATAAAACCCAGGAACATATTGATACTGAATCGATTACCGATAGCATTCAGAACAAGCTGATCAACTCTGGAAAATTCCGTTTTGTCGATATGAAATCGGTGAATGCGGTTGCACAGCAACTGGCTTATCAAAAACAGAGCGGTATGGTGAATCAGGCGACTGCAGTACGTACCGGTGGACATATTGGTGCCGAGTTTATGCTGAATGGTAACTTGTCGAGCATTGTCAAGAAATCAGGCAGCAAAAGTGATGTGTATTACAAATTCACTTTCAAACTGCAAAACTTGCAAACCGGCATTGTAGAGTGGACGGGTGAGAAGGAAATTCGCAAAGCAGCAAAACGTTCGACTTTTGGTCTGTAATTTAAATGGAGGCAACTGCGCTTAGGGCGTAGTTGCTGTAGAAGAATACAATATGAAAAAAATATTACTTGCAGGCCTGTTGTCCGGACTGCTGAGCTCTCCGGCTTTTGCTGCCATCAAAGAAGTAGTGAAAGAAGCCAGCGGTAGCGGTCCAACGCAACATCAGGCAATTTCTGAAGCATTGTTAATTGCAGTCCAGTCAGTGAATGGCGCGTCAGTATCTTCACAAATGAACTATGAAGAAACCGTTTCATTATCTGTAAATAATCAGGGCTGGAATTATAGCGGTAAAGTTTCGCCAGTTTTTAGTGTGGCGAATCAGGGTTCAGGCTCAGTGACCAAGTTTCAGGTCTTGAGTGTGACGGGCGCAAAAAATAATTACCGGGCCAAGGTTCGTGCACATGTGGTGAAGTTTGAATCGACGGTTCAAGATCAGCATTTGCGCCGGATTGCAGTCCTGCCTTTTCAGATGGCTGAGAAAAATAACCGGCTGGCCAGTGATGCATCAGCACGTGAGTTTAGTCAGGAATTGTCGGATGTGCTCGGTACTTATCTGGCTCAGACCGGACAGTTAAGTGTGGTCGATCGTCATTATCTCAATGAAATGCAGTTTGAAAATGATTTCCTGTATTGGGATGGTGCACCTCAGGAATTGGCACGTATTGGCCAGAAGGTTGGCGCAGACTATTTGCTGGTCGGGCGTATCAATGATCTGTCAGTAAATAACGGTCAGCAGATGTACGGCCTGAATGCCGGTGCAGAACAAGTACGTTTGACCTGGCGCGTGATCGAAGCCAATACCAGTAAGGTGGTTGCGGCAGGTACGTTTAATCGTAGCTTGTCCAATTTAATGACTCAGAATATTTTGAGTAACAGTTTAAATGACAGCACGGCAGATAAAATTGCTCAGGGCTTGAATCCGGAAATCTTGCAAGGCCTGAAATTACAGCCTGCGCAGTCGCAGACCCGTCAGTCCTATGATTTGTCACCAGGCTATGAAATGACGCCAGGTTCGAGCGATCAACCGGTAAAATGGTAATTCCAGCTCGATGATTCAAATCTGAATCCCATGCTCAAGATCAAAAAAAATCCCTGAATATATTCAGGGATTTTTTTGAATATGGTGGTCACACCTGCTGAAATTTCAACTGACGTAACTGACGCGCATGTTGTAAAGTCGTTTCACTGATTTCCACTCCCCCGGTCATGCGAGCGAGTTCATCAATACGTGCATCTTCTTGCAGACTCAAAATGGTACTGCTGGCAGGGTCAGTCTGCTGCTTTTTCGCCAGTAAATGCTGGTCGGATTGTGCTGCGACTTGTGCCTGATGCGTAATACACAGAATCTGTACATGTTGTGCCAAGCCGGCCAGTAAACGCCCGACAATTTCTGCCGTACCACCACTGATCCCGACATCAATTTCATCAAAGACCAGTACTTCGGCTTCGGTTTTTTCTGCATTCATGACTTGCATTACCAGTGCAATACGCGACAGTTCACCACCTGATGCCACGCGTGCCAAAGGCTGTGCCGGAATACCTTTATTGGCAGTAAACAACAGTTGAATAAAGCTGAGCCCTTCACTAGATGGTTGTTCCAAAGCTTCAAACTTGAACTCGAAATGGGCTTCAGGCAGGGCCAGCTGTTTAACCTGTTCGGTCAGCTGCTTGGCCAGGGGGCCTGCGGCTTTACGGCGAATCTGATCCAGATGTTGGGCTTTATCCAGAAAGTCCTGATAAGAAACGGCGACCTGTTCGGCCAGCATTTCCGGGTCTTCCAGTTGATGTAGCTGTGCCAATTCGTTTTGCCAGGCTTCATATTCTGCTTTGAGTAATTCCGGCTGGGTACGATATTTACGCGCCAGACGATGAAAAACTTCTAAGCTTGAATTCAGTTCTTCCATACGTTCCGGATCAAAACTCTGCCGATCCATAAACTGACGTAAATTTGCCGCAGCATCTTCAAGTTCGCTTTGCGCATTGAGCAGGGAGTTATAAATCCCGGAGAGCTGTTCACTACGACCCGCATGTGATTCGACCCGACGCATAATCGATGCCAGTTCCTGGGTAATATTCTGTTCAGCCTCATCCAGCACGTTCAGGCTATATACACAGTCCTGCATGATGGCTTCATGATGCGAGAGCCGATCAAATTCCTGTTCGATTTCCTGATAATCGGTCTGAACGATGTCTTCCAGTTCTTCCAGTTGCAGCTCAAGGGTTTCGATACGCTGTTTGCGGGTGGCTTGTGCATCCAGTGCCGCCTGATGCTGGCGAATATTTTTCTGCCAGGTACTATAGGCATCGCGTACCGCCTGTGCCGGTGCATAAAAGTTATGATAACGGTCCAGCCAGTGTTTCGGATAAGGCGGTTCCAGTAATTGTTGCTGGCTGTGCTGGCTATAGAGTTGTACCAGCAAACGCCCAATTTCTTTCAGTTCAGACAGGCTGCTCGGTCGTCCATTGATCCAGGCCTTGCTGCGGCCAGTAGCAAAAATCACCCGGCGTAAATGAATTTCTCCCGACTCATCATCCAGCTCATGCTCTTTTAACCAGGCTGCTTCAGGACTGTGTTCCTGATAGCTGAAACTGGCAGTCACATCGGCTTTTTCAGCGCCATAACGCACATAATTGGTATCAGTTCGCTCACCCAGACAGGCAGACAAGGCATCTAACAAGAGGGATTTACCTGCACCGGTTTCACCGGTTAAAACGTTAAAACCTTTATCAATATCAATAGCAAGATGTTCAGCTAAAGCAAAATTGATCAGAGTTAAATGTGTCAGCATAAACGCATCCGGGCTGCGAAAAGTTTGAGTGAAATAGCCTGTTGTTGGATTTGGATCACAACACGGCTGTGATTATAAATCAGGACGAATCGATTTCATTCTATCTTAAATTTTAGCGATTCATATATGCTTATTTCACTGTATTTTCGAAAGAAGCTGAGTTAAAACTAGACAGATTCATGACAGGTTTTCATGATTTTGACATTATAAAAGCTTAAGCTGCGAGTTAAATTTAGCTGGCTGAATAGGGCATCAGGCAGATCGGACAGCAGTCGAGCGATGCTTTCTTTATCAGGCATTCAGGCGAAATAGAATATTTTATCGATGCCGGCAAACTTCGATTGATTAGTTGAGGGTGCACATTTAAACTACAGCAATCAAAATATTACAAAATGCTTTATCTGGAGAAATCGCATGTCAGCTCAGTTTGATCATGTATCTGTACTTAAAAAATCTAATGTATATTTCGGCGGTTTATGTATCAGCCATATTGTTCAGTTTGAAGATGGTACTAAAAAAACCTTGGGTGTCATTTTACCATCAGAAAATGCCTTGACCTTTGAAACGCATGTTCCTGAGCGCATGGAAATTGTTTCAGGCGAGTGTCGTGTACAGATCGGAGACAGTGAAGAAAGCGAGCTGTTCCGTGCTGGCCAGTCTTTCTACGTACCTGGCAATAGCCGTTTTAAAATCGAAACCGACGATGTGCTGGACTATGTCTGCCATTTTGAAGGTTAAGTACAGATCAAGATCAGTGCAAACCGGGCAAGAAATTTCAGTGCGAATCGGTTAAACTAATCTTTCTATAGAAATCCTGTGAAGTCAGCTTTACGGGATTTTTCTTTTATATACAACTTTAATTTAGAGGTCGTTCATGGCAAAACCTGAATATTTTTATGGCGTACATTCAGTGGAGTCATTGTTAGAGCTTGAGCCTGAACGTGTCTTGACATTATTCACTCTCAAAGGACGCGATGATCAGCGTTTAAAACGTGTACTGGAGCTGGCTGAACCGTTTGGCATCAGTGTGCAGCAAGCCAGTCGTGACAAACTGGAAAAATTAGCCGGCCAACCTTTTCATCAGGGTGTGGTGGCAGCCGTTCGTGCCCATCCGGTCTTGAATGAAAAAGATCTTGAAACTTTATTGGCTGCAAATCCGCAGGCCTTGTTGTTGGCGCTTGACCATATTACCGATCCGCATAACCTCGGTGCATGTGTGCGTACGGCTGCTGCGATGGGCGTCGAGGCCGTAATTGCCCCACGTGACCGTTCTGCCACCCTGACTCCGACTGCACGTAAAGTGGCTGCCGGTGGTGCCGATAAAGTCAAATTCATTCAGGTGACCAACCTGGCACGTACCTTGGGTCAAATCAAAGAAGACTTTAATGTGCGTGTTGTCGGTACCATGCTGGATGAAAAAGCTTTGCCGATTCAGGAATTTGATTTCACCGGTACTGGCGTGTGTGTAGTGATGGGTGCTGAAGATACCGGCCTGCGTCCAATTACGCAAAGCCAGTGTGATCAAACGGTGTATATCCCGATGGCGGGTAATCTGCAAAGCCTGAATGTCAGTGTTGCGACCGGCATGGCGCTGTACGAAGCTTGCCGTCAGCGTAACCTGTAATTGATGATGGCATGGTCTGATCGAACCCAAGGTTATGTTTTTTTACTGATCACCATGTGTATCTGGGGCGGTTTTACCTTAACCGCCCGTCTCAATGCACTGTGGCAGATCAGCGCCTGGGATATTGTAGCCCTGCGTTTTTCTCTGGCCTTCCTGATCCTGATGCCGATCTTGCTCTATCGCAAAGAGGCAGCTTTTTTACTGAAAAAAGAACCCTTCATTCTGGCCATGATTGGCGGAGTGATTTACTGCTTGTTTGCCTATAGTGCTTTTCATTATGCACCTACAGCGCATGCCGCAATTTTTTTGAATGGCTGTATTCCGATCTGTACCGCAATCATGGCTTTTTTCCTGATGGGACAGGCTTTTGATAAACACACCTGGGCCAGCCTGATCATTATGGTGGTGGTGCTGTGTATTATGAGTCTGCTGATGTATCAGGAAACTGGAGTGGCCTTTGGGGTAGGGGATGGGCTGTTTTTTATCAGCGCCATACTTTGGGCAATTTTCACGGTCTTATTGCGTAAATATCAGTTAACTGCATGGCAGGCAATGAGCGGTGTCGCGATCTGGTCAGCAGTGGTCTATCTGCCCATTTATCTGCTGTTTTTACCGAAAAACCTGAGTGTGCCTGAACCACAGCATCTGCTGTTTCAGACCATCTTTCATGGGGTGTTTGTGGTGATTATTGCCACATTAAGTTATGTAGCGGCAATTAAACGTCTTGGTGCATTTAAGGCAGGCAGTATTACCAATCTGGCACCTTTTATTGCCGCGATTCTGGCTGTGCCTCTATTAAATGAACCTTTAAGTCTGGCGATGGTCTGTGGCTTGCTGGGGATGGCAATTGGTGCCTTACAGCCCTGGCGCTGGCTGCAACATCAGGATAGCCTGACCCAAAAAATGGCAGAACAAAAAAAGCAGTCTCACTAAGACTGCTTTTTTTATACTTCAAGCGGCTGCCATGTTTAAATATTTTTCATGTAATCGTTGAAGCTGGGCATACAGATGCTGCAGATGACCATCATTCAGGACGATATCATCAGCCATGGCCTGCTTGTTTTCACGGGACATCTGTACGGCAATGATATTACGAATTTGCTCGATATTCTGGCCGTCACGTTGTGAGGCACGTTCAATTTGCAGCTCGATGGTGGCGTCAATCAGTAAAGTATGTTGAGTCAGTTGATGCTGATCGGTTTCAAACAGTAGTGGTGAAACCAGAATGGCATAGGGACTTTGTGCGGCCTGCAACTGTTGAATAATCGAGGTGCGAATCGCCGGATGGGTAATATTTTCCAAAGTCTTGCGTGCTTCGGGAGACTGGAAAATATGCTCGCGCAAGCCACGCCGATCCAGTGAGCCGTCTTCAAGCAAGACCCATGCACCAAAAGCCTGCTCAATCTGGGCCAGTGCCGGTTGTCCAATCTCGACCACTTCACGTGCCACCACATCCGCATCGACCACGACAATGCCTTGTGCTTCAAACCATTGACTGGCAGCAGACTTGCCACTACCAATCCCGCCGGTTAATCCGAGTATAAATTTCACTTTATTGACCTAAATACACTTTCATAATCTGCTCACCCCAGAGAAAAGCAATCCAGCCGGCAATCGCGATATAGGGACCAAAGGCAAAAGGCTGATTTTCCTTGCGGACTTTCAGCAGGATAATCCCGATAATCGCACCGACCAGAGAGGACAGCAGTACAATTAAAGGCAGTAATAAAGGTCCCATCCAGGCACCCAGAGCGGCAAGCAGTTTAAAATCGCCATAGCCCATACCTTCCTTGCCGGTAACGATTTTAAATACATAATACACCACCCACAGACACAGGAAACCAATGATATAGCCCCAGATGGCAGAGCCGGGTGAGGTATAAAGTGCATAACTATTCACGCCCAGACCCAGCGCGGCAAGGGGCAGGGTATAACGGTCGGGTAATAGCTGAGTGTCAAAATCAATAAAGGTTAGTGCAATCAGTACATAGGTCAGGATCAGGCCAAACAGCATTTGCAGCGTTGCACCAAATACTGCTACAACCATCAGTGCACAGGCCGCGGTCAGAAGCTCAATAAATGGATAGCGGATACTGATCGGATTCTGGCAGTTGCCACACTTGCCACGCAAGAGCAGCCAGCTGATGACTGGAATATTCTGGTACCAGCGGATCGTTTGATGACACTTGGGACAAGTGGAAGCCGGTTTGCTTAAACTTAATTTGCTTTCATCAATCATCGGCTGTTCAGGATGCAGGAACAGCTGGCAATCGTGACGCCATTCCTGTTCCATCATCTTGGGGGTCCGGTAGATCACTACATTCAGGAAACTACCGATACATAAACTAAAAAGCCCAACTGCGATATATAGCGCTGTTGGGTTTTGACTGAAATACTGAATAAGATCTTGCATTAAACCACAGAACCCATTTGGAAGATTGGAAGGTACATGGCAATGACCAGGCCACCGACGAGTACACCCAAGACTGCCATAATCAACGGCTCCATCATAGAGGTGAGGCCATCTACAGCATTGTCGACTTCATTTTCATAATGTGTCGCGACTTTGTCCAGCATGGCATCCAGTGCACCTGATTCTTCACCAATGGCGACCATTTGCACTGCCATAGACGGGAATTTGTTGGTCACGCGCATGGCAAACTGTAATTGCTGGCCAGTGGCAACATCTTCACGGATTTTCATGACGGCATCTTCATAGACCACGTTATTGGTGGCACCCGCGGTGGATTCCAGTGCGTCAATCAGAGGCACACCGGCTGCGAAGGTGGTGGCCAGGGTACGGCTATAACGTGCGATAATCGCTTTATAAACCAGATCACCAAAAATCGGCGCTTTCAAGGCAGCTTTATCCAGAAAATCGCGGAATTTTTTACTACGTTTTTTGGCTTCCAGAAAAGCCGTAATCACAGCTCCAATGGCAATAATCAGCAGGAACCAGTACTTTTGCATCCATTCCGACATATTCACCACCATTTTGGTAAAAGCCGGCAGATCCGCGCCAAATGAAGAGAATAAATCCTGGAAAACCGGGACCACTTTCACCATCAGAATAATGGTCACAATCAACGCAACTACGACTACTGCGGCCGGATACTTCATGGCTTTTTTGATTTTTTGCTTGAGCAGTTCGCTTTTTTCTTTATAGATCGCGACACGATCCAGCATGGTTTCCAGCGCACCGGACTGTTCACCTGACTCGACCAGCGAACAGAATAGCTTGTCAAAATACTGCGGGTATTTACGCAGTGCCCCAGCAAAGGTATTACCACCTTCCACTTCACCTTTAATTCCCAGTACCACTTCACGCATCGCGGGATTTTCCAGACCCTCTGCAACAATTTCAAAGCCTTGTACCAGTGGTACACCGGCTTTCATCATGGTTGCAAGCTGACGGGTAAAAATCGTGATGTCCAGGGTGCTGACACGCTTTTTCATTAAGCCTTCGAGAATATTTTTTTTCTTTTCCCGAATGGTCTTGATGCTGATACCCTGTTTTCTGAGCGTCACTTTAGCCAGCGCCATATTGCGTGCCGGCAGTTCCCCCTTGATCTTTACCCCTTTTCGATCAATTCCTTCATAGCTGAAGATCGGCATCATCTGGCCTTTCTTTACTGCTGCCATACCTTTATCCTTATTTTAGATCAGCGCTCGGTCATTCGCTGGTGACACGATTGACTTCCTGTAAAGAAGTCACCCCCTGCATCACCTTAATTAAACCTGACCGGCGTAAATTGTTAAAACCTGCACGTGCGGAAGCAGCGGCAATTTCAAGCGCATTGCCATCTTCCATAATAATTCTGGAAATTTCAGGCGTTACTTTCATCACTTCATAAACACCCACACGACCCTTATAGCCTTCGCGACACTCATTACAACCAACCGGCTCATAGATCTGGAAGTCTGGCTGCTGAAGATCAGCTTCGGTAAAACCCATTTCCAATAAACTCTGCTGTGGAATATCGGCAGGTTTTTTGCATTGTGGACATAAACGGCGTGCCAGTCGTTGAGCAATAACCAGATTCACTGATGTGGCAATATTAAAAGAAGGCACCCCCATATTGCGTAAACGGGTCAATGTCTCGGGCGCACTGTTAGTATGCAGCGTTGACATCACCATATGACCGGTCTGTGCGGCCTTAATGGCAATTTCTGCGGTTTCCAGATCCCGGATCTCACCGACCATTACGATATCCGGATCTTGACGCAAGAATGATTTCAGCGCGGCAGAGAAGGTCAGGCCGACTTTATTGTTGACGTTGACCTGGTTAATCCCTTGCAGGTTGATCTCGACCGGATCTTCCGCCGTTGAAATATTGGTATCTTCCCGATTCAGGATATTCAGGCCGGTATACAGTGAAACGGTTTTACCCGAACCGGTCGGACCGGTAATCAGCAGCATGCCTTGCGGTTTATCCAGAGCCTGCATAAACAGTTCTTTTTGTTCCGGCTCATAACCGAGTGCATCAATCCCCAGCATGGCGCTGGATGGATCCAGAATACGCAGTACCAGTTTTTCACCAAACAGGGTCGGCAATGAGTTGACACGGAAATCAATCGCCTTGTTTTTGGAGAGCTTCAGCTTGATACGACCATCCTGAGGAACACGTTTTTCAGAAATGTCCATTTGCGACATGACTTTTAAGCGTGAAGACAGTCGGTTTGCCAGTTGCAGCGGTGGTGTGGCAATTTGGCGCAGTACCCCATCGACCCGGTATCGCACCCGGTAGATTTTTTCATAGGGCTCAAAGTGCAGATCCGAAGCACCCATCCGAATTGCATCAATCAGTAATTTGTTGATATATTTGACAATCGGTGCTTCTTCTTCACCTTTGTCTTTTTCATCATCTTCCTTGTTTGGGTCAGATGAATCAAAATCTACATCCAGATCAAAATCGTCATCAAACTCAAAAGTACTTTCTTCAGTAAAATTCTGCTCGATCAGTTTTTCAAGTTTGTTGTGTTCAACAATAATGGTTTCAATATTGAGCTTGGTCGAAAAACGGACTGCATCAATCGCTTCGATATTGGTCGGATTACTGGTGGCAATATATAAAATGCTAGAATTCTTAAAAATCGGCAGGATACGATGCTTGGTAATCAGCTTTTCATCAATTACATCCCGCAAAATTTGTGCAGGATCATAGGCACTGATATCAAACAGCGGTTCGCCAAATTCCACAGAAATGGTCTCGGCAATCACTGTCGCGGAAATATGATGCTGATGAATCAGCTCAGCCACAATATCAATTTTTTCTTGTCTGGCATGGGCTAAAGCACTGCGCATATCTTCAGCCGATATGATACTTTCCTCGACGAGACGACGAATAAATCCGGTAAATCTTGGCGACCCCTGTAATGCTGTCATGCTCAAATGCCTATAAATCAAATTTTTTTAATTGCTATATTAAAATTATACGTTTGTTGCGTAAAAATACCATAGCCGAGAGTGCTGCAATCTTCTTAATATCCAGTAAAACTTTGAACTGGTTAGAAGAAGTCCCCATTTTTTTAAGTGATAACAAAAAATAACCATTTTGAATAGTCTAAACCTAGAAGGAGTGATAAGAAAACTATTCTTTAAATTTTGCAATTCCGTGTAGAATGTGCCCAATTCAAAATATGTAAATGAAATAGGTTAATTATGTCGGTTTCGACGATTACCCCTTGGGTAATAGGTAACTGGAAAATGAATCCGGTGCAGGCAGATGCATTAACATTAGTGCGCGATATGAAACATTTACTGGACATTGCGCCGATTGCCGAAGATAAATGCCATATTGGTTTGGCTCCGATTGCCATTGCCTTGAACCAGATTCAGGCGGAACTGTCATCTGCATCTCGTTCTGTTTACACCGTAGCGCAAGATGTTTCACGTATTGCAGGAACGGGTGCCTATACCGGTGAAGTCAGCGCTGAATTATTACAAGACAGCCAGATCGGTTATGTACTGGTGGGTCATTCTGAGCGCCGTGAAATTTTTGCGGAAAGTGCTGAGGTTTTGAATGCGAAAATCAAAAATGCATTAAATGCTGGGTTAACGGTGATTTACTGTGTTGGTGAAAGTCTGGAACAACGTGAAGCTGGTCAGGCGGACGCGGTGGTGCTGCAACAAATTTGTGATATTGCTGCTGTGGTTGAAGCAGAACAATGGAAAAATATCGTGATTGCTTATGAGCCAATCTGGGCGATTGGAACCGGTAAAACCGCTTCTCCTGAAGATGCGCAGGCGATGCATGCCCAAATCCGTCAAGGTTTGAGCCAGATCACAGGCTATGCTGCGACGATGGCGATTTTATATGGTGGTAGTGTCAAGCCAGAAAATGCAGTAGAGTTAGCAGCCTGCCCGGATATCAATGGGGCACTGGTCGGTGGTGCATCGCTCAATGCTGAGTCGTTCCATAACATTGCTCACGCATTTGCAAATACACAATAATTAGGAGTTCAGCATGCAAACTTTTGTGCTGGTAGTACATATTATCTTAGCTGTTTTGATGATTGTCTTGATTTTGGTTCAGCACGGTAAAGGTGCAGATGCTGGTGCCTCTTTCGGTGGCGGTGGTGCGGCGACGGTATTCGGGGCATCGGGTTCAGGCAATTTCATGACCCGTTTGACTGCCATTTTAACGGCGCTATTTTTTATAACCAGTCTGACTTTGGCTGTTTTGGCCAAAAAAGAAAGCACAAATGCCTACAGTTTGGGTGCGGTTCAATCTGCGCCGGCCACGCCTGTGCAATCGAATGAAACTTCACCAACTGCACCAGAAACGACCGAATAGTTTTAATTAGTCCTTTCTTTTTTGCAGTGATGCGACTAGAATGCGACACAGCTGCGGTGGTGGTGGAATTGGTAGACACGCTACCTTGAGGTGGTAGTGCTTTCGGGCGTGGGGGTTCAAGTCCCCCCTTCCGCACCAACTTATAATCCAGAAATTTAAGTTGGTGTATGCAGCTGAAAAAACTTCTGTTGATGCGGGATGGAGCAGTCTGGTAGCTCGTCGGGCTCATAACCCGAAGGTCGTTGGTTCAAATCCAGCTCCCGCTACCAATCAATCCTTTTAAAAGACGCAAACTTTCAAGAGGCAGCTTAAACAGGTTTTAAGTTGAGAAATTTAATTTGCATGTTGTTGCGGGATGGAGCAGTCTGGTAGCTCGTCGGGCTCATAACCCGAAGGTCGTTGGTTCAAATCCAGCTCCCGCTACCAATCTTTTAAAGATGCAAACTTTAAAAGCAGTTTAAGTATTTTAAACTGAAATGTTATTTGTACGCTGATGCGGGATGGAGCAGTCTGGTAGCTCGTCGGGCTCATAACCCGAAGGTCGTTGGTTCAAATCCAGCTCCCGCTACCATTTTAAATGGTTTGGTAAGCGTTATTTATAGATCTAGTTGATGGCCTGTCGGGCTCAACCCTCTATAAACTGGCGAAGGTTGTTGGTTTACATCCGGCTCCCACTACCAATTTTTCAGTGACAGATGACAAATATGCAGAATGATGTGGTTTTGATTGAAAAGCTCTCATCTTTTGTATATAATTTTTGCACGTTGATGCGGGATGGAGCAGTCTGGTAGCTCGTCGGGCTCATAACCCGAAGGTCGTTGGTTCAAATCCAGCTCCCGCTACCAAGTTTCTAAAAAGAGGCTCACAACAAGGTGGGCCTTTTTGCACAGTGGGATTTGAAAAAAAATCGCTATTGTGCTTAATTGGGGCGATTTACGCCCTTTTTTATTGGCTATCGTGTAGTGTCGACATTATTTGGTCAAATCTCCATGTTTCACTACTACTATAGTTTGTATTGGTTTGTAGTGGTCAAATAGATCATAAAATCGCACCAGATGACGAGAGTAAATGAAGCTATCAAATAAAACTCAAGCACTTCAGGACTTGATTGCACCAGCAGTTGAAGCCTGTAATGTAAACCTTTGGGGGATTGAGTTCCTGCCACAGGGCAAACGTTCGTTATTACGTATCTACATCGACAAACCGGTCGATGCAAACGCTGAGCCGGCAGTAAATGAAGACGGTGAAGAGGAACAGGGGCGTGGTATTGGTGTTCAGGATTGTGTGCGTGTTACGCAGCAAGTCGGCGCCATGCTGGATGTTCATGATCCGATCGCGGGTGAATATTCACTTGAAGTGTCTTCTCCAGGCTGGGATCGTCCATTCTTCCAGCTCGAACAGATGTCAGGCTATATTGGTCATACCGTAGCATTACGTCTGATCAGTGCGGTAGATAACCGTCGTAAATTCCAGGCCAAACTGGTTGCAGTCGACCTAGACAATGAAATGATTCAAGTTGAAGTAGAAAAGCAACAGGTATTGGAGATCGACAGTCACAATATCGATAAAGCAAATTTGGTCTTCCAAGATTAATTGAATAAATAAAAATTTAACGAATAGGTGACGTATGGCACGTGAAATTCTGACCGTCGTTGAAACGGTTAGTAACGAAAAGGGTGTACCTCGTGAAGCAATTTTCGAAGCGCTTGAGCAAGCTTTAGTTGCTGCGACGAAGAAAAAATTCTACGAAGGAACTCACTCTGAAGAAGCACGTTTACGTGTGGAAATCGATCGCAAGACAGGTGATTACCGTACTTTCCGTCAATGGGAAGTGGTAGCAGACGAAGATCATGAAATGCCAGCGTGTCAGGACGCGATTTCGGATCTTGATCCTGCACAATGGTCAATTGGTGATATTCGTGAACTCGAAGTGGAATCGATTGATTTCGGTCGTATTGCAGCACAGATTGCCAAGCAAGTGATTGTACAGAAGATCCGTGAAGCAGAACGCGCACTAGTGGCCGATGCTTACGAATCTAAAGTCGGCGAGCTGATCTATGGTGAAGTGAAAAAACAAACCAAAGACGGCTTTATCATTGACCTGGGTGACAATGCTGAAGCGTATCTTGCACGTGAAGAAATGATTCCGAAAGAAATCCTTCGTCCGAAGCAACGTATGAATGCGATTCTGTTCAATGTCAATCGTGAAGGTCGTGGTGCGCAACTCCAGTTGTCACGTGCCAAGCCGGATATGCTGATTGCATTGATGAAGAAAGAGATCCCAGAGATTTCAGAAGAAATCATTGAAATTAAAGCAGCGGCCCGTCAACCGGGTGTGCGTGCTAAAATTGCAGTGAAAACAAATGATCACCGTATTGATCCGGTTGGTGCATGTATTGGTATGCGTGGTACACGTATCCAGGCTGTTCAACAAGAATTGAACGGTGAGCGTATTGATGTCGTGGTATGGTCTGACGATCCTGCCCAGTACATCGCAAGCGCACTGGAACCAGCAGATGTATCGAGTATTGTCATCGATGAAGATGCCCGTACTGCAGATATCATTTTCGCAACGAGTGATCAATTGGCTCGTGCGATTGGTTCGCAAGGCCAGAACGTTCGCCTGGCATCGGAATTGACTGGCTACAAGCTGGACATGATGCTGGAAGAGGAATACTACGCCCGTCAACAAAACGAAGCGCAACAATATCTGGACATGTTTGTGACACGTCTGGATATCGCGGAAGATTTGGCGATGGCACTGGTAGAAATGGGCTTCACCTCGCTTGAAGAAATTGCTTATGTCCCTGCAGAAACGTTTGATGAAATCGAACTTGATGCTGAACTGGTTGAATTATTGCAAAGCCGTGCGAAAGAAATTGCACTTGCTGATGCATTACAACAGCAAGAGAATATACAAGCGCCAAGTGAAGAACTTGTTGCAATGGAAGGCATGACAGCAGAGATCGCGCAAGCTCTAGCAGCTCGTGGTGTGGTAACAGTTGACGATTTGGCAGATCAGGCGACCGACGATATCGAAGATATTGAAGGTTTGGGTGCTGAGAAAGCTGGTCAACTCATTATGAAAGCGCGCGAATCATGGTTTAACTAGGAGGTAGTATATGACGGACAAGTCGATTAAAGAGTTAGCCCTCAGCGTGGGTCGTCCAGTTGAGAAGCTCCTAGAGCAGGTTCGTGAGGCAGGTTTACCACAGCGTAAAGCTGACGATATTATTACCACCGAACAACAAGATAGCTTGATGAGCCATGTGAAAAAATCACAAGGTTCAGAAAGCCAAGCAGGGCAAATCACGTTGAAACGTAAAACAACCAGTACCGCAAAAGTTGCGAGTACTTCAGGTAAGGCGAAAACGATTAATGTAGAAGTTCGCAAGAAGCATACATTTGTTAAGCCTGATCCAGAACAGATCAAAGCAGAAGCATTGGCGAAAGCCAAGGCTGAACAACAGGCCAAAGCTGCGCCTGAGCAGAATACAGCGCAAGCTGCTTCTTCTGCTGAAGCTCCAAAAACTGGCGTCAATAACGCGAGTAAAGCTTTAGAAGCCATGCGTGCTGCTGCAAAACAAACCAGCGACAAGCAAGAAGTTTCTAAAGCGGCAGTTGTGGTAAAACGCAAATCAACCAACAAGCCGATTGTAAAACAGGTGGTTAAACCAACTGAAACGGCTGAACAGAAAAAAGCACGTGAAGCTCAGGCAGCGCAATTAAAAGCGACTGAAGAAGCAGCACGTCGTAAAGCGGCTGAAGAAGCGCAGCAACGTACGCTTGAACAAATGCGTCAAATGGCGTCTAAGTACACCGCTGAAGATACCACTGCGACAATTCGTGTAGTTGATGATTCTCCGCTTGCTGCGGGTCTGGTTGGTCAGGCATATGAAGATTCATTTGCGAAAGAAGACCGCGAAATCAAACGTGGTACCAATACACCAGCTGCACGTGCGCCGAAAAAAGGTGGACGTCGTGGCCAGGAAGAGCAAAGCTTCAGCAAACAGCCAAAACGTGGTTTGAAAACAAGTTCTTCAAACAAACATGGCTTCGAAAAACCGGTGAAGAAACAGGTTTACGATGTTGAAATTGGTGAAACCATTGTTGTAGCTGACCTGGCTGCGAAAATGGCGATCAAGGTTCGCGAAGTTATTAAATCACTGATGAAAATGGGTGAGCTGGTCACACAGAACCAGGCCATTGATCAGGAAATTGCAGCGTTAATCGTAGAAGAAATGGGTCATAACCCGGTATTGGTTTCTGATACGCAAGCTGAAGATAACTTGCTTGAAGCGGCTGAAGAAGCACGTGGTGCACAAACCACGCGTGCGCCGGTGGTAACTATCATGGGTCACGTTGACCATGGTAAAACATCGTTACTTGACCGTATTCGCCGTGCCAAAGTGGCGCAAGGTGAAGCAGGTGGTATTACCCAGCATATCGGTGCTTACCATGTAACTACTGATAAAGGCATTATTACTTTCCTTGATACTCCGGGACACGCAGCATTTACTGCAATGCGTTCACGTGGTGCCAAAGCGACAGATATCGTGGTACTGGTTGTTGCAGCAGATGATGGTGTTATGCCACAAACTGCAGAAGCAATTGACCATGCACGTGCTGCAGGTACGCCAATCATTGTTGCAATCAACAAGATGGACAAAGAATCTGCTGATCCAGATCGCGTCTTGAATGAACTGACTGTAAAAGAAATCGTACCTGAGCAATGGGGCGGTGACGTTCCAGTGGCAATGGTTTCTGCACACACTGGTCAAGGCATCGATGAACTTCTTGACATCATTTCGATTCAAGCTGAACTTCTAGAGCTTAAAGCATCTGAAGAAGGTGCTGCACAAGGTGTGGTGATTGAAGCACGTGTAGACAACAGCCGTGGTGCGGTAACGTCTATCCTGGTTCAAAACGGTACCTTGAAAGTGGGTGACCTGGTGCTTGCCGGTTCATCTTATGGCCGTGTTCGTGCCATGACGGATGAAAATGGTCAGCGTATCAAATCTGCCGGTCCTTCGATTCCAGTGGAAATTCTGGGTCTTCCAGAAGCGCCAATGGCGGGTGACGAAGTGCTTGTTGTCAGCGATGAGAAAAAAGCACGTGAAGTTGCCGATGCACGTATGGATCGTGAACGTCAAAAACGTCTTGAGCGTCAATCTGCAATGCGTCTTGAAAACATCATGGCGTCTATGGGCAAGAAAGATGTGCCTATCGTGAACGTGGTTCTGAAAACTGACGTACGCGGTACATTGGAAGCATTACATGTTGCGCTTGCTGAACTTGCAACTGACGAAGTGAAAGTACGTATTATTGGTTCGGGCGTAGGTGCAATCACCGAGTCTGACGTAACACTGGCTGAATCTTCAGAAGCAGTTCTACTTGGCTTTAACGTTCGTGCGGACAACTCTGCGCGTCAAAAAGCCGATGCAGACAGTATCGATATCCGTTACTACTCAATCATCTATCAATTGATTGATGATGTGAAAGCAGCAATGAGCGGTAAGCTGGCGCCTGAACATCGTGAAACGATTCTGGGTGTTGCACAAGTACGTGAAGTATTCCATTCAAGCAAATTCGGTGCGGCTGCAGGCTGTATGGTACTTGAAGGCGTATTGCATCGTAACAAACCGATTCGCGTATTACGTGATGACGTGGTTGTGTTCCAGGGCGAGCTTGAATCTCTTCGTCGCTACAAAGAAGTGGTTGAAGAAGTTCGTGCCGGCATGGAATGTGGTCTTGCGGTGAAAGGTTATAAAGACATCAAGGCACTGGATAAGATCGAAGTGTACGATGTTCAACTGATTAAACGGAGTCTTTAATGGCGGGTAGTCAACGTCTGAAGCGTATGGCGGATACAGTACAACGCGAGTTGTCAGAACTGATCCGTCAGGAGCTGAAAGATCCACGCTTAGGTGGTCTGGTGACCATCTCTGCCGTGAAGGTGAGCCCAGACTTGGGATATGCGGAAGTTTATGTGACTGTTATGGGACGTGAACTGGGCGATGAACAAAGTGAAGCGGCGAATAAAGAAACCTTAGAGGTGTTGAACAAAGCCTCCGGTTTCCTGCGTCACGAACTGAGCCGTCGTATCAAAACCCGTATTACACCTCGTCTACGTTTCCATTACGACAAGACCAATGCATATGGTAACTATATGTTCGGTCTGATTGCTGAAGCTGTGAAGGACTTACCTGAAGCTGAAGCAAAAAAAGATGATGAATAAGTCTTAGGACATTAAAAAAGCCACCTTCGGGTGGCTTTTTTATCTCTGTATGTTATGAAAATTGAACTATTAGAACGGATGGCTCTCAAAACCGTCTAAATCAAGTCAGATCATCATCTTTATGGTTCATTTTTTTCTCATAAAAAGCACGGCGGCGTGAACGTTGCCAAGGCAGCGGACGCTCCAGGGTTTCCGGAACCTCACCACTTAAAGAACGTAAACGCAAATGTAATGCTGCCTGTGCCATCAGATTGGCCGATACCGGTGCGGTAATAAAGGCAAACAGGGTAATCAGCACTTCAGCAAAGCCGAAACGGCCGTACATGGCGGAAAAGATAATTGCGGCAATCAGGAAGCTGCCCAGACCCAAGGTACTGGATTTGGTGGGTGCATGCAGTCGCATAAACAGATCGGGCAGGCGTACCATGCCAATCCCGCCGACCAGCATAAAGAAAGAACCAATTAATAAAAAAATCGAAACTAGTATTTCTAAAATTAAAGGCATTTAAAAACTCCTAGTCGATGACATGGCCAGTGGTGAAATAACGTGCCAAGGCCGCGGTAGAGACAAAGCCCAGCATGGCCACCAGTAAGGCCCCTTCAAACAGAAAGGTGCTGCTCCAGTAAATTCCCAGAATTACAATCAGACAGGTGGCATTCAGGAACAGGGTGTCTAGTGCCAGAAGCCGGTCGACGATAGACGGGCCGGTAATCAGCCGGACCAGGCAGAGTAACATTGAGACAGTGACAGCACCCAGGCAAATCATTAATGCATAAGGCAGAATGGTCATGCTTTTTCTCCTGGCTGTGCGCTAAAAATTTCAATCAGCGGCTGTTCATAACGCTGTTTGATAATCTCGATTTCGGCCGCTTCGTCATCAGTGCTTAAGGCATGCACCAGAATATCACCGCGATCCTGATCAATCCCGGCCGAGACGGTGCCCGGCGTGGTGGTAATGATCATCGCCAGTAAGGTATTGACCTCCTCATGTTCGGTGTCTAAAGGCACACGGAACCATTTTGGATGCAGGTTTTTGGTTGGCCCCAAGACCAGTTTGGCGACTTTAAGATTGGCCACAATAATGTCCCAGACCACGACAAAGAACAGGCGAAGTGCAGGGCCCCACTGGATATTCGGGGTGTAGTCAATAAAAGGTGCGACCATTTTTGGAATGATAATTGCCAGAACCAGCGCCACAAGCAGTGTGCCAGCTTCCAGGTTATGTGCCAGTAAAACCCAGCTTAGCCCCACGATGACAGAAACCAGTGGATGCGGGAACCAACGTTGCAGGAATGCTTCAGCCATTAAGGTCCCTCCGCCGGTTTAAGTTGATTATCATCATATTTGGTTTGTTCAATATACTGCTGGTCAATCTGACGCTGCTTGAATTCAGAAATATTGTCACCTTCCAGGGTGGCTTCTGAAATGACATAAGGAATCAGATGTGCGTTCGGATCTACTGTTTCACCACCATATTTGGTTTCTGGCAAGTAGCCCGGCTCAAAAGGCTGCACACTAATAAACTGACCTTCTGCATCACGTTTTAGCAAGGCAGCTTCATAGACCGGATTGTTTTTGATCTGTGCTGCAGTCTGATAATTATACTGATAGATCGGACTGGCAAATACCACGTAGGCGGTCAAGCCAGCGAGCAGCAAATAGATGGTACGGTCATTACGTGGCGGTGCCTTGCTTGGTAAGGCTTCATATTTGTGGAAATCTTCAGAATCCAGATCATCTTCGGGTTTGGTTGAGCGCCAGAACAGCATGAAACCGACCCGGGTAAAGGCCAGAATACTGAGCAGGCTGACCAGCAGAATGGTCAGAATAATGATCATTTGATAGTCTGAACCGGCAGAAGCCTGCAAAATAAAGACTTTACCGAAGAAACCGCTAAACGGTGGCAGACCGGCCATCATCAAGGCAATGATGAAATAGACAATCGACACCAGTTTATTCTGTTTCATCATCGGGGCGATTTTAAAATGATCTTTAAACTCGCCGCGCTGTGAAGTAATCCAGCCCGACAGGATATAAAATGCTGCGGCATTCAGGGTACTGTGCACCATATAATACAGTGCACCAGCCCAGGCTGCAGTCGTATTCATACCAATGGCCACCAGAATGGTACCGACTGAAGATAGCACCATGAAACCGACAAAACGACGCAGACGCTCTGTGCCAATGGCGCAAATCACACCATATACTGAGGTAACCAGACCAATCACCAGCAGACAGTTCATCAGGATCTGATGGCTGTACTCGTCGTCAAATACCGTCCCGTTGATCCGCAAAATCGCATAAATACCGACTTTGGTCATGATGGTGAACAGTGCTGCAACCGGCGTGGTGGCGACGGCATAGGTTTTAGGTAACCAGAAGCCCACAGGCAGCATTGCCGCTTTAATTCCGAAAACCACAAACAGCATGAGCCCACCGGCAACAGCCAGTTTATGCTGATCATCGGCAAGAGTAGGCATCAAGCGCGCCACATCGGCCATGTTCAGACTGCCGACACTGCCATAAATCATCCCGAGTCCGATCAGGAACAGCGCAGATGCCAGCAGGTTGATGGTGACGTAATGAATCCCTAGCTGAAAACGGGCCTTGCCTTGTCCATGCAGTAGCAGCACATAAGATGCCATGAGCAGAATTTCAAAGAACACGAACAGGTTGAACAAGTCACCAGTCAGAAAGGCGCCAGTCAGACCCATCAGCAGGAAATGCAGCATGGCATGGAAATACCGGCCACGCATGTCCCAGTCGCGGCTGGCATACCAGATCACAGGCAAGGCCAGAGCATAGGTCAATACCAGCATCATGGCGGAGAGTTGGTCCAGCACCAGCACGATGCCAAAAGGTGCGGCCCATTCACCCAGCGTATAAACACTGACCTGTCCCTGACTGCTGTCAATCAAATAGCTGACAGCAATGATCAGGCCCAAGATGCCGGAGATTTGACTGATACCACGACGCCAGGGCTGGCGCCAGTCCGTGACCAGAGAGCCAGAACCCGGATTGCCTAAAAGTACCAGGGTAAAAGCGGTGATGGCGGGTAAAAGAATACTGAAAATCGGGCTATGTTGCGTCCAGAAGTGAAGAAGATCAGTCATCAAGGCTCATCCTCACGTGGGTCAATCTGTGGTGTTTCTTCTTTTGAATCAACGTGGTCATTTCCTGATTCATAACGGCTACGCAGGGCCAGCTGAACAATAAAGGCAGTGGTGGCAAAGCCAATCACGATGGCTGTCAGCACCAGCGCCTGAGGAAGTGGATCGGTTACCTGAGAGGCTTCAGTCAGAACCGCAGGCGAATTCATCTGAATCCGGCCCATGGCAAATAAAAACAGGTTGACTGCATAGCCGATCATGGCCAGACCCAGTACCACCGGGAAGGTACGCGCCCGCAAGATCAGATAGATCCCGGTGGCGCTGAGCAGACCAATGGCAGAGGCTAATAAAAATTCTAAACTCATCATTCTATTATCCTCTTGGTACTGGGCCGGTCATACTGGAGTGACGTGAATCACCCAGAACAGAAATCATCAGCATGGTCGCACCGACCACGGTGACATACACACCGACATCAAACAGCGCAGCCGAAGCCAGATGCATTTCTCCAATCAGGGGAGGCGAAACATGAATATGGGCACTGGTCAGGAATGGACGTGACCAGAACCAGGCTGCAACCCCGGTCAAACCGGCAATACTTAAACCCACACCAATCCAGATTTCGTAAAGACGTCCGGATTTGGCACCCAGCAACTGTTCGGTTTTGTCCTGTCCTACTGCAATATATTGAATAATGAGTGCCAGTGAGGTGACTAGCCCGGCAATGAATCCACCACCTGGCAGGTTATGGCCACGCATAAAGATATACAGGCTGATCACCAGGGCGACCGGCAAAATCCATGAGGCCGTAATACGCAACATCAGGGGGGATGGATTAAACCGGTAGGTCAGACCCTGGGTCATGGTGGTGCCATGGGCACGCATCCCGTCCATCAGGCTCAGGACACCAATTGCAGCAATACCAAGTACGGTAATTTCACCGAAGGTATCGAAACCACGGAAGTCGACCAGAATCACATTGACCACATTGGTGCCGCCGCCCAGTGGAATCGACTGTTGCAGGAAGAACCATGAAATGGAATTATGATCACGGGTCATGATCAGCCAGGCAATGGCCGCGATTCCGAGACCGCCGCCCAGTGCAATAATGGCATCACGCCAGCGTCGGGTGGGGCTGGACTCATATGGAGTTAACTGCGGCAGCAAAGATAAACTCATCAGGAGCAGAACCGTGGTCACCACATCGACGGTAATCTGGGTCAGTGCCAGATCGGGGGCCGAGAAGCCAATAAAGACCATGGTCACTACCAGGCCAACTGCGCCACTGATCAGAACCGCTTTAATCCGCTCATGATGGAACCACAGCAGCATCCAGCAGGCAGAGAAAAGCAACATCCATAACACAATGGCCAGGGCAGGGGCATGGGTCAGCTCACGCGTACCGCTACCTACGCCATTGGCCAGCAATGGAAAACCTACCAGTCCGATGGTAAAGATCACAATCCACAACAAATAACTTTGCAATTGACCATTTTCAGTGGCACGGCGGAAGCGGCGTGAATTCAGCAGCAGATTTTTCAGGAACAGGTCAAACAGGATCCGGCCCTGCAAGCGGCCCAGTTTTGGATCCAGATCAATTTCACGTAATGTGCCACCTTTGGCTAGAGAGAAATAAAAGATGGCGCCGCCCACTAAAGCAATCACACTCATCAACAACGGCAGGTTGACCCCATGCCACAGCGCCAGATGCGTACCTTCAAAGGCAAAATTTTGTGTGGTCGCCCGGGTGGTGCTATTGACAATTTTTTCCACCAGGAGTGCTGGCAATAGACCGACTAAAATACATAAGAATGCGAGTAGCGTCGCCGGTGCACGCATGCCAAATGGTGGCTCATGTGCATCTTTATTCGGCACCTGTTTGCCCAATGGTCCGTCGAAAAATACCCCATGTACCAGACGGATTGAGTAGGCCACAGCAAAAATCCCGGCCAATGTCGCGACAATTGCTGAACCGACCATCACCGGTCCACTCAAGTTGGCAACCAGTTCGGTAAAGAACATTTCCTTGGACAGGAAACCATTGGTCAGTGGAACACCCGCCATCGAGGCCGCAGTGATCATGGTCAATGTTGCGGTAAATGGCAGCAGTTGCCAAAGACCTGACAGCTTACGCAAGTCACGGGTACCAGATTCATGATCGATGATTCCGGCAATCATAAACAGTGCCGCTTTAAAGGTGGCATGGTTAATAATATGGAAAATTGCCGCTGCAACAGCCAGTGGCGACCCGATCCCCAATAGACACATGATCAGGCCCAGATGGCTGATGGTCGAATAGGCCAACAGGCCTTTCAGGTCTTCTTTAAAGATGGCAAAGAACGCTGCCATACATAGGGTAAACAGACCGACAAAGGTCACAATATTATGAAACAGTGCCGCGCCAGCAAAAATCGGCAGCAAACGGGCGACCAGAAACAGGCCGGCCTTGACCATGGTGGCCGAGTGTAAATAGGCAGAAACCGGTGTCGGTGCAGCCATGGCATTCGGTAACCAGAAATGGAAAGGGAACTGCGCACTTTTGGTAAAGGCACCGATTAAAATCAGCAACAAGGTCGGCACAAATAAATGATGGGACTGAATCTGTTCAGTCATCATCAGGATTTGATCGATCTGATAAGTGCCGGTGATTTGCCCGAGTAAAATAAAGCCACCCAGCATGGCGAGACCGCCCATACCGGTAATGGTCAGGGCCATACGCGAACCGCGTTGTGCGGCTTCGTAATTGCTCCAATACCCCACCAGCAAGAAGGATGAAATACTGGTGAGTTCCCAGAAAACCAGCAGGATCAGCAAGTTATTTGATAGTGAAATTCCGAGCATGGCTGCCATAAACAGCATCAGCAGGAAATAAAGTTTACTGAGTGAATTTTTTGGATTGAGATAATAATAGGCATAAATATAGATCAGGGTGCCGATCCCACTGATCAGCAAGGCAAACAACAGTCCCAGCGAATCCAGGCGGAAACTGAAATCGATCCCGAGCTGGGGCAGCCAGGACCAGGTCTGAATGATCACCGCACCATCAAAGATGGCGGGCGCCTGACTCAATAATAATAAGAAACTGCTGAGGCTGACACCAATTGCCCCTAAAGCCGTTACCCCGCGCGAAAATTGTTTCAGCCACGAGACAAGGGTTGTGCCTAATACTAACGGTAACAATATAATAATCGGCAGCACACTCGTATCCATTGTCGTGATTTAGGTTGTGACCAACCTAGGGTGAATCTTTATCTTTCAAGGACTACAGGACCACAAGGAGCGACCCAAACTTCTCAATCTTGAAAGCCAAAAGAATATTCTAGAAAGAATATAAAACAGTTGTATTGCGCAACTTATAAACGATAGCAAATTCCGATTTTACAATGAAATTCGCGAATAAAACCGATCATATTACAGGATAACAACAACATCAACGTTTTTATGTAGAACTTATAAATTATACCCGCGCTTGATTTTGGCGTGCAGGAAATGCTTCAACAGATCATGCAGAAGTGACCGAAAATTAAGATTAAATTTTCTGTATTGATTGTAAATATGACTCAATACGTTCATTAATCAGCAAAAGACAGCCCGGAAATGCGCTAGATCATGCCCATTGAGTAGGGAAATACTCGCTGTTCGTTTTGCAAGACTGTTTACAGCGATTGAGGCAGTGTCGGGTGATGATCCTGAGTCAGTAAAGCTAGCAGTTCCTGCTGCTGTTCGGGACTTAGCTGCTGCTGAATCAGCTGCAATAGGGTCTGTGGGGTAGCGAGTTCAATACTGGCCTCGACTAAAGCTTCTTCGGCAGGGATTGTTTCTTGCTGAGCTTGCAGATCCAGTTCGGCATAAATCTGGTCAAACTGGGTTTTCATGTTTTCAAAGTCAATCGGATGCAACTGTCTATTTTCCAGTTTCAGACATTGAAAAGCTTGTGCCTGTTCCAGTAACTCGGGCCGGTTACCGGTGGCAATAATTTGCAGGCGTGGAAATACCCGATGCAAGCGCGGCAAAATCTCTGCTGCCAGATCCTGATCCAGCTGATGATCAATCGCATCAATCAGCAATACCCCTGTACCTTCCTGACACGGAAATAAACTGTTCGGGTTGAGCAGACAAAGACGCCGTACAATATCGCCCACCAGCGCAATCCAGTTGCGAATGCTGTTGGGAAGCTGCTGAAAGCTGAAGTTCTTGTCCTGATAGGTCACCATCAGTTGCAGCTTGGGCTGGTATTTTAAATAGATCTGGCTGACGTCAGGTAGCACCTGTGACAGGGTGTTTTTTAAGGCAGTTAAATAGGGTGCATGCAGGTGTGCTTGCGCTTTTTCGATCTGCCGGGCCAGCTCATCTCCCCGAGCATTTTCCGGTTGCTGCAAGGCACGCGTTAGAATCTGATCCATGATTCTGGCACTTTGTGCATTTTCAATATCACTGATCTCACGAAACCATTCAAAAAAACGGCTAAAGGTCATAAAGGGAATCGCGGCAATGTCGTAAGCATGTGCAGACTGCAAAATGGCAGGATTGTTTTTGCTGATCAGGCTGACTTCATTGACAAAGCGGTCGGCAGGATAATAGGCAAGCAGTGGCAGGCCGAGTAGGGGATCGTTTAACCGCGCTTTATGATAAAGACCAAGCATGCTGTCCAGTTGCGCAGTTTCTGCTTTGCTAAAGCCGAGTCCCTGACTATTCAGGGTTTTATAAATTTGCCAAGAACAGGTCTGTGCTTGGGCGGAATCAGCCTGACTGGATTTTGTATCAGTCCAGAAATCTTCAGGAAAACCGACCTGAATATCAATCTTGGATTGCAGCCGGTTTTGCATGATGTCCTGATCTTGCATCACCAGACCTGCAGCCCGGCTATCACGATAACGCGCTGCAAACCAGGTCAGTGCCTGATAGGCAAAGCGTAATAGTGTGGTTTTGCCAGTGCCCTGATTGCCGAGAATCAGGGTGACCGGGGATTGTGCATAATTAAGCTGAAGCTGAATGTCGGAAAAATGCAGGCTATGTTTGAGTTGAAGCGCTTCGATGTGCATAGGTCACCTGTACCATGATTTTACATCCATGCCTTAACCGACGGCTTGACGAAGCGACTGCGGCATCTTGATCTTCAGTTGTTGAATCAGGTCATAAATGTGATGAATATTTAAGCTTACTTTAGCACGTGTACAGGCCACGTAAAGTAAACGTAGTTCCTCATCACTAATTTTATGGTCTTTCTCATTCAGCTTGAACTGGTAGTCATCTTCAATATGCACCCGTTCCCACTCTAGACCTTTGGCCTTGTGTGCGGTAGAAATAATATAGTCCGCCTGGCCAATCGGGGTGATTTTGGCCAGCGCTTTTTTCAGCGGATCGGTGCCATGCTCATCGACCAGCTTCACGAGAGGCTTGATGTCACTGCCTTCATTGGTCTCACAGTATTCATGCACATCATGCCAGGAATTAAACCAGGCCAGCTCCGGTACATCGACCACACGTTTGCCCTGTTTCAGCATGGCAGCCGCATCGACAAAACGATTCAGCTTGACATGATCGGCTTGCAGGCTGACTTTGTCGCCACGCACCAGACCAGCAAGTAACAGCTCCATGGCGCGGGCATTGGTGCGGCACAGAATCGCATCGCGCATTTTGGTATGCGGTTTATTGACCACTTTAGAATCTAGCAGCGGATTACCAAGTAAAGGCACGGTTTCATTCAGTGCACCCAGAATCGCATTGGCATTCAGGGCAATTTCAGGGCCAAAACGGAATGAGGTGGTCAGGCGTGATTCTGGCAAAGGCAGTTGCTGCATGGCATTCACCGCACCACGCCAAGCATAAATCTGCTGATGCGCATCACCGACATAAATTACTTGGGTGCTGCGCTGTTTCAGTAAAATTCCCAGCATCAGCGGATCGGCATCTTGGGCTTCATCGAACAGCACATAATCGGCCGGAATATTCGGCTCGGACAGCGCCCAGAGTTTCAGGTAAATATCATGTCCGATCCCGGCCTGATGATTCGGATCAATTGACTCTAACCAGCGCCGCTCTACCGCCGGATAGAGTTTCTTCTGCAAAGTCTCGATATCATCCGGATGCAACCAGCTTGGCGCCTGAATATGCCGCGGGGCAGGATATTGCGAACTGGTGGAACAGAAATAGCCGACCGCATTGGCGACCAGACTGGCCAGTCGCGAAGGCATCAGGACATATTTTTCATAACGCCCACCCATCATACGGCGCATGGTTATCGGTTCAAGCCGGTATTCCTTGGCAATAAAACTTGGACTCAGGCGTGGCAGACGCAGTTTGTCGGTGACTCCACGTGGAACGCTACGAAACGCCAGCGAGTGGAATGTGCGGCAATCTACGCCACGATGAAACTTGGCTTGCGCTTCACTGGCAATGGCTTTGTTAAAGGCCAGATACATGCCGCGTCTTTGCGGCATGGCGTCACTGATCATTTGCAGGGTGGTGGTTTTACCGGTGCCTGCATAGGCAATCACCTTAAAGGATTTGCCCAGACGTGCGTTATCAATGGCAGTCGCCTGCTCATAGGTTGCGCTCGGTTTTTTTAAATCAGACACAGATGAGTTCAAGATTTAATGCTGACGGCTGGCTTTTTCGACCAGACCGGATAAGCCTTGTCGACGTGCCAGTTCATTCAAGACCAGCTGCGGTTCGATATCGAAATAACCCAGCATGACAATGGTGTGGAACCACAAATCAGCAACTTCATAGATCAGGTCATTTTTATTGTCGATAGATGCATCTTGGTCAAAGTCTTTAGCCGCCAGTACAGTCTCAAAGCTTTCTTCACCGACTTTCTCCAAGATTTTGTTTAAACCTTTATGATACAGCTTGGCCACATAAGATGAATCCGGATCGGCCTGTTTACGCTCTGCCATCATCTGACCCAGATAAGACAAAACTTCAACCTGTTCAGATTGGGCGGTTGATGCTTCCATCGCCAGCGTATGCGGATTGCTAGACTTTTCAGCATAAATCACAGACGGATCTTTGAGTTGTACATCGACAATTTCCCAGCCAGTTGGCGTGAGTTTGCGATAAAAACAGGATTCACGGCCGGTATGGCAGGCAATGCCACCATGCTGTTCAATTTGTAGCACAATCACGTCAGCATCACAGTCCAGACGGATTTCATGTACCGTTTGAAAATGTCCGGATTCTTCACCTTTATGCCATAACTTGTTGCGTGAACGGGAGAAATACACCGCCTGATTTTTTTCAGCAGTCAGTGCCAGCGCTTCACGGTTCATCCATGCCACCATCAACACACGACCAGTTTGATGATGCTGGGCAATGGCAGGGACTAATCCTTGTTCGTTAAATTTTACTTCATCGAGCCATTGCGCGTTATTCATAAGGGTTTCCATCATTTCAATCAAAATATAAAAATACGGATAGGAAATATCCGCTGATAGTGTACGTGATCTCGCAGCATTTGCGACAAAAATCTGTATCGACAGGACAGGCTGTGTCGTGTATTCGCCAGAATCAGCGGCTTTGATCTGGATATTTTAAGACTGAAGCATTAAAAAGCCGCCCGGTAGGCGGCCTGTATTTTCAGGAAATTATTCCAGTAAAAATTACCAGTGTTCGCCCGGGAACAGACGCGCATATGCTTTTTGTACCAGGTTCAGTTTTTGTGGTTGTCCCACAGAGGCACTTGAACTTGGGAACAGGTTATAACCAATCGACATCAACACGTTGTTAATATCTGGGGCTATTGAGTAGGTGATCGATGCCAGACGACCCAAACCGGTGGCGACTTTCTTCGGACGTTTCACGATTGCATAGGCAATCAGGTCAGCCGCCTGTTCCGGAGAAAGTGTCGGTACATATTTATAGATTTTGGTCGGTGCAATCATCGGGGTGCGTACCAAAGGCATGTAGATCGAGGTGATTGCAATTTTGTGCGAATGTACTTCTGCAGACAGGCAGCGACTAAAGGCATCTAATGCTGCTTTTGAGGCAACATAGGCCGAAAAACGGGTGGCGTTGGCCAGTACGCCAATTGAACTGATATTGATAATATGACCTGCACGGCGAATCATCATTTGTGGCAGGATATTCATGACCAGACGCACCGCGCCAAAATAATTCAGCTGCATGGTACGTTCAAAATCATGGAAACGATCCACTGACTCATGTACCGCACGGCGAATCGAACGTCCTGCATTATTGATCAGAATATCGATATGGTCGACTGAAGCAATGATCTGTTTGGAGACTTCATCAATGGCTTCCATATCGTTTAAATCACATGGAAATATCGAGGCTTTGCCGCCTTTGGCTTCAATTTCTGATTTTACTTGTTCTAGGGTTTCTTGTGTGCGGGACACCAGTAAAACATGGGCGCCTGCATCGGCCAGTTGATGTGCTGTCGTTAAACCAATACCGCTGGATGCACCGGTAATCAGGATGGTTTTACCTGCAACAGATTTTTCCAGTTGTTTGTGTAGTCTAGTTTTCACGTTTGTTATCCCTAATTTGAAGTCAACGTTCAAATTGTTTTTATTAAAGGTCTATGGCGCTCTAACAAAAAATGAGAGCGAAGATGAGTACAGATATGATAAACAATTCTTCAGGAAAATCTATATATTAAACTATTGAAATTAAAATAAAAATTAGAGTAATTGCTCTATTTGTGTTCGCTATTTCATTTAACTTTTACCATGAAAATAAAAAGCAAAGCAAGTGGCTGTTTTAGAAAAATAAATCAAAACTCCACCTGTATGGATGGAGTTCTGGGATAGATGTAGTCGGGCTTTAAACGGTTGCCAGCGCCTGATCCAGATCGGCAATCAGGTCATCAATATGTTCAATGCCAATGGATAAACGCACCATATCTTCACTGACACCGGCAGATTTGAGTTCTTCAGCATTGAGCTGACGATGCGTGGTGGTCGCCGGGTGGCAGGCCAGACTCTTGGCATCGCCGATATTGACCAGACGGGTGAAGAGTTGCAGCGCATCAATAAAGCGGGTACCCCCTTCGAGACCATGCTGAACTCCGAAAGTCAGAATAGCGGAAGGTTTGCCTTTCACATATTTTTGTGCCAAGGCATGTTGTGGGTGATCTTTTAGACCAGCGTAATTGACCCATTTTACTTTAGGATGCTGCTGTAAATATTCGGCTACTTTCAGGGCATTTTCGGTATGGCGTTCCATACGTAGGCTCAAAGTTTCCAGACCTTGCAAAATCAGGAAGACATTCTGCGGACTGATGGCGGCACCAGTATTACGTAATGGCACTACACGGGCTCGGGCAATATAGGCGGCTTCACCGAGAACTTCGACATAGTTTACGCCGTGGTAACTTGGATCTGGGGTATTAAGGGCAGGGAAGCGTTCAGGATATTTGCCCCACGGGAATTTACCGCTATCGACAATAATCCCGCCAATTGAATTACCATGACCGCCAATATATTTGGTCAGGGAATGCACGATAATATCCGCGCCAAAATCAAAAGATTTCTGCAGTACCGGGGTGGCTACGGTATTGTCCACGACCACAGGCACACCGTATTCATGCGCAATTTTGGCAATGGCTTCCAGATCAATAATATTACCCAGCGGATTACCAATCGATTCGACAAAAACCAGTTTGGTTTTGTCATCAATCAAATTGCGCAGACTTTCTGGTTGTTCATAATCAAAAAAACGCACTTCAATGCCTTGTTTCGGCAGGGTGTGTGCAAACAGGTTATAAGTGCCGCCATAAAGCGTAGAGACAGAGGCAATATTGTCGCCAGCTTCAGCAATGGTCTGAATCGCATAGGTAATCGCCGCCATGCCAGAAGCCAATGCCAGTGCGCCAATCCCGCCTTCAAGTGCCGCGATACGTTGTTCCAGTACCGCCGTGGTCGGATTCATGATGCGGGTATAGATATTGCCCTGAACCTTTAAATCGAACAAATCGGCCCCATGTTGGGTATTGTCAAAGGCATAAGATGTGGTTTGATAAATAGGCACTGCAACAGCTTTGGTGGTGGCCTCAGGGCTATAACCGGCATGAATCGCCAGGGTTTCTGCTTTATAACTCATTTTGTGTGATCTTCTTGTGTTTAAGTTTATGACTTGAGTGTAGCATTTTCATATCTATCTAAAAGTGCAATTTTACTGAAATAGATAGGTGAAATAATCATATATAAACCGGGATTCGGCGCAGTTATTTTACTGAAAACAGCTGTTTAAAAAAACATCAGCAACAAACTTGTAACAATGCATTGAAGTTCATGGCAATGGCTTATGTTTTCGCTGCTTTCTGCGTATAATAGCCGATTATTTTTTCGCTCTTTTTGAGCTGGGGTGGTTGTTTTAACCCCATTTGGTTTTTCAGTTGAGGAGTCCTACGTGGCCCAATATATTTATACGATGAACCGAGTATCTAAGATGGTTCCGCCTAAGCGCGAAATCCTGAAAGATATCTCCTTATCATTTTTCCCAGGCGCAAAAATTGGTGTGCTTGGTCTAAACGGTGCAGGTAAATCTACTTTGCTTCGTATTATGGCGGGCGTAGATAAAGATTTCTCGGGTGAAGCACGTGCGCAGCCGGGCACAAAAATTGGCTATCTAGAGCAAGAACCACCTTTGGATGAAACCAAAGACGTTCGTGGCAACGTTGAAGATGGTTTGCGTGAACCCTTAGATGCTTTAGCTCGTTTAGACGAAGTTTTTGCTGAATATGCAGCGGAAGATGCTGATTTTGATGCTCTTGCAAAAGAGCAGGAGAAGCTGGAAGCAATTATTCATGCCTGGGATGCACATAACCTTGCCAACCAGATGGATCAAGCTGCAGCTGCGCTTAATCTTCCTGCCTGGGATGCAGATGTTAAGCTGCTTTCAGGTGGTGAACGCCGTCGTGTGGCGCTGTGCCGTTTGCTGTTGTCTAAACCGGACATGCTGCTTCTTGATGAACCGACCAACCATTTAGATGCTTCATCTGTCGCCTGGTTAGAACGTTTCTTGAAAGATTTCCCGGGCACCATCGTTGCGATTACGCATGACCGTTATTTCCTGGATAACGTGGCTGAGTGGATTCTTGAGCTTGACCGCGGCATGGGCATTCCATACCAAGGTAACTACTCTTCTTGGTTGGAGCAGAAAAATGCCCGCTTAGAACAAGAGAACAAGCAGGAAGAATCTTTTGCCAAAGCATTGAAAAAGGAACTTGAATGGGTTCGTTCAAATGCCAAAGGTCAACAAAAGAAAAACAAAGCGCGTATGGAGCGTTTTGAAGAACTTAACTCGCGTGAGTTCCAACAGCGTAACGAAACCTCTGAAATCTACATTCCACCTGGCCCACGTCTAGGCAACAAGGTGGTTGAAGTTGAAGGCATCAGCAAATCGTTTGATGGTCGTACGCTTTATAAAGATTTATCATTCGTTGTGCCACCAACAGCGATTGTGGGTATTGTCGGTGAGAATGGTGCAGGTAAAACCACATTATTCCGTATGATGACTGGCGAATTACAACCAGACACAGGTACTGTGGTACTGGGTGATTCGGTTAAAGTGGCATATGTGGGCCAGATTCGTGACACGCTTGATGACAACAAAACCGTTTGGGAAGAAGTCTCTGGCGGTCTAGACATCTTGAAGATTGGCGAATACGAAATTGCATCTCGTGCGTATATCGGTCGCTTTAACTTTAAAGGCCAGGATCAGCAAAAACGTGTCGGTCAATTGTCTGGTGGTGAACGTAACCGTTTACAACTGGCAAAAATCCTGCAAATGGGCGCAAACGTGATCCTGCTCGATGAACCGTCGAACGACTTGGATATCGAAACCTTGCGTGCGCTTGAGGATGCCATTCTGGTATTCCCGGGTACTGTGATGGTGATCTCGCATGACCGCTGGTTCCTTGACCGTATTGCAACGCACATCTTGTCATTTGAAGGCCAGACCCCAGAATTCTTCCACGGTAACTATACTGAGTTCGAAGAATATCGCCGTAAACGTGATGGTGATGATCTGGTAACCAAGCGTCAAAAATACCGCAAAATCGGTGCTTAATCTGCATCTTGATTGATAAAAAACCAGCCTGCGGGCTGGTTTTTTTGTGCTTGTGTTTGACTGAATGAGAGATCAGATTTCCCACTCATGATTACATTCACGACATTTCCATTTCTTTTGGGTTTGCATAAATGCTTGCATGGAGATTTTAAAATCAGGTAGATCTTTATAGAACATGAAGCCGGCGATTAAAGAGAGAATAAAGACGATGACAGTCGCGGTCTGTAAAGTTGTACCTGCACCATCACCAAAAATCCACATCGCAATACTGATGATCACCAGTAATAATAATAAGAACAGGGCAGGAACCAGAAACATCAGGCTTTTAGGAACTACCGGACGTGGAGCTGCTTGACCTGGCTGGGCTACCGGCATGATTTTCGGGCTTTGACACTTAGGGCAACGATATTGCATTACAACTCCAGAATTCTAAATTACTGATTATTTTATCGGAAGATGCGAAGAAACCGAAATATTGCCCAACATAAAATATACAGGCAATAAAAAACCCAAGTCGCAATGCTTGGGTTTTTTAAAAGACCACTTCAAAAGTAATCTTGAATATGGCGTCCCTACGGGGATTCGAACCCCGGTTACCGCCGTGAAAGGGCGATGTCCTAGGCCTCTAGACGATAGGGACAAATGAGGCATTACACAGCTAAAGCAAGACTTGATTTGGTGGAGTCAAGGAGGATCGAACTCCTGACCTCTACAATGCCATTGTAGCGCTCTACCAACTGAGCTATGACCCCAGTCTGTGTGAGCGCTATATTAGGGATATCGCGCCCACACGTCAACATAAAAATTAATTAAGCTTGATCAACCGCTTCATTTTTCGGCAATTTTAAGCTTTCATTAAGTTTTTCCCAGACTTTTAGCTCTTTTTTGCTTGGTCCGCCAACAATTTCCAGCGCATGACGTAAACGTGCGAAGGTCAGGTCGGGGCCAATGGTCACCATGGTTTGCATTACGGGAGTAGAGGCAGTTGAACCCGCGATGGCAATAAAGAACGCCGGCATGAAGTCACGCAGTTTGATTTCCATCTGGGTGGCCAAATCCATCAAGGTTTGGCTTACGGTGTCATTATTCCAGGTAAACAGGCTTTCCAGACGCCAGATTGCAAACTGCAAGCTCTGACGAACCTGTTCGTCAGACAGTTTTTTGCTGACAAACTGTTCCTGAGTCAGTGTCGGGAAATGATTGAAGTAATGCGCAGACCAGTTCACCGCTTCAGACAGCAGGTTAATACGTGGCTGAATTGCTGCTGCAATTTCTTCTAGCTTGGCACGATCTGCTTTCCAGGCAAGCAAAGTATCAAGTAAGTCGCTTGGAGAAAGCGCTTTGATCCACTGGCCATTGAGCCAATTGAGTTTTTCCACATCAAAGATCGGGCCACCCAGGGAGACACGCTGAATATCAAAGTGCTCGATCATTTCTGCCAGAGTGAATTTTTCACTCTCATCCGGCATTGACCAGCCCATACGGCCCAAGTAGTTCAACAAGGCTTCAGGCAGTACGCCGATATCTTTATAGTAGTTGATAGAGGTTGGGTTTTTACGTTTCGATAGTTTTGACTTGTCCGGGTTACGTAGTAATGGCATGTGGCAAAGCACCGGCATGTCCCAGCCAAAGTATTGGTAAAGCAGTTGGTGCTTCGGTGCAGACGGAATCCACTCTTCGCCACGAATCACGTGAGTGATTTGCATCAGATGGTCATCCACCACGTTGGCCAAATGATAAGTCGGCAAGCCGTCAGTTTTAAGCAGAATCTGCATGTCGACCTGTGCCCATGGAATCTCGACTTCACCACGTAGCATGTCATTGAATTTACAAATACCTTCAGTCGGCACTTTCATACGAATCACATGCGGTTCGCCAGCAGCCAATCGACGCTCGACCTCTTCTTGAGAAAGGTTTAAGCCACGACCATCATAACGCGGAGATTCACCACGTGCTTGCTGTTCAGCACGCATTTGATCCAGTTCTGCTGCGGTTGCGAAACAGTAGAAAGCATGCCCTTTTTCTACTAATTCCAAAGCATAATTTTTATAAATATCCATACGTTCTGACTGGCGGTATGGCGCATGCGGCCCGCCAATATCTGGACCTTCAGACCAGTTCAAGCCAAGCCAGCGCAATGAATCCAAGATCATTTTTTCAGATTCAGGTGTTGAGCGCAGTTGGTCGGTATCTTCAATACGAAGGATAAATTCACCACCATGCTGTTTAGCAAAACATAAGTTAAACAAGGCAATATAGGCAGTTCCTACATGAGGAAAGCCTGTAGGGGAAGGTGCAATACGAGTACGAACAGTCATAGCCGGATATAATCTAGAATATAAATTTGGCTCTATTATAGCGAAAAAGCCACATCACTTAATGCTTTATTCAACATTGAGTGATATGGCTTTAAATCCTGGAGTGTTCGAATCAGTTCAAACTGATTAAGAATGGTCGCTTGAAAAAATGCTTTGCACGAAGCGGGTAAAACGATAATTTTGTGCTGCAAAGAAATTTTGCGAAGGGGCAACTTTAAGTGCAGTTAAAACTTTCAGGTTGTCATCTGTATGCAGGGTTTTTTCGCTTTTGTTCTGTTGAATTGCTTTTTCAATCGGCGATGTTTTGCTTTCTACAGTACTGTCTGAAGCCTTCGGCAAATCGGTCTTAACGGCAACGGCATGACCAAGTTGAATCGAAAACAGCATGATCAGACTCAGGATGCTGGCTGTGAATAATTTAACTTTCATATCCAAACTTCCTCCTTGCTTCTAGTTGGTTTTATTTTGTTAAAAATGTTTTTTTAATACTCTGTCTACAATTTAATCACAGTTGATTATAAAGAAGTAGAACTAAGTCACATTTTTTACAAAAAATTAATATAACATATATGGAAAATTACTAAAAAACGTAATTCTCTATTTTAGCGGCCTATTTTTAGCAGACAACTGTGAAGAGAACGTGAAGAACTGTCTTATATTGTAGCAGGAGATTAATTTTTTAGCAGAATATGTATCTGACTTTAATTGTTACTAGATATCTTAAAATCAGCTATAGATTAAGAATATTGTTATAAATATATGATTATTATATTTATTTTTAATTTATACAATGCTCGCTGTGTAAATAACGAGTTACATAACCTGAATAGAACAATAGCAACTGCGATCTTCGCTTATTGACTGTGGCTTGCATGCAAAATGCGCTGGCTAAAGATTTCCTGAATGTCTGTTATGACCTGACCAAACCGGGGGTCGAGATTATGACGCCAAATCCAAAAACAGGTGGCGCGCCACGCTGGATTGATCTGTTGGCTTGGGGTTATACGCTGAAACAGCCAGACGGCACAGAGATCGAGTGAAAAAACGCTATCAAAATGTCAAAGTTCTAGATTCCGCAGCACGTAGTTCACTCACCACTTTTGCCGAGCGTGATATTGGAGATGGACTGTTGTCTTGGGAAAATGAAGCTTTAGTGGCAACCCAGGGTTTGGGTAAAGACAAATACGATATGATTTAGCCATCCATTTCAATTCTGGCCGAGCCTTTGCTGATGATGGTTGATAAAAACGTGAATAAAAGTGGAAATACTCATCTGACACAAGCTTATTTGAACTATATGTCTTCACCGAAAGCTTGGGAGCTGGCTGCGAATTATTTCTTCCATCTACGGAATGCCAAATATTCGGCGTAGTTCCTGAAAATTCAGACCTTTAACATTGATCCGGTATTTGGTGGCTGGGCCAAAGCGCAAAAAACGCATTTTATGAATGGGGCGATGTACGACCAGATCTATTATGACAAGAGATAAAAAGCGTTAAGCCCGACTGGATGATAAAATAGATCAGGTGTTATCCGTTTTTTTTATATTTAAAGCATAAAATTCTATATATTAGAGATAAGTAGAATAATTTGAGAATTTTTATCTTTAAAAACATGTAATTAATAATAAAAAACCCTCGATTATATCGTGTTGTGATGTTGTAGGTTGAATTGCAGTAAATGATTTTATTTCATATAGTTATATCTATAGAAGATAAACTCCCGTGCTCTCATGAAAAATCAATTAAAATCGTTATTTAGCGTTGCCTTATTGGCGACTGGCCTAAGTATGACAGCCACTGTTACGCAAGCGGCTGACCGACAGTTTCTGAATGTATCTTATGATGCAACCCGTGAATTTTATGATGAATTCAATAAATCCTTTGGTGCTTACTGGAAAAGCCGTACCGGACTGGATGTGAACTTTAAACAGTCACATGGCGGTTCAGGCAAGCAGGCACGTTCGGTGGTAGATGGCTTGAAAGGGGATGTGGTGACTTTGGCGCTGGCCAATGACATCGAAGAAATTGTGAGATCTGGCCAGATTCAGCCAGGCTGGCAAAAAGAATTCCCGCATAATTCGGCACCTTATACTTCAACCATCGTGTTCATGGTACGTAAAGGCAACCCGAAAGGTATCAAGGACTGGAATGACTTGACCAAACCGGGTGTGCAAATTATTACCCCGAACCCGAAAACCGGTGGTTTGCCACGTTGGGTTTATCTGTCTGCATGGGGCTATGCCGAGAAACAGCCTGGCGGGAATAAAGCCAAGGCTCAGGACTTTGTTGGTAAGCTCTACAAAAATGTAAAAGTCATGGATTCTGCGGCACGTGCTTCAATGACCACTTTTGCCGAGCGTGGCATTGGTGATGTATTGCTGACCTGGGAAAATGAAGCCTTAATCACGCAAAAAACCTTGGGTAAAGACAAGTTTGAGATTGTTTATCCGTCGATTACGATTTTGACTGAGCCATCGGTGGCAATTGTAGATCGTACCGTGGAGAAAAATGGCAATAAATGGTTAGCCACAGGCTATATCAATTACCTGTACTCACCTCTGGGTCAGGAAATGGCAGCCAAACATTTCTATCGTCCACGTAATGAAAAAGTCTTAGCCAAATATTCGGCGCAATTCCCGAAAATTAAAACCTTTACCATTGATGAAGTGTTTGGTGGCTGGGCCAATGCGCAAAAAACCCACTTTGTGAATGGTGCCATCTTCGACCAGATTTATAACAGCAAACGTTAATTTTGCTGGTGTAGCGCTAAATTTTGAAAAAGCCTCCGAAAACAGGAGGCTTTTTTATATCTGAAAAATATTAAAACGGTTTTCTCTATAGAAAGTAATATTTATCTACAAAAAGTCGTTTGGAGCTTTACCCAAACAGGGTGATAATGTGCAGTTAAATTTTTCGCCCTATTGATTGAGTTTTTATGTCACATATTTCTGTATTACTTCACGAAACGATTGATGCCTTGTTGGCGGGTCGCAATACGGGAATTTATGTAGATGGTACTTTTGGCCGTGGCGGACATACCCGTTTATTGCTGTCAAAATTGGATGAACATGCACGTGTGTATGCCTTCGATAAAGATCCGCAGGCACTGGCAGTTGCAGCTGAACTCGAACAGGAAGATTCACGCTTTAAAATTATTCATGCCAGCTTTGCTGACCTGAAAGATGCGCTGGCTGGACTGGGCATTGAACAAGTGGATGGGGTGATGGCGGATTTAGGCGTGTCTTCACCGCAGCTGGATCAGGCTGAGCGTGGTTTCAGCTTTATGAAAGATGGCCCGCTGGACATGCGTATGGACAACTCGCAGGGGCCAACTGCAGCAGAATGGCTGCTTAAAATTGAAGAAGAAGCACTGGCCAATATTATTTTCAAATATGGCGAAGAACGTTATAGTCGCCGTATTGCCAAAGCCATCAAGGCAGCCGGACAGATTGATACCACGGCACAACTGGCGGAAATTGTAAAAGTAGCGCACCCGAAATGGGAAAAAAATAAGCATGCTGCAACGCGTACTTTCCAGGCCATTCGTATTGCTATTAATAAAGAATTAGAAGATATTGAAATCTTCTTGCCGCAAGCAGTGGATATCTTGAAGCCGGAAGCCCGTTTGGCCGTGATTAGCTTCCATTCACTGGAAGACCGTTTGATCAAACAATTTATCCAAAAAGAGTCAACGCTTGAAGAAGATTCAGGTTGGGGAATGCCGCAACAACAGAAAGATACGCGACGTTTAAAGAAAGTGGCTCGCGTCAAAGCCAGTGATGAGGAAGTCAAAGCCAATCCTCGTTCACGAAGTGCCTGGCTGCGGGTTGCAGAACGTTTAGCTTAATAGGCGCATAATGAAAACTGAAGTGATCGATAAAAAATCAGAAAAATTGTGGCTGAAAAAAGCCATCATCTATCTTGTACTGATCCTGATGGTCTTCATCAGTGCAGTATTTGTGGTCTTTCAGGTCTTTGAATATCGTCAGGACACCAGAAAGCTGAGTAGCTATCTGCGTGAACGTGATGACCTGAATGCGGACTGGGGACGTTTGCTGATTGAACAGCAGACTTTCGGTGCAACCGCGCAGATTGGTACACGTGCAGTCACCCAGTTGCGCATGTATTCTCCCCCGGTGTCACAGAGTGTCGTGATTTCCTTACCACAACCTTCAGATGAGAAAAAATAAGGCTAGCGCTCGGACATGATAGACAAAAGAAAGAAGCAAGCGGTACGTAAAAAACAATCAGTCACCGACAAAAACGCCTCAAATGTTTATATCAACCGTTTCTATATCATGTGGGCGGTGGTGTTACTGTGTTTTATTACTCTGGTCTGCCGTGCCTTCTATGTGCAGATTATCAATAAAGATTTTTTACAAAACAAAGCCAATGCCAATATTTTAAGAACCAATACCATTAAGGCCATGCGTGGCGTGATCTATGACCGTAATGGTGTGCCTCTGGCGATCAGTACCCCAATCATGAAAATCGTGATTGATCCGCGCGATTATTTTGACAATAAAAAACTCTATGACGAGACCATGCTGGCCTTGGAAAAAGAGCCAAATAGCCGCAAGCTGAAACGTCAGTTACCAGATAAAAACCTGAACCTGGATGAGCTTGCCGATGCAGTCGGCATGGATCGTGCAGAACTGCGTAAAAAACTTGAAGAACGACCACGTTCACGTTACCTGATTTTGAAAAAAGAAGTGCCGCCGCAACAGGCTGAACTGATTATGAAGCGTAATTTTCAGGGCGTGTATACCGAGAAAAACTACAAGCGCTATTATCCGCAGCCACAACCGAATTCACAGATTATTGGCCTGACCAATAGTGAAGGTACCGGGATTGAAGGTCTGGAGATGCAGCTCAACGCCCGTCTGGCAGGTGAAGATGGTGAGCAGCAGATCATCCGCGATAAAAAAGGCAACCGGGTCAAAGAGCCGGAAGTGATTAAAGAAGTCGAACCGGGGGAAAATATCACCCTGAGTATCGATTCGCGTCTGCAATACATCATGTACCGTGAGCTGACTGCGGCAGGGGTCGCCAATAATGCCCGTTCAGCCACCGCGATTGCGGTTGATGTCAAAACCGGTGAAATTCTCGCCTTGTCTTCATGGCCTTCATATAACCCGAATGACAAGAATGGTTTGCTGAATAAAGATGCGATGCGTAACCGCGGTGCGGTGGACTCCTTCGAACCGGGTTCGACCATGAAACCGCTGACTGTCGCAATGGCCCTGGAAAGTGGTAAATATACCGCCAACTCAGTGGTCAATACCACACCGGGTAGTATGCGGGTCGGAAATCACACCATTCGCGATACGCATAATTATGGCCAATTAACGCTGGGTGGCATCATCCAGAAATCCTCTAACGTCGGTGTGGCCAAACTGGCCTTGTCGCTGCCTTATGAAACCTTGCCGACCTTCTATAAGCGTCTGGGTTTTGGGCAGCGTTCAGCGGTGAAATTTCCGGGTGAAAGTGCCGGTCTGATCCTGCCGCCGAGCAAATGGAATGTATCTGAAGTCGCGACCATGTCCTATGGTTATGGTCTGAATGCAACGGTGCTACAGCTGGCCGATGCCTATGCCATGCTGGCCAATAAAGGCGTGAAAATACCGCTAAGCCTGTACAAGCTGGAAGAGCAGCCACAGGGTGAGCAGATGATTGATGCCAAGATTGCCGATCAGGTCTTGTTGATGATGGAAACTGCAACTTTACCGGGTGGTACCGCGACGCGTGCCACAATTCCGGGTTATCGTGTGGCAGGTAAAACCGGTACTGCACATAAGTTACGTGCCGACCGTAAAGGCTATTCGACCAGTGAATACCGGGCTTTATTTGCGGGCGTAGCTCCCGTCAGTGATCCGCGTATTGCGATGGTGGTGGTGGTAGAAAACCCGCAAGGTACCTACTATGGCGGTACGGTTTCTGCACCAGTCTTCGCACGCGTGATGCAGGAATCCTTGCGTCTACTGAATGTCCCTCTGGACAAACCTTTAGAATCTCCCAAAGTCCAGTAAATAGGTGATCAATGTCTATTACATTTAAAGCTCTCTACGCCGTTCAAGATGCTGCTGAATGGATGAGTCAAGCCTTTCAGGGTTTCGAGCTGGATAGCCGTAAAGTTAAGCCAGGGCAAATTTTTATTGCCCTGACCAGTTTGTCCCAACCGGAAAAAACAGTAGTATTTGCACAAAAAGCTTTAGATAATGGTGCATTGGCAGTGATTTCAGAAACTGAATTGGCTATTGCCCCGAGTCTGGTGGTGGCTGATGTGCGGCACTGGATGGGGCAGTGGCAAAAACAGTATTTACACGCCAGTCAGCCTGTTCAGGCCGCTCGAATTCTGGCGGTGACGGGAACCAACGGCAAGACCACCATTTCGCGTCTGGTCGCTGAGTTGCTGATGCTGCAAGGCCAGGCTTGTGCAGTGATGGGCACTACAGGTAATGGGATTTTACCCCATCTGGAAGCTTCGTCACATACCACACTGGATGCATTGCAACTGCAAAATGCTTTACATGCGTATGCGCAGGCCGGTGCCAAGTTTGCCTCGATTGAAGCCAGCTCACATGGTCTGGAGCAAAGCCGTTTAACTGGCTGTGAGATCGAGATTGCGGGCTATAGTAATTTAAGCCGCGATCATCTGGATTATCACGGGACGCTAGAAGCCTATGCCGAAGCCAAGTCTGCTTTATTTAAATTTGAAAGTCTAAAAGTGGCAATCATCAATATTGATGATGAACATGCGTCCGTCATGTTAGAGGCTGCGAAAAACAATCCTGCGCAACCGCAAATCTTGACCTATTCCACCACGCAAGCGGCGGATTATCAGGTTCAGGATATTCAGTACAGCATTTCAGGTGCCGAGTTTAAGCTGCTTACAGCGCAAGGTACATTTGCTGTGCGTAGTCCGCTACTGGGTCATTTCAATATTGAAAATCTGGTTGCCAGTCTGATCATGGCAGAGCAAGCGGGCTTTGATCTGGCCAGCCTGATTGCGAGCGTAGCCCAGTTGCAAGGTGCACCAGGCCGGATGCAGGTGCTGCGTGATGGTGAGCGTCTGTTTGTAGTGGATTATGCGCATACGCCTGATGCCTTGACTCAGGTGCTAGTGACCTTGAAGCGCCATGTCTCAAAAAACCTCTGGGCAGCTTTCGGTTGTGGCGGCGATCGCGATCGTGGTAAGCGCCCATTGATGACCCAGGCGGCATTAGACGGTGCAGATATTGCCGTCTTGACCTCGGATAACCCGCGCAGCGAAAACCCTGAACAAATTTTTGCCGATATGAAAAATGGCATCGACTTTTCAGGCAAAACCTATCATGAAATTCATGACCGTCGTGAAGCGATCAAGTTTGCAGTACAACATGCGCATGCTGGCGATATTGTGGTCATTGCTGGTAAAGGTCATGAAAACTATCAGGAAATTGATGGTGTACGCCATTGGTTTGATGATGTGGTGGAAGTTCAGGCCGCGATTGATGCGCAGCATCACAACACAGATTCAGCTTATCCAGCGTATTAGGATTCAGATATGCATACCTCAACAACAAGTACCGTGCCTTTGGTGCCATGGACAGCAGAACAGCTTGAACAGGCCACGCAAGGCTATTGGCTCAATGAGCAAAAACCTCAAGGCGAGATCAAGCGAATTTTGACCGATTCACGTGATGCTGAACAAGGTGATGCATTCCTGGCTTTAAAAGGTGAGCGTTTTGACGCGCATGATTTCGTTGAGCAGGTGGCTAAAAATGGTTGCCAGATGGCCATCGTCAGCCGCCCGCTTGATGCTGATATTTGCCAGCTGGTGGTAGAAGATACCCGTTTGGCACTTGGGCAGTTGGGCGCTTATCGTCGGCAGCAGAATCCGCAGCTGAAAGTGATTGCGCTGACCGGCAGCAGTGGCAAGACCACCACCAAGGAAATGTTAGGCAGTATCTTGTCTCGTCTGGCACCGACCCTGATCACGCGTGGCAACCTGAACAATGATCTCGGTGTGCCGGTAATGTTATTGGAGCTACGTCCAGAGCATCAGTATGCTGTGATGGAGCTTGGAGCAAGCCATCAGGGTGAAATTGATTACACCTCGAAAATGGTGCAGCCACATGTGGCTGGCATCATTAACATCGGAACTGCCCATTTGGGCGAATTCGGTGGTCGTGATGGAATTTGCACTGCCAAATCGGAAATTTATGCGCATATTTCCGAAACTTCGATTATGCCGGCTGCAGATGATTTTGCTGATACTATTCGTGCCGCAGTAAAGACTGAACAAAGCTTAAGTTTTGGTGCGGGTGGTGACGTGTATGCAACTGATGTGGAATTACATCCTCAGACTGCAAACTTTGTCTTAAATACCCCACAAGGTAACCGGGCGGTGAATTTGCCATTTGCCGGTGAGCATAATGTTGAAAATGCCACAGCTGCAGCTGCCTTTGCCTTGGCAATCGGTATTGGTCTGGATGATATCGTGGCCGGCCTGGAACAGGCTGTAGGTGCCAAAGGCCGTTTGAACTTTATCCAGCATGAACAATATTTACTGATTGATGATACCTACAATGCCAATCCGAGCTCGATGCGTGCAGCAGCAGATGTGTTAGCACAGCAGCAGGGCATTCGGGTCATGGTCACCGGTGATATTGGTGAACTCGGTGCATCGGCTGCGATGGAACATTATAAGCTGGGTCGAGATCTGGTCTCGGTCAAAGGTCTGAACTTTGTGGTGGCTGTGGGTGAATTTGCGCCTGCCATGCAAGAAGGGGCCCGTAGTACCCAATATGGCAAAAAAATGCAGGCATTCCTGAATCAGGAGCAGGCATTACCATTTTTAATTCGTTTGATTGAAACACATCAACCTCAGCCAATGTCATTTCTGTTTAAAGGGTCGCGTTATACCCATATGGAAACATTGATGGCTGCATTGATGGAGAAACTCTAAATGCTGTTATGGCTCTTTGAACATTTGGCGGGCTTTGACAGCACGTTTCAGGTGGTTCGTTATTTAACTTTACGTGCTTTGCTCAGTGTCCTGACGGCATTGACGATTGGTCTGGTGCTTGGCCCAATCATGATTCGCAAGCTTCAAGCCCTCAAATATGGTCAGGCTGTTAGCTCGTATGCCCCTGAAAACCATGCCAAGAAAATGGGTACACCAACCATGGGCGGGGTACTGATCCTGCTTTCGATTGGTATCTCAACTTTACTCTGGGCCGATCTTTCCAATCCTTATGTCTGGATTGTACTGGCGGTGATGGTGATTTTCGGTGCCGTCGGCTGGGCGGATGACTGGATCAAGATCCGTTATAAAGACAATGCCGGCCTGCCTGCGAAGAAAAAATTCTTCTGGACTTCAGTCGGTGCATTGGGTGTTGGTATTGCGCTCTATGTGATTGCACAGCAGCAGACCAATCCGGTGCATACCGCCAATATGCTGGACCTGTTGATTCCATTTTTCAAAGATTTGACCATTCCGCTGTCGGCGATTCCACTGGGGATTGGCTTTATTATTTTCACTTACTTTGTGATTAATGGTGCATCTAATGCTGTGAACCTGACCGATGGCCTAGATGGTCTGGCGATCATGCCAATCGTGCTGGTCGCAGCAGGTCTGGGTGTATTTGCCTATCTGGCAGGTGATGTGCGTTTTGCTAATTATCTGCATATTCCCTATGTAAAATACTCCTCTGAACTGGTAGTGATTTGTGCGGCAATGATTGGTGCCGGTCTGGCATTCTTGTGGTACAACGCCCATCCTGCACAAGTGTTTATGGGCGATGTCGGTGCTTTATCCTTAGGTGCGATGCTGGGGACGATTGCTGTGATGGTTCGTCAGGAAATCGTCTTTGCGATCATGGCCGGTGTGTTCCTGGTTGAAGCCATTTCAGTGTTCCTGCAAATTGGCTCACTGCGTATGCGTAATAAGCGTGTATTCTTAATGGCACCACTGCATCATCATTATGAAAAGAAAGGCTGGCGTGAAACCCAGGTGGTGATCCGTTTCTGGATTATTACGATTATGCTGGTAGTTTTGGGTCTAATGACCTTAAAATTGCGCTAAGAAATGCATTTGAAAAAGTCGGCGCATGCCGGCTTTTTTGTTTTGGAGATTTAAAATGAACCTACTGATGTGTCCTGTTTGTCGTGAGCAGCTCAAATTAAACGAACGCACCTGGCGCTGTGACAATCAGCATAGCTATGATGTGGCCAAGCAGGGCTATGTAAATTTACATGTGGTTCAACATAAACACAGTAAAAATCCAGGAGATACACCTGAGTCCGTACAGGCGCGCCGTGCATTTTTGAGTGCAGGACATTATGCCCCGTTGCAACAGGCCGTGGTCGAAAAGATACGTGAATTACGTATTGAAAACTTGCTGGATATTGGCTGTGGTGAAGGTTATTACACCGATGCGATGCAACAAGAAGTACTGCAATGTGTGGCGGTGGATATTGCCAAAAATGCGGTTCAGGTGGCCGCCAAGCTGAATAAAAATATCACCTGGGTAGTAGGAACAGGGGCGACTTTACCGGTACTCGATCAATCCATTGATATGTGTACCAGCTTGTTCAGCCCGATTCCAAAACAGGAAATTTTACGGGTTTTAAAAACTGACGGTTATTTGATGCTGGTGACTCCAGCACCACAACATTTATATGCCATGCGCGAAGCCCTGTTTGAGGAAGTTAAACCGCATGAGCCGCAAAAGTTTGTCGAGCAACTTCAGGATCAGTTTAATCTGGTCAGTGAGCAGGTGATTGATGCACCGATGACTTTGTCACAGACAGATTTAAAAAACCTGATTGCCATGACACCCTATGCCTACAAAGCCAAGCCGGAGCGCCGTCTCGCACTTGAACAGCAGGACCAGCTTGAATTGTTGGCGCAATATCAGATTTACCTGTTCCAGAAAAAATAAATAGACTGAAGATAAAAAAGCCCTCAATTGAGGGCTTTTTTATCTTTCTTGGATTACCGGACTTCTTCGATCAGGGTATCTAGGGAGTCTGCCTGTTTCGGCTGAAGAGGCTGTTCTGACGGGACAGCTCTTTCATCTTCTGGCAAGCGGATTGGCTGATCCGGTAAATCCTCAAAATCATTTTCCTGCCGTTTTGGTACCACCACAGGGGCAGGGCGGTACAGTGCTGTCGCCAGAGGCGGCGAAGATGGATCATTTTGCTCCTCCTCACCTTGGGCTGCCTTGTTGCGGTTCACTGGTGCTTTGGCATTCGGGTCCAAGCGCACCCAGGCTTCTGGCTGACCCTTTAGGGCATTGCCCATAAAGTCGGTCCAAATTGGCAAAGCGGCTACACCGCCATATTCACGACGACCTAAAGTCTTGGGTTGATCGAAACCGACCCAGGTGACGGTGACCAGTTTGCCATTGAATCCTGCAAACCAGGCATCTTTGGCATCATTGGTGGTTCCGGTTTTACCGCCAATATCATTTCGCCCGATTCTTAAAGCTGCACGGCCAGTACCATGCTGAATCACATCACGCAGAATATTTGCCATATCATAGGCAGAGCTGGATTTTAAAATACGCTGCGCCTGACGATAATTACTGTCCTCGGCAGATACCTTAGGTAGCACTGGTTGCTGCGCCAGGCTTGTATTATTGATTGCAATCGCTTCATCATCTGCGGTAATCGGGTCGGCCGGTTGAGCCGGTTCTTCTTTGCTATTGATACATGAAATACAGGCATATTCAGGCTTGGCTTCAAAAATGGTATTGCCATAGGCATCTTCAATACGGGTAATGAAATGCGGCTGGATCCGGTAACCGCCATTGGCAAAGGTGGCATAACCCGTCGCCATCTGGATCGGTAGCACCTGAGGAGTACCGAGTGCAATGGTGTAGTTACGTGGGATCTGATTATCCTGCAAGCCAAAATCCATAAACAGCTGACGGGTCCGTTCAATCCCCACTGCCTGCAACAAACGCACTGAAACTGTATTGCGTGAAAGATAAAGAGCCCGGCGCAGCGGGATCATGCCGAGATAACGGCCGTCTGAATTACGTGGTGACCATTTACCAATGGTAATTGGTGCATCATTGACCATAGTGTGTGGTGTCATGCCTCGCTCTAAAGCCAGTGCATAAACAAAGGGTTTGATGGTTGAGCCGGGTTGACGCCAGCCTTGAATCGCGCGGTTAAATTTTGACTGATAAAAGTTATAGCCACCGACAATCGCTTCAATTGCACCACTATTTGGGTTAATCGCAATCAATTGTCCTTGTACATTGGGAACCTGTACCAGTGACCAGGAGCTTTTATTCTGATTGGGTCTTAAGCGAATAATATCTTTAACTTTGACAATCTCGGAAGCTCTGCTCGGTGCACCGCCTACACTGTTAACATTGCGAAAGGGACGCGCCCATGACATGCCGGACCAAGGTACGGTAACCGTAGTGCCATCCTGCATCAGGGCTTCAAAACTGGAATTGGCAACCTTGGTCACCTGGGCTGGATACGTATTGGCATAGGCCCGGAAATTGTCTAGTGGCTGATCATGTGCCTCGGCACCACGCCAGCCATGACGGCGGTCATAAGCTTCCAGACCGTCTTGTACTGCCTGTTCTGCATAGGCCTGACGCTCGCTATGAATGGTGGTATAAACCTTGTAGCCAGAATCTACGGCCTGTTCGCCAAAGTTTTGTACCAGTTCAGAACGTACCATTTCGCCGACATACGGAAATTTGTTGCGGGTACTGCGGTCAGGCATGTCCAGGCTGATGGGTTCAGCAATCGCTTGTTGATACTGGCTCTGGTTCAGATAGCCCAGTTGCAGCATTCGTCCTAAAATCCAGTTACGCCGCTCGAGAGCGCGTTTGGGATTTGCGACCGGATTGTAGCGAGAAGGTGCTTTGGGCAGGCCGGCGATCATGGCCATCTGTGCAATCGAAAGTTCTTCTAAGCTCTTGTTATAGTAAATTTTGGCTGCTGCTGCGATCCCATAGGCATTTTTACCCAGAAAGATCTTATTGACATACAGCGTCAGAATGTCTTCTTTGGTCAGGCTTTGCTCGATTTTACGGGCCAGAAAAATTTCAGTCAGTTTGCGCTTTAAGGTGCGTTCAGGACTGAGATAGTAATTTTTGGCGACCTGCATGGTAATGGTAGAACCACCGGTCTGCACATCTGAACCGGTAATACTTTCACTGACTGCACGTCCCAGGCCTTTAAAACTGATTCCGCTATGCTCGAAAAAGCTGGAATCTTCCGCTGCGAGGAAGGCATGAATAAATTCTGATGGAATTTGTTCATATTTCACGGGAACCGAAAGCTTGCCACCATACTCGGCAATTAATTCATTATCTGAACTAAAAACTTGTAAAGGCTTTAATAAAGGCGCCTTTTTAAGCGTGGACATTTCAGGCAAAGATGGGGCAATATAGAGATACATGCCATAAAAACCCATCGGAATTGAGATCACTATAATGATAATGATCAAAAAAAATGGATGAACAAGGCCTGAACAAGATAGCTTTTTCATAACAAGTAAGTTTTAATAAGAGCTAATGGCGAACTAATTACCGGTCAGTATATCCTTTAGATATACATATTGTTAGATGAGTTATTGTATCTATGTAAAATTATAGATCGGATTGATTGGCAAGCTAGATTGGATTGGGGACAAAAAAATAATAGGAATTATATTGTGCGCAGGTTATATCGTAAACCAAATAAGGGGTTAATAGGAGTCGATATTAGTTCGACTTCTGTTAAGGTTTTAGAACTTTCTGTAAAAAGCGGTCGGTACTGGGTGGAGAGCTATGCGCTGGTCCCATTATCGGAAAACAGTGTTGTTGAAAAAAACATCTTGAATCCGGAAGCAGTCGCTGATGCGCTTGGGCGTGCAATTAATTTGGCCAATATCCAGTCGAATCAGGCAGCCTTTGCGATTCCTACAGCGATGGTGATTACCAAAACCATCGAGATGGATGCAGACATGTCGAATGATGAACGTGAAGTTCAGATTCGTGAAGATGCAGAGCAATATATTCCGTTCCCACTTGATGAAGCCAGTCTGGACTTTGAAGTTCTGCCGGAGCGTCTGAGTAACCCGAACCGGGTCAATGTGCTGTTGGTGGCAACACGGATTGAAAATGTCGAAGCACGTTCTGAGGTGTTGGAAATTGCCGGACTGACACCTAAAATCGCGGATGTAGAAAGTTTTGCGCTGGAAAATGCGTTTAAAGTGTTCTCTGATACTTTGCCGATGGGGGTCAATACAGTCGGCATTCTGGATATTGGTCATAGTATGACCACCTTATCCGTCATGCAGAACAACAAAATTATTTATACCCGTGAACAAGTGTTTGGGGGCAAACAGCTGACTCAGGAAATCCAGAACCGTTATGGATTGTCTTTTGAAGAAGCCGGACGGGCTAAAAAAACCCGTGCCTTACCAGATGACTACGACATTGAAGTGCTGGAGCCGTTTCTGGATGCGGTGGTGCAACAGGCAGCACGTTCCTTGCAATTCTTCTTTTCATCTTCTCAGTTTAATGAGATTGATCACATTCTATTGGCCGGCGGAAATGCCAATATTCCAGGCCTGGCAAAATTATTACAGCAAAAACTCGGTTACCGGGTCACGATCGCGAACCCATTTCTGCAAATGGGCTTTTCTCCTCAGATTGATATTAAAAAAATTGAAAATGACGCGTCATCACTCATGGTTGCATGCGGTCTGGCATTGAGGAGTTTTGATTAATGGCAAAGATTAACTTACTTCCTTGGCGTGATGAGCTAAGAATTAAAAGAAATAATGAATTTGTGGCGATCTGCGTAGGCGCGCTTCTTTTGGGTTTGGCAACAGCAGGTTCGACCTGGTTTTATTATGACCACAAGCTTCAGGATCAGGAACAGGCCAATCAGCTGATTTCAAGTACTAACCAGAATCTGGATGTGCAGTTAAAGGCTCTGGAAGGTCTGCAAGAACAGCGCAATGCCATTGTTGAGCGCATGAAGCTGATTCAGGGCTTACAAACCCAGCGTCCGATTGCAGTGCACTTGATTGATGAAATAGTACGGGTAACTCCGGCCAATATGTATATCACCAAGTTTCAGCGTACTGGCGATAAATTTACCATTGAAGGTAGGGCCGAGAGTCCAAATACCGTAGCCGAACTGTTACGGAATCTGGAAGCTTCATCCTGGTACCGGAATGCATTTATGAATGCGTTCCTGGTGGCTGAAGAAGCCAAAGAAAAGGCACCGAGCTCGATCATTCCACGTGTTGAAGAGTCTTATGGCAGCTTTACCGTGACGGTAGATCTGGATCAGATTGCTCAGCCGGTACTGAACGAAGAACAGCAACCAGTCAATACAGCTGCGGGGGCATCATCATGAGTAATGAAGAATTCGATGAATTCAGCCAGGATGTCGTGGCTGTACCTAAAAATAAAATGACGGTTGAAAAGTTTTTTCAGCAATTCAATACATTAGATCCAAATAATTATGGTAGCTGGCCATTATCGGTCAAGATTACCTGCTGGATTTTTATTGTCGCGCTGGCATTTGCACTGATTTATTTTGTCATGATCAGAAGTACGATTGAGTCCATTTCACAAGCCAGTGCACAGGAACAGAACCTGCTGAATGAATTCCGTGAAAAAGAGTCCAAATTACGCAACCTGCAACAATATCAAATCCAGCTCCAGGAAATGGAAGCGCGTTTTAACCAGCAATTAGAACAGTTGCCGAAGGAAACTGAAATTCCAGGTCTGGTCGAAGATATTAACCTGAGTGGGGTGAATTCAGGTCTGAAATTTAAAAATATCCGTCTGGAACCGGAAATCAAGCAGGAGTTCTTTATTGAACAGCCGATTGCGATTGAAGCGACTGGCGATTATCACGCATTTGGCTCTTTTGTCAGCAGTATTGCCGGCTTGTCACGTATCGTGACCTTGCATGACTTCACCATTACCGGTACTGAGAATAAAGAGAAAAAATCTGAGATTCCGGTGATTGATTATGTGGTCAAGGCCAAAACCTATCGCTATGTCGGCAATGCTGATACTTCTGCAGCAGCGGGTAGCACAACTCAGGGGGCGCAGTAATGAATAGAATGAAAATTACTTCAGTTTTAGCGCTTGGATTGGTATTGCTGGGATGTGATTCGCGTATTGATGCAGTCAATCAGGAAATGGCTAATATTCGTAATCAGCCGCCTTTACCAATTGAACCTGCTCCTGATTTTATGCCAGTTGAAACCTTCAATTATGCAGCACATCAGATCAAGAGTCCTTTCCTGCCAAGTTCTCTGGCTGCCGAGCTGAAAATTATGGCGGGGAAACGGGTTTATCCAAACTTGTCACGCCAACTGCAACCACTAGAAAGTTATCCTCTGGAAACCTTGAGCATGAAAGGCAGTCTACGCAATCAGGCCGGACAGATTCTGGCTTTAATCCAGACACCAGATGGCGAGATCGAACGGATACAGCGTGGTAGCTATATGGGGCTTAATCATGGGCGTGTGACGGGTATTACACCGACACAGATCGATTTGATTGAGATTATTCCAGATGGCCGTGAAGGATATGTGGAGCGTCCGCGAAGTCTGGTTCTGATTGGGCCGGCACCATAAGTTTAGGAAATAACAATGAATAAGAGTATTAAAGAATTTATTTTTGGGGATGCTAATACAATGAATCGTGTGTTTCGTCAGTTTTCAATGGGTGCTGTTGCGATTGCGGTGATGCAAGCTGCCAGCGCGCAAGTGGCCGTGACCAATATCGTACCTATGCAGCTTCCTGGACAAGGAACTGAAATCCGGGTGATGTTTAATGGTTTGCCACCACAGCCACAAGCCTATCAATTAGAGTCGCCTTCACGTTTGATCTTAGATTTTGACAAGGCACAACAAAACTTAAAACAAAGTAATATTGCGGTTGCAACCCGCGAAGCCAGTTCGGTCGATGTGACTTCAGATGCACAACGTGCCCGTTTGACGGTTAATCTGGCAGATGCAGGTGCTTTTACCACGCGAGTTGAAGGCAATACCTTTATCCTGAAAATTAATTCGGTAACGCCAGTCACCACGGCTCAACCTGTGTTACAGCAGTCAGCTCAGGGAATTAGCAATATTGGTTTCCAGCGTGGTGCGCAAGGTGAAGGTCAGGTCATCATTGATCTGGCAGGCAACAATACCCCGGTCGATGTGCAGCAGCAGGGCACGAAAGTCATTGTCCGGACCTTGGGAACCAAGATTCCGACGCATTTGACCCGTCGTCTGAATGTGAATGATTTCGCGACGCCTGTGTCGAGTGTCGATGCGGTGAACCAGAATGGATCGGGTGTGATTACGATCCAGTCTGCAGAAAGCTATGAATATATGGCTTATCAGACTGACAATAAACTGACCATCAGTTTGAAACGTCCGGAAGCCAAGAGTCCGCTACGTCCGAAGGCGGTTGCTTATACCGGCAAGAAAATTTCGCTAGATTTCCAGGATATTGAAGTCCGTCGTGTGCTGCAGCTCTTAGCCGATTTTACCGATATCAATATGGTGGCAGCAGACAGTGTCCAAGGCAATATTACCTTGCGCCTAAAAGAAGTGCCTTGGGATCAGGCACTGGATATTGTACTGAAAACCAAAAATCTGGATAAACGCCGTAATGGTAATGTAATCTGGATTGCACCAGTGGCAGAGCTGATCAAGGCTGAAGAGGAAGAAGCCAAAGCGATCAAGCAGAGTGTTGCACTTGCCCCGATCCAGACCGAATATATGCAGCTCAGTTATGCAAAGGCTGCAGATATTGAAAAACTGATTACACAGAATAAAGGTGCATCTAGTTCAGGTGGGTCGAGCAATACCACCAATAATGATGATAAAGAAAGCCTGTTGAGTTCACGTGGTTCGGTATCTGTGGATGCACGAACCAATACCATTATCGTGAATGATACCCAGCCTTTTATTGATAAAATTCGAAATATGGTGGATCTGCTCGATGTACAGGTCAAGCAGGTGATGGTTGAGGCACGTATTGTGCGCGCCACCACTGACTTCACCAAAGAAATGGGCGTGAAGTGGGGAATTCTGTCACAAGGAATTACCAATAATAACAACCTTCTGGTTGGTGGTAGTGATACAACCTTGTGGGATCTCAGAGATCCGCAAGAGAGTGATTTTGGTGGTTGGAAGTATGAAATTCAACGACCAGACAACCTGAATGTAGATTTGGGGGTTACCAGCCCGGGTGCCAGCCGTATTGCTTTTGGCTTAATCAGCCTATCTGACTTTATGCTGGATCTTGAACTGTCTGCACTGCAGGCTGATGGCTATGGAGAAGTAATTTCTACACCTAAAGTACTGACTGCAGACAAGCAAAAAGCGACTGTAGCCTCTGGTTCACAAATTCCGTATCAATCTGCTGAAGGTGGCGGCGCCAATGCAGTCTCTACCACCGAGTTTATTGATGCAACTTTAAGTCTGGATGTCACGCCAAGTATTACTCCAGACGGTAAAGTACAGATGGAGCTCAATATTACCAGTGACTCACCAGGTAACCCGACCCCAACAGGGCAATTGACCATCAATAAAAATCAGATCAATACCAATGTACTGGTGGATAACGGTGAAACAGTTGTCCTGGGTGGTATTTTTGAGCAGGAAACCCGTAATGCACAAACCAAGGTACCATTCTTGGGTGACCTGCCTTATCTGGGGCGTTTGTTCCGTAAAGATTTAAAAGCGGACAATAAGCGTGAGCTACTGATTTTCGTTACACCTCGAATTGTTAATGACAGTGTTTCAAGAAATCATTAATATATTTTGAATTTAACAAAACGAATAGGTGACTCCTTGCCAAGCAAAGAGTTTGAAACCCTGCCAAATATTTATTTGGTAGGGCCGATGGGGGCCGGTAAAACAACAGTAGGACGACATCTCGCAGAATTGTTAGGACGCGAATTTCTAGACAGTGATCATGAAATTGAACGTAAAACAGGTGCGACGATTCCCTGGATTTTTGAAAAGGAAGGGGAACAGGGTTTCCGTGACCGTGAAACTGCTGTAATTGATGAGCTGACTTCACGCGCTCAACTGGTTTTAGCCACGGGTGGTGGTGCCATCACCCAGCTCTTGAATCGAGACTATCTAAAACAGCGTGGGATAGTCGTTTACCTGTATACGCCGGTTGAAATTCAGCTGCAGCGTACTTATCGTGATAAAAACCGTCCACTGTTGCAAGTTGAAAATCCGGAACAAAAGTTGCGTGATTTATTGGCAGTCCGTGATCCCTTGTATCGGGAGGTGGCGCATCATATCATTGAGACCAATCAAGGTGCGGCACGTGATTTGGCGCAGCGGATTCTCAATCTCATTACTTCCAAAAACTAAGTTCATTGAATAAAGTGGTTAATCAAGCATGCAAACCTTATATGTAGAACTCGGAGAACGTCGTTACCCTATTTTTATCGGGAGCGATCTGGATCCACAGGCCTTGTTGGCATCCTATATTCATGGCAAGCAGGTGATGATTGTGAGCAATACTACGGTTGCGCCACTTTATTTACAGCGTTATCAAACTGCGATTGAAGCCCTGGACAAGCGTGTTGCGACTTGTATTTTGCCGGATGGTGAAAAATTTAAAGATAGCCAGCATCTGAACCTGATCTTTGATGCATTGCTTGAAGCTGGTTTTAACCGTGACTGTACTGTGCTGGCGCTTGGTGGCGGTGTAATTGGCGATATGGCAGGTTTTGCTTCGGCCTGTTTCCAGCGCGGGGTATATTTCATCCAGGTACCAACGACATTGCTGTCTCAGGTCGATTCTAGTGTAGGTGGAAAAACCGGGATTAACCATCCACTGGGTAAAAACATGATTGGTGCATTCCAGCAACCGCAAGTGGTGCTGGCCGATATGTCGCAACTTTCTACTTTGCCCGATCGTGAACTTTCTGCCGGTCTGGCTGAAGTAATTAAGTATGCGCTACTCGGTGATGAAGAATTCCTGCTCTGGCTTGAAGAGCATATGGAGGCACTGATTGGCCGCGATGAAAAGTTGCTGGCTGAAGCGGTTTACCGCTCCTGTGCGCATAAGGCCCGAATTGTGGCCAATGATGAGAAAGAACAGGGTGAGCGTGCTTTACTCAATTTAGGGCATACCTTTGGTCATGCGATTGAATCCTATATGGGTTACGGGGTCTGGCTACATGGCGAAGCTGTGGCAACCGGTATGGTGATGGCAGCAGATTTATCACAGCGTATGGGCTGGATTTCTCAAGATGATCTAGAACGTACAAAAAAAATCATTTCTCGTGCCAAACTTCCGATCGTTTGTCCTAAAATCCCTCTGGATGATTTCCTGGCTTATATGGCCCATGACAAAAAAGTCTTAAATGGGCAATTGCGTCTGGTATTGTTGCAACAATTAGGCAAAGCTGTGATTACCCGAGACTTTGATCTTGAGTTAATGCAACAGGCAATTTTGGCCAATCAGGCATAGGTTTTAGTTTTTATGGCAGCATTACACACTCCTTGGCAAAAGGTTCAGCATTATTTCTGGCTGGTCTGTGGGATATGCTGTCTATTTGCAGCCTTGATCTTCTGGGCTATTACTGACCCAGATACCGTGGTTGAAGTAGAAAAAAAGCCGGAAACTAAAGCTCAGCTACAAATTCAGCCGGAAAAAGTAGCAACCATGACCCATCTTGGTGCGCTTTTCGACGAGGTTCAACCCCTTGACTTGAATACGCGCACCATTGTGAATGCCAATCATGAACCGGAATTTCGTGGCACCAAATTTGTCAATGAAGCTAAAAACCAGCATGTGATTGAGTTATTTCGCGTAAGTAATGAAGCCATCCTAAAAAGCTTTCTTAAGAAACAGTCAGATCGTAAGCCTTTTATCTATTTAAGAATATCGGGTGAAAATCAGCCTGAACAATATGTGCTGCTCTATGGTCGATATAAATCAGCAGCAGAAGCCAAACAGGCTTTGGCTAACTTGAATATAAATCTGCCCGCGTCAGTCCAACCTGAAATTGTGCAAATCCAGCAGTATGTCGGTCTGGTGAATAATCTGGGTTCAGATGAGTTAGCAAGTAATCAGAAGCTGTATGAGGTGCGCTTGAAAAACGTTCCTTTACCGAAGATCGATGAATCGGTACGGCTAAGACAGCAGACCCAGCCTCAGAGCAAGTCATCTAGTGCTGATGCAACGACCAGTACCACGATTGTACGTCGTGATTCTTCTGGCAATGTTGTTGATGTACAAAAATCTGAGAGCGCTGTAGAGGGTACACCGCAACTACAATATAATAATAATCGACCCAACCCGGGAACTCCTTCCCGCCCTCAAAATAATGAGATTAGTGATCCTTTTAATTAAATCGGTCTAAAATAGCGCACCCAGGCAATTATATAATTATAAATGTGCGCTTTTGGTGCAAAAAATACCCATTAAAAATAAGCTGTATTGCTCTGATCTATACTAAATCTCTGTCATGTGTATGGTTTTAATTTATGCGCTGTTTGTTGGCATGTAATTTGCTTTATTGGTGCATGAGTTGAATTAATCTCCCTGTTTTAGCGCGAAAAATGATTCGATGACAATGTATGAATGTCATATTTATTCCTAATTTTTATGTTATTCATCAGCAAAATAAACTTTATTTTTTATGCATTCAGTCTAAAAAAGGACTACGCTGAAGAAATAAAGAGGAAAAATTTTGCTCGATTAAAACGGTCTTCGAAAGTCCATTCAACGCAGTGCAGAGAAGAATTTAGATTGTTTAACAGCCTATTGAGGCTTCGTGAAAGAAGGGTACGCTATGCACATGCCATCGCCTAATAATGTAGCTCCCGCTCAAGGTTTATACCAACCGGATGAGTTTAAAGATAACTGTGGTTTCGGTTTAATTGCCCATATGCAGGGTGATGCAAGCCATGATCTCGTCAAGACCGCGATTCATAGTCTGAGTTGTATGACCCACCGTGGTGGTATTGCCGCGGATGGTAAGACTGGGGATGGTTGTGGCCTGCTGTTGGCGATGCCGAAGAAATTCTTCCGTGAAGAAGCAAAGCGCTTAAGTGATACGACTTTAAGTGAAGTCTTTGCTGTGGGTTCGGTATTCCTGAATCTTGATCCTGCCCTTGCTGCACATGCCAAACAGGTTTTAAACAAAGAAATTGAAGCTGAAGGCTTAATCGTTCTGGCTTGGCGTCTGATTCCAACCAATGTCAATGCTTTGGGTGAAATTGCCTTGCAATCGATGCCGGCATTTGAACAGATTATTGTCAATTGCCCGATGGGTGTGACTGAGGTTGAATTTAACCGCAAATTATTCCTGGCGCGTCGTCGTGCAGAACAGTTGCTGGTAAATGACACTTCATTCTATGTCACTACCTTATGTTCAACAGTCATCAGTTATAAAGGCCTGATGATGCCGGAAGCGATTGCCGATTTTTATACCGATCTGGCCGATCCGCGTCTGGAATCGCATATTGTGGTGTTCCACCAACGTTTCTCGACCAATACTTTGCCACGCTGGCCGTTGGCACAGCCGTTCCGTTATCTGGCGCACAATGGTGAAATCAATACCATTACTGCGAACCGTAACTGGGCCATGGCGCGGGTACCAAAATTTGAAAATCCGTTATTGCCTGGCTTAACTGAACTGAATCCAATCGTAAACCGTACCGGTTCAGACTCTTCAAGTCTGGACAATATGCTGGAAATTCTGGTCGGTGGCGGTATGGATCTGTTCCGTGCCCTACGTATGCTGGTACCGCCGGCTTGGCAGAACGTGGAAACGCTTGATGCTGACTTGCGTGCATTCTATGAGTTTAACTCGAAACATATGGAAGCCTGGGATGGTCCGGCAGGTCTGGTAATTCAGGATGGCCGTCATGCCATCTGTATGCTGGATCGTAACGGTCTACGTCCGGCACGTTGGGTGATTACCAAAAATGGTTATATCACGCTGGCGTCGGAAATTGGGGTATGGGGTTATCAACCTGAAGATGTGATTTCTAAAGGTCGTGTCGGCCCAGGTCAAATGCTGGTCATCGATACGCAAACCGGCAAGGTACTGGATACGCAAGATGTCAATAATCATCTAAAACGGATGCGTCCATACCGTGAATGGTTACGTGACAATTCTGTCCGTCTGCAAGGCAGTCCGGAACTGGAAGAATATTTATGTGATCAAGGCTTGAAAGGTGATGGCCTGAAAGCCTCACAGAAAATGTTCATGGTGACCTTTGAAGAACGTGACCAGCTATTGCGTCCAATCGCAGAAAGCGGTCAGGAAGCGGTAGGTTCCATGGGTGATGATACGCCAATGGCAGTATTGTCACGTCAGGTGCGCCATGTCTCGGATTATTTCCGCCAGCAGTTTGCACAGGTGACCAATCCACCAATCGATCCATTACGTGAATCGATTGTGATGTCACTGGAAACCTGTTTAGGCCGTGAGCAGAACGTGTTTGAACAGGGGCCTGAACATGCCGATCGCCTGATTATTTCCAGTCCGGTACTGTCAAATTCGAAAATGCACCAGATCCGTACTTTGGGTCGTAAAGGCTATGAAATTGCGGATATCGATCTGAACTATGCTGAAACTGAAGGTCTGCAAGCCGCAATCCTGCGTATTTGTGAAGAATCAGCACAAGCGATTCGTGATGGCAAAACTTTACTGGTACTTTCCGACAAGAAAATCCGTGAAGGCTACTTGCCAGCCAATGCCTTTATGGTGACTGGTGCAGTGCATCATCATTTGATTAATACCGGTTTACGTACCGATGCCAATCTGATTATTGAAACCGGTTTTGCCCGTGATCCGCACCAGTTTGCAGTACTTCTTGGCTTTGGTGCAACGGCGATCTATCCGTACCTGGCTTATGACGTGATTAATGATCTGGTTGCCAAAGGCGAGCTCTTGGGTGATCCGATCTATGCACAAAACAACTTCCGTAAAGGCATTGAGAAAGGCTTATTAAAAGTCCTGTCAAAAATGGGAATTTCGACAGTTGCCTCGTATCGCGGTGGTCAGTTGTTTGAAGCCGTGGGTCTGTCCAATGAAGTGGTCGATACATGTTTCGTAGGTGTGCCGAGCCGTATCCAGGGTGCGACCTTTGTTGACGTTGAAAATGACCAGAAACAGCTGGCAGATATTGCCTGGAAAAACCGTAAGCCAATCGATCAGGGCGGCCTGCTGAAATTTGTCTTTGGCAAGGAATATCATGCCTTTAACCCGGACGTGATCAACTCGCTGCACAAGGCGGTGCGTTCAGGTAATTATGCTGATTTTAAAGAATATGCAGAGCTGGTCAACAACCGTCCGATTGCCACGATTCGTGACTTATTTAAACTCAAAACAGACAATTCGATTCCTGTTGAACAAGTGGAATCGGTAGAAGAGATCCTGCCGCGTTTTGACTCTGCCGGCATGTCTTTGGGTGCATTGTCACCAGAAGCACATGAAGCGATTGCGATTGCCATGAACACCATTGGTGGTCGTTCCAATTCAGGCGAGGGCGGTGAAGATCCAGCGCGTTACGGCACCATCCGTAACTCGAAAATCAAACAGATTGCATCGGGCCGATTTGGGGTGACACCTGCGTATTTAACTTCCGCAGAAGTCCTGCAAATTAAAGTCGCGCAAGGTGCAAAACCAGGTGAAGGTGGTCAGTTGCCGGGTGGTAAAGTGAATGGTCTGATTGCCCGTTTACGTTATTCTGTACCGGGTGTAACGCTTATTTCGCCACCTCCGCATCACGACATCTATTCAATTGAAGATTTATCACAGTTGATCTTTGATTTAAAACAGGTTAACCCACAGGCGATGGTGTCAGTTAAGCTGGTTTCTGAACCAGGTGTCGGGACGATTGCGGCAGGTGTCGCGAAAGCCTATGCCGATTTCATTACCATTTCAGGTTATGACGGCGGTACAGCGGCTTCGCCACTTTCTTCAATTCATCATGCAGGTTCACCGTGGGAGCTGGGGCTTTCCGAGGCGCATCAAGCGCTTCGTGTCAACGACCTGCGTGGTAAAGTTCGCGTACAGACTGATGGCGGTTTAAAAACCGGTCTGGATGTCGTGAAAGCAGCAATTCTGGGTGCTGAAAGCTTTGGTTTCGGTTCAACGCCGATGATTGCATTGGGCTGTAAATACCTGCGTATTTGCCACTTAAACAACTGTGCAACCGGTGTTGCGACTCAACAAGATCATTTGCGTCAAGAGCATTATATTGGCGAGCCACAAATGCTGATCAACTTCTTCACCTTTATTGCTGAAGAAACCCGTGAATGGCTGGCTGCACTCGGTGTATCAAGCCTGAAAGACCTGATCGGCCGTACCGACCTGCTGGAAGTGTTGCCAGGTGAAACTGCCAAGCATGCGCATTTGGATCTGAGCAAATTACTGGAATCACATCCTGCGGCACAAGGCAAAGCACAGTACTGCGAAGTACAGGGCAATGCGCCATTTGACAAAGGTATTCTGGCAGAGCAAATGGTGGCAGAAATCCTGCCTGCGATTGAAGCCGGAACAGGGGGTGAGTATCACTTCTCGATTGGTAACTGTGACCGTTCGATTGGTGCGCGTTTATCCGGTGAAATTGCCCGCCGTTATGGCAACCTGAGCATGGAAAACCATCCGGTGAAAGTGAACCTGAACGGTACAGCAGGTCAGTCACTCGGTGTCTGGAATGCCGGTGGCTTGCACATCAGCCTTGAAGGCGATGCCAATGACTATGTCGGTAAAGGTATGGCCGGTGGTCGCATCTCGATCTTCCCACCAAAAGGTTCACCTTTCCAGACCCAAAATACCGCAATCATTGGTAACACCTGTTTGTACGGTGCCACTGGCGGTAAGCTATATGCCGCGGGTACGGCAGGCGAGCGTTTCGCGGTGCGTAACTCGGGTGCATTTGCTGTCATCGAAGGTGCCGGCGATCACTGCTGTGAATATATGACCGGTGGGATTGTGACTGTACTGGGTAAAGTCGGACACAACTTCGGTGCGGGTATGACCGGTGGTTTTGCTTATGTACTTGATCTGGATAATGACTTCGTTGATCATTATAACCACGAACTGATTGAGCTGAATCGTATTTCCACCGAAGCGATGGAAGAGCACAAAGCCTTCCTGGGCCGTATCCTGGATGAACATATTAAAGAAACCGGTAGTGCTTGGGCGTACAAGATCCGCCACGAGTTTGATTTCTACAGCCGCAAGTTCTGGTTGGTAAAACCGAAAGCAGCCAACTTGCAAACGCTGTTAAAAACAACTCAAGCTGATCCACAATAATTCCACGACGAACAGATATAAAGCCAGATGTAAGGCAACTGTGAACCCCTTACATCTAGCCACGGAGAGAGACATGGCAGAACGCCTGAGTAATGACTTTCAATTTCTGGATGTCGCACGCCAAGATCCAGAGAAAAAAGAGCTTGATGTCCGCAAAGCAGAATTTGTGGAAATTTATAAACCGTTTACTGCGGAAATCGCTGCCAATCAGACCCATCGTTGTCTCGGTTGTGGTAACCCGTATTGTGAATGGAAATGTCCGGTACATAACTACATTCCGAACTGGTTGAAACTGGTGGCTGAAGGACGTTTGTTTCAGGCAGCGGAACTGTGCCACCAGACCAATACCTTGCCGGAAGTCTGTGGCCGTGTTTGTCCGCAAGACCGTTTATGTGAAGGGGCCTGTACCCTGAACGACGGTTTCGGTGCAGTCACCATTGGTAATGCTGAAAAATATATCAATGACACCGCCTTTGCTTTGGGCTGGCGTCCGGATATGTCTAATGTGAAGTGGACCAATAAAAAAGTCGCGATCATTGGTGCAGGTCCTGCGGGACTTGGCTGTGCGGATATTTTGGTTCGTGCTGGCGTAAAGCCAGTCGTGTTTGACAAACGTCCTGAAATTGGTGGTTTGCTGACTTTTGGTATTCCAGAATTTAAAATGGAAAAAGATGTGATGAAACGCCGCCGTGAAATTTTCACTGGTATGGGCGTCGAATTCCGTCTCAATACTGAAATTGGCACCGATGTCACGATTGACCAGTTACTTGCCGATTATGATGCGGTATTCATGGGTATGGGCACCTATACCTACATGAAAGGTGGTTTTGCTGGCGAAGACCTGGATGGTGTTGTTGATGCACTGGACTTCCTGATTGCCAATGTCAACCGTACTCAAGGCTGGGAAAAAGATCCGGCTGAATACATCAGCGTACAAGGCAAAAAAGTCATTGTGCTGGGCGGTGGTGATACAGCGATGGACTGTAACCGGACTTCAATTCGTCAAGGTGCTGAGACAGTAACTTGTGCTTATCGTCGTGATGAAGAAAACATGCCGGGTTCACGCCGTGAAGTACAAAATGCACGTGAAGAAGGGGTGGAATTTCAATTCAACCGTCAGCCAATCGAGATTGTCGGTGAAAATGGAAAAGTGACTGGCGTGAAATTTATTACTACTCAGCTAGGTGAGCCAGATAGCCGTGGTCGCCGTAGTCCAGAGCCGATTCCGGGTTCAGAAGAAATTCTTCCGGCGGATGCAGTCCTGCTTGCTTTCGGTTTCCGTACTAGTCCAGCAGATTGGTTCACCGATGTAGAAATTAATCTGGATGGTTCGGGGCGTGTCGTTGCCGCTGAACAGCAGCAATATAAGTTCCAGACCTCAAATCCAAAAATCTTTGCCGGTGGTGACATGGTGCGCGGTTCTGATCTGGTGGTTACTGCGATCTGGGAAGGCCGTCAGGCCGCAGAAGGGATCCTGGATTATCTGGATATCTAATCGTTAACCAGCAACGTATATCATTCAAGAAAACCCGCTTCGGCGGGTTTTTTATTTTTGAGTCTGATCCAATGGAAAAACAGCCCATTAAAAAATATTATAAAAAGTAACAAAACTTTAGAAAATACTGTTTAAAATCAAATTAATTAAATAAATATCAATAAATAATTGAGGATAAACATCATGCGTCTATTAAAACAATCTTTAATAACCCTGATGCTGGCCAGTACTTTGACCCTCACAGGATGTGGCTATAACACTTTGCAGGTGAAAGATGAGGCGGTTACCGCATCATGGTCTGAAGTGCAAAACCAGTATCAGCGCCGTGCCGATCTGGTGCCGAATCTGATCAATGTAGTCAAAGGCTATGCCGCGCATGAAGAGCAGGTATTGACCGAAGTGACTCAAGCACGTGCCAATGTTGCCGGTTTAAAAGTAGATCGTGAAGTACTGGAAGATCCTGAATTATTCCAGCGTTATCAGGAAGCGCAGTCGCAAATGACCAGTGCTCTATCGCGTTTATTGGCGGTGACTGAGAATTATCCAGACCTGAAAGCCAATCAGCAGTTCCGTGATTTGCAGGTGCAGCTCGAAGGCACTGAAAATAGAATCGCTGTGGCACGTAACCGTTACATCACTACGGTTCAGGACTTTAACTCTTATGCGCGTCAATTCCCGCAAGTGATGACCGCCAAAGTAATTGGTATGGATACCAAACCAAACTTTAGTGCCGAGCAAAGTGCCCAAAAAGCTCCAACGGTTTCCTTTGAATAATGACTGACTTGTAAATAAGCGAGAAATCAGATGTCTGAGATGCTGCTGAAATACTGTGCCGGATTGCTCCTCATGTTGGCCATGGGGATGGTAGTGCCTGTATCAGCAGAAACCGCCACAGCTACGGATACTGAAGAAGTCATTGTGGCGCGCGAAATATTACAAAAGCCGGCTGTGACTAATTCTCAAACAGCTCCAACGGATACTGAAGTAACACCAGCCCAGCAGCCACAAATTGCCAATGATATGGCTGAAGGCCAGATACAGCGTGATTTACCCAGTCTGAATGAACCGGTGATTGATCAGGCGAATTTACTTAGTCCAGCTGAAAAACAGGCGATTAGTCAACGCATTTTAAAATTGCATAATGCCGGTAAAGGCCAGATTGGTGTCGTGATTGTTCCGACCACGGGGCAGGAAGATATTTTTGATTATTCCATGCGCGTGGCTGACGCCTGGCAGCTCGGTTCAGCCAAACGCGATAATGGTTTATTGATGACGATTGCCATCAATGATCGCCGTATTCAGATCCTGACCGGTTATGGTCTGGAAGGTGTACTGCCCGATATCGTGGCAGGCCGGATTATCAATGACAAGATCACGCCGTATTTTAAACAGGCTCAATATGCTCAGGGGATCGACTCAGGACTGGCTGAAATAGAACGGATTTTAAATCTTGATCCTGAAATTGCAGCACAGGCAGCTGATGAACTAAAAGAGCGTCAGGAACAGGCTTATCAGGCACAAAAAGCCAGTAAGGCAACGTTCAGTAGCGTACTGTTTATTATTGTGGCTGGTGTCGTCGGTTCCATGATTTTTGGCAGAAAACTCAGTGCTGCAACTGCCGCAGTTGCGGGCACAGCTGCCGGTCTGGTCAATGGCATGGGTTTAATTGCCAGTTTAATGATTGGTGCCGGAGTATTCTTTTTACTGGTCACCTCGCTTGCGCAGCTGATTTTACATGCCTTTATGGCAGGTGGTGGCCGCGGCGGTAGTGGCCGTGGTGGTTTTGGGGGCGGCGGCTTCGGCGGTGGCGGTGGTGGATTTGGTGGGGGAGGAGCATCAGGCTCATGGTAACAACGACAGATACGACAGAAATTGTCACGCGGCCGAAGCTGGAAGAGCATGCGCAGCCGAGCTTTAAGCGCTGGCTCAAGCATTTCTTTTATATGCCGGCAACCAAGCGCTTTTTTTCCAAGCAGGATCAGCATGCGATTGCAGTGGCGGTGGAAGAAGCCGAGCATGGGCATGTCGGGGAAATTCAGGTGGTGATTGAAGGCTGTCTACCTTCACGATCTGCTTATTATCAAGATACACTTTGTCGTGCCCGACAGTTATTTGCTGAAATTGGGGTTTGGGATACTGAATATAATAGTGGGGTATTACTCTATTTGAACCTCTGCGAGCATAAGGTTGAAATTGTGATTGATCGGGGAATTAAGAATGCAACGACCCAGCAAGTCTGGGATGAAATCTGTCAAAGCATTATTCAAAATCTGGTTCAGCAGAGGTTTAAAGAAGGTGTCATTGAAGGTGTAAAACAGATTGGAGAAGTATTGGATCAATACTATGATCGGAAAATAGATGACTTAAAGAATGAATTAGGGAATAAGCCGATTATATTGGGGTGATTTTTTTTTAAATTCTTTAATGATTAATCATATTATGATGGCGCTTGAATCTGGGCGTAAGCGGGGTCTGATGAAGAGCCGGTATGCTGCACTTATAGAGGCAATTGAGCTTGATGTACAGCAAGCAGGACAATATGTTCTTTCGCCTGCACAATGGATTGAACAGGGAAAAGATAAGACTAAAGCTGTAAAAAGCGATTGTAAATAGTTAAAAGAGGACTCTGAAAAACTATTAGAAAAGTTTAATGCACTGTCATTGGAAAATTTTGGCTTGAAATAAAAAACGCATCAAAATTGATGCGTTTTAGTTTGTTTTATTAATAAATTTTAAGCAGCTTTAGTACAACCAGTTGGAATAAATGAATCTTTCCAACCATCATTTGATCCAGCTTTAACTGTACAAGTCCAAGCACCAGTAGCCGCGCGTGTAAGAATAACCTCAGAGCCGGTAAGTGCAGCTGCAGCTTTATTTCCAACTTTACCTGTAATTGACGCTGTACCTGCTGATTTAGAAGAAACTACAGTAGGAGCTTCTGTAAGAAGAGTTGAAGTAGTGTAACCGAGGTCAGCAGCGGCAGTAACATCTTCACCATTTAGAAGATTCGTTTCAATAGCAGTTTTCATTGGAGATATTTCAGCTAAAACACGAGTAACTTGGGACTTAGCAATATAATTTTGGTAAGCAGGAATCGCAATTGCAGCTAAAATACCGATAATTGCGACTACAATCATCAGTTCGATCAACGTAAAGCCTTTTTGAGCATTCATAACATTCTCCACAAATGTTTTGTTAATTTAATTATAAGCTTTGTAAGCTAATTTATAGTTTGCACAAAGTGTGCCAAAGTATATTACTAAATAATTTCTCATTAAATCAATAGATTATTTAATAGTTTAAAAATCTAAAAAATATATAAGTAAATTTATGTAACTAAGTGACAATAAATGTCAGTTCCTGCTCACTATATGCTTAATTAGAATTAAATATTTTATAAAGTAAGATCTAATTACCTCAAATCTGCTTTTTTGTTTATCATGTGCCAAATTTCTACTGCCTGATATTTCCATGAAATTCACGCTTGCCCTCATCGCAGCAATCCTGATCTCCCTTGCATGGCTCATGCCGATTCATTACCGTCCCTGGGTGACCTATACCGGTGAGCTATACGCATTTTTTGCACTATTCGCCTTGGCTGCAATCTGCTTAAAAGAAAAATTAAAAATTCTAGCTATTAGTTTTCCTTTATTGCTCCTCGCTGGTGTACCGCTGATCCATTTTTTGGCAGGGCAGGTGTTCTTTTTTAGTATCGCCATGATGGGCTGTATTTTCGTGTTTAGCTTTTGGCTGGCAAGTGTGTTGGGTTATCACCTGTCAACAGGAAACTATGGCCGAGAAGAAACCTTTACTAATCTAAGCTATGTATTTCTAGCATCAGGTACAGCCACAGGAATTATTGCGATATGCCAATGGACCAATCTGGACGCGACTTTACCAGGTATGGTGAATATCAGTGGTACTCAACGGCCTTATGCTAACTTTGCCCAGCCAAATAATATGGCAACTTTTTTAGTTATGGCATTGATGAGCTGCCTTTACTTATATGAAAAGAAAAAAATCCAGACCAAATGGCTATTTGCCACCGCTGCAGTGATTGTTATGGGAGTGGCTTTAAGTCAGTCACGTACTGCTTGGGTCGCTGCCATCGCGATTATGCTGTATCTAGGTTTCTATCAATATAAAGGCATTATTCGTCTGAAATGGTACTACAGCACAGCTTGGTTCATTTTCTTTATTGCCTGTATCGTGGCTTTTCCATTACTCAGTCAGTTCGCTGCACAGGCGATGGATGCGGATGTCGTGCAAAGTCGGGATGTGGTGTCACGTGCCACCGGAGATATGTCACGCCTCGCGATCTGGGAGCAAATGCTGGCAGCCATTCAGGCACAGCCATGGTTTGGCTATGGCTGGTATCAGACCAGTGTGGCTTTTGTCTCGATCAGCGATACGGTGCAAGGTCCGGTCTGGATTCGTAGCGCGCATAATTTTATTCTGGACTTTTTGCTCTGGAATGGACTGTTCATCGGTCTGCCTTTCTTGGCCTATTTTAGTTATTTGGGTTATCAGCTACAACGCTGGATCAATACCCCAGAGTCTGTCATCGGGATTCTGATGATTGGGGCATTTGTCACACATGCCATGTTTGAGTTTCCACAACACTATGCCTATTTCTTGTTGCCAGTCGGTTTTATTCTGGGGACGGTCTTGGCACAAAATCCAAAGATTAAAACGATTACATTGCCTTCGATATGGATGAAACTGACTTTCAGCTTTGGATTGATCTTATTGCTCGTGATTTACCGGGATTATGATGTTGCGGTGCCAAAACTCGGACAAAGTATTCGCTATGAAATGCAGCCAGAAAAAATCACTAATGAAAAGCCGATTTATCTGTTGACTGAATTTAATCACCGGATTGCCTGGATTCGGGTCAATCCTTATCGCAAGATGAGCGAAGATGAAATTCATCAATATGAAAAGCTGGTGGTGAGCTATCCAACCAAATACAACTTTTTAAAATATATTCGTTTATTGGCCTACAACGGCTATGTAGATGAAGCACAGCATCAACTTCAGCGTTTAAATACGATTCAGAAAACTGAACTCAGCTATGCAGAAGTGACTCGGGATATGCCGCTCCAATAAGTACAAAAAAAGCCAGCAGATGCTGGCTTTTTTTATTGTGAATCGAATCTTAAAGCTGACTTTGAATATAGTTTTCGATACCCACACTTTCAATCAGGTCGATTTGCGTGGTTGTCCAGTCCAGATAGTTTTCTTCTTTTTCCAGAATTTCCTGTAGCAGATCGCGAGTCACATAATCCATTTCAGTTTCAGCCAGTGCCACAGCTTTCTGAATGGTTTCGATATTTTCTTTAACTTTACGTACATCACAATGCAGCACTTCTTGAGTGTGCTGGCCGATATACAGTTTGCCCAAATGTTGCAGATTTGGCAGACCTTCTAAAAATAAAATTCGTTCAATAATCTTGTCGGCATGCTTCATCTGAACAATGGATTCTTTATATTCTGCCGAGCCCAGTTTCTCAATACCCCAGTCATTAAACATGCGCGAATGCAGGAAATACTGGTTAATCGCAGTTAGGTGGTGATACAACACCTGATTGAGCTGATTAATCACATCACGATTGCCTTTCATCACATAACTCCATTTGAACCTGATTTATCTTTCTAAGAAAGTGCTCTAACTCATGATAGTAAAGCAAGTCAGGGGGCAATGGCGAGTAATTTATAGAACAGCAAATGAAAATCGCAATCGAATCCATCTCGGCTTAGATGAATGACAATAAAAACCCGCCAGAGTCAGAGGCGGGGGAGGAAGAATGATCTTAGATCATTGGCGTTATCATTATCTTTATTCGATTTAGGCGGCCACAGCCAGACGGGCCGCAATTTGTGAAACTTCATCACTGATGATCATACGGGCTTCCGGGGCACAGCGGCCACAGCAAGTTCCCAAGTCCAATGCATCGCGTACATCACGATAACTTTCAGCGCCATTTGCAATAGCATCTTTAATGTCTTGATCTGTAATGCCACGGCATAAACAAACGTACATAGGACACAACCACAGTGTTTAAATAAGATAAGTAATATTATTGATAATTGTTATCGTTTGTCAATAAAAATCATTTGAAATAGCTTTTATAATGATTGGTGATTTAGATAAAAAATAAATATCTGAACGGAAATTTAAGTATTATGAGGATTTTTACGATTAGGGGGATTCAGCATTGCGAGCCATATAGAAGCTTGGCTATCCGAATTCTTTCATCAATCATTTTACCCATTAAAGAAAATCCCCTCTCCAACAGGGAGAAGAGATTTTTAATATCTATTGAAATATCAATAATATGAGCATTTTATGATTTTAAAAAAGATGGGTTGAATAAGTTTCCAGATTATTGCTGAATAATGACAACGCCATCCATTTCAACTAAGGCATCTTTAGGCAGACTGGCAACGCCCAAAGCGGCACGTGCTGGATAAGGCTGGGCAAAATATTCACCCATGATCTGGTTGACCAGCTGGAAGTGCGATAAATCGGTCAGATAGATATTTAGTTTGGCGATATCTGCCAAAGAGCCACCTGCCGCTTCACAAACCGCTTTCAAGTTGTCGAATACGCGGCGAATCTGAGCTTCAATGCCTTCAACCAGTTCCATACTATATGGATCCAGACCAATTTGACCGGATAGATATAGGGTATCACCCACTAAAATAGCTTGCGAATAGGTACCAATCGCAGCAGGGGCATTTTCAGTATGGATTACTTGGCGGGACATGAATTTCTCCTTTTATCATCAATATGCATCATATTCGATCAGTTCAACCGACAACAGCATTATCGTTTTAAATGATTAACTCGCTTTAGAGGCTTCGCTCAGAATGACCGGCTGGGTCAGACGGGTAATGCGCGGAAAACCGAAATACATACGCAGGTCACGAATAATTTGTGCAATCTGTTTACGGTTGTGTACCACGATATTGACATAGGTCTGTTCATCCTGGCTACGCACCATTTCCACCCCGGAATGTGCTTTACGACATTGATAGATCAGGTCAGAAATCTGCTCATCATCCATGGCCAGGTCAATGCAGAGATAGGCGGTAAAGCTGATGTCGTCCAGATCATCGGCAGTCCACTGTAAGGGCATGATATTTTCCGGATGCTGATGCTGTTCATGCAGCAGGTTATGACAGCGTGAACGATGCACAATCAGGCCGCGACGGGTCAGATGACCCTGAATCGGGTCGCCCAGCACCGGATTGCAGCAATGGGCATATTTGACATCGACGCCTTCAGTACCCTGAATCAGGCGTCCCGAGCTGGCAATATTCTGATGCTGGTCTTGGGCAAACAAATGATTGGCCACCAGTTGTGGCAATAAATCACCAACAGCAATCTGTTCAAACAGCTGCTCCTTGGTTGCAATATGACGCCATTCCAGCAGGTTTTTCCAGTCGGCTTCGGTCAGATCCCGAATTGAGCGATGAAACAGTTTCAGGGCACGATTCAGTGCTTGCTGACCGACCAGACGCTGTTCGTCCAGATCTTGATCACGCAATATATTCTGAATGGCACGGCGGGCTTTCTGGGTATTGATAAAGCTGAGCCAGTCCGGATTTGGGGTGGCAAGAACATCGGTAATGATTTCGACCACCTGGCCACTGACTAGCGGGGTAGAGAGCGGTTTGGTCTCATTGTTAATTTTGGCCCCGATGGCATGGTTACCCAGAAACAGGCTGGCAGCATAAGCAAAATCGACCGCGGTCGCGCCTTGCGGCAATTCATGTAAATGCCCATGCGGGGTATAGACCCAGATTTTTTCCTGATGCAGATAATCCAGTAATTCACTGAATGTAGTTTTGGCACATTCACCATCGACCAGAACGTTCAGGTTCTGCATCGAGGCCTGAATTGCAGAGCGACAGGCTTGCGGGGCATTTTCACCCAGTACCACACCAAAACGTGCGGCTTTACGCATCAGTTCGGTTTGGATGGTCAAAGACAAGGTGGTCTTTTCGCCTTTCAGGCGCATCATCAGGGACTGGTTGCCGCCAGGCAGTGGACGGCGGATATGATCTTCATAGCTTTGAATTTTAAAGCTTTGAGTCAGAATTTCCGCGAGACGGTCACAATCGGCAATGCTTTGTAAAATAATTTCAAAGGCATGGCTATGCGTCAGTTCTTGCAGGTCGATATCGTTTTTCACAAAGTGGCGGAGTAATTCAATATTGTTATTTTTCTTTTTAATACGGCCCTGAATGGCATTTTTTTGCAGCAGTTCGGTCAGGTTCTTTTCCCATTTGGCCTGATATTCACAGCGTTTCGGCTTGGTTTCCTGTAGTGCGGTCTGAACGTTGTTGTACATATCCAGATCAAGATTCTGATAGCACAAATGTTCCAGATTATCGGCCATTTCATTCATGCCGACAATACGCGCCATCGGCACAAAAATTTCAAAGGTTTCGCGGGCAATACGCGCGCGTTTGTCCGGACGCAGTGCCTCCAGGGTGGTCATGTTGTGATAGCGGTCGGCCAGTTTCACAATAATGACACGTGGATCTTGTAAGGTGGCTTGCAGAATTTTCCGGAATGAAGCGGCTTTATTATATTCTTTATCGCTGGAATGACTCAGTTTGGTCACGCCATCGACCAGTTCGGCCACAGTAAAACCAAAAGTCTCGGTAATATCGTCTTTGTTAAAGTCGGTGTCTTCAATCACATCATGCAGCAGTGCGGCCATCAACGTTTCAGGGTCAAGACGCATATGCGCCAGAATACAGCTGACCGCAATCGGATGCAGAATATAGGGTTCGCCACTTTTACGCACAATGCCGTCATGGGCAATATCTGCATAATCACAGGCCGCAAGCACACGTTCGACATCGTTTTGATTTAAATACGCGTCGATAATGATCTCTAACTGCTGCTTGGCTTGACTGACCTGTGGGCCTGGCATAAAACACCTTTAAAACTGAAATTCTTACAAATAAAACCATGAAAGCTTTGATCAAATACAAATTGTATCGCTTGCCTGTCTTTTACTTTAACAAGGATCAAGCCGATTCAAGTTGTATGGCTAACCCTTATGTTATAACCGTTCTGGCATAAATATAAAAGTCACATAACAAAAAAAGCCTAGTTTAAAACTAGGCTTTTTCAGTGACGATCTCTTATTGGAAAGAAAAACCGTCTAAGTTCAGATTATTTGCAGAAAGTGCCAGGTCCAGACTTGATGTCTGATAGTCTTGATCACGCTGTTTCAAAATGTCTTTTGATACATGACCTACAGCGATTTCACGCAAAGCAACAACAGTCGGTTTGTCATTGTCCCATTCTACAGTTGGTTCAATACCTTGACGTGCCAATTGACGCGCGCGCTTGCTTGCCACTAGTACAAGCTCAAAGCGGTTGTCTACATGGTCTAAACAATCTTCAACGGTGACGCGTGCCATAAGAATTCTCGTTTGAATAATAAATTTTAACAGACTGCACAGTATAAAAGGCTTTGTCTATAGACTCAAGTTTTAATCACTGTTCAGTTGGTGTGATGAGCTGCTGAATCAGTTTTTCATGACGGTTGGCCTGTTGCGACAAGGTCAAGCGGTTGGCGATAATGACCGCTTCCAGGTCATGCAGTGCCTTATTAAAGTCATCATTGATAATAATATAGTCAAAGTTGCTATATTGCTGCATATCTTCCACTGCACAGCTGAGGCGATGTTCGATCACATCCACCGTGTCGGTGCCGCGGTTAGACAGACGTTCACGCAGGTCAAACTGGCTTGGTGGTAGAATAAAGATTTGTTTTGATTCAGGAAAAAGACGACGGACTTGCTGTGCACCTTGCCAGTCAATTTCAAGCAGCACATCATGGCCTTTGGCCAATTGCTCTTTAACAGTTGCCTGTGCAGTGCCGTAGTAATTACCGAACACTTCTGCGTATTCAATAAAACCACCTTCATTGACCAGATTTAAAAAATCTTCTTTATCGGAGAAATGATAGTGCACGCCATCGAGTTCGCCAGGTCGTTGACCGCGTGTGGTATGTGACACAGAAACGTGAAGGTTATTGACACGCTCAAGTAGGGCTTTAACGAGGGATGTTTTGCCTGTTCCAGACGCTGCAGAAACGACAAACAAGAGACCCGACATGATATTTTTCCTGATATGATAAAATATCTTCTCTATTTTAGAGTAGAGCGGCTTTAAACTAAATAGTTGTCAGTCGATTGTTTTACATTTATTTCAATTGAACCGCTAAAAATGGTGTGAGTATTGAGGATTCTATGGAAATTGTTTTAGCCAACCCACGTGGTTTTTGTGCTGGTGTAGATCGTGCCATTGCGATCGTGAACCGTGCCCTAGAATGCTTTAATCCACCGATTTATGTACGGCATGAAGTGGTACATAACAAATTTGTCGTAGATGACTTGCGTCAGCGTGGCGCCATCTTTGTGGATGAACTTGATGAAGTCCCTGACGACAATATTGTGATTTTTAGCGCACATGGGGTTTCAAAAGCGGTACAGCTTGAGGCTGAACGCCGTGGTTTAAAAGTTTTTGACGCGACTTGCCCGTTGGTCACTAAAGTACATATCGAAGTGACCAAATATGCACGTGAAGGCGTAGAAGCCATTCTGATTGGCCATGAAGGCCACCCGGAAGTCGAAGGCACCATGGGTCAATATGATAAAAAAAATGGCGGTAATATCTATTTAGTAGAAGATGAAGAAGATGTTGCGGCTTTAAGCGTGCATCACCCAGAAAAAGTCGCTTTTGTCACCCAAACAACCTTGTCGATTGATGACACTGCCAAAGTCATTGATGCCTTGCGCCAAAAATTCCCTTTAATTCAGGGGCCGCGTAAAGACGATATTTGTTACGCTACGCAAAACCGTCAGGATGCAGTACGTGACTTGGCTGAACGTTGTGATGTGGTACTTGTAGTCGGTTCGCCAAACTCATCTAACTCCAATCGTTTGCGTGAGCTGGCGGAACGTATGGGTAAGGCCGCTTATCTGGTCGATAATGCCGATGAACTTAAACAGGAATGGTTTAAAGAAAATGCCCAGATTGGAGTCACAGCAGGTGCTTCTGCACCGGAAATTTTAATTAAACAGGTGATTCAGCGTTTGCAGGACTGGGGCGCTCAGGCACCACATGAGCTGGATGGGCGTGAAGAGAATATCACCTTTAGTTTGCCGAAAGAGTTACGTATTTCGGTAACTCAAGTCTGAAGTGTTAAGTATTTAACATTCTGAATTTTTTAAAAATTGACAGATAATTGGATTTTGGCAATTATCTGTTTTTTTATACCTTTTATCTGTTGTGTGTAGTTTTTGTAATTTTAATAAGTAATAGTTTAAATGGGTCAAGCTTAGACCTAGGGGGAGAGAGTATGCGCAAAATTCAGGGGTTTACCTTAATTGAGTTAATGGTGACGATTGCGGTGTTGGGAATTATTGCGACGATGGCTGCTCCTTCTTTTGGGAATCTTGTAGGCCGGCAAAACTTGTCCAAGAGCACACAGGATTTAGCAGGCTTAATTAAAGAAGCACGGTCACAAGCAGTTTTAGTGCGTCAGGACGTAAAGCTGGAGATTGTGGAAGACCAAGAAGCATTTATTAAGCGTTCTGATGAAATTGCTGCAAATGCTGCATTAAAAAAACAAAGAGAAAGTAAGCTTTTATATCTTTGGGGGCCAGCTGGAAAGTCGATATTGTCGGGAACTGAGACCTCAATTACATTTGAAATGACTGGCAAAGTGAAAGGTGCAAGTTCAGATACATCGATAGTAATCTGCGATAAGACAAATGGTGATAAGTCAAAAATAATAACAATAACAAAAATGGGTGCACTCCAACCAATTAGTGAGGGGAATTGCTGATGCAACATACAAAGCATCAATCAGGTGTCGGATTGGTAGAAATTTTAGTAGCTCTTTTGATTCTTGCATTGGGGGTATTGGGATTTATCGTTTTGCAGTATAGGGCAGTTGAAGCGACTTCTGAAGGGAGCTATCGAGTTCAGGCAATAAATCTATCAAGAGATTTTGCTGAAAGAATCAGGGTGAATCGTGGTGCTTTAGATGATTATGTAGATGCAATAACTGATGCAGATGCTCAGGCTGAATATAGTAAAAATTGTTCAGAAAAAGAGTGTTCGACTGGTGAAATGGCAGATTATGACGTGGCACAGGTAGTGCAGCGTGCTAACTCTGTAGGAATGACAGTCAACTTGTTAGATTGCCAAGGCAATAGTGATGGTCGTAAATGTATTTATGTTGCTTGGGGTAATACAGCAGCAACAGATGGTCTAGAAGATGCGGGAAATTGTACGACAGGGACAGTTTATGATCCAGCATCAACCTGTTTAATTATGGAGGTATATTAATCATGTCCTCAAATCCATATAAACAGACGGGTTTTACTCTCATTGAGTTAATGATATCACTGGCCCTTGGGCTAATTATAGTGGCTGCAGCAATTTTGCTGTTTATAACAGGGCAAAAAAGCAATGCATTACAACAGGGTTTTGCAAATATTCAAGATGATGCGAACTTCGGGTTGGGGTACATAGTACAGGATATCAGACATACAAACCTGAATAGCTTAAATTCTGGAGTCAATGATCGAACAGTCCAAGGTGGGATTGTACTGACGTCTAGTGCCAACGGTTTTAAAGATACAACAGTAACACCAAATATTACTTATAGTAATTTACCTGAAAATTTAATAGGGACAACGGTAACAACAAACTTATTATCGAGTGGAGCTACAGGTTTGTCGAATGTACAAGGTGAAAGTAGTGATCAGTTGGTGATTCAGTACAAACCTCAATATACAAGGGTTGGTAGCAATTGGATTGGTGGCTTTGATTGTGAAGGAGAAGAAATCAAGTTTCCAGTAATGACCGGTGCGGTTGAAACACCATTGCGTATAATCGTGCAGCGTTATTTTTTAAGAGTGGATACTAATAAGGATAGCAAGGAACCAAATGCTGCTTTGGCCTTGGCGTGTGATGCTGGGTGGTACAGTGAATCGGGTACTCCTTTGTCAGATAAGATCGAATCTTTTGGTAATAATGGTGAAATTATTATGAAGCGGGTCGATTATTTTCACGTCCTGCTTGGGGTTCAGAATGATGAAAAGCTTAGATATATTTCTATTGATGACTATATGGCGCTAGGTGCTCCCCGACCACGTATATTGTCTGTTCAATTAGGGGCTTTAGTTCGTTCTGCGCAAGGTGTAGGGAATGAATCAATGATCAAAGACGATCAGGAATTCCAAGTGCTTGATAAAAAAGTAAGAGTGAAAATACCAACCAATACAACCAATAAATATGTCCGCCAGGTGGTTTCTCAAACAGTTGCACTCCGTAATACTTTTGGGGAGAGAGGACAATGAAGAAAAGTCAGCGAGGGGCAACGTTAATCGTTGTTCTTATTCTACTTGTTGCTATTACAGTTATTGGGACCTTAGCAATCCGTCAAAGTATCGTGACTTTAAATATTGCGACCAATAGTCAAGCCACTCAATTAATGCTCCAGAATGCAGATGCTGCATTTTTTAATGTAGAAAAAGAAAATAATATTATTCAATCATTAAGTAGTAGTGGAATGTTTGGATATATTGATGGGGCAGTGAATAAAGATAAAGAGTTAGTGTTCTGTTTTCGTGGTGCAGATAAACCAGATTTTTTTGAGATTACTCGTGCAAGCATTATCGAATGGAATGCACCTGATTCAAAGCCAAAAAATGATAGCTTTGGTAAAGATGGATATTGTAAAACGAATGTAAGTGGAACAAATTTTTTCACGAGTGGTCGTAAAGCTGTGATAACGCAAGTTGCTGTTAAATATTCATCAGAAGCAGAAAAAGATCCATTTTATGGACAAATTTTGGGAACAGATGACAACACTGTGAAATTGCAACGCAGTAAGCCAGTTAAAGTTTTTGCAGTTTCAATCATGCCTGCCTTAACTACAGCAGATAAAACAAAAATTGATCAATGTTTTGATTCCCATATGAATGAAGTAGTTATTCCAAGCGGAGTCACACCAGTTACCAATGCTGATAAAAGTGTGACTCAGTGTTTGTCAGAATTAAATGTCCCTTTTGAATCAACAGTCACTGAATACGTGATTGCTCAAGACTTCGTGTAATACTGGAGTAAGAAAAGATGAAAACGATACAAAACAAAACTCAGATTTCTTATCGTCGTAAACTGCTTGCTGTCAGTATTACTGCATTATCTACAATGATGATTGCAAATACGACAACACGGGCCAGTGATATTGAAATTTATCAACAAGCCCGTTCAGGTAATATTACTTTAATGATGTTATTTGATATTTCAGGAAGTATGGGGGCTCCACAGCTTACAAATGATAGAGATGCTTGTGATGTCCCAAGTCATATCAGTATGGGGACATCTGGAACTGAAACTTCGACGAATGGGTCACCGACTTATACTCGCTATTATTGTCAGGTAACAGCAAGAGCCTATAAATATAGATCATGGCGTAAAAGTGGAGGATCTGGTACCCATAATCAGTGGCAAAAATGTGAAAATGATGCTGAAACTAAAGAAGGGTGTACTTGGGGTGACGTACTAACCGCAATACCATCGGATCATAATAGTTATACTAATGAGAGTGGTTCAGGTGGTTATAATTATCGATATGAAGGTGAACAGCGTCGTTATTATGATCGTTTGACGCGGATTAAAGATGCTATGTTCGATTTGTTACATGGCAATACAAGTAAAGGAATTACAGCAGTAACTGACGATAAAATTATTGGGTTATCAGCTTATTCTTTCAATGGAACAGGTAGCAATGGATATGTATTGGTGCCAGCACGACGTTTAGATCAGGACGTCACAATAAATGGTGTAACAAAGAAACAGCGCGCCTGGTTGCTAGAGGCAGTAGCGACCAAGTTATACGCTCGTGGAGGAACGCCTACGGCAAATGCTTATACTGAAGCTGCTGCATACATGATGGGAACGAAAACATTTAATGATACCGAGTTGTATAGTGGAACTACCGGTAAGCAGGTCTTCTTTACTTATAATGATGGAGGCTTGAAATATACTCAATGTATGAGCTGGGATACAAATGGTGCATGTAATTATTGGCCTTCAACAAGTCACACTAATACAGCAGCGCGAGATTTTAACTTCCTGCCTATTGATCTGACTAAATATACGGCGTCCTCATGTACAGTAGGAGTCAGAAATAGTGCCGGCGGAAGTGCATCTAACAAGACAGGTACTTGTTATGTTTATACAGGGCCAATTGTACGTGATAGCTCCCTTCAAAATGGTTTTAACTATTCGATTAGTTCAGCTAAAGTAAGTAATGCTACCAAATACGATATGCCTTCATCTCTAAGTCAAACGCCGGAAGAAAAGCAGTGCAGTGGACAAGGAATTTATGTACTGACAGATGGTGAGCCAAGTGGTCAGTCTAATGAACAAAAAGCAATGAGAAACGCTCTTAATGATAATAGTTTCAATTGTTCTGAGAGTGCGACCGGTACTAACTGTGTTTTAAGTTTTAGTAATCGTCTATTAACTAATAACCCAACCACACTTCAAATTAAAACCGCAGTTGTCGGTTTTGGTAATGCTTTTAATGATATTCAATCATTTGACCGCAATAAAACACGTGAACAAAATTTAGCTGCCTTAGGCACTATTAATACAGCAACTAAAAGAGCAGCAGAATGGGGAATACGTGGAGGTGGAGGCTGGTATTCAGGCTCAAGTTCAAAAGATGTAGTAGATAGTGTCAATCACTTTATTAATGATTTAACCACAGAAATTCCTTCGGTAACTACTGGCTCACCCACTATTCCTAAAGATGCGTTAAATCCGGCTGTATTACAAGATGATGCTTATTATCAACAGTTCCAACCTACCCCAGATAAAACATTTCAATTATGGGCAGGTAACTTAAAAAAATATCTAGTAGATGAAAATGGGATATTAAAAGGCAAGAATGGTAATAAAATAGTCGATGATGATGGAAAAATCCTTGATAATTTTGATTATTGGGCTAAGTCGATAACATCAGATAATGTTGATATGGATGAGAATACTCCAGGAAGTACAAAATTTGCTTTACGTGGTGGATTCTGGTCTAAATTGGCTCTAAGAACAGATCCATTAAATAATCCAAGTGCGGGAACAATAAAACGTAAAGTTTTTACTAATCGTAAATATTCCAGTGGTTCAGGTATCGATTCAATATTTTCTGGAGTATCCAGTGGCGATCTAAGACAAATAAAGCCAACTGATTTGACTGATAACGTATACAGATATGACCAATACAGAGGATATCTAACACGATCCTTAGGATATAACATTGATGCAGCGAATCCGCCAACTGATCTGAATGCTTTGATTTTAGAGCCAGAATTTCGTCAAACTGGTGCAGTTATGCATTCATATCCTGTGATGTTAACAAATAAAGGTAAGCTGGTTTTTAATACTACAGATAAGAGAATGGATTCCGAGGATCGTGAAGATTACATTTTGTTTGGCACCACGCAGGGTATGTTACATGTGGTAAAAGCCGGGGAATCTGGTACAGCTAGCGGAGGTGAGGAAGTATTTACATTTATACCAAATGAGATGTTAGAAAAACAAAGAAAGGCTCTTGATGTGCCTGAAGCAACTAATGGTGGGATGAATAATCTGTTTTATGGTATAGATGGGCCTTGGACTGCATATACTGAGTATGTTATTGATAATTCTGGTAATTTGACTGTTGGTTCTGGTAAGGGTGGCCAGAAGGGTGTACAGGATGTGTATGGTGGCTTACGCATGGGGGGCAAAAGTTACTATGCTTTAAATCTTCAAGATATTAACAAGCCAAAACTTAAATTTCACATTGATCCATCAGGCAGTTGTAGTAACTCTAATCCATTGGGTTGTATGGGACAAAGCTGGTCCAAACCAACAATCGGCTTTGTGAATTGGGGTGGAAAGCGTACACGTGTAATGTTTGTTGGTGGTGGTTACGATATGGCATATGAAAATCCTGCATATAACCAAATTAATAAAATTGGTGCAGGTGTATATATGTTCGCAGCAGAAGATATAGGCACGACCAAAGCAGGAGATTTATTATGGTGGGGCAGCGCTAATGCTACGTCGAGTGCAAATACGACAACTAGTGGTGTAATTGGTACTCACCATGCAGAAATGCAATATAGTGTAGTGAGTGAAATTCGAAGTGTAGATCGTAATGGCGATGACCTTATAGATCATATCTATTTCGGCGATCTCGGCGGGCAAATTTTCCGTGTGGATTTTGATAACACACAATCTACAATCGGTAAGATTGTAAAAACTCCAGTTCGTCTATTTGATGGTCATGTAAGTGGAGGCAAAAGCCCACGTTTTTATGATATGCCGGCTTTTTCACTCTATAGTAATAATGGCAATATTTTTGCAATAATCTCTCAGGGCAGTGGCAACCGTAGTAAACCATTATTTGCAGATAGTAGTTATGGATATGATGCAATTTATAATATTTATGATAAAGATGTATCCCGCAAAAATTTATTCAGTGCGATATCTTGGACAACTAAAGATCTGAAAATCTCAGAATTAATTAAGCTTAACGATGATGATCGTAAGAATGACAGTACGATCAAAGCACCTGCTAGTTCTAACGGTTGGTACTATGAATTTACTAACTGTCTAACAGGGCATGGTGATTGTGATGATTATACTAAGCAGACAGAGAAAGTTTTTGGAACCCCAGTTGCTTTAAATAATAAATTGTTTGTTTCAACATTTGATGCAAGTAAAGATGGTCTGTCTGGTGACTGTGGTGCAGGTGTGAAAGGTGCAAGTTTGATGACTACTTTCTGTTTGCCTTATGGTCAGTGTAAGAGTTCAGACCCTACAGGTTCGGGACGTTCATTTATTGGTGCAGGCATTCACACCATTACTGTCGGTAATGACAATAAAAAAGGCGGTGGGGCCGGTGGTGGTTCTGGCGGTGGGACCGGTGGAGGTTCTGGTGATGAGCGACCAACAAGTGCTTCAAATTACTGTATTTCAACTGGTGGACGTATGACAATTACAGTAACAGGAGCAGGTGGTGCAAGCGAAGAAACACAAATGTGCTTAATTCCTCAACGCTGGTACCAAAAATTTCGTTAAGGTGAGTTTATGAATAAAATGAATAAATTTGCTGAACGAGGTTTTACTCTGATAGAACTTATGGTTGTAGTAGTAATTGTGGCAATTTTTGCTGTGATTGCTATTCCCAGTTATCAGAATTATGCTCGGCGTGCAGAGGCATCTCAAGTGCAACAAGAAATTCAGAGATTAGTTATTGAGTTGTCCAAGTGGAAATCTCGGAATTTCAGTTATCAAGGGTTTAACTTAACGCCACAAACTATAAGAAATTATACTATTGAAATTAAAGATGGAACTGATACTAGTTTTAAACTAGATGATAAAGATGGTACTGAATATAAGGCTGATGGCCAGCAATGGGTAATTAAAGCAATTCATGCGGACGGAACGAATGTCTCTTTCTTGCAAACTAGTACAGGTTTAAAGTGTAAGAATAAAGCAAAGGCAAATATTACCTATAGCAGTTGTGGTAGAGGGGGTGAAGAATGGTGATTAGAAATCGACAGACAGGCTTCACTTTGATTGAGTTAATGATTGTTGTTGCTATTATTGGTATTCTGGCTGCAATTGCTTATCCCTCCTATCAACAACATGTACGTAAAACAAAAAGAACGGAGATGCAGGCAAGCATGCTGCAGATTGCTTCTCAGATACAGCGTTATAAAATTGCAAATTTTAAGGTAAAAGGTGCAGTTGCTAATGATTTTGGGATTAAAGCAGCCTATCCCGAACAAGGAAGTCCTCTTTATACAATAGCTTTAAAATGGATTGATACAGATGGGAGTGTAAAAGATACGACACCTTTAGGTTCTGAAAAATGGGTCTTGATTGCAATACCGATTTCGACTGCAACACAATATCGTGATGGCCATATTGGTTTGAATTTTAAAGGTGAACGTTGTTGGATCAAAGGTACAGATAATTCTGGTACAGCATGTACTCCATCTGCCACATCAAACTGGGACGGCCGCTAACTAAATCCAAAATTGTAGCTAACCTACTTTTAATCTTTCATTCGGGGCAAACTTCGCGTAAAATACTGCCCTCTATGAAAGGGGTTTGAGCTGTATCGATGGTCGGTGCAAGGATAATCCGTAAAAACTATAAGGTTCTATCATGGTTGTTATTCGTCTTGCACGCGGTGGTGCTAAAAAACGTCCGTTCTATCAAATCATTGTGACTGATAGCCGTAATGCACGTGACGGTCGTTTCATCGAACGTATCGGTTTCTTCAACCCTACAGCTCAAGGTAAAGCAGAAAAACTTCGTTTAGATGCTGACCGTTTTGCTCACTGGGTTTCTCAAGGTGCTCAACCTTCAGATCGCGTTGCTTCTTTAGCTGCTCAAGCTAAAAAAGCTGCAGCTGCTGTTTAATATAGTAGTAGATTGCCCATGACACCAACACAGAATGTTCCCGAAGATCGTATTCAGATTGGACAGCTACGTTCAGCATATGGATTAAATGGGTGGCTCTGGGTCTATTCCAATACAGAACCCATGAGCAACATATTTGACTATCTGCCTTGGTACATTGAGACCAAAGCAGGTTGGCAAATTGTCGATGTAAAACGTTGGAAACCACATGGTAAAGGCCTGGTCGTTAGCTTAAAAGGTGTGAGTGATCGCACTGGCGCAGATGAACTGGTTGGCACCAATGTCTGGATCGCTAAATCGCAACTGCCTCAAGCGGGTGTAGATGAATATTATTGGTCTGATTTAAAAGGTCTAACGGTGTTAGGTCTGGATGATCAGGAACAAGAAATTAATCTCGGTCAAATTTTTGAGCTGTTTGAAACAGGTGCCAATGATGTCATGGTGGTTCGCGCAACCCCAGACAGCATCGATGGCGAAGAGCGCATGATTCCATGGCATAAAGATGTGGTGCAACGCGTTGATCTGGAAGCTGGTCGTATTTACGTCAATTGGGGCGTAGATTACTAACACTTTTTGGAAATAAGGGAGTCTGCGATGTTTTTTGCAGTCATTACGCTTTTTCCTGAAATGTTTGAAGCGATTACAGCCTATGGTATTAGCGGGCGCGCAGCAAAACGTGATTTGATGCAAATTCATTGCATCAATCCACGCGATTTTGCAACGGGCAACTATAAACGGGTGGATGAACGTCCATTCGGTGGTGGTCCGGGTATGGTGATGATGGCAGAGCCTCTGGCACAAGCAATTCACCGTGCCAAAGAGCTTGCAAATGAAGCAGGTGCAGTTCATGTTCCTGTGGTGTATATGTCACCGCAAGGAAAAACCTTAAATGAAGCTGCGGTACAGGACTTCGTCAAATATGACGGACTGATTGTACTGTGTGGACGTTATGAAGGGGTCGATGAACGTTTGATCCAGCACTATGTTGATCAGGAATGGTCAATTGGCGATTACGTATTATCGGGTGGTGAACTGCCAGCGATGGTTTTATTGGACAGTATTATCCGGAGACTTCCGGGTGCGATGTCAGATGAACAATCCCATGTGCAAGACTCCTTTGTGGATGGTCTTTTAGACTGCCCACAATATACCAAGCCTGACCAGTTTGAAGGTTTGGATGTACCTGAGGTGTTAAAATCAGGTCATCATGCAAACATTGAAAAATGGCGGTTTTTGCAGCGTTATCAGCGAACGCTTGAACGTCGACCTGAATTGGTTGAACAAGTGGAACTGACCAAGCAGCAAAAAAAATGGCTAAAAGATTTGTAAGGCATCGCCAAGAAATTGGTTCTGTCTTCGAACACTGTACTTAAACACTGATGTTTAAGTATTCTTTAATAGGCTCTTTAGGGTTGAGATGGTCAACCTTAAAGGGAAAGATAATCGGGTCTATGCGCTTTAGCCTCTAGCCCCCGCGATGATCAGACCTCTTCTGACTCGCATTATTGGAGATACCCCATGAGCGGTAAGCATCCTTTAGTTCAAGTAATTGAAAATGCACAATTGAGACAAGATATCCCTGCATTTGCACCAGGTGATACAGTAATTGTTTCTGTAAAAGTTAAAGAGGGCGACCGTGAGCGTCTTCAGGCTTTTGAAGGTGTTGTAATTGCTAAGAAAAACCGTGGTTTGAACTCTGCGTTCACAGTACGTAAAATTTCTAGCGGTGTTGGTGTTGAGCGTGTATTCCAAACTCACTCTCCAATCGTTGCTAAAGTTGAAGTGAAACGTCGTGGTGACGTTCGTCGCGCTAAACTTTACTACCTACGCGAATTGTCTGGTAAAGCTGCACGTATCCGTGAAAAATTACCAGCTCGTAAAGTTAAAGCTTAATTTTAAGTTTTATACGAGTAAAAAAATGCGCCTTTGGGCGCATTTTTTATATTTAAAAATTGGTATAAAAATCATAAACCTTGTAGCTTTAACCGATTGGCATGCTGGCGATAAACATCGACCGGATCAGGGGCAAAGATGTTTTTCAGACCCAATACCATATTGACTTCATCCAGATGATTCCAGTTGTAATTGTCACGAATGGTCTTGCCAAATTTGGCACTGCAACGTGATACCAGGCCATCATTGTCCTTACCACCATCGATCAGCAGGCTGGTGACCTTTAGGGCAGAATCCGGATCGAGGATATTGGTGACTGTGCCAGTGCCGGTAAATGAATAATTATAAATATTATTCTGTTGATAGGCACCTTCGCCACAGGCGCTATTTGGCATACCCAGTGGATATTTCTGGTTAAATTGAGCAGATCCTGCCAGAGTCAGGCTGCGACCACCTGCAAGCGAATCATGCGGGAAGCTGTTTGGATCCAGACCCTGTGCCCAGGTAATCGCTTTAGACACCAGATTAACACTGCCGACGAGCGGACCTTGTAGTGGTGTACCTTCTGCCTGAAGAATCAGGTCTGCCACGGGCGAGCCTTTATGCGGTGCACCGACTGAAGTCAGAGATGCCACCAGCTCAGGTGCTACACCCGCCACATAACGAATGGTTGGCCCGCCGTGTGAATGTCCAATCAGATTGACTTTGGCTGCTCCGCTAATGGCCCTTATTTCCTTTACTTGCTCTAAAAGTTGCTCACCACGAATTTCTGACGAGTTAAATGGCGATACGCGTGTTGCCCAGACATTTGCACCATTGCGGGCCAGATCCGGTAAAATCTGATACCAGTAATCCAGACCAAACTGATCTGTACCCACACGGATAAAGCCCGCCATCCCGTGTGCAAACACGATGGGGTATTGGGTCTTGGCATAGTGCGAGCTAGCTTTCGCCGTGACCTGACTGGCCTGAGTGGATGCCTGAGTCGTGGCGCATGTGCCTGCCAACAGCAGACTTGTGATTAATAATCCGTATTTCATGCTATTTTCCTCATTTTTGTTGTTTTGCCAGAATGATCCTCATCCTGCTTTGCCAAATGACCCATCTGCAAGGGATGAGTCCGGTTTTAGGTTGCTGTATTTAAAAATTATGATTAATGGATTGGATAATAGTGAATGATTTATAAGCCTTGCAGTTTGAGCCGGTTGGCATGCTGGCGATACAGTGCAATCGGGTCTTGGGCAAAAGGTCCCAGAATACCGAAGAACTGGTTCACTTCATCGAAATGATTGTGGGCATAGTCCTGACGAATGACTTGGCCATAACGTCCACTGCATAAAGGTAATGCGCCATCATTGGCTTCACCTTTCAGGAAAGTTCCGCCTAAACTGACAATGGTCGATTCAATAATATCCAGAGGATTAGTCGTTTGCCGGTTGCCCATCCAGGAGTAATGATGAATGCCATTGGCTGTGATCTTCATGCCTTGGGTCTGACAGTCTTTAGGAATCGCAGCAGAGCCGTATTTGATATTGAAGGCTCGCATGTCTTCAGGATGCATGGCACTTAAGGCCGCTGTAATATTTACAGGATATTGGTTTGCTGTCACCAGATTCATGCTGTAGCCTAAAATTGTTCCAATGGCATGGATCAGTGGTTCTAGTAAAGGCGTCTGGCTGGCATTGACAAAAACCGGTGTGCCTTTCATTGCGCCTGCAATTGCGGTCAGTGAAGCCACTTTGGCAGGTGCAACAGCTTCGATATATTGAATGGTGGGTCCACCTTGACTATGTCCGATCAGATTGACTTTAGCTTTACCCGTCAGGGCAAGAACTTCATCAATTTGTAGTAACAACTGTTCACCGCGCAGTTCATTGGATGCAACCGCAGATAATTCCGCGGAAAATACCCGAGCACCATGACGGGCTAAATCTTGCGGGATTTGATACCAATAATCTAAACCAAGGTTGTCGGTTCCGATGCGGTTAAAGCCCAGACCGAAGCCATGGACAAAAATGAGCGGATAATGGGTTTTGGCGTAGCTGGATATAGTGAATTTAGAAGTATATTCCAGTAGTGCACTCTGCTTGGCATAAGCTAGGGAACAGCTGAATCCAATGAATAGACTGACGATCAGGTTTATAATCTTCATTATTTTATCTCCGTTATCCGGAAAATGATGACCGGTTATATAGCAAAGCCTTTATCAGTCCTGATAAAGGCAAGCACCACTTATAAACCTTGCAGCTTTAAGCGATTTGCATGCTGACGATATAGCGTCACCGGATCTGGAGCAAATAGGCCTTTTAAGCCAAACATCATATTGGCAAGATCGGTATGATTCAGTTTGTAATTGTCATTAATGACTTTACCCATATACGCACTACAACGTGCCACCATGCCATCATTATCTTTATTGCCATAAGACAGTGGGCCCAGCTGCATTAAAATCGTGTCAATATCCAGAGCATTAGTGGCTTGTGCTACACCTGTCCATGAGTAGTAATAAATGCCTTTAGAATCTTTAGGTTTGAGGTTTTTATTACAGTTTTCGGTGGCTGCCAAAACGCCATCTTTGACAGCAGCTTTTGCCACCGTGGCATTAAATTGCCGAGAACCTGTTTGTGTCAATGATTTCATCGAGGCATCAAAATCGATTTCGAGTTCCGGCTTCAGCTGGCCCAAAGCAATTAGCGGCCCAATGATATAGTCGCCTAAAATATTAAAGGCTGTACGGGTCAGAGTGTTGTTCTGAATGTCATCGGCGACTTTCGAGCCGTGGTAAGTGCCTGCAACTCCCGTAATTGAGGCCAGATATTCTGGTTTGGTTGAAGCGACATAAAGCACTGTTGGCCCGCCATGAGAGTGGCCAATCAGGTTGACCTTAGACTTGCCTGTAATGGCGATCACATCTTCAACCTGGCTGATTAGCTGTTCACCGCGATATGCCGTAGTATTTGCAGGAGATAATTGGGCAGCAAATACGGTGGAACCATTACGCGCCATATCTGGCAGAATCTGATACCAGTAATCCAGACCAATACTATCGGTTCCAATTCGTGACCAGCCTAGCCAGCCATGGACCATCAGAATCGGATATTTGGTTTTGGCATAATCGGACTTGGTCTTTTCGATGACTTGTGTGGCACTTGCCGCTGCCTGGGTTTGTGCAGCAAAGCTTAAGCCCAAAGCCGCTGCTAAAGTCACAGTCAGTAACTGTGCTGTCTTGTTGAAAGTACGCATAACCGTCCCTTTTTAATTTTATCGTTATTAAAGCAATCATTGCTTTTCTGGAGTGCTGTAGGCCATACCATCAGAGGTATTTAAAATACAGTTTTGGCCTTGATTGGCTGAGCCATTTTTCTTTGTAAGCAGCGGTATTTTTTCACTTCAGGGGGCTAAAACCATGTCATTTAGGGACACGCAGGACGAGAGGGATTTACATTGTAAGAATATGTTTTATTTACAGATGTATTTAAATTGCAAGTCGCTGAAATATAAAAAACTGATGCAGGTTATTTTATGTAAATAAGAAATATTTGGAAACAACTTGCCAATAGCGATATGCAAAATACAAGAGCTTCAATACAGCGTCATAAAAAAAGCCATCAACAGCTGATGGCTTTTAGAGTTAATCGGCGAAGGGGAGTTTGCCTCCTTGATCATGGATCTGTTCAAAAGTTTCGACCCGCAGTTGCTCATTCGGCTGTTGAAAATGTTGCTGGCGTAGTTTCTGAACCGCTTGCTGTTTGGCACTGTCACTCATGCTGCTTTGCATGATGCTGTCCCGCGCATTGAGATAATTTGTCACACTGGATTTCCAGCTGGCACGTTCGCCATCCAGTTGCTCCAGACGTTGTGTCGCCTCAGGACCGAGCAGGTTTAAGCGCATTTGGCGGATATCGGCAGCTGTGCCGCCACGGGCTTTGATATCTGCAGTGAGTTTGCGTAAATCTTCGAGTTTATTCAGTTGTTCTAGGTTTTCCTGCCAGTCCTGTGGCAATTGTTCGAACAGGCTTTTGAGCTTCTGGGCTTTTTCAGTTTCACTCAAGTTTTTGTCTGCCAGCACCGCCATCCGGTCCAGCGTATATTCATGATAGGTGTCTTCGGTGCCAAATAAACCTTCAATTTCATAATTGGAAAAATATTGTTTACGCAAATTTTGGGTACTGCTATAGATGCTGCGGTAATAGGCCGGATCTTCCTGATCGAGGCCGGCAGGTGCAGTCAGCTGGCCTAAAGCTTGACGATACTGAATATAGCGATCCCATAAATCCAGAATTTGTGAAACGGCAGGTTCTTTATGGTTTTGGCGAATATAGGCTTGAAAATCCTGCTGGATTTGCTCCAGATTTTTTTCACCGAACTGGGTAATAAAGTATTCAAAACAGTTTCGGGTCTGTTCATTGACAGTCAGACGGTTACTGGCATCGAGCTGCATCTGGCAATTAATTTCGGTATCTTGCTGGCTGGCACTGGGGAACGCTGCATTGGCAGGGTTATTTAAAGTCAGTGTGCTGGCTGTGGTACGCAGTTCACTGAGCGGTGACTGGCTGGCGGTTTCTGCCGGTCTTTCATTCTGGGGAGATAACCAGAGCATCAGGCTGATAAAGCACAATACCACCAAAGCCAGAATGATCCAGATCTTATATTTTTGCATATCCTATGCACCTGTTTTTTTTCGGTTTCATTATTTTTGGAATTTTGATTCAGCTGAATATGCCATAAAAATCATCAAATACGATAGAAAAGTTGTAAATCATCTCGTAGGGTTTTACCATGGCGCCAATTTATAAAATGTCTGATTTTTTGCCATGAAAGCATCATCTCCTAAAATTCAGCGTCGTCATCTTAGTGGTGTCTTCCTTTTGAATAAACCTTTGGGCATCAGTTCCAATGCTGCATTGCAAAGAGTTCGCTGGTTGTATCGTGCGCAAAAAGCAGGCCATACCGGGGCGCTGGATCCTCTGGCATCCGGCTTGTTGCCGATATGTTTAGGAGAGGCGACCAAGTTTTCGCATTATTTGTTAGATTCGGTCAAGCGTTATCAGACCACCATTTTTCTCGGGCATAGCACCACCACCGGTGATGTGGAAGGCGAAGTACTGCTTGAGCAAGCTGTACCTGCGTTATCTGAGCAAGTGATTCAAGACACACTGGCACAATTTATCGGCGATATTCAGCAAGTGCCCCCGATGTATTCTGCGCTAAAAAAAGAAGGCCGGCCTTTATATGAGCTGGCACGTAAAGGTATTGAAATTGAACGTGAAGCGCGTCCAATCACGATTTTGGCAATTGAACTTTTATCCTTTAGCGAAAATAGCATTACCTTAGATGTGACCTGTTCCAAAGGGACGTATATCCGGGTTTTGGGTGAAGATATTGCCAAAGCCTTGGGTATTTACGGACATTTGACATATTTACACCGCATTAAAACCGGTCATTTTGATCTGATTCCGAGTTATACCATTGAATATCTGGAAAGCCTGAGTGAAGCCGAGCGTGATGCATTGTTATTACCGGCTTATGCGCCAGTACAGCATTTCCCGCAAGTGCAGGTGCCCGAAGGCCGTGCAGAATACTTTAGCCGTGGTATGGAAAGCAATATCGAGCATGATGCGGCTGAACAGGTCTTGGTCTTTGATGGCGAAAAATGTTTGGGTCTGGCAGAAATTAGCGATAAAAAACGTCTGATTCCGAAACGTGTATTAAATCTCTAAGAGCGAGTCCTTATGGAAATTGAGATCATTGTCAGCCTTGTGCTATTTGCCTTTATGGCAGGTGCGATTGATGCGGCCGTGGGTGGTGGTGGTCTGATCCAGATTCCCGCAATTATGGGCAGTCTGCCGCATTTACAGCCGGCTACGGTATTTGGTACCAATAAACTGGCCTCAATTTTTGGTACTGGTTCTGCGGCATTTTCTTATTTGCGTCGGGTGAAGCTGCCGTGGCTGCTTTTTGGCGTGATTGCGCTGTGTAGTTTTGTCAGCTCGTTTATTGGTGCTGCTAGTGTCACCCTGATTCCAGTCGAGATTCTTAAGCCCTTTGTGCTGATCATGCTGATCGTGATTGCGGTCTATACCTTGACGAAAAAGCAGTTTGGTCAGGTGCATAGCGAACAAAAACTGAGTCGGAAAATGCTGATTCTGGCAGCCTTGGGCAGTCTGGCAATCGGGTTTTATGACGGAATTTTTGGGCCGGGCACGGGCAGTTTCTTTATTTTCTTTTTCATTCGTTATCTCAGTGTCGATTTTTTACATGCTTCGGCTTTGTCTAAAATTGCCAATTTCACCACCAATCTGGCAGCCTTAACCTTTTTCATTCCTAGCGGGCATGTGCTGTTTGTGGTGGGGGCCATGATGGCTGTGGCCAATATCTGCGGCTCCTTGCTGGGGGTCAAACTGGCCTTTAAATATGGTAGTGGTTTTATCCGGATTTTATTTTTGATTCTGGTCAGTTTGCTGATTTGCCGGATGGCCTATCAGATGTTTTTCCTCTAAAAATAGATGTAAACTATTCTCAATATTAAAGTTTTTTATACAATTTGTACTTATAAAGCCTCCTGAACCCATGCGTTTTTCTGTCTATGATGCAACAAGACATGACAAATAACAGGAGAAAAATGACATGACCACCATTTTTGAAGCATTAAGGGAAAGTCATGAAATTCAGCGTGATCTTGCAGAACAATTACTGCAAACTTCCGGGGATACACCAGAACGCCGTGAGTTGTTCAAACAACTGAAAAATGAACTGTTTGCACATGAAGCGGCTGAAGACCGCTACTTCTATATTCCATTGATGATGACCGATTCGGGACTGAATATTACCCGGCATGCTCTGGCCGAACATCATGAGATGGACGAGATGGTTGAAGAACTGACTGCAACCGAATTTAGCAATCCGGGCTGGATCGCGATGGCCAAGAAACTTTCAGAGAAGGTGCATCATCATTTGCAAGAAGAAGAACACGGTTTCTTTCAGCAGGCCGGCAAAATTCTTGCTGAAGAGCAGAAGACAGCATTAGCAGTACAGTACAAGAACGAATATCAACGTTATAAAGACATGAAAAAAGATATGCTGGTACAAGGCTAAACTTTAAATTCAAATCGACTAAAGCAAAAAGATGGCTCTGGTGCCATCTTTTTTGTTCTGAGCGGTTTGTTTTGTCTTCTTTCCACAGTAAGAAAGCCCAAGAATGAATAAAAATATTTAATCAGTTATTAATTTTCAAATAAGGCTTTCAGGCCTTTGCTTCTGCCGAGCCTTGACGTGCAGCACGTACAGTCACACCGACTGAGGCCAACATAATGCAGACCAGAGCGACCGCCTGCAGTAAACTGATTTTCTCGCCCAATAACAGAAAACCGGTCAGTGCAGCCAGAGCTGGCGACAGGCTAGACAGGGTTCCATAACTGGTTTTGTTTAAATGCTGCAAGGCTTTTAAGTCCAGCGCATAAGGAATCGCGGTAGCCAGAATCGCTATGACAAGAGCCTGACCCCAATACCGGGTATCAATCAGCGCAGGCGCATTGTTGTAGAGTCCGATTGGTAGCAGACATAGGGCTGAAATGCTAATGGCAATGGTCAGTGCATGCATGCCGATTTTTTGCTGAACCACGCGTTGACCAAAGAAAATATAAAATGCCCAGCATAAACCTGCACCCAGGGCACAGGCAGCACCGACCAGGTCAAACTGATGATTGGCAGCTTGTCCCCACGGCACCATCAGCGCGATGCCCAGAATGGCCAGTAACACCCAGATATAATCGCTGCTATGTTTAATCGAAAGCAGAGCCAGCCCCAAAGGACCAATGAATTCCAACCCGACTGCGATTCCCTGCGGTAAACGTCCCAGAGATAGATAGAATAAAATATTCATTACTCCAAGGGCTGCGCTATAGCAGAGTAAATCTCGCCATTTTAGAAAAGGCAGGCGGGAGATAATTTTCCAGGAGCGAAACATCACACAGACAATGATTGCGGCAAAACAGAGTCTTAAAATAGTGACAGTGACCGGATCGAGGCTGCTAAACAGTTGCTTGGCAAAAGAAGCGCTGATCTGGTAGGAGCTCATGGATAACACCATGAACAGTACGGCAAGGAGTTGGGCGTTTGGCATGGGAGCAGCTTGAACCCAGAGCGGGCACAAATGAGAAATAGGCGAAGCCGGGATTATAGCAAACTGGTTAATTTTTGATGAGTAGGGAGGAAGAATATTTTGTGCAGGCGAGCCTGAATTGGGGCCAATACATTTCAATTTTTTTAGAACAGGAATGTGAGGTTTTTAAATTCAAAGTTAATTTCACACCACATGGTGGTTACAAATTAATCAATTTTTAAATTGATCTTATTCTTATATTTATTAAAATGTCTTAGATCCCGATTTGGGGCAGCATTAAAATAACAATGAAAATAATAAGGTAGATAATAATGAAATTAAGAATACTCTCTTGCGCCGTTTTGAGCTGCATGCTTGCAGCATGTGGTGACTCTGATAATTCTGATAATAATGGACCAGTCACAGGTCAACCGACACCAAGCAATCCTGGAACCCCGGGTGATGATGCATCAGGCACAATTTCGGAATTCTATACCTATCAATTCAACTTGCCGAATATTGATGCATCCGAGATGGAATCGCAAAAGCTGCTATTGGCCAGTCATAAAAATAAAATTACTGACAGTATTTTATATGCAGATGACAACAGCGCCGTGGATACGGAATATGATATTGATACAGACATGGTCTTCCCAATTTATGTCACCGCGCAAGGTGTGTTCCCGGCAGATCGGGCACGTACCGCATTAGGCTACAAGCTGGAAAAAGTATTAGAAAATGCACCAGATAAATTTACAAGCCGCCCTGTGACAATACCTGAAAATAACATCAGCAATCATCGGCATATACAGTGGTACGACCTGTCCGGTAAGGCATTAACTGAACGCACCAATATTGCTGTAGTGAAGATGTATGATGATACTGCGACTCGACTTTTCTTTAATATTGATGCTGCCACAGCACCTGCACGTAAATATTATAATGAGTTTGCAACCAATTTTGTCGGTTTACAAAAGGCCCGTACATTCCCGGCCGGATCGCAATGTTTCCGTATTCTGGCCGAACATCCTGAAGAAGAATATATTGAATTTGATCCGGAAATAAAAACGGACTATCGCACACTTGCAGAATGGCAGGCTAGTGAAGCAATTGAAAATCTGGCAAAAACCATTCTAGATGGCACGATGTCTAACTTGAAATATAAAAAAGCAGAATATAAAGATGATGCCCTGCAATATTATAAATATTTTGGTGCGATCGAATATCAGGGTGGAATCTATAACAGTGCGTTCTCTGAACATGGGGAACATATTGATCATGCCGACTATATTGCACAGTCCAGAAGGGTGACCCTGGACCGGTTAATACAAGAAGGTGCAGATCCTTTAATGATCAAATGGACAGGCTATAATTATGATCAGCTTGCTTCTGCATGTGATGGCTATAATGTGACAGCAGCAACTGCATTAAATACTGCAATTAAAGATGCCACACCACGTTAAAAGAATTTTTAATAAAACCAGCTTAAATAAAGGCGCTCTGGCGCCTTTATTTTTTATTTAGGTTTTCCGTCTTTGTGCCGTTATCGTACAGCCAATTGATGCACTAATAATCGTAGCCAATGCCAGCCACTGCGTCCATAACAGGGTCTCGCCCAAGAAGATAAAACCAGAAAGGGCTGCAATTGCAGGTTCCAGACTCATCAAGGTACCAAAACTCAGGGCACTTAAATTACGTAATGCGATCATTTCCAGGCTAAAGGGTACTGCACTGGCCAGCACGGCCAAAGCCACAAAATACAGCAAGCTCACCGGCTCAAAGGTATGTGCCGGCATTCCAGCAAAGAGCGCGATCGGCATCAAGAGCAGCATGCCGACAAACATGCCCAGACATACGGTATGATTGCCCGAAACCCCTGAAGGCTTTTGCCCCGCGACAATATAGAGTGCCCAGCAGCCACCAGCGCCTAAGGCAAACAGAATTCCGATCGGATCCAGTGACTGTGCCGCCTGATCAAATGGGAACAGCAAAATCAGGCCGAGAATAGCCAGTCCGACCCAAACAAAATCAAACTTCTGCCTGGCATAAAATAGCGCCACACTTAAGGGGCCAATAAATTCAAACGCGACGGCAATACCGATGGGCAGGCGATCAATCGCCAGATAAAACAGCATGTTCATCCCAGCCAGGGCAATGCCGTAACTGATAATGGCTGACCATTTCACCTGTTTGAAGTTAATTTGCCAAATTTTAAAAATCAGTGCCAGAATTAAAGCACCCAAAAGCAGGCGCATGGCTGAAACCGTCAGAATGGGAAACTGAGCAAACAGATATTTGGCGAAGGAGCCACTGCTTTGCAGACTGATCATCGCAATCAGTAGAATCAGTGGCGCTTGCACGATAGGTGCAATTTTAAAATTGGGCATGACTAAATTTGTTTCGATGACTCGAAGAGCGGGAGCGCGGCAAACGCTGGATCAGGCTTAAATATAAAAACCTTGAAGCAATAAAAAAGCCACAGCCCGAAGACTGTGGCTTTTTTTAAATCTGAATTAGAACAATACGCGTACGCGAATTGTGCCTTCAACGTTGTGAAGCGTTTCCAGAGCTTCCTGAGAAGCAGTCGCATCGACATCCATCACTAGGTAACCTACATCGCCTTTAGTCATGAGAGACTGACCAGAGATGTTGATACCGTGTTCAGCAAACAGGTTGTTGATCTTAGACAATACACCTGGAATGTTTTTATGAATATGAAGTAAACGGTGTTTGCCTTCAGTCAATGGCAACGCGATTTCCGGGAAGTTTACTGCAGATAAAGTCATACCTTTATCAGAGTAAGCCACGAATTTCTCAGCCACTTCCAGACCAATGTTGGCTTGCGCTTCCATGGTTGAACCACCCACGTGTGGAGTCAGAATCACGTTTGGCAGGTTACGTAGTGGAGAAACGAATTCTTCACCATTGGCTTTCGGCTCTTTCGGGAATACGTCGACCGCAGCACCCGCAATGTGACCAGACTTGATCGCATCTGCCAGATCTTCAATTACGACACATGTACCACGTGCCGCATTCAGGAAGATTGAACCTTCTTTCATTTGCGCAAACTGTTCTTTGCCAAAGAAATTACGGGTAGATGGCAGATCCGGAACGTGTAAAGTTACTACGTCTGCATTGGCAAGCAATTCGCCCATAGAGCCGACCTGACGTGCATTACCTAAAGGTAACTTGGTCACCGCATCATAATAGGTTACTTTCATGCCCAGGCTTTCCGCCAGTACAGAAAGTTGTGAACCGATTGAACCGTAACCTACGATACCTAAAGTTTTACCACGTGTTTCGAATGAACCGACAGCCGACTTGTTCCAGCCACCTGCATGTGTATCTGTTGATTTTTCAGGTACACGGCGCAGAAGAAGAATAGTTTCTGCCAATACCAGTTCAGCAACCGAACGGGTATTTGAGTAAGGGGCGTTAAATACCGGAATACCGCGACGCATCGCAGCATCAAGGTTCACCTGGTTGGTCCCGATACAGAAACAACCTACTGCAATCAGTTTGTTCGCAGCTTCAAATACTTCTTCAGTCAGTTGAGTACGGGAACGAATACCGACGAAGTGAGCATCTTTAATCGCTTCTTTCAACGCTTCGCCTTCGAGCGCTGTTTTACGATAGTCGATGTTGGTGTATCCAGCTGCATTCAATGTATCGATTGCGTTCTGGTGAACGCCTTCTAACAATAGAAAACGGATTTTATCTTTAGGTAGAGATAGATGTTGGCTCATTACGGCTCCGCTACAAAGGCCAAATTTAGTCGCGGTATAATAGCACAGGAAAAGGGCGGTTATACATTTCCTTGATGACAGTCACCTCAGGTATTTTGAGCAGATATATGAACAATGCTGCTAATTCTGGTTGAATTAAATCTGTATTTTCAAAGGTATATTATCAAAATTGTCATTTTTCGCGGGAAACCCCAAAAAATAGCTTATAATATTGCGCCATGCTGTTTAAGCTCCCATTTTTGGTGCTTTAATCATCATGTTTCGCCTGATTTGTATACAGGTTTTTATGCCTAAAAAATATGCAAATAAACCAGCGAAGTCTTTCTTGTTTAAATCATGCTAGGTCTGCAAACGATGAATGCTCCAGTCGCTTTAACCCCTGAGTTATTGACCCAATTGACTGCAATTGTGGGTGAAAACCGTATTAAAACCGATACGGACAGCCTCCAGAATTGGGGTCGCGATCATACTAAGCACTTTGATCCAAACCCATCGGTCATCGTTTTCCCATCAACAACTGAACAGGTTCAAGCAATTGTGAAGCTTGCCAATCAGTTCAATGTTGCCGTGACTCCATCGGGTGGTCGTACTGGCCTTTCAGCTGGTGCCGTGGCTGCTGATGGCGAGATCGTGGTCAGCATGGACAAGATGAACCAGATTCTGGAGTTTTTCCCGGCAGACCGTATGGTGCGTGTGCAAGCGGGTGTGGTGACTGAACAACTGCAAAATTATGCTGAAGAACAGGGCATGTATTACCCGGTCGACTTTGCTTCTGCGGGTTCATCACAAATTGGCGGGAACATTGGTACCAATGCCGGCGGTATTAAAGTCATTAAATATGGTATGACCCGTAACTGGATACTTGGCCTGACGGTGGTAACCGGTAAAGGTGATGTATTGCGTCTGAACAAAGGCATGATCAAGAATGCTACTGGTTATGCACTTCAACACTTGTTCATCGGTGGTGAGGGTACGCTGGGTCTGGTGACTGAAGCAGAAATCAAGCTTGAACGTCAACCGCAAGACCTGCAAGTGATGGTACTGGGTGTACCTGATTTTGATGCAATCATGCCGTTATTGCATGCTTTCCAGGCGAAAATTGATTTAACAGCATTTGAGTTCTTTGGTGAGCTTGCAATGCAAAAAGTTCTGGCAAATGGTCACGTGCAACGCCCATTTGAAACAGAATGTCCATTCTATGTCTTGCTTGAATTTGAAGCGCCGTTTGAACCAATCATGGACAAGGCGATGGAAATTTTTGAGCATTGCATGGAACAAGGCTGGGTACTGGACGGCGTAATGAGCCAGAGCCTGGAGCAGGTCGAAAGTTTATGGCGTTTACGTGAAGATATTTCTGAGTCAATCGCGCCATTTATTCCATACAAAAATGACATTTCTGTACTGATTACCCACGTCCCTGCGTTTATTAAGGAAATTGATGCCATTGTTGCAGACAATTATCCTGACTTTGAGATCTGCTGGTTCGGTCATATTGGTGACGGTAACTTGCACCTGAATATTTTGAAACCTGCCGATTTGTCTAAAGATGAATTCTTTGCCAAATGTCAGGTGGTGAACAAGTATGTATTTGATACCGTAAAAAAATATGACGGTTCAATTTCTGCCGAACATGGCGTAGGTATGACCAAGAAACCATACCTTGAATATTCACGTTCTGCGGAAGAAATTGAATACATGAAAGCCCTGAAAAAAGTGTTCGATCCAAACGGCATCATGAACCCGGGTAAATTATTCGATCTTTAATCTGATTGAATTCATGAAAGTGCATCGAAAGGTGCACTTTTTTTATTGCTGTGTAAATCAGGTTACAGAGTCTAAATGGTTTTGTGATGAAAAGCCCGGCATGATGAATCTATATAATAAGGATATTGGGATTAAGAAATATGTTACGTTTATTGGCAGTTACAGCTTTAGGTCTGGGTATGATGATGTCGGGTTGTGCGACTACCCAGCAGGTGATTGCAAAAGTACAGTCTACTTCCGATACGCCATTGGATCAGGTTTTGAAGATGAGACCTGATTTGCGTAAGGAGCTGGCAACAGTCGAGATCCGTCAGTTCTTTAATAATGTGGAGTCACCGACTGTTGGGCAGGTGAAGGTAACTGAAACAGGTTTGATGGATGATTCGGTCAGATCTATTCAGACTATTTATCATTTCAAAAAAGAAGAGAAAAACTGGAAAATGCAGAATGCTGAAAAGTTATATCGCTGTATGCGTGGGGCCAATACCAAGACTTTCCAGAAGGCAGTTTGTCCATAATAGTGTTTGATCTTTAGGCAGATTTTGGTTAAAAGCGTATCTAGAGGATGCGCTTTTTTGCTTTTAGGAAAAATATGGATGAGCTAATTTTAAACTCTCAAACCCAAATAAATATATTAATTGGCGAAAATGGGAGTGGAAAAACAACCAAATTAAGCAGAATTACACAAGAGCTTAAATCAGAACGTAATAATAACTTAATAATAATTAATAATGCTGGATGTAAGAATTTACCTAAATTGAGTAAAAATTATCTCTCATATAGTGATCTTGCTAAAAATTTTAGAAGTCTAGTATATAGATTCATTGAAAACTCCTTCATGGCAATTGATCGGGGAGATTTGTATGATACTGATTTTACCTTACGTCAAATAAGGGATATTCTAGATTATGTGGGTTACGATGGCAGTTTATATATAGCAGTAGATAAAAAGTTTATAGATCATAATTTCTACAAAAGGCTTGATGATTTTGATGGAGATTATACCCATTTCGATTATGTACATTCTTATTTGAACTACTTGCATACAGTCGAACTTGTTAATACTGATCAAATATTAGAGATATGTTTAGATGAAGATTTATATGGTAATAATGAAAATACAATAAAATTCCTATTTTTAATAAAAAAATATTGGAATGCTAAATTTGATCTATACTTTTCTAAGGGGGTAAAATTATTTAAATTTGATCATTTAAGTTCAGGTGAGAAAAAATTAATAACAGGTATTTTCTTTATAGCTACATCAATTAGAAGTGAAAAAAATAATATATTAATTATTGATGAACCTGAAGTTAGCTTACATCCAAAATGGCAAATAGAATACTTAGAAAATATTAGTAATCTATTTTATAAATATAATATTAAGATTTTTATTGCTACACATTCTCCTCTTATTTTGGCTGATCTTTTCTTTGATAAATTAGATACAATAAGTCTTAGCTATTCTATATTTCATATTGATCAAGATGGTGTGAATAAAATTACAAGTAAAGATGAGCTTAGTATCGAAGCAATTTATTGGAATGTATTCGGAGTACTAACCCCTCAGAACTCTTTTTTGTCTAGAAAATTAAATCAACTTTTAAATGATTTACATACTAAGGAAATTAATATTGAATTCTTTTTAGACATGATAAATAAGTTTGAAAATGCTTCAATTGATAAAAACCAGATGGAAACACTAAATTTAGTAAAAAATCACGCCCTAGAAAATATTGGTGCGAAACAATGAATTTAACTCCAGAAGAAAAAAAGCTTTTAGAAAGACTTATCAATGAGGACAAAGGATGGGATGATGATCTATTCAAGTCATTGAAAGCTAAAATAAAAGATGAATTTTTAAAAGATGAGAAGCAATGTTGCTATTGTGCGAAAGATTTTATGGGTGAATTTAAGCTAGTAATTGACATTGAGCATATATTACCTAAGTCAATTTTTTCCAAACAAAGATTTGATATTGAGAATTTATCCTTAGCCTGTAAGAGATGTAATATGATGATTAAAAAGGATCGAATAGATTTTCTAAGTGGAGACTTAAAAGAAATTGCTAAATTTTTTAAAGATAATAAAAATATTGATGAAAGACTAAACTTTATAAATAGATTAAATAGTGGCTTATATAATGAAGAAGGATTAAGATATAAAGACTCAGACTTCTATAAATTTATACATCCTAATATTGATAGATATTATGATCATTTACATGTCTGTATTTCTACTATGAACGGTAAAAAGTACTGTAAATATTACCCTCAAGATAAAAAAGGTAATTTTACTTATAGTTATTTTAGATTGGAAGAATTAGAACAAGGTGATCTAGATACATTGCAAGGAATTACAATAGAAATAACAAATAATATTTTGACCTTGGGTCAAGTAGTTTAAGATAATTTTAATGAGTGAGTAAAGTATTGAAGATATCTGTAAAATTGGGATTAATTTAGAAATTAGACTCTGATACACTTCGCTTAATTTTTTAAAGTCAGCTCTTTTAAAATTCTAAAAAAAGAGTAAATGAGTATTAACTCTCCCATGCAAAAAATCCAAACCCAAAAACTGACCCGTGCCACACTCATGTTCCCGTTGGCGCTGGTTCTGTTCGAATTTTCCGTTTATATCTGTAATGACTTGATCCAACCAGCTATGCTGTCGATTACCCGTGACTTTGGGGTAAGCAGTTCTTGGGCGCCATCTTCCATGTCCTTTTTCCTGTTGGGTGGAGCATTTGTTGCCGCGATCCTGGGGCCATTGTCTGACCGTCTCGGACGTAAAACCGTACTCCTGGGTGGGGTGGCATTTTTCACGATCAGCTGTCTGGCGATTTTATTAACCCCGAATATCGAAAGCTTCTTGTTCCTGCGCTTTTTACAGGGCTTTGGACTGTCCTTCATTACCGCCGTCGGTTATGCCGCCATTCAGGAAAGCTTTGAAGAGCGCGATGCCATTAAAGTCATGGCGCTGATGGCCAATGTTTCTTTATTGGCACCCTTGCTCGGGCCAGTGCTGGGTGCCTTTATGATCGATCATATCTCCTGGCATTGGGGCTTTATCGGCATTGCATTTCTGTCGTTTTTAAGCTGGTTCGGTCTGAAAGCCAAAATGCCAAACCTGAAAGTCAGCGTTCCCAAGCAGCCCTTCAGCTATATTCTGGATGACTTTAAACAGGTGCTCAAAAATAAGCGCTTTGTGATTATGACCGCGGCCTTGCCCTTGGTCAGTCTGCCCTTGATGTTATGGATTGCATTGTCACCCGTAATTCTGGTCGAGCAGTTTGGATTCAGCAGCGTGCAATATGGTCTGGCACAGTTTCCGGTCTTGGGTGGGTTAATTATTGGTAATCTGGTGCTGCTGAAAATTATCGACAAAATGCCGCTAGGGAAAACCGTATTATTGGGTGTGCCACTGATGCTGTTTGGTACAGGTTTACTAATATTCGGTCTGTTTATTCCGGACTATTTTGTGCATTGCCTGATTATTGGTACCACCTGTATCAGTCTTGGGGAAGGTGTCAGTTTCTCAGTATTATATCGTTTTGCGCTGATGTCTTCTGAAGTGTCCAAGGGTACGGTGGCCGCGACGGTTTCGATTATTCTGATGCTAAGCTTTTTTGTCGTGATTGAAGCGGTTCGAATGGCTTATGAAGCTTATGATATCTGGGCCTATTGCATTGCATCTTTTATCTTGATTGCACTGTGGTTTACTTTGCCACGTTTGAGCTTAAAGCAGATTATTTCAGAGCGAAAGGCGAGTGGGGAGTTTTGACTTCTTATTGATGGAATTTATAAATTATTGAAATCATATGTTTAATACAGGAGTTCCCTCTACTTTCAGGAGAGGGCTAGGGTGAGGTTAAGTATTTAAATAAGTACCCTTTCCTCAAAGGCGAGGGAATTTTCATTAGATTTAATGGGTTTTAGAATTAATAATGAAAAATAGATAGAGATTGAAGGTCCTCTCTCCCTGTGGGAGAGAGGATTTCCTTTATAATGATCTAATTATATTAGAATTCCACAGTTAAGCTTCAACGGGCTGCTCTAGTTTTTTCAGTTTCAGATCAAAAATAAATGGCCCAAATGGCAGAATTGAAGCAATCAAGCCCATGATAAACATGCTTAGTGACCATTTCTGTTTTTCACATACTGCAAATAGCACCACCAAAAAAAGCACAAACAGTAGGCCATGACCCATACCGATATATTTCACTAAAATCGGATTATCCATCATGTATTTCACTGGCATCGCAATAAATAACAAAAGCAGGAATGAAATCCCTTCAAGCAAACCGACCAGACGTAAAGTTTTGATGTTCATGATGCATGCTGATTTAACTAGATAAGCTTCGAGTGTACCGAATATCAATTGAATATTGAATCTTAAAAATCTAAATATATTGATTATTTTTAATAAGTTATAACCAAGTAAAGCAGTCGGTTATCTAATCTTGGCAAGTAAAATTTCAGGTCATAATTGTAAGAATGCTGGCAAGGTGAGGGCGCAATAAACTGATGCTTTTGAACAGTAAAAATTAATTCAGAGATCTACTTTAAAAATTTCCAAAAAAAGACGAGCAGATTGCCCGTCTTTTTTTATTTAGCTTTACGATAACCGGTTTGGTGTTTAGATCACACCACATGCAATACGATCACCGCCACCACCTAATGGTAAGGGATTATCAGAATAGTTATCGCCGCCAGCATGAACCATAATGGCCCGACCCTGAACATCTGCCAGTTTCAGGCGAGGGGCAAGCAGGGTGACACGGGCAGTACCGTCACTGTTGACTTTTAATGCAGGTAAATCACCTAAGTGACCGGTAGCAGGCGTACCGTGGTTGGGTGACTGATTAGGGTTGTAATGACTGCCAGCAGCCAGTGCTGCACCCAATTTGCCATCTTTCATGGCAGGTGCGCATGAACCATTTTCGTGAACATGGAAACCACGCTCACCGGCAGGCAGCTGTTTCAGGTTAGTACGAATGACCAGACCGGCCGGACTGTCACTGAGTAAGATAGTGCCAATCTCTTGACCTACACCCTGAGCAGTTACGGCATTGACTGTCACTGCTCTGACCAGTTCATTAGATGGTGAGGTTGAAGCACAACCAGTGAAAAGCGCAGCACTAAGTGCGCAAAGTGTCGTAATTTTAAACAATGAAGACATGGTATTGGCATCCTGATCTTTATTCTGTTTTGTAAAACCATTGAAACAGAGCAAGATCAGAAGCTCTATATAGAATCAGTACTTAAATGTTTTGTTTTGTTTAAGTCGCTGCAACTGTTGCATTAGGGCGCTTTGGATGGCGGATCTTCTGTTTCCGGATCAATATCATGTGCCATGGTAGCTTTAGGCATCATCAGCGGTTCATTCAGATTGCTTTCATGTAACCATTCTCGCCAGATGGCCAGCAGTACTGCCAGAATTACTGGGCCAATAAATACTCCGACCAGACCAAAGCTGGCAATACCGCCCAGCACACCAAACATGATCAGCAGAAATGGAATTTGGGTTGCACCAGAGATTACCAGCGGACGAATCACGTTATCGGCGGTACTGACAATACAGACACCCCACGCCATCACCCCGATTGCCTCAATGGTCTGCCCCTGCGAAAACAGCCACAGGGATACAGCGGTATAAGCCACCGGAGGGCCAAAAGGAATCAGGGCAAAAATAAAGGTGACAATGGTCAACACCATCGGATTTGGTACACCAGCGACAAAATAACTCAGACCTGCCAATAAAGACTGGGCAATTGCAGTCAAGCCGACCCCATAGACTACGGCACGGGTCGTGGCAGAAATGGTAAAAAAATAGTGATGCACACGCGGCCCCACCACCATTTCAAAGGCTTTACGAACCTGATCTAAAATGGTCTGGCCATCACGGTAGAAGAAAAACAGGGAAAGTATGGCAAAACACAATTTAAAGATATTTTTGCTGACTTCATTCAAGACTATCTTGCCATAATTCAGATGACCTTGAATCCAGGCCGATACCGACATCGCGATACTGTTCGGATCGGTATTGATTTCATTTAAGGTTCGGCTAATTTCCTTGCCGACAATCGGAAGGTTGCGAATAAAGTCAGGAACATCTAGATGACCGGAAAAAACCTGTCGCTGCAATTCGAAATACAGGTTACGACCTTCATGCTGCAACATAAAAATGGCAAAGATAAACGGCAGACCAAACACCAGAATCACGGCCAGAATCATCACGGTGGCACTCAGTGTCGGTCGATTGCCGCACATGCGTAACACCGACTGATACAGGGGCCAAGTCATATAGGCAATAATGGCTGCCCAAACTACAGGGATGATGAAATATTTGAGTATATGAAAACTCAAAAAAATCAGGATAAAGAACAATCCAAATAATAAGACTTTTTGTAATGTAGGCGCGTACTTTTGCACTGAATTTAATGGCTCATTTTTTAGGTCGTGTTCAGGCATATTAACTGAAAAGAAAGCGATCGAAAATGACGGCTTGGTAAGTAGCGTGATTATTTTCCCACAGTTGTGCCTGGATTCAGGCTATGGACTCAAAACCACTGGCTTGGATCATCAATAATGGCATTTAGCACCGGTTGCCATTGAGCCTGTAAATCCCGATAAATTTTCTGAGGTTTATCAAAGACTGACAGACCTTGCATGGCCAGTCGGCTATAAGGCGCACGTTCCGAAATCCAGGCCACCGGCTGCTGATCGATCTTGTCAAAAAACTGCTGTATTTCCTGATGGCTAGCGGCATTCGGTTTGGTGCGGTTGGCCAAAAGTAAAATTTCGACCTTGCCTTTACGGATACGTTTGATGTCCTGCAAATGCTTGAGAAAGCGGCGGGTCGAATCAATATCAAAAAATGACGGCTGGATTGGAATGATAATCGCATGCGCCTCACTGATCAGCTGTTCGGCATGATCTTCGGTCAAGGCACCTGGCGCATCAATTACCAGATATTCAATCTGCTTTGGCGCATCACCAATCGACTTATGATTGCGCCAGTCCAGACTTTGAATTGGTGTTGCCTGTTCTGGGCGGTGTTTGAGCCATTGCAATGCAGATTTCTGGTTATCGGCATCGGCCAACGCCACCTTATAACCTTTTTGTGCGAGTGCTGACGCTAAACTAATGGCTGTCATGGTTTTGCCACAACCGCCTTTCTGATTCGCAACTAAAATTGTTTTCATGACCCAAGGTGATTTTATTCTGTTCCAGCCTAGCATATCATTCTTTTCAAGCACACCAATGGCTGATGTTTTCAACTTCAGTCGAATATCATGCTGAAAAAAATCAACTCAATTAGGAAGATTCAATGTCCATATGGATGGCTATGCTGATTGGCGCATGTATCGGGGTGGTGCTGACCACCATTATTTTAAGTCAGACACGCAATGGACGGATCAAGGCCGAATATGAACAGTATATTGCCGAGCTGGAGCTAGAGCATCAGCAGGCCTTGGTCGCAGCTCAAAAACGCAGTGTCAATACCAGCCGTGCAGTCCTGAAAGGCAAAATGGCAGAACAGCTCGCACCGATTATGCCGGAATTTCAATATCTGCCCAGTGATGCCAAGTTCCTGGGTGATCCCGTCGATTATGTGGTTTTTGATGGCTATAGCGATTTCCGGGACGGGGACGGTGATGCCGAAGATATTGAAGTGGTTCTGATTGATATCAAAAGTGGTGGAGCACGTCTGAGCAAAGGCCAGCAAGCGATTGCCCGTGCAGTTCAGGAAGGGCGAGTACGTTTTGAAACCATCCGGATTGATTTCAATCATTGATCCGGACCAAATGAAGAATAAAAACCTATGCAAAAATTACTGATCACTGCGCTGCTGTTTATGCTTGGACTGTGGGTCTGGAATGAGTTTTTTCGTGCTATTCCCCATCTGGAAGAACGAGGTGTCTTGAAAAACTTTCAGGTACAGCCGATTCAGCCCATTTCGGCCACCTTTACGGTGCATGATAAACGTTTTGTTAAACCGAATCGTCGCGTCTTGCATCAGGCCAGTCCCATGGTCGGACATTTCAATGATCTGGCCTATGTCAGTAATATTGATGTGCTGTTGCTCAGTCAATCTCTGTCTAAGCTGCAGGCAACTCCAGAATTTGATAAAGAAAAGCGCTGTTATTATATTGAAGGACAGGTCAGCAATGCGGCACGAGAGTTCCTCGTGACCCATGTCCAGCATTTTAGCCTGATTGCGGCAAACCAGAAAATTGCTGATCAGATTCGCAGGCTAAAGTCGGGTCAAAAAATCACACTCAGCGGTGATCTGGTAACCGTTCATTCAGGCACGACTGGACAAGAATTCACGGTCGGTTCAGGTTCGGAATATCGTGCCCATTGTCAGTTGCTGCGCGTGACGCAGCTTCAACAGCATTAAATTAAAGAAAATGCTGAATTAACCTTGGGGCTTGCGCAGTCGGGCCAGCAACATGCGTTGGCCAATTTTCGGAATTCCTGCGGCATCCATATAATTCAACTTTTCAATTTCAAAACCAGTTTCCAGCAAGGCAGTTTCAATATCACGGTTTAAATGACAGCCATCTGCAACCCTCTTTTGAATCGGGGTGAGTAAATGTTGCAGACGCTGGATATTTAAATTCTGCCGATTCAGCACATGTTCGACCACATGCAAACGACCGCCCGGCTGTAGCACCCGATAAATTTCATTTAGGCTCTGCTCCAGGTCTGGAACACTGCACAGTGTCCAGGTCGAGACCACATGTTGCAGGCTATTCGCTGCAAAAGGTAATGCTTCTGCGCTGGCCTGAATCTGTTCGACCTGAAAAGCAGCCTGCTGGATGCGCGCTGCGGCCAGTCTGAAAATGGCTGCATTCGGTTCCAGGGCGTAGACCTTATCAACCGACTGATAAAAAGGCAGGTTCAGCCCGGTACCAAAACCAATTTCCAGCACTTCATTTGAGACACCCAAAAGCAGTTCACGGCGTAAATCCATCAAGAATGGTGTTTGCATCACCTGATTCAAAAGATGCGGGAAGACATGGTGTTGATAAAGTTGATACAGCATCTGGATTATTTTAATTTGCAAAGATTACGGATGAGCTTAACTGAAAAATAGAATATTCGGGAATGCCCAAGCTGACTAAATACATCCAGTTTGTTACCAAGTTCAACTGTTTATTCATTAAAAAATACGTAAGATCAAGGAAGATATCCTTAAAACGTTTGATCAATTCAATGAGGATTAGATTAAAAATGATGTTCAAACACTTTAAACATTATGCATTGCTGGCCAGCCTGTTACTGCCTGTTGCCGGCTATAGCTCGGTCGACCATAATATTGCCAAAGGCTTGCCGCCTGTTGCCAAGGGTCAGTCCATTTCGGTATTGCAGCCGTTTAAGGGTGATTTTCGTATTCTGGGTTCCAAGGTTTATAATTCTGACCCGCAAGCCAAATTCTCTCCGATTGATTATGCCGTCAGTTGGGGCCTGTTTGCTGAACCTGAAATTGCCCGACATATTAGTGTCAATCAATATGACCGTTATCTGAACTGGAAAATGGATCGGGTGCCGGTGCCGGTAGAACAAGCCAAACAGATGGTATCCAATATGCATATCATTCCGGCCAATCCTGAAATTGCCAAGGCTATTAAAAAGGTGAAGCGTGGTGATCTGGTGCGTATGCAAGGAGAGCTGGTTGAAGTGCGTGATAAGGATCTGGTCTGGACGTCTTCACTGACTCCGACCGATACGGGTGATGGAGCCTGTGAGGTATTCCGTGTCAGTTCCATTCAGTGGATTGAAAAAGTCGGTAAAAGCTGATCCAAAAACGTCTGATTCAAATACCAATAAAAACCGCTTCTCTCAGAAATACCAGTCAGTTGAGTAATTGACTGGCATTTTATTTTTCTAGTTGATGATTATATTGACTAACTGAGCAATCAAGCACGACCGTTTCAGGCATGCGATGTATTGCACCGCAAGATGCCTGCCTTACGAAGCTGCGCTTCTCACGTGGGCGAAATCAAAGCAATAAATACTTTACAGATATTTGATTTAAAAAGCTGAAGACTCCCGCATGAACGCCTAAAAAGTTAAAGAATCTATTGCTAAATTCTTTAACTGATCAGCATTAGCTTTTAGGAGCGCTTTTCTTTTTTACCGACGCTTTATTTGGCAGTTAAAGCCTGACCTTCAAATACAATCCCATCCCAGCCATTTTGCATAAACTGGCGGATATTCTGATGGTCGCTGGCTTCCGGTGTTGCTTGTACCGCTGCGTAGTGCTCGGCAAACAGGCTTAAGGTTTGAGCCTGATCCAGCGCATGGAGCTGCGCAAAGGCAAAGACTTTGGCGCTACCCTGGTTTTCAGTGGCCGCATTGCTCTGCTGCCCATTTTTAAACGCAGTCGGGTTATGGGTATAACGTGATTCGATATAAGCAATTACATCTGCAAATTTTGCTTCGCCTGCGGCCAATTGTGCCAATAGATCTTGTGCCATGCTTTTTCCCTGAGCCATTGATGAAAATTTGAGGTGATGAATATACCAATTTTCTTGCCAAGTTCCATGGTATTTAATTGATTTTCAGTTCAAGATAATAAGGAAAATAGTCCATAAAGCATTTGAAATTTTGGATAAAATCAACTTGATCAGTAAATAGAATGGGAATAAATATGGGCTGGCTTTGGGTAGCAATGGGCGGGGCAATCGGTGCCAGTCTGCGTTATGCTGCAGGAATATGCTTGCTGAAACCACAGATGCAGTTCCCGTGGCCGACCTGGTGGATCAACATTCTCGGCTGTTTATGTGCCGGAATCTTTTTTGCCTGTAGCCAGAAGTATCCAGTATTACAGCAGGAAGCGCGACTGTTTCTGATGGTGGGAATTCTTGGCGGCTTTACCACATTTTCCAGTTTTGGTCTGGAAAGCTTTCAGCTGTTGAAGCAGGGCGCTGCTGGTCTGGCACTGCTGTATGCGCTATCGAGTGTGATCGTGGGAATTATTATTTTGGCACTGGGTTTTTATTTGACCTCACTGGCCTTGGCACAAGGCTGAAACAGACATAAAAAAGTCAGGAAACTGGAGGCATTTCCTGACATAAACCATGATTAACAGATAATCAGAAGTTTTAGTATTTAACCGCGTTTAAAGCGGGCAAAACGTTTATTGAAGCTTGCCACACGACCTTCGTTGCTGGTTTGACGCTGCTCGCCGGTATAGAAGGGATGAGAAGCACTTGAAATATCTAAGGTAACATAAGGATATGTTTTTCCTTCATATTCTTTGGTCTGGCTAGAGTCTATGGTGCTGCCAATAACAAAATAAGCATCAGCATTGGTGTCATGGAACAATACTTCACGGTAGGCTGGGTGAATATCTGGACGCATAGATGATCTCCTTATGGTTCTAAATATAATGTTATGGTATAACATTACATACTTCAAGTCATCTCGGGTTACAGTGTGTAAGCCTTTGAGCCAAACCTAGCTTCGACGGGGCACCAACTCTTCAAACACATCACTCAGATCATCATGAACTTTCAAATGAATCAGATTCCAGTATTGTCCTGAAATGGTCCGGTTGACCATTAAAGTATCTGGAGATGGCTTAAATACATCCCAATATTTCAGAGAAGGTTTAAGCAACTCCATACCATCATGATGGGCCGAGTTTTCCGCAAAGTCATAATTGGTGACCAGCGGGCGCATCAGGATTTCCAGCCATTGCTCATACAGTTCCGGCGGGAATTTTCCGGTTTCAGTCAAAGAATGCAGGGCATCTAATTGCTGTTCCATGACCGCAGTATTCTTCTCGCGTGCAGCATGAATCAGTTCCCGGAAATGTCCAATCACTTCGGTGGACAGGGTTTTGACACCACCATAATCATATACAATCACAGAACCATCTTCACGGAAGGCAAAGTTACCCGGATGCGGGTCGCAGTGAAAACGTTTCAGATAAAAAATTTCCTGACCAATTGCACGCAGCAGACGGCGGCCCAAGGCATTGCGGGTTTCCAGTGGCCAGGTGCTGGCGGTTTCAATACTTTCTCCCATTTCCTGACTCAAGGTCAGAATATGCCGTGAGGAATACTCATGAAAAACCTGTGGAATCACAATTTTATGATCCAGGGATTCATGAAAGGCACGGGCAACTTCCAGATTCTGGGCTTCAATTTCATAATTCAGTTCATTGTCCAGACTATGCTGAATTTCTTTAAACAACTGATCCTGAAGTTTACGGTCAATCTTCAACACGCCCATCATTCGCAGTGCCAGACGGACCTGTTTTAAGTCACTTTCACAGGCCTCATCCACCCCCGGATACTGCACCTTGACCACGACTTGCTGGCCATTGGGCAAAGTCGCTTTATGTACCTGACCAATTGATGCAGCGGCAAAGGGCTGCTCATCAAAATGCTGGAATAACTGCTGTAAAGGTTTCCCGAGTTCTTTTTCAACTTGCGCCTGAATGTCCTTAAAGGGCATAGGCGGTGCCTGACGTTGCAATTTGGCAATGGCTTTGGCAACTTCGGGCGGGAAAATATCTTTATATTGTGAGGCAATTTGTCCCACTTTCATGACCGCGCCTTTCATTTCTCCCAACGTGTCTGCGATCTGTACGCCAATATCCTGAAATAATTTGCTGCGCGCAGTATTTTTCTGCTCTTCGTCGGCAGTTAAATTTTTAATTGAATTGGATAGGGTTTTACCTGCAATACTTGCGGTCATTCCGGCAAGTTTCATAAAGCGACGACCGGGTGTGCTAGCCGTTTTTGCCATGCGAGATTCCTTAAAACCAACAATTATCTGATGTATTTGATCATAGGTGACAAAGGTTGAATTGCCTAGATTTAATTGTAGATGTTGTGTTGTGATTTTCTTGAGTTTCTCCATCTTTCATGCATCATCTTTGATTTATCAAAAGATTTTTCTTGGTCTCTGATACTTGAGCTGGAACAATAGACCTGAATACCTCATTGTTTGAGATAAGGTTGTGTATGCGTTCTGAATGATGTTCTAGTACCAAAAATTCAAATAAAACAGCTCGTAGTAATCAACACAATTCAATAAAACTCTATCGATATTTTATTGCTCACATTGATCGATATTGTTGTACGGGATAAGCCAGGCCTGAAATGAAGGTTATAGATTATATGGCTTACTGAGCATGAGCTTTAAAAGGGCCAATCGATGAGCTGGAGATTCTACAAGAATTAAAACATGCGCCGGATCTTTAATCACAGCGCATTTTTAGCTTCAGTAATTCAACTGAAGGCATTTAATGACCGAGACTTAAACGTTTATTGTTGCTGTATAAACGACCGAGTAAAAGTACACAGGCCACACTCAGACCCACAATCAGGCCGACCCAGACACCGGCGGCGCCCATATCGCTAAAGCGGGACAGGTAGACACCGACAGGGAAGGCAATGATCCAGTAAGCCAGCATGGTAATCCACATCGGCGCTTTGGTATCCTGCATACCGCGCAGGCAACCTGCCGCACTGATCTGCCAGGCATCCATCAGTTGATAAGCAATTGCAAATAAAATCAGATATACCGCAATCTGGCTGACCACCATATCCGAGGTATATAGAGCCACAATTTCACTACGCAACAGCCAAAGCAGAAGCATGGTCATGAGCGCCAGAATAGTGGCCGTGATCAGACCCAGATATTGCACTTTACGCATGGCCAGCCAGTTCTGTTCACCATAATAGGTGCCGACCCGAATCGTCAGGGCAATTGCCAGGGACATCGGAATCATAAACAGCTGTGAAGTCACTGAAATGGCAATCTGATGTGCAGCAACAATGGTTTCTCCCAAAGGACTCAAGACAATTGCCGCCGTACTAAAAATACTGACTTCAAAGAAAATCGCCAGTCCGATTGGAAGACCAAGCTGCAAAATACGTTTTAACCATGCCGGATCGATTGTTTCCCAATGGGTAAACGGCTGGGTGAGTTGGTAGGCCTTGTTTTTAAAAATATATAGTGCCAGAGTCAGCAGCATTAACCACTGTAAAATCGCGGTGGCAAAACCACAGCCGGCACTGCCCAAGGCGGGTACTGGCCCGATTCCATACATAAACACATAGTTGAGCGGTACCAGTAAAACCAGTGCCAATAAACTGATCACGGTCACCGGACGCGGATGGCCAATCGCTTCAGAATAACCACGTAAGGCCGCATACATGGTCACAGCCGGCATACCAAAGCCAATTGCATGCAAGAATAAGCTGGCTTTGGGCTGCAGGCTTTCCGGTACGCCTAATAAAGGCAAGCTGGCTGGCAACAGTTGTAAAATCAGGCCGGCAATAATCCCGAGAATCAAGGCAACCCACAGTGACTGGCGTGCAATGGTGGCAATTTTCTCTGGTGTGCGTGCACCATTGGCTTCTGCCACCAGTGGAGTCGTGGCAATCATGATGCCACTAAACAGCAGCATCACCGGAATCCATAAACCCACCCCGACTGCAATTGCTGCAAGATCGGTCGCAGACAGGTGACCGGCCATAATGGTATCAATCAGACCCAGACCAGCCTGAGAAAATTGTGTCACCAGAATTGGCAACATCAGATGAAACAGTTTTTTTAATTCAAAACCAAAGGTCGTAACCGGTGAAACATTCGACACAAAAATTACTCATGGTGATCATGTGCTTAAATAGAAGCTTTAGCGTTGTAACGTGAGAAGCACACCAATAAAAATTACTCCGCCGCCTAAAAGACGTTGCCAGTTAATCGGCATTTTTTCATTGCCCAGTAGACCCAGATGATCGACCAGCATCGACATGACCATCTGACCAAAAATAATCAGGCCGGTAAGAACCAAGAAGCCTAGTTTGGGCGCTGCATAAATACTCATACTAATCGCATACACACCCAAAATTCCCCCAAGCCACAAATACCAGGGAATACTGATCAATTCCTGCAAACCAGGTTTGGGGTTGGACTGAAAAAGCACGATTAAGGCCAGTACTATTGTACCAATCAAAAAGGAAAAAAATGCAGCCTGAATCGGAGAATATAAATATTCTTTCAGCTGGGTGTTGATCGCGGTCTGCAAAGTCAGCAAAACACCAATAGCAAACACCAGAGGCAGTAAAATAATCAGTTGAGAAGATATTTTCATAGTTTTAACTGTCTAATTCTATTTAAATTTTTAACGATCATTCAGGTCGATTTTAATTTTAGCAGTGTTGTGGCCGAGTCATGTTAAAATTCAGCTATATCTTGTAGTCCTTTTTGAGTAGTTCCTTGGCTGAATTGAATCCTGCTATCATCCCTTTGTCCCTGTATATCCATATGCCATGGTGTGTGCGCAAATGTCCGTATTGTGACTTTAATTCGCACGCTGTTCCTGATGGTGGCTTATCTCTGGAACTGGAACAGGAATATTTAGCTGCCCTGGTCGAAGACTTTAAAACTCAAGCCGATTTTGCCCAAGGTCGCCAGATTCATAGTGTATTTATTGGTGGGGGTACGCCGTCACTGATTTCTGCCCCAGGCTACCAATGGCTATTTGCTCAGCTACAGGCCATTATTGCCTTTGTAGAAGACTGTGAAATTACGCTGGAAGCCAATCCGGGTACCATAGAGCATGACCCGTTTTCAGGGTATTTACAGGCCGGTATTAACCGTTTGTCGATCGGGGTACAGAGTTTCAATACCGACCATCTCAAGCGTCTGGGACGGATTCACAGTAATGCAGATGCCATTTCTGCCATTGGCTTGGCGCGTGAAGCCAGCTTTCAGCGAATTAATGTCGATTTAATGCATGGTCTACCTGAACAGACTTTAGATCAGGCGCTGCATGATTTAAAACTTGCGGTAGAAAGTGGTGCCACACATATTTCCTGGTATCAGCTCACCATTGAACCCAATACGGTATTTTTCCGGACTCAGCCAATTCTGCCGGTAGATGATGTACTCGAAGATATTCAGGAGCAGGGCGAGATCTACCTTAAAGCGCAAGGCTTTATCAATTATGAAGTTTCGGCCTGGCGTAAAGAGTTGCCTTCAGCACATAACCTGAATTATTGGCAATTCGGTGATTATCTGGCGATTGGTGCAGGTGCACATGGCAAAATCACTCAGCCAGATGGCGTGTATCGTTTCCAGAAAACCCGCTTACCTAAGGATTATTTGGCCAAAGTACCTGCTGAACATTTGCAGTTTAAGCGTATTGAAGCTGAAGAGATGCCATTTGAGTTTATGATGAATGCGCTACGTTTAAATCAGGGAGTAGAAGCCAGACTCTATACCGAGCGTACCGGTCAGCGTCTAGATGCCTTGCAAGCGTTATTGAGTTCTTTGCGTGACAGAAAATTAATGCTCAATGATCAAAACCGGCTTGCATGTACCGAGCAGGGGCATATCTTTTTAAACTCGGTTCTAGAAGAGTTCCTTTAACTGATTTTAATGTTCTGATCAATTTTGGAAAAACCTCATATAGCTTTATGAGGTTTTTTTATTACACAAAATAAAAGGCTTAAAACCATACTCAAGCTTTCCTGTTTCTCATATTTCTGAGACTATTCAAGAATTAGATAATATGAATATTACAATTTATTAGGGGGCGAGGTGGATAGATTGTGGGCTTTTCACAGACTAGATTTAGCTGAGACGCGATTTTTTATTTTTGACAGTAAAGCGGATCATCTGGTCTATGAAGATCTAGACTTTGAAGAATATCATTGGGATCAGTCTAAATATAACCGGGTCCGGGAAGGGGATTTCTTTCTATATCGCCGGCCACAGAAAGCTTCGGAGATTAAAAATCAATTTTATCTGTATGGTGCTGGACGCATTGCAAAAATTGTTGCCAACACGGCTATTCCTCAAGATCATCAGAAGCGCCGTACTAAACCAGTATTTGCTCAAATAATCGATGGCATACGTTTTATCGATCCCATTCTGCAATCGGATTTGACCGATTTTCAATGGAGTTTTAAAACGCGCGGTGCCAGTTGGGAACATTTCTTTCAACAATATGGCATGAATGAAATTACAGCAGATGATTTTTGGCGGTTGTTGCAATTAGCGGGCGCGGGAGAAACACCAGAGCGATGTTTCAATACACGTCTTGGTCAAGATATTATAGATTATAGTGTGGCAGATCAGCGAGCCGAGCTTAAAACTCGAGGTTCCGCGCATCGGGAGTTTGCTTTACAAGTCAAACTTAATTATCAGTATCGCTGTGCCATTTCTGGCATTAAAACCAAAGCATTTTTAGTTGCTTCTCATATTGTGCCTTGGTCGGAAAATCATGTCCAACGTAAAAATCCGCAGAATGGAATTTGTTTATCGTCTTTACTGGATCAAGCTTTTGATCAGGGCTTTATAAGTATTGATGAGCAGTTCAAAGTATGTATTGCTGAGCAGACAAAACAAGATGCAAGTCTACATGCTTATTTGCAGCCTTATCATGCCAAGCGCATAGAAGTACCAAAGCGTTTCGCACCAGATCAGGAGTTTTTAGCGTGGCATAGAGCATACCGGTTTTTAGGTTAACCCCATGCTCTTTAAAAGCTGCAGCTGAATCAAAGAAATTGCAGGCACAAAAAAAGCACTCTAAGAGTGCTTTTTTTCAATATCTTGCGTCTAAATTATAGAGCAACGATATTTACAGCTGTAGGGCCTTTTTGACCTTGAGCTACGCTGAAAGAAACCTTTTGGCCTTCAACTAAAGTTTTGAAACCTGAACCAGTGATTTCGCTGAAGTGAGCAAAAACGTCTGGACCTGATTCTTGTTGAATGAAACCGAAACCTTTAGTTTCGTTGAACCATTTTACTGTACCGTTAACTGTATTAGACATAATATAACCTATTGAATCGTATGAATTTATAGCCAAAATTTCAGATGACTAACTGTAACTTTGAAAAATAAAAAGGATGGAGCTTTTTGATCTGTAATACGAAGGTTTATGACTAAAACTGCGATACTTAAAAGAAACTAACCAAAACAAGAATTTTTCTAGTTGGGATTATCATACCGCTTATTTTGAGATATACAAGCGTTTTATTTATATAATTTCCTAGTAACTTGAAAAATATAAAATTAAATTTGTATATTTTCTATTCAAATGAATATTTTTAGAAGTAGAGACAGGCAGTTCTCAATAAAAAGAGCGCCGAAGCGCTCTTTTCAATTCAATTTACAGCTTAGTAATCGAAACTAAAGTGCTCTGGCGCCAGTGCCGTCATGGTTTTGGATGGATTCACCATCGCTTCAGCATGACCTTGGGTGCGAGGCAGAATACGTTCAAAGTAGAAATCAGCAGTTTTGATTTTGGCTTTATAGAACTCAGGGACTTCTGCACCATCGCCAGATGCCAGCTTGGCTGAAGCGACTGCGGCCTGTTGAGCCCAGAAGTAGGCCATCATCACATAACCCGAGAACATCAGGAAATCGACCGAAGCAGAAGAGACGATATCACGGTCTTTACGGGCTGCCAGCATGATGCGAACAGTCAATGCATTCCACTGTGCACAGAGCTTGGTGAGGTCCCAGGCAAAACGGCGCATGTATTTATTACGTGCATGCTGACCACAAAATTTCAGGATTTCAGCGGTATAGTCGCGAATCACTTTGCCTTTCGAGGTTAATAGTACTTTACGACCAATCAGATCCAGTGCCTGTACACCTGTGGTACCTTCATACAAGGTAGAGATACGTGAATCACGCACGATCTGTTCCATGCCCCATTCCTTGATATAGCCATGACCACCAAAGACCTGCATACCATGATTTGATGCTTCATAGCCCATTTCTGTCAGGAAACCTTTCAGAATCGGGGTATAGAAACCGAGGTGATCATCATGCTGTTCAAAGGCCGCAGTATCACCACGTACCAAGGCATCATTCATGTTGTCGGCAATTTGTGCTGCATGATAAATCATGGCACGACCACCTTCAGCAATGGCTTTTTGGGTCAGAAGCATACGGCGGACATCGGCATGGTGAATGATGGCATCCGCCACTTTTTCCGGATCTTTTTTACCCGACAGGGCGCGCATCGACATACGTTCTTTGGCATATGGCAGGGCACCCTGGAAAGATAGCTCTGCATGACAGATGCCCTGGATTGCAGTACCAATACGCGCCGTGTTCATGAAGGTAAACATGGCATGCAAGCCTTTATTTGGCTCACCAATCAGATAACCCGTGGCATTGTCGAAATTCAGTACAGCCGTTGCTGAAGCGCGAATCCCCATTTTGTGTTCAATCGAACCGCAGTTCACCGGATTACGCTCACCGATACCACCATCGGCTGCCGCAATAAATTTCGGTACGATAAACAGGGAAATACCTTTAGTGCCCTGAGGAGCATCCGGAAGGCGTGCCAGCACGATATGGATGATATTTTCAGTAAGATCGTGCTCGCCTGCAGAAATAAAGATTTTGGTTCCGGAAATGGCATAGGTGCCATCTTCTTTTGGCTCGGCTTTAGTTTTCACCTGACCCAGGTCAGTACCACATTGCGGTTCAGTCAGACACATGGTGCCGGCCCAGGTTCCTGCAACCAGATGCGGCAGATAGGTATTTTTTTGCTCATCAGTACCATACTGGATAATGGTATTGATACAGCCAACGCTTAAACCCGGATACATCTGGAATGACCAGTTTGCACTCCCCATCATTTCCGATTTGATCAGGTTCAAAGACATTGGCAGGTTTTGACCGCCAAATTCTTCAGGATAAGACAGACCTTGCCAGCCACCTTGTACGAACTGATCGTAAGCTTCCTTAAAGCCTTTAGGCGTTTTCACTTCGCCATTTTCAAAATGACAGCCTTCCGCATCGCCACTTTGATTCAATGGGGAGAGTACATTTTCACAGAAATCTGCTGCACCTTCCAAGATCATGTCTACCGTGTCGGCATCGGCATATTCACCATTCGACAAGTTCTGGTAGTGCGCAGGGTAATCGAGCACCTCATTCATCAAGAAGCGAATGTCGTGTAAAGGGGCTTTATATGCTGGCATGCGTTTAATCCTGATTAAAATAGTTTTGGATTATCTGTATCGATTCTTTGATTATTCATATTTGAGATAAAAAAACATTGATAAGGCAAGCAAATAAAAATGTCAGAAAGGCGAATCGGATCTTAGCACCTGGAAATCATATCGGCTGATGTCATTCCTCGGCGATCAGATTACAGAAAGGTTGAAAACTTCTTATCTGATTGGACTTTAATGAATTGGACAGCGGGTTGTCTAGTGCTACTTTCGTATGAATTGTACTCAATTGTTATCAATAAAAGATTCAAGTTAAAAATGTCATTAAATCCAATGACTGAGCTTTAAGTTTCTAGTCAGGGCATTAAAATAAATTCGGATTGCTGTTGCAATCCGAATAGTGCTGATCCAGTTCACAGGATCTTTACAGAAAATCTTTTAAATCAGGCTTGATGCCATTCCAGATCGCAAAAGATTCAAGCGCCTGACCGACCAGCATGCCGAAGCCTTCAGACGTGGGCACACCACGAGCCTGAGCCTGATCAAGAAAGGAAGAGGGTTTGCCATAAGCCATTTCATAGGCATATTTAAACTGAAGCGTGTCTGGCAAAACCAGGGCATCACCGCTGAGGCTGGCAGAAGTGGCATTAATCACCAGATCAAACTCGCCCGCAAGATTTTCCAGTGCAATCGCCTGTAATTCAAGCTGCGCTACGGCGTGCTGAAGGTCTGCGACCAGTTGTTCAGCGCGTGCCAGGGTACGGTTGGCAATCACAATTTTTTTTGCGCCGGCCTGGGCTAAAGGGTAGATCACGCCACGGGTTGCACCGCCTGCACCGATAATCAAAATACTGCTATTGGCCAATGGCCAGTTTAAGGCGTGAATGGCCTCGACCAGACCTTGGCCATCCGTATTGTCACCATGCAGAACGCCATTTTCCATCCATAGGGTATTTACCGCCTTGGCAATTTTAGCCCGTTCACTCAGCACCTGACACTGGGCAAAGGCCTGTTCTTTGAAGGGTACCGTGACATTCATACCAAGACCGCCATTGCCAAAAAAATCCTGAATATTGGCTTCAAAGCCATCCAGCGGCGCCAGACGTTTAGTGTAATTCAGATCGATGCCGGTTTTGGCTGCAAAAGCGTGGTGTAATTCTGGAGAACGTGACTGTTCAATCGGATTGCCAATGACCGCAAATAGTTTGCTCATTTCACAATGTCCATGTGCTGAAATGCACATCAATATACGTGAAAAAGCGCAGGGACTAAAGCCTGCGCCAGATTAAATGACGACTCAGAATGGGAGCTTAGGAACTGCAGATATCCATAATATGTTCTGCAAATACCAGCGCTATACTGAGAACAGCGCCCACCACAGTCAGGATGCTGACCAGAATGGCTGCGCCATCCAGAAACAGATTGTGACTCAAGATTGCAGTACTGATGGCACTGGTAGCTAAAGCAAGAAAAAGCCAAAAGGCAAAAACAGGAAGATTTAATTGAAGATGATGCATTGTTATTCTCACTAGACATCCCATGAAGGGTGATCGGTGTAGCGACAGGATGCTGCGACCAGATCTGGGATTGTTAAGCAGTATTATAAAGGAATAATCGATTAAAACAGCCCTCTATTTAAGAGCTGTTTGTATCATTTCATTGCGGTTTATTTTAATTCTGTGAGCCAGTCATGGGGTTTCAGATAGTAATCGGTCAAACGTTTTTCCGGCGAGCCTTCATCCCATTCTGGTCGATAGGACCAGCCGGTCAGTGGCGGTAAGCTTACTAAAATCGACTCGATCCGGCCTCCGGTCTGTAAACCAAACAGGGTGCCGCGGTCATACACCAGATTGTATTCGACATAACGGCCACGACGATACAACTGGAACTCGCGTTGTGCTTCGGTATAAGATTTATCCTGATTACGCTGGAAAATTGGCAGAATCGCTTCCAGATAACCATTACCCACCGCTTGCATATAGTTAAAACAGGTTTCGAAATCCCACTGATTCAGGTCGTCAAAGAATAGCCCACCGACGCCACGCTGTTCATCCCGGTGTTTCAGATAAAAATAGTCATCACACCACTGCTTGTGTTCAGGATAAATTTCTTCACCGAATGGCGCACACAGGTCATGCGCGGTTTGATGCCATGCAAGCACATCTTCGTCATTTGGATAAAACGGGGTCAGGTCAAAACCGCCACCAAACCACCAGATCGGATCCTGGCCTTCTTTTTCCGCGACGAATAAACGCACATTGGCATGTGAGGTCGGTACATTGGGATTTTTCGGATGAATCACCAGAGACACGCCCATGGCCTGGGCTTTGGCACCGGCAATATCCGGGTGGCGTTCGGTTGCAGAAGCGGGCAGTTTGGAAATGTTGATGTGAGAGAACATGACCCCGCCTTTTTCAATCACAGTGCCATTTTGCAAGACACGTGAACGGCCACCACCACCTTCCGGACGCTCCCAGTCATCAATGATAAATTCGGCCGTACCACCGCCAGCACGTTCCTGTTGTTCCAGTGCTGCACAAATTCGAGCCTGCAAGTCGAGGAGAAATTCACGAACGCGTTGAATATCCGCAGATGTAGGATGCTGCATCAGAGCCTCGTAGGGAAATAAAAAACGAGTTACATCAAAGCATAAAAACAGCAAAAGATTAAGGTCTATTTAGTGAGGTAGCGGGTTGATCCAGGTTTTAAACTTCACTGTTTATGGACAGCATGGATCATTAAATCCGACCAATCGGCTAGGTTGAATTCTTTTTTCAAGCTCCGCACAATAACTCGCAAGCGCTCATGAGCTTGAGCATTTTTCCATGGTAATAGGTGGGTGTCATGTCGGTACAGGTCAATTCCCTGATTCAAAAATATAATGTTCCCGGGCCACGCTATACCAGTTATCCGACGGTTCCCTATTGGGAAGCGCAAAATTTCTCGCTCGAAACCTGGAAACAGACGCTGAAAAAATCCTTTGCTAAATCCAATCAAAGTGAAGGCATCAGCCTGTATATCCATCTGCCATTTTGTGAAAGCCTGTGTACCTTTTGTGGTTGCCATAAGAAAATCACGAAAAAACATGAAATGGAGCAGCCTTATATTCAGGCGGTATTAAAAGAATGGGATTTATACTGTGAGCTATTACAAGAAAAGCCTGTTATTAAAGAGATTCATTTGGGCGGCGGAACGCCAACTTTCTTTTCTATTCAGCATCTGACTCAACTGATTCAAGGTATTTTGGCCAAAGCAGATATAGCAGCTGAGCATGAATTCAGTTTTGAAGGGCATCCCAATAATACCACGCGTGAGCATCTGCAAGGTTTATATGACTTGGGTTTTCGTCGGGTCAGTTATGGGGTGCAGGATTATAATGAAACCGTGCAAAAAGCCATTCACCGCATTCAGCCTTATGCACATGTCAAGCAGGTGACCGAATGGGCGCGTGAAATTGGCTATGAATCGATTTCGCATGATCTGGTGTTTGGTCTGCCATTTCAGAGTCTGGATGATGTCTTAAATACCATTGAGCAAACCAATGCACTGTTGCCCGATCGTCTGGCTTTATATAGCTATGCCCATGTGCCCTGGATCAAAGGCAATGGACAGCGTGGTTTTAAAGATGCCGATGTACCCAAAGATGCGATCAAACGCCAGTGCTATGAAGCGGGCAAAAAGAAACTGCTGGAGCATGGTTATCATGAGATTGGCATGGATCATTTTGCTTTAGAAAAAGATGCGATGTATCAGTCTTTTCAAGCGGGGACCTTACACCGCAACTTTATGGGTTATACCGCTTCTAAAACTCAAGTGATGATTGGGCTGGGGATTTCTTCGATCAGTGATAGTTGGTACAGCTTTGCCCAGAATGTCAAAACTATTGAAGAATATTATGAGTATTTAGAGCGCAATGAAATTCCGGTGTTTAAAGGGCATGTACTCAATCAGGAAGACCTGATCATCCGGCAACATATACTGAATTTGATGTGCAGTTTTACTACGTCTTGGGAAAATCCGGCAATGTTTTTCCCTGAAATTGATGAGGTGTTGCTGCAGCTTGAAGAAATGGCGCAGGATGGCCTGATTCAAATCACAGACTCGGCAGTCACTGTTCTGGAGAAAGGGAAACCATTTGTGCGTAATATCTGTATGGCTTTTGATTTACGTTTAAAGCGACGCATGCCGGAGAGCCGGATTTTCTCGATGACGATTTAGGAACTTCCCCCTCTTGCGGAGCAGTGCTCCTCATCTTTTTTAAAGAGGGGGGATCTCCCTCCTTTAGCAAAGGAGGGTTGGGGGATTTGCTATAGATCTTTAAAAATCTTCTTTCTGATAAAGATGCGCCATCCGTTCATGCTTGGTCTTGAGATATTGCTCATTAAACGGGTTTAAGCCCACTGTTAAGGGAACACGATCGACCACATTGATGCCTTGTGCTTTGAGCGCTTCTATTTTTGAAGGGTTGTTGGTCACCAGGCGTACCGCTTTGACCTGTAAATGATCCAGCATAATGCTGCACATATCGTATTGACGTGCATCTGCCGGCAAGTTCAGCATGAGATTGGCATCGACCGTATCATGCCCCTGATCTTGCAGCGCGTAGGCGCGAATCTTGTTGGTCAGGCCAATACCACGTCCTTCCTGACGCAAATACAGAATCGCTCCGCGACCCAATTCATTGATCAGCTTTAAAGTTGCTTGTAATTGCGGGCCACAGTCACATTTCAGTGAAGCAAAGGCATCACCGGTTAAACACTCAGAATGTACCCGAACCACCACAGGTTCATCAGATGCCTCTTCAAGTCCTTTGGAGAGCGCGACATGTTCTTCACCGGTCTTAGGGTCTTGAAATACAGTAATTTTAAATTCACCGTGAGCGGTAGGTAGTCTTGACGTTGCGACAAATTCGATTGGCACAGCTGAACCCGTTAAATCCTGAAAGTGCTAAAGTATAGCGTAATGATTGAACATTGGTAGAATTGCAAAGCTGAAATTCTGCATTAGATTTTCTTTTTTGTAGAAAGCACACGATAATAGTTGATAAATAGTAAGATTATTCAGGATAATCGTAGCCTGCGATTTTTTCACCCCGATGAGATCATTGTTTAATATTGCATCGCTAGAAGCGTAGCTGAATTGAAGCTGCTACAATTCAGCTATATGATCGGGTACTCCCCATTGACCTAGCTTTAGATTTGCCAGGCTTTAGAAGGCTTTGCCATAATATGCTGTATACAGAAATCCCTACTCAACGCCCTGTAACACCGTTGCTGGATACGATCAATCATCCTGAGCAACTACGTTTACTCGCGCAAAGCCAGCTAGCACAAGTGGCGGATGAGTTACGTCAATTCATTTTGTATGCTGCCGGGCAAAGTGGCGGACATTTTGGTGCCAATCTCGGCGTCATTGAGCTCACCGTGGCTTTACACTATTGCTTTAACACCCCGCATGATCGCTTGATCTGGGATGTGGGTCATCAGGCCTATCCGCATAAAGCACTGACCGGTCGTCGTGAACAGCTCACCACCATTCGTGCCAAAGATGGTCTGGCCGCATTCCCGGCGCGTGAAGAATCTGAATTCGATACCTTTGGGGTGGGGCATTCTTCAACAGCGATTTCTGCCGGTCTGGGCATGGCCTTGGCACGCCATTATCAGAATAAGCCGTGTGAAGTGGTGTCGATTATTGGTGATGGTGCCATGACTGCGGGCATGGCTTTCGAAGCCTTGAATGATGCGGTGGCACATAATGCCGATCTGATGGTGGTGCTGAATGACAACGATATGTCGATTTCTTGCAGTACTGGTGGTTTTGCCAAGCATCTGGCCGCTATCTGGGAGCGCGGTGAATTCGTAAATATCACCGAGCAGGGCGAAGCCTATGTACAGCCGCATCCGGAATGGCTGTATAACTCGCGTTTGCACAGTGCCGCGACTGATGCCGCAGATAACCTGTTTAAAGCCATCGGTTTTGATTATTTTGGCCCTTACGATGGTCACGATGTCAAACAGCTGGTGCATGTCTTTACTGCGCTGAAAAAGCGTACAGGGCCACGTCTGATTCATATCTATACCAAAAAAGGCAAGGGCTTTGCGCCGGCCGAATCGGATCAAATCAAATATCACGCAATTAATAAACTCAACGCCGTAGCTTCGGCCAATCCTGCGCCAAAATATTCAGATGTCTTTGGGCAATGGCTTTGCGATGAAGCCGCACAAGATTCACGCTTGCTTGCGATTACACCGGCGATGTGTGAAGGCTCGGGCATGGTACAGTTTGCCAAAGAATATCCGCAACGCTTCTTTGATGTCGCAATTGCAGAGCAGCACGCAGTCACGCTGGCTGCGGGCATGGCTTGTGAAGGCTTAAAACCGGTGGTGGCAATTTATTCGACCTTCTTGCAGCGCGGGTATGACCAGTTGGTGCATGACGTGGCCTTGCAGAATCTGGATGTCACTTTCGGTATCGACCGTGCCGGTCTGGTCGGTGAAGATGGCCCGACGCATGCAGGGGCATATGATTATGCCTATATGCGTACCATTCCGAATATCGTGATCATGGCACCAAAAGACGAAAATGAATGTCGCCAGATGTTGCATACTGCCTATTTATATCCTGGGCCAGCAGCCGTACGTTATCCACGTGGCAATGGGCTGGGCGTCGAGATCCAGCAAAAAATGATTGAGATTCCGGTCGGTCAGGCTGAAATAGTCGCCCGTTTGAATACCCAGTATGATGAATATATTTCGATACTGGCTTTCGGTAGCCGGGTACAGGTCGCTGTGGAAGCTGCAGAAGCATTTGCCCTGAAACATGAGATTGGTGTACGTGTAATCAACATGCGTTTTATCAAGCCTCTGGATACGCAAATGCTGGATGATCTGGCCTTAAGTACCAGTCTGTTTGTGACGGTTGAAGAACATGCCATCATGGGCGGAGCAGGCAGTGCGGTGAATGAATATCTGGCAGAAGCACAGATTGTAAAACCGATGCTGAATCTGGGTCTGGACGACACGTTTATGGCACAGGCGACCCATACCCAAATGTTGCAGCAGGCTGGTCTTGATGCGCAAGGTATTGAAAAATCAATGAATCATACGTGGTCAACTTTAGGGCAAAGCGCTTTGTCATAAGTTCTTAAAAATTTTAGTCACATTTTTCCCAAAAAAGCCCCGATATTTGCTAAGATGTCGGGGCTTTTATGCATTATTCTTTATCAGTGTCTTCAAATTTGTAGTGGGTGTTCAATGGAACCTATGGTGGTGATGGCTGCGCGTGCGGCTCAGTTAGTTGGTCAAGAGCTTTTAAAAGCGCATCAGAATCGTCATAAACTCGATCTACAAGTCGAAGAAAAAGGAATTGATGGTCCGGTAACGCGTGTAGACCGTTATTTGGAACAGTTGACCATCGATACCCTACGTAAAAGCTATAAAAATCACAGTTTCCTTGGTGAAGAGTTTGGCTATCAGGAAGGTAAAGGTCATGACGCCGATTGGTGTTGGGTGATCGATCCACTGGATGGTACTTTAAACTTCATTAACGGTTTCCCGCATTTCTGTATCTCTATCGCAGTTCAGCACAAAGGCATTACTCAACACGGGGTGATTTATGACCCGGTGAAAGATGAGCTATTCTCTGCCAGTCGTGGTCGTGGTGCCATGATGAACCAGCGCCGTATTCGCGTAAATGTCAAAGACAGCCTGGAAAATACCTTTATGGCTGTTGGTCACGCTTACCGTGCCAAGCGTAATGGCGAAGTTGTATCTTATGCCAAGAACCATTTTCAAAGTTTGTTAAACGTGACTGAAGCTGGCGCGCAATATCGCCGTTCAGGTTCTGCAGCATTGGATTTAGCCTATGTTGCTGCAGGCCGTTTTGATGGTTATTTTGAACTTGGTTTGAAACCTTGGGATATCGCAGCTGGCGAATTGATCGTGAAAGAAGCAGGCGGTACTGTAGTTGATGCACGTGGTGGTAGCGACTCTATGGAAAATGGTCAAGTTTTGGCTTGTTCAATGAAAATGCTTAAGCCTTTAATGCAAGCAGTTGTTCCTGCTTGGGGTGAAGCAGCAAAATAATCGGGCTTAGATGAATCAGATCTAATATTGAAAAGGCATCCTACGGGATGCCTTTTTTTGCAGCAGTGAAATAGTTAACAGGCAGGAGAAGCCTGTCTTTTTAACGCACATGGATACTGGAATTATCAAGTGAATTGGCAAAAACTGCTTTTTTATACCAGCCGTTACATTTTATATTCATATTTAAGTCTATGAAATTCATATATAAATTAAAAATAAAGCAAATTTATTTGAAAACTTAATGACATTGTTGATTATTCTGCTATAATCTTGCCACGCACTTAATTTTCCGTTCTTTACCTGAACACTATCTTCTAATCATTGTATGCGCGTTCTGTCCATAGAGAGGACATATCCTTCGCGCCCCAATCGCTTAAGCGATTCCTTCAGGTTTGCGGCCGTAATCATATACGTGCGTTATATCCACATCGTCGTTATTCGGATCGCTGCTGAATCCTAACTTTTTCAGCTCTATTTGCTGTGCCGCTTTTTGCCGATGTCCATATTGTAATTTATTTAATGGAGCACCCACTTCAGGGTGAACACTCTCTATGAGCAAAACTTTTGCTGATTTTTCCCTCGACGAATCTCTAACCCAGGCTCTCGACGCTTTAGGCTTTACCACTCCAACTCCTGTACAAGAACAAGCGATTCCAGCTGCACTTGAAGGTAAAGACCTTCTTGTATCAAGCCAAACAGGTTCTGGTAAAACTGCTGCATTCTTACTTCCTACGTTAAATGCTTTGGCAAACCAAGATACATTAGTACCGTTTAAAGACCGCATGAAAGCGGTAACTCAACCGAATATTTTGGTGATTTCACCGACTCGTGAATTGGCACAACAAGTATGTCAAGACGCAATTGCATTTGTACGTCACATGAAAGGTGTTCGTATTGCTGCAATCATGGGCGGTATGCCTTTCGGTAAGCAAATTCAACAGTTAAAAGGCGCGCAAGTTGTTGTTGCAACTCCAGGCCGTTTACTTGACCTGGTGAATCGTCGTCAAATCAAACTTGACAAAGTTGACGCGTTGATCGTCGATGAAGCTGACCGTATGCTTGATCTAGGCTTCTCTGAAGACTTGGAAGCAATTGGTGAGTTGGCTGCTAACCGTAAACAGACTCTTATGTTCTCTGCGACTTTCGCACCACGTATCATTACACTTGCAGAACGCATGATGAATGATCCATTGCGTATTTCGATTGAAACTGGTCACTCTACCAATACTGATATTACTCAGACTTTACACTGGACTGACGGTTTTGAACACAAGAAAAAACTTCTGACTCACTGGTTGAATGAAGAAGACGTTGATCAAGCAGTAGTATTTGCGTCAACTCAAGAAGACACAGATATGCTGGCTGAAGAACTGGCTGAAGCAGGTCTATCAGTTGTAGCACTGCACGGTGCGATGCCACAAACAGTTCGTAACCGTCGTTTACGCAGCATCCGTGAAGGTCGTGCAAAAATCCTGGTTGCTACAGACGTAGCTGCACGTGGTCTTGACGTACCAACAATTTCACACGTAATTAACTTCGGTCTTCCGATGAAGAACGAAGACTATGTACATCGTATTGGCCGTACAGGTCGTGCTGGTCGTACAGGTAAAGCCATTACACTGGCAACTTACCGTGAACGCGGCAAGATCCGTGCTTTAGAAGACTTCCTGGAAGCTCGTCTAAACGTATCTGAAATCGAAGGTCTTGAGCCGTCTCCACCTCCAGCACGCGGTAGCCGTGATGGCGCTGGCCGTGGTCGTGGTCGTGATGGCGGCGGTCGTGGTCGTGATGGCGGTCGTGGTGGTTTTGGCGGTGGTCGTCGTTTTGAAGGTGAAAGCAACTTCAAACGTCGCGAAGGCGGTGATGATCGTCCACGTCGTAGCTTCGATGACAAACCTCGTAGCGAACGTCCAGCGTTCGGTGGCGAAGATCGTCCACGTCGCGACTTCGGTGATCGTCCAGCTCCACGTCGTGAAGGCGGTTTCGGTGATCGTCCACAACGTTCGTTTGATGACCGTCCAAAGCGTGACTTTGGTGATCGTCCAGCTCCACGTCGTGAAGGCGGTTTCGGTGATCGTCCACAACGTTCGTTTGATGACCGTCCAAAGCGTGACTTCGGTGATCGTCCAGCTCCACGTCGTGAAGGTGGTTTTGGCGACCGTCCTCGCTCTAATGATGACAACCGTGGCAACCGTGTAGATTACAAACCAGCTCGTGAAGGCGGTTATGGTGATCGTCCAAAACGTGATTTTGGTGATCGTCCTGCTCCACGTCGTGAAGGTGGTTTCGGTGATCGTCCAGCGCGTTCATTTGGTGATGACCGTCCGAAACGTGATTTCGGTGATCGTCCAGTCCGTCGCAACTTTGATGACAAACCACGTGGTGAACGTTCGTTCGGTGGTGAAGATCGTCCGCGTCGTAAATTTAACGACTAATTTTAATCGCTAGATTAAGATAGAAAAAACCGGTAGAAATACCGGTTTTTTTATGCATTGAGTTTTTTGCTTTTTAACGTAAAATGTCTACTAAATCATATTTAGTCAGAGTTATGATAATTATTCATATGAAACGTTTAACTGTTCGATCTCAATTGATAGAGGTGTATATGCCATATATCGCATTGACTTTGATTTTGTGTAATATTATCTATTATTTATACAGTCTTTTTAATTGAGCAAGTTGGCTTAGATTAAACTTAACCCTATCTTTTTATTATAAAAATATACTTAATATTGAAGTATTTCTATTTTTTATGCCATTCACCCATCTTGTTCAACTGCTAACATTTTGAACTTCGTTCCTTTATAGTATGCATGCTGAAAAAATGCAGGAATAAACTCAGCTATGAAAAATCAAACAGCGCGAGATAATCAGTCTTTGATTGAAGTCAAGAATTTGAGCTTCAAACGGGGTGAGCGCGTGATTTATGACGACGTGAGTTTAACGATTCGTCGTGGACAGATTACCGCCATCATGGGGCCATCGGGAACCGGTAAAACCACCTTATTAAGATTGATTGGTGGACAGCTGACGCCCGAACATGGTCAGGTCTTATTGGATGGCAAAGATATTGCCTCGATGTCACGTTCCGAACTTTTTTCAGCACGTGCACGTATGGGCATGCTGTTTCAGAGCGGTGCTTTGTTTACCGATATGAGCGTGTATGAAAATGTCGCATTTCCAATCCGTGCCCATACCAAGCTGCCAGAACATTTGATCAAGGAAATTGTGGCATTAAAACTGGAATCAGTCGGTTTGCGCGGTGCAGAACAGATGATGCCGTCCGAGTTGTCTGGTGGTATGAACCGGCGTGTGGCTCTGGCCCGGGCGATTGCACTTGATCCTGAGCTGATCATGTACGATGAACCCTTTGCCGGACAAGATCCGATTGTGATGGGGGTCTTGACTCGTTTAATCCGTTCATTGCGTGAAGCACTGGATTTGACCACCATTATTGTCTCGCATGATGTGGCAGAAACCTTGTCGATTGCCGATTATATTTATGTCGTGGCTGAAGGCAAGGTGCAGGGTGAGGGTACACCTGCGGAGCTGAAAGCCCATCCATCCGCGTTTGTGCAGCAATTCCTGACAGGTTCTGTCGAAGGCCCGGTCGATTACCAGTTTAGTCATCAGGCTTATTTAAGTGATGAGGTACGTTCATGAATGCAATTGCCGCATTAGGTAGACGCGTTATTGAACGTGTACAGGGCATTGGGGTTGCCACCCTGATGCTGTTGCAGATTTTATTTTCAATGCCGACCTGGCTTGGGGTAAAACTGTTTGTGTATCAGATGTATCGGGTTGGGGTGTTGTCCCTGCTGATCATTGTGGTGTCTGGCTTGTTTATTGGTGCCGTGCTGGGCTTGCAGATGTTCAGTATTCTGTCGACCTTTGGCAGTGAATCCATGCTTGGTACAGCGGTGGCATTGACCTTGTTACGTGAATTGGCACCTGTGGTCGCCGCTTTGCTGTTTGCAGGACGTGCCGGTTCGGCCTTGACCGCAGAAATTGGCCTGATGAAAGCCACTGAACAGTTGTCCAGTATGGAAATGATCGGTGTAGACCCTTTGAAACGGGTGATTTCACCACGTCTCTGGGCGGGGATTTTCAGCTTGCCCATGCTCTCGGTCATCTTCGCCGCAGTCGGTATTATGGGCGGTAAAATGGTCGGTGTCGATTTCCTGGGTGCCGATGAGGGTGCGTATTGGAGCGGCATGGAAAGCAGTGTGCAATTTTATAAAGATGTCTTGAATGGCACTATTATTAAAAGTTTTGTATTCGCATTAATTTGTACCTGGATTGCGGTATATCAAGGCTATGCCTGTGTACCCACATCGGAAGGTATTGCAACTTCTACAACCCGTACAGTCGTATATTCTTCACTGTGCGTTTTAGGCTTTGATTTTGTGTTGACTGCGGTCATGTTCGGAGGTGTTTAATGAAATCACGTACTAGTGAGCTGGCCGTTGGTGTTTTTGTTATTTTGTTCGGGATTGCCCTGTTCTTTTTGGCGATGCGTGTCAGTGGACTGGTGGGAAGTAATATTTCCGACAGCTATAAAATGACGGCAACCTTTGAAAATGTAAATGGCATCAAGCCCCGTGCCAAAGTCGCTTTAAGTGGCGTGAAAGTAGGACAGGTCGATGAGATTACCCTGGATCCTGTAACACGTCTGGCGACCGTGCATATGACTTTGGATGGTTCATTAACCTCGTTTAATGCTGAACAATTAAAGCAAGTTCAGCAGGAAGCTCTGGACGAGTTACGCTACAGTTCGGACTATGAAGCAGCTGCACCAGCGCAACAAAAAGACATGGAAAAACAACTCTTAGCTAACATGAACTCCATCACCAATATTGATGAAGACGCTTATATTATGGTAGCGACCAATGGATTATTGGGTGAAAAATACCTGAAAATTATTCCAGGTGGCGGTCTGAGTTATTTACAGCGCGGCGACCAGATTGCCAATACCCAAGGCACCATGGAAATTGAAGATTTAGTGACGAAGTTCATTACCGGCGGCGCCGGCAAATCGTCAGAGAGTCAAGAAGCTGCGCCAGAACAGGCGACAGATTCAGCAACAGCAACTGCAGAGCCTGCATTTGTTGAATAATAGATTGAGGAGATTTCAGTGAAGACTTTAGTAAAACAAACGCTTGCAGTAAGCATTCTTTCCACAATGATTGCTGGTACAGTGTTTGCTGCACCGTCTGAAGCACCACCTGCTTTTATTAAAAAAGTAGCAGATGGTTTAATTGAACGCCTCAAAGCTGATAATGCAAAATTGCAATCCAATCCAGCTTTGGTAAAAAGCATTGTGCGTCAAAATCTGGATCCATATATCGATTCTCAATCTTTCACACGTATTGTGATGGGAACTTATGCGACCAACCAGTATAGTACTGCAGCGCAGCGTGCACAGTTTGAAAAGAATTTCCGTGAAACCTTAATTGAAAACTATGGTTCTGCATTTGCCAAGTTCAGCAATCAGACTTATAGCATTCGTCCTTACAAGGCCAGCAACAGCAAAAACCCTGTCGTGACCATCGACTTTAACAACAAGGGCGAGAAAATTCCGGTAGCTTTCCAGCTGGTGGACAAGGGTTCACAATGGAAAATCCGTAATATCAACGTATCTGGTATTGATCTAGGTCTGCAGTTCCGTAACCAGTTTGCTGCGACAGTAAAACGTAATGGCGGTAATATTGATAAAGCGATTGCCAACTTCAAACCGGATGCAGAAGCTGCAATCGACAAGAAATAATCAGACAGGTGAGCCGTGATTACATTCAAGGATCAGGAATTACAGGTTTCAGGCAAAATTGACTATGACAATGCGCAGGACTATTACTTAGATGGCCTGCGGCTAATCCAGTCACAGAACCAGTTTCCGCTTGTGGTTAACCTGGCTGGGCTTGAAAGTGGCAGTACTTTGGCTTTGGCGGTCTTGGTGCGCTGGTTGCGCCAGACCCCCCAGGCTCAAGGGCTTCAGTTTAAAGCTGTTCCTGCGAAAATGATGAATATCATTCAGGCCAGTCATTTGCAGGGTGATTTAAATATCATTCAGTAAAAGAAAGCACCGTAAGGTGCTTTCTTTTATTGTTGATACATTTTAAAAGTAAATTCCTTCCTTTATCAAAAGGACGTTAGGAAGGATTAAAATATGACCTCACCCTAACCCTCTCCTAAAAGGAGAGGGAACTTCCTCTCTAAATTTATGGATAGAAATGATATTTTTAAAAACTACTATCTCAATAAATATTGGAAATCCTCTCTCCCTATGGGAGAGAGTTAGAGAGAGGGTGAAGAAATTAAATCCATTTCTTCCATCTAAAGTAAATCAATGGGCCAATCAGGAAGCCAATCAAAATAATACTGACCATAACAAAACTCATGGTGCCTTGTGCAAAGGGCAGCACTTCGGTATTCATGCCGTAGATACTGGCAATCAGCATCGGTGGTGCGAGCATACTTGGCAGAATCGAGAATCGACGAATGGTATCGTTCTGTTCAGTATTAATAAATCCGGACGTAGTATCCAGCAGGAAGCGTACTTTCTGGAACAGGAAGGCATCATGCTCGACCAGCGAGCGCACATCTTCACTCAGTTCCCGGATATCCGCATCATAAATATGACTGCCCAAGGCACGTGGACGTGACAGGAAGGTCAGAACACGACGTAAATCGATTAAACACAGCTGCGCTTTACCCAGCATATCTTCGAGTTGAGCCAAGCGGGTAATCATGTCATCCAGATCCAGAATCTGTTCACGGTGACGGTTATTCAACACTTCAGTTGAATATTTTTCTAAATCTTTATGCACATCTTCCAGAATATCGGCCAGTTCATCCAGCTTGGCTTCAAGCAGACCCAATAAAATCCAGGTTGGATCTTTATAGTCGATTTCATAGTCATTCCGCCGTGCGCGGGCACGGAAGGCACGAAAGGCCACCAGTTTTTCGCCGCGCAAGGTAAACAGACGATCCTTATGCAGAATAAACGCCACGGTTTGTACCGTCGCCAGCATGCTGGATTCATCTTCGTGTTCGTTTTCGACCTGATAATTTTTATTTTTGGTTAAAAAATAGGTACTGATGTGCAAAATACCGTCATCATCACGGTAAAATCGGGCACTCGAGGAGATATCTTCCAGTGATTTTAAGGTCGGTAAGTTTTGCTCATAGGCATCGAGAATCCATTGCTGCTCTTCCTGTGAAGGGGCAATCAGATCGAGCCAGACTAAATCTGGATGCAGGTCGAAATCACCATTGATGGTGATATCTTCTAAGCTACCGCGCTCTGTGGCGTAAAAGGCTTCAAGCATGCTGTCTTTTCTCCCGGGCGCAGTATATGAATTGGAATGGGTGTATTTTAGACAAGGAATTGAATAAAAACACTGATATTAAGCAGTTATTTTCGGAAATAGCGCGCTTGCAGCGATTTCGTACAATATAGCGTCAATTGAAGGATGAAATGATGAATTCTATCGCAATATTTTGTGGTTCCGCACTGGGTTCTGATCCGCTGTATGCGCAGGTTGCCGAAAAAGTCGGCCAGACTCTGGCGGCAAGACAGCAAACTCTAGTGTATGGCGGAGGTCGTTCCGGTTTAATGGGTATTATTGCTGATAGTGCCTTGGCGGCTGGCGGTAAGGTGATTGGAGTGATTCCAAGACAGCTGGTCAATCGCGAGCTGGCACATCCGCATATTACCGAACTGTATGTGGTGGACAATATGCATGAGCGTAAAACCCGGATGTCGGGACTGGCACAGGGATTTATTGCTATTCCGGGGGGTGCAGGAACGCTGGAAGAAATTTTTGAACAATGGACCTGGGCACAATTGGGAATTCATCAGAAACCTTGTGCTTTTCTCAATACGGATGGTTTCTATGATGATCTGATCAAGTTTATCCGCATGACCACCGAGAAAGGTTTTACTAAATCACGTTTTACCGAGGCGTTGATTATTAGTGATGATCTGGAAGATATTTTGCAGCAATTTGCAAGTTATCAGCCGCCTGAAGCGAAATGGGGTATGGTTGATCAGACTGACCTTGTAAAATAAGCCGTGCATATTGGGCAATTGTAGAACATAAATGAAAGTGATTACGGTGGCTGCAGCCATTATTTTGAATGAGGCACAGCAACTGCTGGTGGTTCGCAAGCAGGGTACATCCTGCTTTATGCAGGTTGGTGGCAAGCTGGAACCGAATGAAGCGCCCGAAGCCGCCATGTTGCGTGAAATTCAGGAAGAAATTGGCACGCAGGCACAGATTCAGCAATTTATTGGACGTTTTGAAACCCAGACCGCCAATGAGCCCGATCATCAACTGGTGAGCTATGTCTATTGGGTAACGCTGGAGCGAGCACCTAAAATTGAAGCCGAAATTGCAGAAATGAAATGGGTGGATCTGGACGAAAAAGAGGTTCTGCTGGCGCCTTTGACCACTGAAATTGTGATTCCATGGGTCAAGTCCAATTTACTGGCTCAGGCTTAAATTTCAGATTTGTGCACCTGCCAGACAGGCTGCATAAATTTTTTGACAGCCCAGTTCTTCAAGTTTCTGGCTTAAAGCTCGAACCGAACTGCCTGTGGTGACTACATCATCAATGATCAGTACGCGGCGGTAACGAATTCTGGTGGTGGTGCTGATCTGGAATTGTGACTGGATATCTTCAATCCGTTCCAGACGGCTTAAGCCTTTTTGTGAATGCTGTTTGAGACGAGTGATCGGTTGCCAGATGGGAACATGCAACTGTTTCGCCACATGTTTGGCCAGCACCAGAGATTGATTATAGCCGCGTTCGGCCAGACGCTGAGTCGAAATCGGCATCGGGACTATGGCACTGACCTTGGGTAGCTCTAAACTTAGCAGTGTACCGGCCAGTAAATTTTGCAAATGTAGCTTCTGTTCATATTTAAACAGCTGAATCAACCGATCCATGGGATAGGCATAGTCGCAGGCAATCTGGAACTGCATTTCCTGACGTTGAATCGTATTTCGTGTCCAGGGAAGTTGCTGCCAGCAGTCCTGACAGACCGAATGAATGGTTTGATAATCGGTTTGGCACAGCTGACAGGGTTGCAATTTATTCAGCCAGGTTTTTCCATGGGCAAATAATTTAAACATAGGCATAGCGTGGTGCTTCTGGTAGCCAGCGCTGTAACAATGCTTCGGCCTGATCTGGATAATCTTTCAGGATTTGCTGTGCCACATAATGTGCCTGATTGAGTAGATGATCGTCACGTTCCAGCTTGGCCACGCGGAAATTCATGTCACCAGTCTGTTTAGTGCCCAGAAGTTCACCCGGGCCACGCAATTCCAGATCTTTCTCGGCAATCATAAAACCATCATTGGTCTCGCGCATAATCCTTAGACGTTCCTGCCCATTTTGGGAGAGCGGATGTTTATATAGCAGCGCACAGAAACTGGCCTTGGCACCACGACCGACCCGGCCGCGTAGCTGATGTAGCTGTGACAGACCCAGACGCTCGGCATTTTCAATCACCATAATGGAGGCATTCGGAACATCCACGCCGACTTCGATCACAGTGGTGGCAATCAGGAGCTGTAATTCATTGTTCTTAAATTGCTGCATCACCGCCTGTTTTTCATCGGCTTTCATTTTGCCATGCACCAGACCAATATTCAGTTCAGGAAAACGCTCGCGAATCTCGGCAAAAGTCGCTTCAGCCGCTTGGGCATCCAGGGTTTCAGACTGTTCTACCAGCGTACAGACCCAATAGGCCTGTTTGCCTTCGGCGCAGTTGCTGGCAATGCGTTGCAAGACTTCTTCACGGCGATCCAGTGGAATGGTCACGGTCTGAATCGGGGTGCGTCCCGGTGGCAGTTCGTCAATTACCGAGGTGTCCAGGTCACCATAGGCTGACATGGCCAGGGTGCGCGGAATCGGGGTTGCAGTCATCACCAGTTGATGTGGTGACATGCCATCTAGACCTTTATTGCGTAAAGCAAGTCGCTGATCGACCCCGAAGCGATGCTGTTCATCAATAATCACCAGACCCAGTTTGGCAAACTCGACATTTTCCTGAAACAGGGCATGGGTGCCGATGACCAGATGCGCACTTCCGTCCCGAATCAGCTGTTCTGCTGCGGCGCGGGCTTTGCCTTTCTGCTTGCCAGACAGCCAGGCGACATTTAAGCCCAAAGGCTCAAACCAGCGTTTAAAGTTGAGATAATGCTGCTCGGCCAGAATTTCGGTGGGTGCCATCAGTGCCACTTGCCAGCCTTCTTCCAAGGCATGGCAGGCTGCGACACCGGCGACCAGTGTTTTACCGGCGCCAACATCGCCTTGCACCAGACGCAACATCGGCTTATTGCTTTTTAAATCCTGTGCAATTTCCCTGGATACGCGTTTTTGTGCACCAGTCATTTCAAAAGCTAGACTGGCTAAAAACTGTTTGGCATAAGTCTTACTTGGCGCGAATGAAGGTGCTTCGACCTGCTGGATAAAGGCACGCCGGGTCAACAAGCTGATCTGATGCGCCACCAGCTCTTCAAAAATCAGACGTTGCTGAGCCGGATGAGAACCTTGCGCCAGTTGCAACATATTGGCATTGACTGGCGGATGATGGATGTATTCCAGTGCCTGTTTCAGGGCATAACCATTGCTAAACTTGGCCGGCAGCAGTTCGGGCAGATGATCGCTATACTGTGCCAGGGCCTGCTGAATGTAATCCCGTATTTTTGGCTGGGTCAGACCTTCAGTTGCCGGGTAAATTGCGGTGAGTTGGGTTTGCGGTAGCGGGGTATCTTCGCTAATGACTTGCAGCTCGGGGTGATACATTTCCAGACCGCGCGCACCAACCCGGACTTCACCAAAAATTCTTAAACGGTTACCGAGTTTACAGCGGTCGGTAATGCCTTTATAAATATGATAAAAACGTAAAGTGACTTTACCAAAATCATCATCTAGCAGTACTGCCATGGACTTGCGTTTACCCGGCGGGAAATCTACGCCTTTAACGATGCCTTCCAGCAAATAGCTGCGTCCCACGCTCAATTGATTCATGGGAATGATCGTGCTACGGTCTTCATAGTCACGTGGTAGATGAAAAAGCAAATCATCAGTATTGAAGATATTTAATTTTTCAAGTAATGCAGCGGCGGCATTGCCAACGCCTTGTAACTGATGGACTGCAGCCATGTCCCCTCAACCAGATTCGTGATTCGGTGCTCAATGCATATTTTATTTATCGGTTATGGTAAAACATCCCGGCGTGTTGCCAAACAACTATTTGAGCAAGGTCATCAAATTAGCACAATTAGCTCAAGTCCCAAAACAGATTCATTTGCAACTCATCTGATTCAGGATGTGCATCAACTGGATTTAACCACAGTCGTACCGATTGACTGGGTCTATGTATTACTTAGCCCCAAACAAAGTACAGTTGAAGGCTATCAGCAGACCTATCTGGACTCAGTTCAGCCGATTGTGACTGCCTTGAAGCAGCATCCACTGCAAGGAATTGTGGTGGTGTCATCGACACGGGTCTATGGGCAAAATTCTGGAGAAAGGGTAGATGATGATACGTCTTTACAGCCCAATGATGTGCAAGGCAAAATCCTGTATCAGATGGAGCAGGCGTATTTAGCGGCTTATCCTGAGCAATGTACGATTATTCGGCCAAGCGGAATTTATGGCGCTTCAGTTGCGCGTATGCAGAAAATGGCAGTCTCTATGACGGCCTATCCAAATCTGCACTGGTCGAATCGAATTCATATTGAAGATTTATCACGTTTCTTGTCACAGATGATTCACGTGGAACATCCTGAAAAGTCTTATATAGTGACCAATAATGATCCGAAACTTTTGCATGAAGTTGTGCAGTGGTTTCAGCAGCAGATGCAGTTGCCTGTACTGAAGCTCGAGAGCGGGCAGATCACCGGTAAAAAGCTCTATGCGACTCGAATGCAGCAAATGGGATTTGAATTAAAGCATCCAGACTGTTTTGAAGATTATTTTGAATTAATGAAGAAAAGTAATTCCTCCTCAGCTTCCTTTAAAAAGGAGAATTAAATTCCCTCTCCTGTTAGGAGAGGGCTAGGGAGAGGTAAAGAATTTTTTGAACATTTTCCCTCATCCCCTTGCGAAGCAGTGTTTCTCATCTCATGCAAAGAAAGGGAATGTATCGTTTTTATAACGACCCAAATAAAGAAGAGAGGTCTCAACCTCTCTTTAGCTTTACCTAAAACTTACTTCTTCTTGCGCTTGGCGCGTTTCTTGGCTTGTTCCGCCGCTACTGCATCCAGGGCTTCTTTCAGCTCGTCATCGGTAAAGGCGGTGATGTGATGCAGCATCTGCAGTTTCACTTCATCCAGTACCAGATCGGCATATTGCGCCACGTTGGTCAGCTGCTCATCAAAGACAATGGCATTGTCTTCATTGGTACACAGATAACCTTTTTGGGTCAAGACTTTGATAAAACTCTGGAACAGGGCTTTATCGAAGAATTCTGGCGAATTGAACTCGTACAGCACAGACAGACGCTGACCCACCAAATAACTCAATTCTTCAACCTGACGGGTTGAAATATTGCCTGAACCACGCTGGGTAATCAGGGCCAGAGTCATGTAATAACGTTCCAGACTTTGGGTCACCGGTGCAGCCAGTACTTCCAGCTGATGATGCGCTTCGCTATTTGGTGCCGGAGCAACCAGGTTTTCGCCATCCTCAGCAATCAGTTTGGCATAAATCAGGTTGTCGATATGCGCATTGACCTGATCCTGAATCTCATCTTCACGCCATTTTAAAAACAGCTCTGCTTTCAAGAATGGATACAGGGTACTGCTGATATTGACCACATCATGACGGCGGATCGTGCCATTGTGTTCGGCCAGGGCTGCAATTAACGACGGAAGTACAAAGGAATGTACGATATTGTTGCGGAAATAGGTCAGCAACACTGCCTGATTATCTTCAATGGCAATAATATCGCCCAGCACATGTTTTACCCGCTTGATCAGTTTCAGTTTCATCGCATAGGCAATAATTTCTTTGCCGGACAGCGGAGTAACTTCCATCCGTTCATCATAGGGTAATGCTGCCAGCAGGGTACGATAGGTATCCAGCTGCTTGATACAGATTTCTTCATCCAGGGTATGTTTTGGCGTTGCCAGCAGGATCAGCGACAACAGGGATACCGGATTGATCACCACCGCACGGTTGATATTTTCCAGAATTGCCTGTGCAGAGCTGTTTACCGCATCAGAAACAGCTTGCGGAATCGGATCATCGTTCTTTTCAATTTTAATGTTTTCTGCGCCATGCTGTTTCAGGATGTCATCCAGAAAGACCGGCTCACCGAAGTTCAGATGCACCTTGCCAAAAATACGTTCAATTTTGCGCAGGGTTTTTACAATCCCGAAAATCGATTCTGCTTCTTTCGGCTTGCCGCTCATCTCACCGACATAGGTGCCGCCTTCCATCAGGCGTTCATAGCCAATATAGGTCGGAACAAAAACAATCGGCTTGGACTTGCCACGTAAATGGCCATGTACGGTCATTGCCAGCATGCCCGTTTTAGGTGGCAGCAAACGACCGGTACGTGAACGACCGCCTTCAATAAAGTATTCCAGCGGGGTGTTACGTGATAGCACGCTATACAGATATTCTTTAAATACCGTAGTGTACAGTGCATTGCCACGGAAAGTACGGCGAATAAAGAAGGCACCGCCACCACGTAAAATCTGCCCGACAAAAGGCATATTCAGGTTATCGCCCGCAGCGATATAAGGCACCATCAGACCACGACGATAGATCACATAAGACAATAATAAATAGTCGATGTGGCTACGGTGACATGGGGTATAGACAATCTCGTAATCCTTGGCCAGTTCCCGCACGGTACTGAAGTTATGCACTTCCACGCCGTCATACAGTTGCGTCCATAAGCGGGTCAGGGCTTTGTCGGCAAAGCGTACAGTCGAGTGAGAATAATCGGAAACGATTTCGTTCAGATAGCCAATGGCACGACGTTCGGATTCCAGCATGGAAATTTTACTGCGAATGCTGTCATTGCGAATAGCTGCCTGTACATCCGGCGATTTGATCAAGCCATGCATGACATTGCGACGGTCAGACAGATCCGGCCCGAGAATCACTTCGCGCTGACCATCCAGATAGTCATTTAAAGTGCTGACAATATAAGTCGCCGGCGCTGAATTTGGATGCGTTTCTTTGGCATAGTCAATCATGGCACGTAACGACTGTGGCTCATGAAACTCTAAATAAGACTGACGACCATGCAGGCCGATATTGACCAGTTGCTTGACCCGACTTGGTGTAGACCAGGTATCGGTAAACAGCAGTTTAAACCAGGAGTCTTCTTTTTCCGGTTCACGTCCCCAAAGCACGGTCACCGGTACCAGTTCGACATCCAGCTCAGGGTGCTGCTCCAGGATTTCAATCAGGCGTAATAGGCGCGGTGGAAATGCATGCGGAGGTGAACTCAGCAGGTTGTTTTCATCATGATGCTGCAGGAACAGTACGGATGCTTTTTCTTTGCTGTTGCCGATCTGCATCGGATCAAGGGCAGGGGCTAACTTCAGACGGCGAGTTTCGGCATCGACCACCAGTGCATTACTGCGCGAATGATTCTGTAAGACGTAGCAGACCAGCTTGTGCGATTCTGCTGCGGTCTGATCAGATTCAGGTGCTGTCACTTCACTTGGTACTTCCCCAAGAACATGAGGGGTAACCACAAGATCAAGTAGCTTACTTGAAAGCTTGCGATACATTTGACCAAAGCCATTCTTGGACATAGCTGCTCCTAATTTTACTGACCAAAACCACAGGACTTCTGAGGGGGATTTATTTTGCGGGTTTCTAAAGTGAAACCATATATCTTTTTTTAACAACTTCAACAGAAGTGCTTTAATTTTAGCGTGAAAGCAGATGCTTTTCCTAGTCACTTATGCCATCAGTATGACAGAACAGTCATGCAATCTTTAGAGTTTCGGTCTGATTTTGTGGCAGAATATTCCATATTCGTTATTTAGATCTGTTTTTCCATTTTGGGATATCTCCAATATTACGTAGGTTGCTTATGAATGCCTTAACACAGGAACTGGTCGAGCTGCTCAGCTTAGAAAAGTTAGAAGAAAACATTTTCCGGGGAATCAGCCGTAATCTGGTAGGCAAGCGCGTGTTCGGCGGTCAGGTTCTGGGGCAGGCACTGCGCGCTGCGTCTTATACAACAGACCGTCCTGCACATTCATTACATGCCTATTTCCTGTTTGGGGGTGATGTCAATGCACCTATTATTTATGAAGTAGAACGTATCCGTGACGGTAAAAGCTTTATCAGCCGTCAGGTTCGTGCGATTCAGCATGGCCGGACCATTTTCATGTGTATGGTGTCTTTTGCAGAGCCAGAAGAAGGTTTGAATTACCAGATTTCTGAACCTGAATATCCGCCAGCAGAAAGCCTGAAAAATGAAGCAGAACTGATCAAACAAATGATTGAGTTTATTCCGGAAAATGTCCGTGCATCTTTCACCCGTGATCGTCACGTCGAGATCCGCCCGATTAATCCGCAAAATCCGTTCCAGCCTCAGCCGGAAGCGCCGTCTTATGCGCACTATATCCGCACCCATGACCGTATTCCAGCCGAGGTAGATCAGGTTTCATTACATCAGGCCATTGCCGCTTTTTATTCAGACTTTACTTTGATGACGACTGCACTGCGTCCACATGGTCTGAGCTATATTTCGCCAAGCCTGCAATGTGCCAGTATTGACCATGCCATGTATTTCCATAAGCCATTTCGTGCTGATGAATGGATGCTGTATGACATGGAAGCGACGCAAAGCGCCAGCTCACGCGGTCTGAACTTTGGCCGGATGTGGCAGAATGGTGAACTGGTTTGTAGTACCACCCAGGAAGGTCTGATCCGCTTGCGTGAAATCGAAACCCAATAATTTTTATATGCTTGCTCAGAAAGCCGAATCCCAGATTCGGTTTTTTTATTTTTAATCTACAGAAAAATCATGATTTGACGCCCTGTGCCAAGCACGCGTTTATAAAATACTACTCGATTCTGCAGAATCGGCATGGCATAGTGCCGCTTAAGATCAATATTAAAATGCATGAAAAGATGAGCTTAAATACGCAAATTTTAATTGCCGCCGTATTGGGGGTGCTGTTTGGATTTTTACTGACTGTATTTCCGCAGACCTCATTTTTTGATGTCAGCTTGTATGGCATCGGAATTGTCAGCAGTATCTTTATCGGCTTACTCAAAATGCTGTTGGTTCCGCTGATTTTCAGCTCGATTGTGGTCGGCGTATCCAATCTGCAGGCCGGTGGACAGTTGAGTCGTACCTGGAAAATCACCCTGATGTGCTGCGTGACCACGACCACTCTGGCACTCATTTTAGGGTTGGCCTGTGCGCATCTGTTTAATGTCGGCAAGGGCGTCGATGTACTGATGTTCCAAGATGCCATGGCACAGCATCAGACTCCGGATACACTGACACCGTCCTCATTTTTTACCAACTTTATTCAAAATACCTTGATCAATCCGTTTAAAGCATTTGCAGATGGCAATGTCCTGGCGGTGGTGGTCTTTGCCTTATTTGTCGGTGTAGCACTGGTCGCAGGTGGAGATAAATTCCGTACTGTGCGCAAACTCAGTCACCAGTTTTTTGAAATCATGATGTTGATGATTGGCTGGGTCATGAAGCTGGCACCTTTCGGTATTTTTGCCTTGCTGGCCAAGCTGATCGCAACCGAGGATATTTCGGTTCTCAGTCGTCTGGCTGAGTTTGCTGCGGTAGTCACCGGCACCACAATTTTTCATGGCATTGTGGTCTTGCCTGTATTGTTGTGGATTTTTGGCAAAATGGATCCGATCACCTTTTTTAAAGGTACGCGGGCAGCTTTAATCACCGCATTTGCCACCAGTTCCAGTTCGGCCACCATGCCACTGTCCATGAAATGTGCGCAGGAAAATCTGGGTGTGCGTCCGCATACGGCAGGTTTTGTGATTCCATTGGGAACGCAATTGAATATGGATGGTACAGCTCTTTATGAGGCCGCCGCCGCCTTATTTATCGCCAATTTAATGGGACTGGATCTGAGTCTGGGACAACAGCTGGTGGTATGTGCCACGGCGATGATTGCCTCTTTGGGTGCACCTGGGATTCCAAGCGCCGGTATGGTCACCATGATCATGGTCTTGCAATCGGTGGGTTTGCCGGCAGAAGCAATTGCGATTCTGTTGCCGATTGACCGTTTACTCGATACGGTACGTACCGTGGTCAATGTGCAGGGCGATATGATGATCAGTGTGGTGGTAGACCGACATACCCGTGAACCCGAAAGTTCGGTTTAGTTCTGCTCTAAGCCAGGATTCCAGAAAATTTCCCAGAGATGACCATCGGGATCCTGAAAATAACCTGCATATCCGCCATAAAAAGTCGTATGTGCAGCTTTGATGATTTGAGCGCTCGCACGTTCAGCCAGCGTCATGATCTGGTCAACCTCTAAGGGGCTAAATACATGATGCCCCAGTGCCATTTGCGTGGGGCAGATCGGACTCAAGGCAAGACCGGTATCTTGCTGCAGGCTACGCTGTGGCCATAAGGCAAGCTGAAGGCCGGATTGCAGTTGAATAAAAGCCACCGCTCCATACTCAAATTCCTGACCAATAATTCCATCACTGCTAAAACCTAAACCTTCACAATAAAATTGCAATGCTTGCTCTAGATCCTGTACCGCCAGAGTGATGACAGAGATAGAGGGTTTCATAATGTTTTCCTGATCTACAGTTGAACAAGATTTATTCTAATATGAATCGAGATTCGGCCATTCAGCAGAAATACAGTGTTCATGTAAATACAGTGCAGCATCTCAACAAACTGCTGCTGTTATCAGTAGCACTGTATGATCTAGCGAAAATTAGCCTGTAAAAAAACCTCCGTTATGCGGCATAACGGAGGTTTCTCATTTAAATCAATTAATCAAATATTTTGTTATTTGATTATTCAGCTGATCGTTGATTCTGGTTCAGCTCATCTGCGGCCTTAAGCTCTGACTGATCCTGCTCCAGCAGTTCCAGTGGTTCTTCAGCCTCATTTAAATCATGCGCCGAAACATCGTCGCTAGTCGCTACAGCAGATTCGGAGTCGAATTCAGCTATTTCAAGCGGTTCATCGAACTCATTCAGGTCATGAGCCGATACTTCCGGAATGCTGTCTAAATCAAATTGAGTCGCTTGATCCAGGGTGAAATTCAGACGTCCGCCCATAACACTGGCCAGTTCTTCCAGACCTTCTTTGTTCATGGAGGAGAACAGTTGAATGGAGAAGTCCAGTTTCATTTTTTTCAATGCGGCTTTGACTTCCTGAAGTGCTTTCGAGGCAGGGCCACGGTTCAGCTTATCTGATTTGGTCAAAAGCACATGTACAAACAAATGACGTGAATAAGCCCATTCCAGCATCATCACATCGAAATGTTGCAGTGGATGGCGGATATCCATCAACAGCACCAAGCCTTGTAAGCTTTGACGATGAATCAGATAGTTTTCCAGTTCTTTTTGCCAAACAATTTTCATGGCTTCAGGTACGGCAGCATAGCCATACCCCGGTAAATCGACCAGACGCTGATCCGGATTACCCAGGCTGAAAAAGTTGATCATCTGGGTACGACCAGGTCTTTTCGATGCACGTGCCAACTGCTTTTGGTTGGTCAGGGCATTAATCGCACTGGATTTGCCTGCATTGGAACGGCCGGCAAAGGCAATTTCATAGCCAGTATCTTCTACACAAAGACTGAGTTTTGGTGCACTCATTAAAAATTCGGCTTTGCGTAGCCAGTTGAGTGAGCGCACAGAATATTCAGTAATGGCAGAATCAACTTTTTTCGCATAGCTGATCTTTTGCTTGGGTGCATGGGCTGTCTTACTGTTTTTGGATTTTCCTCTGCTGTGGTGCATAACTCAACTTCAATAAATGATCTACAAAGAAACATTATAAAGGAAGTCGCACAGGCAAGCGAACTTTGCCGCAAGAATAAGTCATGAGGGCTGACCAGAAATAAATCAGAGATTGACCAGGCTGATCGGAGAATGGCTACTTAAACGTGGATTACGTGGGGCAATGACATCTTTCAGCACATATTGGTCCAGGCTGCTATAAAACTGTTCCACGGCATCATCCAGGATGCCTTTTAATCCGCATGTCGGACGTAATACACAAGGGGGACTATTGCATTCCACCACATTGCTGTCACGTTGCAAAACCCGCACAATCTGTCCCAGCTGAAGCTTTAAGCTGGATGGATTTAAACGGATCCCGCCACCTTTACCCCGGGTTGTAATCAGCCAGTCCTGCTTTGCCATAAAATGTACAATTTTCATGGCATGGTTCTGCGAAACCTGCAAGCGCTCGGCAAGTTCTGCAATGGTATAGGGCAGATCACGTGGCTGTGCGACATACATCAGGATTCGCAGCGCATAGTCGGTGAATTTATTGAGTTGCATAGAATGGGCAGCAAAAACCAAGTGAAGGAGTGGAGCATTAAAAGCTCCGAAAACGGAGCTTTTAATAAAAATGTAATACTAGTCTAAACCATGTTTAGAATTAAAGCTTTAATGGTGCAGAAACTTCGACCACATCACCCACCTGATAATGGTTGATCAAGGTGTGTGCAACCGAGAATGCAGTTGGGTTTTCTTCCGCTTTCACGTTAATTTGATATTGATCATGTTGCGTATTGTCAAAGCTGAACTGTTGCGGTTGGCGAATATCCTGTTCAGGTACCTGTACACGTACTGAAATGTGCTCACCCGCTTCAGCAGGTGCAATTGCTGCACCATCTTTGGCTTTAAGGGTGAAGGTTTTGCCTGCATCAGTATCATTGACTGCGGTCACTTCAAATTCGCGCCAGCCCGCCCAGCCACCTGTTTCAGATGCCAAAGCTGCATATTTGGATTTCTCTACCCCAATCAGGATATCTGCCAGTTGCATATAGGCTTCTTTCCAGGCTGCAATCAGGTCTGAGTCCATTGGTACGTCCAATACTTCACTGATCGAGTGCAGCAGGTTCTCACCGACAATGGCATATTGATCTGGCTGGATATCCAGACTGACATGTTTGGTGGTAATGCGTTCTACAGCTTTGGCCAAAACACTTGGATTGGTAATGTTTTCGGCATAAGCCAGTACTGCAGCAGCCAGGGCGCGCGGTTGACGGCCAGTACTTTGGTGATCCATGTTGAAGGTATTTTTCAACTCTGGATGATTGTTCAACATGCGGTTATAAAAATAAGTGGTCAGTGCTACGCCGTTTTCACGTAAGACAGGAACAGTGGCTTGTACAAGTTCAATATGTTGTGGAGTCATGAGAGCCATCTACAGGTGGTTTTTAAAAGATGTATTTAAATTACATCTTTTAAATCGGCTTGACAATCCCTGCAGATGATAAAACCTTAAAAAAATTATGGGATATAAAAATATCCAATAAAACTCGCCATCATGATCGGATAAAAAACAGTTGGATTGCCCGAATTGGGCCTAATAGGCAAGGTGTTTTTTTTTGAAACCCATCTCTACCCAGACGATGAGCGGCACTTTTGCTAAAATTGCTTGCGAGGTCTTTCCCCAGCAAGCAGGCCATGCTGATAGGCAGACTGCAAATACAAAACCAGCTCTTGCGAGGGAGTGTTTTAGTAATACAGCCAGGGGCACAAAGCATTATTCTTTATGCTTGATTTGTAGGCTTTTTAATCTGTTCCAAGGCAGATTGAATGTCTTGGATCAAATCTTCAGGCTGTTCCAGTCCAATACAGAAGCGAACCAGAAAGCCCTCTTTCAAATGGGAATGGGCCAATACACGCATGTCTTTTAAATTGTACAGCATGACCAGGCTGACCGGGCCACCCCAGCTAAAGCCTAATTTAAACAGTGTGAGTGCATCACAAAATCGACGGATATCTTCCAGACCATATTCAGCATTGAAAATTACACTGACTAAACCTGCGCTATGATTCTCCTTGCAAACCTCCTTCCAGTATTCATGGCCTGCACTGTCTGGATCAGCAGGGTGTAGCACCTGTACGAAGGCGACTTGCTGTTTGAGCCATTTAACTAAACTGAGCGCACTTTGTGACTGATGCTGATAACGCAGTTGCATTGAAGCCAGGCTACGCTGCACCTGTGCCACATCATCACCAGAAACACTTATGCCCTGAAGCGCGTGCATACGGAACAGTTTGTGATGTAAGGCTTGGTCACGTGTCACCACTGAACCCATCAGGATGTCACCACCACCGCTTGGATATTTAGTTAAAGCATGCACGGTGATATCGACACTTAAATGTTCCTCGCCAAAATCAAAAGCATTAAAGGCCAAGCCTGCACCCCAGGTATTATCCAGCGCCGTCAAGATATTGTGTGCTTTGGCTTTTTTGACTAGAGCGGTTAGATCTGGGAACTCTAAAGTCACAGAGCCTGCTGCTTCCAGCCAGATCAGTTTGGCTTTTTCTGAAGGTTGGAACGTTTCGACATCAACAGGGTTATAAACTTTAACTGATATGCCATAACGCTTTTCCAGATTGCGTAGATGTTCCATATTTGGGCCATAAATATTATCGGCAACCCAGACTTCATCGCCCTGACTTAAAAAACATGAATTCACCAGATTGATCGCGGATAAACCGCTCGGGGCAAGTAAACAGTACTCACCACCTTCAATCTGGGCAATATTGTCCGCTAAGGTAAATGTGGTCGGTGTCCCATGGGTGCCATAGCTATAGTCATAAGCATCGCTCCAGTGGCGATTAAATAGTGCATCCGTATTCTCAAAAATAATCGTGGATGCACGAAACAGAGGAGGTTGAACCGTAGAAATATATTGAGGGGCTTTTCGTGGTGCATGAATGAGGGCGGTTTGAGAGTTTTTTTTCACGTGAATGCTCTTAAATGTAATCAAATATTACCCTAGCTTAAGAGAATCCGTGACGCACTGCCAGTTAGGTAGTGAATTGTTTAAAAAGATGAAGTCTTGGAAATAGTTGGCTTCATTTTTGCAAAACCTAAAACCATATAGCTAAAAAAATAGGTTGAGGAACATGAAGTCGCATTTAAAAGTGCATTATTTTCAGCATATTGCTGCTGAAGGCTACGGTAGTTGTTATGAGTTTTTAAAGCAGCACAAGGCGCACATTAGCGCGACCGAATTTTTTGCTTTACCTCTGGATCGTCCTTTGGATATTGAAGCATTGCCTGCGGTTGAAGAGGTGGATTTGCTGATCATCATGGGCGGACCGATGAGCGTCAATGATGAGGCAAATTTTCCCTGGTTAAAGATAGAGAAACGCTGGTTACGTCGCTATCTGTCCCACGGCAAGCCGGCGATCGGTTTATGTCTGGGCGGGCAATTGATTGCCAATGCCTTGGGGGCGGGGGTGAGTCGTAATCCGGAACAGGAACTGGGGTGGACCACGGTACGTAAAATTGCTCATCCTCCCAAAGAGTGTTTTCGATTGCCGGAACAATTTAATGTTCTGCAATGGCATAGTGAAACCTTTGAATTACCTAAAGGTGCGGTGCATCTGGCAGAAAGTGAAGCCTGCCGCAATCAGATGTACCAGTTGGGCAAAAATGTACTGGGTTTTCAGTTTCATCCAGAGATTACTCCGGAAACCTTGTCTTTATTTTTAGAGAATGAAGAGGAGCTGGGGCAATTTTCAGGAAAATATGTGCAAGATCTGTCTGAATTAAAAAAAACCAATAAAAATAAATTTATTGAAGGAAATCAGATGTTAAATCGAGCTATAGAATATGTCCTGGCGAAAACGGCTGTGCATTCAGAAAATAAACTCTTGTTTTAAGAGCAAGAAGTGAAAACTTGGAGAAAACCATAAAAGAGATTTGCTTATGCATTAAACAATGGCTATAATAAGCGACCCTTCGATAGGAAGGGGGTTAACTGCGAATAAAGTAGTTAACTATCGTTACAGTTGTGGCATCGATCACGACCTTAGTGATATTTCACTGCTCTTGACACTTACCCATATTAAAGTGGGGTGAGATGCGTCAAGAGTGATTCTTTATATATTTGGCTTGGAGTTTACTGGTATGTCTAACCAGAGAATTCGTATCCGTCTTAAGTCTTTTGATCATCGTTTAATTGATCAATCAGCTCAAGAAATCGTAGAAACCGCAAAACGTACTGGCGCACAAGTGTGTGGTCCAATTCCAATGCCAACACGCATTGAACGTTTTAACGTTTTAACATCACCGCATGTAAACAAAGACGCGCGTGACCAGTACGAAATCCGTACTTACAAGCGTTTGATCGACATCGTTCAACCTACAGACAAAACTGTAGATGCATTGATGAAGTTAGATCTTGCAGCTGGTGTTGATGTTCAGATCGCATTGGGTTAAGGCTTTCGGGTTAATTAACACTCTAAGTTAATTAGGCCGCTTTTTTAGAGGTTTATGCACATGGCTATTGGTTTAGTCGGTCGCAAGTGCGGTATGACACGTATCTTTACAGATGCTGGTGTTTCTGTGCCTGTTACAGTGATTGAGGTTGATCCTAACCGCATCACTCAAATCAAAACGCTTGAAACTGATGGTTATCAAGCGATTCAAATCACTACTGGTGAACGTCGCGAATCTCGCGTAACTAACGCTCAGAAAGGCCACTTCGCGAAAGCGGGTGTTGCTGCTGGTCGTCTGGTTCAAGAATTCCGCGCTACAGAAGCTGATCTTGAAGGTCGTGAAGTTGGTGGTACGCTTACCGTTGAATTGTTCCAGGTTGGTCAAGTTGTTGACGTAACTGGTCAATCTAAAGGTAAAGGTTTCCAAGGTGGTGTTAAGCGTTGGAACTTCCGTACGCAAGATGCAACTCACGGTAACTCACTTTCTCACCGTGTTTTAGGTTCTACTGGTCAAAACCAGACTCCTGGTCGCGTATTCAAAGGCAAAAAAATGGCTGGCCATTTAGGTGCTGAACGCGTAACTACACAGGGTCTTGAAATCGTTGCTATCGACACAGAACGTTCAGTTCTTGTTGTGAAAGGCGCGGTTCCTGGTGCTACTGGTGGCGACGTCATCGTTCGTCCTACGATCAAGGCCTGAGGGGAAATAACGTGAATTTAAATACTGTTTCCGGCTCTGCTGTTGAATTATCAGAAGTTGCGTTCGGTCGTGAATTTAATGAAGCTCTTGTTCACCAAGTGGTTACAGCTTATTTAGCTGGTGGCCGTCAAGGTTCAAAAGCTCAGAAATCACGTGCAGACGTTTCTGGCGGTGGTCGCAAGCCGTTCCGTCAAAAAGGTACTGGCCGCGCTCGTGCTGGTTCTATTCGTAGCCCAATCTGGGTTGGCGGTGGTAAAACTTTTGCTGCTCGTCCACAAGACTGGTCTCAAAAAGTAAACCGTAAAATGTACCGCGGTGCTATGCAATGCATCATGGCTGAACTTGTTCGTCAAGATCGCCTAATTTTAGTTGATGAGTTTGCTGTTGCAGCGCCAAAAACTAAAGAATTGCTTGCAAAGCTTAACGACTTGAATGCAACTCGTGCATTAATCGTTACTGATGCTGTTGATGAGAACCTGTATCTTGCTGCGCGCAACATTCCACACGTAGATGTGGTTGATGCTGCTGCAATTGATCCGGTTAGCTTGATTGCGTTCGACAAAGTTGTTATGTCTGTAGCTGCTGCTAAGAAAATTGAGGTAGAACTCGGATGAACAACGAACGTATCTATCAAGTCCTGCAAGGACCTGTATTCTCAGAAAAAGCACAAGTTTTAGGTGAAACTGCTGGTGTTCAAGTGTTTAAAGTTGCATTAAATGCAAACAAGCTTGAAATCAAAAAAGCAGTGGAACAACTCTTTGGTGTGGAAGTTGTTAAAGTTAACACGACTATTACTAAAGGTAAGTCTAAACGCTTTGGTAAAACATTAGGACGTCGTTCTGATGTTAAAAAAGCATACGTCACCCTGAAAGCTGGCCAAGATGTAGAAATGGCTGACTTGGGCGATACCGCTGAAAGCACAGCGGAATAAGGACGAGAATTATGCCTATTCAAAAATGTAAGCCAACGTCTCCAGGACGTCGCTTTGTAGAGAAAGTGGTTCATAGTCACCTTCACAAAGGCGCACCGTACTCTCCGTTGGTGGAAGCTAAAAAACGTACTGGCGGCCGTAACAACAACGGTCACATCACGACTCGTCACGTTGGTGGCGGTCACAAGCAGCACTATCGTCTAGTTGACTTCAAACGTAACAAAGATGGTATTCCTGCAACTGTAGAGCGTATTGAATACGATCCTAACCGTACTGCACACATTGCACTTGTATTGTATGCTGATGGTGAACGTCGTTATATCATTGCGCCTAAAGGCCTTCGCGCTGGCGATAAAGTACAGTCTGGTAACGATGCTCCAATTCGTCCAGGTAACTGCTTGCCGCTTCGCAACATGCCAATCGGTTCTACTCTTCACAACATCGAACTTAAAATCGGTAAAGGCGCGCAGATTGCTCGTTCAGCTGGTACTTCAGTTCAGCTGTTGGGTCGTGACGGTTCTTACGCTATCGTTCGTCTACGTTCAGGCGAGATGCGTAAAATTCACGTTGAATGCCGCGCTGTGTTAGGTGAAGTATCTAACTCAGAAAGCAACCTTCGTTCACTGGGTAAAGCTGGTGCATCGCGCTGGCGTGGTGTTCGTCCTACCGTTCGTGGTATGGCGATGAACCCGGTTGATCACCCGCACGGTGGTGGTGAAGGGCGTAATAAAGGTATTCAACCTGTAAGCCCATGGGGTCAAAAAGCTAAAGGGTACAAGACACGTACCAATAAGCGTACGACTAAGATGATCATTCGCGACCGTCGCGTTAAGTAACAAGTAAAGGAATCTGACAATGCCTCGTTCTCTGAAAAAAGGCCCATTCGTCGATGCGCACTTGTTCGCTAAGGTTGAAGCGGCTATCGCGGCTAATAACCGTAAGCCGATCAAAACTTGGTCGCGTCGTTCGATGATCCTACCGGATTTTGTTGGTTTAACAATTTCTGTACACAATGGCCGTAACCACGTTCCTGTGATCGTTTCTGAACACATGGTTGGTCACAAGCTTGGTGAATTTGCACCAACTCGTACCTATCGCGGTCACGGTGTTGACAAGAAATCTAAACGTTAATGGGTGCTATGATGGAAGTAACTGCTAAATTACGCGGTGCCGCTATCTCGGCACAAAAAGCTCGTTTGGTTGCAGATCTTATCCGCGGCAAATCTGTTGCGCACGCTCTTAACATCCTTAACTTCAGCAACAAAAAAGCTGCAGTTCTGGTTAAGAAAGCGTTGGAATCTGCGATTGCAAACGCTGAACACAATAACAGTTTAGATGTAGACGACCTTAAAGTTTCTACGATCTACGTTGATGAAGGCATGAGCCTGAAACGTATTATGCCACGTGCTAAAGGCCGTGCAGATCGTATTACTAAGCGTACTTGTCACATCACCGTTAAGGTAGGGGTTTGATATGGGTCAGAAGGTTCATCCAATCGGTATCCGCCTAGGTGTTGTGAAACGTCATAACGCTAACTGGTATGCGAATCCGAAACAATACGCTGAATACTTGCTTAAAGATCTTCAAGTTCGTGAGTTTTTAATCAAAAAACTTAAAAACGCGATGATCAGCAATATTCTTATCGAACGTCCTACAGGCGCTGCTAAAGTAACTATTAGCACTGCTCGTCCTGGTATCGTTATCGGTAAAAAAGGCGAAGATATTGAGAAACTACAACGCGAATTAACATCTATCATGGGTGTTCCTGCGCAAGTAAGTATCAATGAAATTGATCGTCCAGACTTAGACGCGCGTCTAGTTGCTGAAGCAATTGCTTCTCAATTGGAAAAACGTGTAATGTTCCGTCGTGCTATGAAGCGTGCGGTACAAAACACCATGCGTGCTGGTGCTAAAGGTATCAAAGTAGAAGTTTCAGGCCGTTTAGGTGGTGCTGAGATTGCTCGTACTGAGTGGTATCGTGAAGGTCGTGTACCTTTACATACGCTTCGTGCAGATATCGACTATGCGACTATGCGTGCTGAGACTACTTACGGTACGATCGGTGTTAAAGTTTGGATCTTCCGTGGTGAGATCTTGGGCGGCATGAAACAAGTCATGAACCCAGCTCCAGCAGAAGAACGTCCAGCTAAACGCGGTCGTGGTCGTGGTGAAGGTCAAGAGCGTCGTGGTCGTCGCAATGATCGTTCTGCTGAAAAAGGAGAATAATCCATGTTGCAACCTAAGCGTACTAAATTCCGTAAAGTGCAGAAAGGCCGTAACACTGGTCTAGCACACCGCGGTAGCACAGTATCTTTCGGTACTATTGCACTTAAATCAATTGAACGTGGTCAAATGACTGCGCGTCAAATTGAAGCAGCGCGTCGTACAATTAGCCGTCGTATTAAGCGTGGTGGTAAGATCTTTATCCGTGTATTCCCGGACAAACCGATTACTTCTAAGCCTCTTGAAGTGCGTATGGGTAAAGGTAAAGGTTCTGTGGAATATTGGGTTTGCCAAATCAAACCAGGTAAAGTCTTGTACGAAATTGATGGTGTTAACGAAGAATTGGCTCGCGAAGCGTTTACGCTTGCAGCAGCTAAGCTTCCGTTTAAAACCGCTATCGTGACTCGGACGGTAATGTAATGAAAACTAAAGATCTACGTGAAAAGTCGGTAGAAGAGTTGACAGCTTTGCTTGATGAGCAACAGCTTAACCAATTCCGTCTTCGTATGGCGAAAGCAACTGGTCAATTGGGTAAATCGCATGAAGTTGCACTTACTCGTCAGACAATTGCTCGTATTAAGACCCTCCTTACCGAAAAACAGGGGAACGGACAATGAGTGATAAAACAGTCCGCACGTTAACTGGCAAAGTTGTAAGCGACAAGATGGATAAATCTATCGTTGTTCTTATTGAACGCCAAGTTCAACACCCGTTGTATGGCAAATTAATCCGCCGTTCAACAAAATTACATGCTCATGATGAGAACAACACAGCGAAAGCTGGTGATGTTGTAACCATTAAAGAAAGCCGCCCAATTTCTAAAACTAAGTCTTGGACTCTAGTTGAAGTTGTTGAAGCAGCTGCTGAGTAATTAACGTTCTTGTTGCATCATCGGTCAATTTCGAGTACTCTTTGAGCCTTTCGAAATTTCGACCGGTGTTGCTCGGTTTTGGAGTAGGGCAATGATTCAGACCGAAACTATGCTCGACGTAGCAGACAACAGTGGTGCACGCCGCGTACAATGTATTAAAGTACTTGGTGGCTCGCATCGTCGTTATGCTTCTGTTGGCGACATTATTAAAGTTACTGTAAAAGAAGCAATTCCACGCGCACGTGTTAAAAAAGGTGACGTGATGAATGCAGTTGTGGTTCGTACAAAATTCGGTATCCGTCGTGCAGACGGTTCAGTGATTCGTTTCGACGATAACGCTGCTGTTATTTTGAACAACAACAAAGCGCCGATTGCAACTCGTATTTTCGGACCAGTGACTCGTGAACTTCGTACTGAACAGTTCATGAAAATTATTTCATTGGCTCCTGAAGTTCTATAAGAGGCGATCATGGCTAAGATTAAAAAAGGCGATCAAGTAATTGTGATCGCAGGTAAAGAAAAAGGCAAACAGGGTACTGTTCTGTCTGTTTCTAATGACCGTGTTAAGGTTGAAGGCCTTAACTTGGTGAAGAAGCACCAAAAGCCGAACCGTGCTACAGGCGCTGAAGGTAGCGTTGTAACTCAGGAAGCTTCGCTTCATATTTCAAACGTGGCAGTTTTTAATGCTACAACCCAAAAGGCTGACCGTGTTGGTTACCAAGTGATTGATGGCGTGAAAACTCGCGTATTCAAATCAAATGGTGAATCAGTGGCGGTAGCGAAGTAATAGGTTGATATAGGCCATGGCCAGACTTAAAACACGTTACAATGACGAACTTAAAGCTCAGTTACTAGAGACTTTAGGCGTTAAGAATGTGATGGAGATTCCTCGCATCACTAAAATCACGATCAACATGGGTGTTGGCGCAGCTGCTGCTGACAAAAAACTCCTTGATGGTGCTCTTTCAGATATGCAAGCTATTGCTGGTCAAAAACCAGTACTTACGTTAGCTCGCAAATCAATCGCTGGTTTCAAAATCCGTGATGGTTGGCCGATCGGTTGTAAAGTTACTTTACGCGGCGAACGTATGTACGAATTCTTAGACCGTTTGATCTCGATTGCGATCCCTCGTATCCGTGACTTCCGTGGTTTCTCAGCGAAATCATTTGACGGTCGTGGTAACTACTCAATGGGTCTTAAGGAACAGATCATGTTCCCTGAAATCGATTTTGACAAGATTGATCGTATTCGTGGTATGGATATTACCATTACTACGACTGCTCGCACCGATGACGAAGGCCGTGCGCTAATGCGTGCATTCGGCTTCCCGTTCAAATAAGAGGTCGATATGGCTAAGAAAGGTATGATTAATCGCGAAGCGAAACGCGAAGCTACTGTTGCTAAATACGCTGCAAAACGTGCTGAATTAAAAGCTACGATTGCCAACGTAAATGCATCAGATGAAGAACGTTTCGAAGCGATGATGAAATTACAGGCATTACCACGTAATGCATCTCCAGTACGTCTACGTAACCGTTGTGGTTTAACTGGTCGTCCTCATGGTTACTTCCGTAAGTTCGGCTTAAGCCGTAACAAATTACGTGAAACAGTAATGCAAGGTGATGTACCTGGCGTTGTTAAGGCAAGCTGGTAAGGAGCACTATAAATGAGTATGCAAGATACCGTTGCCGACATGCTAACACGTGTTCGTAACGCACAAATGGCAAAGAAACAAACTGTTTCTATGCCTAATTCTAAGTTGAAGGTTGCAATTGCTAACTTACTTCAACAAGAAGGTTACATTTCTAACGTAGAAGTTGCGGAAGCTGAAGGCAAACCAACTTTAACAATTACGTTAAAATATTTTGAAGGCAAACCAGTGATTGACACTGTGAAACGCGTAAGCCGTCCAGGTCTACGTCAGTATCGCGGTAAAGATGCACTTCCAAGCGTTAAGCAAGGTTTAGGTATTGCAATTGTTTCTACAAGCAAAGGCATCATGACTGATCGCGCTGCACGTGCTGCAGGCGTTGGTGGTGAAGTTATTGCTTTTGTTTCTTAATAGGTGATTCCTCATGTCTCGTGTGGCTAAAGCCCCAGTAACTGTACCGAATGGTGTAACAGTTACTCAGAACGGCCGGCAGGTCGAAGTGAAAGGCACTAAAGGTACATTGTCTTTCAACCTGCATGCGCTGGTCGAGCTTAAACAGGAAGACGGTATTCTAGCTATTGCTCCAGTACAAGAGTCGAAAGACGCTTGGATGCAAGCTGGTACTGCTCGCGCTGTGCTAAACAACCTTGTAAAAGGTGTTAGCGAAGGTTTCGAACGTAAGTTACAGCTTATCGGTGTTGGTTATAAAGCTGCGGTTAAAGGTGACGTTGTTCATCTTAACCTTGGTTTCTCTCACCCGATCGATTATGCACTTCCTGCAGGTGTAACTGCTGAAACTCCGACTGCAACTGAAATCGTGCTTAAGTCTGCTGATAAAGCAGCTTTAGGTCAGGTTGCTGCAGATATCCGTGGTTACCGTCCACCAGAGCCGTATAAAGGCAAAGGTGTTCGTTATTCTGACGAAGTTGTACTTCGTAAAGAAGCTAAGAAGAAATAAGGCGCGAGGTTCTTATGAACGAAAAGAAACAATCCCGTTTGCGTCGTGCGAAAAGCACACGCTTGCACATCCGTGCATTGGGTGCGACTCGTTTGTGTGTAAACCGCACTCCGCGTCACATCTATGCTCAAGTTATCTCTGCAGATGGTGGCAAAGTATTAGCGCAAGCTTCTACTTTAGACGCTACTCTACGTGCAGGTACAACTGGTAACGTTGAAGCAGCTCAGAAAGTAGGTGCTTTAATCGCAGAACGCGCTAAAGCAGCTGGTGTTACTAAAGTTGCATTTGACCGTTCTGGTTTTAAATATCATGGTCGTATCAAAGCCTTGGCTGATGCTGCTCGTGAAAACGGCTTGGAGTTCTAATCATGGCTAAAGTTGAACAAAACGAAGGTCTTGTTGAAAAGCTGGTTGCCGTTGATCGTGTAGCCAAAGTTGTTAAGGGTGGTCGTATCTTCTCTTTCACAGCATTAACTGTTGTGGGTGATGGTAATGGTCGCGTAGGTTTTGGTCGTGGTAAAGCACGTGAAGTTCCAGCTGCTATCTCTAAAGCACTTGAAGCTGCTCGTCGCAACATGATTACTGTTGACCTTGTTGATGGTACGTTACAACACCCGATTCATGCACGTCATGGCGCTAGTCGCGTATTCATGCAGCCTGCCTCTGAAGGTACAGGCGTAATTGCTGGTGGCGCTATGCGTGCAGTTCTAGAAGCTGTAGGTGTACGTAACGTTTTGACTAAATGCCGTGGTTCTACTAACGCTGCTAACGTAGTTAACGCAACTTTCAATGGTTTGCGTGATATGACTACTCCTGAAAAGGTTGCTGCGAAACGTGGTCTTTCAGTAGAACAAATTCAAGGGTAATCAATCATGAAAACGATTAAAGTTACCCAGACTAAATCTGCATCGCATCGCTTGAAAAATCATAAGCTGAGCCTGCAAGGTTTAGGTCTGCGTCGTATTGGTCATACTGTAGAAGTGCAAGATACGCCTTCTAACCGTGGTATGATCAACCAAGTCTACTATATGGTTAGTGTAGAGGAATAAGCCATGACTCTGCGTTTAAATACAATTGCACCTGCAGAAGGTGCTAAACGTGACAACCTTCGTCTAGGCCGTGGTATCGGTTCTGGCGTTGGTAAGACCGGTGGCCGTGGTGTCAAGGGTCAGAACTCACGTAAGAGCGGTGGTACTCGTCCAGGTTTCGAAGGCGGTCAAACAGCACTTTATCGTCGTTTGCCTAAATTCGGCTTCACTAGCCAATTGGCTTTGAAAACTGCTGAAGTACGTTTATCTGAGCTTGCTAAAGTTGAAGGCGACATCGTGTCTCTAGAAACTTTAAAAGCGGCGAACGTTGTACGTAAAGACATGATCCGTGCTCGTATCGTACTTTCTGGTGAAATTACTCGTGCATTCACTGTTCAAGGTGTTGCATTGACTAAAGGCGCTAAAGCTGCTGTTGAAGCTGCTGGCGGCAAAGTCGAGGAGTAATCCCCAGTGTCTATGACTCCTAGTTCTTCAGGTCATGTCAACATGATGAAAGGCCAACCATTTCATGTGAAATACCGTGAAATTATTCGTCGAATGATGTTTCTCATTGGTGCGTTGTTGGTGTTTCGACTAGGAGCGCATATTCCAGTACCGGGCATCAATAATGCTGCATTAGAAAACCTTTTTAATGCAAACCAAGGGACTATCCTTGGTTTGTTTAACATGTTTTCCGGTGGTGCATTAGAACGAATGTCTATTCTTGCTCTGGGGATCATGCCTTACATTTCTGCATCGATTATCGTGCAGTTAATGTCGACTGTGGTTCCTTCGCTGGAAGCTTTAAAGAAAGAAGGCGAGCAAGGCAAACGCAAAATTAATCAATACACACGACAAGGCACATTATTTCTGGCGCTGGTACAAGCGATTGGTATGTGTGCAGGCTTGATCAGTCAGGGGATTACCTTGAATACTGGTCTGGCTTTTTATGTTCCTGCGGTAACCTCGCTGGTTGCGGGGACCATGTTCTTGATGTGGTTGGGTGAGCAGATTACCGAACGTGGGGTGGGGAATGGTATTTCCATGATCATCTTCGCGGGTATTGTTGCCGGATTGCCTAATCTGATTATGCAATCTTTATCATCTGTAGATAATGGTCAGACCAGCCTGATTGGTTTGGTGATTTTTGGTTTGTTATCTTTAGGTGTATTGGCAGCAATCGTGTTTATCGAGAAGGCGCAACGTCGTATTCCGGTCAACTATGCTCAAAAACAACAGGGTCGTCGTGTATTTACTGCACAGCAGACACATTTGCCATTAAAAATTAATATGGCGGGTGTGATTCCGGCAATTTTTGCCAGCTCATTACTTTTGTTCCCTGCGAGCTTAGGTCAGTGGGTGGGCAGTGCAGATCCGAATGCCGGATTTATTCAGCGTAGCCTGCAAGATGTGGCATTGGTATTGTCGCCTGGTCAGCCGTTGTATTTGGTGCTCTTTGGTGCGTTAATTATCTTTTTCTGTTACTTCTATACAGCACTGGTATTTAGTCCTAAAGAAGTGTCAGAGAACTTGAAACGCAGCGGAGCTTATGTGCCTGGTATACGTCCAGGTGAGCAAACTGCTCGTTACTTAGATCATATTCTCGGTCGTTTGACATTTATTGGCGCGATTTACATCACCGTTATTTGTTTGATGCCGATGGTGTTGCAAAGTTCATTTGGTATTCCATTCTATTTGGGTGGTACCTCTTTGCTGATTGTTGTGGTAGTAGTGATGGACTTTATGGCTCAGCTGCAATCGCATCTCACCTCGCACCAGTACGATAATCAAACGTTAATGAGAAAAACGACTGCTCATCCTAAGGGATAAGCGCACTTGAGGTTTCATCATGAAAGTACAAGCTTCTGTTAAGAAAATTTGTGGTAGCTGTAAAGTTATCCGTCGTAATGGGGTTATCCGCGTAATTTGTAGCGCAGAACCTCGTCATAAGCAGCGTCAAGGTTAATCTGATTAAGACCTGTTGATTTCTGTAGGCAAATTGGGTTATTATCCGCCCCTCAAGATTTTTGTGGGGCGGTTGATTATCTACTGCCTTTTTGGAGAAAATTGAATGGCTCGTATTGCCGGTGTAAACATTCCGGATAACAAGCACGCTGTTATCTCTCTAACGTATATCTTTGGTATTGGTCGCCATACTTCAAAAGCTATTTTAGCTGCTGCTGGTATTGCTCCAACAACTAAGATCCGTGAATTAGATGACGCTCAGCTTGATGCGATTCGTGCAGAAGTTGCTAAGGTTCCGACCGAAGGTGATTTACGTCGCGAAATTTCCATGAACATCAAACGTTTAATGGATTTAGGCTGCTACCGCGGTCTTCGTCATCGTCGCAGCTTGCCTGTCCGTGGTCAACGCACCAAAACTAACGCACGTACCCGTAAAGGTCCGCGCAAACCTATTAAGAAATAAGATTTCTGGAAGCTAAAAGATGGCTAAAGATACTCGCGCACGCAAGAAGGTCACTCGTACCGTCTCTGAAGGTGTCGCACACATTCACGCTTCTTTTAATAACACCATTGTGACTATTACCGATCGTCAAGGTAATGCACTGGCTTGGGCCACTTCAGGTGGACAAGGCTTCCGTGGATCACGTAAATCAACTCCGTTCGCTGCTCAGGTAGCTGCTGAAGTTGCTGGTAAAGCTGCTTTAGACTACGGTTTGAAAAACTTGGACGTCCTTGTAAAAGGTCCTGGTCCTGGTCGTGAATCTGCGGTTCGTGCTTTAGGTGCAGTGGGTTATAAAATTAACAGCATTACCGATGTGACGCCAATCCCGCACAACGGTTGCCGTCCACCTAAAAAACGTCGCGTGTAAGGAGAAACATTCATGGCTCGTTATATTGGTCCAAAATGCAAACTCTCTCGCCGCGAAGGGACAGACCTGCAACTTAAATCAGGCGTTAAACCGTTTGATGTAAAAACTAAAAAACATGCCAAAGCTCCTGGCCAACATGGTGGAGCTCGTGGCGGTAAGCAATCTGAGTACTCACTACAATTACGTGAAAAACAAAAAGTACGTCGTATGTACGGTGTTTTAGAGCGTCAATTTAGTAACTACTACAAAGAAGCTGCTCGTGTTAAAGGCGCAACTGGTGAAAACCTGTTGAAGCTACTTGAAAGCCGTCTTGATAACGTTGTTTATCGTATGGGTTTCGGTTCTACTCGTGCAGAAGCTCGTCAGTTAGTATCTCACCGTAGCATCACTTTGAATGGCCGTCGTGTTAACATTGCGTCTATCCAAGTTAAAGCGGGTGATGTGATCGCAGTTCACGAAGGCGCTAAGCAACAATTACGTATCAAAAACGCAATTGAATTAGCTACTCAACGTGGCATGCCTTCTTGGATGGAAATTGACCATTCTAAATTAGAAGGTACGTTCAAAGCTGCACCGGATCGTTCTGATTTACCTGCTGAAATCAACGAAAGCTTGATTGTAGAATTGTATTCTAAATAATCCTTGAGGAAGCAATATGACGCGTACTGCAAATGAGTTTCTAACTCCGCAAGCGATCAAGGTCGAAGCGGCAAGCGGGACCTCGGCAAAAGTTATTCTAGAACCATTAGAGCGTGGCTTTGGTCATACTCTTGGTAATGCTTTACGTCGCATCCTTCTTTCTTCTCTACCTGGCGCAGCTGTGGTAGAAGTTGAGATCGAAGGGGTCGAGCACGAGTACAGTACTTTGGAAGGCTTGCAGCAGGACATCGTCGAGCTCTTGCTGAACCTAAAAGGATTGTCGATTAAGCTGTTCGATCAAAATGAAGCGTATTTAACATTAGAGAAACAGGGTGCAGGCGACGTAACTGCGGCTGACCTTCGTTTACCTCATAATGTTGAAGTGGTTAACCCTGAACATTTGATCGGTACGTTAAGTGCCTCAGGCTCATTAAAAATGCGTCTGAAAGTTGCTCAAGGTCGTGGCTACGAGACTTCTGATTCACGTTTCCCAGAAGGCGAAACTCGCCCAGTGGGTCGCTTGCAGTTAGATGCATCTTATAGCCCGATTAAACGTGTGTCTTACACAGTGGAAAACGCTCGTGTAGAACAACGTACTGACCTTGACAAGTTGGTCATTGATCTTGAAACCAATGGTACTGTAGATCCTGAAGAAGCAATCCGCAAAGCGGCAACAATCTTGCAACAACAAATTGCAATCTTTGTTGACCTTCAGAAAGATCAAGCACCTGTGGCTCAAGAACCTCGTGAAGAAGTTGACCCAATCTTGCTTCGCCCAGTAGATGATCTAGAGCTAACTGTTCGTTCTGCTAACTGTTTGAAAGCAGAAAACATTTACTACATTGGTGATCTTGTACAGCGTACTGAAGTTGAGTTGCTTAAAACTCCTAACTTGGGTAAAAAATCGCTTACTGAGATCAAAGATGTTCTGGCTTCTAAAGGCTTACAACTCGGCATGCGTTTAGAGAACTGGCCACCGGCTAGTCTCCGTATGGACGATCGTTTCGCCTATCGTAGCCGTTAATTAAGTAGGACTATCACCATGCGTCATCGTAATAGTGGTGTGAAATTAGGCCGTACAAGCAGTCATCGTAAAGCGATGTTCCAAAACATGGCTAACTCTTTGTTCGAGCACGAGTTGATCAAAACAACTGTGCCTAAAGCAAAAGAGTTACGTCGTGTAGCTGAGCCTTTAATCACTTTAGCTAAAAACGATACAGTAGCAAACCGTCGTTTGGCGTTTGCTCGTACTCGTTCAGCAGCAACTGTTGGTAAATTGTTTACCGTTCTTGGCCCTCGTTACAAAGAACGTAACGGCGGTTATCTACGTGTTCTTAAAGCGGGCTTCCGTGCAGGTGATGCTGCGCCGATGGCTTACGTTGAGCTAGTAGATCGCGAAGTTAACTAATTTCGTGAAGAATAACGCAAGTTGTTCGAAAAGGCCGGTTGAATAAACCGGCCTTTTTTAATGTCTGGGATTTGGATTTCTAGAGATTTGAAGCATGCAAAATTAATCTGGCCTGAAAAGATAAAAAAACAAGGGCTTTTTAGCAAACTTGACATTGTGTATTGTCAGTTATGTGATTTAATAAAAAATATGACATGACTGGGATAAAACAACAAAATGGAAAAGCAGGTAGATATTTTAATCGTGGGTGCAGGGATCTCTGGAATTGGTCTGGCGGCGCATCTTTCTAAGCATTGTCCACAGCGCTCATTCGAGATTATTGAACGACGTGCCAATATTGGCGGAACTTGGGATTTATTTAAATATCCGGGCATTCGTTCAGATTCGGATATGTCGACTTTTGGTTTTAATTTTAAACCCTGGAAAAAAGAAAGCGTGCTTGCAGATGGCGCATCCATCAAAAACTATCTGACCGAAGTGGTGGATGAGTTTCAATTAAAAAATAAAATCCATTTTCAGCATCGGGTATTAAGTGCCAATTATGATTCTGCCAGCTGTAAATGGTCAGTTACCATCGAAGATTCACAGGGTAAACTCCATACCTGGATTGCCAACTTTGTACTTGGCTGTACCGGCTACTATAATTATGATCAGGGTTTTCAGCCGGAATTTCCAAATCAGCAAGCGTTCAAGGGTGAATTTATTCATCCGCAACATTGGCCGGAAAATTTAAACTATAAAGGCAAAAAAGTGGTGATCATTGGTAGTGGTGCAACTGCCATTACCCTGGTTCCTGCCATGGTCAAAGGGGGGGCAGGGCATGTCACCATGTTGCAACGTTCTCCCACCTATATTGCTTCAGTGCCTTCGATTGACATGATTTATTCTCAGATGCGCAAGTATCTGCCTGAAGATGTCGCTTATAAAATTACTCGTGCCCGGAATATTGGCATGCAGCGCGGGATTTATGCGTTGGCACAAAAACAGCCGAAATTATTAAAGACGCTACTGCTTAAGTCAGTACAGTTCCAGCTCAAAGGTAAAGTGGATATGAAGCACTTTACCCCCAATTATGAGCCTTGGGATCAACGTTTATGTGTGGTGCCAGATGGTGATCTGTTTAAAATTTTGCGTGAAGGACAGGCATCGGTTGCCACTGACCAGATAGAAAGTTTTACTGAAACTGGCATTCAGCTTAAATCTGGCCAACATCTGGAGGCAGATATTATTGTTTCTGCCACAGGTTTGAATATCCAGATTCTCGGCGGGATTCAGGCAACCATGGATGGTCAACCTATCGATACCTCACAGCATATGCTTTACAAGGGGATCATGGTCAGTGATATCCCGAATATGGCGCTGATTATTGGTTATATTAATGCTTCCTGGACTTTAAAAGTCGATATTGCGGCTGAGTATATTTGCCGTCTGCTCAACTATATGGATCAGCAGGGCTATGCTGAAGTCATTGCTCAGGGTGATCAAACCGAATTGCTGCAGGACACCGTAATGGGCAGTCTCAGTTCGGGGTATATTGCCCGTGCCGCAGATGTGATGCCAAAACAGGGTAAACATGCCCCGTGGAAAATTAGCAACAACTATCTGGCAGATCGTAAGGAACTCAAACAGGCTTCGTTTGAAGATCAGGTGCTGAAATTTAAGAAAAACAGCATGGCACTGAATCATAAGCCGCGTCTGGTTTCTTAAAATCAGAGGATTAAATAAAAAAGGAGTCATTAATGACTCCTTTTTTTGCCTCAAATTTACAGTGAACGGGCGATCAGTTCTTTCATAATTTCATTGGTACCGGCATAAATCCGGTTGGCACGGTTGTCGATATAAGCCCGGGCAATCGGATATTCCAGCATATAGCCATAACCTCCATGTAGTTGCAGGCATTCATCTACAACCTTGCTATACATTTCTGAAATCTTGTATTTGGCTGCAGCAGCGGCATCGATGCCCAGTTCCTGCCGGAGTTGCAGTTCCATGCAGCGATCCAGATAGGCACGACAGACATCGATTTCGGTACGCAGTTCCGCCAGTTTAAAGCGGGTATTCTGAAAATGGCTGATACTCTTGCCAAAGGCCTGACGTTCCTTGGTATATTTTACCGTATGCGCAAAAGCGGCTTCAGCGCCAGCCTGACAGATAATTGCCACAATCAGGCGTTCCCAGGCCAGTTCTTTCATCAGCATCATAAAGCCCATGCCTTGCATGCCAAGCAGGTTTTCTTTGGGTACACGCACATTGTCAAAGAACAGTTCACAGGTATCCTGACCTTTCATACCGATCTTATTCAGCGGCTTGCCCTTGCTAAATCCGGCACGATCGGCTTCGACCATGATCAGGGACAGATTGGCCGAGCCTTTGTCACTATTACCGGTTTTACAGACCACAATCGCCATATCACACAGATAGCCATTGGTAATAAAAATCTTGGAACCATTAATTACATAATCATCGCCATCCAGCACCGCAGAGGTACGTACTGCTTGCAGGTCAGACCCGGTTCCCGGCTCGGTCATGGCAATTGCGGTGACCACCTCTCCGGAAGCCATTTTCGGTAACCATTGCTGTTTTTGAGCATCATTGCCAAAGTTGAGCAGGTAATTGGCGACAATATCGGAATGCAACGAAAATCCTGTGGCTGAATCTCCGGCATAGGCCTGTTCTTCAATTAGAATCATGCTATACAGCCGATCTACCCCCGAGCCGCCATATTGTTCTGGCATGGTGGCGCAGAGCAAGCCCAGTGCGCCGGCTTTATTCCACAGCTCTCGATCTACATGTTGCTGGCTTTCATAACGTTCGCTATGCGGAATAACTTCCTTTTCATAAAACTTGCGCACTGTTTCGCGAAAGGCCTCATGTTCAGCAGCAAATAACTGGCGCGGCAGCAGCGGGGCAAGTGGGCGAATGGCTGCAGATTGCATCTTGTTCTTCCTTGTTCTAATCAGTTGGTTTTAAATTAGGCCAAGCACAGATCGCCAGCAATGAGCGGAACGTTCAAATGTCTGCAATATGCTGATGCTTTTGGTCATTTCTATGAAATCCCTCGAAATTCAGCAATGCCTTCAGGTAAACTATTCCTGTTTATAACAAGTTGGGGAAATTCGATGACTGATGACATCACCTTAGAAGAGCGCAAAGTGATTTACCGCGCACGTCGTGGTCTAAAAGAGCTGGATGTATATTTTGATCCCTACGTAAAAAACTACTATTTAAATGCTGATCCGTTCGAAAAGCAGATGTTTTCCGAACTGGTTGAACAGGAAGATCCGGACCTGCTGGACTGGTTTATGGAAGTTTCAGAACCGCCACGTTCTGAATTGAAAGATTTTATCAAGAAGCTAAAATTTTACGTCCATGGATAGTCGCTGTTTCAAGCTGAAACGCAGTTTTTGTGCACTGGCGTTTCAGCTTTTTATTTTTGCACTTTTGATGTATCTGCTGTATCAGTTACTGCCTCTTGCGTTGTGGGGGCTTTGTGCCGTGATTGGCTTGGTGATTTATCAGTTGTTTTATCGCAAGACACCGCAGATTGAACAGTTTGAATATCTGGACGGACGTGAATGGTCACTGACAACCAAATCCCGGCCTAGCCGGCGGGTATGTATCAGTCATGTGATTGATCATCAAGCCTATATTGTGGTGTATTTTCAACATGCCCGGGCGCGGCCTTTATTGATCTGGTGTGATCAATTGTCTTTGCAACAATGGAAATCTCTGAAAGTCCTCACCAAACTGATCTAGTTGTAAGACAACGGTATTTTAATTTTTTAATTGAAATACTAATAAAACAAATACTTAGATCATGAGCCAGCCTGTATTGTCAGACAGAAAATAATAATGACTTATCAGTAAGATAAATTGTCTGACAATTTACCCCCCGTGTTTTATTTTTAGCCTGTACATTGGACGCACCAACAGCAAATGCAGGAGACCTTGATGGAATTTCCAGTGTGGATGTTTTTGATCGTCGCGATTGTTTTAGCCCTGGTTATTGGACGACTTGGGACGGTGCTGAAGGATAAATTTTCATCTTAAACAGACAGAGGCATAACCACTTCTCTGTCTGTACAGTTAATAAGTAGCATGTGCTGAACCGTCGCAATGCTACTTTTTTTTGCCCAAAATTTGCTAATTCCCCATATCGAGTCAATTGCAGACAGCCTATTTGATGGCACAGTGTCTGGTCAAGATTAGAGTAATTACTCTTTTATTCACAAAATGCTTCTGATATCTTTAGCAGAAAGATGGACATAATCACAATTATAGAGGACAGGAAAATGTCAGGCGTCCGCAAAATATGCCAAGGTATGGCGACCATTGCAATAACAACAACAGTATTAACAGGGTGCTCCCATGTCATTAAGACTGGTGCCAATGTAGCTCTGGGTTTTACCGAAAACCATATTGTCCCGCCGATTTTAGCGATGGAGGATGCTGAAATGGTCTGTAACTCGGGCAATTCTTTAACTCCTGCGATTATGGCAACCAAAGACATGGGCGCAGACCCGACCAGGGTGGCCGTACTGATGTATTCGGCTGCCGGCATTTGTGCCGAGCAAAAAGCGCTGGAGGCCGAGTTACGCTATTTGCGTGCGTCCAAATCCAATCAGGTGGCTGAAGCACAGGATGCGCGTATTGAGCAGAAACGCTGGGCGGCACTGGCAGCACAGCGTCAATATACTGGCTATCAATTGTTCCAGAGCCGCTATGAAAAAAAATATCAAAAAGCCTTGGGTGAAGAATGCCCGCGCATGAACAGTGATATGGAACAAACGGTTTATCTGCTGGGCATGCTCAGTGGCCTGCAAGCCATGACCAATGACATTAATTCGGGCGGCGCAGTGCATGTGCCTAAGGATATCGCGGCGGTGGTGGAGCGGGGGATGACCTGTCTGGATAATGCCAAATTCTGGGGTGCGCCGAATGCGACTCGTGCGGTGATCTGGACTTTATTGCCAGGGGCCAGTGACGGTAAACCGGATCCTTACCAAACATTAAAACAATCTACACAAATTGGAGAGCAAAAAGGTGTACGTTTATCGCATGCCTTGTATGCCGTGGCAGCGCAGGCCAGTGGTGATGATGCCAAAATCCGGGATGCCTTAAAAACTTTTGCCCAGGCACGTACCGATGACAAGCCGGTCAATCCACAGTTCAAGCTGATCGACAGTATGGCTGCGATTATGGTCGGTGGAATTTCAGACCGTTACTGGACCGAAAATACCGGTGTGCGCAGTGGCGATGATGGTATGCAACGTTTCTGGGATGAATCAGACAGTTCCTCAGAACTCGATGACCTGTTTAGCGCCGACCTGTAATGCAGGCCGCATGCATAGAATTTCAGGAATGAAATCAAACTAGATACTCAGGGAGAACAATAAGCTGATGCTAGAGCAACATTTTCGACAAAAAATTATTTTTCTAGCGGCTTTTGTCTCTCTTTGTGCTTGTCTGCAAATCTTTAAGGACAGTTTTATCTACTGGCAAGAGAGCCTGCTGAGTGAGTTCTGGCGACTGTGGACGGCGCATTGGGTACATGTGGGATGGACCCATTATTTTCTGAATATTCTTGCCTTTATCTGTCTGCCATTTATTTTTCCACGCGCGACCATTTGGCATTTCTCTGCCATTTTATTGATCTTGCCACCTTTGATCAGTTTAAGTTTCTATTTTTTCTTGCCCAATATTGAAGCCTATGCGGGCCTGTCCGGGGTGCTGCATGGGGCTTATGTTGCAGTTGCCTGTGTGCATTTGCTGTATAAGCGGGAACGTAACTTTGCTGCATTGGTGCTATTTCTGATTTTTGGCAAACTGGTCTGGGAAAATACCATTGGCAATGTCACTACGGCACAGCTGATTGGCAGTCCGGTTCTGGTCGAAGCACATTTGCTCGGGGTAATCTGGGGGGTGATTTTGGCACTGGCCTATATTGTGAGCAACTATTTTCGCGATAGCTAAGATGTCGCAATAGACCTGCGACTTGGCAGAAAAAACAAAAAGAAAAGATAAATTGTCATTTTTATTGTGCTGACTTTCATGCAGAGTCAAAACGTAGAATAAAGATCCTGACCTTTGAAAAGGAATTTTCGGGACAGAAGGGAAGATCAGCGTCCTGGATCAAGCATCTGGTCGCTAAAATAAAAATAGGAATATACATGCAAAATAATGATCAAAACAGATCAGGATTAGGTCTGTTGCGTTATATCTGGACAGAGTGGATTTCGACCTTCGTGGTGCTGGTCTTGCTTTTGCTCACATTGATTATTGGTACCGGTGAAATGATTCACGGCCAGTTGTTGCGTATGGGAGAACGTCTCTACGGTGATCCGGCAACAGGCATGCAGTATTCATTTTTACGGGCGGAACCGACACGTCCCCAATGTGAACGTAATATCAATATCGATCAGCGCGTCCAGCAGCAGATGAAAGCAGATGCGGCCGATGAATATGCTGATTTCTTTGGCGTGCGCTCACAGGCAGATGTCCGGGCTGCGGTACTACAGGCACAGCAGGTCTGTGAAGAGTCGCATCTGTTCTATGACAAAGCCATTCAGCATATCGAAGCGCACCCTAGCATTCGCGCGTATCGGAGCTTTGAAACCTCTTTCTTTGGAATATTCAAGTTTGGTACTGAAAACCGGGCCTTGCTCCTGGTCATCATGGTGGTGTTTGCTGCGATCAGTGCCACATTAAAAACCCATCATATTGGCCTGCGCAGCCCCAGTACGCGTATCGATTTTAAAGTCTATTCGGTTGCCATGCTGGTGGGTAATGCCTTTCTGGCATTCTCGTCTTACAGCCAATATCAGTCTATGCTGAATTCCGGCGTACCGATGGGCGAGATGAAATATATTTACTGGCTGTGGATGATTCTGTTCAGTACCTTAACCCTGATCAGCCTGTATCAGGTGATCAGGCAGCCTAAACCGACGCGTGAAGGCGGCAGTTTGGGTCTGGCTTTCCTGAGTGTGCCACTGTATGCCTACATGGCCATTACCACCGGAATAAATTTCACCTTCTTTATGGATTATCCAATGGGACAGGGGATTTACCTCGGTCAACTGGTGGAGTTTTCCAGTATCTTCCTGAATCTGGCCTTGTTTATCTGGGCCGGTATGTTGCTGAAACAGACCCGTGTCGTGGATATGTTCCTGAATATTCTGCGTCCCTGGAATCTGGCACCTGAAACCCTGACCTGGCTAATCTTGCTGGCGGCTGCATTGCCGACTGCCTATACCGGAGCATCAGGGATTTTCGTGATTGCCGCAGGTGCGATCATTTACAAGGAAGTCTGGAATGCGGGTGGACGTCGTCAGTTTGCCTTGGCTGCAACCGCAATGTCCGGTTCACTGGGTGTGGTATTACGACCATGTTTATTGATTGTAGTCGTGGCTTCACTGAATAAAGAAGTGACCACCGACTCGCTGTATCACTATGGTATTTATGTCTTCCTGCTCAGTTCGACTTTATTTCTGGTCATTTCCTTGTTCTTTGCAGAAAATAAATTCCGGATTGCCGCACCAAGTATCGCAGCACCCCAGTCTGGTCGTGCCTTCATTGCGATTATTCCTTATATCGTGATTTTTATTCTGACCTGGTTATTCTACAAATATGCATTATCGACTGATCTGAATGAATTTACTGCACCAGTCATGATGCCGATCATTCTGCTGATGATTGTCCTGTATGACAAATTACGCCATGAACCGGCGCCGTTACCGCCAGTCGGCCATTGGGATGAAACCCTGAATGCCAGCTTGCATCCGAGAAATACACCTGAGCTGGCGACCGCCGGTGCCGTGGCCAATGTGGAATATCGTGAAGCAGAGCATGCCGAGCAGCAGTCCAAGGAGTTGGCTGTTGATCATGCTGTGCCGCGTTCAAATGCCACAGAAATCTTGCGTAAGGTGGGTTTCTGGAAGTCCATGCATATTTCTACCAGTGAAACCGTGGGGCATATTGGTGCGCTGGTGATCCTGATGGCACTTTCGGTGAGTGTCGGCGGTTTGCTGGAACGTATGGAAATTATGGAAGCTTTCCCGACCGATATCAGCAGTACCATTCTGGTCATTTCCTTGATTGTCGGCTTGATGGTTTTTGTCGGGATGATCATGGATCCGTTCGGTGCGGTGATTCTGATCTCGGCAACTGTTGCTCCAGTGGCTTATCAATATGGCATTCATCCGGTGCATTTCTGGATGATCACCCTGATTGGCTTTGAACTGGGTTATGTGACCCCACCGGTGGCACTGAATCATCTGCTGGCCAGACAATCCATTGGCGATGCCGAAGTGGCTGAAGCCGATGCAGAAGTACGTCATCTGTCCTTCTACTACCGTTATGAACGCTGGATCTTGCCGGTGATTGTGCTACTACCCGCGATGCTGATCATTGCCTATGTGCCGTATATCTTTAAGCTGTTCGGTTGGTATCAATAAAACAGAATAAAACAGACCTCATAAAAAAGCACCTTCGGGTGCTTTTTTGCTGTATTTGACTTGGACGCTTTGATCAGATCTTGGAGGAATTCAGGCGCTTTTGCAGGATTGGGCTACACAGTAGAATCGCGCAGAAAATCAGGCCAAGCCCGATCAGACTATAGTGATCCGGAACTTCGCCCCAAAACAGAAAGCCCCACATGCCGGCAAAGAAAATCGCGACATAATTGACTGGTCCGATTTGTCCAGCCGGCGCCAGCTTATAGGCATTTGACATCAATAGCTGGCTGAAATTGGCCAGCAGCCCGGCAGTGATTAAATAGCTGAGTTCGGTCAGGGTATAAGGCCGCCACAGCCAGAACATCGGAATCACTGAAATCAGGCTGCCAATCAGGCAGAAATAAAATACGATCTGTTCCGGTGATTCGGTTCTGGTCAGCGCCTGTACCGTGACAAATGCCATCGCTGCCAGCAAACTGGCACTCAAGTCAATGAACGACATCAGGTTAAATAAACCCGAATCCGGTTTGGCCACACAGAGTACGCCAAGGAAACCAATCCCTGCCGCAGCTAGCATGCTGACGGTGATTTTTTCTTTAAGGAATAGCCAGGCAATCAACGGGATAAAAATTGGCGAGGAATAAGTGAAGACCATGGCATTGGAAAGTTTTAAATGCGCAATCGCATAAAAGAAGCCATACATGGCAATCAGCCCGACCACAGCACGCCAGCTGTGCATCCACAATTTTTCAGTCTTAAAAAATCCGCGACCTTTGTTAAAAATAAGAGGCAGGAAAATAAACAGCCCAACCGCATTGCGGAAGAACACCACTGTGGCATTGTCGACCGTTTCGGAGGCATAACGGATACACACGCCCATTACTGAAAACAGAAAAGCAGAGCAGGTCAGTAACAGAATGGCTTTGAACAGATGCGGAGCGGCTGGGGCAGACATGAAAACAACTGAGCTAGAAGATCTGCCGATATTCTAGCTGAAATGCTGTCGAGATTACTGGCTTTGAGCAAGTTGTGCTTCAAGCAACTTGATCTGTTCCTCTTTGAGCTGAATCAACTGGTCGGCATCGTGATGCTGCGCATCCAGTGTGGCTTTTTGTTCATTGAGCTGAACCTGAATATCATCCAGTTTTGCCATTTCTTCTTTGGCTAAAGCGGCATTTTCTGGCACTGGCGCTGTTAACAGGCTGCCGTTGACTAATGCTTTGCTCTCTAGTGCCTCAGCTGTATCGAGTACGTCTGCATCTTCTGCAGTGATCGCCGTAGATTTGGCTGCCGGAATAGCTGCGCTATCTTCCTGTTGCATGCGCTCTGTCTGATTCGGAGACGCATTCAACCATTGATAGAGCAACACCAATATAACGACAGTAACTAAAGCCCCCATAATTCCCATTAAAAGTTTGGGGTTATTTCTTTGTTCTACTGACATAGCTTGAACCTTGATTTTTTATTTTGCTGGACGAGGTTTAAACTGAATCACGCCAATTTCATCTGGAACAGCTGGTGTTTCTGGTTGGTCAACATGTGTGGGACGATTTTCCTCATAACCACACTCAATACATTCAATCCACTCATCTTCACCAGAGGTCAGCATGACGACGCGATCTAACGCCTGACATTTTGGACATTTTGCGCCTGCAATGAAACGACGTTTAATAGTCATCATACTCACCTTGTGATCAACTTAAAAAGCTAGTTTAAGCGTTTTTAGAGCGGTTCGTCCAACCTTGATGACGCAGCAATGCATCTATTTTTGGCTCGCGTCCGCGGAAATTGATAAATGCGTCAAGTGCTTGATCTTTTCCGCCAACTGCAAGGATATTTTCCCGAAACTGCTTGCCAGTAGTGGTGTTAAAAATGCCTTCATTTTCGAAGCGGTCGAAGGCATCACTGGCCAGAACTTCGGCCCATTTATAGGAATAATATCCCGCTGCATAACCACCGGCAAAGATATGACTAAAGCTGTGCTGGAAACGGTTATAGTCAGTGGTCGGTAGAACCGCATATTTTTCCCGGATCTCATTTAAGGTCGACTGAACCTGTGCTGCATTTAAGGCCGGATTGGCGCGGTGAATACTCAGGTCAAACAGGGCAAATTCAAGCTGACGCAGGGTTTGCATGCCAGACTGGAAGAAACGTGCATCGAGCAGGGCCTTGAGCAGGTCTGTCGGCAAGGAATCCTTGGTCTCAATATGTTCGCTGAGCAGGTCCAGACTTTCCTGATCCCAGGCCCAGAATTCCATAAACTGGCTTGGCAGTTCCACAGCATCCCAGGCTACGCCATGGGTGCCGGCTACAGCAATATTGTCCACTTCGGTCAACATGTGATGCAGGCCATGACCAAATTCATGGAACAGGGTAATTACTTCATCATGCGTGAGCAGAGCAGGTCGGTTGCCAACCGGTGGGGTAAAGTTGCCCACCATATAACAAATCGGTTTTTGCAGGCCGTCACTGGTCTGCATGCGGGAACGGAAACCGCTCATCCAGGCACCGCCACGTTTGCCTTGGCGGGCATACAGGTCAAAATAGAAACCGCCAATCACCTGACCCTGATCTTCCAGTTCGTAATAACGCGCATCCGGATGCCAAACCGGTGCTTCACGCTCAATCACCTGAATGTCATAGAGACGCTTCACAATACTGAACAGGCCCTGCAAAATCTTTGGTGCTGGGAAATAAGGTTTAAGCGCTTCCTGGGACAGGTTGAACTGCTGCATTTTCAGCTTTTCGGAATAATAACTGCTGTCCCAAGGTTTCAGCTCATCAATACCATCTTCAGCAGCAATCGCTTTTAGTTCTGCAATTTCTTGTGTTGCCGGCTCACGGGCATGTTCTGCCAGATCACGCAAAAATTCATCTACTGCATCTACACTTGGCGCCATTTTGCTGGCCAGCGATAATTCTGCATAATTATTAAAACCGAGCAGCTTGGCCATTTCCAGACGTAAGCCGAGAATCTCTTCCATTAATGCGCTATTGTCAAACTCGGTCTGCTCAGACTGATCTGATGCACGCGTGGTATAAGCCTTATACAGTTCTTCACGCAGTGGACGGTGTTCTGCATGGGTCATGATCGCCAGATAAGACGGGAAATCCAGTGTAGCGACCGGCTGATCCAGCTCGCGTTGCTGACCATATTGTTTTAACAGCTCAATATTACTGGCAGATAGGCCTGCTAATTCATCTTCAGCTAAAGGTCGGAAATAGGCCTGAGTTGCATCCAGCACATGGTTGGAAAAATCAGAAGATAATTGCGATAGACGCGCAGAAATTTCTGCAAAGCGTTTTTTCGCGTCACCTTCCAAAGCCACACCAGACAATTTGAAGTCACGTAAAGCCAGTTTAATCGCGCTTTGCTGGGCTGCCGGTAATTCATTGAAAACCGGTGCATCATGAATATGTTGATAAGTCTGATACAGCGCCGTATGTTGGCCCAGTTGGGTATAGTATTCACTCAGACCCGGTAATAAGGCCTGATAGACTTCACGGGTCTCGGCGTTGTTCATCACCGCATTCAGATGAGATAACACGCCCCAAGATTCACTCATATTATTTTCAAGGGTATCGACCTGTTCCAGAATCTCCAGTTGAGCCTGAACTGAATTTGGTGTGTCAGTCAGTTCATTTAAAAACTTTTGTCCGGCTTGAATGGTGTTTTCAATTTTTTCTTTGAGATTGGCCAGTGTAATCTGATCAAATTGTGGAACAGGCAAAGTTGCCTTATCTAAAGTCATGTCGGTCTGCCAAATTAATTTTCTGTATTGAATCTAGATGTAGGGCCTTTGATGGGGGAAATCAAGCGGATTCCAGTTTTTTATCGCTGCTCTTTCGCAATTATGGATTTTATTAACTTAAGAATATTTAATATGAATAAAAAAAGAGCGCCGTAGCGCTCTTTTTAAACCATCAAAAATTACTCAGTCTTGGCTTTGGCATTCGACTTTTTCTTTTTGATCTTGGCTTTTTTCTTTACTTTATCTTTAGCCTTTGCTTCAGACTTCCCTGCAGACGGTTTAGCAGGCTTTTTGGTGTAAGAGCTGGGCTTTCCTTTACTTTTTTTGCGTCGTATGGGCTGTTCTCCATCGGCATTCAGGCTGGATTTGGACTCGCGTTCATTGTTGCCAAATACTTCTTCTGTCGCAGCTGGACGTGCTACCGGTTTTTTCTCGCTAACGCGCGGCGCACGGGCACGAATCGGACGGCCGGCATGACTGAGCTGCTGCACCAGTTCAAAGTCAATCTTGCGCTCTTCCTGGTTTACGCCAGCAACCTTGATCTTCACTTCATCGCCCAGACCAAAGACCTGACCGCGGTTCTGGCCAACCAGATTCTGGCTGCTTTGATCAAAGACAAAGAAGTCATCGCCCAACTGGCTGACATGTACCATACCATCGACATACAGGTCTTTTAGCGTCACAAACAGGCCAAATTCTGCTATGGCACTAATGGTGCCGACAAATTCTTCGCCCAGATGCTGCTGCATATAGTGACATTTTAACCAGGTGGTTACCGAGCGTGATGCTTCATCTGCACGACGTTCAGTAGCAGAGAAATGTTCACCGGCAGCATCTAAAGCAGCTCCTGAAAGTGGAGATGGCTTTTTATTTAAATGCGCCTTGATGGCACGATGCAATAACAGATCCGGATAACGGCGGATTGGCGAGGTGAAGTGTGTATAGGCTTCATATGCCAGACCATAATGGCCAGCATTGTTGGCACCATAATAGGCCTGCATCATGGAGCGTAATAACACCGAATGAATACTCGGTGCATCAATCCGGTCTTTGGTCGCTTCAATCACCGCCTGATAATCTTCCTGGGTCGGTTGTTCCGGGAATTTCAGACCGAGCAGCTTGACGAAGTCACGAACTTTCTGAATACGCGAGAACTCAGGTGGCTCATGCACACGGTACAACATCGGAATTTCATTTTTCAATGCATACTCTGCGGCTGCCACGTTGGCCAGCAACATACATTCTTCAATCAGCTTATGCGCATCATTACGGCTGCGTGGCAGAATTTCTTTAATCCCGCCCAACTCGTCAAAAGTCATGTAAGTTTCAACGGTTTCAAATTCCATGGCATGACGTTCAGCACGTAAACCTTTCAGAACCTGATACAGCTGGAACAGGGTGTTGATCGACTTGCGCACTTCGCGATCTTCAGTAATGGCCTGACTGTCACCTTCCAGATACTGTGCGACCTGATCATAGGTCAAACGTGCTTTGGAGTGCATCACAGATGGATAGAACTCAAAACCGGTAACACGACCGGCACGTGACAGTTTCAAATCACAGACCATACAGAGGCGATCAACGTTCGGATTTAAAGAACACAGACCATTTGACAAGGCTTCAGGCAGCATCGGTAAAACGAAGTGCGGGAAGTACACCGAAGTTCCGCGTTCCTGAGCTTCATCATCCAGCGGTTTGCCTGGACGCACATAATGGCTGACATCGGCAATTGCCACGACCACGCGATAGCCACCGCCCGGACGTTTTTCGGCATATACCGCATCATCGAAGTCACGGGCATCTTCGCCATCAATGGTGACCAGAGCTAAATCACGCAGATCGACACGACCTTCACGGTCTTTCTCTGTTGGCTCTTTAAAGCTTTCCGCATCTTTAACCACTTCTTCCGGGAACTCATACGGCAAGCCATATTCTAAAATGGTTTGCGGAATAATAATCTCGGTATCGGCCTTGTCCGCCATGGACTGCACAATATGTCCGGTGGCAAATTCGTCACGGGTTGGATAAGTGTCAATCGCGACACGAATCGAATCCCCCAGATTGACTTGTGCATGTTCAATCAGTTCTTTTTCAAGGGTAATCGGCTGATGCGCATTTGGACTGGCTGGCTGAATAAAGTATTCACCATCATAGAGAGATACCTTGCCGATGATCTCTTTAACCCGGTGCTGTACCACTTCAGTAACATAACCCCAGGCCTTACCTTTACGGTCCACTGAAGTCGGACGCACTTTGACGCGATCACCATTAAATACCAGGCGCAGTTCACGCTCAGCCAATGAAAGATCGTCCTGGCCGGAAATGTTGGCAGTTCCCATACCCCGGGAATTGATATAAACCGTCGCTTCGGATTCAGGTTGCTCGACTGCAATCTGGAACTTATAACCATCTTTCATCAGTTGCCCGTCACGTACCATCGCGATTAAACGATGGCTGAGGGCATCAATACTTTTTTGATCTGCAATCTCGAAATGTTCTACCAGATCGGCATGAGACTGGGCATTGTTCTTTTCTATGGTTTCTAAAATCAGCGTACGGCTTGGGATAGGGTTGTCATAACGTTCGGCTTCAGCTTTTGCTTCAGGATCGACCCAGTTTTTCATCATGTCTTTAAATTTATCTTAGGAGATAGGTTTAGCATAAAACATGTGTGCGCAGACTGCACGTAAATGATTGCAATAATCCATTTAAGTTTTCAATTTTCTATTCATTTTGGATAACTGGAAAATTATTCGGTTTTTTGAGCATGAAAATGTACAAAAAAACGCTGAATTGCTTAAAAAGTATTTAAACGAGCAAAAATATGCATTTTTTTTCAATGCTGCGCTTGCAGTGCCATGCCGAAATTTGTATTATGGCCGCACGTTACGGTGAGATGGGTGAGTGGCTGAAACCACGTCCCTGCTAAGGACGCATACGGGTAACTGTATCGAGGGTTCGAATCCCTCTCTCACCGCCACGCTTACTTATGTCGCGCGCTCATAGCTCAGCTGGATAGAGCACTTGGCTACGAACTAAGGGGTCGGGAGTTCGAATCTCTCTGAGCGCACCAAGTAAGTTAAGCAGAAAAACGTATTGCCAACCTAGGCACACAAGTTACGCGCTCATAGCTCAGCTGGATAGAGCACTTGGCTACGAACTAAGGGGTCGGGAGTTCGAATCTCTCTGAGCGCACCAACTTGAACAATTAACCGCACATGTTGCGGTTTTTTTGTGCCGGAAATTTAGGTCTGTACCTTTTCATGTCTTGCTATTAATTTTTGCCCTATAGATCCAGGCTTTAAAACAAGGCCAGAATAACGACCGCATCCTATTTATTAATTGCTTTTAGCTCTAAATACGTAGGAATTTTCTCCACAGATTCATAAATATTGCATGATCGTTTAATTACTGTACATTCGGTTGTGCTTTTATTAAAAAACACTTAACAAGACTGAAAAAACTCGTATAATGCACCCCATCAAGACGTCGCGCTCATAGCTCAGCTGGATAGAGCACTTGGCTACGAACTAAGGGGTCGGGAGTTCGAATCTCTCTGAGCGCACCAATCTTGATAAGAATTTTGAAAAACCGCACTTGATGCGGTTTTTTTACGTCTCTGATTTTTAACTGTTTTCTATATAAAAAACCAATAAATACCAGGTTAATAATCATCTTAATTTTTGCTGTACCTTGAGCGCATAGACGGTATTGCCACCTATCGCGGGTAGAACATCGTGATAAGGCAGACTACACATGGCTTTTAACAGAAACGGTGCCTGATCATGAATCTTCATGCTGCTGGTGATCTGAAGCAGATTACCTTGTGACTGCGGTAATAACTTCATGCCACCTTTGACAAATTTCAAGTCACCGCCATTGGCATTGAACTGGTTTTGCAAGGCATCGGGCTGATAAAAACGCATTTTGAAGTTAAATGGAATCTGAATAACGCCTAAGCCTACTGAAACTTTATAGTTGGCATCCACACTTTGCGGCGTGACCGGACTGAGTTCGACTTTCCTGATCTGATGCGGGAAAAGCTGCTGGCTGGCTTCCGCAGATATCCAGGGCTGTAACTGGGCTAGCGAATGCGGAAAGTATTGATAGGTGCTGCTGAATCTTAAATTTTCTGAGCTCTTTCCATCTTTCACCTGATAGTTCGGCAAAATGAAACTGACCGGCTGCCCCGATTTCTGGCTGAGCTGGGCAATTTTCTGGAGCTGTTGAGCATTGAATTTGAGTTGTGGAATCGCGGTGGTGAGTGGGGAGGCATGACTGCTTTTAAAGCGTTGTTGCAATGCTTCCAGTAAAAACGCATTGGTACTCGCAGGAATACCGAATTTGGCTTCAGGCAGGGCATTCAGAATTTTACTAAACAGAAAACCTTTGGGCTGATTCAGATCGCCCCATTGAGTGATTGTGACCAGAGTTCGATGGGCATCAAGTGCAAACCATTCCAGTTTTCCGGCCCCATAGGGAATCGGGGCATCAATAATTAACGTGCTGATACTGTTATCACCCAGATGATGTTGCATGACTACGCTTTCTTTAAAGTTCAAGACTGGAATCGGAGTCGGAATATGCACCTGATATTTGACCTGCTGAATCGGACCCTGCTGCTCCAGTAGCTTAGCCGATTTTAAAGTCGGAAACAGACCGACATAACTGGGATAATGCTGCAATAATTTTTTGACCTGGGCTTCGGCCACCGGTAAGACCACGGCGGCACTATAATATTGTGCCTTGCTGGCTGTATTGCCATTCAAGGTGGGAAGCTGGGTCTTGGTTGCTGGATGCGCATAAATCAGAATCCGTTCGCCGGTCAACTCTGCCAGTTGCTGGGCATTGCCTTGATAAGCACTGAGACTGCCCGGCAGTTCGGCATTCCAGGGCATAATTTTGGCCAGCGCTGAAACAGATATGCCCAGACAGATACCAACTGCAATGCATTGCTTTAATCCTTTCATTCAACATCCTGTTGCGTATTTTTTGTTTTAATTGCTATTTATTTAAAACCAAATGCAGGTATTTCCAAAGCAAAGTTATGTAATTGATACGACAGGCCATAAGTGCTGTGCATATTTTGCTATAGTATTGGGCCAGATTTTATTTTTTGATGTGATGCTATGACTGAGTCAGCACCGACTTTATCGACCCGTTATTTTCTGACTTTAGAAGAATCTCAGGATGGTTTTGCCTTGGCGACGTTTGGCAAAAAACAGATTTCGCGTTTTCTAACCCCTCTGGTGAGTATCGGGATTATCATCTGGGGTTTTTCGATGGGTTTTGACGGGGTGGGTCGTTATTATGTGGCTTTGGGTGCCTTCTTTCTGCTCCTGCAAGGTATCATGCGCTACTGGTTTCTGCCGATGATGTTTAAACGCCAGTTTGTCAAATATCAGTTTGGTAAAAGCGAACAGGGGATTGATCTGTATCAGGACTATGCAGAAATTTTTAATAATGAGCGTAGCAAGCTGGTGCCGTATAGTGAAGTGCAGAATTTTGTTGCCGGCAAGCTGACTTATATGCTGGAATTAAAAAACCGTACCGTGGTGATAGTGCCAAAACGTGCGTTCAAGGATGTAACCGAACAGGGCATCTTCGAAAATACATTTAAAAAATAATGCAGATATTGCCATAAAGACAAATCAAGAGAAGTTTTGCTCATGCGTACAGCGCCATCTAAAATCGTTTGTGTCGGTCGCAGCTATGCCGATCATGCCAAAGAACTCGGAAATGCGATTCCTGATCGTCCGGTATTGTTTATCAAGCCGCCAAGTGCCTTAAGTTCACTCGATGCAGGGATTGAATGGGATCGGCAATGGGGCAGTTGCCACTATGAGTGTGAACTCAGTTTGCGTATCGACCGAACGTTAAGCAAAGAAAATGACCCTGCAAAAGCACTTGAAGCGGTAGGTGCGGTAACTTTGGGTCTGGATTTAACCTTGCGTGATTTGCAGGATGATCTCAAGAAAAAAGGTCAGCCTTGGGAACGTGCCAAAGCCTTTGATGGTTCTTGCCTGTTGTCGGACTGGGTACCAGTTGCCGATGTCATCACTGACTGGAAAGATGTGCATTATACTTTAGAGGTGAATGATGAAATGCGTCAGAAAGGCGATACCGCTTTATTGATTTTTGATATTGCGACTTTGCTGGCGGATATCAGTCAGGTCTTTACCTTGCAGGAAGGCGATGTGGTAATGACCGGGACGCCGGCAGGTGTTGCGGCATTGCATTCAGGTGATCAGTTGAAAATGACCCTGAAAGGCCAGTCTCAGGATTATGTCTGGACAACCTTGGTGAAATAAGCAGAATCTTGAATACAAGGAGCCATTCGGCTCCTTTATTTTTGATAAAAAATGACGGGTCAGCTTCTATAATTTGCGAAACTGGTCCGGCGTGGTTCCCATCCAGCGTTTAAACATGCTGATAAATGCCGAAGCATTGGCATAGCCCAGATCAAAGGCAATACTTTCAACACTATGTGCTGCATTTAATAAAGACATGGCCTGTATCACTTTCAGACGTTGTCGCCATTCATGCAGTGACATTCCCAGCTCTTTCTGGCTATAGCGCGCTAGCGTCCGCTCGGTTAAATTCACGCGTTCAGCCAGTTGCCGCAGCGAGCTTTGATCTGCCGGATGCTGATGTAAATAATCTAAAATCTGTTTGACTAAGGCATGCTCTGAATGTGGTAGATAACTGTTGACCAGTTTTGCTTGTTGTAGCTGATCGAGCAATACCTGTAACAAACGCTGATATTCAGCGGAATGCTCAAATGCCGGGTTGTCGTACCGATGCAGTTGTTTCAGATGGGTAAATAAAGCCGTGATCAGTGGCGTACTGAGCAGAATGCCCGGTTGGGAGGGAAGTTGGCGGCACAATGATTCATGTACATACAAGGTGCCATGCGAAACCGCAGTACGGTTCAGGCCGCGATGTTGTAAATTCGGTGGCAGCCAGATTCCGTGAGGTGAGGGCGTCACATAATTGACCTGATCGATATTTACTTCCATCACCCCATGAAAAGCATAGACAAATTCTCCCCAGGCATGGCCATGCAGCGGATAAACAGATTGAGCGGGGTCTTCCCTGAAACTGATCCAGAGTGGTGCCTGAATCAGGTCATGGGTAGGGAGTTGTTTAAGTAAAGCCGAATCCGTATGAATTTTTTTCTGCATCACAGAAATTGCCTGAATAACACCATCATTTGTCTGCTTTGAAGTATATCTTTTATTTCTGCCACTTCTATAGTGTACGCTCCAAATAAGCAACAGGATTACACGTGAGCCAGCGTCAGGCCTTAGATGCCAAAGCATCTGCCATCATGTTTATATTGTGTATGTTGTGGGGCTTACAGCAGGTGGTACTGAAATGGGCCGCCAGTGATATTTCAGCCCTGATGCAAATTGCATTACGCTCAGCTTTGTCCGCGCTGATGGTTTATCCTCTCATTCAGCAGAGTGTACGCCGTCAGCTCTGGAGTACCCGCTATTTACCCGCAGGGCTATTGGTCGGTGTGTTGTTTGCAACCGAGTTTTATCTGATTGGCGAAGCGCTGCGTTATACCTCGGCATCGCATACCATCGTTTTGCTGTATACCGCACCGATTTTTGTCGCTTTAGGACTGCACTGGAAATTGCCGGCAGAGCGTTTGTCACGTATGCAATGGGGTGGTATCTTGCTGGCATTTAGTGGAATTGTGGTCAGTTTTTTACTCAGACCAGAAACAGGCTCTCCTTTACACACAGATGCTTTGTGGGGTGATTTTCTGGCTTTGCTTGGTGGGGTTTTCTGGGCAGCGACTACTGTCAGTGTACGTCTCAGCCGTTTGGCTGAAGCACCTGCCACCCAGACATTATTTTATCAATTGTTGATGGGCGGCATATTATTGCTACCCCTGGCCTTTGTTAGTGGGCAAGCCGCCATTCAATGGACGGTCTTGTCCATTTCCAGTCTGGTTTTCCATACTGTCGTGATTTCCTTTGCCAGTTACCTGATCTGGTTCTGGATGCTGAAACATTATCTGGCTTCACGTCTGGGCGTATTTTCCTTTTTAACGCCAGTATTTGGCATGCTGTTTGGGGTACTGATTCTGGATGAGCAGATCGAAATCAATTTTATTGTCGGCACGGGTATGGTCATGCTGGGGGTGATTCTGGTGAGCGTGCAGGGATGGCTAACCAAGCCAAATCTCAATAAAAGCACTCAAGAGCAAACATGAATATCTGGTCGATGAAACTAGCCACCTGGGTGGGCCTGTCTTCCATTCTGATCTGGGCCAGTCTGGTGGCTGTAGTAAAACTGATTACTGAATCTACCAGCCCGGTGCAGGGAATCGCCCTGATTTACAGTTTTAGCAGTCTGGCGATCTTGGCCTTAATCGGATTACCTGATATCAGGCAGATGTCGAAGCGCTATCTATTGGGTTGTGGCAGCTTATTTGTCGCTTATGAAATTCTGTTTCTGGTTGCCGTTGCCCTGTCAGATCACCGTGAACAGGTAATGCTCATCGCGATGATCAATTATCTGTGGCCACCCTTGATGATTGTCTTTTCGATTTTTGTCCGTCAGTTACGGGCACGTTTCTGGGTAATTCCAGGCTTTCTGCTTGCCGTGGTGGGACTGATGCTGGTGGTCAATCCCGAGATTACCAACCTGCCAAAATTTATCCAGGTTTTGGCTGAAAATCCTTGGGCTTATGGTTTTGCTTTTCTTGGCGCTTTATTGTGGCCATGTTATTGCGTACTGACCCGAAAATATGGCCGTGGACAGAATGGCGTACCGATCTTCTTTGTGGTCGCCGTTATCGCATTATGGGGCTTGCATCTGGGACTGGATGAACCTTTTATCCTGCCATCATTGAAGCTCTGGCTTGCAATCGCGGTGGTGGGGAGCCTGATTGGTATCGCCTACAGTAACTGGAACCAGAGCATGCAGTATGGCAATATCAAGGTGCTGATCTTGGCTACCTATTTTATGCCGGTTCTGTCTTCAGTGATGTCCATGCTGATTCTGGATATTCGTCCTGAACTCACGTTCTGGATGGGCACTGGTTTGGTAACTGCAGGTGCAATCGTCTGCTGGAAGTCGACGCAGGCAACTTAAAAAAATCCTCTCAAGCGAGAGGATGGAGGATTATTTATTCCGGAATAATTCGGAGAGTGGAAAACTCAGTTTTTCTTCCAGATATTGATCGGCTTCATGCAGTTTAGGCGAGAACTTTTGCATCCAGACCTCATCGGTATGAGGATCATCAAGATGATTTTTACGCGGCAGTGGATAAGGCAATTGCAGGTAAAAACTCCAGAAGCTGACTTGATCCAGATCACGAACCAGTACATATTCATTGTCATCGGTACGTTTGATCAGATTCTGCTTTTCAAACATGGCTACATAGCTTGGCCAGCGCCCGATTTCATCCCGACCCAAGGCCTCGAGTGCTTCGGCTTCACTAATGCTTTCACCGGTTTTCTGCTTTCTATAAAATAATTCTAACAGATCCAGCAACATCACGATCGGATGGCGTTTATTGTCCTGCCCAGATTCAAACGCCGTCAGGGCATAACAGATCTCGACGCCCAATAGCACAATAATCCAGGACAGATAAATCCAGAGCAGAAAAATCGGCACAGCTGCAAAGGCACCGTAGACAATTTCATAACTGGTAAAGTTTGACATGATATAACCGAACAGGTTCTTCAGCAGTTCAAATACCACTGCACTAAACAGACCGGCTATAAAGGCCGATTTGAGTGGCACACTGCGATTTGGAATGGTCCAGTTGAGAATAAAAAAGCCGAGTGCGGTCAGCGAAAAGGAAATAGCCCAAAGGACAAAAGCACCATTGAGCTCATAACCGGCAAAGTTATTGCTGAGCACACTCATGGATGCTACGGTTGATGAAATCACGAAGGCGCTACCCAGTAAAATCGGTCCCAGCGAAATGATGGTCCAGTAGCGCATAAATCCGATAATCCCGCCGCGCGTTTCAGTGACCCGCCAGATCCGGTTAAATACGGTTTCAATACTGCTGAGCATCAGCACCGTGGTTATGAACAGAAATAGAATACCAATAACGGTCAGATTGCTGGATTTATCGGTAAAGGCATTCAGGGCTTTGTCAAAGGCAATGGTGGTTTTAGGCAGGAAGTTACTGTAGATCAGCTGCTGTAACTGTTGCCGTGCCGGTTCCAGGGCCTTGATTGAAGAAATAATGACAAGGAATACAGTCAGCATTGGCACCACAGCGAACAGGGTGGTATAGGTTAAGGAACCTGCCTGGTCACGACAGCGGTCGGCCTCAAAGCGTCGAAGTACAAATAAAATAAATTGAAACCAGTGTTTCTCATAAAAAGGCAGCTTTTTTAAATACTCAACAATCATGTGCATCCAATCTCAATTTTTTTAGTCATCATGAATTTTCATCATCAGCTTAACCAAAAAAGTTGCAAAATACCGTATAGTTTTATTTTTTTAAGTAATGAATAAGAACTTTATGCAACCTTATGTCCTTGTTTTATATTACAGCAAATATGGATCAACCAAAGAAATGGCGCATTTGATCGCTAACGGGATTGAGTCGGCAGGGATGGCAGTGAAGATTCGGACTGTCCCGAATATTGCGACAGTCGTCAACGTGGCAGAACCAAGCATTCCGGCGGAAGGGGATATTTACTGCAGTCTAGAAGATCTGGCCCAGTGTTCCGGCCTGGCTTTAGGTTCACCGACCCGTTTTGGCAATATGGCTTCTGAAATGAAGTACTTTTGGGATCAGACCACCAGTTTATGGCTAAATGGTGCGCTGCATGCTAAGCCGGCCTGTGTCTTCACTGCTTCGGGTTCCATGCATGGCGGACAGGAAAGTACCTTGCTAAGCATGCTGCCACCGTTGTTTCATCACGGCATGATGATTATGGGGCTTAGTAATGCCATACCGGCCCTGTCCAATACCAAAACCGGAGGCACGCCTTATGGTGCGAGTCATGTCAGTGGTCCACGGCATGATCAAGGTTTAAGTCAGGATGAAAAAATTCTTTGTACAGCCCAAGGCAAGCGCCTGGCCGAAGTGGCCTTAAAGCTGTATCAGGCTTGATTGATGATTGGATCAGAAAATGAAGCGCTTAGTCTTCATTTTTCTGGTCATCAGCTTCCTTGAGGTCTTGAATATTGTTCTGCTGGTCAACTTTGATATTAAAGCGCTGTTTGCATTTCAAACATTGATAATCCTGAAACAGATTACGATCGACGGAAATGCCCGCTTTTTTCCCTAAGAAATTACCTACAACACCGCCAGTAATGCCAACACTGATTGCACCCACAAAAGTGCCCACCGTCCCACCTAAAATCACACCTAAAGGCCCGGCAACGGTTCCTATGGCGGCGCCAATCGATGCACCTGAAGCAGCACCGCCGACAGTTCCCGCAGTGGCGCCGGCCGAGCTCATGAGAATGCCGCCAATTTTCTTTAAATTCTGTTCATGATTACGCTGTTCAATCTCGGCTGAACCACATTTAGGACATTGCATAGATTTTTCCATCAAGGCTTGCTATTTGCTTATTTTAAATTCATGCAGGAAATGAAATGTCGCCAAGATCAGCAGTTCTTCATGACATGCAGCCATATCGTATATAGATGCTGAATCCTGGGATCCGGCGCATTCTCTACCCATCTGATTTTAATTGAATTAAAGCTCATATATTGTATTTCAGCTGTAAATAGATCCATATTTTCCGGGGTAAATTGTTTTTAAATAATTTTGATAAGACCGCGCTATAAAGGCTAGACATTTCCGCTACGTGTAGGCTCTGTAGAGAATCCCGGTTGGCCACGTCTTGCTAATCGAAGTAATTCATTTTTGCTTGGGGTGCTGAACTGCCGTACAGCAAAAGCTGCTTTTAAAGGTAATAGGGCGTTTTATGCTAAAAAAGCACCTCAATATCGGCATTTTTGTATAAGTCATCCGGATGATCATTGGATAATTATATTTCCCATAAAGCGTGATCATTATTTTTATTTGGTAGAAGTTCTAATAAAATAAAAATTTACAGATGCACTAGGTTAATAGAAATAATAATTTCAGTCATTATTAGATAATCTATTTATTATTGATGAGATAAAAAATATATTATTTTAATCAAGCTTTTTAAATGAATATTATATGCATATATTTTTATTATAATGATTTCTTACAAATCACAAATTATAAACAAAAATATTTTTTATAAATAAAAACAAATATATGAATTTTTATCCCATTTAAATAAATATGTGAATAAGCATGGATTCTACTTTTTATTTTTTTATGTGATTTAATATTTTTCAGATAAATTTAATCTTAGTCAATTAAAGAATTAAATAAATATCTTAGATTAGAAGGTATTAAGATTATGAGAATATTAATCGTCAATCTGGGTTTATTATGTTTTTGTTTTATAAACAATGCTTATGCCACATCTGATGAGTGGACTCAGCGTTGGAAATCATCAAGTGCCCGTTCCAATGAGAATCTAGTTCAAGCCAACCTGATCGAACTCAAGGAGTCCGATTATTATTCTGGATTAGGTAAAACCACCATTCATAGTACCTCCACCACCTCCATAGGGACTGTCAATACTCCAACCAATAATATCAATGTTGAAGGCTCAGATAACAATGTCGATATTTCCAGTGAACTGCTGAATGAAGCTCCTGTCAGTTCAAATACCAATCAAAATCCACAGCGCTGCCTGAATTTAAGTAACCAATCAGGAGAGTCGCTATGCTGAATCTCTCCTGGATCAGTAGACATAGATCTTCTGTAACGATCACTGTCCTGCTCAGCTCTTTTTTAACTGGCTGTACCGGTCTGGCTCCTTCAAACAAGAAACCGGTTAGCCTGGTACAAGGACCACCGATTACCGATATTTTTACCCCTTTTGATATGGCCTTGTCCTGCCTAAAAGGGCAACTGCGTAGCGATGTAAGTTTTTCCGTAGGTGCGATTCTGGATCAAACCGGTAAGGATGTGGTGACCAATGGCGGAAGTGGGAAAATGGTAACCCAAGGTGCAGGAGATATGGTGCAGTCTGCCCTGTTTCAGGCAGGGGTGAGCTTAATGAACCGGCGTGATCCCCGGATCATTGAAAGCGAAGCCAAGTGGGGCATTCGTGACCCAAGACAAATCCAGGCTTCGGACTACTATGTCACCGGCAGTATCAACAGTCTGGATTTTATTCCGGGTGGTGGCTTTGACATGCAGGTTGCCGGGGTTGGCCCGAATTATAGTCAAACCCGGATTATGGTTGGTCTGGATTTATCTCTGACCGATACCCGTAGCAGTAAAGTTGTGGGCAACGTTTCGTTGCAAAAACAAATTGCGGCACAGGATTATGGCCTTAATGTGGGCAGGTTTGCGGGTCGTACGCTATTAAATATCCAAATTGGCAAGGGAGAACGGGAGGCGACTAATTTTGCCCTGCGTCAAATGTTGAATCTGGCCACTTTCGAATTACTCAGTCAGGTCGTCCCGCCCTCGGTATTTGAAAGTTGCCGTGCGGAAATTCCTCCTGAATTTGGCCGCTTGAATTTAACCCGCAGTTCTGTTGCCTTGCATAAGTATAAGAAAAATCAGCAGCAGAAAAATACCGATTCAAACAGTCCGCTCCAGGAGTCGGCCTTACGTCAGGCGGATTCATCCAATGAAAAAAATAAGTCAACCAACTCACCCAGCAAAGATACCAAACCACATAAGCAGAAAGAATCTGAAGTGATTCAAAATCCGGAAGCCGAACCGGAAATGAGCAAACAGGAGCTGATTAAATATATCAGCAAGCAGCAGCGCTCATCGTCTTCAAGCGAAACAGATAAGGAAAAAGACCGGCAACAACAAGATGGTAAAAATAAAGAGGATGACAAAGCTGTAACGCTCTGGGATGCCAATCCCGAAGTGGTCGAAAATTACTGGTCTAGCAGCCAGCGGGATTAAACAGATTTAAAAATGGGCTCGCTCCCATTGTCAGAAGAAGTACTTAGCGAGAGGTACTTCAAAACAAAAGTAGGAAGAATAACGATGAAAAATACGATCAAAACAGTCGCTTTATCCGTTGCCTTTCTGTCTAGCGCAGGTATGGCATATGCTCAAGATGGTGAAACACCTACGGAGGTGACCGTAGATACAGGTTTGCAAGCTACTTTGGATTCCATTTCCCAGCAGGTTGAAAATGGTTCTGCACTTAATCTTGCAGTGAATACAGGTAATGTCGATGCAAGTGTCGATTTGGAAGCATTTGCAGAAGCAGTAAGAGAAGTACCAGATGCGATTAGTTCAATTGAAGGAACTATTGAAACTACTGCGATTGGCGCCGCGAATACAGGTAGTATCAGTATCGAACAGGGCAGCTTCAATAAAGTGGTATCAAACGTATCAGATGAAACATATGACTATGATTACAGTCAAATAACCAGTGCAAGTAATAATTCTGAAACTTTAGAAGCAGTGTCAGAGGTTGCAGATAGCTCAGATCTCTCGGAAGTGGTGAGTTCATCACTATCTACCAATTATAGTGAGCAGATCAATGAAACGTTAAGCAATTATAGTGTAGCGAACATTGCCTATAATGCGGGTGCTATTGATGCTTCTGTAAGTGAGATTGCACAAGGAACCTCAACTGCGATTAACAACAGCATCACAACTACCGCTATCGGTGCTGTGAATAGCGGTAGTATTACTGTGACGGTTAAATAAACTCTTGTTCAAGGTGAACAGAGGTCTAACTATTGACAGATAGTTAGACCTCTTTATCTTATAATAAAATTGACATAACTGGTTGTTTGTTCATCGGATAAAACTAATTTAACTTATAATGCCGACTACCTTGAAAAATAAATAAGCGAAAGCAAGAAGATTCTGTTTCAGCTTGAGATTATAAATAAGGCATCAGGCAAAATTATCGCTGTTTTCAGATATTTTTATACAGGCCGAATAAAGCAGAGAAAATAAAAAAGAGCGCCAAAGCACTCTTTTAATATATTCATTTTTTAAATTTAATCGCGAACGAATTCAACTGTACCATTGGTTAAAGATTTTACGCGTGCCAGTGATTCAACCCGGTAGCCTTTTTCAAGCAGCAGGTCACGACCTGGCTGGAATGATTTTTCAATCACGATACCAATACCGACCACTTCAGCATTTGCCTGATGAATCAGATCTGCTAAACCCAGTGCTGCCTGACCATTGGCCAGGAAGTCATCAATCACTAAAACCTTGTCGGTTGAGCTAATATGTTTGTTGGAAATGGCAATGGTGCTTTCAGTCTGTTTGGTAAATGAAAACACTTTAGAACGATATAAATCATCTTTCAGGGTCAAAGACTGATATTTACGTGCAAAGATCACAGGTACGCCAAGTTCTAAACCTGCCATCACTGCAGGTGCAATACCTGATGCTTCAATCGTAATAATTTTGGTGATGCCAGCATCCTTAAACAGACGCGCAAATTCTTGACCAATCAGTTGCATCATGACTGGATCAATCTGGTGATTTAAGAAAGAATCCACTTTCAAAACTTCTTCAGAAAGAACGATGCCTTCGGCCAAGATTTTCTGTTCTAGTGCATGCACGGGAGAATCCTCAAGAGCAGGTGCTTTTTCAAGCAAAAGCGTATTGTAAAAAGCACCCGGAAAAAATCAAGTAAAATTCGCCAAAAACCTTAGTTGCTTGCACCTTTATAGTCAGTTAACAGCAAACCATAGGAAGTTTTCTTGTCTACATGCGAAACTTTGACTGGCAGATAGTCAAGTTTTGGGGCCAGCCAGAAGATGGTTTCACGTCCCGGCTTGCTATGCTTCATCACCACCTTGATGGTATTAAATGAACCATATTTGGTACTGACGGTTTCCGTACCTTGCTTAACAAACTTACGTCCTTCAACCTCTTTGGCATCAGCAAGATAATAATTCGATTTTAAGCCGCCATTTTTCAGGTCTTCCCGAATTTGTAATTCCGCATTCAGTTCATCCAGAACATCTGCTCTCCAGGCAAAAGAACGTTTTTCATCGTCTTTTTTGGTACTGATGGTTTTGCTGGAAGGATTAAAATTAATACTCATGGTGTTGTTATGCACCATAACTTTACTGCTACGGCTAAAACTGCTCGAACCAATCTTGCCATTATTAAAAGTAAAACGGCTGGTTTCAGTTGCAGAGGCAATAGCGCCGGCTTTTGCAGCGAAGACATAAGTCCAGTTATTGCCGGATTTACTCAGAGTGCGGGTAGCAGAGCCCATATTCTTGCCATTATAGCTAAACTGATAACTGGCCTGAAACGGGGTCATGGCAAAAGCCTGGCTAGAAATACCAGTCAACAGTATTACACCGCTTAGACCAGTGGTCATCGCTAAAGTTTTAAATACAGTCTTTGCCATAAAAAAATTGTCCTGTGTAATTTCGAATAAAATTGATCACTTTCCACTTTTTATTATTTGATCAAAATGTGGAAATTAAAGGGATATTTTTGCCAGAAGTGTATCTTTCATGTAGTTTTTTAAACAGAAATTTAAAAAATGACCTTGGATACTATTTAAGACGGATCTTTCTGTTTGATTGGAGTAACCACGTTATCATCCATGTCGTCTGCATCCCAGTTTTCCTCTCGGTCTTGCGAAAGTTTTCTAAACAGGGCCGCAAGATTCACATTGCCAATCACCACCAGTTCAGCTTCGCGAAGCACTGCATGATTCACATGAACTTTGCCAAGCGTGTCGATAATGGAACGGTTTTTACCTAACCAGCGATTCAGATCCAGATACAGCAAGTCATCAATGACTTTAATGACACCCAGTTTTTCCAGAATCATGCCCAAAGGATCTTTATTCAAGACCCGTTGATAGAAGAACAGGGCAAAACGCACCCCGAGCTTATACAGCAGATTTGGATATTTGGCTTCAATCAGCTGGGTATCACTGATTTGCTCGAAAACGATCAGCTGCGTGGTTTTATTCAGTTCCATCTGCACCAGTTTCAAATCGACCGACAAAGTTACATTCAGGCCTTTATAGTCCAGTGTAGCGTAGAGGCGCAGCCAGTCTTCATGCAGGTCTGCATGCAAATCTTTCAGAGCATCGACATTGTCAGTAACAAAGCGTTGAAAAGTTGCATTTAAGAAGACTTGCGATAAAGGGAATTCACGCTCATCCTCAATAAATCCTTCCGCCCTCTGATACACTTGACGGATTCGATTGGAAATATTGGAAATTAGCGTTTGCATATTCAAGCGTCCTGGCAACTTTATTTTTGACTCGGGCTGTATCTTGTCGAATTGTATGAAAAATACAAGCGTTCATGCTTGAAGTTTAGCAAAATAAATAGCACCATTTTTATAGTTTTAGTTATGTAACGTTGAAGATTTGATGGATTTGGCATTTTAAAAAGACAAATGCCTAAGCTGTTTATTTTTAATCTTTAAAAATACTTTTTTTTGGGGAACTGGACTCAGTACTGAGTTTGGTCATGTGATAAACCATGATATTAATGCCTCTGGTCAGAAGCTGGTGGAAAGATCCGGTGTTTAGCAGTGCCGTGCTTGCCGCAGGCATTCTGCATTTGATCGTGCTGACACTGGAATTTGGCATGCCGCAAGATCGCAATACCAGCACCAAGGAAATTGCAGTCAGTTTGCGCCAAACCGATGAAAAAATTGAACATGCTGACTTTCTGGCCCAAACCGACCAGCAAGGGTCTGGCAAGTTTCGAGAAGCGCACCGGATGTCGAGTGATATGCCTTCTCCTTTACTGGAGCAGAAAGCAGGGGAAGAGCAGCAGGAAAGTCCGGATCTGCTGCAACAGAAACAAGAACTCAGTTTTGAAGAAAAAGTGCTGATGACCACCTTGAGCTGGCAAAAACAGGCAGAAGAAAATCAGCGTAAAAAAATGCAGGAACAGTTACAAAGCCAGTTTCAGGCTAAAGCGGCTATGGTGGCCAGTCTGGAAGCACAATATTTACAACGTCAGCAAAACTTTAGCCGCCAGCAAAAAATTAAAACGGTGGATGGCATTCAGTCCAAGCAGGATGTTTCGGCAGCTTATCTGGAAAAGTTTCGTCAGAAAGTAGAATTTTATGGTAACCAGTATTATCCGGAAGCGGCCAAGCAGCAAAGTCTGGCAGGGGAAGTCCGGCTGATGGTAATTCTGAACCAGAATGGCGGGATTCGTGCTATCCGACTGATTGACAGTTCAGGTCATGCCATGCTGGATGAAGCGGCTAAATCTTCCGTGCGTAAGGCAGCTCCATTTGGTGCCTTTGATGCCAAAATGAAGGAAATTTCTGAATTGCGGATTATCCGGACCTGGCGTTTTGATCCTGCCGAGGCAGAGTTTGAGGTGCGTTAATTCTTTCAATTTATATAACTGACCCTCCCTCTAACTCCCTCCCAAAGAGAGGGAGAACTATCATTACTATAGGTATTAGAACTCCCTCTCCTTATGGGAGAGGGTTGGGGTGAGGGTAAACAATAAAAAAAGCGAGCCTTAGCCCGCTTTTTCAATTTAGATATTTTAGTTTCGTTCCAGATAAGGATTTTCAAAACCCAGTTTGGCCAGAATCTCAATTTCAATACCTTCCATCTCTTCAGCATCTGCATCTGAGGTTTCATGGTCATAGCCCATCAGGTGCAAAGTGCCATGCACCAGCATATGGGTGAAATGGGTCAAAGGTAGTTTTTGCTGCTCAGTCGCTTCAGCAAGCACCACCGGGATACAAATTACCAGGTCGCCAATGGGAAATGCATCCAGAAATTGCGCCATCTCATCTGGAAGTTCACTGGGAAAAGACAGGACATTGGTCGATTTATCTTTAGCACGATATTCCAGATTAAGTTTATGACTTTCATCATGGTCGACACAGGCAATTCCGATTTCGCAATTACTCTGGGTGCCGATATGACGTAAAGTGGTTTCAACCACTTTTTTGATATAGGCACGTTTTAGTACCAGTTCAGGCGACTGAAAATCCTGTTGTAAAGAAAGACTAAGTTTCAACACAAATCCTTAAGTTTAAAGCTTAATGCTGTGCGTCTGCCGCAGCATCATTTTCAGCGATCAAGGCATCCTGACGTGCTTTACGTTCGGCACGTGCATCTGCACTTAAACGTTGCTGTTCACTGTCCCAGCCCTCATAGGCTTCAACAATTTTCTGTACCAGTTGATGACGTACCACATCACGCGAATGAAAACGGGTGATATGAATTTCAGGAATTTTATCAATCACTCGCAAGGCGTGGGACAGACCAGATTGCTGACCACGCGGTAAATCGACCTGCGTCACGTCACCGGTAATCACTGCGCGTGAACCAAAACCTAAACGGGTCAGGAACATCTTCATCTGTTCAGGAGTGGTGTTCTGCGCTTCATCCAGAATCACAAAAGAATGGTTCAAGGTACGACCACGCATATAAGCAAGTGGCGCAACTTCAATCACCTGACGTTCGATCAGCTTGGCCACTTTTTCAAAACCGAGCATTTCATACAGTGCGTCATACAAGGGACGTAAATACGGATCGATTTTTTGGGATAAATCCCCTGGCAAGAAACCCAGTTTTTCACCGGCTTCGACCGCAGGACGCACCAACAGAATGCGCTGGATTTCGTTACGTTCCAGCATATCCACAGCAGCAGCCACAGCAAGATAGGTTTTACCTGTTCCTGCAGGGCCGATACCGAAGGAAATATCACTTTGCAGAATACGCTGTACATAACGTTTCTGGTTGGCACCGCGCGGATTGATCCGGCCTTTCCGGGTCTGTAACCAGACATTTTCCAGGCCGGTATGTTCCTGATCATCCAGATCTTGCTGAAGCTCGCGGTCAGTCTGACTGCCCTGAATCATCAGATGCAGGGTGTCTGCGCTGATCTGCTGGCTCTGTTCAGATTCTTCATGCAGACGTTGAAGCAGCATTTCAGCTCTCTCAACGGCATCGACGCCACCATCAACAATAAAACTTTCTCCGCGATGGGAGATTTTGACATCTAAACGTTGTTCAATTTGTTTCAAATGACCGTTGTAAGCACCTAACATCGCTTGGATACGGTCCATTGAAATCCCAGGAAAAGCCACTGTACGTCGAATCGCTGCAGTCAAGAGTGTTCCTTATGAAGTGTGCGTTATATGCTCTACATTACGCCACGTCAGGCTCAAGATTCAAGAGCTCACCGTAAACTAAATTTAAAGTTTTAATTTCGGTAATTTCGATCTCGGCAAAGCGGCCTACCCAGGCCGGATCGCCGATAAAGTTGACATAACGGGTGTTATCCGCCGTACCAACCAGAATATTCGGATCTTTATCAGAGACTTTCTCGATCAGTACCCGCTGAATGCTACCGAGCATCGCATCAGTCTTATCAATACTTGAGCGTTTGATCCATTGCTGAACTTTGGCCAGACGCTGTTTTTTCACGTCTTCGGGAATGGTGTCTTCCAGTTCTGCCGCAGGTGTACCCGGACGTTTTGAATAGATAAAACTATATGAATGATCGAAATCCAGATCTTTAATGAATTGATAGGTCTCTTCAAAGTTCTCATCGGTTTCACCCGGGAAGCCAATGATAAAGTCTGAAGATAAATGCATATCAGGACGAACTGCGCGTAGCTTTTTAATCTTCTCGATATAGACATTAATGCTATGGTTACGCTTCATGGCTTTCAGGACATCATTGGAGCCACTTTGTACCGGCAAATGCAGATGTGAAACCATTTGTGGCAGATCGCGGTAACACTGAATCAGGTCGTCGTTAAACTCGAGCGGATGTGAAGTGGTATAACGAATCCGGCCAATGCCCGGAATGTCCGCGACCAGACGTAACAGATCGGCAAAGGTACAGATATTGCCTTCAAAGGTTTCACCACGATAACCATTGACGTTCTGACCAAGCAGTGAAATCTCACGTACGCCTTTTTCAGCCAGACCGGCAATTTCAGCCAGCACATCATCCAGTGGGCGAGAGACTTCTTCACCACGGGTATAAGGCACCACACAGAATGAGCAGTATTTAGAACAGCCTTCCATAATCGAGACAAAGGCTTTATAGCCTTCAACGCGTGGTTCAGGCAGGAAGTCGAATTTCTCGATGTCCGGGAAGGAAATATCCACCAGTTTGATTTTTTCTTTTTTCGGTTTTTCAATCTGTTCAAAATGCTGATCCAGCATTTGTGGCAAACGGTGTAGGGTTTGCGGGCCAAAAATCATATCGACATAATTGGCACGTTTCTGGATGTTGTCGCCTTCCTGAGATGCTACACAACCACCGACACCAATAATCAGGTCCGGGTTTTTGTCTTTCAGCTTGCGCCAGCGACCCAGTTCGGAAAATACTTTTTCCTGGGCTTTTTCACGGATCGAGCAGGTATTCATCAGCAGAATATCGGCATCTTTCGGATCGGTGGTCAGCACATAGCCATGAGAATCGCCTAACAGGTCTGCCATACGGTGACTGTCGTACTCATTCATCTGACACCCTTGCGTTTCGATATACAGTTTTTTTACTGCAATCTCGTGGGCAGGGGTGTGCGCTGGCTGGGTAACAGTGTTTTCTGAGGCAGCTGGGGCACCATTCGGAATGAAGGTTTGAACCGTCATGTAGGCTCCTACAAGGTAATACGTTGAAAGAGTGAACGAACAGCCTGATTGACGCATCAAACAGGTGAATAAAAATTCAATTCACGGACTGAAATCTTGGAAGGCGCATATTTTAGCAGGAAAGTCGCTTAAACTTATAGCCTAAATTAAACGTGGAAAAATATTGATTTATGGGCAAAAATGGGCTGTAAATTAATATTGCCTAATCATAAGGTTACATAACTGAACAATACAGTTGGTTATAATATTGCAACAAAGCTTTTATGATAAGCAGCATGGGCTTGGCACAAAATCGATGAGAGAAGGCAAAGGATGTTGAAACACACTGAAAACATGTATAAATATTCTAAATTAATTACGTTGAGTGTGGCGTGTATCTGTTCAGCAAGCACATATGCAGCTGAGGAGCAATTTAACGATGCCCTGCGTGCCGCCAATGCCGGAAATACTGAATTATTACAACAATATCGCCTGTCGATGCAGAATGATGCCCTGGGTTATTATCCGGAATACTGGATTTTAAACCAGAATCTTGCCTTGCAACCTGCCAACCAGATCATCAGTTTTGCCCAGCGCTACCCGCAATCTGCAATGGCCGAAAAGCTGGCAGCGGACTATGTTGAAGAAAAAGTCAAAATGGCCGACTTCACGACTGCCCAGCCGGTATTGCCTTATGTGACCAATGCCGATCCAGCCGAAGCCTGTGCTGTGGCCCAGGTACGTGCCAAATCCGGAGATGAGCTGGTCTATGCCGAATTTAAAGAGGTCTGGCTGACGACGAATAGCCAGCCGGATTCTTGTACCGGTCTTGGCCGGATGATGCTTTCCAGTCCTTTAATGACAGCAGAAGACCGTCAACAGCGACTTTGGGGGCAACTGCGTGCCGGACAGTCTGGTCAGGCTATTGCCACCGCACAAGGGATCGGTTTGAACTTATCATTGGCACAATTGAACTCGATTCAGGCCAATCCAACCAGTTATTTATGGTCTGCGCCGAAAAGCACTGCTGCAGAACATGCCTATCTGATTTATGCACTGGGACGTCTGGCAGATACTGATCTGGACTCGGCCTTGTCTATAGTGAAACGCACCGCTGAAGGCACACCAGTACAGGTACAACGTGCCTTATACCGAGCTGTGGGCTATATCGGTGGCACCACGGTAATGAAGAACAACTTTAACCGTGAAGTATTAAATGCCCTGGATGCCAGTTATGGTTTGCCCTTTAGTCCAGAAGAAGCCGAAATTTATGCACGTCAGGCCATCCGTTTTAGTGCCTGGGAAAGTCTGATCCGTGCGATTGATGCCATGAGCGTCAATCAGAAGCAGGAAGATCGCTGGCAATACTGGCTGGCCCGGGCCAGTGAACAGCGTGCAGATCGTAGCGCGAAAAAAACCGCAGAAAGTATTTATCGTAAACTGGCCACAGGGGATGATTATCACAATCTTCTGGCACGCGATAAATTGGGACAGGTGACGGCGAGTATCCCGAATCCGACCCAGCCATCCAATCAGGCCATGCAGCGTTTAAATCAGGATATTCATTTCCGGCGCGCTTTTACCCTGCGCAATATAAGCGCTCCGGATAACTACATTAACCGGGAATGGAACTGGGCAGTACGTCAGGCCTATCTGAAAAAAGATGATGAGCTGCTACTGGCTGCTGCAAAACGTGCCATGGACATGGGCTGGTATGATCGTGCCATCTATGCCGCTGACCGTACCGAGAACAAACATAATTATAACTACCGTTATCCAATGCCACATCAAAACTATGTGGTCAGTCATAGCCGTACTGTGGGGATCGATCCGGCCTGGGCGTATGGTCTGATGCGTCAGGAAAGCCGTTTCAATACCGTTGCACGTTCACATGTGGGTGCAGGTGGTCTGATGCAGATCATGCCGGATACGGCCAAGCTGGTGGCCCGTCAAATGGGAGAGGCTTATAATCCCGCAGCACTGACCGACATGAATACCAATATTCGTTATGGCACATTCTATCTGTCTACCATTCAGCGTCAGCTCAGCGACAGTCCCGTGCTGGCAACTGCCGGCTATAATGCCGGACCAAACCGCGCTCGCCGCTGGCAGCCAGAATTTCAGGGCATTGCGGCAGATCAATATACTGAAAGTATTCCCTTACTTGAAACCCGAGATTATGTGAAACATGTCATGACCAATGCCACGCATTACGGTATTTTGTTAGGACAGGGGGCACAGTCAGTGGGTAAACGCATGCAACTGATACCATTACGAAATACACAATAAAATTAAAATTATTGGGGGGGTGGTGACTTATTCATGAAAATAACGAAGGATCGTCGGGTTTGGGGGAAATGGATCGCGCTTGTATTTTTGGGCAGCAGTCCGGCAGCGTTCGCTACACCAACAGACTATGTCATGGATGTACAAATGGTGCCGGCCTTATGTAGCCTGTACCCGGAATATGCCAAAAAACGCAAATGTCTGGAAGGATATTCCCTGAATATTGCAGGTTTATATCCGCAGACCACATCACAAGACTGCAGCACCAACAGCTCTGCCAAACTGCCACCACTCCAGTCCAAAGTGGTGGCCAGAATCATGCCGGATGAAAATACCCGGACAGTTTTATGGCGAAATATTGGTGGCTGTGTTCCGATGAATGCCAGTCAGTATTTCCGGACCATTATCAATTATGCCGACCGTATTAAAGTGCCTGCGGAACTGACGGAACAGGAAAATATTACAATTTCAGTTGATGCATTGCGGATGAAGTTTGTGAAAATTAATCCGAAGTTACCTGCCAGTGCTTTACGCTTTAATTGCCAGCAGACCCAGTCAGCCAGTGTCTTGACCTCAATCAAAGTCTGTTATGCCCAAAATGGCAATTACAAAGCCTGTCCCGCCAACATTATTAATACATGTCCAAAAACTGTCACAATAAAAGGAACATACTAAGCTTTTTTGCCGTTTTGATTTATATTTCCTATCAGACTTTAGATGAAATCCGTCCTCTTTTATATGCATCTGGCAAAGGATTGGAGTACAATCTTTCGCGTTTATGATTATTAGATTAAATACTAACTATTTAATCGCATTGAATATCCTCAATTGGAGATAATTAGATGAAGCAAGCAGTTCGTGTTGCCGTTACTGGCGCTGCAGGTCAAATTGGTTACAGCCTATTATTCCGTATCGCAAGCGGCGAAATGTTAGGTAAAGATCAACCAGTGATTTTGCAATTGCTCGAAGTTCCTTTTGAGAAAGCTCAGCAAGCGCTTAAAGGCGTAATGATGGAGCTTCAAGATTGTGCATTCCCTCTTCTGGAAGACATGATCGGTACTGATGATCCTAAAGTTGCATTCAAAGATGCTGACTACGCGCTTCTAGTTGGTTCACGTCCACGTGGTCCAGGTATGGAACGTGCTGACCTTCTTAAAGTAAACGGCGAAATCTTCATCGGTCAAGGCCAGGCACTGAACGAAGTTGCTAGCCGCGACGTTAAAGTTCTTGTAGTAGGTAACCCTGCGAACACGAATGCTTACATCGCAATGAAATCTGCTCCAGATCTTCCAGCGAAAAACTTCACTGCAATGTTACGTCTTGACCACAACCGTGCTGCATCTCAAATTGCTGCGAAAACGGGCAAAGCGGTTAAAGACATCAAAAACCTTACAGTTTGGGGTAACCACTCTCCAACTATGTATGCTGACTACCGTTTTGCAACAATCAACGGCGAAAGCGTTAAAGACATGATCAACGACCAAGAATGGAATGCAAATACATTCCTTCCGACTGTTGGTAAACGTGGTGCTGCGATCATCGAAGCACGTGGTTTGTCTTCTGCTGCTTCTGCTGCAAACGCTGCAATCGACCATATGCGTGATTGGGCGCTTGGTACAAACGGCGAATGGGTAACAATGGGTATTCCTTCTGACGGTTCTTATGGTATCCCTGAAGGCGTAATGTTCGGTTTCCCTGTAACGACTGAAAATGGCGAATACAAAATCGTTCAAGGTCTGGAAATCGACCAGTTCAGTCAAGAGCGTATCAACTTCACGTTGAACGAACTTGAAGAAGAGCGCGCAGCAATTGCTGACATGCTTAAATAATTTAGTCTTTTAGATTAAGTTAAAAAAAGCACTCCATTTGGGGTGCTTTTTTTATGGCGATTATTTTTAATGAACAAAAAATAACATGCTGTGATGCAGCAGCAACTGAATCTGCTGCAAGCCTGCGCTAAATTGATAAGTATAAATAATGCAATAAAAGGCGAGGTGAAGAAGATGTTTCATCAACACCCAACGTTAGAAATGTTCTTCCAGCAACTCGGATTGGACTCTAGCCCTGAAGCCATTGATGAATTTATTAAAACACATCAAATCGGGATGGATGTTCCTTTACATAAAGCCCCGTTCTGGTCTAAGGCACAACATGATTTCATCATCGGTAACTGGAAGGAAGATGATGAATGGGCCATTGTGGTCGATATCCTCAATGAACAGTTGCATAGTGAAGCGCAGACCTCAGGATCATGCGATTTATAGTCAGTATGATCAGTCATTAAGCTAATTTCTATTTGATGAATATTACAATTTTTATAGCAGGAGCACGTGAATCATGTTTGAACAACAGCCAACTTTAGAATTATTATTTGAACAATTGGGTTTACCTTCTGATGAAGCCGCAATCAATGAGTTTACCCATAGTCATCAGCTGCCATCCGAAGTTGCTTTGCCAGATGCCGAATTCTGGAGTGAGGGTCAAAGTGCATTCTTGCGTGAGCATTGGCATCAGGATGATGAATGGATTGTGATTATTGATAAACTGAACCAGCTGTTACATGTCGAAAGTGATAAACAAGATAAAGAAACTGTTTAATATTGCCTCCTACAAAAAGAAACAATAAACCTAGTCAAATGGCTAGGTTTTTTTTGTCTTATCTTATAAGTTATATCTATAAATAATTACAATTTAGCTGATATATAAGGAGGGCGACATGCTCATGAAGAACCAACCATCCTTAGAAATGTTATTTTCCCAACTTGGTCTGGCCAACAGTCCGGCTGCTATTGAGTTGTATATCCGTACGCATCAGCTTCCAGCAGGCTTGTCTTTGCATGAAGCACCATTCTGGAATAAGTCCCAGCGTTCATTATTGATTAGCCATCTGGTACAAGATGATGATTGGGCAATCTGGGTAGATGAACTAAATCAGCAACTACACATGGATGCCTACAGACGTCAGCGTCAGTTTGCCTAGTTGTTATTGCTACTGTTCTATTGCTTAACTCATCAAAGTTTATGCTCCCAATAAAAAAACGCCTCAGTGGAGGCGTTTTTTTATTTTTCTGGCTTAATGCATTTTGCTTTTTAATATCTTGCTAAACCATTCCTGCTGACGATAATCACTAAAAGCATGATGCTGCTGCAACAGTTCCAGTTCGCATTCCGCCGTTTTTGTGTATTTTCCTAACCAGTGACGGGTCAGGGCCGGCTCATTTTTGCTGGCACTGGCGTAGGCGAGGAAAAAATAAATATCGCCATGTTCATAACTGGCCATCGGTTTAAGGATTTGCTGGGTAATCAGGGCAAAATGCTGCTCTTTGGTCAGTTCAAAGAACATCATATAGGCCTTGGCCAGATGCAGGGATAAATTGATATACAGGCGCAGCGGCATTTCTTCAAATTCCACCCGGCCTTGTTCCAGTAACACCACGGCTTCTTGCAGGAAATGTTTTTGTTCCTGACGCAGCTCGCTTAAAGTCGCCAACTGTAAACGAAGATCAGCACGTTCAAGCGTTAATTCCGGCGTATTGCCCTGTAAATACAACTGGTCGGTTTCACCCAGCCGTTCAATAATCTGCTTGGTTGTTAATCGCATCAATGCCATCCTCATTTCTCAATAATGGCTATATGAGGTTAAAAATTAAAATTTAAAGCATGAACGAACATTAGACGAGTGCCATGTCGCTTCGTAACCAGGCCGTGATGGATAGGCGTTGCTGTTTGGAGATTAAAACTTCATGTAACAAATCACTCTGGAACAACGCAATCCGGTTCGGTTGTGGCTGGATAATATGCCATTGGCCGTTTTTATCTTGCAGGCGCAGTTCACCACCCCAGTCCGCCTGCCATTGTTCATGCAGATAATACACACTGGAAATCATCCGGCCATTTTTAGCTTGAGGATTGTCGCGATGCAGCGCATAAAACTCGCCAGCGTTGTAGCAGGCAAAATGTGCCTCGACATCTTTAATCCCTAAATAAAAAGCCCGATTTAATTCCTGGCCCAAAAGCTTCAAGGTTTGAACATGCTGACTGGATACCGGCAAATCTTCATTCAGCCATAAAATGTGATCGCTGCGGATCTGGCTCACTACGCCATTTTGAATCGCAGCTTCACGAAAACGCGCCAGATTTTGCGTACACTCAGTGACCAGTTGCTCCACATAAGCCGGTGCATAAGCCGCATCAATCAGGCTAAAACCTTGCTGGTCCAGATCATCCAGAATTTGGTCAATTGACCACGATTTTGGGAGTTGTGCAACTGTCATAACACCAACCTGATAAAACGATACAAAAGGGCGTTGTTATTCTAGTGTAAGAATCGTGCCTGAACGAAACTATTTTTCATGTTAAAATGGCTGTTGATATTAGGAATTAATGAAACATGAATTACCGTCACTCTTACCACGCAGGCAACTTTGCCGATGTCATGAAGCACGTTTTATTGCTTCAGTTGTTGACTCGACTGAATGCAAAAGACAAACCTTACCGCTATGTAGACACACATGGTGGTGCGGGTAAATATGATTTATCGACTGCTGAAGCGCAAAAATCAGGTGAGTTCTTAAACGGTATTCATCGTCTTGTTAAACTAGATGATTCGATCAAGCGTAATGCACCTGAAGGCGTACAGCAATATTTAAAAGTTGTTGAAAAAATGCGTGAGAATTTCGGGAAGGGTGCTTATCCGGGTTCGCCATGGTTTGCCCTCGAAGGCATGCGTGACATCGACAAAGCCACGATTTTTGAAATGCAGCGCGATGTGTTTCAGCAGCTTCGTCATAATATTTTTGACAAGCGTGCCGGATTGCATGAACGTGATGCTTATGAAGGTCTTTTGGGGGTGATTCCACCAAAAGAAAAACGTGGTCTGGTCATGATCGATCCGCCTTATGAGCTTGAGCGTAAGGATTTCCCGCAATTGGTTGAACTGCTGGTTGCCGCTTACAAGAAATGGCCAACAGGCGTATTTGCGGTTTGGTATCCAATTAAAGACCGTGCCATGATCGAGCGTTTCGAAAAGAAAATGTTCAAGACCGGTATTCGTCGTCAATTGGTATGTGAAGTTTGTGTATGGCCGGATGACACACCTGTCGGCTTGAATGGTTGTGGTTTGCTGGTAATTAACCCGCCTTGGAAATTCTCTGAAGATGCAGACGAAGCATTACAATGGTTATTCCCACATCTTCGCATGAGTGAAAATGGTGGTCACGCTGCAGTCCGCTGGTTAGTCGGCGAATAATTTTTTCAAAGCACAGGTCATAGCTAGGATCGACAAGAATGACAAATATAAGCAAACCGGAACGCGACTCTTCGAAAGACTTGCCTTTTGATGGCATCACCTTTGAGGTGGAAGAAGAGGAGCATACCCAGGAAGGGCAAAAAGTTAAGCGTCGAGGGATCTATCTATGGCCGAACCTGATTACAACCGCAGCGTTGTTATCAGGTTTCTACTCGATTATTGCCAGTATGAATGGCAATTTTCAGCAAGCCATTTATGCCATTTTTATTGCGGCTTTACTCGATGGTCTAGATGGACGCGTGGCACGGGCCATTGGTGCACAAAGTCCGTTTGGTGAACAGTTTGATTCGCTCTCTGACATGCTGGCATTTGGTGTGGCGCCCGCAATTTTGATGTATAGCTGGGGCTTGAGTGATTTAGGCCGGATTGGTTTGGCAGCCTGTTTTGTCTATACCGCCTGTGCTGCTTTTCGTCTAGCCCGCTTTAATGTCCAAATTGGTGTGGTCGACAAGCGCTATTTTATTGGTGTGGCCAGTCCATTGGCAGCCATCATGATTGTTTCATTGGTCTGGGTGGGTCTGGATTTTCCGGAAATTTTCGATATTCGTGAACAATCCATCCAGGTGATTAATGCAGTTGTCATTATTGCTGTCGGTCTGTTAATGATTTCCAATATTAAATATTATTCATTCAAGACCGTAGAACGTAAACGTGTTCCATTTTTTGTATTGCCGATTGCAGTATTTGTCTTTGCCGCGATGACTTATAATATTCCAGTGGGCATTCTGGTGATTTCGATCCTGTATGCCTTATCTGGTTTTATAACCACCTTTATGGCAAAAAGACAGAGTACATTATAAATATAAGGAGTCTGATATGCAGTTTCTTCAAGATTTTTTAGATCGTTCGAAACAGCTGAATCAGACTCCAACTGTTTCGCGCTATCCGGCCTATCATGGCCCCAACTCAAAATACAAGATTATTCATCAAGGTTTGACCATTCCCGGACTTCCGGCACCGCTACATTATCTAAATTTCCTCAGTATTATCGGACAGCCGAATGCACCCATGCTGGTCAATCCTGGCGCAATCCAGACTACTGCACTGGATACTGCCACGGTGATTTGCAGCACGAGTCCGCACATGGTGGGTCAACTGCATCGCTATTCAGTCCAGCAGGACTGTAATTTTAAGCCGGGTTTGTTCCAGTTTTTAGACCGGGAGCGGCTCAGTGGAGCCTTTCCACATTTTCGCCTGCAGCGTTCTGACTCGGAGCTCAGTTTTGATTTAAGCATTCATACCACGCAGCTGATTTCCCACTTTACCCAGATGCGTTTTTCACTTGCCGATCACTGGTCTTTACTGTGCTATTGCCAGGGCACATTAAAATATAAAGAACAAAAATATAATATTGATGCTTTGGGAAGTTTTGAATATGCGCGAAGTTTCAACTTTCCTTATCTGCCTTTGGCCTTCCTGACCTATCAGATCATTAACCTGAATGAAAATAGACAGCTACTTCTGGCACAGATTCGGGATAGTTTGAATAGCATTATCCAGTCAAGAATATATCTGCGTGATTTAAACAAGATGCAGACTCAGATGTTTGATCAAAAAGTGTATTTCAAAGTACATCGGGTCTATCCACGCGTTACCACGCCCAATGGGCAAGATATGTATTTGCCGCGTGAATTTGAATGGTGCTACGAAGCTAAAGATGGCACCTGTATCTGGGTGCAAGGACAAAGCCGCGGCGATTTTAAATTTGGCCTGGCTGCGGGCTATGTGGGCAGCTTCAGCTATCAGGTAAAAATAAATGAAGAGACTGAAAATGGTGAAGGGGGTTACTGTGAATACATCGATTGCCGTCCTTTGCGCTTTCAGGAGCAGGATAAAGCCGACAAACTTCTCACGCATTTAGCCAATTCTGTACCTTTAATGCTCAAAAAATAGTAAAAACTGCATTTTCTGTAGAATAAATAAACAGTCGTGATATTTTTGCTGAATTATTTAAAAATAGGGGTTGTGTTGGGTGTGAAATGCTGTAGAATGCACATCCATCGGCGGTGATGTTGATTAAAACTTGTTGAGAAACAAGGATTTAGCTCAAAGGGTTTAAATCTGGAAGTCTTGAAGAAGTTTAAAAATAATCGACTGAACCTGTTGACTCTTTCGAAATAAAGAGTAATATAGCCGACCTAGCTTGCTGCTGACGAAGTAGCAAGAAGATCATTAAGAGATTATGAAGAACAACTTGTGTGGATTTTTGCTGGTTGATCGATCGAAATTATTTTCATTGATTGAATGGTAGAAATTACTCGAAGTTTATTTGAGAAATATTTGTCAGAAAATTGATGAGCCAAGATTGGTGCCCTTTAAAGGTACTACTGATTTTAAACTGAAGAGTTTGATCATGGCTCAGATTGAACGCTGGCGGCAGGCTTAACACATGCAAGTCGAGCGGATGAAAGTAGCTTGCTACTGGATTTAGCGGCGGACGGGTGAGTAATGCTTAGGAATCTGCCTATTAGTGGGGGACAACATCTCGAAAGGGATGCTAATACCGCATACGTCCTACGGGAGAAAGCAGGGGATCTTCGGACCTTGCGCTAATAGATGAGCCTAAGTCGGATTAGCTAGTTGGTGGGGTAAAGGCCTACCAAGGCGACGATCTGTAGCGGGTCTGAGAGGATGATCCGCCACACTGGGACTGAGACACGGCCCAGACTCCTACGGGAGGCAGCAGTGGGGAATATTGGACAATGGGGGGAACCCTGATCCAGCCATGCCGCGTGTGTGAAGAAGGCCTTTTGGTTGTAAAGCACTTTAAGCGAGGAGGAGGAGCTCTTGGTTAATACCCAAGATGCTTGGACGTTACTCGCAGAATAAGCACCGGCTAACTCTGTGCCAGCAGCCGCGGTAATACAGAGGGTGCAAGCGTTAATCGGATTTACTGGGCGTAAAGCGCGCGTAGGTGGCCAATTAAGTCAAATGTGAAATCCCCGAGCTTAACTTGGGAATTGCATTCGATACTGGTTGGCTAGAGTATGGGAGAGGATGGTAGAATTCCAGGTGTAGCGGTGAAATGCGTAGAGATCTGGAGGAATACCGATGGCGAAGGCAGCCATCTGGCCTAATACTGACACTGAGGTGCGAAAGCATGGGGAGCAAACAGGATTAGATACCCTGGTAGTCCATGCCGTAAACGATGTCTACTAGCCGTTGGGGCCTTTGAGGCTTTAGTGGCGCAGCTAACGCGATAAGTAGACCGCCTGGGGAGTACGGTCGCAAGACTAAAACTCAAATGAATTGACGGGGGCCCGCACAAGCGGTGGAGCATGTGGTTTAATTCGATGCAACGCGAAGAACCTTACCTGGTCTTGACATAGTAAGAACTTTCCAGAGATGGATTGGTGCCTTCGGGAACTTACATACAGGTGCTGCATGGCTGTCGTCAGCTCGTGTCGTGAGATGTTGGGTTAAGTCCCGCAACGAGCGCAACCCTTTTCCTTATTTGCCAGCGGGTTAAGCCGGGAACTTTAAGGATACTGCCAGTGACAAACTGGAGGAAGGCGGGGACGACGTCAAGTCATCATGGCCCTTACGACCAGGGCTACACACGTGCTACAATGGTCGGTACAAAGGGTTGCTACCTAGCGATAGGATGCTAATCTCAAAAAGCCGATCGTAGTCCGGATTGGAGTCTGCAACTCGACTCCATGAAGTCGGAATCGCTAGTAATCGCGGATCAGAATGCCGCGGTGAATACGTTCCCGGGCCTTGTACACACCGCCCGTCACACCATGGGAGTTTGTTGCACCAGAAGTAGGTAGTCTAACCGTAAGGAGGACGCTTACCACGGTGTGGCAGATGACTGGGGTGAAGTCGTAACAAGGTAGCCGTAGGGGAACCTGCGGCTGGATCACCTCCTTAACGAAAGATTGACGATTGGTAAGAATCCACAACAAGTTGTTCTTCATACGATGTATCTGAGGGTCTGTAGCTCAGTTGGTTAGAGCACACGCTTGATAAGCGTGGGGTCACAAGTTCAAGTCTTGTCAGACCCACCACTCTGCAAACTTACAGAAATCAGAAACATTGACTTATTGATAAGCTGGGGACTTAGCTTAGTTGGTAGAGCGCCTGCTTTGCACGCAGGAGGTCAGGAGTTCGACTCTCCTAGTCTCCACCATCATTTAAGACTAAGTTGCTAGATTATAGAATTTAGTAAGTTTAAGCTTATTAACTTCTGTGATTTATCACAGCGTCTAGACCTGACGAAGGCTAGATCAATCATTAACAGAATATATTTGAGTTGAAATAAATTGTTTAAGGCTCAGAACTAAATTGATATTTAAGTATGACACGCAAGTGACATAGTTGAATGGAGATGAAGAACTGAGAAACTAGCGATTAACTGAATCAAGCGTTTTGGTATATGAATCTAATTGAAGCTGTACAGTGATTAAGTTCACGAGACACTAAACTGAATGTTGGTTGATCTACTTGTAGGATCAAGCGACTGTTTGGGGTTGTATAGTCAAGTAATTAAGTGCATGTGGTGGATGCCTTGGCAGTCAGAGGCGATGAAAGACGTGATAGCCTGCGAAAAGCTCCGGGGAGGCGGCAAATATCCTGTGATCCGGAGATGTCTGAATGGGGAAACCCACTTACCATAAGGTAGGTATTGCAACATGAATACATAGTGTTGCAAGGCGAACGAGGGGAAGTGAAACATCTCAGTACCCTTAGGAAAAGAAATCAATTGAGATTCCCTCAGTAGCGGCGAGCGAAAGGGGAAGAGCCCATTAAGTCATATAAGTTCTAGTGGAACGCTCTGGGAAGTGCGACCGTAGACGGTGATAGTCCTGTACACGAAAGGGCTTATATGATGATGTCGAGTAGGGCGAGGCACGTGAAACCTTGTCTGAATATGGGGGGACCATCCTCCAAGGCTAAATACTCCTGACTGACCGATAGTGAACCAGTACCGTGAGGGAAAGGCGAAAAGAACCCCTGTGAGGGGAGTGAAATAGATCCTGAAACCGCATGCATACAAGCAGTGGGAGCCGGCATTGTGTCCGGTGACTGCGTACCTTTTGTATAATGGGTCAGCGACTTATATTCAGTAGCAAGGTTAACCGAATAGGGGAGCCGTAGGGAAACCGAGTCTTAATAGGGCGTTTAGTTGCTGGGTATAGACCCGAAACCAGGTGATCTATCCATGAGCAGGTTGAAGGTTGGGTAACACTAACTGGAGGACCGAACCCACTGTCGTTGAAAAGCCAGGGGATGACTTGTGGATAGGGGTGAAAGGCTAATCAAACTTGGTGATAGCTGGTTCTCCCCGAAAGCTATTTAGGTAGCGCCTCGGACGAATACCATTGGGGGTAGAGCACTGTTTCGGCTAGGGGGTCATCCCGACTTACCAAACCGATGCAAACTCCGAATACCAATGAGTACTATCCGGGAGACAGACTGCGGGTGCTAACGTCCGTAGTCAAGAGGAAAACAATCCAGACCGCCAGCTAAGGCCCCAAAATTATAGTTAAGTGGGAAACGATGTGGGAAGGCATAGACAGCTAGGAGGTTGGCTTAGAAGCAGCCACCCTTTAAAGAAAGCGTAATAGCTCACTAGTCGAGTCGGCCTGCGCGGAAGATGTAACGGGGCTAAAACTATATGCCGAAGCTGCGGATGCATAATTTATTATGCGTGGTAGGGGAGCGTTCTGTAAGCCGATGAAGGTGGATTGAGAAGTCTGCTGGAGGTATCAGAAGTGCGAATGCTGACGTGAGTAACGACAAAGCGAGTGAAAAACTCGCTCGCTGAAAGACCAAGGGTTCCAGTCCAACGTTAATCGGGGCTGGGTGAGTCGACCCCTAAGGCGAGGCCGAGAGGCGTAGTCGATGGGAAATTGGTTAATATTCCAATACTTCTGTGTAATGCGATGAGAGGACGGAGAAGGTTAAGTCAGCCTGGCGTTGGTTGTCCAGGTGGAAGGTTGTAGGCATGCATCTTAGGCAAATCCGGGGTGCTCTATGCTGAGAACTGATAGCAAGCTGTACTTGTACAGTGAAGTGGCTGATACCATGCTTCCAGGAAAAGTCTCTAAGCTTCAGTTACACAGGAATCGTACCCGAAACCGACACAGGTGGTCAGGTCGAGTAGACCAAAGCGCTTGAGAGAACTCTGCTGAAGGAACTAGGCAAAATGGTACCGTAACTTCGGGAGAAGGTACGCTGCTTTTGGTGATGGAACTTGCTTCCTGAGCTGAGAGCAGCCACAGAAACCAGGCCCCTGCAACTGTTTATTAAAAACATAGCACTCTGCAAACACGAAAGTGGACGTATAGGGTGTGATGCCTGCCCGGTGCTGGAAGGTTAATTGATGGGGTTAGCGTAAGCGAAGCTCTTGATCGAAGCCCCAGTAAACGGCGGCCGTAACTATAACGGTCCTAAGGTAGCGAAATTCCTTGTCGGGTAAGTTCCGACCTGCACGAATGGCATAATGATGGGGGCGCTGTCTCCAGCAGAGACTCAGTGAAATCGAATTCGCCGTGAAGATGCGGTGTACCCGCGGCTAGACGGAAAGACCCCGTGAACCTTTACTGCAGCTTGACATTGAACTTTGATCTTACTTGTGTAGGATAGGTGGGAGGCTTTGAAACCAGGACGCTAGTTCTGGTGGAGCCAATCTTGAAATACCACCCTGGTAATATTGAGGTTCTAACTCTGCTCCATAATCTGGAGCGAGGACCATGTCTGGTGGGTAGTTTGACTGGGGCGGTCTCCTCCTAAAGAGTAACGGAGGAGTACGAAGGTGCGCTCAGCGTGGTCGGAAATCACGCGTAGAGTATAAAGGCAAAAGCGCGCTTAACTGCGAGACCCACAAGTCGAGCAGGTACGAAAGTAGGTCTTAGTGATCCGGTGGTTCTGTATGGAAGGGCCATCGCTCAACGGATAAAAGGTACTCTGGGGATAACAGGCTGATACCGCCCAAGAGTTCATATCGACGGCGGTGTTTGGCACCTCGATGTCGGCTCATCTCATCCTGGGGCTGAAGCAGGTCCCAAGGGTATGGCTGTTCGCCATTTAAAGAGGTACGCGAGCTGGGTTTAGAACGTCGTGAGACAGTTCGGTCCCTATCTACCGTGGGCGTTGGAAATTTGAGAGGATCTGCTCCTAGTACGAGAGGACCAGAGTGGACGAACCTCTGGTGTACCGGTTGTGACGCCAGTCGCATCGCCGGGTAGCTATGTTCGGAAGGGATAACCGCTGAAAGCATCTAAGCGGGAAGCCTACCTCAAGATAAGATTTCCCTAGGACTTTATGTCCTCTAAAGAGCCGTTGAAGACTACGACGTTGATAGGTTGGATGTGGAAGTGCAGTGATGCATGAAGCTGACCAATACTAATTGCTCGTGAGGCTTGACTATACAACACCCAAACAGTTGTTGTATAAAGCATCAATTGATTCGATATTCAGCAAAACGACTTGATTCAGTATCTCGTTAGTAAGACAATATTCAACTCAGATATACCTGTTAATAACTCATTTGGAAAAAGCATTGGCATACACTGAAAAGTGACTAAATAAGACCAAAGCAAGTATCCATAAACAGTTGTGCTGGCGACAATAGCAAGAGTGAACCACCTGATCCCTTCCCGAACTCAGAAGTGAAACCTCTTAGCGCTGATGGTAGTGTGGGGTTACCCATGTGAGAGTAAGTCATCGCCAGCTCATTATTCAAAACACCCCCTGCTGATGCAGGGGGTGTTTTTTTATGCGCGGAAGAAAGAAAAAGAGCGGAATTAAAATAATATTCTGAATTTACTCAAAAAAATTGCCATTCTTAAATCAGGCTGATTGTGTTTTAATCATTAAAATATTTGAAGCCTAGGAATATGCGTGTTTGAGGTATTTGCACAGCTTTGTGGTGGGATCGGTTTATTTTTGCTTGGCATGACTTTAATGACCGAAAGTCTTAAAGACATTGCAGGGGAAACACTAAGACAGTGGTTAGGGCGGTTTACCGGTTCTCCTTTTAAAGCAATGACTTCAGGGATTGCCCTGACTGTCATTGTGCAATCCTCTACAGCGACTACTTTAGCAACAATTGGCTTTGTCAGCGCCGGTGTACTCTCTTTTTCGCAAGCCATTGGTGTAATTATTGGTGCCAATATCGGTACTACTACTACTGGCTGGATTGTGGCTTTTTTAGGTTTAAAGTTTTCTATTGGGCAAGTGGCTTTACCTCTCATTGCTATAGGTGCTTTACTTAAAATATTGGCCCATGGACGTACCGCACTCACTGGTTTGGCGCTTGCAGGCTTCGGACTGATTTTCTTTGGAATTGATTTGCTTCAGGTGGCCATGTCAGGGGTTGCAGAACATCTTGACCTTTCCATTTTCTCTACTGAAAGTCTGGCTGCCAAACTGTTGCTGGTACTTTTTGGCTTGGTGATGACGGTGATTTTACAGTCCTCCAGTGCCGCCATTACAGCCACACTTGCTGCACTTGCAAGTCAGGCCATTCAGCTCGATCAAGCGCTCATGCTGGTCATTGGCCAGAATATTGGCACAGTTGCAACTGCAGTTCTTGCCGCGATCGGTGCCAATGCAAATGCCCAACGAACTGCAGCAGTACATGTCTGCTTTAATGTAGTAAGTGCAATTTTTGCATTTTGTATTCTGGTTCCTTTATTTTTATGGCTTTATCAACCACAGTATTTTTTATCGAGTTGGGATCATGTGGTGATTGTGGCGGCTTTTCATACAGCCTTTAGTGTATGTGGCGCCTTATTTTTTATGCCATTGCTGCGTCCCTTTGAACGGCTGTTGGTGAAATATATTCCAGCACATGAAGATTCATTATTACAAGCTTTGGATGAAGCCAGTCTGGCTGTGCCTGCAGTTGCCATTAATACCGCAGAACAGGTGATCTTTAAAACGATATTGACCCAATATGCCTGGATTGTAAAAGCCATCAAATCGGCAGAACTGGTTTCAGCCAATGAGTTAAAACAGCAAGATGAATTAATCCATAAGTTACAGGATTACCTGGAAAAAATTGTTGTGCCTGAAAATAGCGCTGATCAAAACCGGCTCTTTAACGTATTAAGGATGATGGTTTATTTAAAAGTATTGCGCAGTGATTTGGAAAACTTGAAGCATGTGGTGAGTATTCGGACCCAGCCCACGATTCATCAGATTGCCCTGGATTTTATCCAGATTCTGGAAAATGCCGGAACTGTGATGCCTGATATCGATTCATCTGAAGATTTAAGTCAGCTGTATATTGAAATGGGGCATCTAAAACAGTGGAGTAAGCAGCATCGTAGTGAATTACGTGAAAAAATTAATATTTATGCTTCAACCTATCAGTTGAATGCAGCCAAAACTTTGGAGTTACTGGCTGCTCAGCGTTGGTTAGATCGTTTAGTTGCCCACAGTCATCGTCTGATTAATGTGCTCAATGAACGTCAGCAAGCACTTACAATGCATCAAATTGACGACGAGCATGTTTGAGTGCCGATCTGAGACCTTCTTCCAGCGTTGGATGGTAAAAAGGTTTTGCCAGAATTTGGTGGATATCCTGACCTGCATCAATGGTCCAGGCCAGAAGATGGGCAAGATGTTCGGCTTGTGAACAGAACAGTTCTGCGCCTAATAATTTGCCTGATTTTTTATCAATATAAACTTCGATACCGCCTTTATTTTCGGCCAGTACCAGCGCACGTCCCTGATTTTCATAGGAGGCAAATCCTCGGATAAACTTAATCTCTTGCTGTTCTAGCTGCTTAAAACTTTGTCCCACAATCGCCATTTCCGGGTGAGAAAATACGATTGCCAATGCAGTGAGTGCTGGAATCGGTTTAACTTCTGGATAATTTAAACAGTTATGCACCACTTCTTTGCCAGCATGCGCAGCTTCATGTTGAATGGGAGCATCAGGTGCGGCATCACCGACTATAAATATTGGCAGATCTGCGAGTTGTTTGGTTTTTTTATTGATAGGCAGTTTTTTGATATCTGTAAAAGCAGGGTTTAATTGGTCTAAGCCTAAGCGATCCAGGTTCGTCTGACGTCCTGTAGCACCCAAGATATAGTCAACTTCAATACTTTGCACTTGATCATTCTCAGTAAAATTAATCTTGATCTGATCGGCTAGTTTTTTGACTTGATCCGGCAAGACTTTAAACTTGATATTTATCTCTTGACTGAGCTCTTTTTGCGCCAGTGACTGCAAAGTAGGGCTGCTTAACGAGCCTACTTTCTGGCTACGAGCAAACATGGTGGTGGATACGCCAAGCCGTTGCATGGCCTGAGCCAGCTCAATAGCAATTACACCACTTCCAATTACTGCTAAGGACTTGGGTAATTGGGAAAGTTCAAATATTTCATCGGAAGTCAGATATCTGTCACCTAATTCTTGCTTTAATGTTTTATCAATATTAGGCCGTGAACCAACTGCAACAATAAAGCTTTTAGCCTGATAGGTTTGTCCATTGACTTCAACAGTATGTGTATCAATAAACTTGGCTTGACCGGAAATTTTATGTGAAGCTTCCCATTGATCTACACCTTTCAAGGTTGCACGAATAAAACGTTCTCTTAAGCTATGCAGGCGTTGCATGACGTTTGAAGTATCTACCGCGGCATCATGTTGTAAAGCGAGAACTTCTGCAGACTGAATGTCATGCATCCGATTTGCAGATGAGATCAGCAGCTTACTCGGCATGCAGCCGACACGAGCGCAGGTGGTATCCCATGGGCCATCATTGATAATTAAAATATTCTGGTTGTATTTGATGGCTTCATTATATGCACTGATTCCTGCTGTGCCTGCGCCAATGATGATGAGGTCGTACATAATATAAATATCTTAAAAATAATATAACTATATAAAAAAACCCTCTAGAAAGAGGATTTTATTGCAATTATTTACACTTAAAATTTAATGCCTGCCGGTAAGCTCAAATTCGTATTAATTGTACCGCCATTATTTGTTGAAGTTCCTTTGAATGTTGTACCGTTAATAGCATGTTCAAAACTAAGCGTACCGCTTGTTGCTTGTTTAAATTTTAAAATGTTTATGCCAATTAACTTAATACTACCAGTAAAAGTTTGCTTATTTTGATCAGGAGTTTCATTTTCAACACGAGTACCATCAATTGTCGTGATGCTCGGTAGAATTAATTCTTGTTCACCAGAAGCTCTCACGCGGTAATTAGCTGAACTAATTGTGCCAGGAGATGAGTTTAGTATTAACGAAATTGGCTCAGCAAAAGGAATATTGGGATTATCATTTATCAGTACATTAAATCCTGAACCTGATTGAATGTTATATAAGCTACCATCACGTGAGGTTAAATCTTTATAAATACTAATTGCGCCTGTCGTAATTTCTCGTTCAGTATCTTCACCTGTTTCTGGATCGGCTACAATTGCTGTTGTGGTGATCTTATAATCACTAGTGCTACTATTAATCAAAACAAAACGTTTTTGTTGAGTTTGTTGAATTCCCCATGACTGTTGGAAGGGATATGAAAATGCACCGGTAATAGTTACATCATGGAAATTTTTATCTCCATTTTCGTTTTCAAATACATAAATACGTGTATTTGACTCATATTCTTCTAAGTTTGGTGTTACTTCATCATGTTGTAATTTAATATTTTTTAAATCACTTACTGTAATATCAAAGTCCCAGTTATCGTAACCAGGTAAGATATTTTTAATATCTTCACCCACGAAGACATAACAAGCTCTGTAATCTGTTTTACTTAAGGCAAAGCATTTGTTGCGGTAATATGAGCTATTTTTATAGGCAGATAAATCTATTTTTCGAATGTCTAGGCTTAATTGTAGGGGACCCTGTGCGAAAGTATCTAATGCATGGTCAATATAACCTTTAGCCGTAGTAGCATCATTTGGGTCATAATTTCCAAATAAGAACTGGCCTTCACGTTTTATGGTATCCAAGATTTGTTGAGGGGTTTGTTCACCAGATGGAATACTTGAATTATCTCCATTATTGGTTCCAGTTGAGGGAGATTTATCATAATAACCGTCACTACCACCGCCTCCACAAGCGGCTAAAAAACCTGATAAGGTGATAACAAGCACACTTTTATTAAACTTCATGTTTTACCCCAAAATAATTATATAAAGAATATAGTTTTACTATTTGAAGATTATCATATAAAAAAAATGGCGCAAAGAGCGCCATTTTTATTTACTCAGAACTCTATAGAGTAGTTCCCACACTCACACCTACAGTCGGCTTTAAATTCATTGAACTACAGCCGACAAAGGCCAAGCTCAGACATAATACGACCAAGATTTTATTCATGAATCAATCCTTGAGATTTCGCCTGATTAAATAAGGCTGCTGAACGTGTACCGCTACGGCAGACCATTAATATTGGTTTTGGCAACTCATTGTAGTATCGGGCAAACTCCTCAATATTGGCTTGAGAAATTTGACCACTGATGATGGGTTGATAAATGACACTGACTTGTGATTTCTCTGCGATTGAACGTAATTGGCTTACTGTAACCGCATTGCCGGTTTCCTGATCAGGGCGGTTTACAATCACAGATTTAAAGCCTTGCTCAATCAGTTGTTGAAACTTGCCTGGGGTCATTTGACCAGACACGCTGACCGTAGAGCTTAGCGTCTGGCTGAGATCAGTTGCAGCAAACACAAGTGTAGTACAGCTTAAACAGCCTGCCAGTACCACACCTTTCCAGAACGACTTAGTCATCCAGCAGGTCCATTTGTTTGGCCAGTTGATATAAATTATTAGAGCGATTTCCGGTACGGCAGAACATCAAAATAGGTTTTGGCAATTCATTATAATGATTGGCAAAAGTACGCACATCAAGTTCAGTAATCTGACCGGCAACCACTGGCTGGAACACATAATCTAGACCTGCTGCACGTGCAGCTTCTTCAATTTGTGCACTGGTTGGCTGCTCAGAACCACCTTCCATGTCCGGACGGTTATTGATAATCGATTTAAAACCTTTCTCAAGCACTTGTGTTACATGTTCAGGACCAATTTGACCTGCAAAACCTACATTTTCGCTCATGACACCACTCCATCATTTCATTTATATCGATATGCTTTATGATAGCATTAAGCACAAAACATGCTGAACCTGTTCTGAAATTTTTATAAATGATGATAACCATAAGATAACGCAATGGAGCGCGTATGTACGCCTATACAGTTGAACCACTGTATGTCAAAAGCGGTCAGGAAGTGATTGCTGCAGATTTTTACCGGCCTAAAAATATAGAAAAACCGGCTGTGATTTTGATGGCGCATGGTCTGGCTGCCTTACGTCAATTTAAACTGGTGCAATATGCCCAGCGTTTTGCCAGTGCCGGTTATGCGGTAGTGTTATTCGATTATCGCTATTGGGGCGGGAGTACCGGGCGACCGCGTGAGCTGGTCTCGGTTTCTGCCCAGCTAGATGACTGGCGAACCATGATCCAGCATATTCAGGCACGTAAATCGATTGATAGTAAAAGGATCGTACTCTGGGGAACTGCGCTCAGTGGGGGGCATGTACTTACCCTAGCAGCAGAACTGAAAAATATTCAGGCTGCGATGGTACAGGTTCCTTTTGTCGATGGTGCCGAAAGTGCCAAGCTGTATCCTTTACAGCAATTGCCCAAAGCTTTGAGCATTTCCAGTCAGGACTATATGGGAGCTAAGGTCGGAATGGCACCGAAGACCTTGCCTGTGGTTGATCCGCATGAACTGTGTTTTATGCCGACCCAAGACAGCTATGAGGGTTATCTGTCGATTGTCAATCCGGATTATTACTGGAGTGGCCATATTCCTGCACGGGCATTCTTTCAGCTGATGCGTTATCGCCCGATTCAGCAGGTTAGAAAAATTACCATTCCGGTGCTATTTATTGCAGCGAAATCAGATAGTCTGATTCCAATTGAATCCAGTCGGGAAACTGCGACCAATCTTGCTCCATTTGTACAATATCATGAGTGGAATATCCGGCATTTTGATATTTATCATGCCGAATGGTTTGAAAAAGCGGTTACGACTCAACTAGAATTCTTACATCAACATATTGGAGTGCGCTAGATGATTATTGTATGCTCTGAATGTCTGGCCAAAAACCGCGTCCCAGAAGAAAAACTCAGCGAAAGTCCTGCCTGTGGTCAATGTCATCAAGCCCTGATCCCGCTGGCGCCGATTGAGCTGAATGAACAGAATTTCAGTCAGTTTGTCACGCATAGCGACCTGCCGATTCTGGTTGATTTATGGGCCGACTGGTGCGGACCTTGTAAAATGATGGCACCACATTTTGCCGCTGTGGCCAAGCAATATCCAAATGTGGTTTTTTCAAAAATTGATACTGAAGCCAATCCACGGTTAAGCTCGGCCTTTCATGTTCGCAGTATTCCAACGCTGGTGTTAATGAATAAAAGCACCGAAATTGCTAGAATAAGCGGTGCATTACGATCAAGTGAACTGCAGCAGTGGCTTGATCAACAGTTAAATAATCAACCTTAATTTAAATGCCTGGAGTGAATGTGTCAGATTCTCAAGTAAGACCAGAGGGAATTCTTTCCCTGCAAACCATCGCCATGCCTGCAGATACCAACTGGAGCGGTGATGTGTTTGGTGGCTGGATCGTTTCACAAATGGACTTGGCAGGCGCGATTCATGCAGAACGATTTTCAAAGGGACGTTGTGCCACGATTTCGATCAACCAGATGACCTTTCTGGTTCCAGTCAAAGTGGGGGACGTGATTAGCTGTTATACCAAGATTTTAAAAGTGGGCAAAACCTCCATCCAGATGGAAATTGAAGTCTGGGACAGTCATGATGATTCACGTCCACCGATTCGTGTCACCGAAGGTGTATTTACCTTTGTGGCTGTCGATGTAAAAGGCAACAAGCGTCTGATTCCAGACGAAGCCAAACAGAAGTTTCTAGAATCACAGCCTACCTAATGATTTGCTCGAAATAAAAAATCCCAGATTTGATATCTGGGATTTTTGTGTCGGTAGGACAGAATTATGATTGTTTCAGCTGATTTTTGGCCAGCCACGCCCAGAGCATTTCACATTGAATCGGGGCTTCACCTGACTCATCCGTGATAGTAACCTGAACCAGTGTGTCGCCTTTATCCGAGTTTTGCATCAAGGCTTGCTGCTCGGGCGTGAGCGTAGCAACTGCCGTCATGGCACCGCGCGTCGGGCGTTTAAAATCAATCTTTAAGCTTTTGATCAGTACAATTGCCGTATCCGGCACATTCATCGCAGTGACAAAACCGGTCGCAGTTTCTGCCAGTAAAGCCATGGCACAGGCATGTACCTGACCAATATGGTTTTGCATGGCTTTATGATTGGCGATTGTGACCACGACTTTTGCTGGACTCAGTTCTACATAGCGAATTTTCGCTGTTCCCACCATGGGCACCACACGGCCAAAAGTTTTACTTAGTAAAGTACTGCGAAGGCCTTGCGGTAATCTGGACGTGGCTTTTACCAGTTTGGTCAGTCGATTGCGATGCGTCATAATTCCTACTTTAAGACACAAAATGGTCTTAATCTTTAAAGTTGTTGAACTGTAAAGGCAGACCAAATTGCTGTTCTTTCAAGAATGCCATCACTTGTTGCAAAGTATCGCGCTTCTTGTCGGTCACACGAATCTTGTCACCCTGAATCGAAGATTGCGCTTTAATGCCACTTTCTTTAATGGCTTTATTAATTTTTTTTGCGGTATCAGAGTCAAGACCGTCTTTAAGCTTGATCACCTGAATCACATTTTTACCTGAAGCAGTCATTTTTTGTGGATCAAGTGCCTGAATATCAACTTTGCGTTTAAAGAAATGACTTTCCAGCATGCTATACACCTGTTCGCACTGGAAATCACTTTCAGTCGAAATCTTGATTTCCTTGTTTTTTTCATTCAGTTCAATCGAAACGTCTTGACCACGGAAGTCAAAACGGGTTGCAATCTCTTTTTGGGTGTTTTGAACCGCATGATTTACTTCAAAAATTTCTAATTCAGATACAATATCGAAAGAAGGCATGGTTTAGACCTTTACAAAGGGAAAGAATATCTGAGATGCTAGGGATGTTTTCTTCATTTGCCAAGTGTTGTTTACATCAAAGGAGTGCGCAATGATCCGTAAACAAGAAATTACAACATTTGAGTTCCCAGAAAATGCAATTATCTGGGATGTACGCGATACAAGTGCTTTTGCTGAAGCACACGTGAAAGGGGCGGTGAATCAGCCCATTAGCGATCTTTCAGCAGAGCACCTCACTCAGGTGTCAGCGGATCAACCCATTTACATCTTGTGTGGTGGGGGCAGTAAAGCTCCACGTGCTGCTGAAAAATTAGAGAGTTTTGACAGCTCACGTGAATATGTCATTCTGATGGGCGGTACTCGTGCTGCCCGTGATGCAGGCTTACCGCTTGAACAGGGTGCATAAGCATTCTGTTAAAAAAAGCGCCGCAAGGCGCTTTTTTTATCGGTGAAATTTTTATTCTCTCTGGGTTTAGGAACAGGGAAAAATAAAATATTTTCAGAATGCACTAAAACCCTCATTCGAGCTCTCTTTATAAGAGAGATAACATCCCTAAAATAAGATTCTATAGCAGTGGCTTAAAATAAGGCTTCTTGGCTTTTACTTTCTTTTGAAAGCGGGTCACACTGAGTTTTTTGACCAGACTCGAGGGTAGTGGACAGGCCTCACCCAGAATCTGTGCCGCCAGAATTTCACTGCACAAGGGAGCGAACAGAAAGCCTTTGGAACCTAGCCCGGCAAAACTGTAAATTTCCTCATCCGCTTTCATTTTGCCGAGCAGAGGAAAATAATCCTGACTTTGCGCACGCACCGATGCACGGCCTTGCCAAGCCTCGAACGGAGCTAATGATTCGGCATATTCTGAAAAGACGCTTTGCAGTAGTTCATAATTATGAACATGATCTTCTGCTAACACCTCTGTATCATCCCGGCCGGGATGGAAGGATGCGCCCAGAATTAAATGGTCGTCATCCAGTTGCATGCAATAACCGCCGTAGCTATAGGCAGTATGCTGGCTTAAGGGCCAATTGCGATTGTTTAGCCAGCTGACCTGACCCCGAATAGGTTTGAGCACCGGATAATCTTCAAAGAATTGTTGGGTATCACGTGCGCTACATACCAGTACATGATCAAACTGCCCCAAAGATTTTTCCTGCTCAAACAGTTCAGGCTTGGTTTCTGCAGCGATCCGGGTGATTTTGGCCTGTATATACTGAATATTGGCATGTTGCAAAACTTCATCCCGTAACTGATGCGGAGAAATGGTGCCTGCCGCTAGGAGTTTTAAACCTGGATATTCAGTTTTTAGTGATTGCTTGTCCGCTGTTTGCACCGAAAGAATATTTTCCGGATAGCCATTTGCCAGGCTGAAAAGACTTTCAGAATTTTTGAGTGCCAATTGGCTGACCTGAATCGGTCGAAATGCCTTGAATGGTGCATAATGATTTAAAGCATGCTGCCATGCCAGAGTCATCAAATGTTCAGCACTCTGTTCAATCGGACACAGTTTTGGATTCAGTAGTGCCAGCGGATTACCCGAGCCACCGGCAAGTGGTGCTGATTGGTCGTAAATCGTGACTTGATGGCCACGCTGGGCAAATGCCCATGCGGCACTTAAACCGGCAATACCAGCACCAATAACCGCAATCTGGCGTACTTTAAATCGAAGGTCAGCATTTGATTTAATTTTTTTTGTAGAAACGTCCTGTTCAGGACTGGTAATACCCTGCTCGGGTGGATTCCAGACCGCTTTCAGCATTTCACGTTTATGTCTGAAACCTCTCGGACGTGAAATGGAAATCCCATGATTTTTCAGGCCACGTTTTAAGACCCCGGCGACGCTAAAAGAAGAAAAAGTGGTGCCAGGCTCGGACAAACGCACAATATGCGTTAAAACATTTTCTTCCCACATGTCTGGATTACAAGAAGGTGCAAAGCCATCCAGAAACCAGGCATTGATGGCGACTGTCTTTTCAATGACAGGAAACACCTCATGCGCATCTCCGAGCCACAGATCCAGACTGAAACGTTGCTCCGGGAAACTGAGACGGTGGCAGCCGGCAATTGGCATTGGATATTGGGCGATCAGTTGATCTGCCAGGGGCTTGAGTTCAGGCCAGACATTTAAAGCACGAATCAGATCAGCTTTAGAAAGCGGAAATTTTTCGACTGAAACAGCATGCAGATGACTCTGATTGTCCGGACGGACCTGTTGCCACAGTTGCCACAGGGCCAGAATATTCAGTCCTGTACCAAAGCCGGTTTCGCCGACACAAAAATATTCAAACGGTTTTAACTCGGCAAGGCGGGTTGGCAGGTCATTACCATTTAAAAACACATGGCGAGTTTCCAGCAAACCATTGTCTTTAGAAAAATAAACATCGCCAAACTGCCTGGATACCGGCACCTCAATGCCATCTACTAATTGCCAATCGAGATCGGCGGTTTGAATTGCATGCGACAAAACCACTACAACCTTAAATAAGTCCGAAAGGCCAATAGATTACCATTGACGGCGACGCTTGGTATAAACATAACTGGCAATCAGGAAGCCCAGTAAAACACCCACGGCCAGGGTGGCAGCACCATAGAGAAACATCTGGGCACTGCGTTCGCTTTGTAACACCTGTACTTGCACACCAAGACTGTCATTTCTGAGCTGTAATTCCTGATTCTGTGCTAATGCCTCCAGATTGGCTTTTTCAAGCTGTTGCAGACGAGTCGCCTGGTCTTTGACCAACGCTTTGACTTTGGCCTCCTGCTGGGCTTTGTTCTTGGCAATCTGTTCCGCAGTCAGTGGTTTATTTTCAGCAGGCTGAATGGTCTGAGCCGCAGTGGCAGCCACTGTAAGAATCGCCGGTCTAGGCGCGGCAGGGGGCGGTGTGACAGTCGCGTGTACGGTATTTGCTAAACTACTCTGTGTCGCTGGGGTACTCGCTACTTCTACAGCCCAGGCAGGATGAAAGGTACAGCAAAGGCCAATGACACTGGCAAGAACAACACGCATAAACCTTATCCTTGAGGGAATGCTTTGTTAAACGGCTTGACATCAATATGTGCATATACGCCTTCTTTCAGGAAGGGTTCATCCTGCAACCATGTATCCAGTGCTTCACGGCTGTCAAAATCGACAATGATGGTACTGCCATAAAAGCCGGCTTGCGGATTAGCTGGATCTTTCGGCATCGCACCAGCAACAATCAGACGGCCTTCATCATTCAGCTTTTGCAAGCGGGCAAGATGTTGCGGACGAATGGCAAGGCGTTTTTCCACTGTACCTTCCTGATCGGTACAGCTAACGACAAATAAAGGCATGATGATTCTCAATCGTTTGTAGTTGGATTTATTCAGCAGTTTTAAAGTATTTGCGCAATACAATAAACTGGATAATGATAAAGGAAAACATCACGATCATGTCACCGAATGCAGTGAATTCACCCCAATATTTTCCATCCAGCCATAAGTAGGCGAAAAAGGTGTGCAAAAATGACATTAGGGCAAACATGGCGACCCAGGCATAGTTCAGTTTGATCCAGCCTTTTTCACTTAAGTTAAATACCGGCCCAAACAGGCGCTGAATCAGGGGCTTTTTATCTTTACTAAACCACGGAGACAGCAGGAACACGCCAGCAAAGACCAGATTCAGTAACACCGCTTTTAAGCGGATATAAAAGTCGTCGCTCAGCATCAAGGTAATTCCACCAAAAATGACGGTCATGAACAGCACAATCCATTGCTGCTTATCCAGACGAAATTTTTGCATGACAAATAACGCACCATAGACCACCAGCATAGAAATAATTAGACCAGTGGTTGCCACAAGAATATTATTGTTATCTACGCCACCAGCCGAACCGATGAGTTGAAGGAGTTGATGGTCAGTATCTTTTGGATCTACAGTTTTATATAAATAAAAGAAAATAATGAGTGGCACAAAGTCTAAAAGTGCTTTCATGTTAGAGTATCTAAATCTGATCAAATAAATGTCATAGTATAGAGATGCACGGCGTAGATTTACATACACATAGTAATATTTCTGATGGAACTTTAACTCCACAGCAATTGGTCGAGGCTGCCGTAGAGAAATCGGTGCATACTTTGGCATTGACGGATCACGACACGATGGATGGCTTAGGCTTAGCCAGAGAAGCCGCGAAAAATCATGAGATTAAGATTATTTCTGGGGTTGAAATATCCAGTCAATGGTCACGGCCAGCCACCAAAAAAAATTATGGCGTGCATATTGTCGCGCTGAATATGCAACATCCCGAGCCTTTACAAAAAGCCCTGCAACAACAAAAAATAATTCGTGCAGAACGCTGCAAACAGATTTGCGATTTACTGATTCCGCTGATAGGGCAGGATATCTATAGCGATGTGCTGGCCAAAGTGGATCAGGTGCCGGATCGGATTACCCGGACACATATTGCCAAAACCCTGGTCGAAAAAGGTATTGTGAGCCGTGCCCAGCAGGCTTTTGATAAATATATCAAGGAAGGCAAAAAAGCCTATGTCAAATTTGATGGACTAAGTCTGGAAGATACCATTCAGGTGATTCACGCCAGTGGCGGTTTTGCGGTACTGGCACATCCGACCAAATATGATTTATCCGCCACCAATATCCGTTATCTGATCGAGATTTTTGCCAAGTTTGGTGGTGATGCGGTAGAACTGCCCCCAACGATTGAGCCGGCTTCAACCCGGCAGATGGTGGATCGGATGATTGCCGAGCATGAGTTGAAAGTGTCGATAGGCAGTGATTTTCATGGTGATCATATGCCCTGGATTAGGCTCGGAAATGTGCCGAGTCTCAAACCAGGACAGGTCGGTATTTGGGAAAGTTTTGTTTAGTAAATCCCTCATCCCAACCTTCTCCCTGAGCCATATATGGCGCAAGAGAAGCAGTTCCCTCTCCTATAAGGAGATGAGAAGCACAGCTTCGTAAAGGAGAGCTAATAAATTAAAGTAAATTATGCTCTTTGGCCTGAATTGGTGGTGGCGTTGGTTTGCCCAAAGTTCCTAACAGTTCAATTTCAATGGTGCGTACCATCGAATCGAGTGGCAAGTCATTACTTTGCGTACCAAAAGGTTCTTCAATTTCTGAACTTAAGGCATCCAGTCCTAAAAAGGTATAGGCCAAAATGCCAACCAGCAAAGGCGTAAACAGACCTAAGGTAGAACCCAGACTAAAAGGTAAAATAAAACAGAAGAAGTAAACGGTACGATTCAAGAGTACCGAATAAGCAAAAGGCAGCGGAGTCGTGGCAATCCGGTCACAGCCGGTCTGTACAATACTCAATTCCGCGACATGATCATTCATCTGCATATAAATAATATCGGAAATTTCACCATCTTTAAGGGCCTGCATAAGCTCCCACTGAATCAGGCTTAAAGTGTATTGTGGTGCATTGGCCTGTTGATAAAGTTGAGTCACGGCCTGTTGGCTCATTCCGCTGGTTTCTGTCAGTTCAGTCGGATTGGCTGTCTGATGACGTAATCGGTCACGTAGCACATTGGCAAAGACAATGACGTGCTGAATGACACGTTCACGGCGACCTTGGGATAGTATCCGGCAATCCCGGTCAAAATGTCGTGAATTGGCAATTAAAATACCCCAGAGCTTACGTGCCTCCCACCAGCGGTCATAGCAGGCCGAGTTTTTAAAACCAAGAAAAATCGATAGCACGACACCGATCAGGGTAAAGCCGACCAGAGGTAATTCCGGGAAATGAAAATAACCGTTATAGGATAATCCGCCAATAATGGCCGAGATCAACATCACCACACCCAAAGGCGGCAAAACCTTCGGCAAAATTGTACCTCGCCAGGAAAACAGCAGTTTAAAAAGACTCGGCTGGTCACGTACAATCATTTATTGGAATCATCACAGTTTTTTCATGATCTTCTTGAGTTAAGCCAGCTTTGTCAAGTGCTAATCACCGATATATTGCGGGTTTAATGAGTTGCTGCTCGGCAAAAGAAAAACTGCCCTCCAGTGCAATGATACAGTGGTCGATTAAATAAATATCGACCAGCTGACAGGCTTGCTGAATCTGGCGGGTCAGATGTAGATCTGCTGCAGAAGGAGAGGCCCGGCCAAGTGGATGATTATGTGCAATCACAATTGAAGTTGCCTGCTGGCTAATCGCATAGCGCAGCAGTTGATTGATGGAAATATCACATGCATTTACAGAGCCATAAAACAGTTTTTTAAAGCTGATTTTTCTTAAACTAGCGTCAAGACACAGTACGGCAAAAACCTCCTGCGTTTCACCAAGCAGTTCAAATCGCAAATAATCTCTCAGCCGTTTGGAATTGTTGAGTTCCAGAGCATCCTGTTTCAGGTGTTCGGAAATATAGCGCCGTCCCAATTCCTTCACGGCCATCAGCTGGGTGTATTTGCTCACGCCCATGCCATGAAAGCGACTTACTTCCTGCAGGGGTGCATCTAGCAGTGCAGTGAGATGACCAAAATGCTGAATCAGCAGCCGGGCCAGTTCAACTGCAGAATGTTGCTGTGAACCGGAACGCAGGAAAATTGCCAGTAGTTCGGCATCGGATAAACTTTCTGCACCATATTGAATTAAACGTTCGCGCGGCCGTTCTTGTTCCGGCCAGTTTTTGATAGAAAATTGCATGGTTATTCGACTTATTTATTATGAATTATGAGTTTTCCCTCAAGCCGATCTCTTGGGAATGCGATTATTTAATGCTATTGTGAGCCCCACTGCAACAGAAAGGTAACCTGTTTGTGAGCTTCGACGTAAGTGTAATTCCTCATAAAAATATCATTTTAGCTGTGACAGGTGGCATTGCTGCCTATAAAAGTGCAATTCTGGTTCGCCGTCTGAAAGATGCCGGATTTAATGTGCGGGTGGTAATGACCCAAGGCGCACAGGCTTTTATTACACCTTTAACCTTTCAAGCTTTGTCTGGCAATCCGGTACATACCGAACTGCTGGATACCGAAGCAGAAGCAGGCATGGGGCATATCGAGCTGGCACGTTGGGCGGATCTGTTGCTGGTTGCACCTGCGAGTTGTGACACCCTGGCAAAATTTGCTGCCGGTCTGGCAGATGATTTGCTCAGCACCTTGTATCTGGCCACCAATGCACCGGTCTGGGTTGCACCTGCGATGAATCAGCAAATGTGGGCGGCCAAGGCCACACAGCGTAATCTTGCGACACTGATCGAAGATGGCGTGCATGTGATTATGCCGGATGCCGGATCTCAGGCCTGTGGCGATGTGGGTTTAGGCCGTATGCCTGAACCGGAAGATCTGGCACGACAAGTCACAGAATATTTCCATCAAGCCCAGCGAGCGATCGCAGAAAAATTTGGTCAGCTTGCAGGTAAACGTGTCACGATTACCGCAGGCCCAACCCGTGAAGCGATTGATCCGGTGCGTTATATTTCCAACCACAGTACTGGAAAAATGGGCTTTGCCTTGGCTGCTGCCTGTTATGCGGCGGGTGCAGATGTGACCCTGATTGCAGGGCCAGTCACGCTGGATACACCGAATGGTGTCAAACGCAAAAATGTCAGTTCTGCCATTAAAATGCTCAATGAAAGCATGCAGATGCTGGAACAGGGCTGCGATATCTTTATTGCCACGGCGGCAGTGGCGGATTATCGCGTGGCGGAAGTTGCAGAACATAAAATTAAAAAATCTGGCGATGAGCTGAATGTGGCACTGGTAAAAAATCCGGATATTGTGGCAACCATTGCCCAGCAGGAAAAGCGTCCGTTTATGGTCGGTTTTGCCGCAGAAACCCGTAATATTGAAGAATATGCGGCTGGCAAGCTGGTCGCAAAAAAACTGGATATGATTGCCTGCAATGATGTTTCCCGGACAGATATCGGTTTTGCTTCAGATGAAAATGCCATGACGGTATTCTTTGCCGAACACTACCAGATGGATAAGCGTGATCTGGAAAAAGCCTCCAAGCAGGAAATCGCCCAGCAGTTGATCGAAGCAATTCATGATGCCTTACATCGTGATCCATCCAGTGATGACGATTTTTAAAACAATCTTCACCCAAAAGCCCTGATCGGTTCAGGGCTTTTTTATGGATAAAATTTTACCATTCATTTAAAAAAATATCAGAAATCTTAAATATTTAGTCGTAATTGATAGACTGCTTATTTATTGTTTTTTTAAAAAAGCATAAAATAGGTCACAGAATAAGCAAAGATAAAAATACTGCATATATCCGCTATAAGCAGGAACAGCAAAGAACAACAAGGGGGGCGCTATGAAAACAATCATGATGTTATGGATGATCGCCTGTCTGACTGGATGCAGTTATTTTGTCTCGATGGATGAGTTGGCCCGAAATATTCAAACGCAGATGCAACGTGAATTTAATTCTAACCAGCATTATCAGCGCTACCGGTTTACCGTGCAAAAGGTCAAAATTGTTCAGCGTCAGGGCCATGAATTTAAGGCGATTTCTCACTTGAATTATCAAGGCGAAGAATATCCGGTGAATGTAAAAATTTTTAAGGTGGAGGGTGGTTATAGCTGGTCGATTGAGGATGATGCCTTTGCTTTTTTTGATGAAATTGAAGTTGAACAATATCGGCAGCAACTGGATCGAGAGTTACATCAGTTGGCCTCGGCCCTGGACGATCTGGAGCCAGTGCCTGAATTGAAGCAGAATACCTCCAGTTCTCTGCTTATACCCGTGGCTGAGCCGCTACCCCAAGGTGGCTCTGATCAAGAAGAGCCGATTCCAGTCGGCAATATCACCGCTTATACACACTAGCAAATAGAGCAATTTCTATAAAAAAAGCACCGGCCAGCGGTGCTTTTTATGTTCAGGATTCAACCTGCTGATGTTCGCGTACATAGTCTTCGGTACGTTGCATGGCTTCCTGGATATTAAACAGGGCAGTTTCCACATCTTTCAATGTCTTGGCATTGCCACCACTTAGCGCCTGACGCCATTTGCGGGCACCCGGCAAGTTCTGGAACAGACCCAGAATATGACGGCTAATAATTGACAATGGTGCACCCTCTGCCATGCGCTGGGCAATATAAGGCAGCATCTGTTGCATAATCTCGAAACGATCCGGTGCTGCGAGGTTCCAGAGTTGTCCCAGTTCAGCCAATAAATACGGATTATGATAGGCTTCACGGCCAATCATCACACCATCGACATGTTTTAAATGCTCAAGTGTTTCGGCATAGGTTTTAATCCCGCCGTTGATTTCAATGAGCAGTTCAGGACGATCCTGTTTTAAACGATAGACATCTTCATAACGCAGGGGCGGCACATCTCGGTTTTCTTTCGGTGATAAACCTTTTAATAAGGCAATTCGGGCATGTACGATAAAATTATTGCAGCCGGTTTTGGCCACGGTGTCGACAAAATGCAGCATCTCTTCATAAGACTGCATGTCATCAATGCCGATCCGGTGTTTTACGCTCACTGGAATATCCACTGCATGGCGCATTTCAGCAATACATTCTGCCACTAGGTCAGGTTCCGCCATCAGGCAGGCCCCAATTTTATTGTTCTGCACCCGGTCACTCGGGCAACCCACATTCAAGTTGACTTCGTTATAACCCCAATCCTGTGCCATCTTGCTACAGGTCGCCAGCTCTTGGGGATTAGAGCCACCAAGTTGCAGCACAACTGGCTGTTCTTCGGTATTAAAATCCAAATGACGTTTGGCATCACCGTAAATGATGGCACCAGTGGTGACCATTTCGGTGTACATAATCACATTTGGATTAAACAGCCGGGCAAAGAAACGATAGTCTTTGGTAGTCCAATCCATCATTGGCGCAACACTGATTCGTGGTTGAAGTTTATTTTCAATGGTGGTCAAATCAGTCATTCAAAATTACGCCTTAACGAAACGGAAGAACAGGCGATGCAGATGCTCGCCCAGATATTTTCTGCTTAAGCCAACTTGGCCGGTATCGCAAAAAAAGAGGGCATAATACTAGCATAAAATTGGCAAGACCACCCGGCGAACTTGAATCACAGCACTAAGTTCAGCACACCAAACAAGAAATAAAATTAGAATTCCAAGTCAGTCCGGAATGGTATATTTTGATAGTAGAAAGATGACTATAAAAAAGCATAGAAATAAGGAGAATCATCATGTTGTTATTGGAGGAGATTTATAAAACTCATAAAGCACAAAATTCAGCACATTTTAACTTAAGAATTCATCGTGGCTTGGGCTGGTTTAAAAAAGCGCTGGATTTAGATCAAGATCTGGAATTTAAATTTATCAGTCTATGGATTAGTTTTCACGCTATCTATGCCCATGAAGGAGAGCTGCCTCAAGACTCGGATCAACTGCATCAGTTTCTGGACATCCTCTATCAAAAAGATCTGGAACAGAAAATTAATCATATACTCTGGGAAAAATACAGCCAGCCAATCCGCTCGCTGCTGGATAACCTCTATGTAGACCAGAGCTTTTGGGATTATCGTCATCAGAAAATCAGTCTGGAAAGCTGCCAGGAAAATTTACAAATAGAAAAAGACAGAATCCAGCATGCCTTGCAGCAACGAAATGCAGCCGAAATTCTGGCTCTGCTGTTTCGCCGTTGGTACACCTTGCATCATCAGTTGATACAGGGGGGCCTCACTTATCACAGTTCGCTTAATCATAAGCTTTTAGATGAAAGTTGCCGGATTCTGGCAGCTTTGCTACCGGTATTGATCTGCATCTTATTGGAAAACTCAGCTGCTCTGGATTTAAATCAACCTTTCTATCCTGTAGCTCAAGTCAGCTGAATATAGTGCAGTATCTAGGTGGCGGTCCGGGCATGATGCCATTGATCCAGCAGGGCAAAAAGGGTGGCGCACAAGGCCAGTCCCAGTCCTACCATACAGGTCATGCTCCAGCCACCATGATGCCAGGCATATACGCCTAGGGCTGAACCAGCGGCACCACCAATAAAATAAAGGGTCATATAGAGTGAGTTGACCCGTGATTTGGCATCGGGACGCAGCCGAAAAATCACATTCTGATTACAGCTATGCGTAATCGCCAGCCCCAGATTGATCAGTCCGTAGCCGAGAATATAGCTCAGTAAAGATACCGCACCAAAATATAAAAACAGCCAGCTTCCAATCAGAATCGAACAGCCAATCCAGCTCAAGGTTTTGATATGGCCACGATCGGCCCATTTACCAATGAATTGAGTTGACAATGCCCCAAAGACGCCGACCAGTGTCACCAGACCAACCATGACATCTGAAAGCTGGAAAGGTTTCTGGGTCAGCAGCAGGGCAATGGTCGAGAACAGCATGCTCATGGCAGCAAAAGCACAAGCTCCGGTGAGGGAACGAAACACCAGACGTGGCTCCTGTTTCAATAGGCTTGCCATGGATTTAAAAATTGCTGCATAGCTGATTCTGAGACGTGGCAGGCTGGGTAATTTACCGCGCAGATAAAAGCTTAAAGCCAGCATACTGATGCCACTGACAATATAAATCGTTTTCCAGTGAAACAGGTCAGATAATAATCCGGCAATACTGGTTGAAAGTAAAATACCGACCAGCAGGCCGCTCATCAGAAAGCCGACCACTTCTCCGGTTTTTTCCGGTTTGACTGCCATGGTGGCCAAGGGGATCAGGATCTGTGCCGCAACAGAAAACAGCCCGGCAATGATGGTGCCAATCCAGAGCATCGGCAGGTTTACTGCACTGGCACAAATAAATAAACCTGCTGCCGCACCCAGCATCAGCATCGGAATCAGTTTGGTTTTATTGAGCATGTCACCTAAAGGCACAATAAACAGCAAGCCCAAGGCATAAGAAATCTGGGCAAAGGTAACGGTCAGCGCCACTTGTGATTCCGGTACCTGATAATACTGCTGAATCGATGAGATCAACGGCTGGCAATAATAGTTGGCACCGGCACATAAACCGCATGCAATCGCCATCAGCCACAACAACGGCTTATTTTGACTGATATCGAGAGGCGTGTTCATAGCGCTAACCTTGTGTGAGAGAATAAGGATTGAAAATGAGAAGCAAATTATGCAGAAATTGAGGGCACTATAGGTCAGAACTTTCTGCTTTAAAAGTAGAAAAATATTAAAACTATTCAGAAATCACCGCACAAAACATTCACAAAATGCGATCCGAAACTTTCAAGAGACAAAATTCTGGGCAATTGATGGAATTTTTCTCTTTTGAGCCGGTCTTAGCCTCATTAAAGTGCAGTTATATCCAGAAAAAATGAAGCCAGCACACCAAGCTTAAGAAAATTGGATATTTGCTCTATTTTTTATGCGCATATTTGGTGCGAAATGCAGATTTTCATCTTCGATTAAAGTCTATGACATTAATCTAATAAATAGTCACTCAGATTTTTTTTGACCCTTTATCTGACTCTTTTAGACCTGAGTCTAATAAACGTTTGTGCATACTCTTTTGTCAGACTGATCAATTTTTTCTGATCTTCGTCTGCCTCAAACAAATAGCAGTGTTTAATAAGTCACTAGTTTAACAGTGCAAAATGGTTGTCCTAAGCTAAGCCTGAATTCTGTCAGAAAAGTCAAAATTAAAAACTTAAGGCCAACAAAGTGCTGCTATGTGGATCAAACAGAGAAATTAAAAAATTCCTGCTCCGGTAATTTATAGGGCAATTTTTGTCACAATGATCAATGTAACAAAATAAATCAAAAATTAACCAGTCTGAGGAAAGGGAAAATTCTGAGTTTTAGTTCAATAGAATGAATATCGTTTATAAAATAATCAAATATAAATCCTTGCTGAATTAAATAAATGTGCTATCGCAGCATTATTTTTATGAATCATCAGTTCAAAATATAGGTATTTATTAAATAAATAGTAGGTGGTAATTTCAAACAGTTTGATTAGAATCCAAAAATTCAACAAGAACACATCCTGAGGGGAAGCATCGTTTAAACGATGTTTACTTAAGAAAATTTAGCTTGAGGAACGCTCATGCAAATCGGAATTCCAGCCGAAACTGTTGTCGGTGAAAATCGCGTCGCTGCGACGCCAGAGACAGTAAAGAAATTGATCAGCGCAGGACATAGCGTGATTATCGAACGTGGTGCAGGGCTTAAAGCTGCCTATATCGATCATGCCTATGAACAAGTTGGTGCCAAAATTACCGATGATGCCTACACGGACAGTCAGCTGATTTTAAAAGTTCGTGCACCGCAAGGTGAGGAAATTCAAAAACTCAGTCCAAACACCACCATCGTGGCAATGTTTGATCCCTACCGTAATACTGAACTTGACCAATTTGCGGCGCAAAACGTGTCTGCATTTGCATTGGAGCTTTTGCCACGAACCTTGTCTCGTGCGCAAAACATGGACGTGTTGTCATCTCAAGCTAACCTGGCCGGCTACAAGTCGGTGCTGCTGGCTGCGGCTGAATACCAGCGCATGTTCCCGATGCTGATGACAGCTGCGGGTACGGTCAAACCGGCACGTGTGGTGATCATGGGCGTCGGTGTTGCAGGCTTGCAGGCAATTGCAACAGCCAAACGTCTGGGTGCCATTGTTGAAGCAACAGACCTGCGTCCAACAGCCAAAGATCAGGTTGAATCTCTGGGTGGTAAATGGCTGGACGTTCCGATGTCGGCTGAAGAGCAACAGAAAGCGGCGGATGCTGCCAAGAATGGTTATGGCTGGATGCCGGGTGAAGAATACATCCGCGATCAGGCTGCTATTGTAGATAAAGCGGTATCCAATGCAGATATCGTCATTACCACAGCATTGCTTCCAGGCCGTGATGCACCGCGCTTAATCCGCGCTGAAACCATTGCCAAAATGAAACCGGGTTCAGTGATTCTGGATATGGCGGTGGAGTCTGGCGGTAATGTGGAAGGTTCGAAATGTGGCGAAACCGTGCATACCGACAATGGCGTCAAGATTCTTGGAATTCCAAATATTCCTTCAACTGTATCGACTGAAGCATCGGCATTGTATGCACGTAATGTCTTTAATTTCGTTGAAACATTATTTGATGCTGACAAGAATTTTGTACTGAATCCAGAAGAAGAAATTCAAAAAGCCCTACTCGTTACTCATGCCGGCCAAGTGCTGCTGAAACGCGGTTAAGGAGAAGACTCATGGTTGAAACAATTACGATTTTTGTCCTTGCCATTTTCGTAGGTTACTACGTGGTGTGGGGAGTAACACCGGCATTGCATACGCCGTTGATGGCAGTAACCAATGCCTTGTCATCGATCATTATTGTCGGTGCAATGATTCAGACCGTTGGCCTGCCGGTAATCGGGGTTGAAGGCAGTGTCGATTTCCAGACCATTAATGTGGTGAGTGTCCTGGGCGCGATTGCCGTGTTCCTGGCCAGTATTAATATTTTTGGCGGCTTTGCAGTGACTGCACGTATGCTGGAAATGTTTAAACCTAAGCAAAAGAAAAAAGAGGGTTAATCCATGGAAATGATTCGAGAATATGCGGATTGGTTCTACCTGATTGGTGCCGTTCTTTTTATCCTGACGCTACGTGGTTTATCAGGGCCTAAAACTGCCATTCAAGGCAACCGTTACGGCATGATCGCCATGGCGATTGCAGTATTGACCACTTTCTTTGTTGCAGACAATCCTGTGGTCTGGATGATTGTTGGGGCAATGGTGCTGGGTGCAATTGTCGGTATTGCCCGCGCACGTACCGTACCGATGACCCAAATGCCGGAAACTGTGGCCCTGATGCACTCACTGGTCGGTTTGGCTGCGGTACTCATTGCGGTTGCAGCAATTATTCACAACAACAAACTGATCGAACTGGGTCCAGACCTGTTGGCTGCCAATGGGGTTAATTTCCATGAAATGAGCCGTGTTCATTTGTTTGAACTGTTTGTAGGCTGTTTTGTGGGTGCGATTACCTTCACCGCTTCAGTATTTGCTTACGGCAAACTGGCAGCGAAAAAATGGGCAAAAACCATTTCTGGCGCATGGGTAAAACCGGTTCAGGCCATTATCTTCATTGCCATGCTGGTATTCGGTTTCATGTTCTTCTCAACCGGAAATATGACTGCATTCTGGAGCATGACTGCACTTGCGCTGGTATTTGGCTGGGTCTGGATTGCACCTGTGGGCGGTGGTGATATGCCGGTGGTGGTATCGCTACTCAACTCGTTCTCGGGTTGGGCTGCAGCCGGGATTGGTTTCACGCTTGAAAACAACATGCTGATCGTTGCAGGTTCGCTGGTGGGTTCATCAGGTGCGATTCTGTCTTACATCATGTGTAAAGCCATGAACCGTTCCATCATCAACGTCTTGTTTGGTGGGGCAATGGGTGGGGCAGCAGCGCCAACTGCGGGAGCAGGTGAACAGGTGCAGCGTAATCACCGTTCTGGCTCGGCAGATGATGCAGGCTTCCTGATGTCAAATGCAGACAGTGTGGTGATTATACCGGGTTATGGTATGGCGCAAGGCCGTGCACAAAATGCGGTAAAAGAACTGGCCAACTTGTTAAAAGAGCAGGGCGTGACGGTACGTTTTGCAATTCATCCGGTGGCCGGTCGTATGCCAGGTCATATGAACGTATTGCTGGCTGAAGCTGACGTACCCTATGAAGACATCTTGGAAATGGACGAGATCAACTCGGACTTCCCGGCAACAGATGTGGTCTTGGTCATTGGTGCCAATGATGTAGTCAACCCTGCGGCCAAAGATGATCCAACCTCGCCAATTTATGGCATGCCGATTCTGGAAGCACATAAGGCACGTACTATTATGGTGATCAAACGCTCTATGGCGACTGGTTATGCCGGCCTGGACAATGACTTGTTCTATAACGACAAGACTATGATGATCTTCGGTGATGCCAAGAAAGTAGTAGAAGACATGACCAAAGCTATTAATGGTACGGGGCATTAATCATTTAAATCATTAGAATCCCCCTAAGTCTCCCTTTAATAAAGGGGGATTTTTTTGCTAAAGGCTTCCTCCTTTTAAAAAGGAGGGTCGGGGAGGATTAAACAAAAACCGCCCTGGGTGGTTTTTATGCTGCAATATTTTATATCGTGTTATAAGGATTGTTGCGCAGTCATCAGGTTTCTATATTTAGGATGAATTGAGCTTAAAACAGCAGTCAAATCGGTGCATGAGATCAGGTGGAAATTAAAGAAAAATAGCTATAGATTCATTTGTATTAAGACTTATAAAGTCCGATGCGCAGGTAATAAAAAAGCGACCTACACAGGTCGCTTTTTTGAATATTCGGTTTTTACGCTACAGAATCTGTATCTGCAGGATTGCGCCATAAGCTTTCTAGGTCATAGAATTTACGCGCTGTTGGAAGCATACAATGAACCACAACATAACCGAGGTCAATGAGGATCCATTCAGCATCACGTTCGCCTTCAATACCAAGAGGGCGAAAGCCAGCTTTACGTGCTTCTTCAGCAACGTTATTGGCCAGTGATTTGATATGACGAGTCGATGTACCGCTTGCAATCACCATAGCATCAGCAACATTACTGATACCGCTAACATCAAGCTCAACAATTTCTTTTGCTTTTACATCTTCAAGTGCAGCATGTACGACTTTTAAGCAGTCCTGTACAGCTTGAGAATTTGAATTCATAGTAAGATCGTGAGAATTAGAAGCGCTGGGCGATGGTTCTAAATTCATGGGGTGTGTAATTTCCTAACAATTATGCATGGTCTAATATAGCGGTTTTAGTCCGGAATTTCAAATTAAGCCGCAGTCCGCTCAGTCATGCTCCGGAAAGAATTCGGCTTTCCAGGCAAAGGAATCGTTGGAATGCTGCAGCGGCTTATATTCGGCAGCGACATAAGCATGATATTGACTATGTTTTAACCACTGAAATATATCATGATATTGAATCGAGGCGGTATTTGGCTGATGTCTTCCCGGACAATCTGCAAACTGGATATGACCAATCAGGTGAATATTTTCTTTTAAACTTTGCAGTACATCTTCACCCATCATGGCCATGTGATAGCAGTCATATTGCATTTTTAAAGCCGGATGATTGACTGCTTCCAGCATTTCCTGGGCTTGTGCAATATTTTGAATCAAAAAACGTGGCATATCGGTGCCATTGATCATTTCAAATACCGGTTCAATCTGATGTTCGACCAGCATGGAACAGGCCATTTTCAGATTACTTGCCAGTGTATTCAGGCAGGGCAACAGGTCACAATCCAGTGGCTGTTTGCCGGCCAGAATATTGACCCGAGGGACATTCAGGGCCGTGGCATATTGAATAGCCTGCTCAACGGCATGACGAAACTCGATTTCCCGCCCCGGAATACCGGCCAGGCCATGGCCGCCCTGCATGAGGTCACCCGCAGCTACATTAATCAGGCATAAATCCAGTTGATGAATGCTGAGCTGATTTTGAATCTGGCCAATAGTCAATTCATAAGGAAACTGGATTTCAACATGATCAAAGCCTTGTGCACGAGCCAGAGCAAAGCGTTCGATGAGTGGTACTTCAGTAAAAATCATCGACAGGTTAACGGCGAGTTTAATCATGTATTTTCCTTATACATCCAATGCATATAACAATATAAATTATGACTTTTTCAGCTGCTGGATCACCGTGGACAGATCGGCCTCGGCAAAACCTTGGGCCTGATGGGCGTGCAGCTGTGCTAAGGCCTGAGTTGCGACCGGAACGTCCAGTTCAAAACTTTGGGCCAGTTGCACGGCATTGTTCAGATCTTTAGATAAGGTCTGGACTTTCCATTGCACCGGTTCAAAAGTATGGCTCGCCATACGTGGTGTCAGAATCTGAAAAGGCTTGGAATCGGCAAAACCACCTGCCAATGCAGGGGCCAGTAAGCGTGTATCCACACCCGCAAGTCCAGCCAAAGCCACTGCTTCCGCGATCAAAGTACTATTGGCAGCGACAATGAGTTGGTTACAGATTTTGGTGGCCTGACCGGTGCCAGTGTCGCCCATCCGGGTAACGCGTTGTGACAGTACCTGATAGATTGGCGCTAAAGCTTCAATCGTTGCGGCATCACCTCCGGCAAAAATCACCAGACTGCCTTGCTCGGCACCGGCAGTACCGCCTGAAACCGGAGAATCGATCCAGGTCACCTGTTTGGCTTGTGCCTGGGCTGCCAGCAAATGGGTTTGTTGTACTGAAAGGCTGGAAAAATCCACTATGATTTGATCTGTAACTAAATAAGGTGCCATCTGCTCAAAAACCGATTGCACTGCCTGATCATCGGCCAGACAAGTCAGAATCACCGGATAATCGGCAAGCTGGTCTAAAGACAGCGCCGTTGCACCAAGCTCCAACAAAGGATGGCAGGCAGCCGGTGTGCGGTTCCATACCGCGACCTGAAAGCCTGCCTGCAGCAGACGTGTCGCCATGCGAGTGCCCATTAAACCCATACCTAAAAAGGCAATTTTAGTAGCGTGATTGAACTGCATACGTTCTCTTATTCCTTGCTTTGGCTCAGACTGTATTTATTTATATTGGCGCGGTAAAAACTGGATGTCGGGGTTCTTGTCTTTTTTACGCGCCAGCTGGCTGTTTTTACCCAGTAATAGTTTGAGCTGCCAGATTTTTTCCATACGTAATGATTTGTTCGGACGATGCTGCATGGCATCCAGCACAAACTTGGAAGCCATCAGGGCATCTGGAGAGCGTTGCAGCATTTCCTCAGCCAATACTTGGGCACGTGCCAGCGGCTGCTGATCTAGATGGGTAACCAGACCGATTTCTTTGGCATAGGCAGCCTCAAAAATCCGGGCAGTCAAGGTTAATTCTTTGGCCAGATCAATCCCAATCAGGCCTTTCAGCGAACGGCTGAGGCCCATATCCGGTACCAGTCCCCAACGGGTTTCCATAATCGACATTTTGGTGTCAGGATGTGCAATGCGGATATCTGCCGCAAGGGCCAGTTGCATGCCGGCCCCAAAACAGAAACCCTCCATCGCAGCGATCACTGGCACTGGTAATTCCTGCCAGACCAGAAAGGCTTTCTGGAACAGACTCTGACCCGGACGGATCAGCTCCCAGGCGGCATAGGCACGATTTTTAGGATTGTTTAAATCGGCCAGATCAATGCCGGCACTAAAAACCTGTGCCTCACCGGTCAAAATCACGCAACGGATACTTTTATCTTTTTTGATTTTCTGTGCAGTGGTGACCAGTTCGCGTAGCAGGGCAAAGCTCATGGCATTGCGTTTGTCTGGCCGGTTCAGTGTAACTGTGGCAATGCCATTATTTTTTTCCAAGCGCACGAGTGACATGACAGTCTTCCTTATTTTTCCTGAGCTGAGCATAGCATGCAGCCTGTGGGCTTGCATGACAGCCCAGTCACGCTTCTTCAATCACGGATTGAGGAATGTTTTTAATTTAAATGCTGCTTGAGAATCTGCTGAGCAGCCTGTTCAACCTGCTCCACGACAGCTTTCAGCTCATCGAAATATTTCAATACCTCTTGTACAAAGTTTTCATCGGCCTTGCGGCGCTCTTTACGCAGAGTCGAAACGAACTGCTCAAAGCCACCGGTGACTTTCTGCAAAGTCGGTGCGCCGACATAGCGGGTCGCACCATATAAACGGTGCAGTACATGCTCCAGTTGCGGGAAATCTTCCAGTTCAATCAGCTGCTGCATTTCACTGAGTTCATCAGCAAAACTGTCCACCAGCATGCGCAACAGGTCGACCGCCAGATCTTCCTTGTTGGCTGCCAGTTGCAGGCTTTGCTGCCAGTCCAGAATGTTCGGATCCAGTGCATCAATCACATGGGCACGTTCCAGCACAGGAAGCCGTTTAAAATGTTCGGTCGTCCACTGGGTCAGGATTTGCACAATCTGCTCGATCTGAATCGGCTTGGTGACATAATCATCCATACCATTTTGCAGCAATTTATGTTTTTCATCCGACAGCGCATGCGCCGTCAGGGCAATAATCGGCAGGCGGTTATGGTTTTCAAAGGTCGATTCCAGCGAGCGTATGGCGCGGGTAGTATCAATTCCCGACATGACCGGCATCTGGATATCCATAAAGACCAGATCAAAAGCCGGCTGGCCCTGTTCATGGCGGCGCTGGATGATATCAATGGCTTCCTGTCCGCTCAGGGCTTTGCTGGTGGTAACATTCAGTTCACCCAGCAATGCTTCCAGCACAATCAGGTTCGGCAGATGATCATCGACTGCCAGAATGTGCAGACCCTGGCCATTAAAATCTTCATGCTGTTCCTGATCGAAGACCGGTTGATTTCCCAGAAGTTGAATCAAGGCACTGCGGCTCAAAGGTTGGTGCAGGGCACGGGCACGATGGTCATTCAGCATGCTCGGGTCGAGCTGCATCTGATAGCCATATACGGCCAGATGGCCCTGATAACGAGAGCGGATTTCACGTAATAAGGCTTCACTGTCGCCACTGTGATCGACGATGAGCCAAGTATTTTCGGTATTCTGTAAATGATTCAGGCGACTAAACAGATCCAGAATTGAGGCACATTCGATGTGCTTGACCTGATAATTTTCCAGATAATGCCGCAAGACATTGGCCGTGGCCGGATGGGCCAGATAAGACACCACCGTCAATTCGCTAAAATCTGGATGCTCAATCACGGTAGCTTCATCGACCAGGAACTGCGCAGTGAACCAGAAGGTCGAGCCTTTTTCGGTCGGGGCACGTTCCTGATTGTCTTCAAAGCCGATCTGGCCATGCATCAGGCTGACCAGCTGTTTGGAAATCGCCAGGCCAAGACCTGTACCACCAAACTGACGGGTCACTGAAGTATCGCCTTGCGAGAAAGATTCAAATAACTTTTTACGATCTGTTCCGCTCAGGCCAATGCCGCTGTCCTGCACACTAAAATGCAGCACACATTGATCGATGCCATCATGTTCCATGCGTGCCCGGACAATAATTTCGCCATCCGGAGTGAACTTGATCGCATTGGAAATCAGGTTGGTCAGAATCTGCTTAAAACGTAAGGCATCGCCAATCACATGTTTCGGTACACTGTCCGCATAGTAAAACGCCATATCAATATGTTTTTGCGCCGCCAGTGGCGAGAGCATGTCCATCACATCAAAAATGGCTTCTTCCAGATCAAAAGCTGCGGTTTCCAGTTCCAGTTTGCCGGCATCAATTTTGGAAAAATCCAGCACATCATTAATTAGCGCCAGCAAATGCGCCGAAGATTTGCGAATGGTCTGCAAATATAAGCTTTGCTCATTGCTGAGATTGCCCTGACGCAAGAGCAGATGAATAAAGCCATCAATACTGTTTAGCGGGGTACGCAGTTCATGGGAAATGTTGGCCAGAAACACCGACTTGGCCTGATTGGCCGAGATCGCCTGGTCACGTGCCTGACGGTAGGTAATATTCTGGACTTCCAACGTGTCCAGAGTACGGCGTAAATCATCTTCGGTCTGTTCGGTATGCTCGCGCAGTTCCAGAAAGCTGAAATGCAGACGTTTTACCACATTGGCAATATCTCGCTGCAATAAACGCAGTTCTCCAGTGCTGTTAATCACCATATGCTGACCCAGGGTGTCGGCATTCAGGCGTTGCAACTGCATGCGAATTTCATACATTGGTGCAATCCAGCGCCGTGAGTAGAAATTCAGACAAAGTAATAACAGCAATAAGGTCAACAGACCGGTCGCAATCAACACGATCAAGACCCGGTAACGGGCAATTTCCAGCGGCTGGTTATCCAGTTCAATCGCCAGCCATCCGCTAGAAAAACTGTTTTCATTTACTTTGATGGCATAGATATGATTGTCTTTATGCAGGATCGGACCCACAAAATTACCGCTTTTCTCAAAATCAGGCCAGGTGGCCTGTTCCTGAAAGCCAATGCCTAAACGGTTCTTGCCACTGTCATCCAGAATGGCTGCCCGAACCAGATGTTTTTCATTGAGCATGTTTTGCATGGCATTATGCGCCTGGTCATATTGCCAGGGATACAGGCTCAAAATATCCAGTGCATATTCAGCAGTGCCTTGAAAACGGGTCATGATGGCAATCGCCATCTGTTTTTGCTGGGCACGTGCGGCATTTGAGGTTTCAGTCAACACCAGCATGGCGCCGACACAGGCCAAAATGGTAATCGGCACAAAAATTAGCGCAATCAGTTGTCCATAGGCATGATTTAAGTGCAGGCGTTTAAACAGCTTTTTGTTGATCGTTGACATGATTTAAGCAGTATTTTCTTTATGTCTGGCATATTAGCATGCTTTAAAACGACAGTTAAAATTTAAGCAATATTTTTATAAATGTTCAGCTTCAGGCCTGTAAATACAAAAAAATTCAGTTAAATGCTGGCGGAAATATAGTGAATAATAGGCAATAGAGATTTCAGTAAGCTGAAAATCTGCGACTGAAAAGAAAGCTTTTATATTCACAAATGGCTTTGTTTGTCTTGTTAGGTTGTCGGGAAATCAAGTTTATGGCGGGATATTCAGTAAGTTTTAGCGAGTTTCTGAAAAAGCCTTGCTAAATGAGTGCAGGGAAAAGCATTTTTTCATACAATAGCCGCACCTCGATATAGGTGCAAATAATGAATCATACGACTCCTGATTTTCAAGCAGACGAATTTTTGTTAGACCATTATGTCGGCAAAACGCCGCTGGTGCGTTTACAGCGTCTGGCAAGTCACACTCACGCTACCGTACTCGCGAAACTTGAAGGCAATAACCCGGCAGGCTCAGTCAAGGACCGCCCCGCCTATAATATGATCATGCAGGCCGAGAAGCGTGGACAGATCAAACCGGGTGATACCCTGATTGAGGCGACAAGCGGGAATACAGGGATTGCATTGGCGATGGTCGCAGCAATGCGTGGCTATAAAATGACGCTGATCATGCCAAACAATATGAGTCAGGAACGTAAGGATGCCATGCGTGCTTATGGTGCCGAACTGATTGAAGTGACCAAAGAGCAGGGCATGGAAGGTGCACGTGATCTGGCTGCACAAATGCAGAATGATGGTGTTGGTCTGGTACTGAACCAGTTTGGCAATCCGGACAATGTCGAAGCACATTACCTGACCACCGGACCTGAAATCTGGCAACAAACCGGTGGCAAGATTACCCATTTTGTTAGCTCGATGGGCACTACCGGCACTATTATGGGTGTCTCGAAATACCTGAAAGAAATGAATCCTGATATTCAGATTGTCGGTTTGCAGCCCTCAGATGGTTCCAGCATTGCCGGAATCCGCCGCTGGCCAGAAGAATATCTGCCAACCATTTTTGATCGTAGCCGCGTGGATCGCATTATTGATATTCCACAGATTGAAGCAGAAAAAACCATGCGCAAGCTGGCCCAGAAAGAAGGCATTAGTGCCGGAACTTCGTCGGGTGGTGCGGTATGGGCCTCGATCAAACTGGCGGAAGAACATCCGGATGCAGTAATTGTGTGTATTATCTGTGACCGTGGTGACCGTTACCTGTCTACAGGGTTATTCTCTGTGCAAGATCCTGAATAATTATTTGAGCACTGTTTTATGCGCCTGCCTGTTTTAACTTTCGATATTGAAACCCAAACCGATCTCAAATCAGGCGCGCATTTATTTGGTCTGGATCTGCCCGAGGCAGACCTGGATCAGGCCCTGACCAAATTACGCCGTCAGGATTCAGGCTCGGATTTTCAGCGTCTGCCGCTACATGAAATTGTCTGTATTTCTGGTTTATGGATCGATGAACAGGGCATGAAGCTGTTTTCGTTTAGCCGGGAGCAGCTTTCTGAAGCAGAAATTTTAAAAAAATTCCTGTCCATTTTTGACAAGCGCCATCCGACGCTGGTCAGCTGGAATGGCTCACAGTTTGATTTGCCTGTGATTTTATACCGCGCCATGTATCATGGACTCTCTGCACCGAGTCTGTTCGATCAGGGCGAAATTGATACGCAAAAGCGTTATAATAACTACCAGAATCGTTACCATCATCGTCATGTCGACCTGATGGATGTGATGGCCATGTTCCATGCCCGTCATTTCCAGAAGCTGGACGATGTTGCACATTTGCTGGGTTATCCGGGCAAGCGCGGTGACGGAGCCTATCGGGTTCCTGAATATGTCCGCAATCAGCAATGGACCGAACTCACCTCCTATTGTGAGGGTGATGTGCTGAATACCTGGCTGGTCTATATCCGCTGGCAGTTGTTAAAAGGTCAACTGTTACTGCCGGATTATCAGCATCTACTGCAAAGTACGATTCAATATTTGCATACTCAGCCGCAGCATGCGGACTTTTTGTCGGTGTGGCGTGAAACTTCACAAAGCACTGATTTTACCCGTTTTGATTTTCCCACTCCCACAGATTAGGTTTTCATGAAACATCGAGCACAACCACGCCCTACGCAACAACCCGAGTACATTTTTCAGGTTGAGTCACTTTCGCATGAGGGACGTGGCATCGCTCATTATGGTTCGCATCCGGATCATCCCCAGCATAAAAATGGCAAGAAAGTCTTTATCCGCTATGCCTTGCCAGGCGAAACCGTGCGTGCCCGCATTAGCCGTGAAGTCAAAAAACTGGAAGAAGCCGACAGTCTTGAATTGTTAAGTGAAGCTTCCGAGATGCGGGTCAAGCCGATCTGTCCGCATTTTGGAGTGTGTGGTGGTTGTAATATGCAGCATATCGCAGCCGATGCCCAGATTGAACTGAAGCAGAATGTACTGAAATCGCATCTACAGCATTTTGCCGGCATCCAGCCTGAACAATGGTTATCACCTCTACGCTCACAACGGGAAGATTATCGCCGTAAAGCCCGAATCGGGGTGCGTTATCTGCCTGCTAAAGAGCAGCTGGTGGTGGGTTTTCGTGAAAATCAGTCCAATAAGCTGACACCGATTGACCGCTGCATGATTCTGGATCGCGAGTTCGGCTCGGTTACAGGTCTTAAACAATTGCTGCAAGGTCTGAATGGCAAGGCCGACATCGGTCATATAGAATTGGCCATGGGGGATCAGGAGATTGCCTTGCTGGTTCGTGAAACTGCAAAATTATCTGCTGCCGATGTCAACCAATTGCGCGAATTTACGTTACAGAAAGGTTGGCAACTGTATTTGCAGCCTGCAGGCAAAGAGATGCTGTCGCGGATTGATGACCCGGATGCCTCTTCACGCTTACACTATGGTCTTGATGACTTTGATGTAAAATTCGGTTTTAATCCCTTGGACTTTACCCAGGTGAATTCAAGCATTAACCCGCAAATGGTGCGGTTGGCATGTGATTTGCTACAACTGCAACAGAGTGAACGGGTTCTGGATCTCTTTTGTGGATTAGGAAACTTTTCCTTACCTCTTGCGCGCTGTGTGGGTACCTCGGGTCAAGTGATTGCGGTCGAGGGAAGTGAAGAAATGGTACAGCGCGGTGCGGAAAATGCCAAAATCAATGGTATTGCACAAGTCGCGTTCTATTCACAAGATTTAACCAAAGATTTCTCGCACCAGACTTGGGCAAAGCAAGGTTTTGATGCATTATTAATTGACCCGCCACGTGCCGGGGCAGAAGAAGTGATGCATTGCATTCCTCGGTTTGGAGCAAAAAGAATTATTTATGTGTCATGTAATCCTGCGACGCTCGCCAGAGATGCGGGAATACTGGTACAACAGGGCTATCGCCTCACCCAGGCCGGAGTGATGGATATGTTTACACATACCGGACATGTTGAATCGATCGCATTGTTCGAAAAAGAAAATCAAATAAACGATTAAAGAAATGATGTTTTTAAATGTAGGAGAAGGGTATGGTCACAGTACGTGAGCAACTCCCTGGACGACTCAACGAGTTGTCACAGGAGACGACTGTAGAACATGCCGAACAAGCACACCACGATCTGACGGAATGGTTAGATCGGGTTCGTGGCATATTAGATGGCGCACCTTTAACGCAGCTCGAAGAAGTCGCCCACTTAACACTAGAAAGAGAGCTGCAAAGTACGGTTCAGCACCGTTCCAATACCTTCTATACCGGTATTGAGATGGCGGATATCCTGGCACATCTGCATGTCGATGAAGATACCTTGTCGGCAGCCATGCTGTATCGGGCTGTACGTGAAGGCGTCATGCCCCTGAGCGAAGTGCAGGAAAAATTTGGCGAGCAGGTACATAGTCTGGTCAAAGGCACACTTGCCATGGGTAAGCTGTCTGAACTGATCGAAAAAAACAAACGTCTGGAAGATCATTTCAATAATAACCAGCGTGAGCATCTGTCTGGCATTTACAAAATGCTGATCTCGGTCACTGAAGATGTGCGTGTGGTTCTGATCAAGCTGGCCGAACGTACCTATGCCTTACGTGAACTGGCCAATTCCTCACGTGAACGCCAAGAACGGGTTGCCCGGGAAATCCTGACCATTTATTCACCACTGGCACACCGCTTGGGTATTGCCCAGTTAAAATGGGAGCTGGAAGATTTAGCTTTCCGTTATCTTGCGCCAGAACGTTATAAAGAAATTGCTTCTTTGCTCAATGAGAAGCGTCTGGAGCGAGAACAGTATATTCAGTTCGTAATTGATAAATTGCGTACTGAACTGTCCGAGCACGGTATCGAGGCTGAAATTAATGGCCGGGTAAAACACATTTATTCGATTTATCGAAAAATGAAAAGCAAGAGCCTGAGTTTCGATCAGCTCTATGATATTCGTGCCTTGCGGGTACTGGTCAAAAGTGTACCTGAGTGTTATCACACTTTAGGGATTGTGCATCAGATCTGGCGTCATATTCCGCATCAGTTTGATGACTATATTACCAATCCAAAAGCCAACGGCTATCGCTCTTTGCATACTGCGGTGATTGCCGAAAACAAGTCGCTTGAAGTGCAGATTCGTACCTATACCATGCATGATGAAGCAGAGCTTGGGGTATGTTCACACTTTAATTATAAGGAAGGCTCAAAAACCACCGATCATTCCTTTAACCATCGTCTGCACTCCTTGCGTGCGGTACTTGAACATTATCAGGAACGTAATGAATCAAGTGCACATAAGGAATCTGAAGATGAAATCGAAAATTTTGAACATATTCAAGATTTTGAAGGTTTTGAAAAGATCTATGTGTTTAGCCGGGATGGCGACATCAAAGAGCTGCCACGCGGTTCAACGGTACTCGACTTTGCTTATCACGTGCATACCGAAGTGGGTAACAAATGTTATGCCGCACGGGTGAATCAGCGCTATGTGCCACTGACTTATACCCTGAAAACCGGGGAACAGGTCGAGATTCTAACCAAAAAAGACCGTGAACCGAATCGGGACTGGCTGGTCAATTCTTTGGGTTATATCAAGACTGCGCGTGCGCGGGACAAGCTGCGTCACTGGTTCCGTCAACAGGATCGTAGCAAGAACCTGGAAGTCGGCCGTGAAGTGCTGAACAAAGAATTGTCACGTCTGGCGATCCATCCAAAATCGATCGATTTGAGTGATTATTGCAACCACTTTAATGTCAAGACCGGTGATGACATTCTGGTCAATCTGGTCAATGGTGATATCAGCCTGCATGCCCTGATTAATCAGGTAAATCGTCACATGCATCTGGATCAGGACGAACCTGAGCTGGTGCTGAAACCTGCCTTGAATCCGCGTGCCAGTCATACCCTGTCAGCACACGGCATTCTGATCGATGGCTTAGATAATGTTGAGTTACATGTGGCGCAATGTTGCCAGCCGGTGCATGGCGAATCAATTGCCGGCTATATCACTCTAAATCGCGGGGTAAGCATTCACAAGGTGGCTTGTCCGGACTATGTCCGTATGATCACCCAAGAGCCTGAGCGCGCGGTAGAAGCCGATTGGGAAATGCAGCCGACCCGTGGTCAGAGTGTACAGATTGTGGTGGAAGCTTATGATCGACGCGGTCTGCTCAAAGATCTGACACAAGTGATTTTTTCTGATCAGATCAATATCCGTCAGGTGAATACCATTTCGGAAGCGGATGGTATCGCCAATATGAAGCTGTTGATTGAAGTCAAAGGCCTGGCGCAACTTTCCAAGCTGCTGGCTCGTCTTGAACAGCAACCGGGGATTATCAGCGCCCGCCGTCTGGTACAGGGTACTTAAATTCCTTTGAATCAGTTGAAAAGCCTGCAATTTAATTGCGGGCTTTTTTATTGTAATGTATTGCAATGAAAAAGATAAAAACAGACCAGCAGAGCATGATGAACGCCACTGAACTATTCGAATGTAGACGCAATAATCTGGCCAAAGTAATTGATCTGCTGATCGAGACGCAGCAGTTTAAAACCGGCAAAGAGATCTGTGAACATTTTGGTCTGTCTGCATCGTATATCGCGCAATTATTGAATAGTAAACGCCAGATTGGCGAGAAGGCGGCTAGAGAACTGGAACAGCAACTTGGATTAGATCCTTTCATTCTGGATCAGACGGATGAGCCAAAAGTTGAGTCATCTGCAGTCGTTGAACAGCTTGCTCTGTTGCAAATGCAAGTCGTACAACAGCAGGCATTCAGGCTTAATCCTGTAGGCACGGTTGATTTATTCAATCAGGGCATTCTTCATCTGCAAGCACAGCATTATCTGATTGAGGTGGCAGGATCACATTATTTCCCCAGCTTAAAACCAGGCTGGTGGCTGGTATGTGATCAACAGGCTGAGTTGGCAGTTTCCGGGATACACTGTGTGTATTTGGCCAATGGCTTGCAGCTCATTTTGAACAGGGTAGGCGAAGACCAGAAGCATTACGAGTTTCAGAGTCTGGATGAGCGTCGCAAAGTGATTTTTCAAAAAACGGATATTGAAAAAATGCATCCGGTTATGGCGATTCTTCCTGATATTGATCTATTTAAACAGCAGAAATAATTCAGCCCATCATAAGACGGGCTGAAAGGTGAAAATGCGACAGAACAGATTATGGAATCTGGTTTTCATCTTCAAATTCTGGCTTGACCTGAACAATAAAGTCCTGACGGTTTAGACCACGCCATAAGGCAAAGGCCGTACCGATATAGATGGACGAGTAGGTACCGACAAAGACACCAACAAACATCGCAATCGAGAACCATTTCAGACCATCACCACCCATAACCATCATTGCAACAACCACAAGCAATAAGGTCATGGAAGTATGAATGGTACGACGTAAGGTTTCAGTCAGGGCAATGTTGATAATTTCGACCGGCTCTGCACCACGAATTTTACGGAAATTCTCACGGATACGGTCAGAGACCACGATATTATCGTTCAGCGAGAAACCGATGATGGCCAGTAACGCGGCCAGTACAGTCAGGTCAAATGGCCACTGCATCATCGCAAAAATCCCGAGGGTCACGACAATGTCATGGAACAGCGACAATACTGCGCCCATGGCCAGTTTGAACTCAAAGCGAATAGTGACATAGACCAGCATCAACAGCAGCGCGAGTGCCACAGCACCACCAGAGCGAACATACAGTTCATTACCGACCTGGCCACCGACCACATCGACTTTGGGTACTTCTGCTGCATTATTTGGCAATTGAACCGCTGCAGTAACTGCTTTGGTCAGGTCTTCAGCTTCCACATCTTCCTGAACCGGCATACGCACCATCAGGTCACGTTCCGAACCCAAAGTTTGTACGACAGCATCGTTGAAACCGGCCTGGCTCAGTGCCTTGGAAACATCTTCAGGCTTGACCGGATTGGTATAGTTCAGCTCGGCTGCCACACCACCGGTAAAGTCTAGCCCCAGGTTAAGGCCTTTGGTCGTAATAAAGAACAGACTCGCAACAGTTAAGATGATTGAAAACAATGCCGCAGGCAAAGCAATCTTCATAAACGGAATGACGCGTTCGTCTTCAGGGCGACCGTACTGTTTTTGATTCAGTTGAGTATTTTCAGTCATCATCGATCTCCTTAAATGCTCAACTTTTTCAAGTTACGTTTTTTGCCATAAATGAGCTGTACCACGGCACGCGTTACTGTAATCGCAGTAAACATCGAGCAGACAATACCAATCATCAGGGTCACGGCAAAGCCTTTGATCGGCCCTGTGCCAATCGCGAACAGAATGAAGGCTACCAGGAAGGTAGTGAGGTTCGAGTCGAAAATGGTGTTATAGGCCCGATCATAACCGGCCACAATCGCCTGTTTCGGCGAAGCTCCCCATTTCATCTCTTCCCGTATTCGTTCACAGATCAGGACGTTGGCATCGACTGCCATCCCGATGGTAATCACGATACCGGCAATACCAGGTAAGGTTAGAGAAGCACCAATCCATGACATGACGGTCAGAATCATTGCCAGGTTAAATACCAGGGCAAAGTTCGCAATCACACCAAACAGACGGAAGAATACCACCATCCAGATCGCCACCAGAAGGAAGCCAATTTGTGTTGAAAGTACGCCTTTGTCGATATTTTCCTGACCCAGACTTGGACCAATCACACGTTCTTCAACAAAGTACATTGGCGCAGCCAGGGCACCGGCACGTAGCATCAAGGCAAGTTCAGCAGCTTCCTGTGGTGAGTCCAGACCGGTAATACGGAACTGGGAACCGAGTACCGCCTGAATGGTTGCCGCATTAATCACGACAGATTCAGTATATGGCGTACGCACTTCAGTTTGAGTCCCAGTCGCTGGATCTTCTACATAGCTAATGCGCTGTTTGTTCTCGATGAACAATACTGCCATCCGTTTGCCGACCGCATTCCGGGTCGCATCCGACATCAGTTTGCCGCCTGCGCTGTCTAGGGTAATGTTGACTTCAGCACCGCCAGTGTCCTGGCTAAAGCCGCTTGATGCATTCTGAACACGTTCACCGGTCAAGATACGGTTACGGTTCAACAGTAGCTGACGACCGCTGTCCAGTGATTCATAAGCGAATACTTCTGTACCCGGTGGCAATGTACCCGTTGCCTGGCCGGTATATGGATCGATATACTGATCATTCAGGTCAGAAACCAGACGGAACTCGAGGTTTGCAGTACGACCCAAAACACGTTTGGCTTCGGCTGTGTCCTGTACACCCGGCAATTCAACCACAATCCGGTTGCTGCCCTGAGTTTGCACCAGTGCTTCGGCCACACCTAACTCGTTAATACGGTTACGTAAAGTGGTCAAGTTCTGGTTGACGGCATAAGATTCGATTTCTTGCTTACGTACGTCAGTATAAGTCAAACGTAAGGTCGAACCGGTTGTGGTGGCAACCGCCTGTTGATTGAATTCGTTACCATTACGGCGCAAGAAATCCATCGCTGCAGCACGATCATCATTACTGGCAAACTGTACGACAATGGTGTTGTTGCTTAAGTTCAGGCTATTAAATTTCAGGTTGTTATCACGCAACTGGCGACGTAAATCTGTCGCAGAAGTTTCCATACGCTGCGCAATGGCCTTGTCCATATCCACTTCAAGCAGGAAGTGAACACCGCCACGTAAATCCAGACCCAGCTTCATTGGTTTAGCACCAATTTTTTGCAGCCATTCTGGCGTGGTCGGGGCAAGGTTCAATGCCACCACGTAATCATCACCTAAACCACGACGTAAAGCTTCTTTGGCTTTAAGTTGCGATTCACTTGAATCTACACGTAATAAGGCAGCATTGTTGCTAAAGCTATTGTCATGGGTGGCAATATTTTCAGTTGTTAAAATTTGCTCTGCTTTTTGTACGATGCTTGCATCAATCTGAGTACCGGCTTTGGCACCCGAAATCTGTACAGCAGGTTCATCTGGATACAAACTTGGCAGGGCATATAAGGTACTGATGGCGAGAACCACCAAGATCAGTACATATTTCCATGCTGGGTAACGCATTCGTTTTCTTCTTAAAATGAAAAAGTCGTGCGAGGGCACGACTATTTTTGATTAAAGGTTATTTAAAGTGCCTTCAGGAAGGACTGAAATCACACTCGCACGCTGAACTTTAACTTCTACGCCACGGCTCAATTCAACCACTGCGAAGTCACCTTCAATCTTGGTGATTTTGCCCATTAATCCGCCTGCAAATACCACTTCACTGCCAACGCCAAGGCTTTCGACCAAAGCACGGTGTTCTTTGGCACGTTTAGATTGAGGGCGCCAGATCAAGAAATAGAAGATTGCAATAAAAACTGCAATCATCAGAAGGTTGGCCATCATGCTTGGTTGTTGTGCAGCTTCACCTGCAGCGTGAGCAGTCGAAATAAAAAGGCTCATTACATTTTCCTGAAATAAAAAACTGGTGATCAACTTGATAATAAATTGACATATTCTTGCAATTTACATTGTCTTTTTCCTCAGCGCAAATGCTGATGGATTAATCTTGCGGGCAAGGAGGTACTTCCAGGCCACGACGGGCATAAAAGTCATGCACAAATTCGTCAAATGTACCGTTGTCTAATGCATCACGCATGGCTTCAGTCAAACGCAGGTAATAACGCAGGTTATGAATGGTGCCCAGCATCGAACCTAGCATTTCTCCACATTTTTCGAGGTGGAATAAATAGGCACGGGTGAAGTTGGTACAGGTATAGCAATCGCAATGTGGATCAAGCGGGCTTTGATCATGACGATATTTCGCATTACGGATCCGCACCAGACCATCTGTGACAAAATAGTGACCATTACGTGCATTTCGGGTTGGCATCACGCAGTCAAACATATCCACACCACGGCGTACCGCTTCCACAATATCTTCAGGCTTGCCGACACCCATCAAATAACGTGGTTTATCTGCCGGCATTTGTTCTGGAAGATAATCCAGCACCTTGATCATTTCTTCTTTAGGCTCGCCAACGGACAGACCGCCAATTGCATAACCATCAAAGTCAATTTCAAGTAAACCTTTTAATGACTCTTCACGCAAGTCTTCATACATGCCACCCTGAATGATCCCAAACAGCGCATTACGGTTTTTCAATACTTCATGATGCTGGGTTTTACAGCGTTTTGCCCAGCGCAAAGACAGTTGCAGCGATTTTTGTGCTTCTTCACGCGTGGCAGGATATGGCGTGCATTCATCAAAAATCATCACAATGTCAGAGTTCAGCGTATGCTGAATATCCATTGAAATTTCAGGCGATAAAAATACTTTTGAACCATCAATCGGAGAGCGGAAGGTGACACCTTCTTCTTTAATTTTACGCATCGCGCCCAGACTGAACACCTGGAAGCCGCCGGAATCGGTCAAAATCGGATTATTCCATTTCATAAATTCGTGCAGACCGCCATGTTCACGAATTACATCCAGTCCTGGACGTAAGTACAAATGGAAGGTATTGCCCAAAATGACCTGAGACTTGATCTCTTTGATGTCACGCGGCAACAGGCCTTTGACCGTACCGTAAGTCCCCACAGGCATGAACATCGGGGTTTCCACCACACCATGTTCCAGGGTTAAACGACCACGACGGGCACGGCCCGACTGACCTAATTTTTCAAACTTCATAGGAGTTCCACATCAAGGCGAAAAGACAGTTCGCTGATAGTTCATAGCTAAAGGGCGCTATTTTCCTTGATTCTTACGCTAAACGCCAGCATTGTAGAGCATTCACTCTGTAATTTTATTTATTGCTGAATAGAGGCAAGGTCAACTGAAACAGGCAGATTTGCAGAGAATTGCTGCAAGCGCTGTCGGATCTCTTCCCGGCTGAGCGCACAGCTGCCATCCGGCTCTGAGGCCATCGCTGCAATATACTGGATCAGTTTCTGGATATAGATATTGCTATCGACAAAATAGGATTCCAAGGTCAGCAAATAGGCATCGTGCGCCATTTGCAGGTAGTCATAAGGCTCCATCAGTAGCATTTGCTCCAGATCAATCAGAATATCTTTATCACTTTGCGAGAGCTTCAAGCGCTTGCCGACTTTAGTTAAAGGGCGGGCACGGCGGGAAGCTAAAAAGTCTTGCAATAAGGCGCTTTCTGGATTGAGTTGTAGTGCAGATCGGTATTCAACTTCGACCTGGTTTGGCAGGCTCAGAAAAAACAGGATACCATCCAGATCCAGACCATAGGCATCAGAGAGGCGTTGTTTGACATGTTGAAAGCTGTTCAGTAATAAATCCAGATGGGTAGCGTGTAGCTGTTTTGGCTGTGTCAGAACCGGATGACCAAAACTATGTTGGGTTTTAAAATAATCTGCCAGCAAGGTTTTAAAAGGGATCAATCCAGAGTTGGAAAAGCTATGTGTCCGATAACGCCATTTCTGCACCTGCCAGCGATCTTGCTCGGCCAGATACTGCCGTGGATCTTCCGGGTCTTGAAAAATGCTGCGTTCAGTCGCAATCGCCAGATCATCCAGCAGTAAAAATTCGTCAAAGACCAGACTGCAGGCATAGATTTTTTCATCCTGATAATGATCATAGAGCCGATAAAATTCCTCGACCAGCGTCTGTTGCAAGCGCTCCAAATAATCCAGCATAATTTTTATTCTTTATTTTATAAGTTTTAGAAAGTTAAAGCCCTATCCTTGGCTGTTTATAATAAGGTTAATTAGCCAAGGAGCTAAAATTTTATCAGATGTTGCGGTTCAATCAGTGAAAGTTCGGACGATAATCAAAATTCTGGGTCACGCTCTGATCACGGAAAGGGCGTACCACTTTTTTTCTGAGCAACATGTTGTTAATGATGTTGTGCGGAAAAATCTGGATCTGGTTATTAAACAGTTCGACATTACGATTATAAATAGTGATTGCCGCACCGACATTTTCATTCTGTTCTTCAATTTCTGCCATCATTTTCAGATAAATGTCATTGGCTTTCAGCTCGGGATAGTTTTCAATCACAACATTCAGGCTATGCATCAGCTGTTTGTTCAGGCTTTCAATGCGCTGTAACTGGGAAATATCGGCATCATTGATATTTAAATTCATGATGTTTTGACGCAGCTCGGTGACTTTTTCTAGTGTGCCTTTTTCAAAAGATGAATATTGCTCGACCAGCGGTTGTAACCCATCCAGAATTTTCAGTTTCTGCCGTTCATAACTGGCGACATCCGACCAGGCACGAATGGTCGCGTTATGATGGCGGACAATACTGTTACGGATCATAATGATCCCCACAATCACTGCAACAATGATCAGGCATAAAATCAAAAATCCCATCCGAGATCTCCCCAAGTCATATTAATATTTTGACAATATTGATTTAAAAAAAGCAGTTATTTTAAAAACTGTACTAGATCATGTTGTAACTGTTCGAGTTCTGTTAATTTAAACGTTCTCAGATGGCCACGCAATGTCGAAATGTCATTGATATGACGATGCTTGCTTGATACCTGAAATAGGTCATGTGGCCCCAGATAGCAGAGCATTTTATTTTCCGGATGAAACAGCAGATCACCCTGACGCTGTTGAAAAAAATCGGCCAGACGCAGCACAAAACCCGGGCTGAGTAATTTGGCCGTTTGCAGCGGATCACTGCCATAAAAACTTAAACGCTGATTAGTACGAATATCACTGCTGTGCCACGGATGGCTATAAGGATAATAAAATTTACGTCGGGAGGTGGTGACTGCAAGTCCCTGAATCTGGATATCAAACACAAACACGCCCCACAGATCTTTATGCAGCTGCATCAGTTTGACCGGTTTGCCTTCCTTGTCACGAACTTGTACTTCATCGACATAATGATACTGAAACAGCAAGACCTTATGCTGCTGGCCGTTTTCATCTTCCCAGACAGTGCTGGCATAACGCTGGATCTCATTACTCAAAGATCCCTGATTAAATAAGGGAAACAGACTTTTCAGATGGCCAATAAATTGTAGAGGATTGAGCGGCATTGAAATATGCTGAGGCTGTTGCTGAAAGGCCAGCTGATATTTCCTGGCCAGTGCCTGTTCTTCCAGAAAAGCAATGACTTCTGCTAAGGGCTGCTGTTGTTCATAGCAAATATAAGCCCAGAAGATGCAGAGACAGCCGAGAAAAACACTACTCTGAATCCAGATATTTCCCGGCGCAATAAAAATACTGGCAATCAGGAAAAGTCCTATTCCGGCAAATGCGAGCGGCAAGTTATTTTCAAACTTGAGTGTTATCGGGCCATTCCAGGGATGCAGTCCGTCCAGTAGCTCTTGATGACTCTTGACTTGACGGCCCAAATCCCACAGCCGGGCGATATTCTGAAACACCATTGCATTCTTCTTGCGACGAATATGAATGGACTGTTGTACAGACTCGATCGGCATGGGCTGGGATTCTCTCTTATTGCGCCTGATCAATCAGCATGGCATCGCCATAACTGAAGAAGCGATACTTGCTGTCTACAGCATGCTTGTAGGCATTCAGAATATTGTCACGGTTGGACAGGGCAGAAACCAGCATCAACAGGGTTGATTCCGGTAAATGGAAGTTGGTAATCAGACGATCGACCACTTTGAACTGATAACCCGGATAGATGAAAATCTGGGTATCGCCTGTCCAGCCTTTCAATTCGCCGCCATTGGCTTGTGCTGCACTTTCTGTGGCACGCGTGGCAGTTGTACCAACGGCAATCACTTTGTTGCCGCGCGCTTTGGTAGCTTTAATCAGTGCCATAGATGCATCAGACACCTGGCACCATTCGCTGTGCATGATGTGATTTTCAATATCAGTGCTGCGGACTGGCAAGAATGTACCTGCACCCACATGTAAGGTTACGAATGTTTTTTGAATGCCTTTTTCTTCCAGCTTTTTCAATAAATCTTCGTCAAAGTGCAGGCTGGCAGTAGGTGCAGCGACACTGGCCAGTTTGGTCGGGTCGTTAAAGACCGTCTGATAGCGTTCTGTATCAAGCGCCTCCGCTTCACGGTTAAAATAAGGCGGAATTGGCAATGCACCGTATTTGTCTAAAACATCTAGAATCGGCTGTGAAAATTCCACAATAAACAGGTTTTCATGACGGCCTTGCACGGTCACTTTTACTGCATCTGGACCAATAAACAGTTCGGCACCGGCTTTGGGTGAATTGCTGGCCTTGATATGACAGTGTGCAATAAACTGATCCATCATCCGCTCGACCAGCACTTCTACCGCGCCGCCTGAGGCACGTTTACCTTTTAAACGCGCTTTCATGACTTTGGTGTCGTTGAGTACCAGTAAGTCGCCTTCTTCAAGCAAGTCCAGAATGTCGGTAAATTGATGGTCGTGATATTGACCTTGTGCGTCAAGGTGCAGCAGGCGAGAGGCACTGCGTGTTTCCAGAGGATAGCGAGCAATCAGCTCATCGGGGAGATCAAAATTAAAATCAGAAAGTTGCATGATGATTTACGCTAGAAAAACTGCGGCTAGTATAAACTTTTTTCTTTTTTATGGCGGGAATTGCTCGATTTTAAAACGAAAAAATGCAATTTGTTTTAAAAATAAACAAATGTAAATATTCTGCGTTGACAGTGCCGAGAAATCGCGTATTATACCTTTCATCCACTCCCGAGGTGGTGAAATTGGTAGACGCGGCGGACTCAAAATCCGCTGTCAGAGATGACGTGTCGGTTCGAGTCCGACCCTCGGGACCAAAATTCTAGAAAACCCCAAGCACATTCAGTCTTGGGGTTTTTTATTACCTGAAATTTAAGAGTATTTATTTTTATCATTTCTTAAAATAGTTTTTGACTGAATCTGCGTAGCTTTATCAGTAAGATGATGATTTATATCTATAGCGAAAAATAGATGAATTGAATAACTTTGATGCATCAATCAGACATAAAAAACCGGCGTCTAGACGCCGGTTTTTTGTTTTACAGTACTGATCAAGTCAGTTTTGCAAAAGCTTAGATCGTAGCAAGCGCTGCATTCAAAGTAGCACTTGGACGCATCACTGCATTTACTTTCTCTTGATCAATCGCATAGTAACCGCCGATGTCTACTGATTTGCCTTGAACTTCTGCAAGCTCAGCAACGATTTTCTCTTCATTTTCAGCTAAAGTTTTTGCAAGAGGTGCAAACTTCGCTTTCAATTCAGCATTTTCGTCTTGAGCAGCAAGTTCTTCAGCCCAGAATTTCGCCAGGTAGAAATGGCTGCCACGGTTGTCCAATTCGCCAGTACGACGAGAAGGTGACTTGTCGTTATCCAGCAATTTACCAGTTGCACGGTCTAAAGTTTTGGCAAGTAACTTGATGTTGTCATTGCCTTCTTTAATACCCATTTCTTCTAGAGACACCGCCAACGCCATGAATTCACCCAGTGAATCCCAACGTAAGTGGTTTTCTTCAACTAACTGCTGTACGTGTTTAGGAGCAGAACCGCCTGCACCTGTTTCGTACATGCCACCACCGGCCATTAACGGCACGATTGACAACATTTTCGCAGATGTACCCAATTCCATGATCGGGAACAAGTCAGTCAGGTAGTCACGTAAAATGTTACCTGTTACAGAAATGGTATCTAGACCACGAGCAACACGTTCAAGCGTATAACGCATCGCACGTACTTGGGACATGATCTGGATATCAAGACCAGTCGTGTCATGATCTTTCAGGTATTTTTCAACTTTCTTGATCAGTTCGTTTTCGTGTGGACGGTACGGGTCAAGCCAGAAGATTGCCGGCATGCCAGAGTTACGTGCACGAGTAACAGCAAGTTTTACCCAGTCGCGGATCGGTGCGTCTTTCACCTGACACATACGCCAGATATCGCCTTCTTCCACGTTTTGTGACATCAACACTTCGCCAGTTTCAAGATCAACGATGTTGGCAACGCCGGCTTCAGAGATCTCGAAAGTTTTGTCGTGTGAACCGTATTCTTCAGCTTTTTGTGCCATCAAACCAACGTTTGGTACAGTACCCATGGTTTGTGGATCAAAGTTGCCATTCCATTTACAGAAATTGATCATTTCTTGGTAAATACGTGCGAATGTAGATTCAGGCATCACTGCTTTACAGTCATAAGGTTTGCCGTCAGCGCCCCACATCTTACCGCCACCACGGATCATTGCAGGCATAGAAGCATCTACAATCACGTCATTTGGTGAATGGAAGTTGGTGATACCTTTTGCAGAATCAACCATTGCAAGTGCTGGACGGTGTTCTTGGCAAGCGTGTAAATCTGCAATGATTTCTTCACGTACAGATGTCGGTAAAGTTTCGATCTTTTCATAAAGACCAGCCATACCGTTGTTTACGTTTACGCCAAGCTCGTCAAATAATTTACCGTGTTTTTCAAAAGCGTCTTTGTAGTAAATTTTCACACAGTGACCGAATACGATCGGGTGTGAAACTTTCATCATGGTTGCTTTTACGTGTAGAGAGAACAGGATGCCTGCTTCTTTGCAATCATCCAGTTCTTTTTCATAGAAATCACAAAGTGCTTTCTTGCTCATGAACATTGAATCGATGATTTCACCGTCTTGAAGCGCAACTTTTGGCTTAAGAACAATAGTTTCACCAGACTTGGTGATCAGTTCCATTTTCACATCACGTGCGCGGTCTAAAGTCATTGACTTTTCGCCGTGGTAGAAGTCACCTTCGTCCATGTGTGAAACGTGGGTTTGAGACCACTGTTTCCATTCGCTCATAGAATGCGGATGTTTTTTTACATAGTTTTTAACAGCAGCAGGCGCACGACGGTCTGAGTTACCTTCACGTAGTACAGGGTTTACTGCTGAACCAAGACATTTGCTATAACGTGCCTTGATTGCTTTTTCTTCTTCAGTGGTCGGGTTTTCAGGATAGTCAGGGATTGCATAACCTTTAGACTGAAGTTCCTTGATACACGCTGTTAGCTGGCCAACAGAAGCACTGATATTTGGAAGTTTGATAATGTTTGTGTCTGGATCTTGGGTAAGACGACCTAGCTCAGCTAGAGTGTCAGGTACCTTTTGCTCTTCGCTTAGGTAATCTGTAAATTCGGAGAGCACGCGCACAGCTACAGAGATGTCGCTTTTAACGATCTCAACGCCAGCTGGCTTAGTAAAGGTCTCAATGATCGGCAGCAGAGAATAAGTCGCCAGTAATGGCGCCTCGTCGGTCAGTGTGTAAATGATAGTTGACTTTCCACCAGCCATATATAGCCCCTTGCATTGGATTGAGTTTCTGAGGACCGAACTTTTGGCCCAGCCTCTTTGAACCGATTTGCTTAAATAAAAACATTGAGAGTATCGTCTGTCAGCGCATTTCAGTCAACGAAATATGCTTTCAGATTGAAATTTGGGCGAAAATTTGTACAGATTTGTATGGTTTAGCCGTGTTTGTATTTTGTACAAAAAAAATAATCTGGTGCAGGGCGAAATTATTGTGGCTCTGGATAGAAATTGTTGGCTAGCAGATTGTATTCGCTAAAGATGATTTTTTTGCAGCCGGCAGGATCATCCTGATTCTGAAATGGATATGGATGCTCAGTGAGCGCATGCCAGCCTGAGCCAATTTCTTCTGGCCAGCTTGAAAATGTGTTCTTGACAAGTCCTGCCGTCAAGATCAAGCCATGGCTTTGCGATATACTTCTAAACCTGCATCAAATGCGGTTAAAAATCGAAGTTAAATAAGGAAAGATCATGCCCAGTCTGTTTATTGTGATGCTCGGTGGACGTCATGCGCGTGCCAATACAGAAGTGCATGATGTGGTACTGGCAGTAGGTGAAAATCTGGAAGAAACCTATTCGCAACTGAAAAATGCCTGGTTTGCTGAACAGAAAGGGCTGCATATTGATGCCTGGGCACAAATTAACGGGCTGGAGTTCGAGGGTAAACATTATCAGGTTCAATTTACCGATGCTGCTCCGAATCAAGCTGATGAAAAGCTCTGGCTGATTAATTTAGGCGGCTATGATGCACGTGAATTTGGCGAGTTGCATCGTTATGTACTGGTGGTTGCACAAAATGCCATGGTGGCCAAACAGCGCGGCAAGGCCTATTTTGCCCAGCACTGGCAAAAACAGCATACTGACCGTGTCCTCGATGTAGACGACTGTCTTGCGATTGACCAGGTTCATGGTCGCTATGTACAGCTGGTAGAGGGTAGTTTTAACGGCAATCGCTGGGAAAATACCTATCTGATCATTTAAGACTGCAAGATAGGAATACAAAGCCGGATGAGTGTCATGATTCGACGAGTGGCTTAAAAAAAATCTTTATCAAATTGCAATAATCGGCATAATACCGAAAAGGAAAAACAGTTTTTGACTGAGATGGAACGTCTTAAATGGATTTAATTCAGGCAAATGGACAACCGCGTTATGGACGTTTCAAAGAACTTCCAAAAAGTATTGATTACCATGCATATCAGTACAAAAGCCCGTATGGTCATGTGCTGTCAGGCTGGCGTAAGCATCTAAAATATAAAAAAATCAAATTTTGTAGCATCCAGCACGAACATTATACCATTGGTCTGGCAATTGCCGACGTTGCCTGGGCAGGGCACAGTTTTGTCTATGTTTATAACCATATGAGCAATGAGGTGCAGGAGTGGAATGCAATTAATTTCCTGTCACATCATACCGTGCTCGATGAACAGCCCTTATTCAATCACAGTTATTTTCATAAATCGCCTTTTCAGGTTGATATCCAGCATGCCAACGGGGTGCGATATATCAATGTCACTAAATACGGCGAGATTAAGCTCAGCGCACGAATTTTCTGTGCCGGCACCGATCCACTGAGTATGTGCAGTCCGACCGGCATTAATGGCTGGACCTATACCCAGAAGCTGACCACCCTGGGCTGTGAAGGCTATTTTGTCAACAAGCAGGGGCAGACCATCCAGTTTAATGAACGCAGCTTTGCTTCTCTGGATGATACCTGTGGTTTTTTACGTCCCGAAACAGCCTGGTTCTGGTTGTCCTGCAATTTCTGGGATGTGAAGCAGAACCGGATTGGCATTAATCTGGCATCCGGGGTAAATGAAAGTTTTGGCAATGAAAACTGTCTGTGGATCAATGGGAAAATTTACCCTTTGGCCGATGTACTGTTCCAGCAGGAGTCTGAAAACAAATGGACGATTCAATCACTGGATGAAAAATTGAATCTGATGGTGAGTACAGGCTGGCGCCGTTATGAAAATCTCAACCTGCGCTTGGTGGGCAGTCAGTTTAGCCAGTGGCAAGCCAAGGTGTGCGGCACGATCCGGCAGGATGATCAGGAAATTATTTTATTGAATGAATATGCCTTGCTTGAGCAGCATTATGCCAAGTGGTAGAGAGCTGCTTTTAGAAATTATTTTTAATCAGCATCAAAGGAATCTCTTCTGCTTGTAAGCGGTTTATGGAATATGTTCCTCAGAAAGTCCTTATAAAATCCTGCATTTACTTGCCAGGCAGTGCGTCTCCTCGCAAAGGGAAAAGGGGCTTTCAATATCCATTTCAATATGAACAGAATGTCTGTTTTTTAATTTATGCAAAAGAACGAATTATCTAAAATGATTTGAAAGCCTCCAGTTTATAAAGGCTTTTTTTATTTGGACTATGCTGATTTTAGTCTTTTGCAGCCTGCCAGAAGGCTTCTCCGGCCTGAATCGGATCATTGGTTTCTGCTAACGTCTTTACCCAGACCTCATACTGCGCAATAACCGGGTGCTGACCGGGGTGAAAATCTTTTTTAAACCAGTCGCGATACTGCTTGCCCATGCGGGTCAAAGTGCCCTTAGAGCCAAAAAACCAGGGCAGTCCTTTCAAGTTCATCTGCAAACGTTGTAAGGAACTGAAGCCATCATGTTTCAGCATGACATTGGCGCGATAGGCGGTGAAACTAAACATCCAAAATGTGGTGCTGAGCAAGGCCATTTTGCGCATCCATTCAGGCGTTCTCGCGATATCTTTCATGACGTCAAATGCCACATCACGATGTTCCATTTCTTCAATGGCATGCCAGGCAAACATGGCACGTACATAAGGATGGCCGTCTTGCAAGGTGGACTTCTGCCCGTAAAAAGTTTCAGCCATCAATGCAGTCAAATGTTCTGCCGCTGCCGTAATTGCGATATTAAACTGTGGTGAACGGTGTTTGAGGTCATGAGCAAAAATCTTGTTCAGCCGTTCAATAAAGTCGTCGACTGGCATGCCTTGTTCACGCATCAATTGGTTCATTTTTTCATGGGCAATGCCATGCTGTGCTTCCTGACGAATAAAATCTGCAACACGTTGTTGCAGTTCCGGGTCTGTGATCTGATCGCGGAACAGGCGCACACTCTGAATGAAATAGCGCTCACCATCTGGAAAGGTCAGGCTCAGGGCATCGAACATACGGGTCAGAAAAGGATCGCCGCCAAACCAGTAACGCGGGATTTCCTCCAGTTTAAAATCAAGCTGGCTACGCACCACGGGCTTTATCGAAGATTTTAATACTGCATTCATCTTATACATTCTTTTTTGTGACGATACTGACAGTATGTCGGGGAATCCCGCAATTGTTTTGACAGTGCTTGCCAATTTTTATACATTTTATGCCAAATGAAAATAAAACAGATCAAATTGCCGCTGTCATTGAGAATTGCGCATGCCGGAAATTAAAATCTCCAATGGATATATTCAGCTTTGGGCAACCTATTTGCGCGGTCTGCAGATCGAGCCCCTGAATGCCGAGTTTCTGCAGGATTTGCAGGAGCCGCTTGCCTCGCTCATCGATCAGCCTTTTGATACCCAGGTGCCTTTAGAGCTGTTAAACCAGTTGCTGTTCAGAACCCAGCAATATTTAAACTGTCCGCAGCTGGTTTTTGAAATCGTGCAGGTGATTCGTCCTGAGCATTTTGGGGTACTGGGCTATATGGCTTCGCGTAGCAGCAATGTTGCCGAGATTCTTGGCTATATCATGCGTTTTCAGCGCCTGGTGGTTGATGGCAGTGAGTTCGTGCCCTTGCAGTTGAAGCAGCATGAACACAGTATTGAACTTCACTGGGCCTATCTAGATGAAAAATATAACCTGTTAAATGAGCTGACCATGGCCGCGATGGTGCAGTTGGGCCGGGTTATTTTGCAAGATCAGCCGCTTTTACTGCACCGCGTACGTTTTGCACATAGGGCTGAGATAGCACCCATTCATTATCAGAAATTTTTTGCCACTGAGGTTGAATTTGTCCAGACTTATTATGGACTAGAACTGGATCTGCAAGGACTCGCCTATAAATCTGAACAGGCAGATCCCATGTTATTACAGTTATTGATCCGTCAGGCGGAACAGGCAATCGCAGCCAAACCGCAACTGCACAGTATGCTGCAACAGGCGGAGCAAATCATTGCCGAACAGCTGCGAACCCGGCAGCAGGCCATCAAAATTGAGCAGCTTGCCCAGCAGTTGTTAATGTCGACCCGAAGCTTGCAGCGCCTGTTCAGTACCTATCACACATCATTTAAAAAAGTGCTGGAACAGCAGCGGATCAAACGCTGCGAGATTTTATTACAGCAGGGGCTGAGTCTGAGCGAGATTGCCGAAGCGCTGGATTATTCCGATCAGTCAGCATTGGCCCGCGCCTATAAGGCTGCGACTGGACAAACCTTGCTGCAACGCAAGAAACAGTTAAAGCATTCCCGACAATAAAAAAGCGACCTGTAGCGGTCGCTTTTTTATTTTGCAAGGATGATCAAGTTAAGCGCTTGCTTTGATCTTCGGATATCTAAATGCAATCGCAGCCATGGCAAAGATGGCCAGAATCCAGCAATAGTACACGCCGCCAATCAGTTCCACCGGCGAGATTTTTGCAATGGAACAGGCAAGTAGCAACTGTGCGCCATAAGGAATCAAACCTTGTACCACGCAGGAGAAAATATCCATCAGCGCGGCAGAGCGTCTGGGATCCACGCCGTATTCTTTGGCCACTTCACGTGCCATATCGCCAGACAGAATAATCGCCACGGTATTATTGGCCACAAAGATATTCGAAAACACCACCAGAAAGCTGATCCCGATTTCACCGGCACGTTGACGGCCGACCTTAAACAGGCGGGTCAAGCTATAAATACGTTCGATCAGCCAGCGTAAACCCCCTTCACGTTGCATGATTGCCGACAGGCCACCTAGGAACATGGACAATAATGCCACTTCAAACATGCCGACAAAGCCGTCATAAATGGAATTATTCAGTTTGAGCAGATCAAATTCAGTTGTGGCAAACAGGCCAAATAAACCGGAAAGCAGAACCCCGATGCTCAGAACCGCCAGAACATGCAGCCGACTAAAAGCCAAAATAAATACTGCAATATAAGGTAAGACCAGTAACCAGTTAAAATCTTTATATTCTACAGCGCTGGAACTACTGCTACTCAAAGCATAAATCAAGATGGTGGCAATCGATGCCGGTACGGCAATCCAGACATTGACTTTAAACTTGTCACGTAATTGCACCCGTTGGCTGGTGGTGGCAGCAATGGTGGTATCTGAAATCATGGAAAGGTTGTCGCCGAACATGGCACCGCCCACTACGGCGCCAATCGCATAAATCACGCTAATCTCGGTGACCTGGGTAAAACCAAAGGCAATCGGGGCACAGGCAGCAATGGTCCCCATGGAGGTACCCATCGCCGTGGCAATAAAAGCCGAGATAATAAACAGCATTGGCAGGATAAATTCAGGCGGAATAATCGACAGGCCGAGTTGTACTGTGGCATCGACACTGCCAATGGCACTGCTGACACTGGCAAAGGCGCCGGCCAGCATAAACACCATGAACATCAGAATTAAGTTCGGATGACTGGCACCTTTAAGAAAGGCTTCAATGCCCTGATTAAGTTTGCCACGATAGATGAATACAGCCAGAATAATCGCGGGCAGGGCAGCAACAGGCGCTTTCACCTGGTAGAACGCGAACTCGGTTCCGATCAGGGAATGATAGATCCCGCTACCCAAAAACAGGGTTAAAAATACAATAAGCGGCAGCAGTGCAATGGCGCGTGCCTGCACTGTACCTTCGGAAGAAGTCTGCATAGGAGATAAAAAATTAAGAGAATAAGACTAGTATAAAGCAGGTTTTGCAATTTCAGAAAACTTTAAATGAATGCGCTAACATCTGCATTTTTATTAATTTTTGTATGATAAAAATAAGTTTATCTAAATATTCAGGATTTTAGGTAATAGCAAAATTAGGCATCTTTGATCATTGTGAAAAAAATCAAAATAATCGTAAATAGACCCTTCCGAATTGTTTTGAAATCTTCGCACAGGAAATGAAATACTCGAGGTCGGTATCGCAGACTGTTCATTGGACAAAAAATAGCGTTACAATGCGACGTCTTGTATTTTTACATAGTCAATGCCTCAAGTTTGAAACACGTTAAGGAAAGCTCAGCCCTATGTCACGTTTAGCCACACGATTTGCACAACTTAAATCTCAACAGCGTAAAGCTTTAGTTTCTTATGTTATGGCTGGTGATCCGCATCCGGAGGTCACTGTACCTTTGCTACATGAGATGGTAGACGCGGGTGTCGATGTGATTGAGCTGGGTCTGCCTTTCTCCGATCCGATGGCAGATGGTCCGGTAATTGCTTTAGCGGCTGAACGCGCTCTGGCAGGCGGAACTAATACTCTGGATGCACTGCACATGGTGAAAGAATTTCGCTTGAAAGATCGCGAAACACCGGTGGTGCTGATGGGGTATCTGAATCCGGTCGAGGTCATTGGTTATGAAAAGTTTGTGGCTTATGCCTATGAATGTGGAGTAGATGGTGTGCTGCTGGTGGACTTGCCGCCAGAAGAAGCACAAAGTCTGGGTGAAGTGCTGGAAAAATATGACATGGATCAGATTTTCCTGCTGGCACCAACTTCAACCGATACACGAATTCAACATGTAGCAAAACAGGCCAGCGGCTTTATTTACTACGTATCGTTGAAAGGCGTGACCGGTGCAGCAACTTTAGATGTTTCTGAAGCCGCTGCACGCATTCAAAAGATTAAAGCTGTGACTGATGTTCCTGTAGGCGTAGGTTTCGGTATCAGCGATGCTGCATCTGCGAAAGCGATGGGTGTTGCTGCCGATGCAGTTATTGTGGGAAGTGCGTTTGTAAAGCAGTTTGCAACGCTCGCACCAGAACAAGCCGTTGTTGCAACGGTGAATAAAGTCAAGGAGCTTCGAGCAGCGCTCGATGAGTTATAGTATGAGTCAACCAGTGAAACCAGGCAAAATTCTGAGCCCATCGACCCCATGGACGGAACGCATTGTTCCAGGCATTCATGTACCCGATGAGCAGGCGATCTACAAAGCGACATTTACCGAGCCTACGGTCGAATGTCCTGAATGTCATGCTTTGGTGACCCGTACCGCGATGTCATTTAATGCCTATGTTTGCCCGCAGTGTGATGAACATTTGCGCATGAAAGCCCGTGAGCGTTTAAACTGGTTCTTTGACCAGGTACAAACTGAACTGGGTCAGGAATTTGTAGCCAAAGATCCATTAAAGTTTGTCGATAGCAAAGCCTATCCGGACCGTATGGCAGAAGCGCAAAAGAAAACCGGCGAAACCGAAGCATTGGTGGTGATTCAAGGTCTGCTCAAAGACGTCCCAATGATTGCCTGTGCCTTTGAATTCGATTTCATGGGCGGTTCTATGGGTACTGTGGTCGGTGACCGCTTTGTTCAGGCGGCAGAACGCGCGATTGAAGCACGTCAGCCTTTAATCTGCTTTGCTGCTTCAGGCGGTGCGCGTATGCAGGAAGGCATGTTGTCTCTGATGCAAATGGCACGTACTTCAGCTGCGATCCAGCGTTTAAAAGAAGCCGGCCTGCCTTATGTAGTGGTATTGACGCATCCGGTCTATGGTGGCGTGACTGCATCACTGGCAATGTTGGGTGATGTACATCTGGCTGAACCAAAGGCGATGATCGGCTTTGCCGGTAAACGCGTGATTGAACAGACAGTACGTGAAAAACTGGAAGAACCGTTCCAGCGCGCAGAATATTTGCTTGATCATGGTGTAGTCGATCAGATTGTTCACCGTCACGCATTACGTGATACAGTTTACCGTATTGTTACGAAATTGATGAACTTGCATTGAACACAGCACCGCTAGCAACAGATTCTTTAAATACATGGCTCGATTATTGGAGCCATGTTCACGTTACGGGTATTGATTTAGGTCTGGAACGCGTCATTCCGGTGGCTGAAAAGCTCGGGGTGACCAGTCCAGCGGCCAAAGTGCTGACGGTGGCTGGAACCAATGGTAAGGGTTCGACCACCACCACACTGGCTGCGATCTTGAATGCACAAGGCTTCAAGGTTGGCCTGTATCAGTCACCGCATGTGTATCGTTTCAATGAGCGGGTAAAATTGCGCGGCATTGAAGTCGAAGATCAGTTGCTGATTGATGCTTTTGTTCAGGTGGATCAGGCTCGTCGCGAATGTGATTTGAGCCTGTCTTTCTTTGAAGCGACCACTTTGGCCGCTTTTGTGATTTTTAAAGATCAGTTGTGTGATGTCTGGGTGCTGGAAGTAGGCCTGGGCGGTCGTCTGGATGTGGTCAATGTGGTCAATCCGGATGTAGCCGTAATTACCAATATTGGTCTGGATCATACTGACTGGCTTGGTGATAGTATCGAAAAAATTGCCTTTGAAAAAGCCGGCATTATCCGGCCGGATATTCCGGTAATTTTTGGCGGACAGCAACAGATTCCGCAAGCGATTTTAGAAAAGGCATCAGCATGTAATGCGCCGTTGTATGCCATTCACCGTGATTATTTTTATGAAGCATTTGAAGATGGCCAAAGCTGGGCATTCGCTTCTTCAGGCACAACCTTAAAGCTTCCAACAGGCGCTCTGGCGCTGGATAATATTTCCACCGCTGTGGCTGCCATTTTGCTGAGCGGTTTAACGGTCAGTCAGGACGCAATGGCTCAAGGTATTCAAACCGCAACGTTGCCGGGACGTTTTGAAGTTCGTCAAATCCAGAATAAAACCGTGATTTTTGATGCCGGACATAATCCGCATGGCGTCGAGTTTCTGCTGAAGCAGTTGCGCAATTATTTAAATTACAATCAAAAATATAAAAAAATCATTTGTGTATTTTCAATGTTGGCAGATAAAGATATAAATTCTGTCACCGAGTTATTGAAAGATACAATCCAATTGTGGAAAATTGCACCATTATCCGTACCACGTGCGGCAGAGGTCACAGTTCTGGCTGATGCGCTGCATGGGGAAGCGGTAGAGCAATTTGACAATGTAAAATTAGCTTTTAAATCAGCACTGGATCAAAGCGATAATAATCAGCTGATTTTGGTATGTGGATCATTTCATACCTTAGAAGCGGTATGGGAGTATTTGGAAGAATGTCAATGAATAATAAACAGCGCTGGATGGGCGGTGTTGTTTTACTCGGTGGTGGTGTTTTATTGGCAGCATTACTCCTGAAAGGTCAAGATGAAATCAATCAGGACCGTCAGCAAAAACCAGCACAGGCTGCGGAAGTGGAAGCTAAAGAGGCAGTCAATCATTCGCTAGGCTCCTTGACGGTCGATGTGGAAACCGAAAAGCGTTTACTGGAACAGCAACGCCGTGACCGGGAAAAATCGGTTGCAGAACAGGAAGCACGTGCGGCTGAGTTTTTAGCGATGCAACAGCAGGCTGAAGCAGATGCAGCGCGTAAAGCTGCTGAAGAATATGCGGCTCTGAATGCACACCGTCTGGGACAGCAAAGCTCGGATAATATTCCACCAGAACTGGTCGAAGATGAACAGGCCAAACAGAAACGTCTGGCTGAAGAAAAGGCTGCGCAAGACAAAAAGCTAGCCCAGCAGCAGCTGGAACAACAGAAAGCCAATAGTTCTGCCGATGCAGCCAAGAAAGAAGCTGAACGTAAAGCAGCGGAAAATAAAGCCGCTGAAGAAAAACGTAAATTAGAGCAACAGCAAAAAGCCGAAGCAGAACGTAAGGCGACTGAGGCAAAACGTAAGGCTGAGGAAGAGCGTAAGGCTGCCGAGAAGAAAGAAGCTGAACGTAAAGCTGCCGAAAAGAAAGAAGCTGAACGTAAAGCTGCCGAGGAAAAACGTAAAGCTGAAGAAGCCAAGAAAAAGGCAGCAGAAGACGCCAAGAAGAAAGCCGAAGCTGAACAGGCACGTAAACTGCTGGAAGGTGAAAGTGACAAGCAATGGATGGTGCAGGTGGCACTGGCAGCCAATGAGGCCAATGCAGACGCGGTTGCGGCCAAATTACGTGCCAAGGGCTATAAAGTGACCAAGAGTCCGACGTCTAAAGGGATTCGTATCATGGTTGGCCCATCGAAAGACCGTGATACTGCAGATGCACTGCGCAAGAAAATTGTGTCTGATGCTAGCCTGAATATGAAATCAGCTTGGGTCAATGACTGGGTGCCACTGGATAGGCGTTAATTGTTTTCGCCAGTCGAAGTTTCTGTAGATGGATTTGCGAGCTGTTCGCAAATCCATTTTACATTTTCAGGGCTAAACAACTTTTCCATATTGCGCCAAATTGGATGAAAGCCATAACTGCCATATTTCATTTCTTGTACTGTATCTTCAATTAGGCCAGTTTTGAAAAATAATCCGCTACATGGCCCCACTGGCACCTGTCCGGTCAGAACCGTGATCGCAGTGTAAGAATATTTTTTTTATGCTGTCGCGCCTGTTGGATCAACTGCATCACGTTCAACACATCTTCCCGATTCATGGCCCAGGTATGAATAGGAGCATGCTCAAGTCCGAGATTTGCATGTGCCAAAATTTCTATATCTTTAGCGCGTGAACACAGATTAATCACATGCTGGATATTAGATGCTTTTAAATGGAGTGCAAGCCCGGCAATTGTAAGCTAAGTACCAGTGTCATTTTCTATCTATATATTATTTTTATTGGTGCTTCAGCTTTATCGTCAATGAAAAAAGCCTGTCGACTAAAACAGGCTTTTTGTGCAGCAAATAGTGTTCTGATCAGTGTTTATATTCTTTCCTACGGAATATATTGCTCAGGGCAGAGCAGTGTTCGACTCATCTCAACTACGCGCTTCGCTTGTCTTATGAATATTTAAAGAAGTGCTTTAGGTTATCACTCGAAGCATAATTTCTCGTCTTCTTGCGGAATATATTCCTCAGGGCAGAGCAGTGTTTGACTCATCTCATACTACGCGCTTCGCTTGTCTTGCGCAAAATTAAAAAGGAGTCCTTTTAATTTTGCTCAGGATGTGGCGTTAAGCGAAGGTATGGCGTGACTGCCTTATAACCTTTCGGAAAACGTTGCTTGATTTCTTCCTCATCTTTTAGTGAAGGCACAATCACCACATCTTCACCTTGCTGCCAGTTTGCAGGGGTTGCCACTTTATGGTTGTCGGTAAGTTGCAATGAATCCACCACACGCAGGATTTCATGGAAATTACGACCGGTCGATGCTGGATAGGTGATAATCAAACGGACTTTTTTATTCGGATCAATGATCACCAAAGAACGAACTGTCAGTGTTTCACTGGCATTTGGATGAATAAAGTCATACAGCTCGGAGACTTTACGGTCCTGATCGGCAATGATCGGGAAGTTGACGGTCGTATCCTGAGTTTCATTAATGTCTTTAATCCAGCCATGATGCGATTCAACATCATCGACCGATAAGGCAATGGCTTTCACACTGCGTTTTGCAAATTCATCTTTCAGCTTTGCTGTATAGCCAAGTTCAGTGGTGCATACCGGCGTATAGTCCGCCGGATGTGAAAATAAAATGCCCCAGCTATCACCCAGAAAGTCATAAAAATTAATCAGGCCTTCGCTGGATTGCTGTTCAAAATTTGGTGCGGTATCGCCTAGACGTAAACTCATTTGCTTGCCTCAATTCATTGTTATGTTGTGTTTGATAAAATAAATATGAACCAAATTTTTTATGATTAAAAATAGTGTTTTTAGCTTTCTTTATGAATAAACTGCATAAGTGATTTATCTATCCAGCTAGAATCAAACAAATCAGTCGTCTAATTGACTATATTGCACAGCTAAAGTTTGCTACATTACTTTTCCTTAGATCTCGGGGCTAGAACTCAGGATCAGATTTTTTTCAGCGGTTTTATGGCAAAACCCTTGTAGTTCAAATTTCTAGCACCATAATAACGACTAAGAACATATTCATTTGACAAGCAAGATTTAGAGAGTCTATTCATGTTGGCAAGTCTGATCGGAGGAATCTTCGGTACCAAAAATGAGCGCGAACTCAAACGCATGCGTAAAATCGTAGACAAGATTAATGTGCTCGAGCCGACGATATCTACCCTGAGCGATGCAGACTTATCTGCAAAAACTGAAGAATTCAAACAACGATATAATAAGGGTGAAAACCTCGATAAATTACTGCCTGAAGCATTTGCAGTCTGCCGTGAAGCCGCGAAGCGGGTGATGGGCATGCGTCATTATGACGTACAGTTGATCGGTGGTATTACCTTGCACGAAGGTAAAATTGCAGAGATGCGTACCGGTGAAGGTAAAACCCTGATGGGTACCTTGGCCTGTTATCTCAATGCGCTGAGCGGTCAGGGTGTGCATGTCATTACCGTGAACGATTATCTGGCGCAACGTGATGCCGAGCTCAACCGTCCATTATTCGAGTTTTTGGGTTTAAGTATCGGCATTATTTATTCTATGCAAAATCCGATGGAAAAAGCCGAAGCTTATCGTGCCGATATTACTTACGGGACCAATAACGAATTTGGCTTTGACTACCTGCGTGACAACATGGTGTTCTCGCTGGCCGAGAAAAAGCAGCGTGGCCTGACCTATGCAATTATTGATGAGGTCGATTCGATCCTGATTGATGAAGCACGTACCCCGCTGATTATTTCTGGTCAAAGTGAAGACTCTTCACAGCTTTATGCAGCCATCAATAATATTCCACCAAAATTACAGCCGCAAAAAGAAGAAAAAGTGCCGGATGGCGGTCATTTCTGGATTGATGAAAAACAGCGTTCGGTTGAAATTACCGAAGTCGGTTTCGAAACCATTGAAAGTGAACTGATTGAAATGGGCCTGCTGGCTGAAGGTGAGAGCCTGTATTCAGCTTCGAACCTGAACCTGTTGCATCATGTCACTGCGGCCATTCGTGCTCATTATCTCTATCAACGCAATGTACATTACATCATCAATGATGGTGAAGTGATTATCGTCGATGAAAATACCGGTCGTACCATGCCGGGCCGTCGCTGGTCTGAAGGCTTGCATCAAGCGGTAGAAGCAAAAGAAGGTCTGGAAATCCAGCCAGAAAACCAGACTCTGGCAACTACAACATTCCAGAACTATTTCCGTCTGTATCAAAAATTATCTGGTATGACCGGTACTGCTGATACAGAAGCGGCGGAAATGAAAGAAATTTATGGTCTGGATGTGGTCCTGATTCCGACTCACCGTCCAATGATCCGTGACGACCAGAACGATTTAATCTATTTAAATCGTGAAGGCAAATATAACGCGATTATTCAGGAAATTCAGCGTGTGCATGAAGCGGGTGTGGCGCCGATCCTGATTGGTACTGCGACCATCGAAGCGTCTGAGATTCTGTCAGATAAGCTGAAAGCGGCCGGTATTACCCATGAAGTACTGAATGCCAAACAGCATGAACGTGAAGCGGATATTATTGCGCAGGCCGGTGCACCGCGTGCCGTGACCATTGCCACCAACATGGCCGGTCGTGGTACCGATATTCTGCTGGGTGGTAACTGGAAAGCATTGCTGGCCAAAATTGAAAACCCAACTGCTGAAGATGAAGCACGTCTGAAAGCGGAATGGGATGCCAGTCACCAAGCTGTACTGGATTCAGGTGGTTTGCATATTATAGGTTCTGAACGTCATGAATCGCGTCGTATCGATAACCAGTTGCGTGGTCGTGCCGGTCGTCAGGGTGACCCAGGTGTTTCGCGTTTCTACCTGTCGCTTGAAGATGATTTGATGCGTATTTTCGCCGGGGATCGTGTGGTTGGCATGATGCGTGCCATGGGCTTGCAGGAAGATGAAGCGATTGAGCACAAAATGGTGTCTCGCTCGATTGAAAATGCCCAGCGTAAAGTGGAAGCACGTAACTTTGATATTCGTAAGAACCTGCTGAAATACGATGACGTGAATAACGAACAGCGTAAGATCATCTATAGCCAGCGTGATGACATTCTGGCAGAAAATTCACTACAGGATTATATTGAAGAAATGATCCGTGAAGTGATGCAGGGTGTAATTGCCAATTATATTCCGCCTGAGTCGATTCATGACCAGTGGGATATTGAAGGTCTGGAACTGGCCTTGCGTGAAGACCTGTCGATGGATCTTCCGATTGGTGAATGGCTGGAACAGGACCGTCGTCTGGACGAAGAAGCCTTGGTCGGACGTATTACCGATGAAGTGCTGAATCGTTACCGTTCACGCCGTGAGCAAATGGGTGAAGAGTCTGCTGCATCGCTTGAACGTCACTTTATGCTGAATTCTCTGGACCGTCACTGGAAAGAGCATCTGGCAGCCATGGATTACTTGCGTCAGGGTATCCATTTACGTGGCTATGCACAGAAAAATCCAGAGCAGGAATACAAAAAAGAGGCCTATAATCTGTTTGTAAACATGCTCGGTGTGATCAAGTCGGATGTAGTAACAGACTTGTCGCGTATTCATGTACCGACCCCAGAAGAACTGGCTGAAATGGAAGCGCAGCAGCAGGCACAGGCCGAAGCAATGCGTTTACAGTTGTCTCATGACGAGTTTGACGGTTTATTGGCGGACGAACATGAGGTGACTACTGAGCAAAATGCCGAGGCAAATCCGGTTGCGCCAGTATTTGAAGCACCGGCAAGCCGTAATGCGCCGTGTCCATGTGGTTCAGGCCTGAAATATAAACAGTGTCATGGCAGAATTTAAGCAGTCTTGAAAATCAGAGCCACATGGCTCTGATTTTTTTTATGTTTAAAGATTTTTCAGAAGCCGAATACTGTTTGCAGTCTTGCAGATTAAATGGTATTTAATGGCTCATTCAACACCGAAAAGTGGAATAACCTGAATGAAAAAAGTATTAAAAACGCTCATGCTTGCTGCTTTGGCAATGCCTGCTTTAAGTTTTGCAGAAACACCAGCTACCACGACACTTGATAAGGTTCAGCAAGCAGTGGGTACGACCACGGCTCAAGTACAACGCACAGATGCACAAGTGACCGTAGCCAGCCCACGTACCGGGATTCGTTACACCTTTGCCAATCAGAACCGTCCGATTGTGTTGCAGACCGCTGCGATTGCACCTGCAAATGCCGCCAATGCAGACCGTATTGTGGCATCTAATCCGGCACTTTCTGCCACCAGTCAGCAACAGGCGAAACAGGCTTTATTAAATGAAGCTGGGCAACTGGCGAAAAATTAAAATGCTGTGCTTTTAAAAATACCGAAACCAGTCTTGATGACTGGTTTTTTATTGTGAAAATCTATCAAAAATCTCAGGCTCGCTCAGGCTTTGGCTCGATTTTTCCTTGCAGATCAACTAAGCTGTATTTTTCTGAAACTTCAATATTGGACTTTAAAATGGCAGTTGGTGACGTATCTATGCCACAGATGCATGTGGTGAAAGGGGTGAGAATTGGTTCGGCCGAAGCATATGTGCGTTATCAGAACCGACGTGACCTGGTGATATTCGAACTGGCTGCAGGCTCCAATGTTGCAGGGGTATTTACCCAAAATGCCTTCTGTGCAGCCCCGGTGCATGTATCTAAAGCACATTTACAGGTGGCTAATCCACGTTACCTGGTGATCAATACCGGCAATGCCAATGCAGGTACGGGTGCAACAGGTATGACCAATGCGGAAGCGACTTGTGCCAAACTGGCGCAACTTGCCGGGGTAAAACCTGAGGAAATTCTTCCATTTTCAACAGGCGTGATTGGCGAACAGCTTCCGATGGAGCGTTTGCTGAGCGGTCTGCAACCTGCATTAGACACATTGCGTGATGATGCCTGGGTGGACGCAGCAACCGGAATCATGACCACAGATACCACACCAAAAGGCGCTTCAGAGCAGTTCGAGCTGGATGGTATCACCTATACCATGACCGGTATTTCCAAGGGTGCCGGCATGATTCGTCCAAATATGGCAACCATGCTGGGTTATGTGGCAACCGATGCTCCTATCAGTCGCGAACTGGTACAACAGTTATTGACAGAAACGGTGAATGTATCCTTTAACCGTATTACCATTGATGGCGATACCTCGACCAATGATTCATGTATCTTGATTGCGACAGGGCAGGCCGGTGGTGCTGAAATCACATCGGTTGAAGATCCACGCTATACAGTGCTTTTAGAGGTATTGACACGTACCATGAAACGCCTGGCACAACTGATTGTGCGTGATGGTGAAGGTGCAACCAAATTTATTACCGTTGCGGTAGAAGGTGGTGCCAATACTCAGGAATGTTGTGATGTGGCTTATAGTATTGCGCATTCACCACTGGTTAAAACAGCCATTTTTGCATCAGATCCGAACTGGGGGCGTATTCTGGCAGCGATTGGTTATGCCGGTGTAGCTCACTTAGACGTTGCAAAAATTCAGGTTTGGTTAGATGATGTACAAATCTGCAAAGATGGTGGTGCGGCAGCAGATTATACCGAAGCAGCCGGTGCCCGTGTAATGGCACAAGCTGAAATGATGATTCGTGTTGATCTTGGGCGTGGTGAGGCAAAGGACACGGTTTATACTTGTGACCTGTCTTATGACTATGTCAAGATTAATGCAGACTATCGCTCATAAGTCAGATCATTTCGAAAGCCTCCACTGCGAGGCTTTTTTTATAAATTACTTTTTTAATGACTGGTCAAAAATAGCGTTTTGCCAAATATGGCCAGAGTGTAGGGTGAATGTCCGTATCGCTGCGGACAGTTAGGGTAGAGTAAGAGTTGTTATGAATGATGCGACCAAATTAATAGCCAATGAAGCCAAGTCAATTGTGCAGGCGCATTTAGATCGTTTAGGTGTGCCTCAAGAGCATCAAATGAGTCAGCAGGAAAAATTAGACAAATTTGCACAGATCAAGGCAGAGCTGGACAAACAGGATGCTGTTTTGGTGGCGCATTATTATTGCGATCCTGAAGTACAGGAGCTGGCAGAGCTGACCGGTGGTTGTGTTTCGGATTCTCTGGAAATGGCACGTTTTGGCCGTGATCATCCAGCCTCAACGTTGGTGGTGGCAGGGGTGAAGTTTATGGGCGAAACCTCAAAAATCTTATCTCCAGATAAAACCGTGCTAATGCCAACGCTCGAAGCAACCTGCTCACTAGATCTGGGTTGTCCGGTTGATGAATTTACGGCTTTTTGTGATGCACATCCTGATCATACCGTTGTGGTCTATGCCAATACTTCTGCCGCGGTGAAAGCCCGTGCCGATTGGGTAGTGACTTCCAGCTGTGCTGTGGAAATTGTTGAACATCTGGATAGCCTTGGCGAAAAAATTATCTGGGCGCCGGATCAACATTTGGGCAGATATATCCAAAACAAAACTGGTGCGGAAATGTTGCTTTGGGATGGTGCCTGTATTGTGCATGAGGAGTTTCGTTCACGCGGTATTGCCAGTATGAAAGCTCTCCATCCAGATGCTGCAGTATTGGTACATCCAGAATCGCCTATGTCGGTGGTTGAGATTGCAGATGCAGTGGGCAGTACCTCGCAACTGATCAAAGCAGCTCAAACCTTGCCACATCAGCGCTTAATTGTGGCTACGGATCGTGGCATCTTCTATAAAATGCAGCAGGCGGTTCCAGATAAAATCCTGATTGAGGCGCCAACTGCGGGCGAAGGGGCAACCTGTCGTTCTTGTGCGCATTGTCCTTGGATGGCCATGAATGAGCTGGATGGTATCTTGCATGTATTACAGCATAAAGATCAGCAAGTACATGTTGATCCTGCACTGGCGGAACGTGCAAAACTGCCTCTAGATCGCATGTTGAACTTCAGTGCCGGTCTAAAACGTTAAAATTTGTATAAAAAATGTCTGAAGCGCTTGATAAATAAACGCTTGAAGGGTTTTTTAGGTTTTTTTTAAATATAGGTGTTGACGTCTCCGGGCGTCACGCCTAGAATGCACACCGTACCGAACGATGTTCGATACGAAAGCTGAGATGAATCGGAGCATAGCACAGCCTGGTAGTGCACCTGGTTTGGGACCAGGGGGTCGTAGGTTCGAATCCTACTGCTCCGACCAATTCTTCAAGGCAAATGATGTTTGCATCAGTAACGCGCTTGTAGCTCAGTTGGATAGAGCATCCGCCTTCTAAGCGGATGGTCACAGGTTCGAATCCTGTCAGGCGCGCCATTTGGTCGCTTGATGTTAAGAATCAAAATGATGGTGGATGTAGCTCAGTTGGTAGAGCCCTGGATTGTGATTCCAGTTGTCGCGGGTTCGAATCCCGTCATTCACCCCAACTTTTAAAGTTGAAATCGGAGCATAGCACAGCCTGGTAGTGCACCTGGTTTGGGACCAGGGGGTCGTAGGTTCGAATCCTACTGCTCCGACCATCTCTTTCAAGATGGTCGAGATAAAAGATACCGCGTTAAGCGGTTTTTTTATGCCTGAAATTCAATAAGTATAAAATATATACAATATTATTTGTCGTGACTTATTTTTAACAACTATCAGGTAGCCACTACTAAATCCATATCAGTTTATCTTTGATGCAACTTAATTCAATTCAGTCATCTATTTATGGGGAAATTGCCATCCGAGGTCTAATGGTTTGTTTGGATTCAAACATGCAGTTATATCTGGAGCATAAAGTTTCTAAAAAGGAAGGAGGTGATAATGCTCTGACTGTTTTATTTGAACAGGTGTATATACGTTTAAAAATCTAAATACAGTTGTGTAAATAGAATGGGTGGGGAAAATGATATTTCTGCTATTAAAATTTCATCTTGATCGGCATATAAATATTAAACCGTCCCAAAAAGTGCTCTTGCACTTAATTAAACCGCATAAATTTCCTTAAAATGTTTAAATATTACCCAGTAGAGAGTAAAAACCACATTTTCTGTAGAATAAATAAACAGTCGTGATATTTTTGCTGAATTATTTAAAAATAGGGGTTGTGTTGGGTGTGAAATGCTGTAGAATGCACATCCATCGGCGGTGATGTTGATTAAAACTTGTTGAGAAACAAGGATTTAGCTCAAAGGGTTTAAATCTGGAAGTCTTGAAGAAGTTTAAAAATAATCGACTGAACCTGTTGACTCTTTCGAAATAAAGAGTAATATAGCCGACCTAGCTTGCTGCTGACGAAGTAGCAAGAAGATCATTAAGAGATTATGAAGAACAACTTGTGTGGATTTTTGCTGGTTGATCGATCGAAATTATTTTCATTGATTGAATGGTAGAAATTACTCGAAGTTTATTTGAGAAATATTTGTCAGAAAATTGATGAGCCAAGATTGGTGCCCTTTAAAGGTACTACTGATTTTAAACTGAAGAGTTTGATCATGGCTCAGATTGAACGCTGGCGGCAGGCTTAACACATGCAAGTCGAGCGGATGAAAGTAGCTTGCTACTGGATTTAGCGGCGGACGGGTGAGTAATGCTTAGGAATCTGCCTATTAGTGGGGGACAACATCTCGAAAGGGATGCTAATACCGCATACGTCCTACGGGAGAAAGCAGGGGATCTTCGGACCTTGCGCTAATAGATGAGCCTAAGTCGGATTAGCTAGTTGGTGGGGTAAAGGCCTACCAAGGCGACGATCTGTAGCGGGTCTGAGAGGATGATCCGCCACACTGGGACTGAGACACGGCCCAGACTCCTACGGGAGGCAGCAGTGGGGAATATTGGACAATGGGGGGAACCCTGATCCAGCCATGCCGCGTGTGTGAAGAAGGCCTTTTGGTTGTAAAGCACTTTAAGCGAGGAGGAGGAGCTCTTGGTTAATACCCAAGATGCTTGGACGTTACTCGCAGAATAAGCACCGGCTAACTCTGTGCCAGCAGCCGCGGTAATACAGAGGGTGCAAGCGTTAATCGGATTTACTGGGCGTAAAGCGCGCGTAGGTGGCCAATTAAGTCAAATGTGAAATCCCCGAGCTTAACTTGGGAATTGCATTCGATACTGGTTGGCTAGAGTATGGGAGAGGATGGTAGAATTCCAGGTGTAGCGGTGAAATGCGTAGAGATCTGGAGGAATACCGATGGCGAAGGCAGCCATCTGGCCTAATACTGACACTGAGGTGCGAAAGCATGGGGAGCAAACAGGATTAGATACCCTGGTAGTCCATGCCGTAAACGATGTCTACTAGCCGTTGGGGCCTTTGAGGCTTTAGTGGCGCAGCTAACGCGATAAGTAGACCGCCTGGGGAGTACGGTCGCAAGACTAAAACTCAAATGAATTGACGGGGGCCCGCACAAGCGGTGGAGCATGTGGTTTAATTCGATGCAACGCGAAGAACCTTACCTGGTCTTGACATAGTAAGAACTTTCCAGAGATGGATTGGTGCCTTCGGGAACTTACATACAGGTGCTGCATGGCTGTCGTCAGCTCGTGTCGTGAGATGTTGGGTTAAGTCCCGCAACGAGCGCAACCCTTTTCCTTATTTGCCAGCGGGTTAAGCCGGGAACTTTAAGGATACTGCCAGTGACAAACTGGAGGAAGGCGGGGACGACGTCAAGTCATCATGGCCCTTACGACCAGGGCTACACACGTGCTACAATGGTCGGTACAAAGGGTTGCTACCTAGCGATAGGATGCTAATCTCAAAAAGCCGATCGTAGTCCGGATTGGAGTCTGCAACTCGACTCCATGAAGTCGGAATCGCTAGTAATCGCGGATCAGAATGCCGCGGTGAATACGTTCCCGGGCCTTGTACACACCGCCCGTCACACCATGGGAGTTTGTTGCACCAGAAGTAGGTAGTCTAACCGCAAGGAGGACGCTTACCACGGTGTGGCAGATGACTGGGGTGAAGTCGTAACAAGGTAGCCGTAGGGGAACCTGCGGCTGGATCACCTCCTTAACGAAAGATTGACGATTGGTAAGAATCCACAACAAGTTGTTCTTCATACGATGTATCTGAGGGTCTGTAGCTCAGTTGGTTAGAGCACACGCTTGATAAGCGTGGGGTCACAAGTTCAAGTCTTGTCAGACCCACCACTCTGCAAACTTACAGAAATCAGAAACATTGACTTATTGATAAGCTGGGGACTTAGCTTAGTTGGTAGAGCGCCTGCTTTGCACGCAGGAGGTCAGGAGTTCGACTCTCCTAGTCTCCACCATCATTTAAGACTAAGTTGCTAGATTATAGAATTTAGTAAGTTTAAGCTTATTAACTTCTGTGATTTATCACAGCGTCTAGACCTGACGAAGGCTAGATCAATCATTAACAGAATATATTTGAGTTGAAATAAATTGTTTAAGGCTCAGAACTAAATTGATATTTAAGTATGACACGCAAGTGACATAGTTGAATGGAGATGAAGAACTGAGAAACTAGCGATTAACTGAATCAAGCGTTTTGGTATATGAATCTAATTGAAGCTGTACAGTGATTAAGTTCACGAGACACTAAACTGAATGTTGGTTGATCTACTTGTAGGATCAAGCGACTGTTTGGGGTTGTATAGTCAAGTAATTAAGTGCATGTGGTGGATGCCTTGGCAGTCAGAGGCGATGAAAGACGTGATAGCCTGCGAAAAGCTCCGGGGAGGCGGCAAATATCCTGTGATCCGGAGATGTCTGAATGGGGAAACCCACTTACCATAAGGTAGGTATTGCAACATGAATACATAGTGTTGCAAGGCGAACGAGGGGAAGTGAAACATCTCAGTACCCTTAGGAAAAGAAATCAATTGAGATTCCCTCAGTAGCGGCGAGCGAAAGGGGAAGAGCCCATTAAGTCATATAAGTTCTAGTGGAACGCTCTGGGAAGTGCGACCGTAGACGGTGATAGTCCTGTACACGAAAGGGCTTATATGATGATGTCGAGTAGGGCGAGGCACGTGAAACCTTGTCTGAATATGGGGGGACCATCCTCCAAGGCTAAATACTCCTGACTGACCGATAGTGAACCAGTACCGTGAGGGAAAGGCGAAAAGAACCCCTGTGAGGGGAGTGAAATAGATCCTGAAACCGCATGCATACAAGCAGTGGGAGCCGGCATTGTGTCCGGTGACTGCGTACCTTTTGTATAATGGGTCAGCGACTTATATTCAGTAGCAAGGTTAACCGAATAGGGGAGCCGTAGGGAAACCGAGTCTTAATAGGGCGTTTAGTTGCTGGGTATAGACCCGAAACCAGGTGATCTATCCATGAGCAGGTTGAAGGTTGGGTAACACTAACTGGAGGACCGAACCCACTGTCGTTGAAAAGCCAGGGGATGACTTGTGGATAGGGGTGAAAGGCTAATCAAACTTGGTGATAGCTGGTTCTCCCCGAAAGCTATTTAGGTAGCGCCTCGGACGAATACCATTGGGGGTAGAGCACTGTTTCGGCTAGGGGGTCATCCCGACTTACCAAACCGATGCAAACTCCGAATACCAATGAGTACTATCCGGGAGACAGACTGCGGGTGCTAACGTCCGTAGTCAAGAGGAAAACAATCCAGACCGCCAGCTAAGGCCCCAAAATTATAGTTAAGTGGGAAACGATGTGGGAAGGCATAGACAGCTAGGAGGTTGGCTTAGAAGCAGCCACCCTTTAAAGAAAGCGTAATAGCTCACTAGTCGAGTCGGCCTGCGCGGAAGATGTAACGGGGCTAAAACTATATGCCGAAGCTGCGGATGCATAATTTATTATGCGTGGTAGGGGAGCGTTCTGTAAGCCGATGAAGGTGGATTGAGAAGTCTGCTGGAGGTATCAGAAGTGCGAATGCTGACGTGAGTAACGACAAAGCGAGTGAAAAACTCGCTCGCTGAAAGACCAAGGGTTCCAGTCCAACGTTAATCGGGGCTGGGTGAGTCGACCCCTAAGGCGAGGCCGAGAGGCGTAGTCGATGGGAAATTGGTTAATATTCCAATACTTCTGTGTAATGCGATGAGAGGACGGAGAAGGTTAAGTCAGCCTGGCGTTGGTTGTCCAGGTGGAAGGTTGTAGGCATGCATCTTAGGCAAATCCGGGGTGCTCTATGCTGAGAACTGATAGCAAGCTGTACTTGTACAGTGAAGTGGCTGATACCATGCTTCCAGGAAAAGTCTCTAAGCTTCAGTTACACAGGAATCGTACCCGAAACCGACACAGGTGGTCAGGTCGAGTAGACCAAAGCGCTTGAGAGAACTCTGCTGAAGGAACTAGGCAAAATGGTACCGTAACTTCGGGAGAAGGTACGCTGCTTTTGGTGATGGAACTTGCTTCCTGAGCTGAGAGCAGCCACAGAAACCAGGCCCCTGCAACTGTTTATTAAAAACATAGCACTCTGCAAACACGAAAGTGGACGTATAGGGTGTGATGCCTGCCCGGTGCTGGAAGGTTAATTGATGGGGTTAGCGTAAGCGAAGCTCTTGATCGAAGCCCCAGTAAACGGCGGCCGTAACTATAACGGTCCTAAGGTAGCGAAATTCCTTGTCGGGTAAGTTCCGACCTGCACGAATGGCATAATGATGGGGGCGCTGTCTCCAGCAGAGACTCAGTGAAATCGAATTCGCCGTGAAGATGCGGTGTACCCGCGGCTAGACGGAAAGACCCCGTGAACCTTTACTGCAGCTTGACATTGAACTTTGATCTTACTTGTGTAGGATAGGTGGGAGGCTTTGAAACCGAGACGCTAGTTTCGGTGGAGCCAATCTTGAAATACCACCCTGGTAATATTGAGGTTCTAACTCTGCTCCATAATCTGGAGCGAGGACCATGTCTGGTGGGTAGTTTGACTGGGGCGGTCTCCTCCTAAAGAGTAACGGAGGAGTACGAAGGTGCGCTCAGCGTGGTCGGAAATCACGCGTAGAGTATAAAGGCAAAAGCGCGCTTAACTGCGAGACCCACAAGTCGAGCAGGTACGAAAGTAGGTCTTAGTGATCCGGTGGTTCTGTATGGAAGGGCCATCGCTCAACGGATAAAAGGTACTCTGGGGATAACAGGCTGATACCGCCCAAGAGTTCATATCGACGGCGGTGTTTGGCACCTCGATGTCGGCTCATCTCATCCTGGGGCTGAAGCAGGTCCCAAGGGTATGGCTGTTCGCCATTTAAAGAGGTACGCGAGCTGGGTTTAGAACGTCGTGAGACAGTTCGGTCCCTATCTACCGTGGGCGTTGGAAATTTGAGAGGATCTGCTCCTAGTACGAGAGGACCAGAGTGGACGAACCTCTGGTGTACCGGTTGTGACGCCAGTCGCATCGCCGGGTAGCTATGTTCGGAAGGGATAACCGCTGAAAGCATCTAAGCGGGAAGCCTACCTCAAGATAAGATTTCCCCAGGACTTTATGTCCTCTAAAGAGCCGTTGAAGACTACGACGTTGATAGGTTGGATGTGGAAGTGCAGTGATGCATGAAGCTGACCAATACTAATTGCTCGTGAGGCTTGACTATACAACACCCAAACAGTTGTTGTATAAAGCATCAATTGATTCGATATTCAGCAAAACGACTTGATTCAGTATCTCGTTAGTAAGACAATATTCAACTCAGATATACCTGTTAATAACTCATTTGGAAAAAGCATTGGCATACACTGAAAAGTGACTAGATAAGACCAAAGCAAGTATCCATAAACAGTTGTGCTGGCGACAATAGCAAGAGTGAACCACCTGATCCCTTCCCGAACTCAGAAGTGAAACCTCTTAGCGCTGATGGTAGTGTGGGGTTACCCATGTGAGAGTAAGTCATCGCCAGCTCATTATTCAAAACACCCCCTGCTGATGCAGGGGGTGTTTTTTTATGCACGGATAAAATAAAAGTAGGGAAATCAGATGGTTAAATTTAGAAATTAGAAAAGTCTAGAAATTTAAAATCCAATTTATATGTTTTTTAGAAAATCTATGTTATAAAAAATAAAACGGCATAAAAATTGCTTATAAAACGAGATTTCTATTAAGGGGGTAATAATGAGACTAACAGTGGGCCTAAAAATTGCGAACTCGCTGTCATTAACTCCACAATTGCAGCAAGCTATTCGGCTATTACAATTATCAAGCCTAGAGCTGGAACAAGAAGTTCAATTGCAACTTGATAGTAACCCTCTATTAGAGCAAGTTGAAGAGCAGGTTACACTTGAAAGCTTGTCGAATACTGAATCAAATAATGAACATAAAGACTTGACCAATGAGCTTAATGCGGATCATCTACCAGATGAACTCCCTGTAGATACAGATTGGGATGATGTTTATACGCATCAACCGACAAGTCTGGGAGCGGCTGAATTCGAAGAACGAGAAGATAATCGGCAAGGGCATCAGAGTTTGCAGGAATATATGCTTGAGCAGATCAACCTGTTGAATTTTTCAAAGATTGATCAGTTAATTGCTTATTGCATAGTAGATTCCTTGGATGATAAAGGCTTTTTAGATGCCGAGCTGAGTGAAATTACCGCATCCGTACAGCATCTATTATCGACCATGGGTTCTGAAGAAGAGATTGAAGAGGATGAAGTAGCCGTAGTGCTGAAACATATTCAGCGTCTCGATCCGGTCGGAGTGGGCTCAAGAAGTTTGGCAGAATGCCTGTTAGTGCAACTTGATAATTTGCCTGCTTTAACTCCTTGCCGGGAGGATGCAATCAAGCTTTTACAACATTATGAATTACTGATTAGCAATGAACTTCCTAAGCTGATCAAGCAGACGGGACTCAATCCAGAGCAGTTACGCTGTGCGGTAGATTTGCTCAAAACACTCAAGCCGCATCCGGGTCTGGAATTTGAAAACAAGGAATCAGATTATCAGGTACCCGATGTTGTGGTCATGAAAAAAAATAACTGTTGGAACGTCAATTTAAATCCGGATGTGCTACCAAGGTTACGTATCAATTCTTTCTACGCCAAGATGATTCGTCGCGCAGATCAAAGTGATGATAATCAGTACTTGCGTAACCAGATGCTTGAGGCGAAAAACTTTATTAAAAGTATTGATGAGCGACATAAAACCTTATTGAAAGTCGCAACCTGTATTGTGGAACATCAAAAAATGTTTCTAGAAATTGGTGCGGAAGGCATGAAACCTCTAGTTTTAAGAGATATTGCTGAAGAAGTCGAATTGCACGAGTCGACAGTTTCGCGTGTCACCACCAATAAATATATGCTGACCCCGCGTGGTCTATTTGAACTGAAATATTTCTTCTCGAGCCATGTTGGTACAACTTCTGGAGGAGAAGCATCCTCTACTGCTATCCGTGCCAAAATCAAGAAACTGATTGCTGAGGAAAATGCCCGTAAACCTTTATCTGACAATACTATTGCCAATATGTTGAAAGAAGAAGGAATTGATGTGGCACGACGTACGGTGGCGAAATATCGTGAATCGTTACATATTCCTTCATCTTCTGAACGAAAAGTCTTGATCTGAAATTTAAAATCTGGCTATTCTAAAGATTCATTATGACAGCATAATGAATCTTTTTTCTTTTGAGGAACAGTGAAATGGTTTAGTCCAGTACTTCAAATACGAACTTTTTATTTATAAGTTACTGTATTTAAATTATTTTATATTGTGACTCTTCTAATCCTAACGAAGGTGAGGGATAGAACTATGCAAATAACAATTCGTGGACATCATTTATCTATTACGCCAGCAATTGAAGAACGTATAAAAACCAAGTTTTCACAAATGACTAAACACCTGGATCAGGTAAATAGTATGCAAGTAAAACTCTCTAAAGATCATCAAATTGATAAACGCTCTCGGAAGGGCAGCAGTAATCATATCGCAGAGGCGATTATCAGATTACCGGGAATCGAGTTTTTTGCCCACGCCACTGCTGATGATATGTATACCTCAATTAAAATTTTGACGGAAAAATTAAAACGGCAGATTGACCGCTATCGGGAAATGCATTTACAGCAGCATGCTTTGGCCTTATAAAGGACAAATGATGAAAAAGAGGTTTTAAAAGCCTCTTTTTTTTATATATATAATGTATGGATCCATGAATTATTTTTGCTATTTATAGTAAAATGGCTCGTTTTACACCCTTAGTCCTATAAGAGGTCTTGTGATGAATAATGAACAGCTCACTGAAATTTTAAAAGCCGCTTTTCCCGAGGCGGATGTTGCTGTGAGTGGTCAGGGCGGAAAATTCGATCTCCGTATCGTGGATGATCAATTTGAAGGTAAGCGTCCAGTTGCACGGCAACAAGCTGTTTATGCTCCTCTCAATGCCCATATTGCCAGTGGTGCAGTTCACGCAGTGACAATTCGAGCAATGACAAAAGAAGAATGGCGCAAAGCAAGCTTATTTGGAGCTTAATAAATTAATGGATAAATTTTTAATTCAGGGCGGTATCAAGCTCGAAGGTGAAGTGCGTATTTCCGGTGCGAAAAATGCAGCTCTGCCCTTATTAGCAGCAATGATTCTTGCTGAAACACCAACTACGCTCAAAAATGTTCCCAATTTGAAAGATGTGAACACATTGGTGAAGCTGATTGCTGGTCTCGGGATCACCATGAGTTATGAAGGTGATACTGTTATTGCAGATACCTCGACATTAGATAACCAGTTTGCACCATACGAACTCGTAAAAACCATGCGTGCTTCTATTTTGGTGCTTGGCCCGTTACTGGCGCGCTATGGTAGTGCGAAAGTGTCTTTGCCAGGGGGCTGTGCGATTGGTTCGCGTCCTGTCGATCAGCATTTAAAAGCGCTAGAAGCTTTAGGTGCACAGATTGAAGTTGAAGCCGGTTATGTACATGCCAAAGTCGATGGTCGTCTTAAAGGTGGCGAAGTCGTTTTCGATATGGTAACTGTCGGTGGAACAGAAAATATCTTGATGGCTGCGGTGTTGGCCGATGGTGTGACCACAATTCGCAATGCAGCACGTGAGCCTGAAATTACTGATCTTGCGCAAATGCTGATCAAGATGGGCGCAAAAATTGAAGGTCTGGATACAGATACTTTAGTGGTGACCGGTGTCGAAAGTCTGCATGGCTGTGAATATGCTGTCGTGGCTGACCGGATTGAAACCGGTTCATATCTGGCAGCAGCAGCGATCACTGGCGGCCGTATCAAAACTACCCATACCGATCCATCGCTGATGGAAGCGGTGCTGGATAAATTTGAGGAAATGGGTGCAGAAGTCACTCGTGGTGACGACTGGATTGAGCTGGATATGTTAGGTAAACGTCCAAAGGCTGTTAGCTTCCAGACCTTGCCCCATCCAGAATTTCCAACTGATATGCAGGCCCAGATCATGGCTGTAAATGCTATTGCTGAAGGCTTTGCCACAATTTCAGAAACGATTTTTGAAAACCGTTTTATGCATGTTCCCGAACTGGCACGTATGGGAGCAAACATTCAGGTTGAAGGTAATGATGCTGTGGTGACTGGGGTAGAAAAACTTTCTGCTGCGCCGGTGATGGCAACAGATTTACGGGCTTCTTTCTCTTTGGTACTGGCAGCACTTGCCGCTGAAGGTGAAACGCTGATTGACCGCATTTATCACATTGACCGTGGTTATGAAGATGTAGAAGCAAAGTTACAAAGTTTAGGTGCCCAAATTAAGCGAGTAAATTAATGAGCGATATGAGAAACGATGATCCAAACTTTGACGTAATGGGCAATTTTGATCATGGTTTAACTTTGGCATTAAGTAAGGGTCGTATCTTAAAAGAAACATTGCCACTGCTTGAAACAGCAGGGATTAATTTACTGGAAGATCCGGATAAATCACGTAAACTGATTTTTCCCACTACGCATAAACAGGTTCGTATTTTAATTTTACGTGCTTCTGATGTGCCGACTTATGTAGAAAATGGCGCAGCCGATATTGGTGTGGCCGGTAAAGACGTATTGATGGAACATGGCGCGCAAAATGTCTATGAACCCTTGGATCTGAAAATTGCAGTATGCAAGTTGATGACTGCTGGAAAGGTCGGGATGCAGCGTCCTAAAGGTCGTTTGAAAATTGCGACCAAGTACGTCAACTTAACCCGTCAATACTATGCAAGCCTCGGTGAACAGGTCGATGTAATCAAGCTGTATGGTTCTATGGAACTTGCGCCACTGGTCGGTCTGGGTGATTACATTGTCGATGTGGTTGATACCGGAAATACCTTACGCGCCAACGGTTTAGAGCCACTTGAAGAAATCTGTAAAGTATCTTCACGTTTAATTGTCAACAAAGCCAGCTTCAAACGTAAGCAAGCCTTGTTAAATCCGATTCTGGCACAGCTTGAAAAAGCAGTGGAAGAACGTGAAGCTGCGAAACAAGTATAATTGAGTTTGTATTTGAAAAGACCGTCCCATTGGGGCGGTTTTTTTATCAATGATTGACAGGAATGCAATAAGACTGAATTCTCAGGATTTGTGATCCGTGATTGAATTTGTAAATATCACAAGCTCGAATGACTTGATCCAGGCCGGCTGAGTGGAAAGTAGTTTCACCTTGAATAATAATGAAATTTTGACAAATATGGGTGTGCTCTATTGTAAATAGATGAGGTGTATTTCGAAAAGAGGTCTCAATTGTGGCGATGTGATTGAGTACAGTTTCTTTTCCGATTAAGCTGCGTTCACCGATGATCTCCCAAACTATGTCGTCAGAAATATAGGAATGTAATTGATTAAAGTGTCCGAGAGAAAACTGTTGGGCAATCTGTATGGCATCCATCTTTATACTCTTATTTTTCGGATGATGTTTTGATCTTGAGTCTAGATTGAACGAGTTTGGCAATAAAATCAAAAGTTATTATTCATGAAAGATGTGTCATTCCAAGTTGAATCTTGTCCACAATAATCAGGAAACAAGGTAAACTAAAGCCTCCCATTATTTTCATTGTGGATAAATTGATGCGACGTTTATCGACTCAAGATCAAAATTTCAAACAAGTTTTTGCAGATTTGTTGGCTTTTGAAACTGTGAGTGACCCAGAACTATTAAAAACTGTAGACCAAATCATTGCCGATGTTCGTCAACATGGTGATGCTCATGTTCTTAAACTCACCCAACAGTTCGATCGACATCCAGCGCATCAATTTTCAGAGCTAGAGTTAACCCAAGAACAACTCAAAGCTGCTTTTGAGGGTTTAAGCACAGAAGTACGTGAAGCTTTAGAGCTGGCTGCCAACCGTGTACGTGAATTTCACCAGGCACAAAAACAGGATGGCTGGACTTATGTGGATGCTCTGGGTAATACCTTAGGTCAAAAAGTGACGCCGCTTGATCGAGTCGGCATCTATGTACCGGGTGGCTTAGCGTCTTATCCATCTTCAGTGTTAATGAATGCGGTACCTGCACATGTAGCGGGTGTACCTGAAATTATCATGGTGGTTCCTGCACCGAATGGTGAACTCAATCCATTGGTATTGGCTGCTGCATATTTGGCTGGCGTAACACGTGTATTTACCATTGGTGGTGCGCAAGCGGTTGCGGCATTGGCGTATGGTACTGAAACTGTCCCACCTGTCGATAAAATTACCGGACCAGGTAACCGTTTCGTGGCTGCAGCAAAACGTGCTGTTTTCGGTCAGGTCGGTATCGATATGATTGCTGGCCCTTCTGAAATTTTAGTCTATGCCGAAGGCGAAAATGATGCTGAATGGTTAGCAATGGACTTATTGTCACAAGCTGAGCATGATACCGTGGCACAAGCGGTCTTTATTACACCTGACGAAGCACTTTTAAATGCAGTCGGTGAGTGGATTGAAAAGCATTTAGAAGCTTTACCAAAAGCAGATATTGCACGTACATCTATTGAAAACCGTGGTGCATTGGTCTTGGTCAAAGACCGGGCAGAGGGGACAGCATTGATTAATCAGGTTGCACCTGAACATTTGATGCTATGCCTAGATGAAGCAGAGAAAATGGCTGAAGATATTCGTCATGCCGGTGCCATCTTCATGGGGCGTTATACTCCAGAAGCGATTGGTGACTACTGTGCCGGTCCAAACCACGTATTGCCAACTTCAGGTACAGCACGTTTCTCATCACCCCTAGGTGTTTATGATTTTCAGAAGCGTTCGAGCCTGATCATGTGCTCGCAAGACGGTGTGAAAACTTTGGCGAAAACAGCAGATATTTTGGCACAGCAGGAAAATCTGGATGCACATGCCAGATCAGCACGTTATCGTTATCAGTAAGTCATATAAATTATACAAAAGATATTCCTCTCCCTGAATGAGCTTTAAGGACTCCTTTAAAGCGAGGTGCAAGAGAGCTTAGTAGAGGGCGCTAAAAGTGACCTCTTCCTAACCCTCTCCTAGAAGGAGAGGGAAAAACACATAAATAATGCATATTCCTCTTCCTGAATAAGCTTTAAGCATTGATTGAACGTGAAATGCAAGAAAAGCTAGGAGAGGGAACTACGAGATTTAAAAATGAATATCACCACAGAACAAATGCGTTTTTGGAGTCCTGACGTACGTGAATTAGAACCGTATACGCCGGGTGAACAGCCAAAAATCCAGAATATTTTAAAACTGAATACCAATGAAAATCCGTACCCACCCTCACCCAAAGTGGTGGAAGCGGTGCAAAAGGTTTTAGCGAATGGCGCAGATGTTCTACGTTTGTATCCAGACCCAGATGCATCGGAGCTTAAACATGCCATTGCGAAACAGCAACATGTGCCTGTGGAAAATGTGTTTGTCGGGAATGGTTCGGATGAAGTCCTTGCTCACATTTTCAAAGCATTTTTTGTTCAAGAACAACCCTTGCTTTATCCAGATATCACCTATAGTTTCTATCCGGTTTATAGCCAGTTCTTTGGGGTAAAAACCAAAGTACTACCGCTCAATGACGATTTTGAAATCGTCGTGGATGATTACAAGCAAGCCAATGGCGGTATCATTATTACCAATCCAAATGCACCGACCAGTATTGCACTCGGTTTATCTGTAATTGAAGAAATTCTGCAAGCCAATCCGGATTCAGTGGTAGTAATTGACGAAGCCTATGTCGACTTTGGCGCTGAATCTGCGGTGGCATTGGTTGAGAAATACGAAAACTTGGTGGTATGTCAAACTACATCCAAATCTCGCTCACTTGCCGGATTACGTGTCGGTTTTGCCATTGCTCAGCCGCATTTAATTGCAGCGCTTGAAGCCGTAAAAAACAGCTTTAACTCCTATCCAATTGATCGTTTTGCGATTGCAGCTGCTGTTGCTTCTTTTGAAGACCAAGCTTACTTTGAAGCACAAAATGCCAAAGTGATTGCCAGTCGTGAGAAATTGAAAACGCAGTTACAAGGACTTGGATTTAAGGTCTTACCATCGGCTGCCAACTTTATTTTTGCGACATTGCCGACTAGGGATGCAGGCGAGCTTGCAAGTGAGTTGCGTGAACGTGGCATTATCGTGCGTTATTTTAATAAGCCACGTATCAATCAGTTCCTGCGGATCACGATTGGTACAGATGAGCAAAATCAGCGTTTAGTCGACACGCTAAAAAATGAGATTTTAACTTAATCTTCCCAAACCCCTCTTTATAAAAGAAGGGTTTTCTTAACTTAATTGAATTAGAGGATTCCCTCCTTTACTAAAGGAGGGTTAGGGTGGATTTGTAGAAAAAAGCGAATCAAATGATTCGCTTTTTGTTTATTCAGGCTGATACCAAGTATTTAACAGATCCAGCATCGCTGAAACCTTATCAAAGCATTCTTGGTATTCCGCATCACACTCAGAGGCAATGGTAATTCCGCCACCCGCCCATAAAGAAATATCTTGCTGATACTTTTGAATCGAGCGAATCAGAATATTCCAGGAACCGGTGCCATCAAAATTGAAATAGCCCATGGAACCGCAGTAAGCACCACGCGGAGCACCTTCAAGTTCTGCAATAATCTGCATGGCACGGATCTTGGGTGCACCGGTAATCGAACCGCCTGGCAGGGCAGACAGTAGTACATCAAATGGATTGATGTCCGCTCTTAAGGTTGCTTCAACCTCACTCACCATATGATGCACTTGATTGAAGCTTTCAATACTAAATAATTTTGGTGTTTTGACCGAGCCTGTTTCGGCATAAATACTTAAATCATTACGTAATAAATCCACAATCATGACATTTTCCGCCTGATCTTTTTCTGAAGCTTGCAAGGTCTGTCTGGACTGTTCATCAAGAACTGGATCAGCAAAACGTGGCATTGTGCCTTTAATCGGCTTGGTCAAAATTTTCCGATCTGCTTCGAATTCAATAAATAATTCGGGTGAACAACTGAGCAATTCAAACTCACCAATCCGCAAATAACCCGCATACGGTGCTTCGGTTAATGTCCAGAAATCCTGTGCTGTTGCTAAAAGTGAGCCTTGGGCATGACCCCTAAACTCCTGAGTCAGGTTAATCTGATAGCAGTCGCCGGCAACAATATAATCCTGAATTTGCTGAAAGGCCTGGGTGTAAGCAGACTTGGTCCAGCGTGAACTAAGGGGGCGTTTTAACTGAAAGCTAGGCTGAGTACTCTCTTGATTAAGTAAGCTCTGAATATAATTGAAGATCTGCTCTGCCTGCAGGTCATCACTGTAGAACATCCAACCTTCAGATGTCGGCTTGATATAGGAGCTAAACTGACCTATAAACAGGCGAGGTTGAGGGCGGTCTGGATACTGAATATATTGTTGAGCCGCATGATCATAGCCGATAAAACCGACATAACCGCCATTAAATCCGTGTGTTTGCTTCTGGCTTAATGCATTCATTTCTAAATTAAACACAGATGGACTAGGTTGATACTGTTCAATTCCTGTTCTTTTAAAAGACTGGATTTTTGAGGCCTGTGCAATGAAATATTCCTGAGCACAGCAGGCAATAAAAGGCTGACCATTATTATTTAAATACACCAGATGATCTAATGTCTTTAATGCAGACAATACATCTGCAACCAGAGGTGATTCAAATTTTAAGGGACGATGATAAAGAGCTTCGGTCATTCAGTTAAGCAGAGTTCAATATGACTCGCTATTTTATATCAAGAAGACAGGAAAATATTTTTAAATCATAAAATACCGTTTATCGGTAAGCATCGGATTGCGACCAACAACAGTTGATCAAAATCTGACTCAACGCTAAGTTAAGTGGGCTAGCAAATTACTCAAGGAAAGATGCTTAAGCTGTCAGAAAATAAAAAATACAGCCTAAACACTGAGTAATTCACAACCAAAAAAAATAGTACTCTTGGGAGAGTAAACAATGAAAAAATTCACAAAATTAGTTCTGGCGACTTCAGTTGCATTTAGTGCCAATGCGATGGCGATGCAAGCAATGGATGACGCATCTCTAAGCGCGACAACGGGTCAAGATGGTATCAACATTGGGATTGGTATTTCCAAAGTTGAAATTGAAAAAATGTATATTCATGATAATGATGGTTTGGCTGCAAACTCAACTTATGGTTATACACCAATTAGCATAAGTGACCTTGGTGTAGTAACTCCAGGTACAGCTGTAAGTAACGCTGTTAATGGTGGGACTAATAGCGGAGCTGCTGGTGCATTGGCTATTGATGGTATTACTATTACTGCGAATTATGATGCACTTCTATCATCTCGTAATTTGATGGATTTGAAAATTGACAGTGATGGTAGTTCAGATGGTGCATTCCTTAACATTGCTGCTGCAGTTTCAGGGCTTGATATTGATATTGGCGAGATCAGCGTTGCAAGATCAGGTGATGTGAATGCAACAGGCATTCGTCGCGGAGTGGCTGACGGTTCTGAAAAGGCAATCTTAAGTGGCTTAAGAATTAAGACAGGTCAAATGGCTGCTAACATTCAATTAGGTTCTTCACCTCAAGGTGCAATGATTTTACTTGATACAACAATGGTTGGTGGTTTAACGATTGAAGATCTAGGTATTTTGGATAACGCAGGTGGTGGTCAAGTGACTTTGGGTAAAATCCAGGTGGCTGATGCAAACAGTACAGATTTAGCGATCGAAGCAAAAATTTCTGTGACTACAGATGGTTTAGAAATTACCAGTGTTAAAGATGCGAACTTTGCAGGTACAGATATTTATATCCAAGGTGTTCACTTAGGTGCGGCAGCTCCGTCTTATGCTAACGTTACGCGTGGTACAAATGTAGGTGGATCTATCGGTGATGTAGAAATTCAAGGGATGAAAACCTCCTACGGTAATAAATTTACAGGCTATATTCCTGGATCAATTATTACTGTTTCAGGTCGTTAATATTCTATAAAAAAGCGCGTGTTGACACGCGCTTTTTTTATGACTGAAACATTTATCCAAAAAATAAAAAAAATGCTGTATTTTTTTGAAAAAGAAGGTATCTTTCTAGTTACAGGGAAGTAGAGTGAATGCTCTATAAAAAGAAAAATAGGCACATCATGCCCATATAAGAAAAGTTAATAATTATGTTAGAGATCGCGTTGGGCTCGGCATTGATGTATTACGCTGCCAAAGAAGCTCTGGATATCAAAAAACAGCCCTTGGGTGCTGTCCACTATACTGAAGTTCTCGACTCAAGAAATGATTCCTTTGTACGCATGCACCGTGAAGCTGTGCAGGTTAAACCGGCAATTCTGGATCAATTTCAAGGTATTGTACGTCAGGCTTATGATTATAGTTGTGGCTCGGCAGCGTTGACCACCTTGCTTAATGGATATATCGGTACGCAGCTAGACGAACAGCAAGTCATGAACGGACTGATGAAATTCGGTGAAACTGACAAAATTATTGAACGCCGTAGTTTCTCTCTGCTTGATATGAAGCGTTTTGTCTCAGCTTTGGGGCTAGAAAGTGGAGGTTATCGAGGGGAATTCAAAGATTTAGTCCAGCAAAATCAGCCCGCCATCGTTCCGATTTCTTATGCCGGATTCAAACATTTCGTGGTGTATAAAGGCTATAAAAATGGGCGGGTGTATGTCGCAGATCCCGCACTTGGTAACATCAGTTTCGACGAACAGCGTTTTAAGGATGTCTGGGAAAATAACACACTATTCTTAATTAATGTGCCTGAGCAATATCGTAAAAATTTCCTGGCCTTAAAAGAAGCAGACATGCGTCATGTAGAAGATGCCACGATTAATCGTTATGCCTTGGTTGATATGCAGTATCCACAATTCTATATGGATAAAATTGCCGACAAAGCTTCCACGATCCGTATGGACCGTAACCGTAATACAGAATCAGAGAAATTTGGGGAATATCAATATAATTTCCTCAGGCTGTATTACAAGAATAAATAAAACGAAAAAACAGTAATAAAAATTAAAATGGTGAAATGGATATGAACAGTAAATGGATGAACAAGACGTTCTTGGCACTGAGCATTCAAATGGTAATGGGCGTTGCATTTGCTGCAGAAGAGCCAGCACTGGGTGAATACGAAACGGTTGATGAGGAAGTTGTTGTTGAAACGACTACACCTGTACAGGCCGAAACTGAGCAAGTGGAAATACAGGCTTCAGAGGACTCCGAACTAGGAGAATATGAAACAGTTGAAGAAGCAGTGAGCGAAACTGCTGTAGCTGTAGACACCCAGGCCAGCCAGGTCCTGGATGCATCTCAGGCTTTACAGAAACAGGAAGGTGACGCCACTCAGGCGGCTAATCTGGAAGAAGTGTTTACTTCAAATGAACGTCAGTACTCACTTATTAAAAAGGGTGAGATTTCATCATATTATGATCTTGATTATACCTACTATCGAGATACTCAACTTGATATAGAAATGGCTCAGGGGCAATTATATCAACTGCGTGTACAAGAGAATGCCACGCATAATATGACCAATACGTTTACTTTCCAATATGGGGTAAAAGATAACCTGACCCTAACTGCATCTTTGCCTTTAGTCGCCAAGACCGACCTGTTGAAAGATACCTCTACTGCCGGACTGGGCGATATCAGTCTGGGCGCCCGCTGGGAACCGTTTCCATTAAAAGCTGGCCGTCTACCTTTAATTCTGTTTGGTAATCTATCAACAAAAACGGGTGACAGTCCCTATGAAATCAATGCAGCGACAGATCTGGCAGCCGGGAAGGGTTATTACTCGGCAGGGATAGGTGCCAGTACACGTAAATATATTGATCCGGTGGTGCTGTTTGCATCGGTTTCTGCCAACTATGGCTTTAAAGAATCAGGCCTGAACCAACGTCGTGGTTATCGCATTATTGAAGAGTTTGAACCCGGGATTAGTGGAGGCTTTGCTTTCGGTTTCGCCTACTCATTTAACTATGACGTATCGATGACCATGTCTTATCAGCAAAGCTTTAATACCGGCGCAGAATTTAGCTATAACACAGGGGAAAGCTACTCTGCTGCGGATCAGACCAGTTCCACTTTTGCAATCTCGTTAGGGGTGCGAGTCTCTCCCGAAACAATTGTGAATGGTACCGTCGGCTTAGGGCTGACCGAAGACGCGCCAGATGTTTCGCTGGGATTGTCATTCCCGCTTGATATTTTAGGTTTTGGTAAAAAAATCAGTTAATAGGGGTGTCGTATGAAAAACATTCGACTTAGCCCGTTATTAACAGGAATTATTCTTGCGGGCTGTTCAAGTTATACCTTTGCACAATTGGGAACCAACCTTTCGGTTGATTTACGTGCCTTGTCTATGGGAAATGCCGTTACTGCGGATCCCCCCGGAGTCAATGCAATTCACTTTAACCCGGCTGCACTGACTAAAATTGATGGTTTGCAAACCGAACAGCAGATTATTGTGGCAAATTTTGATATCCAGCGTGAGTTTACGGTACCGGCTGGCTATAACGTATTTGGCTACTCTGATGATCCTGTTGTCTGTAATGATGGACCTGAAGTTTCATCTGATTTATGTACTGATTTTAAAGGTCCAGTCAGTGGTGATGTGGAATATGTCAGCCTCTATGTACCTTTTCTGAAAAAAATGGTGGATTTAGGTGAAGGCCTTCCTTTGGCCGCACCAACTATGGGGATCGCTTATAACCCACCTGGATCTAAAGCGACTTATGCAACCGCAGTGTATGCACCTTTAGTCGCTGGTTTTGGTCATGAAGATGGTAATCCGGCAAACTTTATGGGGCAGCAGGTTGCTTTAGAGCGGATTACTTACCTGTCGCCATCGATTGGTTATGAGGTCAATGACCAGTTGTCGATTGGTGCTTCTATCGGGATGTCCTATCAGGCCATCGGGATGAAGACGGATTTGCGTTTTCCGAATGAGCTGATCGGCATGTTGCGTATGATCGATGAGGTTGTCTGTACGCCGTTTAAAGAAAATTCCGACATTATTACCGATATTCTATTGCTGGGAATCTGTAATGCTGATGAAGGCATGAATCCCTTTGGCAAGTTTGGCCAGATGCAATTGTCACTCGAGCAGAATTTAAGTCCAAGTTATAACCTGGGGGTCTTGTGGGAGCCGCGCGAAGACTTTAGCTTTGGCATGGTCTATCAAAGTGCCGCGAAAATGCGCTTAAAAGGTAAATATCATATTGATAATGCCAAAGCGCCGCAGGAAATGATCAAGGGTCTAATGACCTCGCCGACTGGGCAGATTCTAGCTGCTATTCTTGGATTTCCTAACTATATACCATCGAGTGAATCGGGTCTGGTGTCGATGGATTTTGAATATCCGGCGCATTTTCAGGCAGGTATCAAATATAAAGTCATGCCAGATTTACAGGTGAATTTCGATATTGGCTGGACAGACTACAAGGTCTGGGACGAGTTTAAATTCGAATTTGATCGTACCATTTCGGCTTTGAAAATTGCCAAAATTTTGTCTGCCAATGTCACTGATTCCACGCTGGCTTTACCGATGGGTTTTGAATCGCCGTGGAACTTCGGTATTGGGATGGAGTATTCGGCCACAGACCGTTTGAAACTTCGGGCCGGTTATGAGCCACGAACCAGTGCTATTCCAAAAAACAAGCGTAATACCATGATACCTATTAATGGTGCACAGTTATTTGGACTAGGTGTGGGCTATCGTTTTGATGCCGATACTGATCTGGATCTTTCTATTGGTTTCTTGCGCAGTAAAGACAATATTCCAGCAAATACCAGTAGTTTGGCCAACCAGACTGGAGTGAATAACCTGTTATTAAATCCATATGCCGGTTTAAACGTGAAAACAGATACCAAAATTACAATTTTAGGTTTGAACTATCGCACTCGTTGGTAAGGAAGAAATGATCAAGACAGGGAAAATTGGATGGAAAGTGGTACTGGCATTGAGTCTGGTACCCTGGTCTTTTGATATAAGCGCTAAAGAATTTATTACGATTATTGGTCCAGATGGGCGACCATTGGTCGTGCCACGTCATACGAATCCAGCAAAGAAAACCGAAGAAAAATCCCCATTATCAAAAAAAATGGCAGTTGCTCCGCCACCTCTTGTGAAGCAAGGTCTAGAAACAGGGCCGGTCATAAAAAATAGCTCAATGCAACTTCAGCCGGATCATAATACGCTTGTACAACCAGTACAACCAGTACAACCAGTACAACCAGTACAACCAGTACAACCAGTACAACCAGTACAACCAGTACAACCAGTACAACCAGTACAACCAGTACAACCAGTACAACCAGTACAACCAGTACAACCACAAACTGCACAAGAACCGGCAGGGCTTAAATTATCTGTAACACCTGACACACCGTCTCTGCAAACTCCTGAACCTATGACTTCCGTTCCAAGCACGAGGGTGCAGAAGCCAGGCTTTAGTCAGATTGAGGGGGTGGACTATGTAGATAGTGAATATCTCGAAAATAAAGAATTTAACCTGGAGGGTAAAAAACGTTTCTACAGTATGCCGGAGGGGGTTGTCGACAAGAATATTGGATCTACCCGGATACAGACGATCGAACGTGAAAAAGGGGTGGGGCAATCGGTATTAAAATCCTTATTCCAGACACCTAGCATAGATACGGGCCCAGTGGTACTGGCACACAGCTATTATCGTATTTCCCAGACCGAGACGATAGAAAGCTTGGGCAAGCAATGTTTTAATGACAAGAAAATTAAAAAAGCCAAACAGATTAGCCGTACAAAAGAAGTCAATTTATGGCCTCGTGCGCCTTTGAAATCAGATGAGTTCGATTTTGAAGTGGTTAAATTAACATCAGATCTTAAAAATATTCAGCTTCACTCTTATGCTTCACGGCAGAAAAATCCCACCTATTATTGGCCTTTTGTGGTCTTTTTAGACAATAAGGGCTGTGTGCTGGAAGGAGCTGGCGGTTTTAAAAATCAGGAAGGGCCAGCAAATATGATTCAGCATGAGCGTATAGAAGGCATTATTCAGATTCCTGCACAAACTGGATATGTGTTATTGACACCTTTGGCCTCAGCCATAGATGTTGAAGACAAGATGCTCACGAATTATGGACAACTAAAACTAGTCGCCATTCGATAAGGACTATTCGAGTATAACAAGATGAAAAATAAAATATTATATCCATTTGCTTTAACTACACTTTTGACTGCACTTACAGGATGTGGTGGGGAGAGTGCCAATGTGATTCCAGAAAAAAATAATGAAGCCACAACCAATGGAACATGCACAGCAGGCACCGATAATTGTGTGGAATGGGGGCTTGAATATCCACTGGATGGTTTGAACTTTAACTGTAGTGGCGATAAAGAAAATACCTTTATTACCCTATTTGATAGTAATGCGGGCGTGGCTTCCGGAACCTGTCAAAAAACAGATGAAATCGAATTTTATATACAGGGCTTTAGTTCAAGCAAGATTATGTTGGGTAAGCTTAAGCTCAGTGATTATGCCTCTTTCAGTACCCAGACTCAGCTACCGCGTTTAAGTGTGGTGGATATTGCAAAAGGGATTACGGGGCGTCGGGTGAATAATTTGGATCAGAGCGATCCGACCATCCAGGTGGCGATGCATCTGGTTAAAATTCTGCAAGCTCTGGCGTTACAAGAAGGCCGCATTGTGAATCCAACCGATGTGCAGCCCTTGTATATTACCGAAGAAATGCGCAAAGACCTGGGTAAATTGAATGGCAATATCAGCCTAACCGATGCCAACTTTGCTACAAAAATTAAGGATTTTATAGATATTAGCCAGATTTCTGATGAAGCAGCATTTGCCACAGTCAAAAAACTGGTAACCATTGCCAATGCTGCAGTTTATCAGCCGGAATTTTCACTATTTTCAACCTCGGGTGTGGTGGGAAGCAACCTGACAGGTTCAGATGGACTGGTAGGATGTAATAAAGCCCCTTGTGATATTAAGGATAGAAATACCAAGCATCTGTTTGGGCATTTTATGCTGATTACCGATCGTCAGGGTTATACTTTTGGCAGTGGCCTGCAGTGGCGTGATAGCCAGTTAAAACTGCCTGCCAAAAACCTGTCTTCATTAGGCGGAATTAATGCCGAACTTATCCGTAATGTGAAACCTGTGCAAATGACGGCCGATCCGCAAAGTTCATGGATTCATCCGACCAGCAAAACCATTAGCACCCCTTATCGCCTTAATATTGCAAATAATGTCACTCAGCTGGAACTGTATCAGGGGCGTCTGCTGAATGATTATGTGATTGCGGGTAAAGACGCTTTCTATAAAATGGTCACTGGACAGACAGAAGTGACTCCAGCCGATTTAGGTTTGTGGCGTCTGGAGGCGGATGGTGATCAATATAATGGTAGTATTGATTTATATAAAATTTTCCCAATTAGCTATTTAGATCGTACGGTATTTAAAACAGAGCAGAATGTAGCCAGTGGCGAAAAATATATTTTCCCGATGTATGCCAATCTGCAGTTTAAGTTTAGTGATACGACGGTTAGCCCAATCACTGTGGGAATTGTGATTGATAGTAATGGTGATGTACGCACCAATATGCAGTCTGCAAGCAATCTTGCGACCGATCCGGTAGCGGGCTGTCAGGGTGATGTACTGGATAGCAACCTATTACTGAATGGCGTACAACAATACCGTCTCGGGACTTTAGGGCGTGCATTTGTATCTGACAAATCGGTGTCAATGCGTCTGATTTTGGCCAATGAAAAATTAGGTGATTTGAATGGTGCCTTGGTTGGGGTAGATTCACGTATTGCGACTTCTGCAAATTCGAATGATACGATTGTCATTGGCGGTGCGCTGCTGAACTTGTCCAATGTTTTGGATACTGCTGTGGGTCAGAATGGTCGGGTATCTTTCCTGAATTCGGTCGGCGATGGGGTGCAATGGGCCAATACCTATGCCAGTTTCCAGAAGATTTATAACAATAACAATGAGGATGAAACCTCGGATGACATTAGTCTGGCAAAACGTGGCGGTGGGTCTGTTGAGTTCAAGCTTGCAGATTGTTACCGGGTAAAAGCGAAACAATAGTTTTCCGGAATATAAAAAAATCCCATCTGCGTATGGGATTTTTTATGCGTGATGAATAGGGAGAAATTTAACCGGTATGATCCAGACGTGAGCCTAATGTTTCCAGATGCATCGGGAAAATATTCTGTTTACGATCTTCAAAATAATGTCTCAGCGTATGCTCCACACTCGGGAATGCCAGCTCGGTCCAGGGAATATCTGCTTCATCAAACAGCCGCGCTTCTATGGTTTCCTCACCTGCACCAAATTTTCCATCGATCAGATTGGCTTTAAACAACACATAAATCTGGCCAATACGTGGAATGTTATACATACAATACAGCTGCTCAATCTCGACTTCGGCTTCAGCTTCTTCACGGGTTTCCCGCGCAGCGCCTTGCTCCATGGTTTCAAACAGTTCCATATAGCCGGCCGGCAGAGTCCATAAACCGTAACGCGGTTCAATGGCGCGGCGGCACAGCAGGACTTTATTGTTCCAGAGAACCAGAGCACCGCATATTACTTTCGGATTAATATAATGAATAGAGCCGCATGAATTACACACGCTGCGAACTTGCTGGTCGCCCAAAGGAACTTTTTCGGTCGTTTTATGTCCACAATTCACACAGAAGTTCATATTCATCATCAATGATAAAAGTAAGCTCAGGATAACTGAAAAATCAAAATTTGGCATCATTTCTATCCCGCCGAATCAAAAATCAGCTATGATGAAATTATGATCATGTTTAGGGCTGAAAGAATGGATGCGCGTGAGTTGACACAAAAGTTGCAGCAACGCTTACGGTTTTCCAAACGTATTCGATCTGCGCATGCGGCCGTGTTAATTGCGATTACAGATGAAGCTGATCCCAAAGTATTGCTGACCCGCCGTTCAGCCTATTTAAATAATCATGCCGGAGAAGTCTCTTTTCCGGGTGGCAAGCGTGATCCGCAAGATACCAGTAATATTGTGGTGGCTTTAAGGGAAGCCTATGAGGAAACCGCACTGAATCCTTTCGATGTGCATCTGATGGGTGACTTGCCCATGCAGAAAGCCCGTAACGGCATGCTGGTGAAACCGATTGTGGGACTGATTCCACCGGAAGTGAAGCTGGTTCCCCAACCGACAGAAATCGACCGGATTTTCTTCGCCTCCCTGCAACATCTGCTGGAAGCGACCCCCACGCCTTATGAAGTCCGTTTTGCCCAGCAGTCCTTATATTTTCCGAGTATGCGGGTAGAAAATGAAGTGGTCTGGGGCCTGACTGCACGGATGCTGATTTCCTTGTTCCAGTATGGGCTGGATTATAAAAAAGACTGGCCATTTTTGCTCAATTCACCAGCCTTCAAACGCTCCAAATTTTTTTAACCATTGAACAGGATTTTATCAATGTTGTATAAATTTCAGGGACATTTACCCACTGCGACACACCAGCCCTGGGATGGCTGGGTGGCAGCAACTGCTACAGTGATTGGACAAGTCGAACTCGGCCGCCAGGTCAGTGTTTGGTTTGGTGCCGTGATCCGGGCAGATAATAGCAAAATTACCTTGGGTGATTTCACCAATGTACAGGAAAATGCAGTGCTGCATACCGATGCCGGTATTGAGATGCAGATCGGCAATTATGTCACCATCGGGCATCAGGCCATGCTGCATGGTTGCAGCATTGGTGATAATAGCCTGATCGGGATTCAGGCCGTGATTTTGAATAATGCCGTGATTGGCAAAAATTGTATTATCGGTGCCAATGCCCTGATTCCTGAAGGCAAGGTCATTCCAGATAATTCTGTGGTGATGGGTTCACCGGGTAAAGTGGTGAAAACGCTGGATGAGGACAGCATTCAGAAACTGAAAATGAGTGCCATGCACTATGCCGGGCATTTTCAGAAATTTCAGGATCTGGAAGAAGTTCAGCTTTAATGCTATGCATTAGATAATTGTGATAAGCCTAGATTTTCTAGGCATTTTTGTATCTGTTTCGGGAAAATCTCGCGTAGCGGATATGAGTGGAGTATTATATCCGCGTTTTTTATATTCTTTGAATTAAGGTTGTGCATGAAAGTGCTGGCATTGGAGACTGCCAATGAGCAGTGTTCCGTCTCTGTAATTGATGATACTCAAGAACTATTTTTTCAGCTTGATGCGCGCGCCAAGGCACAAACGCAAACGATTCTCCCGATGATTGAACAAGGTCTGCAAGATCTTGGACTGGCGATTGCGGATTTAACCGCGATTGCCTTTAGCCGTGGCCCGGGTTCTTTTAGTGGTGTGCGGATTAATGCTGCGGTGACTCAGGCTTTGGCCTGGTCCAATGATGTGCCGGTGATTCCGGTATCGACCTTGCAGGCCTTGGCGCAGGCGGCTTATCGCCTGCATGGTCTGACCCAAGTGTCTGCCGTACTGGATGCGCGCATGAGCGAAGTCTATATTGCCAGCTATCAACTGGATGCTCAGGGAATCATGCAGCCAGTCGATGAAGAGCAGCTGTTAAGTTATGCCGAAGGCACTCAGGCGGTACGGTTTACTCCGGTCGGTTCAGGGGCGAATCTGCTACAAAGCGAAGCCTCTATGTATAAAGATGTGCATGCAACTGCGCAGGATATTGCCAGCATTGCACGTGCGGCAGCAAAAACAGAAAATTGGGTCAGTGCAGAATTGGCGCTCCCGGTCTATTTACGCGATAACGCGTGGAAAAAAATTCCAGAACAAGGCAAAGCATAATTAATTAGGATAGAGCATGGATCTTTTACTGCTACTCAAAGCGGCAATCATGGGTATTATCGAGGGTATTACCGAATTTTTGCCGATTTCCAGTACGGGCCATTTAATTTTGGCCTCAGAATTAATGAATTTCTGGACCAAGGAAAAGAGTGATGTATTCGTCATTGCGATCCAGATGGGTGCAATTGCAGCGGTGATCTATGAATATTGGGCCCGTCTTTGGGGCGCAGCGACCGGAATTGTCAGCGGTGAACCACAAGGTCGTCGTTTAGGCATTGGCCTGATTCTGGCGTCTATCCCGATTATATTGATTGGTCTAAGCTTGGGACAAACGGTTAAACAGTTTCTGTTTAATGATATTGCGATTGCCATTGGTTTGATTGTCGGCGGCTTGATCATTATCTGGATTGAAAAACATCCACCCAAAGTCCGCGCACATGAAGTTGAAGATCTCAGTATTAAAGATGCCATCTGGATTGGTCTGATTCAGGTCTTGTCCTTGATTCCGGGGACATCGCGCTCAGGTGCGACCATCATCGGCGCGATGTTTCTGGGGGTGTCACGTAAGGCTGCAACTGAATTCTCATTCTTCCTGGGTATTCCGGTGATTATTGGTGCTGGGCTGCTGGACCTTTATCAAAGCTATGATGTGTTAAATACCACTGAAGACTGGACCGTCATCGGGGTCGGACTTCTGGTGTCTTTTATTTCAGCACTGTTACTCATTCGCGCGCTGGTGGCCTATGTGGCTAAACGCGACTTTATGATCTTTGCCTGGTATCGTATTGCTTCGGGTCTGCTGATTTTATTATTTGCCTATACAGGTTGGAAATTATGGTAAGCGCGATTCGCTTATATGCCGAATCTGAATATCAACAGAAAGCACAGCACTTCGAGGCTGTGCTTTCTTCTCGTGGGGTCGAGGTCAAGATTGAAACGGTTGAAAAACTTAATGCGCGTTTCTTTCGTTTAAATCCTGAGCTGGCACTCTGTGTCGATGCTGACGGACTCTGGCTTTGTGCCAATGGCATGAAAATGCAGCCGGACTGGCAAGCCGAGACTGGCCGTTTAAAACGAGCATCTTTAAAGTCGGAAATGATTGCACGCGCCTGTAATTTGGCTGAGAAACCAGGCCTGATTGATGCTACTGCAGGTCTGGGACATGACAGTCTGTTGATGGCACATTTAGGCGCACAGGTGACGCTGGTGGAACGGCATCCGATATTATTTACTTTGCTTGAAGATACGCATAACCGTGCCCAGACTGATGCATTCCTGAGTCAAGTGGTATCCCGGATTCAACTGGTCTTTTCAGATTCCGCCGATTATTTAAAACAGCAGGCCGGGCAGCATAACATCGTCGATGTGGTCTATCTTGATCCGATGTTTCCACAACGTGATCAAAACCAGCAGGCAGTCAAGAAACAGGCGCAAGTCAAAAAGCAGATGCAGCTGTTGCACATGCTGTTGCCTGAAGATGGCGAAATGGATCTGGGTGATAACCTGCTGGAATTGGCGCAAAAAATTGGCAAACGGGTAGTAGTTAAACGTCCACGTCTGGCGGTGTTTTTGGCAGGCAAAGCGCCAAATCATCAATGGCAAGGCGATGCTTGTCGTTTCGATGCATATTTTCAGCATGAACTTGTGGCTGAATAGGAGAATTGTTTCAATATTAAGCAGGGATTTGTTGTATATTTAAAAAATTGGCATTGATAAAAATGTTATCAAGCATAAACTTATTCAGCAACTTAGCGAGCTACTGATCTCCTTGAAATTCTATGATCGACTTCAAACCCTCCATTAATTTTTGGCACGATTTTAAGAGCAACCAAATTGCCGGGATGTGGTTATTTCTGGGATCTCGGCGTTCCTTGCAATTGGTGCGTCCATCGATCATGCAACTGGTGTTCTGGGGGATTCTGGGGGGATGTGCCAATAGTCTGTTTAGCTGGCTCAGTTCAGGCCGCATGGGCGACTTTAATTCGCAGGGCCTGATCAGTTATGCGCTGTGGCCTTTTATTGCGTTAATCGTTGGTATTTTTCTGTCGCAACGGATCAATAACCTGCGTTTGATGCTGGTACCGGCATTGTTATGGCTGGTCTTAGATACTCATATCATGCTGTTCCAGTGCCTGATTCAATATCTGGGTGACCTGGACTATCTGCCATATATCCTGTACGGCTATATTCCGACGTTATTTGTCATGCTGTTTGTCTGGCAAAGTCTGGCTGTGGTCTGGGTGATTTCACGTGAATTAAAATGGCCCTGGTGGGAACGTGCGCTGATTATGCTGGCGACCTTGTTTACCCTGGTGGTCTGGCAGATTTCAGTCAAAGATCAACCGATCTGGAAAGTCGAAGAAATTCCGCCAAGTTTTGCCGAAGATGCCTTCTATGCCCAGCCGGTTCTGCTGAATAAAGCCCTGGAAAATATTGAATATGGTGAATTTGCCCAATCGCACTGGTATTTTATGGGGGTGGCGGGCGCAAGTTATCAGGATGTTTTCCATTCTGAAATCGAGCGGATCAAGGAACAGTTTGATACCCGTTTTGGCACCTATGGCCGCTCTATTGCTTTGGTGAATCATCCGGCGACACGCACCACCATGCCGATTGCATCGAAAACCAGTATGGAGCTGGCACTGCGCCGTATGGGGCAGCAGATGAACCGCGAAAGTGATGTGTTATTTTTATATATGACTTCGCATGGTTTGCCGAATGTGTTTGAAATGGAAAATGCACCGCTGGACTTGGCACAGGTCGATCCAAAATGGTTGCGCGAAACGCTGGATGCAGCAGGTATACGCTGGCGTGTGGTGGTGATTTCAGCCTGTTTCTCCGGCAGCTTTGCTTCGGCTTTACAGAATGACAATACCCTGGTCATTACTGCATCAGCAGCAGATCGCCAGTCTTTTGGCTGTTCCAATGAAGCCGATTATACCTATTTTGGTCGTGCTTTCTTTGATGAAGCCATGCGTGAAAATAGCAGTTTGCAAAGTGCTTTCGCTCAGGCCAAAGCGACCGTGGCAAAATGGGAATCGGCACAAGGTTTTGAGCCTTCAGAGCCGCAGTGGGTGATTGGCAAGAATATGCAGTTGATGTTGCCACAACTCGAGCAACGCTTGTTTCCACAGAGCAGTACCGCCACACAATCTCCCTAGAGCAATCTCATCAACAGATCGGCTGCAATAATAAGGAATCGCAATGGAACTGATACAGAACAATAGAAGCTTTGAAGGTGAACAACGAATTTATCGTTTTGATTCCCGTACGTTGAAAACACCGACCAAGTTTGGTATTTTCCTGCCGCCGCAGGCTTTAGAAGGTCATAGCTGTCCTGCACTGTTCTATCTGGCAGGGCTGACCTGTACCGAAGAAACGTTTGCAATCAAGGCCCACGCCCAGCGTCTGGCAGCACAATTGGGCCTGATCCTGATCACACCGGATACATCACCACGCGGTGAAGGTGTGGCAGAGGGCGACAACTGGGATATCGGTCAGGGGGCAGGCTTTTATATCAATGCCACCGAAGCGCCGTGGGCGGAACATTATCAGATGGAAAGCTTTATTGTCGATGAACTCTATGCACTGGTCACAGAAGAGTTTGTGATTCAGCCGGGCAAGATCGGCATATTCGGCCACAGTATGGGCGGGCATGGCGCATTGACCCTGGCTTTTAAATATCCGGAAAAATTTAGTTCGGTTTCAGCCTTTGCACCAATTTGTGCGCCGAGCCAATGTCCTTGGGGAGACAAAGCTTTCTCGAATTATCTGGGTGAAAACCGTGAAGAATGGCTCAAGCATGATGCGACCGCTTTGGTTCAGGAGAAAGGTGCATTGTTCAATGATATCCTGATTGATCAGGGGTTCTCAGACCAGTTCTATAGTCAGCTTAATCCAGCCTTGTTTCAGCAGGCTTGTGATACCGTGAACCAGCCCTTAACTTTGCGTGAACATCAGGGCTATGATCATGGGTATTACTTTATTCAAAGTTTTGTAGATGACCATTTACAGTTTCATGCGGTACAGCTGCAGCCTTAAATTCAACATTATTCATATAAAAAAGCCCTGAATAACAGGGCTTTTTTTATCGCTTATCTTTGCCAGTCTGCGGTTAAATCTTCCTGTCCCATACGGATCAGATGATCCAGAACCACATTTTCCAGTTTATCGAAATCGGTAGATTCATCGCTGCTCTGGATAGTTACAAGCAAATGCTCAGACTGAGGGACTAGAATTATCTCTGCACTGGGAAAATGAATCAGAGTTTGCTGTGCGGTTTCTTCGATCGTAAATTTATGCTTCCAGTGATTGGATAAGCGTTTGGCCAGGCGCTGCGCCTGTTGAGTCTGGATCTGGGCGGTACTTTGCATGCTGACTACTCTAACCTTTTCATTATTCATCAAACTTTAAATCAAATTATAGGACATGCATAAGCCAGAAAGCGTTACACAGCGTTTTATTCTTGCAACATCAAGGTCACAGTAGCCGGACTGGATTTGTTATAATGAGAAAAATCCAATTTCAGCTAGCCAGGTTCTTCCATGTCCAAGCCATATTTAATTGCACCTTCAATTTTATCTGCCGATTTCGCCCGCTTAGGGGAAGAAGTCGAGAACGTCTTGGCAGCAGGGGCAGACGTTGTTCATTTTGATGTAATGGACAATCACTATGTACCCAATCTGACATTTGGTGCAGGTGTGTGCAAGGCCTTAAAAAACTATGGCATCAAGGCACCGATTGATGTGCATTTGATGGTCAAGCCGGTAGATCGCATGATTGGTGATTTTCTTGAAGCAGGCGCGGATATCATTACTTTCCATCCGGAAGCATCCGACCATATTGACCGGTCTTTACAGTTGATCAAGTCTGGTGGTGCCAAAGCCGGTTTGGTGTTTAATCCGGCAACACCGCTGCATTATCTGGATTATGTGCTAGATAAAGTAGATCAAATCCTGCTCATGAGCGTGAACCCGGGCTTTGGCGGGCAGAAATTCATTCCGATGACTTTGGACAAATTACGTCAGGCGCGTAAGCTGATCGATGCTTCAGGACGTGATATTCAGCTGGAAGTCGATGGTGGCGTTACACCAAGCAATATTCGTGAAATTGCCGAAGCAGGTGCCGATATGTTTGTGGCCGGATCGGCTATTTTTGGCAAGCCGGATTATAAAGCTGTAATTGATGAAATGCGGGCTGAATTGGCCAGAGTCGGTCAGGTTCAACTCTAATCGCTAAAAAGTAGAATGCGCATAAATATGTGGATAACTTTATGGATAAGTGTGTAGATATCTATGTGGGTAACCATATGGATATGTTGGGTAAAATGTAATCAATTGTAGTTTGGTTGATTGCGTTTTAGACAAAAATTGTATAAAAAGAACTCAAATCGGGTTCTTTTTATTATTTGTAACACTTGATTTTAGTGGTTGTTTATTCATCAAGCAGGCTTAATCAAACCAATTAAAAAGTGATCAATGTCTCATAAAATCGTGTTTCATTATGTAATCTCTCCACACAGCATTTAAATTTAATTGATGTGTATAACTTAATATTCCGGGCTGGTTTTTATGTCATTGTTGTGGATTAAATTGCCCGTTGATTGAAAATTTTTGAACTATGATTTTCAATAGCTACTATAACCAGAGCAGCAATGAGTGTCTTGGTGATTTGAGTAAGACAAAGTTAAGTTGTATCTCTGAAAGTCATCTTTTGTAAAAATAGCCAGATTGCTGCCATTTGGGTTTATAAAGTTTTATCTTGAGGAGGAACGACCTCCCTTGTGAATTGCATCGCAGAATTTACAGGAAAAATTGTCAGGACGGCCTGATTCTTAAATCAAAGAGGAGGGCTACATGGCCTGGATCATCCTTATTCTTGCAGGTATTTTTGAAATCGTTTGGGCTTATTCGATGAAACTGTCCGAAGGTTTCACCAGATTAACCCCAAGTATCATTACAATTTTTTTTATGGTTCTGAGCTTTGCCTTACTGGCCTACGCCATGCGTACCCTGCCGCTGGGCACAGCTTATGTGATCTGGACCGGCATTGGTGCAGTAGGCTCATTTCTGGTCGGGATTCTAGTGCTGGGTGAGCCTGCATCGGCGATGCGTATGCTGGCTGCGGTACTCATCATTTCCGGCCTGGTACTGATGAAGCTGTCCTCGTCATAATTTGCTGCAGCCTGTCTCGACAAACTGGGTTAAAATAGCAACTAAACTCCGCTGATTCGGGACAGGATGCCATCATGAACTTAAGCTATCTTTATATGGATTCTCCAGTCGGGCAGCTACAGCTGGTTGCACATGAAACTGCATTGGTTGCTGTACTCTGGGAGGGTGAAAAGCCGAATCGGGTAAAATTGGCAAGCCTGGTTGAAGACCCGCAACACCCGGTATTAATTCAAGCCAAGCAGCAGTTACAGGAATATTTTACTGGCCTACGCAGTGAGTTTAATCTGCCTTTAGACTTTGCCGGAACCGATTTTCAGAAGAGAGTCTGGCAGGCCTTATTGCAGATTCCGTATGGACAGACCCGAAGCTATCGCGAGATTGCCGAGCAGGTGGGTAATGTTAAAGCAGTGCGCGCTGTGGGTGCCGCCAACGGAAAAAATCCGATTTCGATTATTGCACCTTGTCACAGGGTGATTGGCAGTAGCGGCAAGCTAATCGGCTTTGCTGGCGGTTTGGATAAAAAAGAAATTCTGTTAAATATTGAACGAACGCATTAAGATCGGATTTTAACCAATAGTAAAAATAATATGGTCACTCTTTTTGCACCCTTATATCCAGTGCTTGGCTGGATGCTGTTGCTTGCCGTTGTACTTGGGGTTTTTAAGTTATTTAAGCCATTTTTAAAAGGAAAATTAGGCGAGTTTGCGGTTGCAGCTCATGTCAAACTGTATTTAAAAGACCCTCAATACATTCTGCTCAATGATTTGACGCTTCCAGATGGAGCAGGTGCCACCACACAAATTGATCATCTGTTATTGAGTCCTTATGGCATTTTCGTGATTGAAACCAAAAACTATAAAGGCTGGATTTTTGGAAACGAGCGACAAAAAATCTGGACGCAAAAACTTTATAAAAATAGTTATAAATTTCAAAATCCGATTCATCAAAACTATAAACACATCAAAGTGCTTGAACAATTACTGGCGGATACTGTGGCGCCAGATCTTTTGCATTCTGTGATTGTATTTATGCCGGATGCAGTGTTTAAAACGCCGATGCCAAAACAGGTATTTCGGGGTGCAGGCTGGACCGATTATGTAAAAAGTTTTGATCGGCAGATGATTTCGGAAACGAAATTAAAACGGATACAACTGCGGCTAGAAAAAGAAGTTTTAGAAAAATCCTGGAAAACCAATCGGGAACACATAGAAAATTTAAAGCAGCGTAAGCAGTCATAAGCTTTTACAAGCCCATAAAAAAGCCTTTGAATGATTCAAGGGCTTTTGGGTGTTAAATATTTGAAGCTTTTAGCTTTTCGGTAATTTCGCTGAGAACTTTAATCCGTTTCACTTCATCCCATAAGGTTTTGGCTTCAGGATAATGTTTCGACATCATGCCCAGCCATTGCTTGTAGCGGCCGACCATACCAATTTCGGTTTTGGCTGGACCATTGATAAAGCGGATTTGTAATTCGAGCAGTTCGTTCCAGCTAATGAGTGGATCATCACTATTTTTACGGATACATTGAGTCAGGTCAGGCGTGGTGACAGCGCCACGGCCCAGCATCAGGTCTTCACAACCAGACTCCAGCCGGCACTGTTTGGCATCGGTATTGTTCCAGATTTCACCATTAGCAATCACGTTAATATTCAACGCTTCACGAATCGGCTGTAATTGATCCCAGAATGCAGGCGGAGTATAGCCATCTGCTTTGGTACGGGCATGAACAGTGACCCAAGACGCTCCCGCATCTTCAATGGCATGCGCATTGTCCAGCATAAAGTTCCGATCCATATAACCCAGACGCATCTTGGCGGATACTGGAATATGTGCAGGCACGGCATCACGCACAGCTTTAACCAGCTCATGCACGACTTCGGGTTCATCCAGCAGGACTGAGCCACCGCGATGACGGTTCACGGTTTTGGCCGGACAGCCAAAGTTCATGTCAATTGCCGGTGCGCCCATGGCTGCCACTTTGGCGGCATTCGCTGCCAGCATCTCCGGATTATTTCCTAAAAACTGCACATGTACCGGTGTACCTGCCGCCGTCTTGCCGTCATTGAGCAGTTCCGGGCAGTAAGTATGATAAATATGATCCGGCAGGATGGAGTCGGTAACCCGGATAAACTCGGTCACGCACCAGTCAAAGCTACCTACGGATGTCAGTACATCGCGCATAATCGGATCGGTTAAGCCTTCCATGGGAGCAAGCACAAGTTTCAACGGTGTACACCTGTAAATTTAAAACGGTGTTATACGTTTTTTTAGCCAGCCTGTCTAGGTTGAAGGAGAATTGAAAGCGGAGAACTCAAAAAATCAGCTTTCTGCTTAAATATAAAAAGGCCCTTAATATTTATTAAAGGCCTTTCACAGCGAAGCTTAAGATGACTTATGTATAGTCAGTCAAATTAGTCAGCCAGTTTTTCGACTTGCATACTCTCACGGTAATACTGACAGCCTTTGTATAGCAAGAAGCAACCAATCAGTCCGGCGATGGCATTGACGATCGAAATGGAATTACCGACCATCATGGTGTTCTGGAAATATTTATCCGTGATTAATGCCACAGCGGTCGTTCCGATGCCTAAAGCAATCAGATTGGAGACCAGCAGGAACTTGGCAGAGACCTGTGCACGTAACTGATTCGGTGTCAGCATTTGCGTGGCAGCAGCCGAAGCGGGGATCGGGAAGGTCGAGAAGAACATCGCCACAAAAATTAGCGCAAATGAAATATGCATATTATCGACCTGAGTAAACAGCACACTTGGAACAATCAGCGCTGCACAGCCAATGGCGCCGGTGCGAATCGCCGCATCGCTATAGCCCCGCTTTGAAAAGAAGTCGATCAGCCAGCCACAGAACAAGGCACCTGATGTATTGGCGACCAGGATAATCGTTCCGAGGATATAACCGGTTTGACTGGCATCCAGACCAAAGTTGCGCATGTAATAGGCCGGTGCCCAGCCCAGTAGGGAATACAACATCATGGTATAGAAAGAAAAGCCAATAAAATGACAGAAGAAGGTCTTTTTATGTGTCTTGATAAAACCAACCGAGTTTTTGAAAGAGGCTTTAATGACCTGACCATCCTGACCGACTTTCATGCCTTTACGTGCAGGTTCACGTACTGTCAGCACCATGAGCAATGCCAGCAATACACCCGGTAAACCGACAATCATAAAGGTGAGTTGCCAGGTTTTTACTTCACCAATCACAGGTAAAGCCACAAAGCTGACATCTTTCAACAGACCAATCACATAACCGCCAATCAGGAAAGCCAGGCCAGAACCAATAAAGGCACCAATCGCATATACCCCGAGTGCACGGCCTAATTTATCTTTCGGGAATAAATCGGCAACAATCGAATAAAATGCAGGGGAAAGTGCAGCTTCACCGGCACCGACACTCAAACGTGCAATAAACATTTGAATAAAGTTTTTGCTGAGACCGCATGCGGCTGTGGCAAGGCTCCAGAATGCAATCCCTGTCGCGATGATTTTAATACGTGATTTTTGATCGGCCAGCGCTGCGATCGGGAGGCCCATAATCGCATAAAACAGGGAGAAGGCCAGGCCCTGTAACAGACTGAACTGGGTATCACTTAACATGAGATCGGCCTTAATCGGCTCAATCATTAAGGATAAAATTTGACGGTCTACAAATGACAGAATGTAAGCCACCATACAAATCACCACCACATACCATTGATAGGTGCTGCTTTCCGGAGGCGGTTCACTCTGTCCAGAAAGCGGCACTGCCGTTTCTGTCGGTGTTACAGGCTCAAAACTTTGATTTGGCGGTTGAATCGTCCTTTCAACCATGTCTATGTCCAGCGATTTATCATTCATCATGCAACATCCTGTGCTGATTGTTTGGGGTTTTTTTGATACTTATAATTTTATAATTATATTTATTTTGTATCGTATTATTCTAATCTAGAGTTTAAATTTGAGGCCGTCAATCCATTGCTATAAAAAAGATACAAATAATTTTTATAAATAAAAAAAAGGAATCATATAGATTCCTTTTTAAGATTTTTAGAATTAACTTGAACGTTCAACCAGGGTCAAAATGTCATAGGTAGCGACCAGTTCATTACGCTGATTTTTGACTTTAATATCCCAGACCACGACACCGTGCGGTTTCTGTGCCGGATCGCGTAGCAATTTAGGTGTTTTTTGCTTGCAGGTCAGCTCGACCTGAATGGTATCGCCAATTTTTACCGGTTCTACAAAGCGCAAGTTGTCCATGCCATAGTTAGCAATCACCGGGCCCGGCGCAGCCTCGACGAATAAACCGGCTGCCGCAGACACCACAAAATAGCCATGCGCGACACGTTCACCAAACAGTGATTCTGCTGCAGCGATTTTGTCCATATGTGCATAGAAATGATCACCGCTCAGACAGCCAAAATTCACCAGATCGGCTTCGGTCACCGTGCGTCGTGCAGTGAGCAGGCGCTCACCGATACGCAATTCATCAAATGATTTTTTGAATGGATGTACGCGATCTTCAAAGACCTGAGCGCCAGCCATCCAGCTATGTCCGACTTGAGTCAGGGCATTCGGGGAGCCTTGAATGGCCGTGCGTTGCATATAATGTTTCACTGCACGCAAGCCACCGAGCTCCTCACCGCCACCGGCACGTCCCGGTCCGCCATGCACCAGTAACGGTAATGGCGAACCATGTCCAGTACTTTCCTTGGCACTTTCAGCATCCAGAATATGAACCCGGCCATGCCATGGCGCAATTTTTCCGAGCAGTTGTTCAATGTTTTCATCGCTATTACGGACAATCGATGCCACCAGACTACCTTCACCACGTGCTACCAGATCAGCAAGCTGAGCCAGATCAGCATATGGCATTAAAGTCACTACAGGTCCAAATGCTTCTACTTGATGAATATTCTGTGCTTGTTCTGGTACTGTGCAGACTAAAACTGTAGGTGGATAGCAGGCAGACTTTTCAGGGTTTTCTACCTGAAGAATAAAGTCCTGACGCAAGTGGCTACCGAATACGATCTCTGCATCCTGGCTCAGCTGTTCAACTTTCGCCGCGACATCATATTTCTGTTTGACGCTGGCCAAAGCCCCCATACTGACGCCTTCTTGAGCAGGATCACCCACAACGACTTTTTTCAGTTTTTCAATCAGGCGACTCTGTACGGTGTGCAATAGTTCTGCCGGAATGAACGCACGACGAATTGCAGTACATTTTTGTCCGGCTTTAGAGGTCATTTCACGGAAAATTTCACGGACGAATAAATCAACCGTTTCGTCATCGGCTTGCGCCGTTAAAATCGCGCTATTGACCGAATCTGCTTCCATGGTGAATGGAATCGAGTAAGCATTTAAGTGGGGGTGCGAACGCAGTTTTTGCCCGGTTGATGCAGAACCGGTAAAGGTGACTGTATCTTGAGGATTTAAATGATCAAATAAATCATAGATCTGACCACAAATCAGCTGTAGTGACCCTTGTGGCAAGAAACCACTGTCATGAATAGCTTTGACCACTGCATGGGTCAGCTCGGCACCTTCTGTGGCCGGTTTGACAATACAGGGTACGCCTGCCAGTAAGCTAGGAGCGATCTTTTCCAGCATGCCCCAGATCGGGAAGTTAAAGGCATTGATATGTACAGCGACTCCGGCTTTCGGGGTCAGAATATGTTTAGCGCCGAAACTGCCTTGCTTGGACAGTGGAATCCAGGCATCTTCGACCCAGGCGGTTTCATCACTCAGTTCGCGGCGCACCAAACTCGAATAGGCATATAAGGTGCCAATCCCGCCTTCAATATCAATCCAGGCATCTTTACGGGTACAACCGGTCGCCTTGGCAAGCTGGTAAAACTCTTCTTTGCGTTCCATCAAATGCTGTGCCACTTGCTTCAGTGCATTGGCACGTTGATGAAAGGTCCATGTGGCAATAGTTGCGCCTTTCTGTTTGGCATATTTCACCACGGCTTGGGTATCGATGCCCTGACTGCCGACCTGATAAACCGCTTCACCGCTAATAGCATGGTAAACCGTACGTAAATCAGCTTGCGCTGTGTATTCCTGACCATACACCAAGGAAGCCAAGATTTTGATGGTATTAGGATTATTTGTTGATTGAGTATCTTGATAATCCGTTGTGCTTGAGCTGCTTTCTAACTCTAACATGGTAAAAACTCCATTTACGATACGTTTTGATAAGTATTTTAATTTTGATGTTTTATAATTTGTGTTTAAAAAATGAAAATGTCAATCATAAATCTGTGTTTAAAAATGGTTAACAATAAAATAAAAAATATTTAATGATATAAAACATATACTTATTAAAAATAAAGGATAAAAATTAAATGATACCAATAAATAGATATTGATTTTAATTACGTATCGTTTTAATTTGGGTGTATCAACACTTGGGATAAGTGAGGGAACAATGAATAACCAACAACAAATCTTCGATCAAAAGATTGAAAAGGATATTTCCATAGAGCCGAAGGACTGGATGCCGGATGCTTATCGTAAAACCTTGATTCGCCAGATCGGTCAGCATGCCCACTCTGAAGTTGTGGGTATGTTGCCAGAAGGCAACTGGATTACCCGTGCACCGACCTTGAAGCGTAAAGCTGTGCTGATGGCAAAAGTCCAGGACGAAGCCGGTCATGCGTTGTATCTGTACAGTGCTGCTGAAACCCTGGGTGCGGATCGTGACGACATGATGGATAAACTGATTGCCGGTCGCATGAAATATTCATCCATTTTTAACTATCCCACTTTGAGCTGGGCCGATGTTGCCGCGATTGGCTGGCTGGTAGATGGTGCAGCGATTGTCAATCAGGTTGCGCTGTGCCGTACATCTTATGGTCCTTATGCCCGTGCCATGGTACGCGTCTGCAAGGAAGAAAGTTTCCATCAGCGTCAGGGCTTTGAAGCCATGATGGAATTGGCCAATGGGACGCCAGAACAAAAGCAGATGGCACAGGATGCAGTGAACCGTTTCTGGTGGCCGGCACTAATGATGTTTGGTCCAAGTGATGATAATTCACCGAACAGTGCACAAAGTATGCAGTGGAAAATTAAATTATTCAGCAATGATGAGCTACGTCAGAAATTTGTCGATAACACCGTATCGCAAGTGTTGCAGCTGGGTTTAACCGTTCCGGATTCGGACCTGAAATTCAATGAAGCCACCGGACATTATGAATTTGGTGAAATCAACTGGGATGAGTTTTTTGCGATTCTTGCTGGCAAGGGGCCATGTAACCATGAGCGTATCGAAGCACGCCGTAAAGCTTGGGAAGGCGGCAAGTGGGTATGGGATTCAGCAGCAGTCTATGCGCAAAAACAGCAGCAACGCTCAGCAGCACAAAAAGTTGCTTAAAAAATAGTTTGATCAATATAAGGAAATTTGCTCATGAATAACAAAAATAACTGGTCACTTTATGAAGTGTTTGTACGGAGTAAACAGGGTCTGAGTCACCGTCATGTCGGCAGCCTGCGTGCACCAGATGAAGAGGTTGCACTGCAAAATGCCCGCGATGTGTATACCCGCCGCAATGAAGGCATCAGTATCTGGGTGGTGAAATCTGAATTGATTACCTCTTCCCAGCCAGATGAAAAAGCAGAATTTTTTGAACCGGCTTTGGACAAGGTCTATCGCCATCCGACCTTTTATAACATTCCAGCTGGCATCGAGCACATGTAAAGGGAAAAGGTGAAGATCATGACAAATCAAGTATTGGCAGAATTTCTTTTACATGTGGGCGACAGTCAACTGGTGTTGTCGCATCGTTTGGCAGAATGGTGTGGCCATGCCCCTGAACTGGAGCTGGATATTGCCTTAGCCAATATCGGACTGGATTTACTCGGTCAGGCACGTACCGCACTCAGGTTGGCCGGTGAAGTGGAAGGCTTGGGCCGTGATGAAGACAAGCTGGCTTATTTCCGCACCGAGCGTGAATACCGCAATTTGCTGCTGTGTGAACAGCCGAATGGTGACTTTGCCCAGACCTTGGTACGTCAGTGGTTGATGGATCATTATCACACTTTATTGTTTAGTGCTTTAACTGAAAGTCAGCATGCTGAACTGGCGGCTTTTGCAGTGAAATCGCTCAAGGAAGTGAAATATCACCAGCGTTTTTCTACCACGTGGATGGAACGCCTAAGTTTAGGTACCGCAGAAGCACATGAAAAAATCCAGCAAGGTTTAAACCAGTTATGGCGTTTTACCGAAGAGCTGTTTGTGTTGACTGCAGCTGAGAAACAGCTGGTCGAAAGCGGTGTCATTCCAGATATTGAACATTTAAAAGTCCAGTGGCTGGAAACAATTACAGCCGAATTAGCCCGATTTGAATTAAGCCTGCCAGAGCTAGGTGCTTATCGGAGTGGAGCTAAACAGGGTTTACATACAGAACATCTCGGTTTTGTTTTGGCTGAACTGCAATATATGCAGCGCTCATATCCAAACATGAACTGGTAATTCGGCATAATCACAGGGAGTGAGTCGCATGAATCTGATTCGACACGTAGAAGATCAATGTTGGGACGTTTTGCAGCAGGTTTCTGATCCAGAGATTCCGGTATTGTCAGTGATTGATCTGGGCATGATTCGTGGCGTCGAGCTGAATCAGCAGGATGAAATTGTGGTGCGACTCACGCCGACCTACAGCGGCTGTCCGGCCACGGATGTATTAAAAGCAGAAATTACCCAGGCTTTCAAGGCGAACGGTTTGACGCCGGTCAAAGTCATTGTGGATCTGTCTGAGGCCTGGACCACGGACTGGATGAGTGAATCGGGCAAACACAAATTACAGCAATATGGGATCGCCCCGCCGCAAGGTCAAGCGCATAGTTGTGGTACGCATGTGGCATTGAGCGATGGCATCACCTGTCCACAGTGCTTAAGTCATAACAGCAAATTGTTAAGTGAATTCGGTTCGACCGCCTGTAAAGCTTTATATCAATGTCGGGACTGCTTAGAAACTTTTGACTATTTCAAATGTATTTGATTGTAACGATTGTGCGGTGGGCAGGGTAAACCAATAACAAGCCTGAACACCGCCACCTAAAAGAAGGATTTTGCCATGAGCCAATTTATCCCATTAACCATTAAATCGATTCAGCCACAAACCGAGCAGGCCATCTGTATTGCCTTTGATCTCGCGCCTGAGCAGTTGGATGCTTTTCAATATCAGCCGGGTCAACACCTGACCATTCGCCATTTAAGTGATGATGGCGAGCTGCGCCGTTGCTATTCGATTTGTAGTGATACTCAGGAAGATATGAGTATTGCGATTAAAAGAATTGATCAGGGTCAGTTTTCAATCTGGGCTAATACGCATCTCAAAGCGGGTGATGTACTGGAAGTGATGCCACCACAAGGGGTGTTCTTCCAAAAAGCAGCCAAGGCCGGTGGCCAGAATTACTTAGGCTTCGCAGCAGGTAGTGGCATTACGCCAATCTTATCGATTGTAAAGTCAGTGCTGAACCGCCAAGCAGAAGCAACATTTACTTTGGTGTATGGCAACCGTTCCTGGAAACAGACCATGTTTTCTGAACAGATTATGGATCTGAAAGATCGTTTTAAAGAACGTCTGCAACTGGTGAATATTTTTTCCCGTGAATTGAATGACAGCGAGATCTTTAACGGTCGGATCGACGCAGACAAATTGCAGCAGCTGTTTCAGGCCAATCTGATTTCAGCCGACACCGATCACTGTTTTGCCTGCGGCCCTGAAGAAATGATGACAGCAGTCGAAACGGTATTACCGACTTGGGGGATTCAGCGCAGCAAGATTCACACTGAGCGTTTCAATACCGGCACTGCACCGAAAGCAACTGCCCAGCAGATGCAAAGCCGCAGTGAAGAGCGCGTCAACATTATTCTCGATGGTCGCGAGCTGATTGTGGAAGTCTCCAAACAGGATGACAGCATTTTGGATGCTGCACTTCGTGCCGGCGCCGACTTGCCGTATGCCTGTAAGGGCGGTGTCTGTGCCACTTGTAAATGCAAGGTCTTAGAGGGACAGGTCGAAATGGCGGTGAATTACAGTCTGGAAGAAGACGAAATTCAGAAAGGTTATGTGCTGAGCTGTCAGGCACGTCCAACCACGGCTAATGTACGTCTGAGTTTTGATGAATAAGTACAGGATTAATTGCTGAGCACAGCAGGAGTTCAAGGATGACCTATATTAAAACCAGTTCGCCAAAAACCGGCGTAGTCCTGATCGAGCTGAACCGGCCAGAAAAGCGTAATACCTTAAACAATGCCACCTTGCAAGAGATTGCAGCATGTTTACAGGATTTGGAAACAGATGCTGCGGTCAAGGCCGTGGTCATCACCGGAAATACGCAATGCTTTGCTGCCGGTGCTGATTTAAATGAGCTGGCACAGTTAGATGTGGTCAGTATCCAGCAGGATCAGCGGCCACTGCTCTGGAAAAAAATTGACGAGTTTTCCAAACCTTTGATTATGGCGGTGAATGGTTATGCCTTGGGTGCAGGTTTTGAGCTGGCCCTGCATGGTGACATGATCTTGACAGGTGACAATGCCCAGTTTGCCTTGCCTGAAATTGGTTTGGGTATGCTGCCGGGTGCCGGTGGAACCCAGCGTCTGGCCCGTCTGGTCGGTCAGCAACTGACCATGCGCTGGGCCATGACCGGTGAAATGATTTCGGCACAGACTGCATTGCAACATGGCATTAGCAGCCAGATTTGTCCGGCAGAACTGACCGTGCAATACGCACTGGAACTGGCAGAAAAAATTGCCAAGCAGGCACCGCTGGCCATTCGTGCCATCAAGCAATCTTTAAAGTCAATTCATGAAGTGACTTTAAGTCAGGGGCTGAAACTGGAACGACAACATTTTGTCTGGCTGGCGGCAACCCAAGATCGCCAGGAAGGCATCAATGCATTTTTAGAAAAAAGAAAACCAGAATTTAGAGGTGTGTAATGGAATATCAAACAATTATTGTCGAAGAAAAAAATGCAGTGGGCTACCTGATCTTTAACCGTCCAAAACAGCTTAACAGCTTTAATGAAATCATGCATCAGGAAGTCTCCAAGGTCATCAAGGCCTGGGCCAAAGACAGCCAGATTCGTGCCGTGGTGATTTCAGCTGAAGGCCGTGGTTTCTGTGCCGGTCAGGATCTGAATGACCGTGTGGTTGATCCGAATGCCGATGCACCGGACTTAGGCCTATCAATTGAAAAATACTACAACCCTTTAATCAAGCTGATTACCGAAATGCCAAAGCCGGTGCTTTGTGCGGTGAATGGTGTTGCAGCAGGGGCAGGTGCCAATATTGCCTTGGCCTGTGACATTGTGATTGCAGCAAAATCGGCTTCTTTTATTCAAGCCTTTTGCCGTCTGGGTCTGGTGCCAGATTCAGGCGGTACCTGGTTCCTGCCACGTCTGGTCGGGCGTGCCCAAGCGATGGGCCTTGCCATGCTCGGCGATAAAATGCCGGCTGAGCGCGCAGTACAGCTCGGCATGATCTGGCAGGTGGTTAAAGATGAGCAATTGCAGGCAGAAGCGAAAAAACTGGCAGAGCATCTGGCACAGCAACCGACCTATGGTCTGTCGCTGATCAAAAAAGCCATTCATGCCGCAGCCGACAATAATCTGGATGAGCAGCTGATTCTGGAGCGTGATTTACAGCGTTTGGCTGGACGTTCAAGTGATTATAAGGAAGGTGTACAAGCCTTTATGCAAAAACGTACCCCTGAATATAAAGGATGCTAAATCATGCAACAGATCAATTTGGAACACCTCAAAGTTGCTGTGGTCGGTGCTGGAACCATGGGGATTGGCATTGCACAACTGGCCGCCATGCACGGGCATCCGACCTATGTGTTTGACCTCGATCGCAGCAAAGTTCAGAGTGCCTTGACTGCTTTAGAGGCACAGCTTGGCAAGCGGGTACAGAATGGCAAAATGACCCAGCAATTGCTGGAGAGTACCTTCGCCAATCTGATCGTGGCCGAGGATATTCAACAGCTGGCCGATGCGGGCCTGATTATTGAAGCCATTGTCGAAAAGAAAGAAGTGAAACAAAACCTGTTTCAACAGCTGGCTGCCATTTGCCCGGAACAGACAATTTTTGCGTCCAATACTTCCTCAATTTCCATTACCGCGATTGCCTCGGCGATTCCGCATCCAGAGCGGGTAATTGGGCTGCATTTCTTTAATCCGGCACCGGTGATGAAATTGGTCGAGATTATCCGTGGACTGAAAACTTCAGCCGCCATTGCCGATGCAGTATTTGAATTGATGAAGGACTGGAACAAGGTTCCGGTACGGGCTAAATCGACCCCCGGTTTTATCGTCAATCGTGTTGCACGACCTTATTATGCCGAAGCCTTTCGTGCCTTGCAGGAAAATGCCAGCACACCTGAACAGCTCGATTACATCATGCGTGAATGTGGCCGTTTTGCCATGGGACCGTGTGAACTCACGGACTTGATTGGACAGGATGTGAATTTCTCGGTGACGCAAAGTGTCTATCAGGAGTTTTTCTATGAGCCACGCTACCGCCCATCCCTGATTCAAAAAGAGCTGGTCGATGCCGGCTGTTATGGCCGCAAGTCCGGACAGGGTTTTTATGATTATAGCCAGTCCAAGCCTATACCAGCGTACGAATTACCAGTGTGCTATGCAAAATCATTGAACAAATTAAAAGTCATCGTACGTGGTGAATGGCAACATTCCTCAGCACTGATTGAACGCTTAAAACAGGCCTCTCATGTGGAACTGAGTTTTCAGGCAGCAGAACAGAATGAAATCTGGATTGGTGATCTGTCCCTGCGATTGTCGCTTGGTGAGTCGGTTGAACTGGCTTATCCGCATGATCCGGTGGTGTTGATGGACTGGCATGCTGATTGGGAAAATGCTCAGGCGATTCCGGTAGTTGCATCACCCGCTTGTAGTGAAGAGCAGCGCCAGGCGGCAGAGCTATTCCTTCTAGGTATGAATGTGATACCTATTTGGTCTAAGGATCATCCAGGTCTTTATGTTATACGTAGTATCGCCATGCTGGTGAATGAAGCCTGTGAAGCCGTATTGCATGACATTGCATCAGAACAAGATATTGATTCTGCTATGAAATATGGTGTGAATTATCCTTGTGGTCCATTTGAATGGGCAGATAGAATTGGATATTACACAATTTTACAAATTTTGGAAAATATGTATCATATTTATGGTGAAGATCGCTATAGAACTAGTATATATTTAGCAAAGAAAGCGGTGCAGGGACATGCACAGAAAACTCAGCAGCACCCATTACGCGTCGCTGGCTAAAAGGAAGAATCATGGAACAGGCTTATATTTTTGATGGAATTCGTACCCCGATTGGACGCTATGCCGGTGGACTCAGCAGTGTTCGTAGCGATGATCTGGCAGCGCTACCGATTCAATATCTGAAAGAGCAGCATCCTGGATTGCCATGGGCAGAACTGGATGAAGTGATCCTTGGCTGTGCCAATCAGGCCGGTGAAGATAACCGCAACGTTGCGCGTATGGCGGCTTTGCTTGCAGGACTACCAGAATCTGTTCCAGCGCTCACCGTAAACCGCTTATGTGCCTCAGGTCTGGATGCGATTGGGCTTGCTGCACGTGCGATCAAATCGGGTGAAGCACAATTTATTTTGGCGGGTGGGGTAGAATCCATGAGTCGCGCGCCTTTTGTGCAGTCTAAACCGACCACCGCCTTTAGCCGTACCCCAGAAATTTATGACACCACCATTGGCTGGCGTTTTATCAACCCAAAATTTAAAGCCCAGTTTGGCATCGATAGCATGCCGGAAACAGCGGAAAACGTCGCTGAAAAATATCAGATCAGTCGCGCAGATCAGGACCTGTTTGCCTATCATAGCCAGCAGAAAACTGCAGTAGCCCAGCAGAAGGGTATTTTTGCCGCAGAAATCCTGCCGGTAGAGGTCAAAGGTCCGAAGAAAACCACGCTGACCATTGCCCAAGACGAGCACCCGCGTGCCGAGACCACACTGGATAATCTGGCAGCCTTAAAAACCCCATTTCGTAAAGAAGGCGGTTCGGTCACTGCCGGTAATGCTTCGGGTGTCAATGACGGTGCGGCTTGTGTATTGCTCGGCAACCAGCATTTTGCGGAACAGTATGGTTTGCATCCCAAAGCCAAAGTGATTGGAATGGCCAGTGCGGGTGTCGAAGCGAAATATATGGGCATTGGGCCAGTTCCAGCGGTGCAGAAAGTCTTGAAACAGACCGGACTCAGTCTGGAACAGATGGATGTAATCGAGCTGAATGAAGCATTCGCAGCGCAGTCACTGGCCGTGATTCGGGAGCTGGGCCTGCAAGACGATGATGCAAGAATCAACCCGAATGGCGGTGCCATCGCTTTGGGTCATCCACTGGGCATGAGTGGTACCCGTCTGGTGATTACTGCCATGCATGAACTGAAACGCCGTAAAGGAAAATATGCACTGTGCACCATGTGTGTTGGTGTGGGTCAAGGCGTGGCACTGGTTTTAGAAAATATGGATTAAGACAGCATTCAATCAATGAATTAAATCGCGGTCAGGAAGACTGCGTCAGGAGTAAGAATATGAATAACAATGCAATGGAAAAAATTGAAAAAGTATCGGTTGATGAGTTACGCAATGTTCAGCTACAGCGTATGAAAAAGACGCTACAACATGCCTATCAGAATAGCCCGGTTTATAAAAAGAAATTTGATGATGCCGGCGTGCATCCAGACGATTTTAATTCACTGGATGATCTGGCCAAATTCCCGTTTACCACCAAACAGGATTTACGCGATAACTATCCGTTTGGCATGTTTGCTGTTCCGCAGGAGCAGATTGTACGTGTGCATGCATCTTCTGGCACCACCGGTCAGCCTACCGTGGTTGGTTATACTCAAAATGATATCAATGTCTGGTCGGATGTAGTGGCACGTTCATTACGTGCAGCCGGTTTGAGCAGTAAAGATACCATTCAGGTGTCTTATGGTTATGGTCTGTTTACTGGCGGTCTGGGTGCGCATTATGGTGTCGAGCGTTTGGGTGCAACCGTGATTCCGATGTCCGGCGGCCAGACTGAACGTCAGGCACAATTGATTCATGATTTTAAGCCGACGGCATTGATGGTCACGCCATCTTACTGTCTGAATATTATTGAAGCGCTTGAGCATAAATTCGGTACTGCCAAAAACTGTTCAATTAAAACCGGTGTCTTTGGTGCAGAGCCATGGACCAATGAAATGCGCAAGGAAATTGAAGAACGTCTCGGCATCGATGCCCTGGATATTTATGGCTTGTCTGAAGTGATGGGGCCGGGCGTAGCCATGGAATGTCTGGAATCCAAAGATGGCCCAACCATCTGGGAAGATCATTTCTATCCGGAAATTATCCATCCGGAAACCGGCGAAGTGCTGCCCGATGGCGAACTGGGTGAACTGGTGTTTACCACTATTACCAAAGAAGGCATGCCGGTGATCCGTTACCGTACCCGCGATCTGACCCGTTTATTGCCAGGCACAGCACGTACCATGCGCCGTATGGACAAGATTGTCGGCCGCAGTGATGACATGATGATTATCCGTGGAGTGAATGTATTCCCGTCGCAAATTGAAGAGCAGATTTTACAGATCCAGCAACTGATTCCGAACTATCAGATCCAGATTTGCAAACAAGGCCATCTAGATACATTGCATATCCGTACCGAAATGCGTAAAGATAGTAGCGATATCATGGCGCATCAGCTGGCCACTCAGCTCAAGGGCAAGATTAAAACCATGGTTGGTATCAGTGTCAGTGTCGAAGTACTGCCAGAAGGCAGCTTGCCCCGCTCTGAAGGTAAGGCACAGCGCGTTTTTGATATCCGCAAGTCTGCATGAAGTCCTACTGGATGATGGCTAAATGTTCTATCATCCAGTTTCTACAAGGTAAAGTTAAACGTAATGAATCCGAAATTAAAACAAATCATTGATGACTTTATTCAAAATGAAGCACTCAGCGGAACCTCATTAATCATGACCATCTTCGGTGATTGTATTTTTCACCGCGGTGGCATTATCAGTCTGGCCAGCCTGATCCAGCTCATGGATGTCTTCGGCTTCAATGAACGTTCAGTAAGAACTGCTGTATTTCGTCTGGTGCAAAATGGCTGGCTGGTCTCTGAGAAAATTGGCCGTACCAGTTATTACCGTGTCACCGAAAGTAGCCGCCAGCGTTTTATTATGGCAGATCAGAGAATTTACAGTTTTAGCCATCAGGAATGGGATCAGAAATGGGATCTGGTACTACTGAGCTCTGTGGAACTGGACAATAAACTGATTCTGAAAAAAGAACTGGAATGGCTGGGCTTTGCCAATATCGCCACCAATGTCATGGCCTATCCGGGCTGCGATCATCAGAAACTGCAAAACCTGCTGCTGAATCTGAAAATGACCGATCAGGTGGTGGTGTTTAAGGCCGAGACCTTGCAACTGTGGCAAGAATCTTATCCAACCGTGAAACGCATGGTTGCCACCAACTGGCCGGTACAGGAACTGCATCAGCGCTATGAAAAATTTATCACCGATTTTCGGGAATTTTTTCATCTGGTGGAACAGGAAGATGAACTGGATCCGCTACAGGCATTTCAGCTGCGTATTTTGCTGATTCATCAATTTCGCCGGATTTTATTAAAAGATCCAAACCTGCCTTTCGAGTTATTGCCATCCAACTGGCTGTCTCTGAATGCGCGTAATCTGAGCAGTAATCTGTACCAGAGCGTGGTTGCGGCAGGTGATGAATTCTTTATGGAAATCGCCCGGACTTCGGAAGGATCGATGCCACCGGTACATCCACAATTTTATAAACGTTTTGGTGGTTTAAGGCTAGAAGAAACCAGCTAAGCCAGACTTGCATGTTTAAAGGAATAAAATAATGCCGTGTTATGCCATTGATGGTGTGGTTCCTGTGGTCAGTCCTCGCGCTTATGTACATCCGCAAGCTGTGCTGATTGGAGATGTGGTGATTGAAGCAGGCGTATATATCGGGCCTTTTGCTACCTTGAGAGCTGATTTTGGCGGGATTCATATCCAACGAAATGCCAATGTCCAGGATTCCTGCACCATTCATGGTTTCCCTGGCAGCGTCACGCTGGTCGAGGAATATGGACATATCGGACATGGTGCGATTTTACATGGCTGTATCATTCGTAAAAATGTACTGGTCGGCATGAATAGCGTAATTCTGGATGAAGCAGAAATTGGTGAAAATACTATTATCGGTGCCAATAGTACGGTCAAAGCCAAAGCACAGATTCCGGAAAATTCATTGGTACTGGGCAGCCCGGCACGAGTGATCCGTCCTTTGGACGCCAAAGAAATCGCCTGGAAAAGCAAAGGCACAGAAGAATATATTCGGCTGACCGAGCGTTGCCTGTCTTCGATGTATGAGGTTGAGCCTTTGTTGGAAAACTCCACAGACCGGCTCACTTACACAGCTTTCAAGGCAGATTACCAGATCAAGCAGAATAGTCTGAATGACTAAGTCAAGAACATGATTCTATTCATGGGATGAATTCTGCATTTTAAAAACCGGAAGTGACTGAAACCAAATTCCAACTGCATTCCCTGACTATCAATTTAGACTGAAATAAAACTGGTCTGGAAAGCATATATGGAAAATAGGAAATTTAAAGATCATTTCTCCCAGCAGTCCCAGGATTATGCCTTGTTTCGTCCGCATTATCCGGATGCATTGGGAAAGCTATTGGCAGAGCTGTCACCAGATACCAAATTGGCTGTAGATGTCGGCTGTGGTTCTGGACAGTTTTCAGAGGTTTTGGCGAATTACTTCGATCAGGTGATGGCTATTGATGCGAGTAGTGAACAGGTCGCCCAGGCCAAACCGCATCCAAAAATTCAGTATGGTCAGGCATTCGCTGAAGAGATCCCGTGTGCTGAGCAGAGTATTGATCTGATTTCGGTGGCTCAAGCAGCGCATTGGCTCGATCTGGAAAAATTCTACGCAGAAGCTCGCCGGATTGCTAAACCCAATGCCATACTGGCTTTAATTAGCTATGGCGTGTTCAGTGTGGATGAGCCACATCTGGATCATTATTTTAAGCATTTTTATCAGGTAACGCTTGCACCGTACTGGCCGCCTGAACGTCGCTATGTAGATGAAGGATATAAAAATCTATCATTTCCATTTCAGGAAATTGCGATTCAGCCACCGGTATTGCAGGTTGAATGGAACTTTTATCAGTTAATTGGTTATATGAGTACTTGGTCAGCCGTGAAAGCTGCCACTAAAGCACTTGGACATAATCCACTGAATATACTGGCAGATGCCTTATTGCCAGAATGGGAAGATCCAGAATTGCCTAGAGTCATTCGCTGGCCATTGTCGGTGCGTGCGGGGCGTATAACCTTCTAAAATGATTAAAGCTAAAGTCTATTTACCGAATATTATAGGGCTTAGAATTATCGCCCTAAAATCATTTCCAGTACAAATTTGGAACCAATAAAACCAAGTGCCAGCAGACCAAAACCTAATAAGGTGAAACGAACTGCTTTTTGACCCCGCCAGCCAAATTTCCAGTGCCCGATCAGCAGCGAACCATAAACCAGCCAGGAAATAATGCTAAACGCGGTTTTATGTGCCAGATGCTGAGCAAAAAAGTCGTCAATGGTAAAGAAGCCAAAACCCAGTGCCAGTGTCAGCAAAATGAAACCGGTCATCAGCATATCGAACAGCAGTGATTCCATGTCCTGATAAGACGGTAACAGACTGACCCAGACCCGACGTTTTTGCTTTTTCTTGAGTTCACGATCCTGCAACCGCAGAATCACGGCCTGAATGGTGGCCATCAGCAATACCGCATAGGCAGACAAAGACAGAATAATATGAATGTCCAGGCCCAGAGAATTCTGGCTAATGATTTTAGCCGGCTGGGTAAAGACAAAGCCGAGAATGAGACCTGTGGCCGCTACTGGAATTCCAATCAGGTTCAGGGCAATAATTGGACGATAAGTACTGTAAATAATACTGAGTAACAGCATCAAGCCCGAAGTAAAGGAAAAAAGGGCAAAGACATCATAATTGATACCAACGGGCGTACGCATATCACCATAGACAACCAGGGCATGCAACAGCAGCCCGAGCAGTGCAGTCAGCCCGACAAACCATTGATTAGGGCTACGTTTAGACATTAAATGAATGAACAGATACCAGAATGAAGCGGTATAAGCAACTAATGCTAAGATCGTATAAACCAAGGGGAGGCTAACCATGTCAAACCTTTTTAAGGGTGATGAATATTCATTTATATAAATTCGCTGCGAACTACAGTATCCTATAGCATTCTATGCATAAATTTTCTATTTTAAGAAACAATTTTTTGCTCATGGCTATTTTAAGCGGATTTTGCAATGTTTGATACCTTAACAGAACGACTCACGCAGAGTTTAAGAAATGTTACTGGCTCAGGGCAGCTAACCGAAGACAATATTAAAGATACGTTACGTGAAGTGCGTATGGCGCTTCTTGAGGCCGATGTTGCGTTACCTGTAACTCGTGAATTCATCGCGAAAGTTAAGGAAGAAGCATTGGGCCAGGAAGTGATGACTCAGTTATCTCCTGGACAGGCTTTTGTCAAAATCGTTCATGACGAATTGACCAAAATGATGGGTGAGGCCAATGAAAGCCTCGACCTTGCCGCAAAACCACCGGTGGTTGTGCTTCTTGCAGGTCTGCAAGGTGCAGGTAAAACTACAACTGCAGCGAAACTGGCACGCTTCTTACAAGAACGTCAAAAGAAAAAAGTCGCCATGGTGTCTGCCGACGTTTATCGTCCAGCGGCGATTAAGCAGCTTCAGACTGTTGCCGGTGAAGTTGGCGCGATTTTCTTAGAATCGAATGCTGACGAAAAACCAATTACGATTGCCAATCGTGCCATTGAACAGGCGAAGATTCAATTCGCAGATGTGTTGATTGTCGATACTGCAGGTCGTCTGCATATTGACGATGACATGATGGACGAAATTAAAGAGCTTCACGCAGCCATCAAGCCAACTGAAACCCTGTTCGTGGTCGATGCCATGACCGGTCAGGATGCTGCCAATACTGCCAAAGCCTTTAATGATGCCTTGCCTTTAACCGGTGTGATCCTGACCAAAACGGACGGTGATGCGCGCGGTGGTGCGGCATTGTCTGTGCGTGCCATTACCGGTAAGCCAATCAAATTCCTCGGTATGGGCGAAAAGCTTGATGCCCTGGAGCCATTCCATCCTGAACGTATCGCACAGCGTATTTTGGGTATGGGTGACGTACTTTCTTTGGTTGAAGAACTTGAGCGCAAGGTCGACAAAGAAAAAGCCGAAAAAATGGCGAAAAAATTGCAAAAAGGCGGCAGCTTCAACTTTGAAGACATGCTGATGCAATTTGAGCAGATGAACAAGATGGGCGGCATGATGGGCTTCCTGGACAAACTTCCTGGCATGAGCAATGCCGGTTTGCAAGATGCATTGGCTCAAGCCAATCCAGAAAAGCAGGTCAAGAAAATGGAAGCGATTATCCAGTCGATGACCATCAAAGAGCGCCGTAATCCAGACTTGATGAACCCAAGCCGTAAAAAACGTATCGCGGCAGGTTGCGGTATGGAAGTGGCTGAAGTCAACAAGCTGATCAAGCAACATGCACAAATGGCCAAGATGATGAAGAAATTTGCCAATCCGTCAGGTATGGCCAAGATGATGAAGTCTCTCGGTGGTTTGCAGAAGCAGTTTGGCGGCGGTGGTGGCATGGGGCCACTGTTTGGCGGCAACGACAAGAAATAAGATTCCTATTTAAAAAAGGCGCGCAATGCGCCTTTTTTATGGCCTATCAATCATAAAAAACGGTTTAAACAAAACAACATTTACTTACCCAAAATAAAAATCCAATCAGGCAGACTCAGGAGCATCAGTACAAAACAAAGAGAAAGTTGAAATGACTCAAGTGATTGTCGTACATGGTTATACTGCAAGCCCCGAAGAAAACTGGTTTCCATGGATTCAGGAAAAAGCACAACAGGAAAAGGTTAGCTTAAAAGTACTGCGACTGGACCCGTCGACCACTCCCAAGCTGGAGGTCTGGGATCAGCAAATGCGTGAGCAGATTGATGGCATTGATGAAGACAGTATCTTTATTGGACATAGCCTGGGTTGTCTGGCGACATTGCATTACTTGTCCCGAGAATTAAAGCAGCAGAAAATCCAGCAACTGGTACTGATTGCCGGATTTAATGGCCGGCTAGGGCGTCTGGATGAAGTCAATCCGTTTATCGATGCTGCCGAGGTCGATTTTGATCTGCTCAAACAGCAGATTGCAGAACGGGTGGTGATTTATTCTGAAGGTGATGATCGGGTCGAGCCAGAATTTAGCCTGGAGCAGGCGGACAGTCTGGATGCGATTGTGGTGAGTGCCAAGCATCAGGGACATTTTATTGACTCAGAAGGCTGTACCGATCTGCCAGAACTCTGGAAAGTGATTGAGCCTTATCTGATTAAATCTGAAGCTTAAGCAGGTAATTGGATTTGTTAGATTTTTAAATTGAGTCTGGAGTGGATTCAAAAAGCCACTTGAATTCCACTTCAAGACTGTTTAAGAGTAGTGTTTTGTCGCAGCACATTGTGCTCAATTATAATAAGTAAATCACTATGAAAAATATAATAAAGAAAGTCTATATCGTGCCTGATTATCAGGCGACTTCAAACGACCACTGGTATCCGTGGCTGAGTCGGCAACTCAAAAATATCGGTGTGGAGTCCAAACGGATTATGCTGGCCAATCCTTTTCAGCCCGATTTAGAGGAATGGCAGCAGAACCTGAAACTGCATATTCCGCATCTGGATGAGCATACTTTCCTGGTTGCCCATGGTCTGAGTGGGCTCAGTGTCTTAAATTTTCTACAGCAACATTATATCCAGCAGCAAGGCAAGATCGGCGGTGTCATTCTGGTTTCAGCTTTTGATACGCCGCTGGTGGCCTGGTCGGAGCTGAATAAAATGCTGCAGGCGGCTCGACTGGATCTGACAAACTTGCCGTATAGCTATAAACGCGCGGTGATGCTGATTTCCAGTAATGATCCTTTCGTGCCGGCACCAGTTTCCTTGCGCTTGGCTCACAGCCTGAATGCGCAAATTTTTGAGATCAAGCAAGCCGGACATTTTAACAAGTCCGACGGCTTTGCCGAATTCACCCAATTACTGGATATCATGAAACTGTGTCTGGCAAATGAGCTGCAAAATGCTGTAGGCCTTTAAGCAGCAGATCAGGTTCAATTCTCGGCTGATAGGCGGCAAGATGCTGGGCAAACAGCGGAGCATCTCCACCGGTTAACACCAGCTGTGCAGGAAAATCATGCAGCACTTTTTCAATGGTGCTGAGCAGGCCGAGCAGAATGCCATGATGTACTGCATCGATGGTATTGCGTCCAGGATTAAGCTCGGAAAATGCGGCATCCGGGATTTTAATCCCTTTGGTATTCTGAATCAGTGAGTCACGCTGTAAATACAGGTTTGGCAGGATAAAGCCGCCCAGATGTTGTTGTCCCTGAACCAGATCGATGGTCAGTGCCGTACCACAGCTAATCACACAATAATTCTCATCCGGCTGTGTTGCTACCGCAAGCACCTGCAACCAGCGGTCAATCCCCAGTTGTGACGGCTGATCATAGCCACAGATCAGGCCGGCATATTGGGCCTGCACCTGAGCAAAAATCACCGGAATATGCAGACCGTCCAAAATATTGAGAATGCGCTCGTTATTGAGCTTGTCCTGAACCGAAGACAGGCCGACCTGATTTAGCCCCAAACCCTTGAAGTGCTGAATCAGGCCAAGTAGCAAATCGGCCGGGGACTGTAAATGTAATTCTGCCGCATGCTCAATGATCTGCTCATGCTCGGTAATCCAGTATTTTAGTCGGGTATTGCCAATATCTAGCCATAGTTTTTTCATCGATTATGCCTGTTCAGGAGTTATTTTTGAGCCGTAACTGACCTTGATAAAAGACTTGGATATCTGCTTCGTTTGCGATTTTGACAGCACCATCATCTTGAATACCCAGAAAATTTCCTGAATATTGCCCTTGCAGGTCGGTAAATTCAATCCTTTGCTTCAGAAATGCAGCATGCCGGTTGAAACGGCCAGACAGGTTTTGGCTGCCATAACTAAACCACTGTCCAGCTTGCTGAATGGCCAGATATAATTCTGCAATCAGTTGAATCCGTGACGTCTGTTTCAGGCCCAGCTCAGTTAAAGACGTGACTTGCTGTTCAGGAATCTCGCTAGATAGGGGACTGAGGTTAATTCCGACACCGACCACCACCTGTGTCGCTGAAATCGGCTCGACCAGAATGCCGCCCCATTTGCCTTGAAGGCTATACAGGTCATTCGGCCACTTCACTTGCAGGTCCAGCCCTTGCAGACTGGGCATTTGCAAGATATTTAACGCAATTTCCAGTGCTAAACGGCCATCGATGGGTTTTTGTGTATGCAGCAATGTGCTTAAATAGATATTCCCCTCAGGTGAAATCCACTGGCGTTGGCGCTGTCCACGGCCTTGGGTCTGTACATGGCTACAGACCAGAACTTGCTGCACCCCTTTTGTTGCCAATTCCCGTACATCGTCATTGGTCGATGTGGTAATCGGCTTGATAAGCAATACTTCCGGAAGCTGGCCTGCATCGCTTAATCGTTGTTGCAGTTCACGAGTTTCTACATCCATTTGAATCTAAACGTGGTAAATGTCGTTATGGAGTTAATCATATATTTATTGATTGGTGCAATTGCCGGATTCACCGCAGGCCTGTTCGGGGTGGGCGGTGGTTTGATCATTGTACCGATCCTGTACATTGTTTTTACTCAACTCCAGTACGATCCGGGTGTGCTGATGCATATGGCAGTAGGCACCTCGCTGGCCACGATTATTGTCACCTCGATCAGCTCGGTGACTGCGCACCATAAAAGAGGCGCCGTGCTGTGGCCGGTATTTCGTAATCTGGCACCCGGCCTGATTATCGGTTCCTTTCTGGGCGCAGGGATTGCTGATTATTTGTCGGGTCAGGGTTTGCAGTTGCTGATTGGTTTTTTTGCAGTCTGGGTCGCATTTAGAATGTTTAAAGGTGCCAATGTCCAGGTTGATCCAAACAAAAAGCTGCCATCAACCCCACTCCAACTTGCGGCGGGTGGCGGTATTGGTGTGGCATCCGCGATCTTTGGCATTGGCGGCGGTAGTCTGACGGTACCTTTCCTGAATCGCTGCGGCATTGTGATGCAAAAAGCAGTCGCGACCTCTGCGGCTTGTGGCTTGCCGATTGCTGTGGCAGGCGCACTTGGTTTTATCTGGTTTGGTCAGAAGGCACAGGTCGAGGTGCCAAATACGATTGGTTATATTCATATTTATGCCTTTATTGGCATCAGTATGATGAGCTTTTTTACTGCCAAACTCGGTGCAAAAGTAGCACATCTGCTTTCACCGGCAATGCTGAAAAAGTGTTTTGCCGCACTGCTGACCACCGTCGGTCTGTACTTTATCTATCAGGGTTTTATGGCCTGATTTAATGTTTTTCGGCTGAGCTGATGGATCGCATAAGGAGAATAGGTGACTATTCTCCTTTTTTCTCGGCTTGAGTTGGCTGTACAGACACAAGATTGTCTGACAATGTCAAAGTATTCCTTGCTAAAAATCTGTCTAATAGTGCAATAGTCCGAGTGAAGGGCTAAACCAGTATCCATAAAAATAAAGACAGGAATGGTATGGCATTAGAAGAAGCGCACAGTTTGTCTGAACAGATTGCCAAGCATATCAGTGAACAGATTATTCGCGGTGAGCTGGTCGAAGGCGAACGCATACAGGAACTCAGGATTGCTGCCGAGCTGGACGTCAGTCGCGGCTCGGTCCGTGAAGCACTGCTATTGCTGGAACGTACCCAACTGATTGAAATCTATCCGCGTCGTGGTGCCATTGTGTCGGAAATGTCGGCCTTGCAGGTTCGTGCCTTATTTGACATCACTTCATTATTACTCGGACAGATGGTGCACCGGATGGCGGAAACCTGGCGAAGTCATGAAGCCGAGCGCATTCAGCTATTATTAGAACAATTAGACGCAGAAACTCGCCAAGGACATACAGAAAAGTTTTATGATCTGATCTTTCAGGGCATGGCCCAGCAGCATGAGATGGTCGGAAATCCCTATCTGATGCGCTACTATCAGGAACTATTACCTTGCTTGCGGCGCAGCTATTTTTTGACCCTGAATATTTCCAGACGTGAGTTACAGGAATCTTTCGACCTGTTTAAACTGGTCACTGAAGCAATTTTGATACGAAAAACCCATCAGGCCGCTTTATTTATGGAAGATTTTTGTCGACACTTGCGCAACCTTGTGTTGGAATCTCTGACACGGATGAAACAAATTGAACTCGCGTGGGCCAGACGCTCACGACGTTAAATCAGGACACTATGCGTTTAAGCAGTTTAAAACTTTCAGGCTTTAAATCTTTTGCCGACAGTACCACTTTACATTTTAAAGATAATCGTACTGCGGTGGTGGGACCGAACGGGTGTGGTAAATCCAACGTCATTGATGCCATACGCTGGGTCATGGGCGAGTCCAGTGCGCGCCAGCTACGTGGTGGCAGCATGCAGGACGTGATTTTCACCGGAACTGCCAAGCGTAAACCGGTGGGCATGGCCAGTGTGGAACTGCGCTTTGACAATACCTATGGCAAGCTGGGCGGTGCTTATAATGCCTATAATGAACTGGCAGTACGCCGTCAGGTCAACCGCGATGGCAAGTCCGAATATTTCCTGAATGGCAGCAAATGCCGGCGTCGTGATATTACCGATATTTTCCTGGGGACTGGGCTTGGGCCGCGCTCTTACGCCATCATTGAACAGGGGACGATCAACCGTCTGGTGGATGCCAAGCCGGACGAAATGCGGGTCTATATTGAAGAAGCTGCCGGCGTTTCACGTTATCAGGCACGGCGCCGTGAAACCATGCTGCATCTGGATCACACCACGCAAAACCTGTCGCGTCTGGAAGATATTGCCTCTGAGCTGAAATCTCAGCTAAAAACCCTGAAACGTCAGGCTGAAAGCGCGATTCAATATAAGGAGCTGGAAACACAGATCCGCAGCATCAAGATTGAAATCCTGTCTTTTCAATGTGAACAAAGCCAGCGCTTGCAACAAGAATATACCGTGGAGATGAATACGCTTGGAGATAATTTCAAGCTGGTGCGTTCCGAACTGACCACGGTTGAACATGATTTGGGAACTACCAGTGAACTGTTTCAGCGTCTGATTCAGCAATCCACACCTTTGCAAAGTGAATGGCAACAGGCCGAGAAGAAACTGGCCGAACTGGACATGACCTTGCAGCAAAAGCAGTCTCTGCTCGAGCAGAATTCCAGCAGTCTGATCGAACTGGAACAGCAAAAAGCCCAGACCAAAGAACGTTTACAGTTAATTGAGCTGCAACTTGAGACTTTGCAGCAACAAGCTGAAAATCAGCAGGCACAATTGCAGCAGCAAGATGGCCAGAATCAGGCGCAGAGTCAAAATCTGGCCGATCTGAAATCACAACATACGACAGTCGCAGCACAATTCGCCCAGATTAAAACCCAGGTCGAACAGCAACAGCAGCGTAAAATGCAGATGCTGGCGCAAAGTGAACAACTGGCCAAGAATATCGAGCGGATTGAGCAGCAAAAACACACCGTACAGCAGCAGAGTGTCCAGATTCAGCATCAAGCGCAGCAGGATGAGCTGGAGCAGTATCAGACAGATAAAGCACAGGCTGAACAGCAAATTGCTGGCTTTGAAACTCAACTCAAAGAACTGAAAACTCAACTTGAGCAGATGCAGGCAGAACAGGCGAGTCGTCAACAACAGCTGATGCAGCTCAAATCTGAAATTCAGGTGCTTCATTCAGAACAAAAAAATCTGAGTCAGTTGCTGACCAAAGCCAACCCTCATGCCAAAGCCGATGCAGTACAGCTGATGCAGGTGCTTAAGCTTAATCAGGCAGGCAAAGTACATGCCAGCTTGATCGAAAAGTTTTTGGCAAAATGGCTGACGGCACAGATTCTTGCACAAGGCGAGAACTTTCTTGAAGATCGTGCGCGTCAGTTAAAGCAATATGTTGTGCAGGATAAAATTCAGCTTGCCAATACGCTGTCTCTGGCCGACTGGATTGAATCTCCGCACTATTCGCTTTGGCAGCAAGTCGCGGTGGCCGAGAATCTAAGCGAAGCGCTAAAACTTCAATCCGAGTTATCACAAGGCCAGACATTACTGAGTTTAGATGGCTACCATGTGGGGGCGGATTGGGTGATTGCCCTGGACTATGATGAAGCCAGTCAGGCAGGACAGGGGGCACTCAGTCATCGGATCCGTCTGGAGGAAATTGAGCTTCAGTTATCGGCGCTTAATGCCCAGTTAGCACAGCTTGAGCAGCAACTTCCTGAGCTGAATACGCGAGTGACGGAATTACAGAAGCAGATTCAAAGTACCCGTGAGCAGCAAAAGCACAGACAAAAGCAGTTACAGGAAATTGATGTCAATATTGCCAAAGTACAAAGCAGTGCTCAGGCTTTCGCGCTACAAAAACAGCAGTTACAGCATCAGTTGCAACAACTGGATGAGCAGCTTGAAGAAGATGCCATGCAGAAGGACGATCTGGAAATCGACCTGCATGCCCTGAATATCAAGCTGGAGCAGGCGCTACCAAATTATAAAATCCTGCAATTCCAGCTGGAAGAATTGAGCGCTCAACTGGATGATTCACAGCAGCTGAGTCAACAGGCTCAACAGGAGCTGGAGTTGTTACGCCGTCAAAGTGTACAGAGCCAGCAACAGATCGAATTGCTACAAAAAGATCAGCTATTCCTAAAACAGCAGTCTCAGCAAATTACAGCACAAATCGAGCAGGCCAAGAAGTTTGTCGATCCGGTACAGCTGGAATTGCCTGCCTTACAAAGCCAGTTCAATGAGCAGGCACAGATCACCGAAAAACTGCAGAAGACCTGGGCGGACTGGCAGGTAGAACTGAATCAGGTGCAGAGCAAACAGCAGCATTTAACTGAACAGCGTCACAGTTTCCAGCAGCAGGATGAAAAACTGCGTACAGAACTGGAAGCCAAACGTCTGGCCTGGCAAGCGGCTAGATCCGACTTGCAGCATTATTCGGAACAGTTAAAAGAACTGAATCATGAAGTCATCAGTGGCTTGAATATTGATGTCAAAAACCATCAGGCCAAACTGGAAAAAGCTCAGGCGCATTTTGATAAACTTGGTGCCGTGAATCTGGCGGCTTCTGAAGAATATGAAGAAGTCTCGAAACGCTATGATGAGCTGAGCCACCAGATGCAGGATCTGGAAAATACTGTGGAACAGTTGCAGGCTGCGATGAAGAGTATTGACCAGGAAACCCGCAAACTGTTTATGCACACCTTTAACCAGGTCAATGCAGAACTGCAACAGCTGTTTCCTAAAGTGTTTGAAGGTGGTGAAGCGAGTTTAAGCCTTGAAGATGGCTGGCAATCGGGTGTAAAACTGATGGCCCGACCACCGGGTAAACGTAACAGCTCGTTGGCTTTACTCTCTGGTGGGGAAAAGGCTTTAACGGCATTGGCATTGGTATTCGCGATTTTTCGCCTAAATCCGGCTCCTTTTTGTGTGCTGGATGAAGTCGATGCACCGCTGGATGATGCCAACGTAGGACGTTTTTGTAATTTAGTGAAAGAACTTTCTGAACACGTACAATTTATTTATATTACCCATAACAAACTTGCAATGATGATGGCGACTGATCTTCTAGGTGTAACCATGCCTGAACCGGGAACCTCAAAATTAGTGACAGTAAATTTGGAACAGGCAAAAGAATACGGCTTAGCTGCGGAGGTATAATATGGAAATCACCACCATTATCGGGATTGTGATAGCAATTGTCATCATGCTGTTCGGCATCAGAATGCTGTTCAAAAAACCTGTAGAGGCTGTACCGTCACTGGATGCCAACCTGCATATCGATCCTGACAGCCAGACCCCTGTCATTCCAAGGCATGTGCGTTCGCAACTGGCGAAACAGGAAGCAGAACCGGCACAGCGTGTAGAGCCAAGCCTGCGTGTGGAAGAGCCGGCTCCTGAAAAACCCTCAGCATTTCGCAAGCCTGAACCGACTTTGGCCAAGCCGGCAGAGCTTGAAACAGCTGCAGCGGTCGAGCCGAGTCCAGTGACCGAAGCTGAAGTCGTGGCAAGCTCTGCAAGCACAGAAGCAGCCGAAACATCAGTGGAGCAAAAGCCGGCCGAAGTAGAAGCGGAAAATAACCAGACGGAAGATAAAGATACCGCTGTCGAATTCAGTCTGAACAGCAGTATCGAAAAAGCGGAAATTTCTGAATTTAATGATGAAAGCAGTATTCTGGATGCCCATCTGCATGAACAGAAAATAGTGGATGAAGAAAGTGCCTTATCCAATGCTGAAACGATTATTTCATTGCATATCTATCCGCAAGGCCGGGTACTTTCAGGTGATAAAACCCTGAAAGTCTTGTTGAAATATGGCCTGCGTTATGGCGAACTGGCCTGTTTCCACCGCTATAGTGAAGATGATTCAAAACTGCTGTTTTCGGTACTGCAAATGACAGATACCGGCATGGAAGGTTTTGATCTGGAAACTCTCTCGACTCAGGAAGTCAAAGGTCTGGCCTTCTTCCTGGCTTTGCCGCATAGCGATGTACAAAATGCCTTTGATACCATGGATAGTATTTCACGTCTGATTGCCCGTGAAGTGGATGGTCTGGTCTACGATCAGAACCAGCAGGAATTTACACCACAATTACGTGAATTCTGGCGCCATCAGGCGATTGATTATCGCGCGGGTCAACCTACAGAAGTTTAAGCGGTTTTGTTCGATCTGCAAGTTGAATCTGTAGACTGCAATTTTTATAATAGCCAAAAGCTGAATATTCTACAGGGCGGATTTTCCGCCCTTTTTTATGGTGAAATTATGACCCAAGATGCCACTGTCATTGCGCAAATGCGTCAACTGATTCAACTGCTTGCCAAGCATAATCATGCTTATTATGTGATGGATCAACCGAGCATTGAAGACAGTGAATATGATCAGCTCTTTCATCAGCTCAAAGCTTTAGAACAACAATATCCCGATCTGATCCAGCCGGATAGCCCGACCGATAAAGTCGGCGGGCAGGCACTTTCAAAATTTGTGAGCATTACTCACGCCGTTCCGATGCTGTCCTTGGGCAATGTCTTTAATCAGGACGATCTTTTTGCTTTTGCCCGCCGTATTGAAGAGCGTTTGCCGAATCAAAAAATCGAATATGATGTGGAACTGAAATTTGACGGTCTGGCGATTTCCCTGTGGTATGAGCATGGGGTATTGACCCGTGGTGTGACTCGCGGCGACGGGGAAACCGGTGAAGATATTACCCAGAATGTCAGAACCATTCGCAACCTGCCGAAGCTGTTATCAGCAGTAAATGGGGTTATTCCCGATTTGCTGGAAGTACGCGGCGAAGTATTGATGCCGAAATCGGGCTTTGAAAAACTGAATGCCGCCAATGCAGCAAAAGGTGAGAAGACCTTTGCCAATCCGCGTAATGCCGCGGCAGGAAGTTTGCGCCAGCTCGATCCGAATATTGCCGCATCACGGCCACTGGCTTTTTATGCTTATGGAATTGCGCAGTGTGTACCGCATCATGGTCAACGCAGCATGTCGGACAGTCTGGAATGGCTGAGTCAGTTTGGTTTTGCTGTAGGTGAGCGCCACTTTATCTGTGACAGTATTCAGGACGTGCAAAAAGTCTATGAACAGATCATTGAGGAACGTGCCAGTCTCAGTGTGGAAATCGATGGCATGGTGATTAAAGTCAATGACCTGAAACAGCAGCAGCAACTCGGTTTTCTGAGCCGGGAGCCGCGTTGGGCCACGGCCTATAAATTTCCTGCAGTTGCTGCTTTGACCACGGTCGAAAATATTAACTGGCAGGTGGGTCGTACCGGCACTCTGACACCGGTGGCACGTTTGAATCCGGTGGCAGTCGGTGGTGTCACGGTATCCAATGTGACCCTGCATAATATTGGTGAAATTCACCGTCTGGATGTACGCATTGGCGATACGGTCAGTGTTTACCGCAGTGGTGATGTGATTCCTAAAGTCGAAAAAGTCTGGCCGGAATTCCGTCCGGTGGATGCCATTGAAGTGCATTTACCAGAAAAATGTCCAGTCTGTGATTCACCGGTGGTGATGCCTGAAGGGGAAGCTTTGGCACGTTGTTCGGGTGGACTGTATTGTGCCGCACAGCGGATTGAGGCGATTCGTCATTTTGTTTCGCGCAAGGCCATGGACATTGAAGGTCTGGGCGATCGCTGGGCAGAATCTTTGCTGCATCTGAACCTGCTCAAGGATGTCTCGGATATTTACCACCTGCATGAACATCGTGAGACCTTGCTCGGTATTGAAAAGATGGGAGCCAAATCGGTTCAGAATTTAATAGACTCTATTGAGAACAGTAAGAAAACCACATTGGCCGCATTTATTTATGCGCTCGGTATTCGTGGCGTCGGTGAAACCACAGCACGTATGCTGGCCAATACCTTCCAGACACTGGAGGCACTGCGTCAGGCAGATCTGGAGGCATTAAAGAAAACTCCGGATGTGGGCGCTATTACTGCTGAATGGATTCTGGATTTCTTTCAGGCACCGCATAATCTGGAAGTTCTAGACCGTTTACTGGCCGCGGGCATTCATTGGGATGCACCAGTTGCACCGACCCGTCAGCCACTCAATGGCGAAAGTTGGGTCGTGACCGGAACCTTAAGCAGTATGGGGCGCGATGAAGCGACTCAATTACTTCAGGCACTGGGTGCGCGAGTCAGCGGCAGTGTATCCAGTAAAACCAAATGCGTGGTAGCCGGTGAAAAAGCCGGTTCTAAACTGGACAAGGCAGAAAAGCTGGGTGTAACGGTCATCAATGAGGAACAGTTCATTGCCCTGATGAAAGAGCATGGGCAAATCGAAGACTAATCAGTTCTAAACAATGACTCAAATAAAAAAGACACCAAGGATGATGAGTCTTGAGGTGTCTTTTTTATTGCTAGTTCAAAACTATAGGTGAATGAGAGGGGGGAGGATAGACAAATACAAGGACGGGTTCGGCAATGTGAGTTGAATTCACGTACAATATCGATTCATTTGCAGGTATAGATCCTGCCTTATTGATTCTGTTCTCCCGTTGATGATTGACATACACATGGCTCAAGCAAAGAAATCTTTTCTGCAACAAAAATCGCAATTACATGCACGAAATCTGCATCGCAGTCGTTACGATTTTCCTCAGTTAATCAAGAGTTGTCCGGAACTTGCGCCTTTTGTCAGCCCGAATCAATATAACGATCTTTCAGTCAACTTTTCTGATCCTCAAGCTGTGAAAATGCTCAATAAAGCATTGCTCAAGCATTTTTATAGTATTCAATATTGGGATATTCCTCAAGATTATCTTTGCCCACCTATTCCGGGTAGAGCCGACTATATTCACTATTTGGCGGACTTGTTGAGTGATAGCAATAAAGGTCAGATTCCAACAGGACATGCCGTTCACGTATTAGATATCGGGGTGGGCGCGAACTGTATTTATCCGATTATTGGTCATCGTAGTTATGGTTGGAAATTTGTTGGCTCAGACATTCATCCTGCATCGGTTAAAAGTGCTCAATTTATTGTGGAGGCAAATCCAAATCTCAGAAAGGGGATTCGGATTCGATTGCAAAAGACACCGAGCAATATTTTCAAAGGCGTGATTAAACCTTCAGATCGTTTTGATTTGACCCTGTGTAACCCACCATTTCATGCTTCGCAAGATCAAGCAAATGCCACAGCAACGCAAAAATTACGCAAACTTGGCAAACCGGTTGATCGGTCTAAAGTGGTGTTAAACTTTGGCGGACAAAAGAACGAGCTGTGGTGTGACGGTGGAGAAGAACGCTTTGTTTGCCAGATAGTACAAGAGAGCACACAGTTTGCTGAGCAATGTCTTTGGTTTAGTACACTGGTTTCTAAGAAAACCACATTGCCTATGCTGTTAAATACCTTGCGTAAGTGCGGTGCAGTGGATTTAAAAACCATTAAAATGACACAGGGGCAAAAAGAGAGTCGTTTTGTGGCTTGGACTTTTCTAGATGCAAAGCAACAGCAAGCGTGGAAAAATGCGCGTTGGACTTCTGCTTAGCTTGTTTTTAGGCAGGAATAGTGAGCTTGTGGGCGCATAAGTCGGTGTAGTAGCTCAAATTTAATCTGACAGATACAAAAAAAATCGGTAACTGTCAGATCAGGTTTGAGCTAGTACGATTAAGGAATATATTTTTTGACTAAGCCATCATCGAGTAATTGCTGGAAATGCTCGACCAGACTTTCTTTCACTGGACGATATTGAATACCCAGTTCATCCTGACTCTTTTGCGCATTGAAGTAGATCGGATAACCCATGTTCAGTTCCACAAACTTGGGACTAAAGCCTGCCAATGGTCCAAACAGTTTAAAGGCCGCTTTTGGTAACTGATTGCGCGGGAAGGGAAACTTATTGCCAAAATGAGCTCGTAAAATCTGACCCATTTCCAGCAGGCTCAGGCTTTCACTGCAAATGATATAACGTCCTTGCGCCTCCGGCTTAAACGCCGCACGAAGATGCGCTTCGGCCACATCCTGCACATCCACCACGCCATTCCACATCGGTGGAACGCCGAGTAAGGTCATGCCATTGGCAAACTGTTGCAGTACTTCGACACTGCCAGACTGGGTATTGGGTGTGAGGGATTTACCAAAAACCAGCGCTGGATTGATACAGACCAGCTGCCAACGATCCTGTGCTTCTGCCATTTCCCAGGCCTTACGTTCTGCCATGACTTTGGAATAAGGATAAGGCTGATGAGTTTCCGAACTGGTGCTATTCCAGTGTGATTCATCAAAACTGTTATTTTCAGTTTGCAGAATATCAATGGCATCGCCATAGGTAGAGGCAATACTCGAGGTAACAATCACACGTTTCACGGATTCGGTGTGGTTGACGCTTTTCAGGACATTTTCAGTGCCTAAAATCGCAGGTTCAATAATATCTTTGACCGCATCCTTATAATTGGTGACCACAAAGGGCGATGCCATATGAAACACAATTTCACAGCCTTGCATGGCAGCATCAAAAGAACCCGGGCTCAGTAAATTGGCCTGAAATAATTTGAGGGTGCCTGGACTGTTCTCGGCAATTTTTTCTAAATGGGCGAAGCTTTTGCTTTTGTTCAGGTCACGTACCGTGGCATGTACAGTATAGCCTTGCGTGAGTAATTTCTGGATAACCCAGCTTGCAATATAACCCGATGCACCGGTGACCAGAACAGGTGCTGTTGTATGTGGATGTGTCATATTTAAACCGTTGTTGTTTTAAATTTGTCTGCATGATAAGCGAAATTTATGCGTTAAGTATGCCAAATCGGTGATGTTTATACAAAAATAAGCAATCTTGCGGATTTTAATGAATACTTACAAATCTTAACTGATGGATTTATCCGGCAGATTCTGCTTAAAGTGAATAGTCGTGACAGTGCAAAGTATTGTTTTATAAATGGGATTTAGTCAGGATCGAACTGTAAATGCAAGTACTTCTCATTTTAATTATATAAAAATCATATATTTAACCAATGTTAGGCTTTGCAAAATCCTTTGAGTTTCTCCATAATAGCCAGATAAAGGCAGGGAGTAATTCAAATGCGCGGTAATCCAGAAGTCGTAGATTATTTAAATATGTTGATCGGTGGCGAACTGGCTGCTCGTGACCAATACTTGATTCACTCTCGGATGTATGAAGATTGGGGTTTAACCAAAATCTTTGAACGTATCGACCATGAAATGCAGGAAGAAGCCCAGCATGCGGATGCGATTATCCGTCGTGTCTTGTTCCTGGAAGGTACACCAAACATGCAACGCGATGACGTTGAGATTGGTGAAGATGTGGTGAGCTGTCTGAAAGCCGACCTGAAACTTGAATATCATGTGCGGGAAAAACTGGCACAGGGCATCAAGCTGTGCGAAGAAAAAGGGGACTACATCACCCGTGATATGCTGCGCCAGCAAATGTCAGATACGGAAGAAGATCACACCTACTGGCTAGAAAAACAATTGCGTCTGATCGAACTGATTGGCCTGCAAAATTATATTCAATCGCAGATGTAAGATCAGATCAATCAAAAAAACCCAGCATATGCTGGGTTTTTTTCTGGGGTGAAAATTACGGCGTGTTATTGCTCATAATGCCAATTTTTTTGACATCTAGACGTTGTGCTGAAGCCATGACCATCGCGATATATTTATATTCGGTAGCACGATCGGCCTTGATTTTAATCTGATCCTGATCTGCCTTTCTGGCTACTGTCTGAAACAGCACTTCCAAAGCCTGAGGGCTTGCTACGGGCTGTTCATTCCAGAAAATATTACCTTGTGCATCCAGACGCAATTCCACTGGCTCGGGCGGTTTCTCATCAGTGACAGGGGGTGTTCCATTCGGCAGATCGATATTAATCGAGTTATTTGGTAATGGAATCGTGATAATAAACATGATCAGCAGGACCAGCATCACATCAATCAGTGGTGTCATGTTGACATCCAGCATCACATCATCATCTTGATTCGAACCCACATTCATACCCATAAACTTAATCCTTCTTCGCTTTTAAGGTGTAGCGGGCGGTGTCGTGACAAAAGCAATTTTGCCAATACCGGCTTGTTGGGTGGTACTAATCACCTGATCAATCGCTTCATAAGGAGTTAACTGATCGCCACGAATATGTACTTCAGGCTGCGGTGTTTTTTGCGCTTCGGCCTGTAAGCGACTCAGTAAAACCGATTTATCTGCGATATAAATTTCATTCCAGAAAATATCTCCAGTTTTATTGACGGCCAGCTGCACATTGTCTGGCTTGGTTTCATAAGGTACATTTCTTTCTTCAGGTAGATCGACAGGGACGGTATGGATTGCAACCGGTACTGTAATCAGGAAGATAATGAGCAGAACCAGCATAATATCAACCAGAGGTGTGGTATTAATGGTTCCAATTACCTCATCATCATCGCTGTCATTTGAATTGACCATCATTCCCATGGCTGATGCCTCACTCTTACTTTACGTCACGATTTACAGGAGTATTGGTGGTGATTTCACCGCTGAGCAATACCGCGTGCAAATCAGAACCAAAAGTACGCACTTCTTCCATGACCGCTTTATTACGGCGAGTCAACCAGTTGTAGCCAAGTACGGCTGGTACTGCGACTGCCAGACCGATTGCAGTCATGATCAGTGCTTCACCCACTGGGCCTGCCACTTTATCAATCGAAGCCTGGCCAGAAACACCAATTGCAGTCAGTGCATGGTAGATCCCCCAAACTGTACCAAACAGGCCGACAAAAGGAGCGGTAGAACCTACCGTTGCCAGGAAAGCCAGACCGCCGCTTAAATGGTTATGGATCTTGTCGATTGCACGGGAAATCGAAATGGTGACCCAGGTATTGAAATCAATACGTTCAAGTAAATTGCCACCATGATTTTTGGTTGACTTGATGCCTTTTTCCGCAATAAAACGGTAGACGCTGGCTTCATCCAGATTCTCGGCAGCATTGTCCAGAGAAGAAGATTCCCAGAAGGTATTTTCAGCTTGTTTGGCCTGTTTGCGTATTTTGCCTTGTTGCAGGCACTTGCTGATCATGATGTACCAGGTACCGATCGACATGATCAATAGAATAAACAGGGTAATCTTTGAAACGATATCACCTTCTTTCCACATGGCTTCTAAACCATAAGGATTATACGCAGGCTCTTCGGCTACCGCTTCAGCCGGAAGTGGGGGCGGAGTAGGTGTGGCCGTTGTTGCTGGTGTTACAGTGGCAGTTTCAGTGACTGCACTCGTATTTGGTGTAGCAGACTGTTCTGCAAAAACGGCTTGTAAAGGCATTAAGGTACTGATGGCAATCACACCGGCAGCAGTCATGTTTTTAAAAGGTTGTAGTGATTTTTTCATCATGGATCTCCTGATTTTTTTCTTTATCTGTTGTATCTGTTAGTCAAGGACAAATTCATAGGGAATGTCATACCAAGATTCTTGCGGCTCGCCATCTTTCATTGCTGGCTTAAAGGTACATAAACTAAATGCTTTGGAGGCTGCCCGGTCCAGTGAACGGCTACCGCTCGACTTTTTCACTTTGGCATCCTGAACCTTTCCAGCAGTATTTACATAGACAGAGATCAGCACTTCACCTTGCTCATCATTCATGAGGGCATCACGTGGGTAGTCAGGACGTTTACAGCCTGCTTCACCTTGCGCTACCCCACGAGTAACGCCAGCAGGTGGTGGAGCAGGCGCTGGAGCGGCTGCAACCACTGGGGCCGGTGCTGCTACCGGACTTGGCGAAGGGCTGGCTGCAACCGGAGTAGATACTGCAACAGTCGTTGGCTGACTCGGTGTTGGAAGGGTTTTTTGTACAGGAACCACTTTTTCAACCGGTTTCACCTCAGGCACTTGCGCCACTTTTTCCACTATTTTGGGTGGTTCTGGCGGGGTTTCTTTTGGTGGTTCAGGTTCAGGTGGCTTAATATCCTGGATAATCATCAGCTCAACCGGCTGTTCAGCCGGTTTAATAATATCTTTTGCCATACCCGCCATGAGTACCAGGCCAACCAGGATATGCAAGAAAACCACCACCCCAATACCCGTCAGTTTTTTGGCGGAGTTTTTTTCTAAGTCTTCAAACTTTGTGCCCATCATGACTCCTAGAATTTAAGACAAACAGGAAATAGTGCACTGATGAGAAAATTGTTTTTGGTTACAGGCAGCATTATTTTTTTGTTCGACTAAAATTAAACGGGGAAAACTGCAAACACCGCTTGGCAGCAGTGTTTGCGAATTAATTAATTAAAAGAATTTATAGGTACCACGCAGGAAGTAGGTACGGCCCATTGGGTCACCATGACGAGGGTCATAGCCATATTGGGCATTGTTGGTTGCATCAGAAGCAGGTGGTTCCGCATCAAACATGTTACGGATACCAGCAGTTAGTTCCAGATTCTTGAATCCGTTATAGGTTCCTGCAAAGTTATAAAGCGTATAAGCACTTACATCACGTTCTTGTGAAAAGTCTTCATAACCACGGATATATTGTTGTTCTAGTCTCATTTTCCAGTTTTCATAAGACCAGTTAATATTGGCAATATGTCTCCAGCGCACTACAGCAGGATCATCATAGATGCCCACCAAACCTTTCCATGAACCACCCGGTTCTTCTTGCTCATCCATTTTGATGACATAGGTCCCATCAATGCCGAAACCGAAGCGGCCGGTCGCTGTCATTGGGGTTAAATAATTCAGGCTAAGGTCAATCCCTTCAGTTTTTAAGCCACCCATATTTTGTAAGGTGGTATTTAAATACTGAATACGGCCATCTGGTGCATAAACGATCAGGTTGCCATAGCGATCAAGATCATTGAAAATATCATTAGGTGTAACTGAGCTAACTAGACCTTCAATGTCAATATTGTAGTAATCGGCAGTAAAGACCAGATTCTTGATCGGCTCATAGACGAAACCGGCTGTAAAAGAGGTTGATTCTTCCGGCTGTAAGTCCGGGTTACCACCCTGTTTACGCTTGAACTGCATACCACACTGATCGGCAAACTCGATATTGTTCGCTGTGCCGTCCGCATTACAAAAACGCGGGTTATTAAAGTTGGTGCTGGTATTGGTTTCACTTTGTAAAGAGTTTATTTCCCACATACTTGGTGCACGGAATCCTGTGCTATAAGAGCTGCGGAACATCAGTTCTTTCAGTGGTTCCCAGCGTAGAGAGACTTTTGGGTTGAAAGTGTCACCAAAGTCACTATAGTCATCATAACGTGCTGCAAGTTGAGCTTCTAAGCTCGGCAAGATTGGAATGTGAAATTCGGTAAAGACTGCAGTAATATCACGGTCACCAGAGCTTGCAGGTTTATTTGGATCAATACCACTGCCTGGAACCTGTCGAACCAGATCCGCATTGACCTTGGCTTCCCAGTCCTGGGTGGTAAAGCTTCCGCCTAAAGCAAAGCCAACTTCACCAGCGGGCAGTTCGTAGATTGGACGACTGATAGTGAAGTCCACTGTGGTGGAATCCAGGCTAGCCATATTGGTCGCGCCTGCTACATCAAAGGTCGACCATTTTCCAGCATCTGCAGCTGCCTGAGGACCAAATGGATTCAGAGTGCCATCGTTAAGTGCAGCCTGAACCTGACTCTGGTTCAGATAACCACTGACAAAATTGTCAGTTGCTTCACTTTTGGCATAGGTTACGCCACCATTTACATCCCAGCCTAAAACTTCACCTTCGATTCCTGCAAAGAAGCGGTTAGATTCATTCACTGACTGAGAAACACGGTTACCTGACTGTGAACGTAAAAAAAGTGGGACTCTTGTATCTGTCAGACCATCAATGCCTGGCGTAATACCTTGGCCCGGGTAGTATTTGCTGGTATCTGGAATAGAAAGGGTTCCAGCCCATACGTCTGGGGCAATTGAAGTGGTCACTTCACTTTCGGTATAAATATATTCAGCAACGGCATTTAATGAATCGGTGAGTTTAAATGTACCTTTGGCTAAAGCAGAAAAGGTTTCTTCATCTGGAGTAATGCCAATGAGTGCTTGAGTATTTAACAGGCAGCGACTCCCTGAGATGAACATATTTGGAGCATTATTACAGTTCTGGTTAATATAAGGGTTAACTATGCCTAGAGTTGAGGATTGCAAGTTGGCAGGAAAGCCCGAACCGGAACCAATCGCCATGTTGAGTTCAGGAATTAGGCCACCACGACGGCTGACTTTACGATCTTTGGCCATGATCATGTCAGAAGTACGATAATCGATTACCCCGTAAACGTTAAAACCTTGTTCATCCAGATCGCCATAACCACCGAAAATAGAGACATCATACTTGTCGCCATTTTTTTCTTCAGGTGCTTGCAGGCCACCGGAAATACCAAAACCTTGATATTCTTTTTTAATAATAAAGTTAATTACCCCCGCAATTGCATCTGCACCATATACAGCAGAAGCACCATCACGCAGAATCTCGATACGTTCAACCATCGCCAGTGGAATGATATTCAGGTTAACCTCAGAAGTACTGAAGGGGCTGTTGGCTAAACGACGGCCATTTAATAAAACCAGGGTTTTATCGGTACCTATACCACGAAGGTTGGCAGCAGAACCCGAAGTATTGCTTTTACCGATATTTTGGGAAACTGCAAAACCTGCCTGGTTCGCACTTACTTTATTAATGGCTTCTTCAACCGTGGTGACCCCCTGATTCACCAGATCTTCAACTTTAAGTACAGTGATAGGAGAGGCACTTTGTGCAGCTACCCCTTTGATAGATGAACCCGTCACTGTCACTTTTTGAACCTTGGTCGGTTGTGTAGCGGAGTTTTCTGGTGCATCGGCTGCATGCGCCAAAGACAAACACATCATACTCAAGGTAAGCGTACTTAACTTGAGTATTGTTTTGCCAACTGTTGGAGCCCCCATAGATCCGACTAATTTGTTTATTTTCATCGTAAAGTTCACCTTTCTTGTTGTGTGAAGATAATGCTGTATTTTTTTTAAGCAAAGCAAGTGCCAAGTTGGCTGGAAGTCTTGTAAAAAATTCAAAATATTAAGAAGTATTTAATTTATAACAGTTTAGAAAGGAAGAACTTGTGCGTCAGCGAAAACGGATGAGCTGTATTGGAAATGATAAGAAAAAATGATATTGCAAATCAGTAATATGGATTGTTGTTAAGCATTATGTGAAAAATGTGTGAACTGGTCGATATTTTAAAATTCTGAAACACAGAGTATGAATACTTTATTAGAAAAATATTATTGACTCATCGTTATAGATTAATGACTAAAAAATATGGATTTATTTGATCTGATTGTTAATAGCTGAAATAAGATGTGCTATAAAATGACTCATGAGTGACTTATTTTTGTGCAACAACTTGAAACTCATTGTAGGATTAATGCAATAAATCCTACAAATTGTATCTAAGTAATATTTTAAATAAATATTAATTTAAATGATTAATAAAAATATGCTTTTTGCTATACAAAGAACTTAATTGTTACTTAAAACTTAGGGTGGCATGAAATTAGCTTTAAAAGACTAAATTCATCATAGAGGCTGAATGTTGAACAATAACAAAAACATCAGGCAAATGAAAAGTGATTAATGCGTATAAAAAAACTTACTCATTTTAATGACTTAAACCAACAAAAATAGGTATGAATTTGAAATCAGTAATTTTAAGGATGACAGTTCTAGCACTGGCAATGGTCTCGGCAGAAGGGGTTTCAGCAAAATCGCCTGCACAACCAGATAAAGTTTTGAATATTGCATTTGAAGCGCCTGATGATGGTTTCGACATGGTCAAGACCTATAATTTTTATAGTGGCAGTATTGCTGAAGCAATTTTTGAACCCTTATTACGTTACGACTATCTGGCACGACCAGCCACTTTAACTCCGAATACTGCGGAAGCCTTGCCCAAGATCGAGCAGGATGGCAAGGTCTATACCTTCAAGATTAAACCCGGCATCTATTTTAGTGATGATCCGGCATTTAAGGGTAAAAAGCGTGAGCTGGTTGCTGAGGACTATATTTATTCCATGAAGAGGGTCATGGATCCTAAAAATCATTCGCCGACATTTTCGTTTATCGAGGGTAAAATTCTCGGCGCAGATGCTGTCATCCAGCAGGCCAAAAGTTCTGGTCAATTTAATTACGATGCGCCGATTGCAGGACTTAAGGCACTGGACAAACATACCTTACAAATCACGCTTACGCGTTCCGACTTTAATTTCCCTTATATCATGGCCTATGTCACTTTTAGCGGTACCACCAGAGAAGTGATTGAGTATTATGGCGCACGTGCGGGGCAGCATCCGGTTGGGACAGGGCCGTACCAACTGCATAAATATGTGCCACGTAGCCGGATTGAATTGAAAGCCAATCCAGATTACCGGGGATTTACCTGGAATTTTAAGGGTGAAAATACTGCCTGGGATCAAGCTCTGGTAAAAGACATGCACGGCAAGAAAATGCCGCAAATTGGCATGGTCAAGGTCAGTATTATTGAAGAAGAACAGTCACGCTGGCTGGCCCTTAAATCGGGCCAACTGGATTATGACCGGCTTACCGCAAGTGGTGCTGAACAGGCTCTGGTCAATAAACAGCTCAAAGACGAATACAGGCAAAAAGGCATTTTGCATTATCCCAATAAAGATGCAGAAATTACCTATACCATCATGAATATGCGCGACCCTGTGGTGGGTGGGAATACATTAGAAAAAATCGCCCTGCGTCGGGCCATTGCCTTGTCGTATAACCAGAGTGAAGCCATTAAACAGCTGTATAAAGGACATGCAGATAAAGCCGAAATGACTATTCCCGAAGGCGTGAATGGGCATAATCCAGATTATAAAAATAGTATTGCCTATAATCCGCTCCTGGCCAACAAGCTGCTTGACCGTTTTGGCTATAAAAAAGGTGCAGATGGCTACCGTACCTTGCCTGACGGTAAACCTTTGATACTCAAAATGAACTCGACCAGTTCCAGTTCTTCCATTATTGCAGCCGAATTATGGAAAAAAAATCTGGATGCCATTGGTTTGCGGATTGAGTTTAAAATCAGTAATTTCGCCGATAACCTGAAAGAAGCCACGCAATGCAAGCATATGCTGTGGGGCGGGGCCTGGATTGCAGATTATCCGGAAGGAGAGAATTTTGCGCAATTGCTCTACGGCCCAAATGCACAGCAGGGCAACCTGAGTTGCTATACCTCTAAAGCGTATGATGCACTGTATCAGGCTGCCATGAAATTGCCACCAAGTCAGCGTACGCCCTATTATGAAAAAATGAACCGGCAAATCGAAGCCGACAATCCCTGGATTTTACACAATACCCGGGTGCGTAACTGGCTGATCCATCCTCAGGTCAAAGGCTTTAAAGCACACCCAATCATGAATTCTGTTTGGCAATATCTGGATATTGAACCTGTTAAAAAATAACTTGAGAAGATTAAGAACCAGTATGAACGTAAATTCAAATACTTTAAAAAAACTGGCAAGTGGGGTTTTAGTTGCCAGTTTGATGATGGCAGGGGTTGTACCCACATGGGCCGTTAATCCTGCAGATCCTAAAAAGGTGATTCGGGATGTTTTTCCGGTGGCAGAAACCGGATTTGATCCTGCCGCCACACACGATGCCTATTCAGCCCGGGTTAATAGCGCGATTTTTGAAAACCTGTTTAGCTATGACTATCTGGCAACACCTGCCAAGCTGATTCCCAATACTGCGGTTGCCATGCCCGAGGTCAGTGCAGACGGTCTTACCTATACCATCAAAATCAGAAAAGGCATTTACTTCGCCGATGATCCGGTGTTTAAAGGTCAGAAACGTGAACTTACGGCTTATGATTATGCCTATTCATTGAAGCGCCTGCTTGATCCAAATTTACATTCACCGAATAGCTGGTTGCTAGATGGCCGGATTGAAGGCCTGGACGCATGGGTGGCTTTAGGGAAAAAGAACGGCAAAGTCTATGACAATCCCTTTGAAGGCATTCAAACCCCAGACCGTTATACCCTGATTTTAAAACTGACCAAACCGGATCAAAACTTTCCGATGTTACTGGCACATGGCCCGGCAGCTGCAGTTGCCCGTGAAGTTATTGAAAAGTACCGTAATAAAGCCGGTTTTGTGATGGAGCGACCTGTCGGTACCGGACCTTATCTGTTATCGCGCTGGACTCCGGGTTCACGTATTATTTTAAAAGCCAGCCCGAACTACCGGGGCTTTGTCTGGAACTTTAAAGCCAGTAGCAGCGAAGACCAGCCTATTGTAGATGCATTACAGGGCAAAAAAATGCCGCAAATTGGCACGATTGATATTCGGGTCATTGAGGAGGCCCAGTCACGCTGGTTGGCCTTTAATAAAAATGAACTGGACATGACCGAAATTGACGGCGACATGGTGGTTCAGGCGCTTGAAAATGGGGTGCTCAAACCATCCTTAAAACAAAAAGGGATCCAGTTATCCCGAATTACCGATCCGCTGATTGGTTACCATTACTGGAATATGCAGAATCCTGTGGTGGGTGGTTTCAGCAAGGAAAAAATTGCGCTGCGGCGTGCCATGGCCATGGCTTATTCGACGGACAACATGATCAGTGTCTTGCTCAAGGGCGATGCCAATAAATTGCAGATGCCGATACCACCAGGGGTGGTCGGTTATTCGGCAGATTATAAAAGCAGTATTCCCTATTCGGTCAAGGCGGCCAATATGCTGCTTGACCGTTATCAATATAAAGTCGGAGCCGATGGCTGGCGCAGACAGCCGGACGGTAAGCCTCTCGAGATTGAACTGATTGTCGGTAATACCAGTCGTGGCCAGCAGCAGGCAGAATTCTGGAAAAAAGCCCTGGACAATATTCAGATCAAGATGGTCAGCAAAGCCATGCCATTTGCAGAAGCGATCAAGCTGGAAAAACAATGTAAGACCATGTTTAAAGGCTCGGCCTGGATTGCAGACTATCCGGATGCAGACAACTTCATGCAACTGTTTTATGGCAAGAATGTCAATGTCACCAACAATGCCTGCTTTAAACATCCTGAATTTGACCGCCTGTATGAACAAACCCAAAGTATGCCTGCCAGCCCGGAACGTGATGCGATTTATCGCAAAATGTCCCGAATTATGGAAGTCAACATGCCAGCGCTGATGCTGTACAGCACTTATCGTAATGTCTTGTCGCAACCCCGGGTCATTGGTTATAAAAACCATCCGATTCTGTCTTCAGAGTGGATGTATATCGATATTGATAGCAAAAAGTAAGAAAAATCTGGAGATAAATATGAAATCAAAGTCCTTAAAATTAAGTAGTTTATGTTTAGTGATGATGGGGGGATATCAGGGGCTGGCAGCAGAAACTCAAACTCAACTGCTGCCATTGTTTAAAGCGATAGAAATTCCAGCTTTATGTGATGCCAATCTGGCCAGCATGCAAAAAGATATTCTGATATTTGAAAATCGGAAAATTAAAAATAAAGCCAAGGCGGGAGCTTATCTGGCGGAATGGGATGAGTTACATGCCAAAGCCCGGGATTTTAGTGCGGCAGTCGGACTATATAGTAATGTCGATCCGGATCCTGCATTGCGTCAGGCCGCGGATGACTGCGAACTTAAAATCAGCAAATACCAGACCACGCTGTACCAGAATCCGAAACTGTATGCCCAGTTCAAAAAACTGAAAGCCAGCGATCCGGTCGATCAGAAATTCTTGCAAGACATTCTGGATCAGTTTGAAAAGACCGGGGTACAACTCAGTGCAGAAAAGCAAAAACGCCTGAAAGAAATCATTGAGGAATCGACCAAACTGTCTCAGGATTTTGCCAAAAATGTTCGTGATAATCCGAACAAAGTCGAATTTACTCCAGCAGAAATGAAAGGTCTGCCAGAGAGCTATATTGCAAATTTAAAGAAAAATGCGAAAGGCAATTATCTGCTCGGCTTTGATTATCCGGAATACCAGCCATTTATGGAGCTGGCAGAAAGTGATGAAGCGCGTAAACGTTACCAGACTGCTTATACCCGCCGTGGCACGGAACAAAACCTGCAATTTATGAAAAAAGCCATTGATCTGCGTTATGAGATGGCTCAACTTTTTGATAAAGAAAGCTATGCGCATTCAGCGCTTGAATTTCGCATGGCAAAAACCCCGGAAGCGGTGAATTCTTTTCTAGATGAGGTCTATAGCAAGGTTGCACCTTTAGAGCAGAAGGATGTTCAGGAGTTACGCCAGTTTAAAGCCGAGACCTTAAAAGTGCCACTCGAGAAAGCCGAAATTGCCCGCTGGAATCAGGGTTATTGGAGCGAAAAACTGCGTCAGGCCAAATATAAGGTTGACCAGGAAAAACTGCGCGATTACTTCCCGACCGAAGCGGCACAGAAATGGTTATTTGCTGTTTCTTCAGAACTCTATGGCATCGAATTCAAGCCGGTGAAAGTCAAGGCCTGGCACGATGAAGTGGAATACTATGCGGTACATGATAGTGCTACCGGTGAATTCTTGGGCGGATTATATGTCGACAAATACCCGCGTGAAGGTAAATATGGGCATGCAGCCGTCTGGGGCGCCTATGGCGGCAGTACCCTGAATCAGCGCCGTCCGGTCTCGGTACTGGTGACCAACTTTAACCGTAAAGGTCTAAACAGCAATGAACTGGAAACCTTCGTGCATGAAATGGGCCATGCGCTGCACGGAATTTTATCCAAGACCCGCTATTCAGAACAGTCGGGTACATCGGTAGAACGTGACCTGGTAGAAGCACCGTCACAGATGTATGAAGAATGGGCGCGTCGTCTGGAAACCTTGTCAAAAGTTGCCGATTACTGTGAACCAGCCTGTCCACGTGTCGATGCTGCCATGACGGAACGTCTTAAAGACGTGAAAAATTATGGTCGTGGTCTGCATTATGCACGTCAGACTTTATATGCCCAATATGATATGGCCTTACATAGCAAAGATGCAAAAAACATTGAGCCTTTAAAACTCTGGCAAGAAATGGAAAGCAAGACTGCCTTGGGTTATGTGCCGGGTCAGCAGTTCCCGGGACAGTTCGGGCATCTCATGGGTGGCTATCAGGCCGGCTATTACAGCTATATGTGGTCTGAGGTGATTGCGCTGGATATGCTGTCAGCCTTTGGCGACCAGCTGATGAATAAAAAAGTCGGTGCGCATTATCGCAATACGATTCTTGCCCAAGGTGGACAGAAACATGGCGAGCAGATGGTGAAAGACTTCCTGGGTCGTGAACCGGACAGCAAAGCGTTCTTTAATGAAATCTCTGGAAAAAATTAAGGAAGGCAAGCGATGCTGGCATATATTATTCGACGGCTCTGGCAAATGATCCCGACCATGCTTGGGGTGATTTTGCTGATTTTCCTGTTATTTAACTGGGTGGGAGGCGATCCTGCCTATATTCTCGCCGGTAAGATGGCCAATGCAGAACAGATTGAAAACATCCGGCAACAGCTTGGGGTCGATCAACCGTACTACGTGCAACTGTGGATCTTTATCAAGCAGATTTTAACCTTTGATTATGGCGTGAGCTGGAGTACCGGCGAGTCGGTGTCACAAATCATCAGCACCCGTCTGGGGCCTTCACTGACCATTCTGATTCCATTGACCATTCTGCAAACCATTATTTCCATCATTTTGGCCTTGGGTGTGGCCTCAGTCCGCGGCAGTCTGACCGATCGCATGATCATGATGCTGTGTACCATTGGCATGTCGATCAGTATTCTGGTGTATATCATTGTATTCCAGTATTTCCTCGCTTATGAGTTGAGCTGGTTCCCGGTACAGGGCTGGAGTGATAATTTCGCCGACAATCTTTTCAAATACGCCTTGCTGCCTGTGCTGATTATGCTGGTGGTGAGTATTGCCCCGACGCTACGCCTGTACCGCAGTTTTGTGCTGGACGAAGTCAATCAGGATTATGTGCGTACCGCGCGGGCCAAAGGTCTGGGTGAAAGCCGGATTCTGGGCGTGCATGTACTACGGAATGCCTCGATTCCAATTATTACCGATGTGATGGCGGGACTTCCGGCTTTACTGATTGGCGCCTTCCTGATTGAACGTTTTTTTGGTATTCCGGGGATTGGCCGTGAAGTGATTATTGCCGTAGAGCGTTCCGATTTTCCGGTAATTAAAGCGATTACGGTCTATGTTGCCGCTGCGACCATGATATTCAACCTGATAGCCGATCTGATCTATAAATGGGTCGATCCACGCGTACAGTTGAAGTAGGTGAATTATGCTGAGTGCGATATTTAAAAAAGAGCAAGATGCTCAAGCGATGCCTGAGTCTACTTCGACCGGATTGTGGCAACTGGCCATGCGCCGTTTGAAGCGCGACCGGATAGCCATGTTTTCCTTGTTGGTGGTGCTGTTTTATCTGCTGCTGCTTTTACTTTCCATTAGCGGTTTTATTGCCAAGGACTGGAATAAAGAAGTTGCGGTCAGTTATGCACCGCCGAGTTTTATCAGTACCGCGCCCGTACCGGCGACTTCTGATGAAGAAAAACAGGCAGAATCTGTGGTGTTACCCGTCAACCCAGCAGATCCTTTAAAAGATGTGATTGCTGAACTGAATGCTGAAATTGCTGCTGAACAGGGTGCTGGCGCTATTGATTACTACGGTGTGACAGATCCGCTGGCTGAAGATATGCGGGTTATTGATCAGCAACTCGGCGGGCAACTGTTAGATCAGGACAGCGAATTAAAGCAGAGCCTGATCTTTGGCGCAGACAAATGGGGGCAGGATGTTTTACAAAAAACCATTAAAGGTGCAGAAACCTCGATTGTGGTCGGACTGGTGGCGGCCTTTGTTGCCGTCATTATCGGTACGCTACTGGGTGCATTGGCCGGCTATTTTGGTGGCTGGGTCGATGATCTCCTGAACTGGTTTTATAATATCTTTACTTCAATTCCTTATTTATTGCTGGTCCTGGCAATTGCTGCGGTATTACAGCAGAAAGGGGTTTTATCGATTATCCTGATTTTAGGCCTGACCGGCTGGACCGGGGTTTTTCGTCTGGTTCGTGCCGAGTACATGAAACATACGGCACGTGAATATGTGCTGGCAGCCAAAGCAATCGGGGTGAGTAATTTACGGCGGATGTTTGTCCATATTTTTCCCAATGTCAGTCATATTGCGCTGGTGCAAATGTCCATTCTGGTGGTGGCCTTTATCAAGTCCGAAGTGATTTTGAGCTTTCTCGGTTTTGGCGTGCCGATTGGTGTCGTGTCATGGGGAAGCATGCTGAATGAAGCACAAAGCGAGCTGATTTTAGGTAAATGGTGGCAACTGGCCGCAGCCTCGATTGCAATGGCGATACTGGTGACGGCTTTTTCGATGTTTACCGATGCACTCCGTGATGCATTAGATCCAAAACTGAAATAGGAGCGCAACCATGTCTGAAATCAATCCAAGCACAGCACCTGCGTTACTTCGCGTGGAAAATCTGCGTGTCAGTTTTAAGGGTGAAAATAAACAATATATCGAAACCGTGAAAGGGGTTTCTTTCGAGATCCCTGCCAATACCACGGTGGCACTGGTCGGAGAATCGGGAAGTGGCAAATCAGTCACTTCACTGGCGACCATGGGCCTGCTGCCGGCAGAAAGCGCGCGTATTTCTGAAGACAGCCAGATTATCTTTGAAGGAAAAAATCTGCTCCAGCTGAAAACCCGTGACATGCGCCAGATGTGTGGTAAAGACATTGCCATGATTTTTCAGGAGCCGATGTCTTCGCTCAATCCGGTGTTTACCGTCGGCATGCAGATTGCAGAAATTCTGCAACTCCATTTAGGCATGAATAAAAAGCAGGCGCGGCAACGTAGCCTGGAATTACTTAAGGAAGTCGGTATTCCTGCACCTGAAACCAAAATCGATGCCTATCCGGGACAGCTTTCTGGCGGGCAGCAGCAACGGGTCATGATTGCCATGGCAATTGCCTGTGAACCCAAACTGCTGATTGCCGACGAACCGACCACTGCACTGGATGTGACCATTCAAAAACAGATTCTGGATTTGCTGGAATCGCTGCGTCAGCGTCGTCAGATGTCGATGCTGTTCATTACCCATGACCTGGCGCTGGTGGGGGAAATTGCCGATCGGGTGATCGTGATGCGACATGGTGAAATTCGTGAACAGGGTCTGGTTCAGGATGTACTGGATCGACCTCAGGATATGTATACCCGGGCTTTATTGCATTGCCGTCCACAGTTGTCGCAACGTCCGCTACGTTTGCCAATGATCAGTGATTTTATGAAGCAGGATGGTTCAAGCTGGCTGGAGGATATTCACCTGAATCGCCAGCTTCCGCAGCGCTCACGCGGGCTTAAAGGTGGAGAAGAAATTATTCTGGATGTGCGTGATCTGAAAAAATCTTTTTACAGCCGTAAGGGACTGTTTGGCAAAGATGAATTTCAGGCAGTCAAAGGTGTTTCTTTTCAGCTGGCCAAAGGTAAAACCCTGGGGCTGGTTGGCGAATCGGGCTCGGGTAAAACCACCATTGGCCTGTTACTGATGCGCTTGCAGCAGGCCACAGGCGGTAAAGCGCTGTTTCAGGGCCGGGATATTCTGGAAATGTCTGACAAGGAATTTAACCAGTATCAACGTAAAATCCAGATCATTTTCCAGAATCCCTATGCGTCTCTGAATCCGCGTTTTACTGTCGGGCAAATCCTGATGGAACCGATGCAGATCCACAAGATCGGCCAGGATGATGCCGAACGCAAACAAATGGCTCTGGATCTGCTGGAACGGGTCAGCTTGCCTGCTCAGGCTTTTTATCGCTACCCGCATGAGTTTTCCGGTGGTCAGCGCCAGCGGATTGCAATTGCACGTTGCCTGACCTTAAAACCCGAGATTTTGATATGTGATGAATCGGTCTCGGCGCTGGATGTATCAGTACAGGCACAGGTGCTGAATTTACTGCAAGATTTGCAGGATGAATTCGGTCTGAGCTATATCTTTATTTCACATGACTTGTCGGTAGTGAAGTATATTTCAGATCAGATCATGGTGCTGAATCATGGCGAATTGGTGGAAATTGCCAATTCAGATGAGCTGTATCAATCGCCACAGCATGAATATACCAAGCGCTTACTCAGTGCCATTCCGCAAGGGATTCCACAAAGTTCTTAATACATCATGCATAAAAAAAGTCAGGCAATGTGCCTGACTTTTTTATTGGTTTCAATTAAAACTTTTTAAAGCCTTTATTGATTCCGTATGGACGGCGCGGCGCATTTTCATCACGCTCTTCACGGCGACCAAAACCTTGATCCGGACGACTGTCACGACGCGGGAACTGAGTATTGCCGTCACGGTTGTCACGACGCACAAACTGAGTGCCATTCTGGTTTTCAGCTCTGTCACGACGACCATAGGCATTGTCATCACGACGCTCACGGCCAGTATTGTTTTGTGGTTGCTCATCACTGTCACGACGTTGCTGACGCAAGAAACCGCCACGACGTGCCGCCATCGGTTTGTCCTGCATACGCTCGTTACGACGTTTCGCCATACCAAACAGGCCTGTACCTTGACGTGGTTTTAATTCCACCGCTTTGGTCAGGTTGTCGATATCGTTTTTATCCAGTTCAATCCAGCGACCGGTACGCAGTTCACGTGGCAGAATCACAGTACCATAACGGGTACGCAGCAGACGGCTGACTTTCAGGCCTTGAGATTCAAAGATACGACGAACTTCACGGTTACGACCTTCTTTTACCACCACCTGGAACCAGCGGTTAATCCCGTCACCACCAAGTTCAGAGAAAGATTCAAATTTTGCCGGGCCATCATCTAACACCACACCTTTAAGCATGTTGTTACGGATCTGTGGCGTAACTTCACCCATGACACGAACTGCATATTCACGTTCAATTTCATTGGATGGGTGCATCAAGCGGTTGGCCAGCTCACCATCGTTTGTGAACAATAACAGACCGGTCGAGTTAATATCCAGACGGCCTACCATGACCCAGCGGTCGCCCGGAATGGCAGGTAACTGTTCAAACACAGTCGGACGGTTTTCAGGATCGCTACGTGAGCAGATCTCGCCTTCAGGTTTGTAATAGATAATCACACGACGACGAATTTCGTCTTCAATCTGGAACGCAACTTTACGACCATCGATGCGAAGCTCATCACCTGGTTCGATTCGTTCACCCACTTGGGCAATTTGCCCATTGACACTGACACGACCTGCGGCAATGACTTCTTCCATATAACGGCGAGAACCCAAACCAACGCGTGCAAGCACCTTTTGCAATTTTTCACTCATGACAGCATAACCTTAGAAATAATTATCAACAGTTCACCTATTTATGACTTCGGTGCATTTGCATCGAGGGCCATAAAAGCTTCCTTGGCATCCTGCAGGGGAGGCAATTGGCCTAAAGAATTCAAGCCAAACGCATTTAAAAATTGTGGCGTTGTCATTAACAACGCAGGTCTTCCAGGGAGTTCACGAAATCCGGACTCTTTAATCCAGTTCCAGTCAAATAGCGTACGCAAAATCTGACTGTTATTCGTCACACCACGAATTTGTTCTATATCGGCTCGGGTCACCGGCTGGTGATAAGCGATCACTGCAAGGGTTTCAAGTAGTGCTGGCGACAGGCGAGTTGGTCGCTCCGGCCAGGTCTGTGCAATAATATTACGATATTTTGCACGCACTTGAAAACGGTAACCTTGTGCTGTTTCAATCAGTTCAATCGAACGGCCATGCATCAGCATCGAAAGCTGCTGCAAGTACTGTCGTAATTCCTGCTTGCTATAACGATCCTGAAAGGCTTCTTTCAGACGCGCCAATGAAACCGCAGAGTCGCTGGCGAAAATAATCGCCTCAAGCTGCATCAACACTTCATGCAGATTATCTTCTGCCGAGACTAGCGTAGTTTGATCCGGTGTCATTGACTGGCTCCTTGAATTGCGAGCGGGGCTTCGATGCCGGTAGCAATAATCTGAATTTTCTGTTGCCGGGTCAGTTCCAGTACTGCCATAAACGTCACCACCATGCCCATACGGCCCTGGCTCGGTTTCAGCAAATCATCAAAAGACAATACTTCACCGGATTCCAGACAACTTTCAATATAGGCAATGCGTTCTTCTAGCAGTACCGGTTCCTGTTGTACCTGATGAATCACCGGTTCAGGCCGGTTAAAGACACACAGCAAGGCATCACGCAGTAAATCGATCGAATAGCCTTCATTGTTCTGCTGGACTTCGCCCAGACTGACATTGGTCAGGAAAGTATCACGTTCCAGAACCGGCATCTGCCCCAGACGTTCTGCGGCCTGTTTAATTCTTAAATAATTTTCTAAACGGTCAATCAGTTCCTGTTTGGGATCTTGCTCAAGCGCTGAAATACTTTTGGGTTTCGGTAACAGCAAACGGGATTTCAGGTCAGCCAGTAGAGCCGCCATCACCATATAGTCGGCTGTCAGCTCGATGTTCAGGGATTTCATTGCATCCATATAGGACAGGTATTGCGCTGCAATCGGCGCAATATCCACCTGTAACAGGTCAAAACCGTTTTTTTGAATCAGATAAATTAAAAAGTCGAGTGGGCCTTCAAAATGTTCTAATAAAATTTCAAATGCGGCTGGAGGAATATACAAATCCTCTGGAATAGTATCCTGCCATTCATCCAGAACCCGAATGTGCGGAGCAGATTCCATTGTGTTATGGATAATTTGAGTCATTACAATTATAGGCCACGCGAATTTTCAAAGGCATGCAAAGGCTTGATCTTCGGTATTCAATCGAATAAAAAGCACAGGATTTAGCGCTGTTATTGTACTGGAAAAGTAACTTTAAATAAATTAAATAAGGAGTCAAACAGACAAAAACTTAAAAAAATTATGGAATTTATTGGTAATTTAAAAGCAGATACCGAAAAAAGCGGCAGAATAGATCAGAAAGACAGGGGGCATCAGACGGCTTGAATTGAGTGCCGAGATGAAGAATCCTGGCTTATTTTAGGACAGTTGAGTTCGCTTAAAAGCGGATGAAACGCGCTTGAATACAAATGGCAGAACCGATTTTAATACGCTTGACCCTGAATGTAGCGGCAATCCATCCTCCATCTAGAGCTCAAGAGCCTTAGAAGGGCGAATGCTGATGTTGACCAGAAGCAAATTCGATCAGACGCTGGCATATTTCCGAAAGGCATAAGTTTTGATGTGAATAGAAACCAAGCAGTCGTCTAACCAGCATCAGTGGCAGGAAAAATCTGTATTCAGTCTGATCCACAGTGATCAGAGTGCAAGGCGATGGCGTTGCTTCGATCATGATAGCCCTGGATTGCAGGGTCCAAGGCAGTTCCGCATAGATCAGCTGCTGTACAGGAAATTCATGCTGGTTCAGGAGGATATAAAATAAATCCATAGACGCTGACTCCCGCAAAGGGCTAAAAGCTGGATGGCATTATCTATTCAAATGCACTGACATCACCCACGCCACGACGAATAATCTCTGGATGATCACCGGATAAATCAATAATAGAAGTCGTGCTTAATGTACCCAAGCCGCTATCGACAAAAACATCAATACGTTTGCCCAGTTGCATTTCAATATCATAAGGATCATCGAGTGGATCGCTCTGATCCGGCAAAATCAGGGTAGAGGTTAATAAGGGCTCACCGAGTTCTTGCAGTAACATCTGACACACCGGATTATTCGGAATACGTAGGCCAATGGTTTTCTTTTTCGGATGCATCAAGCGTTTTGGTACCTGACTGGTGGCAGGTAAAATAAAGGTTGTGACCGCAGGCGTATTATTCTTGAGTAAGCGATACATGGCATTGTCCACTTTGGCATAGGTGGCAATATCGGACAAATCACAGCACAGGATTGCATATTGATGTTTCGGGCCGAGTCCACGAATTTGCGCAATCCGCTCCATGGCACTCTTGTTTCCAATCTGACAGCCAATGGCATAGGCAGCATCGGTGGGATAAACCACCACATCACCGGCACGGATACGTTCCACGGCCTGACTGATTAAGCGGGGTTGCGGATTATCGGGGTGTACGCGTAAATGCAGCATAGAGTCTACTCCAGGCTTGGACTGATGGCCTATTATGTGGCGCTGTAGCGAGGTCTGGCAATCACAAAAAAGATAGATTTGTGTAATTTAATCAAGCATTTCACGTAGAAATTCATCAGATTGTAAACTTTTGCCAGCTCGCGTACAGGCACAGATAGATTGAATCAGGCGCTGTGCGTCACGTGGCAGTTTGGCTGTGCCGTTAAAATAAGCCTGCACCTGGGCATGCACATGATCTTTAAAGCGGGTGCCATCACCACCGTCACCGGTCAGGTTGTCTAACGACACCCGGAATTTGCGTCCAAAGGCCTGGGCAAACAGCCATTCGATTGCTTGCGGCTTGATTTCGACCTGTTCAAACAGGGCCTGTTGCTCGGCTGTACGGCCGTCAGGCGCATACCAGTAGCCCAGATCAGGCAGCAAGCGGCGTTTCTCTCCGGCTATGCTCCAATGACTGATTTCATGCAAGGCACTATTAAAGAATCCATGGGCAAACTGGATCCGGGCAGGGCTGTCTGCATCGGCAGGAAAATATTCGGGTTCAAAATCACCGCGGACCAGGATGACATTTAGATGGGAAAACCAGTGATTAAAGTGTAAGATGAGCCAGTCAACCTGCTGCGCTTCTGACGATAGATTTGCCCATGGCGAGAGTTGCACTTGTTGTGTTGAACTGTCAGAATCAAAGCTTGGAATTGTGCTAACGAGTGATGAAATATTCACTTCTGTTTGCGGCTGCAACAGATGCATGACTTGAGTTACCCAAATGGTCTGTCGAAATAAGTACAAAATTGTATCTTAATCTTTGACAGAGTACTGATGAATTTGTAGAATTGCCGCCTTAATTATGTCAGCAAATACCTTTCCGGCACAGATTGAGCCGTTTAAATGGGCTGAACAGGGCTTTAAATGGTCAGGTCAACTGCCTTTATCCCGCTTTGTTCGTATCGCTCGTGAAGCTGTTGGATCAATTGATGATCAATTGATTAACATAGACTGTAAGCTATCAATGGATGCCTATCATCGTATTGCATGGCTAGATGGTCACGTTGAAACAAAAGTTCCTATGGAATGCCAGCGTTGTCTGGAACCTGTGGAAATTGAGCTGGTTTCATCGTTCCATTTGGCTCTTGTGGATGATGAGTCACTGATAGAGCGCTTGGATGAGGATGCTGATTTCATCGTCCTAGGTGAAAGTGAAGCAACGACCAAAGGTGATTATGATGCACCGGCGACCGCTGATTTGCTCGCGCTGATAGAAGATGAACTGTTATTGTTGATGCCTTTGTCGCCGAAACATGAGTTTTGTGAACATAAGCATCAACCTGCCGTAGAAGAAGTGGCTGAAGAAAAACGGGATAACCCGTTTGAAGTTTTGGCTGCTCTGAAGGGTAAACTTAACTAATTTTTGTGTTATACTCTTGTGTATAAGACAATCGAATTTGTTCTGATCCATTTTTTCGATCTTTGTAAGGAGCCATCATGGCCGTTCAGCAAAACCGTAAAAGTCGCTCTCGCCGTGACATGCGCCGTTCACATGACGCTTTAACCGAGAATGCATTAACTGTAGACCAAGCTACTGGCGAGACTCACCGTCGTCACCACGTATCTAAAGATGGTATCTACCGTGGTCGTCAATTATTCGCTAAAGCATCTGCTGAATAATTGATGATGTATTAAGCGTCAAGCTTAGTAGAAAAAATGGGAGCACTTAGCTCCCTTTTTTTTGTCTTGGATTTTTAGGGGGATCGGTTTTTTGTTGTATTTGGCAATTACCGCCAGCAAAATTACATGCTAAATTGCGCTCCACAATGATTTAGGTGGCTTTATTGGCCAGTCTTCTTGCGACAACTGAAGATGATACCTCTTGAATGAAAGGATTTTATTATGTCTGCTACACAACTCGAACAAGCAGCACAAGCGAGCAAAACCGCATTTGTATTTCCGGGCCAAGGCTCACAAAAAGCCGGTATGCTGGCTGAACTTGCAGAACAGTTTCCTGGTATTCGCGAAACATTCGCAGAAGCCTCTGAAGCGGTAGGCTTCGATCTGTGGCAGATTGCGCAAACGGGCGAAGGTCTGGATCAAACTGAATTTACCCAGCCGGTCTTGCTGACTGCAAGTATTGCCTTATGGCGCGTGTGGCTGGAATCTGGCGGTGTGGCACCGAAATATCTGGCAGGCCATTCACTGGGTGAATACAGTGCATTGGTGGCGTCGGGTGCTTTAAGCCTGGCTGATGCGGTCAAGCTGGTGAACCTGCGCGGTAAGCTGATGCAGACGGCTGTACCTCAGGGTGTTGGTGCAATGGCTGCCATTTTGGGTCTGGATGATGCCAAAGTGATTGAGCTGTGTGCACAGGCAACTGCTGCTGGCGAAGGTTCGGTTGAAGCAGCCAACTACAATGCGCAAGGTCAGGTTGTGGTTGCAGGCAATAAAGATCGCGTTGAAGCAGTCATGGCACTGGCCAAAGAAAATAGCGCCAAAGCGATTGCACTGCCGGTATCGGTTCCATCGCACTGTTCACTGATGAAACCTGCGGCAGAACAGTTTGCACCTGCATTGGAACAAACCGCCATTGAGCTGCCACGCATTCCTGTATTACAAAATGTAGGCGCTGAAGCTGCGGCGGATGTCCCTGCATTGCGTCAGGCTCTCACCGCGCAGTTATATCAATCGGTACAATGGACCAAAACGCTGCAATTCCTGCAAGATGAAGGTATTGAGTACATCGTTGAATGTGGTCCGGGTAATGTATTGAGCAACTTGGCGAAACGTCTACCGAATATTGAAAAAGCACTTCCACTGGACAGCAAGTCTCGTCTGGAAGATGCGTTGAACACCGTCTTGACGGCAGAAGGGAAAATTGCATGACACAGGAACGTAAAGTTGCCTTGGTAACAGGTGCAAGTCGTGGTATTGGTGCTGCGATCGCGCAACAGTTGATTCAGGATGGTTATTTTGTCGTTGGTACGGCGACTTCTGAATCAGGCGCTGAAAAATTAGCGGCACAGTTTGCTGAAAATGGTGCGGGCAAAGTGTTGGATGTACGTGATGGTGCTGCAATTGATGCGCTGGTAACGGATATCGAACAGAACTATGGTCCAGTGCTGGCATTGGTCAATAATGCCGGTATTACCAAAGACAACCTGCTACTGCGCATGTCTGAAGATGACTGGGATGATATTTTAAATATTCACCTGAAAGCGGTATATCGCTTGTCTAAGCGTGTGCTAAAAGGCATGACCAAGGCGCGTTTCGGCCGCATCATTAATATCAGTTCTGTGGTGGCACACTTTGCCAACCCGGGTCAGGCCAACTATTCTGCTGCAAAAGCAGGGATCGAGGCATTTAGCCGTAGCCTTGCCAAAGAGATGGGCAGTCGTCAGATTACTGTGAACTCGGTAGCTCCGGGCTTTATTGCGACTGAAATGACTGAACAGCTAAGCGAAGAAATTCGTAAAAAAATGACTGAGCAAGTGGCGTTAAACCGTCTAGGTGATCCGCAAGATATCGCAAATGCTGTAAGTTTCTTGGCTTCAGACAAAGCTAGTTACATTACTGGTACAGTTATGCATGTAAATGGGGGCTTATACATGAGCTAAGCTCAAGTATAAACTTTCCAAATTTTTTAGATTCAATTAAACTAACGGCATTAAAAACGCCACAAGCAATGAGGAGAATTCCTGTGAGCGATATCGAACAACGTGTTAAGCAAGCAGTTGCAGAACAACTTGGTATCAAAATCGAAGAGATCAAAAACGAAGCATCTTTCATGGATGACTTGGGTGCAGATTCTCTAGATCTAGTTGAACTTGTTATGTCTTTCGAAAATGACTTCGACATCACTATTCCTGATGAAGATTCTAACGAAATCACAACTGTTCAATCTGCAATTGACTATGTTTCTAAGAAACTTGGTTAATCGCCGATTTCAGCTTTGCTGAGCATAAAAGACCACCGTTAAGGTGGTTTTTTTGTGCCTGCAATTTTTATATGAAAGGGTTTTACAATTGATTACCTTTCTGTCACCAATGACTAACTATCTCCCGGCTATTTTCATTATAAAAATAAGAGTGATATGAGTTAACAATAACAAGGGAATTGAAGATGGGTCTTTTTGATTTTGTAAAAGGTATCGGTAAAAAAAATACAGCTGCCGCAGAGCCGCAGGCCGCACCGGCCAATACTACCCCGGCCGCAGCAGCACAGCCCGCAGAGCCTTCTGCCCAAGAAGTAGCAAATAAACTGCTTGGCCATGTAAAAAGTCTGGGTTTACCAATTAGCGGTTTATCGATCAGCTATAACTCGACTTCGGATCTGGCCACTGTCAGAGGTCAGGTACAAAGTCAGGCCGATCGTGAAAAAATTATTCTGGCGGTCGGAAATATTGATCATGTGGCCAAAGTAGATGACCAGCTGACTGTGAATAGCCCTGAACCGGAAAGCAAATTCTATACGGTTAAATCAGGTGACAGCCTGTCAAAAATCTCGAAAGAATTTTATGGCGATGCCAATCAGTACAATAAGATTTTCGAAGCCAATCGTCCGTTACTGAAAAATGCGGATGATATTTTCCCGGGGCAGGTATTGCGTATTCCTGCCTAAGAGCGAGTAGCACAAGCGTATAAGTTTTATTATAAAGCCCCAACCGGGGCTTTTTTGTTGTAGATGCTTTTAAAGCGGGTCATCAAATACCCAGATCCAGATATAAACTTTCTTTCACTTCTTCCATCACTACATAACTGTGCGAGGAAGCAGAGGCGGGCAGTTTTTTCAGTAAATCTCCTAACAGGCGGCGGTAGGCACTCATCTCTTTGAGACGTGCCTTGACCAGATAATCAAAGTCACCAGAGATTAAATGACATTCCAGTACTTCCGGGATTTCGGTCAGATTGCGCGCCACCTGATCAAATACATCGCCCGATTTGGCAGAAAGCTTGATCTCCAGAAAGACCAGTAAATTACGCTCCAGCATTTCCGGATTTAAACGTGCGTAGTACCCCATGATAATGCCTTCACGTTCCAGGCGTTTTACCCGTTCTGAACAGGGGGTGGTTGATAAATTCACACGCGCTGCCAGTTCGCTGATGGCAATCCGGCCATCACGTTGCAGGATGTCTAAAATCATGCGATCAATGCGGTCTAATTTACGCATCAATATTTTCCTCTTTTTTTTAATTCTGCCCGAAAAAATGATTATTTCACTGAATATAGAGCCTGAATATGGTGAATTTAACTGTTAAAGCAAAAATATACTAGTTAAATCAACTAGAAAAATTTTGAGGGTAGTGCGATGCACGTTTTAGTCTTAGGTAGTGGTGTAATCGGTGTGGCGAGTGCCTATTATCTGGCACAACAAGGTGCAGAGGTTACCGTACTTGACCGTCAGACCGGGCCGGCTGAAGAAACCAGTTTTGGCAATGCCGGACAGATTTCTCCGGGTTATTCAACGCCATGGGCAGCACCAGGCATTCCGTTTAAAGCAGTGAAATGGATGTTCCAGCATCACGCACCATTGGCCATCAATCTGGATGGCAGTATGTGGCAGTTGAACTGGATGGCACAAATGCTGAAAAACTGTAATCCTGCCAGCTATGCCATTAATAAAGAGCGTATGACCCGTGTGGCTGAATATAGCCGTGACTGTTTGCGCGAATTGCGTAAAGAAACCGGTATCAGCTATGAGCATCGTTCTAAAGGTACATTACAGGTATTCCGTAACGAAGCCCAGTTAGAAATGGTGCAACGTGATATTGCGGTCTTGCAGGAGTGTGGCGTAGCACATGAATTGTTGTTGGGTGCTGATCTGGCCAAAGTAGAGCCAGCCTTGGCACATGCCCAGGATAAACTGGTCGGCGGTTTACATTTACCCAATGATGAAACAGGTGACTGTTATTTATTTACCAATGCCTTGGCCAATGTGGCCAGAGAGTTGGGCGTACAGTTCAAGTTTAATCAAAATGTTGAACGTCTGGTAATTGAGGGCGATGAGATTAAAGGCGTGGTGGTGAATGGTGAGCTGCTGACTGCCGATAAATATGTATTGGCATTTGGTAGCTATTCGCGTGATTTCTTAAAGCCCTTGGATCTGGATTTGCCGGTTTATCCAGTCAAAGGCTATTCACTGACTATTCCGATTGTTGATGCCAACTTTGCTCCGCAATCTACAGTACTGGATGAAACCTATAAAATTGCCATCACCAGATTCGACCAGCGCATTCGTGTCGGCGGTATGGCTGAGCTAAGTGGCTTTAACCATAATTTAAAAGACAATCGCCGTGCCACGTTGGAAATGGTCACTCAGGAATTGTTCCCGGGTGGGAATCTGGCAGAAGCGAGTTTCTGGACCGGGTTACGCCCAATGACCCCAGACAGTACCCCGATTATTGGCGCAACGCGTTTTAAAAACCTGTTTCTGAATACCGGACATGGCACCCTGGGTTGGACCATGGCCTGTGGTTCGGGCAAGTTGATCAGTGACATGGTGCTGAATCATAAAACCGACATCAGTACCGAAGGACTTTCACTCGGACGTTATTCACACGCGGCCTGAAGTGCTGTTTCAAGGAAGAATCTATGCCACGTCCAATTCAAGCTGTAGTGCATCTGCAAGCACTGCAGCATAATCTTGATATTGCCAAAGCCGCAGCGCCAAATGCCGAGGTCTATACTGTAGTAAAGGCCAATGCCTATGGTCACGGTATTGAGCAGGTCTATCCGGCATTTCAGTCTGCAGACGGTTTTGCCTTGCTGGATCTGGCTGAAGCGCAGCGTCTGCGTGCGCTCGGCTGGCAGGGCAAAATTTTACTGCTCGAAGGGGTTTTTGCTGCTGAAGATTTGCAACTCTGTGCAGACTTAAATCTAAGTTTCAGCCTGCATAGCCCCCATCAAATAGAATGGTTAAAGCAGTTTCAGCAGACCCGTCCGGATGTAAAATTTGAGGTGTATTTAAAACTCAACAGCGGTATGAACCGTCTGGGTTTTCAGGCGCACCAATATACAGATATTTTTAAGCAGGTTCAGGCACTGGACAATGTGCGTTCAATTATCCATATGACGCACTTTTCCGATGCCGATGGACAGCGCTTTGGCCAGAACGGCATTGACTATCAATATTCAGTTTTCACGCAAATCACTAAGCCCTTAGCCGGGAAAACCTCTGTCAGTAATAGCGCAGCCATCCTGCGCCATTCTCAGCAGCTTCAATCCGATATTGTACGTAGTGGCATCATGCTGTATGGCAGCTCGCCTGACTATCCCGCCCATAGCATTCATGACTGGAATCTACAGCCCGGCATGAGCCTGCGTAGTGAAATTATTGCCATTCAGGATATTCAGGCCGGTGAAAGTGTCGGGTATGGCTCCAATTTTGTTGCGGAGTGCGCCATGCGTATTGGTGTGGTGGCTTGTGGCTATGCAGATGGCTATCAGCGGATTTCAGCCACAGGTACCCCGGTTCTGGTGGATTCGGTACGAACCCAGGTTCTTGGCCGGGTCAGTATGGATATGCTCACTGTCGATCTGACGACTATTCCTCAAGCGACTGTGGGGAGTGAAGTGGTGCTCTGGGGTAAATCCTCCAAGGGTGAGGTTTTGTCAATTGATGAGGTCGCTGCTGGTTCAGGCACTGTTGGCTATGAATTAATGTGTGCCATTACTGCACGTGTAGCGGTGCGGGTCGAAAATTAAAACTCAATATTTAGCAAAAACAGAAGCAATAAAGAGGACAGAGAAGAATGGAACATACCGATATTCAGCGTATCAACAGCAATCAGGTCATGAGCGCTGTCACTATTCACAACCAGACCGTGTATTTGTCAGGGCAGGTGCCGGATAGCAGCAGTCAGGACATCGACGGTCAAACCCGTGAAGTGCTGATGAAAATTGAGCAGCTGCTCAAGCTGGCAGGTACAGACAAAAGCCGTCTGCTGTCAGCACAACTGTTCGTCAAGAATCTGGAAGATTTTCAAAGCGTGAACCAGCTCTGGATTGACTGGTTACAAGGACAGGGAACTCCGGCGCGTGCCACCATTCAGGCCGATCTGGTCAATCCAGACTGGCTAATTGAAATTGCAGTGATTGCAGCACAGCCTTAAGTTGCCCTAATTTTTATATCTCCCAACTTAATTTTGTAAGGACATCAGCTCCGGTCATTTAGCTTTTTAAATGGCACTACATCTGCAATCAGGATTTCAGGAAGGAATCCGATCAGATGGGCAAGGGGCTGATGCAAAAAAGGAACTAAAGATGAATACCACATCCTCTAAAGATGACGCAGCGCCGTCGCAACATGAGCTACAACGCAAACTGTCCAATCGCCACCTGCAGCTGATTGCCATTGGTGGTGCAATTGGCACCGGTTTATTTATGGGATCGGGTAAAACCATCTCTTTGGCCGGGCCTTCGATCTTATTTATTTACATGATTACTGGCTTTATGTTTTTCTTCCTGATGCGTGCATTGGGTGAAATATTATTGGCTAATTTGCACTACAAATCATTTATTGATATGGCACGTGACCTGATTGGCCCAGGCGCAGCATATTATATTGGCTGGTCCTATTGGCTCGGTTGGGTTCTGGTCGGAATTGCCGATCTAGCAGCGATCATTAATTATCTGAGTTTCTGGTTACCCGAAGGCATGGCTTTTACCCCAATCGGACAGGCTATGATCAGTGTCGGCTGTGTATTGCTGGTTCTGGGTTTGAACTTGCTGACGGTCAAACTGTTTGGTGAAATTGAATTCTGGTTTGCCCTGATTAAGATTTTAGCCATTCTGGGCCTGATCTTGATTGGTGGTTTCATGGTATTGAACCAGTTTCAGGCACCTGATGGCAGCACGGCAAGCTTTAGCCATGTCTGGTCAGGAGGTATGTTCCCCAAAGGGGTTGATGGCTTCCTTGCAGGTTTCCAGATCGCCTTATTCGCCTTTGTCGGGGTAGAGTTGCTCGGGACGATGGCTGCTGAAACTAAAGATCCGGAGAAAAATTTACCCAAAGCAGTCAATGCAATTCCAACACGGATTATCCTGTTCTATGTATTGTCATTGTTTGTAGTGATGTCGGTAACACCGTGGGATAAAATTCCTGCAGATCAAAGTCCTTTTGTCAGCTTGTTTATGCATGCCGGTATTGGCGCAGCGGCGATCATCATGAATCTGGTGGTCTTGTCATCCGTGATGTCTTCCATGAATAGTGGTGTATTCTCTACCAGTCGTATGCTCTTTGGTTTGGCACGTGGTCAGCAGGCACCGGCTGCCTTGGCACATCTATCAAAACGTTCTGTGCCAGCCAAGGGTTTAATGTTTTCATGTGCCTTTATTATGGCCGGTGCGGCTTTGCAGTACTTTGTGCCAAATACCCTGGAAGCTTTCACTTTGGCGACGTCGCTGTGTGTGATTCTGTTTATTAGTATTTGGGGTTTGATTATGGTGTGTTATTTACGCTACCGTAAACTACGTCCTGAACAGCATGCCAACTCTACCTTCAAAATGCCGGGTGGTGTATGGATGAGTTATCTCGTACTGACCTTCCTGGCTTTTGCGCTGGTTATTTTAAGTCTGGAACAAGATACGTTTAATGCATTAAAAATCAGCCCATTATGGTTAATTATTCTGGCAGTGACTTATTATGTCCTGTATCGACCGCGTGTCGCTGCAGCCAAGAAAGCTGCACTAGAAAGCCGGTAAAATAGCTCAAAAAAAATCCCCGACGAATCGGGGATTTTTTATTATTGCTGTATGGATTAGAAGGTCGGTTTAACCACAACCAGAATCACCACAGCAAATAAGATCAAGGTTGGCATTTCATTGAAATAACGCCAGAACTTGTGTGACTTGTAATGCGCATTTTCTATCAGTTTCTTGCGGTAATAACCACATACCAGATGATAAATCACCAGTAATCCCACCAGACCCACTTTCAGGTAAAACCATAAAGCTTCATGATAGTGACGCGTTGCATCACCCCAATCGACCAGAAAGTGCGCCGTGATAAGCGTGGCCAGCATGGCCGGCCACATGATGCCGCGATACAGCTTGCGTTCCATCACCTGAAAACGCGTATGGCTCACCGCATCTTCACTCATTGCATGGTAAACATACAGCCGTGGCAGGTAGAACAATGCAGCGAACCAGCACACCACAGCAATAATATGTAATGCTTTTACCCAAAGGAAAGCATCAGAAGGAGCATCCATCAAGTCACCCTAAAATGGGCAGCTTAGCCTTCCCATTTTTTGAAGATGAGACAAGCATTTACGCCGCCGAAACCGAAACTGTTACTCATCACAGTATTCAATTTTGCATCACGTTTTTCAAGCACGATATCAAATGGTTTTGCGCCTTCATCCAGCTCGGTCACGTTGATGTTTGGAGCAATAAAGTCATTTTGCATCATCAGGATCGAGTAAATGGCTTCCTGAACACCAGCAGCACCAAGGCTGTGACCAGTCATAGACTTGGTAGAGCTCAGTGCAGGGACTTTACCTTCACCAAACGCACGTTCCATGGCTTTCAACTCGGTCACGTCACCAGCAGGTGTAGATGTACCGTGAGTATTCACATAATCAATCGATTCAACACCATGCTGTTTGGCTTCTTCAAGTGCCATCAGGATACAGCGTGTTGCACCTTCACCCGATGGAGCAACCATATCTGCGCCATCAGAGTTGGCTGCATAGCCAACCACTTCAGCCAAGATGTTTGCGCCACGTGCTTGTGCATGTTCAAGGGATTCAAGCACTACGAAACCGCCACCACCGGCAATCACAAAACCGTCACGGTCAGCAGAGTAAGGGCGAGATGCAGTTTCAGGCGTGTCATTGTATTTAGAGCACAGTGCGCCCATGGCATCAAACAGCAGGCTTTGTGACCAGTGATCTTCTTCACCGCCGCCGGCCAGCATCAGGTCCTGTTTGCCAAGCTGAATCAGGTTGTAAGCATAACCAATGGCATCAGCAGAAGTTGCACATGCGCTGGTAATGGTATGTGCTACGCCTTGTAATTTGAAGGCAACACCAACGTTGGCGGTAATCGTGTTGGTCATGTTACGAGGTACAAAGAAAGGACCGACTTTACGTGCACCTTTAGTGTCTAAAAGTTCTTTCATTTCGATGACTGAAGCAGTCGAACCACCACCTGAACCACCAGCAATACCATAACGTGGATTACCTGCCAGATCTTCTTGTTTTAAACCGGCATGTTCAACTGCAGCAAGCGCCGAGTTGTAGGCATACATTGCGCATACGCCCATAAAGCGTTTGAGTTTACGGTCAATAGCATCGAAATCCTGTTCGGCCGCAGCACTCACATGACTTTTGAAATTGAGTTCAGCATAAGTCGGATTAAAACGTGTTCCTGAAATCCCGTTTTGTAAAGAATGATTCACATCCTCTAATGTATTACCAATGCACGAGTTAATACCCATGCCAGTGATGACAACACGTTTCATCTACAGATCCTTATAGTTTAGCTCTACGCTCAGCGGCAGAAATTGGGCCATATAAAATTGCCAAATCCGGCCTCTGGCCTTATTTCATGATGGGGAACATGATAGCAGAAAGACTTTTGAAATCTTATGGCAAATGTTATGCCGTGTGACAGTCGGTTGAGTTTGTGAGTCGGCATGTAGGGGTTTTACTAAATGAAACAGAATAAAGTTGAGATAAATGCTGACTACACCTAGTATTTATACCAAATACAAGCACCTGAATGCTGAGGTAAAAAATGGTAAATGCTAATAATAAACAATCTAATGGTCTGATTTCGAATGCCTTTGGAGTGGCGAAAAAGTTCAGTTCAACCGGATTGGATTTATTGAATCATGTTGCACCAGACTCGGTGACGAAAGTTCTCAAGCCGTCAGGTTCTGATCAGGCGATCGAAGGTTCGGCGAAGACCAAAAGCACTTTTTCAGCCAAAAAATATGATAATCCGCAGCAAATGCTTCGTGAGCACCTGCCAAATGTATCTCGCCAGCTTCTGGGACGCCGTTTTAATACCGTCAATAACGTGGCGCATTTTGTTTCTCCGGAACTGACAGAGAAAGTATCCGACTATTTTTATGACCGCCTGAACCAGTTCAGTAACCAGACCAGCTCGGTCGACGCCATTCTGGATGAGGCAGGAGCGAAAGACCTTGAGGAGCTGACTCAGGATGTCGATCGTTCTAAGCGTATTTCTCAGGCTTTTGGCGAGCAAAACAAATGGATCGCAACAGTACAGGGTGCAGTCAGTGGTGCTTCAGGGGTGCTCGGTACAGCGATTGATATTCCGGCTTCTTTGTTAATGGCGCTACGTACCATTTATCAGGTCGGCCGTTCTTATGGTTTTGACCTGAGTAAAGAAGATGATCAGGAAATCGTACAGCATATCTTTAGACAGATTGATCTGGGCCTGATAGCAGAGAAACAGACTTTGTTGTTGGGTTTAAAGGCCTTAAGCAATACCATTAAAACCCATGATATTACCCAGTTGCAGGCCATGTTGGGCTCGGACAATGACGTGTCTGCCCTGAAGCAATGGTTAAGCAGTCATGAGGGAGAGGCAAAATGGGAATGGATGCAGCGTCTGCCAAAAGTCTCTGTTCTTGAACATTTGACCAAGCTGACGCCATTGGCAAGTGCCGGTATTGGTGCAGTATACAGTCATCGTTTTGTCGATGATGTTAATCAAAAAGCTCAGGAAGCCTTCTCACATGCCCGACAATATCTAATCCAGCATCAAGATTCGCAATTGTCTCCGTATGCTGCCTATGAAAAAGCTATAAATTTACTGCAACAGGCTGCACCTAAATTATTGGACAGTTCAGCCCAGACCATCGAAACACCAAAAGACGAGCCAATTTTAGACAAAGAAATTGCAATTGAAGGGAATGACACGATTACCCAGGTCAAGCTGGTTAAAAAGGACCAAACTGATCTGAGTTCTGAAGAAGTTGAAGTGAAGAAAGATGAAAAGGTAAGCGAAGGCCTGAATGCACTGAGTGAAGAACTGGTTGAACCTGTTGCAGAGAAGCAGTCACAGCAGCCGGCTTTAACTGAAACTTCATTTGATCCGCAAATTGAAGCAGAACTGCATCCAGATAACGCGGTTGAAGTAGATGCTGCTGCAGCAACTTCAGAGCAGGCTACACAGCAGCAGTCAAATCCAGAGTCTGGGTCTGAAAATGCAGAGGCTTCCCCGGATACCCAAGATGTTACAAAAAAATCCGCTAAAAATTCGAAAAAACAGTCGAATTCTGAAGAAAAATAAAAGCATAGGATGTTGCGACAATTGGTCTCTGCTCGGCTTGAGCAGGTTGACCAATTTAGCATCTTGAATTACAATTGCATGCCCTCAAAAAGCAGTATGTTTTTGGGGCTTTTTATTAACGGGAGAATTGCCAAATGGCAACAACAAATCAGTTGATCCGTAAGGGTCGTACGACTTTAGTTGAAAAATCTAAAGTTCCTGCGTTGAAGGCTTGTCCACAGCGCCGTGGTGTTTGTACACGTGTTTACACAACTACACCTAAAAAACCTAACTCAGCAATGCGTAAAGTTTGCCGTGTTCGCTTAACTTCAGGTTTTGAAGTTTCTAGCTACATCGGTGGTGAAGGCCATAACCTGCAAGAGCACAGTGTTGTTCTGATCCGTGGTGGTCGTGTTAAAGACTTACCAGGTGTACGTTACCATACCGTTCGTGGTTCTTTAGACTGTGCTGGTGTTAAAGATCGTAACCAGTCTCGTTCTAAATACGGTACTAAACGTCCTAAGAAATAATTCATTCAGAATTAAATTTTAAGAACGTAGAACCGCAATCCTTTATCGTCTCGCTTGTCTGATTTCTGCATTTAATTTTGTGAAATTCAAGCGACGTGTAGTAAGGCCAGCGAATGCACATGACACTTTGTGCTAATGCTGGATAAACCTGAAGTGTCATCTTTATAGGTAGTTTAAAATGCCAAGACGTCGCGTAGTCGCTGCTCGTGAAATCCTTCCGGATCCTAAGTTCAGCAGCCAAACAATCGCTAAATTCATGAACCACGTAATGCAAGATGGTAAAAAATCTATTGCTGAAAGTATCGTTTACGGTGCTTTAGACCGCGTTCAAGAAAAATCTAAAGTAGATCCGGTTGAATTTTTCGAGACTACTCTTGAAAAAGTTCGTCCTATGGTCGAAGTAAAAGCACGCCGTGTTGGTGGTGCTACATACCAAGTTCCTATGGAAGTGCGCCCATCCCGTCGTACTGCCCTAGCAATGCGTTGGTTAGTAGATGCTGCTGCTAAGCGTTCTGAAAAAACTATGGCTTTACGTCTTGCTGGCGAGTTGCTTGATGCATCTGAAGGCAAAGGCGCTGCGGTTAAGAAACGTGAAGATGTGCACCGTATGGCTGAAGCCAACAAAGCATTCTCTCACTACCGTTTCTAAGCAGATAAAACAGGCCCTATTCAGGAGGGTGATAAAACCGTCATGGTTTTGTCACCAAAGCGCTTTAAGTTGCTATGCAGCTTAAAGCGTCCTGTTTTAAACAACAAAATTTAGGAATGCTAGAAATCATGGCACGTCAAACCCCAATTTCTCGTTACCGTAACATTGGTATTTCTGCGCACATTGACGCAGGTAAGACAACCACTTCTGAACGTATTTTGTTCTACACAGGTGAGAGCCATAAACTTGGTGAAACTCACGAAGGTTCGGCAACTACGGACTGGATGGAACAAGAGCAAGAACGCGGTATTACCATTACCTCAGCAGCTGTAACATGCTTCTGGAAAGGTATGGGCAACCAGTTCGAACAACACCGTATTAACGTAATTGACACCCCGGGACACGTTGACTTCACAATCGAAGTTGAGCGTTCTATGCGTGTTCTTGACGGTGCGTGCATGGTTTACTGTGCTGTAGGTGGTGTTCAACCTCAGTCAGAAACTGTATGGCGTCAAGCAAATAAATATAAAGTTCCACGTATTGCGTTCGTTAACAAAATGGACCGTACTGGCGCGAACTTCTTCCGTGCAGTTGAACAGGTTAAAACACGTCTTGGCGGTAATCCAGTGCCAATCGTTGTTCCAATCGGCGCAGAAGAAAACTTCCAGGGTGTTGTTGACCTAATCGAAATGAAAGCGATTATCTGGGATGAAGCATCTCAAGGTATGAAGTTCGAATATGGCGAAATCCCTGCTGAGTTGGTTGAACTGGCTCAAGAATGGCGTACTAACATGGTTGAAGCTGCTGCGGAAGCATCAGAAGAACTCATGGACAAGTACCTAGAAGGCGAAGAGCTGACTAAAGAAGAAATCGTTGCTGGTATCCGTAAGCGTACATTAGCCAACGAAATCCAACCAATGCTTTGTGGTTCTGCATTCAAGAACAAAGGTGTTCAACGTATGTTGGACGCAGTAATTGAATTCTTGCCAGCGCCGACTGACGTTGAAGCGATCAAGGGTATCCTTGATGACAAAGCTGAGTCTGAAGGTTCTCGTGAAGCATCTGACGAAGCACCGTTTGCTGCGTTAGCGTTCAAAATCATGAACGACAAATTCGTTGGTAACCTGACTTTCGTACGTGTTTACTCTGGTGTTCTTAAAGCGGGTAGCCCGTGTTATAACCCAGTAAAAATGAAGCGTGAGCGTGTTGGCCGTATCGTACAGATGCACGCGAACGACCGTCATGACATCGAAGAAATTCGTGCAGGCGACATCGCAGCGTGTGTAGGTCTTAAAGACACGACTACTGGTGATACATTATGTGATGAAAATCACATCATTACACTAGAACGTATGGAATTCCCAGAGCCAGTAATTGCACTTGCAGTTGAACCTAAAACTAAAGCTGACCAAGAAAAAATGTCAGTTGCTTTAGGTCGCTTGGCGAAAGAAGATCCATCATTCCGCGTACGTACAGACGAAGAATCTGGTCAGACTATTATTGCTGGTATGGGTGAGCTTCACCTTGACATCATTGTTGACCGTATGAAGCGTGAATTTGGCGTTGAAGCAAACATTGGTAAACCAATGGTTTCTTACCGCGAAACGATCAAAAAATCGGTTGAGCAAGAAGGTAAATTCGTACGTCAAACTGGTGGTAAAGGTAAATTCGGTCACGTATACGTACGTTTAGAGCCGATGGATCCAGAATCAGAAAAAGATTACGAATTCGTTGAAGAAGTTGTAGGTGGTGTAGTACCTAAAGAATTCTTTGGCGCGGTTGACAAGGGTATCCAAGAACGTATGAAGAATGGTGTACTTGCTGGTTATCCAGTAGTAGGCATCAAAGCGACATTGTTCGACGGTTCTTACCATGATGTCGATTCTGACGAATTATCGTTCAAAATGGCGGGTTCTTATGCCTTCCGTGATGGTTTCATGAAAGCGGATCCTATCCTTCTTGAACCAATCATGAAAGTTGAAGTAGAAACTCCAGAAGACTACATGGGCGATATCATGGGTGACTTAAACCGTCGTCGTGGTATGGTTCAGGGTATGGACGATCTTCCTGGTGGTACTAAAGCAATTCGTGCTGAAGTTCCATTGGCTGAGATGTTTGGTTACGCAACTCATATGCGTTCTATGTCTCAAGGTCGTGCGACTTACTCTATGGAATTTGCTAAATATGCTGAAACTCCACGTAACGTGGCTGAAGGCATCATTTCTAAGTTCCAGTCTGGCGGTAAAAAAGGTGACGACGAGTAATCTTTCGATTACTATAAGCCCAAACTAATTCATAGTTAAACCCAAGTGCTCATGCAGTGATCCTGCATGAGTAGTTTAAAAAGGAAGATCTCATGGCTAAGGCTAAGTTTGAACGTAATAAGCCACACGTTAACGTGGGCACAATTGGTCACGTCGACCATGGTAAAACAACTTTAACAGCTGCAATTGCAACTGTATGTGCGAAGAAATTCGGTGGCGAAGCACGTGATTACGCTGCAATCGACTCTGCACCAGAAGAAAAAGCACGTGGTATTACAATTAATACTTCACACGTAGAATACGATTCTCCAACTCGTCACTACGCTCACGTAGACTGCCCGGGCCACGCCGATTATGTTAAAAACATGATTACTGGTGCTGCTCAGATGGACGGCGCGATCCTTGTATGTGCTGCGACTGATGGTCCTATGCCACAGACTCGTGAACACATCCTGCTTTCTCGTCAGGTAGGTGTACCTTACATCGTTGTATTCTTGAACAAATGCGACCTTGTAGACGACGAAGAGCTTCTTGAGTTGGTTGAAATGGAAGTTCGTGAACTTCTTTCTACTTATGACTTCCCAGGTGATGACACTCCAGTGATCCGTGGTTCTGCTCTTCTTGCACTTAACGGTGACGAAGGTCAGTACGGCGAGCAAGCAGTTGTTGCACTTGTTGATGCGCTTGACTCTTACATTCCAGAGCCAGAGCGTGCAATCGATCTTCCATTCCTTATGCCAATTGAAGACGTATTCTCAATCTCTGGTCGTGGTACAGTAGTAACTGGCCGTGTAGAGACTGGTATCGTTAAAGTAGGCGAAGAAGTTGAAATCGTTGGTATCAAAGATACAGTTAAAACAACTGTAACTGGCGTTGAAATGTTCCGTAAACTGCTTGACGAAGGTCGTGCAGGCGAGAACTGTGGTGTTCTTCTACGTGGTACTAAGCGTGAAGACGTACAACGTGGTCAAGTATTGACTAAACCAGGTGCGATCAAGCCACACACTAAATTCGATGCGGAAGTATATGTACTTTCTAAAGAAGAAGGTGGTCGTCACACTCCATTCCTTAACGGCTACCGTCCACAGTTCTACTTCCGTACTACGGACGTAACTGGTGCGATCGCGCTTAAAGAAGGCGTGGAAATGGTAATGCCTGGTGACAACGTTGAGATGTCAGTAGAGCTAATCCACCCAATCGCAATGGACCCAGGTCTACGTTTTGCGATCCGTGAAGGCGGTCGTACAGTTGGTGCTGGTGTAGTTGCTAAAGTAACTGCATAATCACTAATTGTGTAAAAAAAGCGCCTCTTTGAGGCGCTTTTTTTTGTCTGGTTTTTTGTTAGACAATCTTTGCTGAATGTCCTTAACTGATAGTGTCATGACCTTAACTGCACTTATTTATACAATAGAAATCAATAAAACTAGGCTCAATAAAACCAATAATGGATTCAGGCAGTTGTGCTTGAAAGGAGCCTACAATGAACGCAAAAGTGAAAATTTCAGACCGTGCAGGTGCCAGTTTTCCTGTCCGACGTATGAATTTTGATTTCAATCATGTCCCGGAATACTGGATGAATGGATCAGCTGGCTTGACTCATTTTATGACCGCATTATCTGCACTGTTTCCGGCAGGTGAAAAGTTCTTTATCGATAGTGTACGTGCCGTGCGTCAGCATCCAGCGATCAAAGACAATGCCGACTTGCAGAAAGAAATCTCTGCCTTTATTGGCCAGGAAGCCATGCATACGCATGAACATGTCGGCTTTAATGCCTCGGCACAGCGCTATGGGCACGATGTCGAGACACTAGATCGTTATACCGATAACGTCATTCAGACTACACGGAAAGTCATGGCTAAACTGCTGAAGCCAGTCGGCATTACTCAAGAAATGGTAGATTTGACTGCCACCACGGCACTGGAACATTTTACCGCGACCATTGCCACGCAGTTGTTAAGTAATGAACATATCCAGGAACTGATGACTGATGAAACCATGAAAAATATGTGGCTGTGGCATGCGATTGAAGAAAACGAGCATAAAGCGGTGGCTTATGATGTTTTCGAAGGTGTTTTTGGTAAAGGCTTGAAAGCATATGCGCTACGTACCTCATCTTTGGTTATTTCAATGGCAACTTTAGCTATGGTGCAAAGCTATTTCCTGGCGCGTTTACTCAAGCAGGACAATCAATTGAGTCTGGACTCGCTGAAAGCGATATATACCTACGCTTATAGCCCATCAAAAGGGGTGATTACGGGAATGGGTCGTGAAATGTTGATGTATTTTAAACCCGGTTTTCATCCCAATGACCATGATACACATGGCCTGTTAACCGTCTGGAAGACTAAACTCGGGCTTGAATAGTCCTGGAAATTAAAGAGCGATTGAAATTGCTCTTTTTTTTACTCGATTTTTTGGATGAAGTTTCTATAATGCGCAGGTTAGTTCTATATAAGATGAACGAAGATGATTCGTTTAATGCAAGCAGCGGATCTAGCAGCCGTTGCAAAGATTGAAAAATCGGTTCAATTCCATCCTTGGACTTTAAAACAGTTTGAAGATGCCGTGACTACTTATCAAAGTACTGTCATCGAGCAGCAAGGGCAGGTAGTGGGATTTTGTATTTTACAACCGGTTCTGGATGAAGCCAATTTACTCCTTATGGCAGTTGAGCCGGCCCAGCAAGGTCGGGGCTTAGGAGGGCGCTTATTAGATGCTTCCATCGCCATGCTGAAAAATAATCCGGTGCAGATTTTCCTGGAAGTACGTGAAACGAATGTTGCGGCAATCAAACTCTATGAAAAGGCAGGCTTTCATCAGATTGATTTACGCAAAAATTATTATCCGGCTGCGAACGGAAGCCGGGAACATGCCATTATTATGGTAAAGGCATGTACGGATGACTTTGCCAGCCTGTTTAAGTAATAGAAACTGACGACCTTATTTAATAATCTGGTGATTCCATCCGGTAGGTAGGGTCGTCATTAATGAGTTTCCCAGATGCTGAATCTCTAGCGCACTCAGGGCACGGTTTAAACGTCGCCATTGACCATCAATCAGAAGTTCCAGTGGCAGATATTGCGATTTATAATTCATCTTGCTGGAATGTGGCACCCAGTAACCCAAATAGATAAATTGCAATCCGAGTTTCTGTGCATGTTCAATCTGTTTTAAAATTGCAAATGCGCCCAGCGAACGCCGGTTTTCATCAGGATCAAAAAAAGTATAGACCGCAGAGATGCCATCATCGAGCAGGTCGCAGGTGGAAACACTGATCAAACGATCATCCAGCCATAATTCTAAAAAGAAACTGTCAGTGCAACTTTGTAATAAGAACTTTTCAAACTGATCACGGCTTGGGGGAAACATGTCACCATCTGCGTGGCGTTCATTGATATAGCGTTCATACAGCGCATAATGCATGTCACCGGCCTGCTCTGGACTGGTAATTTTTAGCAGCAGATCCTGATTACGTTTCCAGGCTTTTTTTTGTGAACTGTTCATGCAAAATTCAGTCACGGGCACACGTGAAGACAGGCATTGACGACACAGGTGACATTCCGGACGATACACGAAATCGCCACTGCGACGGAAACCGGTACGTGACAGTTCCGAGAGGGTCAGTACATCAATACGATGGGCAGGATCCAGAAAAACCATGCGCGCCGACTTATTCGGTAAATAGCTGCAATCGTGTGGCGGCGTAATATAATACTGTAAATCGTTCAGTAGGGACTTTGGCTGATAAGAGTTCATAACAAGTACCCTCTGTTATTTTCATTCACTTAATCGCGCGTTTTGCGCTATTGTTTTACTTGAAAATACACCCTCTTGATACTTTTTCCAATCGATAGCAGGCTGTTTTACAACATCTTGTAACGAATTAAGGTAGGCCTGGCGAGAAAATGTACAGGCACCCAGACTTAAGAGATGATCATTGACCAGCTGGCAGTCAATCCAGGGCAACTGATTTTCCTGCCCAATCAGCATTAGGGTATAGAAAGCCATTTTAGAAACATCGGTTTGCGTACTAAACATGGATTCACCAAAGCAGCCTTGTCCAATTGTTACCCCGTAAAGACCGCCTACCAGTTGATCTTGATCCCAGACTTCGACGCTATAACCATAACCTGCATCAAACAGATCGACATAGCCTTGTATAATATCTTCACTGATCCAGGTTTCATCGGCATAAGCACGTGGCAGGGAGCAGGAGCGAATTACTCTTTCAAAAGCATGATTGACCGTGATTTGATAATCCCATTTTTTCATGTTGCGGATCAGGGATTTACTGGGATGATAATCATGGGGCCGGATAATGCAGCGTGGTTCGGGACTCCACCAGCAAATAGGTTCACCTTCCGCAAACCAGGGAAATAAGCCATGGGTATAGGCTTCAAAAAGTGTAGAAGGGGAGAGGTCTGCACCAATACAAATCAAGCCTTCGCCTTCAGGATCAACCTCGATCGGGTCAGGGAAAATAAATTGTGAGGGAGGAAGTAAATGCATGGCAGACCTGAAATAAAACTATAGATAAATCATAATCTCATTCTAGCAATAAAAAAGCCGCCCATAATGGACGGCATTTTTATTCTTGCTGCTTAGTCCAGTTTGCCCATCGCATCAAGATATTTTTCTGCATCTAGCGCAGCCATACAGCCTGAACCCGCAGAAGTAATGGCCTGACGGTAAATACTGTCTGCAATATCGCCCGCAGCAAATACGCCCGGTACCGAAGTTTGCGTTGCATTCCCCGCAGTACCGCTTTGTACCTGAATATAACCGTCGCGCAGCTGCAACTGACCTTCAAACATCGAACTGTTTGGCTTATGGCCAATGGCAACAAACATACCTGTTACATCGACATTTTGAGTGGAGTCATCCTGAGTGGACTTAATACGTACTGAGGTCACACCAGATTGGGCATCCCCTAAAACTTCATCGACCTGATAGTTCCAGATAATGCTGATCTTGCCTTCTTTTTCTTTGGCAAATAAATGATCTTGCAAGATTTTTTCAGAACGTAATGTGTCACGGCGATGTACCAGAGTCACATGCGAAGCAATATTGGATAAGTACAATGCTTCTTCAACAGCGGTATTACCACCACCGACAACCATGACTTTCTGGTTTTTATAGAAAAAACCGTCACAAGTGGCACAAGCACTGACACCCTGACCCATAAAGGCCGCTTCAGATTCAAGACCCAAATACTGAGCCGTTGCACCGGTACAGATGATTAACGCATCACAGCTAAACTCTTCCATATCGCCTTTTAGGACGAAAGGACGCTGGCTAAGATCTACTTCATTGATATGGTCATACACGATTTCAGTACCAAAACGCTCGGCATGCGCCTGCATACGCTCCATCAATGCTGGACCGGTTAGGCCTTCAGGATCACCCGGCCAGTTATCCACGTCTGTGGTTGTGGTCAGCTGACCACCGAGTTGCAAACCGGCAATAAGAGTGGGTTTTAAGTTTGCACGCGCTGCATAGACTGCTGCGCTGTAGCCTGCAGGGCCAGAACCTAAAATAATCAGTCGTGAGTGACGTGCGCTCATCAGCTGTATCCTTTTTTATTTAGAAATTTATTGAATTATACGTGAAACTGTATAACAGTGGGGTGAGATTAAAGTCGATATTATTGATCATTGAAATCGATTTGGGCTATATATAATAAGTACACAGTGTACTTGTACAATAGTGCATCTTTTTTCACAGAACAGGTGCATAATACGCATTTTATTGGGTCGCTTTTTTCAAGCATTGAAGCAAAAGAATATTCATGAAGAATTGGTTACAGGACAGTATATGACAGCGGTGTCGAGTGCCTATGCACAGCGCTTAGTAATGACATTATTTTTAGTCTCATTTGGGATTTATCTGTTTCTTGCAACAGTGACCTATACGCCATTTGATCCGGGATGGATGCATATCTCTAGTGATACGCAGACCGTTTCGAATGCCAGTGGGGTTGCGGGTGCCTGGATTGCAGACCTTCTGTTTGGCTTTCTCGGTTGGGCAAGCCTGCTGATTCCTGCCTATCTGTTTATGGAGGCAGTTCAGGTCTGGTGGCCGCGCAGCTTCCTGAATAGACCATTCCGCTATGCCGCGCAATTCTTCCTGTTACTGACTACCTCAGCGCTATTGTTCCTGTTCTGGCAAGTACCTGCCGATACCCTGGATAATTCTTCCGGCGGTATTATTGGCTACGAATTAGGCCAGAGTCTGGAGCAGTTGCTAACGGTATACGGCGCTACATTCTTCCTGCTGGTGCTTTGGGGGGTATTATTTACCCTGGCCTTTGGAGTGAAGTGGAACAAGACCTGGAGCAGCCTGAGAGCCACACCGGCTTATTTGCAGGACCTGTTCTATCGCAATGTCCCTGAAGGCATGTCGGATTTTGACCGTACTGCAACTGTCGCTAAAAAAGAGCCAATCAGTGCTGCGAAAAAAATGGTTGCAGTAACGCCTGCGCCCGAGCATGAACTGGTAGAAATCGATCCGGTTGTACGTGACCAGGTCGCTGAACGTCTATTTGATGATTTTGCCGATAAAGAATCACAACAGCCACAGTTACATGACGATATTCCTGAAGCTGTACCGCCGGCTCCTGAGCCAGTCGAAAGCTTGCACCAGGTAGCGCAAGTGCCGCCACAGCCAGATCGTGTCGTAGCAACAGGTGAGGTATGGCGTGCTTTACATTCCAGTGAGGATCAGCGTCACAAGCAGGATATTGATGCCTTGCTCAAAGCTGCCGAAGAAGAGCAGCACAGTGCTCCAGCTGCCCATGCAGTTACTCCACCAGTTGCAGCAGCTCAGCCCCATGTTCAAGCCAGAACAGCGCCTGCTACAGCTACCGGACTGGACTGGGATGATGATGAGATTTTTGATGAACTCCTGGCTGCTGTCCCGCAAGGGAAAACTGCCACAGATGTGCATAGCCCGTTTAATGCAGCCGCTGCTGAAAAACCGCTAAGATTTGCAGAAGAGGTGGTAAATGCTGCGCCGCTAATGGCATCGGCAGCAACCTTACATGCAGTAAAAAATAGCGCACTGCAAACCGATCTGGATGATCTGGGCGACTTGTTAGTTGAAGATGAGGAACCAAGTCCACCTGTACGTACTTCGAGCTATGCGCAATCTTCTGCTTTTGTACAGGCACCGATTCAGCATCAGGTTGTAGAACCGCTATCCAGTCCTTCTGCCGCCAATGCCGCAGTACGCGAAGCCTTATCCAAAGAAGAATTTGTGGAAGCCTGGCAAGAGACTGCTGGTAAACCACAAGATGAAGACGAGTTCGATTTTGATGCACCTTTAACCGATGCTTCCGGCCGTCCGATGTCACGTGCGATGCAGGTGGCTGAACGTCGTAAAGATTTATCGCCACTTCCGGGTCTGGATCTGCTGGATGAAGTTGACCCGAATAAAAAAGTGAATTTTACTGAAGAGCAGTTGGCGCGTTTATCTGAATTGCTGGAAATCAAGTTACAGGAATTTAATGTCAAAGCCAAAGTCGTGGAGGCACAACCAGGACCGGTGGTAACCCGTTTTGAACTGGATCTGGCGCCAGGTGTAAAAGCGTCTAAAGTCACCAATATTTCCCGGGATTTGGCACGTTCCATGTCGATGGCATCAGTCCGTGTGGTTGAAGTGATTCCGGGCAAACCGTATATCGGCATTGAAGTGCCGAACAGTACCCGTGAAATGGTACGCTTGATTGAGCTTTTGACCATTCCGGCCTTTACCGATCCGAACAGCATTCTTTCGATGGCAATGGGTAAGGATATTTCCGGCAATCCTGTGATTGCGGATCTAGGCAAGGCACCGCATATGCTGGTGGCAGGTACGACGGGTTCAGGTAAATCGGTGGCAGTTAACTCGATGATTTTATCGATGTTGCTAAAATATACCCCTAATGAATTACGTTTGATTCTGATCGATCCAAAACAGCTGGAACTGGCCAACTATAACGATATTCCACATTTATTGACGCCAGTTGTGACCGACATGAAAGATGCGGTGAGTGCATTGAACTGGTGTGTCAATGAAATGGAACGCCGTTATAAGCTGATGTCTTTCCTGAAAATCCGTAAACTGAGCGACTATAACCGCAAGGTGGAAGAGGCGATTGCCAATGGTGAAGACCTGATCGATCCTACCTGGAAGGCCAGTGATTCAGTGGTGGGTGAACGTGCACCGCGCTTAACCCCGTTGCCTTCGATTGTGATTGTTGCGGATGAGTTTGCGGACATGATCATGCAAGTCGGCAAGAAAGCCGAAGAGATGATTACCCGTCTGGCACAGAAATCCCGTGCAGCAGGTATTCATTTATTACTTGCAACCCAGCGTCCATCGGTGGATGTGATTACCGGTTTGATCAAAGCCAATATCCCAACGCGTGTGGCACTGCGTGTCAACTCGAAAATTGACTCACGTACCATCCTGGATGCCGGGGGGGCAGAAGACCTGCTCGGTCATGGTGACATGCTGTTCTTAGGGCCAGGTAAAATCGAGCCTGAACGTGTACATGGCGCCTTTATTGCCGATGATGAAGTAAACCGGATCTGTGATGCATGGCGTGAACGTGGCGCACCGAACTATGTCGATGAAATTCTGACTCCATATGATGAAGAACCAGCCAGCCGTGGTTTTGAGGATGGTGGTGATGGTGGTTCTGACCGGGATGCACTTTACGATCAATGTGTGGCATTTGTACTTGAAACCCGCAAGGCTTCAACCTCTTCACTCCAGCGTAAATTCAGTCTGGGTTATAACCGTGCTGCACGGATTATTGACCAGATGGAGGATAATGGCATTGTCAGTGCAATGGGTGCCAACGGTAAGCGTGAGATTTTGGTCTAGTCCAATCTGCTTAGTCCTAAAAAAGCCTGCTCAATAGCAGGCTTTTTTATTGGGTAGGGTATCTAGTCTCAGGCAAACTTTGCCAGTACCGCCAGAAACTCTGCACTTTGACGTGGGAATGTTGCAATCACGTCATGAATACGTTGTCCTTCAGGATTGCTGGCATTGATATCCCGGCCATCAGCAACAAATTTGGTCAACAGGCGCTCATAATCAAATGGACGCATATGCTTGAAAGCATGATAAAGCACGTGAAAGTCCGCATTAACCCCTGCAGGAGGAAGCTGATTCAGGTAGGCAAATACGCGCTCATCTGACCATTCTTCGTTAAAGGTCGCTGGTTGAGATAATGCCATTGCAATTTCCTTGATCTAATATAGTTTTTTCGGCATGAAAAAGGGCAAAATATGAGACTAGATTAGCAAAGCACTGCTTTGCCTAGTCGCAAGACTTGAAGCTATGCTTCAAGTGGGCGGAATATAGCTAAATTACTATTTCTGCCACTCTCATATTTTGCCTTGAATCAGTTTACTTGACCAATCAAAAATCAGATTATCGTTCTTCAGGTAAATTGATATTCATTTCAAGCATTTCAATATTGGCTTCAGAACGGACCTGCATTTGAATATGCTGTTCATCCACACCACGTACATAACGATTGACCACTTGCATGATTTCTGTCTTCATCTGGTCAATTTTGTCCTGGCTCAAGCGACGACCCAAGCCCTGTTCAGATGCAACGATCACCTTCAAACGGTCTTTAGCAGTCCGTGCACTTGATGGTTTATCCTCGCCACTAAAAAGTTTACTCCAGAATCCTGCCATGTCTACGCTCCAAATAGTCGTGCTAACCAGCCCTTAGGTTTTACCTCGATATGACGGTAAGGACGCTCTTCGCCAAGGAAACGCGCAACCAGGTCATCATATGCCTGACCGGCTGAAGCCTCGGTGAACAGAATAACCGGCTTACCTTCATTTGATGCTTGTAAAACGCTTGGACACTCAGGAATAACGCCTAAGGTCGGTACACGTAAAATATCCTTAGAAATATCGTCAATCGTCAGCATTTCCTGTTTATCGGCACGTTCCGGATTGAAACGGGTAATACACAGATGCTTACGGATGCGACCTTCGTTTTGTTCTACTTTTTTGGTTTTACTGTCGAGCATGCCAATGATACGGTCAGAGTCACGTACTGATGAAATCTCAGGGTTGGTGACGATGATGGCTTCATCTGCATGATACATGGCTAAAATGGCACCGCGCTCAATACCGGCAGGCGAATCACAGATAATGTAATCAAATTCCTGCGAAAGCTCATCCATTACACGAGCAACGCCTTCATCTGTTAAGGCATCTTTATCACGTGTTTGTGATGCAGGTAAAATATATAAATTTTCAATATCTTTATCGCGAATCAGCGCTTGTTGTAATCGTGCTTCGTTATTTAAAACATTCACAAAATCATAAACTACACGACGTTCACAACCCATAATCAAATCAAGGTTACGTAAACCTACATCGAAATCGATCACAACAGTCTTGTGACCGCGTAGGGCTAAACCTGTTGCAAAAGATGCACTTGTTGTAGTTTTACCTACACCACCTTTGCCTGATGTTACGACAACAATTTTCGCCACCGAATCCACTCCTGTTATGGTTCAAATCCCCTGTTTAAAATGGGGTTTTTGGTGTTTATTTATACATTAAAATTGTAGAGCTTCAAATACAAGCTCTTGTTGATCATTCAAGTAAATATGCACTGATTTTTTGACCACATGCGGAGGAATGTCATCTGCTACGCAATAGGTGCCTGCGATCGAAATCAGTTCTGCTTCGAGGCTATGACAGAAAATACGTGCCGCCGTATTGCCACCGACACCTGCAATCACACGACCACGCGCGCTGCCATAGACATGGATATTGCCTGAAGCAATCACTTCTGACCCACTGTTGATACCGGCATTGATAATAATGTCGCCATTATGCTGCACGATACATTGGCCGGTACGCAGAATTTCATCATGATATGAAGTCACATGCGCAACAATTGGCGCTGCCGCTGCCTGGGCATTGTCTGCTGCAGGTTCTGGCTTGACTTCTACCACTTGCTCTTTTGTGGCTTTAATTTCTTCTAGCTGACGATCGGGCGGCAGAACCGGGAACTGAATGGCGCGTGCCTGCTCGCCGAGTAAACCTTCAGTGACAGCCATCGGCTGTATATCCAGGTCGATTAATAACTGAATCAGGGCAATCAATTCCTGTTCAACTGAACTTTCGATGACGGCCAAAGTGCCCGGTGGAAATGCAGCTTGTAATTTTGGGCTAAGTTGCTGGCGGATGGCATCATGATCATTGGTATCTAGACTAATGCGTATTGCATTGACCATTCTGCCTTTTATCCGTATATCAGCCATAATTCTTCCTTAAATACTTCTGACCTGCTGGTTTTATGTCGAAGCAATGTTGTAAATAGTGCAAATCCTAGAACAAATTGACGTAATTCTCTAGCGATCTTGGTTATTTTTTTATGTGAACAGAAGCGGACTATTTTATCCGCTTCCGGACTTATAAAATTATCTGTCTATTGAGCGCTGATTTTGCTCATGTTCTTCTAAAATCTGTTGCCACTGTTTGACTTTCACCTGTTTCTGGATAGCTTCAAGTGTTTCAAAAACAGCCGATTCCACCAATTTATCAATATGTGGATTATGTTCAATCTGAATCTGGCTGATTTTATCTGAAATCATGCTAAAAGTCGGATTTTCTTTTTGGCCTGTATGGGTAAAGGGATCAATCAGGCCCTGAGTAATATTTTCTCCAAGACGCTGACCAATACTCTGAATCTGCTGTTCAATCCGGCTGCCGACAATTGGAATCAGTCGCAATAACTGGGTCAGTTCCGGGGTGTCTTCAATGGCCTGATTCACCACTTGTCCCACATTTTTAGCAATCATTGTACGTTGTGCCTGCAATTCTTTACCCAAAGACTCCTGCAAGATATCGGCCAAGGCAACTGCCAGTAATTTACGATGATGTTCCACCAAATCATCAATCAATTTTTTATGTGAAGTGCTGGTGCTAAGTTCACGTTTAATCCCATCGAGTACGGTCAATACGACACGGCTGGAGAGCTCCTCCATCAGCATGTTGTAATAAAAATGACCTTGGCGATACCAGCGGTTGGGAATGACTTTATAACCATGGCTATGCAGGTTATAGCCAATCGCGACTGCACGCAACAGGCGCAGGAAACGCAGCTGTGGAAGAATGGATAAAATCTCATACCAGTGTACGAAAGGGAAGAACCACCAGCGCCGATGATGACGCAGTACAATCGCGATTACCCAGCGTGCCAGTAATTCACAGATCAGGAAAGTGGTAAACCAGCCCTCGGTAATGATCACCCAAGGGCGTAAATCGCTTTTATAAAAATGCAAGATTTCCGGTAAACGAATGAAGTCAAACAACCATTGACCAAAATCGCTCATTAAAATGGCATTGGCACTGAGACAAAACAGGTTAATAATGATCAGGATCATCATAAAAATGTCGTAAATCAGTGCGACTTTCCAGCCCCAGGTACCTTTACGAATAAACTTAAATGAGCTAGAGGTGATATCGGGGTTGTCGTTCTTCATAGTTACTCAGGCGAAATTAGACAGCACTTTGATGAAAGTCCTGCCGCATTTGCGCTATTAGTTGATCTTTTTCAGTCCAGATTTGATCAATCCATTTCTGGAAACGTGTACGATATTCGGCATCATCTTCATAATTGCCACCGAGCACCCAGTCAGGAATCTCAATTTTTCTTAAATTTACCGCAATTCGTGGCACTTCGCCTAACCAAAATTCGCCATAACCCGGAATACCGTCCGGATAAACGATGGTCATGTCGACCAGCGCGTCAATCTTATCGCCCAGAATGTTCAGCGCCAGGGCCAGACCACCAGCTTTAGGCTTGAGCAAATAGGTGTAAGGCGACTGCTGCTGATCATGTTTTTCCTGGGTGAAGCGGGTGCCTTCCAGATAATTTAACAGGGTAAATGGCTGACTGATCAACTGTTCACAAGATTTGCGTGCTTCTTCCATATCGCGGTATTTCAGCGCAGGGTTTTTGGCAATCTGTTCCTTGCTATGCCGTTTCATCATCGGGAAGCCTAAAATTTTAAAGGCCTGACCGACAAAAGGAATAAAGATAAGTTCCCATTTGGTAAAGAAACGCGTCAGCGGCATACGGCTCAAACCGAAGTACTGATTTACGGTAGTATCAACCCAGCTCTGATGATTGCAGGTCATCAAATAGCGGCCTTGCATATTTAAATCAAGTGATTCATCTACCGTGATTTGCCATTCAGTATTTTTCAGGACATTGTCAATCAGCCAGTTATTGACTCCCAACCAGCTGTTGGTAATCTTGATATTGGTTTCATCAACTTTTGCAGATTTTTTAAAGAATTTGGTAAAGCCCAGTGCCAGAACCGGCGGGCCATGAAAAAAAGTACTGCCTGTCATGACTGAGGTAACGGCCAAGCCACGGCTAAGTTTTTTTAAAGTTGTTTGTTTATTGCTGTTCGATGACATGTCAAACCAGTCCCCAGAGATTAATCGCTTAAATATTGTCATATTTTGAATAATATAGTGAGAGTTAGCGAAATAAAAAAGCTTTGCAGACTAACTGTGAAGATATTGTGATGAAGCCCCTCGTTTTGGTTACATTAAAACATTACAAAATATTACGAAACGATTTATTATTAACAAAAATTCAATGGTTATCCCATTCAATTTAAATCATTATTTCGCTTATACAACAAAGCATACAATAAGGAGTCATGCGATGCGTGCACTAGTAATTTCAGCAGCTGTAGCAGGGGCCGTAGCACTTACAGGTTGTCAGTCAACCGGTAATAACATCGGTGGTGTGGAATATGATAAAGCTGCTTTAGGTACTTTAATTGGTGCTGCAGCAGGTTACGGTGTTTCTAAAAGTAATGCGAATACCAGCCGTCAAAACAACCGTGCAGCAGCGATTGGTGCTGTTGTGGGTGGTGCAGCAGGTGTGTATCTTGATAACAAAGAGAAAAAATTACGTCAAGCAACAGCAGGTACTGGTGTAGACGTTAACCGTAACGCAGATGGTTCGATTAACCTTGTGATGCCAGGTAGTATCACTTTTGATACCAACAAATCGAACATCAAACCAAACTTCTATGGCACCTTAAACAAAGTAGCTCAAGTATTGACTGAAGATAACCAGAGCGGAATCTTGGTGACTGGTTATACCGACAGCACCGGTAATGACTCAATCAACTTGCCATTGTCTCAAGCACGCGCAAACTCTGTAGCGACTTACTTGGCTGGTCAAGGTGTTTCACGTACACGTATTAATGCTCAAGGTCTAGGTTCCGCGAACCCAATCGCAGACAACACGACTGCAGCGGGTAAAGAACAAAACCGTCGTGTAGAAATCGCGGTATATGCAGTTCAATAATTCTTGAACGCTGAAAAAACCACCTTCGGGTGGTTTTTTTGTCCCTGTAAATTGACCGGTTTAATCGTATTTTAAATTAGGCAACTGGGGCAGAGATGACTATAATCGGAGCCGAATCTAGAAGAGGAAGCCATATGTCACTCGCCAGTCAGTTAAATGACAAGCAACTTGAAGCCATGAAATATACTCAAGGACCCTTGTTAGTACTTGCAGGAGCGGGTTCAGGCAAGACTTCAGTGATCACGCGAAAAATCGCATATCTTGTCAAGCATTGCGGGATTCCTGCGCACCGTATTACCGCTATGACCTTTACCAATAAAGCGGCACGTGAGATGAAAGAGCGTGTCAGCAAATTGTTGACCCGTGAAGAGAGCAAAGGCGTTTCAGTTTCAACCTTCCATACTTTTGGCCTGAATATGCTGCGCCTGGAGCTGAAACACACCCCGCTGAAAAATAATTTCTCGATTCTGGATGCGGACGACTGCAAGCGTATTCTCATGGATCTGATGCATCGTGATAATTTATCTGGTGCAGAAAGCAAAGAGCTGATCGCCAAAGCCATGAAAATGATCTCGGACTGGAAAAATGATCTGATTCCTCCCGAGCAGGCGCATACCACCTGTGAAACTGCTGAAGATGTGCAGTTCGCGCATTTGTATCAACTGTATGAGCGTAATCTGCGTGCCTATAATGCCGTGGATTTTGATGACCTGATCGTGATGCCGACGCGCTTGTTGCAGGAAAATGCAGAAGTTCGTGACAAATGGCAAAACCGGGTTCGTTATCTGCTGGTCGATGAATATCAGGACACCAATACCGCACAGTATATTCTGGTGAAATTACTGGTTGGCGTGATGGGGCAGTTCACTGCCGTAGGTGATGATGACCAGTCCATCTATGCCTGGCGCGGTGCTAAACCGGAAAATATGGCACTGTTACAGCAAGATTTCCCGAATCTGAAAGTGATTAAACTGGAACAGAACTATCGTTCGACCAGCCGCATCCTCAAGGCTGCCAATACCGTGATTGGCAATAATCCGCATATTTTTGACAAAAAACTCTGGTCGGACAAAGGCCATGGCGAAGTGATCCGGGTGATTACCTGCCGCAATGATGATGATGAAGCAGAACGCGTGGTCAAAGACCTGATCACGCATAAACTCATGAATGGTAAAAGCTGGAAAGATTATGCAGTGTTATACCGCGGTAATTTCCAGGCGCGTATTTTAGAAACCCATCTGCGTCAGATGCAGATTCCGTATAAATTATCTGGCGGGCAGTCCTTCTTCGCGCGTGCCGAAATCAAGGACATGATGAGTTATTTACGCCTGATCATTAACCCTGAAGATGACAGCGCATTTTTACGAATTATCAATACGCCAAAACGCGCTATTGGTCCGGTAACGCTGGAAAAACTGGGTTTATTTGCTCAGGAAAATAACCTGTCATTGCTGGCTGCGGCTGCAGATCAGCGTTTGACCATGGCGATTCCCAAAAAGGCCACCACACAGTTGGCAGAATTTGCCGACTTTATCGATGGATTTACCCGCAATTTGCTGGATGATGATGAGCCGGTGCCAATCATCCGCCAGATGATGATTGAAGCTGGTTATATTGACTACATCAAGGAAACTGCAGCCACGCCAGCACAGGAAAAAACCAAGCTTGACAATATTGAGGTGCTTTACAGCAGTATTCAAAGCCTGATTAACCGTGCTGAAGATGTTGATGAAAAGAATATTGAAAGCGTGATCCGTAAAATGGTGCTGCTGGATATGCTGGAGCAGCAACAGGAAGAAGAAGACACCGATAAGGTCAATTTGTTGACTTTGCATGCCTCTAAAGGTCTTGAGTTCCCTTATGTCTATCTGATTGGGCTCGAAGAAGAAATTCTGCCGCATAAAAACTCGATTGCTGCGGAAACGGTTGAAGAGGAACGCCGTCTGATGTATGTGGGGATTACCCGTGCTCGTCAGGGTTTGACCATTACTCTGGCTGAAAAGCGCAAGGCTGGTGGGCAGATGAAGCAAATGACTCCAAGCCGTTTCCTGGATGAATTGCCAGAAGATGAACTGGAATGGTTAGGCCGCAAGAAGAAGCTCGCCGGTAACATCGATCCCAAATTACAGGCGCAGCATTATCTGGATAATTTGCGTAACCTCATCAAACGATAAAGTTCAACACTTATCCGTATTTTTAAATGAAACTACAGGAATGAATACATGAAAGTTCAGGTGAAAGTCCTTGACTCGCGTCTTGGTCAGGAATGGCCATTACCGACTTATGCTACAACAGGTTCAGCGGGGCTGGATTTACGTGCTTGCGTTAACGAAACCACAGTGATTGAACCGGGTCAAACTGTACTGGTAAAAACCGGTCTGGCTATTTATATCGAAGATCCTGCTTTTGCCGGCCTGATTTTGCCACGTTCAGGTCTGGGTCATAAATACGGGATTGTGCTGGGGAACCTGGTGGGTCTGATTGATTCCGATTATCAAGGTGAATTGATGGTATCGGTCTGGAACCGTAGTCAGACCGCATTCAGCCTGGAACCAGGGGAACGCTTGGCGCAATATGTGTTGGTACCTGTGGTGCAGGCTGAATTTGATCTGGTGAATGAGTTTGAAGCCACTGAGCGTGGTGCTGGCGGTTTTGGTCATACCGGTAAAAACTAAGCTTGAATAGTGGCTTACATTGATTGAATGGATGTAAGCCACTTTTTAAATGCCAGGCTCAAATAATATGGCGATTAAAATATAGTTAAAAATAAAAAGTAATAGGGTTCTTTCATAAATCATTTTTGAATCACTACACAGCACTGCTGCGTAATGGAGAGATTTTTCTAAGAAATCCCCTCATCCTAACCTTCTCCCAAAGGGAGAAGGAACTTTCATTATTCATCTAAATATGAATATACCAATCATTTTTTGATTTATGAAAGAGATCTAGTTTTTTTATATAAATAAAGTGATTTAAATTAAAAAATTGTATATTTATTTAAATTGAATCAAGTGAGAATAAAATAAACATACTTAAATAAGTGTCTTTTAATAAAAGAAATTTTATGACGAGCAAGTGACAGGTAATATTTTTATAATTGATTGTTACAAAGAAATCGTTTAAAAATGGTGGGTCTTAAAACAAAAACAAATGTTTGAAGTCATGATGATGAAATAAATCATTTTAATATCTCCTTATATTGAGTGAAAAGAACAGTTTTATGGGATCCATGAATCATCTATTCCCCATGCATATTTTTCGGGCCTATGACATACGTGGCAAAGTCAGTGTATTGGGTACCGGTATTATTAATGCAATTGCTCACGGTTTAGCGCAGCAATATCAGGCTGCAGGACAGACACGTGTTGCAATTGGCTATGATGCGCGGCTTAGCAGTCCAGTTTTTGCAGAAACCATTCGCCATATTTTTCAGGATTATTCTATTCAGGCCACCATTATCGGCTGTTGTTCCAGTCCAATGCTGTATTTCACTGCGCGTCAGTTTGATGGCAACGGCATCATGGTCACGGCCAGCCATAATCCTAAAGAAGATAATGGCATTAAATGGCTGGTCTGTGGTGAGCCGCCTTGCCCAGAAATGATTCAGCAGGTCGCCCAGCTGGCAAAACCGCATTGTGGCAGCCAGCAACTTTCTGTAACGCAACAGATGCATCAGGTCATTCCTGAATTTTGTCTGAAATATCAGCAAGGTATATTGGACGATATCCAGTTAAAGCACTCATTTAAAGTCGTTCTGGATGGTCTGAATGGCTCAGCCGGGCGCTGTGCCAATCTGGTACTGCAAAAAATGGGCTGTGAGGTGACGGCCTTGCGTTGTGATGCCAATGGACATTTTCCAGATCATGCGCCAGATCCGTCACAAGACAAACATCTTGAAACTTTATGCCAAACAGTGATGCGACAGCAGGCTGATCTGGGCATTGCGCTGGACGGCGACGGCGATCGCGTGGTCTTAATTGATGCACAGGGGCAGATTATCACCGCAGATCAGTTGCTGTGCCTGTTTGCTGAAATCTGCTTAAGCGCTACACCGCCACGCCAATTTGTTTATGATGTCAAATGCTCAACCCTGGTACGGGATACCGTGCAACGTCTGGGCGGTGAGCCGGTGATGATCCGTACCGGAAGTTCATTTCTGAGAACCTATCTGTCGCAATCCCAAGATCAAGCGATTTTTGGTGGGGAGTATGCCGGACATTATGTGTTTAATGATGGCCGTGGCTGGGGCTACGATGATGGCCTGTATGCAGCGCTGCGCGTGATGGAATATCTGGATCAAACCGGCCAGACATTGGCACAGGCCTTGGCAGCCTATCCAAAACGGCATGGTACTGAAGATCTTTATATTTCAACACATCATGTGCGTCCTGTAGAGCTTTTAAACTTTGTTGAACAGCAATCTGAAAAAATTCATGCACAAATCAGTAAAATCGATGGGATACGTCTTGATTTTGAGGATGGTTTTGGCATCATTCGGGCATCCAATACAGGTGAGTATTTCACAGTGCGCTTTGATGCCAATAATGCCCAGGGGCTAAATGAAATTCGTCATCTGTTTGTAGCCATGTTGCGTGACCGTTATCCACAGATCGCTCAAGATATTTTAGATGCTCAATAAGGAGAGGCGAATGCCAAATCAACAAATAGGCATCGACAAAGCACAGATTTTGACAGAAGCTTTGCCGTATATTCAACGCTTTACGGGTAAAACCCTGGTGGTTAAATACGGCGGCAATGCAATGACCGACCCTGAGCTGGAAAGTTCATTTGCACGTGATATCGTTTTATTAAAAACGGTGGGTTTAAATCCGATCGTGGTACATGGCGGTGGACCACAAGTGGATTCCATGCTGAAACAGCTGGGCCGCGAGTCTGACCGTATTGACGGAATGCGCGTGACGGACCCTGCGACCATGGAAGTCGTGGAAATGGTGCTGGGCGGTAGTGTCAACAAATCGATTGTGAACCTGATCAATCAGCATGGCGGTCGTGCCATTGGCTTGACTGGTAAAGACGGTAATCTGATTCGCGCACAAAAACTGTTGATGGAAAAAACTGCCGAAGATGGTTCAGTACAGCACATTGACCTGGGTCTGGTCGGTGAAGTGGTTGGGGTAAAAACCGATGTGCTGGAAATGTTCACCAATAGTGATTTTATTCCCGTGATTGCGCCGCTCGGCGTTGATGAAGAAGGCAATACCTATAACATCAATGCGGATCTGGTCGCAGGCAAAGTTGCTGAAGCACTGGGTGCAGAAAAGCTGATTCTGCTCACCAATATTAGTGGTGTTCTGGACGAAAATAAAAACTTGTTGACTGGTTTAACTACTCAGGAAGTCGATCGTCTGATTGAAACCGGCGTGATTTATGGCGGCATGATTCCCAAAGTCGGATGTGCACTGGATGCGGTCAAAGGTGGTGTAGTGAGTGCGCATATCGTGGATGGTCGTGTTCCTCATGCCAGCCTGCTGGAAATTTTTACCGATCATGGGGTAGGTACATTGATTACCAACCGTAGTAACCCACATCGCCCATAAAATCTGGCTGCTGTAGAAAAAAGCCTCCTTGAGGCTTTTTTTTATCTTTATTTATCATGGATAGAGATTTGAAATGCCTCCGGCAGTCATGCACAATAAGCATCTAGGAAAATAGAGAGCTGAAACCAGACCATGTGCCAACTGCTCGGAATGAATTGTGCCACCCCGACGGATATTACTTTTTCATTTCGTGGGTTTTCCCAACGGGCAGGAATTACCTCGGATCATGCCGACGGTTTTGGAATTGCTTTTTTTGAAGATAAAGCCTGCCGCCTCTTTGTCGACAACCAGTCTGCGGTTGAATCACCGATTGCCGAGCTGGTGCGTAACTATCCGATCAAATCCCGCAATGTCATCGCACACATCCGTAAAGCCACCCAAGGCAAAATCAATCTGGAAAATTCGCACCCGTTTAGCCGCGAACTGTGGGGCCGGCAGTGGATTTTTGCCCATAACGGCGATTTGCATGATTATTTCCCGGTGCTGAGTGGCCGTTTTACCCCGGTCGGTACTACCGACAGTGAGCGTTCTTTCTGTTATCTGCTGGATCAACTGGTGCAACGCTTTGGTTATCATGAACCAAGTCTGGATCAGGTCTTTGATCTGCTAACCGAAATTTCGCCTGCGATTGCGGAACATGGCACCTTTAATTTCTGTCTTTCCAATGGTCAGGCGCTGTTTAGCTATGCCATTACCAAGCTGCACTGGCTGGTGCGTGAATACCCGTTTAGACCCGCACAACTCATTGATATTGATGTTGAAGTCGACTTCAGTCAGGTCACTACTCCAAAGGACAGGGTGGCCGTCATTACTACCGAACCATTGACGCAAAATGAAGAATGGACCTCTTTTCAGCCTGGCGAAATGATTTTGTTTAAAGATGGGGCCAAGCATCGTTCGCAGCTGACTCAAGTGGAGCGGTTAGAGCGGGAACGTCTTGATCCCTCCTTAAAACGTGTAACCAAAGCAGATTTATATTAAAAGCAGATGCTTTATTTAAAAAAAGCGGGAATAAATTCCCGCTTTTTTAATATTTTCTTATTTAAATAAAATAGAAATAATAATATTAAAAATAGTAGATTGATTAAAAAATATCTGATTCTTATACTCGGGTTTAAAATATATATCAAATAAAAACAAGGGGTTGATCTATTTTTGCCAAATAAGGAAGAAAGCCGACTAATTTACTTCATTTTTATTTAAATCAATACGTTATATGATGATTTTTATGTGGTAAGTCCTTAATAATAGTTATAGGTGATCGTAATGAAAATGAAATGGGTTCCAGACTATAATACTGGTATCGATGTGATTGACGATCAGCACAAACGAATTCTCGATTATATCAATGAAATTGATGGAATTGATGCAAATACCGACCGTGCTCGTATTAAACAGATTCTCGACAATATTATCGATTATACCCAGTCGCATTTTACCTTTGAAGAATCTCTTCAGGAAGAAGCCGGCTATAAATATCGGGTTCCACATAAACGTGTGCATGATCTGTTTATCAAGAAAATTGAATCATATCGTGACCGTTTTGAACTGGGGCAGTCGATTGAGAATGAACTGCATGAAGTATTATCAAAATGGCTAATCAATCATATTCAGCACGATGACGCTGATTATGTTGGGGCTGTAAAAGAAAATATGATGGGCATTATCAAAGAAAAAGAAAAGAAAACCGGTAAAAACTGGTTCGCCCGTTTCTTTTCATAATAAAAGATAGAATGAGATAACAAGAATTATAATTTAATTATAATTTTGCGCAGCAAATCACTGTCATGGTGGTTTGCTTTTTGTTTTTGATTTTCACCGCTCCACAAGGCAAAATAGCGCTAGATTTTTATAGGAATGCATCATGCAGGACAATGCTATGTCAAAATGGTTATCGCCGCTGATGGCTTTCTGTTTATCGTTTATTATCATCGCGACGCTCGCACCGATAACCGGTATACAGATTGATCGTCAGCTTGATTTCTGGATGCTCTGGTTAGCCACCATGCTGATTCTGGCGCTTCCGGTCTGCTATTTGGAAATTGCGCTGGCCAAGCGCTCTAAAACTACGGCATTACAGGCGCTGTCGAAATTGACCCGTGAAGCGGATGCCTCACAGAAATGGCGTATTGCCGGCTGGTTAGGCGTGATCTTTATTCCATTTCTGGCGGGAGCCATGCTCAACAATGCCAGCAATATCCTGACAGTTGCTGCAGTGGAACTTGCCCCGAATCTGCTGTTGATCGGATTGGCAGTTGTGGCTTTGATCTTGTCAATGGTCCCGCGTCAAATTCTGTTAGGCATCACGACCATTGCCGTGCTGGCATCTCTGGTGCTGGCCAATGTAATGGGAGCCACCTTACCTGCATGGCAAGTCACGCCAGTCGAGTTTTCCGAGTGGGGCAATGCCACCGTATTGGCTTTGGTGGCCAGTGGTCTGGGTATGGGCCTGTACTGGCAGTCTAGTCTGGCTGCAGTGCAACAGCAGGATGTTGCCAGCAAGACGGTATTGCCGATCTGGGTGGCGCAACTGCTTGCCGTGATTGCATTTGCCTTCTTTACTGTGCAAGCACAAATTCCGGCATTTAGCCTGGTCGTAGCGATTGTAGCGACGGCTGCATTCATGCTGCAGATGGCACGAGAGCAGTTACAGCAACGCCAATTTAATCCTGCGATTCAATGGGCGATTGTGGCTGTTGTTACTTTAATCTGGGCCATTCCAAATGTGACAGCAATCTTCAATGTCGTCTTATTACTCTGGGGTTTATTGATTTGCCTGATCTATGCACTGTTTGCCGGTTGGATCATGAAGATCAGTCATTTGCGTAAATCAATGAACTTCAGTTCTGAGACCTTCTATAACATCTGGCGTATTGCGGTACGTGTCGTGTTGCCTGTCGCGATTATTCTGGCAATCGTGTCTGTTTTGGGACAACTCATCTGATGAATGAGGCAATGATCTGGGTCGCTTATGCGACGCCGGAGCAGCAGTTTCATCTGGCTGTACCATTTCGTGCCGGTATGACGGCACTGGAGGCGATTCAGCAAAGCGGGATTGCAGAGCAAGTGCAATTACCCGAGCCGTTGTCTTTGGGTATCTTTGGGGTGCGTTTGCAAGATCATCAGCAGCTATTGGCGGCTGGCGATCGGGTGGAGATTTATCGTCCACTGACCATTAACCCGAAAGATATTCGGCGTAAACGCGCGGCGAAAAATCCGGTGGGGCGCTATGCCCGCGGCAATCTTTTAAGAAAACTGAAACCGTCTTCTGAATAGTACAGTGCTTTAGTGAGCAATCGTGTCACTCATCTGCTCAATCAATCGACATAATCAAAAAAGCCCCTGATGATTCAGGGGCTTTTTCATGAGAAACCGACTATAGTGGAGGCGCATTTAAAATGGCTTCTTTTGATCCTGGTAAGCCGGGTTGAGATTCTGGGATAGTCTCCAGACCTTCAACACGTTCCACGATACCAGACTGGTTAAAGTAGATTTTCAAATGCTGGCCTTGGGCTGCAGGGATCTTGGCTTTTTTGGCATAGGTTCCTGGGGTATAGTTATAGATGTAGTCCCAGCGTAAAGGGTTCAGTGGATCGCTGACTGTTGGACTGCCCAGTAAGAAACGCACTTGTTGGTGGCTCATTCCCACTTGAATTTTAGCGGCTTGAGCTTTGGTTAAAGGGGTTCCTTGTGGAATATCTACCTTATAAACACCTAATGTCGAACAGCCGACGAGCAAGGAAGTGACGAATAACGTCAACATGATTTTTTGCATTTTGCTAAACTATCCCAAATTAATTATGATGCATTTGATCCAAGGATAGATCATACTGCATCTAAAGTTTGTTGCATATTCCAACTTTGATTTTGTTGAGAGACCTTTTTACATGACTATTTCAAACCAAGATTTACGAAAAGCTGGACTGAAAGTTACCCTTCCACGAATTAAAATATTAGAATTACTAGAAAATTCAAGACAACATCATTTAAGTGCGGAAGATATTTACAAGACTTTACTCGATCAGGGTGAAGATGTAGGTTTAGCAACTGTGTATCGTGTGTTAACACAGTTTGAAGCTGCGGGTATTATCGAGCGTCATAATTTTGAAAACAATCATTCTGTTTTTGAGATCATGCAGGAAGATCACCACGATCATCTGGTCTGTTTGAATTGCAGCAAAGTGGTTGAATTTATCAATGATACCATTGAAAAAGAGCAGCATGATGTTGCCGAAAAATTTGGTTTCGAGTTAACCGGTCACTCCCTGAATCTGTATGGCTACTGTGATGCAACTGCATGTCAGGAAGTATTTCGTAAAAAATAATTTGACCTTGGGTTGAAATAAAAAACAGGCCTCAAAAGAAGCCTGTTTTTTTATGCCTGCACGATGATCAGGACTGACCATCAAAGGTGATATTGGAATGGGCACGTAATAAATGTCCACCACCTTCTTCTGAAAGTTTGATTTGCAGACGCAAGTCATTCGGTGAGTCCGCATGTTTCAGCGCATCTTTATAACTGATCTGTTTGGCCTTATACAGGTCGTACAGGGCCTGATCGAAGGTTTGCATGCCCAGTTCACGGGAACGCTTCATCAGATCCTTGATCTCATGCACATCACCTTTACGGATCAGGTCGGCAATCAGGGGCGAGTTAATCAGAATCTCAATCGCGGCACGGCGGCCATTCCCATCAATGGTTGGAATCAGTTGTTGTGCCACAATCGCTTTCATGTTCAGTGACAAGTCCATGAACAGCTGGTTATGCCGGTCTGCTTCGAAGAAGTGAATAATCCGGTCAATCGCCTGGTTGGCATTGTTGGCATGCAGGGTCGCAAAAACCAGATGGCCGGTTTCGGCAAAGGCAATCGCATAATCCATGGTTTCACGCGAACGGATCTCACCAATCAGAATCACGTCCGGCGCCTGACGTAAGGTATTTTTCAGGGCAATTTCAAATGAATCCGTATCAATGCCGACTTCACGCTGGGTGATGATACAGCCCTTATGCTGGTGAATGAACTCGATCGGATCTTCAATGGTAATGATATGACCTTTGGAGTTTTCATTGCGGTAACCGACCAGAGACGCCAGCGAGGTAGATTTACCAGTACCGGTGGCCCCGACAAAAATGATGATGCCACGTTTGGTCATCGCCAGTTCTTTTAAAATCGGCGGTAACTTGAGTTCGTCCATGGTCGGAATCACGGTTTCAATCCGACGCAATACCATACCCGGCTGATCACGTTGCTGAAAGGCACTGACACGGAAACGGGCACTTTTGTCCGGTGTGCTGATGGCAAAGTTACATTCACGCGTGTCGGCAAATTCTTTACGTTGCTTGTCGCTCATGATGGAGTTGAGCAGTTGCCCCACTGCAGCACCGGGCAATTTTACCGAACCAATCGGTAAAATCTGCCCATTAATCTTGATCGAAGGTTCGACATCAGCCGTAATGAACAGATCCGATGCTTTTTTCTCCACCATATAATCGAGTAAGCCGTTAAAATCCATGGATAAAAACCCCAATACAATTAATTTTTCTTATAAGAATGCTTCTGGCTGTTTGGCTGCGGTACGCGCCGTTTGCGGACTGATAATCCCTTTAGATACCAGCGTTTTCAGGGTCTGATCCAGCGTAGTCATGCCATAGTTGGCACCAGTCTGAATCGCAGAATACATTTGTGCGACCTTATTTTCACGAATCAGGTTACGAATCGCAGGAATACCAATCATAATTTCATGCGCCGCGACACGTCCGCCACCGTTTTTCTTCAGTAGGGCTTGTGACACGACTGCCTGCAATGATTCTGACAGCATGGCGCGAACCATGTCTTTTTCTTCGGCAGGGAATACGTCAATCACACGGTCAATGGTTTTGGCCGCGGAGGTGGTATGCAGGGTACCAAAGACCAGGTGACCGGTTTCGGCTGCAGTTAAAGCCAGACGGATGGTTTCAAGGTCACGCATCTCACCGACCAGGATAATATCCGGATCTTCACGTAGTGCTGAACGCAGTGCTTCATTAAAGCCGTGGGTATCACGGTGCACTTCACGCTGGTTAATCAGACATTTTTTTGACTGGTGCACAAACTCGATCGGATCTTCGACGGTCAGAATATGGTCATAGCGGTTGTCGTTAATATAATCTAGCATCGCTGCCAGCGTGGTTGATTTACCCGAACCGGTTGGTCCTGTGACCAGTACCAGACCACGCGGATATTCGCAGATGTCTTTAAAAATCTGTCCCATGCCCAGATCTTCAAGGGTCAGGACTTTAGATGGAATGGTACGGAACACGGCACCGGCACCACGGTTCTGGTTAAATGCGTTGACACGGAAACGGGCCACACCTGGCACTTCAAAAGAGAAGTCAGTTTCCAGATTTTCTTCAAAATCACGACGCTGTTTATCGTTCATAATGTCATAAACAAGTTTATGCACTTCTTTATGTTCTAATGCCGGCAGATTGATACGACGAACTTCCCCATCAACACGAATCATTGGCGGCAAGCCTGCAGATAAGTGTAAATCCGACGCACCATTTTTAGCAGAAAATGCCAACAATTCTGTGATATCCATAAGGTCCCCGAGTTCATTACAATGTTAATTATTTTGATAGAATAATAAGGCTTTCCCACAGCTTAACCAACACTTAGTTCATGGGCAAGGGAAAAAAAGATGAATGAAATGAGAACCCCATCAATGAATATGTTGCAACAGTCACGAAATCAGGTTTTAGCGCAAATTGAAAGCGCCTGTGTGCAGGCCGGTCGTGAGCCAGATTCGGTGCAACTGCTGGCCGTTTCCAAGACCCAGCCGAGTAAGATACTGGCAGACATGTATCAGGCTGGGCAGCGCGCCTTTGGTGAAAACTATTTGCAGGAAGCGCTGGAGAAAATCTCCGCGCTCAACGAACTGGATATTGAGTGGCATTTTATTGGGCATGTACAACGTAACAAGACCAAACATCTGGCAGAAAATTTTGCCTGGGTGCATGGGGTGGATCGCCTGATTATTGCCGAGCGTTTATCCGCTCAGCGTGGAGAGGAGCAGCCCGCACTGAATATCTGTATTCAGGTCAATATTGATGCTCAGGATACGAAAGATGGCTGTCAGCCAGAAGAAGTTGCAGATTTGGTCACACAGATCAGTCAATTGCCGAATCTACGCCTACGCGGGTTGATGGTGATTCCGGCTCCGGACAATCTTCAAGCCTTTAGTGATGCCAAAGTGTTATTTGAGCAGGTCAAGGCGCAACATGTGCATCCCGAAGACTGGGATACTCTGAGCATGGGCATGTCTGCCGATATGCAGGCTGCGATTGCTGCCGGTTCCAGCATGGTGCGTGTCGGCACGGCATTATTTGGTGCACGTCCTCAAAAGGATTAACAGGTGCAGTCAGGTTATTTTGAAAAAAGTATGATTAAGCGTTATTTGATAACGCTTTTTTTCTTTGTGGCTCCAGCCATTTGGCCATGAGCCAGGCAAAGACAATCAGGCTACCCATGCTGCCAAGTAGGGCCAAAATCGCTCCGCCCAGACCATAAGCCAGGGTTGCCGGAATACAGCCCAGAATAAACAGCAGCAAAGGAAAATGGGTCACATACAAGGTATAGGAAAAATCAGCGGATTGTACCCAGACCGGATTGTAGTGACTACGTTGCTGCTGGAGCTGTAGCAGCCAGCAGCAAAATGCCAGACCGATACAAAAATTGAAGGGCGTAAAATTTGCAGCGCGATATTGTCGGGCCTGATCTACGATATGAAACTGATAGGCATCAAAGCAGGCAATCAGCAAGGCAAAGCCAAAGAATCCCAGTTTAAGCGCTTGTAACCGGCCTAGAAAATGTCGCTGAAGGTGACGAAATGAACAGGCAAATGCCGCCAGCCAGACCAGAAAATAAATAAAAAACTGGATATTCAGGAGGGATAAAATGATTAAAACAGCAAAAAAGCCGATTTTGGCTCTTCCTGAATCTTTGAAAAAAGGCAGAAAGCCCGCCAAGACATAGAACCAGACTTCATAACTCAGGCTCCAGAGCGGGGCATTGACTGAAACTGTAGGCGTGACGAAGCCATTCAGAAACAGCAGAGCGCCAATAAAATCACCTGAATCGACACTATAGTCAGTGCGGATCATCATGCCAAAACTGTTTTGAAAAGCATGGCTCTGACTGGCAAAGAACAGTGGAGCCAACAGATACAAGATCAAGGTCAAAGCCATTGCAAACAGGAAGGGCGCTAAAATCCTGCGACAGCGCTGCTGGAGGTAATCGCGTAGATTGAACTGACACTGTCGATGAGCATTGTACTGGATTGAATAGCCAATCAGATAACCGCTCAGAACAAAGAAAATCATGACCGCAGCTTGACCTAGCAGGCGCACCCAGGAATACAGGCTAAGGTCAAAAGGAGCGATAAAGGCCTGAAAGCAATGCGTGAACAGTACCACAATGGCACTGATGCCCCGTAAGCTCTCGAGTTGCAAGCTGAAATAGGGCGAGAGCTTGTCTGGGGCAGGGTGCATCATTGTCAACCTATGATCTGGATGGTGCTGGCGCCTGCACCGACCGGTTTGACCTGAATCTGTACCGGAATCCGTTCATGCATTTCCTGCACATGCGAGATTAATACCACTTTACGGCCTTGGCTTTGCAAATGATCCAGTGCATTCATCACCATATGTAGTGAGGCTGGATCTAAAGTACCAAAGCCTTCATCAATAAACAGCGATTCCAGTTTCATGGAGCCGGAAGCCATATTGGCAATCGCCAGTGCCAGGGCCAGCGACACCAGGAATGTTTCTCCACCCGATAAGGACAGCACAGGACGTACTTCACTGTTCATGTCCAGATCAATAATTGCCAGACTCAGGCTGTTCGGAATGCGATATAACTGATAGCGCGGTGCCAGCGGCTGTAACTGCTGGTTGGCATATTCCACCAGGATATCCAAGTGATGTTCCTGAGCGATTTTCTGGAACTTGGTACCTTCCTTATGTCCAATCAAGTCATAGATCCGGCCCCAGCGATATTCTTCAGCTTTGACCTGCTCGATTTTCTGCTGATATTTAGCATAAGTATTTTGATTGGTGGCATTCATACGCAGTTTGGCATCAGTTTCATTGAAGCTGTTTTGTTGCTCAGTCTTTTCCTGTGCCAAACTGTTTAAACGCGATTCCACTTCCTCAAAACCAAGCTCAGGCTGTTGCTGTAGATGCTTCTGGTATTGATCTTCCAGTGTTTGCCATGCAATTTTGGCATTTTCCAGTGCTTGATGCTGTGCCTGTAATTGCTGGCGGATTTGCTGATGTTCATTCAGATTAATGCTCAGGCATTGCTGGATTAAAGCCGCATCAAAATGTGCGTGCAGATTTTGCCAGGTACTGATCGCTTGAGCAGATTGTGCCTGCTGTTGAGTCAGCTGCTGCACTTGGGTCAGCAAAGCCTGCCGTTTAAGCAAAGCCTGATGCAGACCTTGCTCATGCTGCTCGGATACCTGACGTTGTGCCTGGAGCTGAGTATCGAGTACTTTTAATTGAGTATCCAGTTGCAGTCGCCATTCTGCTGCCAGCTTATAGGACTGACCAGCGTGCTGTTCGGTCAGTTGATTGAGTTGCTGACGTAAGTCTTTACCTTGCTCAAGTAAAGAATTAATTTCGGCCTGTATTTGCGTATGCCGCTGTTCATGCAGCTGCAGTTGCTGTTCAGCCTGATTTAATTGCTGGTTTAAACCCTGTAGTTGCTGTTCCGCAGTTTTGGCTTGATTGACCAGATGTAATCGCTGCTGCAACTGCTGTTGGAGTTGGGTACAGGCAGCAGGCGCATTCTTGTGCCAAGCGAGCTGTTGTGCTTCAGGCAGTACCATAAGAACTGGCTCGATCAGTTGATCCAGTTGCAGCATTTTTTGCAGACTCAGTTGCATGCTGTCAAATTGCTGTTGCTGTTGGCGCCAGTCTTGCCAAGTCTGTTGCAGGACTTTGAATTGTTCGCTTGCCTGCGTGTGTTGCTGTTGCCATTGGCCAAGCTGTGCCTGCAGGCTATGGAGCAACTGGGCCGAATGGTCAGGATTGGCTTGCTCAAGTCCTAATTCTTTTAGCTGCTGTTGTAATGTGTGGTGCTGATCATTCAGTATCCGTTCAAGCTGGACTAAACGCTGTTGCTTCTGCTCAAAAAGCGTCCTGATTTTCGACTGTTGAATCTGGGTTGCTTTTAAATCTTCTTTAAGCTGATTCAGTCCTTGCTGCGCCTGTTGCAGCTGTTGATCTTGCAGCTGATTGAGCGCTGTTTCTAATAATGCCTTATGTTGAACAAAAGGATGCTGTTGGCTGCCGCAGACCATACATGCTTCATCAGGTTTGAGTTGCGCACGCAGTTCCTGCACACTTTGGGTTTGTAGCAGGCGCTGTTGCTGCAACATGCCCTGTAGTTGCTCAAATTCCTGATCGGCCTTATTGACGCTTTGTTGCAGTTGAATTTCCGTATCTTCAAGCCGAGACAATTCTGTCTGGGCATGCGCTACGTCCTGTTTGAGTTGCTGTTGTTCGGTTTCCTGTTCCGCCAGACCTGCTACATGCTGGATTAAGCCTTCCAGTTTAAGTCGCTGGGTCGTGCTCTGTTGCTGTACAATCTGATGTTGTTGCAGTTGTTGTTCCAACTGGGCTTGATTGCCAAATTGTTGCTGCAAGCCTTCGATTTGCTGAGCCAACTGCTGTTGGGTGTGTTCCAGTTCAGCACGCGATTGAGAGAGTACGGCTGGCGTCTGTTGCTGCATCTGTTGATACAGCTTTTGGTAGTCATGCAGTCGTTGCAATGTGCTTTGTGGTTCCAGATCAAACACGGCAAGATAAGCCTGATGTTCAAGTTGCTTCAGGCGTTGCTGTTGCTGCTCGCAAGCAGAGGCGAGTTGCTGTTTTGATGATTCAAGCTGTTGTTGCAAGGGTTGGATATATTGCTGCGCATAGTTCAATAAATCTGCTGATTTCTTCTTATAGTCATTGCCGACCAGATGCATCTCATGATCCAGTTTTAGACCTTGTTCCAGATGCGGTTGCATGGCATGCATATGTTCAACATAAGCTTGCTGCTGTTGCTGAATCTGGACCAGTTTCGCAAATTCGGCATCACGTTGCTGTTGTACCTGTTGCAGCTGCTGTTCGAATGATTGTTGTTGCATGGCAAGTTGCTGTTGCTGCGTGAGCATTTGAGTCTGCTGGACAAACTGTTCACGAATGCCCTGAAACTCATCCAAATGAACCAGCAACTGCTTTTGTGCCGTCAGTTTCTGATCGGCATCTAGCTGTACCTCGTAAATTTCTTTTTTGGCCTGAATTTCAGTATATAAAGCATGTTTCTGCCGATGCCATTTCAGGTCATTTTCTAGTAATTTTTCACTCTGGTTAAAATGCTCGAGTATCTGGTTTAAGGCCGTATGCTGCTGTTGAAGCTGGGCGATCTCTTCTTCCGACAGAATTTCAATATGCCCGATCAGCTTTTCCAGATCATGGCGCTGGTTTTTAACTTCACTGAATTTTTCTGCCGCTTTTTTACTGACTTCACTGAAAATCTGCGAATTGGTCAGATATTCCAGCAAGTCGGCGCGTTCATGATCTTTGGCTTTTAAAAATGCCCCCACTTCCGACTGGGCCAGCAGTACTGCACGGGTAAACTGCTCAAAGCTCAGGCCCAGCAGCTTTTCAACTAAAGGGGTAACTTCCGATATTTTTTGCGTCAGGGTGGTGTCATCATCGATACACTTGATGTAACGATCGACCTTTAAATTGCCATCAACCTTTTGACGTGCCCGTTTAATTTCCCAACGTGCGCTATAGCGTTTGCTGTCGAGTGCAATAAATTCCAGTTCGGCAAAACCATGCACGCAGCCACGGCGCAGAATGTTCTTGGAATCCTTGATCGAAACATCCTGACCACCTGCATCTTTCAGGCTGCCGGTTGCACCTTTCAGGCGTGGAATTTCGTTATATAGCGCCAGACACATGGCATCGAGCAGGGTCGATTTTCCGGCGCCGGTTTTTCCAGTAATCGCAATGAGGCCGGCATGTGTCAAAGGACTGGATTCAAAATCAATATGATGGGTGCCGGTGAGGGAGGCCAGATTATTGAGACTCAAACGTAAAATTTTCATGGCCGATCCTAAGCGTGTTGTTTTTGCGCAAGTTCATGCTGGGCTTCAACCAGCAAGCGCTGAAAATCCTGTTGTACAGAATCATCCGGCTCATAGCCCATTTTTTCCCAGATATTCAAAAACAGCGATTCCGGTGTCGGCGGTGCCAGATCAATTTTTGAATCTCCTGGCGCATGTTCGGCCTGTTGCTGATAAATCCGGCTGATGCGCAGCAAACGATAACGATTTGCTGGCAGTGCCAGTTCAATTTGCTGGCGTAAATCGACTGGTGGCGGCGCGTCGGTCGTGTATTCCACTTCCAGAAAATGCCGTGCAGAGAGCTGTTGAATTTCTCCGGCAGGCAGGGCCTGAATTTTAGTGATTAAATCTTCCAGCTTTTCCCGAATCCGGAATAGCTCGACGGTGCGCGGAACTTTTAAAACATCATATTGAAGGCGCTGTTCTGTGCTTTGCTGAGGATCAATTCTGACCTCAACCACCTGATGTTGATAGTTGATTTCACTAAATGACAGCGGAATCGGTGAGCCGCTATAACGGATATGCGGCTGACCGACTTTTTGTGGTTTATGCAAATGCCCAAGGGCGACATAATCAATCACCTCATCAAACAGCGCCGTCGACAGGGCTTCTTCATTGCCGACAATAATCGGACGTTCCGAGTCGGAAGTTTCGCCGCCCTGCATATGCGCGTGCGACATTAAAATCAGGGCTTGATGTGGCTGCTTGCGCGCCTTGGCTTCGGCAATCAGTTGTTGGTGCAGATAGCTAATCGCATTCTGGCTATTGCTGGTATGTTCATTCAGTCCGGTAATTTCGGCACTGCGTAAATAAGGCAAGGTCAGACACCAGGCAACGATATTTTTATTCTGGTCATACACAGGAATCAGCAAGCGGTCCAGGTTCAGGGTATTATCTGCACTGCGGCCGACAATCCCGACGGCCTTGGCATTGAATTTGGCCAGCAAGGGTTCAACCTGTTCAATCCGGTAACCAGAATCATGGTTACCGGCAATCATCAGGGTCTGCATATGTGGCGCCAGCTCATGCGCATCGGCCAGAAACTGGTACAGCTGTCTTTGCGCACTGGACGCCGGATTGATCACATCAAAAATATCTCCGGCAATCAGCAGGGCATGCGGCTGTTTTGCTTTAATTTGCTCCAGCAGCCAGGTCAGAAACTGGGCATGTTCAAATTCACGGTCATGGTTATGGAAAAATTGTCCCAGATGCCAATCGGAAGTGTGAAGAAAATGAACTGCCATGTAATGAACCCCTAGATATCTGCCTTGCTACTATAGGAAAAAGCACAGCTAAAAATCTACCTGAAAAAGAAATTTTCATCTGGCCGTGGTTTATTGCCACTGAATTTATTTTAAGCAATGTGAAAATAAACGGCTAATTCGCTATCCATCCTAATTATTGAAAAGACTTGCGATGCATTCGCCTAAAAAATGGAATCATAAAAAATAAAAACCGACGATTCGAGTGATGTGAAATCGTCGGTCAAAACTTGTGCTGCATGAAAATTTTGGCTGCTATTCAAAATTTCCTTGTACACTGGACTTATTGCTTTAGCTCTAAGGTCAGCAAAAATTCGTGGATGCCAGTCCAAATTTTTGTACCTTGTACCCTATATAACGTCACCCTCTGGCCGATGGTTGACAATAAAATGAAAAAAAACCTGTTTTTTTTTATACTAGTTTGCTGAATGTCACCGAGTGATTGATATGTTGCCTTTAACCCGTTATTTTATCTGGTTTTTTATTATCTGCTTTATTTTTACCTGCATTTGCGGGGTTCTGGCAGCATTAATGCCAACGGGTATGGGGGCAGTGCTGACGGTTGTTCCATATCTGGTGGCCATGATCTGGATATTGTTCAAGTTTTTAAAACAGCAAAAACGTGCTCCCACGCAGTCGGAACGTAAAAAATTCACTCTTGGTTTTAGCCTGATTTACTGGAGCTATAATCTGCTGTTTCTGTTACTTGGGATTCTGATTGCTACGCGCTCCAATCCAAATGCCTGGCAGGACTTTTTATTGTATCTACAGCAGCCACAATTTATGAGTATCGTGCTGATCATGTTCCTGCTGATTGCGATTCCGCTATATTTATTAACCTACTGGTTCTATGGCAAGCAGGCACAGCGTATGGCAGATAAAATGTTTGGCAATGCACCGCAGGCCTAATCGGCAAGTGGCTTTATGATAATTGATTTTTATAGAATAATTGCATCGCTCATGATACAAATTCACCACGACAAAGATGCTCTGTATTTAAAAACTTCAAGATGACTGACGTATAATTTAAACCAAGAAAAGAATAAGGCGCAGAATGACTTATGGATAAACCTGTAGTGCTGGTGACCGGAGCGAGTGGTTTTATTGGCAGTCATCTGGTGCGTTTTTTACTGCAACGCGATTATCGGGTGATTGGCCTGACTCGCCGTAAACATCAACGTGAACCGCATCCAGATTTTCACTGGATCAACCAGCTGGATGAATTAAAATCGCATCAGATTGATTATGTGGTGAATCTGGCGGGTGAAAGCATCGGTCAGGGCCGCTGGACAGCAGCGCGGAAAAAGAAACTGCTGGACAGCCGTTTAGACACCACCAGGCAGTTATTTGACTATCTGGAAAAATACCAGATCAAACCGCAACGGATTATTTCAACATCGGCAGTCGGCTATTATGGCATTGATCCGGATGAGCGCTGGGCGCAGGTTTGTACCGAACAAAGCCCGCCACAAGATATTTTTATGTCCGAGCTTTGTGTGAAATGGGAACAGCTGGCGCTGTCCTATACCCATCAGGATACTAAAATTGTTCGCTTTGCAGTGGTGTTTGGTCAAGGTGGCGGGATTCTGCCGCAGATGCTATTGCCCATCAAACTGAATCTGTTTGGCCGGATTGGTCATGGGCGTCAACCAGTGACCTGGGTACATTTAGAGGATGTACTGCGAGCGATTGAATTCTTGATGCTTGAAGCGACAACCGAGCAGATCTTTAATGTGGTTGCACCAGAAAAAGTCAGTCAGGCGCAGTTTGCCCGGATTGCCGCGCAAGTGCTAAAGCGTAAACCCTTATTGCCACTGCCGGCCTGCAGCCTGAAAATGATGCTGGGAGAACAGTCACAACTGGTCTTGAACGGTCAGTATGTACAGCCCAAAGCTTTGCAGGAGGCGGGATTTCAGTTTAATTATCCGACCTTAAAAGAAGCGCTGCACAATATTTAAAGCACTAAGCGACCTGGCTCCAATAAACGCACTGGATCATAAGGCTGTGGATCTACAATGGTCGGCTGTTCCAGTATTAGTTGAGCCAGTAGTTTGCCTGATACAGGCCCCATGCATAAACCATTACGGAAATGGCCAAAATTGGCCCAGAGATTTTTTAGCTGGGGAATTTTGCCAATATAGGGGATACCATCCGGCGAACTGGGTCGTAATCCGGCCCATTGTTTCACAATTGGAAAATCTGCCAGTTCCGGCACCATGTCCAGACAAGCTTGCAGAATATCTTGCCGGATTTCGGCAGAAGGAGAGGTGTCAAAACCGGCCTGACGCATGCTGGAACCACATACCACATGTCCGTCCCGCCGTGGAATCAGGTACATGACCTTGTTCATGCACATGCTGGGTAGCCAGTTTTCCGGGGTTTTAAACAGCAGCATCTGGCCTTGTACCGGTTGTACCGGAATTTCAAAACCAAGCTGTTCCGACCAGCCCGCAGACCATGCGCCAGTGGCGATTACAAAGTGGTCTGCCTGAAACTGCTGGCCACTTGCACTTGAGACACTGTTTACACGGCCTTGCTGAATATTGAGCTGAGTGATTTTACAATGTTCTTGCCAGCTGACCCGCGGATGCTGTTTTAAATAGCTGATGAGCGACTGTAATAGTCGCGGATTACGGATATTGGCCAGCTCCGGAAAATAAATCGCCTGTTTGAACTTGTGCTGATCAATTCTGGGATTAATCTGTTGAAGTTTAACTTGATTAAGCAATTCCGCCTGTTGCTGCGGGTCCTGATATTGTTGCGCATAGCGCAGGCCAATCTCAAAATCAGCTTTATCAAAAATCAGCATGCCTGTTTCATGAATCTGGAAGTCAATCCCGGTTAGCGGCTGCAGTTTTTGATTCCAGTCCTGATATAGCGGTTTGGCATGTCGGGCCAGAGCATTCACGGCAGCAGGATAGCGCCAGGGATACATCGGGGAGAGGATGCCACCGCCAGCCCAGGATGCCGCCTGTCCGGCGGCTTGCTGATCAAGAATTGTGACAGAACATCCCTGTTCAAGCAGTTCCAGCGCCGACATCAACCCGGTGATGCCAGCGCCGATGATGGCGATATGCATTGCGCCGAAATCCTGTTACTTCATGTCTTTCAGTTTAAGCGCAGCTTCTTCGGCAAAGTAAGTCCAGATGCCATCGGCACCGGCACGGCGACAGCTCATCAATGATTCTAAAATGACGCTGTCAGATAACCAGCCATTTTGAATGGCAGCTGCCAGCATCGCGTATTCACCACTGACCTGATAAACAAAGGTTGGTACACCAAAGCTGTCTTTGACTTCGCGGACGATATCCAGATAAGGCATACCCGGTTTCACAATCACCATGTCTGCGCCTTCCTGAATATCCAGGGCAATTTCATGCAACGCTTCAGCACGGTTACCGACATCCATCTGGTAATTGTATTTATTGCCACCTTTTAGGTTGCTGGCAGAACCGACTGCATCACGGAACGGGCCATAGAAACTTGATGCATATTTGGCCGAATAGGCCATGATGGAGGTATAGATATGTCCATTTTGTTCAAAGGCCTGACGGATTGCCCCGATCCGGCCATCCATCATGTCACTTGGAGCAAACACGTCTGCACCGGCCTCGGCATGGCTGAGGCCCTGTTTAATCAGACATTCAACCGTTTCATCATTTAACACATAACCGGTTTCATCAATAATGCCATCCTGACCATGTGTAGTATAAGGATCGAGTGCGCCGTCAGTAATCAGCACCATTTCTGGCAGTTCTTTTTTTAATAAACGCAAGGTGTTTTGCACCAGACCATCTTCGCGCCATGCGGCTTCGGCAGTCAGGCTTTTATCTTCTTGTGGAGTAACTGGAAATAGTGCCAGTTTATTGACGCCCAGTTCCAGCAGGCGCTCCGATTTTTTTAACAGCAAATCTGCTGACAGGCGCTGGATATTCGGCATACTGGGAATATCCTGGGTCTGGTTCTGTCCTGGCAGTACAAATACTGGATAAATCAGGTGATCTGCACTGAGATATGTTTCACGTACCATAGAACGTAAATGCTCATTTTTACGAATACGACGCATGCGAGTTGCAGGAAATGCGGGACGATTGAACGTATAGGTCATAAAAATCTCAGCAATCAGTATTAAACTAGGCCCCTATTGTAGCCCTAACTGAAATTTTTGGGCATAAATTAGCGGTTTTTATTGCGGTGGATTTGAACAGAGTGATGACTAAGACAGAGAAAAGCTGGACAGGTAATATACACTTGGGGGCAAAGGTGGATATTGATGTGGTCTTAAATCAACTGGTACATGCTTTTAACAGCTCTCCTTTTTTTAAGCACAATGGTATGAGCATGCGCGTGGTGGATGGCCAGATTGAAGCTTATGTGGAAATGCAGGATTTCATGATTGGCAATGTCGCGTTCCAGATTCTGCATGGCGGTCTTGCCGCCACGGTGCTCGACAGTGTTGGCGGCATTGTGGCGATGGGGGAGCTATATAAAAAAGCCGAACCGGAAACCATTGCCGAGACCATTAAAAAGGTATCGCGTCTGGCGACAGTGGATATGCGGGTGGATTATCTGGCGCCCGGACGAGGCAAATATTTCATTGCGCGTGCAGAAACCCTACGTTTGGGGCGTAAGGGCTGCACCATGCGTATGACCATGGTCAATGATGAAGATAAGCCAATTGCCACAGCGATTGCATCGTATGCTTATTAAGTAAAGAGCGTATAAAAAAGCACTGCAATGACAGTAATGCCAGTCAGTTAAGAAATTGACTTGCATTTTCTTTTTAAATTCATGACTGTAGTTGATATGTAGGAAAGTCATCCGCAACTGTTTGAGGCCGGACTGCATAAAAAAATGATTGTTTCTGCGATAAATTTGTTAGTCGATAGAGGCTGACGAGTTTTGCGGTGAGGAGTATTGCTCCGCAAGATGCCTTCCTTGCGAAGCTTCGCTTCTCATTTGGGCGAAACCAAAGTAACAAATGAGCTGCTAGGGTTTGATTTAAAAAAGTAAGACTCCGCCATGAATCATTAAAAAGTTAAGGAGTTTACTTCTAAACTCCTTAACTGATCAGCATCACACCAAATGGTGGGCTTTTTTTAGCTTTGAACTTTCAGATAACGACAATTTATATATCTGATTTGGCCCGTTTCAGGGCATTTTGCCATTTTTCTAGATGATGTTGACGCTGATCCGCTTGCATCTGTGGCTCGAAGGCACGTTCCAGCTGCCAGGACTCGGAAATTTCCCCCAGACTTGAAAATACTCCGGCTTTTAATCCGGCCATCGCTGCTGCACCCCAAGCGGTAGATTCCAGCATTTTTGGACGTAATACCGGTACATTCAGAATGTCGGCCTGAAACTGCATCAGCATGTCATTGCCACTGGCACCACCATCAATGCGTAATTCTTTTAAAGGATGGGCAATATCAGACTGCATTGCGCTGAGAACATCAGATACCTGAAAGGCAATTGATTCTAAGGCTGCGCGGGCGATATGCGCTTTAGTCGTACCACGTGACATGCCGCAGAGCAGGGCACGGGCTTCACTGTCCCAATGCGGTGCGCCAAGTCCGGTAAAGGCCGGCACCAGAACTACGCCATCGGTATCCTCAACTTTACAGGCCAGTTTTTCCACATCACTGCTTTGTTGAATAATCCCCAGACCATCACGTAGCCATTGCACCACCGCGCCGGCCATAAATACGCTACCTTCCAGCGCATAGGTCGTTTGATCCTGTGCCTGCCAGGCGAGGGTGGAGAGCAGTTTATTTTGACTGAGCTGAATATCATGACCGGTATTGAACAGCATAAAACAGCCAGTGCCATAGGTATTTTTTGCGCTGCCCACTTCGAAACAGGACTGACCAAACAGTGCAGATTGCTGATCGCCCAGAATGCCGGTAATCGGAATATTGGCACCGAGTAAGCCTGACGCGGTGTCTGCGATATAGCTATCGGATGAAATGATTTTCGGTAAGACCGAAGCTGGAATATGAAACAGCTCCAGCAGTTCTGCATCCCAGGTTTGTTGCTGCAGATTCATCAGCATGGTACGAGAAGCATTGCTGGCTTCAATGACGTGCTCTGCACCCTGGGTCAGATTCCAGATCAGCCAGCTATCGATAGTTCCAAAGGCCACATGGCCCTGTTCAGCCAGTTCACGGATTCCTTGCACATGCTCCAGAAACCAGACCAGTTTTCCCGCACTAAAATAAGGATCAATCCTTAGACCGGTTTTTTCTTGAATTTTGCTCATCAAGCCCTGTTCAATCAGCTGGTTACACCAGTCCGATGTCCGACGGTCCTGCCAGACAATAGCCGGCGCCAGCGGTTTGCCAGTTCTACGATCCCAAACCACTGTGGTTTCACGCTGGTTGGTCAGGCCGATGGCTTTAATATCTTTGGCCAGGATTCTTGCACTAGCGAGTGCTTGCTGTACCACCGCAATTTGTGAGCTCCAGATGTCTTGCGCATCCTGTTCGACCCAACCTGAGTGTGGTGTCTGAATATGGGTTTCCCGTTGCGCCGTAGCCAGAACCTGTCCATGCTCATTAAAAATAATCGCCCGGCTTGAAGTGGTCCCCTGATCCAGGGCCAGTAAATAGCTCATAATTTTTCTGATATTCGGCTTGAAAAGTGAAATATTAGCGCAATAATGTAATTAAGCGCATCAAGTTGTGTAAATGTTCAGAAAATGCATCGTAATTTTTGACATTTATGCTATGATTGCCTTGTACTTTGGGGGTGTTTCTGGCTTCGACGCTGGTGATGAAACTCATAGATGCATGCCGAGAGCGCATTTTCTCTCGTAAATCAAATTTGCATTTTTTAGTCGCAAACGACGAATCATACGCTCTAGCTGCCTAAGGGCAGCTTGTCCGCCTCTCCGAATACTTGTGGTTAGAGAGTCCGACTGAAGCGCACGCACACAAGTCCGTATAAAGCCAAGCCTCGGGGCTTTGTACTAAACTAAGAGGATCGCGATTTGTACCCTGTTCGTCGGGTCACAAAGAGTTAAAACAATAGACGATATCTAAGCATGTAGTATTCTCGAGCGTAATGCTGGCGGACGCGGGTTCAACTCCCGCCACCTCCACCAAAATTCTTTCCGAAGTAATCCATCGGAATCTAAAAAAGCCTTTAAACTTAATGTTTAAAGGCTTTTTTATTGGCTGTATTGTCCGACCCTGTCCTAAGCTGTTTGACCCTATTTTTGCTTTCTGGGGGTCAAAATTGGGACAATTTGACCCACTAAATAAGTTTAATTATGTGGGACAAAGATATGTCGCTTACTGATGTGCTGTGTAAAAAAGCATTACCGAAGGAAAAACAGTACCGCCTTTCTGATAGTAACGGTCTGTCTTTACGAATCGATCCGAATGGCAAAAAATATTGGTCTATCCGATATACGGAGAATGGACAAAGGAAGTCCAAAGCATTAGGTGTATATCCTGAGCTGAGTTTAAAGCGCGCAAGAGAGATAGCGCTTGATCTGAGGTATAAACTCAAGAATACAGTTGAGGTCGAAGAGGAGCAGCCTTGTTTTAAGGAGGTCGCAGAGGATTGGTTTAATAATCAAAAAGAAACCTGGTCATCTAAGCATATTAGTAATGTTAGAGCTTCATTGGATGAGCTTTATATTGCTCTTGCTAATAAGCGTATTAACCAGATTCAGGCTCCTGAGATTCTTCAAATCATTAAGAAGATTGAGGCAAGAGGTTCGCTTGAAATTGCAAAACGTACCTTGTCTCGCTGTGGTATGGTCATGAAGTATGCCATTGCTCATGGATACCGCTATGATAATCCAGCGGGTGATCTGGTTTATGCTCTCAAGAATAAAAGAGTCATAAACCTGGCTTCGCTTACTGCCTCTGAAATGCCTGAATTTTTAAGAAAGGTAAGAGCATACCCAAGTGATGCTCAGACACATCATGCGATTATTCTGATTATGCTGACAGGCGTTCGGGTTAGTGAGTTGCTGCAAGCACGCTGGGAGGAATTTGATTTGGAAGGACGTAAGTGGGATATCCCTGAAGAGCGAATGAAGAACAGGCTTCCGCATCGTGTACCGTTGACGGACATGATGATTGCTGAGCTTCAGGCATTAAGACTTACTCATAATCAGGAACTGCTTTTTCCACATCGTTTGGATAACAAAGAACCTATGCGTAGTGAGTCTATTTTGGCGGTGATCAAGCGTTCAGGCTATGCAGGACGAATGACCACACATGGTTTTAGATCTCTATTCAGTACAGTCGTAAATGAATCAAATTTATTTAATCCCGATGCCATTGAACGGCAGCTTGCTCATGTGCCACAAAATAGAATTCGCTCGGCATATAACCGAGCGCAATATTGGGATGAGCGTGTGAAGATCATGGGATGGTATGGGGAGCAAGTGAAAGAGTGGATGGCTTAGTAAAGAGCCTTCCCTTTTTTATCACACATTTCATTTGTATACGCCTCCTTAATCAATATTTCTAAAACTTCACTTTCAGAAATATTTTTGAAAAGTGCTAATTCTTCTAAAAGCTTTTTTGATTCTTTTTTTAATGGTAAGTGGTAGCTCCTTTTAGGGTTATCTTTATTTTTCATTCTAAAAACATTTTGCTGCCAAGCTTTTTTAAGTTTGTTTAAATCGTTAATGTATTTTTCTTTATTATTAATATATAGATCATCAAAGTATGCATGAATATAATCTTGATTCGATTTTTCTTGTTCAAGTTGAAACTTGGGGAAAATATCATATTTGAAGTGCTTATCAATGTATGATTTACTCCAATTTATGAATTCTTTATTATTAATATATCTATTTAAATTGACTTTTTCTTTTTTGATTCCCTGAAATTCAATAATATATTTTTCTAAGTCTATATTTCTCTGGTGTGGCTTATTTGCTATATTGGGGCTTAAGTAAATAAGAGCTAAAATAAATACTTTAGGGTTATTAATGTATTTTTTTGATTTTGGAAAGTTTGTTCTCTTTTGAAATGTATAATTGTTAACTAAGTTATTTTCTTTAGCGACATTGAGTTGCTTGTATGCTTTTTCTTTAGTAGATAATAATACATTGTAGTCATCTAAAAATCTATTAATTAAGAACCAGCACAGTCTATTATCATTTAAAAATGAATTAATATCTAGTTCTAAAAGGAGTTCCTTCTGTTTCTCCCGTAAAGTATTCATAAAACTATTTAAATTAGCTTCTTCAAGATTGGATAAAGTAATTTTGATATAACTTCTTAGCTCATCAAAAGAAGAGTTCTTATTAAAAAAATCTAATAAATATCTAGGCGTGTAATTCAGGTTGCTAGCCGCCTTCCAAGCCACCCATACGTACTCATGCTCTTTAAAGCTTCTTAAAAGTTTGTCAATCAAAAGCTCTTTACTGATATGAGGATCCTTAGAAGTTAAGCCCATTTTGATTAATTATCCGTAGTATTATTGGTAGTATTTACAATAGTATTTAAATGAGTATTTTTCAATACTAAAATTCTGATGGATCTATGGAAATAGTAGCTTACAGCCATTTTCAATTAGTAATTACCAAGTATTACCCTAACTCTAGCTTTTTTAAGATGAGTATCTGCATGAATATAGACATAAAACAGGGAGGAAAGATTCTTAATGTGCGGAGGGGATGCTGTACTACAGGAGAAATTTAGATTCTCTAGGGCATTGGTTATTTATACTATCTTTTATTAGCTAACACTCTATTGAGAAGTAAATGTAAACATATACTGAATTCCCTATCTCTTATGTAACTATCACACACATAGGTTTAAACATGAGAGATTCAATTAATCAGGCAAAACTTACACTTGAGATTGAGAACTTTTTAAAACGCTTAAAAAGAGAACGTACAAAATGGGATGGATTCTATTCACAGCTTACTAAGCTGTTATTAGCCTTTGATGATATATATGACCCTGATGAGGAATACATAGGTTATCTCCAGTTCTTTGTTATCTTGATATATGACTTACAGAGAATAGATTCTGATTATTTAGGTCTTATGGATGAGCTAAAGATAATTGGATATAGAGAGATGAGAACATGGTTTTTAGATTTATCTGAGGATTTTGAAAAAGATTATAAGATGATCGAAAAACAGAAAGATGAAAATAAAATTGAAGTGCAGGAATATTGTAGGTCAATACTTAATAAATGCAGTCGAATATTAGTTGCTCGTGTAGACTTGGGTTATTTGAAAGAATATTCTAGTCGAATTAGAGTTGAAGATATTTATAAGGACTTAGATATACTGCTTAATCGAATCCAAAATAAAGATGGCATATTTAAACATGTGATCGGGTATATATGGGGAGTAGAACAAGGTGGTAAAAGTAAAGGTTTTCATTGCCATTTAGCAATCATTTATGATAATGCCTATCGTGATGGAAGCGCGGCATATTGGGGAAATGAAATTATTGAGCTATGGAGGGATATTACTAGGGATTTTGGTCAAGGATATAATTGCTGGAACCGTGAACGTGTAGCGAAACTTCGAAGAGAGAATAAGCTCGGGATCGGTGTGATTTATCGTCGTGATTCCACCCAAGTAACAAATTTCATTGAGGCAATGCAATACATTGCTGATCATCACAAACGTACTCTTCAATACTTACGTGTAAAGCCAAAAGGACGAAGAGTATTTGGTAAAGGTCAGTTAAGAGCGCAGTATGATAGACGCTAAATGAAAATAATCTCAGATATACATTATCTAGGTGAAAACGAGTTTTTTAACTTTGCAAGGCTTGCCAATCGGTGAGCCTTTGTCATTTCTAGAGGTATATATTATGAGTTTAAATTGTCCTTATTGTTTATCGGATCAGGTCATTCAGGTTGTTAATCAGCAGGTGACTGGTTCTGATTCCACAGGTCTAGCAGCATCAGCTTCGTTCGCAACCATCGGTGCATCCATTTCAAAGGGTTTACCTTTGCCTGTATCACCACTGCTTGGCGGGCTTGCAGGTGCGGTCATTGGTGGTCTATTTAGCAGCGTGTTTAATGAGCCTAAAAACCCAATCACTATGACCTACTACCACTGTAATCAATGTCAGCAGAACTTCCGCTAATAACCTAGGAGATAAGAACGATGGCACATCAAATCGAACAAATCGCCTATGTTGGCGAAACCCCTTGGCATGGTCTTGGTAATCAGCTGAGTCCGAAACAACCACTGGAAGTCTGGGCACAGCAAGCTGGAATGGACTGGCGGATTGAATCCTCCAATGTCAGCTATATGGCACAGAATGAACGTGGTCAGAGCATCATCATGCCTTTTGAAGAGCAGCGTGTCTTGTATCGCTCAGATACACATGCGCCTTTATCTGTGGTCAGTCAGCGTTATCAGGAAGTTCAACCCAAAGAGATTCTGGAGTTCTACCGGGATCTGACTGAGCAATCAGGTTTTGAACTAGAAACAGCAGGGGTTCTGAAAGGTGGTAAAAAGTTTTGGGCTTTGGCACGTACAGGGCAAAGTACTGCGTTAAAGGTCAAGGATGTCAGTAATGGTTATATCCTGCTGGCTACCGCGTGTGACGGCACGTTGGCAACTACAGCACAGTTCACCAGTATCCGGGTGGTCTGTAACAACACTTTAGCAATTGCTTTACGTGGACAAAGCAGTAGTGCAGGTGTGGTGAAGGTTCCGCACAGTACCAAGTTTGATGCAGAGAAAGTGAAGCAGCAATTGGGTATTTCAGTGCGTGCCTGGGATGAGCACATGTATGAAATGAAACAGCTCACACAGCGTAAGGTGAGTCAGCAGGAAGCCAAAGCTTATTTTGATGCCGTATTCAACAACAGCACCATGTCAATTTCCGATCCTGAAGAAAACATTATTCAGTTCTACCGTAATGTTGCGCAGCAAGCTCAGGAGAAAAAGCCTGAACCGAATGGTCGTGCCATGAATAAAGCTTTAGAGATGTTTAATGGCCAAGGTCGTGGTGCTGAATTGTCATCAGCTAAAGATACGGCTTATGGTTTACTTTGTTCGATCACGGAATTTGTGGATCATGAACGACGTGCCATGAGTACCGACCATCGACTGGATTCAGCCTGGTTCGGTGCAGGTGCTGGTCTTAAACAAAGAGGATTGGAGCAAGCGCTTGCTTTGATCGCCTGAAATTAACTGACTCACTTATGTCGAAATCAAGTCACCCCCAAACAAATGCTAGTCATAGCACTCATGTAACCCCTCTCAATTAAAACAGCAAACAAAAAGCCATACCCGACCTCGTGTCGGGTATGGCTTTTTTATGCATTTATTTTACAGAGATTAGAATTTGTAAGGATAATTTCATGAATCAAATTGTACCTATTTCCCATCAGCCTACGACTGTAGGATCAAAGATTGCAGTCAATCCAACCATCACTACCAAACGCTCAACAGCAGCCAAGCGACTGGTCAATACCAAAGGGATGGAATATCAGGACTGGCTCGAAGTTCGTAAACAAGGCATTGGCAGTAGTGATGCAGCAACAGCATGTGGTCTCAATCCCTACATGTCGATGCTTGAACTCTGGCTGATCAAAACCGGACGGCAGACTCCATCCATAGAAGATGAAATCTCAGGTGTAGCACCGTTGTATTGGGGTAAGCAGCTGGAACCTTTGGTGGCAGAGTTTTATAGCATGCACACCAATAACAAGGTGCGACGGATCAATGCGGTACTTCAGCATCCTGATCCCGATAAACACTTTATGTTAGCCAATCTGGATTACAGCGTGGTCGGTAGTGATGACGTTCAGATCCTGGAATGTAAAACAGTAGGTGAGCATGGAGCAAAATTGTGGCGTGATGGTGTGCCTTTATACGTGCTTTGTCAGGTGCAACATCAACTGGCAGTGACTGGTAAACAGGCAGCGCATGTTTGTGTCTTGATCTGTGGGCATGAAACCAAGATCTTCAAAGTGATACGGTCTGAATCAGTGATTGAGCATATTGTTAAAGCAGAACGATATTTCTGGGAATGTGTAGAAAATGATACTCCGCCATCAGTCGATGCCAGTGAATCCGCAGCTAAAGCGATTCAACAACTTTATCCAGCGCATGTCCCTTTAACGGTAGAGGATCTTTCGCAAAATGAAAATGCCAATTTTATGTTTGATCAGCTCATCAAAATGAAAGAAGAGATTCAGCACAAGCAGGAACGCTTTGACCAGCTTAAACATGAAATTCAGATGATGATGCAAGACAAGGAAAGGGCTGTCTTTGCTCATGGCTCAGTAGTCTGGAAGAAAACTAAGGACTCCATCAGCCTCAATACCAAGGCATTGCTTCAGCACCAGCCTGAACTGATCGACCTTTATCCACTTCAAAAGCAGGGCAGTCGTCGATTCAACATCTATACCGACTAAGCCTTATCTACATCACCCAATCAAAAAATCACAAAAATCGCTCCCCGCTCTCTACCCTTCGGTAGAGAGCAAATCGGTCGCGATCTCTGTAGCACTTTATCTGGCTCTACACTCTTTGGGTAACTTATTTGGTCCTTGTTCCGACCTACATACATAGACCCAAATTTGTAACGTAATACATTAAGGAATATCAACATGATTAAAGGTTTAGCAATTACCCCTCCAATCTTGGGGCGTATCAGTATTGGTCGGATGATCGAGAAGAATGGTAAGCGATTGCCTGAAAAAGATGATCAATTCACCATTACTTCCCAGATTCAAAGCAAAGAAGGCTGGGTCAAACATCCATTAGATGATCAGCTTCGAGCGAATACTCCCAATCAAAAGCTACGCTCAATCCCCGTCAGAATGATCTTTAATGATCCTGATCTGAACTTACGCGCTGAATACACCTTATTTGACCGACAGACCGGACGGCCAGTCTGTGTCGGTAATGGAGAAACCTGCCAGCGTTTAACCAACCAAGGCGTAGAGCAGCATCCCTGTCCATCGCCAGATTTATGTCCATTGGCTCAAGGTGGCAACTGCAAACCTTACGGGCGTTTACATGTGAACCTGGATGACTCAGATGAGTTTGGCACCTTCATCTTTAGAACCACGGGTTTTAACAGTATTCGAACTTTGGCTGCACGGCTGAGTTATTACCATGCGGCCTCAAATGGCTTGTTGTCATGTCTACCCTTGCAATTGATATTGCGGGGCAAGAGTACGACACAGAGTTATCGTCAGCCGGTGTATTACGTGGATTTAACTTTAAGGGAAGGGATTAGCTTGAATGAAGCCATTATGCAAGCGAAGCAAATTGATGAGCAGAGTAAGCAGGCAGGGTTTTATCAGGAGGCTCTAGACTTTATCGCAAGGAAGGGTTTTGCGAATGGAATGATGGAGGTCGATATGGAAGAAGGTTTGGATGTGGTTGAGGAATTTTATCAGCCTGTCGGAGACCAGCAGATCGAGGAGACTCAGACTGCATTTGATATCCAACAGGGATTGAAAGGATCTGTGACGGCTTTGAATTAAATCAGACAAGGTAAAACCTTACGAGATTGCCGTATCTCATGAGCGAGTTGCTCGAAATCATGAGATAGGAGTAAACATCATGAATGCATTTGTAGGTCAAACTTTTCAAATGAATCAACTGATCAGTATCAAGCAAGTCATGGAATTTGTTGGAGTGGGGCGTTCTACTATCTATGAGATGATGGATGAAAACTCACCTTATTACGATCCTTCATTCCCAAAGAAAGTTAAAATTACTCAAAATCGTATCGGCTGGTCAGCTTATGAGATCCATCAATGGATTGAAAGTAAGTTGGCGAATCGAGAGTAAGGGACGCTCTTAGCTCCCTTATTTTTTTGTTTTCTTGTAGACTGAAAGTGTCTTTTAGCCTAAGTGTCCGTAATGAAAACAATAGAATACTACAATAAGCATGCAGAAGAATTTACAGCTTCAACGTTTGAAGTTGATATGGAAAGCCTATATCAGCCATTTTTAGCTGAGTTGCCTGAAGGTGCTCGGATTCTTGACGTTGGCTGTGGTTCAGGACGAGATACTCTGGCTTTTAAAAACAAAGGCTATCAGGTCGATGCAATAGACTATTCAGAAGAACTCGTTAAAAAAGCATCTCGACTTACAGGTATTCCTATTAAGTTGAAGAGCTTTTATGAGGTTGATGACTATGAAGCTTATGATGGAATTTGGGCGTGTGCATCGTTGTTGCATTGTGAGCGTAATCATTTAAAAGAAGTGATAGGAAAACTGGTGAGTGCGCTAAAGCCAAATGGTGTGCTTTATATGTCTTTCAAATATGGCAACGGCGATAGAGAGAAGGATGGACGGAAATTCACTGATTTAGATGAAGTACAAGCGCAGGCTTTACTTGAGCAGTTTGATAATGTTCAACAGATCCAGCAATGGATTACAGTAGATAAGCGACCTGATCGACAGGAAAAGTGGTTGAACTTACTTTTAAGAAAGTTGAGCTAGAAAGATATGTCAAAAACTTCTTTGGGAATCCAAGAGGTACTCTTGATACCTTTTGCAAAATCAAAGCGCTTTGTCAAAAAATCTAAACGTTGATCAGGTTTTTTTCCAGTTCTTAAGATGATGTTTTCTTTAAGAGGGTGATTACTTTCAATAAGGTATTCATTTCTTTGATGCAATCTAAGAAGAAATTGGAGATGAGGGATATTACCTGCTTTTCCACCATGATCCCATCGATTACATTCTCTACATGCTAGGACCAGATTCCAAACTTCATTGAGTTGTAAGTCATATGTTGAACCATACTGAATGGACATTGGAATAACATGGTCTACATCGCAAGTATTGTCTTGGCCTGATTGAATTGATATCGATTTGAGACAGTAAAAGCATTTACTTTTTTGATAACCATTTAGTGGTTTTCTGACACCTGTGAGGTTGGTGCGTAAATGTGAATGCAGGAAAGAATTATTAGAAACGGGCTTTAGATAGTAAAGATCTTCGGTAGCTGTATCGTACTGAACATGGATTAGCGACTCTTCACTCCAAGCTGACTCTACTAAATTCCAGCGACCTTCAATTTCATTATGAAAGTTTTCTGAATCTTCTGTTGCTAAAAGGTGAAATAGATTATCGGTAAGCGTGATGCCTTGTTTTTTATCCTGAATTGTTTTTTCAAAAAATTTAGAAGCTTGTTGTTTTTTAGGTAAATTGTGGAAAGCATCAAGTACACATTTAAAGCCCTCAGTTCTTGTAACGTGGAGCATCAACTCTTCTGAAATTTGCTCTTGGGTGTAGAGGTACAGTGCATTTAAAAGTTTCGCAGTCCCTTTTCCTTGAATTTGACGTTTTCCAGTTTGAATATGTTCAATGAGATGTTTGGCGAAAATAGAGGATAGGTCATCTAAGCTCACAAAAGTTTGATTATTTAATTCAAGCAATGATTTTGCTAGAGCAAACTTATATGTTGCAGTATTGGCACCGATCAAAAAAATAGATCTGAAGTTATTCGTTAGGCTGGTATCGGATGTATAAGTTTTCATTATGAATTAAATTTAATGTTATATGACTAGTCAAGTCCAGTAATACAACTTAAGTGTTAAAGAGGTAATTATTGAACCGTATAAATATATAATCACTTAAATTTTATAAAATTAGTAGCAAAAAATGTCTTTCGAAGAAATTCACCAGAAATTAGATAAATCTGCTTTAACATATTGGTTTGTAGGGGCAACGTTTGGACGTAATGCAGATCAGTTTGATCGCTTTATTGAACAGGGAATTTGGGAAAATGGCTATGAAAATGAGTTAACAGATAAAGTTAATTTGATGAAGGTTGGTGATAAAATTGCCATCAAATCATCATATGTTCGCAAAAAAGATTTGCCATTCGATAGTAAAGGTAATTTCGTTTCTGTTATGGCCATAAAAGCCATAGGAACCGTAACAGCAAATCGAAATGATGGCCACTTTGTTGATGTCGACTGGTCTGTACTGAAAGAGCCAAAAGAATGGTATTTCTATACAAGTAGGACTACATTATGGCAAGTCAAATATGAGTCTAATTACGCTAGACAGCTAATAGATTTTACTTTTGATAACCAAAAGCAAAATTTTGATTTCTTTCGAAATGAACCTTATTGGAAGAGTCGTTTTGGAGATACTCTTAAAAAAGAAATTACTTGGGCACCATTCTTGGTTGATTTATCAAATCAGTTGTTAGAATTTAAGCATGATAGAAAAATTCTAGTTGAAAAAGTTAAGACCATTGCAGCAAAAAATAATTTATCCTATTTATTGAACAAAGAGCTTAATGATATTTGTCCATTTACTGTTATTGGCATGATGAATAGACAAATGACGGATTCAAATAGGCAAGCAATTGCTGCAGATTTGGCTCAGGCCTTATCTGTAGAATCAACACTACCTAGTGATTTTGATGGTATTCCACTCTTAAATAACATGAAGTCTTGGTTCTTCTCTTTTGAAGAATTTCAGCAACCAAATGACATACAAAATTTATGGGATTTCTTTGAATCGTCAATTGCGTTTGCTGATGGTGAAGACACAGTTCAAGCAAACCAAGTTTTTATAGATTCTTATAACAACCTTCTAAAACAAAAAGGAATTGGATGGAACATTACGATGGCGTTGTTTTGGATACGCCCATGGGATTATCTAAGTTTAGACGGTAGTTCTCGTAAGTTCATTGAAGAAGAAGTAAAGCTCCAAATTCCATACAGTGGTTTTAAGAAAACGATAGATGGCAAAAATTATTTAGAATTGATCGCTAAACTTAAAACAATCTTTGAAAAAGATAATTCTTCGGTCAAAAGTTTTCCCGAACTCAGCATTAAAGCATATGACCCTAATTTTCTAGATGAAGAAGAGAATATGACAGAGTCTCCAATCATTGATGAACCAAAGATATCACTCAAAGATATTCTTGATAATCGATGTTTTATGTCTGAAGAAAAGCTTGAACAAATTGTTCGTAGAATTGAATCAAAAAAGAATGTTATTTTTCAAGGTGCAACAGGCACTGGAAAGACTTGGCTAGCACAGCAATTATCAGAGTATCTTGTTGGGCAGTACAAAGAAAACTTCATTCATATCCAGTTCCACCCGACAACGTCATATGAGGATTTCATTAGGGGATGGAGACCTAACTCTAAAGGAGAACTAAACCTTGTTGATGGTCCCTTCCTAGAATTGATCCATCGTGCACGCCATAACCCTGCGCAAAAATTTGTTATTTTGATTGAGGAAATTAACAGGGGTAATCCTTCTCAAATTTTTGGTGAAATGCTAACGCTCATTGAAAACTCAAAAAGGGCTCATCAGCATTCACTAGAGTTGATTTATAAGAAAGATAAAAATGAAAAAATTTATGTGCCAGAAAATGTTTATGTATTGGGAACGATGAATATCGCAGATCGTTCATTGGCTAAGCTGGATTTAGCTTTTCGTAGACGTTTTGCCTTTGAAGAATTAGAACCAACTTTTAATGATATTTGGATGAAAGTTGTTAAAGAAAATGTTGAACAAGTAACTGAAGGACAACTCCAAAAACTGCGCCTTAATATTGAGCAGTTAAATGGAGTAATTCAGGAAGATCCTCGTTTAGGTAAACCATTCTGCGTTGGCCATAGTTTCTTTACACCAGCTCAAGTATTTGATGATCTACAAGAATGGCTTGAAGATGTTGTTGAATCAGAAGTTAAGCCATTGTTATTAGATTATTGGCCTGACAATACACCTCAAGTTTCAAATTTATGTAATGCATTAAAGGACATCTAAGTAACATGTTAGATATCCATTACCATTACATCACTAAGTATGGAATCCCTATAAAAAATGTTTGGTTGTTAATTCTTTATGCTTCGGAAGTCTATAAGACTTCTGAAGATAAATTTTTGAATGTTGAAGAGAACCCTGATGACTTATACACCATTATCTTAGAGTTATTGTGCGATCAGTTTGATAGGAATATAGCTAAGGGGCTGTCGAGTAATTATGTCACTAGGAGTGAAAATTTAACTCGTGTACGAGGCAGTATTAATTTTTTAACAACTGAAAGTAAGATGTTGATGCAGAGGGGACAAGTCAATTGTTCTTATGACGAGCTTACTCTAGATATCCCAAGATATCAGTATGTGCTCATGACTTTGAAAAATGCACTTTTTTTAAAGGGTATCGCTGGATTAAAAGGAAGGATTATTCAGAATATCAATATTCTGGAAGGGCTAGGAGTTACTTGTCAATTCAGGCAAAACTATGAACTTAAATCAGATCGGTTTGGTCATTTTGATTATTCTGAACAGGCACTTCTTCAAACGTGTCAGCTGTTAAATGAATTGAAAATACCAACAATGCAAAAAGGAAATCATTTACTTCCAAATTTAGAAGAAATGAGTGAGGAATGGTTAAGAAAATTGTTTGAAAAAGCGGTTTATGGTTTTTACTCTAAGAACTTATCAGCTAAGGTGTGGACAGTTAGTCATAATAAAAAATTGCAATGGAAGTTTGATACTGATGCATTGATTACAGATATGCTACCTCAGATGGAGGCTGATATTATTTTAAGAAATACACGGACAGGACAGGCGACCATCATTGATACTAAATTTAATAACGTTTTAGTATCTAATCGATTTGGTAAAGAAAAATTTAGGAATGGGTATATCTATCAAATTTACACATACCTAAGGTCCCAAGAAAAAAATGGATATCCAGTATTTCAAAGAGGGGTATTACTTCATCCGAGCGTTGGAGTAGATATATCGGAAAAAGTAAAAATTCAGGGCTATGGGTTGGAGTTCCAAACTATTGATTTAACAGCGTCTGCAATAGAGGTTAAAGCTAGGCTAATAGAATTAGCCTAGCTTTTGATTTGTTTTTAATCTTTTAAACTTATAGCAACCGATTTAAAAGACTCTAGAGCAGCTTCTAAATGCTCGATGATTTCTTGTTGCAATACATCTGGAGTAGGTAAGTCATCTAGGTTGTCTAAGCTATTATCCTTCAGCCAGAAGATATCTAGGCTGGTTTTATCACGGCCAGTAATTTCCTCATAGCTAAAATACTTGAAGCGTTCCGTTTCTTGGCGTTCGAAACGATTTTCAGGATTATAGCATTTGATGAAGTCATCTAAATCAGCTTTACGAAGTTGACGAGTTTTAAGCGTAAAGCGCTTATTGGTTCTAAGGTCATAGAACCAAATACCTTTAGTCTGAGTTTGTTCTGATTTAGGTTTATTATCAAAGAAAATCACATTTGCTTTCACGCCATTTGCATAGAAAATACCAGTAGGCAAACGCAAAATCGTATGAACATCACATCCAGTTAATAACTTCTTACGTACACGCTCACCGACACCTCCTTCAAACAGTACGTTGTCAGGTAAAACGACAGCAGCTTTACCGTCTGCTTTCAGCATGCTGACAATATGTTGTAAGAAATTTAATTGTTTATTTGATGTGGTCACCCAAAAGTCAGGGCGCTCGTAAGTAAGAGACTCTTTATCTTCTTCACCTTCTTCATTGGTTAAAGTCATACTACTTTTTTTACCAAAAGGAGGGTTGGCTAAAACATAATCTACTTTTACAGCAGGTTCACTAATTAAAGCATCAGCACGAGCAATATGTGGTTCATCTGTAAGATGTCCAACATTATGTAGATACAAGTTCATCAAACATAAACGGCGTGTACTTGCGACGATCTCATTACCAAAGAAGGTTTTTTCTTTTAAGAATTCAGCCTGTTTATTATCTAGCTTTTGAGACAGTAAATATTTATGTGCACCCAGAAAAAAGCCACCTGTACCACATGCAGGATCTGCAATGGTTTTCATTGGTTTTGGGCGTACACATTCAACAATTGCATCAATCACTGGACGAGGGGTAAAGTACTGACCAGCACCACTTTTGGTATCTTCTGCATTTTTTTGCAAAAGGCCTTCGTACATGTCGCCCTTTACATCAGCACCAATACCACTCCAAGTATCTTCATTGATGAGTGATACTAAACGATGCAGTTTTGCAGGATCTTGAATTTTATTTTGTGCTTTAAAGAAAATGGCACCTAACATGCCAGACATAGTACCAAGTTTATTTAACACTTTAAGATAATGCGTTTGTAACTCGGCACCTTTTAGGCTGATCAGACTTTCCCAGTCGTAACCAGCTGGAATACCCACATCAACTGACTCAAATGGATTTAGTGTTTTTTGTTCATGAGCCATTTTTAAGAAAAGTAAGAATGTCAGTTGTTCTAGGTAATCACCATAGCCCACACCATCATCACGTAAGGTATGGCAGAAATTCCAAATTTTGGAAATTAAGGTAGTCGCATTCATTACAATGTAATCAGTTCTAAAAATCTCGGTCAAGAATACATCAATACTAGTGTAAGACCTATAAGCCCATTGATGTTAGTTTACTTTCTAACCAAGGTATGTCTTCACGAAATTGCAAGATTATACCTTTTACAAAGGTATAATATTCTCGTGATGGATTTAGATTTTTTTCAATAAATCTCTCAAAGTCCGCATCTACATTATTTTTACCCATGTACTTGTCTAATAAAATTTCGATATCTGCTTTTATTTCCCTTTTCTTTTCTACTACGCCATAGGCATTTAGCCCTAACAATCTAATAGAAAACGATGCTCTTTTATATTCAATTGCCTTAGTATTCGATGTAAAAGGCTTAATTTCCCCAGACAGAGTATGTAAAAGAAGAGTTGTATCTGATTGGACACATGGATCAAGTAACAATGGTTTCTCTGTTAGATGATTTTGAGTCAAATCCCAACAACGTTGATTTTCATCAACCAAAGGGAAAGAGTTTCCTTTACCATGAACGATCCTTGTTGAAGAATCAGTGTCTAATCGATTACACCGCTGACAAGATAATCTGTAATTAGTCCAGTCATAACTTAACCACCAATAGCCTTCAAAATCTTCACCATATCTTACATGGGAGCTCGGATATTTTAATTTTTTCTTGCCTATCTTTACTTGGTTTTTTGGACGAAAATGTTCAACATCAGAAGTTGATCTCAAATCTTTGGATTCACAAAACCAACATTTTCCAGAGCTCTTCAAGCTCAACCAAGACTTTAGATCTTTCCAATGGGCATCTTTAATTAGTTTTTCTTTGGGAGTCAGAGCTCTTTTAGGAAAAGGGCCAAATATATTCGCAACTTGTAATAAGCGATATGTATAGGTTGTGGAAGTATCACTTGGATTATGAAAATTTCTATCTGTTGGGGGTGAGGTGTGATCTATAAAGTTCATTCTTCACTCGACATAAGGCTTTTAACCAAAGCATCTAAAGCTTTTTGTTTATTTTCATCGGTAACAATGGGCTCATCTACATAAGTCGTTCCATGCATTAAGTCGAAACGAGCTCGCATAAATTCTTGTTTAATCCGATCTTTAAAATCAAAATTAAAATCTAATTTTTCTAGATACTCTCGTAATTCCTTTTGGCGTTCTTTATCTTCAGGTGTTTTATCTATTCTTGGTTTAATGACCAGCTTTTGATATTCAATTAATAGTTCATTAGTTTTTTTGTCTAGAGAACTCCCTAATCCGAACATATCACTCGTGATGATCCCAGCATAGCCCATACCTTTCGGGTCTAAATCAGGTTCAGTCGCATAAATCTGCTTATCTTCATCACGATGTAAAATCTGAATTTGTTCTTTTTTGAGTTCTGCAATAGCAATCGGATTATGCGTCGTAAGTACAATATGACTATTTGTTCTTAAGCCGTTCACCTCACTTTTCATGAAATCTTTTAAATAATTTAGATATTCAACTGACCATTTAGGATTCAGGTGTGTATCAGGTTCATCGAGCAAATAAAGACTTTCTTCTTCATTGGTAAAACGTAATAAGCCTAAAACTGTCAGTAGTTGTTGTTCGCCCTCACTTAATTCTTTAAAAGTGACAGTACCATTATTCTTTTTTAATTTAACGCGTATGTGTACAGCTTCAATTAACTCAGAGACATAAGTGCTTTCTAAATCACGAAATAGAATCCGTGGTTCTTTATGCTCCATGAGTTTTTGAAAAGATGACATATCTTTGAGAAATAGATATTGATATTCACGAGTTTTCTTATTCCATAAGCTACTTTTTGAACTTTTGGTAATTTTAATTGGCGCTAACGAAATATCGTACAGTTCACTAAGGAACTCTTTAACTACGCCTTTGGCATCCCAAAGTCTTGGATCACCATCATCATTTTTATTTGTCCAAGAGGGTTGGCGTAATTCAAAAAGAATTGATTCGATGCCAGATTCGGCATCAATACCTAACTGATTTTCCAAAAAAGATTTAATCGTTTCATCTTGTTTAAATAAAAAAGCTAAGAGGACAAATTGACTGTGAATAGGAAGGGCATAGAACATACGTTTAAACCCAACTTCCTCCGAAGTTTTACCACTTCTTAGTTTTTTGTCATATTGTTCGATGTATGGTGTAAAAATATCCTGCATTCTAGTACTTAAACCAGAGTAATAGCTAAAAACAAATTTAGGTAAAAACTCACTATTTTCAGCTGTAAATTTTGTAAAAGAGACATTTATAGGTTTAGGTGCTTCAGAAGCCTCATTTTCACTTTCAGGGTTAGGAATTACTTTTTCTGAGAATAAATCAGGTTGTTTTAGCTCGACTAAATTTATTGGAGATTGATGTGGGCTTAATGGTTCTAAAACTGTTTGAAGTGGGATGTACGAAAAAATATATTGATCTTTTTCCAAATCAGGATCAGCTTGAATAGTGACATATTTCTTGTTTATGCCTGAACCGATCTCATATTTCAGCTCAAAGGCAAAGGCTGGCATTTTTTCTTTTCGAATTAAATCTCTAAATATAATAGCAAGTGCTTCTAATACATTAGATTTACCTGTCCCATTCCAACCAATAACAACAGTGATGGATTGATGTTCATCGAAGTCGATACAGACATCTTTTAAATTTTTAAATTGATGGGTAGAGCTATCCTTTGCACTACCAATTTTTAAATAATCAAGACGCATCAGTCTTATCCTTGAGCTTAATCAGATCTTGTTCTTTACTATTTTGTTGATCTGGCTTTACTATGATTTTGTCATCTAAGCTTAACGTGCGAAGCTGTTCGTAAAATTGTTCGATTTCTTCAATTTTACTGTTTCCGTTTAGTCCAAAAGATGTTGCTAATTCTTGCCCTGAAATCCAATCTGACTGCTGTTGTAAAATTTCTAGGATAGAACGAGACATACCTACTTCCTTTTTAGCTTTTGAGGTTGAGCGTTTTTTGGTAGATGATTTTTTTACTAAAGCTTCTGCTTCACGTTGCTGTTGAATACGTTCTAACAAGACTTGAGCAGGTTCATCATTAGGATCTTGATGAACTAAAGACCCATTAAAAGCTTTTTTCAAAATATTTTGCTTTTGGGACTTTAAAGTTATTAATAAATTTTCATTACTGATGAGCAATTCATCAAGCTTTACTAACTCTCTACTGATGATTTTGACAATTTCATTGATTTCATTAGTGGATGTAAGAGGGAAAGGAATTTTTTCAACAATCGATTTATTTAGAGCAGGTTGATTGTTGCCACTGCTACTACGACGAGTCTGTTCATATTGAGACCATAGCCAATAGTAAACGTAATATGGTGATATATCAGTTTGAGGAACCCAAATAGCTGCACAATTTTGATTGTTAGCCGCCTCAATATCTAATATAGCAACTTGTCCACGTGTTTTGCCTTCACCAATCATTCCTAGAAGAACAGAGCCTTTAGGATTCAATTGCGTGCTGCTATTGTTTAAACCTAATGGAGTAATACTTTCTTTAGTTTCGGCTATAAGATTAAAACGTACCTCGCCTGAACTAACCCAAGGTATTTCACCATTCCAATAGTCAGGAATTTTACGGCTAGGTGTTGCCCCAACTTTAACTTCGAAACATTGACCTAGAGAGCTCCACACCCAACCCTCAGGCAATTGAGGTAAATTTTCGGTATCAGGTTGAACAGGCTCAGGGTATTTATCCTGCCAATTTTTTGGCGGATTTTTCCCTTTTTCTGCAAACTCTTTAAGTTTCTCTTGTTCCCAGCGTTCACGGCGTTCTTTTAAAATACGTGCTAATAGCTGTTCACCAGTTTCAGAAGCTTCTGTTTGAGTTTCACGCCATTCTTTACTGAGCTCGCCTTCAACAGCTGACTTTAATAGCGACTGACGATAAAGCTCTAATTTCTTCTGAGCAGTTTCAAGCTCTTCAATGCCATTATCCAGTTCGCTAAAGAGTTCATCGATTTTATCAGCAATACGGCTTTGTTCATTAAATGGGGCGAGTACCAAAGGAATTTGCTTCATTGAGGCACTGGTGAGTTTTAGTCTTGTGGTACCTGAAACGAACTCACGATAATTGAGAATGTTTAATTGATGTAATACAAATTTATTATTAACTAAATTACATGCACCACCCAAAATATGTGCATGATTATTAACCCAATATTTCCCATGAACTAAATAAGCTTTATTTTTGTTTGGATCTAAGAATGGGGCAGCATCTTCACCTAAAAGAATTCTTTCACCTTCTGAACGATAATCATCAATAAATCCTACTTGCCCAGTAGCACCATAATAAGGAAAAAGCTCTTGTGGATCTTTATTAGAAATTCGTTGAGCTCTCTCGGCATTATTAATTGGATTGCGTTCATAATCAAAAATATCAATAATATCTTCAAGCTTAGTATGAATCCAACTACTTGGAATTGTATTACTCATGCCACTAACTCTTCATTTAATTCTTTCATTAATGGCATCAGTTTCTCTCGACCAAAAACTTCTGCCGCTTTAAATGCTCCGCCATGACTCGCCAACGATCCCAACTTAAAATCGTTCGGTGTTAGCTGACAACTATTCGCAATATGATCTTTCATTAAACGGAGCCAAGTCATCTGCTCTTCAGTAAATGCTGTTGCATTCTGAGCATTATGTCTAAACACCCACTTTTGGAAACGTTTATCGACTTCCTCACTAAATGGAGAAAGCTCTTGATCTAAACCAGAAGCAAAACGAACTAAAGATAATAAATCCGTTAATTTACGCTGAGTATTTACACCTTTGACTTGACTGCCTTTTACTCTTTCATAAGCAGACCAAAGACGTTCAGTAGTCAGTAATAGCGGAGGACGGCTGAGTTTATCATGAAGCTCTTGAATCATGCTTAAAGTCAGTTCACGGCGTTGATAGGGTTGATCATAAAAGAAACTTAAGGCTTCAATGTCTTCACGATGCTCTTTTAAATATGCTTCGAACTTTTCGATGTCTTCCTGAGCTTTCTGTTCTACATTTGCAGAAAAACCACGGTGAACGATTTGATCAATGTTTACAGTATCAATAATTTGTTCAGCATCTTTCTTTTCGATCAATAAATTTCTAAGTTCAGGATTATCAAATATACGGTAAGCCTGCTCAAGGAGTTCACTCATCTTGTCCAAATACTGCTGTTCAGAAATAGAATTTTCCTCAATAACCAGACCTTGAGACGTAGCATCTGTGATAATGGCTTGATTAATCGTATCAGGATCAACCGCATTCAAAATAGACTCTGTAATCTGTTTTAGACTTTTGCCATCGGTAAGCTGGCTAATTTTAGCTTGTGTTTCTGCATCTAAATTTTTATTGAGTCGAATCAGTCGGTTTGCCAAACTTAAAGCAGTATCTTCATCTACATCACCAATAATGATGCCATCCATAAGCTGCTTTAAGGTTGTGGTTGGTTTACGCTCTAATTGGCGACTCTCAGTTTTTTGAGATTTTTCTACCCCAACAGCATCAATGATCACAAATCGAGTTTTGGCGCCGCTAGCACTTTGTGAAACTTTCTTTAAACCATCTTCATCTAAACTACGAACACCACGACCTTTCATCTGCTCGTAATAGCCTTTAGAACGAACATCTCGCATAAACAGTAAAACCTCTAATGGTTTCACATCGGTGCCTGTAGCAATCATATCGACAGTCACGGCAATACGAGGGTTATATTCGTTACGAAAATCGCTGAGTACACCATCAGGATCTTTTGCGCTATAGGTTACTTTTTCACAAAACTCATTGCCCTTACCATACTCTTCACGCACGATATTAATAATGTCATCTGCATGGCTATCTGATTTGGCAAAGATTAAAGTCTTTGGAACTTCCTGGCGATCTGGAAAAATTTCTTGGCTTACAGCTCGCTTCATTTCTCGAATGATGTTGCGAATTTGACTTGGGTTGACGACATCTTTGTCCAAGTCTTTATGAGTATATACAATATCTTGATCAGCCTCCACTAAACGTTTTGCACGTGTTTGACGACTACGACGATCAATGAATTGCTTTGCTCGAATTGTTTGACCTTTTTTAGTAACTTCGGTTTCAATTTCATAGATGTCATAGCCAACATTGACACCATCGATTACAGATTGCTCATAACTATATTGAGCAACAATGTTTTCATTAAAGAAACCGTAGGTACGTTTATCGGGTGTTGCACTAAGACCAATCAAAAATGAATCAAAATAGTCGAGGACCTGTTTCCATAAATTGTAAATACTGCGGTGGCATTCATCGATGATAATAAAATCAAAAGATTCGATAGGGACATTAGGATTGTATTTGATCAGATTTTTTGATAATCGCTTGTTTTCTTCGATTGTATCCAATTCATTCAAATTAATATCTTCATCGCTTTCATCTAGTTTGTCACCAGACAAAATCGAATACATACGTTGAATAGTAGAAATACAGACATCTGCTTTAGTATCTAAAGTTGAAGACATCAATCTTTGAACATTATAGAGTTCAGTAAACTTTCGCTTATCATCAGGTGGGGTATAAGCCATAAACTCTTGGTGAGCTTGCTTACCCAAATTACGTGTATCTACTAAAAACAGAATGCGTTTTGCATTTGCAAATTTAAGTAGGCGGTAGACAGAAGAAATAGCTGTAAACGTTTTACCTGCACCTGTGGCCATGTGAATAAGTGACCGAGGCTTTTGTTGAGTTAGAGATTGCTCAAGACCAGTGATAGCATCGATTTGGCACTCTCGTAAATTCTCAATATTTAAAGTGGGTATCTCGAGGAGCCTTTGACGTAAGGTCTTCTCTTTTTTAAATAGCTCACTTAAAAATTCAGGTCTATAAAACCAAAAAATTTCACGTGAGCGAGGCTCAGGATCTCGTCTATCTGTAAAACGAATAAGTTGAGATGTCGCTTGGAAAAGAAATGGAAGATCATCATAAATTTTTTTTGATTTAAAGCCCGATGTTGCATACCTTTTAGTTTGGCGTTCGTGTGTGGTGATATTTTCACCTTCTTCATCACGCTTCGCCTCTATCACACCGACAGGGGTACGATTCACAAAAAGAATGTAATCTGCTGGACCCGTTTTAGTTTGGAACTCTCGAACAGCGATACCTAGGGCAGCACCAGGATTAAACTCTTTTTTATCGACAACAAGCCACCCAGAAGATTCTAGTTTTTGATCAATGATAATCCGAGCTTTATCTTCTGGAGACATGTTTACCCTTTATAAGTATCTATATTTAAAAGAAGTATACTTATAAAGTTATGGAAGTTGAACTCGCACTTTAGACTTATTCTTTGGGTTGAATCAAAATTGCCTCTTGCTCGAGTAGATAGAGTTCATTAATTATTAAAAACTCTCGATACTGATGGATAAGGTTTTCATCTTTTTCTCGATGGGCACGAGCATTCCTAAAAGCCATATACGCACCCGTAAATAAATTTACTCGACCTTTGATCTCTGCATTGTCTGGTACGTCCCAAGTGAGAAGGGCATTTTCACCTTGAAAGACGTGGGCAAATAGTTTGGTGCTATGTTCATTGATCCCTGTACGTGTTCGGACGATGTCTTCAAGTCGTTTATATGCTTTTGTTAAAGCAGAGTCAGGATCTTGCTTGAAGAGTAAAGCTAGATCGAAAATCCTATCATCAATAATCGAGTAAGGTAGTTCTAGCGGATAATAACGCTTTAGATTGGATGCTTGATTTACTTCGTTTTCGAAAGGATAGATATAGTCATGCAGACGTATTGGGCGAACGATTTTTTCTCTGAAAATAAAATCAATTTCTTGATCGCTGAGTGAGGCATTATTCAGTTTACTCATTAGTTTTGAAGTAACGAGAATTTCTTCTGTATCTATTTGATGTTTATTTAAAATAGTTAAGGCTTTTGCTAGTCCTTTTGGTCCTTCACCTGAATAACCAGATGTGAATCCTGAGCGGATAATATAATAATTTTCAGTTAAGTCCTTTAGTAGAAAGGCATGAGATTGATCATTGGTTAATAGTAGGGCAGTGTTTAGATCTGAATGGGTTTGAATCAGATTATACATGCTATGTAGGCAGGTCTCAGTGATCCCAGCTTCACCTAAGTAATCAATGTGGTAGTGGTTTTCAGTTTTGAACATTTTATAAATTTATAGGTGGTTGTTTAAAAGGATGATGGGGTAAATTAGGGTAAAAATATACAGCTAATTATTTTTAAACAACAGATTTTGTTAGATATTTTTAATGAGTTAAACAGTCACCATCTCAATCGGAAAGCTAATATAATGATAGAGTGAATTTTAGATATTTTTAGTTTTCTTTTTCTATCATTAACTAATATTTCTAGGTCTAGAGGGTCTTGGAAAATTAGTTTCTAATAATGCTCTTCAATATTAAACAGTTGCAATAGGCGTAACTGGAGACCCTACAGCTCCTGTTAAACGTAATGGAGGGGCCGTTAATAAAAAGCTAGACCGATGATGATTTCTTAAATATTTAGCTAAATCAGTTAAATACCATAACTCACCTAAAGGAATTCCAAGTTTAAATAAACAATGTTGATGTAAAGGTAAGGCTGAACAGCAAGACTGTCTTTGGCTATATGGAAATTCTTCAACTGAGTAATTATCAGCAGCTATTGCAGCAATTCCTGAATCTGTAATCCATTCCAATAACTTTGGATCGCCACCATTTAATACAGCGCCGGTTCGATTTAGAACTTTAATATTGGGAGACTTATTCATCTTTAATAGTGCTTCTGCATAACCTGTATGTAAACAGAGAATATCTCCTACGCCAATTTTTAATTGATCCTTTTCAATAATATCTTTAATAATTTCATATCCAACATTAGTCCTTTCTGTACCAAGATGATGAGCTAAATCAATCATTACAGCCCGGCCTTGTAAACCATGTTCAGCTAGATGTTCGATACCTAATTTTATTGCAGAGGACGTGCTTTGGCTTTTTATATTTTGGAGGCCAGTATCTTCTAAGCAATCAGGATAGATCATAGAATCTCTTGCGGAAAAGCCATTATAGTAAGCTGCTTCTTCTTCTCCATTTTTATATAGGTCAAACATAGTACCTACATGAGCGAAAGCGTCCCATTGTGTGGAATACTGCAAGTGTAAAATAGCTAAGTCGTCACTCATGACATCAGAGATTTCTTGATCAAATTGATTCATTTCACAGTTAAAATTGACTTTACCATGTCGTTGTAATGGACGAAGAATTGGAGGATTTCTATTTATATTTAGTGCATTACCGCCAGGATAGTCCAATGGTAAACTTAAGCAAAAAGTTTTTCCTTCTTTAACCTCTCGGATACCTTCAAGTACTTTTTCAGCGTTAATTAAGTTTAAACGACCAATACGATCATCATCACCAAAATCTCCCCAATTTGATCCCTCAGGACGTTGTAACCATCTTCTCATGATACTTTTTCCTTAGTAAATTTATTTAGACTGGAGTTGCTCCGATACTCATACCGCCACACACGTATAGAGTCTGGCCTGTAACAAAACTTGCTTCATCACTTAAAAAATATGAACATGCATGTGCAATATCTGAAGGTTGCCCCAGTCGTTTTACAGGAATACTTTGTAAAATCTGTTGCGTTACGGGTGAATCGGGTGGGTTAGCTGCGGTGAAAAGCTCTGTTTCTATTGGACCCGGTGCAATCGAATTTACAGTAATGCCATAAACACCAAGTTCTAGCGCTGCTACTCTACTTAAGCCAATAAGGCCAGCTTTGCTCACTGCATAAGCACTTCGCTGCGTTTTACCTAAAGCTGCTCTAGAAGAGATATTAACAATACGTCCAAAGTTTTCTGATTTCATATTTGGAAGTAGGGCTTGAATACACTGTAAGGAGCATCGTACATTGAGACTAAGTACTTGATTAAAATCGTCTAAACTTTGATTCTCAATATTGTCTGGTTTGACCATTCCAACATTATTCACTAAGCGAGTAATGGGGCCATCTTTTAGAAGCTTTTTCAGTGCGGCGGCAGTTGCTTCTACATCTAATAAATCGACTTCTATATCCGCACTCTCTTTATCTAAAATGATTGGATACCATCCATTTTTTTTACATTGTTGAGCAATTGCAGCACCGATTCCTCGAGCACCGCCTGTGATGAGAACTTTATTAATTTTTGACATGATTACATTCCTTGTAAAAAAAGCATGGTAAAACCATGCTTTCCATATTTTTATAAGCAAAATTTTCCGTCCAAATAAGCCTTTCTCCAGCGGTCTATTTTGATTTTCTGAAATAGACCTCCAATGTAAAAAGGATCTTGTTCAATAAATTTTTGAGCAGCTTCTCTTGAAGCTACATCAATAATATAAATTCCACCGCCTAAGTCTTGGCCATTATCATCCAACTTTGCGCCACAAGCTAAAAGTAGTTCAAGGTTTTGATTTAAATAATCTAAATGATCCTGTCTTAATTTTTTTCTAAGAAGTTGATGATCTATTTTGTCCCAGGTTTCTACAACATAAGGCATTTTAATTTCCTCGTATATTAAGCTCTATTAGAATGAAAATGGATATTCAAGAATTAAACGGACTTCATCAATATTTCCATATCTATAGCCTTTAGTTGCTCTATGAGTGGCTTGACGAAGACGAACATCAAGATCTTTCGCAATGCCTTGCTTAACTTTGTAACGTAATTCGATATCTCTTTCCCAATGTTTGTTATCTATACTCTGGTCATAAACATGACGTTTGGTGTAAAAAACATTATCACTCCCTGTATTATCCATATCCCAGCCATATAGATAACGAGTCATAAATGATAAACCATCAACTCCATAAGGTGAGAAGTCGATTTCATATTTAACTTGAGCTGATTTTTCTTTGGCCTCAGTAAATGTTGAGAACTGCACAGTATTGGGGGTACTAGGAATTCCTCCATTATTGTTAAATCCTATCCAGTCAAAGGGCTCGTCACCTAATACTTGTTGATAAGCTAAACTGAAATTGTGGTTAGATAATTTATAGGTTCCCATTACTGAAACAATACTTGTACTAATATTTCCGCCCGTGGCATCACCTGTATCTCGGTTAATATAGTTATTTGTTTGTAGATTGAAATTTGATTGAGCATCAATTTGATGTTTATATTTTGCTCCTAAATAATATTGCATCCAGACATTCTCTAATTCTGAAATATAAGCAGACGTTTCAATATTATCGTGTTTATGGGTTGCTCCTATATAGGCAACATAATCACCTTGAATCCCATTATTGTAATCAGTATTAAAATAGTTTAAGCGATCGGTCGAATCAACAGGGCTCATCTGCGTAAAATAACCAAAATCTAAATTGAGATTCTCAAAGCTCTGATTCTTAATCGATAGACCTGTCGACATTGAAGGAAGTAAACGCGAATAATTGGTTCCAATAATAGGATTGTTTGGGAATTGATTACCTAGTACTGCTTCAGTTTCCTTATATTTTGCCCGTAAGGCACCCCCAAATTCGGCGGTTGCCGATTTAGGTTTTCCTGTCGAGTCGACTTCTAAATTATTTGTACCAGTTCGATATCCATCACTATCGAGTTTTAAAGCGATCAGGCCATAACCGTTTAAACCGAACTGTATAGGTGTATCTGTCCAACCTGTTTCTATGTTAGCAATGAAACCTTGGGCCCATTCTTCACGATAACCTTTACGTTCAGATACAGGTAATTGAGCATTCTGTCCTGCAGAATTGAATTCACTTTTACGAAAGTCGCGATTGAAATAATAGTTTTTTGCTAGCACATTAAATTTTGTATCATTAATAACATCAGCCCAAGCCGTATTGATACTGGTTATGGATAGACAAAGAGTACCCATAACCAATAAATTTTTATTTACTGGTTTTTTCATTTTTTAAAATCCTTTTAAGTATTAAAAATAATTATTCAGACAGTTGAGGGGATCAATTAAACACGATCCCAGGTATCTGAAGGTTCAAAGATAAATCCATTATCTTGTTTACGAATGTAGCCACAATACGGGTCACCAAAGTGAACAGGCAAGAGTAAAGCTTCTCGGCTTACGGCACGCTCCAAGCATTCAAGCCGAGTTTTTCGTGCGATATCCGGCCAAATGCAATAACCTGAATTGATTTCAGGGCGAACAATTTGTAGTGGACTATGGAATACGTCGCCACAAAAGATTGCTTCTTCTCCTTGAGAGCTAACACGAAAAGTGACTTGTCCTGGGCTATGACCTGGTGCAGGCTCTACAACTAAGCAATCGGCAATTTCAGTGTGAGGTTTTATAAACTCAACCAGACCTTCGTTAAATACGGGCATTACACTATCGAAGAAGGAATCACCAAAAACATCGATAACGCCAGGTTCTTTATTTTTTCCTTCATGACAAAAATCAAAGTCCTCTTTAGGTAAATAGTATTTGGCATTAGGGAATGTTGGTGTCCAGCGGTTGTCTTTCCAAATCGTATTCCAGCCAACATGGTCAGAGTGTAAATGGGTAATCACCACATGAGTTACCTTTTCAGGAGGTGCACCAGCAGCTGTCATCCACTCAGTGATTAAGTTATTCAGCATATGCATCCGAGGAATTTCTGGCCGTTGTTTGAAATTACCAACACCGGTATCAATCACAATAATATTATTGCCCGCATGAACCACCCAAAATTGAATACTGACGATCAGCTTATTCATATGTGGAATCCAATGATGGGGTGCCAGCATATCTTGATACTCTTCTAACAGGCTCTGATCTGCTGCAGGAAATAAAAATTTTGGATCATGGCTAGGACCAGCATATTCATGGATACGGGTTACTTTTACTTCACCAATCATTCTTGATTCAATCATGAGTCACTCCTTAACAAATATTTTTTAATTTAATAATTAAACACGTTCAAATAGGGCAGCTAAACCTTGCCCACCACCAATACACATTGTTTCTAAACCATACCGGGCATTACGGCGTTTCATCTCATGTACTAATGATGTCATGATACGAATCCCTGTCGCACCAATAGGATGACCCAGAGAAATTCCAGAACCGTTCACATTGATATTGGAATTATCGCTAATATTCAAACCTTTGATTACTGCTAAAGCTTGAGCTGCAAAGGCTTCATTAATTTCGACTAAATCAATTTCTTCAAGGGAAATATCTAGTTTTTTAAGTAGTTGATTGACTGCAGGCACAGGGCCAATACCCATTCGACTTGGATCACAACCTGCTGCGCTCCAGCCTGTGATTTTGGCTATCGGTTGCAAATGATATTTTTCTAAATATTCTTTACTTACAATTAGGCAGCCAGCAGCAGCATCGTTTTGTTGACTTGAGTTACCTGCGGTAGTGACACCATTTGGCAATAAGGTTTTCAGTTTAGCTAAACTTTCAATAGTGCTATTTGCACGAATACCTTCATCAAAATCAATAATCTTGGATTCTTTTTTTGATTTCACTTCAAGCGGAATCACTTCCTCTTTAAACTTTCCTGTATCCCAAGCTTGCTGGGCTTTTTGATGACTTTGTAGCGCAAAAGCATCACACTCTTCACGACCAATATTATAGTCTCGGGCCAGATTATCAGCAGTTTCTGGCATGCCTGAAATAGCTCCAAAGCGTTCAATCGGCTGAGATCTTTCACGACCACGTTCCAGTCGATCAAAGAAAGTGACATTACCTGCGCGACTACCCCAACGCATATTGGTAGAGTAATATTCAATATTACTCATACTTTCTACACCAACAACCATAATAGCTTCAGCATTTCCGGATTGAATGGTCATTGCTGCATTGATAATCGCTTGTAAGCCTGAACCACAACGTCGATCTAATGTATAGCCGGGAACTTCAATTGGAAGTCCTGCAGCTAAAGCCGCATAGCGTCCAATACAAGGTGCCTCACTAGATGAGTATGATTGCGCAATAATGACTTCATCTAAAGTGCTAGTATCTAATCCAGTTTTTTCTACGATGGATTGAATTACTTTTACAGCGAGATCGACTGCAGTTAAAGAGGCAAGTACACCACCAAATTTACCAATTGGGGTACGCAGTGGGCTGACAATATAAGCGTCTTTCATTTTGAATTCCTTTAAATTAGTGCCAAATCCATAGCCTGTTGTTCAAGTTCTTTTTGAAAATGGGGATGTGCAATTGCAATCATTTTTTCAACGCGTTGGGGAATGCTTAAACCGCGTAAATCGGCGATTCCATATTCTGTGATAATTAATCCGGCGTCACTGCGTGGTGTAGATACCGGTCCTTGTAAATTACTCACAATACGACTGAAATTTTTCCCAGAAGCGGGCAGGGCAATAATTGAGACACCACCATAGGACTGATTGGCAGCGCGAATAAAGTCTAAAGCTCCACCCACAGCGCCGACATAGGTTTTATTGGCAATCTCAGCATTGACCTGACCTGTTAAATCCACTTCAATTGCCGAATTGATTGCAATAAATTGTTGAATGGCAGCAAGAGTCCCAGCATGATGGGTATATTCAGTTGAACGGATTTCAATATCTGAATTTTGATGAGCAAATTGATGTAGTTTTGAAGAACCAACAATTAAACCTGTGATAGTTTTTCCAGGATCAATGTTTTTTTTCTGATTAGTAATCACTCCTTTTTGCATCAATTTGGCAACACCATCTCCAATGATGCCGGAATGAATACCTAAATGCTGATGCTGATCCAAAGCTTGCATAATGGCCTCGGGAACAGAACCGATTCCAAGTTGTAAAGTTGAATGATCGGGAATGCAGGAGGCAACATTCTGAGCTATTTTTTGAGTGATTGATGAATGGTCAGCACTATGTTGTGCTTCTATTTTCCGGTCGGTATACACCATCACATCAAAATCAGCTTCAGTTAAATATTCATCCGAATATACCCAGGGAGCTTGCTGATTGACTTCCGCAATCACAACTCGAGCATGTCGAAGGGCGGATTTTAAATAGTCTTGTGCCAAACTATAGCTATATTGTCCTTGAGCATTTGCTGCCGAAACCTGAATCAATACTATATCTAGTTTAAGTTGCTGATCTTCGATTAATCGGGGAAGTTGTGAATAATGTACAGGCAAAATATCTAAAACTTGATGTTGCGCAAGTGTCCGATTATAGCCTGCACCACAATAGCTCAGATATTCGATGTGTTCGGAGTATTCAGGAAGGCAAGTAGGAAACTGACTAATGCCTAAAAAAATTTTAAATTTACCAATTTTTTTACGATTTTGAATTAAATTTTGAGTAAGCGGTATGGGTTCAGCTTGAGCCTGGCCCCATACCACGCGATCACCATGTCGAACATAGTTGGATAAATCAAGCTGAGAAATATCGTATATCTTTTCCATGATGATCATCCTTGATCTTAAAAGGTATTCAGCGTTAGTGAATTGAAGATGGGTGTTGAGATAATGCTGTCACTTTAATATCCATATAGGGAAATAAAGGCAAACTCATCAGCAAATCATGTAATTCATTATTGCTTTCAACATCAAAAATACTGATGTTGGAATATTTACCTGTGACACGCCATAAATGTGGCCATTTACCTGCTTTTTGTAGCTCAATAGCACGTTCTTTTTCAGCGCGTTTAATTTCATCCATTTTTACAGGATCACTATCTAATGGAATTTTTACAGTCATTTCTACACAAAAAAGCATATTTATTATCCTTAATATTTGATGAATAAGTCTTATCCGACGTCTTTGGTCACGAATGGTTTTAATTTACCGATGAAGGTTTTACCGTGTTCAAACCAGTTTTTACGAAGATCTGAATCCATATAGACTTGCATTTGTTCTTCACTTTCGAACCAACATTCCCCAATAGCATCGACACCCGGCACATCAAAGAAGGGAACATGAATATCTGTAGGTTCTGAAGCAATCAAGCGAACTTCATATTTATATAAACCTGGAATACCTGCTGACATTTCAAAGTGTCGTAGACATTCTTGATCAAATTTTTCTTTACTCATGTCTTCTGGTTTAACGAGTAAATAAAGAATACGGATCATATTTAAACTCCCTGTTTTTGATAATGATGAGATATTAATGTAGGTTCATCTTTAGGCACTCTAATGAGCAAAATAGAGATTGTTGCTAAGCCATAAGCTGTTAAGCAGAACAAACCGATAGATGTAGCAAGACCTAATGATTCAGCAAGCATGCCAACGCCAACTACTGATAGGGCACCGAATGATTTGCCGACGTTATATGCAAAGCCCATACCTGTGGTGCGAATATGAGTCGGAAATAAATCACTTAAAAATGGGCCAAGTGCTGCGAACATTCCAATTGCGGAAAAGCCCACAAAGAATCCAAGTGCTAATGTGATATATTGATTCATTGCAATCAACATATACACCACAGTTACGATCCAGCTCAGAATAGACATTCCGATAAGCGTTTGTTTACGGCCTAATTTATCAGCCAGATAAGCTGTAAACATAAAGCCAGCAAATGCTCCTACGGCCATAATCAAAATCGTGACAATTTTAGAACTTGGACTAAGGCCACGTTCATTCATTAGAGTTGGAATCCAAATTAAGATGGCATAGCAAGCCGCTTGAAGTCCTAAAACTAATAGGCTAGAAAATACTGTTGAACGTATGTATTGTTTTTTAAACACCGATGTGAATGATGCTTTTTCAATATTTTCTTTATTTTTAGCTACATCATTTACGAATTCGACTGATTCTTTCACATTACGGCGAATATAGATCACAATTAAAGCGGGAATGACACCTGTCCAAAAAACAACACGCCAAGACCATTCTGGAGGAAGGGTTGTAATAAGGATTGTTGCTACAATAACTGAGCCAGCCCAGCCTAAAGCCATGCCTGACTGAACAAAGCCTACAGCCTTATTTTTGTGTTTTGCAGAAACAGCTTCGGCCATTAATGCCGCACCAACAGCCCATTCACCCCCAAAACCTAATCCTTGTAGGGTCCTTGCTATTAAAAGTTGTTCATAATTTTGTGCAAAACCGGCTAAGACACCAAAAAAAGTAAACCATAAAATAGTAAACATCAGAATTTTTACGCGCCCGTAGCGATCTGCCAGAATTCCTGCAATCCATCCACCAAGAGCTGTAACAACCAGGGCAACAGTGCCGATCAGACCAACCTGAGTTTGAGTAAGAGCCCAAGTAGCCATGATGACAGGTAGTAAAAAACTAAAAATTTGCATGTCATAAGAGTCAAGAGCCCATCCTGCATAACATGCCCAAAATGTCTTTTTCTGGTTGGAATCCGATTCCTTGTACCAATTTAACATTCCCATTTACATCTCCTTTGTAAAATCGATTTATAATTTATTTCATTCTTGAAAAATCCAGCGGTACATCTGTAATAGTTTGGATATATTCGGGTGTATGAGGTGAAACGATATCAATTACAAATACTTGCCCTTTAATAAATTCAAAAGTAGCAATCTCTGTATAAACACGGTTTACGCAGGCCAATCCAGTTAATGGATAGCTACATTCTTCTAAAATTTTACTTTGGCCTTGCTTGGTTAAATGTTCCATCATGACGTAAACATTTTGTGCACCTGAAGCAAGATCCATTGCACCACCTACAGCAGGAATGGCATCTGGATGCCCTGTATGCCAATTAGCTAGATCACCTTTGGCTGAAATCTGGAATGCACCCAGAATGCAGTAATCCAAATGTCCACCGCGCATCATTCCAAAAGAATCCGCATGATGAAAAAAAGCACCACCTTTTTTTAAATCAATCGCTTCTTTTCCTGCATTGATCAAATCCCAATTTTCTTTACCTTTTTCAGCTTGAGTCCATTGACCTAAAACACCATTTTCACTTTGTAAAATCACTTCTTTATCAGTGAAATAGTCTGCAACTAGCGTCGGTAAACCAATGCCTAAATTGACATAAGAACCTTCTGGTATATCTTGAGCCACACGTTGAGCAAGATTATTTTTTTGTTGGATATCCATAATACTTATGCTCCAATTTCACTTTTTAGTGTCACACGATCGACAAAAATTCCAGGAGTAATAATAATTTCTGGGTCTAAATCACCAAGTTCACAGATTTGATCTACAGCGACTAAAGTAGTTTTTGCAGCCATAGCCATAATAGGAGCGAAATTACGTGCAGTTTTGTTGTAAATTAGATTGCCCCATCGATCGCCTGCCTTGGCATAAATCAGGCTGTAATCTACGGTCAAAGCTTTCTCAAAGACATAACCTTGACCATCTATTTCTTTGGTCTCTTTATTTTCTGAAAGTAAGGTGCCATAAGCTGTACGTGTATAAAACCCACCGATACCGCAACCAGCAGCTCTTAAACGTTCTGCAAGCGTACCTTGAGGTACAACTTCAAGTTCAATTTCATTATTGCGATATAGTTCTTCAAAAACATATGCGTCTTTTTGGCGAGGGAAAGAACAAATTAGTTTTTTGACGCGTTTAGCTTTTAGTAGTGCTGCAAGACCTTGATCACCATTCCCCGCATTATTACTTACAATAGTTAGATCTTTCGCACCTTGTTCAATGAGTGCATCGATAAGTTGATTGGGCATACCAGATCCACCAAAGCCACCAATTGCAATGATTGAACCATCTTGAATGTCCGTGACAATATCCTTTGCCGAACCGAAGATTTTATTGATCATCTTACTACCTTGTAAAATTCATGTTTCTTATACTTAATAGTAAGGTCACACATTCTAGTGTTTGGCACAATTTTATAATTTGAAAGCTGTGTTAACCTCTAGTTAACGCAAAATTCGGCATAAAAAATCAAATACTTAATGAATATGTGCTTGTAAACACTGGATAAAATCTTTAGAAAATTGACTTATTTGATTGAAATTTATTGAACAGATTTTAAAGCTGCGCTGCGCCCATTTTTCATTGATTTTGGTGCAGGCAAGCTGGGGATGAATATGCTGGAGGCGCTGAAATGCCGCCAGCGGAATGATGGAGATGCCGGCACCGGCAGCGACCATTTGACAGATGGAATCGTAGCTTGAAACCTGAACTCGGATGTTGATTTTTTTGTCTAGTTGAAGGGCAAGCTTATATAAGAACTGCTGAATGGCGCTGCCTTCGTTTAAGGTCACTACAGAATACTCAATAATATCGATTAAAGTGATATTTTCAATTTCCAGTAAAGGGTGCATTTTCGGTGCAATCAAAACGAGTTGAGAAGAAATTAAAGGTAAAGTCTGTAAATGATCGGTGTCGATATCGCCTGAAATAATGCCTAAATCCACTTGCCGGTCTGCGACCACATGAATGATCTCTTCACTGGTCATCTCTTTCAGATTTACATCGACATGTGGATGGGTAATTAAATATTCGGACAGTGCATTAGGACTATATTCAGTGATGGCCGTGGTGTTAGCGGCAATGGTTAATTTGCCCTGAATCAGGTTGTTAAATTGAGACAATTCACCTTTCAGGCATTCAATTTCATGCTGGAAAGCTTTTGCGTATTTGAGATAAATCTGGCCAATTTCAGTTAGTCTGACTCCTTGAGATGAGCGCTCTAAAATTTTTAGGCCTAATTGCTGTTCTAGATTCTTAATCCGGTTACTGGCTGCAGGTGTCGATATAAAGGTTTTTTCAGCAGCTCGAGTTAAATTTTGAGTCTCGGCGATATTCAGAATCAGCCTGAAATCATTTAAATCAAAGTTCACAGCTTTACTCGTGTTGAATTATTAAAATTAAAAAAGATTATTCGCAGCAATACTTACTTGAATTGATATTAAGTCAAAAGTATTTCATTTTTTCACTATATATGAAATGTGATTATTGTTAGACCAAAGTGAAGTTGCTGGTATGTATTTTTAAATCATTCCATTAGGGATAGGTGACCCAAAACACTAAATGAAGAGCCGTAAGGAGAATAGCGTCCTGTATTGACGGCACCTAAGGGATATCGATACTTTCAAAAAATCCAACATCACGGCCTATATGATGCTGGAAAACCGGAAAATCCTAAATGATGGCTTGATCAATAAATTCTTGAATGGCAACTTTGCTATAGCCTAATTCCTCCAGAATTGCCAGGGTATGTTCTCCCAGGTCTGGTACAGGACCGATTTGGTAATCTTTATCATGCTTGCATCCGACGGGTTTAAGTGTCGGAACTCGACCAACCGGGGTGTCTACCGCAGTCCAGCGCTGTCGTGCTTGTAATTGTGGATGATGCCAGACGTCTTTCATTTCATTCACATTCGCCCTGGCAATATTGGCAAGATCTAAACGATTGATCACTTCTGTCTGAGTTAAATGTTTAAATACATCTAAAATAATAGCTTGTAGTTTTTCACGATTTTTTGAGCGTAATGTATTGTTTATGAATTCAGGCATTTCTGAAAGTGTAACGTCTTGCAATACAAATTTGCAAAAGGCTTTCCATTCCCGCTCATTTTGAACCGCTAAAATGACTTGTTTATCATCACCCGTATGGAAAAGACCATAAGGATAGATGGTTGCGTGCGAGGCTCCGGTCCGCTGAGGCGCGGTATTGCCACGAAACGCATAATAGAGCGGATAGCCCATCCACTCAGTCATGCTTTCAAGCATCGAAATATCAATACGTTTTCCTTTACCTGTCTTAGCGCGTTCAATCAAGGCAGCCAAAATATTGGAATAGGCATACATACCGGCAGCAATATCAGAAATAGAACAGCCTGCTTTCGTATACTCATTTTCGGTGCCAGTGATCGATAAAAATCCGGATTCACTTTGAATCAGTAAGTCATAGGCCTTTTTATCATGATAAGGACCGGGATTTTCAGCATCATCACCATACCCTGATATATCACAGACAACAATTTTCGGATTGATTGCAGACAATTCTTCAAAAGACAGACCAAGACGGGAAGCAGAACCTGGCGCAAGGTTTTGCACCAGTACATCTGCTGTTAATACAAGCTGCCTGAGAATATCTTGAGCCGCTTGAGTTTTAATATCCAATGTTAAGCTTTCTTTAGACCGATTGGCCCATACAAAATGCGAAGACATTCCATCGACACGCTCATCATATTTTCGTGCGAAGTCACCGATATTTGGACGCTCAATCTTGATTACCCGTGCACCTAAATCTGCGAGTTGCCGTGTACAAAATGGTGCAGCAATTGCATGCTCGAGTGTAATGACGGTAATATCATTTAAAGGAAGCATTGGACTTATTCCTTAAAAGAAATTTTTGCTTTCATGCAAATTTGACCATTGTCTTTTTGAATCCATAATTCTCCTTGCGTGGATTTAATGCTGCCATAGATTTGAAAATCATCAAAATCAAAGACTGGATTCACCGCACGAAACTCAAAATGAGTAATTTGTTTATCTGGATATTCTTGTTTGAAATGATGAATTAAAAGAGTGGCTAAAAGTGGGCCATGCACCACAAGGCCAGGATAACCTTCTTCTTGGGTGGCATAAGGACGGTCATAATGAATACGATGTCCATTGAATGTCACAGCCGAATACCTGAATAGCGTCACAGGATCGATAGGGAACGATTTTTTATAATCAAATGCTTTTGTTTCTGCATTTTCAGGCTGCTTCTGAGGAGCACGTTGTACCTGGTTGCTCACATCACGATACACAATGTCTTGTTCTTCAATGATGGCCAATTCATTTTCTGCATAAATTGAATGCTGAACGGTAACGAAATACATGTCACCGCTTTTTCCATGTTTGAGCTCAACCTTTAAAATCTCTGATTCACGACGTATGGATTGATGAGTGGCAATGGGTTTGATGAACTCTAAGCGGCTGCCTGCCCACATACGCTTAGGAAAAGGAATAGGAGGTAAGAATCCGCCTTTTTTAGGATGTCCGTCTACAGCAAGGTCTTGTCCGTTAACCAGGGGTAAAAAATAAAACCAGTGATATAAATGCGGCAAATCAGCCGGTAATTTATTTTCTTCATTGAGTAAAGTCTGCATCATTGCTACAGGACGATGATCTGAATAATCATCCAGTACTTCTTTTTTTCCAATCCAATTGCTATAGTTTTCCATGACCACTCCTTAATCCTTTATGTGTTTAAACCCGCCTGCTTCAAAATCTTTTGTGCTCTCAAAATGACGGGTAAATCAATCATTTTTCCATCCAGGCTGATGGCTTGGCCTTGGGCTTGATTAATAGCATCTAAAACACGCTGCGCCCATTCAATTTCAACATCTGTTGGACTAAATGCAGTATTCACAATATCCACCTGCTTTGGATGAATACAAAGTTTTCCTGCAAAGCCCAGATTCTTGGCTTGTAAGGTTTCCTTTTCAACTAAAGCTTCGTCTGTGAAGTCAACAGTAACCCCATCGATAGGAGACTCGATTCCTGCCAGTTTAGAAGCCAATACGAATTCATTTCGAAATGACAAAAGCTCCTCATAACCGCCTTGCATATTCATTTCTAACTGAAAATCAATTGAACCGAACATCAGTGCCTTAACCGATTTTGCTTGAGAAATTTGACGGATATTGGCAAATCCAAGCGGGGTTTCGATCAGTGCAAATATATCCATTGCACGAATAGCAGTCACAGCATCAATATCTGCAACAGATTCGGCTTTAGGTAACACAATTGCTTCCACATTGCTGAATTTTGCCAACTGAATATCGTCTGCAAACCATTCGCTGTTTTTTGAATTGATACGGATCATCACATTTTTGTGTGGATGCTCCATCAGCCAATATTTTAAAGTTTCTCGAGCTGAAATTTTTAAATCCACTGGAACCGCATCTTCTAAATCAACAATAATTGCATCCGCTGATGTGCTGAGCGCTTTTTCAAAACGCTCTACACGATTAGCTGGTACAAAAAGATAAGAGCGTGCAGATTTTTGTACTTTTTCCATGCTATAGCCTTTATTTAGAATGAGCGCGGTAAATCAAGTAAATGTTCAGCAACATAACTGAGAATTAAATTCGTCGAAATAGGGGCAACTTGATACAGGCGGGTTTCACGGAATTTACGCTCAATATCGTATTCATTGGCAAATCCAAAACCGCCATGGAATTGCAAGCAGTGATTTGCTGCTTCCCAGCTTGATTTAGCAGCCAGATACTTCGCCATATTTGCTTCAGCACCACAAGCCTGGCCATGATCAAATAGTTCACAAGCACGGAAACGCATTAAGTTTGCAGCTTCGATTTCAATGAAAGATTCAGCAAGCGGGAACTGCACACCCTGGTTTTGACCAATTGGACGGCCAAATACTTCTCGGTCTTTTACATATTTGGTTGCACGATCCATAAACCAATAACCATCACCAATACATTCAGCAGCGATCAAAGTGCGCTCTGCATTTAGGCCATCGAGAATGTATTTAAAGCCTTTACCTTCTTCGCCAATTAAGTTTTCTTCAGGAATTTCTAAATTCTCAAAAAATAACTCATTGGTTTCATGATTGACCATATTAGGAATAGGTTGAACGACCATGCCTGATTTCATCGCTTCCTTAATATCAACCATGAAAATAGACATCCCTTCAGATTTCTTTTTTACTTCAGCTAAAGGCGTTGTACGTGCAAGTAGAATCATCCAATCACTGTGCTGTACACGTGAGATCCACACTTTCTGACCATTAATCACATAACGGTCCCCTTTTTTGACTGCAGTGGTACGAATTTTCGTGGTATCTGTACCAGTTGTTGGCTCAGTGACAGCCATAGATTGTAAGCGCCATTCACCAGAAGCAATTTTAGGTAAATAAAACTCTTTTTGCGCCTGAGAGCCGTTACGTAACAATGTGCTCATGTTATACATTTGACCGTGACAAGCACCTGAATTCCCCCCGCTACGATTAATCTCCTCCATAACAACAGATGCTTCCGCTAAGCCTAACCCTGATCCCCCAAACTCTTCTGGAATCATAGCCGCGAGCCAGCCAGCATTGGTTAATGCATCTACAAATTCTTCAGGGTAGGCTTTTTTTTCATCAATATTACGGTGATATTCATCTGGGAATTGAGCACATAATGCACGTACTGCTTCGCGAATTTCTGAATAATTATTAAAAGTACTTTTCATTTGAATATCCTTATTTCGACCTGTTCTTGTTATTGATCATATATTGCTATGGATTTAAAATTAAAATAGTATATTTTGATGGGTTGGATGCTAGAAAATTATCAAAATGGATATTAAACAATTACGTACATTTATTACTATTTTAGAGACTGAGAACTTAACCAAAGCAGCTGCGATGTTGAATATTGTACAACCAGCAGTAACTCGACAAATTCAAATGCTGGAAGAGGAATTAGGCGTAAAGCTATTTAATCGTTCTCGTCATGGTATGGCGCTTACTGATGATGGTAAAGTGCTTGAGCCTTATGCAAGAAGGATTTTGGAGGACATTGAAAGTGCCAAATTAGAGTTAACTGCAAATAAAGGGATGATTCGAGGGAAAGTTCATATTGGTGTATTGTCGAGTATTAGTGAATTACTTTCCACTTTGATTATGAAGTTGATCAAGGAGAAGTATCCTGAAGTACAAGTAAAAATATCAGTGGGATATTCTGGGCATTTAAAAGAATGGTTAGAGGCTGGAGATATTGATTTAGCTTTAATGTATGACGCTACACCTTCTAAGTTAATTGATTTGACTCCGTTGGTAAAAGAGCCACTATTTTTAATAGGATCGGCTCAATCCACACTTCAGCAAAATGAAGTCCTTGAACTTAAAAAAATAGAGGCATTTCCATTAATTTTACCTTTTCACCCTCATCGATTGCGCTCTCTGATTGAGCAGGCTTATAAGCAAAATGGATCTAACTTAAAGATTTATGCTGAAACTAATGATTTGAATATACAAAAACAGCTAGTTATCCAGGACTTTGGTTATACAATCTTACCCCTAGTTTCTGTAATAAATGAGTGTAGGGCAGAATTAATTAAAGTTACTCCAATTTTAGACCCCTCATTTTCTCGTGTGATTACTTTAGCAACGCACTCTACAAGAAATATTCCCAAGCATATTAGGATCATTTCACGCGAAATTATTAGTTGTGTTGAGCAATCTATTGATGAGAAAAAATGGCCGAATGCTCAATGGATATATGAAAATTAATATCTAAATTTTATTTATAAAATTGTAAGTTAAAGACCTAAAACCACTTGATATGGTTTAAATCCTTCAAGTACAGCTTCGGAAACCAGCTGATTAAAAGCTTCAGTTTTTCCGTAAGCTATCCATTGATCAAGAGCTTCATAGTAAGCCAAACGATTTTCAACCGTGATGACACAAGGTGGATAACCAGCTTTAAGTAATTCGAGATTCATCAATAGACGTGATGTACGTCCATTGCCATCAATGAATGGATGGATGCCTACAAAATCTGCATGTACTTTAGCTGCACGTTCAATGGGATGAAGCTTATGTGCCTCTGAGTTGTACCAGTCGACTAGCTGAGTCATTTTGTCATTGAGCAATGTATAGTCCGGTGGTGTAGTTGTAGCACCTGAAATCAATACGTTTTGCTGGCGATATCGGCCAGCATTATCATCGTCAATATTCTTTAAAATGAGTTGATGGATATTGCGAATTTGCCATTCAGAAAAAGGTTCTTCCTTTCTGATAATGTCTTCAACGTAATAAATGGCATTTCTATGGTTAATTGCCTCGAAGTGCTCTCGCAAAGCTTTTCCACCGACAGTAATGCCTTCTAGTACAACTTTGGTTTCTAATAGAGTAAGTGTATTGCCTTCAATAGCATTGGAATGATAAGTCCATCGTACAATAAGGTCTTCTTGTAAATTTTTTACTATCGCAGGTGATAGGGGGCGATGCTGATCTAATTTATTTTTTAAATCATTAATAATTTCAAACATTACCTTGTCCCTGAATATATCTAAAAGAATGATACATCAAAATAGAAAATCAAAGAAATGACATGTTATAACATATCATTTTGTAGTGTGCTCAATGTTGGTATAATCACTACGCCACTTCAAATCCTGAATTCGGATTTGAACAAGATTTTAAAGTGATTCAATGAACTAAATCTAATTTGGGTCAAAATTGGGTCAATGAATTTTTTTATTCAATAAAATAGCTTTAGAATGAATAAGTTAAGATTTGAGTTAAATTGACGCCACCACCAAAATTCCTTCCGAAGCAATGCAGCCAATAAAAAAGCCTTTAAACTGAATGTTTAAAGGCTTTTTTATTGGCTGCATTGCTGACCCTATTCTAAGCTGTTTGACCCTATTTTTACTTTATGGGGGGCAAAATTGGGACAAAGATATGTCACTTATCGATGTGCTGTGTAAAAAAGTACTACCGCAAGATAAACAGTATCGTCTTTCAGATTCACATGGCTTATCTCTTATCATTACCATCAAAGGTCAAAAATATTAGAATGTGCGCGTCACTGTCCATGGTGAACGTAAGTCTGAGTCGCTTGGCCCATATCCAGATTTAAGCTTAAAAAAGGCAAGAGAACTTGCATATGAGCTTAAGCATCGATACTCACGTTCAGTATTGCATGAAGACTTAAAGCCCTATTTCAAAGAAGTCGCAGAAGATTGGTTCAATAACCAAAAAGAAACCTGGTCATCCAAACATATTAGTAATGTTCGAGCTTCCTTGGATGAGCTTTATATTGCTCTTGCTAATAAGCGTATTAATCAGATTCAGGCACCTGAGATTCTGCAGATCGTTAAGAAGATTGAAGCTAGAGGCTCGCTTGAAATTGCAAAACGTACCTTATCTCGTGGCGGCATGGTCATGAAGTACGCCATTGCGTATGGCTATCGTTATGATAATCCAGCAGGTGATCTAGTTTATGCTCTCAAGAACAAAAGAGTCAAAAACCTAGCTTCGCTTACTGCCTCTGAAATGCCTGAATTTTTAAGAAAGGTAAGAGCATACCCAAGTGATGCTCAGACACATCATGCGATTATTCTGATTATGCTGACAGGTGTTCGGGTTAGTGAGTTGCTGCAAGCACGCTGGGAAGAATTTGATTTAGAAGGACGTAAGTGGGATATCCCTGAAGAGCGGATGAGAAACCGGTTACCCCACCGAGTGCGTCTAACAGACATGATGATTGCTGAGCTTCAAGCTTTACGTTTAACACATAATCAAGAGCTGTTATTTCCCCATCGTCTAAATAATAAAGAACCGATGCGTAGCGAGTCTATTTTAGCTGTGATCAAACGTTCGGGCTATGCTGGTCGGATGACCACACATGGTTTTAGATCGCTATTCAGTACAGTCGTAAACGAATCTAATCTGTTTAATCCAGGTGCCATTGAGCGCCAGCTTGCTCATGTGCCTCAAAATAGAATTCGATCGGCCTATAACCGAACACGGTATTGGGATGAGAGGGTAAGGTTGATGGAGTGGTATGGGGAGCAGGTGAGCGGCTGGTTAGTAGAATACTAAAATTTATTAGTTTCAAATTTATCTAAAATTTTTAATAAAAATATAAAGTTATCCGTTTTTAAGAAAATATCGAATCTTAATCAAACAAAGGTAACTTTCTTATATTTGATACTAATTATCAAATCTTCAAATATAGAGCGAGCTTACTCAATTTAGCCGCAGAATTTCGAAATTTCTCTAGTCTAGAGTATGTACAGTGGCTGAGTGAGGCATTATTCAGTTTACTCATTAGTTTTGAAGTAACGAGAATTTCTTCTGTATCTATTTGATATTTATTTAAAATAGTTAAGGCTTTTGCTAGTCCTTTTGGTCCTTCACCTGGATAACCTGATGTAAAGCCTGAACGGATGATGTAATAACCGTTCGATTGATCTTTGAGGATGAGTGCATGATATTGATCGTTCGTTAGTAATAGAGCATAACTTAGATCTGCATTAGTCTGAATGAGATTGCAAAGGCTGTATAAACAGGTTTCTGTGACCCCAGATTCGCCCAAGTAATTAGTATGATAATAGCGTTCTGATTTGAACATTTTTATAAAAATTTAAGCAGTAGTTGTTTAAAAAGATAATGGGGTAAACTAGGGTAAAAATCTATAGCTAATTATTTTTTAAATAACAGATTTTGTTAGATATTTTTAATGAGTTAAACAGTCACTATCTCAGAAGAGAGGCGGCATAAATATTATTACTAAAAAATCCAAATTTGATGCCGCCATAGATATCTATAATTTTAAATGCTCTAAGGTTGAAATAAAGTCGGTAAATTTCTCACCTTGAATCACGACATGTGCTTTCAGTAAAGCCTCGGCTTCTTGTTCATTACCTGCAAAAATGGCCTCTAAGATTTCACTATGCTCTGCAAAAGAATGATTCATTCGATGGTTGACGCGGAGTTGTAGGCGACGGTACGGGTGCAAACGTTTGTGTAAAGTGCAGGCTTGTTCAATTAAAAAGGCGTTATGACTAGCTTGATAAATAGCAAAGTGAAATAAACGGTTGGCCTCATAATAATTTTCTGAGTCGTTCTGATTTAAATAGTCCTGACATAACTGATGTAAGTGCTGTAATTCTTGCTTTTCTTCAGGTTGAATACGTCGTGCAGCCAGTCGTCCACACATGGCTTCTAATTCAGCCATCACTTCGAACATTTCACAAAGGGTGAGTGAGTTAATGGCTGGAATAATTGCGCCACGACGTGGACGAATTTCAACCAAACCTTCAGCGGCCAATAGCTTTAATGCCTCACGAATCGGGGTGCGTGAAGCTCCATAGCGTTCACACAGCTCTTGTTCATCTAGCTTAGTCCCAGGCAGGAAAAAACCATAAATAATATCATCTTCTAACTTTTTACTAATTTGAATAGAAAGAGGAAGTTCCGCAATTGAAGTCATACATCACCAAAAAATTGTATACAATTTATGTTTATTTGAGTACAAGACATTGTACACTGGATACAGATAAGCTATAACTATAGCAAATTATAAGTCAGATTATTAGAAGTGCTGCATGATCCAGGGAGGATTCAGCAATGATTATTTACGGAACAGCCATACTGGCAGTCTGCCATTTACTTGGTGTTTATTTAGGCAATGCTCTCGGAATCGCCCTTGGTGTTCAAGCCAATGTTGGTGGTGTGGCTATCGCCATGATTTTATTAATTCTATCGAAGGAGCTTTTAGCTAAGCGTGGGCACTTACCTCAAGTGACTCAATTTGGTGTGTTGTACTGGTCAGGTATGTATATCCCAATCGTAGTCGCTATGTCGGCAGGACAAAACGTAGTTGCTGCTATGTCAGGCGGGATGTTGGGCCTGATTGTTTCGGTTACGTCTTTGATTGGCACCGTCTTGGTGATTCGTTGGTTGAATAAATCCAGTGGCGATTATGAAAGCTATGAATGGGCGGTAGAGCAGAATGAAAAAGCCGCTTAAGGATAACGGTGTCGGATTAACACTAAATAATAATCAGTTGTACGCTTACAAGGAAGAAATGCGATGGAAGAAATAATTACGGTTTTTACCAAAAATGCCCTCGTCGCGGCACTCGCAGTGACTGGTTTGATGATGTATGTGTCGCATCTTTTGTCGAAATATCTCACCAAAGGTAAGTTACAAAGCTCAGCCATCGCCATCACCCTGGGGCTAGTCTTGGCCTATTTCGCAGGGATTTATACTCAAGGTGAAAAGGGTATTTCAGATATCGCTATCTTCTCAGGTTTTGCTTTACTCGGTGGTGCCATGATTCGTGATTTAGCCATTGCATCAACGGCGTTTGAAGTCGACATCAAAGAAGTGAAAAAAGCAGGAAAAGTGGGTTTGATTGCGCTTGGACTTGGTTGTGTGATTCCGTTTGTGATTGGTGCAATGGTGGCATGGTTCATGGGTTATAAAGATCCTGTTTCGATGACCACGATTGGTGCAGGTGCGATGACCTATATCGTTGGACCAGTTACGGGCACAGCAGTTGGAGCAAGCTCTGAAGTCATCGCACTGTCAATTGCAATTGGCTTAATTAAGTCAGTGTTCTTTATGGTAGGTACGCCAATCTTTGCAAAATTTATGTATCTCAAAAGTCCACGTTCTGCCATGGTTTTTGGTGGAATGGCGGGGACAACCAGTGGTACAGCAGCAGGTTTAGCAGGAACTGATGTGCGTTTAGTGCCATATGGTGCATTGGTCGCAACCTTCTATACCGGTCTTGGCTGTTTACTTGGACCATCTGTATTTTTTCTAACAATTAATGCCATCTTCGGTTAAGCACAGCATAAAGGTGACCCCATGAACCAAATGGTTAAGACGCGCTTATGGGATAAGCAGCGCACCCGTAGACAAGAAAAACTGAATCTTGCCAAAGAAAAAGGGTTTGCAAAACAAGTTGAGCATACTCGGGTGATTGAACTTTTAGAAACTTTGATTTCCAGTAGTGATCGCGTTTGCTTAGAAGGTAATAATCAAAAGCAGGCTGATTTCCTGTCAAAGAGTTTAAGTCAATGTAATCCAGAGGTCATTCATGACTTACATATCGTGCAGTCGGTATTGGCTTTACCCAGTCATATTGATGTGTTTGAAAAGGGCATTGCCTCTAAAGTCGATTTTTCCTTCGCAGGTCCTCAAAGTCTGCGTCTAGCACAATTGGTACAGCAGCAAAAAATTAGTATTGGTTCAATCCATACTTATCTAGAGCTGTATGGACGTTACTTTATTGATCTGACACCAAATGTCTGTTTGATTACGGCACATGCGGCCGATCGTGAAGGTAACCTTTATACAGGTGCGAATACTGAAGATACACCTGCAATTATTGAAGCAACTGCATTTAAAAGCGGTATTGTGATTGTACAGGTGAACGAAATTGTAGATAAGTTACCGCGTGTCGATGTACCCGCCGACTGGGTCGATTTTTATATCGAAAGTCCTAAGTACAACTATATAGAACCGTTGTTCACACGCGACCCTGCACAAATTACCGAAGTACAAATCTTAATGGCAATGATGGCCATTAAGGGAATATATGCACCTTATAAAATTCAGCGATTAAATCATGGCATTGGTTTTGACACTGCTGCGATTGAATTATTGCTACCTACCTATGCAGCATCCTTAGGATTAAAAGGACAGATCTGTACCAATTGGGCATTAAATCCACATCCGACTTTGATTCCAGCCATTGAAAGTGGATTTGTCGATTCAATTCATAGCTTCGGTTCTGAAGTGGGGATGGAAGACTATATTAAAGAACGTCCAGATGTTTTCTTTACAGGCAGTGATGGCAGCATGCGTTCTAATCGAGCCTTTAGCCAGACTGCAGGTCTATATGCCTGTGACTTATTTATTGGTTCAACTTTACAAATCGATTTACAAGGCAATAGTTCAACCGCAACCGTAGACCGTATTTCTGGTTTTGGCGGTGCGCCGAATATGGGTTCTGATCCCCATGGGCGTCGTCATGCCAGTTATGCATATACCAAAGCTGGCCGTGAAGCGGTGGATGGCAAAATGATCAAAGGCCGTAAATTGGTAGTGCAGATGGTCGAAACCTACCGTGAACATATGCATCCTGTATTTGTAGAAGAGTTAGATGCGTGGCAGTTGCAGGAAAAAATGGAGAGCGAACTCCCGCCAATCATGATTTATGGCGAAGACGTAACCCATATTGTGACCGAAGAAGGTATTGCTAATTTACTGTTATGTCGCACATCTGAAGAACGTGAACAAGCGATTCGTGGTGTGGCAGGTTATACGCCAGTCGGTATGCAGCGTGATGAAGCCAAAGTGAAAGAGTTACGCCAGCGCGGCATTATTCAACGTCCAGAAGATTTGGATATCGATCCAACACAGGTCAGTCGTGATTTGTTAGCGGCAAAATCGGTAAAAGATTTAGTTAAATGGTCGGGTGGTTTATATAGTCCCCCAAGTCGCTTTAGAAACTGGTGATCGACATGGAAAAGTTAAAATTTGAATTGCAATCAGCACCGCTGAGTGCTGAACAAGCAGCTATTATTTGTGGTGTAGTAGGATCTGGAAATTTAGAAGTCTTAGTTTCACAGCATGATCAGGCGGATATTTGTCAGATTGAAGTCACTACATCAGCGGTCGGTTTTCAACATGTTTGGCAGTCAGTATTGAATGAGTTTGCACAACGTCATGCGGTGGCAGGGCTTAAATTTCAGTTAAATGATATGGGGGCGACTCCAGCGGTGGTAAACCTGCGCTTAAGCCAAGCAATATCTATGTTTAAGGGAGTATAGAACATGGATCAAGTAATGCTTAAAAACAGTTTTTATGAAAAAATTGCTCGTGCACGTATTCAAGCGGTCGTCGATGAACACAGTTTTAATGAAATATTAAAGCCTGCTGAAATTGAAGTTAGCCCACATCTCTCTGCTTTGGATATTCCGGGAAGTTTTGATGATGGCGTGATTATTGGTACAGCGCGTTTGAATGGAACACCAGTGCATATCATGGCTCAAGAAGGCCAGTTTATGGGCGGTGCTGTGGGTGAAATCCACGGGGCGAAAATTGTAGGTCTCTTACATAAAGCCATTCAAGATCAAACTCAAGCAGTCGTATTTTTTGTCGATTCAGGTGGTGTACGTCTGCATGAAGCTAATGCAGGTCTTATCGCTATTTCCGAAATTATGCGTGCGATGTTGCAGGTAAGAAATGCAGGTATTCCGATTATCACCGTGATTGGCGGCACCTGTGGCGCTTTCGGTGGTATGGGTATTAGCGCTTGTTTGAGCAGTACTATCATCATGACCGAAGAAGGGCGTTTGGCGCTATCTGGCCCCGAAGTGATTGAAACGGTCAAAGGTGTAGAAGAGTTTGACTCGAAAGATCGTGCATTGGTTTGGCGTGTTACAGGCGGTAAACATCGTTATTTACTGAATCATGTACAGGCTTTGGTTGAGGATGATATTGCAGATATTCGTGATGCGATTTTAACGCAACTCGACGCTAAGGTAGCTCCTTTAGACTTAGAACAATTATTGAAGCAACAGCAACAGCTTGAGCACCAGTACCAACGCTGGTTTGGTAAAAATGATGGTTTACAAATCTGGCACGAGATGGGAATTTCACAGCCAGAAAAAATTCCGATGTTGTCTGCCCATGAAGTTGTGTTGTTAAAGCAAGGATGAGCTCATGAATACAGAAGTACTCTTACAACAATTATTTCCGCATCAGCTAGATTACCAGATCGAAGGTTATGTAATTAAGGGTAGTGCGCATACGGACGCAGGTCCGGTGCGGATTCTCGGCACAGTCAATGCAGCACCCATTAATCAACAGATTGCCATGGAACTGGCAGGTGAAATCTTACAGCTGGTACAGCAGAAGCAACAGACACCTGTGGTGTTTATTGTGGATACGCAAGGCCAAGACCTTTCTCGTGCAGATGAGTTACTCTGCTTAAACAGAACCTTTGCCCATTTGGCATCCTGTGTAGATTTACTGCGTAGAAGTGGGCACGCCAACCTCGCGATTATTTTTGGCCAAGCCGTAAGTGGTGGATTCCTTTCCTATGGCTTAATGGCGAACGAAGTCTATGCACTCAGTGATTCGCAAGTCAAAGTGATGGACCTAAACGCAATGGCACGGGTGACAAAAATTCCCGCCGATAAGTTAAAAGAACTTTCACAAAGTTCAGCTATTTTTGCTCCCGGTGTGGAAAATTTTTACAAGATGGGTGCAATCAATGCCATTTGGCTAGATTTGGAGGCCGATTGGGTTAGCCAAGTGCTGTTAAATCAACAACAACATATTGAATCTTATCTTGTGGATCAGCGTCGTATAGTTGGGCAACAGCGTCAAGGACGCGTGTTGTGTAATCACATAATCGAGAAAGTCGTTCATAGTTAAGGAAAACAGATATGGATCGTCATGACTTCGCTTATCTGCGTGATTCAGCCACTTTACAATTTTTGGATGTTTCTTTACCTGAAACAGTGAAACTAAAAGTGTCTCAATTGCTGAGCCAACATGTTCCAATGACTGTTTGCCGGCAGGAAGGGCTGGATGCGGGACAGGTGAATTTGGCGATCAACTGTTTGGTGGCAGGTTATAAATATCGTGTGGCCTGTTGGGTCGCAGAATACGATATTGAACAGATCACTCGACCGCTTTCCCTACGGACCTTGTTAAAAGCTGATTTACAAATCTTCCAACGTGAGATCCTAAGTGATTTTGCAGACAAGCTAGAACAACGAGGTTGTGAAGTATATGTCTATGGCTCTTATGCCTACCAAGCTCTCACGCGAGAGGCCTATGTCAGACCGGTTTCAGATTTAGATGTGCTGTTATATCCACAGCATCAAAATGATGTGCAGGAAATTTTACAGTTAATACAACAAGTCCAGGCACAGAGTTCAGTTCATTTAGACGGCGAGATTCAAATCCATCCAGACTGGCATGTGTCTTTTAATGAGTTAATTACAGTTTTTCCTGCAATGAAACAGCAAGTGATTGTAAAAGGAATTCAGCGTGTGGATATGCTGAGATTAGAACAACTATTTGAAGGGAATCTTGAATATGCACATGCTAGCATCAGGTGAATTTTTACGTCCGAACATTATCAGTACTGCTGAACGCTTAGACCATCTGGCTTGTATGGCACTATTGGATGAAGCTAGCTTAGAACACAAGCCCGGTTTGGTTTGTCCAAGTTCGCAGGGCAGTCATAGTGATATGGACTTTAGCTTATTTCAATCCAGTGTCGAGGCTTTACAAGGCTATTTTCAGGCGCAATGTTTAAATGGCTATCGCAATGTTGAATTAGAAAAGATTCGGCAGTGTGGCATTTTAGCTGAACAGAAAATGATGAGTGCAACGGGACAGATTAATACGCATAAAGGTGCGATTTTTAATTTGGGTTTTGCCAGTGCTGCAGCAGGACAGTGTTTAGCAGCCAACAGCCAGTTGAACGCAGGCTCAATCAGTCAAAAAATTCAAAATACTTGGCGTCATGATCTATTAAATCATTTGCAACGTGACCCGAATAGTCATGGACAACGTATGCGTCGCCAATTTGGCATCACAGGCGCGATTGAAGAAGTAGCTTCAGGTTTCAAAACAGTGATGGAGGTTGCTCTACCAGCATATATCGACATCTACGCCAAAACAGCCAATATCCAACAGGCTTCAATTCAAAGCCTATTCAGCCTTATGGCCTATGTACAAGATACCAATATTGTTTGGCGCGGCGGTTTATCGGCCTTATATCTTGTGCAGGATATAGCAAAACAGTTTTTAGCAAGGGGAGGTGTACTACAACAGCACTGGATAAAAGATGTGTATAAAATAGAGAATTATTTTGTTCAACATCGTTTAAGTCCAGGTGGTAGTGCAGATTTATTGGGAGTAACTTTTTTCTTGCTAAAGGTAGAAAATGAATTTCGCAATAATATTTAGTGGTCAAGGACTTCAGAACTTAGCGCATGTACATGAGCTCCGAAGCATGGCGAAAGAACTGCAAGTAGTAGATGAATTAAAACTGCATTTGCCGAAGCTATTTTTTTCAGATTTAACCGAAGTTGATCTGTATTCGAATGAGTTCGCGCAACCTTTTATTTTTGCTTTGCAATGGTGTCGTTGGCAAAAGTTAAAACCTGAGATTGAGGACCTTATGAGCTTCTCAGGTTATTCACTCGGAGAGTTAAGTGCACTCATTTGTGCAACACAGATAGGTTTGGAACAAGGCCTGTATTTAGCCCAGCAGCGTGCCTCCTTGATGTCTTCAGCTACGCAGGACGCAAGTGGCTTAATGGCTGTCCAGGGAATCAATCTCAATATGCTTGAACCGTTATTGGAGGAGACTTCTACAGCGCTTTCTATAAAACTGAGTGATAGTAGCTTTGTGGTTGGAGGAACGGATAGTGATTTACAACGATTGACTCAGCAACTTGAGAGGTATGGAACGCGCTTGATTAAACGTTTAAACGTGACAATTCCATCGCATACTGTATTGATGAATGCTGCAGTGCAGTCATATCAACAGATTTTACAGCAACAAGACTTTGCCCATTTATCGATCGCTGTTATCAGCGGCTCTAGTGGTTATAAATTTTTTAAGACCACAGATGTAGTTGATGCGCTAATTGATCAGATGAATCATTCGATTGACTGGAATGCCTGTCTAACCGCAATACAAGAAAATCAGCCTGATGTGGTATTAGAAATTGGGCCGGGCAGTGCCTTAAGTAAAATGCTATTAGAACGCAATCCAAATTGTCTCGTGCGTGCAGTGGATGATTTTAAAAGTTGGTCTGGGTTTCAGGCATGGTTAGAAAAACAGTACAAAATGTAATTTCAAAAATGTGAAGATTAATTATGGATAGATTTTTGTCTTGCAAATATATTTGAAATACTTATTTGGCCAAATCTTTAATTTAAATTCAAAATTACTTAATAGGGTTTAAACCCTTCTAGTACAGCAGCGGAGACTAATTGGATAAACGCTTCAGTTCTGCCATATGCCATCCATTGATCAAGAGCTTCATAGTAAGCCAATCGATTTTCTACAGTGATGACACAAGGAGGATATCTAGCTTTAAGTAACTCAAGGTTCATCAAGAGACGTGATGTACGACCATTATCATCAATGTATGGATGGATACCTAGAAAATCTGCATGTACTTTAACTGCACGTTCAATGGAGTGAAGCTTATCTGCTTTACTATTATACCAGTCTACTAATTGGACCATCTTGTCGTTTAATAAAGTGTAATCAGGCGGGATAGAAGTAGCACCCGAGATTAGGATATTTTGTTGACGATAGCGTCCAGCATTGTCATCATCAATAGTTTCAAACATCACCTTATCCTTAAATTTGTCTTAGTCGATAATGCATGAAGAAATAAAATCAAAAATGTAGGGAAATATCATGATATTTAGTACTGATTGTAAAAGTGGGGATTAAAACGATATTCTCTCAGGATCACCTATCAATCATGCTGCTAAAGATTCTCATTAAGACTAGGGAATGCATCTTTTTACTTATCTGTACTTTTCTAATTTTCCTCTGTTCTTTAATTTAGTACCATCAATATAACTTACGCTGACGAGCTGGAATCATTGAATGAAGTATATGGAAATCAGAGATTTGATTGAGGCTGAATTGAAAAATTACAGTTCTAATCAAATGATTCCATCGGAACGTTACTTGGCATTAAAGTTTAACTGTTCCAGGGAAACAGTGCGTAAGGCCTATGAACAGCTTCGTGCCGAAGATAAAATTTATAAACGGCAAAATCTCGGCTGGTTTGTGAGTAATAAAAAAATTCAATACCATCCAAACTCAATTGAAAATTTTAGTTCTTATATGAAGGCACAGGGTTTTAATGCCAGAACAGAACTGATCTCGACCAGGCAGCTAGAGCGATTTGATCACAGTGATGTTTTTAGTGAAGCAACGAGAAGACTCGGCTTTATTGAAATTATCCGTTTACGTTATGCTGATGATGTACCGGTACTCCTAGAATATAATTATCTGCCTGTTGCGCTGTTTGCAGATGTGCTGAATTATGATGTGATTACTTCGGTCCAAGATGTCATTAAAAATCACTTTGATTATGATTATACGAGTAGCCAGTTAAAAATTAAAAATACCGGTGTATCTCATTATGAGAGTCAATATTTAGGAATTCCTATAAGCCAAACAGCAACTTACATTGAACGTATTTCAAAATCAAACGATCTGGTGATTGAATATGACATCGAAATCTGGTCACAGGACAAAATTGAAATGACCCTCGATATTCACGCATAAGCTTATATTTATATCCAATCCATTCAAATCCTAAAAGCTTAAGTGTTTTAGGATTTTTTTATTTTTAAAATAATTTTAATTATTAAGCATTCTATTTTTATATTTAAACGGCTAAACTTGCCTCCAATTTAATACTGGTATGTACCACTTAATTTTAGGACACACTTTAAATAGATATCTTTCATAAATCAAAAAATGATCGTTATATTCATCTTTAATGAATTTTGAAAGTTCCTTCTCCCTCTGGGATGAGAAGCATAGCTTCGCAAGAGGATGAGGGTAATTCTTAGAAATAACCTCTCCCTTGCGCAGCAGTGCTGCTCATCTCCTACAAGGAGAGGGAATTTCTTTTTAATGATTAAAAAATGATTAATGAAAGAACCCTAATATTAAATGTATTTAAAAATACTGTGTATATGTTTGCTTAAATGATGACTCTCCATTACCACATGATGATCTGGTTCAGGAATATTGATGATGACTACAATGACTGATGATTTAGGTCATGGTATGGGCAATGCCTGGGAACATAAAGACTGGGCTCATATTTCTGATCCAGAATTACCAAGCCTGCAGCAGCATTATTCCTGTTTACAAGGTCATATTCAGATTTTGTGGTGTAGTCCACGGCCATTTTCATCTGCGGTACTGGTCAAGGTGGAGCAAGATTTTGTGAGCAGGGATGAAACAGTCGCGCATCAGTATTTGATCAAGCGCAGCCATTGTTCCTTTCGTCGTGCCCGCGATATTTTACAGGAGCATGCCGTTCTTGAACATTTAGCCGGCAAGAAAATTCCTGTTGCAGCATTGATTAGATCAAATCAAGGTCTGACCGCTTTAGAGCTGGGTGACTGGACCTATGAAGTCTATGCCAAAGCAGCCGGCTTAGATCTTTATGCAGATCAGCAATCCTGGAAACCTTTTTTCTATGCTGAACATGCTGCGAAAGCGGGGCAATTACTGGCAAGCTTACATATGGCCATGCAGGATTTTCCTGAGCAGCAGGGCAGATCAGCATCTTATTTAGTGTCCAATCAGCAACTTTTAGACAGTAAAAATATCGTTACAGCCATTCAACGGCACATCGCAAACAGTCCAGAATTAAGCCGTTACTTTGCTGACAAAAATTTGGATCCTTACTTTTTGGATCAAATCTTACAGGTTCACCAGCGTATTCAGCCTGTATTGCAACAGGCAAGCAGAATTTGGCCCCATAACGATTTACACGCTTCTAATCTATTTTGGTCAGCGCCAGATGCCAAAGCTGAGATTACTGCCGTGATTGATTTCGGTTTAGCTGACCGAAATTCGGCACTTTATGATCTGGCTGTGACGATTGAACGTAATTTCATTGATTGGTTGGAATTAGAGCAGAACTCACATATTCAGATTGATGAAGCCGGTTTAACCGCCTTTCTACATGCTTATTTTTCCGAGATACATCCACAAGAAGATTTTAGTATTTTGCCAGAGCTACTGAAAATCGTGCATCTGGATTTCGCTTTTTCAGAGCTTGAGTATTTTGTTGGTATTACCCACAACCTAAACCATGCAAATGCGGCTTATTACGACTGGATTATCGGTCATGTGGACTGGTTCCTTGGCGAACAAGGTCAGCAATTTACCCAGACTTTAACCCGGCTCATTCAACAGCAATTGCACTCTTCTTAGTTGCTCTCTAAACCCAGCATCATCACCCCCTTCAAATACATAAGGTTTCGTATGAACACTCCTCAACTCAAACAGAATGTATTAACCCGATCTTTAAATATGATCATTCTGTCGCAGCTGTGTTTAATCCCGCTGACTTATGCTGAAGACGATGTTCAACAACTTGACACGATTATCATCACAGCCGATCAAAGTCTCCCTTACACGAGTACCAAAGTGAATATTGAAGGTTTTGGTACGGAGAATTTGCAAAAAATACCTGCATCAGTTTCTATCTTGACTGCCGATCTCATCGCTGAACAGCATGCCCGTGTGCTGAGCGATGTTGTAAAAAATGATGCAGCCATCGGTGATGGCTATGCTGCAATTGGCTATTATCCAAACTTTCTTTCGCGTGGCTTTGCACTCGATTTGGCATCAAGCTACCTGATTAATGGCAATGTGATTCGTGGTGAGCAAAACGTTGCACTTGAAAATAAAGAACGTGTGGAAATTTTAAAAGGTATTTCCGCAATTCAAAGTGGGATGTCGACCCCGGGTGGGGTGGTTAATTATGTCACCAAGCGACCGAAAGATATTCAGGCACTGACATTCTCGGCCGATCAACATGGACAGTTTTCAGTGGCAACTGATCTCGGTGGTTTTTGGGGTGATGAGCAACAATTCGGATATCGCATCAATCTGGTGAATGAACAGATGGATTCTTATGTCGATCATGTGGATGGTGAACGCTATCTAGCGGCATTGGCATTGGATTGGAAGATGTCAGCGCAATCCAAAGTAGAACTTGATCTTGAAGCACAGCGTTCCGAACAAAAATCAGTGCCAGGTTATCAATTACTGGATGGCAAAGTCCCAGAAAATGTGAAATGGGATCGATTGTTGGGTTATCAGACTTGGGGCAAACCGGTCACGATCGATAGTCTGAATAGCAGTTTAAAATATAGCTATGCTTTGAATAGTGATTGGAACCTGGGACTCGTTGCAGCCCAGAGTAAATCCAAGGTTGATGATTATTCGACATTTGCTTGGGGATGTTATGCCACGTTATGTGAATATAGTGGCTTAGGCAACACCTTTGATGCGAATGGCTATTACGATATTTATGATTTTCGTAACCCTGATGAGACCTTTAAAACCAACCAATTTAAAGTCAAACTGGATGGTGTGATTGACACCAACTGGGCGCAACATCACCTTAACTTTGATATCACGCAAACCAACAAATCGCGAGATCGTTTTGCTGGTGTCAATGAATGGATTGGTGTAGGTAATATTTATACAGAAACCATGGATTTTTCCCCAACAACAGCAAGTGCTGGACAAAAATATCAAGCACTTAAAAGTAAACAAACCGCATTTACAGTATTAGACCGTATCGAATGGAATGAACACTGGACCACTTTGATTGCTGGAAAATGGATTGAGCTGGATGAACAAGCACATGCTTATGATGCAGAGGGTAAACAGGTAATAACAGTCCGCGATACCGATTTAGCTAAATTTTTACCGCAATTCGCGATCAGCTATAGCCCATTGGAGTCGACTAGCGTCTATGCCTCGTATGCCAAAGGCTTGTCAGATGGAAAATCAGCCCCTTGGTTTGCGGAAAATGCTGCTGAAACTCTAGCGCCGATCTATTCAGAGCAATATGAAATTGGTCTAAAGCAACAGATCAAGCAATTTTTATTTACTGCCTCGCTATTTGATTTAAGCCAAGACAACCAATATAGCAAATCAACTGACACAGGCTTTATCTTTGTACAGGAAGGGGAGCAGCATAGTCGTGGTCTAGAGTTGGGACTCAATGGTGCATTAACGGATGATTTGGCCTTAACTTCATCATTCACATGGACCAAAGCCCGTTTAGAAAATGTTGCAGTGGTTGAATATGGCAATCATCAAGCTCAAAACGTGCCAGAAGTTCGCTTCGCAACACATCTTCGCTATAACGTACCGGGCATTGTAGGTTTCACTGTTCTGGCAGGTGGTCAATACAGTTCAAGCAAATATGCCAACAAAGAGGGCACTGCGAAAGTCGCGGGTTATAGTGTGGTTGATTTAGGGGCCGCCTATCAATTTAAGCTGAATACGACCGATGCATTGCTGCGCTTGAATATTAATAATCTGTTCAACAAAAAATACTGGCGTGATGCAGGTGAATTTTTGGGTGACGATTATTTATTCTTGGGTTCGCCACGTACAGCAACCTTGTCATTCAATCTGAACTTCTAAATTGGCTGCTTAATCAGGTTATATCGTCATGGAAAATATAGAAATTGCAGCGTTCATTTTAAATGTTTTAGGTGTCTGGTTGACATCTAAACAATATAAAGTCTGCTGGTTGGTGAATATTGTCGCTGTATTTCTGTATATCATTATTTTTTATCGTGTCAATTTATTTGCAGACGCAGCCTTACAAGCCGTATTTATCTTGATGCAACTGTATGGATGGTATAGCTGGTCGAAAAAAGATCAAGATCAGGATCTTAGCGTACAAATTGGCTATTTGAATCAGAAAATCTGGGTATATAGCCTGATTGTGGGTATCGTCGCGGGTCTGATGATTGGTGCTTTATTTGCTCATTTCACCGCAGCGTCACTACCTTGGTTGGATTCCATGTTAGCCTCTTTTAGCTTGGTGGCAAGTTATTGGGCGGCAAAAAAATATATTGAAAGCTGGGGCTTGTGGTGTGTTCTTGATGTGATTTATGTTGGTATGTACATGCATAAATCATTGTATTTAACCGCCGTCCTTTATTTTATCTTTATTCTCTTGGCGCTGAATGGCTGGAGAATGTGGCGAAATTTATACGTACCAAAAGTACATTTAAAACATGGATAAATGAGTGTTTCTATGCATGAGCAGCAAATTTTACGGATAGCATCCTGAAAAAACAAAGTCGTCAAAGCTTCACAGCGTAATATGAAATTTTCTTCTTGCTCGGTGATACTTTGCTTAATTTTTCAGATGCATTTAAAAGTCAGTAAGCTGCAAAAAAAAGGACCACATCAGTATCAGGGGCTTTGTCCAAAGTCTTATTATGAATAACCACCGATTTTATATCTGTACTGAGATATAGTGAAAATCAAATAATTCATAGTTTTTTTTCTAAATTGTTTATTTTTAGAATAAAGATAAACACTATAGGACTTAGAAATACCCATAGAGCCACAAAGCTAATACTGGAGCTAAACTGGGTACGTAATAAAAACATCGCGACGAATAAGAAAATACCCGCAGTGAATTTAGTGTGCGTAGGAAAATTAGCTAAAAAAGCGTAACGAGATTTTCGGGTTTTTAGGATCTGCTTTGCACTTACCGCATAAAAGGCAAAGCAGCTTAGCCATAAAAGACCGGTTACTGCGATCCATATCATGTGGAAGACTCCTGCTGCGCAGATTTTAGTTTGGCCTGAATTTTCCGGATCGCCTTTTGTTGGATAGGGGTAATTTTCTGGTGTAAAAATAGGGCGAGAAGTGTCAAGATCCACAACATCAGATCAATACTCAGAAACGGCCAATAAGTTGCAAAAGAATTAATATACTGATGAGAAACTAAATAATAAATATCAATAAGGGGAAGTGTAAAGGCAGCACAAATCAGAAGTTTAAGCTGAATTTTCCATAAATATTGCTGCGGTGTTAAACATGCCAGAATGAAACTACCCAACCAAATACTGAAAAAGCTATAAATCTCATAATTTGGTGCACCTGCTGGGATGCTAATTAAACGATTCGCATAGAGATATCCCAGCATGGCAAGCGGCAAGCCAAGTATCATGGTGATATTCAAGCGGTTCACCAAATAGTGTCCGAGATGAAAATGCTCTGATTTTTTCTGTATCTGGCGTTTCAGACTCCACAGCAGCAGACCGGAGGCAATCATGGCACAGCCCAATATGCCAGAAAAAAATAGTCCTAAACGTAATATGGGCTCGGCAAAACGTGCCATATGCAAGCCATATATGCCGGCATTGAGTGTGGCAATTGCACTTTCATTTCGTGTACTTTCAAGTAATTTTCCGGTAGCCGCATTTAAAATAAGCTGTGCCTGATTTCGGGTAATGGAATGATCTTGGAGTTGGGTTAAGGTCATTTGGGCCAGCTGGGTATTGGGCTGCTTGACCGTGATATTGTCAAATTCTGCATGTCCCCAGTGTTGCTGTGCCGTGGTGATAAAATGTTGAATTGGTAGCATCTGGGTTTTCACCTGTACCACAGGCTTTGCTGATATATTGACCGTGCGAATTTCTTCAAAATATTGAAAGGGATTGTCTGGATAAAGTTTTTTCATACCGGAAGGCAGCACGATATAAAAGAAAATCGCCAACCCGGTAAATGTCATGGTCAAAAAGAACGGCAGGGCAATCACTGAACTGACATTATGAAAATCCAGATAAGAGCGCTGTCCTTTAAAGGCTCTTAGGGTAAAAAAGTCTGTCAGGATTTTTTTATGGGTAATGATTCCTGAAATCAGAGTCAATAACATGATAAAGGCAGCAATCGTCACAATCAGCCGACCAATGGTGTAGGGCATACCATAGAGCTGAAAATGAAAATTATAGAAAAAATCTCCCCCTTGTGTGGCTGAAAGCTGTAATTCTTTTCCTGTCGAAGCATTCAGGGTTTTGACTTCATAGCCACCATCCGCTTTTTGCCAGTAGACTTTATTCACCGGTGAGTCTTGATTGGCGACTCCGATATACCAGTTTTGGGCGTCCGGTGCATGCTGCTGTAAATAGCTGTAAGCAGATTTTAAGGCAGTTTCCTGATTGACTTGCATTGTGGCAAATTCAGGCTGCATCCATAGACTGATTTCATGTCGGTAATAGGTGACCGCGCCTGTTAAAAAAATCGCAAAGAGTAACCAGCCAAAGCTTAAACCCAGCCATGAATGTAACCATGCCATGGATTGACGGACAGATTTATGCATGGTTTAACCTATGAAGCGAGAGATAGTAAATAAGCTAAGGAAAGGAATCAGGCTATAGATAGAAAGCTTTTTTAAACTTTGGATACAGAAGATGCCAATCACAAAACAGACATAAAAAATCAGGGCAGTAAAAGCGGCCAAATAGACGGATTCTGCTTTGGGCAGAAAAGCCTGTAGAAAGTAAGCCAGATCGAGTGCGATCAAATAACTGCACAAGTAGCCCATCCCAAAGCTCATGCCTAAGCGATAGAGAATGGCGAGTGGTTGCATTACAGAAATCATATTTGGCCTTGAATAAATCTATACTGATGAAAATCTAAAAAACTTAATGAACAAAACTTAAGGTGGTGACCAGATACTGTTTTTTATAGGCCTGCTGATTCAATTTTCCTACCTTGTCTGCTTCTTTGCCGACTTCAATGACATATTGACCTTTCCATGGCGTGGCAATGGTAATCTGGCCTTGGCTGTTGGTGGTGTATTTCTTTAGCCAGAATTGCGGAGAAAAGACCGTGACTTCAGCATCCACAGCAGGTTTACCCTGATACAGCACCGTAAATGTATTGCTATTGATTTGGGTCGGGACAATATCCAGTTCGGACTCAGCTTGCAGGTTCTGTCTACCTGCTTTGGCATGATAGGTCAGCAATGATTCGGCATAGACCAATTCATGACTGAGCTGGACATCGGTCTGGCCTTGGGTCGTATAGAGCAAATGATCCTGTTGCATTTGAGGACTAAAGGTTTTTCTAGACTGAATGGCCTTTGCCTGATTAAAAGACTTCAAAGCACCTTGCTGCGTTTCTTTAAGCTGTTCACTATATTCACCAAAGAACGCATGAGTCTGCTGATTTGTACCACGTTCCAGCCAAAGCATATGCGCCTGAGCTGAAAGTGTCATAGACAGTCCAAGGGTCAAAGCGATCATTTTTTTCATTTGTTTTACCTGTTTTTGTGTATGTAGTGATGATTTAGCCCTGAACATGTCATCAAGGCTAAGCTTGAAAATCAGTATTTAAATTTCACGGCAACGCTGTAATTCGCTGGTGCACTATAAAAACCTTGCTGATTGGGGAAATTGAACAGATATTTTTCATTGGTCAGGTTATTACCATTGGCTTGCAAGGTCATATGCTCATTCAGCTCATAGCTGGCCATTAAGTTCACGAGCGCATAAGCATCCTGCTCAATGATTCCAGCTTTCTGGGTAATCACTCCATTGGCGGTTGCTTCAGGCACATCTAGATAGGTTTGATCCTGCCATTGCACACCAAGGCCCAGTTTCAGTTTTGGAAGTTGCGGCACCTGATAGGTCGTTAAAAGATTAAAAGACTGGGTTGGATTGAAGGTACGCGCATCACCGCCATTGATCAGATCTTTCAGGCTAAACTGGGTATAACCAAAGCTTAAGTTTAAATAGTCGCTCAGTTGTCCCGCCAAGCCGAACTCGTAGCCTTGGGAACGCAGGTCACTGACCTGAGTCTTGCGTAAAGTCGGAATACCATCAGAATCACGAAGCGGATAATTACTTTGCTCCGTTCTGAACACGGCCATGGTGGCGGTAAGCTTGTCATCTAGCCAAGAGCTTTTCACTCCGACTTCATAGCTTTCACCTTCGATCGGTTTGTTAAGGCTGCCATCCATTGCCTTGGTGGTTTGCGGACGGAAAATGGAGGTATAACTCAGATAACCTGTATATTCAGGGCTAAAGTTATAGGTCAGACCGGCATAGGGTAAAACTTTATCTTCATCATAAATGGTGTCGGTCCCATAACTGCTACCACTGCTCTCAGCCTGAACATAATTGGCACCTAAAAGAAGTTTCAGATCATCATTCAGATGCAGTCGGGTTGCAGCATAAAGACTTTGGTTCTTCTGCCGGATATGCATTTCACCACTGGTTTTCGACATATCCCAGCTTGGTTCTTCGGGTGTAAAGCTGGCTAAATCTGTCGTCAGTGGATTGGCAAAGCTGCCAGCATAACCCAATTCATCCAGACTATTCTTGGCCCAGACATAGCCCAATGAGGCTTCATGGCGTTGCCCCCAAAGCGGATAGGTGCCGCTAAAACTCAGGCTGGCTTGTTGTTCTTTATTGTCATCAATATACATGCCTGGGTAGAGGAAGATACCTGAAGTGCTATTTGCACCGGGGTTACCCAATAGGAACAAAAGTTTTGAATCCCGCTGAGTCTGTTTTTCATCATAAGTCAGTTTGGCTGTCCAGTCGCCACCCAGTTTTTGCTCAAGCTCGGCAAAGTAACTTTTAATATTACTATTCCAGTAAGTCCAGTTCGGGCTGTAATTATAATTTCGTGAGTAACTGAGCTGCTCACCTTCAGTATTAATCAGTGGGTTAGACCCCCAATTGACACCATTCGGCTTGTGATTGGTTTCGGTATAGCCAGCAGTCAAAAGAGTTGTGTCAGTTACATCTGCCTCCACAACAGCACCTATGCCATTTTTTTCTAGTTCATAACGATCCAGATAACTGTCGCCTGTTTGTTGATAGCCAAATACACGACCTCTGACTTTTCCATCTTGGGTGAGAGGAGAAGATACATCTGCTTCATAGCGCTGCGTATTCCATGAGCCATAACTGGCATTAAAGGCTGCTTGCCGTTCCTGAGTAGGGCGTTTGCGAATCATATTAATAGTTGCGCCAGGATCGCCAATTCCATTATTTAAGGCATTCGCGCCTTTGACCACTTCTACATGGTCAAACAAAAAACTGTCTGGATTATCATTATTATAATTATAGCCTTCGAGTGGAATACCAACGCCATCGACTAAAACATTCGAAATCTCGAAACCTCGTGCAAGGTACGAGGTCCGTTCCGTTTCCTGATTGCTGACGATAATGCCAGGGGTATTGCGCAGTACATCCCGTGTATTATCCAAAGCAAAGTCATCCAGCTGCTGGCGGGTAAGGACATTGACTGTTTGCGGCGTTTCCTTAAGTGGAATATTCAGTTTTGAAGCGGTTGACGAGTTTTGGATGATATAGGCTTTACTCTGTTCAGAGCTGAGCTCACTCTGTTCTGATTCCGCTGTAACGGTAATCGTCGGTAATTGCTGAGTATCATCGGCAAAACTTTGTTGTGTAACTAAAATCGAAAAACTGAGTAAAGATAGTTTAAATGATGAAGGAACGGTAGAAGACATTTTAGTTAATGTAAATGATAATAATTATCACTAATTTTATTGTTTAAATATTTTTAAAGCAATCTTAAATTTAACAGGAAATATGAATGAAGAATGGGTTAATGATAGGTAAATCTACAAATAAAACTTTGATGTACGGAGTAGGGAGGACAATAAAATATCCCTATTAAAAAAGATGTCATTACCTTAATTTTTGCGCCTGAACCAATTTTTAGATAATGCTCTATAAATTTACAAATCCTGAATTTAGATTTGAACAAGATTTTAAAGTGATTCAATACACTACATTTAAGTTGGGTCAAAACTGGATTAATGAATTTTTGTATTTTATAAAATAGATTTAAAATGAACGACTTAGATTTTGATTTTAATTGACGCCACCCATAATTCTTTCCAAAGTAATCCATCGGAATCTAAAAAAGCCTTTAAACTCGATGTTTAAAGGCTTTTTTTATTGGCATAGAGTCGTTAGGTATTTCAAAGCTAAAAACCTGAGTTGAAGTCTAAGGTTTTGAAAGCTAGTAACTTTAACCAATAAGACATACAGATATCAGGAATTGAATATTATTCTACCACTGCCTCTATTTCCTTAAGCATGGCTTGCATGCCGCCCAGACTATCGTTGATCAAATACCAGGTGCTGGAATCCAGAAAAACAATATGGCCATTTTGGGCAGCTTTGGTCTGTTTGACCAGGTTATTGTCCAGTACCTTGCGTGCACCACCGTCACCTTCGGTAATCGCAGCACTGCGGTCAATCACAAACAGATAGTCCGGATTTTTTTCAGCAATAAATTCATGCGATACCGACATGCCATGTGTCCCCACCTTGATACTTGGGTCCGCTGGCTGGAAGCCGTACAGGTCATGAATCAGGCCAAAACGTGAACCTACGCCGTAAGCAGATAGTTTGTTGTTATTGACCAGAATCACCAATGCGGTCTTATCCCTGGTTTTTTCCTGCAAGGCCTGGATATCTTGAGACAGTGTACTCAGCTGTTGTTCAGCCTCAGTACGTTTGCCCAGCATATCCGCAATGTTCAAGGTATGCTGACGGAAGGAATTAAAACGGTCGCTATAATCCACCTGATTGAAATACACCGGGGCAATTCCCTGAATCTGACCCATCAGGTTTTCCATGCGTCCGCTCATCAGAATCAGCTGCGGCTGGCTTTCGGCAATTTTTTCCAGATTGGGTTCCTTCGCTGTACCGACATTGATATAGCTCTTGCTATTAAACTGCTGTAATGCTGCCGGTAATGGCGTGCCTTGCGGTAGCGCCACCACTTTATCGCTGCCGCCCAAAGTATGGATAGTATTTAAGGAGTTGGTATCCAGAACCGTGATCCGGCTTAACTCCTTGGGAATGCTGATTTTACCAGCCTGACTTTCAAACTGCTGCATTTTAGCCGCTGTGTTCTGGCCAGAAGGCGCATCAGTCGGACTGCATGCGGCCAGCAGACCAGTAACAAGCAGTACGGATACGGTGGTTTTAAATGGCATGAATGTCTCCTAACTAATAAAATACAAACCGAGCTGATGTTGCTGAATCTGCTGAATCGGAATATGAAAATCGAAAATATCCTGCAAAATATCCTCATGCATGATTTGCTGCGGTGTGCCCTGATAGACGAGCGCACCGTGTTTCATGGCAATGATCTGGTCGGCATAGACCGAAGCAAAATTGATGTCATGAATCACCACAATAATTGACTTGCCATGATTGACACACAGATCCTTAAGGACTCGCATGATCTGTGCTGAATGTTTCATATCCAGATTATTCAGCGGTTCATCCAGCAGGATATATTTGGTGTCCTGCGCCAGTACCATGGCAATATAGGCACGCTGGCGTTGTCCACCTGACAGTTCACTCAGTTGCTGGTGTCGCATCGGCTCCAGTTCCATATACTGGATGGACTGGTCAATCATCTGATGATCCTGAGCAGTCAGATGGCCACGTGAATAAGGAAACCGCCCAAATGCCACCAGATCTTCAACCGAAAGACGCAATTCGGTATGGTTGGCCTGTTTTAAAATCGCCATTTTTCTGGCGATCTCGGCATTTTTCATCTGCTGCAAATTTTGCCCGTCCAGAGAAACCTGGCCAGAGTCCGGGCTGATGAGCCGGCTGATGATGCCGAGCAGGGTACTTTTACCGGCACCATTCGGCCCGATAAAGGCCGTGAACTGTCCTTCCGCAATTTCAAGAGACACCTGTCTGACCACGGGTTTTCCATGGTAATGCTTGTCAATATGTTCTAAGACAATTGCCATTTTTTATTGTCCTTCAATAAGATCCAGAAAAAGTACAGTCCGCCGACAAAGTTGATGATGACACTGAGCGTGGTTCGCAGGTTCAACAGATGCAGCACGATAAACTGGCCGACCAGCAGGGCCAGGATTGCAACCAGAATCATTCCGGGAAGTAGAATCTGATGCCGGTGGGTTTTAAAAATTTCCAGACTGATATTCAGTACCAGAAGCCCCAAAAACATCATTGGACCGGCCAGCGCAGTGGCCGAGGCCAGTGCCAGCACCACCAGAATCAGCGAGATCCGGCTTTGGCGGTCATAATTGAGTCCCAGATTCAGGGCATGATCACGGCCCAGTGCCATCACATCAAAAATCCGCACCTGACGCAGACAATAGATCAGGATGGGTAAGATGGTCAGCGTTGACAGGATCAGGGGTTCAATTTTGACAAAATTGAAACTAGCAAAACCGGCATAGACTGCGACCTGAAACTCGTCCGGATCCAGCAGTACCTGAATAAAGGTGCTCATACTGTCAAATAAGGTCGCGCAGATCAGTCCGACCAGCAGCAGGAAATAGATATTTTTTTCTGCTACTTTTTTGAAAATAAAATGGTAGAGCAGTAGCGCAAAAGCCAGCATCAGCGCCAGCGAAATAAAATAATCCGCCACGATATTCAGCGACAAGAGCGCACTGGCTCCAAAGGCATAAATGATCAGGTTTTTGGACAACTCATAGAGTTTGTCCAGACCCAGCGCTTGCGGGGTGACCACCCGGTTATTGACGATACTGTGAAAAATCAGGGTTGAAATCCCGACGGCCGTACCGGCAATCACAATCCCGCAGACGGTTTTAAAACGCAGACTGAGTGCATAGCGCCAGGCTGGCCCCAGATCCCAGCACAGATACAGCAGCAGACTCGCCAGTACTGCACAGCTCAGCAGTAATAATTTTGCCGAATTAGACATGACGATAACTCCGGATCAGCAGCCACAGAAAAATCACACTGCCAAATACGCCCATGATCAGACTGATCGGGATTTCATAGGGATAGATAAGGATGCGGCCGAATACATCACAGATGAGCACCAGCAAGGCACCCAGCAGGGCAGTCGGCGCCAAGGTTTTACGCAGGTTATCACCCAGATACAGGCTGACAATATTCGGGACAATCAGGCCCAGGAAAGGAATTGCACCTACGGTAATCACCACAATGCCGGTAATCACCGAAACCAGGATCAGGCCAATAAATAAAGTCTGGCGATAATTCAGCCCCAGATTGGACGCAAAATCCTGTCCCAGGCCGGCCAGTAAAAAACGCTGAGCAAAAAGATAAATAATAAAAAACAGCGGTACACTGAGATAGATCAGTTCGTATTGCCCGTTTAAAATGGTGGAAAAATCTCCCTGTAGCCAGCCAGCGAGACTTTGCAGTAGATCCATTTGCAGGGCAATAAAGGTGGTAAAGGCCGAAATGATACTGCCGAAGATGATTCCCACCAGGGGGACAAATACCGTATCGCGATGTTTTAGCCGCGATAAAATCGCCATAAAGCCCATTGCGCCGAGCAGGGTTACTACAACTGCAAAACCGGTTTTTAGAAAAATCGATGCAGTTGGCAGCAGAATAATTGAAACCAGTACCCCGAGACGGGCACAGTCATATAATCCGGCCGTGGTCGGGGAGACAAAGCGATTGCGGCTCAAGGTCTGCATAATCAGGCCACAAACACTCAGCCCCGCACCGGCAATCAATATGGCCATTAAACGTGGAAAACGGCTGGTCCAGAACAGTTGCCAGTCATGTGCCTGACCTTGTAATAGACCCCGCCAGCTCATATCTCCGACACCGACTGACAAAGATAATCCTGCACAGAGCAGGAGTAGGATCAGCAGATAGCGATATTTTCTCATGGAGTTTTCATCAGGAATCAGGCGATATAAATATGGAGAAAGCGCACGGCAAAGCGTATGACTATGCCGCGATCTTTCACTTCATGAAGATCATGATTTGCTCATGAAGCAAGTGATTTAAGATTAAAATAGAGCTAAAGCTTAACCAAATAATAAATGTTAATCATTCTCATTATTGTAAATTAATATAAATGAAAATGGGAAATAAGAGCATATAAGCAACGTAGCGTTTTATATTTGCAACAATAAGCTTGAAAAATTTAGGTCAGAGGGTTTATACACACTCTAATTTGTTGAGTAAGTGCTGGATTTTTCCAGTATAAAATCAATCAAAGTGCGTAATTTTTTGGGAATATACTGGTCCTTGCTATAAACCAGATTCAGTTGGCTGTCCTGATAGCCAGCTACATCCAGACGCGCTTCAACCAACTCGCCACGGGCGAGATGGGCATCGATGGCAAGCCGTGGCTGATAAATCACACCCAGCCCATTCAGCGCCAGATCAATCAGGATCAAGCCATTATTACTGCTGCTATTACCACAAATTTGTACCTGACGGTTCTGGCTAAAATGCCAGAGCTGCGCTCCGGCAATCTCTGACTGGGAACAGCCCAGACAATTGTGCTGGCTCAAATCATCCAGACTGTCCGGCAGACCGTATTTTTGCCAGTAGGCCGGACTGGCAGCCACCACCATTTCCACTTTTGCCAACAAGGGGCGGGCAATTAAATAGGGTTCAACCTGCATCCCGAAGCGCAGAATCAGATCTAGCTGTTCCTTTAACAAGTCAGAACGCTCATCGGAAATCTGGATTTCCAGCTCGATCTGTGGGTAGAAGTGCTGGAATTGTTGCAGCTGAGGCAATAGATATTTCTGCCCCAATACGCTTGGCATGGCCAGACGGATTTTGCCTTTGACTTCAGTCTGATCACGTAGCAGATTACTTTCAGTCTCTGCCAGATTGTTCAGAATTTTTTCACAGGTCTGTAAGTACTCGGCGCCACTACGGGTCAGTTCCAGCCGCCGGGTACTGCGCTGTAGCAATTTAAGTTGCAGATGTTGTTCCAGACGTTGTATATGCCGGGTCACCATTGCCGCCGAAATATGATGCTGTTCAGCAGCCCGCACAAAGCTGCCAGCATGCGCCACACTGATAAAAATTTGCATGCTAGTCAGTTTGTCGAACATAGATTATTTATAAATAGTGAATAATGACATTACAACTATGCTAATTATTAAATAAAAAAACAAGTCTATAGTAAGTTGAATCTCAGTCATTGGATTCATTACATGCATATTTCATTAGATCAGAAAACGGCACTGGTCACCTCCGCTACTGCCGGGATCGGTTTTGCTATTGCTCAGGGTCTGGCTGAAGCAGGTGCCAAGCTATTCATTACCGGTCGTCAGACAGAGAAGGTCGATCAGGCGGTGACACAGCTAAAACATCAATTTCCTAATGCCGAGATTTCTGGTTTAGCACTGAATGCTGCCACTGCAGAAGGCTGCGCACAGATTATTGCGGCCTTGCCTCAGGTTGATATTTTGATTAACAACCTGGGTATTTACGGCACCTGCGAATTTAGCCAGATTTCGGATCAGCAATGGTTTGAGTTTTTTGAAACCAATATCATGAGCGGGGTGCGTTTGAGCCGACATTATATGCAGGCTATGCAGCAGCAAGGCTGGGGCAGAATCCAGTTTATTTCCAGTGAATCGGCTTTTAATATTCCGGCCGACATGGTGCATTATGGCATGACTAAATCGGCGATTCAGGGTGTATCGCGTGGTCTTGCCAAGGCACTGGCAGGCAGTGGCGTCACAGTCAATACGGTCTTACCTGGGCCGACCAAAACCGAAGGTGCAATTGTCATGCTGCAAAATATCGCCCGGGAACAGGGTTGCAGCCTGCTTGAAGCTGAACGTTATTTTATTGAACAGCACCGTAACAGCAGTATTATCCGCCGTTTTGCCGAGCCACAGGAAATTGCCAACATGGTGGTTTATGTTGCTTCGGAACAGGCCAGTGCCACTACAGGTGCGGCGCTACGAGTAGAAGGCGGAATTGTTGATAGTATCCATTAAGTAAAAAACACTACGGCCAATTGATTGAAATACCCCTGAAGGCGTTGGCCAGAATGCTTGCGAGTGTTTTGGCTGGCCAGAGGATTGCTAAGACGCTACAGGATGAGCGCTACTATCCGGGACATGATGTAGATCATTATCAAGCGGCCTTAAGGAATGTGAAATTCATGGCTTTAGCCTATGAAAGATGCTTCGTTGCATTCTAAAAAAATATATCTATTCAAACACTGTGGCACCGGATATTACTGGTGTTTCACCGATCTATTTTCCTCCCTTTTTAAGCTGCTTGCAAAATCAGCAATGATGATTTTTCCTTGAGCAGAATCTCGGCCAGTCTGCGCTGCTGGATTGAGTCAATCTACAAATAATTACACTAATTAATGGCCTTTTATCAAAGCAAAATACAGAACATCAAAGCTGGCTGGTATATATTGATCAAATGCATCATACCTTGGTAGCAAGGCAAGTTTTTAGATCGACGATGAGTGCTATGCTTGCACACTGCAAAAAAATGCTCTGAAATGATAAAAGTATGAGCATTTATAATCACTTGTAATAAAGTCGATTCAGTAATACTCAGTCTGGAAAGAGCGATTTAGCGCAGAGAGCTTGATGTTTCATTCATCAAAAAGTGCTCGCTCTATTTATCTTTAGCCGGGTATTAAAAGTCTCGTCTTGCATCTGCCATGAGAAACACGGCTGTGCAAGTAAATGAGGCGAGATAACGGTTCGTCCTGATCAGCATATTTCACAAGTTTCCTATGCTTCAAACTCTGGAAGGGTCTCATCAAAACACTGAATAATCGGCTATGCGCTCTAGCTGGAGCAAGCCATGATGCTGGAGTATTCGGTTGTTTGTGCTCACTCAACGGATGACTCTCGTTGTTCTCTTGTTCAAGTCATTCTCTGGTCTGCGATTCGGGTTAATATAACTGTATGTATAAAATTCATTTGCAATCTATCGTGTTGTACTTAGATTTTTTGTGACTAACTGGAATCTAATTTTATAAATATTTATATATTTATCATGGTTTTAGTGTTTTTATATAGACACCAGGGAATGGTGGTTGCAAGTCAGTAGGGGGAATAAATGGAGCTGAAACAATTAAGATATTTTATATCTATTGTCGAATCAGGGAGCTTGGGTAAGGCGGCTCAGAAACTCGATGTCGGAACCTCGGCCTTGAGTCAGCAAGTTGCCAAACTTGAAGATGAACTCTGCACACGCTTATTGCAAAGAACGTCCACCGGTGTCACGCCTACACCCTCAGGCCTGGCCTTTTTCAAGCAGGCTCAACTGGTATTGCGGCATGCACAATATGCTGTTGAAGCAGCCCACTCATCCCGGCTGACCGGTCATGTGAGTGTCGGTTTTTCTCCCAGTATCGCTTCGGTGCTGGGTGTTCCTTTAATGAAGCTGATGTCAGAACGTTATCCTGACATCAAGATTCATCTGGTAGAAAGCCTATCCGGTAATTTGGCAAATCTGATCAACTCCCGACAACTCGATATAGCGATTGTGTTTACCAATGACGTCGATCCGCAGTGGTCGATACAGCCTTTATTAAAAGAGCAAATGTTCCTGATGACCAATGCTAATTTATTAAGGGAATACGGCTTTGAGGACTGTATAGCAGCCAAAGAAATTGAATTTGAAAAAATTCATCAGTTACCTCTGGTTTTGCCTAGCCAAAGACATGGATTAAGAAAGTTCTTGGATCAGAAAGTTGAACTGTTGAATGTGGCTTATGAAATAGATGGCTTACATCTCTTAATGAACTGTGTACGCCATCTGAATATGGCCACCATTCAACCGGGCAGTGCCTATTTTGAATACCTAAGAGCAGATTTATGTTTTCTTGAAATTGTGCAGCCTGAACTGGATCGGATTAACTATCTGGTGAGTATTTCTGAAGAAGAGCTTTCACCTGCAAGTCTGGCTACAAAAGTCGCCATTAAGGCCTGTATTAAGAATCTGATTAACAATGGATTGTGGCCAAGCGCAGAGCTATTAGACTTTTAGCCTATTTAGTATCAATAAACACCTCTTTAAGATCTACCGCTTACGCTGCCGTTGAGTTTCAGCTTAAATTGCTGCAAATTCGAAAGGGAAGGCATCGAATGCATGATGTAATTGTGATTGGCGGTGGGAATGCCGCTTTATGTGCAGCTTTGACTGCTCGGGAAGCTGGTGTTTCAGTTTTGATTCTGGAGGCTGCACCAAAAGAATGGCGCGGTGGAAACTCTCAGCACACACGTAATTTACGCTGTATGCATGACGAGCCTCAAGACGTACTCATTGATGCCTATCCAGAAGAAGAATACTGGCAAGATTTATTGAAAGTTACTGCTGGTAAAACCAATGAGCATTTAGCACGTCTTGTGATCCGTTCAACAGCCACCTGTCGTGACTGGATGCGTAAACATGGTGTGAACTTTCAGCCACCACTTTCGGGTGCGCTGCATGTCGCCCGTACCAATGCGTTCTTTATGGGCGGCGGTAAAGCCTTGGTGAATGCCTACTTCAGAAGTGCACAAAATCTTGGTGTAGATATTCGTTATAACACCAAAATCAATGAGCTGATTATTGAAGATGGCAAGTTTATCGCGGCAATTGCTGAAGATGGTACACGCTATGAAGGCGCTTCATGTGTACTCGCAGCAGGTGGATTCGAATCGAATCTGGAATGGTTGCGTGAGGCATGGGGCCAAAATGAAAATGGCGAATGGCCAGCAGATAACTTCATTATCCGTGGTACCCGTTTCAACCAGGGTAACTTGCTTAAATTCATGATGGACCAAGGTGCGGACATTATTGGTGATCCTTCTCAATCCCATTGTGTCGCAGTTGATGCACGTGCACCTCTTTATGATGGCGGTATCTGTACCCGGATTGACTGTGTCTCGCTAGGTGTTGTAGTCAATAAAAATGCTGAGCGTTTTTATGATGAAGGCGAAGATTTCTGGCCAAAACGTTATGCCATTTGGGGACGTCTGGTTGCCAAGCAACCTGGTCAAATTGCCTATTCTATTATCGACTCCAAGTCTGTGGGGCGTTTCATGCCACCAGTATTTGAAGGAACCAAAGCTCATTCGATTCAGCAACTGGCCCGTAAGTTAAATCTCGATGAGCAACAGCTCACGCAAACGATTGAAAACTATAACGCGGCATGTGTCAAAGGTGAGTTTAACCATACCGTGTTAGATAATTGCCATACTGAAAACTTGACGCCAGCGAAAACCCATTGGGCGGTACCTCTGGATCAGCCTCCGTTTTATGCCTATGCCTTGAAGCCTGGCATTACTTTTACCTATCTGGGTCTAAAAGTTGAGGATGATGCTGCCGTACGTTTTGATGGCAAGCCAAGTCCAAACTTATTTGTAGCAGGGGAAATGATGGCGGGGAACGTACTCGGTCAAGGTTATACAGCAGGTGTCGGTATGTCGATTGGAACCACTTTTGGTCGTATTGCAGGTAAAAATGCTGCCAAAGCTGCCAAAGCTGCCATTGCACAAGGAGAATGCGCGTGAACGCGGAAACTAAACAACTCATTCCTGTAGTGCAATTGAGTGACAATGAAGCTGAAGTCCAACGTGCCTTACAAATTTGTAATGCCTGCCGCTACTGTGAAACTTTCTGTGCCGTTTTCCCTGCCATGACCAAACGCCTTGAGTTCACTCAGGCGGATATTCATTACATGGCTAACCTGTGCCACAACTGTGGTGCCTGTCTGCATGCCTGCCAATATGCACCGCCACATGAATTTGGCGTGAATATTCCACAAGCGATGGCACAAGTGCGTCTGGAAACCTATCAGGAATTTGCAGTTCCGGCTTCTTTTGGGGCGATTTACAAGAAGACAGGCATTACTTTGGTTTCTGTCATGACCGTGATCTTCTTCCTGCTGATGCTCGGTGGGGTATGGGTCAATGGCACGGACTTGTTTGGTCAATACCAGGGCGATTTTTATGCGATTTTCCCGCATAACTTCTTGGCCCTACTGTTTGGTTCGGTATTTATCATCGCCATCCTGCTCTTAGGTCTGGGCGTTGCAAAATTCTGGAGACAGACCTCAGAAATTATTCCGGAAGGCGTAGCACAACCGGATATCCTGCAAGCCTCTAAAAATGTCCTGACCCTGAAATATCTGGATGGCGGACATGGCAAAGGCTGTAATGAAGAAGATGACCGTTATACCCAGATTCGCCGTGTATTCCATCATTTCACCATGTATGGCTTTTTACTCTGCTTCCTGGCGACCAGCGTTGCAACTTTCTACCATTACTTCCTGGGTCTGTCAGCACCGTATGCTTATAGCAGCCTGCCTGTTATTTTTGGAACACTCGGCGGTATTGGCCTGGTAGTTGGCCCGATTGGCTTGCTCTATCTGAATATCAAACGCCATCCATTACATGGTGATGCGAAGCAAAAACCAATGGACCGTGGCTTTATCTTCCTGTTGTTACTGATTAGCATCACCGGCCTTGCGTTATTGGCTTTCCGTGATAGCTCAGCAATGGCGTTATTACTGATCATTCACTTGGCAACAGTGATGACCTTCTTCCTGACGATTCCTTTTGGTAAGTTCGCTCACGGTTTCTACCGTAGTGCAGCCTTGCTGAAGTTTGCAGTAGAAGAGCGTATTGCCAAACTTAAGGCAAAAACAAAGTAAGCAAGCACCCAAACCACAAGGGGACCATGGAGGTCGATGATGGCTATAGGTAAGAAACTTGAAATCTTAAATGGAAAATCTGGTTATAAGGACATATCAATGATGAAAAATTTAAAGCTAGTTGCGTTGGCGTGTGCCAGTGTTGTGATTGCAGGGTGTAGTGCTGGAAATGCATCTAAAGAGCCTGGTCATCCCAAGCGTGCAGAATGTATTGCACCTGCCAAGCCAGGTGGCGGTTTTGACATGACCTGCAAACTGATTCAGTCAGGTTTTAAACAGACTGAAGTCCTGGAAGATCCGATTCGCGTGACTTACATGCCAGGCGGCGTGGGCGCAGTAGCTTATAACAAAATTGTCGGAAATGACCCTGCCAATAACAATGCGGTAATTGCATTCTCAACCGGTTCATTATTGAACCTGGCACAAGGTAAATTCGGCAACTTTACTGAAAAAGACGTGAAATGGCTGTCAGGTGTGGCAGTGGATTATGGTCTGGTCGCAGTACATAAAGACTCGCCATTCAAGAATCTTGATGACCTGATGAAAGCACTCAGTGCCAATCCGAAAGGTATTAGCTTTGGCGGTGCAGGCAGTGTAGGTGGTCAGGACTGGATGCAGACTGCAATTTTGGCGAAAAAAGCCGGTATTAACCCGGCAGATATGAGCTTTGTTGCACTTGAAGGCGGTGGTGAAGTACTGACTTCGTTACTTGGTCAGCATATCCAGGTGGGTGTAGGCAATGTCAGTGAAGTGGGTTCACATTTAAAGGCCGGCTCTATCCGTGTCCTTGCCGTATTCTCAAAAGACCGTCTAGAAGGCAAATTTTCAACACTTCCGACTGCGATTGAACAGGGCTATGACCTGGAATGGCCTGTGATCCGTGGTTTCTATATGGGACCAAAAGTTAGCGATGAAGCTTATGACTGGTGGAAAAATGCCTTCGATAAAATGATGGCCAATTCAAAATTCGATGCAGTACGTGAAAATCAAGACTTGTTGCCATTTGAGCTAACCGGCGAAGAGCTGACGGCATATGTGTATAAGCAGACTGAAGAAATGCGTCAATTATCGGAAGAATATAAATTATCAAAATAACAAACAGACTGAGCTAAAACTGATGTTTTAGCTCAGTTTTTGTTTAGAGGGAAGATGATGAAATCTGAACGCATTCTGACAGGAATTATAGCAATCTGCGGATTCGCTTTATTGATTTATGCCTGCAAGTTTGAAGCCCCAATCTCTTATGACCCAGTGGGTCCTAAAGCGTTTCCCATTTTATTGATGGGACTGATTACGGCCAGTGCAGTGTATTTAACGGTTCGTCCGGCCATTATGTTTGAACCTGTAGAACTGGGTTGGACCAAACATTTATTGGGCAAGCTTGTACTGTGTGCTGCAGCACTCACAGTGTATGCCGTGATATTTGAATGGCTGGGCTTTGTTGTTGCCACCCTACTAATGACGATGGCAGTGGGCAAACTCTTCAATGGGAAAACGATCCCGGTAGTTATTACAGGTCTGATACTAAGTCTCAGTACCTATTATCTGTTCGATCGTGTACTCGATGTCCCATTACCACTTGGATTCTTCGGTTAAGGATGACAACCCTATGGATGTATTAAGTTTTTTAATGATGGGTTTTGAGGTTGCCTTACAACCTCAAAATCTCCTGATCGCCTTCATCGGTGCATTTATTGGAACTGTGGTCGGCCTGTTGCCTGGCTTAGGTCCAATTAATGGTGTTGCCATCCTGTTGCCTTTTGCATATGCCTTGGGTTTGCCGGTCGACAGTGCGCTGATCTTGTTGGCAGCGGTCTATCTGGGCTGTGAATACGGTGGCCGTATTTCTGCCATTTTGCTCAATGTACCAGGCGATGCCGGTGCCATTATGACCACGCTGGATGGTTTTCCATTGGCACAGCAAGGTAAGGCCGGAATTGCCTTATCACTCTCCTCCATCAGTTCCTTTATTGGTAGTACCATAGCTTTTATCGGGATCGTATTGTTTGCGCCAATCCTTGCAAAATGGGCGATTTCCTTTGGACCTGCGGAATACTTTGCACTGATGGTGTTTGCCATTGTTTGCTTAACTGGTCTGGTCAGCACGCAACCATTTAAAACCCTGATCATGGCACTCATGGGCCTAGGTTTATCAACTGTGGGTATGGATGCCATTACCGGTGTATATCGTTTTACCTTTGACAGCGTTGGCTTAAGTGACGGTATTGCCTTTACTACAGTAGTGATCGGTTTGTTCAGTATCAGTGAAATTTTACTGTTGCTGGAACGTACCACGATGGGTAAAGTCGTTTTAGAGCAAGGCAAACGTTCGCTGTTTAACTTAAAAGAATTTTTAAGTGCGCTAGCAACCATGATTCGTGGTTCACTTATTGGCTTCTTCTCGGGTATTTTACCAGGTGCAGGGGCGAGTGTTGCCAGTGCCATGGCCTATACCACTGAACGTAAAATGGCCAAGGATAGCAGCAAATTTGGTAAAGGTGACTTACGTGGTCTTGCGGCACCTGAAAGTGCCAACAATGCAGCAGCATGTGGTTCATTCGTACCAATGTTGACCTTGGGTGTACCAGGTTCTGGTACAACTGCGGTCATGATGGGCGCATTAATGATGTATAACATCACCCCAGGCCCACAATTGTTTACCGAACAGCCAGCATTGGTCTGGGCGCTGATTGCATCATTAATGATTGGTAACATCATTCTGTTGGTATTAAACCTACCTTTAGTAGGCTTCTTTGCACGCTTACTCAGTATTCCAAGCTATATCCTGATTCCAATTATTGCGACTGTCAGCTTCGTGGGCGTATACGCAATTCACAGTACCATTTTCGACTTGTTACTGTGCATGGGCTTAGGGATTATCGGTTATGTCCTGAGAAAGTTTGACTTCCCGTTGGCCCCATTGATTCTTGGTTTTGTACTTGGTGAGTTGATGGAATCGAATTTACGTCGTGCACTGTCTATTTCTCAAGGCGAATTAAGCATCTTGTGGAGCAGTAATATCAGTATCATACTTTGGGTAATGTCTGCATTACTGCTGATCTTGCCGATTGTGCGTAAATACATGTTTATTAAGAAGCAAAAATCTTAATTTAACTTTAATAATGGTCAGCGTTTGCTGGTCATTATGATTTAGGATCATGAAAAAAATAATATCGAATGCCAAAGGACTGGCGATTGCTCTGATCGGGGCACTACTCGCAAATTATCTTCACATTCCCTTGCCGTGGCTGCTAGGCCCCTTGCTGGCTGCTTTGCTGTGCGGCAGTGTTGGGCGACCACTTGAATGTGATCCGTGTTGGCGCAAGGCTGGACAGGTCATTATTGGCATGGCTTTGGGCCTATATTTCACTCCTGATTTAGTACAGGCAGTGGCGGCCTACTGGGGCTTTATTCTGTTTGGGATTGTCTGGTCTTTGCTATTAGGGACCTTGCTGGCTGCATTGCAATATAAGGTCAATGGTCTGGACTGGGCAACGGCCTGGTTTTCATCCGCCATTGGTAGCGCCAGTGAAATGGTCAATATTGCGGAGCGTCAGCAGGCACAAGTTGAAAAGGTGGTGGCCGCACACAGTTTAAGAATTGTGGTCCTGGTGGTCTTGGTTCCTATATTTATGGCGCTGTATTTTCAGGTGGACTGGTCCAATGTGAATATACAGAAGACAGAACCTTATGGATTTGTTCAGGTCTTGCTGCTGTTTGCACTGGCATTGCTGTCTGGAAAAATCTTTCAAGGCCTGAATATTCTGAATGCCTGGATTTTAGGTCCACTTAGCATGATTGGATTGCTGTCTTTTCTCGGCGTGCTGCAGTTTAGCTTTCCAGAGTGGTTTATTTTTTTGGGACAGCTCTGTATCGGCTGGTCACTGGGTAGCAAATTTCCATTCGATTTTTTAAAAAACAATAAAAAATTTATCGGTTTGACTTTTATTTTTAATGTGCTGGCTTTGGCAGTGTCGATCATTGTTGCCTTGTTATTGGTTCGCATAAGCCATGCCGATGAACAGATCCTGATTCTGGGATTCTCTCCCGGCGGCATTGCAGAAATGTCACTGACCGCAAAAGCTTTAGGCCTGGCAGTGCCGATTGTGGTGGCATTTCAATTGTCCCGGCTGATTTTTGTCATTGTGACGACCAATTATTTTTACCAGCTGAGTAAACGTATATTTTTTAAATCTATGGATAGATAACAGAAGGTGGGTGTATGAATAGTGATGTATATGGAAGGCTTTCTTATGCAGACAGCTTGTATAAGGTTCAGCGTGATGGCCTTCTTTTAAAATATATTCAGCATCAGGACATCAAGCTGTGCACTGAAGCCGTCAAAAATAATCCCCGGGCACTGAAATATGTACATAAGCAAAATGATGAGATGTGCTTGCAAGCGGTGTCCATTTGTGGCAATACGCTTAAATATGTAGAAAACAAGACCGATGAGATCTGTTTAAAAGCACTAGAAAATGAAGGTCTGGCAATTCGCTATATCAATAGCCCAACAGCCCAGATGTGTTTGACCGCGGTGCGACAAAACGGTTTTGCACTTAAGTTTATTCGACAGCAGAATGAATTTTTGTGTAAAACAGCGGTTTTTAACAATCCCTATGCAATTAAATATGTACAAGATAAAAGCCAGGAAATATGTCTATTGGCCGTGCGTGCCGATGGCAATACCTTGCAATATATGCATCAGCCCAGTGATCTGATTTGTGAAGAGGCGGTCAGGTCCAAAGCAGAAGCGATCAAATATATTTATGATCCCAGCGACTATATTTTAAAACTGGCATTAAAGAAAAAACCTTATGTTATTCAATATGTAAAAGAATGCCATGAAGGCGTGTGGCTGGATGCGATCCAGAAAAATTCCTCAGTGATTAAATTCCTGAAAAATAAAAATGAAAAATTAATTATTTATGCCATCCGGCAGAATCCGACCTCTATTAAATATCTCGATGAACAGCCAGAACATTTATGCAAACTGGCGATTTCTCTGGATTACGAGGCGATTGCCGCAGTGAAATATCAATCAGAAAGCCTGTGTTTGTTTGCACTTTCAAAGTCCAGACATGCGATTAATTTTATTAAACAGAAATATAAGAGTGAAATTGTGAAAAACAAGTATCTAGAACTGTACGGAGGATAAAAAGGAAACATCATTGTTAAATGTAGTGGATAAAAATAGATTGATTTTTAAAGGATTAATATGAAATTTTATAATGTGGCTTTTATACTCCTGGGTAGTACGGTTATTTCTACAGCCTATGCTGATCAAACAGAACTGACGGAAATTGAGAAATTAAAATCAGAAATTTCTGAGCTTAAACAGATGATCCAGGTGCAGCAAGGATCCGGGGCAAGTATCGCGGCACAGCAGGAACAACAACAACCGCCAGTAGCCAATAAATGGCAATCGCAATCTGGTGCAGAAGTTAATTTATATGGTTTTATCCGCAGTGATGTCGCTTATCAATTTGAAGGGGCAAAAGGCATGTTCAACAGTATTCATACTGTTGCATTAGAAGGTTCAGCGGATAAAAAAGCCACGGAAGATCGTTTTGATAGCACCATGACCACCACTCGTATTGGTCTGGATTTTAGTACGCCATCTGGTGAAAAGCCACTGAAGGGTAAAATTGAAATGGACTTCCGCGGCGGAAGTGACAAAGATACTTTACGCCTGCGCCATGTTTATTTAAGTTATGACCGCTGGCTGATTGGTCAGACCACATCGAGTTTCTTGTCCACCGAGACAGCACCTGAAATGCTGGACTTTAATACGGCCCTGGGCGGCGGTACCACGCGTAATCCAATGCTGCGTTATTCTCAGCCGATTAACTCATCAACGCTGTATTTTTTAAGCTTGGAAAAGGGGAATGATGAAAATCGTCTGCCATTATTGGCGACTAAGCTGAGACATGACTTTGCTGAAGGCAATGGTTTAATCACTGCACGTGGATTGCTGCAGGAAGTGCGTCTACGCAATGCGGATGATGAAACCGAGTTGGGGTGGGGCGCAGCACTGGGTTTACGTTATAAATTTAGCCCGTCTTGGCTGCTAAATGCCAATTACTCGCATGTGTCAGGCGATAACAAAATCTTATTGGCAAGCTCAGATAATCGCCGTTATATCCAGGAAAATGGTGATATCGAACTGATTGACTTTGATGCTTTCCAGGTTGGTACGACCTACCATTTTAATGAAAAGCTGAGAAGCAGTCTGGGTTATGGCGCGCTTATCTATGATGAGAACAATGACACTGGCAACAAGAAGCTGCAACAGGGCTGGGTCAATATGATGTACAAACCCTTTAAACCACTGACCTTTGGGGTGGAATATGTTTATGGGGAGCGTAATACCGTTGACAATCTGCAAGGTAAAGACAGCCGTCTGGAAATGATGGCGAAGTATGATTTTTAAACTGCGGTGCCGGTTGAAAAGCTCATATTAATATCATGATAAGCTAGAGGCTGAGGCTTCTAGCTTATATCTTTCATCAGCTTTAAATTCGTCCCATGCCGCAACAATAGTCTTTAATATCTTTTGGCTCTCGATTCTGCCAACCTGACTTTGCTTTGCCATAGCGGACGTATATATCCTTGAACATTATTACAATGTTAAGTGCAGCGCATCCTAAAATCTTCTTGTAAATATTACATCCTGAATTTTGATTCCTGCAAGATTCTAAAATAGTGCAAGGTACGCAATCTGATTTTTTTAAATGCCTGTTAACACTATGGGGCTTAGGCAGTAAATATAAGCAAAATATATAGTAACTTCATAATATAAAAGGTTTTTTGAAAAACCTATTCTTGAAGGCTTATTCAGCAATATCATTTCCAAAGGAAGAAGCCTGGACATCAAAACTACAGTACAACGAACTGGTCAGCTTATAACCGGGCATTCATAAATCAAGCAAATATCTCGATTTACTTTGATCCTACGACTCAATGGTATGCTCGCCCACAAGGCAGATACGGGTGAAATCAGACTAATGCCAATGCCGCGATTCAGTGCTGTTGAATGATCAAATCGCTATTTTGACTCTCTTTAGGCATGGTCACAGGATTTGTTCAGAGCCTGATTAAACTCTTCTTGCGAAGCAGTGCTTCTCAGGTGATAAACTCAGTGCCAGGAATTTTGATAGTCAAGTCAACGAGATTCATGCACCTGTGGCAGTCTTAAATAAATTGATGATATTCGGCCGACCTCATACCCTAGTTGCCACTTCAATTTGAGTCTAAATTTGAGTCGCTGAGGAGAGTTTGCTTTTTAAATCTTTTTGGAACAAAGCCATAAAAAATAAAAGCTTATACAGATTTAAAGGAGAAAAGCTTTTAAAATTAATAAAAATAAACTGTTCAAATAGCTACATACTGTAATATTGAAGAAGCTAAAGGCTTAACAAGCAAAGCTTTTTTGAGCAACATCAAGGACAGAAAGAGATACAGCTTAAAACAATCAGAATTGGAATCATGAGCCAGACAAAGTTCTGTAAACTTGATTAGAAATTTTTATCAATTTGAAATATAAAAGAATACAGCTAGAGATGTATCTTGGTAATTCAAATATGATATTTAAAACTCATTGGAGATTCTCAGTTGCGCGCTGCACGCTATAAAATTCTGCTCATTATCGTCTTGTTACTGGCAGTCGCTTATGCTCTGTTTCACTGGTGGCAAGGGCCGGTTTTACCGAGCTATACCTTGAGCACAATGCCGCTGGTGCAAAATGTAGTGGCCACCGGACGTGTGGCCACAGTCTCGCGTGCTCAGGTAGGTAGTGAAATTAGCGGTGTGGTGCTTGAACGGCGGGTAACAGAAGGAGACCAGGTTAAACCGGGTGACCTTTTGGTGGTACTTAAGTCGGATGAACTACAGGCCCAGGTACGTCAGGCAGAGCTGGCGCTGACTGAACTGGCTACCAGCAGACGGCCACAGGCAGCCGCAGAACTGGCCAGCGCCAAAGCACAACTGGAACAGGCCAGTCGTGAAGCAGCGCGCAGACGCAATGCAGAAGCGGGTATTCTTTCGGCTGAAGAAATAGAGCAGGCCCTGGAAGCCGAACGGGTTGCGCGCAACAATTATGAAACCACGCGAGTAAAAGCGGCAGCACTGGCCGCGGGACAAGTTGAAGAAGCGACCCTTCGGGAACAGCTTGCGGTGGCACAGGCTCAACTGGCCAAAACCAAAATTCGGGCTGCAGTTGCCGGGACGGTACTGACACGGGATGTCGAACCGGGTGATCTGGTTCAGCCGGGGCAAACGTTATTTACTATTGCCTTGACCGGAAATACAGAAATCCGGGTGCCGCTCGATGAACGCAATTTACCGCAGCTGGCCCTGGCACAACCTGCCACGGTTATTAGTGATGCCTATCCGGATCAATCCTTTCCGGCACGTATTAACTTTATTGCCCCGAGTATTGATCCGCAGCGTGGTACGGTAGAAGTGCGTTTAACCGTTAACCCGGTGCCAGATTTTCTGCGTCAGGACATGACTGTATCGGTGAATGTCGAGACAGATAAACGGCAGCGGGCACTGGCCATTCCCAATGATGCACTTACCAATATTAAAGGCAATAAAGCAGTAGCGGTGTTGGTACGTGACGGGAAAATACAGCGCCAACAGGTGACTTTAGGTTTACGTGGTCTGGCCATGTCAGAAGTAAGCTCAGGGTTGAATGAGGGTGATCAGGTGCTGGCCAATGCCGAGTCGACCTTGCCAGAAGGGGCAAGAGTGCGACTCAAGCCACAAGATCCCTCAGTGGTCAACCCGAGTGAGGCCAATGACAGCAAAAATGAATTACCGGTGAAACTGGATTGAAAAAATTTTTCGAGCGGCTTTGGATCGAATGGAAAATCGCGGTCAGTTTTTTGCGCGAGGGTCGCGCGCAGTCCATTATGATTACGGTCGGTGTTGCCGTCGGCGTGGCCGTGATCGTGTTTATCACCGCTTTAATTCAGGGCTTACAGGCCAATATTGTTGAACGTACTTTGGGTACTCAGGCACATATCCGTCTGCTCTCGCCCGATGAAGTCAACCAGATTGTGCCGCCCCCCGCAGGAACGCTGCAATTGTTGCAGGAAGACAAACGCGCCCAGCGACTGCGTTCTATCAATAATTGGCAGCAGATTACCGAAACACTAGATCAGTTACCTATACTGACGGCTGTCTCTCCGGTGGTCTCGGGTCCGGCCTTTGTACAACGCGGTGATGCGATTGAATCTGTGGCCCTGGTCGGTATGGATCTGGAGCGTTATCAGCAGATTATTCCATTAAAAGAATATTTAACCAGTGGCCAGTTACGCGTTGGCGCAGATGATGTGCTGATCGGCAGTCAGTTGGCCAAAGACCTCGGTGTTCAGGTCGGTAGCAAGTTGCGACTGGATACCGGTCAGCAAAACAGTGCCTTGGTGAATATTGCCGGTATATTTGAACTGGGTGTACGCGAACTGGATGCACGTTATGTTTATCTGGACTTGAAACAGGCCCAGTCTTTACTCGGCCTGCCAGGCGGCGTGACTGTTATTGATCTGACCATTAACGATATTTTCGAGGCGGATAATATTGCGGCACAAGTCGGACGCCTGACCTCATTAAAGGCCGAAAGCTGGATTGCAACCAATGCCCAGTTAATGAATGCAATTACGGCACAAAGCCTGTCCACCAATATGATTATTGTCTTTGTGGCCATTTCAGTGGCCTTTGGCATTGCCAGTGTGATGTCGGTCAGCGTGGTACAGCGTACCCGGGAAATTGGTATTTTACGCGCGACAGGTGCCACGCAGTCACAAATTTTAAGAATATTCCTGTTTCAGGGCGCTATATTTGGCCTGCTCGGCTCGGTTGTTGGCAGTGTTGCCAGTTACGGTCTGGTCTGGGTGTTTAATAATTTTGGCCCCGGATTATTCTATATTCCAATTTCGATCGAGCTGGTCTTGGTGGCTTTATTGCTGGCGACATTAACAGGCGTATTAGCTGCTGCAGTACCATCACGCCGGGCAGCAGCACTCGATCCGGTGGAGGCGATCCGTCATGTCTGAACAATCTCAAGAAGTTCTGCGTCTAGAAGCGCTGCGTAAATCTTATAATATTGGTCAGCCCAATGAAATTGAAGTCTTGCACGGCATTGATCTGTGTATTGAACGTCAGGACTTTGCTGCACTGATTGGGCCTTCTGGCTCTGGCAAAAGTACGCTACTGAATATTCTCGGGTTACTGGATCAACCGAGTAGTGGCGAACTGTATTTGCTGGGACAGCCGACCAGTGCCATGGACGACCGCAGCCGGACTGCCTTACGTGGCAATAGTATCGGCTTTGTATTTCAGTTTCATCACCTGATTCAGGCCTTTACTGCACTGGATAATATCTTGATGCCCTTGATGATGACCCGAGGCAAACCGGGGCAGCAAGGTCTGCAGCGGGCACGTGAGTTACTGGCTGCAGTAGGGCTGGAAAAGTTCGCTGACCGTAAGCCGAATGAGCTTTCCGGTGGGCAGCAACAGCGGATTGCGATTGCGCGGGCTTTGATTACAGAGCCAGCCTTGCTTCTGGCCGATGAACCCACCGGTAACCTGGATACCCAGACTGCCGGAGACATGTTTGAGCTGTTCCGTAAAGTGCATCGTGAACGCGACTGCGCGGTATTGCTGGTGACGCACGACCCGCGTCTATCTGCCACTTGTGACCGAACGATTAATCTGGTTGATGGCCGGATCCAGAGTGACTCGCATACTGCTCATCCAGCTTAAGCGGAGACTAAGCAGATAGCGAACGACTTCCTCCAGATTTTACTGATCAGACCGGTCTTTGAAACGGGAAGCAAAATGGAATGATAGGTCTTGGATTGAGCGATGTCATCGCCCAGATACACAAATTAAATAGGACAAAACTTGATTGATATGTATTTTAATATAATATTAAAACATATAGTGTTTGAAGTGAAATATGATGCATGATTTTCTGAGTGCTTTTCTTGGCGGCTTACTCCTCGGTATTGCCGTGGTGGGTTATCTGTATATTCATGGCAGGATTGCAGGCATTAGTGGTCTGATCGGGCAGGTACTCAATCCTCAAACCATTTTCAAAACGCCAGCAATCTGGTTTTTACTGGGTCTGATCGTCATACCATTTGTTTATGGACTATGGCTACAACCTGAAATTGAACTAAATGCCAGCCCGTGGATGATGATCATTGCCGGTTTGCTGGTCGGTTTTGGCACCCGTTTAGGTTCAGGGTGTACCAGTGGGCATGGTATTTGTGGTATCAGCCGTTTATCTGGACGTTCACTACTGGCAACTGTGCTGTTCATGCTCGCGGGTTTTGTAACGGTCTACCTGATTCGTCATCTATGGGGAGCACGCTAAAATGAAAAATCTGCTGGCATTTTTATTGGGTGGTTTATTCTCGGTCGGCTTGATGATTTCGGGTATGGCCAATCCTGAAAAAGTTCTGGATTTTCTCGATATTTTTGGTGACTGGGACCCGAGTCTGGCTTTTGTGATGCTGGGCGCAATTCTGATCGCTTTTATTCCTTTCCAGAAAGCCAAACGCAATCCGGCAGCAAAAACTGTATTTGATGAACCGATCCAGTTACCGACCAATCAGCGCATTGACCCTAAACTGGTGAGCGGTAGTCTGATTTTCGGTATCGGCTGGGGCATTGCCGGTATTTGTCCCGCACCCAGTTTGACCCTCATTGGTTTAGGTCATTATCAGGCGCTTTACTTTATTATTGCCATGCTGGTCGGGGTATGGATTCATCGTCAATGGGCAGGAGCATCAGCATGAAGACTAAGGCGGTAATTCAAGATTTTTTTCATGAAGATACCCATACCTTTAGCTATGTGATCAGTGATCCGGCTACAGGAAAGTGTGCCGTGATTGACAGTGTACTGGATTATGATGCTGCCTCTGCCAGTACCTCGACCACGCATGCGGATCAGATTATAAACTATATACGACAGCAGGGTCTTGAGGTTGAATGGATTCTGGAAACCCATGTCCATGCCGATCATCTGACTGCAGCCCAATATTTGCAAACGCAATTGGGTGGCAAGATTGCCATGAGTCAGCATATTTCAATCGTGCAAGAAACTTTTGGCGCGATTTATCATCTGGATATGAAACAGTTTAATCTGGCGCAGCCGTTTGATTATCTGTTTGCGGATCATGAAAAATTCAACATTGGTTCATTAGCGGCATATAACATTCCGACACCGGGACATACACCGGCCTGTCTGAGCTATGTGGTCGGGGATGCAGTCTTTGTCGGCGATACCCTGTTTATGCCCGATTACGGCACCGCGCGCTGTGATTTTCCGAAGGGTAGTGCAGCAACCTTATTTGATTCGGTACAAAAACTGTATCAACTTCCGGATGAAACCCGGGTATTCCTGTGTCATGACTATTTGCCGGAAAGCCGTGATCATTTTGTCTGTGAAACCGATATTCAGACTCAAAAACAGCACAATATTCATATTCACACGGGTACAGCCAAAGCTGAATTTATCGAGATGCGCCAGCAACGCGATGCCAGACTGAGTATGCCAAAACTGATTTTACCGGCAATTCAGATCAATATGCGTGGCGGGCAATTTCCTGAAGCTGAAGCAAATGGTGTCTGCTATCTAAAACTGCCACTGAATTATTTTCATGCCTGATTTTTTAGTAAGCTGCTAGTGAAAAGAGGATGTACACGCTTGTATACATCCTCAAAATTTTAATGCTGTTTTTGAGCGCTTTTGTTTTTGAGCGCTTTTGTTTTGAGACTAATCTAAGTGGTTAGGAAAAATCCCTATTTATCCTGTTTATCAGACTCATCTCAAACCCGAATAATCCAGCTTTATTATTCCAGACTACTTCTGAGCATCCAGGCGGTTTTTTCATGTACATCCAGTCTTTGAGTCAGAAGGTCGGCTGTCGGCTGGTCATTGGCTTCTTCAATCACTGTAAAAATACTTCTGGCAGTACGCGCTACCGTTTCATGGGCATCGACCAGTAGGCGCAGCATTTCTTCAGCTTTAGGCACGCCTTCCACTTCTTTAATTGAAGTCAGTTTGACAAACTGTTTATAGGTGCCCGGCGCTGCAAAACCCAAAGCTCGGATACGTTCGGCAATCAGATCCAGCGCATTCCACTGCTCGGTATATTGGGTCATAAACATCGTATGCAGGCTGTTGAACTGCGGGCCGGTCACATTCCAGTGGAAATTGTGGGTCATTAAATACAGGGTATAACTGTCTGCCAAGAGTCTGGATAAACCGTCAACGATCTTGGCACGATCATCATGCGAAATCCCGATATCAATCTTGATTGCTTTAGATTCTTTTTTAGAAGAGGCCATGCTCTTACTCCTTGAAATTTAGCATCATGCTGGGTAATACAATAAAGTCGGATATAGTTGCAGCCTGAGTCAAAAGCAGTTTCGGTCTTGATGATAACTCTCTACTGGAAACTGGCTTCAAGCATGCATTTGGACAGGCTGAAAGATTTAAGTATTTATAACTTATAGATATTAGATCAATATAACAGCAGGAAGTTTAGTCATTGTGTATAGCCTGCCCAAAGCATTGTAATTTCAGCATGCGATGTATTTTAATCTTGTTTAGGGATTTATCTGCAATTGTCCAGACAGGTTTTACACGCTTAAAAATCCCAGCTATTTCAGAGTCGAAACATTCTGCTCCTGCAGGGCCATATATTTAAAGGCACAATCACATATTACGAAACAGGTCTGGTATTACAAAATATCCGCTATTTTATTTTTATATTTTTAAAATCAATGAGATGTTTAAATAGACTAAGCTATAAAAAACTTCTGGTTTATAAAAAATAACACAACGCTGCCTTAATTAAACAAGGCACTACAAAGAATAATAAACCTCTTTCCTAAATACAGTTATGTTAGGACACAGGCGAGATCAACAACAATATCCCAGAAGAGCAAAAAACTCTCCTAGTCACAACACTCAGATGAAGTGCTGCCCTGAGACAGGATCGGCTGTCGCAGGTCGACTTGCGGGATTAATTTTATTGGTCAGCCCATGTGACACATAAAAGGCTCAAGCGACTTTGAGATAGACAAAAATATCTGCACTAAACTCAATCTCAGCAAGGAAAACATCATGAAAATTAAGGCGAATAGTCCAGCCACAGGCAAAAATGGTTTAGATAAACAAAATACCAATAAAAAGAGTGAGCAGCTTGACGCGTACCGTAGTGATTCGGCCGAGCAGACACTCACCACCAATCAGGGTGTTAAAATTTCAGACAACCAGAACAGCCTTAAAGCAGGTGTTCGTGGTGCGACTTTAATGGAAGATTTTATTCTCCGTGAAAAGATCACACATTTTGACCATGAGCGTATTCCAGAGCGTATCGTACATGCGCGTGGTGTGGGCGCACATGGTTTTTTTGAAGCGTATCCTGGCAATGAAAAGTGGACCAAAGCAGGGTTTTTGACAAATGCCAGTCAACAGACGCCGGTATTTGTGCGCTTTTCTACGGTACAGGGACCACGTGGTTCGGCAGATACAGTACGTGATATCCGGGGTTTTGCGACCAAGTTCTATACCGATGAAGGTAACTTTGACCTGGTGGCCAATGATGCCCCGGTGTTCTTTATTCAGGACGGGATCAAGTTCCCGGATTTTGTGCATGCTTTAAAGCCTGAGCCACAAACTGAAATTCCAACCGGTGCTTCGGCGCATGATACCTTCTGGGATTTTGTCTCCTTGGTGCCTGAATCTGCACATGCGGTAATGTGGGCCATGTCGGATCGTGCCATTCCACGTAACTTGCGCTCCATTCAAGGTTTCGGTGTGCATACGTTCCGCCTGATCAATGCTGAAAATAAAGCGGTATTTGTGAAGTTCCACTGGACACCGAAACAGGGTCTGACCCAGCTGGTCTGGGATGAAGCCCAGAAACTGGCAGGTAAAGATCCGGACTTCCATCGTCGTGATCTGTATGAAGCCATTGCTTCCGGGAACTATCCTGAATGGGAACTGGGCGTACAGATCGTTGCCGAAGAAGACGAAATGAAATTTGACTTCGACCTGCTGGATGCTACCAAGATTATTCCGGAAGAGCTGGTGCCAGTCACGCCGATTGGCCGCATGGTACTGAACCGGAATGTCGATTATTTCTTTGGTGAAACCGAGCAGGTGGCATTCTGTCCGGGGCATGTGGTTCCGGGTATCGACTTTACCAATGACCCGCTGTTGCAGGCACGACTGTTTTCTTATACCGACACTCAGCTCAGCCGCCTAGGTGGGCCGAACTTCCATCAGATCCCAATCAACAAGCCGGTTTGTCCATTCCACAATAATCAGCGTGACGGTTTGCATCAGCGTATTGTACATACTGGTCAGGCCAACTATGAGCCAAATTCGATTGATGATAACTGGCCGGCTGAAGCGCCAGGTGCCACTCAGGCAGGTGGCTTTGAAAGCTATCAGGAGCGTATCGACGGGCATAAAATCCGCCAGCGCAGCGAATCATTCAATGATCACTTTAGCCATGCGAGAATTTTCTATCAAAGCCAGGCACCGCATGAGCAGAAGCATATTATCGATGCCTATGTATTTGAACTCGGCAAGGTTCAACGTGAATATATTCGCGAGCGTGAAGTGCTTGAAGTATTGTGCAATATCGATCTGACTTTGGCACAGCAAGTTGCAGATCAGTTGGGCATTGAAATTCCTGCAGAGAAAAAAGCCGCGAAACTGCCACAGGTACAAATTTCGCCACGCCTATCATTTGAAGCATTCAAACCTGCCGATATTAAGGCGCGTAAAATCGCAATCCTGGCACATCCAAAAGCCAATCAGGCCAGTATCAAGGCGGTGCAGACCTGGGCAGAAGCGGAAGGTGCCGTGGCCGATGTGCTGACACCAAAACCGGGCCCGGTACTTGGCCAGCAAGGCGAAGTTATTCCTTCAGATGGCATGCAAAAAGCAGAACCATCAATTGCTTATGATGCCGTGGTGGTGGTTGATGGTGATAACTATGATCTGGTCTTGAAAGATGGCGTAGCCACCCATTATCTGCTGGAAGCGTATAAACACCTGAAACCGATTATCTTCCTGGGAGATAAAGGCCAGCTGATTGAAGACCTGCGCTTGATCAGTGATGAAGGAACTTTGGCGCATGAACAGTTTGAAGCAGTACAAGACAGCTTCAAGACCCTGATCATGAATCACCGTGTCTGGGCGCGTGAACTGATTGCAGAAAGTATTCCTGCCTAAAGTGGCGCAGGATAGAGGCTTAGGTCTCTATCCTGCCGATTTATAAACTGGATGAATGATATGGTAAGACCGGATGCCAAAAAGTTATTGGCACACGCACAGCAACTCACATGGACTCAGGCACAGGATATTTATTTAATCGAGCATAACTATTTACCCATCAATGAATTGATGCAGGCGCTGGGTGTCAGTGAAGAAGAGATTAACGCACGCCGTCGCATATTAGGACTGACCACACGCTTAAAACAGATGAGAAAGCTTTCCCATTAACTGACTTTAAAAACACAACAACAGTGCCGTATTTTATCAGGAAGAGCATGCATGAACCTCGGTTCAATATTACAAAGATTTGAAGACTCTCCTTTGGAGCCAGAAGAAAAAATTTATACGACCCTGATGCAGCTGGTGTCGATATCTGATCAGGTTCCATATCCTGCATCCGGAGCGACACTGAAACGCTGGCAAATCCTGAGTCAGGTTTCTGCCAGCAGTTTGAGCCTGGGCAAATTGTTTGAATCGCATCTAGATGCTTTAGCCATTCTGCATGAACTCCATATTCCGGCAGATCCCAAAGAATTATGGGCTGTCTGGGCGGCAGAAGGCGGACCTCAGCCTTTAAGATGGCAGGCAGGCAAACTGAGTGGTGTTAAACCCTGGTGTTCTGCCTCGGTCTGGGTGCAACACGGTCTGCTGACTTATCGTGATGAGCAGCAGCAATCCCAGTTGCTGATTCTGGATTTGCAACAACCTACCGGTATTCAGCATCATCAGGAGCATTGGCATGCGGTGGGCATGCAACATACCTTGACTGCCCAAATGGAGCTGGATCAGGTCAATGCTGAAAAAGTCGCAGCTCCAAATGCTTATCTGTATCGCGCAGGCTTCTGGCATGGCGCCGCCGGCGTGGCTGCATGCTGGTATGGGGCAACTGTCCGACTGGCCGAATATTTAAAACAGGCTGTCTTGTTGAAACCGCATGCATTTAAGGCCATGTATCTTGGAGAGATCAGCCGGGAGCTTTTAGCGACACAGGCCTTGTTCTATCAGGTTGCAGATTTAATAGACCAGCAGCCTAAATTCCCTCATCAGTTGCAGATTCAGGCCTTACGTGCCCAGGTTGAAGCGACTGCCTTAAACGTACTGACTCAGGTGGGAAAAGCGCTTGGCGCAGCACCATTTTGTGGACATCCGCATTTTGCCCGACTTGCCGCCGACCTGCCGGTCTTTATTCGTCAGAGCCATGCGGCATTTGATCTGGAACGAATTGGCGAATTGAGTGCGCAGGAGGAAGAATTATGGACATTATAAGGCACGAGATAGTCGGAGACCGTGTTATTCAGGGCCAAGGTACGCAAGTCGAAGAGTGGCGCTCCTGCCAGATTTTGCAACAGATGCCTGAATTTGATATTCCCGGCGTTATTCCAGCAGATGCCAGAGTCTGTATTGTTGCCCCGCATCCTGATGATGAAATTCTGGGCTGTGGCGGCCTGATTCAGCGTCTGGATAAATTAGGCTATCAAATAGTACTTTTCGCCGTCACCAATGGTACGGCCAGCCATCCAGGTTCAAGCCTGTATAGTCCAGAAGAACTGAACCAGATTCGCCCGGCTGAAACGCGGGCAGCTTTGCAAGCATTGGCCTTGAAACAGAATATTCTGCGGATTGCACTGGATATTCAGGATGGCCGGGTCGCACAACAGCGGGACTTGTTAAAACAGCAGCTGCAATCTTATTTGCAGCCCAATGATGTACTGATTACTACCTTTGTGCATGATGGACATCCAGATCATGAAATTACCGGACAGATGGTGCAGCAGCTGGCGACAGAGCTGCATTTATCCTGTATTCAGGTCTTGATCTGGGCCTGGCATTGGGCTACTCCTGGAGATACCCGAATTCCCTGGGCGGTCGCTCATCAACTCAAGTTAAGCGATGAAGAATTGCAATATAAGTCTCGTGCTGCACGATGCTTTGCAAGCCAGATCGAGCTTGACCCGACCATAGAACAGCCGCCTATTCTGCCAGAGCAGGCATTACAACGTATTTTACAGCCCTGGGAGGTGTATCTGTATGAACAGTAAGACCGCCTATGATCAGGAGTATTTTGATGCCTTGTATGCATTGAACCAGGGGGACCCCTGGCAATATGAACAACGCTGGTATGAACAGCGCAAACGGCAGATTTGTCTGGCTGTCTTACCACAATTGCACTTTGCTTCTGCGATTGAAATTGGTTGCAGTAATGGCATGTTCAGTCAGCAACTGGCAGAGCGCACAGATAGTTTAATGTGTCTGGATGCGAACAGTACTGCTGTGCAACTGGCTCAACAGCGCCTGCACGCCTATCCGCATGTACAGGTGTTACAGCGTGTGGTGCCAACGGACTTGCCACAACAGAAATTTCAGCTGATTGTGGTCAGTGAGATTTTATATTATCTGGATGCGACTGCATTAGAGCAGGTGCTGGCATGGTTAAATACTGCACTCGAACCGGGTGGATGTATTTTGAGTTGTCACTGGCGCGCACCAATTTCAGGCTTCAGTTTAAATGGTGAAGATGTACACCGACATTTAACAGCCCAGTTAAAATACGCGCATAGTCTCAGCGTACAGGATTCGGATTTTCTGGTAGATCTATGGCTGAATTCAACCCGGTCGGTAGCAGAGCAGGAGGGCTTAAAATGAAGAAAATCGGTGTGGTCATTCCTGCCTGTAATGAAGAAGCCTATATTGAACGTTGCCTGTTGGCATTAAAATCTGCACAACTTTATTTCGCACAGTATTTTGAAAAATCAGCAGTTCTGCCCGAGATCAAGATTGTGGTGGTTTTAGATAGCTGCACCGATGCTACTGCAAGCAAGGTTCAGCAACTGGGTATTCAGGCGATTGCCGGTCATTTTCAAAATGTAGGAAAGGCACGGCATTTGGGTATTCAGCAGATGATCGAGCAGGGCTGTGACTGGATTTGTTGCACCGATGCCGATTCTTTTGTACAGCGTGACTGGTTTCAGGTCATGTTGCAGCATCAACCGACTGATGCTATTTGTGGGGTGGTCGATCTAGATGAATGGGGGCATTTAAGCGCACTGACCCGTCAGGCTTATCTGAATCACTATCAGGACAAGATGGATCATCGGCATATTCATGGTGCGAATTTATGTTTTAAAACCGAGTCTTATTTACAGGTAAAAGGTTTTCAACACCTGGACTGTCATGAAGATGTCGATTTTATTCGCCGCCTAGAGCAGGTGGGGGCAAAGATCACCTGGTCGAATCAGCTCAGAGTGACTACCAGCAGTCGACTGAACTCAAAAACAGCAGCAGGTTTTGCACATTTTCTACAAAATCTGGAGCTTAAACAGACTGCTAAAAAACCGATCAGCCTTTGCAAATAAAACTATAAAACTATAAATTTTATACAATCAGACACTTGTAAAAAATCTTAAAATTCGTGCCTAAAAGCTATTCCATTTAAAATTATTCTGTTTATAATTCACGCAAATTAAGCCCCGCCTACTTATACATTTTAGCTATAAGTCTGTGGGGTTTTTCTATGGATGATCGGTAATGGATGCCTGAGCCTTCTTTTTAGGTAATACAATGTTTAATCAAACTCTGCTTTCTCGAATTCAGTCTCCATCACCACATCTATGGCAGAAAGTTGCGACTGCATTATGCTTCTTTAGCCTGGGTTTTAGCACCGCCGCCTGGGCGCCGTTAATTCCCTATGCACAGCAGCGCCTGTTACTCAATCATGCAGACTTTGGCCTGTTATTGCTGTGTGCCGGCATCGGGTCAATGCTGGCGATGCCACTGGCAGGCCGACTTGCCAATACATTAGGCTGCCGTGCGGTACTTGGCGTGGTTTTAACAGCATTTTTATTTATTCTGCCTGCCTTGGCTTATAGCCCAAATCATTTAATGATGGCGATCAGCCTGTTTTTCTTTGGGGCCAGTGCCGGTGCTTTGGGGGTGACGGTCAATATTCAGGCTGCACAGGTTGAGAAAAAACTCGGTAAAAGCCTGATGTCCGGTTTTCATGGCGTATGTAGCCTAGGTGGCTTGGCTGGTGTGCTGGGCATGACCACGTTAATGGGATTCGGTTTGGCTCCCTTAACTGGCGCGGTTATTGTTAGTGCGATTCTGCTACTGATTGCATTTTTGGTTATTCCTTTTAGCCTGGGAACTGAGTCAAAAACAGCGACAGAAGACCTCTCATCATCAGCACAACCTGCGAAAAAAGCAGCTCCAACCTGGGCGATTTTAGGGATTGGCCTGATCTGTTTTGTGGCGTTCCTGTCCGAAGGCGCAGCGATGGACTGGAGTGGTATTTATCTTGCCAGCCAGTTTAATTTACCAGCGGCTCAAACTGGTTTGGCTTATAGCTTCTTTGCTGCCTTGATGGTGCTGGGACGTTTCAGCGGGCATCTCATTATTCAGCAATTTGGCGAAAAAAATACCATTCTGCTGAGTGCAATTCTGGCTGCAACCGGTTTATTGACTGTGGTCTTTGCACCCGTTTGGCAAGTGGTATTACTGGGCTATGCCATTCTTGGTCTGGGCAGTGCCAATATTGTACCGTTGATGTTCTCACGTGCAGGCCGTCAGAAAACCTTGGCTTCACATGTAGCCTTGTCCTATGTTTCGGTATTTGCCTATACAGGTTCACTGATCGGGCCGGCACTGGTCGGTTTCGGCAGTGAAATTATTGGTCTGAGTCTGGTCTTTAGTGTCATTGCGATGGGTCTATTCAGCATTGTGATCTTGAATCATCTGACTGCAGATCCCAAAGAAGTACAACCAGCCAAAGACCTTATTTCTCCTTTGCAAAATGAAACACCAGCATAATGCTGGTGTTTTTTTTCGATGGTTGTTTGTTTAGGCATGTACATTAAACTGGGTGGAAATTCCTGAGGCCACCGGACGATAAATCCGTACACTCTGCGATTTTTTCAAGTCAGTAATAAACTGATCACGCCAGCGAATAATGTCAAAGTTTTTCAAGCCTTGACTTAAATAACGATAACGTTCCAAACGTTCGGACTTCGACATGCGCAGCGCTTTTTTCAAGGCTTTGGACATGCTCTCATGTTCATAAGGATCGACCAGCAAGGCTTCCTTCATTTGTTCAGCAGCCCCTGCATATTTGGATAAAATCAATACTCCCGGATCGAGTGGATTCTGTGCTGCAATATATTCCTTGGCCACCAGATTCATACCATCCCGGATCGAGTTTACCCAGCAAATGTCTGCCTTGCGATACAGCTGCATCAAGGCCTCATGACCTAAAGTTTCATAGCTACAATTGAAAGGTTGCCAGTCTGCTGTGCCATGCTGGGTATTGAGTTCATGGACAGCAGATTGGAATTGCTCATACAGGTTTTTATAGGTTTTGACATCCAGTCGGCATGGGCAGGCGATTTGCAGTTGCTGAAACTGGTTTTTAAATTCGGGCTGATCTTCCAGCAAGCCTTGCAAAGCGCCGATTTTTTCGAGCAAGCCTTTACTGTAATCAATCCGGTCGACTGAAATAATGCTTTTATAAGGACGGACTGTCTCGAGATCAAAAGGCAATTTACTGAGTTGACTATCAGCCGCCTGATCTTGCAGTTGAACGGGATGCACTCCAATTGGATAGCATTTCACATAAATCCGTCTTGACTGGTAATTCAGGATTTCATCATGACGATGCTTGATTTTTAAGCTCTGTTCCAGAAAGTGGATACAGTTTTTCTGATCACGCGGGGTTTGGAATCCGAGTACATCAAAGTGGGCCAGATGATGTGCCAGATCCTGATGGGTAGCTAAAGTCTGCCAGAGTTTGAGCTCAGGAAATGGAATATGCAGGAAGAAACCAATACGGTTACGCATACCCAGTTTTCGGCAATAATGCGCCACGCTCAAAAAATGGTAATCATGAATCCAGATGATATCATGAGGAGAGGCGACCTGTTTCAGATGCTTGGCAAAGCGTAAATTCACATCCTTATAGGTTTTAAAATCTTGGGGCTGATAATCGACAAGTTGCGGCTGGTCATGCATCAGCGGCCATAAGGTATTATTGGCAAAACCACAATAAAAACCCTGATACTGAGATTCTGTCAATGGACTCGTATGATATTCAACATTCTGATGTTTGAGGATTTGAAATTTCTGCTCTTTGTTCTGGTCAACTCGGGATCCATTCCAGCCGACCCAGATACCACCTATATCCTGCAAAGCATCTTGCAATGCAACCGCTAAACCACCTGCCTGGGTATTGCCTGGGTTAGGTAGATTCACACGATTTGATAACACGATGAGTTTCGACATGTGATTGCTCCAATAATTGTTGTTGTTGTGCTTTGAATATTGTTAAAAGCTCGGTTAAAAAAGCCTGTACCTGGGTGACGTTTTCGAGCCGATGTTGTGCCACGGTGCTGCCAGCGCCAACTTTAATCGAGCAGCCTTTTAATGTATTGATCACCTGAAATCCGGCTTCATCGGTCAGGTCATCTCCGATAAAAATGGGGTAATGATCACGTAATTGAGAGTGCTGGGTAATTGTTTGAATAGCTGAACCCTTGTTGGCACCTTTGGGTACCAGCTCAAACACAAATTTCCCGGCCTTGAGTTCAAATGCTTGAAAATGGGTAAGACAATCCAAGGCAAAAGTATGTACCGCAGCTTCTAAAGATGGATGTTCACGAAAATGCAGTGCAACTGAATAGTCTTTGATTTCTATTCGAACCTGAGGTAGCTCAGCACCATGTTCGGCAATATAATTTTTTAATAACTCAAGTTCTTCAGAATTTAAATTAATTAAATTGCTTAAATGCGATTGATAGCGTAATTCCAGACCGTGAGAGCCAGCAATATTCCAGTCGAAGGGATAAATAAGTTGTTGGGCTTGTACAATAGAGCGGCCAGTCACCAATACCAGTTCAATATATTGTTGTAACTCTTTTAGGGTATTTAAGGTTTCGGCTTTAATTATACTTTTTGCCGGATCTGGATGGAATTCTGAAATGGTTCCATCAATATCGAGAAATAAAACAGTTTTATCAGAATAAATCACCGGGTTGAGCTGAGTTAAAATTACTTGCGGTAATATATAAGGAGATTCAAGCAGTGAATCTTCTGTACCTTGATCAGCTTGTGGAGCGGACATAAATTCTACCTAAGTGGTTGAAATAAAGATAGTTTAAATTTTAAAACTGCCTGATTGATTTTTGATCTAATAAATTTATAGCATATTTCACTTAACAGACCGGCTTTAGGTGCAGAAAAGAAACACTTCTAACAACTACAGTTACTTTGTAAAATTTAGACATGATTTTTAAAAACTACGATTATGTTTAAAAAAATTAAAGATAAATTCTGATGATTGATGACTAAATTATTTAGGTAAAGGTGTATTTTCTGGATATTTAAAAGATAATAAAATCATGCTGAGTGCTGATAGTTTAATAAATATTTTCATCATTATATATTTTAAAAACCTGATTTTATTTTAAAAATATCTTTGATTTTAAATATAAGTAGCATCGATTAACTTTTATAATTTTAATTAAATTGGATCATTTAATAAATTGATTAACCCTGTTCTGGATATATTGAATAATTTTCAAGCTTTTGAAAGTACTAAATTTTTAAAAATATGAGAGAGTATAAAAAAGGAAATACGCACAGCTAGGGAGATGAATTTTTTTATCGTATAGATCTCTTTAAATGGATATTTGCGTACTTGTATATTCCTTGAATTTCTTTGGAATTAATTTCAGGTTTCAATTTCTGATTTCCAGATAGATGATTTTATCATTTGGTATAAAAAAATTATTTGAGCAGAATGATTGATTCGATTTCTTGGCGTTAAATCATCAGAATATTCCACTTTTAAGATGGAAGAATATTAGCTCATTGAAGTTGAGCTAAACAGAAAATCTGTTATGAGTAAGCATCTTCAAGCGAGTACAACTTGCACAAAATTAAAAAACTGCTGTTAATAGATGCAATCAAGATAAATAATTTAAGTGAAATTTCACTTATCAAGGCATTTTTCTCAATGAGTGCTGATTCAAACAGCTTGAAACTCTTTGGATCAAGAAGCGATTGAATTTTGAGGAAGTAAGGAAAGCAGCATGGTCGAGTTAGACAGGGAGTCAATTCAGGGTCATATCATTTAAATATGCAACTAGAAGTCAAAAAGCTGCGACAGATACAACCCGTCTATACAAACTGGGGGAAAGGACTTAGAGTTCTCGCCACACTTCATTTTCATCTTTTAGAGGAATGGTAAAGTTAAAGTCATCATCATTGCTTACTAAAAGACTGGTCGGAGTTTGCATCACTACTTTTAAAACAGTCCCTGCTTCAAAAATGATAGGGGTACAGTTTTCTTTTTCTAAGGTGATGGGCTTAAGTAATTCAATGACTGAACTTTCCATAGTTTTATTCCAAAATAAGATTACTTTTCGATGTTTAAATCATAACATGATTTCTGAAAATTTAACTATTTCTGCAAAAACTGAGAACTTGGTCAAGAACTGTTTCAGCAGAATCAACATGATTTTTTGAGATTACTATCCATAAAAAATCTGATGACTATTTGATTTAATTATTTTTTTTGTAAGATAGAAGAAGCTTATCTACTCTTGTTCAAACCGACAGGCAGTACTGATCTAAAACAGTTGAAAATATATCATATAATCAAAAAATCAGAATGAATATGTCGAGTTGGATTGCCCGACTTATCAGTGATTGATTCAGAATTGCATGGTTCATAAAAGCAAAGTACTTGAGAAAATAGATAACTATAAAGTTCTATATAGATTATGTATCGATATGTGATTTTTTACATTAAATTGAAAATTAATGCCCTAAAACATTCAAAACCTGAAAATAAGAATAAACTCTGCATGTTTTGGATGAGCAAGATCTATCAGGAGAATTAAACCAGCATGTTTAAGTCATTTTTTCCACAACCGGTCTGGTTCTTTGGCAGTCTGGTGCTGTGGTTTTTTATCAATCTCGGGCTTTGGCATAGTGGCGGATCAGGCTGGGGCACGTATCTGGGTTTAAGCCCTGGTTATCAGGATATTACGCTTCCTATTGGGGTTAGTCGTTTCTGGTCAGCCAAGTTTCTCTGGTTCTATCTGTGGTTCTTGCTTGCCACTGCGATATTTGCCCTGTTCTGGAAATGGAAAGCGCAGCATCCCTGGCAGCGCTGGTCAGTCTGGGGCTCGGCCTTTATCCTGTTTAATATCTGGTTTGGGGTACAGGTCAATGTGGTTCTAAACGAATGGTACAGTCCGTTTTATGACCAGATCCAGAAAATGCTAAGCAGTGGTGGAGGAGATGTTTCATTTCTTTATCAGGAAGCATTGACCTTCATTTATATTGCGCTGGTTTATGTCACGCTGGCGGTTTTTAACCTGTTTTTTGTCAGCCATTATGTGTTCCGTTGGCGTACCGCGATGAATAACTATTATACCGCGCATTGGGAACAATTACGGCATATTGAGGGCGCATCACAGCGTATTCAGGAAGATACCATGCGCTTTGCCAAAACGACGGAACAGCTGAGCGTTTCCCTGATTGAGGCACTGATGCTGTTAATGGCATTCCTGCCTATCCTGTATCAACTATCTAGTCATGTGAAAGTATTACCAATTGTTGGCGAAATACCGCATGCCTTAATGTGGGCTTCTATTGGCTGGGCAGTTTTGGGTACCGTTATTTTGATGGTGGTGGGGATGAAACTGCCAGGACTGGAATTTAATAACCAGAAAGTTGAGGCTGCGTACCGTAAGGAACTGGTATATGGTGAAGATCATGCCGATCGGGCTCATCCGCTTACCTTGCAAGAATTGTTTAGCCGGGTACGCTGGAATTATTTCCGTCTTTATTTTCACTATGCCTATTTCAACATGGTCCGGATCTGGTACTTGCAGCTCGACAATATTTACGGTTTATTTATTCTGTTCCCGAGTATTGCTGCAGGAACGATCACGTTGGGCTTGATGATGCAAATTCTAAATGTGTTTGGCAAGGTACGAGAGTCTTTTCAGTACCTGATTCTGTCATGGCCAACCATTATCGAATTGATGTCGATCTATAAGCGCTTAAGAGCTTTCGAATCACATCTGGATTGATATTTTCCAGGAAAGCTATTTACTTGCGAAAAGCCAAAGAACCTTCTCTTTGGCTTTTTTATATGTAAATTAGCAATAAAACGCAGTTGAAAATATTAATCTGACCGTTGGTCTGATGATCTGGCCAAATAGGCATAGAACATCCCAATATTGGGGTATTCAGGTTGCGTTTTCCTGATTAGAATCTTAAAGGCCAGCGCAGAAGATGGTGTTTAATTTCCAGCGGTTTAACGTATAAAAAGAAGAAATGTACGTTGAGGAAATTATTCTGATGTTGATCTTGTTCAGGCAAGGCGATAGAGAATAAAGTAAGTTTTACGCATGATAATAAAAATCTGTAGCATTTCCTGAAGAAGCTGCCGAAGAAGGATTCCTATCTTTCTTCGGCTTTTTAATGTGCTGTTTTTATTTATTCCTGATTCGGTTTGGTTGTTTTGTGATCGTGTTTCAAGAATGATACCTAGGTCAGCTTTCTGGGATGAAACTTGGCATACTCAGCAGAATAATGAGTGAAGCAGCACTTTATTAACTTTGAAATTTGATACTTATCAATATCTTGTGTTTGTTGTTTTATGCTATTTAGGCTATGTTATAGAGGATTTTGGGGTTGAGATATTTGCTGTGAAGCTGAAAGTAATAATTCTAATAATAGGGGCGGCTGCTTTAGCCGGATGTAATAGTATAAGCCGGCTGAAATCAGAAGTTTTACATCCTTTTGCCAGCCCTGAAGAGCTGATTGCCAAAAGAGCATTAAATCAGGCTGATGGTCGTGCGAAGGATTATATTTATCTTTGGGGACCATCACAAAAAAATAATACCACTCAGGCGATGTATCCGCGTTCGATTCTGACCCAATATTGTCATGAACAGGGCGGTAAATTTTCCCTGCTTTATAAAAGTAAATTTAGTGCTGTGGGGGATTCGGCTCAACGTAAACGTCTGAGTGTCAATCGGGGTGTATTACAGGGCAGTGGTGCCTATCAGTGTCGCATGGACGACCTGGCTGAAAGCTGGATTGTTTCGATTGAGCCGGTTGCTGAGCGCCAGATAGATAAAAGCAGCCAGAACCGCAGTGTGCAACTGTTGACCCGGGTCATGAGTAGCACAGAGGCGAGAAACTTTTATCTTGCTAGCAATAAGGCCACTATCGCTCCCCAGAAAAAGATTGCTACATCAGTAAAAACGCCTGTGGCAAAAACTACTGATCTGAAAGAGCCAGCGCGTAAAGAGCAGGAAAGGAAAGAATTGGAAAGAAAGGAACCAGAAAAGAAAGAAGCAGAGAAAAAGCCGACCGCAACCACGGTAGTGCCGGTTAGAGCTTCGCTGGCAGAAACGCCGCAACAGCAGCAGATGAAACTTTATGTCGCAGCACGCCGTGATATTAACAGTGGCAAGAACCTGAACAATGCCTGCAATAATGCGCAGCGCGCCTATAATTATGGCAAATTGCAGGGCACTGAGGGAACCCGGGTTTATACTGAATCCGGCATGCTGGTGGCACGCTGTCTGAACAGTATTCCGGCCTATGCCAACCGTTTCCCGAATGCTAAAGCTCAGGCCAAACGTATTTTGCAAAATCTGTCTGGCAACTATAATCATAGCGGTGCGAAGAATCTTTTAAGACAGCTAAAATAGATACTGCATTCAATATGCTTAATCCAGAATCCGTAGGATGCTTTTGATCCAGCAAAGAATGGGATAAAAAATCAGTCCGATCAGATTGGATAGGGCAGACGAGATCCGGCTCGGTTTGCTGGGGAGATCACGCGACTCCAGCATCCAGCTTCGAGAAGCCGGATGGATCAATAACAATACGCTCAAGCTAAAGAACAGAACCAGTCCCCAAAGAACGAGGCTGTAGAATATGTTTGTATTTATCATGATTATTTTTTTGTTTTTATTATTTTAATTTGAATCATAGCGCTAAGTTTATTTGATCGACATCATCATCTGATGAATAGCAGGATTAGGGCAGCTTTCATATTTGAATAATTTTAAATCCGGTTCAGGTTTTACAGAGTTCTATCAATATATGTCCTTTTTACATGATACAAAGAAGTTGTTTTCAGCGCCAAAATGCTGATGTCTTATTAAAAGGAAGTGGTGATGGGTTTAAAAAGTTCTTCTCGTGTACGTTCATTTTTTCTGGGTGCAATATGCCTTGGTGTCGCGCAGGTGAGCATGGCTGGCCCAACGGTCGATCAGCTCAGTGACTGTTTAGTGAAATCGACGACAGCGACCGATAAAACAACGGTGTTGCAATGGACATTTGTGGCATTGGGCAATCATCCGGATTTAAAGGCCTTTAGCAATGTGACTGCGACGCAGAAGGAAGCGCTGGATAAGAATCTGGCGACAGTGTTGCAGCGAATTTTAGTGGAGCAATGCTCAGCCCAGACTAAGGCGGTGATTCAGGCTGAAGGTTTGCAGGCTGTTGGCGATAGTTTTCAGGCTTTGGGCAAAACCACAGGTGAGGAAATTTTAAAGAATCCTGAGATCAATAATCAGCTTAAAGGCGTGCTGCGTTATATCGATTTGAATCGCTTGGTCACAACTTTTTTGACACCGGATTTGTTGAATAGGTTGGGGTTGTGAGCTGGGTTTTTTTTAATCACCTCTCCCTAGCCCTCTCTTAAAAGGAGAGGGAATATCCATTACAAAATTCATTATGGTATTTAATTAGCAATGACAGCTCCTTCTCCCACTGGGAGAAGGCGGGGGATGAGGGCTTTGGATGTGTCTCAAGTCTTCGAGTTTGGCGATGGAGGATACTTTTTTGATGGTTATGTTGTTTTTGGTGTGAAGTGTTTGGATTGATTGTATGGATAAATGTTAGGAATTTAAATAATAATCCTCTCCCTAACCCTCTCCTTTAAAAAAGGAGAGGGAACTACGTGTATCAATTTGATTACGTGACAAAGTCCCCCTTTTCAAAGGTGAGAAGCGAAGCTTCGCAAGGAGGGGGATTCTGAAATCACGAATAAAGAATTACTTTGAAAGTTGGATATATCTTAAGTCTTCGAGTTTGGAGATGGAGGATACTTTTTTGATGGTCATGTTATTTTAGTATGCGATGTATAAGTAAAGCTTTAAAAGTGGCACATTATTAATATTTAAGAAAATATTTTAGTTGATTAAGAGGGTTTTTATGTCTGAATGGAAGCAAATTGAAAAAGAATTAGAAGAATTTTCTAAAGATGGAAATTTTTATGGATATTTAAATATAAGTAATTGGTTGAACGCCAAAGTTAAAAACCTAGAAAATGGAAAACTAAAAGAAGAATTGGAATTGTATTCAAAAATTTGCTTCATGATGCTGATACCAACGAGTATGAATGAACCATTAAAAGAAAGGATGAATTTTCTTGAGTATGGGCGAAGTGCTAGACCCGAAGATTTATCAGAAGAAGAAATAGAGGTGTTGGATAAAGGCTATGAAAATTTAACTAATGCATGGTTAAAAGCGCGTGTAGCAGAAATATTATGGTTGTTAAAAAAACCTAAAAATATTAGTTGGATACAAACAGCAATCGACTCTTATTTATCAATTAAGGAAACAAAAGAAAATTGGTTTAAGGATGTCGGAATTTGCCATGAACGAGTGTTTTTTTTAGCTGCTAAATTTGGAAACAATCCAAAGGTTAATGTTGATATAGAAAAAATGAGGCTCAATAAAATAAAAATTATTTTAAATGAATGTCAGCCTAAAGACTTTGTCGTTCTAGGAATAGGAGAGATTTTAGTTAATTATGGTTTAATGGCGAATTACGAAAATCAATTAATTGTAAAATACCTTGAATTAGCTGATTTGTGTAAAGAAGATAATATTCATTTAGTTGATAGTTATTTAAAAGCAGTTATTGGTATATATGAAAATCTAAAACAATTTGATAATGCCTCTGAAATTATTATGCGACGGGCTAAACTTTATCAAAAAGAAGGCGATGAGCATTTAAAAAAAGAAATAGTAGGAGCTGTATTAGCCCAAGACTCCTATGAAAAAGCATTACAAATTATAGCGACGATACAAAGGAAGTTTCGAGGAAAATTCCAGTATGCTCAAATGGAGCAACAGTTATATGAAAAGATGCATGAAGCTGCTCAGCTATTTTTAGAAACTGCCCCTAAAATTACACATCAAGTTGATGTAAAAGGCATAATAGGATGGGTTCATACAGAACTCAGCGGTAAGGAATTTCCAATAGCTTTACATAAATTTTTGTCTATCAAACCTGCTATAAAATTGGAGGATTTGAAGAGTGAAATACTAGAAAAAAATAAAGATAAATTTTTATCTAATTTTTTTGGAGAGAAGCATTTCGCTGGGGATGCAAGAGTAGTGAGGAGGTCAACAGCACAGGGTACTGATGAGTTAAACGAAGTACAATTAGAAATACAAATGATTGCAGAATGTAAGAAGGATACAGAATTTTGGGTAAAATTTGCCCTCATAGAAGGATTTAAGATTTTACAAAGAGAGCACAATCTTAGATTAGAGGATTTTTGCCATCTATCACAATTTTCTCCGTTTATACCAGAGGATAGATCAATAGATATAGCTAGAGGATTATATTATGGATACGACGGTGATTTTTTTACATCTCTTCATTTATTAGCTCCACAGATCGAACATATTATTCGAAATCATCTTAAAAATTCAGATATTAGAACTACTTTGCTTGAAGAAGGTATAGAAACTGAGCTCAGTCTTAACGCTTTATTGAAAAAGGAAGAGACCAAAAAATTGTTTGGTGAAGGTTTGGTCATTGAGCTAAAAACAATATTTACTCATCCTAATGGTTTTAATATTAGAAATGATATTGCTCATGGTTTAGTAGGCTCAAATAGTTATGATCAGGTTGGATTTTTTTATGCATGGTATTTTTTATTAAAAATGACTTTTGTGCATTTTTGTAGAAAAGTTCAAAATTTAGATGAAGAGGACTTTCAAAATAAAATAAAAAACCCGCTCTAAAGCGGGTTTTCTTTTAAGGAAAGATCAGATCAACCAATCAATTTCTTCATTAATTCATTTACTTGAGCAGGATTCGCTTTACCTTTCGCTGCTTTCATTACTTGACCAACAAGACCGTTGAAAGCTTTCTCTTTACCAGATTTATATTCTTCAACCATCTTCTCGTTAGCAGCAAGCACGTCTTTAATAATCGCTTCAATTGCGCCTGTATCAGTTTCCTGCTTCAAGCCTTTTTCCGCAATAATTTCGTCCGCAGATTTGCCTTCATCCCACATAAAGCCGAATACTTGCTTCGCGATCTTACCGTTAATTGTGTTGTCCACAATACGCGCGATCATACCGCCAAGTTTTTCCGCAGATACAGGAGAGTCAGTCAATTCTAAACCAGCTTTGTTTAAAGCCCCTGAGAATTCACCCATCACCCAGTTTGCAGACACTTTACCTTGGGCAGCGCCGCCAGCAGCCTTAACGACTTCCTCATAAAATTCTGACATTTCACGAGTCAATGTAAGAACGTGAGCATCATATTCAGTCACACCAAAGTCAGCTACAAAACGCGCACGACGTGCCGCAGGAAGCTCAGGCATGGTTGCTTTAATCGCTTCGATTTGTTCGTCCGCAATCACCACAGGTAACAAGTCTGGATCAGGGAAGTAGCGGTAATCGTTGGCTTCTTCTTTCGAACGCATTGAACGCGTCTCCATCTTCACAGGGTCGAATAAACGCGTTTCCTGATCAATGGTGCCATCCCATTCCAGAATTTCCATTTGACGTTCAATTTCAACATTGATCGCCTGTTCAATGAAACGGAATGAGTTCAGGTTTTTCAATTCACAACGTGTACCGAACGGTTGTCCCGGACGACGTAACGATACGTTACAGTCACAGCGGAATGAACCTTCCGCCATGTTCCCGTCAGAAATACCTAACCAACGTACCAGGGTGTGAATCGCTTTAATGTAGGCAACGGCTTCTTCTACTGAACGCATATCTGGTTCAGATACGATTTCAAGCAGCGGTGTACCGGCACGGTTGAGGTCGATGCCTGACATGCCTTCAAACTGGTCATGAATCGATTTTCCGGCATCTTCTTCAAGGTGCGCACGGGTTACGCCAATGCGTTTTACTGTGCCATCTTCAAGCTGGATGTCGATATGACCCAAGCCTACAATCGGGTTATCCATCTGGCTAATTTGATAGCCTTTTGGAGAATCCGGGTAGAAGTAGTTTTTACGTGCAAACACAGACGCCTGGTCGATGTAGGCATCGATGCCCAGACCAAAGCGAATCGCAAGATCAACTACCTCTTTGTTCAATACCGGAAGTACGCCCGGCATTGCAAGGTCAACCAGGCTGGCTTGGGTATTTGGATCATTACCAAACACAGTCGATGAGCCTGAGAAAATTTTGGTATTGGTGGCAAGCTGAGTGTGAATCTCGATACCAATCACCACTTCCCAACCATCAATCAGGTTAGATTTTGGTTTAGCAGTGTTCTTAGCCATTATGCATTCTCCTCAGCAATTGCCGCGCGTTTTGTATGCCAATCGGTAGCCTGTTGATACTGATGTACCACAGACAACAATTGCGATTCTGACCAGTAATTGCCAATCAGCTGTAAGCCAACTGGCAAGTTGTTCTGGTCAAAACCAACAGGCGCGTTAATCGCAGGAAGACCTGCCAGATTGACTGCAAGCGTATAAATATCGCCTAAGTACATTTCAACTGGCGTCAGATCCGCACCGATTTTATAGGCTGTGGTTGGCGCAGAGGGTGCAGCAATCACATCGACAGACTCAAAGGCTTTGAGGAAATCTTGCTGAATCAAGCGACGTACTTTTTGTGCTTTCACATAATAAGCATCGTAATAACCTGCAGACAGGGCATAAGTTCCAATCAGGATACGACGTTGAACTTCGGCACCAAAACCTTCTGAACGTGAACGCTTGTATAGATCCATCAGGTCCACCGGATTTTCAGCACGGTAGCCATAACGCACGCCGTCAAAACGTGACAGGTTCGATGATGCTTCCGCAGGCGCGATCAGGTAGTAAGTCGGAACATAGCTTTCCGTCATGTCGAGGTCGATCTCAACCAGCGTAGCACCCATGTCTTCTAACTTTTTCAGCGATTCTTCAACACGCGCTTTCACGTCTTCGGCCAAACCGGCAACATTAAAATACTGTTTTGGAATACCGATGCGTAAACCTTTCACCGAGGTGTTATTCAGGTTCGCCACATAGTTATCAACCGCTTGATCCATCGAGGTTGAATCTTTGGCATCATGACCGGCCATGACGTTCATCAGGTAAGCACAGTCTTCTGCCGAACGCGCCATCGGGCCGCCTTGGTCCAAAGATGATGCATAGGCAATCATACCGAAACGTGATACACGGCCATAGGTCGGTTTTAAGCCTGTAAGGCCACAGAATGATGCAGGCTGACGAATAGAACCACCGGTATCTGTACCGGTGGCGAATGGTGCCAGATCGGCTGCAACAGCAGCAGCAGAGCCACCTGAAGATCCGCCAGGGACATGGCCCAGGTTCCAAGGGTTGGCCGTTGCGCCGTAGTAGGAGTTTTCAGAAGTTGAACCCATGGCGAATTCGTCCATGTTCACTTTACCCAAAGTGACCAGGCCGGCAGCTTTGCCTTTTGCGACAACGGTGGCGTCATAAGGAGAGATAAAATTGTCCAGCATTTTAGAACCGGCAGTGGTCTTGATGCCTTGGGTACAGAAAATATCTTTGTGGGCAATCGGTACACCGGTTAAAACGTTGGCGCCACCAGCACGACGTAGGGCATCTGCAGCATCGGCTTCAGCCAGAGCCTGCTCGGCGGTCACAGTCACATAGGACTTCACCTGAGCATCAATTTTTGCAATGCGCTTTAAGTAATGTTGAGTCAATTCGCGTGATGAAAACTGGGCATTTTCCAGGCCTTCACTAAGTTCACGAATCGATAAGCGATGTAAATCTGTCATGAGAAATAATTCTTTACGTTTAATTTAATAAAAAGAATGAACTGGGTAGTAATTACTCAATCACGCGCGGTACGAGGTATAAGCCATCCTGAACAGCCGGTGCAACTGCCTGGTATTGCTCACGATGATTGCTTTCTGAGACGACATCTTCACGTAGTGGCTGAGGATGGTCGAAAGGGCTCTTCAGCGGTTCAACTCCGTCGGTATTGATGCCTTTCAGGGTTTCCATCATGCCTAAAATTTTATTTAAACTTTGAGCATATTCAGCAGATTGCGTATCATTGAAAGATAACCTTGCAAGGTTGGCAATGGCTGAAACTGTTTCTGCACTTAAATCTGCAGAATGCTGTGCATCCGATGTAGACATAATATTACCTAATCAGTATTAAAAAAATTCAAATTATCATGCGTTATGATAAGCGATTGACTTGTCCAAATCATCACATTTAGTTAAAGTTGCCACCTTGCGTCCATATAAAGTTTAATTGAGAACGTCCCCGTGATTCTAAAACGACTAATAGGCTTGTTTTCACCAGATCTTGCCATTGATTTAGGTACAGCAAATACACTTATTTATGCGCCAGGACGAGGCATTATATTAAATGAACCAACGGTTGTAGCCATCCGTCATAGCGGTTCACATAAAATTGTTGCCGCTGTAGGTCTTGAAGCGAAACAAATGCTAGGTCGTACCCCAGCCAATATCTCAGCAATCCGTCCGATGAAAGATGGTGTGATTGCAGATTTTGAAGTCACTGAGACCATGCTGAACCAGTTCATTCGCAAGGTACATGAAAACCGTCTGTTTACCCCGGCACCGCGTGTTGTAGTATGCGTGCCATGCAAATCTACTCTGGTTGAACGTCGCGCGATTCGTGAAGCAGTATTTAATGCCGGCGCACGTGATGTGCGTTTAATCGAAGAACCCATGGCGGCTGCGATTGGCGCGGGTATGCCAGTTGAGCAGGCCTGTGGTTCGATGGTGGTAGACGTGGGCGGCGGTACCACTGAAATTGCGATCATTTCCCTGCAGGGCTGTGTCTATGCAGATTCTTTACGTATTGGTGGCGATGTCTTTGATGAGCAGATCATTAACTATGTGCGTAAAGCGCATGGCTGTGTGATTGGTGAAACCACGGCTGAAGTGATCAAAAAAGAAGTCGGTATGGCATTGCCTGATGAAGGTGCGAAACCGCTGGAAATTGAAGTTCGTGGCCGTAACCTCGCAGAAGGTGTACCACGTGCGATTGTGGTCAATTCAGATGAAGTGACTCAGGCCATTTCTGATCCGCTGCAAAACATCGTGTCTGCGGTAAAATCGGCACTGGAACAAACCCCGCCTGAACTGTCTTCTGACATCGCAGAGCGTGGCATCGTATTAACCGGTGGTGGTGCATTGCTACGTAATCTGGATAAACTGCTTGCCAAAGAAACCGGCCTGCCTGTGGTGGTTGCAGAAGATCCACTCTCATGTGTAACCCGTGGTGGTGGTAAGGTACTCGAATTTTTCGACAATCCAAATCATGACATGTTATTCGTAGGCTAAGAAAAGGATTCGGCGGGTGCAAGCACATCTGTTTTCTCGACAACCGCCATCTTTTCGCTCTTTTATCATTGCATTGGTCACATGTCTGGTGGTGCTTTTCTTCGATTGGCGCATGCCGCATGTTGTGCAACCTGCAAGGGATGTCCTGTACGCGGCCTATAATCCTATTTATGCTGTGGCCAGTTATCCGGTATTGTCGCGAGAGTGGTTGAATCAACAAACCAAGTCTGAAGCTCAGTTGCGTCGGGAAAATACCGCGATGCAGGCCGAGTTATTGCAGGCGCAAGTTCGCTTACAAAAAATTTCTGAACTGTCCGCGGAAAATACCCGTTTGCGTGGCCTGCTGGATACACCACTGATCATTGACGGGCGTATTGAAATTGCGGAAGTGATTGGCACCGATGCCGATCCTTTAAGACATATCATTGTGATCAACCGTGGTTCGAATAACGAGTTGAAAGTCGGGCAGACCGTGCTGGATGACAAGGGCATCATGGGGCAGATTATCAATGTCTATCCGCATAGCAGCCGGGTCATGCTGTTGTCCGATAAGGAACATTCACTCTCCGTGCGTCTGGAACATACCGGAATGCGTGCCATTGTTTCGGGCACAGGCGATCTGGGGCGTTTAAAAATGGAATATGTACCAACCAGTGCCAATATCAAGGTCGGTGAAAAAGTCTATAGTTCGGGCTTGGGTCAACATTTCCCGGCAGGTTATCTGGTCGGGCAGGTGTCCAAAGTACAACGCCATAATTCAGGTGAATTTGCCCAGATTGATGTGACGCCAGCGGCGCAGTTGGCCGGCGGGCATCATGTGGTGGTGTTATTTTCCGACTCATTAGCGATGGAGCAACCGCATGTCAATCGCTAAGATGCAATCCAGAAAGCATCGCGATCCGTTATTTGCCATTATCATTTCGGTGATCGTGGCTTCGATTTTGATGGTCTATCCACTTTCTTATACGCTCTCGGGCTGGCGTCCGCTGTTTATGCTGATGGTGATGCTGTTCTGGGTATTGTGTCAGCCGACCTGGTGCGGAATCTGGTTTGCCTTTGGCACCGGTATTTTTATTGATTTACTGCTGGATGCACCTTTGGGACTGAATGCGCTGAGCTTTATTATCATCGCATTTTTAGCCCGCTTTCTGACCCGCGAACGCCGTATCCTGACTTTTAATAATCTCTGGGTGATTACTGGTCTGGCAATTGTGGCGCATTTGCTGATGATCTTTTTTGCCCAGCTGGTGGCAGGGGTGCAATTTTCTTTTGCCCGGCACTGGATTCCAGTGCTGACCAGTATTCTGGTCTGGCCTGTCATCTACTATATGTTGAAGAAATGGCGCATATAATTCTTGCTTCCAGCTCGCCGCGACGTCGCGAGTTATTACAGCAGCTCGGACTGGACTTTGAAATTTACAGTCCGGAGATTGACGAATCTGTACATGAAGGTGAATCGGTCGCGGTCTATGTTGAACGTCTGGCACGAGCCAAAGCCGATGCTGTGGCCGAGCGTTATCCGGATGCAATCATCATTGCTGCGGATACCAGTCTGGGTGTCGATAGCGAGATTTTGGGCAAACCGGAATCCAAGCAACATGCCATTGAAATGTGGACAAAAATCTCTGGTCGGTGGCATGATGTCTATAGTGGCGTCTGTGTTCGTACAAAAGATGAAAAATACAGTATAGTGGTACGTACACAGGTTGAATTTCAAACCCTGAGCACCGCAGATATGGAAAGTTACTGGGCCACAGGTGAGCCGCTGGGGAAAGCCGGGGCTTATGCGATTCAAGGGATTGCAGCACGTTATATTCCAAAAATACAAGGCAGCTATTCCAATGTGGTCGGCTTGCCGCTCTATGAAACCGTACAGTTATTACAGACAGTTAAGGCACTAAATTAACTGCTGATAAAAAGAATTTTTATAATGTTTTGAGTGTAATTATGTCTGACGAGTTGTTGATTAACGTCACGCCGATGGAATGTCGGGTCGCGTTGATTGAAAACGGCACGGTCAATGAACTGTTTGTCGAGCGTACGGCCAAGCGTGGTCTGGTCGGAAATGTCTATAAAGGCAAAGTGGTGCGGGTCTTGCCGGGCATGCAGGCTGCTTTTGTGGATATTGGCCTGTCCAGAACGGCATTTTTGCATATCAATGATATGGTCTGGCCGCGCCAGCAGCCGACTCCAAATGTGTTTGAACTGCTTCAGCCAGGTCAGGTTCTTACGGTTCAGGTGATGAAAGATATGCTGGGTACCAAAGGTGCCCGTCTTTCCACAGATCTGTCTATTCCTTCGCGTTATCTGGTGCTGATGCCTTATGGCAATCATATTGGGGTGTCACAGCGGATTGAATCTGAGGAAGAGCGCAATCGTTTACGTTCTATCATTGAACGGATTCAGGCGGAACATAAGCTACCTGGTTCAGTGATTGTACGTACCGCGGCTGAAGGCATTGAAGAACAGGCGATTGCCCAGGATATGGCTTATCTGGCCAAGCTTTGGGAGTATATCCAGCGTAAGCAGAAGATTATTGCGGTTCCCTCGCTGATTTTTGAAGAGTTGCCTTTGCCACAGCGGATCATTCGTGATCTGGCCAATGAAAATACCGCCAAGATCTACGTCGATTCGCGTGAAATTCATGCCAAGCTGCAAGAGTTTGTCGAAGAATTTGTACCGAATATGCAAGACCGGCTTCTGCATTATCCGGGTGAGCGGCCAATTTTTGACTTGTATAATGTCGAAGAAGATCTGCAAAAGGCGTTGCAAACCCGTGTCGCCTTGAAGTCGGGCGGTTATTTGATGATTGACCAGACTGAAGCCATGGCCACCATTGATGTGAATACTGGCTCTTATGTCGGTGGGCGTTCACTGGAAGACACGGTATTTAAAACCAATATGGAAGCCACTCAGGTGATTGCACGTCAGTTACGCCTGCGCAATCTCGGTGGCATTATCATCATCGACTTCATTGATATGCAGGAAGCCCAGCATCGTGAAGAAGTGATGAAACAGTTTGAGCGCATGCTGGAACGCGATCATGCCAAAACCAAAATTACTCAGGTATCGGAACTAGGTTTGGTGGAAATGACCCGGAAACGGACGCGTGAGTCGCTGGAGCATCTGCTATGTGAGTCTTGTCCGACCTGTCAGGGACGCGGTTATGTCAAAACCGCCGAGTCAGTATGTTACGAAATATTCAGAGAAATTCTGCGTTATGCCCGGGCTTATGAGTCGCAGAGTGGCTTTACTGTCGTCGCGCATCCTGCTGTAATTGATCGCTTATTGACAGTAGAGGCGCCAGCAGTCGCTGATCTAGAGCATTTCATTAATCGAGTGATTAAGTTCCAAGTGGAAAATCTGTATACGCAAGAGCAATACGATATCATTCTCAGCTGAAATTGTAACAGAATATCGTTAAACACTTGTTACATCTGAAATTTTACAATGAGGCCTTTATTTACAATACTAGATGCATGAATTAGCCAAAGCCGTTTCTCCCAGTCACAGGCTTAGCAAAAGGAGTGTGTAATGAGTATGAGTAAAGCAGTAATCAATAAAGGCCTAAAACACGTATTAGAACCAAAGACTGTACATGCAGGATATATCGTCGATGAGCGCGGTAATGAAGTGCAAATTACCGCAAACATGGTCCGTAACGTCTGTCATCAATTATTACAACAGTGCCGTACCATCAAGAGCTGATCACATTTTTTGTGATCGTCGGGGCGTCATATAAAGTAAAACCAGATCGCCTTCCAGGTGGCAAGTCGATGCAAAAGATCTAAAAAAATTCAAAATAATTTTAAAAATAAAACTAAGGGGCCATATCAGCCCCTTAATTCTGTGCTCAAGGACTGGCAAAAGTGATCAGCACTTTTTTAGTCCGGCTATTCTGTTTATTTATCTGCGGCTAGCTCGCCGCCTGTAACTTTGGGGTAGGTTCACCCTCTACAATGCGTTCAAAACGCTGAATTTCTTCTTCAAGATGCGTCAGCAGGTTCTGCATTTTCGGCAGGGCATTCCGGCATGCTGTCAAGCCAACTTCCAGTTTGTCCAGATAGCTGGTCATGGTGATATTGAGTGCCTGACCATCAAGTACGATGGAAGCAGGGTAAAGCGCTTCGAGACGTGCGCCATTCCAATATAGCGGTTCCTGTGGACCCGGTACATTAGAAATAATCACATTGAATGCCTGACGTGTTGGCATCAAGCCAGAGGCAATGTTCAGACCTGCCGCACCATAAACAAAGGCACTGTAGTTTAGAATCTGGTTGGCATTCATACGTTTAAAACGTTCTTTGGCACTCAGTACACTACGACGTACAATTTTGAGACGCTCCATAGGATCTTCCTTATGCGTGCCCAGATTGGCCAGAATCATGGTAATGCGGTTGGAAACATCTGAATCGTCACTGCGAACCGAGGCCGGAACCATGGCAATCAACGGTTTTTTGGGTAAGGCATTTTGTGTTAATAAATATTCACGCAGTGCCCCTGAACAGATCGCCAGTACCATGTCGTTAATGGTCACGCCCAATGCTTTGGAAATATGACGTAAACGTGAGAATTCAAAAGACTGTGCGGCAAAGCGACGCGAAGCGCTGACGCGTTGATTCAGGATACAGCTTGGTGCCTGAAAACTCGATACATAATCCGGATTACGGCCCATGTCCTTCATGACTGTTTGAGACAGCTCATAAGCGACGCGTGGTGCACATTCCAGTTGGCCTTTAATGGTTTGCAGGATATTTTTAAACCCGTTGACCTTAGGTGCCTTAAGACGTTTGGCACGTGGTCCCTCTACACACCAAGGCGGTACAATACTTTTGGCATTTGGATCATGGGAAAGCGATTTTTCGACCAGACGCATGCCGGCGATTCCATCCACCATGGCATGATGAATCTTGAAATACATGGCAAAACGATTGCCTTCAATACCTTCAATAATATGACAGGTCCATAAAGGTTTGGCGCGATCGATCAGCGCACTATGTTCTTGTGAAATATAGGTCAGCAGTTCACGGATACGGCCCGGCTTCGGCAGGGCAATATGACGAAAATGATGATCGAGATCAAATTCCTGGTCTTCATCCCAAAACAGGCCGTTTAAATAATTATTAAAAGGGGCAATCGGCGATGATTTGGAGTTTTGAATATCAGTAACTAAATCCTGAATAAACGAAGCTGGCGCATTCTCGGGAATCTGGAATAAAAATAGCCCGCCTACATGCATAGGTTGCTGACGTTTCTCTAAAGTTAAGAAAATAAAATCAATTGGATGTAATGGACGCATAGCGTAGATTGCCTCACTGCACTTTTTTCAGCTGCTCTGATCCGAACAACCTTGTTAGAATTATTAATATAGACATGACAAAGTATAGCGATTTTGACATGGAAAGGTACTGATTTTTCTGTAGATGATTGGTTTACAAAAAACCACCGACGAATCGGTGGTCATGTTCGGTCATTTTTTTAAGTTGCCGGCATGCAGGCCGCATTCTTTATGGGTGGCCTCTTCCCACCACCAGCGCCCTTCACGTTCATGCTGTCCTGGCAGGACAGGGCGGGTGCAGGGTTCACAGCCGATGGAAACAAAACCTTTTTCATGCAGGGCATTGTAAGGCACTTCCATCATGCGGATATAACTCCAGACATCAGCACTGGACCAGTTTGCCAGGGGATTGTACTTGATCAGCTGTTTTCCGGGGCCTGAAAATCCTGAATCTGCCTGCACGACAGGAATTTCATTGCGTGTACCCGGACTTTGATCTTTACGCTGACCGGTAATCCAGCCATCTAGGGTCGCCAGTTTCTTACGCAGTGGTTGTACCTTGCGAATACCACAACATTCCTGATGGCCATCTTCATAAAAGCTGAACAGACCTTTTGCGGTGACGAGGTTTTGCGTTGCTTCAGTTTCCGGGAAGCAAATTTCAATTTCGATATTATAATGCTTACGTACCCGTTCAATAAACTGATAGGTTTCCGCATGCAAGCGTCCTGTGTCCAGGCTGAAGACACGGAAGGGTTTACCGAGATGAGACGCCATATCAATCAACACCACATCTTCGGCACCAGAAAATGAAATGGCAATTTCACCTTGCTGGCTCAATGCAAGCGCTAAAATTTCATTGGGTGATTTATCTGTATATTCGGATGCAAGTGCATCGATACGATCAATAGTCGGAATGATGGTCATGAGAGTCCTGGCGATATAGGCTTGGAAATGACATGGCCTATACTAATTAATTTAACTCCTATTTTAATAGAATTGATTTATCTGACTTATCACTAAAAAATAAATACTTATGAAAAAAATAGATTTAAAAAACTACAGTGCAAAATCGCTTTCTTCAGCTATCATAGTGCAAATTTTTTTCAATACCATTTAGAGGGAATGTTCATGGAAGTCGTATGTCTAGATTTAGAAGGTGTGTTGGTTCCAGAAATCTGGATCAACTTCGCCAAAAAAACCGGTATTAAAGAGCTTGAAGCGACGACTCGTGATATTCCTGATTATGATGTACTAATGACCCAACGTCTGAATATCTTGAAACAGCATGGTTTAGGCTTGAATGATATTCAGGAAGTGATTGCAGAAATGGGGCCTTTTCCGGGGGCAAAAGAATTTGTGAAATGGGTGAGCACACATTTTCAACTGATTATTCTTTCTGATACCTTCTATGAGTTTGCGCATCCATTGATGAAGCAGCTGGATTGGCCGACTATTTTCTGTCATAAGCTGGAAACGGATGCAGAAGGCATGATCTCTGCTTATAAACTTCGTCAGCCGGATCAAAAACGTCAGGCGGTAAAAGCGCTCCATGGTTTAAACTTCCGTGTGATTGCGGCAGGCGATTCGTATAACGATACTACGATGCTAGGCGAAGCAGATGCAGGTTTCTTGTTTGATGCCCCTGACAATGTGATTGCTGAATTCCCGCAATTCCCGCCAATTCGTGGCTATGAAGCCTTAAAAGAAGCAATTCGTAATGCATCTGTGCGTGATATTCCGGCTTAATCTGTTAAGCAAGTTGGAATAAAAGAAGGGCGCTTAGAGCGCCCTTCTTTATGCAATCGACTGATTAGAAGCGATAGCCGATTTTCATGCCATAACCTAGAGCATAGTTATCTTCAAAATCGCCTACAACAGTGCCTGCAGTTTGCGCTTGTGCATCACCTAGCCAGAAATATTTAACACCCGCTTGAATGAAATAATTTTCGGCAGGGCTGTACTGACCACCCAAGCCTACACTCCAGTAACCTTCAGTTGGGCCAAGAGTCGTAACCGGGTTGCCTGCACCAGAATCATATCCAACCGCTGCTGTACCAGACCATTTGGCATTAAATTTATGACCTAAACCGACTGTTGCAGACCACTGATCATCTGAGTAGTCAATTAAATTGTTGCCTGAAGCTGTTTTAAGATAAACTGGTGTAACTGCAAATTGATCCCAATGAACCCAGCGGATATTTGCAAAGGCTAAAGTATTTGCCGCAATACCTGATTGCAGATCAAGATTCACAGATTGTGGAGTTACTGCTTCTGTCTTAAAAGTCGTACCTAAAGGTAAGCCAGCGACAATACTTCCTGGAACTGTTCCAAAGCCAAAAGTTTCTGTAGTATCTGCTTTATGTTTAATTTCAGAACGATAAGTAACTGCTGCTTTAAGTGCGATTTCAGGGATTTGATAAGCAAAACCTGCTAACCAACCAAATGCTTCTTCTTGGTCAACTTGAATATTATATCCAGACAAAGCTCCGTAAGCTAAACCACGTAATTTGATATCAGCTTCAACAGTTTGCCAGACTGGACCAGCATAGAAATTCCAGTTTTCTGTAGGCTGATAGCCAATTAAAGCCGTGATATTATGAGTTTCTACATCTACGCTTGTACCTTCTCCATTCGAGCCAAAGAAAAGTGAATTACTAGCATAAGCTGCATCAGCCCCATATGGCTGGTCATAAATCAAACCCAGTGAAATTTTATCAGTTGCTTGTACTTTGATTGCTGCAGAAGGGAAGTAGTAGTCTTCTCCCATATCATCCACATTATTTTTTAATCGGTCTTTACCTTTCACTGTTGGATCTAAAACAGAAAGACCGGCTTCTGCATAATTTCCTGGCTGTAAAAAGGCAGCAATCGATTGACCAGAACGGTCCAAGCCAGCTGCTTGAACTGCTGAGAGAGGTAGGGCGCTAAGTAAAATAGCAGAATAAATTTTATTGAGCTTCATGGTACGTTCCCTGATGCCATCTGTAACAAAAATGTGATGGAAAAGTAACATAAATTTAAAAAGAGTAAATGCTCAGCTTTGTCGAAGAAATGAACTAAGGCGGTTAAGGAAAGAGCTTGATTAGAGTTTTTATACTAATTTTATTGGTATAAATATATGAAAAATATCAAATTAAATTAACTTTAAATAATGTAAAAGAATTGAAGTTCTGTTAATTTTAATTGGTGCTAAAATAATCGAATGATATGCAAGTGTATAAAAATAGAGTAAAAACGATAAAAAACCACCCGAAGGTGGTTTTTTATTAAGTCTATCTTAGAAACGGTAACCCATTTTTAGGCCGTATGCGATTGCATGGTTATCGCTAAAGTCGCCAACAATACGGTTATCTTCACCCACTTGTGCAGCAGTTTGTGCTTTTGCGTCACCTAACCAGAAGTATTTCACACCACCCGCAATGAAAGTCGCCGGTGTAGGACTGTACTGAAGGCCTAGACCTACATTCCAGTAACCTTCAGTTGGACCAAGGGTCGATACAGGGTTGCCTGCACCAGAATCCCAACCTACTGATACGTTACCAGCCCATAGATCATTAAATTTACGACCGACACCTACAGTAGCTGAAATTTGATCATCGGAGTATTCAACCAGGTTAAAGCCATTTGGGCGATTAACAGCAGGTAATCCTCCTATCGCCTCAGATGCTAAGCCAAACTGATATGGGCGAATAGAAAATTTTGACCATTCTACCCAACGTACGTTAGCAAAAGCTACAGTATTGGCCATAACACCTGTTTGGAAATCCAAGTTTACAGATTGTGGCGTAGTAATTTTTGTTCTACCTGAAGTACCAATAATATCTGCGGGATTAACACCAATTAATGCTAATCCTGCAGCAGCTGAAAGTCGTTCTGTTGTATCTGCTTCATGATCGATTTCAGAGCGATATGTTAAAGATGCTTTTAAAGCAATTTCAGGGATTTGATAAGCCAGACCTGCTAACCAACCAAGATCTCCAGTTTCTTTCATTGTCGCATCATAGCCATTAAAGATACTATAAGACTGCCCGCGAAGAGACAAATTCCCTTTTACTGTTTGATAAACTGGGCCTGCGTAAATATTCCAGTTTTCAGTTGGTTGGTATCCGAAAAGGAAAGTCAAATTTTGACTAGTAACATCTACTTTAGTATTGCCAACACCTAAAGGAATGTCTGCTAAGGTATCTGCTAATTGAGCTTGGCCCTGAGCAATCGCACCCGCTTGTACCTGAGGGCGTACTGCTGCAGCCGCTACATCTACATTTCCACCCGCTTGAGTAACGATTCCGGCAGCTGTAGCTGTTACTGTTGCATTATAAGCTGGATTATCTGGAGTAATACCTTGTTGCGCCACTAAACCTTGAGCAGCTAATCCTACTAATTCTTGACTTGTCAGAGCATCTAAAGTTGTTTCAACCTGTTGTAAGACCAAGTTATCTAGAAGAGCTGGTGGTAAAATTGTATCAGTAGGTTGAGAAACGAATGAGTTATTGCCTGTATATTCTGCGTCAGCCCCAAATGGCTGGTCATATAAAATACCAAATGAGAATTTGCTAGTCGGCTGAAGTTTTAATGCTGCACTTGGAAAATAGTAGTCACCCGCCATATCGTTGATATTACGGCGAGCAGGAGCCTCGCCTGCTTCTCGACCAGAAACAGAAGGATCAAGAACAGAAATACCTGCTTCAAAGTAATTACCTGGTTGGAGAAAGGCTGCAATAGATTGGCCTGAGCGATCTAAAGCTGCTGCAAAAGCACCGGTCATTGGTACAGTCGCAAGAATCATTGCAGTAGTTAATGTTTTTAATTTCATTTACGTCTTTCCTTGAGGTACAAATTTATATCTAGCGTTGTTGTTTGATTTATTTAATTTTGGAGATCTCGGTTACTAGACCGCAATCATTTGTTACTCCATGTGTCAAAAATACCACAATTAAAATAAGAGTAAATGCTCTAGAAGAAAAATAAAGCATAAAAAAGCAGCTAAATAGAGTAAAGAACCTAGTAATTTATGGTGAAACTTTGAGCTAATATTTATTTAAATATAATTATCATGAACTTAGTTGATATAAAGCATAATGAAAAAAATAAGTAGGAATTGAATCTTTCATTAGATGTTTTGTTAAATAAATCACATATTAAACTCTGTGCGCCCTGCGCGAATAGAACTTTAAGCTAAAATACTTATGACTGTTATGTTTTAGCTTTCATATTTTTTAATTGTATCCCTATTTGTATCCTTATTTACCAATGCACTTTTTTCTCACTTCGACTCCCTGTTTAAGACTCAAATTGGTTTAAAGCATATTTACTTAAAGGTGTTTTAAGATCGGGCTTGTTTAGTTCAATAGGTTTAAGAGGAGGGGTTATCAAAGATGGGCATATTGTTGAGTGAAATCATTGATCATTACTTAATATACCAATTCATGGTCTGAGATGGTGACGGATAAACACAGTCAGTTAGATGCTAGAGTGGATGTAAAGTATGGATTGGCTGCGTTACATAGTCGATATGGGTTTATTGAGTATGTTTGAGTCTAAATATTAAGTTTGGTTGACAAATAATGAAATTAGCAATAAAAGTTGGTTGACAGAAGTTGAAATTAGCAATAAATTGATTTTAACCCAACATTTCACTATTTATTGCGGATATTTTTTATGGAATGGCGTCATCCTTCTTGTTTTGAACCACAATTAACCGATGAGGTTATAAGCTTCTTCGCCAAGTATATGTTAGATATTTATCGCGAGATAAATTATCTGCTGAGTGAAAAATACGATTCAAACTATGGACGTGGAACAAGTATCTTTGACAGGACATATAATTGCTTTTTAGACATGATCGTTAATAAGCAATGTCCCGTAGATGTTCATTTGATTAATGGCTCATATAAACTTATCTTTCAAATAGGTAATGCTTCTATACGTTTTTTAAAAGATGATTTTGAAAAGCCAAAAAAGAAAAAATTCCTAATGCAACAATTGCAAAGTCTTAGCTTATTTCCTTTAGATGACCATCAGCCTCATTTTTGGCGATTTATCTTAAATGAACCAAAAACATTAGATGATGAGCCATTCGTTGTATTTGCTGGTTATAACTTAGCAAATGAAGTTGTTGCATATTGGAATTCTAGTGATATTACCGATATCAATCATATTCATTTAGTTGAGCCAGAAACTCCAACATCTGTTGAATTAGGTTCACCTTTGGTTGAAGATCCTGAAATGGACAATGACAAAGAAGATGACGATGATTCCGAAGCTGTAAACACTTAATTGTAAGATGAATAGCCATGACAACTGAATTTAATGGCTTGGAACTAAAGCTTCTTAGACAATTTAATGAATTATCTTTAGAAGATTTAGGGAGCAAGCTGGACTGTGATTACACACGCCAATATATTCATAAAGTTGAAACTGGGCAAACTCTACCTAATGATCAATTTATTGATAAGGTAGCGCATTATTTTAATGTGTCACAGTCTTTTTTTATGCAACAAAAGCCTGTGTTACAGGAAGACCAAATTCATTTTAGAAGTAATCGTACTGCCAAAGTTTCTTTTAAGCAGATTGTTATCGCGAGAGGTGAATATATAAAGCGTCTGACTGAATATTTGGACTCAAAGCTAAGGTTGCCAAAGTATGATATTCACACTTCCGAAGATGAACCGATTGCTCAGGATCCTGCGATTGAGTCTATAGCTGAACAATGTCGTGAAAAGTGGGGCTTAGGCTTAGGGCCAATTAGTAATATGGTGAGGCTTTGCGAAACGCATGGCATCATTGTGACTACATTTCCTTCTATATCGAAAGAAGTAGATGCTTTGTCTTTAGCTACAAAACGTCCAATCTTTGTGCGGAATGAATCAAAGGAAAGCATATGCCGTCAGCGTTTTGATCTGGGGCATGAACTTGGCCATCTTGTACTTCATGATGGCATCGTTACGGGTGATCGACTCACAGAGTCACAGGCAAATCATTTTGCTTCTGCTTTGCTAATTCCTCAGGTAATGATGCGGACGCATTTTCCAACTTGGTACAAAAATGGTCGTTTCAACTGGTCGAAGCTGAGTGAGTTTAAACAAACATGGAAGGTAAGTAAGGCAGCGATTTTGTATCGTGCTAAGCAATTGGGTTTATTAACTCAAGAGCAATATACCAGTGGTGTGATTTACCTGAAAAAAACAGGTGAGGGTATAACTGAAAAAGAAGATTACTTAATTCCGAAGGAGAAGCCTGAACTTCTTCAAGCTTGCTTTGCCATGCTCGCAAAAAAGAAAATTTTTGCTGAAGATATTGCTCAGTCTTTAGATGTGAATGTTAGTTTTCTTGAAAATTTGGTTGGAATGAATATTCCAAGAAAACCAAAAGTTTTAAGGATTGTGGAAGAAAGCGCTTAATTGCGCTTTTTTTATATATTTCAAAAAATTAATTTTACTTAATGTTGAAATATTAGTACCTTATATTTTCAAAAATAAAGAGGGTGACACTATGAAATTATGTACATTATGGGGAGATATGTCTGCTGATCGTGCTAGCGACCAATATCCACAAGCAAACGTTTGTGATGATTGTATTAATAACCATGCAGATTCTGAAAATTCTCCTATTGTAAGTGTCAATGGAAGTTATGATTCTTCTTATGGAGAAGAATGCACTTTATGTGATGCCCATATTTCAGAAGAATAAATTTTAGGAGTTAATAATGTTAAGTACAGACCAAATCAGTGTTTTACAAAATATTTTGAATAATGAAGAAGAGTTAATTATTGCACTTGCAGAAGAAAACAATATTAAGTCAGATGCAAGTATTGGTGTGGCGCATTTTTTATTGGCAGATGTAAATAACTTTTCTAAGATGAGTACTCATCAGAATTTTCATTATGAAAATTCAATTAAACCTTTAATTTATAAAGTCCTTTGTGATGGAATGCTCGGAGAGCATGAAGATGGTTCATCTTCATGTATTGGTGATGGATTTATTGATGAAGAAAGTTTATTAGGGGCTTACATTGAGCAAGATATGCGTTGTCAGCATTGTGTGCAAACAACAGATACTTGGCAAACCAATAATCCTTAAATTTAAATAAAAATTTTTACTTTATTTGTAGTTATTAGTATTTTACTAGGGATAAGTTAACCGCTAAATCAAGCATTAAAGTATCTCAAACAGGTGTTTGAGAAGAATGTAAGTTCTATGAAAACTTATTTGATCATAGTGTATATTTTCGAAAATTAAAAGCCTGCTAGCAAAAATGCAGGCTTTTATCTATGCAGTATATTTATATGTGTAAAAATGATGAAATGAATTTAAATGAAACGAAAATTTCAGAACTTAAAGCTGTATATAAATTAGCTATAGAGACGAGAAATTTTGAGATAACACAATTAATTAATAGAAATAACTTTTTTATGTTATTTCAAGGTGTGTTATTAGCAGCAGTTTTTAGTAATCAAGCTCCTAAACCTATCGTTGAGTTTATTATTTGCTTTTCTGGGATTTTTATTTCTGGTCATCAAATGAAAGTTGCGGCAGGTGCTAAATATTGGCAGGAATGGTGGGAACTTAAGACTAGTGAAATCGAAGATGAGTTAAAAAAAGTTATTGGAAATGATAGTTTCATTCCACTATTTAGTTTAAATAAAGATCAAATGAAAGCATTTAGGGAAAAGGTAATTACTAAAATTGAAAGACCACAAAGTAAATGTTTAGAAATAGATTATAATAAAATAATTAAAAAAAAATACTCTGTCAGTCGCGTACCTATTTATACTGGATTCGTGCTAATGCTTACGTGGGTAGCATTACTCTTTAGTACATTAGGTTGGTTTCATGTTTTTGATTTATCAGATTTTATCCATGGAATTCAATTTGAAAAAGCACCTTAATGTGCAGTAGCCGATACTTGGGATTGCTTCTGGCAGCCGGTGAAAGCGAATAAAAAAATTAGGGGTATTAGAATTAAGTTTTTCATAGTTATGTATTGAGGTTATAGATAGCAGAATTATAAGTTGGAATTGGAAAAAAAACCCATCGTAAGATGGGTTGATTAAAAAAAATATTGCAGTATAAACAACTAATTTTTATGGACTCTTTCACCAAGATAATAGAGACTTAAAAAAGTCATCATTATTAACTGTACAAGCGAAAATATAACAACTACACAAGAAAAGAAGTAAACCATATAGACCACATATAGTGAAGAAACCTTAATTTCTAAGCTATATGAAAAACGGATAATTAATAAAAAACAAAATAGTACGATGCTGATGAAGGTTAGATAAGAAAATAATCGTGCTAAGAATCTTCTTCTATTCATTTCAATCCAAAAAACTTTATATGGATTATATTCAACATATTTTTCTTTAGGCGGATCGCCAGCCATTGGCTGATCCATAGTAGTACTATTAATCGTCGATATCGCAGCTAAGGCAGCGATATAGAAGCCTGGCATTGTTTGTAAAAAGCAAATTAAATAATATGTCAGATCATTGATAAAAATATTTGAATTCTTAGTACCAATTTCAAACCATACAAAGGTCATAATTGCACTTAATATAATTGCAACTAATGAAGGAACAATAAAATCAAAACGTGTCTTATTAATTAGTCCGTTATCCCATCTTATACTAAGATAGTTTAAAGGCTTAAAAATCAATTCAAGCATAACTACCCCCAATTTTTTATAACTAGGATCACATTTTAGCTAACATTCTATCACATAGGGCAATGTTGGCACGAGCAGGACTCTCACCATTATCATCCTCTTCCGACATAGGTTGTCGTAGTTCTTCTGGGAAATATTCTTTCTTAACTAAACGGAAAACTTCATCATCTGCATCATATTCTGCAGTACGTGGGCTCCCATTTTCATCTTTAAAATTAATTGTAAAAACTGAGCCTTGCATATCTGGCTGACCCTTTCTAAATAAGGCAAAAGTACCAATAACATCAGCAGCTTTATCCAAGAATGATATCGAAGTATCATTAATGATTTGAGTATCTACTTTCATTGAAACTTTAATTTTATCCTGACTAAAATGTCCAGTAGCGTCAAAGTTTGTACTATTTTGGGCTTGTTTATAAAAATCTACGTGCTGAATTTTTCCATCTTCGAAAGCCTTAATAATACTTGGGTCCACTTCTGCCTTAATTTCTAATTTTGGCTTATAGGCTAAAGGCTTCGGTTGGCCTGCCTTAGGTGCTTTTTGATAACGTTCAACTGGATCATCACCAATAAAGTAACTTTCAAAACCTCCATGTTTTCTTGCATGGCTAAAGAAATAATTTAAAGTATCAATAAGTTTTTTTATTGTGATGCCTCGCTCATATTCTAAGGCAACCTTAGCTATAGCAGGATTAGATGAATCAACTTTTATCGCTACATTTACTCTTTTATCTGCTCCCTCATTTTTATTTCTTTTTAAAGGTCGTGTCTTATTGGTTTCTAAGTTACGTGCAACCTGATTTTCAGCTTCGGCATCGGCAATAATAAATACAAATTTGATTGCATTGAGATCATCATCAAAATGCACATCCGAAATTAATCCACAAAATCTATCATTCAAAAAATTTCGCTTAAAATCAACATAACCCCATTCAACTAATTTTTGAAAATATTCATATAGGTTTATGGTAGCAATAGCTTTAGGTTTACCCTGAATAAGAGATTCTACTGATGCAGTGAGTTGATGGTAGGTGGCACAAATTGACATATATTATTTCCAATTTAATCTAATTTTTCAAAATTCAAGCCTGAACAGGTAGTAGGTTTAATGTCCAATGAGTTCCAAATCGTTCATTTAGGTACTGTGAAATAGCATCTTTCCGAGCCTCATAATGAGCAGTTTTATAAAGAACAGCATTGGCTCCAGTGGAAACGCCGTAGCGAGTAAAGCCATCCATAGCATCATTTGCAGTCGTTACATTAGTAAGGAATATGTGTGCCTTACCATTTTTAATAAATCTATTGATATCCTTTAGTTTTGGGGCAATTTCTTCAGGAATAATAATTTCCACAACGTGATACGGGTCTTTAGAAACAGGCTGAATTATGTAATCAATGCCTCTGGTCATCCCGCCACTAAAACTTTGTGCTGTTTCATCTGCGGATTCCATATCATCAAAGAGTCCTATATCAATAGCTTCTTGTTGTGACTCTGTAGTAGTAAGCCAACCGTCATCATCAGGGATGATGTAGCAATTTTCTGAAATCAATTTGATGATGTACGACATAAGAGCCCCAAAATAATAAAAAAGTAATTTATAGATAACGACAGTTAGAATTTTTATTGGATATTTCTCCAATAACTATATTTTGGCATAGTTTGTTAATTTCTTACATCGGATTTCTATCCATAATGACCTTAAAGAAAATGGTTGCTGAAAGTAAAGCAGTTCAAATCAAGCGAAATTTCAGCTCTATAGTTTTATGGTCTGAGAAAGGCGCAGCTCGTCATGCCAAAATTCTAAATACAGAACAGGCATGGGAAAATTAAAAAAATGGGGAAAAGAATGGATTTTGTAGCACTTGATGTAGAGACGGCGAACTCTGATCCAAAGTCAATTTGCCAGATTGGGGTCGCCGTATTTAAAGACGGCGAGCTAATTGAAAGCTGGGGATCCTTAATTAATCCTCAAACTTACTTTGATTGGATGAATATCCAAATTCATGGGATAACTAAGGACGATGTTGACGGCGCTCCTTTAATCCATGAAGTCAAAGATCAACTGGATCGGCTTATAGGGAGTTCAGTAGTAGGAACTTACACTACATTTGACCAGGTAGCACTGACACGAAATTTTGATCAATTAGATTACCAGTGGCTCGATATAACAAGGATTGTTCGTAGAACCTGGGAGAAAGTAGCATACAGTGGTTATGGCCTCGCTAATGTATGTAGGCTAAATGATATTCAGATCGAAAATCACCATGATGCTGTAGCAGATGCGATTGCAGCAGGCCAGGTATTAGTCGCTGCCTTAAACGCTAAACAGATGAAATTGGAAGATTGTCATTCCCTGGTGCGGAGAAAAATCAGCACATTGATCTCTACTGGTAAAATGGCTGAAGGTCGAAGTCCTTCTAATATAATTATTGACGGTGGTAATCCTGATGGGGATTGGTTTGGTGACGTATTATGTTTTACCGGAGAGTTAAGAATGCCACGGATGGATGCAAGTATTCTTGCTTCTCAGCTTGGTTTTGATGTGGGAAAGGGAGTTACCAAGAAAACAAACTATTTAGTTAAAGGCCAGCAGGATGTAGCTAAATTAAATGGTAAAAGTATGAGTTCAAAAGAAGAAAAAGCATTAGGTTTAATCAAAAAAGGGCAAGATATTGTCGTAATTTCAGAAGATGATTTCTTTTATATGATTGGCTCTTAAACCTTCTCAAAGTTAAATAAATATAGCGCCCATGTTGTTTGATATATGTTGGGAATAGAGAATAAATAGTTAGTTTATTCTCTTTCTACCACGTCGATTGGTTAGGTTGGTTTTTAAAATTGGTATCACTACATTTGGATCAAAAAGTTGTTTTCTAGGACCGCCAACATTGAAGCAATTAATTTTAGCTGAGATGGATGCTCGTGACATTTGAAATCTTTTTGCAAGCCAGGCTAAATCTACAAGATCAGGGTATTGCTCTTTTTCTAATGCAATAACTGTAGCGCCGTAGATTGAATCTCCAAGACATATTCTAGGTGGTAACTCACTTTCTACAGTGATGATATATTTCTGTTTAAACATGGTTGTTGACCTAGCTTAATTGAGAAGTTGATAGCTGTTGGAGGGTAAGTACTGCAGGGCCTCCTGATCTGGAGTATTGCTATGCTTGATTCCTTCTTTTCTTATTTTGCACTGGGCTCAATCATAATTTTGAAATTACACTTTTTATCACTTTGAAAGTGACTTCTTTTCACTTTGCTATGATTTGGAACCTGGATTGAATTCTTTTTCTGATGTACTGGAACTCTTAATTACGATATTCCACAGCAGTCACTGAAACCGATTAAAAATACCGGATTCCTGTTACAAAAAAACTTAAAAAACAATCTTTCTCTTTTACGATATTCCACGCATCAATCATAGGTGGCTAATTTCTCTACAATCCTTATGGCATAAGCATTTTCACTTTGAAAGTGACATTTTTGAAGGTAATTTCACTTTTGATGGTTTTGTTACAATTGAGAATTATAGAAATAGAAAAATATGGTCCAAAAAATTAAAGATAGAGGAAGGTTTTTAGAATTGGTTTAAGTTTATAAAATTTAAATCTACCCAATATTGGTATCATTCCGAAAACGGTAATATTCCCAATATTGGGATTTTGAACGATCCCGTTTTTGGGATTTTGAACGATCCCGTTTTTGGGATGCAGAACCTATCAATGAACCTACCAAAGAATCTGTCAGTTTAAGTGAGAAGAAAAGCACAACGTTTCAAGTGCTCATTAGAATGCTTTGAAGTTGGGATTTTGATGGAAGTTAGTAATTTTTGAAAAATATCTAAAAGTGAATCAATCTATAGCTTGATTTTGCATCCAGTTCCTCACTGAGCAATTCTAATAAGAAAAATGACCAAAGGTACATGAGGAATCTAAAGGCGCTAATACGAAAAATTAGAGCGTTTTAGGAATGCTTTTAAAAAGTATGATTTGACCTGCTTGGATACGCCGTATTGATAAACGGAGATTGAAGGATGGCATTGATTACTAGGTGGAGTAGAAGGCTAAAAATATAGTGTTGAGCGGTCTCCCTCGCGCGCGCGCGCGTTTTGTCTAAATATACCCATTTTTTGATGACTTAGATCACCTCTTAATAACTTGAAAATTATTGGAGGGGCTATGGGAATTTATATTGAGCTTAATAATTTTGAAGTGCCCAAAAATCTTCTGTTTCTCAAAGCAGAAGTTAAGTACGGCGCACCTAATTATAAAAAGATGATTGATGAGCTAAAAAAACATCATGAAATGACCAATGAGAAGATTGCGTATTTATTACCAATCTCCGGTCCTAGTAGTGTGGCTGAATGGATGCGTAACGGTACTCCTCACTATGAAGTAGGAGAAGCATTTATTGAGCTTTGGAAAGCTCTCACTGATAAAACAAACCAAGATATCCCAAGAATTAATAACTGGAGCATATAAGCATGCAACGACCAACAGTTCCGGCCTTTAAGCCTTTAGACTGTGATGATATGGAAAGATCAATCCAGCTATGTAATGGGATTGAATACTTGATTGATGAGTTTCGAAGAGAGATTAATGGCAAGGAACCAGCACAGTTGTTCAATGTTGAGTATAAAGATCATTTACTAAAAGTTGCTTCTCACTTGGAAGAACTGATCCATCGCCTCACTTACTTAACAGCTAAGAACAATAGAGCTTTTTACTATAATCATCTTTATACAATTTTAATTAACTTGAATAGCTGTCCGAATACTTTAATTATTACAGCACATTATTTGGATCCTGATCAAGAATTTAAACGCCTCCTTAATCGGAATACATTCGAGTTTGAGTTAGGACAGATCGTGAAGAAGATCCAGTTTATAAAACGTGTGCTGGAATCGCTTTTTATTGGTCGTAAGTCTGGAGTGAAAAATATCAATCGTTGCTTTCATCAAACGAAGCGTACAGCTTGATTTTAATCCAGAGACAGGAGCTATTTAGGCTCCTTTTTTCTGGACTAAATATACCCATTTTTTGGGGACACATAACCATTTAATTTTGAAGTATTGAGTAAATTACTTCGAGAAAGAAAATGGCATTAATTCCACGTTCACAAGGCCGAGCAGTATCACGGCCAACATTGCAGCAGCACACACCAATAACCGGACTCGGAAGTATTGGTAAAGCTATTGATGGTGTGCTTGAGGCACGTAAAGAGGAAAAGGATAAAACAGAGAAGGCTGATTTTGCATTACAGTCATCCAAGATTGGTGCTGATATCAGCGTTGTTGATAATGATTTGCTGCTTAAAATGCAGAGTGGAGAACTGACCTACGATAATGCAGTAAAGCAAAGACAGGAAAGCCTTGAGTCAATCAAGACCCAGTATAAAACTGCCGTACCAAAGCAGTTTGAGCAAAACTTTAATAATTACTTCGAACAGCATTCTTATCAAAGTGCATCGAAGTATTTGCCGATCGCGCAGAAGTCAGAGCAGCAACAGGCAATTGTCCAGCTCAAGGACATGAAAGAAAATTATTTAAAGAACCCGAATGCTTCCGAGCAAGAAGTTTGGAATGGTTTAGCTACATATGGACAATCTAAGAGCCTACCTTTGGCCCATGTTAAAGATGCTTATAACGAATATAAAAATAATCGCTCCAGCAATGAGGTAGCTGCATTCTATTTAGGAAATAAGTCGGACAATGAAAAGCTTACTGAACTAACGACTCCTGAAGCTGTAATAGCAAAACATCCCAATTTAACCCAAGAGCAGGCTGTCTACTGGAGTGGTCGTGCACTCACTCAAATGGATCAAAATAAACGTGCGGCTGCCTTGCAGCAAAAGCAGTTAGATGATGATGCTAAAGATGCTGTTAATGAAATGAAGGCAGACATTGAAACTGGATTAATTCCAAGTGAGGCAGTAATCAAGTCTCGTTTGGCACGTGTGCAGGGAACTCAAAAAGAATCTGAGTTTGTTCAATATAGTGGGGCCTTGGTTGAGGTCCAGCAGTTCATGAGACTGGGAGCGGATGAGCGCGAAGCTTACCTCAGTAAAAGGCGTTCAGAGGCTCAAAATACGGCGCAAGATAATGCTAAAGACGTGAGTTGGAAGTTAAATCTTCTTTCTAAAACGCATGAAAATATGCTGGGCTATGAGAAAAATAATTCAGCTCTGGCTTACTCGATTAAGACTGGCCAAGATCTAACAGTAGTACCAACCAATGCGATTCTAAGCGGCAATCCTGAAGCCATTACGGCGCTGTCTAAGAACATCAAATCTATTCATGCCAACAATATATTGAACGGTACTGTAGGGTCCTTAAATCCTTTCTCTACTCAACAACAATCTGAATTAAAGCAGTTCTGGGAAAAAGCTAGACCAGGCGATAAGTTGAATTTAGTGACTAGCCTCTATAAATCTAGTGCTGGCAATGCCAATGCATCTAGAGACATGATCAACAGTATTGCTGGTGAAAGTGGCTCATATCGTTTATCCGCTTCACTCAATAACAGGGGTCTACAAGATATTGCTGGCCAGATTATTACCGGTCAGGATCTGATTGAAAAAGGCTTGGTCAAAGTAGATGAAAACGGTTTAACAAAGCAAACAGAAACGTATTTAGCTGGTATTACTTCACCAGGTAAACCTGACTTTCAAATCTATCTGGATTCAATCAAAGCTAACTATGCTTATTTGGTTCAAAAAGCTGAGAAGGTGACTGATACCAAAGGCAATATTTTAAATAAAACCATTGATGAAGAGCTTTTCAATAGAGCTGCCAAGAATGTCACAGGAGGCAAGTTCACCTCAGGGGGATTCTTCGGAAGTAAATCAGTAGTGTTACGGCCTCATACTGTTGGTGAAAAGGCTTTTCGTGAGCAGCTGGAGAGCTTTAACTCTCGCAATGCCCGTAACTATGGCGGATCTGATAAAGACTTCTTCTTGGATTTACCTTTGGAACAAGATCCAAAAAATCCATACGTCTATTACTTCAAGAATGGTACCAAGTACATCATGGATGCCACCGATAAGAAGCGTCAAACACGCTTAACTTTTAAAGTGAGATGAGGTAGAGATGGATTTTTTAGCAGATGATGAATTAACGTTAAATCAGGACGACCCTCGCTTTAAACCTAAAAGTGAGCGCGGTGGACTTGCTGACGGCGTATTAGGTACTGTTTCCGGTGTTGCTATGGGTACCATTGAGGCAGCTACCGCCCCAGATGCCTTAGTACGTGGTGACAAGAAAGCAGCAGCTCTAAGAGCGCAAAACCTCGAGATTTTTAAGCCTGATGATTTAGGTGGCATAGGTGAGTTTACCTATGGCCTGACCAAAGACTTTACACGTATTGGCTGGAACGCCGTCACTACACTAGGTACAGGCGGTGTACCTGGTTTGGCATTGAATTCTGGATTATTCGGGTACCAGACCTTTGAAGCAGAGAAATCAGACTTACTTAACAAAGGGGCGGATATAAAAACGGCTCGCACCGGTGGGGCTATTAAAGGGGTTACAGATGCTCTGGGCTTTGCTATTCCTACCCATGGTGTTGCTAAATCTGTAGTGGCTGATGCTGTGGCTACTACTGCGCTGGCTACTGGAGCTGGCGTAGCTGGTGATTATCTTGAAGGTTCATTTCTTGAAAACAATGAAAATAAGAAAGTCGCTCAATACGGTGAAGCATTAAAGGAAAATGCATTGAGTCCGTCCACATTGGCAGCAAACGGCGGGATGGCCTTGCTACTCAACTTGTGGGCGAACAAAGGGCGTTTACGGCCAGAGCAGATCAAAGACCATAGTAATGTAGATACCATGAATGATGCGGCTCATATTCAGGCCAACATCGAGCATGCAGAGGGTACGAATCCATTTAGCCCAACTAATGCTAAAGAAGCCAATTCACACTTTGATGCATTGGATAGTGCAATGGAGAGCGCACTGAATGATGAGCTGGTCAGCTTAAAAGCACCAGTGAGCGGAACACCTAAAGCAGTCGTAACCAGTACACCAGTGGTACCAATAACAGGTACACCGAAAGCTATCGTAAGACCAGGTGCTATTAATACTGATGAAAATAAAGCGCCAGTAATAGCGGAGCTTTTGACTAATCCTGTATTTGATAAAAAACCTTGGACAAAAACGATTGTCCAGGAAGCCTCTAAACGGGGTATCAATCCAGTAGATGCCTTAATCATTTCCCATTTGGAAACTGGTGGCACCTTCAGTACTTCAATCCAGCCAAAGGGCAGAAATGGGGAGTTGCTTTCATCGGCCACCGGCTTATTTCAGACTTTGGATAGCACCTTTGCCCGTATGGGAGGTAAGAATAAGTTTGATGGTAATGATCAAATTAAAGCGGGCCTGAACTACTACGAGCACAATGCCAAGGTTTTTCGTAGTCACTTTAATCGAGATCCGAATGGCCTAGAGCTTTACTACCTGCACTTCTTTGGTGAGGGGGGTGGACCAGTCTTTTTAAAAGCCAAAGATAATGAGCTTTTTGTAGATGTGGCCACACGCTGGAGTAAAGGCAATCAGAAAAAGACTGCAAGACAGATTGCAGAAGGTATCACTTCAAGTCATCAATTCAATGGTATGACCGTAGGACAAGTAAAGGCCAAATACGAAAAGCGCTGGAACGAAATCGCAAGTCTTTATAGTGATGTTAGTCCAGATGCTTCAGTAAGATCTACTGAAGTCCGAGGGAGTGAATCAGAGTTCCCACAGTTTGAGTCTGATATAACTGCGCCACCTGCTTACAAGTCCCAATCTGATGCTGAAATTGAAGCAATGCCTTTTGTACTCAGTGCAGATGAGCATAGTGTGAAATCCCTCCAGGAAGAGTTTGAAGCCCTATCTTCTCCATTGACCAAGGAGGATCTGGAATACCTCAAGGCTACGGCGCATTATCAGTATTCTGAAGGTGGTGCTTATCGAACGCCGTATGTTGAACCTCAGGTCGATTTATCTGGCCCTGGTAATAGTGCCAACCGTAATTTGGATACATTGGATTCTGATCTTTACCAGCTTGAGCCAGAACAACAACGAGTTATTGTTACTGATCCAGAATCGAATACTTCGGATATCAATACCAGGACACCTGGTTCGAATATTCCGCAAAACTCAATTGTTGATGGTATAGACAATTGGACCCCGACCAGATCGCAAAACTATCTCAAACGAGAGCGTTTAATGGAGGATGGGGGAATTATTCAAGAGCTACACAATAGTACTTCTAATACGACATTCCAGCGCCAGATTAATCAGGATGGCACCATTAGCCCAGTAAAGGCTACACGTAATGGAAATGATCTATTTGCCCATCCTGCTAATGGTAAAGCCGATAGTCCTGAATTAACTTCAGTACAGCATAAAGCTACCCAGGCATTAGAACGGGAGTTTTGGAAACCAGGCAAGTCCAAGGTTGATGGTGCACCGGACTTAACCAAGTCTAGCAAAGGGGAATACGGTGCATTCACTGATACGGCAGACGGTAGGGAAGCGGTTTCAATTCTGGAAGCAGATCCCGATATGGAAGTGACCTTTACGCGTCTGGATGAAAACGGGGATGAGGAAATTGTGACGATGTCATCCCGAGATCTATTGGACTATGTCAAAGAGCAAGAAGAAATCGCAAAAGATGAAATTCAGGCAGTGAAAGCATTGGCAAGCTGCGCATTAAGATTTGGGAGTGAAGCAGCATGAGAGCTGAATGTAGAGAACAAGTTGCAAAGGCATTAGGTAAAAGAAAATTAAGTGCAGCTGATAGTAATCGTATTTCATCACTGTATATCCGGGCACAAAATACTCTGGCCAGAACAGATCCTGATTGGATGTTTAAAAGTCCTGCTGAACGTGCTGAAGCGATTGCGCAGAAAACTGCTACGGATCTCGCCGTCCAGATCGCTAAGAACAATCAGAACATTGCCCGGGATGCCATCATCAAGGCCCAGCTACAGAACGAAATCTATAACCATCCTAAATTAAACCCGGTCCAAGCTTTAATGCGGAAGATTGCATACTTCTCGGATCAGAGTGGTATCCAGTCTATAGAGAAGCAATCCCAAGCCTTGCACAGTCGCTGGATGTCATTGGTTGCTGATGTGTTTACCAAGACACAAGAGCGCTTTGGTATGTCAGTGAACAAGGCAATGACTGACGACATTATCCGGGTCATGTTTGGTGGCAAGTCTGATAATCCAGAAATTACGGCGATGGCCAAAGAAGTAAGTGCAGCCCTAGAGGAAATGCGTTTAGCCTTCAACAGGGCTGGTGGGAATATTAAGAAGCTCGATAACTTTGGCTTTATGACCTCGCATGATCAGAAGAAAGTAGCCCTAACAGATCAATCAGAGTGGGTGAACGATACCTTGGCTGGAGTCGATCGTAATCAGTATGTCAAAGAGACTGGTGAGTTGATGGATGAGCTGGAGCTTAAATCCATGCTTGAGGAGATTTATAAAACCATCTCAACCAACGGCGCCAACAAAGACTTACTGATACTGAATAAACAGGCCAAAGCAGGTGCATCACCTGTAGGTGGTCGCTCCAAGATGGCAAATCGTCACCAAGAATCCAGAGCTTTGCATTTCAAAGATGGTGACGCATGGCTGGCATATCAGAAGAAATATGGAACTTATGATGAAGCAGGGTTTCATGAGATTCTGAAAAACCATACTCACCGCATGAGTACAGAAGTGGCCATGATGCAGAACCTTGGGTCCAATCCTCGTCATACCTTTGAGTCGCTATTGGATGAAGCCAAGATCAAACTGAAAGCAGATCCACAGAATGGCATGAAACATGGTGAGATTGATAAGCAGGCTCATCGGGCCATGTCGATGTATAACACCCTGGATGCCAATACCCGGGCGATTGATTCAACCTTAGGTAACGTTATGGGTGGACTACGTGCCTTAATGGTTGCATCTAAATTAGGTGGTACCACGCTGACGACCTTTGGTGACCATGCCAGTATGAAGAAGGTCGCTAATATGCTGGGTCTGTCCTATACCAAATCGATCCTCCCTGAATACATGAAGCAATTGAAACAGGGTGCCACACGTGATGAAGCATTGCGGTTTGGCCTTGGCATTAACGAAATGGCCGGTTCAATGACTCGTTTTGGTGATGCTGATATTGTCAGCAGTGCTACCAAGTCAGGCCGCTTTAATGCACGTATGCAGGCTTTTGCTGCAACGACTATGAAACTATCAGGACTGAACGCCGTCACTGCAGGAGCGAAACGAGCGCTTAATCTGGTGCATATGAATAAGCTTGCTGAAATGACCCGTAAAACGGATTGGAATGATCTTGGTGCAGATGATCTTAAGATTCTGCAAGGGAATGGTATTACTGAACGTGATTGGCAATTATGGCAGCAGCTGGAGCCAAGTAAGCGTGAAGATGGGACGGCGGTACTGACTCAGAACGATTTCTTTAATGCACCTGATGATATATTTATTAACTTTGCATCACCAGAATTAAAAGCTCTTAAAGATGAAATTGATGCTCAGGTTTTGGAATTAAATGATCGTAATGCTATTGATGACCTACGCATTAAAAACCGAGAACAAAAGTTAGATGATATTAAGCGCAGCTTGTCACAGCGATTATTAGATTATGCAAACAGGAAAGATGCCCAAGCTCAAGCTGAAAAGCAGGCATTGCAGGATCGTATTGATCTTATTGATGCTCAAAAAGAGGCATCCGCAGCACAAGCAGACTTAAATACGTATATTCGTACGATTGAAAATCAGGAAGATCTGAAAGGTTTTATTGATGGCATCACCCAGGGTAAAACCATCGATAATCTGACGGATAAGGCGAAGAAGTTAGGGCGAACACTTGAAAGCCTAGACAACAAGGTTGTAACAAAAACAACCAGGCTGAACGATAAGATCAAGACTTTTGAGAAAGAGATTCAGGGTAAGTTTTCCGACTTTACCGAATTGCTGAATAGCAAAAGCAAACTATCAAAAGACAAATTGATTGAGTATGAAGGTAAGCTTTCTGAGCGTTTAAATCGATATGCTTCACGCCGCGATGTTAATGTGCAAAAAGAACTAGATACACTAAATGAACTTAAGGATCTGGTTGCATTAAAGCAAGAGCGCCTTGATACTGACTTTGAAGTTCGCAAAGCTCAAGAGCAAACACGCATTAAGCAAAAGACAGATCAAAAAATTGATTCATCTATATCGCGAAACTCCAGAAGAAATTACAAGAGTGGTGAGGATCTTGGCTATCGCTTAGGTAATGCTGAGCGAAGAATGACAGAGCTTCGTACGAAAATGCGCAGTACTGACAGTAGTGCGAATAAGGCAGTTACTCAGAAATATAAAGAACTCGATAAGCGTGTAAATACCTTAGATGCAGAGTTTATTGAATACCAGACAAAGGTTGCTGAGCGCCAGGAAAAACGTCAGCATGTTATGGATCGCCTCAATAACTCAATTACACCAAGACAGAAAGAGTTATTAGCGGATGCTCGTTATAAGGCTGCAATGAAGTATCAGACTCATATCTTCAATGAGGAGTCAGTCGCTATTATTGAAGCAGGTGTACGTGAGCGCAGCATCATTAACTTGGGCGAAGCCGGAACCATCCAGGGGGAATTGGGTCGTACCTTATTCCAGTTCAAAGGCTTCCCATTGGCTTATATGTTCCGTATTGGTCATCGTGCCTTTGCCCAGGGAGATATTAAGAGCCGGGTGACGTTCCTAGCTTCGCTATTGGCTTATCAAACTTTAGCCGGTGCATTGATTGTCCAGACTCAGAACTTGGCCAATGGTAAGAATCCAGAGCCGGTATTTACGATTGATTTCTTTGGTAAGTCACTTCTTAAAGGTGGCGGGCTTTCCTTCCTGGGTGACATCATGTCTGCACTTTCAGATCCAACCGGTCGAAGTGCATCAGACTTTATCAGTGGCCCATTATTAGGCCAAAGCATGAAGTTGGGTATGCTGCTAACAGGTATGGGTAACAACATCATTGAGGGGAAGGAATCTACCCGGATGATGGAGGTGGCTAATACTCTGAAAAGCAATATTCCATTGCAGAATCTTTGGTACAGTAAGCTGGTCGTAGATCGAATGCTGTATTCCAAAATGCAGAATATGATTGATCCTGATTATTTACCAAGAACACAGCAGCGTCTGGAGAACTTAGGTAATAGTTACTGGTGGGATTTATCAGAATAATAAAATTAGGAGCTTCGGCTCCTTTTTTAATTTTTAGATTACTATGGTGTATTGATATTTATAAATAGACGAAATTCAACATCAAATGGTGTCATGAGACAAGTAAGGCAGGGGATATGCTGGATAGATTTTTACTCATACTATTTTTAAGTTATTCAACGGTAGCTTTTGCAGAGAGCGGATTTGATCGCTCATTAATCGACGCCAAGATAGTTAATGAGAAATATGAAATTATTGATATTGATGGCTTTAATGAGCTTACCCGTCAAATTACTAATGAGGTAGTTTCGACGTTACCTAGAAAGGTTGATGCTGATACCGAGCTATTAACCATGGTGTTAAGCAGGCCTTTAATTGCTCAGACTTATGCGCTAAGAGATATTGAAACTAAAAAGGATTTATCGGAAAAAATAGACTTGGAAAAGTTTAGTCAATTAATTAGAAATTACGCTTGTTCCTCAGCTATTGGCACTTCTCAAGTTTATAGGGTCAATGGCACTCATTTTTCCTTTAAAGTGATTAATAGTGATTTTATGGAACTTTACAGCTATACATTCCCACTAAGAACATGTGAAGAATGAATGTGAAATACAATTCAAAGTTGCAGTTATTGCTGAATAGCTTGATTAGTATGACTACACTTTGAGGAATAATTGATGACCTTATATATCTCAACACCTGAGTTATTAAAGCGCTATGGAATTACTAAAGGTACTTTGATCAGCTGGCGAAATAAAAAGAACTTTCCTGAACCAGTGATTAAAGCGCATGGACGTTCCAGTAGTCGTTACGGGATCAAAGCTGTCGATACCTGGGAAAGAGAAAGTGGCTTGCTTGACTCACTTGAAATACAGCCTTTGATAACACCACATTCATAATTTTAGTAGAAAAAGGAATTTCGCATCATGAAGAATATAATAGCATTCTCTTTAATGGCTCTCATGAGCTCAGTCTCTTTGGCCACCCCAATTACACTTCAGCATTCTAAGACCAGCTATGTGAACTCAGGGATCTGTTCCGCCGTGGTGGATGTGACGATCCATGATTTTCTTGGGACCTATGACAAACTGTATTTAGACCTGGTAGCAAAGGACAGATCCGGCAGAGTGCAGGGGACTTCGGAAAATGTAATAACCTACGGCGATATACAAAATCTTCAGGGTAAAGCATTTGGAAATGTTTTTCTTGAATCTGAAACAATGTGTGGAGCAGATCGTACTTGGACAGTTCAGGTTAAGCGCGCCGTCTTGGTTATAGATGGTAAAAGAGAGGATTTGCTAAAGGCTAAAAAAGTTCATATTGATGACTTTCAGCCCATGAGAATAGTAGCTAAATAACAGACTGATTAATAATTCTTGAATACATAGATTAAATTTTACTCATGTCTACCGTTACACAGCCCCAAAATGTGCGTTTCAAACAAAAATTGATGAAATTCACCTCTGTTACATGCCAAAAAACCGTGCGTTACAGAGCAAAAAACTGTGCGTTACACAGCATAAAAACTGTGCGTTACACAGCATAAAAACTATAGATTACATACATGAAAACAGTGTGTTTTCATGTATGAGAATTGGGTGGTTCGTATAATTTAATGACTCGTTACATAAGAAAAGTCATTATTAAATTTGATGAAATGCTTTAATTAAAGCGGTATCAGAGAAGATCCAGCTGTCCAATCTTATATTGATAAGTTCCCCACTCGCCTTCGCGCGGTTCACGACTAACACCTGTTTCAGCTCGCCATAGCTCAATAAGCGCTTCACCGTTCTCATAATTTGGAACACCACCACGCGCCCATTCAGACACAGTGGAAGCGCCAGAGACAGGCAATACAAAGGCGATTTTCTCATGTGTCCAACCAAGACGACCTAGATCCAGAATCATTCGATTGAAGTCCGGACGCTTGTAGCCACGGAGTTTGACAATAAATTCCTTAACTTTTTTTTGGGTTCTTAAGTTTTTGAATCTTTCGGTCAATGATTTACCTGATGCAGTAGAATCTACGCGATCACCTTGAATAAACATCATATTGTATTCCCCTGGATTTGATTAAGCGCATCATGATTTAAGTAAATTAATTTATGACCCATGTATTGTTCTCACTCTTCTAAGCGCACTGACGCAAATCGACAAATATCTAAACGATCCATCACCCGAACTACGCCTTTTTTGCCATGACGGTTTTTGGCGATAATGATTTCCGTAATACCGCTCGGCATTTCGTCATCACTATTCACAATTGGATGGGCCAATAAAATCTGATCCGCGTCTTGCTCGATCTGGCCAGACTCTTTCAGATCAGATGCCTTTGGACGTTTACCTTTTTCAGATTCACGGTTGAGCTGTGCCAGTGCGATTACAGGGCAATCAAATTCCTTCGCCATGGCCTTTAGATCACGACTGATTGAACTCACTTCCTGATAGCGGTCTTTCTTGGTCGGGTCGCGTACCAGTTGCAGGTAATCAATGATGATGCAGCCCAATTTCTTGTAGTTGCGCTTGGCCTTACGTGCATAAGAGTGAATCTCTGCAATGGTGGGCTTCTGCTTATCTTCGATGTGAATCGGTAGCTCGCTAAAACGATCCTGAGCATATGCAAAATCCTTCATCATTCCGTCGAATAGCTCGGCATTGTGGATGTTGTCGTATGGAATCTGAGTAAGTGCTGAGATACAGCGATTTGTGAATGTCTCCACATCCATTTCGGCAGATACAACCAGTACCGCTTCCTTGAACTGCATAGCGGTCTGAATCGCCACCATTTGCGCCAGAGTGGACTTTCCTGATCCGGGTCTACCACCGATCACACAAAAGTGTCCGCTTTGAATGGTGCCCACTACGTTGTCCAGATGAGGCAGGTTAAACTTAACACCTGTATACTGCTTGTTAGCTTTTGCTTCTGCTTTCTGGATTAACTGATCACCAGCGCGTTTTAATGCTTCCTCAAACGTAAAACTAGACTTCTCCAATTTCTCGTTGGTGGTCGCCTTGTTCAGGATATTTTCAGCAGCGTTATGCACATCAGGTACGGTTAAATCTCTTGCCACTTCCTGAATACTTCGGCCCATCTTTTCAACTTCACGGTGCGCTTTCAGTTTGTTGAGTTCAGCAACATAAGATTCCAGATTGTAGAAACTCGATGGTGCATCTGACATTAGCGTCATCAGGTATTCAGCAGGAGTTATGCCAACAAGTGAACTTTTTTCATTCAGCTTCTGCTCAACGAAAACCACATCGTAAGGTTTGTTCTCATTGGCAAGGTCAGTAATGGCTTTATAAATCTCCTGATGACGACTTGCGTAGAAACAATTCTCATCTAGATCATTCATCACGGTTTCAAGTGAGTTCTGAACAGTCATCAGTGCAGCAAGTACACATTGCTCGATAGAGTTGTTATAGATCTCGATCATTACCAGTCCCCCATGTCAGCTTGAAAGTTTTGAGGGTTTGGGGCTTGTTGTGGATTCTTTAATTGCTTAATCACGTTCTGAATAGATTCATCATTCCAGCATTCTTGGTTTAACCAGGTTGCAGGGTTTTTCTTAAAACGATTCTGAGACTCACACACTTGTACATTGGCCTTGTAGGCAATAATTAGATCTTCAAGAGACACCTTTTTAATAGCCTTTTTGAAAGCTGATTGTGCAGGCTTTTTGCCATCCTTATTCGGTACAACTTTCCAAAATTCTTCAAACTGAACATCGGTAATATTCTGTTTGTTATCTTCTGTTGTATTCTTCTGTAAAGATTCCGCCATTTTGGCGCGTTCGATTCCGCCACTTTGACGGTCTTGATTCCGCCATTCTGACGGTATCGATTCCGCCATTTTGGCGCGTTCGATTCCGCCACTTTGACGGTCTTGATTCCGCCATTCTGACGGTATCGATTCCGCCATTTTGGCGGTATGCACAGCTATTGGGTTTGAGCTATATTTCTGATCAATTTTTACCAATTCCGAATAATTAATAGTAAAGAAACTAGTTTTATTCCACTTATTCGAATGCAATTTCTGAACATCGATGAGGTTCAATTTTTTTAAGTTCGAAATGATACGTTCAATAGTGCGTTTTGATACTGTATTTCGCATCATTTCAACACATTGATCAGTATTGTTATATATCCACGCCCGACCATCGTACTGATGCTTTGATACGCTCAGCCAGAAATGAAGCTGTTGCATGAAAACAGCAGCTTCAATGCTTCCAAGCTCAGTAGCAAGAGTAGGAGAGAACATGAGAGGAGGCTCATTAATCAGCATATTACTCACTCCGACCTCCTTTTGATCCCCCTTGATGATACTTTTCCAGCACTGCATTCCAGAGCCGCGTCGGAGTAATACGTACTGATTCAACATATGCAGCTGATGAGGGTGGTGTTGTATGCTCAACAGTCGGTTCTGGCTGTACTTTAGTTTTCTCTGATGAAATAGAAGGCTTATCCATTTTTAGTAGCCTCCCACTGTATTTCATAATTTTCGCGTTCAGAATCGGAAGTATTTACTTGCTCTTCAAGAAGGTATTTACAAATTTCAATAAGACCTTCAAGTGAATAAAAGCAGGCCAAATGAAAACCTTTTTTTGTTAATTCGTCTTTAAGTTGAGCTGTTTCTTGCTTAATTTGGCCAAGCATAGTGGAGAGCCAAACCATGTTAGTAAATACTAAAGAATGCGCATCTAGCAGATCGCCAGCATCACATTGAGCATCAAACTCTTTTTGATATCTTTGCTGTTCAAGGCTGTAAGCATCTGCTTGGCTATTAGTAAGATAGAGAGATACTTTAATTAGATTTTCAAGTTCAGTAAAAATAGGGTTGTCAGCTTTATTTTCATGAGCAGCTGATTTTATTTTGATAATAGATTTACTGATTTGATTTACTAATGTGCGAATTTGTACCGTAGCGTCAAATGCAAGTGAATAGACGGTTAGTACATCATCTGCACTGTAAAAAGGAATTGATTGTTCTGGAAATTGAATTTGTACTTTAGCGTTCATGATGAATGCGCCCCTTGTGTTTGTTTAGGAGCTTTACCAGTCACGACCAAGTGAGGGTGGCAAAGCTGAAAAGGGTTGGTCGACAGGTACACAAGAGACCTGCACATCCGAAGATGTCCCTCTCCAGCTTCACCATAGAGATGCAGAAGCATAGAGATTTTACGCATAAAAAAAGCCCGTAGCGGACTGTATGCGCTTGTGTATTCATAGCCGACCAAAGCTAATTCGATGATTTTGCACCGAACACGATCAATATAGCCGATCATTTTCAATTTGAGAAGCCTTAAACAGAAAATATTTTGAAAATTCATGGCCGCTCCTCAAATCTTTTAGCGAGGATCTGCATGCCTTTTGGCAATATGAAGAATTCAGTCTGTGTATAGCTGTATGATTGACCTGAAGGCTTTACACCTTCTTTGAGTGAATACTTAGTTTCACAGTACCCGCGGTTTTCACTGTAGTAAGTCGAGGCTCTGGAGTTATTCAAATATCGGTCCCAGTTATGCTTACGAAGCCATTCAGCCAGTTCTTGCTGCTTCACATTTAGGATTTTGCAAGCCTGTTGGAATTTAACGCCGTATTCAGTGTGGGTAATCGTTTCTATTGCTTTTGACAGTACTTGGTTTTCTGAAGTTAATTGCAGATTCTGTTTAGCCTGGACTTCGATCGCTTGCAAAAGGTGCTGAGGATTGCTGATATCGAATGCTGGGACCTGCTTTTCAAGCTCATACCAGCGTTTTACGATTGCTGCAGTAAATTCAGGACATAGTTGAGCAACAACAGTAATTGAGTCAAGCTTTCCCTGTTCACCTGAAAATACGTATACATTTGAAAATCTATTAGGGCTAACTGACTGTTTATTTTCAACTTTCATCATTGGTGGAAGTTGAATAACTCCCCGTTTAGCAAGTCGTTCAATAGATAAATTTACTGCACGTGGTTCTGACTGAACAAGATCTGCTATTTCGGGACTGAGCATTTGATGAGCTGTTAATAAAAGATTAGAAGCATTCATAATTATGCCTCCATCTCAGTAGCAGCTTCTTTCTTGCTGTTGTGCCAGTCGACTAATTCTTGATAATCGAAGAAAACAGGTGATTGTTTTGATGTGCCCATTTTCATAGGCCTTGGGAATGTAGGGTCTTTACGAATAATGTGGCGAAGTGATTCACGTGTCACATCGAGCAGCTGACAAGCGGTACTGAGTTGGATTCGAATTGGTGTTGCTTGATGCATAATTACAACCATGTTTTTGCATGAACATGGTTGAAGTATGTTTTTGTTTGAAAATAAATTCAGGTAAATAAAACAATAAAATAAAGCGGGGGAAAAAAAATTAAAAATCTTCCATATTTCTTAAATGGAATAGTTCTAGAATTTCATCACTAGATGGAATCAATAATTGCTCCACTAACGGTCTTAAAATTTTTCTAACAAATTCTGAATCGTAAGCACCATTAGGATAAAGAGCTTGAGCAAATACAGATAACTTTATTCTATTATCTGTCATGAAAGACCAAATATTTAAGTCCATATATGCAAGAGTCTGGTATGTATAGACTTTATATATTAGGGATTGTCTTGCCTTACTTTTATTAATTTCTGTATCCATTTGATGACTCACTAATATCTTATTTACAGTGCTTCTTTGCTTCTGTAGCCATTCATTAAATTGATCTTTAATGAGATTGTCATCGCATGCTAAATTTACACGAATCATTGGTTGGATATCATGAGGATGTTCCAATTCGCAAACATCTCGTTCAATTTTCAAGAAATTTTTTGATATATCGTATTCTATTCTCTGAAAATCTTCTTTTGATAGTGAATCAGTAAAATTTTGACCTAAATCATATAGATCATCATTTTCAAATTTAGGCTCAAAACCATCTGAAAGATGAATCGAACCACATGCCTCTAGATGCGCAGCTATTTTTTTTACCCTGCCTTCTTGATTGTATTCATTTCTAAAATTAGAGAGTAAATACTTTGCTATTTCATCAGAAAGCATGCAAAATTTTTTACCAATATCTTGAATAGTTACATCTTCAATTGGTGGAAGGTCGTAATTGTAATATTTTTTTGCATACTGATTTAAACAATATATCCAGGCATACTCATGACTACTTTTTAGACCTCTAAAGCCCATTTTCAATAAGGGGTCTGCTTCTATTTTTTGTAATGCATAATTCAAAATTTTCTGCATTTCCTCAAAGTCTGAAGAATTACTTTCGATTGATTTTTTCTTAACAGCTCTTACTTTATTTAATGATATATATGGTATATACCCAAAGATGAAACCAAATTCATCATACTCATCAACTTCAATTTCTACTGGAATTAGAAAGTTAGGATCATTTAAAAAATCTAATAAGGTTTTTCTATAAATAACTTGCTGTAAAAACTCATAGGCTGATTCATTATTTTCTTGATATTTATTAATGTTAAACCATATTGGTAATTCAGAAATTGTTTTAATTAAAGCCACTTATGCCTCCCAAGGCACCCCAAAAAATAGGAGCTAAGCCAACCAGATTGGGCCTCTGGAATTCGGGGATCAGCCTAGGCTTAGCAAACTGTTAAAACCGGTTATTTCGCCAGTTTTGCAAATTTGAAATTGATTACATCATCATTAAGTAATTGCTGAGTAAAGTCATACGGGCTGATATACCCAACTAGGTTAGCTTCTAGATAGTCGCTCCACCAGTTGAGCATAGCTTTACGTTCCTCTAAATATTCGGCTTGGTGAGTGTAAGCAAGACGTACTTGATCACGCTCTTGGTGACTCATTTGCTTCTCTACCGCTTCTTTTTGGAATAGAGTGCTTTGTACCAAGGCAGAACAAGCCATCCCCCTAAAACCATGTCCACATATATCTTTATTAGTGTCATAGCCGATACGGCGTAAGGTTTTATTGATCGTAGACTCACTAATAAAACCTTGTGGGTCACCATTTTTAGGGAATACATTTTTTGTCATTCTGCTATATGGATGGATCTCTTTTAGGATATTGATAACCTGAGGCGATAATGGAATTAAATGATTTAACTTCATTTTGGCACCACGATTAGAAAATTTCTGCCCCGGAATAAACTCTCTTTCTCCAGGAATGGTCCATAGGCCTTTTTGAAGATCAAACTCACTCCAACGTGCAAAACGAAATTCGCTGGAACGCACGAATGTATGAAGTGCAAATGCCGTACATAATTTTGTTATAGGATGGCCTTTATCATTTTCTAATCTTTGCAAAAGCTCAGGTAGTTGCTCTAAAGGTAATTGAGGATGATGTTTAGACTTCTTCGTTATCACAAAAACATCTTTTAGGAAGTAAGCGGGATTCTCTTCAATGAGACCGCGCGATATCGCATAAGAAAATATACTGCTGAACCTTTGACGAGTTTTCTTCAATACTTCCGTATATCCAGTTTCTTCAATGAAGCGTAAAACTTTAACAAGGTCTCTAGGTTTGACTGCATCTATCGACTGCTGTCCAATGGTAGGGAAAACATAGTCTTCCAAGTTCTTTAATGCTCTTTCGGCTGTATGTGCAATCCAGCGACCAGTATTGCTGTATTCCTTATGCCAGTCTCGAGCTATAACTTCAAAACTATATGCATTATTTGATTTGGCCTTCTGTATTTCGGCGTGTTCAATTGGATCTATTCCATTAGCTATTAGTTCTTCTAATTCACGGCGTTTTTCTCTGGCCGCTTTTAAGCTTAATGCAGGGAAGTTGCCTAAAGTCATCAATCCATCTTTGCCACTGGCTCTTTTATATTTAAATCGCCATACCTTTGAACCACTCTTTCGAATGAACAAAATAAGGCCATGACCATCATATAGGGAGTAGTCTTTTTCCTGTGGTTTTGCCCCAGTGCACTTGGAGTCAGATAGCGGAATAGTCTTTTTGGCCATGATCAAATAAGGATACATATTGAGTAGAACTATATATATCCTCAATCATATCCTTATATTTTGCAACTATATCCTTATATATTTACCTATATTCTTCTATGTTTTTATTATATATGATTGAATATAAATGTCTTTTAACTAAAATGTTTTATATTCTGTTATTGGGGTGGTGCGCCCTGCGGGACTCGAACCCACGTCGGTCGCTTAGGAGGCAACTGCTCTATCCAGTTAAGCTAAGGGCGCAAAGAACGGTTAATGTACTGCAAAATAAAGCAAAAAAAAAGTTATTGCCGAAGCAATAACTTTTTAGAAATTGATTTTAAATAACCGGATTAGCTATTTTTCGGTTTAAGCAACTTAAACAGACCCAACATAATCACAATCCAAACTGGAATCATATAGACTGATTCCTGGAAACCTTGTGTCCACATGATATAAAGAATAGTTGCAATAAAGCCTAGTACCAAGATGTTGCTTGCAGGTGACCACAGAGCAGGGAACGATGTTTTCTGTCCGAGCTTTTTCATGCTCTGAATAAACTTCAGATGAGTTAGGGTGATCATAGCCCAGTTCAAGACCAATGCACCTACAACGATGTAGATCAAGTGACTGAGAGCATCTTCAGGCACGAAGTAGTTTAGCAGTACACAGCCGAAAATCAGCACGGCAGAGAACAATACAGCAGGAATTGGCGTACCTTGCTTATTCACTTTCATGAAGACTTTCGGGGCATTTCCTTGCTGTGCTAAACCATACAGCATGCGGCTATTGGCATACATCCCGCTGTTATAGACAGACAATGCAGCTGTTAAGATAATAAAGTTCAGTAAGTGTGCTGCCCAGCCAATACCCAATTGACTGAAAATCATCACAAACGGACTTTTATCCAGACCGCCGAGTTCCAGTTGATTCCAAGGCACCAGCGATAACAGAATCGTCAATGCACCGACATAGAAAATCAGGATACGGAACACCACCTGATTAATCGCTTTCGGAATGGTTTTTTCTGGATTTTCAGCTTCTGCCGCAGCCATGCCGATCAGTTCAATACCACCGAAGGCAAACATCAGGAAGGCCAGCATGAAGAACAGGCCTTCAAAGCCATTCGGGAAGAAGCCACCCGCAGTCCATAAATTACTGAACGATGCAGTTGATGAAGCATCTGCGGTTAAAATCAGATATAGACCGAACACAATCATCGAGATGACCGCAGTCACTTTAATGATCGAGAGCCAGAATTCCGATTCACCGTAGAATTTCACATTGCCGAGATTGACCAGCGTAATCACGATAAAGAAAAACAGTACCGAGGCCCAGGCTGGAATATGCGGCCACCAGTAGTTGATATATTTCGCAACAGCGGTGAGTTCGGTCATGGCCACCAGGATATATAAAATCCAGTAGTTCCAACCTGCAAGGAAACCGGGGAATTTGCCCCAGTATTTATAAGCAAAATGGCTGAATGAACCTGCGACCGGTTCATGAACAATCATCTCACCCAATTGACGCATGATTAAAAATGCAATCAAGCCACCAATGGCATAGCCCAAAATAATAGAAGGACCCGCAGATTGGATCACCTGTGCGGAACCTAAGAATAAGCCTGTGCCAATTGCACCGCCCATGGCGATCAACTGAATATGACGGTTCTTTAAGCCACGCTGAAGTTGTGAAGACTCGTTATTCAAAGTGTTCAGCCCGACAATGGAAAAAATAAGTATAAAGATTGTAATGGAACAAAGTTAAGAAGCCTAGACCAAGGCCTTGAATGAAATATTATTATCAGATTTATAAAAAAAAATTATAAAAATAAAATAAATAAAAGATAAATGAATCAATATATTAATTTTATTGAAATTGTAACTGATAAGTTTTCTATTTTTTTAGTTGAATACGAATGCTGTTTTTTTATACTTAGGTCGTGACACTGAACTTAGTGGATATTAAACCGATTATACTTTTGCGATAAGTATTCAATAATTTTTGCCAAAACAAAGACAAGCCCAAGGATAAAATAATTTATGAGTTTTACTGCCCAAATCAAGATTCCTGCAACTTATATGCGCGGCGGAACCAGCAAAGGCGTATTTTTTAAGCTGGATGACCTGCCTCTGGCAGCCCAACAGGCCGGCCGGATTCGTGACCAGCTTCTGCTGCGCGTGATTGGCAGTCCAGACCCTTATGGCAAACAGATCGATGGAATGGGCGGTGCCAGTTCCAGTACCAGTAAAACTGTCATTTTGTCTAAAAGTGAACAGCCAGATCATGATGTCGATTATTTGTTCGGACAAGTCGCGATCGATCGGGCCTTTGTCGACTGGAGTGGCAATTGCGGTAATTTAACTGCTGCCGTGGGCTCATTTGCGATTAGTCATGGTCTGGTTGATGCTTCGCGTATTCCAGCACAGGGTATCTGCACGGTACGTATCTGGCAGGTCAATATGCAAAAAACCATTATTGCCCATGTACCCATTCAAAATGGCCAAGTACAAGAGCTGGGTGATTTTGAACTGGATGGGGTCACCTTTCCGAGTGCCGAAATTAAAATTGAGTTCCTCGATCCGACCGATGATACAGATGGCAGATCTATGTTCCCCACAGGTCACCTGGTCGATGAACTGGTGGTGCCCAATTATGGCAGCTTTCAAGCAACCTTGATCAATGCCGGGATTCCAACCATTTTCCTTCGTGCAGAAGAATTGGGTTATCAGGGCACCGAATTACAGGAAGAGATTAATAGTGATCCTGACGCTTTGACCAGGTTCGAAAGCATTCGTGCCTATGGTGCATTGAAAATGGGACTGATTTCCGATATTCAGCAAGCAGCACAGCGTCAGCATACGCCAAAAATCGCATTTATTTCGGCACCGAAAGCCTATGTATCGTCGGGAAACAAGCAGATTCATGCCACGGATACGGATATTCTGGTGCGGGCATTGTCGATGGGCAAGTTACATCATGCCATGATGGGCACGGTTGCAGTCTCTATAGGTGCAGCCGCCGCCATTCCGGGAACTCTGGTTAGTCTGGCAGTCCATGGGGGTGCACGTGAATCTATACGCTTTGGCCATCCTTCCGGCACTTTGACTGTGGGGGCGCAGGTGGTCGAAGCAGCAGGTGAATGGAAAGTGAAAAAGGCCATCATGAGCCGAAGTGCACGAGTATTGATGGAAGGCTGGGTACGCGTTCCTGAAGATGTTCTGCTCTAAGCCGTTCAGCCGCTCTATTTTTTAGCCTAAGTAAAATCACTGTGACAGCAGTGGTTTTTTGTGGGTATATACATTTCGAAATCTGTTGCTGCTTTGGATCAATGCATAGATTTAAAGCTGAAAATTCAAGACGATTGCAGGTACAATAGCGCTAATCAGGACAAGTGGCTCAAACTTGTTATTTTTATCCTTCCGGACTATGTATTCGAGGCAAATGTGTCATCTATTACTGACGTATCAATCCATGCATTGACTCAAGCACAACATCGTATTCAACAAGATTTACGGACCGCCCTAGATGCCTTTGCCATTCCTGAACCCTTAAAGTCAGCGGTACATCATGCCGTGATGTTAGGCGGGAAACGAGTTCGTCCGGCCTTATGTTATGCCACAGCTGCACTAAAACCGAATCAGAATAGCGCTGCAGTACGTCGTGCTGCGGTAGCAATTGAGTTTATTCACTGCTATTCACTGGCACATGATGATCTGCCATGTATGGACAATGATTTGCTGCGCCGTGGTCAGCCGACCTGTCATGTGGCTTATGGTGAAGATACTGCGCTGCTGGCAGGAGATATCCTGCAATCCATGGCCTTTGAAATTTTAGGCAGTCGTCTGTTTGATCAAGGTCCTGCGGTAGATGCTGCTATTGTGTTAAAGCAGATGCAGATTCTGGCCACAGCCTCTTCAAAAATGGTCAATGGCCAGGTTTTAGACCTGCAGTCAGAAGGCAAGAAAATTGATCAGGATTCACTGGAAACCATTCACCGTAATAAAACAGGGGCCTTGATTAGTGCCGCGATCATGATGGCGGCGGTGACCATCTTTGAAGGGACTGATTTGGCGATTCCAAAACTGCGTGAGTTTGGACAGGCAATTGGTCTGGCTTTTCAGGTACAGGACGATATTTTAGATATTATTTCTGATACCGAGGTTTTGGGCAAAACCGCCGGCAAGGATGAGCAGGTAGAGAAATCGACTTATCCGGCCTTGATGGGTCTGGAGCAGGCCAAAGCTTATGCACAGCAACTGCATGATCAGGCCTTAGCTGCGCTTGCTCATTTTGATGATCAGGCAGAAGAATTGATATCTATCACCCAGTTTCTGCTTCAGCGTAAAAGTTAAAATAGCCTGAATCCACGCATTATTTTATGTGAAGTGAGCATTCAGGTCTTAAAAAAAGCGGACATTTGAGTCCGCTTTTTTTGATTGCTAATCTTTATTTACTTTCGTTATACAGACGTTCAGCCTGTTCAAAACGATCGGTAATTTCAGCCGTTGGTGCTTTGCCCATCAAGCTCACCACAATGATGGCAATGAATGAACAGATAAAGCCAGGGATAATTTCATAGACGCCTGTTGCAGCGAACAGGTTCTTCCATAAAATCACCATCACTGCACCAATAATCATCCCTGCCAAGGCACCATTTAAAGTCATGCGTTTCCAGAATAAAGACAGAATGATCAATGGTCCAAATGCAGCACCAAAACCGGCCCATGCATACGCGACCAGACCCAGTACTTTCGATTCAGGATTACCGGCCATCCAGATCGCTAGCAGGGCAATCAGCAGCACCATAAAGCGGCCGACCCAAACCAGTTCTTTTTGCGAAGCATTTTTGCGCAGGAAAGATTTATAGAAATCTTCTGTCAAGGTACTTGAACAGACCAGAAGCTGGCAGCTTAAGGTACTCATCACAGCAGCCAAAATTGCAGCCAGTACAACACCGGCAATCCATGGATTGAACAGAATTTTGGTCAATTCCATAAACACGGTTTCAGGATTGGCATTCACTACACTGGCCAGTTCCGGATGTTGCTGGAAATAGGCAATACCAAAGAAGCCGGCAGCCACCGCACCACCGAGGCAGAGAATCATCCAGGTCATGCCGATACGGCGTGCATTTGGAATTGACTTGACTGAATCTGCTGCCATAAAGCGCACCAGAATATGTGGCTGACCAAAATAACCCAGGCCCCAAGCCATAAGAGACAGGATGGCCACCGTACTTAAGTCACTGACCAGACTCATGGCCTGTGGACGTGCCGCTTCAAGCGCCAAGGTGACTTGAGACATGTCAGAGAAGGTCAGCAGGGTCACAATTGGCGTGAGTAACAGCGCAAAGATCATCAGTCCAGCCTGAATCGTGTCAGTCCAGCTGACCGCGAGGAAACCACCAATAAATACATAGCTGATGGTGGCAATGGCACTGATCCAGAGCGCCGTCGTATAGGACATGCCAAACATGCTTTCGAACAGGCGCGCACCGGCCACCATGCCTGAAGCGCAGTAAATCGCAAAGAAAATCAGAATCACAAAAGCCGAAACAATACGGAGGATTTTTTTCTGGTCATTAAAGCGGTTAGAAAAATAATCTGGCAGGGTCAGGGCATTGTGCTGAACTTCGGTATGTACCCGCAGACGGCCAGCGACCAGTAACCAGTTGAGCCAGGCACCAATGATCAGGCCAATTGCAATCCACATTTCCGACAGACCGGAAAGATAAATTGCACCGGGTAGGCCCATCAGGAGCCAGCCACTCATATCGGAAGCCCCTGCAGAAAGTGCAGTGACAAAACTCCCTAAACGACGGCCCCCTAAGATGTAATCGGAAAAGTTGCTGGTCGCACGGTAAGCCATCAGGCCGATCACTACCATGGCGACAATATAAAAAAGAAAGGTAATTAAAGTTGGATTTAGGGAGCTCATACGGTATCCATTTTCGAGTTGGACAGTAATCGAATAAGGACTCATGTCGATGATAAATGCTGTGAAGAAGCACAGATCTGGCATCAAGCCCAAAGGATTTCAAAAAATAACGCGAAATTTAAGCATAAATTCCAGATCTTTGCTGAGATTTTCGTATTTAAACGAAAAATAGGCAGCGTATCCGCTGCCTATTGATTTTAAACCTGAAGATTTTTATTGAGGTGGACGGCCCATCACGCCACGAATGGTGTTCAGCACGTCTGCAGGCAGGACCACTGTTTTGGCATTTGGCGATTTGGCCATATCTTGCATGGCTTTGATATATTGTTCACCGAGTAAATAGGCAACCGGAATTTCATTATTGCCAATTGCCGACGTCACCATATCAATCGCACGTTGTGAAGATTCAGCCAGAACGACTTGTGCTTCTGCATCACGGCGCGATGCTTCCAGACGACCATCTGCTTCCAGAATGGCAGCCTGTTTTTCACCATCGGCTTTGGTCACGGTGGCACGACGTTGACGCTCAGCAGCAGCCTGTTCTTCCATTGCGGTTTGCATGGTATTAGACGGTTTAATATCCTGAATTTCAACAGTTTTAAGCGTGATACCCCAGTCCGAGATATCATCTGAAATACTGGATTTTAAACGTGCCTTAATATGATCACGTGATGACAGGGCATCATCCAGATCCATTTCACCGACAATTGAACGCAATGAGGTTTGTACCAGATTCTGAATCGCCCAGGAATAGTTTTCAATCCCGTATACGGCTTTTTCAGGCGTGGTCAGGTTGATATAGGCCACGGCATTCATGAGCAATACGGCATTATCGCGGGTAATCACTTCCTGTGAAGGAATATCCAGCACAATATCTTTGGTGGTGACTTTATAGGCCACCTCATCAATATAGGGAATCACGAAATTCAGACCCGGATTCAGTGTGGTATGGTATTTACCCAGACGCTGTACAATCCATTTATAACCTTGTGGAACAATACGCACGCCTTTAAAAATAGTAATCGCCACAAAGGCTAAAAACGCAATAACAATTATAGAACCAGCAGACATAACTTATTCACCTTTTTCATTCTGATAATGAGTGCTGTGGGGCTGTACGACCAGATCATTCCCCAGAATATCCACGACGCGAACACGGTCACCGACCTGAACCTGATCCAGAGTACGACATTCCCATTCATCCGAGCCTAAAACCGGCATCGGGAAACGTACCCGGATTTGTTCATGTTCCAGATTGGTCTGAATCACCATGCCAATCTGGCCAATAGTCGCTTCACGAGACAGGCCAGCTTTGGTTTTATCAATCGAAAGTGGCTTGATAAATTTAAACCATGCCAGCGTACAAAGGACGGATAGAGCAATCCAGGTCAGGATCTGGGTGGTCAGTCCCATCGTCGGGAACATCCAGTATAAAATGCCCACTAAAATGGCGCCGATACCAAACCACAGGGCAGCAAAAGCGGGTAGAAGCAATTCCGAAAGAATCAGCAAAAAGCCTAATACAAACCAGTGCCAAGGTTCAATAACAAATTCCATATCGTGACCTATATCGCTAAGTGTTTAATTAATCATCATTATGTGATTAAGCCCAATGTAACAGATGCAGGTTCAGATGAATATAAAAAATTCGTACCTTAAAATTTCGCAGCAGGTGCCGGTTTAAATGCGGCAGGAGACTGCTTGAAATCAGTAATCATTTTCTGGATGGCACGAATTTTCAATTGCGTGGCTTTTTCACCTTCGAGGATGGTTTCATTACTGGCCTTTAAATCCAGAGTACCGATATGCCCCACTTTGGGCTGAATCACGACATTGGCCTGCTTCAGTTCTTCATTAATACTTTGCTGGCCCATAATATTAATGGTCTGATCCAGCAGGCCCCACATATTCACAGCTTTGTTGCTGTCAGGACGTGCAGAAATATCCACCGCAATCACCAGATCGGCACCCATATCCCTGGCAGTTTTCACCGGAATCGGACTGACCAGCCCACCATCGACATATTTCAGACCACCAATCGTGGCCGGAACAAATACATTGGGAATACTGCATGATGCGCGCACCGCCTGTCCGGCATTGCCTTTAATAAAATCTGCCTTGCGTCCAGTGTCCAGACCGGTCGCCACCGCAGCAAACCGGATTGGGAACTGTTCAATCGGTTTATTTGCCACATTTTTATTGACGAAATCCTGTAACTTTTGTCCGGCAATAATTCCTTGCCGGTTCAAGGTTAAATCACGAATGTCCGACTCCTTAAAGTTCAAGGCAATTTGCTGTAACTGATAAGGTGATTTGCCACTGGCATACAGACTGCCGACAAAACTGCCGGCACTGGTGCCTGTAACAATTTTCGGTTTAATGCCGTGCGATTCCAGCACCTTAATCACGCCAATATGGGCAAAGCCTTTGGCACCGCCACCCCCCAGCGCAATTGCAATTACAGGTTCGCGAGCTTGAAGCGGGGTAGGAGTCGGTGTGGTTTTACTGGCTTTGTCACAGGCAGCCAGACTGAGGCCAAGACAGCCAATCAGAGCATAAGAAGCTAATTTCATTGTAGAAAATGATCACTAAATCATCAAAATATAAGCTATCAGAGCAAAAAAACAGGATTTTGCCTAGTCTTTTTTCAACAGCTTTTGTAACGGTCTGGCAATCCACTGCGGATTTTTTGCCGAGATCTTGCCTTGATAATGGGCATAAATCTGAGCCAAATCATGTTCATAATTGCCTGTAGGTTGATAGACTCCCAGAATATGAATGGTCTTGATATCATAATCAAACGCCAGCATCACAATGGGCAAGCCAGCCTGCTTGGCAATATGATAAAAGCCACTGCGGATTTTCTCTGGCGCTTTACGTGAACCTTCAGGTGCCATACCGACCCAGATCTGGGATTTTTGCTGGATGATTTCCACGATCTGCTGGGTATGACCTTGTGGGCTGTCCCGAACCACCGGAATCACCCCGATCCATTCGAGTAATGGCTTTAACGGTGTGTGGAACAGACTGTCTTTACCAAAAATAGTGACCTTTAACCCGATAGCTAAGAGCGCAACAAAACCATGCCAGGCATCAATATTGGAGGTATGCGGAGAAATAATTGCAACGGCTTTGGGTAAATCAGGAAATTCGCCTTCGAGCTGCCAGCCTTGGGCTAAAAAAATCCGTTTAAAAAAATAACGGCTGAGTCGACTGCCCCGACCGGGAACCAAGGGTGGCAGTACTGGAAAGTGCTTTGTAGTCATGATAAAAGTCTCTTCCTGAAACATATTTTTCTTTATTTTTAATGATATTAGGCTTTTACTTGATGTTTTTCATTGGCAAAATGTCCAGTTTGTTGAATGATTTCTGACTGTTTTGCCGATTAAGGACCCAGCATGCCGAATATGCGGAATAGCTACATTTTGTTATTTTCCCTGTATTGGGCACAGGGGCTACCGGTCGGATTTATGACCCATGCTTTGCCAGTGATTTTACGGGCGGAGGGGGTTTCCCTGGCCCAGATCGGTGGCTTTGGGTTGCTTATGCTCCCCTGGTCAATCAAGGTGTTTTGGGCGCCATTGGTCGACCGCTTCGGTTCTGGTTCTATCGGACATTATCGAAGCTGGATTATTCCGCTGCAATTGCTTTCTGTCGCGGTACTGATTGCCTTGTCCTTTTTACCCATTCAGGCTCTGGATCAGCCGGTCTATCTGTTGGCCTTTTTTATGGCATTACTGTTTATGAATGGCGTAGGGGCGACACAGGATATTGCTACCGATGCACTGGCCGTCAATATTCTGAAAAATGAACAGCAGCATTGGGGCAATACCTTTCAGGTGATTGGATCACGTTTAGGGTTTATTGTCGGTGGTGGTGCCATTTTACTTTTTTTAGACCTGTTGCAATGGCAAAGCACTTTTCTACTTTTGGCTGCACTGGTTTTTCTAAATACACTGCCTGTTTTAAAATTTAAAGAGCCACAGCATCACTCGGTCGCGTCTGAGCAAATTACTGCTGCCACTCGATTCACAATCAAAGCCTATTTTCGGTATTTTTATACGTATCCAAGCCTGCGCTGCTGGTTGCTGGTCTTGCTGACATTTAAAGTCGCAGATGGGCTATCTGGCCCTTTGCTGAAGCCTTTAATGGTCGATCTGGGTCTGAGCTTTACTCAGATTGGTGTGTACGTGACCATGCTGGGTGCAGGTGCTGCCCTGATCGGAGCAGGTCTGGCAGGCTATTGCCTGAAGTTCTTTTCACGCCGTTATTGTTTAATGTCTTTTTCGGTGTTCAAAATACTGACTTTAATTGCTTATACCTGGCTGGCAGCACAATATGAAGCCCAGCTTAAGGTCGAAAACTGGCTGATCTATATCATTAATGCAGCAGAAGATCTGGTTTCAGCGATGCTGTTGGTAGTCATGCTGACTCTCATCATGCAATACAGCCGTAAGCATCTGGCGGGGACTGATTTTACCTTTCAAGTTTCAATTATGGCGACGGTAAGTGGTGGCTTGTATATGTTGAGTGGGGTAGTGGGGGATTATTTAGGCTATGCAAAATATTTAACCTATATTGTCTGTATCAGCATAGTGCTTTTATTGCCTATCCTATTTTGGGGAAAAATAGATCAACAATCGCAGTCATTATGAAATATGAATGAAAGCTGGCTGAAAAAGAAGCAATTTGTTTTAAAAGTATGGTTAATACATATTATAGATAAAAGTATGAGATAAAAATGATTTCAAACTGATTCGAAAGTTGTTAAATTCTTGATGTTTTCAAGTGGCTTGTTGTGTAGCTAGGGTTAAAAATGTAAGTGCAGTCAAATACGTGACATGACGCCTGAGCTTTTAACTCGACCTATATTGGGTGAGTTATCTTTCGAGATCACAACCAAGCTATTTCATAATTATAGATATTCCACACGGTATAGGTTTCAGTTGAAATCACCGAACTTTCAATGCCAGTGAAGATTTGTTCACTATGGAGAATGTAATGAGTCAAGTTTTAACAAGAAAGTTTTTAGCTAAAGGATTAGCAGTGGCAGTAGCAACATTGATGCTGGGGACTGTTGCACATGCTGAAACACAAGAGCAAAAAGAAATTAAGCAGCTGCGCCAAGAAATTGAAGCACTAAAAACATTAGTATTACAGCAGCAACAAGTTCAGCAAACTCAAGCAGTGCAAATAGAACAAGTCAAAGCAACCCCACAACAATCAGCAGTTGCACCGAAAGCCCTAAGTACAAAATCGGATACTGAAGTGAAGCTATATGGTTTCGTTCGTGGTGATGCGAACTATATCATTGAAGGTTCAGCAGGTGACTTCTCTGATGTTGCAAAAACCAATGGTCAAACGAATGACAAGTTCGTTGCAACAGCAAAAACAACACGAATAGGTTTAGATTTTAAAACCAATGTTGAAGGTGCAGAAATTGGCGGTAAACTTGAAAGTGATTTTGCAGGTACTAACGATTCATTCCGTGTACGTCAAGCATATTTAACCTATGAAAATTGGTTGATTGGTCAAACACAATCTACCTTCTTGTCAAATCATGCACCGTTTATGATTGACTTCAGCACCAACGTCGGTGGGGGTACTACCCGTCTACCAATGGTTCGTTATGGTTTTGATTTGACACCGGCAACGCAATTGTTCCTGGCTGCAGAAAAACCAAACTCAAGTGCTGCAGAGATCAAATCAAGCGTACCAACATTGACTGCTAAATTGGCACACAACTTTGATGACAAAAAAGGTAATGCGTCTGCACGTGCTTTAGTTGAAGTTTATAAAGATGAAAACATTAACAAGCGTAAAGCAGGTTGGGGTCTAGCTGCAGGTACAACCTATCAAGTGCTTGATCCTTTAAAAGCGACGCTAGATGTCAGCTATACCAAAGGTGTAAACGGTATTCTGTATGGTACCAATGCCAATGATGCATTTGTAGATGATGAAAATGACCGTAATATTGAGCAAAATGAAATTTGGGCGGTACAAACGGGCTTAACGTATAGCATTTTACCTAACTTAAAAACCTCAGTTGGTTATGGTGCATTGTTTGCTGATAAAGACTCAGATTATGCAAAATTCAATGATGTTGCAAACAAAGAGGTACAACAAGCTTGGGTAAACTTGGTGTATTCACCGGTTAAACCACTTGAGTTTGGTGTTGAGTATGTCAATGGTGAGCGTGAGAACTTTAAAAATGAGAAATTCAAAGATAACCGTATTGGTTTAATGAGCAAATATAGCTTTTAATTGATGATGTGAAGCTAAAAAAAATCCCATCATTTGGTGGGATTTTTTACATCAATACTTTAGGACAGGATTTTTTTAATGACGCCTAGGGATTGGTACAGGCTTAGAATACAAGTTCTAATTTTAGAACGTGCTAAAAGCGGTGCTTCGGCACCGCTTTTTTATACTTGAAACTACAAAACTTAGCAATTTTAGTTCTGATGCTTAAAGTGTCAGGCTGATAACATGACTATAAACCTTAGCATTCCTTTTTAAAACTATGACTATTCAAGCTGTTTTATTTGACCTTGATAATACCTTGACCCATCGTGATCTCACCGCACAAGCTTATAGCCGCTCTCTGGCAGAGTATTATGCTCCGGCTCTGGCACAGGTCGAACCAGAAAAAATTATCGAAATTGTAAGACGCATCGATAATGGTGGTTATCCGAAAAAGGAATTGTTGACGCATGGCAGTATCGGAGCTTCGGCGGCTTATGCCTTATTACAGGAGCTATCCTGGTTAAATCCTCCCAGTATAGAAGAGCTGGCCCAGTTCTGGTTCAGCCAGTTTGGTCGTTGCGCTGTAGAAATGCCGGATGCCAAACAGGTACTAGAACAGTTGAAATCCCAAGGCTATCAACTGGCGATTGTTTCCAATGGTGGACACGACACCCGTTTAAATACCATTCGGGGTTTGGGGATTGCCGGTTATTTTGATGAAATCATCAGTTCGGGATTAGTCGGCTTTAGCAAACCCCAACCGGAAATTTTCCAGATTACAGCAGCGCGCCTGGATGTCCTGCCTGAACATTGTTTATATCTTGGTGATCATCCGGTGAATGATGTACAGGGAGCCAAGAGTGCCGGTATGCATGCCTTGTGGATGCAGGGTTTTCATCCTGATGCCGAAGAAATTCAATATAAAACTCAGCAGTTACCTGAAATTTTCACACATTTACAACGCCTGAATCAGGTTTAATTTAAGTGATACGGGTACAGTTCATCGCTTCAGCCCATTGCGAGGAGTCGCAGCGAGGACATTGTTGTGTCGCTTTGACCAGGTTTTGAACCTGACCACAGTAAATACAGGCATATAAACGCTCTGCGTCCACCTGTTCGACGATCGAGCAGGTTTTAGGAAATAGCGGCAGGCCGTATTTCACCTGATCATCGCTAAAATATAACACACTGAATTTACCATCGGTTTCCAGTAATCCGGTACGTACCTGACCGAGATGTTCAACACCTTGCTGGCGCATTTCGGCAAAGAATTCATCATGTGACATTTTGCCTTTTTTAATCTCTTCGATGACCAGTACACCATTTTCCACGATATAAATTGGTTTGCCTTCCAGTAGGTCTTCAAACCATTGATATTTCATCATCAGCCAGGTGGTTAGGCGATACATCAAGATAATCACCGACATGACCAGAACTGCCTGAATCAGGGGAATATCTTCAGTAAACATCGGATCGCCGGCAATTGAGCCCAAGGACAGAATGATCGCAACTTCAAAGATCGAAAGTTGCCGCACACCACGTTTTCCTGTCAGGCGTAAAAACAGGATAATCATGATGTACATCAACATACAACGCAGCAAAATCTCTGATGCAAATGCCCAAGTTGTATCCTGAATAAAGATTGAGGCCCAATCCATTCGGCGGCTCCTATTTTATGGGTTGCACCGAGTCTAGCAATCCAGCCGGTTTATTTACTGCTGTGTTTGTGTAAGTTTATGAATAGGCGATAGATTATTAAAAAATAAAACGATCTTAATCATTATTTTATTCCCGGGATTATCGAAAATAAGATAGAAGTTTCATGTAAATATTGCATAAATATTCACCATTCTGATTGTGAGTGAAATCACATTTTTAAAGTATTCTTTTTGATTGATTAGAATAATTATCTCATTGAAATATAATTAATAAATTTTGATTAAGCGGCTTATTGTCAGCTTGAGTGTTTGGAAAATTGTAAATGAATCACCCAAATTGAGTAAAAATCTGTAGTTTGTGCCCTGAAAAATAGTAAGTGATAAAGCTAAAAAATTGTTTTCTAAATGAAAAATTCTTGATAACGGTTCTAAGAGGGACAATATTGTGAAAAAAGTATTCACATTTTTAACGGTGCTTGGTTTGAGTACAACAGGCTATGCAGATACCAATTGGGGCTATACACAGCCTGAAAAATGGTCAAATTTAAGTCAGAAATATGCTGCCTGTGATGGTGTGTATCAGTCGCCAATTAATATTGAACGGACAGTAAAAGCGCAACTGGAACCGCTTAAATTTAGCTATAACACCATGATTCATGCCATTGAAAATAAAGGTCATACCATTCAGGTAGATTTTGCCGAAGGGGGAGAACTGGAACTGGATGGTGAGCGTTTTGAGCTGAAACAGTTCCATTTGCATAGTCCGAGTGAAAACCTGATTAAAGGTAAAAGCTATCCTTTAGAAATCCATTTTGTACATGCCAATGCTAAGGGCGAGCTGGCAGTGGTTGGCATGATGTTCGAGCAGGGGCAGGACAGCCAGATGCTAAAACGCATGTGGAACCGTCTGCCGAAAAAGCAGGGTGAAAAAGTTGTGCTAAAGACACCACAACCAGTCAATCAGTTGTTGCCTAAAAATCTGGATTATTATCGCTTTAGTGGTTCTTTGACCACACCACCTTGCTCAGAAGGTGTGCGCTGGCTGATTCTAAAAGAGATCCAGCAGGCTTCGGCCAAACAGATCGCTGAATTCTCCAAATTGATGGGACATCCGAATAACCGTCCGGTACAGCCATTAAATGGTCGTGTGATTGTGGAATAATCATTTTATTTGAGTCATTCACCTACATAATGCTGCTTTAAGCAGGCAATCTAAGATTGTAGGTGATGGCTCTCTTCAATCTGTTTAATCAGCTGACGGCTGACATCATGAATATGTTGGCTATGTTGAGTCAGTAAAGCCTGATGCTTGAGCTGCTTCCGGTTTTCAGGCTGTAATAAATGTTGTTGCAGAATCTCTTCGGAATGAAACAGCTCAAATGCCAATTGATTCAGGTTTGGGTCATAAATTTGACTGTGTACAAATATATGCAGTTCTTTAGAAAAGACCGGAATCAGTTCCAGGTATTCAGTTTCCAAGGTATGCAGGATATTTTGGGTACTTTGTTGATGTGACTGCATTTGTTTAATAAAGTCAGCACTATAGCGCCGAATACGATACAGCGTTGGCAGCATCGTGACAAAGAATTTTTGTTTTTGCATGTCTTGTAAGGCGTTATCGCGATTTTGCGCCAGATGATTTAAATATAAGGGCACACTAATGGCGACAAAAATCGCAAACACAGATCCCAGCGCTTGTACCCACGCAGCCAGTTCCTGATTAAAGATTAAATCTGCCTGAGTCGCCATCTGAATCTCCTTTCAGCCCAGTGATGATTGAAGCGATTTCCATATTTATTGATATTAAACAAAATTTATTGGTATAGGGTGTATATTTGTGTCGATAACTGACATACATCTGGCTGATAAAACCGTTAAACTGAGCACTCTGTCCTGCTTATCTTGAATATCATGTCTTTCAATTTAAAAACCATGATTCAGCCATTCACAGCGCTTTCGCCACAGCAGAAAAAGCTGGATCGCCTGATTGATAAAATTGAACAGCAGAAGCTGGAGCTTGCACAGTGGCAGCAGGCTGAACAAGAGATTCGACAATATACACAGCAAACTTTCATACCGGTCTATCATGAATTGCATGGTGTTTTGTTCGCGCAGCTTGAACAGTTATGGCAGCATCTGCATGAGGCAGAATTTTCCAAGGCCGAGATCGTGGTACTGGATGAAAAAATTCAATCCCTTGCCGCTTACTTAAAAGATTCACAGGCAATGTCGGTGCAACAAGCCATTAAAGTCAATGAAATTTATAATTACTATCAGCAGCTGAATGAACATGCCCAATTTAGAAAATGCCAAAACAAAACAAATGAACTAGAACGATTCTTTGAAGACCAAAATGGTTTAGATCCGACTGATACAGATGATTCTGAAGAATGGAATGCTGAACATTTTCAACAGGCACGTGAGCAAGCCAGACTAAAACGTCAGCAGGAAAAACAGGCGCAGGCTACAAAACTGGCAGAGCAGTCATTGAAAACGGTCTATTTAAAAATTGCTGCCATCATCCATCCTGACCGTGAATCGAACGATATAAAAAAAATAAAAAAGACAGAGTTGTTGCAACATGCCAATGCGGCTTATGAAAAGCAGGATTTATTCACTTTATTGAAAATGCAGCTTCAGGTCGAGCAAGACCGGGATCCTTCACAAAAAGGTTTGAATGCTGAGCAACTGAAGTTTTATCAACTGGCGTTAGATGCGCAGAGTCAGACATTACAAGGTCAAATTGATACATTAATTGAGACTTTGGTGTGGTCGGATAAAACCAGAGTTGCGGTGAAAAAGTCGAAAGGTAAGCTGCAGATTACTGACCTGTATAAGCAGATTGATGAAGATACTGCCACTGTAAAACAGCAGATTAAACTAGAAAAAGAACGGTTAAAATATATCAAGAAGGTGAGTGGCTTAGAGATGTTTTTGAGGCATGGGATGCTTTAACTTTTTATTCGCATAATAACTCTAAACTTAATAATGAAAATTCCCTCTCCTTGTAGGAAAGGGGAAATCCATTACAGAATAAATTTAAGCTAGAATTTCAATATTGGAATTAAATAACAATAAATTAAAGTCACAATGAAAGTTCCCTCTCCCTATGGGAGAGGGCTAGGGTGAGGGAAGAATTTATAATGAAAGAAATTTAAAAGCACCTCTCCCTAACCCTCTCCTGAAAGGAGAGGGAATTTCCATTGAGTATCAAGCAGCAATAGAATTCATAAAGGTTACTCCCTCTCCCTGTGGGATGAGAAGCACTGCTTCGCAAGGGGGTGAGGATAATCTGATATAATTATTTAAAAATAAAAAATAAATCTCAAATGAATAAGAAGCTCGATCCCCAATTATTAGAATTCGCCAAATCCATGCGCCACACTGCCACCGATGCAGAACATTTAATGTGGCAGCTTCTACGTGCTAAGCGATTTATGAATCTTAAATTTCGTCGTCAGCATGTGATCAAACCGTATATTGTGGATTTTTACTGCTATGAAATTGGTTTGGTGATTGAGTTGGATGGCAGTCAACATGGAATGGATGAGGGACAAGAATATGATGTTGAACGAACCAAATTTTTAGAGGTCTTGGGTTTAACTGTGGTGCGGTATTGGAATCATGATGTGTTGGGGCAGACGGATGTGGTATTGGAGGATTTGTGGAATGTGTGTATTGAGCTGAAATTAAATCAATAATGTAAGCTCCTTCTCCCTTTGGGAGAAGGCGGGGGAAAGAGGGTATCTAAAATCAAATGCACCTCTCCCTAACCCTCTCCTGGAAGGAGAGGGAATTCCCATTGAGTATCAAGCAGCAATAGAATTTATAAAGGTGGCTCCCTCTCCCTATGGGAGAGGGCTGGGGTGAGGGTTATCTTTTAAAATTAATAATATCTTTTAGCGATTGAATAGTATTATTTGAATTTTGGGCTTCAATACGATTTTTTTCTAATTCGATAGTTGTTTCATCTTTTTTAAGAATGAAATTTCTTTCAGTTTTAAGTAGCGTGTCTAGCGCATTGGACAATAACTTGAAGTTTCCAGATTGCTTTGCTAAGTGCAATGCTAAATATTTACCTTCTAGATTCGTCATTTCATTTTGAAAATACTTTATTTCGTCTAAACTCTTTTTATAAAGATTTAAAAAGAAAAATGAAAAGAACTCAATAAAAATTACGATTAAAACTCTTGGTAAAAAGTAAGAAATTAGATTTGGATAGTCTGTGTATAAAGTAATATTAGGGATTGTCGCAATTAGATAAAAAACTCCTAATATACTTAGGGTGATTCCAATGAATAAGTTAACAGTCCCACGTCTAGCTAGGCTGGATATTTCCTGTCTAATTCGATCAAGAGAGGGCTGTGTTAAAGTATAGATTTCTTTAATTTTTAATCTTTCTTCTAATTTTATTAAGTATTCATTAGTAATATTTGATTCTAACTGATCGTTCAATTTACTTAATATTAGAGACTTTTCTTCATCAGAGATCTTTAGCATTGATTCAAGATTATGATTTTTAAAATTTTCAAAATCATTTTCTAAATATTGAAGTCTTTTAGGTATCGAATGTTCATTAGAGTTATTTTGTTGTGCATTATTTAAATAATTTGCAAATAATGGGAATATTAAAGTTAACAACGTAATAAAAATTAAAAGCCAAAAAACAGGTGTAAAAGGAATATTTTTTTCATAACTGAAACCGAAGAAATCAAAGATTCCTGGCATAAAAAATCTATGTACAGAGTAAACTATAATTGTAGAAAATATTAAGAGAAACCAAATTGTCTTATAATTTTTCATAAAAAATAAAGGGCTGAATAATCAGCCCTTTATACTACGAAATTGATTAAATTACCAACACATTAAAGCGCTGCAATCTGCTCCATATTCGCTTTAATCTTCGCTAACTGATCAGCAAACTCAGCAAGTTTTACTTTCTCGCCTTCAACCACAGCAGCAGGTGCTTTCGCTACAAAACCTTCATTACCAAGTTTAGTCGCAATTTGGTCATGCTGTTTTTGAACCTTGTCTAAGTCTTTTTGTAGACGACCCAATTCCGCTTTAGGATCAATTAAACCCTTCATTGGAACGAATACAGATACGTGACCGACTACAGAAGATGAAGACAATGGCGGTTGTTCAACATCGCTAAGGAAAGTAATGCTTTCAACTTTCGCCAACGCTTTAAACAACGGTTCAATACGTGCAATTTGAGCTTTTTCAGCATCAGTGGTGTTTTGAAGCAGAACAGGCAACAAGCGAGCATTACCTAGACCCATCTCACCACGGATATTACGTACCGCACCAATCAAACCTTGCAGCCATTGCATATCTGCTTCAGCTTGGTCATTGATAAGCGCTTGGTCAGCAACAGGGTACTGTGCCAGCATAATCGTTTCACCAGAAATATTTAGTTTCGGTGCAAGTGTTTGCCAGATTTCTTCTGTTAGGTACGGCATCAAAGGATGAGCCAAACGTAACGATGCTTCCATCACAGCAAGAAGAACACGACGTACTTCAGCTTTACGCTCAACCGATACGTTTTCATCATTCAGAACAGGCTTGGTTAACTCAACATACCAGTCACAGTATTCATTCCAAATGAACTCGTAAATTGCTTGTGCAGCCAAGTCTAAACGATACGTTGCAAATGCTGTTTGCACTGCTTGTTCCGCTTTTTGCAGACGGCTTACGATCCACTGTTCAGGCAATTCCCAAAGGTCTTGACGGACTTCTTGACCAATCACTTGCTCTTCGCAGTTCATCATCACGAAACGGGTTGCGTTCCAGATTTTGTTGGCAAAGTTACGGTAACCTTCAACACGTTTCATGTCGAACTTAATGTCACGACCGGTGTTGGCAAGCGCACAGAAGGTGAAACGTACTGCATCTGTACCGTAAGATTGAATCCCTTCTGGGAATTCTTTACGGGTTGATTTTTCAATTTTCGATGCCTGTTTCGGGTTCATCAAACCTGTTGTACGTTTTTGTACTAAAGTTTCAAGATCCACACCGTCAATTAAGTCTAATGGGTCAAGCACATTACCCTTAGATTTAGACATTTTCTGACCTTCGCCATCACGTACCAAACCGTGTACATACACAGTTTTGAACGGAACTTGTGGCGTACCATCTTCATTTTTCATGAAGTGCATGGTCATCATGATCATGCGGGCAACCCAGAAGAAGATGATGTCGAAACCTGTTACAAGTACATCAGTCGGGTGGAAGGTATTTAAGAAGTAGTTTTCTTTATCTTTCGCTTCGTCGCCAGTCCAACCTAAAGTTGAGAATGTCCAAAGACCCGATGAGAACCAGGTATCTAGCACATCTTCGTCTTGGTTTAATTGAACATCAGCAGGGATGCCATTTTTCTCACGTACTTCAGCTTCGTCACGACCTACGTAAACATTACCGTCTACATCGTACCAAGCCGGGATACGGTGACCCCACCACAATTGACGAGAGATACACCAGTCTTGAATGTTGTTCATCCAGGCCATGTACATGTTGCTGTATTGCTCAGGTACAAATTTGATGTCGCCATCTTTAACTGCTTTGATTGCAGGTTCAGCAAGTGGAGCGATCTTCACATACCATTGGTCTGTCAATAACGGCTCAACGATCACACCTGAACGGTCACCGCGAGGTGGTTTCAATGTGTACGGTTGAATTTGGTCTAACCAGCCTTCAGATTCAGCTTGTTCTACTAATTTTTTACGTGCTTCAAAACGTTCTAAACCAATATAGTCCGCAGGTGCAGGAATGGTTTTAGAAATTTGCTCGCCCGCTTTTGCGATATATTCAAATTCAGCAAGAACTTCAGCATTTTTGTTGAAGATGTTGATGATTGGCAATTCGCAGCGTTTACCCACTTCATAGTCATTGAAGTCGTGTGCTGGGGTGATTTTTACACAGCCGGTACCAAATTCTTTATCGACATATTCATCTTTGACAATGGCAACACTACGGCCGGTAATTGGCAGGATGATGTTTTTACCCACCAAGTCTGCATAATGTTCATCATCAAGGGCAACTGCAACCGCAGTATCACCAAGCAATGTTTCAGGACGTGTGGTTGCAACAACGATGTAATCCTTACCATCGTGGGTACGAAGTGACTTGTCTTCAAAGAAATATTTGAAGTGCCACAGTGAACCTGCTTCTTCTTTATCAGACTCAACTTCCAGGTCAGACAGTGCAGTTTGGAGTTTTGGATCCCAGTTAACCAGGCGTTTACCACGGTAGATCAGACCTTGTTCATGCAGTTTAACAAACACTTCTTTAACCGCATTGGATAGGCCTTCATCCATGGTGAAGCGTTCACGTGACCAGTCGACAGAAGAACCCAAACGACGGATTTGACGGGTAATGTTGCCGCCAGACTGTTCTTTCCATTCCCATACTTTTTCGATGAACTTTTCACGCCCCAGGTCATGACGGCTAATGCCTTCTGCACCGAGCTGACGCTCAACAACCATTTGCGTTGCAATACCTGCGTGGTCCGTACCCGGCTGCCACAGGGTATTTTTACCCGACATACGGTTATAACGCGTCAACGCATCCATGATGGCATTGTTAAAACCATGACCCATGTGCAGATTACCGGTGACATTCGGCGGTGGAATCATGATACAGAAAGACTCGCCCTTTTCAGACGGCTTGAAGTAGCCACGCTCTTCCCAAGTTTGGTACCATTTTTTCTCGATCTCAGTCGGATCGTAAGTTGTCGCGATATTTTGCGCTGAATCAGTCATAGTCTAAACAGATCAAAAGTAGATAAAAAATTGGATCTATTGTAGCAAAAAAAATAGTGCGTGCGGCAGCTTCACCAAAAGCAAACTTTAGCCAATTGGCATGCAGATGAACTCGTCGTATGATGGAACGATAACAAATGCGACTCAGCGCAGAAGATTAAAAGGATAATAAGATGAGCTATAGTATAGCCCTCAAGATCCAGCCTGAAACCCATCAGCGCTTTATTGAGCTTCATTCCAGATTAAACGCCGGTGATCCAGACAGTCTGGCCAAACCGCTCGGTGAGAATCTGGCCGATATGGCCTGCGAGATTATTGACCAGATTTTCGGTCAGATGGCGCAGGTCGCCAAATCTCCCGACAGTGAATCTGAAAAAGTGATTCAGCATATTATTGAAACGACACGTAAATACATGCCCTGGTCGGTCTCCTTATTTGGTAATGAGCGGCTGATGCCCATGGTGAATTATCTGCATCGCATGACTTATGAGCATGAAGGCCATGCTTTTGTGCGCTATCCGGTCGAAAAAATGCTGGTCACGGAATTGCTGGGCTGTATTGACCAGATGCGGGCTGGCAATCATCAGTATGTATCACCGGCACTTAAAGCTTTTACCCAAGTGGTTGATCAAGGCGTGACCCATCTGATTCGTGAACCAAAAAATATATTGAAGTTTAATCTCGTGGTCGATAAAACCTTAAATGGGGTGATTCATCTCACCACTCAGCTTGGTTATAAGCGCTTTGACAAACTCGGTAGTGTGTATGATGCCCATACCATGAGTTATTATTTTGAGCATTTTCTGGCATTTCTGGAAGATGAAATGTCGCATAATATCCATTAACAGAGGGAACAGAATTTCATGGCGAAAGTCGAAAGTTTAAATGGAAAAGTGGTCTGGATTACCGGGGCATCGTCAGGAATTGGCAAGGCGATTGTACAGCAATGTGCGGCACAGGGAGCACAGGTGGTATTGACTGCGCGCCGGCAGGAAGAACTGGAAAATGTGCGCCATAGTCTGAGCAATCCGGATCAGCATATTTCCATCACGGCTGATATCACCGATGAAAATCAGGTACGCCATGCCTATGAGCAGGTTCTGCAACAAAAAGGCCGGATTGACTGGCTGATCAATAATGCCGGACTCAGTCAGCGTGCCTTGATTGCGGAAACCACGATGCAGACTGAACGCGCCATCATGGAAGTCGATTATTTCTCGCAGGTATTTCTCACCAAAACCGTGCTCCCCACTTTTCTGACACAAAAATCTGGCCGTATCGTGTTTATTTCCAGTGTCGCAGGTTTGCTCGGTACTCAATATCGTGCCTCTTATTCTGCAGCCAAGGCCGCGATTCATATGTGGGCCAACAGTTTACGTGCCGAAGTGGCAGATCAGGGGATAGGGGTTTCGGTGATTTTCCCCGGATTTGTCAAAACCAATGTGTCCCTGAATGCCTTAAATGGTGAAGGTAAACCGCAAGGGCATGCCGATGAAGCGATCGAAAATGGCCTGTCTGCGGAGGACTTTGCCCGTCAAACTGTACAAGCCTTGCAGCGCGGCGAAGAATATATCGTAATTGGCGGTAAGAAAGAAAAACTTGGGGTACTGGTTTCACGTATTTCACCTAAAGTGCTATACAAGATGATCCGTAAAACCAAAGTGAAATAAATGATCCAGAATCAATAAAAAGGGCAGCAGTGTCCTTTTTTAATGCCTTTTAAAGATAAAATGAACACAAAAATGCAATTTATTACTAGAGAAATTGACGCAAAGTGTGCACAACCGATCACATAGTTATGCAGAAAATTACCTTTTTACTCTGGTACTTAAGTCAAAACCCGTTATGTTTATTAAAAATAACAGCCAAATGGAATAAGCTCATTCGATGAAGACACCGGTGCCAGACTATCTCAAGCATGTTCTAACTTCCTGCCGTGACAATGATAAAGGTGCCTTGGCAGATTATATTCCTGAGCTGGCAGCTGTCGATCCGGACAAGTTTGCTTTGGCGCTTTCCACTGTAGACGGCACGATTTATTCCACCGGTGATGACGAAGTTGAGTTCACCATGCAGTCCATGTCCAAGCCTTTTGCTTATGCCTTGGCCTTGCAAAAAGTCGGCCTGACCAAGGTCATGGAAAAGGTCGGCGTGGAACCGTCGGGCGAGGCTTTTAACCAGATTTCACTGGAAAAAGACTCCAATATTCCAAAAAACCCGATGATCAATTCGGGTGCCATTACCACCCATTCCCTGATTCCCTATAAACGCACAGTGTCCCGTGCAGAGCAGTTGCGGCGTTTTTTAAGTGGTCTGGCTGGGCGTGAACTGAGTTTTGATACTGATGTATATAGCTCTGAACTAAAAACAGCGTTCCGTAACAGATCCTTGGGCTATATGCTACGTACCGTGGGGGTGCTGGAAGAAGATCCGGAAGCGATTGTTAATGGTTATATCAAGCAGTGTTCAATCAAGGTCACGGTCAAAGACTTGGCAATGATTGCCGGAGTACTCGCCAACGGTGGGATTCAGCCGCAAACCGGTAAAAAATTGCTGGATCGCTCTGTAGTGCGGCAGGTCTTGAGTGTGATGCTCACCTGCGGGATGTATGATGCTGCCGGTGACTGGCTGAGCACGGTGGGTATTCCGGCCAAAAGTGGGGTCGCAGGCGGTATTATCGGCGTGTTGCCTGGACAGGTGGGCATGGCGGTATTTTCACCGCGAATTGATCAGCATGGGCATAGTGCGCGTGGAGTCGATATCTTTGAACGAATGTCCCGGGAAATGGGGCTACATTTAATGGAAGGAACGCCGTCGGCACAAACCATCTTACAAAACCGTTATCTCATTGGAAAACGCGACCATGTGGTGGTGTATGAACTGCGTGGCGTATTACAGTTTACTGAATCGGAAATGCTGCTGCGTATTTTAGAAGATGAACCGGAAGGCAAAAAACGAATTGTGCTGGATCTGACCAATTTGACCCTGATTCATAATGTCGGTGCCCGGATGTTGTTTGAAGGCGTGGCTCGTTTGAAAAAGGATGGTCATCCTGTTGTGGTGGTTGACTCGGAAGGAATTTTGAGTGAAGCACAGATGAAGGGCAATAAAAGAGTTGTAGTTAAAGAAAAACTGGATAAGTATCTAGAAAAGTTTCAATAAATATTTTTCTGCTATTTTCATTGAAAGCATGATTTAGCATCATAGCCAGGAAATAAAAAAGCCTCGATGGTTCGGGGCTTTTTTAATAAATGATTTATTTAATATGTTCTGTAATATCAGTAAAGATTAAACCTCAGCTATAGGCACCTGCATCAGGATAGCCTAAGCTACGGTCACCGACAGTTCCGGCACGACCCATACGCGCCACGATGTCTTTGGTCGATTCGGTGCCTTGAACATATAATTTATCAGTATTATTTGATAGCTTCAAAAAGAATCTCCCTCTTGCGAAGTAATGCTTCTCATCTTTGACAAAGAGGGACTTTTCATGAATTTAATTGCAGTTTTGGATTCGTGAAGCTCCTCCCGTTTTTTAAAGGAGGTCAGGAGGGATTAAAAAACACATTAGTAGAATAAAAATGAAACCCTACAATAAAAACTTAAAACAAGCCTCGCGTGATTTACGCAATAACATGACCGATGCAGAAAAGCTGTTGTGGTCAAAACTTCGCAATAAGCAAATTTTAGGTTTGCAGTTTTATCGGCAAAAGCCCATTTTAAATTATATTGTGGATTTTTATTGTCCTGCTGCAAATTTGGTCATTGAGTGTGATGGAAGTCAGCACTTTACAGATGAAGGCTTAGAATTAGATCGAATTCGAGATGAAGCATTGGCTCAACTGGGATTGAAGGTGCTTAGGTTTGATAATGGGCAGGTGATGGGGTGGATTGATGATGTGGCGGAAGTGGTTTATCGGTATTGTTTGAATCAGTTAGTAGATTAATCCCCCTAAATCCCCCTTTTGCAAAGGGGGACTTTCCGTGAATTTGATCACGGTTGTGGATTAGCATAGTTCCTCCCTTTTTAAAGGGAGGTTAGGAGGGATTAAAAAAATACATTAGTAGAATAAAAATGAAACCCTACAATAAAAACTTAAAACAAGCCTCGCGTGATTTACGCAATAACATGACCGATGCTGAAAAGTTATTATGGTTCCGACTTCGGAATAAGCAAATTTTAGGTTTGCAATTTTATCGGCAAAAACCCATTTTGAATTACATCGTGGATTTTTACTGTCCGGCTGCAAATTTGGTCATTGAGTGTGATGGAAGTCAGCACTTTACAGATGAAGGCTTAGAATTAGATCGAATTCGGGATGAGGCTTTGGCTCAGATTGGGTTAAAGGTTTTGCGGTTTGATAATGGGCAGGTGATGGGACAGATTGATGATGTGGTGGAAGTGGTTTATCAATTTATTCAACAAGAATCCCCCTAAATCCCCCTTTGATTAAGGGGGACTTGTCATGAATTTAATTACGGTTTTGGATTCGTGTTGTTCCTCCCTTTTTTAAAGGGAGGTTAGGAGGGGTTTTTTATACAGAATGATAATTCACAAGTAGGTTTTGCTGAATGAGTGAATTTTTCATATTGAAATTCAAGTAACTTATCGTGTGACATGTATGAAAAATTTTCCAAGTTATAAATATTCTCTATATGGTCGTGGTTTAAACTAGATTGCAGTGAGTTTTTGAGTAAGCAATTTATAGCTTCAATGTAGATACTTAAGTACTGTGGAATAAGATTAAGGTCATAGAGAAATAGTTTAATTTTTAATAGCTCCACAGTATCTTCATTGCCTTGAATATAGTAGGTTAATGTAGAAGGATTAAAATCATCATCTAATTTAATCAGCTTAGATCCGAACCAAATTTCATCGCCAACATCTTTATACTTAACGTGAAGTTTGCAGTCACTTAGATAATTTTCAGCTTTGTATACATTCCAACCATTTTTTAATGGAGTATCAATTAATTTTCTTTTTTTTAAATTTCTATCTTTTATGAGAGAAAATGACTTAAGAAGCTGTTTATAATTTTCAATCTTGTGGATTTTTATGTGATGAAACCACTCATCTATCAAATTTTTTTGAGTCCGAAAGTTAATGATGACTAAAAACTTTGTAAGAGCGATAAGTTTTTTACTATCAATAAAAAAATGAAGTCGTACGAATATCTCCTCATATTTTATATATAGGAGGAAAAACCAAAAAAAAGGTAAGTAAAGGGTTGTTAGAATAATAGGTATAAAGAAATCTTGTAATGTTTGATATTTTGCAAAATTTGTGAAGTCTCTATAAATCTGAATTAAAAAATGAATCAAAAAAAATAAAAAAATAAATGTTAATAAGTAATCACAAAGTTTTTTAACTTTAATGTGTTTTGGATTATGCTGAGCAACAGTACTAAAGAGAGCTAGAATGCTAATAATGGGAAAAACTATAATCAGCTCTATGATAAAGTTGAATGTGTAAAAGTTGGTAATAAATTGAAGAAAAACACTTAAGTTTATTGAAGATTTTATAGTGTCAATAAAGAAATCTTTCGAATTTTCTTTGATGGTATTTAAGCTAAACATTGTGCCGATGGCAAAAAAAACATACCAAAAAAATGTGTTTTTAAGTTGGCTAAAATCCCAAATTTTTATTTGATATAAAATAAATACAACTATCAATAAATACGTAGTAATTAATAAAATAGAAGTTATGATTTTTATTTGAAAAAAAGCCTTGATCACAGCTATAAGAGAGTTTCTGAGCTGAGGATTTTTTACAGAGTAGAGTACTAAAACTATTATAAATATAGTTCCCCAAGTTATAGATGCTATTTCTCTTGTGTTAAATTGATCCATAGTAGACTTTTTAATTTTAATAACTAATCATAACTTAATTTTTATAGTTATTTAATCCCTCCCAACCTCCCTTTAAAAAAGGGAGGAGCTGTCAGGTAATCAATTTGATAGGCGAAAGTCCCTCTTTTTTAAAGGGGGATTCAAAGATTAGAAATAAAAAACCCCCTCACTCGAGGGGATTTTTAGTTCCCTCCTTTAATAAAGGAGGGTTAGGGTGGATTCAAAGAATCAATTAAACAATCGAATCATCCAGATTCGGTGCTAACCAACGTTTTGCCTCATCCAAGGTCCAACCCTTACGCTTCGCATAATCTTCCAGCTGGTCGCCAGAGATTTTACCCACGTTAAAGTATTCAGTTTCAGGGTGTGCATAATAGAAACCGCTGACAGATGAAGGTGGCCACATCGCAAAGCTCGAAGTCAGGTACGTACCAATCTTATCGGTCGAACCTAACCAGTCAAACAATGACGCTTTTTCAGAATGCTCAGGACAAGCAGGGTAGCCCGGTGCAGGACGGATCCCGACATACTTCTCTTTGATCAATTCTTCATTCGACAATTGTTCATCTGCTTGGTAACCCCAGAACTCTCTACGAATACGCTCATGTAAATGCTCGGCAAAGGCCTCGGCAAAACGGTCACCCAAAGCCTGAACCATAATCGCGCTGTAATCGTCGCCTTTGGCTTTATATTCTTGAGAAAGTTCTTCCGCACCGAAAATCGAAACCGTAAAGCCACCCAAATAATCCTGAGCCACATCTTTCTGTGCAATAAAGTCTGCCAAAGAATAGTTGGCTTTGCCTGTCACCTTGTCAGACTGCTGACGAAGATGCTCAAAAGTATGCGTTACGTTGCCATTTTCATCTGCTACAGCAACTGTATCTGCTGCCACACGGTTGGCAGGATAGATCTTGAATGTTGCGCGGGCATCAAAGCGTTTATTCTCGATAATATCTTTGAGCATGGCTTGTGCCTGTTCATACAGGTCACGTGCTGCTTCACCCACCACTTCATCTTCCAGAATTTTCGGGAATTTGCCTGCCAAACTCCAAGAAATAAAGAATGGTGTCCAGTCAAAGTATTTCACCAAGGTTTCTAAAGGATAGTTGGTGAAGGTTTCTGAACCAATAAAGTTTGGCTTAACAGGGGCATCCTTCGCGAAATCAATTTTGAAGTTATTTTCTACCGATTCAGCATAAGACAACTTGGCTGCTTTTGGCTGTTTGTTGGCTAAACGAGTACGGATTTTGTCGTAATCTTCAATATATTCTGCTGCCATCTTTGGCTTCATCTCGGCAGAGAGTAACTGCGTGACGACACCGACTGCACGTGATGCATCTGCGGTATAGAACACACCATCATTTTGATATTTAGGCGCAATCTTAACTGCAGTATGTGCTTTAGAGGTGGTTGCACCACCAATCATCAACGGAATGTTAAAGCCTTTACGCTGCATTTCTTGTGCAACAAAGACCATTTCATCCAAAGACGGTGTGATCAAACCTGATAAACCAATGATATCGACTTTTTCGTCAATCGCGGTTTGCAAGATTTTTTCACAAGGCACCATTACTCCCAGATCAATGATGTCATAACCATTACAGCCCAGTACTACGCCAACAATATTTTTACCAATATCGTGTACATCACCTTTTACAGTTGCCATCAAAATTTTACCTTTTGCTTGACCGACTGTTTTTTCCGCTTCGATGTACGGGTTTAACCACGCTACTGCCTGTTTCATCACACGGGCAGATTTGACCACTTGCGGTAAGAACATTTTACCGGCGCCAAACAGGTCACCCACCACGTTCATGCCTGCCATCAATGGGCCTTCGATCACATCCAGCGGACGTTTTGACTGTAAACGCGCCTCTTCAGTATCTTGGTCGATATAGGTGGTGATACCTTTAACCAGCGCATACTCAAGACGTTTTTCAACACTTTCATTACGCCATTCAAGGTTTTCTTCAGCTTTTTGCGCACCAGCTTGCCCGCGATATTTTTCTGCAATCTCAAGCAGTTTTTCAGTGGCTTCTTGACCGCTTTCACCCTGGTTCTGGTTCAGCACGACATCTTCAACCGCAGCTTTTAAATCGGCATCAATATCATCGTAAATTGCCATCTGACCGGCATTGACAATCCCCATGGTCATACCTTGTTGAATGGCATGGTACAAGAACACAGAGTGAATCGCTTCACGTACAGGCTCATTGCCACGGAAGGAGAATGAAACGTTGGATACACCACCTGAAATCATGGCATGCGGTAAGTTTTGTTTGATCCAGCCTGTTGCTTCAATAAAGTCCACACCATAGTTGTTGTGTTCTTCAATCCCCGTTGCAATTGCAAAGACGTTCGGGTCAAAAATAATATCTTCAGCAGGGAAGCCAACTTCATTGACTAATACATCATATGAACGCTTACAGATTTCTTTTTTGCGTTCAGCGGTATCGGCCTGACCTTTTTCATCAAACGCCATCACGATCACAGCTGCACCGTACTGACGGCACAGGCGGGCACGTTCAACGAATTCGTCATAACCTTCTTTCAAGGAAATCGAGTTAACAACGGCTTTACCTTGTACGCATTTCAAACCGGCTTCAATGATTTCCCATTTAGATGAGTCAATCATGATTGGCACACGTGAGATATCAGGTTCAGATGCAACCAGATTCAGGAAGTGCACCATTGCACCTTGTGAATCGAGCATGCCTTCGTCCATGTTGATGTCAATCACTTGCGCACCGGCTTCAACCTGTTGACGGGCCACATCTAAGGCTTCGGCAAAGTTTTCTTCTTTAATCAGACGCAGGAATTTTTTTGAACCTGTGACGTTGGTACGCTCGCCGACGTTTACAAACAATGAATCTTTGGTAATGTTAAATGGTTCTAAACCACTTAAGCGACATGCTGGCTCAATCTCTGGAATTTGACGTGGGGTAATGCCTTCAACCGCCTGGGCAATTGCACGGATATGATCCGGCGTGGTACCACAGCATCCGCCAGTGATGTTGATCAAACCGCTTTCGGCAAATTCTTTGATAAATACCGCAGTTTCTTCCGGGGTTTCATCATAACCACCGAAGGCATTCGGTAAGCCTGCATTTGGATGCGCTGACACAAAAGTATCGGCAACGTCAGACACAGTTTTGACATGTGGACGCATTGCATCTGCACCCAGCGCACAGTTAAAACCAATTGAAATTGGCTCGGCATGACGCATGGAGTTCCAGAATGCTTCTGCAGTCTGACCTGTGAGTGTACGACCTGAGGCATCGGTAATAGTGCCTGAAATCATGATTGGCAGTTCATAACCAATTTCTTTAAACACTTCCTTGACAGCAAAGATCGCAGCTTTGGCATTTAAAGTGTCAAACACAGTTTCAATCAGGATGATATCTACGCCGCCTTCAATCAGCGCTTTGGTTGATTCGATATAGTCAACTTTTAAAGCATCAAAGGTGATGTTACGGAAGGCAGGATCATTTACATTGGGTGAAATAGAGGTGGTACGCGATGTTGGCCCGATCACACCGGCCACAAAACGTGGTTTTTCTGGCGTTGAATATTTGGCACAAGCTTCTTTGGCCAGACGCGCAGCTTCACGGTTAATCTCTGGAACCAGATCTTCCATATGATAGTCAGACATGGAAACACGGGTACCGTTAAAGGTATTGGTTTCAATAATGTCCGCACCGGCTTCCAGATAGGCCTCATGAATGCCCTGGATGATTTGTGGTTGGGTCAGAACCAGTAAATCGTTATTGCCTTTCAGGTCATGTGCCCAATCTGCAAAACGCTCGCCACGGTAATCGGCTTCTTCCAGTTTATGGCGCTGGATCATGGTACCCATCGCACCATCGATAATTAAAATTTTCTTGGCAAGAAGTTCTTTTAAGGTGGCAAGTGTCGACATTCAGACTTTCTCAGTAGAAATCAAAAAACATCGGCTATATTAGCAGAATTAATGCTTGAATTCTGCTGGACCTTTCTCAGAATGATGGATAAGCATGATATGAAAATTTGATAAGTCATGGAGAACAGGACAGGTTTTGTCTGTTCTGTACCCAAAGCATAGGGCTAGAAAACGGGATTGGGCCAAGATCGGCAAGAAGCTAGTTTTGAAAATTAAGCTGATGCTTTTATTCATGAAATTGTCATATTCAGTCATTATGCTATGGGCATGAACATTTTGGTCATTTTAATGATTGGCGGAAGCTCGAGGCTTTGAACACGGAAATCCTCAGTGTTTCTGATTTTTAAAAAGCTGGAATTTTATCTTAAGTTAATGATTTGTCGAATCAAACATAAGTATTTTACTTGGAATTAAACAGGACGAATAGCAGCAACAAAATCGAAATAATTGCTTCATATGACGGCAGATTGTCATATAATTGTCACAATTTAACTGAACAATAGGGGAATTCTTGAATCCTCTATTCCTGCTTGCATGAATCCTAATCAAACTCCCGTAGATTCAGCACACGAGTCGGCTTCGCAAAAGTCGACCAATGTTCATGTGCCAACACCGAAATTCTTTATGCCGGTGTTCCTGACTCTTATTATCACCACGCTGATTTATATCGGCTTTCAATTGTCTGCAGATTTAGCACATGTACCGGCCTTGAGCCTGTACTCAGTGATCTTGTTAGCAACGGCATTATTTATTGCTTTGGGCTTTGAATTCGTCAATGGCTTCCACGATACGGCCAATGCTGTCGCAACCGTGATTTATACCAATGCACTTTCTGCTCCCGTCGCCGTGATGTGGGCCGGCTTCTGTAATTTCCTTGGGGTCATGGTGGCCAGTGGTGCGGTAGCTTACGGCATTATTGCATTATTACCTGTCGAACTGATTATGAACGTCGGTTCGGGTGCCGGTTTTGCCATGGTATTTGCCATGCTGATTGCAGCTATTGTCTGGAATCTGGGAACCTGGTTCCTGGGGATTCCGGCATCCAGCTCACATACCCTGATCGGTTCGATTCTGGGTGTGGGGATCATGAACTATATCCTGCACGCGAGTAGTGGTGCATCGGGTATAGACATGGAGCAGGTGATGAAAGTCGGTAAGGCGCTATTATTTTCGCCTTTAATCGGTTTTGCATTTGCAGCGGTACTGTTCTTGCTGGTGAAAAAAGTCTTCAGAAAACAGCTGGAACTGTTTCAGCCACCTGAAGGCAATAAGCCGCCACCACCTTTAATCCGTGCCATTTTGATTTTTACCTGTACCGGTGTAAGTTTTGCACACGGTTCGAATGATGGTCAGAAAGGTATGGGCTTGATCATGCTGATTCTGATTGGTTGCGTACCACTGGCGTACTCACTCAATAAAAATTTAGATACTCAACATATTCAGACTTTCGGTCAGTTGTCTGCGCAAACCGCCGATGTGATTTATCCAAACCATAGCGATATTGAAGATGCAAAAGCGCGTCAGATTATTACTGAATACATTCAAACCAAAGAAATCACCCCTGAAGTAGTGCCTGCATTGGCAAGCCTGACCGATCACCTCGGTGAGAAAGTTGGCAGCTACAACAGTATTAAGGATGTTCCGGAAGCGGAAGTTTCAGAATTCCGTAATGACATGTATTTAAGCACCACAGCATTCAAACGTTTGGACAAGGCAGATGCTCTGCCTGCAATGACGGCTGAACAGGAAAAGACGGTAGATAACTACCGTGACAGTCTGGATTCGTTCTTGCAATACATTCCGACCTGGGTAAAAGTGGCCGTTGCCTTGGCGCTGGGTCTGGGTACCATGGTGGGCTGGAAGCGTATTGTGGTGACAGTCGGTGAGCGTATTGGGAAGCAGCATATGACTTATGGTCAGGGGATGTCTGCCGAGCTTGTGGCGATGTCGACTATTGCTGCGGCAGATGGTTTTGGTATGCCGGTTTCAACCACTCATGTATTGAACTCTGCGGTTGCAGGTACCATGGTGGCAAATAAATCCGGTCTGAACTTCCAGATGGTCAAAACAATTCTGTCGGCTTGGGTGTTTACACTGCCAGCGACCATCTGTCTGTCAGGCGGTTTGTACTGGGTACTGTTAAAAGTGTTCTAAGTTATTTAGACATAAAAAAAGCTGCTCTAGAGCAGCTTTTTTTATAGTTTATTTAAAATTTAGATATGTTCAAAAGAGAGTGAAGTCACGATTAAGGCAACAGGGATGTCGCCGTCAGGCTGTCTTGCGTAATTTTTTAAAGCAATGCTTAAAAAATTACGCAGGATATATCATCAGCTTAACAAAAGATTTTTTTACCTTGCGCAGCCGTGCTGCTCATCTTGCAAAAGTAAAGAAAAAAGAAGCTATAAAACAGATCAACTTAAATCTTTACCAAGCTCAATCATAAGAATTTGAAAGCTTAAATTAAGCTCTCGCTGACCCTCATTTACGCTTCGGTTTTAAAAGCGCTGCTTTAAAACTTGCTCAGGAGAGCGGGGATCAAGGTTGCATGCTTGAATATTTATAAGCTTAGAATTGATTAGCTATTGAATGGATACTCCCTCTCTCAGGCAGAGGGCTGGGGTGAGAGAAAGCTAAAAATACTTTTTCTCACCAATACCCGTGTAATGCGTTAAAAACCGGGAAGGAAAGGGGACAATATTGAAAAAATTACTTCTTCAACTTAGCCAATAATCCTTTCGGCAGCTTATCCGTCGCAAAACCATATAGCGCAGCAAAAGGCAGTGCAGTGCGTGCCAGATAGGCCACGCGCCACAAACCGCCATGATTGGCACCATGCATCATCAATTCAAGTGGATGATTCAGCTTCACTTCAGGATTGGCCACCGATTCAGGATTGCGCAGGTCATGAATCCAGAGTGCAGCCATAATCGCATTGGTGGTTTCAGGTGCAAATGCTTCGACATCAAACAGGCTGGCGCCGTTAAAAGCTGCTTTTAACAATGGATTTTTGGTGACTGAATAGGTGGTGGTGGATGGGGCAATATTGATACTGACACGTTGACCTTGAGCACGAGCCAAGGTGGCACGCCATTGCTGAATGCGTTTTGCCAGCGCATAGTTCGGACCTTGTTCGACCACCAGACAATCACAGATGCCATAACACTGATCGCCAGACTGAATCAGTTCATGTGTATTTTTCTGGAAAAAGTGTTTGCGACTTACAGTTGAAATACCTTTGGAAATTAGCGTCTGGGCTTTAGAGCGCTCTACATATTTTACCTTTGATGCTTCAATTACCTCACTTGGAACCGCATAGACATCGGTCGGGGTACACATATACATCAGGCTGGTATTGGCTTTTTGCTGACTGACATACTGCATGATGGCATCCATCGCCATCGAAACCCGGACATGCTTCTCGCCATCCAGATAAGCAATTGCAGCCAGATCCAGATCCTGTTCAAACTGTAATAGCCATTTGGCAATTTCAGGAATCTGGGTAAGCAAATTTGCGCCTAATTTTTCTTTTAAAGTGTCAAGTGAAGTCTCGGCAGGCAAGTCTTCAGTACAAGGTGCATATAGCGTGGCGTTGCCTTGACTCACGGTATCGACAATCTTGCCCCACACCCGGGTGTTTGGCAGGTCAATCGCCACAATGTTGGCTTTCCATTTGGCCAGCCAGGTCAGAGGGCCGGCTTCAGAAGCTGCACCAAACAGCACAGTGGTACGATCTGACAAGTCAAACCATTCTGGATGCGCCACACATTCACGTAACGCATTGGCATGGCTGCTTTCCACAATGCCTTGGGCTTCCCAGCGTTTAATCTGTGCCAATAAGGCTTCGCCTTGCAATTTCTGGCCTTGATAGGGTACATACCATTCTGGTGCTGCCTGACTGCTTCCTGTCAATTTAAATGTATGTAATTGATCGGCGGGCAAGCTGAAGGCATCTTTGAGTAAATGTTTCTGGCCATCACGGTAAAATTCAAAGCTCTGATGCGCCTGTGCCAGACCATCTTCGGCAATTTTCAGGCTGGCTTCAGGAGAGCTTAAACCCTGTTGCACCAGTTGCTTGAAATGTACGGTATATTGTTTGCGCCAGTTTTTTTCTGATTTGGCCTGTGCAGCACTGTGTTCATCGACATTGGCCAGTGCGGCTGCGATGATCGCGCGTCCTGTTTTCGAGCTACTTGGTTTTTGTTGATTCGATTGAAGAGGAAATTGAAGACCGTCTGGCAAAGTGGACATGCAAAATATCTCGTAAAGGACAGTAATTAATATACAGATGTATACATTATCGCTGCAAAATTCGCTCCAAGATTGGCAATAAGTACCATCATGGCTTTTAAATATATTACGAGATGTTTCAAACGAATCAGAGAGCGGAAGCTCTCTTCTGGGATTTTACACGGCACTATCAGGCTCAATTCATATTGAGCCTGATTTACTCAGGATACAATCGCCCTGATTAAAACGGAACCTGCATCAGTTTATTCAGGAAATGTGGAAGCAGGCGCGGTTCCAGAATAATGGTCATGATGACCCCATAGGCTGCACCCCACAGATGTGCACTGTGATTAATATTGCTATTGCCTTTTTTGCCTGACCAGATGCTATAAGCCACGTATAGTACAGCGAAAATAATTGCAGGAACCGGAATAAAGAATACAAAAATCAGCTTCCACGGCTCAAACAGAATGTAGGCAAACAGCACTGCAGAGACGGCTCCGGAAGCACCGAGACTGGCCCAGCGCGGGTTATCTTTATGGGTCAGATAACTCGGAATAATTGCTGCAATCAGACCGCCCAAATAGAACAGAATGAAACCCAGATCATATAAATACTGCCGATAAAAGCTTTCGATCACACTGCCAAAAAAGAACAGAGTGATCATGTTGAACAGCAGATGGGTGCCATCAGCATGAATAAAACCATGGGTAATAAAGCGGTCATATTGTCCACGCTGCATTGCCGGTGGCCAGAAAATCAGACGATTCATCACCGTCTCTTTAGAAAAGGCAATAAAGGACACAATACAGGTGATCAGAACAATGGTAACGGTGTGATTAAAAGGTAAATCAAGCATATAAAGTAATTCTAATGGTGCCTATTTGCCAATTATGATGCCATTAAAAGCAAACTAAAGTTGTACTTTTATAATAAATCCGACAATTTTAGTTGATTTTTAAAAATTACCCCGCATCTTCAGTTAAAATGGCCACTTGAGCTTGAGGAAATTATTGTTATGTCGACTGAGAACAGCAGCACTCCAGTTGTTGGTGAAATTCCCAACTTATTGATTACACCAACAGCACAAGAGTATTTAAAGGATCTATTGGATAAACAGAACACTCCGGGTATTGGTGTGCGTGTTTTTGTAGAGCATCCGGGTACTCCTCGTGCTGAATGTTGCATGGCCTATAGTGCACCTGATGAAGTTGTACCGACAGATTATAAGCAGGAATATCCTGAATTCCCTGCCTATATCGATGCGCCGTCAATTCCATATTTACTGGATGCAGTGATTGACTACAACAAAGACCGTTTTGGTGGTCAGCTGACATTCCGTGCGCCGAACTCTAAAGTGCCACGTGTGGGGCCAGATGCATCGGTAGAAGAGCGTATTACCTATGTATTGCAGTCTGAAATTAATCCAGGCCTGGCAGGACACGGTGGTAACTGTGCATTGGTTGAAGTCAAAGAAGACCCTGAAAAAGGTTTAACCGCAGTACTTAAATTTGGTGGTGGTTGCCAGGGCTGTTCAGCGATTGACATCACTTTGAAACAAGGTGTTGAAACCACATTAAAACAGCATGTTCCTGAATTGATGCATGTAGTTGATGAAACAGATCATAGCCAATCTGAAGGTGCGTACATGAAATAAGCTGTCCTATAACAGGTTATTTAGCACATTTCAAAAAACCTCGAACTTTCGAGGTTTTTTTATATCCGGCTTAAAATTTAGTGAATGTTAATGATAATAATTATCAATAGTAATTGCATTCAATGGAGAAGCTGTTACACTTTGCAACCGAATAAACATGATCTCTTCATAAATATTAGGGCGCGCAAGGTATGAATAAGCCATTCTTAAAAACAACTTTGGCATTTGCTGTAGTTTCAGCAATCGCTGTAAATGTGCAGGCGGAAGAAAATATTGCGTTGGAAAATGAAGCAGTACAGCAGGCAGCATCAACAAAATTAAAATCGATTGTAGTTACTACAGCAGGGGGATATGAACAAAATATTGCGGATGCAGCTGCAACTATTTCTGTAATTACTGCGGAAGAGTTAGAAAAAAAATCTTATAGTGATGTGACGGATGCTTTAAAAAATGTGCCAGGTGTTTTTGTGCAGGGGGGCGGTACTAACCAGACAGTTTCGATCCGTGGTATGGGTTCAGCATACACACTGTTTTTGATTGACGGCAAACCCATGAATGATGGCAGTTTATTGACTACAAATGGGGGCGTGCAGGGTGCCTCTATTAATTTCTTACCACCTGTTGAAGCCATTGAGCGAATCGAAGTTATTCGTGGACCATCTTCATCTTTATATGGTTCAGATGCAATGGGCGGGGTAATTAATATCATTACCAAAAAACACCAAGATCAGATGACAGCAAGTGTCCGTACAGAATATATAAAAGCGGATAAATCAAACAAAGTAAATAATGATGCAACCAATACCAGTCTGTATATCAATACACCCTTGATTGATAAGCTCTTGTCTTTGCAATTAAATGCAGGATTTCAAAACATCGAAGAGAGCAGTTTTCAAAAGAACAATACAGAATCGGCTGAAAGTGATCCGGAGTTTAATAAAAAAAATCTGAGCGGAAAGTTTGTCTTCACGCCTGATGAAAACAATACCATTACGGCTGAATATTCAACCACACAACAAGAAAGAACGCATACACCGGGACGAAGCATGTTGCCGACCAGTAATAGAAGTTATTCTGAACTTGAAAAAAATAACTACAATTTAAGTCATGAAGGCAAATATGATCAATTTGTTGTTAATTCCTATGTGCAATACGATAAAGATAAAAATAATTCCATTACCGGCAGAACAGTAACTCTTGAAGATGGAAGCAGTGTGACCAATCCGGGTGGCATACTTTTTGAAACATTGACTGCAAACTCTCAAGGCACCTATTTTTTTGATCAGCATTCCTTGACGGTCGGTGCAAACTTTAAACAGGAAAATCTGGAAGATGGCACCACCAATCAGCAGAAGGCGATGGCAGGCAAGGTGACCAAAATGGATAGATACCAATGGGCTCTATTTGCTGAAGATACCTGGAATGCAACTGATGATCTGGCTTTAACTTTTAGTGGACGCTATGACGAAAACGAATTCTTCGGGAGTAACTTTAGTCCCAAAGCTTATGCGGTTTATAACGCAACAGATAGCTTGATTGTCAAAGGTGGGGTGATCTCGGGTTATAAAGCCCCAAGCTTAAGAAATTCTTCTCCGGAGTATATGCTTAACTCAATGGGCGGTGCAATTTTGCCAAATCCGGATTTGGAGCCTGAAAAAAGTTTAACCTATGAAACCGGAATTGCTTATCAAAATCCGGATTTGGGTTTACTTGGAAGCCTGATGTTCTTTAAAACTGACTTCAAAGACAAAATTACCAGATCTTCTCGAGTGGCAGGCAGTCAGGAAGATGGCAGTCAATTCTATATTGATAATCCGGAACTTCCTTTCAATGCTAATGGCTATACCTACAACTACAATGTAGATGAGGCTGAAATTCAGGGACTAGAAATCACCACAGACTATCAAGTTAGAGATGATGTGAAGTACCGCCATTCTTATACCTATACCGACAGCGAGCAAAAATCGGGTCAACATCAAGGCAAGCCATTAAGCGATATTCCTAAACATATGTTTAATGCCGGCCTGGACTGGGAGCTCAATGATCAAGTATTGCTATGGTCACAGCTCAACTACCGTGGAGAAACTGCCGGAACCACGGGGGGTGTTAAAACACCTTCATATACCTTTATAGATGTCGGCGCTGTCTATAAACATGATGATAAATTGCAGTTTTCAACTGGCATTTATAATTTAGCCAACAAGAATGTTGTGGATGATGGTAATTCCTCTGTTTTAGATGGCAGAAAATATAGCTTTGCGGTAAATCTGAAATTCTAAACATTCATGGGGCTGTAAAGCCCCATTCTTCGAAGAAATATATTTTTTAAATCAAGTTTGATCAGGCAGGATATGAACAAAAAAGATGGCTATGTGGTTGATACCACTTACCCGGCATTCTTTTATAAAGAAATGCAACCCCTCTGGTTAAATACAGTAATCAATTTTTTGGGCTTCAAAACTATAGATATTACAAAATCTTTTTCATATCTGGAATTGGCCTGTGCAACAGGAACAAATCTTCTGGTATGTGCCATTAATTATCCAGAAGGTTATTTTGTCGGGGTTGATTTCAATAAAGATCATATTGATAAAGCCAAACAATCAGCGCAATCGCTAGGGCTTAAAAATATCGAGTTCATACACTGTGATTTTTCAGCCTTTCTAGAAAAAAATATCCTGAAGTTTGATTTCATTGTGAATCATGGCACTTTTTCTTGGATTTCGCCGGCCCATCAAAAAAACATTCTGGACATTGTTTCGCAATCCTTAAATGATTTGGGAATATTTTATCTGCATTATATGTGCTATCCGGGTTCGGCTGATTTGTTGCCTGTACAGAAACTTTTGAATCTGGTCGATCAGCATAATCAGGCATCTTCATTAGCTAGTATAGAGACAGGAAAGAAACTGTTTTATGACTTAAATGATGCAGGTGCTTTTATTGATCATCCCAAAATAGAAGCTGTTTTCAAAACTTTAGAACAAAGACCCGCCTATTTGGCACATGAGTTTTTAACTGATTACTGGCAACCCCAGTACAGTGTTGATGTGCATCATCAAGTGCATCAAGCGGCGCAATTAGCCTATTTAGGCAGCGCGAATCCATGTGAAAATATGGACAGTATTAGCATCCCACTCAAAATGCAGAAAATCATACATGATACTCAGGCGCCTGCTTTAAAAGAATATTTAAAAGACTTGGCCAGAGATGCAAAACAGAGAGCAGATATTTTTCAAAGAAAACCAGCAGCATTTAAAAATGCAGATCATCTCAGTGCTATTAACCAAATCGATTTTAAGCTTTTGACAAAGGCACCCAAAAATAGCGGTATTCGTTTTAAAACAGTAATAGGTGAAATTAAGGCGCCAAAAGAAATTATTGCACCTTTAATTGAGTGTTTGTCAAAAAAAGAAATCAGCTTTGGAGAACTATTAACTTTGCCTGCTTTTAAAAATAATCCGATCTTCCTAATCGAAACGATTTTTCTTATGATGAATGCACATTATGTGCATCCATGTTCAAGTACAGCAGAACAGGTCGATCAAAATCAAGTAAATAGATTCAATCAAATGATGAAAAAAGACAAGATTCAACTCAGGATAATGAAAGATTGCGCCACGGCAATTGACTCAAATTGAAAATAAAGTTTCAAAATATGAGTTCTGATTCATTGAGATAAAGAAGCCGCTATAAAGCGGCTTTTTTTTTAAATCTTCAGAATTTTCAAAGTATTTTCATGATAATAAAACCGTTCCAGATAGATGCGGGCACGTTCACGTAAATGACCCTGTGAAACCATCTGCTGGATTACCGGGCTGAGCAGTTGCTGCAATTCATGCTGGATTAGAGCTTCATCAATATTCAGATCACGTAATAACTGGTCAAAAGTATGGGCCTGATTGCGTACATACCAGGTATGAATGCCATCATGAACTTGCTGCTGCAAATAGTCCGTCTGACGCAGATGATCCCAAATCTCATGACCTAAGCCGACGGTCTGATTCAGGTCCTGCAATTCAATATAATTCTTCACGACCGATACCGGCATATCTTTGATTTTATGCCAGAGATTGGCTTGAAAATGATAGAGTTTTTCATCGTCAAAATGCTGGTTCAGCACATGTTCACTCATCTGGCTGAGCTTGAGAATATTCTTTTGCAGATAACGTGCAATGGTGCTGTCCAGATTGGTATCCGTGACATTTTCCAGTACCGACTTGCCCATTTTCATAAAACGGGAAACACCGGGTACGCTTTTGGCAATCATGGAATTATCCAGATAATCCTGAATCGAATGCTGGATCAGTTGCGTGATCATGGCCGAAAATGCCGGATTACTCACTACGGTTTTAATCAGACGCTGACGATGCCCACTTTTGCTGGCCACATATTGTGCGATCTTGTCTACGGTCAGTACCGGAATGATATCGGCAATCTTGGTGGTATCATTGACCGGATGTACCAAGGCAAAACGGATATGTTCAGCAATCTGTTCAATCAGAAAGGCACTGGCGGCTGTGCCCAGAATCTGTTTCTGTAACAGCTGATTAATCAGATCACAGCTCCACAGCTCTTTTAGCGTCTGTTTGCGCAACCACAAATAAAATGCATGAAACTCGCTTTGAACTGTTTCAGATTGAGCAAATGCCTGATCGAGAAAATCAAGTTGAGCGTCGATCAACTGCTCAATCATGGGGTGTTTCTGCATAGCATCTCTGAAACTTAATTTAAAGGAATGAGTTTATCAGCAAGTGGGTTTTTTAGGGTCTGGGTCTTGGCCAGAAATGGCAAATAATGTTGTGCCACCTGTTTTTCTGCTTCCAGAATTGGCATATGCCCGACATTATTCAAAATGACCGGTTTTTCGGCACGTTTCAGCAGGGCATGCAGTTCCTTGACCACTTCGACATTAATAATCCGATCCTGTTTGCCCCATAAAATTAAAGTCGGTGCTTCGACTGTGCGGGTCAGGCGGGCAAAAGTTTCTGGCGTATAGATCCGATTCAGCATCACCACCTGATCAATGGATTTACTGGTTTGTTCAGCGCGTGCAATCAGCAGTTTTTCCTGTGCATGGCGTAGCTGATAAGGAATTACCGGCGGGTTCTGCATCAGCTGTCTGGAGATATCTTGCAGGTCGCCGGGCTTGCTGACGATTAGATCTTTTAGAGCCTGCGGGTCTTTGGTATAAGGGGTATTACCCATTTTATACAGGCCGGCACTATTGATTAAAAACAGGCTTTGCGTATCAAACGGATATTGCGAGGCGTAGACCGTGGCAATTGATCCACCCAGAGAATGTCCGGCAATATGCAGATTCTCGTCCACATTCAAGGTTTCGATGAACGAACGTAGCTGAGAGGTTACATTTGGCACAGACACATCAAAATTGTCCGGAACCTTGGTATCGCCGTTACTTGGCAGGTCAGGAATAATCACATGATAATGTGGGGTCAGAAACTGAGCTACCCGGTTCCAGTTGTCACGGGTGCCGGCTAGGCCATGAATCAGCAGGATTGAGGGCTTGTGCTTGGCACCGCCTTCACTATAGCTCCAGGTCACCTCACCGATTTTGAGGGTTTTGGATTGAAGTCCAGCTTGCAGACGTTCCTGCTGCAAATGTTGCTGTAATATTCTGGCAGGCTTATCATTCGGCTGGCTCAACAGATACTGACTATGCGTCAAGCTGGGTAAGGCCATGCTTAATGCGACTAAGGTCGAGCAGATTATTTTCGAACGCAACTTTATTATTTTCTTCATTGATACATTCCCCCAAAAAACACACTGGGCAAAGTGCCCAAAATACTTCCGTGTTATAAATTTGAAAACAGTATTCCCATACAACTGTATTCTTACCCCCTATTTTAAATTAATCCCTGCACTTGTCACTCATTAGTTTTTTGCTGAAAGGCATTAAATAAGGCTAAAGTGTGATCGGATTCTCGAAAAATTCTTGAAAAATGAAATCAGATAAATGCTAAAAATTTAGCCAGCTAAGTTTTTTTGCAAGTGACATTCAAAAAAACTGGCAGTAAGATATTGCAACTAAAACCATCGGTGGTAGAAAAGAATGCTCACAGCTCAAGAAGCTTTAGAACGTCTTAGACAAGGGAACCAACGTTTTGTCAGCGGCGATACCTCGCATCCAAAACAGCTTAGCCACCAACAGCGCGCAGAAATGGCAGAGGATCAGAATCCTTTTGCGATTGTCTTGGGATGTTCGGATTCGCGTGTTCCAGCCGAAATGGTCTTCGATCAGGGTTTGGGTGATCTTTTTGTGATTCGTGTTGCCGGCAATATTGTTGCACCATCCCAGGTCGGCAGTGTTGAGTTTGCCGCGGAGCGTTATGACTGCGCTATTGTTGTGGTACTCGGTCACAGTCACTGCGGTGCGGTTAAAGCCACGATTGATACCCTGATGTGCCCGGATTGTCCGCCATCGGCAAACCTGATGTCGATTGTGAACCGCGTGCGCCCTTCAGTCGAAACCTTAATGCAAACTGAACTGAAAAATGATTTGGCCAAACTGTCCAAGCATGCGGTACGTTCAAATGTCTTTGCTTCAGTCAATCAGTTACGTCATGGCTCAGCCGTTCTGGAAAACCTGATTGCTCAAGGAAAACTCAAAGTAGTCGGCGCTGAATATTCACTGGAAACCGGTGAAGTACTGTTCTTCGATTTCTAGGCAATATTTATTTAAATACGGTCTAAAATCATTTAAAGGCGCTTTATAAAGCGCCTTTAATGTATGGATAGGCATTATTGAGCAAGATCGTTTGCGCTTTGGCATTCGGATGGATCAGATCCTTTTGCATCAGGGTTTTATTGCCGGCTATACCTTCCATAAAAAACGGCAATAACTTCACCTTATATTGCTGGCTTACCACTTTATAATTATTCTCAAAAGCCTTGCTATAGGCCTGACCATAATTGGGCGGCATCTTCATGCCAAATACCACCACCTTGGCCTTGGCTTTCTGGCTCTGCTGAATCAGGCTGGCTAAATTTTTTTGAATCATTTGTGGCGGCTGTCCGCGCAAGCCATCATTGCCACCTAATTCAATCACCACCACATCGGGACGATGCGTCTGTAACAGTTTTGGCAGTCTGGCCAGGGCGCCGCTGGTGGTTTCTCCACTGACACTTGCATTGACCACTTTATGCTGTTTCGGATACTGTTGTTCTAGACGCTTTTGTAATAAATGTACCCAGCCTTGTTGTGGTTGAATACCATAACCAGCACTTAAACTATCACCTAAAATCATAATCGTCTTTGCTGATACACCGAGTGGTAACAGGCAGAGACTGAGCAAAAACAAGTAAGGCAATACCCGAGTTTTCTGATTAAGATCTTTCATATAGGATACGTATGATTCAAAGTAGCAACGATTCGACTATCATGCCACAGGCGATTATTTCTGCCCAGAAATTGACACAAAAGATACAACTTTCACAAAAACAGCTGACTATTTTTGAAGATCTTGATCTACAGATTCAGGCCGGGGAGCAGGTGGCGATTACTGGCCGTTCCGGTTCCGGAAAATCTACCTTGCTGGGCATTCTGGCGACTCTAGATCAGGCCAGTTCTGGCCAGCTCATGGTCTGCGGCGAATCGGTGTCTAACTTGAATGAAGAACAACGCGCGCTGGTACGTTTGAGAAATATCGGTTTTGTGTTTCAGTCTTTTCAGCTGTTGCCGCATCTGACGGCACTGGAAAATGTCATGCTGCCACTGCGCCTGCAGCCGGCTTTTAAATATGCGGAAGCCGAGCAAAAAGCCTTGGCGCTGCTGCATAAAGTTGGCCTGGATCGACAGGCACAACAGACCCCGAAAGTCCTGTCTGGCGGGGAGCAGCAGCGTGTCGCGATTGCACGGGCACTGGTCAGTGAACCGAAAATTATTTTTGCCGATGAACCGACGGGCAATCTGGATGGAGAAACGGCGAAAGAAATTGAACAGCTTCTGTTTCAGTTGAACCGGGAATTAGGCACGACCCTGGTGCTGGTGACGCATGACCGCAAACTGGCACAGCAATGCCAGCGACATTTTGAACTGCTGAATGGTCAGCTGATTGAACATCCGAGTGGAGGGTGAAATGAATCCGCTATTTCGTCCTTTACTGACGCAAAGCTTTAAAAGTACCGGAATTTATCTGCTGATTATTGCCTTAACTTTAGCGATTAGTGCAACAACGGCGCTCAAGTTTAGTAATGAACAGATTCAAAATGCAGTCGCCTTGCAGGCCGCAGAAATGCTGGCCGGTGATCTGGTGCTTTCCGACAATGAACCTTTGCCGGAGCAGTGGCGTGATCAGGCGCGGCAACTGGATTTACAGCAGTCAGAGGTTACTTTTTTTAGCAGCATGGCCTATACCGATGATCAGTTTGTCATGGTTAATGTCAAGGCCATTGATCAGGCCTTTCCCTTGCGCGGCGAGCTGCAGCTGCAACCTGCCAGAGCGAAGATTCAGCCGGGTGAAATCTGGCTTAGTCCACGGGCCATGGACCTGCTTAAGGTCAAACTCGATGACCAGCTGAATATTGCCGATGCCACGTTTAAAGTCACTGCCAAGATTGAACAGGACTCCAATCAGGAGCTTGGATTTTCCGGCTTCTCGCCAACGGTGATTATTTCCCAGGCAGATGTGGCGCGAACCAATGCCATTCAGATCGGCAGCCGGATTGAATATCGCTTGCTCATGGCCGGTTCTCCTGACCATACTCAAGAGTATGAAGCTTTGTTCAAGCAGCAGCTCAAGTCAGCAAACGGCGCGGCTGAAACACCAGTGGACGTGCAGGGGCAGGAGTCTGAGGAGCAAAGCAGTCTCAGGTTACGTAATGCCAGTGAAGGCAATACCCGCTTGATGAAGCCGATTGCCAATCTGGACACTTTCCTGCAACTGGCCAATATTCTGACGATTTTATTATGCGGGATCGCCATCGCCCTAACCGCGCAGCGCTATGTGCAACAGAATCAGGATCATATTGCCCTGATGCGCTGTATCGGTGCGACCAAACAGCAGATTTTATCGGCTTATCTGGCCTTGCTGGGCATGGTGCTGCTGATTGCCATGCTGATTGGTACAGTGGTCGGGATCGGTCTGGGTTATGGATTATTACAGTTGATGCTGCAACTGATTCCAAACTTGCAGATTGAATTCTCGGCGATCGCGATGTTGCTGGGGCCATTGCCCGTGGCGATGCTGACCAGTGCTGTGGTGCTGTTGGGCTTTGTCATGCCGAGCCTATTGCAGCTGTTGAACACGCCACCGATTCGGGTGATTCGCCAGCAGGAAAAATCAGTGCAATCCATGCTATGGATGCTGCTGACCGGAACGCTGAGCCTGATTATTTTTAGCGTGATTTTAACCGAAAACCTGCTGCTGACTGCCTGGGTGATTGGCGCGATTATTGTGTTATGTGCGGTGCTTTATCTGACGGTATGGCTGATATTAAAGCTGCTGCGCAATTTAAAGCTGAATCTGTCGGCCTATGTACGCACACCATCCCAGACCGCCTTGCAGATTACTGCTTTGGCGCTAGGCTTAAGCCTGATTACCGTGTTAGCTGTATTACGCACAGACTTGTTAGAGCGTTGGCAACAACAGTTACCGGAAGGTACACCAAATCAGTTTGTCTATGGTTTGCCGCCTTTTGATATGCCGGATCTAAAAGCGCAACTAGAACAGAATGGCTGGAAAAGTACACCACTTTATCCGAATGTCCGTGGACGTCTGGTGGCTAAAAATGATCAGCCCTTTGCCGCAGAACTGGTTAAAAGCAGCAATACCTTAAGACGTGAACTGAACTTGACCCAGTCAGACCGTTATCCACAAGACAATGTGATTGTAAGTGGCGAAGCAGTTTTAGCACAGGTCGGCACCGTGTCGGTCGAAGCCAATACAGCGCAAGAATTAGGCATCAAGATTGGAGACAAACTCAGTTTCAGTCTGCCGGAAGGTGTACTGGAAGCAAAAGTGGTGAATTTAAGAACGGTCGAATGGGAAAGTTTTAGCCCGAATTTCTTCTTTATTTTTGCTCCGAATACTATGGATGCTAATGCAGGCAGTTATCTGGGTAGCTTCTATGTGCCGGAGCAAGATAAGGACAAACTGGTGTCTGTGATCCAGCAATTTTCCAATACCGTGTTTATTGATGTCAGCCTGATTCTGGAAGAGATCAAACGCATTGTAAATGTGCTGGTGCAGATCGTGACAATTCTGGCCGTACTGGTCAGTATCTCCGGTTTTCTGGTGCTGATGGCCTGCCTGAACCTGCTCATGGATGAACGCAAACGCGAAGTGGCCTTACTGCGCTCATTTGGCAGTTCCAAGCAAAAACTGAAGACCATGATGAGCCTGGAAATTGGGTTTATCGGCCTGTTTGCCGGAATCGTTTCCTGTCTGTTTGCCGAGGTAATTAGCGCAATCGCCAGTTATCGTATGGATTTAATGATTCAGCCGCACTGGGAAATCTGGATTATCCTGCCGATTTTCATGACCGTGTTGTGTGCGCTGATTGGCCGTTATCGTCTCAGTTATCTGTCGGACATTCCGCCCTTGCAAAGCTTGCGCGAGATGAATCAGTAAGATTCATCTCTGTGGCTTTTAAACTGGCCCAGATCTAAAGCCGTAATTGTTGTTGCATTAGCGCCAGAATCTCTTGCCAGAGTGGACGAATTGCTTCGAGCAGACTCAGGTTATGTTGATAAAACATGACACAGAGGCCAAAACCGATCAGCAGCGCGATCAGGTTGATCAGGCGGCTACCTTGCATTTTTTGTCCGGCGTACCACAGCAAGGTTAGCAAAGCACCCATCAACATGCCGCCAATATGTGCGGCATTGTTGATTCCGCTGATCATGAAACCCATGGCCAGGTTCAGACCCATTACCATTACCAAGGTCTTTTTATCCAGAATAAAACGCTGCTGGGGCAGCATTGGCAATAGCGCCAATACCGTCAGTGACGCGCCTAGTCCCATCACTGCACCAGATGCACCGGCACTCACAGCAGGCAATAAATCAGGGTTGGCCACACCCCCTGCAATCAGATCATAGCTGTCCTGAATATTCATATAGCCGCTGAGCAGGCTGCCCATTAAACCGGCACATATATATAAGCCAATAAAATACACACGGCCAAACAGTTGTTCAGCGACACTACCAAAAATATACAATGCCCACATATTCAACATCAGGTGAATCAGGCCAAAATGGAAAAACATGCTGCTAAACAAACGCATGGGTTCCGCTAAATAGGTTAAAGGTGCATAATCGGCACCCCAGAGAATCGCATCTCGGGTACTCGGCTGACTGATGTCCATGCCATTCAGCGCCTGCCAGCCAAACAATCCGACATTAATTCCGATTAAAATGGCCGTAATCCACCAAAGATGCATTTCAAGCTTGCGGTGTGCCACTGGGGGAGAGTATTCAGACATGCTATTTTTTTACTGTGATTATAAATTTCGAATAAGCTTAACACGAAAAATCAAATTTTAAGGAGTAACGCACTGACATGAAAGCCTTTCTGATCCGCACGATGCTCGTCATCCTCAGTGTGATTTTGCTCATTCAATTGTGGATCTTTGCCAGTCTGGCCTGGTGGCGAACCAATCCGGTCAACACCACCATGATGATGCGGATTGATTACTGGACTGAACCTTCTAAAGCCATCCAGCATCAGTGGCGTCCCTATGATGAGATCAGCCTGAATCTGAAACGGGCCATCGTCACTGCCGAAGATGGAAAATTTGTGCATCACCATGGTTTTGACTGGGACGGAATCCAAACTGCGCTGAATAAAAACCGGGATCAGGGCCGGGTAGTGGCCGGTGGATCTACCATTTCCCAGCAATTGGCCAAAAACCTGTTTCTTGTCAATAAGCGTTCATTTGTGCGTAAAGGTCAGGAAGCGGTGGCGACCTGGATGATGGAACGCATGTGGTCGAAACAGCGGATTCTGGAAGTATATTTAAACTCGATTGAGTTCGGCGACAATATTTATGGAGTGGAAGCAGCGGCCAAACATTATTTTGGCAAGACCGCAGAAAGCCTGACCCAGGATCAGGCCATCTTTCTGGCAGCCATTCTGACCAATCCGAAATATTTTCAGGATCATCGTAACTCCTCTGCCTTAAATGCCCGTAAGCGCATGATTCAGCGCTATATGCGTTATGCAGAATTACCCTAAAAGATTATTTGCAGAGAAAGCCCAATTATTTGGGCTTTTTTTATGAAATTGTCATAAATTTGAAGCATACTTGAAGCGATAAGCACAATTTTAAATCCGCGTAGGTTTGATATGAATACGGCAGCCAGCACCACTTCAGTACAGCCCGAATATACATATAATGATCGTTATATAAATCGTGAACTGTCTATTTTAGATTTCCATTTGCGAGTCTTGGAACAGGCTGTCGATCCGCTACATCCCTTGCTTGAACGCATGAATTTCCTGTTAATTTTTTCGCGTAATCTGGATGAATTCTTTGAAATTCGGGTTGCAGGAGTGATGGAGCAGCTGGATCTGGACAATGAAAGCCGTAGCCCGGATGGATTGACTCCCAAGCAGGTGCTGGAACAGATTTCTAAAACTGCACATGCTGCGATTGAACGCCAGTACCGTATTTTGAATGAAGAGATTTTGCCAAAACTGCGTGATGAAGATATTTGTTTTCTGCGCCGTGGTGAACTGACTCCGGCACAATCAGCCTGGGTGAAAAAATATTTTCAGGAACAGGTGGCGCCCGTCCTCACGCCGATCAGTCTGGATCCCGCGCATCCCTTTCCACGTCTGGTGAATAAATCACTGAACTTTATCGTGACTTTAGAAGGTAAGGATGCCTTTGGCCGTCAGATTGATCTGGCGGTGGTGCCTGCGCCACGTTCACTGCCACGTGTGGTACGTCTGCCAGATGAGCTGACCGATGGCAAAGAGCATCATGTGATGTTGTCGGCCATTATTCATGAGCATGTCTCGGATCTGTTTCCTGGCATGACCGCGACCGGTTGTTATCAGTTCCGCGTGACTCGCAATGCCGATTTGGCCCTGAATGAAGATGTCGAAGATTTGGCCAAGGCACTCAAAGGTGAACTTAGTTCACGCCGTTTTGGCCGTGCTGTACGTCTGGAAGTCACAGAAAACTGTCCACAACATATTTATGCATATCTGCTGAATGAGTTTGATCTGGAAGAAGAGCAGCTTTATAAAGTTGCGGGTCCGGTCAATCTGGCACGTTTGCTGTCTAACTTTAAGCGCCCACATTTGCGCTATGATTCGCATACTCCGATCATTCCTAAAGTACTAAAAAAATCTGAAAATATTTTTAGTGCCATGCAGAAGCAGGATATTTTGCTGCATCATCCCTTTGAATCTTTTGCCCCTGTCATTTCATTATTACGTGAAGCGGCACGTGATCCGCAAGTGCTGGCAATCAAACAGACCTTGTATCGCAGTGGCCCAGATTCTGAAATTGTACAGGTGCTGGCCGAAGCTGCCCGCAATGGTAAAGAAGTCACCGCCGTGATTGAGTTACGTGCGCGTTTTGATGAAGAATCCAATATTGAAGTTGCCAATGTCCTGCAAGAAGCCGGTGCGGTGGTGGTGTATGGTATTGTGGGCTATAAAACCCATGCCAAAATGATTCTGGTGGTTCGCCGGGAAAATAACAAGCTGGTGCGCTATGTGCATCTGGGAACCGGTAATTATCATGCTGGCAATGCGCGGATCTATACCGATTATGGTTTGCTCACTACGGACAAAGACCTGTGTGAAGATGTACACCGTATTTTCCAGGAGCTGACCGGTATGGGGAAAATGGCCAAGCTGAAAAAGCTGCTACATGCGCCGTTTACCTTGCATGCCCAACTGATTAATTATATTGATAATGAAATTGTGAATGCCCAGGCAGGCAAGCCGGCGCAGATCATTGTCAAAGTTAATGCGCTGACCGAGATGCAACTGATCAATAAACTTTATGAGGCTTCTCAGGCCGGCGTACAGGTTGACCTGATTATCCGCTCGATTTGCAGCTTGCGTCCGGGCTTGCCGGGTCTGTCGGAAAATATCCGGGTCCGTTCGATTGTCGGACGTTTTCTGGAGCATACCCGCGTGTATTATTTCAGCAATAATGGCAATGCACGGATTTACTGTTCAAGTGCAGACTGGATGGATCGCAACCTGTTTAACCGGGTTGAAGCCTGTTTTCCGGTAGAAGATGAAACTTTGAAAAAACGCATCTATCAACAGGGCCTGCTCAACTATCTGAAAGATAATCAGCAATCCTGGTTATTACAAGGTGATGGCACCTGGCTGCGAGCGCAACCGCAAGAAGGTGAAAAGCCGCATAATGCACAACGTATTTTATTAGAGTTGTTTAAATAAAATTCAATGTTTCCAAAGGTTGAAAATTCAGCCTTTTTTGACCAGAAAATAGCATGCAATTGTTTTAATCAGATGACATCAGCAGTTTTTGATAGATCTGTTTAACCTTGGCATATAATTGATAGTCAGGCAGCTGTAGCTGATGTTGTATCTCTGCTGGCATTTTTTGCTGACTGAATAATTGCAAGAGCTGCAATTCAGTTACGTTGAGACAGGTTTTATCGCTCAGCTGTTGCAGAATATAACCTGCCAGTTCCGCATGAATATAGGCACCACCACGCAACACAATTTTCAGGCTTTCGGAAAATTGCAGCAGTGAATCTGGCTGCTGCATATAGCTATTTGCGCCGCACAAGATTGCAGTATAAATCAGTGCCGGAGTGTCAGCATGCAGTAGGACAACTACAGGCGTACTATGGCTGTACTGCTTAATCTGCGGAATTGCATGCAGCTCTGAAGCTTGATTTACCAAGTATAAAATCAGATTAGGCAGATGTTCAATAATTCTGTCTTGTGCTGACCGGATATGCTCTGCATACAGCAGCATGTCGGGCTGATAACCTAAGTGTTGCAGCACGCTCTGTATTTTTGATAGCCCAAAATCAGCAGATGAACCTATTAATAAAACCGGCACGGGTAAGGGAGTAGCCAATCAGTTCAATCCTGTTGATTCTGAGACAAGGCTATACTGTGAATGAAGCAAAATAAAATGCATATCCCAAAAAATAGGGATTTAACAGTAATCCCCCTGATCTTCGTCTTAAATAGCAGGTATTGCAGATTAAAAGCGATGACATCCACAGTCAGTTGAAGACTTAAGCGGATTTGTTATGCTTGGCCTTAACAACTTTGAGATATAAAAAAAGGAGCAACGAGTGTGCTCCTTTTGATCAGGCTAAAATCAGGCAGCATGGTGCTGAGTGATTTTCTGGAAAATCTGTAATAACACATCAAACTCGCTTTGTAGCGGCGTGCTTTTACGGGTTACCAATGCCAGGGTACGACTTGGAGCTGAATCAATCGCTTTGACCTGAATCTCAGGATTGGTCTTGATCATATTGGTATGAATGGCAATTTCTGGCAGCAAGGTAAAGCCAAGATTTGCAGATACCATTTCGATTAACGTCGGCAATGAGCTGGCTTTTAAACGATGATCATTTTTACGCTCACCAATCGGGCAGGCACTCAAGGCATGATCACGTAAGCAGTGACCTTCTTCAAGCAACATCAGGCGAGACAGATCCAGATCTTCCAGAGAATTTGCTTGTGCAGCGTGCTGATCTGATTTTTGATAGACCAGATACAGATTCTCTTTGGCAATCTCGGCCACTTTCAGGCCACGCGTATCGAAAGGCAGGGCCAAGGCAACCATATCCAGATTGCCATGTTCCAGTTTTTCTACAATTTTTTCGCTTTGCGCTTCATGTAGATGCAACTGGATTTTTGGTAACTGTTTATGCACTTCTTCTAGCAGTTGTGACAGCAGGAAGGGCGCAATCGTAGGAATCACACCAAGATGTAAATCACCGGTTAATGGTTCACTCATCTCACGACTTAAACGCATCAGGTCCTGAGCATCGGCCAGTAGAACACGTGCGCGTGCAACCACTTGTTCACCAAGAGGCGTTAAACGAACATTCTGGCGGTCGCGTTCAACAAGTACGCCACCGAGTAAACGCTCCAGCTCCATAATGCCGCCAGACAAAGTTGACTGGGTGACAAATGAGCGGCGAGCAGCTTCTGTAAAATGCAGCGTCTCTGACAGTGTTACGAGGTATGACAGCTGTCTTAGGGATGGTAATGCAGCCATAGTGTCCTAATGTTTATGATTTAAAATGATCAGCAAATAATTCGCTAAGATATGGAATAAAATGCGGTGGGATATCATGCCCCATTCCATCAATTAATTCAAATTTAGCCCCTGGAATTGCTTTTGCAACGGCCTTTCCGTGACTGGGAGGCAGCAATCGATCACGAGCACCATGAACTACCAGGGTCTCTTGCTTGATTTGCTTGTTCAGTTGCAGCAATGAACCTGTACATAATATTGCTAAAAACTGTTGAAGTACACCGGCAGGATAGTAACTTCGTTTATATAATTTACGTGCGGTTTGCACCGCTTCCAGATGATTGACATAACCTGGCGAACCGATAATGTTAAACAGTCTTAGACTATGATCTACAATGCCATCTTCATCTGTTGACGCCGGTTTGTCAATCAAACTAAACAGTTGCTTGGGAAAGGGTGGTGGCAACAACGGCTGATTATTGCTGGTAAACAGTAAACCCAGCTTTCTGACTTTGTCCGGATAACGTGCTGCCAGAATCTGGGCAATCATACCGCCCATTGAGGCGCCCAATACATAGACCTGACCCAGCTGCATTTTCTCAATCAGCAGGCTGACATCTTCAGCCATATCATACAGGTCATAAGGTGCTCCCTGATTGCCCAGACCGAGTACAAAACGGCTCATCATTTTCAGGGTATTCAGGCGCGGGCCTTTGTTGTGGATTTTTGAAGACAGACCAATATCGCGGTTATCGAAACGTACCAGATGGAAACCCTGATCAATCAGCGATTTACAAAAAAAGTCCGGCCAGTACAGCATTTGCGCACCCAGTCCCATAATCAGTAGCAGCGTGGGATGTTCCGGATTTCCGCCAACCTCAACGTGTAATTCAACACCGTTGCCCAGATCAACTCTGGTTTCACGCATGAAAGCGCTATAAGGAGAAAGATTAAACTGTAATGCGCTGTGCATGATTGCTGTCCTAATTAAAGGATATTTTGTTTAAAAAATATCCTGAGTATTAAACCGCTAAACCGCAGCAGGAATCAAGTCCGGAACCTGCTTGGTCAAAGACAGACGCTGTTTGCCCGCAGTTGCACCCAAGAGCACAAAACCGCGCAAGGTACCGTTACTGTCGATGGCTTTGGCCAGCATGCCATCTTCCAGCTCTTCAGTTTCCCAGGTGACTTCGACATCGACTGGTGCAGGCAGGACAGTTAAAGGCGCAGCAGGGGTTTTGACTGCGACTGGCATGGCCGGATAATGCACGGCAGTATGTTCACCATTGAGGGTTTTGGCGAGGGCACGAGCCTGTTGCATGATGGGCATGACATAAGGCAATAAGGTTCCATTGACTTCAGCACAGTCGCCTACTGCATAAATATCTGCGTGATTGGTTTCCAGTTGCGCCGTGGTTAAAATGCCACGACTGGTATGCACTTCTGCCTGTTTGGCCAGAGAAATATTTGGCTGTAAACCCACCGCAGACAACACCACATCAGCAACCAGAGACTGACCATTGGCCAGCATAACCAGATAATCGCCATTGTCAGCGCGAGAAACTTTCTCGACTGTCGTACCCAAGACAAAACGGATTCCGGTTTCTTCGAGACTTTTCTGGAAGGCAGTGGCCACATGTTCAGGCAATAAACGGCCAAGTGGTTGTGGTGCCAGATCAATCACTGTGACCTGATGTTCGGTATTCTGCAGGTCATTGGCAAATTCACAGCCAATCAGGCCGGCACCTAAAATCACTACACGCTTATCTTGACGCGCTGCCAGGTTGCTGCGGAATGCTTTATAATCATTTAAATTGTTAACCACATGAATTTCATCACTGGCATCGCCAGCAATGGCCAAACGTACCGGATTGGCACCGACTGCTAAAACCAGTTTGGCATAATGCTGGGTACGTTCCTGTCCGTCTTTTTCCAGCACCAGTTGATGTTCTTCCGGATGAATCGCTTTGACCCAAGTCTGCTGTTCAATCTGCATATTCAGTTGTGCTGACATTTTAGCTGCATCGCCGAGCGCAATCTGTTCCGGTGCTTTCTTGCCGACCAGGGCATTGGACAATGTCGGTTTGGCATAATTTACCGCATCATCCGCACAAATCATCAGCAGTTCATGCTCTGGATTAAGTTTGCGAAATTCACGTGCTACAGCATAACCTGCCATACCTGAACCAATAATGACGATAGGATGTATAGTTGTTTCCATGCTGTAGGACTCCATACGGTATATAAATGAGAATAAGGACATAAAAAAAGACCATATCGACATGGTCTTTAACTTGACGTGATCAGACTTCGATCATTTCGAAATCAACTTTAGACACGCCACAATCAGGGCAGGTCCAGTCATCAGGAATATCTTCCCATTTGGTTCCTGCAACGATCCCATCCTGAGGCCAACCTTCTGCCTCGTCATAAATCCATCCGCATACGATGCATTGATATTTTTTCATGTAACTCTCCAAAACTGAACAAGTCTAAATGTCAGCTTAAAATCCATAAAATGGCAAGACTCTAAAATAATATGACTTTTTAACAGTGAACATATTTGGCTAAATTTTTACGCAGTTCTATTCAGAAAGTAAAGTGAATAAAAGCTTAATCAGCGAAATTAGCAGCAGAATAGAGTTTGTATTCCTGATTTATTTGAAAATTGCTCCAATCGAATTTACCGACTCAATTGTTGCGTGATTAAAGCCTGCCGGGGCACAATTTAATTTGAAGTATGCCTTATAGACCAAAGTCGTGCAGTAAAAAATCATTTATTTCGGTAGTTTAAACTAGGAAAAAATTATAATAATTTTTTTAAAAATAAACTAATATAATAAAAATCAATATCTTGTATTTGAATATCGGGTTTTTATTATACAGCTTGACTTGTTCATTAGCCTAAAATGAGTTTAAAATTCATTTATTCCTTCTCTTTTTTTTAAGATCTCCCATGAGCAATTTGTCTACTTCTTTGTGGTCTCACATTCGTACGGTCCAGAATTTTCCAAAATCAGGAATCTGTTTCTATGATTTGACCCCACTTTTCATGAGCAATATCGGTCCACTCACTGATGCCCTGATTGCCAGTATTCCTGCCGACAAACTGGCAGAAGTAGAAAGTTTTATTGCAGTTGAAGCACGTGGTTTCGTGTTGGCAAGCCTGTTGGCACAACGTACCGGCAAAGGCTTATTATTGGTGCGTAAAGCAGGAAAATTGCCGCCTCCAGTTGTGGGTGTTGGTTATAGTCTGGAATATGGTCTGGATCGTTTAGAAATGTCTGCAGAAGTTCAGTCGCAAAAAGTCATCATTGTTGATGATGTTCTGGCCACAGGTGGAACGTTAAAAGCGGTAAATGAATTGGCAGTTAAATGTCAGCATGAAGTGCTGGGTGCCAGCATTTTCCTTGATCTTCCTGATTTGCATGGGGAATTGGGTCTGGAGATCTGGTCAGTACTGGATGATAAATCTCAGCCAGAAGCAGCAGTTGCTTAAATTGCAACTTTAAAAAAAGCCCCTCAATCTCGGGGCTTTTTTATTGTCTGATAAAATGATGTTCGATTTCCTGAATCAACAGGTTGATCTGTTCCGGATGTTCCAGTCGATGATGACCGCCATCAATTGCCTGAATTTGCATATAATCTTCAAGTTGGGCCTGAACTGCGTGCATATCCAGAATTTCATCGCCAAGTTCCAGATAGGCAAACTGCGGAATATCATGCTGTAAATCACCATGACCAATAGCCGGATAGTCATCCCGGAAATTGGGTTGCAAAATGGGGTTTGCCACCACACAGGGCATTTGATAAACCTGCGACATTTTCAGTGCCCAGTAGCCACCCAGATTATGGCCCACCAGAATATCCGGTTTAATGGTCTCAATCATCTCATGATAAAAATCGGCGACTGAACTGTAGCTCAGGTTACGATAATCGACATCGATACAGTATTTATGCACGACATCAATAGCGTGAAACTTGGTGGATTCTCTGGAGGAATCTAAGCCATGTAAAAACAAAATCTTAGACATAATTTTTACTCATTTTTATGGGACATGCCCTATTGGTTATTTATGGGGGCATATCGTCTTCAAGCTGAGCATCATTGTAGAACGTGTGGACATCGAAGGCAGTTAGCTATTGGTCTAAGCCGCCATTTTTCCGGGCTGTAATTGCCCTGAAATTTCTACTACTTGGACTTTAAGCTAAGACAGAACATCGGGATCTTGCAGAACATCTTGAAAGAACACTGAAAATGGAAAATCAGGGCAAATCCAACTTCAGGATGATAAATACCAAAATAGTGGACATTTCCAAAGAAAAGCCGCTTTAGCGAAGTGTTTACGCTACGATTTGGCAAGGATTTCTGCTATTCTATGCAACTTCTATTTTTTAACTAATCTTATTCGAGGCAGAGATGACGCAAACTAACGCTCAATCGACTTCTGAACAAATCATTTCCGAAAACGATTTAATTGCACAGCGTCATGCCAAGTTAAAGCAAATCGAAGCTCAGGCACAAGAAACAGGGAAAAGCCCATGGCCAAATACCTTTAAGCGTGAGCATTATGCGCAAGATTTACAAGACCAGTTCGCTGATAAATCTAAAGAAGAAATTGAAGCAGGCGAAAAGGTCTACGTCAAAATTGCCGGTCGTGTGATGTTGAACCGTGGTTCATTTATCGTGATCCAGGACATGACAGGTCGTATCCAGCTCTATGTGGCTCGTAAAGAACTGGCTGAAGATGTGCTTGCGACCATCAAAGGTCTAGACCTTGGCGATATCATTGCAGTCGAAGGTTATATCGGTCGTTCAGGTAAAGGCGATCTCTATGTACACATTGAACATTTTGAATTATTAACCAAATCATTGCGTCCATTGCCAGACAAGTTCCACGGTCTGAATGATACTGAAGTGAAGTATCGTAAGCGTTATCTGGATCTGATTGTTAACGAAGAAACCCGCAAAACCTTTGAAATTCGTGCCAAAGTTGTAGCGGGTATCCGTGCCTTCCTGACTGAAAAGCGTTATATGGAAGTGGAAACACCAATGATGCATGTGATTCCAGGCGGTGCATCGGCACGTCCGTTTGAAACACATCACAATGCACTGGATATGTCATTGTTCTTGCGTATTGCACCAGAACTATACTTAAAGCGTTTGGTGGTAGGTGGTTTCGAACGTGTGTTTGAAATTAACCGTAACTTCCGTAATGAAGGGGTGTCTACGCGTCATAATCCTGAATTTACCATGATCGAATTTTATCAGGCTTATGCAGATTATAAGGATCTGATGGAATTGACCGAGCAAATGCTAGAAAAACTGGCACTTGATATCCTGGGTACGACTGATGTGCCTTATGGTGAGGAAGTGTATAGCTTCAAAGGTCCATTCAAGAAAATTTCAATGTTCGACGCGATTCTGGAACATAACCCGCAGTTCACTCCGGAAAATGTCAATGACCGTGAGTTCCTGGCAAAATTCCTTCAGGATGAATTGAAAGAGCAAGTGAAACCTGGTTTTGGTTTGGGCAAACTGCAAACTATCGTATTTGAAGAAACTGTAGAAACCAAATTGCGTCAACCAACCTTCATTACTGAATACCCGGCGGAAACCTCTCCACTGGCACGCCGCAATGATGACAATCCGCATATTACCGACCGCTTTGAATTCTTTATTGGTGGTCGTGAACTGGCAAATGGTTTCTCGGAGTTAAATGATCCAATCGATCAGGCTGAGCGTTTCCAGGCACAGGTTGCTGAAAAAGATGCCGGTGATGATGAAGCCATGCATTATGATGCAGACTTTGTAGAAGCATTAGAATACGGTCTTCCTCCAACAGCCGGTGAAGGTATTGGTATTGACCGTCTGGTAATGATCTTTGCCAATGCAGCAAGTATTCGCGATGTGATCTTGTTCCCGCATATGCGTCATAAAAATTAAGCTTAATTCATGTTAAATAACCCACCATTGCGTGGGTTATTTTTTGCTTGCAGGATTTGAAAGCTCGAGTAAAAAACAACAGTTTAGTCGTTGAAAATTAACATGAGAGCGATTATGGTGAAGCAGAAAATAAACTTGAGAATATGCATCCCATGTTGCTAAAAAGATCATTATTGAGCGTACTGCTGACTACGCTTTCCCTCCCTGTATTGGCTCAGGGCTTAGTTTTAAATGATGCGAATTTACGTACCGATCTAAACTGGTTAAACCAGCAGGGCGTAATTCAGATCAGTACATCGACTTGGCCATTGAGTGGGGATGAAATTCAGCGCGCCTTATCGAATGCACAGGTCAGCAATACAGTTCAGCAACGTGTGATAGAGTCAGTCCTTGCTCAATTAAATGCGGATAATCAGCAAGTGAAATTAGGTTTGTTTGCTGAAACTGATCAAAAAAATATTCCACAGGCTTTCGGAGATCAGCAAAAATCACAATTTCAAGCTGCCCTGGAACTGAATGCAGGAAACAGTAACTGGGATGCCAAGCTTCGAGTAAATGCTGAAAAAGATCCACAAATTGATAATGATCAGGATGTGAATCTTGAAGGCTCTTATTTGGCTGGAAAACTTTGGAATCAATGGCTAATTGCAGGGCAGATTCCAACTTACTGGGGACCGGGCCATGATGGTAGCTTGATTCGTGGTGATGCCAGCCGTCCAGTATATGGTTTTAGTGCGCAACGTGCAGAGCAAAAAGCCTTTGAAAACAAGTGGCTTTCTTGGGTAGGGCCATGGCAATATCAGGCTTTCGCCGGTCAACTTGATGACTATAGTGCAGTTCCAGATGCCAAATTGATAGGACTACGTGTTACGGCCCAGCCTTTATCTTATTTGGAACTCGGGGCTTCTCGTGCTATTCAATGGGGTGGTGAAGGACGACCTGAAAGTTTAAGTTCGCTGTGGGATGCTTTTGTCGGGAATAAAGATAATGGAGGTACAGGTGAACCAGATCCATCGAACCAGATTGCTGGCTTTGATGCACGTTTAAATCTGTTTCCTCTTGTACAGGTTCCAATGGGGCTATACGGCCAATACGTAGGTGAAGATGAAGCAGGTGGTTTGCCTGCGAAAAAAATGTATCTTGCCGGCGTTGATTATTCCGCCAGTATCAGAAACATGCCATATCAACTCTATGCAGAATGGGCGGATACACGGACTAATGGCAAGGTACGAGGTGTTTCCTATAATCATTCGACTTATACCGATGGTTTTTATCAGCATGGTTATCCTTTAGCTCATGCCTTAGGCGGTGATGCACAGATGGTATCTGTCGGTGGCGATATACGGATTGATCCTATGAACCGTTTGTCTGGTCGAGTGTTATTTGCTGATGTCAATCAGTCAGAGCGTGCGGCTAAAAACAATACTGCCTTCGCTTTTGATGACAAAATTAAAGCACTGGATGTGACATGGTCGCATTATATTCGCCCGGAAATGCCATTAAAAATTAATGCCTGGGTCAGTGATTCAGATGTGAATGGACAAGATGGCGGTGCCTCTCTTGGAATTGAAATTCCATTAGAAAAAGGACTATTTAAATACTAGTCCAATAGACTGAAATCCTGCTGATCCGGCAGGATTTTTTATTTTTATAGATTTTATAAAATTAAAGACAAAAAAAAACGCAATGATTGGGGTGATCATTGCGTAGAAAAAGGAAAGTTCTTTCAAACTACATCGAGATTAACTGTGGAGAGAGTTAAATCTGATTCCTTACTGTATGTAGTTATATTACGGCCTGATAAAAAATGACTCATCAGTATTCATGTTAATAGATGTTAATTAAGGTTAAAACTATGGAGAATCTATGAGGGGAGTTGCTGTTTTATTGCGCATAAATACCTCACAATAAAAAAGCCCTTCATATGAAGGGCTTTAGACGATTATTTTCTGTTAGAAACGGAATACACCTAAACCGGTTTTGACTTCATCTAAAGTCGCTTGGGTAATATCACGGCATTTATCTGTGCCGGTCTTCAAAATATCCATAATATAGTCAGGGTCTTTGGCAAGCTCCATACGACGCTCACGGATCGGGCCGATCAGTTCTTTGAGAATGCCTTCCAGACGCTTCTTCACTGTGCCATCGCCCAAACCGCCACGGCGGTAATACGCTTTAAGTTCTTCCAGTTCTTCCTTGTTTGGATCGAAGGCATCCAGATAAGTAAAGACCACGTTGCCTTCAACCTGACCTGGATCTTCTACACGCAGGTGATTCGGATCGGTGTACATCGCATTGACGGCTTTTTTGATATCTTTATCCGTCGCATCCAGCACAATGGTATTGCCCAAAGATTTCGACATTTTCGCCTTACCATCAAAACCAGGGAGGCGGCCAACATTAGACAGAAGTGCCTTGCATTCTGGTAACAGTTCACGACCGATTTGACGGTTCAGACGACGCACGATTTCGTTGGTCTGTTCGATCATTGGAATCTGATCTTCACCCACAGGGACGACAGTGGCTTTGAATGCAGTAATATCTGCAGCCTGAGCCACCGGATAACACAAGAAACCTGCTGGAATATCACGTTCAAAACCACGCATCTGGATTTCAGATTTAATGGTTGGATTACGCTCTAAACGTGACACCGTTACAAAGTTCAGATACAGCATGGTCAGTTCATTCAATGCCGGCAGGCATGACTGAACACAAATCGTGGTTTTGTTCGGGTCAATACCAACAGCCAGATAATCCGTTGCGACTTCAATAATGTTACGACGTACTTTTTCGAAGTTGTCTGCATTATCGGTGAGAGCTTGCGCATCAGCGAGTAACAAGTGCTGGTGATGTGAGTCTTGCAGACCGACACGAGAACGTAATGAACCGACAAAGTGGCCGAGGTGAAGTTGTCCGGTAGGACGGTCGCCCGTCAAGATCACTGGACGATTATCTTGATTACTCATTATTTATTCCAAAGGGTAGTCAGTACTACAGCTGTATTTTAACGAATGGCAACATTGTACGGTATTCTGTTTTTGATTGTCAGCCAGAAAAAAAGCCGTCTTAAAAAAATCTTATAAATTAAACAAGTGAATACAATATTTTTAAGAATTTTGATTAGAATAAATTGAAATATGATAAGGATAATAAGTATGGCTAGCAGTTTATTACTATTATTAGATGATATTGCTACGGTTCTGGATGATGTGGCTGTCATGAGTAAAATGGCAGCCAAAAAAACAGCTGGCGTACTCGGTGATGATCTGGCTTTAAATGCGCAGCAGGTCTCAGGCGTACGGGCAGATCGTGAATTGCCGGTGGTATGGAAGGTCGCCAAAGGTTCTTTTGTCAATAAACTGATTTTAGTGCCGCTGGCCTTGTTAATCAGCTTTATTGCTGGCTGGCTGATTAACCCCTTACTGGTGCTGGGTGGTTTGTTTCTGTGTTATGAGGGCGTGGAAAAAATCGTCCATACCTTGCATACACCAAAGGTCAAGGATGCTGAACAGGCTCGTGAGCAACTGATCCATACTGAAACAGATCTGCGCCAGTTTGAAAATGAAAAAGTCAAAGGCGCGATTCGTACTGACTTTATCCTTTCGGCTGAAATTATCGTGATTACCTTGGGAACGGTAGCGGCAGCCTCCATGCTGACCAAAGTTACCGTTTTAAGCCTGATTGCGATCGTGATGACCATCGGGGTATATGGTTTTGTCGCCCTGATTGTCAAACTGGATGATATCGGCCTGCATCTGACCGAGCAGCAATCCGATTTTAAGCAAGGAATAGGACGCGGCTTGTTGGCATTTGCCCCGGTTCTGATGAAAATTTTATCAGTTGTTGGAACTGCTGCGATGTTCCTGGTCGGTGGAGGGATTATTAATCATGCTATTCCTTTCATTCACCACTTTACAGAAGATAGTGTTAGCTATGTACAGGATATTCCCAGTATCGGAAATATTGTGGGTGCCTTGACACCGACCTTGATTAATTTCGCTGTGGGAATTTTAGCAGGTCTGCTGGTGATGCTGATCATCAGCCTGATTAAAAAAATCTGGCCCAAATCATCAAAAGCTTAAGATGCAAAACTATCTGCAGATTGAGCAGATGAAGAAAAGGAAAAAACTATGCGTTGGAAAGGTCGTCGTGTCAGTAGTAATGTAGAAGACCGTCGCGGTGGCGGAGCCAAAGCTGGCGGTATCAGTATTATCGGGTTGATTGTGGCTTTTGTGGCCTGGAAATTCTTCGGTGTCGATCCACAGCAGGCTTATCAAACCACCAAGCAGGTCACTCAAGGCGTATCGGGTGCGGCGGAAACACGGGGTCTGGAAAATCCGACGCCGGAGCAGCAAGAGTCGATTGATTTTGTCGGTACGATCCTGGCCGATACTGAAGATACCTGGACTCAGGTGTTTCAGCAGCAGTTGAATCAGCAATATACACCCCCAAAACTGGTGCTGTTTAATGGTGTGGTCAATTCTGCCTGTGGTGCTGCACAATCGGCGATGGGGCCTTTTTATTGCCCAGCCGACCAGAAAGTCTATATCGATACCAGTTTCTTTAAAGATATGCGGACACAAATGGGGATTAGTGGTGAACAGAATGCCACCGAGTTATCCCGTTCTGATCAGGCCGGGGATTTTGCCCAAGCCTATGTGGTAGCACATGAGGTTGGCCATCATATTCAGACCCTTTTAGGTATTTCAGCTCAGGTACAACAGGCGAGACAGCAGGCAAGTGAAGTGCAGGGCAATCAGTTGTCAGTACGTCAGGAATTGCAGGCAGACTGTCTGGCAGGCGTGTGGGCATATCATAATCATCAGCGTACCCAGTTCCTGGAGCAGGGAGATGTGCAGGAAGCCATGGATGCTGCGCATAAAATTGGTGATGACTATTTGCAGAAACGTGCCCGCGGACAGGTGGTGCCAGACAGCTTTACCCATGGCAGCAGTGCGCAGCGGGTGCAGTGGTTTAATACCGGTTTGAACTCAGGTCAAATGGCCAGCTGTGACACCTTTAATCAAAATATTTAGTTTATTGCTATAAAAAAGGAGCATTAAGCTCCTTTTTTATTTTTGTAGAAAGCGCCGGAAATTTTTTAATATTTTAAAGCTTACAAACAAAGCAGCCAAAGCAAACAGGGCAATGGCAAATACAATATATTTCAAATTGCTGATATCATTTTGATAAAACTGCTGAATATCATCTTTGGAATATTCTAGCGCCGTGGCTTTGCCCGTGCGGCTATCTCTAAATTGAATCTTCTCAATATAAAACAGGTTTCCTGCCTTGATTAAGTCAACCGTCTGGATTTGGCGAGTATGCGATTGATTGTCGTCGTCGCTACATAAAGCGCTGTAATGCTCACAATTTATTTTGGCCACGTAACCATTTCCGGCAATCAGAATGAAGATGGCATTGTCCGGTCGCTGGTTATTGGACAGCAGCACATATTGCTCGCCGGCTGTACTTTTTAGTGGAATGTTGGTGGCTTGCTGATAATGCTGTTTGGCTTGCAAAATTTCCTGCATTTTAGCAAAACAGGTAAAACATAAAGACAGCGTGATCAGGAAAATCACACCTGCAAAACAGAGACGAAAAATGGTTTTGACAGTTTGATGCATGGGAGGAAAATTCAAAATAGAGAGATGGAAGCAAAAGTTGGTGCTGAGCTGTATATTAAATCATCATTCAAAAATACTGAAAAGAAACTTAACTCAATTCGATAAAAAAGAGGATTAAACTTGTTTTACCAGAATACCTTGCTATTCAAAGCTCTATTTTAACAATACTGCTTGGCGCATCTTGCCTCATCTCGTCCGACTCTAGGAAACCCAATGGGAAGTTTCTTTTTTCTTCAGCTACTCACGGTGGTATTTGCGCTTTCCATTGCCACCACCATGTTTAATAAACGTGTTTTAGGTTTTCCGCAAGCGATTGGTGTCCCGATTGTTTCAGCTATCTTTGTGTTCATCCTGCAATGGGGTGCCAGTTTATTGCAGGGTAACCCATTCTTTAGTATCAATATTGATAATATCGAGCAGGCTGTACGTAATGTCGATTTCTATGATTTTCTGATTAATGGGGTGATCTGTTTTATTCTGACCTCATCTGCACTGAAATTTAAGGTCTCAGATCTGCGTAACCACTGGCGACCGATCAGTATTCTGGCTGGGCTAGCTTTGGTGTTCTGTGCGGTATTTTTCGGTGTGGTGTTATATGGCTATCAGTTCCTGATTGGCAAGCATGTTGACCTGCTGGTTTTACTGCTGCTGGGAGCGGCTTTGGGCGCAACCGATCCGATTGGTATTAAAGGGGTCTTGAGTTCAGTTCGTGCACCGCATCATTTGATTGTTAAACTGGAAGGTGAATCACTGTTTAATGATGCAATGTGTATTGCATTGTTTATGACCTTGCTCAATGTTTTGCAGGGTGAAAACTTCACGCTACTGGCCGTATTGCAAACCTTGCTTTACGAGATTGTGGTGGCTGTGCTGATTGGGCTTGGATTTGGCTTTGCGATCTTGCGGATCTTACGCGGCAAACATGAAATGGAATCGCTGATTCTGACCACAGCCTTGCTGGCATGTGGTTCCTATCTGGTGGCTTTGCTGGCACATGCTTCAGCACCGATTGCCTGTGTAATTGGCGGGTTGATTGTCGGCAATAAATGGAAAGAAATCCTAGCTGATGCTGAAATTGGGGATGTCAATCATTTCTGGCATACGGTTGAAGGGATCATCAATTCATTCCTGTTTACCCTGATTGGTCTGGAATTGTTTATTCTGGATTTGAGCGCCAGTCTGGTTTTGGGGGGTATGGTGGCCTTTGTGATTCTGCATTTGGCCCGTTTTGCTGCCAATTACCTGGCCTTTGCGATGTTTCCCAAAGTCAGCAGGAAAAGCTATAACGGCAGTTTGACCATTCTGTCTTGGGGCGGTGTACGTGGCGGGATTTCCCTGGCACTGATTTTAGCGGTAGCCAATATTCCTCAGCTAGAAGCCTATAGCAGTATTCTGGTGGGTTATACCTTTATTGTGGTGCTATTGTCCGGTGTGGTGTGTGGCTTGGGACTGCCTGCAGTTATGAATGCCTTTTACTATAATCCGAGTGAAGAAACTGAGGGCTTTAAAGGCTGGTATCAACGCATGTGCCACAAAATGAATCGGAAGGGTTTTCAGTATATTGTCGGTGAAGATGTTAAAGGCAATGAGACCATTACTGTTTTTCAGCCAGAGATTATGATTGATCAGAAAGATGCAGATGGGGTTGCCGCGGTGCATCATCCCGATAAAGTTCAGGAAGTTAAACGGCTGGAAAGTCCGGATAATTTCTAGGGGCAGAAGTGAGAGCCTGCTTTTTGGTAATCTATATGCAGATTGAGTGATAAAAGCGTTTTAACAGGTGGAGTATTGATGCGCAGTCAGGCAGCTCAGGAAATGGCAGAAATGATTCTGGCTGTGGTCAGTCAGATTCCGTATGCCAAAGTCGCTACCTATGGGCAAGTTGCCAGAATGGCAGGTTTACCCAGACATGCGCGTCTGGTCGGCCGGATATTGAGTCATTTAGAAGAAGATACCGACATTCCCTGGTATCGGGTTATCAATTCACAGGCGAAAATCAGCCTGAACAAACTTGATTCATCTGGCCAGAATATCCAGCAGCAAAAACTCATGCAGGAAGGAATTTTGTTTAAAGGGGATCGCGTAGATTTAAAACGCTATCAATGGGATGGCTTGGTAGAGATGTAAAAAATCCCCACTTGCTGAGAAGTGAGGATTCTAAGCATGATTTACTTGCGAATCACCATCACTGGAATATCTGCCTGGCCTAGAATGCTTTGCGCGACGCTGCCAAGGAACAGTTTTTTGAAGCCAGTGCGGCCATGAGAACCAATCACGATCAGGTCAGAATTTAGATCTTTTGCTGCTTTGACAAGCTCGCTATAAATCACCTGACCTTCAAGCAGTTGTGTATCTGCATCCACGCCGGCAGCAGAAAATTTTGCTTTTGCTTCATCCAGCGTTTTTAGGATTGAAGTGCGGGCACGTTCAATCAGGTCATTGGTTTGTGCTGCAGAGATATATTCCGCTGCGATATACGGGTCGAGTGCCAGCACTTGTACTACTGTCACTTTACTGTTAAATGCTTTGGCAATTTCAACTGCTTTATCTACAGCAGCATAAGATGTTTCTGAACCGTCAACGGGTACTAAAATATGTTCAAAAGGCATTAGAATTCTCCTGAAGGGAATTAAGTTATAAAAAGTATGACGCGTTAAACCGAGTACGAATAGTTGTTTATACTTTGATCATAGCCTGTATTGTATAAAAATAAAACCAAGTAAATACATAGGTATAATGTCTAATAGATTAAAAGATGCAGCATCTGTTTGTAGTGATTTAGTTGGATGGTTTTTTGGATCTAAGTAAATGATTTATAATAATATTATTAATTATTGTTATATTGACTTGTGTTGCATTGGATCAACTGTGGAACTGATTTGAGTTGAGGTGCCGGTTATATATAGCGATTTAAAATTGCTGGTGTTTCGCTGGCGTAAATTTTTTGCTGTAATTGCCGGATTTTATGTTCGGTAACATAGGTACGGGCACAATAAAATACCATCTGATGGTCTCGGGCGATGCCCAGTCGTTGCGTCTGCTTATATTCTGGATAATGCTTGGTTTGCTGTTCAGCCTGACTTCATTGCGCTGAAGCACGCTTTTGCTGCATGCTCATGAACGGTTGCTGATTAATCCGCTGTGCTACATCACGTCTGACCCCATTATAATTTACAAAAATGAAAGAAATGATCTGGCAGGCATTGCTCGTCAAAGTACCAAGCAAAAAAAAACTGAGCAAAAGAATCCGTAGTTTTATCTTGTGCATTCGATAAAAGCACGAATCATTAAACTTTTCATCAAAATATGTGAAATACCCAATAAAAAAGCCAATATTGCTTAAAGTTTAAGAGTTTATTCTTTATTTGCATAAAGACTGAACATTTGTGTTTTAAAATGCTTGACGATAGTAGCTGAAATTACGATAATGCGCACACAGTTTACGGCTATGTAGCTCAGTTGGTTAGAGCACCGCACTCATAATGCGGGGGTCACAAGTTCAAGTCTCGTCATAGCCACCATTTTAAAAGACCAAGCTCTCAGCTTGGTCTCTTTTTTTGTCTTTTAAAAAGTATGGCGCATTATAAAAATTATTTGAAGTATCCAGTAAGTCTTTAGATATCTCCAAAATGATTTTTCCTTGATCGTCGATTAAATTTCTACTTTTAGTACTGATAAAAAAAATCGCCCAAGCATTTACTCAGGCGATGATTTAATTCAAATGATCAGGAAAAGGGCTTAACTACCTGCTTTCCAGCCATTTACGATTGGATAACGACGTTCACGGCCATAAGAGCGTGAACTGATTCGTGGCCCAATGGCACCTTGACGGCGCTTGTATTCATTCATGTCGACCAGACGAATCACTTTTTTCACGACTTCAGCATCAAAACCTTTCTCGATAATATCGTCCTGACTCATGTCTTCTTCGATATATGAATACAGGATGGCATCCAGAATGTCATAAGAAGGTAAAGAGTCTTGATCGACCTGATCCGGGCGCAGTTCTGCTGATGGTGGACGGGTAATTACACGTTCTGGAATCACCGGGGTTTCCGAAATACTGTTACGGTATTTTGCCAGTTCAAACACAATCGTTTTGTACACGTCTTTCAAGACAGCATAACCACCGACCATATCACCATATAGTGTGCAATAACCTACCGCCAGTTCAGATTTATTTCCGGTCGCCAGTACCAGATTGCCGAATTTGTTGGAAAGAGCCATTAACAGGGTGCCACGCGAACGCGCTTGCAGGTTTTCCTCAGTGGCATCTACCGGAGCACTTCCAAAGAACGGGAAGAGTACCTGCATAAAGCCATTGACCACTGGATTGATTTCGGCAATACCGAAAGTTACACCCATATTTTTTGCTTGCTCAGCCGCATCTTCCACACTGATTTGTGCAGTATAGGTATAAGGCATCATGACCGCCTGCACTTTATCTGCACCAATGGCATCTGCTGCAATTGCAAGCGTCAGGGCAGAATCGATACCCCCAGACAGACCCAGAATCACACCGGGAAAGCCCGAACGCTGTACATAATCACGGGTGGCCATGACCAGGCTTTGATAGATCTCGGCCATTGTCTCTAGCGCTGGCGTGATCACGCCTTTGCTAAACTGCAGCTGCTCAGCATCGTATGCTGCAATATAAAGGCCTTCCTGGAAGCTCGGTGCCTGTAGCGCAACTTCACCAGATTTGTTTAACACAAAGCTGGTACCGTCAAAGATCAGATCATCCTGACCACCGACCTGGTTGCAATACACCAGATTGATATTCAGCTGTTTGACCAGGGCTGCCATGGTTTCAATACGGTGTTGCGGCTTGCCGACTTCATATGGAGAAGCATTTAACACCAGCGCGGTGTCAATATTCAATTTCGCCAGTTGCTGCACGGTTGCTAAAGACCAGACATCTTCACAGATCAGGACGCCAAATTTGTGTCCCAGATATTCAAATACCAGATGTTGATGACCTTCGCCAAAGTAGCGCTTTTCATCAAATACGCCATAGTTTGGCAATACCTGTTTGTTATAAACACCTAGCACTTCGCCATCTTTCATCACGGCCGCCGAGTTATAACGCTGACCATCTTCCGCTTGATTCACAAAACCGAAGACCATCACAATGTCTTTGACTTCAGTCAGTTTTTCAAAAGCAGCTTTGGTGCGTTTGGCCAGACTCGGACGAATTAACAGGTCTTCTGCAGGGTAGCCCAGGGTTGCAAGTTCAGGGAAGATAATAAGATCAGCCTTATCTTTTTTAGCCTGATTGGCCTGATCGATCATTTTTTGCGTATTTGCATCCAAATTGCCCACATGTGGAGAGAACTGAGCAATCGCAATTTTAAAACTTTTCATTCCAATTAAATCCTATTCCTATAGGTTAATACACTAAATAACTGATTTTTATAATTCTAATTATCCAGCTGAGTGCATTTCGATACTCAAATAAATGCCAAATGGCCAAAGAAAAAACGTCTTTATCACATGATCGTTGAAGCTTGATCTGCGAGCTAAAATAGCATACTTGGCTTATTTTATCGAAATTTAATCCAGAAGCTAGCGCTGTTTTGCGAGAATGAGCGCTGCAGTGAAAAGTTATGCTCCAAAAACAAAAAATATGTGGATTTTTTGCGCATTCTTCCATGGCAGTGCTTCAATCCAGGCTTCAGCATATTAATTTTTTTAAAGTGAAACCGATATGATGCTATAGATTAAAATGATTAAATATTAAGTGCTTGTATAGTCTTTTAAAATAATATTGGGTATTTTTTTCAGGAAAATATCTCGGGCAATATCACCTTGCTGTTCAATATTATAGTGTGAAAATGGTTTGTTGGGATTAAATTGATATTTGTAAGGATTGTATTTTCCCAAGCTGAAAAAATAAGCACCTTGTAGAAATGCGCCTTTTACAGCCACATTAATTTTTTGCTGGTACTGATAAATATGGGCCATCTCATGAATAAATAGCGCCTGATAAGACAAGCTTTCACGCGAATAGTCTTTCCGATAATGTAAGTTTCGTGCATGAATATAGCCACTGGGTGCCATAATCACCTGTCTGGACTGCCAGGGTAAATAGGGATGATTCATGATTCTGACTGCTGAATAGTCAATTAGCTGGTCAAAGACCTGCTGGCAGAGCTTGATTTCACCTGGCGTTAGACTGCGGCATTTGAACTGTTCAAAACGGATGATTTTTAAAATAAAAGGCAGAGCATAAAACAACATGAAGCACAGATCCCATTCAAGTTTTTATTTCGTGAATTTGGCTTGGATCGATTTATATTAAAAGGTATTAAACTCGTAGTGTGTTTGATTTTGTCAGCAATAAAAAACCACCCGGAAGGGTGGTTTTCTTGTCTTTCAACGCAGTTCGGATTAACGAGCCATGTCGCGTTGAACTTCGCCAGTGTAAAGCTGACGAGGACGACCGATCTTGTAAGGACCGCTGTGCATTTCTAACCAGTGGCTGATCCAGCCAACAGTACGTGCAAGCGCGAAGATTACCGTGAACATTTCAGTCGGGATACCAATCGCTTTAAGGATGATACCTGAGTAGAAGTCTACGTTCGGGTAAAGATTACGTTTGATGAAGTATTCGTCAGAAAGCGCGATACGTTCAAGTTCCATAGCCAATGCAAGCTGTGGATCGTTGATGCCAAGCGCACCAAGAACTTCGTCACAAGTTTCTTTCATTACTTTCGCACGTGGATCGAAGTTTTTGTAAACGCGATGACCGAAGCCCATCAGTTTAACTTCTTTGGTCTTCACTTTTTCCATGAAGCCAGCAACGTTTTCTACAGAGCCGATTTCATCAAGCATCTTAAGAACAGCTTCGTTCGCGCCGCCGTGAGCAGGGCCCCAAAGTGCAGAGATACCAGCAGCAATACATGCATACGGGTTAGCACCGGTAGAACCAGCTAAACGTACTGTAGACGTAGAAGCATTTTGTTCGTGGTCAGCATGCAGCGTGAAGATACGGTCCATTGCTTTAGCAAGGATCGGATCAACTTTGTAATCACGGTCTGCAGGTGTTGCGAACATCATGTGCAGGAAGTTTTCTGCATAACCCAGGTCGTTACGTGGGTAAACGAATGGTTGACCAATCGTGTACTTGTAGCTCCAAGCCGCCAAGGTAGGAATCTTCGCGATTAAACGAATCGCAGTGATTTCACGGTGGTTTACATCTTCGATGTCAAGGTTGTTGTGGTAGAACGCAGATAGCGCACCAACAACACCGACCATGATCGCCATAGGATGCGCATCACGACGGAAACCGTTGTAGAAGCGTTTAACCTGGTCGTGAACCATCGTATGGTTACGTACTTTAGCGTCGAATTCTTCTTTTTGCTCAGCAGTCGGAAGTTCGCCATTAAGAAGTAAGTAGCAAGTTTCTAAGTAATCAGCTTTAGTCGCCAATTGGTCAATTGGGTAGCCACGGTGTAAAAGTACACCTTTATTACCGTCAATGAACGTGATTTTAGACTCACATGCAGCTGTTGCCATAAAACCAGGATCAAAAGTAAAGTGACCTGCAGCCAACACATCTTTAACGTCGATTACATCTGGGCCCAATGTGCCGCTGTAAATTGGTAGTTCAATTTCTTTGCCATCAAGCTGTAAAACGGCTTTCTTGCCAGTTGCTTCAGACATTCAATAGATCTCCTGTCCTGGTGAATGTATATCCGAATTGTCTATCAATCTTTTAATGCACAAAACGGATGGATCAAAAATTTGCTTTAAGATTAGTGAGTACTGAAATTTTGTCAATTATACTTATGGATGAAAAAATGACGCTTGCACAGCGGCTTAGTCATATCATCTCGGTATAAAAAGTTCAGTAAAATCACAGGATCAAACCGCTATAATAAGTCAAATTTAAACAGAGGTGCAGAAAAAAATAGAGAGTATGAATTATTTGTAAGCATTTTTTAATAGTCGAAAATGTTGCAGAAAATTGGCACTCCTGTTACTCGCCTTGGTTAAAACTATATAAATCTCATAACTTACATAGTTTTTAGCCACTCCGATTCTAGGTCTGGAATTATAAATAAAAGCAATTAACCGAATTTTCGACCCGATTCAATTGATTAAAAAATAGCTTAATAAATGGCCAACTTTGCAGCAAAGGGAGGCTGTTTGAAAATAAATGAATGTTTTTTTGAATCCAAATAACATAAACCGATTGAAAAACCCATCATCCACTACGGTCTAAGTGACTCTTTAAGCTCAGGTTATAAGCCCAGATCAATACGGTTGTATCGCAATAGTCATACTATTCAATGTATGAGCCTGATTTCCATCTAAATTAAACCCAGGTTTTTAAATAAGATTTATGCTGCAACTGTGCATCTTTAGTCTAAATGCCAGGAATTGGCCTTTAAGCAGATAGCTGAGTAAATCAATCAGGTTAATTATTTAAAAACAATTATATAGAAGGGTAGTGCTGTTATTTGATGAGCCTCACAATTAAATATGTTGTTGTTAATGATTCTTATTTAAAGGGTTTTTCTCAAAAAAGCCAAGTCTAGCTGTTTGTGTTTTAATAGTTCACGTTTTATAATTCAGTGTCGTTTTGATTTTGGGCATGTATTTGCCTAAAAATGCCAGCTTTCCTTCGAATTAATTCCAACAAACTCCGGATGGAGTTTTTACTTACAGGATGCCCGCTGTGAAAAGCAACAGACCTGTCAATTTGTCCATGGGTCAAGTTTTAGAAGTAAACTTAAAATCACCCGTGGCTATTGCATCAATTCTACACCGTCTTTCAGGTGTTATCGTATTCTTACTCGTACCGGTCCTTCTATGGATTTTAGACAAATCATTGTCTTCGCCTGAAGGTTTTGCGCAAGTTCAAGAAATCTTTAACGGTTTCATTGTTCGTTTCATTGTATGGGTATTTGTCGCCGGCTTGATTTTTCACTTTATTGCGGGTGTTAAGCATTTACTTGCTGACATTGGCGTTGCTGAAGAATTGGAAAGTGGCCGTGTCGCATCTACTATCGCATTAATCTTGTCTGCAATCGGTATTGTTGCAGCATTTGTATGGATCGTACTCTAATGAAAAGCGCTACTGGTTTAACAGGTTCAGGTTCTCGCGATTGGTTTCTCCAACGTGTAAGTGCTGTTATCTTGGCTGTTTATACCGTTGTTATTCTGGGTTGGATCTTGTGTAACAGCGGATTCAGCTATGAACAATGGTATGGCTTCATGATGACAACTCCAATGAAGATTCTATCTTTATTGTCAGTCTTATCTCTTGTTGCACATGCTTGGATTGGTATGTGGCAAGTCTTCACAGACTATGTGACGACTCGTCAAATGGGTCCTTCAGCAAATGGTTTGCGTATTGTGCTGACTTCAGCAGTAATTATTGCTGTATTGGCATATGCAATCTGGGCCATCCAGATTTTTTGGGCGAATTGATAGGAAACAATCATGGGCGCTATAAACCCTAAAGAAGATTACACAAATATTCCACATGAAACCTTCGATGCAGTCATCGTGGGTGGTGGTGGTTCAGGTATGCGTGCGTCTTACCAACTTGCTCAAGCTGGTTTGAAAGTTGCGGTACTGACTAAAGTTTTCCCAACGCGTTCGCATACTGTTGCAGCGCAGGGTGGTATTGGTGCATCTCTTGGTAACATGCAAGAAGATAACTGGCACTACCACTTCTACGATACTGTAAAAGGTTCGGACTGGTTAGGTGACCAAGACGCGATCGAGTTTATGACGCGTGAAGCACCTCAAGTGGTTTATGAGTTAGAACACTTGGGTATGCCATTCGACCGTAATGCTGACGGTACAATTTATCAACGTCCGTTCGGTGGTCACTCTGCGAACTACGGTGAAAAAGCCGTTCCTCGCGCATGTGCAGCTGCCGACCGTACCGGTCACGCATTACTGCATACGCTTTATCAAAGCAACGTGAAAATGGGTACGCAATTCTTCGTGGAATGGATCGCACTTGATCTGATCCGTAACGAAGCAGGCGACGTACTTGGCGTAACAGCGATTGACCAGGAAACTGGTAAAATTGCCGTATTCCAGGCAAAAGCTACCTTGTTCGCAACAGGTGGTGCTGGTCGTGTGTATCGCGCATCTACGAATGCTTATATCAACACTGGTGACGGTCTTGGTATGGCAGCTCGTGCAGGTATTCCACTACAAGATATGGAATTCTGGCAATTCCACCCAACGGGTGTTGCTGGCGCAGGCGTATTGTTAACTGAAGGTTGTCGTGGTGAAGGTGCAATCCTTCGTAACAAAGACGGCGAACCGTTCATGGAACGTTATGCACCTACTTTGAAAGACTTGGCGCCACGTGACTTCGTATCACGTTCTATGGACCAGGAAATCAAAGAAGGTCGTGGTTGTGGTCCTAAAGGTGACTACATCCTGCTTGATATGACGCACTTGGGTGCGGACACGATCATGAAACGTCTGCCATCTGTATTCGAGATTGGCAAGAAATTCGCGAACGTTGACATCACCAAAGAGCCAATTCCGGTTGTACCAACAATCCATTACCAAATGGGTGGTATTCCTACGAATATTCATGGTCAAGTTGTTGTTCCTGAAACGCGTGAAACTGAAGCGCTGGTTACTCATTACGACAAAGAAAATGATGTTTACTCAATCAATCAGGAAGGCCGTGATTTCACTAAACCAGTGAAAGGCTTCTATGCAATTGGTGAGTGTTCATGTGTATCTGTACACGGTGCAAACCGTCTAGGTACCAACTCATTACTTGACTTGGTGGTATTTGGTAAAGCTGCTGGTCAGCACATCATCGATTATGTGACTAAACATCACGGTGATGAATACGAGCCACTTCCTACAACTGTACTTGAGCAAACTGTTGCACGTATTCGTAAACTTGACGAATCTGCTACAGGTGAAAATGCTCAGGAAGTTGCTGATGCGATTCGTGACATCGTTCAAGACCATGCTGGTGTATTCCGTACATCTGCACTGCTTGAAGAAGGTGTAAAACAGATTCTTGCAATCGAGCCGCGTGTTCGCAATATTCATTTGAAAGACAAATCTAAGGTATTCAACACTGCACGTATTGAAGCATTAGAAGTTGAAAACTTGTATGAAGTTGCAAAAGCAACGCTTATTTCTGCGGCTGCTCGTAAAGAGTGTCGTGGTGCGCATACGGTTGTAGATTTTGAATTGTCACCAGATCATCCTGAATACCCTTACGGTCGTCGTGATGATGAATGGATGAAGCATACTCTTTGGTTCTCTACGGATAACCGTCTAGAGTACAAGCCAGTTCGTTACCGTCCATTGTCGGTTGATGCGATTCCGCCTAAACCACGTACATTCTAATCAGGAGAATTCAGATGAGTAGAGGTACTCGTACATTTCATATCTACCGCTATGATCCTGACAAGGATAAAGCACCGTACATGCAGACTTTTAAACTTGAGCTGACTGACAAGCACCGTATGTTGCTTGATGCATTGCTTGCTTTGAAAGTACAGGACGAAACTTTAACGTTCCGTCGCTCATGTCGTGAAGGGATCTGTGGTTCTGATGGTGTGAACATCAATGGTAAAAACGGTTTGGCGTGTCTTTGGAACCTGAACGATTTACCAAATGAAATTACGGTTCGTCCATTGCCTGGTCTTCCTGTTGTGAAAGACCTGGTGGTAGACATGAACCAGTTCTACGACCAGTACAACAAAATCCATCCATTCTTGATCAACAACCAGCCTGCGCCTCCTAAGGAACGTTTACAGTCTCCTGAAGAGCGTGAGCATCTTGATGGTCTGTATGAATGTATTCTATGTGCATGCTGTTCAACTTCATGCCCGTCATTCTGGTGGAACCCGGACAAATTCCTGGGTCCTTCAGCATTGTTGAATGCTTACCGCTTCATCATTGACTCGCGTGATACAGGTACACAAGAACGTTTGGCTCGTCTTGACGACCCATTCTCATTGTTCCGTTGTAAAGGCATCATGAACTGTGTATCTGTATGTCCTAAAGGTCTGAATCCAACGAAAGCAATCGGTCACATCCGTAATATGCTTTTAGATATGGCAGGCTAATAGGCTGCTCAGTGCAGTTTAGAAAAAAAGCACACCACAAGGTGTGCTTTTTTTTATGCAAAGTATTGAAGGGGAATAGAAAATCATAAGATAAAATAAAGAACCCATACTTAAAATGTATAAAGTGGAGTGAAATAGTCGGGAAGTAAATATTGGCTCTAAGTAGGATCCGGAGAGAACATGTGATTATTTTGGGTATTTATGATTTTTAGATGTAAAACTGACCTGAAAAATAACAAGAACGATGTTATTATATAACGGAAATTTGAAGGGGAGTGGATTGAAAGGTTTACTCTCTTTTTATTTATCGGAAATGCTTAGGACTTAAGTCTACATTGAATCTATTTTTGATATAAAGCACCATAGATTAGAGTAAAATAGCTGAACTGTATTTAGCCAATTTATGGAAGGTATGTGTCAAAAAAATCAATTGAAAAGTTGAGAACATGTTAGCATTTGGCTTATGACTATGTTTAAAAACACCAGGCTACATACACTTTTTAAACATTGAATTGCCAAGGACTGGTATATAAAAGATAGACCCGAGTCGCTTTAGAAAAAATCTTTGTTAATTCTTGCTTTTTTCTAAGTCGATTTGCAAAAAATTGCCCGGTTTCGATCGGGTATTCAATGAGTAATGATACCGCTGAGGGGTGTTATTGTTCATTATACATATCAAGATTTTCTTGGTGTGGTGATAACGCCTCATGGCTTATGCCTTATGGGGGACTAGTGTCATATTACCAATCTGACGCTAATAATCCTGGGTTTTGCTTAAAAAGCATCCTGAAAATGTTTTTGCAATAGGAAATGGGTCCACAAATGCAAGAAGTTGCTGACGCTCTGCGTCTTGACACTGAACTTAGCGCTGATAGTGCAGCGTATATTGAAGAACTTTATGAGCAGTATTTGACGGCTCCGGATTCAGTAGGTGCTGACTGGCAAGAATACTTCGGTAAATTCCCAAAAGGTGATCAACCACACAGCAATGTACGTGAGCAATTCCTACTTTTAGGTCGTAATTCAAGCCGTATTCAGCCTGTTGTTCAGTCAACAGTCAGCTCAGAGCATGAACGTCGTCAAATCGGCGTATTACAGCTGATTGCTGCCTACCGTAACCGTGGTCACCAGAAAGCAAAACTGGATCCATTAGGTTTGGCTAAGCGTGAAGTGGTGCCTGATCTGGATCTTGCTGCGCATGGTTTGACTCAGTCTGACCTCGACACGGTATTCAATACGGGCAACCTGGCGATCGGTAAAGAAGAAGCGACTTTGGCTGAGATGGTTCAGGCAATGGAAGCCACTTACTGTGGTTCAATCGGTGCTGAATACATGCACATCGTGGACACTAAAGAGAAACGTTGGATTCAACAACGTCTGGAAAGTGCACGCGGTCAATATGGCTTTAATGCTGAACAGAAGAAACATGTCCTTGAACGTTTAACCGCAGCGGAAGGCCTGGAAAAATATCTGGGTAATAAATTCGTTGGTGCGAAACGTTTCGGTGTGGAAGGTGGTGAAGCCTTCATCCCGATGGTTAACGAAATTATTCAGCGTGCAGGTTCTGTGGGCTGTAAAGAAGTTGTGATCGGCATGCCTCACCGTGGCCGTTTAAACCTTCTGGTTAACATCATGGGTAAAAACCCGGCTGACCTGTTTGGTGAGTTCGAAGGTAAATCGATTCACAAGAAAGGTTCTGGTGATGTTAAGTATCACCAAGGCTTCTCTTCAAACGTGATGACCCAAGGTGGCGAAGTTCACCTGGCATTGGCGTTTAACCCGTCACATCTGGAAATTGTTGGCCCTGTGGTTGAAGGTTCAGTACGTGCACGTCAAGTGCGTCGTAAAGACATTGGTGGCGATGACGTATTGCCATTGATCGTACATGGTGATGCTGCATTTGCAGGTCAGGGCGTAAACCAGGAAACTTTCCAGATGTCACAAACTCGCGGTTATACCGTGGGTGGTACAGTGCATATTGTGATCAATAACCAGGTTGGTTTCACCACTTCTGATCCACGTGATGCGCGTTCTACAGAATACTGTACTGACATCGCGAAAATGATTCAGGCACCAATCTTCCATGTTAATGGTGATGATCCTGAAGCTGTGGTATTCATTTCACAACTTGCTCATGACTTCCGTCATACATTCCGTAAAGACGTTGTAATCGACATGTTCTGTTACCGTCGTCGTGGTCATAACGAAGCGGATGAGCCGGCTGCAACACAACCAATGATGTATCAAGTGATTAACAAGAAAGCGACCACGCGTACGCTTTATGCTGATCAGCTGGTACAACAGGGTGTTCTTGATCGCGCAAGTGCCGACCAAATGGTTGAAAACTACCGTGCAGACCTGGAAGCGGGTAATCATGTTGCCAATGCACTGGTACTGGAACCGAACAAGAAAATGTTTGTGGACTGGACGCCTTACCTGGGTCATGAATACACAGACGAATGGGATACGACTTTCCCGATCGAGCGTCTAAAAGAGCTTGGTGCGAAAATGCGTGAGCTTCCAGAAGGCTTCGTGATGCAACGTCAGGTTGCGAAAGTGATCGATGACCGTCTGAAAATGCAAACTGGTGAAATGCCATTGAACTGGGGTGCTGCGGAAACTTTAGCCTATGCAACTGTTCTGGATGAAGGTTACCTGCTTCGTTTAACTGGTGAAGACGTGGGTCGTGGTACATTCTCACACCGTCATGCAAAACTGCATAACCAGGTAGATGGATCAACTTATCTTCCACTGTGTAACCTGAAAGAAAACCAGCCACGTACTGCAATCTATGACTCATTATTGTCAGAGATGGCGGTGTTGGCATTCGAATACGGCTATGCGACCACTCTTCCTAAGAGCTTGATCATCTGGGAAGCGCAGTTCGGTGACTTTGCTAACTGTGCACAGGTTGTTATTGACCAGTTCATCTCGTCTGGTGAAACCAAATGGGAACGAGTATGTGGTTTAACCATGCTGCTTCCACACGGTTTTGAAGGTCAAGGTCCAGAGCATTCATCTGCACGTTTGGAACGTTTCTTGCAGCTATGTGCTGAAGACAACATGCAAGTGATCACACCGACCACACCTGCACAGATTTATCATGCCTTACGTCGTCAAGCGATTCGCCCAATCCGTAAGCCATTGATCGTGACTTCACCGAAGTCATTGCTTCGTCATAAACTTGCAACGTCTACTTTGGAAGAACTTGCAAACGGTACTTTCCAGACCGTGATTGATGAAGTGGATAACATCAATAAGTCAGATGTAACCCGTCTGGTTCTTTGTGGTGGTAAGGTATATTACGACCTGATTGAAAAACGTCGTGAAAAAGAATTGAACAATACCGCAATTGTGCGTATTGAACAGTTGTATCCATACCCGGAAAAACGCCTGGCAGAAGTCCTTGCACAGTATCCAAATGTGAAAGAACTGGTTTGGGCACAAGAAGAGCCTAAAAACCAAGGTGCTTGGTTGTTCATCGCGCCACGTCTATATGACGATGTGATGAAAGCGGGTAAACAAGTCCGTATTAGCTACGCTGGCCGTGAAGCATCTGCTGCACCGGCTTGTGGTTCACCATATTTGCATGCAAAACAACAAGCTCAGCTCATCAACGACGCGCTTGCGATCGACGCTGAATAATCCAGGAGATTCTAAAATCATGGCAACCGAAATTAAAGCACCGGTATTCCCAGAGTCAGTTGCGGACGGTACGATCGCAACTTGGCACAAACAACCAGGTGAAGCTGTATCACGTGATGAAGTGATCTGCGATATTGAGACTGATAAAGTTGTTTTAGAAGTTGTTGCTCCTGCAGACGGTACCCTTGCATCTATTATTAAAGGTGAAGGCGATACTGTTCTTTCAGCTGAAGTTATTGCGCAGTTTGAAGAGGGTGCTGTTTCTGGCGCGGCTCAAACTCAAGCAGTTCAGTCTGAAGAGAAAGTTGAACAAGCTGCGGCAAATACTGAAGCAGGCAATTCACCAATCGTTGAACGTCAGCAAGTACAAGACCAAGCTCCAGCAGTGCGTAAAGCATTGACTGAATCTGGTGTTGCAGCGGCTGATGTTGCTGGTACAGGCCGTGGCGGTCGCATCACTAAAGAAGATGTGGCAAATCACCAAGCGAAACCAGCAGCGCAACCGTTAAGCGTTGCAGTGGGCGAGCGTATCGAAAAACGTGTTCCAATGACACGTCTTCGTAAGCGTGTTGCTGAACGTTTACTTGCAGCGACTCAAGAAACTGCAATGTTGACCACGTTCAACGAAGTTAACATGAAACCAATCATGGAAATGCGTGCGCAATACAAAGATGCATTCGAAAAGCGTCATGGTGCACGTCTTGGCTTCATGTCATTCTTTGTTAAAGCGGCAACTGAAGCACTCAAACGCTATCCAGCAGTGAATGCATCAATCGATGGTGATGATATTGTTTATCACGGTTACTACGACATCGGTGTTGCAGTTTCATCTGAACGTGGTCTAGTGGTTCCTGTACTTCGTGATACAGACCGCATGAACTATGCTGAAGTTGAAAACGGTATTCGTGCTTACGCAGCTAAGGCGCGTGATGGCAAACTAGGCATCGAAGACATGACTGGCGGTACATTCACAATTACCAATGGTGGTACTTTCGGTTCATTGTTATCTACTCCGATCTTGAACACGCCACAAACTGCGATTCTGGGTATGCATAAAATCCAGGAACGTCCGATGGCAGTCAATGGTCAAGTAGAAATCTTGCCAATGATGTACTTGGCATTGTCTTATGACCACCGTCTAATCGATGGTAAAGAAGCAGTGGGTTTCCTTGTAACAATCAAAGAATTGTTAGAAGAGCCAGCGCGCCTTATCCTTGATCTATAATTTTTTCATTTAAAATCTTCCCGTGTCCCTCTTTGCAAAAGAGGGATCAGTCTCCCTGTGTGAAAGGGAGATTTGGGAAGATTGCTTGGAGATAAACATGTCTCAATTCGATTTAGTCGTAATTGGTGGTGGCCCGGGCGGCTACGAAGCAGCAATTCGTGCAGCTCAACTTGGTTTCAAAGTTGCCTGTATTGAAAAACGTATTCATAAAGGCAAGCCATCTTTGGGTGGTACATGCTTAAACGTAGGTTGTATCCCGTCTAAAGCTTTGCTTGACTCTTCTCACCGTTATGAAGATACAGTGCATCATCTAGATGATCATGGTATTACTACGGGTGAAGTGAAATTTGATCTTGCAAAACTACTTGCGCGTAAAGACAAAATTGTTGACCAATTGACCATGGGTATTGACGGTTTGCTAAAAGGCAACGGCGTTGAATGGTTAAAAGGTACTGGTAAATTACTTGCAGGTAAAAAAGTTGAGTTTGTATCGCATGAAGGCGAAACTCAAATTTTAGAACCGAAATACGTGATTCTTGCGACTGGTTCTGTGCCAATCAATATCCCATCTGCACCTGTTGATCAAAACATCATTGTTGATTCAACTGGCGCACTTGAATTCCAGGAAGTTCCTAAACGTCTTGGCGTAATCGGTGCGGGCGTAATTGGTCTTGAGCTTGGTTCAGTATGGCGTCGTTTGGGTGCTGAAGTTGTTGTATTTGAAGCAATGGATGCATTCTTGCCAATGGCTGATAAAGCCCTGGCAAAAGACTACCAAAAACTGTTGACTAAGCAGGGTCTTGATATCCGCGTTGGTGCTAAAGTTTCTGGTACTGAAGTGAACGGTTCTGAAGTGACTGTGAAGTACACTCAGGGCGGCGAAGACAAGACTCAAACTTTCGACAAGTTAATCGTATGTGTAGGCCGTCGTGCTTATGCTGAAGGTTTATTGGCGGATGATTGCGGTATCAAGCTGACTGAACGTGGTCTAGTTGAAGTAAACGATTGGTGTGCAACGTCTGTTGACGGTGTATATGCAATTGGTGACTTGGTTCGTGGCCCTATGCTTGCGCATAAAGCCATGGAAGAAGGTGTTATGGCAGTGGAACGTATTCACGGTCATGCAGCTCAAGTCAACTATGACACGATCATTTCTGTGATTTATACACATCCGGAAGCGGCATGGGTTGGTTTAACAGAACAGCAAGCCAAAGACAAAGGTCACGAAGTGAAAACTGGTCAATTCGGTTTTGCTGCGAACGGCCGTGCGATGGCTGCTGGCGAAAATGCCGGTTTCGTGAAGTTTGTTGCTGATGCGAAAACAGATCGTCTATTGGGTATGCACGTGATTGGACCTGCTGCGTCTGACATCGTACACCAGGGCATGATCGCACTTGAGTTTGTATCTTCAGTAGAAGATCTACAGTTGATGACTTTTGGTCACCCAACCTTCTCTGAAGTGGTACACGAAGCTGCACTTGCAGTCGATGGTCGTGCCATTCATGCGATTCAACGCAAACGTAAATAAAATCAAAAAAAGAGCGGCTTAGGTCGCTCTTTTTACATTTCATGGTTGTTTTTATTGTAACAATCATCTAAAAATAAGATAACGATTTTAAAAAATGCTGGTACTGCTTTGACGGATGTCTGGGTACTGGTGGGTGTATAACAAGGTAAAGAAGTAATAAAAGGTCATTTAATGAATTTACATGAGTATCAAGCAAAAGCGCTATTAAAAAAATATGGTATGCCGGTACAGGAAGGGATACTTGCCACCAACGCCGATGAAACGGTACATGCTTTTGAGCAACTGGGTGGTAAGTTCGCTGTATTGAAGGCTCAGGTACATGCGGGTGGCCGTGGGAAGGCCGGCGGTGTGAAAGTGGTGAAATCGGCTGCCGAGGCGGCTGAATATGCCAACCAGATCATCGGTTCACGCTTGGTGACTTATCAGACCGATGCCAATGGTCAGCCGGTAAACAGCATTTTAGTCTCCGAAGATGTTTATCCTGTAGAGCGCGAGCTATATCTGGGTGCAGTGGTAGATCGCTCAACGCGCCGCATTACTTTCATGGCATCGACTGAAGGCGGTGTTGAAATTGAGAAAGTGGCTGAAGAAACCCCTGAAAAAATTATTAAAGTTGAAGTAGATCCTTTAGTTGGTCTCCTGCCATTTCAGGCACGTGAAGTGGCTTTTGCACTCAAACTTAAAGATGGACAAATCAATCAGTTTGTTAAAGTCATGACGGCTGCTTATCAGGCATTTGTAGACAATGACTTTGCACTTTTCGAAATCAATCCGCTGTCTGTACGTGAGAATGGCGACATTCTCTGTGTCGATGCCAAGATCGGCATTGATTCAAATGCGCTGTACCGTTTGCCTGAAGTTGCTGCACTGCGTGATAAGTCTCAGGAAAATGAACGTGAGCTTAAAGCATCTGAGTTCGATCTGAACTATGTGGCATTGGAAGGAAACATTGGCTGTATGGTGAATGGTGCCGGCCTTGCCATGGCAACCATGGATATTATCAAGCTTTATGGCGGTCAACCTGCCAACTTCCTGGATGTCGGTGGTGGTGCAACCAAAGAGCGCGTGATTGAAGCGTTTAAAATTATTCTGGCAGATCACTCTGTGCAGGGTGTGTTGATTAATATTTTCGGTGGAATTGTACGTTGTGACATGATTGCTGAAGCAATTATTGCAGCGGTTCAGGAAGTAAATGTGACCGTTCCTGTGGTTGTTCGCCTCGAAGGCAACAATGCGGAGCTGGGTGCAAAATTACTTGATGAATCTGGTCTAAAACTTATTTCTGCGAATGGTTTGGCCGATGCCGCAGAAAAAATTGTTGCTGCAGTAAAAGCTTAAGGAGTATCAAGCATGAGCGTATTAATTAATAAAGACACAAAGGTATTGGTACAAGGCTTTACAGGTAAAAATGGTACTTTCCATTCAGCTCAAGCTTTAGACTATGGCACAAAAGTAGTGGGTGGTGTAACTCCTGGGAAGGGTGGTTCTATACATTTAGATCTTCCGGTGTTTAACACAATGAAAGAAGCGGTACGTGAAACTCAGGCAGATGCTTCTGTGATTTATGTACCCGCACCATTTGTTTTAGATTCTATTGTTGAAGCAGTCGATTCCGGTATTGAATTAATTGTCGTGATTACCGAAGGTGTGCCGACCATCGACATGCTCAAAGCCAAGCGTTATCTGGAAACCAATGGTAATGGCACGCGTTTAATCGGGCCAAACTGTCCGGGCATTATTACCCCGGGTGAATGTAAGATCGGGATCATGCCGGGTCATATTCATCAGCCGGGTAAAATTGGAATTATCTCGCGTTCTGGTACATTGACTTATGAAGCTGTGGCGCAAACCACCAAGCTGGGCCTCGGTCAGTCAACCTGTATCGGGATTGGTGGTGATCCAATTCCGGGCATGAACCAGATTGACTGCTTGAAACTGTTCCAGGACGACCCTCAAACTGAAGCGATTATCATGATTGGTGAAATTGGCGGTACGGCAGAGGAAGAGGCGGCTGAGTATATTCAGGCTCATGTCACCAAGCCTGTAGTCGGTTATATTGCGGGTGTAACTGCGCCTAAAGGCAAGCGTATGGGGCATGCAGGCGCGATCATTTCGGGTGGTAAAGGAACGGCAGAAGAAAAATTTGCTGCCTTTGAACGTGCCGGCATGGCATATACCCGCAGTCCTGCTGAACTTGGTTCAACTATGCTGCAAGTATTGAAAGATAAAGGTCTGGTTTAATCTATAAGTGCTCATCTAAGTATTAAAACATGCACTAAAAAAGCTCCCGGTTGGGAGCTTTTTTAGGTCTTAGAATCTAAAAATATTTCAAGTTTTAGCCTTCAGGCTCTGGGTCATGCCGTTAATATCACCGCCCTGAATGCCAAGTTCGCTCATCAGGCTGTCAATTAAGGGTGCCTGGCTGCGATAACGCAAGGCGCTATTGACTACCTGATCTGAGAGGGCAACATTGGCATTTTCATGCTGTGCATCTGCCTGACACGCACCTGCATGGCTCCCATGCAGGCCATTGACCTGAAGGATCTTGATGTCGTCAATATTTTCCATCGGCTTAACGCTTTCCCGAATAATTTCAGGCAAGTATTTCAACATGGCTAAACGAATCTGCATTTCAACCTGTTCAGGTGATAGCACATTATTGGCTTCATTGACTGCACGGGTACCTTCAGCATCGACCTGATACTGTTTTTCCATTGCTTGTGCCAGCAGGATTTTTGCGTCCGCTTCACCTTTGGCTTTAAGGCGAACTTTCTCGGCTTCAGCTTCGGCCGCAATGCGAACTGCTTCAGCATCATCCGCAGCCGCCTGTTTGCCAGCCTCAGCAGCTACCGTAATGGCAATCGCATCTTTTTCCGCATGTTCTTTTGCTGCAACCAGCTCAACTGCTTTTTGACGCTCGGCCTGCTGGATTTGACGTACAGTGACCACTTCTTCTTCCGCTTTTACTGCTTGCGCCCGTGCCTGATCGGCTTGAGCTTTGGCTTCGGATTCGGCACGTGATTTTTCGGCAATGGCAATGGCACGATCCTGTTCAGCCAGTTCAATGGTTTTCTTTTGCTCAACTTGTGCTTTCTGAATCAATTGGGCTTTTTGGATGTTTTCATTTTCCACATCGCGGGCGGCTAAAATACGCTTGAGCTCAACTTCTCGTTCAGCTGCAATTTTTGCTTCTTCAGCTTCGCGTTTTTTACCAGCTTCCTGGGCAGAAATTTCAGCCAGTTGCTCGGCACGGCGAATGGCAATTTCGCGTTCCTGTTGCAGTTTGGCATATTCTTCTTCACGGATAATTTGTAGCCGGGCCTGTTCAGCTTCTAGATTTTTGGTTTTGATCGCCAGATCGGTATCCTGTTCAATATGGTTGCGTTTGCGGCGACGATCTTCGATGGTTTCGGTGAGCTTGGTCAGACCTTCGGCATCAAAGGCATTTTGTGGATTGAAATACTTAAAGCCCGTCTGATCCAGACCGGTCAGAGAAACGGTTTCCAGTTCCAGCCCATTTTTATGCAAGTCTTCTGAAACCACTTGCTGGACTTTTTGTACAAAGTCGACCCGTTTTTCATGCAGTTCTTCCATGGCCATCTCGGCAGCCACAGCACGTAAAGAGTCGACAAATTTGCCTTCAACCAGGTTTTTCAGCTCATTTGGTGACATGGTTTTCTGACCAAGCGTTTGTGCAGCTGTTGCAATTGAATCGGCAGTCGGTTTTACCCGGACATAGAATTCGGCCATGACATCAACACGCATGCGATCACGGGTAATCAGTGCCTGATCATCTGCACGGCGGACTTCAAGACGCAGCGTGTTCATATTGACTGGAATAGTTTCGTGTAAGACTGGCAGCACAATCGCGCCGCCACCCAAAATGACCTTTTCGCCACCCCAACCGGTGCGGACAAAGGAAATTTCTTTACTGGAGCGGCGGTATAGGCGTGCAATAATGAGTCCAAAGGTCACCAGTGCTGCAAAAATAATTCCTGCGATAATTAAAATATTATATAAATCAAAAGTTAACATTATTATAAAGTCTCAATGTAGTTCTAGCTAAATAAAATTAAAGCGCGTTGGCTTGAAAGCCATTTTTGGTTTTATGGGTGAGTACAACATTTTGACCTTGATTCAGGGTTTGATTGGTTTCAGGTTCTACCAGAACATAATGGGTCTGGCCGTGCTGATCCCGGACTTTGGCCTGTGCCGGAGAATTGATCTTGGCATCACCCAGAATAATGATCGCAGTGCGTCCAATCAGTTCATCACTGTAAATCGCAGATGTTTCGTCTTGGGGCAGGAGTTTACTGGCGGCCATAGCGAGAAAGCGCACAATCGGCATACACAAAAACAGGCAGGCTGGAGAAATCAGCCATACGTTAAACAGCTGGCTGGTCAGGCGTTCAAATATGCCCTGAATCAACAGGCCACTCAGACCATAACTGGTCAGAAAAATAATCAGCCAGATAAATAAAGGCAGACGTCCCAGATATAACCAGTCAAATACTTTGGTAAAGAAACCGGGATGTTGATCCGGGCTTGGTTCTGGCTGGAGAGGATCTTCAGGCAAAAACTGTTCAAACATATGCTGGGAGCCACCGCCGAGCAATAGCAAGATGCATTCCAGTGCAGCAAACATCAGCATCAGACTCAGGCTGATACTAAATACGATATTTGACGGATGAGTAAACAGTTCCCACATTTTTTATCTCTATAATTATGTTTTAGGAAAAGCGCAAAGAAATCTCGAATACTATAACCATAGCAGTAATTGTTAATTTTGTATGCAAAATAATAACAAAAAAACCTATAAAGAGGTGTTGAATATAATATGAATTTAATTGTTATGTAACTATTATAATTAATAATAAAGTATCAGTATGGTATGAGCTCTAAGGACGTATGAAATGATTTCACGATATTTGACTGCTCAACTGTTTTAAACATCGAATGCCGAACTGGCAGAGATTTCTTGGGCCTGTGCTGCAGAAATCTCTACAGTGCTATTTTGAAAACTAAAGTAATGCAGTTTGAATCCGGACTTTCATATCCAGAGTCTGTTGCAATATATAGTTTTTCATCCATTTTACCTGTTCGCCCATAGGGTTGACCTTGATCGCAGTGTCCAGAAACTTCAGATCCGGCTGATTGAAAAGTTGTTGTTCCAACGTCTGCTCCAGCATCTGACTGTTGCTGGCCAATGGCAATGCCACCAAGTGGAAGGCTTTGGGATAATTATAAAATGCATATAATAAGTTAAAGGCTTTTTGATCACCCTTGAGATTGCCTGCACCGATTTCGTAAGCCGCATTCTGGTTGCTGTATGTTACGCCTAGCAAAAAATCCCAATGACCTTCCTTTAAGCACAGTGCAAACTGCAATCCGATCTGGTCGGCGGTCAGCTCATGTTGCAGATAGATATTTAACGGTTTGCCGTCCTCACTGAATGGTTCTTGTAACACCAACATATGTTGTTGATGCTGATAAATGTAACCGGCAAGCTGAGCCTGTTCCAGACGGTTCTTTAGAGTAGGGAGATCAAAAGTGCTATAAGGCATAAGTAAAATAAGCTTAAAGGAAGAATTTAGCCTACTCTAGTAATTTTTTAGCCCGTTGCAAACCACTACTTTAGCTTAGTTTATTATGATTTTAAGCATAATCTATCGGACAGCACTGCCTAAAATATCTGGATGGGATGATTCGTAGGGTTAATTCATAAAAACTGATAGATGTTATGAGTGAAGTTTTATATGAGCTTTTGATATATCAATATCACAAAACAAGCAATGGGCGAGATAAGTAAATCACTATAATGAATATAAATTTTCAAAAGTGTCATAAGTACACGTTTTTCTAAGCTGGTGTTGTCCATGTCGTTAAATGAGGAAAGACTTACTCATCTTAAACAGCTTGAAGCTGAGAGTATTCATATCATCCGCGAAGTTGCTGCCGAGTTTGAAAATCCGGTCATGCTGTATTCCATTGGTAAAGATTCGGCGGTGATGCTGCATCTTGCGCTAAAAGCGTTTTACCCAGCAAAACTTCCATTTCCGTTATTGCATGTCGATACAGGCTGGAAGTTTAAAGACATGATCACTTTCCGCGACAACATGGCGAAAACCCATGGTTTCGATTTGATCGTGCATCAAAATAAAGAAGGGGTCGAGGCGGGTATTAATCCGTTCGACCATGGTAGCTCTAAATATACGGACATCATGAAAACGCAGGGCTTGAAACAGGCTCTGAACAAATACAAGTTCGATGCTGCTTTTGGTGGCGCGCGCCGTGACGAAGAAAAATCACGTGCCAAAGAACGTGTGTATTCGTTCCGTGATGACAAACACCGTTGGGATCCAAAAAACCAGCGTCCTGAACTCTGGAACCTTTATAACGGTAAAGTGAACCAGGGTGAAAGTATTCGTGTGTTCCCGTTATCAAACTGGACTGAGCTTGATATCTGGCAGTACATTTACCTAGAAAGCATTCCATTGGTGCCTTTATACCTCGCTGCAGAACGTCCTGTGGTGGAGCGTAGCGGGACACTGATTATGGTGGATGACGAACGCATGCCTTTAAAAGAAGGTGAAGTTCCACAAATGAAATCGGTACGTTTCCGTACATTGGGTTGTTACCCATTGACTGGTGCGGTTGAATCAACTGCGAACACCTTGCCGGAAATTATCCAGGAAATGTTGCTTGCAACCAGTTCTGAGCGTCAAGGTCGTATGATTGACCACGATGAAGCAGGCTCGATGGAGAAGAAGAAGCAAGAAGGCTACTTCTAAATTTATTTTTTAATCTCTCCCGACCTCTCTTTGAAAAAGAGAGGAGAAATCTCTGAAATAAAAAAGGGTGAAAAGTCCCTCTTAGTAAAAGAGGGATTTAGGGAGATTAGAAAAGACCGATTTCTAAAGAATATGTGGAGTTTGAGCGATGTCTCATCAATCAGAACTGATTAGCCAGGATATCTTGGGCTATTTAAAACAACATGAAAATAAAGACCTGCTTCGTTTCTTGACCTGCGGTAACGTAGATGATGGTAAATCGACTTTAATTGGTCGTTTGCTTTACGATTCAAAATTGATTTATGAAGATCAATTGCAAGCCGTGACCCGTGACTCGAAAAAAGTCGGTACTACAGGTGATGCACCTGACCTGGCTTTACTTGTCGATGGTCTGCAAGCAGAACGTGAACAAGGCATTACCATTGATGTCGCGTATCGTTATTTTTCAACTGAAAAACGCAAGTTCATCATTGCCGATACCCCGGGACATGAGCAATACACCCGTAACATGGCAACCGGTGCGTCGACCTGCGACCTTGCGATTATCCTGATTGATGCGCGTTATGGTGTACAGACGCAAACCCGTCGTCATACCTATATTGCAAGTCTTTTGGGCATTAAGAACATTATTGTTGCGATTAACAAGATGGACTTGGTGGAATTTTCTGAAACGCGTTTTAATGAAATTCAAACCGAATATGCGGCATTTGTTGCACAGTTGGGTGACCGTAAACCATCCAATATCATCTTTACGCCAATTTCCGCGTTAAATGGTGATAACGTTGTCAACAAATCGCCAAATACGCCGTGGTACACCGGTGAAACCTTGATGGGTACGCTTGAGTCGGTTGAGATCAACCGTACTTCAGCAAAAGCGGATTTCCGTTTCCCTGTACAGTACGTGAACCGTCCAAATCTCGACTTCCGTGGTTTCTGCGGTACGATCGCGCTGGGTGATATTAACGTTGGCGATACGGTCACTGCTTTACCATCAGGTAAATCATCAACAGTAAAAGAGATTGTCACTTTTGATGGTAACTTGGAACGTGCGGTTGCAGGTCAGGCGGTAACGCTTACGCTGAATGATGAAATTGATATTTCGCGCGGTAATATGTTGATTCGTGCGGATCAAGCAGTTCCAAACATTTCACGTTCGGTAAATGCGACTGTGGTGTGGATGGCGGATCAGCCGTTGGTGATTGGCAAACTGTACAACATCAAGATTGGTACGCAAACTGTTCCGGCAAAAGTAACCGCAATTAACTTCCGTACCAATGTCAACACTTTGGAGCAGGTTCAAGTTGAAAACTTGGAGCTGAATGCCATTGCCAATGTCACTGTTGAGTTTGATGCACCTGTGGTATTTGACCGTTACCAAGACAGCCGTTATACCGGTTCGTTTATCTTCATTGATCGTTTAAATAACGTAACGATTGGTGCAGGTATGGTGGAAGAGTCTGTTGAATGGACTGCACATAGCACCCCTGTGACTGCTGAAGCGCGTGCTGCACGTTTGGGTCAAAAACCTGCTGCTGTGACTGTGTCTGAAGCTGCACTTGCCAATGCGCAAGCACTTGAAAACCTGTTGCTTCAACAGGGTGTGGTTGCGATTGCAAAAGCAGGCCTGGATGCTGCTCAAGTTGCATTGTTGCGTGAAACAGGTGTAGTGGTTGTCACTGATCTTGCTGAAGGTACAGATGTGACTTATACCGTAGATGCGGTTGAAGAACTTGCTGAAAAGATCGTTGAGTTGGTTCGTCTGTAAGATTGAACTAATTTAAAAGAAAAACCCGCCTGATGGCGGGTTTTTTTACACTGATCTATATGACTGAGTTCTTCTTTTTTCGTTAGTTATAGGTGTATTGTGAAACTTGAAATCTAAAGCATCTGCTAAATCTCTAGTATCTTCATTATTTTTTATATGAAATTTTCCATTAGAAAAATTGATATTGGGTAAAAACTCTTGGACATTGGCTATAAATTCAATCTGCTGTTCGGCAGTAAATTCAGCATATCGAGCTTGAACTAGAGCGATTTTCTTTCTAACAGGTATTGAAACTTTTTTAATGTCGAAGCCCGTAACTGTGCTGAAAATGTCAGAATTTACAAAAGTACTTACCTCTTGTTCGGTTGCTTCTCTAAATAGTTGATCAATTCCTAGAAAAATATTAGTCAGTTTATTTAGATGTCTAAAGTACAGTCTATTGAGGGGTTGATCATAAATAGCATCGGGTAAATCATTGATTAAGATTATAGGATCGGTAATGATGCTAGGTTCATCATTTAATCCAAAGAATCCTAACTTTGGTTTTTTTATTAAGAGGGATTCAGGAATTTTTTGATAAAAAGCCCTTTTAACATTTTTATCTATCAATGCAATATAGCGTATCTTTTCATAATCAGCTTTAACTACTTGAATCCAATCATTACTATTGGTTGAGCTACAATCAGTAATAGGATTATTAAACGTATTCTCATCATCTAACTGGATGTAAAACCATTGGTCATCATCAAGAGTTGATTGAGGTGAGTAAGGAATAGCGTTTTGTAAGTCTATATTTCTTTTATCTTGAAAAAGATTAATTTGTGTAGAGCATAAGACTTTTTTTAGCGATCTTGATACTTTTCCCAATAAAATATCCATAGACTGACGTATCCTCATTTTTTAGAATTGAATATATGTGTACTCATTAATTTTTTTGACTTCGATAGAGTTTGTATCATCCTGATTTACAAAGTCATCATTATTCTTTACATCATATTTGATAATCAGAAGGATTTTCAATCCTTTATCATTGGTAATGTGATAGAAGCGATAACCTAGAACAAGTAGAACAGGATTGAAAAATGCTGTTCTAGAGTAAAATAGTAATATTGCAATTAGTGTAAAAATAATAAAAAAAGCTTTAACAGAACTGATACTGATAGCTACCAAGATATAACTTAAGTAAATTGGCAAAAAATACTCATTTGCTGGTTCTATCAATTTTAATGAACGCGTTGAAATTGTATCATTCGCTCCTGTTTTTCCAAGGTAGATAGATAACCGACCAATTATCAAGCAGGTTAAAAATATTAAAATATATAAACAAACCGAAAAAAAATTCTCATAACTGTAAAAATAAGAATTGCATTGATTTGAAAAATATTGGATTTTTTCAATGAAAATAAAGTAAAAATTTGTCAGCCACAGATCTTCGTGACTTATTAAAAAGATTAGTATCGAAAGTAGTAGAGAGCTCACGATTAGTAAAAGTTTGGCAATCATTTTGAATCACCATGTAATTTTTTTCTAGTATAACTACGTTTTTTATATCTTGCATGAGCATGCATGATAAATACGACAAATACTGTCGTGGATTAAATACTATGGAACTATGAGTATTTTTTCTATAAGACATATTTTACTATATCTGAAATTGAACTAATCCAACTAACATAAAAGCCACGAAAATGCCTCTTTGACGCAGGTGAAATGAAACTTTCAATGCATTATTTTATTATGACCTCATCAAGAAAATTTGCATTTCTTTAGGGTGAAATTTAGTAATCACCCTTAGACCTTCTCAAAAAAATCAATTTAATAGTTTTCTTAAGAGAGTGCGAATTGGCTTGTCTATAAAATTGAATTGAATGAAAAAACCCACCAATAGGTGGGTTTTTGCTATAACTTAAAAATTACTGAACAGTGACAGTGACTGGTTCAGCATAAATGGTGTAATTGTAATTTGGTGCAATGGTATAGGTATAACTTGGCATGACATAAGCTGTGCCTTTTTGAGTGAAGGTTAAGCCTTGACCTGTTTGGTTGTATTTTGTTGAATTAGGAAGCACCAACATATTTTTGAACACATAGTTGGATTTAGTACTCACTTGCGTAACCGTTTTCCCTTGAATTTCCAGTGCTTTGCCAACCGTAGCAGTCACTTGTTTCGGCACATTCAGTTTAACAATAAAATTCGATGAATCATGCGCATAATCGGTGGTGAGACCATGTGTACCTTGCACATACATACGATTAAAATCATCTTTATTTAAGCGGAACGTCCACGGCCAGAAAGTCACACCGCGTTGAGATGCCATGTGCATTAACTCTTTGCTTAAACCACCAAAAGATGGATTAAAGGTCGATGAGTATTTTTGCGTGGCATCTAAAATTCGTCGCGTATTGACCAAATCACTTTGAGCTGCTGGTGTGCTGGTTAAGAACCCTGTCGATACACCCGGCAAGACATTTTTCATATTTAAAATTTGATCACCGCTAAAACTAATCACAATGGCTTGATCATAGGCATCATGCTTATCTAAAAGTTCTTTAATTTTTGGAATAATTTCAGGTTTATCGCTTTTAACCTCAATGAAGTTGGTGATATGAGGATGTTTTTTTACTGCGGCCAGCACTTCATCCATAGTCGGTACAGCACGGGAATAACCCAATGTACGTAACTGACGCACTTCAGCCAATGTCATATCTTCAATGTTGCGATCAATGCCTGTGGTACGTGTTATTGTTGTGTCATGCATCAAGACTACATGACCATCTTTGGTTAAATAAATATCATATTCAACGGCATCTGCACCGACTTCAATCGCTTTAAGTATGCCTTCCAAGGTGTTTTCGTCATCTAATGCAGGAATACCACGATGACCTGTAATCAACGGTTTACGTAATAAAGTATTCGGTGCCATGCGCTTCATTAAATCGTGATAAATCTCTGGATGACTGCTGTAAACACCATTAATCCCTGTCGATAGGATGCGTGCGGCAGTTAATGGGTTGGCGTCATCTTGTTTTGCCCAAGGTGTAATCAGTAGGCGTTGCAAGTGACTGACGGTTTTACGATTCAGCAACTGCGGCGGTAAAATGACAATCTTGGACAAGGAGCTATTGGTGTTGTTGGCAATCGTGACAATGTCTTTACGGCTGTTAGTGAGGTTGGTGACTTTAGAATAATCTAAGGCTGTATGCAGCATTGGTAGCGCAATACGCGCTTTACGCAGTAGCTCAGGTTGCGTCGACATCAAAGTAATGTCAGCCAAATCATAATCTTGTGAAATGGCTTTGAGGGCATGAATCGTCTTTTCATCGGTAATATTGAATAAAGGCAAAGTTTGACGTGTTGCATCTTTTAAATAGCTTTGCAGCGTCGTGACTTTTTGTCGATTCAGGTTATTGATATTTAGTTCTGCATTGAGGTGGTAAACCACATGCGTCGCTGTTGGTGATACATTTCCAGTCGTTGCTAAGGCTTGAGCTAATGTTGGAGCCATTGAAACAGGGAGGGCATGATTGACGAGATCAGTGACTTTATTCGAATCAGGAAGTGCCTCAAGCTGTTCAGTCACTTTTAAATGACTGACTTTCATCAGTAGACCTGCTGTTGAAAGCCCTATGCCACCTTGATCTAAGTTATAAGGTAAAGTGCTATCAAGTACCAGTTCATCATTTAAGTAATGACGGACACGGCTGCCATGAACGATCACCGTGGCTTTTTGTTTCTTTTGAATACCAATATCAGTGCTATGCGCAGACTTTTGTACAACATTCCATGTATTGTTTGGCATACGCAGAGCAAGTTCTAGACCACTTGCGGCAGTGGTGACTTCACGCATTGCAAATTGATAATATGGCGTGAATGACGGATCAGCATATTGATCAGCACCACGGTAAATAATACTTCCCCAACGACCTGTGTTATTGGATTCTTCAAAGCTAAATTCCATATCAATACGATAATTGCGCAATTTCTGGAAAGTTTCAGGCAGTAAAATACGGGTCATTTGCGTGTTATGCGCGCGACCATCAATATGTAAATCGCCATTTTTAATATATACCGTACCTGTATTATTTTTTGGCACAATCCAGTTGCCAGGCAAGGTGGTCAGTTGATCAAAATTTTCGTCTAGATAAATTTCAGGAATCGGGACTTCTTCAACAGGAACTTCAGGTTCTACTTCAGTCGGTGGTGTTGGTTCAGGTTGACTGATAGGGGGCTGTGAAATGTCAGGATTTTGTTGGACTGTATCGTTATCATCAGAACATGCGGTTAAGCTTAAAGAAAGTAAAATGGCAGTTGTTAAATAAGCACGTTTCATACGCTAGAAAGCTCAATCTAAAGAAGATAGACCTGAGAACATAAATGCAGAACATGACATAATTCTTGCATTGTCATAAAGTATAAAAATTATTACATATTAAATATTTATGAATTAAACGTGATTTCACTGTACTGTCATTTAGCTTATTTTTTTCAAGTGAAAAGTCGGTTATTTCAGGGATGATTTTGATCTAGATATTTGTCTGTGCGCATAGATTTAAATTTTATCAGGGAGCATCTTATACATAGGTTGTTGAAGTAGAGTTTTTCTACATAGAAATGCTTTCAAGTGGCTCGTATCTATGCCAAAAAAATGGATGAAAACGGGGGCTTAATTAAAGGCAAACCTATCTGTAATAAAATATAATTTTCATCTAATATCTCATCTTATACAGTGTCGATTTTTTGGGATTATATGAATAAATTTTTATTTATTCTGGGTTTATCTGTTACGGCATCATTTAGTATTCATGCTAAACAGGCGACAACTACAGAAGCAATTAAGCAAAAAATTATCCAGCAGTCGATTGATCGTTATCCAGGAAACTGCCCATGCCCTTATAATACAGCAAGTAATGGCAGTCGCTGTGGCAAGCGCAGTGCATATAACCGAGCGGGTGGGCATGCACCGCTGTGTTATCCGGAGGATGTGACGGATCGGATGGTGAAAGAATATAAAAGCCGCGGTTAAATATTTAGGCTCCACCAGCGAAGCTGATGCTCAATTCTAAATATATCTGCAATGTCCTAAAAGAATTATTATCTGTACAGCATGTTTGAATATATTTTCACATGCGTTTCGATTGATAACATGAGCTAGGTGATCATGTTCTTAATAAGATTACTTCTATGGTTTTATAAAGATTATCTAAACTATAGTTTTTTTTTAAATAATTAGACTTAATCCTTTTGTGTTTGAAATTTAATCTGAATGATTTGTATTTATTGCTATATATCATTACTTCATAAGCAATCAAAAATATGTGATTTATCACGTAAAGATAGTTTCAGTAAACTATTCAAAGTTGTTCTTTAGTTGAAAAAATATGAGTCGCAAAACAAAACCTTTAATCACAACACTTTTAGTGGTTATTGGCCTTGTGAGTTTTGTGTTGATGCATAACACAAGTTCGAGTTCTTCTCTAAATCAAAACCCGAATATGCAAAAACCAGTCGTGATTGCATACCAAACCGGTGTAGATCCAACTAAAGTTGCACAGGCAGATGGTGACTACGAAGCCCAAAGCCAGACCGATATCAACTGGAAAAAATTTGATACAGGCGCGGATATTGTGAATGCACTCGCATCAGGTGATGTAGACATTGGCAATATTGGTACAAGCCCACTTGCAGCAGCCACCAGCCGTAATGTTCCGATTGAAGTTTTCTTAACAGTTGCCAAACTGGGGGCATCAGAAGCCCTGGTTGTGCGTAACGGCGCAGGCATTGACCAACCCCAAGACCTGATTGGCAAAACCATTGCAGTACCATTTGTTTCAACCGCACATTACAGTCTGCTTTCCGCACTCAAACATTGGCGCATCTCTGACAACCAGGTCAAAATTATCAACTTACGACCTTCTGAAATTTCAGCAGCATGGGAACGTGGCGATATTGATGCCACCTATGTCTGGGAACCAGCACTGAGTAAAGCTACTGAAACAGGTCGCGTATTTACCGACTCGAAACAGGTCGGCGAGTGGGGTGCACCAACCTATGATGTTTGGGTGGTTCGGAAAGACTTTGCAGAGCAACATCCAGAATTCTTGAAGTCATTTGTCAAAACGTCATTGCTGCAAATTGATTTATATAATCAGGACCCGAAAGCTTATGTGGCAAATGCTGAAAATATTAAAAAGATTGCCGAATTAACCGGGTCAAATCCCAAAGATATTCCATTGCTACTCGCTGGCAATATGTACTTAAGCCGTGACCAGCATATCGAAACCTTTAAGGCTGATTTTGCAAAAAGCATTTTAGATACGGCTAAGTTTTTAAAATCACAAGGTAAGGTTGATGCGCTCAAAGCTGATTATCACGAGAATGTTACTGCCGAATATTTACAACCTTGAGGAATGATGATGTCAACTTTACGTGCAGATCACATCACGCTGACTTACCCAAATCAAGGCGTTCCTGTTTTAAAAGACATTAACCTTGAGATTAAAGAAAATTCGCTAACCGTCATTTTAGGTGAGTCTGGTTGTGGCAAAACTACATTATTGAATATTTTGGCAGGCTTTCAGGACATTAGCTCAGGCGCAGTAAAATTTGATGATGAAGTGCTTCATGGCCCAGATGCACGCCGTGCGGTGGTGTTCCAGGAACATGCGTTATTGCCATGGTTGAATGTGGCCGAAAATGTCGGTTTTTCATTGCAGCTCAAAGGCTTTAAAGCAGCAGATATTCAAAAACAAGTGAATGAAATCTTGGCAACCGTGGGTTTGTCTCATGTTGCCAAAAACAATATCTGGGAATTATCAGGCGGTATGAAGCAACGTGTCGGAATTGCACGCGCGCTCATTAGCCATGCGCCATTTATTTTACTCGATGAACCTTTTGCCGCTTTAGATGCATTTACCCGCGAAAGCATGCAAGAGTTTGTATTGGATTTATGGAAAAAAGAACAAAAGGGCTTTTTCCTGATTACTCATGATATTGAGGAAGCATTGTTGCTGAGCAATCAGTTGGTGATTATGACGGCGCGTCCCGGCACGATTGTTGAAACCTTGCATTTAGACTTTGCCAACCGTTATCGTGATGGTGAATCTATTCGTCGTATCAAATCTGATCCTGAATTTATTGCCTTGCGTGAGCAACTGTTTGAACGTCTCAAAGATCAGAAATTGCAAGCGGTAGGGAATTAACAGATGACTCACGGAAATACCAATTTGAGTACAACCCAATCCTTAGTGGCAACAGAAGATAAGCCACAGAGGTCGAATAGCTCACTACAGCATGCATTCAAAAAACATGCGACTTTGCTGGTGAGTCTGGGTAGTGTTTTAAGCCTGTTATTGCTGTGGTTTGTGGTAACAGCATTGCAGATTCTACCTGAACTGTTTCTACCCAGCCCAAGTGCGGTATGGCAGAAGTTTGTGATCGTAAGCCAAGATGGCTTTATGAAAGCAACGCTATGGGAACATTTGGCGAAAAGTATGGGGCGTGTCTTAACCGCACTGTTTGCTGCCATTGCCATTGGTGTGCCGCTGGGTTTGTGGATGGGTCTGAACAAGTGGGCACGTGCCGTATTTGATCCACTGGTTGAGCTCCTGCGTCCAATTCCGCCACTGGCTTATTTACCATTATTGGTGATTTGGTTTGGTATTGGTGAAACCACAAAAGTTTTACTTATTTTCTTATCTATTCTGGCACCGATTGTGATTAGTACCACTTATGGTGTACTGAGTCATCAGCTCAACCGAGAGCGTGCAGCCTTGTCTTTGGGGGCGACTCGCCAACAGGTACTCAAGTACGTGATTTTGCCTGCAGCCTTGCCGCATATTTTAACCGGTATCCGTATTGGCTTAGGTGTGGGTTGGTCAACCTTGGTGGCATCAGAACTGGTTGCAGCAGATCGTGGTATTGGCTTTATGGTGCAGTCGGCAGCGCAGTTTATGGTGACGGACACTGTGATCCTTGGCATTGTGGTGATTGCGCTTGTCGCTGTCAGTTTTGAATTGTATTTACGTTGGCTGCAAAAACAGCTTGCACCTTGGTATGGTCAGCAGCTTTAAGGCGCTTGCGACCATTGTGCTTATTTCAAATTGTATGAAGAAGATAAATCATGTCATTGCAAATTCAACCGATTAATCAAAATATTGGCGCTGTATTAGAAGGTGTTGATTTAAACCAGCTTGATGAGCAAGCAATACAAGCGATTCACGCTGCATTACTCAAGCATCAAGTGATTTTCTTTAGACAGCAGCAACTTACCGCGCCATCACAGGTAAAGCTGGCGAAAAGCTTTGGTAGTCTGCATATTCATCCTATTTATCCATCGATGGATGATGCACCCGAAGTGATTGTGCTGGATAGTCATCGTCAAGATTTGCGTGATAATGACTTATGGCATACTGATGTGACCTTCAGTCAAACACCGCCATTGGGCTGTGTATTACAGGCAATTAAAATCCCTGAGTTTGGTGGCGATACACTTTGGTCGAGCGGTACAGCAGCATTTAAAGTCTTGCCTGAAGCATTGCAAAATAAATTGCGTGGTTTGACTGCAACGCATGACATTCGTAAGTCTTTCCCATTAGAGCGTTTTGGTAAAACCCCTGAAGATCGTGAAAAACTGGAAAACTCTTTCCGTAAAAATCCGCCTGTAACACATCCTGTGGTACGTACCCATCCTGAAACAGGTGAGGATATACTTTTTGTCAATGAAGGCTTTACCACACGTATTAATGAGTTGTCTGAAGCAGAAAGTGATGAACTATTAGCATTTTTATTTGAACATGCAGTGAAAGCTGAATTCCATTTGCGCTGGAAATGGCAAGAAGGCGATGTTGCGATTTGGGATAACCGTTCTACTCAGCATAAAGCTCTATTTGACTATGGTGATGCGCACCGCATTATGCATCGTGCGACAGTGAACGGAACTGTGCCTTATTACCAGGCATCATAATCAATATATTTTATTGATGTGATTCAAGAAGCTCGCGACTATGCGGGCTTTTTTATGAGAAGTGGAACTGAAGCTGATTATTTATTTGTGGAATGGATGATCCTTATACATAAGCATGACTTGGCTTCATTCCTTTTTCTATCTATGTTCAAATAGCCTTAGAAAAATTGAAATGTCGTGTATTAAGGAATAAATATGTCACAAGCAAGCATGCAACAGGTCATTATTACAGAGCCAGGTGGGATTGAGAAACTGGCTTATGAAACAGTTGCAATACCTGAGCCAAAAGCAGATGAAGTCTTGATTAAGGTTCATGCATTCGGGATTAACCGCCCAGACATCTTGCAGCGTCAGGGTTTATATCCAATGCCTAAAGGTGTAACGCCTGTGCCGGGCCTGGAGGTCGCCGGTGAGGTTGTGGCCGTGGGTGAACAAGTGACACTGTATAAAGTCGGTGACAAGGTTTGTGGCCTGACCAATGGTGGGGGCTATGCCGAATACTGTGTGGTGCCTGAAAGCCAAACCTTGACTATTCCTGAAAATGTCAGCTTTGTGCAAGCAGCGGCGATTCCTGAAACCTTCTTCACTGTTTGGACGAACGTATTCCAGATGGGGCAAGCCAAAGCGGGTGAGACGGTACTGATTCACGGGGGTACAAGTGGTATTGGTACAACTGCACTGATGCTGTGTAATGCACTTGGCATGAAAACCTTTGCAACGGTAGGTTCGGATGAAAAAGTTCAAGCGATCTCAAATATCACTACAGCGATTAACTACAAGACTCAAGACTTCGAGCAAGTGATCAATGAGGCGACTGACAATGGTGGTGTGGATGTCATTCTAGATATTGTAGGTGCACCGTATTTAGAGAAAAACTTAAACTTGCTACGTCGTGATGGCCGCTTGGTCTATATCGCATTCTTGGGTGGTGCGAAAGCCAAAGAGGTGAAGCTTGGTCAAATCATGATGAAACGTTTGACCATTACCGGCTCAACCATGCGTGCCCGTACTACGGCAGAAAAAGCTGAAATTGCCCAAGGTTTAAAAGACCAGGTTGCACCATTGTGGGGGAAGGGTGAATGCTTGCCAATGATCTATAAGACCTTCAAGTTTGATCAGATCCAGGATGCACATGCATGCATGGATACCGGCGAACATGTCGGTAAAGTGGTGGTCGAGGTAGTTTGATGAGATACGAGTGAGTCAAAAAATACCAGTGATTTCACTGGTATTTTTTTTAATTCTAAAACATATCATTACAAATAAATAAGTAGAATTTTGAATAAAAATTAAAAAATGCGCTCTGTTCGACACAACCTGTCAAGAATGACGTATAAATTGCAGGTATTTAGAATTCCGACTAAAAAGTTCAACATTCACATGAATGTGAGAGGGAAACTTAGATGAAAATTATTTCAACACCCTATACCTCAAAACACAGTTTAAAAGCATTGCGCCGTATTCATAAAACGATCATTCGAGGAGCAATGAACTTGACCGAACTACAGAAACTCTATAGTGCAATGCTGCATCTGGAGCGTTATGTAGAAAGATTGACTATTCAGAATGGTCAGTCCGGTAAGCAGCGATCCGGAAAATCTAAATAAGTCTTCTTATTTTTTTACAGTCAATAGATGATAGGGAGCAGACAGGGGTAAATGTCTTAGACTTTATCCTAATACTATTTACTGATTGGTATTGCGTATAATCAGCCAAACATCTAGCAATAAGTAAGTACATAAGAATGTATTAAGTGGGGATTTATGAAGCGTCAAGCTTCAACACATGAGCGCCTGGCAGAGCGTTTAGCCAGAATTTTGACCAAATTGAATGTTGGATATCAACTCCGCGCGGCAGAATTGGCAGCAGAATTTCAGGTCAGCACCCGAACGATAGAGCGTGATTTTGATCGGCTTAGCTCTTATTTGCCTTTGCTTCAGGACGAACAAAAAAGATATTATCTGGACACTTCTTATTTAGGCCGGTTTAAGCTGCAGGATATTCAAAACTTTGCCCAGCTTTCCGGCATCAGTGAGCTCTATCCTGCATTAGATATGTCCTTTTTGCGTGAATTATTAGATGAAAGAGCCAATCTGGTATTTTCTGCAAAGGGCTATCATTTTGAAGATGCCAAACAGTTTGCTGAACACTTTAAAACGCTGGCATCAGCCATTCATAAACGACATCACATTCAATTGAAATATCGTGAAGAATCCAGAAACGTCCAGCCTTATCGTTTAATTCATCATCATGGCATCTGGTATCTGGCTGGTATATGCCAGGGAAAACTGCATACTTATCGTTTAAGTCAGATTCAGGAGGTTGAATTATTACGGGATCTAGAACCCTTTGAGCATGAAGCTGAGGTATTGAAAATCCTTGAAGATGAAGAGGGCATCTGGTTTGGGCAACAGAAACAGCAAGTCTGGATTAAGGTCCAGCCAGAAGCAGCCATATTTTTTAAAGAGCGATGTTTATTTCCAGAACAGCAGATTGAGCAGGAGTTGGTGTCTGGAGAGCTGGTAATTAGCTGCCAGATTCGGCATGAGATGCAGCTACTGCCATTGGTACGCTACTGGATGCCGCATGTAAGAATCACTCAGCCTATGCACTTCCAGAAAAAACTGGAGCAGGACTTGCAAGGATATTTGCGTGCTGCCGGCTAATATTTAGCAGGTAGGGGCAGGGTGGCTTGATTGGTTATGCAGCCAGAGTTCTTGCATAAATCATTTTTATAATTCTTATAAGGGAAATAATCTCTATTTGCAGGAGACTGGCGGAGCTTGCTTTTCAGTGAGGGCTTATAAAAATCCTTTTATTCTTTCTTTACAGCGCAGTGCTCTTATTCTAGAGGGAAAAGGAATTTCCAATATCTATATTTATTTATAAGGTATGAATAGGGAAAGCATTTTCTCTTTTATCCAAGACATTTAATTTGATTAAGTGAATTAAGTAAATAAGAAATTTGAATTGCGCATTTGAGGATTAACTAAATTTCAGGCATAAAAAAACCAGCTTTCGCTGGGTTTTTATTTACACCATCTTCAGTAGTAGAATAATGGTGCCCGAGGCCAGACTCGAACTGGCACGCTTTGTGGGCGGGGGATTTTAAATCCCCTGTGTCTACCGATTTCACCACTCGGGCTTTAACAAGATGGAGGCGGAGGTCGGAATCGAACCGGCGTCCACGGAGTTGCAGTCCGCTGCATGACCACTCTGCCACCCCGCCGCGTCTTGTTGATGCGTATATTAGCAAGCTCAGAAAAAAAAACAATAGTGTATTCATTCGTATGCGCATAAAAACAGCATATGACGGAAAATATTTAGAATTATCATGTAGAATGTGCAAAATTGATTCATATCAACACTTGGGAGAAGTGCCGTGGCATTAGTTCTAGACGGTCGTGCATTGGCGAAGCAAATTGAAGCTGACTTGTTTACTCGCGTAGAAGCGTTAAAAGCAAAATCAGGTCGTACTCCGATTCTTGCGACGATTTTGGTAGGTGACGATGGTGCATCTGCAACTTATGTTCGTATGAAAGGCAATGCTTGCCGCCGTGTTGGTATGGATTCATTAAAAGTTGAATTATCATCAGAAACCACAACTGAGCAACTGCTTGCTGAAATTGAAAAATTGAATGCAAATCCTGATGTGCACGGTATTTTGTTACAACATCCTGTACCTGCGCAAATCGATGAGCGTGCATGTTTTGATGCGATCTCGCTTGAAAAAGATGTAGATGGTGTGACTTGCCTGGGTTACGGTCGTATGGCGATGGGTGAAGCAGCCTATGGTTCTGCAACCCCAGCAGGCATCATGACGATTCTGAAAGAAAACAATATCGAAATCGCAGGTAAACATGCGGTAGTGGTTGGCCGTTCTGCAATCTTGGGTAAACCAATGGCTGCTATGCTACTTGAAGCAAATGCAACGGTTACGATTTGTCATTCACGTACTCAAGACCTTGCTAGCTTCGTAAAACAAGCTGACATTATCGTTGGTGCAGTGGGTAAAGCTGAATTGATCCAAAAAGACTGGATCAAACCAGGTGCAGTGGTTGTGGATGCGGGCTTCCATCCACGTGATGGCGGTGGTGTAGGTGATATCCAGCTTGTCGGTATTGAAGACATTGCTTCTGCCTATACACCTGTTCCAGGTGGCGTAGGTCCGATGACAATTACTACGTTGATTCGTCAAACGGTTGAAGCTGCTGAGAAAGCACTAGGTTAATTTTAAATCCTCCCTAACCCTCCTTTTTCAAAGGAGGGAACTCTGATCACTATTTTTGGATAGAGTTTCCCCTCTTTTTTAAAGAGGGGCTAAGGGAGATTATAAGACCTCTCCCTAACCTTCTTTTGCGCTTCGATTTAAAAGTAGTGCTTTAAATCTCGCTCAGGAGAGGAAACTTTCATTTGAATTTAATATCTTTTTAAATATCAAATTTTGTATATACGAAAAATAAAAAACATCATGAGCCACACCTTTCAACATCCTCAAGCCCCACAACATTTAATTCAAGCCTTACATGATGTAATTCCCCATTGTGAACTCCATGCACAGCAACTGCCTGAGACACCGATTTCACTCTGGCTGATTCCACCGGTTTTTCCAACTGACAAACTGGATGATGAGGTGATTCGTCGCATCTGGAATGATACGCCGTATTGGATCTTCTGCTGGGCATCAGGTCTTGCTATGGCACAATGGTTATTAGCAGAACCACAGCATGTGAAAGATAGAGTGGTTCTGGATGTTGGCGCGGGTTCAGGTGTGGTTGCGATTGCAGCGAAAATGGCAGGGGCAAAACGGGTGATTTGTTGTGATATTGACAAAGTCAGTCTGGATGCTTGTCGTGCCAACGCAGAACTCAATGGCATTGAATTAGAATACTTGGATGATTTATATAAAGCCGAGCAAGTCGATATTTTATTGGCTGCTGATGTACTTTATGATCAGTGCAACCGTTTCTTTTTAGATGAATTTTTAAAGTTTGCACCAGAGGTTTGGGTTGCAGATAGTCGGGTCAAAAATTTTAGTCATCCAAAATATGAAAAGCTGGATGAACGTAGTGCAACGACCTGGCCCGATCTGGATGAATCACCAGAATTCCGCAATGTCAGTTTTTATAAAACGCTTTAAATTTTTAAAAACAAAAAAGGGCAGTCAGCCCTTTTTTGTTGTGCGATCTTAATGGAAAATGAGCAATTAAGAACAAGTGTAGCGAATGACACGCAGTGTGGTTGGACGAGCATCTAAGGCTTCGCGTGCGCCAGGATTTTCACTATTATATAAATCAGGCGTATTGCTCAAGCTGATTTGGGTACGGCTATTACCCAGTTGGCGGCCATAATGTTCTTGCTGCACAGTTGGATTGGAAATTTCATTGCTGCTGATAATCTGGATATTATATGTTTTTGAACCGCCCAGAGCTTGTTGGCAGGCGGCTTGTAATCTTCTTTCATCCTGATTGGGCCGTCCTGAAAGCGTATAGCTCAGAGTCGCAGTATTGCCTGAGCGCTCCAGAATCTCATAACCGCTTTGACCGTTAAATTGTTGTGGGGCAATCTGACATGCACTCACCACAGAACCGCTAGCAGCCAAAGCTAAAATTACTGTTGTTTTTTTCATATTTATACTTCCTGATGTCTTGGGCTAAGTATGCCATAGTTTGTTCAAACTGCCGGACTGGTCAATTGTGATCAATTGTTTATCTATTGAATAAAAAAGGCCGCTTTCGCGACCTTCTTTATTTACACCTTTAGCTAAAGCTGCAATTAAGCAGATTTAACCGCAGTGATCAATTCTGCTTGACGTTGTTTCAACGCTTCTGGCAAACGCTCACCCAGTTTGTCGAACAATTCAGTGTGGCTTTCAAGCTCTTTGATCCATTGATCTTTGTCTTGAGAAGTCACAAGGTCAAACTGTTCTTTGGTGAAGTCTGAACCAGTCCAGTTCAACTGTTCATAAGTTGGAACACGGCCGATTGGGGTATCAACAGCAGTTGCACGACCTTCACAACGGTCAATGATCCATTCAAGAACACGCATGTTCTGACCGAAACCAGGCCATACGAAGTTGCCTTCAGCATCACGACGGAACCAGTTCACGTTATAGATACCAGGAAGTTTGTTGCCAGCAGCTTCAGCTTTCTTAGCAACTTGCTCACCCATTTCTAACCAGTGCGCGAAGTAATCTGCCATGTTGTAGCCAGCAAAAGGAAGCATCGCAAACGGGTCACGACGAACGATACCTTGTTGACCAACAGCAGCAGCAGTGGTTTCAGAACCCATGGTTGCAGCTTTATAAACACCGTCAACCCAGTCAAATGCTTCTGAAATTAGAGGCACTGTGTCCGCACGGCGACCACCGAAGATGAATGCAGAAATCGGAACACCGGCTGGATTTTCCCAGTCAGCGTCGATTGAAGGACATTGACCAGCAGCAACAGTGAAGCGAGCATTTGGATGCGCCGCTTTTTCTTCGCCAGTATGTGGTTGGCCTTTCCAGTTTGTCAGGTTAGCAGGTGCTTCTTTAGTCAGACCTTCCCACCAAACTTCACCGTTGTCAGTCACAGCAACGTTGGTATAAATCACGTCTTTGTGCATGGTTGCCATACAGTTCGGGTTGGTTTTGGTATTTGTACCTGGTGCTACACCGAAGAAACCGGCTTCAGGATTGATTGCATAGAGACGACCGTCTTCACCTGGTTTGATCCAGGCAATATCGTCACCTACAGTTTCAATCTTCCAGCCTTCGTAGCCCGCTGGTGGAATCAGCATTGCGAAGTTGGTTTTACCACACGCAGATGGGAATGCAGCTGCGATGTAGTGTTTTTCGCCTTGCGGGTTGGTCACGCCAAGGATCAGCATGTGTTCAGCTAACCAGCCTTGTTGACGACCCATGAATGATGCAATACGTAAAGCCAGGCATTTTTTACCCAACAGTGCGTTACCGCCATAACCTGAACCGTAAGACCAGATCTCACGTGTTTCTGGGTAATGCACGATGTATTTTTCTTTGTTGCAAGGCCATGCAACATCTTTTTCACCTTCAGCAAGCGGAGCACCAACTGTGTGAACACATGGAACGTATTCGCCATCAGTACCCAGAACGTCATAAACAGCTTTACCCATACGAGCCATTTTAGACATGCTTACAGCAACGTAAGGAGAATCTGTTAACTCGATACCGATATGTGCGATATGAGAACCTAATGGACCCATTGAGAATGGAACCACATAAAGTGTACGACCTGCCATTGAACCGTCAAATAGACCGTTCAGTTTTTCGCGCATGACAGCCGGTGCTTCCCAGTTGTTGGTCGCGCCAGCATCGTCTTTATTTTCAGAACAGATATAAGTACGGTCTTCAACACGCGCTACGTCAGAAGGATCAGAATTTGCAAGATATGAACCAGGATGTGTTTCTTGGTTAAGCGCTTGCATTGTGCCGTTAGCGATCATCAAGTCGATATAACGTTGATATTCTTCTGCGCTACCGTCACACCATTCAATTTTTGCTGGTTTTGTTAATTTAGCAATCTCTTCCACCCAAGCAATAAGCTTAGGGTGACGAACGAATTCTGGTGCGTTCACTTGGGTCATGGTGAGGCCTATCTCAAATGTGTACAAAAGGATGTACAAAGTACAATCCGAGCAATAAAAATATCGCCCAGATGATATATGAAAAAAAGTGGCTGTATTAAAGCATAAAATGATAAAAAAAATAAGACCAAAGAAGTGCTAGATTTTTTTTGGAATATAATGCTATTCAAATTATAAATATAACTAAAACAACAAGATAAAATTAAATATTTGAATTTCTGATATTATTTATTTCAATTATGAATAGTATTTATTTTGAAAATTTAATTTAAAATCATAATCTTATTTTTGTGGGGTGAATTATATTCGTTATTGATTAAATAAATGGTGACCATTTGAATTTTACATAAAGCTACTGTTAATTGTTTAGGAATTGGACAAAATGCCAATAGGCCTTCATGAAATTGTGCGAAAAATGTCTAATCAATCTAAACCCTTATCGCTCATTTATAATCATAATGCTGGTTTTCGTATACAAGGCCCAGAAGGGATATATGAGCAACTGATTGCAATATTTTCAGCACAGGGCTATCAAACGAAAGCTTATGAAATCAATGATTCACAGCAATTTGATAAAATTATGGCAGAAGTCCGGGCGCGACATTTGGCTTCCGATGAAGCAGGTGTCGTGGTTGCAGCAGGTGGAGATGGAACTTTAAATACAGTCGCCAAGCATTTATTGAATACGCGAATTTCTGTCGGAATTCTACCCTTGGGTACCTTTAACTATGTGGCCAGATTATTGGATATTCCTCTGGATTTAATGGAAGCGGCCAAAGTGATTGCCACAGGACAGAATAAACGGATCAATGTGGCCCGGATCAATCAGGAAATTTATCTGAATAATGCCAGTCTGGGGCTATATCCTTTATTTATTAAAAAACGTGAAGATTATAATCGTATTTTCGGCCGGCTGCCTTTACATGCCTATACCTCAGCTCTAGATGTGCTGATTCGTGACCGTAAAGAACTTAAACTGGAAATTTGGGTCGATCACAAGAAATATCCGCTAAAAACACCGCTGATTTTTTTTGGTAATAATCCCTTGCAGCTCGCAGATATGAAAATGCAGATTGCTGAAGCGGCCGAGCAGGGCAAAGTAGCAGGTATGGTGGTTTCTAAAAGTGACAAGCTAACTTTATTTAAGTTGGTATATCAGTTGGTTCGAGGTCGGATTGATCAAGCTTCAGATGTCTACAGTTTTGCTGCAGAGCAAGTTCGTATCGAATCCAGATCCAAGAAGTTGATGGTAGCCATTGATGGAGAAATCGTGGTAATGACTCCTCCTTTAAATATTTCCGTTCTAAAAAATAGTTTGAGTGTGATGGTGCCGCATGATCCTGCATCTGTCTGATCTGCATTTTGGTACTGAAAAACCCGAGTGTTTAGAGGCAATTCGGCAGTTCTGTCAGACGCATCCATTAGAAGCGGTGGTCGTGAGTGGTGATCTGACCCAGCGTGCACGTTTCGGCCAGTTTTTTGCCTGCAAGCGGTTTTTAGATCAGCTGGCTACACCGTATATGGTGATTCCGGGGAATCATGATATTCCGCTCTATCATTTATGGAACCGGCTGTTTAATCCATTTACCCGTTATCAGCTTTTTTTTGGTGAACTTGAACCGACACTTGAAACAGACAACTTTTATCTGGTCGGGGTGAATTCAATCCGGCGTCGCTATCATACCAAAGGGCATTTATCCCTCGAGCAGATCCGGCGCATTGACCTGAAATTAGAGCAGGCACCTGCATCTAAATTAAAAATCATTGTCAGCCATCAGCCTTTTTATGTGCCATTTCAAAATAAGCGCGGTTTCAAGGATAGTCCACTCATGGCCAAAATCGCTTTAGAGGCTTGGGCCGCCCATGGCCTGTTTGCAGTCTTGCATGGGCATCTGCATCAGCCTGCGATTTATGATCTGAATCTTATATTCGAACTGGGGGCAGATCATCCGGTTTATGATGTACATGCCGGGACTTCAGCCTCGCACCGGCTACATCAACAGGAGCCAAATAGTTTTAATGTAATTGATGCAGCAGGAAAAATTTCCCAGTATTTATTCGATGACGCGGCGCAAGCCTTTTTGTTAAAGTCTGATGTGTTGAATAAATAGACGAAAAACCAGTATTCATTAAAAAAAAGCAAATTTTTTTCATTTTTGCCCTTGAAGCGTTTTATTCCATCACCATAAAAGTGACATCAAAAATTTTTGATGATGACCCATGGAATAATTAAGTCGTCATCAGTGACCTAAAAAAGACTTAGTCTGATGGAGTTAAATATGAGCAACATTCGTCCATTACATGACCGCGTTGTTATTCGTCGTGTTGAAGAAGAAACTAAAACAGCTGGCGGTATTTTACTTCCTGGTTCTGCTGCAGAAAAACCAGCTCAAGGTGAAGTAATTGCTGTAGGTAATGGTCAAATCACTGACAACGGTGTACGTGCACTAGATGTAAAAGTTGGCGATAAAGTATTGTTTGGTACATATGCGGGTACAACTGTAAAAGTTGACGGTGAAGAACTTCTTATCATGAAAGAATCTGACATTTTAGCGGTATTTGCTTAATTCCCGTTTAAAGTCGTCTTATTTTCATCAGAATTTAAAAGATATTAAAAGTATTTGGAGTCAAAAATGTCAGCTAAAGACGTAAAATTTGGTGATTCAGCGCGCAGTAAAATGATTGCTGGTGTGAATATCCTTGCCGATGCAGTAAAAGTAACTCTTGGTCCTAAAGGCCGTAACGTTGTTATCGACCGTTCTTTCGGTGCGCCGCACATCACTAAAGATGGTGTAACGGTTGCCAAAGAAATTACCCTGAAAGACAAATTCGAAAACATGGGTGCGCAACTGGTTCGCGAAGTATCTTCAAAAACCAATGACATCGCAGGTGATGGTACAACTACTGCAACAGTATTGGCACAAGCTATTTTAAATGAAGGCATCAAGTCAGTTACAGCGGGTATGAACCCAATGGACTTGAAACGCGGTATTGATATTGCAGTTAAATCTTTGGTTGCTGAAATCAAGGCAACAGCTCAACCTGCATCTGATTCTAAAGCGATTGAACAAGTAGGTTCGATCTCTGCAAACTCTGACACCACTGTTGGTAAACTGATTGCGCAAGCAATGGAAAAAGTGGGTAAAGAAGGTGTTATTACTGTAGAAGAGGGTTCAGGCTTCGAAGATTCTCTAGATGTGGTAGAGGGTATGCAGTTTGACCGCGGTTATATCTCACCATACTTTGCAAACAAGCAAGATACCTTAACTGCTGAACTTGAAAATCCATTCATCCTTCTTGTTGATAAAAAAATCAGCAATATTCGTGAATTGATTACTGTACTTGAGGCAGTTGCAAAAACTGGTAAGCCACTTTTAATTATCGCTGAAGATGTTGAAGGCGAAGCGTTGGCAACTTTAGTTGTGAACAACATGCGCGGCATTATCAAAGTATGTGCGGTAAAAGCACCTGGTTTTGGTGACCGTCGTAAAGCAATGCTTCAAGATATCGCGATTTTGACTGGCGGTACTGTGATTTCTGAAGAAATCGGCATGCAGTTAGATCAAACTTCACTTGAACATTTAGGTACTGCACATAAAGTGACTGTATCTAAAGAAAACACAGTGATTGTGGATGGTGCAGGTAATGCAGGTCAAATCTCTGAACGCGTTCAACAAATCCGTGCACAAATTGAAGAATCTACGTCTGAATATGACAAAGAAAAACTTCAAGAACGCGTTGCTAAATTGGCAGGCGGTGTAGCAGTTATTAAAATCGGTGCTGCAACTGAAGTTGAAATGAAAGAGAAGAAAGACCGTGTAGACGATGCGCTTCATGCAACTCGCGCTGCGGTTGAAGAAGGTGTTGTTGCAGGTGGTGGTGTTGCACTTGTACGTGCAGCAAAAGTACTTGATAGCGTGACTGGCGCGAATGATGACCAAAATGTAGGTATTAACATCCTTCGTCGTGCAATCGAAGCACCACTTCGTCAAATCGTATCGAATGCAGGTGATGAACCTTCAGTGGTAATCAACGCCGTGAAAAATGGCGAAGGCAACTTCGGCTATAACGCTGCAACTGGTGTTTATGGCGATATGCTTGAAATGGGTATTCTTGACCCGGCAAAAGTAACACGTTCTGCACTTGAGCATGCTGCTTCTGTGGCTGCTTTAATGCTAACAACTGAATGTATGATCACTGATATCCCTGAAGACAAACCTGCAATGCCTGATATGGGCGGCATGGGTGGAATGGGCGGCATGATGTAATTCATGTTGATCATTTGATCTTGAAAAATCCCTACCTCAGGTAGGGATTTTTTTATTTCTTGATAAAAAAGTACGATTTCAATAAAAAATAGAGTAAAATTTGAGACATAAGTTTAATCTAGATTAGAAAATGCCAACAGGGCACCATTTTCTATTGAAAAATTGATTAATGTTTATTTTTGTAACATTTGATCTTGGAATATATAAATTTTTGATTTATCATTTAATCAAAATATAATTGATATGCAGCTATATGAACAGTACAGTTATAAATAATGAGGGGAAAAGTTCAGAGGATCATTCTGAACTGGTATTGATTAGTAAATGTGAATTAAAGTCTTTATATCGGAAATTAAAGGAATATGAAGATCGTTTACGGAGATATGAACATGAGCATAAAAAAATTTTAGCTTATTTCACGCATAAAAATTACAATTGATTTAACTCATCAATCAACTTTTTAATGATATCTTTATGATGATTTTTTAAAGCGCGAAACTTCAGATAATAGTCTAGATCTCCAATATCATGTTCTGAAATCTGAGCACTCGGACTAATATCCTGGTCTCCAAATCTTAACCACTGATTAGATACATTTAGCCAGATTGCTAAAATAGAAAGCTTATCTTGGCTAGGGATGGCCTTACCTAATAACCAGTTATTCGCAGATTGTACTGAAATTGGGCTGCCGTCATAACGGTGATTGAACTCCCTAGATAAAAAAGTAGGGCTAATAGGGTGGGCAGCATCCAGTAAAGCTTGTTTCAATCGTTCAGCAAATAATTTTTTTTCTTGTTGATTGCTCATAAATTAAGTTCTCTCTTTCTATCTCATCATACACTTTATAAGTTTTATCTTAAAAATGTATTTAAAATACTACAATGATTTTAAGAGCATAATTTTAAGAAAACTCGACTCATATTTCAATTGTAACAAAGTTTTTTAGCCTATCTTGTTGTAATTATTTGTAATTATTATTTGTTTCTATAATTTATGTTTAGTTTAGCTTAATACAAATATCAGGTAATCAATCTGTTAATTAATCAAGGTTACTTTATCATTTTTTAATTCTTAAATTGCTATTTAAAACAAAATCTTAAGTTAATTCCATATTATTTTCACCCTTAAAATCAATTTTAAATTTAAAAATAAATCAAATATTGATTGATATTTTTGTTTCGTTTTGTATATTATTGCCTCAGGTCCGCTCTAGCAGCGGCAGGTAGTGGATGGCAGTCTCCAGAACAACCAGACATTCAACTCAGTTTTGCTGGTTTACATCAATCCTAGGGTAGACCAGTCTTTTTATAAAAATTGAAGGAAATTTACATGAAATTTCAAAAGACTCTTTTAGCAGCTGCTTTAACTTTAGCTTCATTCACAATGGCGAATGCGGCTGAGCCAAAAAAAGGTGAGCAAGTTGTCGATCAGTATGCATTTACTGCAGAAGGTGCGACAGAGCCAACTTATGTATATGCAATTGGTAACAAAGTTTATACACGTGACTTAATTGATGGTTCTACTACTGATTATAAATTTAATGAATTAGCAAATCAGTCAGTTGCAACTATTAAGGCAGAAGGTTATACGTTTGTACGTGGTGGTTTAGTAGGTACTGAGACTATTGTCGGTGGTCCTGAACAACCTCAACTTACAGAAGTAATTGCAGGTGAAGCTCATACTTGGGAATATTCATTATCTTCTAATACAACTGTAATAGGCGATGAAGTTCAATTTTCTGGTAACGTAACCAGCGAAATCGAAGGTGATGAGCAACCGATTGATGGTTTATTGCAAGAAGCAGATAGCTCTATTGTTGGTAATGGTAAATTCCAAAATCTTTCTGTAGGTGCTTTTGACGGTTCGAATGGTAACAACCTTGGTCTAGTTTCAACAGAGGTGCTTGTTGCTGCAAATGGCACAACTACTGTTGCTGAAACTGCACTTAATGCACATGGTTTAACATTAATTAAAGTTAACCCAGAAAATTTGAATGGTGATGTTTCTATTAATTATGAAACAGGTACTTTGACATCACAGCAAATTGTTGGTGGCACAGCTGTAGATACTACACCGCTAAAAGCTTATGGTACAATTAGTGAAGCTGGTGTTCGTGATGCCCAAATTATTGAATTTAATGGTAAATATTATTCAGTTTCTGCTGATAAGAAACTTACTGAAACAACTGCCGACTCAATCGAAAACCTTACATTAGTAGGTGCTGGCGCAGCTTCAGGCTTATTTGGTGGTGTTACAAACCAAATTAATTCAACAGCATTTGTAGGTGCTACCAAAACTGTTTATGGTGAATCGGTACAATCTTTTGACAACGCTGGTCAAATTTTAGTGGGTGGTAGTGATACCAATGCATCTGCAGGTGTAATTCCAGCAGGTACAGATTTCCAGGTTGGTACAAATGGTCCAACTACAACTAAGTCTCAAAGTGTAGAAACTGGTATTATCGCTACTGATTCAGAAGGCGGTAATGTGTATGGTTTAGAAGTTAAAAAATCTACAACCGATGCAAATGGTACAACAGATGCTAAAACCACTATTACAGCAGATGGTATCAAAACTACTGGTACAATCGATGCTGCTGGTTTCCTTGTAAATGGCCAAAGCATTACTTCTACTGTTGATACTGCAGTTGCTGATGCTAATAAAGCAATCGATGCCAAAATTACTGAAGTTGATTCTCGTTTGACTCAATTCAACACTACAGCTGGTCAATTAAATAGCCGTGTAGATCAGTTGAATTCACGTGTTGATGACGTAGAAAAAACTGCTTACCGTGGTGTGGCAATTGCATTAGCTGCTCAACAACAAATTCCTAACATCGGTGCTGGTCAATTCGCTGTATTTGGCGGTGTAGGTCACTATGAAGGTGAGTCTGCTGGTGCTCTAGGTGTTGCAAGCGTGTTTGCTGATGGCCGTACTTCTGTAAGTGCTGCTCTTGGTTTCGCTGGCGGTAACGAAGTTGGTGGCCGTGTAGGTGTATCATACGTATTTGGCGGTAAGTAATTACAACTTATACTGATCTATAAAAAATCCCCGCATATTGCGGGGATTTTTTATGTCTTTACAAAATTATGATGAAGACTTTTTAACTAATTTATAATTTAAATTACTCTCAATTTTCTTACCTGACTCCACATCACGCGCTTCAATAAAATTTTCGCCAACAAAGAATTTACGGTTTTCAGCTTTGTTATCTAATGTGATAATTGACGGATCTTGCGGGTCAAAACTAAAACTGCCCTTGAGCTCAGATTCATTGTTATTGGCTTTCCCCAAATATTCTTCGTTCAGCTCATAGGTTTTATCTGAATGAAGCTGTAACTCGACTTTGATGCCTTCACAGTCCGCACAAGGAAACACACCTTCATATTCACCCGCCCAATCTAGTGAGGTTTCTGCGTTGTCAGCACCAGTCAAGCTGCTGTTTGCATTATTTTGCTCCATCATTGCCGGACTGGATTGTGCATTATTATTCACTGGCTCATTGTCATTCTGTTTCGAACATGCTGTCAACGTTGCTGCAAGAGCGACTGCCATTGCAGCAGAGAGTATCACTTTCTTCATTGTTCTGACCCTGTAGATTTCTTTATTAGACATTACATTAAAAGTAGTCTGTATGGATAAATAGGGCAGTCTTGTTAAAGTTTGATTCATTAGGTGAATCAGACCAAATTTATTCATCAATCAGTAGGTTTAAAGAGTTTTTGTAAAATATTAAAGTCATTTTATGTCGTTTCAGCGGACTGTGCTTGGCGCTATGATGCAGAAAGAATGATAAAAAATGAGGCAGTAATGAAATTAGAACAAGAAAATAATCTTATTGCAAAAATTTATGATGCTGCATTATTACCGGCTCTGTGGTTTGAGGTGATTCAAGATATCGTAAGCTATACCCAAAGTAAGAGCGCCATTTTTACCGGTCTGGATCAGCTCAATCCTGGTTATGATTTTGTTTATACGCACAATATCCCGAATAAAAGCCTGAGTGCCTATCAAGATGAGCGTATCCGGGTGATTGATATGAAACTGCATATGCCATTATGGAATAGCATTGAGATAGGCGACGCGCTAAGTCAAAACTGTCAGCATTATGCCGAGCAGCCTGGTACGGATCATTATATATTTTATGAAAAGTGCCTGAAGCCGACGGGAGTCTGTTATCTGGCGGGCGTGTTGCTGGATCGAGGTCATTATCGCTGGGCAGTACTCGGTATTCACCGTGCCCCTGAGGTGCAACCGTTTGAACAGGCCGAGCTGGATTTTCTTAGGCGTATCAGTATTCATCTACGCCGGGCTTTACAAATTCATCGACAAGTCAGCCTGATTCAACAAGATAATCTGAACTTGTATACGCTATTGGATGGTTTAAAAACAGGGATTGTGCTGCTTGATCAAAACTTTTGTTTAAGTTATGCCAATCCTGTTGCGCAGAATATGATTCATCAAAGTTCATGTCTGGATCTGGATGCACATAATCATCTAAAGACTCATCCTGCTCAACAGGCACGTTTTGATCAGCTGTTAGAAAGTGCCTTACTGGATGATACTACTGCCCAGACTGAGGTCGGTGGGGTTCTGGCCCTGAGTGATAATACCGGCTCTCAATTGATGCTTAGCATCCTGCCATTTAACAAATTAAGAAATATACAGTCGTTAGAAATAGATCAGCATCAGATTGCATTGTTTATCACCGATAAAAACCAGCATTATTCACTATCCAAAGCTTATCTACAGCAGTGTTACCATCTTTCAAAACGGGAATTTGATTTATGTGAATTGTTGATCAATGGCTATAAACTGGAAGATATTGCAGAACAATGCGGCATTACCTTGAGTTCAGTCCGAACCTATTTTAAAAATATTTATGAAAAGACTGACTGCACTTCACAAATTGAGCTGATGCATTTATTGATGGGATGTACGATTCATTTTGAACATATTGACTGAACCGACCCAAATTTAAAATTCAGGTCGGTCGGTACAGTTATTTAACGCGTTGCAAGCTTACAGGACCTTCACCTTGCGGGTGGAGGACAAGGGTAGTGCCAGAGATATTAATCGATGCAATCGTTTTGCTGCCATCCCAACTGTCTTGTAATCCGCCACACTCATTGGTGTCGAATAAGACTTCAGTGGTGGTGAGCGTGTTTGCCGACAAGGTGTATTTGCCATATTCAATGCCCGGCCAGCCACAATCATCTCCACCTTGAGTATCGAGGAAGAAATAATAGTTATTGTCAAAGAAGGCAAACAGATGCGTATCGTTTAAACGCCAGCTACCGACCAGACCATTGGACTGTTGAACACGGCTTAAATAATAGGTCGCATTGGCACCAGGTTCGTTCAGTACCAGACGCGTGCCATCAAAGTTTAATGTATAAGATTTCTGATCTGCAGGATGTGAAAGCCCCCATTCGCCGTTAGTATCATGAAGGATGACAGGTTGAATCCCACTAGTCGTTGCATCCCACTTCAAGTGTCCTATTTCAATACCTGGTTCACCTGCATCATCTTTTTCCTCGGCTTCACCCAAGGCATAACGGCCATCTTCTAAGATATGGAGCAATACCGCGCTACTGCCGGTACGGTTGATTTCCCAGGTGCCGGCAATATCTTTATAAAAAGTGGCTTGAAAGTTTTCTGCCGCTTTTTCAGGGCTAACACGTTTTTCTTCTGGAATCACACGCTGGCTAACTGGATCTGTAATAAAAGCTGCATAATCTTGATCAAAATTTAGCTTCTGTCCGGTTAATGCAGTGACGCTATTCGAACCAATTGCAATGCCATTGTCATGATTGTTATCCGTATCCAGAGACTGTAAAAATACCATCAGGTTGGTACGCACCTGTGGATTTTCAGACAGGTCCAGCGGGGTGACCCGTGCTTTGGCTGTAATTTCTTCGCCTAGTTGTACGTCTCCAATCAAGAATTTTATTGTTTCGTCATCATTAAATTTAAATTCTCCTTTTTCATTGGTAACTCCTGTTGCTCTACTACTGGTGATATAGCTTACCCCTGAAATGATTCCATCCGTGAGTACACCGGTCTGCGTGCCGACATTCGCTGCTGGTGGAGTCGGTGTCTCTATACTGTTGTCCGAACCGCCACATGCTGTGAGTAACCCCGCTAAAGCCAGACAAATTAAAGTCTTTTTCATCAGAATCTTCCTGAAATTATAATGTAGAGGCAGTATAAAAAGACGCAGTGTCTTGCCATATCCCAAAATGAGGAGGTTAAGCGCATTTTATTGAATAAATTCTTGGAATTAGCTCACAATCATGGTTTTGGTAGTAAGGCGAGCAAAGCGGACGATTGATTGAAGTATCAATTTAGTTGAAATGTACAGGGGGATTAGTACACTTGTTATTTGAAAAGTTTAATTATACAAATATAGATTAATTGATTATTTATTGATCATATTGCACTATCTATATTTGCTTAGGTTGCTAGAATTTGCGCCAATTTGAACAGAACTGGTGCATAACGTGTTTGAGAAGTTAGCAGAACAAAGCCTGAACATGATGGGGTGGGAAATTGATAATCACTGGCCGCTAGATTTAGACCAGTGTGTCATGATTGCTGCTCCGCATACTAGTAACTGGGATGCACTCTATGCACGTCTGGCTTTAAAAGCGCTGGGAGTAAATGTGCGCCTGACCATTAAAGACAGTTATATGAAATTTCCATTGGGGCCTTTTGTGCGTGCCATGGGTGGAATTGGCATTAACCGTCGTCCTAAACAGCCGGGTGAACCTCGTCCGAGCATGGTGCAGGTGATGACGGATTTATTTAAAACCCATCCCAAGCTGGTCATGCTGGTCACACCAGAAGCGACACGTGCCAAACAGGAACAGTGGAAGACCGGTTTTTATCATGTTGCCATCAATGCGGGTGTACCGATTGCTTTGGCCTATATGGACTATGCCAAAAAGAAAACTGGCGTAGGTAAAATTGTTTATCCGACAGGGGATTATGAAAAGGATATGGCAGAAATCATGGAATTTTATGCAGATATTCAGCCAAAATTTCCTGAAAGCTTCAGTGTCGACCAGCGCTATTATCAGAATTAAAATTGCTTTGTAAAAACCGGCAGGGCATTTTCCCTGCTTTTTTATTGTCTGAAAATCATATATCTGGGCTAAATTAACTTTGGTTTTCAGAAGAAGCTAAAATTCCACCCAGGCTTTGACAGGCATCTTTATACAGATCATATTGCTGCTGTACCACTTCCGATAATGGAATATCAAACAACTTGTCACCTTGCTGGTAATGTTCGATATAGGATTCGGCCTTGGACTTGCTGCTATAGAGCGAATGCTGATAGTAGTCGGTCATGCTGGTATGCGGCATTTGTGCCATTTCAATCTTGGCGCACTGGAAATTTTGCAATAACTGTTCCGATTTTTTAAGATCGCCAGACATACAACCTGCCAGCAACAAAGTACTGAGCAATGTCGTGATAAATTTCATAGCAAATAGACAAAAGGATTTATGGGAGGGCACTATTGTAAAATTAAAACCTTGCCATAAAACCCTTTTAACCTGCCAGATGTTCAAAAAATAGCACAACAGGATTTAGAAACCGTGGTCTATTTTCTGGGTATTTAGCCTTCCACCAAGCCACCATCTACAATCAGGTTTTGTCCTGTCACTGCACGTGAATAAGGCGACAAAAACATCAGGATGGCAGCAGCAAATTCTTCCGGTGTAATCACGCGCCGTAACGGAGTTGACTGAGCAATCAGATCAAAAACAAAATCTGGGGTGGCTTTACTGGCATCTGTAGTTTGTAACAGCCCACCAGAGAGCATATTGACATTAATGCCATATTGCCCCAAATCTTGCGCTGTAGTGCGGGTAAAGGCCAATAATGCTGCCTTGGCTGCCGTGTAGTCATGATAAGGCACCACCGGATTTTGCACGAGATTGGTACCAATATTGATGATCCGGCCAAAACCCATTTGTTTCATGTCAGCCAGTGCGGCTTGGGTGGTATTGAGCGCCGCCTGTACAGCTCCGCTAAATTGGCGCGACATTGTATTCCAGCTTAAATCTTCCACCTTAGGACGATCGTCCCCATTAAATTCAAACTGAATCAGCGCATTATTGACTACGGCATGAATCGCTTGCCCAAAATGCTGTTTTGCCGCAGCAAATAAAGCCTGAATCTGGTCGGCCTGAGTTACATCGGCCTGATAGATAAACACCTGCTCCGGATGCTGTTGGGCTAGCTGTTGGGCTTGCTGCTGACTAGTTTGATAATTGACGACGACACGGGCATCTTCTGCCAACAGGGCCTGAGTAATGGCCAAACCCAAACCCCGTGCTCCGCCGGTAACGAGAACGATCTGATCACGAATGTGCATAATAATGAGCGAGATTGTGAAATATGGGCTTAACATAGCAGTTATTTCAACGGATTCAAGCCTTAGCCAGAGTAAGCGGCTCCAGTCTGATATCGGGTTTAAATAAATTGGGATGCTATGAGAAAACAGCCGGCACTGAACAGTAAACTCAGGATAATGCGTTTGAACAGCAGTTCTGAAATTTTATAAAATAGTTTTGCACCCAAAATGGCCGGAATGCTGACAAAAATAATCAATACAGCCATATAAGGTAAATGGCTCTTGTTAATCATGCCTTGCCATAAATAGGCGGCGAAAGCGAAGAGCTGAACCGCAAAATTAAAATGCCTTAAAATATAGCGTTGCTGGGCTTTGGGGAGCTGTTTTAACATGACCCAGGCAGAAGGAACCGCCCCGCAGAAGCCTCCCAGTCCTCCTAAGATTCCGCCAATCAGGCCAATACCACTATCGGCTATTTTTCCAGAATGCTGTATGGTTTTTATTTGTGGATTGAGCAGCATGAGCGGACACCAGAGCACCAGAAAAAAACCTAAAATGATTCTAAAGGTATCGGCCTGAATTATTTGTAACAGGTAAGTGCCGAGTGGTACGCCGATCAAACCCGCCAATAAATAAGGCAGTAGCAGCTGTCTGGATAATACCGGCTGTTGCTGTTCCTGCGTCAGTGAAATCACATGACTCCAAATGGAAGCAAATACCAGCAAGGGTGCAGCCAGTTGTGGAGCTAATACCCAGACCCAGAATGACATGGCAATCAGGGCAAAGGCAAAGCCGGTCAGTCCCTGTACAAAACCAGCCACCATTGCCCCAAGAATAAATAATAGCCAGGTCATACAGATCAGGTCAGAAGCAAAGGCAGCAGTATTCTAAAGATCAGCACAAAAGCCAAGCCTCCAGTTAGCTGTATTTATGCAAATTAAAGTTCAAATTCTCATAAAAGATTAAAATGTAACTACAGAATAGGTAATTTATTCCTGCATAGAAAATGCATAAATCTCTACAAGAGCACAACAATGAATTCGTTTACTCTTCATGAATTTATTTGATACTGATAGGGTGCAGCAAGAGAGAATGGATATGATCAAAAAAGTGATTTTACTTTCTGTATTGGCAGTGTCATTAACCGGTTGTATGGTCGATCCTTGGGATGATGATTATCGTGGTAACCGAGATCGTAATGCACATTATGATCGCGACCACAAAGATCGTGACTGGAAAAACAAGGATCATAGAGGAGATCATCGGGATTGGAAACGTGACCGAAATGATAACCGTGATTGGCGCCGTGACCGTAACTAGAAGAAGCATATCGTCGTGCAGTCCGACGACTCTTGACCAAAAAGGATTCCATGGCGGAATCCTTTTTTAATGCGGTTTTAAGTGCAATTTTAATCAAGCAATGCTTTTTTGATAAAGTCCTGCACGCACCGTACCGGCCTTGGTGTTTTTAAGCAGTCGCCATGATGCGGGTAACTTAAGCGTGTGTAGATCACGGTCTGCTTCCACATAAATAAAAGCATTGTTCTTGATAAGAGGATCTGCCTGTAGTGCCAGTTCTTCCCACAGATTCAGGCTATAGGGTGGATCGAGAAAAACCAGATCAAATTGTGTATGAAGCGTCGGCAAGACTTGCTGCGCCGGGGCCACTTTCAGTTGGGCTCGTGCTTTGGTGACTTTTAACAGTTCCAGATTTTGGGTCAAAAATTGTGCCTGAGTCCGATCCGGTTCAATCATAAGCACTGAGGCAGCACCACGCGATAAGGCTTCAAAGGCCAGCGCCCCAGAACCGGCACATATGTCTAATACCTGTGTATTTTGTACATCCCACATCAGCCAGTTAAACAGGGTTTCGCGTACTCGATCAGGCGTGGGGCGTAAACCTTCAATGCTGGCAAAAGGCAGTTGACGGCGTTTCCAGTCACCACCAATAATTCGAAGTTGGTTTTTCATTTTAGTCTCGTTCTACCGGTGTGGGAGCAGGCGCTACTACAGCTGATGCAGCTGTATTTGCCGATGGATTGGCGGCAGGCTCTGCTGCCTGAATATTGTCTGGCGCTACAGTTTCTGCATCCTGGCTTAACATGCCTGCACCGCTTGGCAATTCAGCAGGCTTGATTCCGGCTGTCATCAGGCCGCCGCTAAGCTGGTGACCTTGCGGGCGTAAGGGATTTTTATCTTTATGCAGTAACCAGTAATCAAAAATTGGACGAGCCAGCGCAGTCGCGGCACTACCGCCACGCCCATTTTCCAGAATAACCGCAATCGCAATTTCAGGATTTTCAGCAGGTGCAAAACCGACAAACAGTCCATGATCCAGCTGACGGTCGGTCAATAAGGATTCATTATAGCGCTTGCCCTGGGCAATACTTTTAACCTGCGCGGTACCGGTTTTACCCGCAATAGAATACTGTAAACCACTCTTGATGCCGCGGCCTGTACCGGATTGAATCACGTCTACCATGGCATCGCGCATCTTGATCCAGTCTTCTTCCTGACCATTAAAATCGATTTTGCCATGAGTGCCATTATGTACCTGAAACGATTTGGCACCGCGACTTTCACGTAATACATGTGGAACGACTTTATTGCCATGGTTGGCGGTAATTGCGGTGGCCATGGCCAGCTGTAAAGGCGTTGAAGTGAAAGCCCCTTGACCGATACTCACAGAAATAGTTTCACCGCGTAGCCATTTGGCCTTACGGGTACGCATTTTCCATTCAGGACTTGGATAAAGCCCTGTACTTTCGCTAGGTAAGTCCACCCCGGTTTTTTCGCCAAAACCAAATTGACGCATCCAGCTATTCATTTTCTCGATGCCCATGCGGTAGGACATTACATAGAAATAGGTATCACAAGACACCACTTGGGCTTTGTGCATGTTTACTGCGCCATGCCCGGATTTTTTATGGTCACGGAAGCGGTGACTGTCTCCCGGCAGGCTGAAATAGCCCGGATCAGAAATGGTGGTATCCCAGTCCACCAGGCCATAATGCAGGCCGCCAAGTGCAAACATCGGTTTAATGGTAGAGCCGGGTGGATAAACCCCTTGCACGGCACGGTTATATAAAGGTTGATCCAGATTGTCACGCAGATCACTATAGTCTTTATGGCTGATTCCGGTCACAAACAGATTTGGATTGAAACTTGGGCTGGAAACCAGCGCCAGAATTTCCCCGGTTTTCGGATTCATCGCTACAATCGCGCCACGGCGTCCGGCCAGTTGCTCTGAAGCCACCACCTGCAGACCATAATCCAAAGATAAAAACAGATCATTGCCACGTACCGGATCCTTGCGACCCAAATGACGCAGCACATTACCAAAGGCATCGGCTTCTACCGATTCATTTCCCGGCACACCGTGCAAAAGCTCTTCATAGGATTTTTCCACCCCGATTTTCCCGATCAGGTTGGTCCCGGCATACAGATCCTTATCAATGGCTTTGAGTTCTTTGTCATTAATCCGGCCGACATAACCAATCACATGGGCAAACAGGTCGCCATGCGGGTAATAGCGCGTCATCTGGGTTTCAATGTTCACACCCGGAAACTGATATTTGACCTCGCTAAAACGGGCAATATCATTTTCATTCAGATTGAGCTTGATCGACACCCGTTCGGTTTTACGTGCTGTTTTAATCCGGCTTTGGAAACGCTCAATATCTTCTTCGGTCAGTTCCAGAATCGGCTTTAAACGTTCCAGGGTCTGATCGATATCCTGTACATCGGCACGGCTTAAGGTCGCAGTAAATACCGGGTAATTGTCGGCCAGCAACACGCCGTTGCGGTCATAAATATAGCCACGTGCCGGCGGCAATGGTTGCAGACGAATCCGGTTCTGGTCAGAGGCCGTGGTAAAGGTTTCAAAATTGAACAGTTGCAAATAGGCGTAGCGGCTGACCAGCAGCAGCATGAAAAAGATGACTATTCCAACAGAAATCCATACTCGATTACGATAGATGCGCTTTTCTTGTTGTGCGTTTTTTAAAGGAAAGTGCTGCTTCATACGCGATCGACTTGAGACCTGAGGAAAGAGGGAAAGAATCAAAGTGGAATATTCTAACGCAACTGGGCTTGATTTGATAATGAAAAACTGCTGTCTCAAGCAGTTCCTTTAGGCTTTGACTTTGCAGACATTAAAATTGTAGAGTGCTGTATATAAGAGTTGTGATAATTCTGATAGAGTAAAATCTAATAAAAATAGGGCTATACCAAAAACTATAATTAGGGAAGATGGTGAAGGAATGAACAAGGTTTACCCTTTGTTGGCGTTTGCATTGTGGGCGAACGGGGCCTATGCACATGATCAAAGCAATAATACTGTAGCTGCAACAGAGGCTACTCAGGCAAAAACCTGGAATGTGGGCGCCGGTTTTACCCAGAAGCTGGTACATTTAAATACCGAATGGGTGAATCCTTATGGTATTGCTTATGTGAAAGGTGGGGTTTTTCTGGATGATGATCGTACGATCGGAGGCCAGGCAGGCTTTCGTTATCCTGCGCATCTCACCGGCAAGGACAAAAATGGTTATTATGTCGGGGTTTATGCCGGGCATATTGACAGCAAGCGAGTCGACAATGAATACAAAGCCCGCTTAGGTGCAGGAATTGATCTGGCCTATGTTTTGCTTAGTTCAGAACGCATCAGCAGTTTTAGTGTCGGCATCGGTGCCGGAGAGAAACTCGAAGACCGAAATGGTCGCACTGTGGCTGAAACAGAGCCCCGACTACAATTTTCCTATACTTTAAGTATCGGTTTATAGACAAAATATTTGACCTTATGAATATGTGTATTCTGTGAACAAAAAATTAAATATGGAAGTTATGCATGCTTGAGTACGTCAACGAATTGTGGCAAACCTTTGTGAATCGCCCGGATTTTTGGGCAGTGCTCAGCATTATTCCGGTGACCGCATTTGTAACATGGGCTCATGTCTGGATGGCACTGAAAATGGTGTTTTATCCAATCAATTTCTGGGGTTTTCATCTGGGTCCCTTACCTGTTGGCTGGCAGGGGATCGTGCCCCGCAAGGCGGGCCGTATTTCAGGCATTATTACCGACAATACCTTATCTAAACTGGGTTCCATCCGCGAATTTTTACAGGCGATGGATCCGGATGATATGGCACGGATTATTGGTGAGCAGGTCGGTTTTGAACTGGAACATCTGATCGATGAAGTGATGATGGATCGTAATGCGGTTCTGTGGGAAAACCTGCCTTTTGCCATCAAACGCAGAATTTATGCACAGGCACAGAAACAAATGCCGACAATTTTGCGTGAATTAGTGACTGAGCTGACCATGAACGTCGAGTCACTTGTTGATATGCGTGAAATGGTGGTCAGCCAGATGGAAGGTGACCGTCGCCTGATGGTGCGCATGTTCCTGAAAGTAGGACAAAAAGAAATCAACTTTATCTGGCATATCAGTGCCTTAATTGGGATGTTCTTTGGTATTTTCCAGATGATTGTCTGGTTTGTGGTGCCGTGGCACTGGACTGTACCGTTCTGGGCTGCGATCTGGGGCTTTTTGACCAACTGGATTGCGATCTGGATGGTATTCAATCCGCTCTATCCGCACCCGGTGAAGTACCCGCAATTCTTTAGCCGTACCGAAAGTCGCAAGTTTCCATGGATTAAACCGGTGATTCCGCGTATTGGCACCTATAACATACAAGGCGCATTTATGAAACGTCAGGATGAAGTCTCTGATGTGTTCGCAAGTGTAGTCACAGAAGATCTGATTACGTTAAAATCGATCATGACCGAGATGATGTATGGCGGGAAAAAAGACAAAACCCGCCGTATTGTCAAACGTCATATTAATGAAATTATGGAAACACCCCTGGTTCGGACCTCTTTACAGCTGTCTTTAGGGCCAAAAGAGTATGCAAAACTCAAGACGGACTTGATCGATCGCTCGATTGAAATTACGATGGTGCCTGTATGCGACCCCGCATTTAATGCGAGCCGTGCACAGAAAATCTATCAAATGTTTAGAGACCGCATACGCGAGTTGACTCCGAAGGAGTTTCAGAATCTTTTGCGTCCTGCGTTTCAGGAAGATGAATGGATTCTGATTTTATTGGGTGGGGTAACCGGTTTTGTCGCGGGTTTAATCCATTTGTTTGTGGCTTTCTTATAATGAGATGCCGGGGGACACAATCGGGCGATTGTGGTCGTGGCGTCATACATATTGTTTAAATTGAGGATGTTTATATATGCGCATTATCTTACTCGGACCACCTGGAGCAGGTAAAGGTACACAAGCTCAGTTGATCTGTAAGCGCTACAATATCCCACAAATTTCAACCGGTGATATGCTCCGTGCTGCAATTCGTGAAGGAACTGAATTAGGTCTACAAGCTAAAAGTGTCATGGACAATGGCGGTTTGGTTTCTGATGAGTTGATCATTGGCCTGGTCAAAGAGCGTATTGCTCAGCCTGATTGTGTAAATGGCTGCATTTTTGATGGTTTCCCGCGTACCATTCCTCAGGCAGAAGCTTTAGAAAACGAAGGCATCAATATCGATCACGTGATTGAAATCGATGTTCCAGACGAAGAAATCGTACAACGTCTTTCTGGCCGTCGTCAGCATCCGGCATCTGGCCGTGTGTATCACATCGTTTACAACCCGCCAAAAGTGGAAGGTAAAGATGACGAAACTGGTGAAGATCTGGTTCAGCGTCCAGATGATCTGGAAGCGACAATTCGTAAGCGTTTGGGTTCATACCATACTGAAACTGAGCAACTGGTTGGTTTCTACCAGGGCCGAGCAGCGTCTGGTGAAAATGCACCGACTTATGACAAGTTAAACGGTCTGCGTCCGATTGACGAAGTTCAGACTGAACTTTTCGCAATTCTGGATCAAGCAAAATAATCGGTTAACGATGATTTTGACAATCGAAGAGCCCTAAGTCATATTAGGGCTCTTTTTTATTGCATATTTGAACTGGGTGCTGTTGCTATGAAATTTGGCGTGTTGGTGTTGATGGTGATATTTCTGGCAGTATTGCTCGGTCTGTTTTATATGAGTTTTAAAATACTGAATAAAGTGCGTCGGGAAGAGCGCGCAGAAAATGCAGCCAAGCATCCAGAACGTCAGTTACATCCAAAGTTAAAGGCAGAGCTGGAACAGCGCAAGCAACAGCAGGAACAGACTCAACACGATCAGGATAAATGATTTACAGGGCTTCAACTAAAACAGAAATCCGGTTTTAAATAAATTACGGTTCGCTGAAAAATTATAGAAAAAGGTGACAGGCTGGTCACCTTTTGGGATCTCGGTCTGGTTGTGCAATTTTATTCAGCAGGATCAATATTTTTCACTGCAATTGCACGTGCTGCACCAAATTCAAAACGCTCCGGCCAGTTACACACATCCGCCACCACACATTCATGACATTTCGGTTTACGCGCAATACAGCAATAACGACCATGTAAAATCAGCCAGTGATGCGAGTCAATGATGAACTCCTTGGGAATCACTTTGACCAGACGGTGTTCAACTTCAAGCACATTTTTACCTGTTGCCAGTCCAGTGCGGTTGCCGACCCTGAAAATATGGGTATCTACCGCCATGGTTGGTTGACCAAAGGCTGTATTCAGCACCACATTCGCCGTCTTACGCCCCACACCGGGCAATGCTTCCAGATCGGCACGATTATCCGGCACCACGCTGTTATGCTTTTGAATCAGCATCGCACAGGCTTTAATGACATTTTCAGCTTTCGAATTATATAAACCAATGGTCTTGATATATTCCTTTAGCCCCTTCACACCGAGTGCGTAAATTGCTTCAGGGGTATTGGCGACCGGAAACAGTTTGTCCGTGGCCTTATTCACGCTGACATCGGTGGCTTGGGCCGAAAGCGTCACTGCTACCAGCAATTCAAACGGATTGGAGTAATTCAGCTCGGTTTTTGGATTGGGGCGTTGTGCACGCAAACGTTCAAAAAAAGTCTGAACCTGTTTTTTGGTCATGTTTTTTACAGGTCTGGTGTTGGCAGTGGTCATGTGCTTATCCCTGTAAGGTCTGTAATTTGTCAGTCAATTCTATGAGTTGTTGGCGTTTGGTCGCATCTTCACGAACCGAAAGCTGTTTTTCCAGTTTTTTAATCTGGGTGCGTAGTTTGGCCAGTTCAATCGTGGTTTTGGAATCTAGCGTCACCGCTGTATCTGCCGGCTTGTTCAGGACTTCAATCACAGGAAGCTGCTCATTTAAAGCCGAGAACTGGGCAAATAGGGCAGTATTAATTTCTGCACGGACCACTGGACCCTTGCGGTCAGTACGGCGTTTTTCTTCACGCTGGATATGCGCATAGTAGCGCTGACGCAAATCATCCTGTTCAGCCATACGCTGTGCTTGATTTGGTAAAGGCTGCAGGTCTTCAACCAGATCGATACAGTCGACCGGACAAGGTGGAATACACAGCTCACAACCGGTACACAGGTCGGTCAGAATGGTATGCATCAGTTTGCCAGAGCCAATAATTGCATCGACCGGGCAGGCACTAATGCATTTGGTACAGCCAATACATTCATCTTCACGAATCACCGCCTTGATACGCTGCGGACGACCATCGGCCTGAACGGGCCAGACACTTTCTTCAGCCACAAGTTTAGGCCGGTTTAATAATGCCGCCAGCGCATCTGCAACCGGTTGTCCACCCGGGACACATTTATTGGCATTTTCACCCTCTGCAATCGACTGGGCATAAGGTAAACATCCATCCCGATGACCACATAATCCACACTGGGTTTGAGGAAGTAAGGCATCAATCGACTGGACCAGAGAAGTTTGCAAATTCATGTATAACCAGAGTTGCTCAGAGCAAGCGTGCGTGTAGAGTGAAACAAAATATGTCGAATTATGAATTTTAACATATTTTTTCTTGATGCTGTTGTGCCCAATTTAAGGTCATTTTATGCCATATTATTAAGCATAAATTATGATCTAAGCCTTGATTCAATTGGCATTTCCTAACATAGAAAAAATTTTAATAATCAATATAATTATTTGTTATCAAATAATTTTTAAAGTATTTTAAAAAAAAGTATTGTAGATTAGTTACAAAAGATATTTAATATTTTGCGCCAAAATTTAACATTGATTGTAAATTTGACCAATTTTGATCCATTTTCTGCTGAGGATTAAGCGTTGAAATACAACACACTTAATGAGTTCCTAGATTACGTAAAATCACGTGATGCACACCAACCAGAATTTCTTCAAGCTGTTGAAGAAGTGATGACCAGTTTGTGGCCATTCATTGAAAAGAATCCACAATACGCAGCACATGGTTTACTAGAACGTCTAGTTGAGCCAGAACGTGCGATCCAGTTCCGGGTTTCTTGGGTAGATGACCAAGGTCAAACTCAGGTAAACCGTGCGTTCCGCGTACAATACAACTCAGCGATCGGTCCATTTAAAGGGGGGATGCGTTTCCACCCTTCAGTGAATCTTTCAATCCTAAAATTCTTAGGCTTTGAGCAAACATTTAAAAATGCTTTAACTACACTGCCTATGGGTGGTGGTAAAGGCGGTTCTGATTTTGACCCTAAAGGTAAATCAGAAGGCGAAATCATGCGTTTCTGCCAGGCTTTAATGATCGAACTGTATCGTCACCTTGGTGCGAACACAGATATCCCGGCTGGTGATATTGGTGTAGGCGGTCGTGAAGTGGGCTATATGGCCGGCATGATGAAAAAATTAAGTAACGACACTGCATGTGTATTCACCGGTAAAGGTTTAACCTTCGGTGGTTCATTGGCACGTCCAGAAGCAACAGGTTACGGTACTGTGTATTTCGCTGAGGAAATGCTCAAGTCTCGTGGCGAAAGCTTCAAGGATAAAGTTGTTGCGATTTCAGGTTCTGGTAACGTTGCGCAATATGCTGCTGAAAAAGCGATGTACCTGGGTGCGAAAGTGGTTTCACTTTCTGACTCTGCCGGTACAGTTCACGTTAAGGACGGTTTCACTGATGCGCTTCTTGCTGAAGTCATGGAACTTAAAAATGTGAAACGTGGCCGTATTTCAGAGTTCGCATCTAAACATGGTTTTGAATATTTTGAAGGCCAACGTCCTTGGGGTATCAAATGTGATATCGCATTGCCATGTGCTACTCAAAATGAACTTGATGCCGATGATGCTGAAAAGCTGCTTGCAAACGGCGTGATCTGTGTGGCTGAAGGTGCAAACATGCCTTCTACACTGGAAGCTGTTGAGAAATTCGTTGAAGCGAAAATCTTGTATGCACCAGGTAAAGCATCAAATGCTGGTGGTGTTGCCACTTCTGGTCTGGAAATGTCTCAAAACGCATTGCGTTTAGGCTGGACTTTCGAAGAAGTAGATGAGCGCTTACATGCAATCATGAAAGAAATTCACCGCAACTGCGTGAAATTCGGTACCAAAGAAGACGGTACTGTAAACTACGTAGATGGTGCCAACATTGCAGGCTTCGTAAAAGTAGCTGATGCAATGCTTGCTCAGGGCGTATTCTAAGTCTGACTTAGTATCGCTTTAAAAAACCGAGGCCATTGCCTCGGTTTTTTTATGGCTGAGTCTTTTAGAGGGTGCCTTTTACGGCTTCTCGTTCGACTGCCATGTCATAAATATAAGCATATTTGGACTGGTCGGCCGCAGGGTTGTTAATTTCAAAACGTTTGACCCGAATAATCTGGCGTTCATTTGGGGAATGCTGAAAACCTTCAATCTGGTCATAAAATAATGTCCAGTCTTTATCCACCTGAGTCTTCAGACCATTTTGATCATATTTAACTTCTTTGACTTGCAAGCAGCTTTGCTGAGCCACACCGCTACAGGATTTGGTTTCTGGGGAAATTTCCAGAAAGATCATTTCTGCCTGACCCTGATACCGGGTTTCCGGAGTCATTTTTCCGCTAAATTGATATTTTTGGCCATCGGCAGCAGTTAGCATTAAAGTCGGCTGGTCAGGATTTGTGGTATTGAGCGTAAAAGGAATTTCACGCTTTTGTAAAAGCTGGCTGACAAAACGTTCCTGTTGCATCAGTGCCGCATCACAAGCCATTTCGGTGCCTATGACTTCGCTGGTGCTGATGATATTGTTTTTTATAGACCAGCTTGTACTAAGGCCATTACAGCCCGTCACGGCGCTTAGGCGGCCTTGAGCATCAAAACTGAGTACGATAGGCCGTTCCAGTCTACGGTCCAGTTGCCAGTGGTAGGCTGAAAGAATCTGCTTTGCATTTTTTTGTTGTAGGATGGTCACGGTATGCTCTCCAGCCTGCTGAATATCACTTGACTGACAGGCTGCAAGGGTGAGCGGTAATAATGCCAGTACAATAAATTTTAATTTCATAGATTTATAATAAAGATCAAAGAATTAAAATGATAACGGATACATTTCTAAAAGATATGGATACATCTTGCATTTTTTGGTTGCAAAATGTATCCATATTTAAAGTGTTGAGGGACGATAATCCTTAGTCGAAACGATAAATATCCATGCCGAGTGAACCCATGCTGAAACTGCTATGCACCACACTAAAACGTGTGCCCGTGCCCATCGCAAAGAAAATCGGGGCAAAATGTTCCAGGGTAGGATGATTACGTGCCATGTGAGGAATATTGGACCAGTCCAGTACCGCGTCATAATCGCTATGTGTAAGTTTATGCACGACAAAATTGCGGAAACCCGAAGCCCATTCGGGGACATCGGCAGCGGTTCCGTCCCAAGACAGTTCGCGCAGGTTATGCGTAATGCTGCCTGAACCAATCAGCAGGATTTGCTGTTCACGAAGCGGCGCCAGACTTTGACCAATTTTATAGATTTCATCGGCACTCATTGACATAGGCAAGGAAATTTCGACCACTGGAATATCGGCATCTGGATACATATGTAGCAGCGGCATCCATACCCCATGATCACGTGGGCGAGTGCTGTTGGCATGTGCCGAAAAACCGGCATTGGCCAGCAAGCCTAAAATCTGCTCGGCCAGTTCAGGATGACCCGGTGCAGAATAGCGTAACTGATATAACTCCGGTGGGAAGCCACGGAAATCATGCCAGGTCTCTGGTCGAATGGCGCTGCTGACTTCCAATGCATCACTTTCCCAGTGTGCTGACATGATAATAATGGCTTCCGGACGTGGCAGGTTTTCGCTTAAACGATGCAGAGCAGGGCCCACTTGCTCAGGATTCAGCGCCAGCATTGGAGAGCCGTGAGAGATAAATAAGCCAGGCAACGTTTGTAAGTTCATAAGTCAAACCGCATCCAGAAGATGTCTCAATAATGCATTAAAAATAGCGAGAAAAGCAGGGGAAATTATTCAACAAAACGTTGCATAAACAGAACGCTTCAACAAAATCATTAACCTGCGCGATGATAGGGGTGATTGTGGTTAATGGTCATGGCACGATATAGTTGTTCAATGAGCATCACCCGAACCATGGGATGCGGTAGCGTAAGCTTAGACAGGGACCAATGCCATGCAGCAGCTTTACGAACTGCTTCCGAGTGCCCATCTGGTCCACCAATCGCCAGCACGACATCATTCCCTTCCTGCATCCAGCCTTTCATGGTGTCGGCCAGCTTTTCGGTACTGAACTCACGTCCACCAACTTCCAGCGCAATCAGGGTTTCATTCTGCTTGAGGGCATTTAGAATACTGTCACCCTCGATATTGCGGTATTTCAGAATATCTGCCTCAGAATCATTTTTGCCACGCTTGGCCATCGGCAGTTCAATGATCTGGGTCTGTACAAAAGGCTGAATACGTTTGAAATAATCTTCAAAACCAGTCAGCACCCAAGCTGGCATTTTTTGACCAATGGTCAGGATACGGATTTTCATACAGACAGATCAATAATTGGATACTTCATTATAACGATCAAACAACACGAAGTTGAGTCAGGAAACAAATTGAAATTGAAATGAGGGAGTTAGTGTTGCTTTAATGTCCTGAGTTCAAGTCTCCGCTTGATAAAGCAATGGAATAATAATAAATGCGGACTAAGGTCATCATAAAAGGATGTTGTACTTTGCTGCTGTTAGCGGTCGGTCTGATCGGTTCAAGTTTCAGTGCCGCCAATAGCAACACACGTGCCCAGATCCCTCATCTGGAATTGTTTTTCAGCCAGATCATGAGTGTCGATGAATTTCGAAATTATAAGAATCTTAAAGAGCTGAACCGGGTGTCTGCATGGATTAAAGGGCAGATGCAGCGTTTTGGTATTCCCTGTGAATTTCAGGTTTATGTCGTAAATAGCCTAAGCTACCGAAATGTGATTTGTCGGCTCAACCCCCAGGCCAAAACTAAAATGGTCATGGGCACGCATTATGATGTCTTGAGTGATCGTTATGGTGCTGACAACAATGCCTCGGGAGTGGCAGGTTTACTGGAAACTGCAAGATTACTGGCCTTACAGAAATCCAGACTCAAACATGAGATCGAATTTGCTTTTTATACCCTGGAAGAGCCGCCTTTTTTCAAGACAGAACATATGGGCAGCTATATTCATGCCAAGTCGCTCAAGAAACAAAAGCAAAAACTGAAAGGCGTGGTGATTCTGGATTCAATTGGCTATTTTGATGAAAATCTGGTGCAGACTTATCCGCTAGGATTGAAATGGATCTACCCAGATCATGGCAACTTTATTGCAGCGATTGGACATTTAGCCTCGACTGGAATGACCGGAGATTATTGTGCCGCCATGCAAAGTCTTAACCGTCTGGATTGTCAGCGTTTTGTCAGTCCGACATTTGCTCAGGATATGAATTTTTCGGGTTATCTGAATTATGCCAAATTCAACTATTCGACCATGCTGATTACCGATACTGCGCATTATCGTAATCCTTATTACAATACTGAGCTGGATACCTTGGATAAACTGGATCTGAGGAAGATGAGCTATGTGGTTGATGGACTGGTGGCAATGGCCTTACAACCTTAATCAGTTTCTATACTTGATAAAAAACCCTGCCGGAGCAGGGTTTTTTTGTGCAAATCAGCCAATCTTAATGACGTGCTGCTTTTGCTTGTTCTTTGGTTTTGACAATAGGCGCTTTAACCAGAGCTTTTGGCAAAGAGGTCAGTGCCAGCGGTAAAATCTCATCAATCGATTTCACTGCTTTAATCTCTAGACCTTCTTTTACATTCTCTGGAATTTCCGCCAGGTCACGTACGTTTTCCTGTGGAATGAACACCAGCTTGATGCCACCACGATGGGCTGCAAGAAGTTTCTCTTTCAAACCACCGATACGCAGTGCACGGCCGCCCAGACTGGTTTCACCGGTCATCGCGATATCCGGACGAATCGGGATACCTGTGAACGCAGAGACCAGTGCCGTAGTGAGTGCCAAACCTGCTGATGGACCATCTTTTGGTGTCGCACCTTCCGGCAAATGTACGTGTACATCGGTTTCTTCGAAACGAGAGGCTTCAATGCCAAGCTCATCTGCGCGGGTACGCACCACAGTCATCGCAGCGGTAATCGACTCTTTCATGACATCGCCCAGAGAGCCGGTGGTAATGAACTTGCCCTTACCAGGAACTGCTGCAACCTCGATAGTCAGCAATTCACCGCCAACAGAAGTCCAGGCCAGACCATTGACACGACCGATTTGCGCTTCTTCTTCCGCCATACCGTAGTCAAATTTGTGTGGACCCAAGTAGTCTGGAAGATTGCCTGCATCAACTTCAATATGAAGGTTTTTGGCTTTCTTGCTGACTGCTTCTTTGACCACTTTACGTGCAATTTTGGATACTTCACGCTCAAGACTACGTACACCGGCTTCACGGGTATAACGACGCACGATGTCACGAATCGCTTCTTCATGCACAGTTAACTCTTTAGCACGCAGGCCATTATTTTTGATGGCTTTGGGTACCAGGTAACGGTCAGCAATATTGACTTTCTCTTCTTCGGTATACCCTGGAAGACGAATCACTTCCATCCGATCCAGCAAGGCTTCAGGAATGTTCATGCTGTTTGCAGTACAGATAAACATTACTTCAGACAGGTCCAGATCCAGATCCAGATAGTGATCGCTGAACTTGTTGTTCTGTGATGGATCGAGGACTTCGAGCATCGCAGAAGCCGGATCGCCACGGTAGTCTTGGGCCATCTTGTCGATTTCATCGAGCAGGAACAACGGGTTTTTCACGCCCACTTTAGTCAATGACTGCACAATTTTACCTGGCATCGCACCGATATAAGTACGACGATGACCACGAATCTCGGCTTCGTCACGTACACCACCCAAGGCCATACGCACAAACTCACGACCAGTGGCTTTGGCAATCGACTCACCGAGTGAAGTTTTACCTACACCTGGAGGACCGACTAAGCACAGGATCGGGCCACGCAGTTTTTTCACCCGTGACTGAACCGCAAGATATTCCACGATACGGTCTTTGACATCGTCCAGGCCGTAGTGATCTGCATCCAGAATTTCCTGGGCCTTGTTCAGGTTAATGCTGACTTTGCTGGCTTTATTCCACGGTGTATCCAGAATGACTTCCAGATAGTTGCGAACCACTGCCGCTTCACTTGAAGCAGGCTGCATCGCTTTCAGTTTACGGAATTCGTTTTCAGCTTTCTTGCGCACATGCTCAGGCAAATCTGCTTCAGCAAGACGTTTTTCAATTTCAGCGACATCATCTTCCGCGCCGCCGTTCATATCAGAAAGCTCGCGCTGAATGACTTTCATTTTTTCATTCAGGAAGTATTCGCGCTGGTTCTTTTCCATCTGACGTTTAACCGAATCATGCAGGGTTTGCTCAATCTGCTGTTCTTCAGATTGTTGCAATAGATAGGTCATCAGCTCAGTCAGATGTGCTTCGAATTCGTCGTGTTCCAGGAATTTCTGTTTAACATCAATATTCAACGGCACACGGGTTGCGACAAAGAATAATAACTGTAACAGGTCTTCAATTTTGTTGGCTGCGGTGATCAGTTCACGCGCATTACGTAGCTTCGCTTCTGCATATTGAGCGAAAAGCGCACGTAATTCTTGCAAGCGTACAGCTTGAGTGTCTTCATCAACCGTAACCGTCATTGGGCTGAGTTCATGCTCTGCTGTCAGATACTCATTTTCGTCAATGATAGTTTTCAGCTTGGCACGATGCAGTCCTTCAATCAGGACTTTGATACAGTTTTCATCATTTTCGTGATTCACAACTTGCACAATCTTCGCGACAGTACCGTATTGATATAAATTGTCGTGATCAATTTCTTCTGTAAGCGAATCTTTTTGCGCAACCACAAATACTAGATTGTCACTGTTACGAGCCACATCAACTGCATTGATCGATTTTTCACGACCGACAAACAGCGCAATTTGCATGTGCGGATAAACCACCACATCACGCAGCGCCAAAAGGGGTAGTACACTTGGAACCTGAGGCTCTAAGGTTTCTTGATTCATAATAATTTCAGACATGAGCACTCCTAATGAGTGACAACGGTGTTGCCATGTTTTTAATAGTGATGGGTAATTTAAAAAATACAAGGGGAGTTAGGATTAAATTGTGCAAAAAATGACTAATTATGTGATTTTAAAGTAGTTCACAACCGGGAAATTGCAAAATTAACGTTTGAAGCGTAAAAAAACAGTTGGGGTAATTAAAGCATCCAGGGGCTGATCCCATTTTTCCCGTTTTAAAGGCTGTGCCAGCAGCTGAAAGTCATGCGCCAGACCCAGACGGAACGGGCGAGCACGAGCAGAGGCCAAGGTGCGATCATAGAAACCGCCACCCATACCAATGCGTGTACCTGAATAGTCACAGGCCAGCAGTGGCATGATCAATAGATCCAGTCTGGAAACATGCATGCCACGGGTGCTCATCGGCTCCCGCATTCCCAGACGATGATAGGCAAAGCGCCTGTTGCGATATTGATGCCGGCTAATCCGAATCCAGACCAGTTGCTGATTCATGTCGCAAATTGCAGGCAGATAGACCTGTTTGCCCAGTTTAAAGCAGCTTTCAATAATGGCTTGGGTATGAATCTCACCAAAGGCATGCAGGTAAATACCGATATGCTTGGCATGAATAAACTGTGGACTACCTAACAGGTGGTTTAGTACTTTTTGTGCAGCTTGCCTTTGCTCAAATTTAGAAAGATGACGACGTGTTTTACGCAGGTATCTTCTTAATTCTTGAATGGTCATAAGGCAAAAGCAGATCTAACAAAAGTGTGCTCTAGTCTAAGTGGGAATTCGGGAAAAGTAAAAAATAATTGTGATCTTCGTTCTGCTATGACGAGCTATAAAATTATTTAAATTCAGCAGATTTTGCCATGAATCTAATCTGTTGCAACTTGATTAAAATTGGTCAAGCCAAGGCATTGAGTTATTTGCTCCTTAAAATGCCATATTTTTAATTTTCTCTGAGTGATTGGTTTCTACATGATCCTTTTGCTATGTATGAAACAGATTTTGATTAATAAAGGTACAAATCTGGAACAGGGTGATTGTGTTTTTGGGTGAAATATAGAGAAAGGGGGAGCTGATTGCTTAACCTGATAGACAAAACATTGTAGTTAGGCAGAGCGCGTAAGACCTGGATCAATGGAGATGAAACATGATGAATATTACAAAGAACACCATCTGCCTTTGGTATGAAAATGATGCTGAAGCTGCTGCACGGTTTTATGCCGAGACCTTTCCAGATTCCTCGGTTGGCGCGGTACACCGTGCACCCGGAGATTATCCATCCGGAAAAGAAGGCGATATATTAACTGTCGAATTTAGGGTGCTGGGTGTTGCATGTGTGGGGCTGAATGGTGGTCCGACATTTCAGCATAACGAAGCTTTTTCATTTCAGGTCGCGACGGAGGATCAGCAAGAAACCGACCGTTACTGGAATGCAATCGTTGGCAATGGCGGTCAGGAAAGCGAGTGTGGCTGGTGTAAAGACAGGTGGGGCATTTCCTGGCAGATTATACCCATCGCGCTCATGCAGGGATTGGCCAGTTCTGACCGTGCCGCTGCCAAGCGCACTTTTGATGCAATGATGAGCATGCAGAAAATTGATATCGCCGTGATCGAAGCGGCAGTTCGTGGTTGAGCTGTGAAGATCTGATTAGTCGTTTCACTGGCTTGGTAGCGCAAGCCTATTCAACTGTTCGGATCATCTGTTTTGGTTATTTATGTAAAGCATAGCAGACAAATATCGCACTTTCTGGTGCATCAATCCCCCCGATTTAGGATCATCCAAGTCTTGTCTAAACTTAAAAGCTCATCAAAAAATGGGCTTTTATATGGGATGTTTAAAGTTGGGTAATGAAAATAATCGGATGTGCAAATCATCGCAAAAGCCAAAGATTGAACTAGCCAGATTTTTGCACTGAATTGAAAACCAGATGAACCAAAAATAAACACCGCATGCAATCCTGTAATTATCAAAACTTCCGAAATAATTTAAGTTGATGAAATTTATATAAAAATTAAATTGGCATAAGTTCTGCATAGAGTATTCAAACTTGGATACAAGATTGGATGCAAAATGCTTAATCAAAAAATGATCGGTTGGACAGTCCCAGAATGGCGCGAAGCTTATCAACAAAAACAGATTCAACTGGATGATCTTTATCAGCTGGTTGCCCAATTTGACCCAAATGATCCGGCCTGGATTTCAATTGCGACGAATGAAGTTCTCAGTGCACAAATTGCTGCACTCAAAACAATAGAAAATGCCGAGCAACTGCCTTTATACGGCATCCCTGTTGCCGTCAAAGACAATATTGATGTAGCAGGATTTGCCACTACGGCGGCATGTAAAGTTTTAAGCGACATTAAACAGCAAGATGCCTTTGTCGTGACACGTCTGAAACAGGCCGGTGCGATTATTGTGGCTAAAACCAATCTGGATCAGTTTGCTACCGGTCTGGTTGGGACACGTTCTCCATTTGGTGCTGTGCCGAATACCTTCAATCCGGACTATGTCAGTGGTGGCTCAAGCTCTGGTTCTGCAAGTGTGGTGGCACGTGGTTTAGTGCCGATTGCCTTGGGAACCGATACCGCGGGGTCTGGCCGTGTACCGGCTGCATTTAACAATATTGTGGGGTTAAAACCGACCAAGGGACGTTTTTCAAATAGCGGTTTATTACCTGCCTGTAAAAGTCTGGACTGCATTTCAATATTTGCCTTGACCGTCACAGATGCTGAAGCTGTGGCTAAAGTGATAGAAGGCTATGATGCCAAAGACAGCTATTCACGGCAAAATCCGAATACCGCACCAGCAAAATTTAATGGCAAACCTCATTTTGCCATTCCGGCACAACTGGAATTTTTCGCAGATCAACAGTCTGCGGCGGCCTATCAAGCAGCGTTAACAGAACTTGAGGCGATGGGTGCTACGATTACACCGATTGATTTCTCGGCATTTTCAGCTTTGGCTGCACAGCTTTATCAGGGTTCGTGGGTAGCAGAGCGTACAGCTGCGGTAGAAGATTTACTGCTAAGCAATGCTGAAGCTTTTGATCCAACCGTGTTAGAGATCATTCAAAAAGGTCAGCAATATTCCGCAGTGGATGCCTATCAGGCTGAATATCTCAAACAGGATCTGACCCGGGTGATTCAAGCACAATTAAGCGAATTTGATGCCCTGATTGTACCGAGTTCACCAACTATCCATACCCTTGCTGAAATGGCCGCAGCACCGATTGAAAATAATAGCCATTTTGGAACGTATACCAATTTTACCAATCTTGCAGACTTAAGTGCTCTGGCAGTACCTGCCGGTTTCCGTGCGGATGGCTTGCCCTTTGGGATTACCCTGATTGCACCGGCCTGGCATGATGCAGCCTTGGCTGATTTTGCCAGCAAATGGCAGCAGCACACCCAACTGTCACTCGGGGCTTTAAACAAAACCCTGCCACTATTTCAGCCAACCAATAGCCAGGTATCAGAGCATCATTTCCGTGTTGCCGTTGTCGGTGCACATCTGACCGGCATGCCGCTAAATTTTCAGCTCAGCACACGCAATGCCGTGCATGTCGAGACCACCCAGACCTCTGCCGATTACGCCCTGTATGCCTTGCCGGGAACTGTACCGCCTAAACCAGGTTTGGCGCGGGTTGAGGATGGGGCAGGCCATCAGATTATTGTCGAACTTTGGGATATTCCCCAAGCCCGTTTTGGTGAATTTGTCGCAGAAATTCCAACACCGCTTGGTATGGGAAATGTCGAACTTGCCGACGGCCGCTGGGTGAAAGGCTTTATTTGTGAACCTTATGGCTTAAAGGGTGCAACAGAGATCAGCGAGCTTGGCGGGTGGCGTGCCTATATCCAGCAGCTTCATCAGCAAAACACCAAGACTACAGCTTAAAGAAATAAACAGTATTCAAAAGTATTTAAAAAAATTCAGAAAGATAGGGGATTCCCATGTTTAAAACTGTACTGATTGCAAACCGGGGCGAAATTGCTGTTCGCGCCATTCGCACCTTGAAAAAATTAGGCGTGACCAGTGCCGCGGTATATTCAGACACAGATCGTTATGCGCAACATGTACTGGATGCCGATATTGCCGTGGCACTGGACGGTAGCAAACCAGGCGATACCTATTTAAGTATTGAAAAACTGATTGCCGCAGCCAAGCAAACGGGAGCTGAAGCAATTTTCCCGGGTTATGGTTTCCTGTCTGAAAGTGCCGAGTTCTCACGTGTCTGTGAAGAAAATGGCATTGCCTTTATGGGGCCGACCGCCGAACAGATTTTAGAATTTGGTTTAAAACATCGTGCCCGTGAACTTGCTGCTGCGGCCAATGTCCCGATGACACCGGGCACAGGTCTGTTAAACAGTCTGGATGAAGCCTTGGCAGAAGCGGAAAAAATTGGCTATCCGATCATGCTAAAAAGCACGGCAGGCGGTGGTGGTATCGGTTTAACCCGCTGTGATGATGCAGAAGCCTTGCGCGATGCATTTGAGAGTGTGAAACGTCTGGGCGAGCAGTTCTTTAAAGATGCCGGGGTATTTCTGGAATGCTTTATCGATAAAGCCCGCCATGTCGAAGTACAGATTTTTGGGGATGGTCAGGGACAGGTTGTCGCTTTGGGTGAGCGTGACTGTTCATTGCAGCGCCGTAACCAAAAAGTGGTTGAGGAAACTCCGGCGGCACATTTGCCGGAAGCGACGCGGCAAAAACTGCATCAAGCAGCGGTTGAACTCGGCCAGTCGGTCAAATATCGCAGTGCTGGTACAGTCGAATTTATTTATGATGCAGCACGTGATGAATTTTACTTCCTTGAAGTGAATACCCGTTTGCAGGTAGAGCATCCTGTCACTGAAATGGTGACCGGTTTAGACCTGATTGAATGCATGCTCAAAGTTGCCGCCGGCGATGCCCTTGACTGGCAGCAGCTACGCAGTCTTCAGCCACAAGGTGCCGCGATTGAAGTACGGATCTATGCCGAAGATCCGATCAAGAGTTTCCAGCCAAGTCCGGGTGTTTTGACCGATGTGTTTTTCCCTGAAAATATCCGGGTCGATACCTGGGTCAGTACAGGAACTGAAATTTCGCAATACTTTGATCCAATGATTGCCAAGATTATCGTGCATGCCAAAGATCGTGAAACTGCAATTAATCAATTGAAAACAGCGCTCGCTGAAACCCGTCTCAATGGCATTAGCACCAATCTGGATTATGCCCATAGCGTTATTTCAGATCCGCGTTTTGAACAGATGCAGATCTGGACCCGCATGCTGGATGATTTCCAGTATGTGCCAAATGTCATCGAAGTGATTCAGGCCGGTACTCAAAGTTCAATTCAGGATTATCCGGGACGGGTTGGCTATTGGGATATTGGTGTACCGCCATCAGGCCCAATGGATGATTATGCATTCCAGCTGGCCAATAAAATTGTCGGCAATGCCCAGGCTGCTGCCGGTTTTGAATTTACCTTACAAGGGCCAGTCTTGAAGTTTCATGCAGATAATGTGATTGCCTTAACCGGTGCGCCGTGTGCGGTGAGTCTGGATGGTGCTGCCGTAGATTTCTGGCAACCGGTTCAGGTCAAAGCTGGACAAAGCTTAAAAATCGGTCAGGTTGAGTCCGGTTGCCGGACTTATCTGGCGGTGCGAAATGGTTTAAATGTACCGGAATACTTGGGCAGTCGTTCCACGTTTGCTTTAGGTAATTTTGGTGGACATGCAGGCCGTGTATTACGTGCTGGCGACATGATTAAAATGGTCAATCCCGATCTGGCTGCCGATGGTCTACCTTTGGCAATTGCAGCACCTGAAGCGCTGGCAACCGATCTGATTCCACGTTATGGCAAGGAATGGAAAATTGGTGTGCTGTATGGCCCGCATGGTGCACCGGATTTCTTTAAAGCTGAATATATTGATGAGTTTTTTGCCTCAAGCTGGAAAGTGCATTTTAACTCGAATCGTCTGGGTATCCGTTTAACCGGGCCGACGCCAAGCTGGGCGCGTGAAAATGGCGGTGAAGCAGGCTTACATCCGTCCAATGTACATGATTGTGAATATGCGATTGGTGCAATTAACTTTACTGGCGATTTTCCGGTCATTCTGGCCAAAGATGGCCCAAGTCTGGGTGGCTTTGTCTGTCCGGTCACCATCGCCAAAGCTGAACTCTGGAAAATCGGACAGTTGAAAGCCGATGACACGATTAGCTTCTATCCAATCTCGGTAGAACAGGCCAATGCCTTGGAACAGCAGCAAATTGAAACGATTGAAAATTTTGCCAAGGGTGCAATGAGCGTCGAAACGGAAGCTGTTGCAGTATCTTCGGACAGTATTATTGCACTGCGTGAGGCGACACAAGATACACCGAAAGCAGTCTATCGTCAGGCCGGTGACAGCTATATCCTGCTGGAATATGGCGATAACGTACTGGATTTAGCCTTACGTTTACGTGTACATCGCTTGATGCAGTTAATTCGTGCAGCTGATATTGACGGCATTTTAGAATTGTCGCCAGGAGTACGATCATTACAGATCAAATATGATGGCCTGCGTTTTAGCCAGCAGCAACTGATTCACTTCCTGCTCGGCCTTGAACAGCAGATGGGTGATTTACGTGACATTAAGGTGCCATCACGAATTATCCATTTGCCTATGGCCTTTGAAGACTCCGCAACTTTGGGTGCAGTGGAACGTTATCAGGAAAGCGTCTGTGCCAAAGCACCGTGGTTGCCAAACAACGTCGATTTTATTCAGCGTATTAATGGTTTATGCAGCCGTCAGCAAGTCAAGGACATTATTTTTGATGCCAATTATCTGATTTTAGGTCTAGGCGATGTCTATCTGACGGCTCCATGTGCAGTGCCGATAGATCCACGCCACCGCTTGCTCAGTTCCAAATATAATCCGGCACGTACTTTTACCGCTGAAGGCACAGTCGGCATTGGCGGCATGTATATGTGCATTTATGGCATGGATTCACCGGGTGGCTACCAGCTGATTGGCCGCACCGTGCCCATCTGGAACAAGTTTAAAAAGAACAAGCAGTTTGGCGATCAGCAATGGTTCTTACGCTTCTTTGACCAGATCAAATATTACGAAGTGACTGAAGCCGAACTGGATCAGTTCCGCGCTGACTTTGCGCATGGTCAGGCCGAAATCAAAATTGAAGAAAGCGAATTTGATTTTGCAGCGTATCAAGACTTTCTTGCCACCGAGCAAGACAGTATTGCCGCCTTTAAAGCGCAGCAACAGGCAGCTTTTAGCAGCGAAGTTGCACGCTGGAAAGACGAGTTCGATGCACCGGCAGAAATGGAAATCGTGCAGGATAATACCGACTATAGCCAGTATGTGCCTTTAAATGCCTCGATGACGGGCAATATCTGGAAAGTCTTTGTTGAAGCCGGACAGATTGTGAAAAAAGGCGACACGGTGGCCATTATTGAAGCCATGAAAATGGAATTGCCGGTATATGCCGATGATGATGGCATTGTCAAAGCCATTATCTGCCGGTCTGGCCAGACCGTGCATAGTGGTGAACCCTTGGTCTATATGGAATGATGGATTCAAGCTATGACCCTTGTCCGCAATCCGATCCCTAAATCAGGAAAAAGCTCAGACAATCTGTCTGAGCGGGTATTCCAGAACATTAAAAATGACATTTTCGACTTTAAACTGATGCCGGGGGAGCGTTTTACTGAATCTGAAATTGCTGAAACCTATGCGGTCAGCCGTACTCCGATTCGGCAAGCCTTGTACCGTTTACAGCAAGAAGGCTATGTCGACGTGCAGTTTAGAAGTGGCTGGCAAGTCCGGCCGCTGAACTTCAAGGCTTATGAAGAGCTGTATGATCTGCGGATTTTGCTTGAATGTCATGCAGTGGAACAACTCTGTCACATGCCTGACCTTCAGCTCAAAGCTGCCTTGGCCGTTTTGCTTCAAACCTGGTGTATCGAGCCTGAGCAGTATATCTATGACCTCAAACGGTTATCTGTACAAGATGAAGCATTCCACTGCCAGCTGGTCATTGCGGCAGGTAATGCAGAAATGGCCAGGATTCATCATGAGCTCAGTGAAAAAATTCGCATCATACGCCGTCTGGATTTTTCCAAAGATGACCGGATCGAAGCGACTTATGCCGAGCATCAGCAGATTTTAACACAGCTGCTGGCTCGAGACTTAGTGGGCTGTCTGGGCACATTAGAGCTGCATATTCGGCAAAGCCGCAATGAAGTGAAAAAAATCACCCTGGAAATGCTGTCTTATCGTCAGGTCTAACGTAGTCCTTGTAAATGAGACCTGAGCAAGACACCTAATGTTGGGACGTATCATGTCTGAATGAATGACCATCAGCACGGATTGAGTGACTGATGGTTATTCGCTTAAAACTCTTGTTTTCAGGTTGCAGTGAACAGAAAAACGGGTATGACTCGATCCTGATAACCAATTCATAACCAGAAAAAACATGAACAAACTAGTGGCAGCGCCAATTGTTTTTTAAAGTAAGTAAATCATGATAAAAAATAACAAGAGACAATAATGCCTATTCAGCTGCTTCACTTTTTTTTGCCTGGTAGCTTTGCAATTTTATTGACGATGACCGCTTGTGCGATGCCATCCAAGTCTCCAGTTGCTGATAGCTACGGTTCCCAGCCACACTTGCCCAAACCGAAATCCAGCTTGTTGCCTACAGTCAATATTGCACCTGCCAAAGGCTGGCCTGAAGGCAAGATGCCAACCGCTGCTCCAGGTTTAAACGTTCAGGCATTTGCCCAAGGGTTGCAGCATCCGCGCTGGCTCTATGTACTGCCAAATGGAGATGTACTTGTGGCCGAAACCGATGCACCGCCCAAGCCCGATGATAGCAAAGGCATTAAAGGCAAAATCATGAAGTGGGTGATGCAGCGAGCAGGTTCATCGCATCCGAGTGCCAACCGTATCAGTCTGCTTCGGGACACCAATGGCGATGGGGTCGCTGATCAGAAAACCGTATTTTTACAGAATCTCAATTCTCCATTTGGCATGGCGCTGGTCGGCAATATGCTGTACGTGCCCAATACTGATGCCCTGATGCGTTTTCCTTATCAGGCAGGAGCTACTCAAATTACCGCAGCCGGCAGCAAGGTATTGGATTTACCAGCCGGACGCTTAAATCATCACTGGACCAAAAACGTGATTGCCAATCCAGCCGGCAACAAACTTTATATTACGGTCGGTTCCAACAGTAACGTGGCCGAAAATGGGTTGGATCAGGAACAGGGCCGGGCACTGATTATGGAGTTTGATCTGGCCACTGCTCAGGCACGAGCGTTTGCGACCGGATTACGCAACCCGAATGGCATGGACTGGCAACCTCAGAGCGGCACCCTTTGGACAGTGGTCAATGAACGTGACGAACTCGGTAATGATCTAGTGCCCGATTACCTGACCTCCGTTAAAGATGGTGCTTTTTATGGCTGGCCTTATAGCTATTATGGCCAACATGTCGATACACGGGTCAAACCGCAAAACCCTGCGCTGGTTGCACGGGCGATTCCGCCAGATTATGCACTGGGAAATCATACTGCATCATTGGGCTTAAGCTTTTATACAGCAGACCTGATGCCGCAATATCGTCATGGTGCGCTGATTGGTCAGCATGGTTCATGGAACCGCAAGCCGCATAGTGGCTATAAAGTGATTTTTGTTCCCTTTCAAAATGGCCAGCCTTCAGCCCAACCTCAAGATGTCTTGACTGGCTTTTTAAGTGATCAGGGCGAAGCGTTTGGGCGGCCTGTCGGTGTTGTTATAGATTCCTCGGGTGCCATTTTAGTGGCGGATGATGTGGGTGATACCATTTGGCGTGTGTCTCCCGAGCTGAAACCTGCCCAGTCGCCATCAGTTTTACAGTAAGAAGCTTGAGGCTCTAAGCTTCGATTCGAATCAAAACTTGTTGCATAACACTGATGAAAGTAAAGGGTATTTCATTAAAACGTCAATATCTTACTTGAAAATATCAGAGCATGAAAATGATTCAATATATTTTTAAGCTTGATTTAAGCTCACTGCATTAGGCTTTAAAAATATTGTTTAGAGTGATTCTTCATGAATACCCATTATTTTGATCATGCCAGAAAATATCCCATAAAGCGGAGTGCCACCTGAGCCAGAGATTAAAAATTAACAATAGCAGGTCATCCAAAATATAAGTGATTTTTACGTTTTATCCTTTTTACTCGATCCATTTACCCTTTGGAAAGAGAGGATTTTTAAAATGAAGCTAGTGATTGCATTTATTTTCCCCTGGTCGTTATTTATGACCATTCATAAACCCTTTGAAGCCATCGTATGTCTTTTATTGCAGGTTTCGATTTTAGGCTGGATTCCTGCTGCCATCTGGGCCATGCATGTTCTAGATCGAGATCAAATAGCTTAATAAACCCATGCTTGATTAAGATTCCAGCAATACAAGTTTGGTCAGATAGAAATACAAGAATTTAAACTGAATGACAGTATTTTTAATCTTTCTTTAAGCTGGCTTGACTATGCTTTAGGTCTGTATTTAATGGTTGAAGATAATGAGTTTGTATTCTGCTGATAAAGGTAAAACAGGTCTGAAACGGATTTTGGCAGCCACTGCTTATTCACTTTCAGGATTCAGATCGGCTTTTAAAAATGAAGCCGCATTCAGGCAAATTGTATTGCTAAATATGATCTTAATTCCGCTCAGTTTTTTTGTACCCGTCAGCCGGGTTGAACAGGCGATGCTGATCGCAGTCTGTCTGTTGGCACTCATCATTGAACTGATTAATTCTGCTATTGAAGCCACAGTAGACCGTATTTCGCTGGAACGCCATGAGCTGTCTAAAAATGCCAAAGATATGGGAAGCGCGGCTCAATTTGTGGCATTAACCCTGATTGTGCTGACCTGGGGCATTATTCTGATTTAATGCGAAATTCTGACTCCTCTTGAGCAGCTTATTATGCAAGATCGTTCACAGTTTCTGTTAAAGCAAAGCCTGCTTCTGGCATTAGCTTTGGTAATACTTTGCAGTTTTTTCAGCATCGGTGGCAGGCTCGATTTAAAGCTGATTGCTCCTTTTGTTGATCTGACTGGACATTTTCCACTGAAAAATCACTGGGCCTTGGCACAGCTGAATCATCGTTATGTTAAAAATATTTTAATTTTAGTCTATATATCATTTTTATTGGGCTGGCTGGCTTCGTTTAAGTTTCAGGCATGGCAGACCAGACGCTGGGAATTTGGCTATTATTTTGGCATGGTGGTGATTTCGACCGTACTGATTGGTATTTTAAAGTCACAATCTGCGCATGCCTGCCCATGGAATATGGCTATTGCAGGCCCTCAGGGAATGTCTTGGAATTTCAGTGCCACAGCCGGCCACTGTTTTCCCGGCGGCCATGCTTCAAGTGGATTTGCCTTAATGGCTGGCTATTTTGTTTATCGAGGTTCGAACCGGTCTCGTGCCTATTTTTTGCTGTTTTCTGCCAGCATTTTAGGACTGGCCATGGGCTGGGCACAAATGATGCGCGGCGCACATTTTTTCAGTCATAACCTTTGGACCGGCTGGATCATCTGGTGTCTCAATGTGATTGCCTATGCGCTTTTTTATCATAAGCTGCCTCAAGCAAGGCGCTATTCTAGCGTAAAGAGTGGAAATTTAACCTGAACACACAAGCCACCCAAACTGGTACTTCTGGAAAATCCCAGTTGTCCGCCTAAACGTTCTGCAGCCTTATCTACAATCGACAGACCCAGACCGCTGCCTATCTCAGCATGATGATGAATCCGGTAAAAACGTTTGCGAATCTGGTTAAATTGCGCTGGTTCTATGCCGCTGCCACTGTCTTCAACTTGTAAAATGGCCTGGTCGTGTTGCTTGAAGATGGAAACATTGATGATGCCTTGGCTAGGCGTGTATTTAATTGCATTGTCGATTAAATTATAAATAATCGAATTCAGGGCTGCTTCGTGTCCCTGAATCAGCAGATCCTGTTGTTGAACCACGCCTAGATCAATATCTTTCTGAATTGCCAGTTGAATCACTTGTTCAATACACTGAATGGTCAGCTGATTTAAAGACAAGATCTGCACCGGTTCTGCAGCGCTCAGCACGGCATCCTGTTTGGCCAGACTCAGCAGCTGATTGACCAGATGCTGCATCCGCAATAAACCCTGACTTAAATTTTTCAGCGCATCATTATGTGGAAATTGTTCCAGTAAAATTTGCAGTTGTAAATTTAGTGCAGTAAGCGGTGTTCTTAATTCATGTGCCGAATCGGCCACAAACTGGCGCTGTTCCTGTTGTGCCAGAGAAATACGCTCAAATAACTGGTTCATTTCTCGAATGGTCGGCATGAGTTCGACAGGATAATGCTGGCTTTGAATCGGACTGAGTTGCTGTGCTTTTCGACTCGCCAATTCGGTTCTAAAGTCATTTAAAGGCCGGAAATTATGTCGGATCAGCCAGCTCAATGCCCATAAAGCAAAGGGCAGAAACAGCACATAAGGAATAAACATATTGGCTGCCAACTCCAGAGCCAGATATTGGCGTACCGATTTTTGCTGGCTGATTTGAATCTGAAAATCCTGCTGGGGCAGAATATAAGTATGCCAAATACCATGTTCGGTCTGCTGGGTATAAAAACCGGGTGTTTGTACAGCATTCACCCGTAGATCCTGCGGATGAGCCTGTTGCTGGCTATCGGCATAGGCCCAGATATCTACAAATAAATCTTCTTCGCTATAGCGATGATCAAGATTGATCTGACTTTGTACCGGCTGGGGCCGATTTTGTGCAATACGCTCTGCCAGACTTTGCATCTGGGCATCCAGAATCTCATTAATTTCCTCCAGCGCAATCCGGTAAGCCGCAAAAATCAACACGCAGCCAAGGATAATACTAAAAGCAGAGACATACAGAATCAGGCGTTTTTGTAGAGAATAGCCGGCTTGCATTTAAATCGGTCCTAGACGGTAACCGAGACCGCGAATGGTACGAATAAAGTCTTTGCCCAGTTTGGCACGTAAATGATGAATATAAACTTCAATCGTATTGCTGCTCACTTCACTGTCAAAATCATACAATTTATCTTCCAGATTGGCTTTGGAAAAAATTTTATTGGGATGTGTCACTAAGGGGGTCAGAATGGCCCATTCGCGATTGGACAAATCCAGCGCCTGTCCTTTGAATGTGGCAGCGTGTTGCTCCAGATTTAGAACTAAATCGCCGTAGTGCAAAATTTGACAAGATTCAGGGGCAGCAGCAAGTTGTCCACTGCGTCTTAACAATGCCTGGATACGCGCCAGCAGTTCATCAAATTCATAAGGTTTAACCAAATAATCATCTGCACCCTGATTCAAGCCATCGACCCGATTTTGTAACTGATCACGGGCCGAAATGATCAGGACCGGTAAATGCGGATAAGATTGACGGATGTTTTTCAGTACTTGCATGCCATCCATTCTGGGCAAACCCAGATCAAGCAGTACCAGCTCACAGGGAGTCTGCTGGAGCAGCTTTAATCCATCCAGACCATTGTTAACCCAGCTCACCTCAAACTGATGCAGCTTTAGCAGCGTTTGCGTAGACTCTGCAATCATAAAGTCATCTTCAATAATGAGTATTTTATGCATGGCTAGGCTCGAGTTTGGGTCAGTGGTGGACATTGATTGAGCATATCATTTTTAGGGTCAATCACTTGGGTTTTTATATCCAGCAGACTTAACAGGGTGGGAAACAGATGGTCATGACTCAGAGCAGAATTTTTCTGAGCTTTTAAACAGGCAAGTTGCGAGGCTTGTTGCTGCTGCCAGTCATTTGAAAACCACATCAGCATCGGTACATGGGTTTGCTGGGTCGGTGCCATGGCATAAGGTGCACCATGTAAATACAGCCCATGTTCGCCTGTGGATTCACCATGATCGGATACATACCAGAAACCGGTTTGGTAGTGGCTTTGCTGTTGCAGGGTTTTAATCAGCTGGCTCAGGACATGATCCGTATATACAATCGAATTATCATAACTGTTGCGTAATTCTGTGGCGCTGCATCCCTGAATGGCATTGCTATTACACATCGGCTGGAAAGGCTGATAGGCTGCTGTTGAGCGTTTGAAATAGGCAGGTCCGTGACTGCCCATTTGATGTAATACAATCAAATGCGACTGGTTATCCTCCGGTTTAAGGCGGCTTAAATAGTCCTGCAAGCTGTCGACCAGAATTTCATCCAGACATTCACCACTGGCATCACACCATTTCTGTTTCAAGCTGGCAGGAATTTGATACTGCTGTACCCGGTCACAGGCACCTTTACAGCCAGAGTTATTATCGATCCATGTCACTTGATAGCCTGCACGTTGTGCTATATCGAGTAAGCCTTCGCGATGGCTGGCCAGTTGTTCATCATAACTTTTTCGTGGCATCCCAGAAAACATGCAGGGAACCGATACGGCAGTGGCTGTACCGCAAGAGCTGACCTGGGAAAAGTTAATAATATTGAGTTGAGATAATTCAGGATTGGTATTTTTCGCATAACCATTCAGGGCAAAACTTTCCGCACGGGCGGTTTCTCCGACCACCAGAACCATGACCCGCGGTTTCTGTCCTGCTTGAATCTGTTGAATCCGATGAGCATCTTCAGCAAAAGGCACCAGGGGCAAATTTTGTTGAGGTGCTTTTTTCCGATAATAAGACAGGCTAGAGGCAATCGTATTCTGAGGTGAAATCATGCCTTTTAAATCACGATGTTCACGAAAGATCGCGGCATAATCGACATAGAAGCAAAACAGTAAACTGACGATGATCAAAGCGGAAAATACGCTACTGAGTGATTTTTGCAGGAGCTGCTGTCCCAGTGAGGTGCTTTCAATCTTTAAAAACAGCATGACCGATAAAGGCAAAACCACAAAAACAGCCGTCCAGACCAGCAGGCGGATCGACCAGAGATCTCGAACTTCTCGTACATCTGTTTGCAGCATATTCTGGATTTGATCTGGGGTAATCACTACGCCCAGACTGTTGACAAAATAGGCACTCAAGCCGCCGATAACAATCAGCAAACTTGCAACGAATTTGGCATTCCATTTCCAGCTCAGGCATTGAATCACCAGATTATAGGCAGCAATAATCACCAGCGCTGTAGCAACCAAAAGCAGTCCGGACTTCAGGTTTTGATAGGGTGTAAATTGCTGGATTTTTTCATAAAAGCTGTAATTCAGGATCAAACCCAGCCATATTGCCAATAACAGGTTGAAATATAGAAGAGAAATAGATTTTTGCTTGCTGATACGGAATTGGGCAAATAAGTTTTTTATGAAGAGCTTGGCCATCATGGATCAATCAAAGACTTTGAGATGATTCAGCCTAAAACGGCAAGCTTAAAAGTGGCTTAAAATATCCATAAATCAATCTAAGATTAAAAATAACAACGTGTGAATTGGATAGGAAATAGGCTAATTTTTAGCCTGATTTTATCTTGATCCAAAAGCCATAAGGGTACAATAGCAGCACATTTTTTATTTTTTGAAATTATAAGAGTTCTTTCATAAATCATTTTTTAATCATTAAAAAGAAATTCCCTCTCCTTGTAGGAGATGAGCAGCACTGCTGCGCAAGGGAGAGGTTGTTTCTAAGAATTACCCTCATCCTCTTGCGAAGCTATGCTTCTCATCCCAGAGGGAGAAGGAACTTCCAAACTTCATTAAATATGAATGTAACGATCATTTTTTGATTTATGAAAGATATCTATAGATGTGCTGTCGTGGTGATGGGTACCTGGTGTATTTATATAGTGAGCGATCATACAGAAGTGGCGTATTGAAGAAGCCCAGTTTAAATAGACTTCTTCAATTTTAGATTTTAACTCTATCCATGAATGGGCTTGTGCAGAAATCAGAATCAATGAAATGATTGACTGCTACTTCATCAGGCAGAATGCCCAGTTTTGCTAAACTTTCTTTATCAGATTCTTTTCCCGTTGATCGGTCAAATATTGTTGTGCCATAAAAACTTCTTCATTTTCTTTCGGGCGGGTTAAGCTCCACTGGTCGTTTTTATCCAGTTCCCAGGCACGGGTATTGTCTTTTAAATAGTTAAGCAGCCCATCTTGGATAATCTGTTTCTTAATCTTTTTATCCTCGATAGGAAAGCAGCTTTCAACTCGGGAAAATAAATTTCTGCCCATCCAGTCGGCGCTGGCACAATATAATTTTTCTGCACCATTATGATGGAAATAATAAACCCGGGTATGTTCCAGATAACGCCCGACAATAGAACGTACCGTAATATTTTCAGACAGGCCTTCAACTTGCGGTCGTAAGCAGCAAATTGAACGAATAATCAGGTCAATTTTCACCCCGGCCTGTGAGGCCTGATATAAAGCCGAAATCAGTTGCGGTTCGGTCAAGGCATTGACTTTAATAATAATACGCGCAGTCTGACCGGCAAGGGCAAACTGGGTTTCCTGTTCAATATAGTGCAATAGCTGGTCATGCAGGGTAAATGGCGCATGAAACAGTTTTTTTAGTTTCGCCATCCGGCCCATACCGGTGAGCTCCTGGAAAATCTTGTGTACATCTTCTGCCATATCATTATCAGTGGTCAGAAGGCCGTAATCTGTATACATTTTTGCATTGCCGGCATGATAGTTGCCAGTGCCCAGATGTACATATCGACGCAGATTTTCTCCCTCTCTACGTACAATCAGAATCATTTTTGCATGGGTTTTATAGCCCACAATGCCGTAGACCACCACAGCGCCTGCTTCCTGTAACAGATTGGCCACGATAATGTTGGATTCTTCATCAAAACGTGCCCGCAGCTCAATGATTGCAGTGACTTCTTTACCATTTCGCGCTGCTTCTACCAGTGCCTGGACAATTTCAGAATCGGGGCCACTTCGATATAAAGTCTGTTTGATTGCTAAAACATCAGGATCTTTGGCTGCTTCCCTGAGCAGATTGATTACAGGCTGAAAAGAATCAAAAGGATGATGCAAAAGCACATCGCCTTTTTTTAATACATCAAAAATGAGACTCTGATTGCGCAACGCTTTGGGAATAACCGGCTGGAAGGGTTTGAAGCGTAATTCAGCAATATCGAAGTTGGTAAAGAAGCGGGTCAAATTTACCGGTCCATTGATACGATACAGTTCTTGCTGGGTCAGATTAAACTGTTCCAACAGATAGTTATTCAGTTTTTCCGGACAGCTCTGAGCAACTTCGAGTCGTACGGCACGACCAAAGCGCCGAGATGAAAGTTCATCCTTTAAGGCAATTGCCAGATCATCTACATCTGCAGCTAAAGTCAAATCTGCATTTCTTGTCACGCGAAATTGATAACAACCTGTAGCGGTCATTCCAGGAAACAGATCGTTGACATGATATTGAATCATGGCCGACAGTAAAATGTAATGTTGCTCGCCTTTGGGGCATAATTCTTCTGGCAAGCGAACCACACGCGGCAAAGATCGGGGTGCAGGCACAATGGCGAGATCGATATGACGGCCAAAAGCATCTTTGCCTTCTAATGAAACGATAAAATTCAGACTTTTATTGACCAGACGTGGAAATGGATGTGCAGGGTCCAAACTGATCGGGGTTACAACTGGCTGAATTTGTTTGAAAAAATAGTTTTTAATCCACTCATGGTGCCGTTCCAGAATGTCGTTAAACTGAATAAAGTGGATTCCGTAGTTTTTCAGTTCCGGTAATAGAGTCTGATTTAATATCTTGTATTGTTCTTCGACTGCATGATGTGCTGTGTCTGAGATTTGCTGCAAAATCACTTCATTGGGAATACTATCCGGTGCCGAGGTAATCAGCTTTAGATCAAGCTGCTTCATTAAGCCTGCAACTCGAATCTCAAAAAATTCATCTAAATTACTCGAAAAGATGATTAAAAAATTCAATCTTTCCAGTAAAGGATGGCAGCTATCTTTAGCCTGTGCCAGCACCCGTTTATGAAATTCCAGCAAAGAAAGTTCACGGTTGATATAGGTATGAGAGTTATGTAAGTTTTTTTTTGCAGCCGACGTCATAAATACCGATCTTAGAACAAGCCTGATTTGACTTGGCAGCGATATTAGAAAGAAATTGTGACAGAAATATGAAAATCACTTTGGCTTGGACTATGAGTTAAAATTAAATGACTGTAATTAAGATATATTTTAATTAAATTCTATTTTTATAAAGTGTCTATTATATAAGCAAATCGAGATAAGTTATAGGGGGGTAGCTGTGTACTTAACCCGGATCAGCACATTGAAAATCATAGAAATAATAAAATATTTAAGCAAAATATGCTGGCCATCACAGTGATTGGATTGCCAAGGCCTGCTTATGGTTTTCAGCAAAGCAATAAGATTGGCAGTGATTTTTCCACTTGCTGGCTATAGCTATATGAGATGAGCAAACTTGAGTGGTACTGGATATAAGAAAGATAAAATAGAAATAAAGACTGAAAGGAAGCGTCGAAAATTTGAGAAATGTATATTTAAAATTATTATAAAAACTAGAGTACTCCGAAGATGCCGCTGCATGTGTCGTTACCCTGAACCCGATGAGTTCAAGGAGGATGCGACGTATACTTGCTGGGTTTCCCATACGAAGATGGGCATACACTCTAAATATACAGAACACACCCATAAGTGTTAGTATCGGCAGGGGAATAGACCCGCTGGCGAACACCTCAGAGTTAAGCTAATTATAAACGATAATGCCGGTGTGGCAACTCTATGCTGTTCCTGAACTGTAAACAGATCAGTTGAATGGCCGAAGTTTAAACAGAATATGAAATTATTCAGTGAGTTCTTCAACTTCTTCTAAAATAGTTTGTAACAAACGTTCGCAATGCGCATATTGTTGCAGGGATCTGTTCATACTCAGGACTTCCTGCATCAGCTCAAGTGCCACCATAATAATCAGCTTGCTAGGCTCCATCCGCGGTGCTTTACGGCGATATTCATCGTATTTGTCATTTAATAACTGAGCTGCACGCTCTAATTCTTCCTGCTTGTCAGAGGTAGAGGCCAGACGGAAACTGTGCCCCAATACTCGAAGATCAATTGCAATTTGTTCGCTCATGAAGAGGCTTCCTCAGTTGCTTCAGTCGGGTGGGCCAGTTGCTGGATTTCCTGGGCATGATGGTCCTGCGCAGTTCCCAGAATGGCCAGACGCTGAATAATCGCTTCAACTTTGGCCTTGGCATTTTCATTTTTCTGGCTTAAACGTTCAGATTCCTGGTTCAAACGCTGAATTTCCTGCTGGGCATGACGCTGTTCAATCAGCATCTTTTCCTTTAATACCCGCAGCTCATTGCGTTCTGCCAGAATTTCCTGGAAACGGTTTTTCAGATCGGTACAGCTTTTTTCCAGACGGCCATAACGGTCTGCCAGTGCAGTTGCATCATTATTCAGCAGTTGAAACTGGGCACGCGAATCTGTCAATTGTTCGGTCAGGTTTTCATTTTCTTGTTGTTTTTGCGCAATCACGCTGTTCTTTTGTTCAATTTGCTGTTGATGTTGCACGATGGAAGAGTCTTGCTCTTCGCGCAAACTGGAATTTTCACTTTCAAGCTGTGCAAGTCGCGTTTTTAATACGCCAATCTGCACTTGTAGACGCTGTAATTCTTCTAACATATCGAGGTCGCACAGTGTTGCAAACAAAGGTAATATATAAGCAGTATAGAGATTGGATAAACGAATGCAAGACGATATTTCAGGTTGGACCGAATGGCACCGCAATTTTTCTTCAATTGAAGAAATTTCTAGCCCGAGTGAACTGCATGGTTTGCTGACCGGCATTGTTTGTGTCACTCAGGCGCCAAGCAGTGAAGAATGGTTACAGATTTTAGAAACACTGGATGTACCTGAACTGGATGCCGAAGCATTAGAACTGTTGACGGGCGAAGCTGAAGACGTGTTCCATGCACTGTCTGACGACGAACTGGATTATTTACCTTTGCTGCCTGATGATGAGCACGTGCTTTCGGAACGTGTACAGGCACTGGCAGACTGGTGTGCCGGTGTGGTCTTAGGTTTTGGTCTGGCTTCGGGACATATCCGTCAGGATGAAGTTGAACTGATTGAACATTTACAAGATGTTGCAGCGGTTGAATTTGAAGATTCTGACGATGATGCCGAAGGTGAAGAAAGCTATCAGGAATTGTACGAATTCGTGCGCCTGATTCCTGTCAGCTTGTCTTTAGGGCGTAAAAAAGTGGAAGTTGAAGAAACGCCACTGTTGCAGAAATTTAGCCAAAAAAATCAGCCTACAGCCGCTGCTACACAAGCACAAAGCGTGGTCGAGATTTTCTCGCCTAAACGTCCAAGCTAACTAAACCATTAGCTGTATAATCGTACTGCTTGAAATCAGGCATCTATTTTGCTGCTGTTACAGTAAAAATGTGGGTCTGGTTTCAAGACTATATTTTAATAAAAGCATGAATCGATAAGAAGTAAGGTGTAATGAAGAAATTAACACAAGCTGATTTTCAGGAACGTCGCAGTATTCTCGCAGGGGAAATCGGTTTACGCAGTATCGCGATTATCGCGACCAGTCCGGTGGCAATGCGCAACCGTGATGCAGATTATAAATACCGTGCTGACAGCAGTTTTTTCTATTTAACCGGATTTGCCGAACCTGAAGCAGTGGCTGTGATTGAAACTTTTGACACTGAAGAAGAAGGCTATAGCTACACTTTGTTCTGCCGGGAACGTAACCGGGAAATGGAAATCTGGAATGGTTATCGTGCCGGAATTGATGGGGCAATGCAGGATTATGATGCAGATGAAGCCTATGCGATTGATCTGCTCGATGAAGGAATACTGGAAAAATTACAAAATAAAGATCAGTTATTTTATCGGATTGGACACAATGCCGAATTTGATGCACGTGTAGCCAAATGGATTGCGACTGCAAGTGGTGAAAGCCGCCGGGGTACCTCTGCGCCAGCGCAAGTCATTCAGCTGGATCGTATCATTGACGAAATGCGTCTGCATAAAGATGCCAATGAAATTGAACTGATGCAGATTGCTTCCGATATTTCTGCGGATGCACACACGCAAGCGATGCGCGCAGTACGACCGGGCATGACGGAATATGCACTCGAAGCCGAACTGAATTATATTTTTGGCAAGAATGGCGGTGTGCCAGCCTATAATAGTATTGTCGGGGGCGGTGAAAATGCCTGCATCCTGCACTATGTAGAAAATGACAAAGAACTCAAAGATGGTGATTTGGTGCTGATTGATGCTGCGGCTGAATATCAGCTCTATGCTTCAGATATTACCCGTACTTTCCCGGTCAATGGTAAATTCAGCCCTGAACAGAAAGCCCTGTATAACGTGGTGCTGGATGCTCAAATCGCGGCAATTAATGCCGTGCAAATTGGCAATTCATATAAAGAACCTCACAATGTTGCGGTACGCATCCTGGTACAGGGGCTGCTTAATCTTGGCTTGATGCAAGGTGATATTGACGAGATCATAGCAAAAGAAGCTTTCCGCCAATTTTATATGCATGGTACCGGACACTGGCTCGGTATGGATGTACATGATGTGGGTGCCTACAAGGTCGATGGTGAATGGCGTGCTTATGAAGAAGGCATGGTAGTGACCGTTGAGCCGGGTTTATATATCGCCCCGGATGATGAAACTGTAGATGCAAAATGGCGTGGCATTGGTATCCGGATTGAAGATGATGTTGTCGCGACTCAAAATGGTCCACTGGTTTTAACTGCAAAAGTCGTCAAAACCGTAGAAGACATTGAAGCATTAATGGCAAAAAATCAGGCTGCTTAATTCTGGAAAAATGAAAAGCCGGTCACTGGGCCGGCTTTTTTTATGTATGTCTGGATGGCTTCGAAGCCAGTGATCTTCAGCCATGTCTGAACTATAAAAAAGATTTTAATTACACTAATCGCGAATAACTCAAGTAAAACTAACCCGGTTAAAATTTGCCGCTTAAAAATTGACAGGAATTCAACACAGAAAATCGGTTTTTAGCATCAAAGCTACATATTAAATCTGCTTTGCTTCCCATACTTTCTCTGATCCTTAAATAAACTTAAAGAACAGCAGGAGAAGACTTATGAGACTAAATACGATTGACTGGATAGCTTATGCCTTAACCATTATTGGAGGTATCAACTGGGGCTTAATTGGTGCATTCGACTTTAACCTGGTTGCTGCGATCTTTGGTGATATGAGTGCCTTATCTCGAATTGTGTATGTACTGGTTGGTTTGTCTGCATTGTACCTGATCTATACCGGTACCAAATTAGGCAAAACAGTTCATCATACAGATCACCATACCAACGTTGTGCGTTAACAGTTGGCTGCAAGCCAGCGTTAAATAAAAACGAGTTGTATGTTGGATATAGTTAACTGGTTTTAATGATCAAATTTTTAGAAACGGAGCTCTGGCTCCGTTTTTAGCAGTTGTATCATACATCGTGTCATTAACTGGGAAAGCCGTTGTTTGGAGGATTTTGCATGGCTTTAAAAAAGCAGTCATAGCAAAAAAAATCCTGATACAGTAAATCATCCCCCCATAAAAGCTATAGCTTCTAGACTTTCTAAACTGAATCGAACTGTCAAAAACAGAATTTTTTGTGCTGGATTTATCGCAACAGCGCTACAGACTTGCCGGAAAATTACAGTTTTTATCTAAAATTGAAGTATCTGTTATTTACTCTCACACTTATTAATTGCATGATCCCAATAAGTAGAAAAATTGACCTTTAAAACTAAAAGATAGCACCTCAGCATATCTCTAATTTTGAGTAAATAGCCCATGCTTTTAAACGCTCTACCGGTATTTAATCGAAATATCGCAACCTTAATTGGTTTTACTGCAGTCATTTTCTGGAGTACCAATGTGGGTTTAATTCGTAGTGTCAGTGAGAGTTTTGGCGCGGTTGCAGGCGCTGCTCTAATTTACAGTGTGGCATCTGTGATTCTACTTTTCACGATTGGCATGCCTAAATTTTCTACTATTCCAAAATCTTATTTATGGTGGGGAAGTCTTTTATTTGTCGCTTATGAATTATGTTTTGCTCTTTCTATTGGCTATGCTCAAAATAGTAGACAGGCAATCGAAGTTGGCATGATTAATTATCTATGGCCGACTTTTACCCTATTATTTGCAATTGTGTTCAATAACGTTAAAGCTAATTTTCTCATTATTCCTGGCTGTATATTGGCCCTGGTTGGAATTTGCTGGGTTCTAGGAGGAGATACGGGTTTTGATATTTTTCAAATATGGACAAACTTACAAGCGAATCCTCTTAGCTATGGCTTAGCTTTTGCTGCAGCTGTTTTGTGGGCTGCATATTGTTCTGTAACAGTAAAAACCTCTCAGGGTAAAAATCTAGTCACTATATTCTTTGCTCTGGCGGCAGTGGTGCTCTGGGTCAAATATTTCCTGATGGAGGGCGCGGCGCTTAATTTTACTTATGATAATACCGTCACTTTGATTATGGCAGCTGGGGCTTTAGGTTTGGGATATGGAGCCTGGAATATCGGTATTATTTCCGGAAACATGACCTTACTGGCTGGTGCCTCTTATTTTACCCCGGTGTTATCTGCTTTGTTTGCGGCATTATTGCTGAGCACATCTTTGTCCTTTATCTTCTGGCAAGGTGTGGCAATGGTCACGGCAGGAGCAATTCTATGTTGGCTCGCAACCCGAAAACAGTAAATAACAGAAGCTTGGAGCAACACTCAGATTTCTTTTTCTCTTATTTAAATCCTGTTATGTTGAATAAAGGTCGAGATGAGTCATGTCAAAGGAACAGTTCGGATTGTTTTAGATCAGCTATGACTAAAAGGCAGGCAGATCTGTCTTGGCAGACAATTTGCAGTTAATCGGAACGATTCGCAAAAGCAGCTGAATGACCCAAACCGGCTCGCAATCGAACATTGCCGGGAGAGACACGCTATTTCATTATAAAAAAGAAAATTTTTGAGCTAATATAAAATCCATCATGATTATAAGTATCTATCTAGATAGATACGACATTGAAAGGATTACAGCATGCAACAAGAAGTCATCATTGTCGGTGGTGGTATGGTCGGCTTAAGCCTCGCACTGATGTTGGCGAAAACCAATATTGCAGTCAAACTTTTGGAAGCCATCAAATATCCAGATTATGATGATGAAAATCTTGCCCCGTATCATTCCAGTTTTGATGCACGAAACAGTGCCTTGTCACGCCGTAGTGTGCAGATTTATCAGGAACTTGGCCTTTGGGATGCATTACAGCAACATGCCACGCCAATTCTGGAAGTAAATATTACCGAACAGGGCAGTTTTGGTAAGGCACGCCTGAAAGCCGAACAGGAAAAAGTCGAAAGTTTTGGTCAGGTGATCGAAAATGCCTGGCTCGGCCGGGTGCTTCTCACTCAAGTCAAAAAACAGCCATGCATTGAACTGATTGATGGCGTTCAGGTCACTGCATTAACCCAGGATGCAGATTTTGCCTATATTGAGGCTCAACGTGGTGAAGCTTCACTAAAATTACAGTCCAAACTGGTGATCGCAGCCGATGGCCGGGATTCTTTCTGCCGCAAAGCCTTGGGCATTGGTGCTTCAGAGCATGATTATGATCAGGTGGCGATTGTCACGACCGTGCAAACCTCGAAGCCACATGCTCGTGTCGGTTTTGAGCGTTTCAGTCATTTAGGCCCTTTGGCGCTACTGCCATTGCCGGGTGAATATCGTCGTTCAGTAGTCTGGCCAGTGAAAAAAGGCACTGAAGGAGAATGGCTAGGTGAGGAAAATGACCAGCATTTTCTGGATGCCTTGCAGCAAACCTATGGCGACCGTGCCGGAAAATTCCAGAAAACCGGCAAGCGTTTCAGTTTCCAGCTTTCTCAAGTGCTGGCCGAAAAGCAGGCAGTGGGCCGCGTGGTACTCATGGGCAATGCCGCGCATACTATTCATCCGGTTGCCGGTCAGGGTTTTAACCTGTGTATGCGTGATGCACATGTGCTTAATCGCTATCTAGCAGAACAGCTTGAGCAGGGAGCTGATTTAGGCGATGCTGCAATGCTACAGGACTACGAAAAATCACGCCTGAAAGATCAGCAGCGTGTCATTAAATTCTGTGATTCGGTAGTACGCGGTTTCAGTAACCAGAATCCATTCCTTAAACTGATTCGTAATACGGGCTTAATATGCTTTGAGAATATTCCAGGCATTAAACCTTTGGTCGCGAATTATGCCATGGGGTTAAAAGCATGAGCTTGAATCAGAATAATGAAATATTGGATGTGGTCATTATTGGCGGTGGACTGGTCGGTGGCCTCACGGCGCTTTTGCTGGCTCAAGGTGGCGTGCAGCCTACGGTTTTGGATGCAGCACCAATTCTGGATGCAGATAAAACCGTAACTGTGGCCAATCCGCGTGTATTGGCTTTGAGTCAGGCCACCATCCATCTGTTAAAAACTGTAGGTGTCTGGGACAAGTTGGCGCGCCAGCAGCCTTATACCGGCATGCAGGTCTGGAATAAAAATGGTTATGGTGAAATCAATTTTGGCCAACCCTCAGAAAAAACACCATCGGTAGAGCAAGCTTTAGGCTCAATGGTGGAACCGAGTATTCTGAATCTGGCTATTCAACAAAAGATGCTTGCAGATGTGCAGGATTACCGTACCCAGGTCAAGGTCAGCCGGGTCGAGCGTGGCGTAGGCGTCTGGATCATTCATCTGGCCGATGGCACGCAGCTGAAAACCAAACTGGTGATTGGGGCAGATGGGGCCAACTCCTTTGTCCGTGAACAAGCCTTCATTGATATTGATGTCCTGGATTACAAACAGGCCGGGATCAGTTGTGCCATTCAAACCGCACAGCCACATCAGCATATGGCACGCCAGATTTTTCTGGAAACTGGCCCTCTGGCGTTCTTGCCGATGGCCAGTCTTGAAACCGAAGAGCAGGGACATTGGCAATCGATTGTCTGGACCTTGCCAGAGGATTATGCTGAAGAATATGCAACACTCTCTGATGCCGAATTTACTCAGCTATTGACCCGTGAAAGTCATCATATGCTTGGCGAAGTATTACAGGCCACCCCGCGCGCCACTTTTCCATTAAAGGCCCGTGCAGCCCAACACTATGTGCAAGATGGTCTGGCTTTGATTGGCGATGCTGCCCATGTGATTCATCCGCTGGCAGGTCAAGGGGTGAATATTGGCTGTCTGGATGCTGCTGTGCTTTGTGATGTATTGTTGCATGACCGAGCGCGTGGCGTTTGGGCGCACGAGCAAACCCTCAAGCGCTATGAGCATCGCCGTAAAGGCCAAAATGATGCCATGATGCATAGCATGTCTGCGATTGGCTGGATGGAAACGACTTTATTTTTCCCAGTGGTCTGGGCTCGTAATTTTGGCCTGAAACAGGTCGAAAATCAGCCTAGATTAAAAGATGCTTTTATGGCGCAGGCCAATGGTCTGAGCTTACTAAAAGACACGCGTTATGCTACTTCGTGTTGAAGTGTAAATTTTTTAAACAAACATCTATAAAGAGTAACGATTTTGTTTAAAAAAGATACGATTTTTTAATGTTTGGTACTAGGCGAATGCCAGATAGATTGCTAAATTTCACTTAATTCGACACCTGACTTTAAATGCAAAGCCAGCGCTCATTTTTTGGGGAGAAGCACATGACAGACATGAATGATTATGATGACGACGTTGAAGATTCAATCGTCGATGACGATGAAGCAAAAGCAGCCGAGAAAGGCGCAGCAAACACTGCCGAGGTCGTAAATGATACCGATCTTGCAGAAGCTGAAACCCTGACTGTAACTGCCAAATTAAAGAAGCGTCAGGCACTTGAAGATGAAATTGCGGCTTTCCTTGCCAGTGGTGGCCGTATTGTTGAAGTCCCGGCAGATGAGTCAGTGGCTAAAGAATAAGTCGCTCATTGATTGGCCAGATAAAAAAAACACCACAATGAATGTGGTGTTTTTTTTGCGAAAAGTACAGCTGGAAAAATATCTGCAATCAGACTAGTCGTTGGCTGACGTCAGTTCTAATGCACGCTGATAAGCCACTTTCTTTTTGATACCGGTCAAGTCTGCCGCCAGTTGTGAAGCTGCTTTAACTGACAGATCCTGCAATAAGCGGTTCAATAATTTATCCAGCTTTTCCTGATCCAGATCTTTTTCCTGGGTTGCTCCGCCAATCACCAGAACAATTTCGCCTTTTTGCTGATTGTGATCATTGGCAATGAATTCGACCAATTCACCCAAAGTCATTTTCTTGATGGTTTCAAAGGTTTTGGTAATTTCACGCGCAAAGCCAACAGAACGGTCTGCACCAAATACTGTTGCCATATCTTTGACACATTCCAGAATCCGGTGCGGTGCTTCATAAAAAATTAAAGTCTGGGTTTCATCTTTGAGCTTTTCCAGATTTAGCAGACGCTGACTTTGTCGGGATGGCAGAAAACCTTCAAAACTGAAACGGTCACTCGGCAAGCCGACTGCACTTAAGGCCGCAATCGCGGCACATGCACCCGGCACAGGAATCACACGGATATTATGTGCTTGTGCAGCGCGGACAAATTTAAAGCCGGGATCGCTAATCAGCGGCGTGCCTGCATCACTGATCAGAGCCATGTCTTCGCCATTGAGCAGACGCTGGATCAGCTGATCAATCTTGTTGCTTTCATTATGTTCATGACAGGCAGTCAAAGGTGTTGGAATATTAAAGTGTTTGAGCAACTGTGCGGAAGTTCGTGTATCCTCGGCGGCAATAAGACTCACCGATTTCAAGACCTGAACTGCACGATAACTAATATCATCTAAGTGCCCGATTGGAGTCGCAACAACAAATAACTGAGCACTCATAGGTTTCTCCATGTGGAATAAATCGAATAATAAAAAATGGAAGATGAAAAATAAAATATTGGGCTTGTGTTTAGTCAGCTACATCAGCAGCGTACAAGCAGAAGTGCTGATCATTCTACCCGAATCCGGGCCTTTGGCGCGAGCTGCATCGAGTATCAAACACGGATTTCTGAGTGCCTATGCGACTTCCGGACAAAAAGTTCCATTGAAATGGGTCAATTCCGATCAGAAAAATATTTCCCGATTACTCAAACAGCATATTAATAAAAACACCCAAATGGTAGTGGGGCCCTTGGCACGTAGCGATGTGGAACAACTGCTCAAGAGCAGACCCAAAGTGCGTACCCTCAGCCTGAATGATGTCGCAGAATCATCGCCACAGGTCTGGCAATTCAGTTTATCCAAAAAAGAGGATGCTGCCGCCTTAAAAACTCTCTTGATTAAAGACGGGATCCAACAGGTGCTGGTTTTGCGCCAGCCGGGCAGTGAAGCAGAACATGAACTGTTGCTGATGTCCCTGTTGAGCCAGAGTAATCTGAAATTCAAGATTGTGGACAGGCCACCGCGATTGTTAATGCCAAGGCAGGGCGTGTTATTCCTCGGCAATGCTGAAGGGCTGGCTGCCATTCCCGAATTAGGCCGCAAGCGGATATATACCGTAGCCAATGCGATCAGCGAACAGCACAGACCGCCACAAGGGATCAAGTTCTGTGATGTTCCCGTACTATATCTGGCGGACTGGCCGGATGTGTTACAAGCCTATGCCAAGGAACCGGTCAATCTGTCCTATCAGCGCCTGATTGCCTTTGGTGGTGATGCCTGGCAGATTACCCAGCAGTACCTGTCCCAACCACGTTTGCAGCATATTGAATTTCAGGGCAGAACCGGCCGGATTCAGATCACTGAACAGGGTGTTCAGCGGACTCCGCAATGCTTTCAATATAGCGGCACCGGTGTCAGGCTGCTTTAAGGGGAAGGACGCATGATGCAACAGAAACTTGGAGTATGGGCAGAGCAGCAAGCCGCCCAACTGATGCAGCAGCAGGGATTTCAGTTAGTTGCAGTCAATTATCACAGTCGTTATGGTGAGCTGGATCTGATTCTGGAGCGTGAACAGGAGCTGGTCTTTGTCGAAGTCAAGGCACGTGCGCATACCCGCTATGCGCAGGCGATCGAGTCAGTATCGAAGGTCAAACAGGCTAAAATGCTCAAGACTGCAATGTGTTTTATCCAGAAAAATCCACAATTTGCACACTATTACTATCGTTTTGACGTGATTTGTTTTGATTTTAAACAGCAATTTGCAAAAACCATACAGCATGACTTTTCGCAATACCCTTATGATCTGGAGTGGATTGAAAATGCTTTTACTTTTGATCAAGAGTTTATTAATCTTTGAATAAAATAAGGTCTAAAGATGCTTATATTTGCTTCAGGGTCATTGTAAAGTTCAAACAGAATTGCCATGATCTGAGCTGAAAGACAGATTATTAGATTGAAAAGACGTCATAAAATGAAGGAGTCTTGCTGAGTGGTTAAGCGTATTGCAATAACAATGCTGTGTGTCGCAAGTTTATCAGGTTGTGCCAGTTTCATTTCCAGTGGCACTGGTACGGCTCCGGTAGGAACTGAAAGTGGGGCGCGTACCTTGGGGCAGGTGTTTATTGATTCCTCGATTGTCCGTACTGCAAAAATTAATCTTTATAAGTTAGATTCGCGCTTTAAACAGGCCCGGGTCAATATTGAAAGTTTTCATGGCAATGTCTTGCTGACCGGTCAGGTGCCGGATGCACACTTAAAACAATTGGCTGAAGACAATGTCAAATCCATGAGTGATGTCAAGGCAGTGCATAATTTTATCACTGTAGGCAACCAGATCAGTTATAGCACCATCATGCAGGATACTGCGGTGACTGCGAATACCCGTGGCCTGATCATGAAAGCCACCGTGGTTTCGGACAGTAAAGTGCATGTACATACCGAAGATGGTGTGCTGTATGTAATGGGTCGTCTGAATGGTGCCGAAATTGCTGACCTGAACCAGATATTGCAGCAAGTGGGCAATGTCACCAAAATCGTGACGCTGATTGATAATGTTGAACAGTCTTCAAATCTGAACAATCAGAACTTTGCAGCACCTGCTTATGCACAGCCCGGTATTGAACAGACCCCAGTTGCAATTGATCCTGATACAGTTGAACCGACCGATGCTGCATAAGGTTGATCATTTTAAAACCCAACTGTCGAATCAGGTTCTTGAAGTCCAGCAACGTTATAAAGCGTTTAGAATCTATGATTTTGGCAGTTATGCGCTGAACCGTTTAACCCCTAAACAGGGCTATCGTGTTGAAACCCAACTGGCCTATGGTTTAAAGGCGCGGCAGCGCTTTGATCTGTTTCGTAGCCAGCAGCCTTTGCCTCATCGGCCCCTGATTGTTTTTGTACATGGCGGTGCATGGCTGCATGGCGATAAAAAGGATTATCGGTTTATTGGTGAGGCCTTTGCCAAAGAAGGCTATGACGTGGTGGTGATGAATTACCATCTGGCGCCGCAGCATATTTTTCCGGCTTATATTCATGATCTGCATCTGTTGCTGGAGCATTTGCAGCAGTCTGCCGAACAGTTAGATATCTGTGCTGAAAATCTGGTATTGATGGGACATTCGGCTGGGGCTTTTAATGTTATGTCGGCACTGTATCATCCGCAGTCAGCCAGTATTGATTATAGTCAAATTCGTGCGATGATTGGTCTGGCTGGCCCTTATCATTTTGATTATAAAAATGATCCGATTTGTGCCGATGCTTTTGACCAGACTGTCCCTTATCAACAGGTAATGCCTTATTATTTTGTGAAAAATAGTCCAATCCGGCACTATCTGTTTATCGCAGAAAAAGACAATATCGTTGGCCATTTCAATAGTCAGGATTTGGATCGGGCATTGCGGGAAAAGGGCAATCACAGTCAGCTGATCAGTATCCCGAAACTTGGCCATATTAGCATTGTCGGTTCATTATCGAGTTTGTTTAGCCGCTATTTTCAGACCAAGTCACAGGTACTTTGGGCACTGGAAGATGCATTTAAAGGCATTTAGTTTCATCAGAATAAACTGAATTGCGATAAAAAGAATCCAGCAAAGAGTATTTGCCGGATTCTTTTTTTATATGCTGCTTGAATGTGGGTGCAATAGAGACTTAAAGCCAGGCTTTGGTATCATCTGCAACCGTGCTGCCTTGGGTCACGTGCATAATCATGGCATGCGCAATACTGCCTTTGAACGGAATTTCAGGCAGTTGATCGAATTTGAAGAATTGCGCATCGCTAATTTCTTCTTCCTGTAGCTCGATTTCTCCCGCGGCATATTCAGCCTTGAAGGCAATCATCAGATTACTTGGAAATGGCCAGGGCTGGCTGGCCAGGTATTGAATATTTTTCAGTTGCAGACCCACTTCTTCCAGGGTTTCGCGACGTACAGCCTCTTCCAGAGTTTCTCCCACCTCAACAAAACCGGCAATCAGTCCATACATCTGACTGTTTTTATTGCGCGCATTTTTGGCCAGTAAAATCTCGTCTTGACCTTTGGTAATGACGGTAATAACGCAAGGCTGCACCCGTGGATATTGACGGTAGTGGCATGCTGGACAGACCATGGCATGTTCGCTTGGATGCGCTTCAGTGGCTGTACCGCAATGACTACAGAATTTGTGGTTACGACGCCATTCTAAAAGCTGTACTGCACGGCTGGCCTGTTCAAATTGCTGGGTATTCCAGAACTGTAACAGCTGGCGAATCGGAACCAGTTGCAAGCCTGCAGGAATGGGCTCATCGGGCAGAAGATCACGGGCGATCACCTGATCACCCGTATGCAATAGCAAATCGCTTGCTAAGGCTTCAACCTGTGGTAGCTGAAAATGTTGATCGACCAGCAGTTGTTGCTGCTGAAAAATATAAGCAAGTGATAATTTGGACATTAGGCAACTATTTTGAGTTTCTCACTACTGTCCAATGCTACCTTAAACATAGATTGTAGGACAGGCTGTTTGCTCTTTAAGTTATCAATCATCATGTCTGCACTCGCCAGTGAATCCAGGGCACGATCCACATCTTCGGCACTTAGCGCGACACCAAGTTCTACACGACTTTGCAGGAAGTCCGCTGTGGCACTTAAGGCAGTTCGCGCAGTTTCCGCATTCAGGAACAACATGGCACCAGAAATTTCACGGAACTGTGGTGCTAATAATGCTAATGCGGCCAGATTCTGATCCTGCAAATGGTTGACCAGAATCTGACTGCTTAAAGCGATGACCGACTTGGTTTCATTGAGTAATGCAGCATGTGCCTCATCCAGACGATCCAGCGAGATATTCATGTTGTTTACCCGAAGCTGCAAGCGGCTCGAGGTATGATGACGTTCCAGTACCCCAATCGAGTTCATGGCAGACAGAATTACATTCATCAACTGCTGGGCAAAGCCCGGATCTTTCAGGATTTCAGTCTGGCTGAGTGAAGCGGCCTGACGGGTCAGGTCATGATAAGCTTCATTCAGGTTCAATACCTTGAAGATATTGGCCAGATTATTGAGCTGTACCTGCAATTCCTGCGTCTTTTCAGGACTCATGTTCTGGTAGTTAAATTCAATATCATTACGAATCTGCGCCATTTCCGTGGTCACCAGTTCGCTAATGGTATGCATGGTGTCAAAGTCAGGCCCATACAGATGGCGACTAAAAACCTGTAACTGCATATCGGTCAGCAGGTCTTCACCAATATTCAGCTGGCTACGGATATGCTGTGCAGTTTCGTCTTCCTGGCTGATGCACAGACTGAGCACATTGGCCAGGTCAGCAAGTGCAGCCTTGAAACTGTCCGGCGAGCCAAAATATTGAGCCATGTTGCGCTCAATACTCACCAGTGTGCGTAGACGTGGCTCATTAATCAGCAATTGATCAATATTGCTGAATGCCACAAAGACCAGATTCCAGTACTGCTTGCTCGCATGTGGTTGGGCAAGTCCAGCCAGATAGGCACCGACCAGTTTAATCGCTTGCAGATCCAGCTCAGTTTCTTCCTGCTTGAGCAGCTTGTTCAGCGACAGCTTGTACAGGCGGTGTACATAGGCCGATTTTTCCAGATTCGGTGCTTGTGGCAGATTGAATTCTGGTGTGATGCAATCCAGCAGTGATTCGACATGCTGGCCTTCAGTGGTCAATGGCTTTCCTAAAGCCAGTTCCAGACGGTTCAGGGTGTCAAGAAGGAACTGTGGAATTTTTACTTCACGCAGGCAGATAAATTCAATATAGCGTTTCAGCATAGTCGTGCCTTCACTCAAGGCAATCACCTCCTGAGTGTTGACCTGCGCCGGATTCCCCATAATCTTGCGCATTAATTCTGCTGAATACTGAGCGATTTTTGCCAGACTGGACATGTCAATCAATGCCAGAACCTGGGCGCATTGTTCAAACTGATTCAAGGCATCATCAATACCAAAAGGTAAAGTCTGGTCTTCTACCAAGGTGCTTACTGCTGATTCGACTAACTTGATCGAGTTATCAACCTCATTTTTTATTATCAGTAAGGCTGTTGGATCAAAATGTATAGAGGTTTGGTAAGACATGGATCTGCACCTTTCCTGAAGTATTATCTATATATGAGCCCCGCTTAAAGCTGCGGGACCTCTTTGTATTTACTATAACTGAAGAACTGTAGTTTTTAACCTAAAGCATGCTCGAAAATGTAGATTTTATTTGGCAAAAAGGCAAGCAGTTCCATGTTTTTCTTCGAATTGTTTGACCCATTTCTCATGTTCCTGCAATTCCTGCTCGTAAGGAAGAATCACAGGCAATTCGATTTCAACTCTGGCCACTCCTGAACGGCTGTTCTGGTCTTCAGAATGGGACAGGGCATCGATATCAAAGGATACCTGGCCACCGGTCATCGCCAGATAAACATCGGATAAAATTTCCGCATCGAGCAAGGCGCCGTGGAAGGTACGGTCACGCTTTGGAATCTCGTAACGGCGCACCAGTGCATCGAGCGAGTTTTTCTGTCCCGGATGCTTGGACTTGGCCATCGCCAGGGTGTCGGTGACTTCGCAAACTTCGGACAGGGCTTTAAAACCTGCACGTTTGAATTCCATATCCAGGAAGTTCATATCGAAGCTAGCGTTATGCGCGATGATTTCAGCACCATGCAAATAGTCAAACAGCACTTGAGAAATTTCTTCAAACAGTGGTTTGTCTTGCAGGAATTCATCGGTAATGCCGTGGACATTGACCGAGTCACCGACTGGCGTTTTCGGATTGATATAGATATGAATCGAGCTGCCGGTCAGTTTGCGATTGACCATTTCCAGTGCACCGACTTCAATAATCCGGTCACCATCCTGATAATAAAAACCGGTGGTTTCGGTATCCAGAATCAGTTGACGTGGGCCATGCAGCTTCAGGTTTGCTGGTGTAATCACAATCTGGGGATGTAATTGCGAGGTATTGGCAGCAGCTGCATCAGCATCTTGAAGCGCTGGATCACTGTGTTCGCTCTCGGCAACTTCATCCGCTACAATATTTTCTTCTTCCTGCATAGCATCCAGCTCTTCTTCGCTCTCGGCCAGATCCAGACCGAAAGGATCATCTAGCAGCCAGTCGGGTTCAGATTTTTTTTTATCTTCAGAAATTGAAGCAGTCTGTTTGGATTTTTTCAGGGTTTCATCGGCGCCCTGATTGGCCAGCTGATCGGCCATTTCATTGCCCGGATGTCCGGAATGACCCTTGACCCAGTGCCATTCAATCTCGCGTCCCTGACAGACGGCATCCAGCTTTTGCCACAGGTCCGGATTTTTGACGTCTTTCCAGTTTTTCTTTTTCCAGCCGTGAATCCATTCGGTAATGCCTTGTTTGACATAGTTGGAATCGGTATAGATCACCAGCTTGTCCTGTTTGTCACAAAACAGAATGCCTTCGATGGCGGCGGTCAGTTCCATACGGTTATTGGTGGTATGGTCTTCGCCCCCGCAGATCTTGTGTTCTTGCTGTCCATGAATAATATATGCACCCCAACCTCCTAAACCCGGGTTGCCGCGACAAGCGCCATCAACATAAAGTGTGATAGTGTGTGACATAAATTGAAATCCGATCGAAATAGAACAAGCTGGAAGGCTTATTGTATAGCGCAAATGCAGTCGATCAATCTATATGTCCCGGATTTTTTAATTTCTTGTAACATTTAACGTGAAATCACGGTAAATTATTGCCTTGTGTCTTCGACCTGCTTCACTACAATGGCATATCTAAAAAATAAATTTATATACGAGTTGTTTGGATTTTTTTATGTATAAACCAACCGCAATCTTGTGGCAGCCGACATTACCTACATTTCTAAAATTTTCTGTACTGGGAACTGCACTTGCTTCCTTGGGACTGACGGGCTGTTCATCTACACAAAGTGCGACCCAAACAGCGAAAAGCAAGCAAGTTGGATCACAATATCTGGATGCCAGCAGTCTGGATGGACTGGAAGATTTACTCTCTGCAACCGATATGCGTGCAGTAGAAGGCGACCGTTTACTGGTTCTGAAGCATGGTGATGTCTGGAAACGCATGATTGTTGGCTTCAAGATGGATCTGAGCGTCTGGAATCCGCGGATTGATGCGCAGCGTGGCTGGTTTATTTCGCGTCAGCCTTATCTGGACCGTTTAAGTGCGCGTGCTTCACGTTATTTATACTATACGGTAAAAGAAGCAGAACGCCGTGGTATGCCTACTGAACTGGCACTGTTACCGATTATTGAAAGTTCTTATGACCCGGCCGCGACCAGTAGTGCCGCTGCCGCAGGTTTATGGCAGTTTATTCCAAGTACCGGTCGTATTTATGGTTTAAAGCAGACGCCATTGTATGATGGCCGTCGTGATGTGGTGGAATCCACCCGTGCAGCCTATGAATTTTTAGGCAGTTTATATAACCAGTTTGGTTCCTGGGAACTGGCGCTGGCGTCTTATAATGCCGGTCCTGGACGTATTCAGCAGGCAATTAACCGTAACAAGGCAGCCGGTCTGCCGACCGATTACTGGTCACTGAAACTGCCACAAGAAACCATGAGCTATGTACCGCGTTTCCTGGCAGTTGCCCAGATTATTAAAAATCCAAATCAGTATGGGGTCAGTCTGCCGCCAATTGCCAACCGTCCGCACTTTCGTGAAGTTCCTGTAGGAATTGCCAGTTTAAATGAAATTGCTGCCATTACCGGTTTAAGCCGTGCAGAGCTGTATCAATTAAACCCGGGACATCGTGGTGATCATATTGATCCAGCCAGTCCGCGGCGCATTCTTATTCCTGCCGACCTGAGTCCTTCAGTCGATGAAAAACTGAAACGGTTGTCTGGTGCTAGCGGTTTATTGGCGAGTAGTAGCAGTAATTTACCCAAACAAAACAATACCATTGTAGCTGCAAAAACTGCTCCTCCAGAATTAAATAGCAAAACAATTACACCTGTAAAACAGACGCCACCGGTTCTTGCCAGTAACCAGCCTGCAACAACAGTGGCCAAAGCCACGACACCAGCAAAAACTGCCAGCAGTACCGTCGTAGTCCCAGCAGCTGTAAGTACTGCGACGAGCGCAAATACAGTGGCAAAGACCACAAAGAAAATTTCAACGCCTAAAGGTTCATCTGCACTAGCCAGTTTTGCTGCTCAAAGTGATTTGCCGATCCCAAGTGCGCCACGTATTCCGGTTGCAGTAACGCCGGCAGCGCCAGCGAAACAGATTCAGGTTGAGCCACCGATTTCCGCAGCCGAACGTCAGCAAGTACAGCAGGCTGCCACCGCACAGGAAATTAACAAAACGGTAGATGAAATTCTGCAACCTGTGGCGACACCGGCAGAACAGGCCGAAGTGGTCAAAGAACTGAAAGCACTGGCTCCGGCAGGAACAGAAATTGTCGATCCTTATGATGGCAAGATCAAGCTGACCGCCATTCAAACCAGCTTGTCTGTGGCCGAGCAGCAAGGTCGGGAGTTGACCAAAGGCTTCTCTTATCCTAAGGAAGTTGCCAAAAATACCACCGCGAACTCGGTTGAAGCGCAGTTGAACCAGGGTAAAAATTACCTGCAGACTGATTCTGAAGTTGTAGTGGTGGCACCAAAAGGCAAGCGCAGTACTTACAAGGTTCTACCAGGTGATAATCTGGCGCTCATTGCGGCTAAAAATGGTGTGAACTGGCGCGATGTGGCGAAATGGAACCAGATCGATCCAAATTCTACGCTGTATGTGGGCACCACGATTTATCTGTATGATGCCAAGCCGGTGCAGGAAACCACTAAAACCCGAGAAAAACCGGAATCTTATGTGGTTCAGGCCAATGATTCCTTGACCAGTGTGGCCAACCAGTTCGGTTTAAGTCTCAAACAGCTGGCTGATTTTAACGGTCTCAGTATCAATAGCGGTTTGTTTGTCGGTCAGAAGCTGTCACTGAAAGAAACTGCCGCAGCGAAGGCCAAAGTTGAAGACACTAAAAAAGCTGAAACTGCCAAAGTCCAGACCAAATCCTATACGGTGAAACGCGGTGAATACCTGAAAATGATTGCCGATCGTTACGGGCTGTCAAATGCCGAACTGGCATCATTAACCTCGGGTTTAACTGCGGGTAGCAGTTTGATGGTAGGTCAGAAAATCAATGTACCCCTTCAGGAAGTTGAAGTGGTGAGTGCATCAACCCAGAAGACTGAACAGAAGTTTGACAATGTCAAAGTCGATCAGACAACGACTGAAAACTATCAGGTCAAACGTGGTGAAACCCTGTATAGCATTGCCAATCAAAGCAAACTGAGCGTTGCCGAGCTGGCTGCCTTAAACGGTTTCTCGGCCAACAGCGGTTTGCGGATGGGACAAACGATCAAGATCCCAGCCGGCAGTACTGTTCCGGAAAGCTACACGGTTCAATCTGGCGATACCTTGACCGGCATTGCCGCAAAATACAATCTGTCGATGGATCAGGTGGCCAGTCTCAATGGAATGTCGCGTAATGCGGGTCTACGTGTCGGTCAGCGTTTAAAGCTGACGGGTGAGGGGGCTGAAGCCGTCCGTGAAACTGTGACTGAAACCGTGTCGAAAAATGTGAAATCGGATACGCATGTGGTGAAATCTGGTGAAACCTTAAGCTCTATTGCCCGTCAGTATCATCTTCAGCTTAGGTATCTGGCTGACTTAAATGGGCTGAATGCCAATAGCAACGTACGTATTGGTCAGCGTCTGAAAATTGAAGGCGACCTGCCGGCCGATGTAAAAGTTGAAGAAAGCAAAGCTGCCGCCAAGACCAGCAATACCAGAGCGACTGAAGCTTATAGCGTAAAATCAGGTGAGTCCCTGAATGCAATTGCCAGCCGCTTGAGTATGAGCGTGACTGAGCTGGCCGAGTTAAACAATCTCAGTCCACGTGCAGGATTACGTGTGGGGCAAACCCTGCAGATTCCAAAACTGGTGACGGATTATAAAGTCAAACGCGGTGATACCTTGATCGGCCTGGCTTCGCGTTATGGCATGAACAGTAATCAGCTGGCGGAAATGAATGATCTCAAACCGAATACGCAATTACGTATTGGTGACGTGATTAAAGTGCCGAATTAATGAACTGATCGTGAGATTTGCTTATTTATTTAAAACTTTCAGGCTGATATGGCTAGCCCCGCTGCTGGTAAGTAGCAGTTGGGCGGCCGTGATCACCACGCCTTATATTGCGCTACATAGCCCACCGAAATATAGCCAGCTCGCATCTCTGCCTTATGCCAACCCGCAGGCACCCAAAGGCGGTGCCCTGATTTTGGCGGCCGACGGCAGCTTTGACAATCTGAATAGCATGAATGGCAAGGGCAATGTCACCGAGGGCATCAACTATATTTTTGACAGTTTACTGTCCAAGTCGCTGGATGAACCGGGCGTGTATTATCCCTTGCTGGCGGAAAAAGTCAGTTTTGATCCCAAGAAAACCGCCTTTATCACTTTTCATTTAAATCCAAAAGCACGCTTTAGCAATGGTCAGCCATTGACTGCTGAAGATGTCCAGTACAGTTTAGAGCTGTATCGGACCCAGTCCAATTTTGGCCTGCAAATGTATCTGGCAGATATACATCAGCTGGAAGTGCTGTCACCTTTAAAAATCAAAATCCATTTTAAATCCGGACATAATCCGGAAATGGCCATGATTGTGGCGCAGATGCCGATTTATGCCAAACGGGAATGGCGGGGGCGTAATTTTAAAGACCTGACCCTGAAACCGATGCTGGGTTCAGGGCCATATGTCATTGAAAAGGTCGATCCCGGGCGCAGTATTGCTTATCGGCGTAATCCTCAATACTGGGGCAAAGATCTGTTGGTAAATCGCGGTCGTTATAATTTTGACCGGATTCAGTATCGTTATTATCGCAGCCCGGAAATCAAGTTTGAGGCCTTTAAGTCAGGCCAATTTAGCTTGCATGAGGAAAAACAGGTGAATCGCTGGGTCAGAGATTATCAGTTTCCCGCAGTTCAGCAAGGACTGGTGAAACGGTATCGTTTTCGGCACCATAATCCGATTCCGACCCAGAGTCTGGTGTTTAATACCCGGCGTCAGCCCTTGAATGATATCCATTTTCGTCAGGCTCTCACTCTTGCCTATGACTTTGAGTGGCTGAATAAGGCCATGTTCTATGGTGAATATCAGCGCCTGAACAGCTTTTTTTCAAATAGTGAGCTGGCTTCGCAGGGACCACCGAGTGCCCAGGAGCTGCAAATTTTACAGCCTCATTTGCAGAAACTGCATCCGGTTCAGCGCCAGGCGGTAGTTCAGGACTGGCAATATCCTCGCTCAGATGCTTCCGGTTTTAACCGGAATAATCTGTTAAAAGCCCGTCAATTATTACTACAGGCGGGTTATCGTTATCAGCAGGGAAAACTGGTCAATGCTTCGGGGCAAGCGATCAAAATTGAGTTTTTTCTGCATCAGGTGGAACAGCAACGTGATCTGATGCCTTATCTGCGTCACCTGAAGCGTTTGGGGATTCAGGCCAATATTCGTATGGTGGAAACTGCGCAATATTATGAACGGCTGCGAAATTACCAGTTTGATATGATTGTCGACAGCATGCCACAGTCCCTGACACCGGGGCAGGAACAAAAACAGTTCTGGAGCAGTCAGTCTGCCAGACAGGTCGGTAACTATAATTATGCCGGTATTCAGAACCTCGCCATTGATGCGGTGATTAATCAGCTGATTCAGGCACAGAGCCGGGCACAGGTGATTGATCTCACCCGAGTTTTAGACCGGTTATTGCGGGCGGGTTATTATCATATTCCGACTTATGGCACGGGGGAATACTGGTATGCTTACTGGAATATGTATCAGCAGCCGAAGCTGAAGCCTAAACTCTCTGCCGGGGTTGATTACTGGTGGGTCGATGCAGCAAAGGCCAGACATGTGGCAGATTATTTCAAACAGCATTAAGCTCCAAGCCTATTAGGGAGTGCCATGAGCACTTATATACTCAAGCGTCTGTTGCTGATGATTCCAACCTTGCTGATCGTCTTGCTGGTCAACTTTATGGTGATCCAGCTGGCTCCGGGTGGACCGGTGGAGCAAGCCGTTTATCAGGCGCAACAGGTCAATGGCTTGGCGCAGACCGGATTACAGTATCAGGGGCAGCAAGGCCTCACCGTGGAAATGATCGAACAGATCAAGATTCAATATGGTTTTGATCAGTCGCTTCATGTCCGTTTTTGGGACATGTTGATGCGCTATGCACAGTTTGATCTGGGTACCAGTTTTTTTAAAGACAAGGCCGTGACTGAACTGATCTGGGAAAAATTACCGGTGTCGCTGTCTTTGGGGCTGTGGAGTACTTTAATTATCTATCTGGTCTCCATCCCTTTAGGTATCAGTAAAGCCCGAAAACATGGCAGTGTCTTTGATCAGGCCACTTCTTTAATTCTGGCAGTGGGCTATGCTATTCCCGCTTTTATATTTGCAATTTTACTGATTGTATTTTTTGCCGGTGGTTCTTTTCTGCAATGGTTTCCCTTACAGGGACTCAGTTCTGAAAATTTTGCTGAACTCTCGTTTTTTGGGAAAGTTCAGGATTATTTCTGGCATATGGTCTTGCCGCTATTGGCCATGGTGCTCGGCGGATTTGCCAGCTTGACCTATCTGGTGAAATTTTCCTTTGTTGAGGAATTAAGTAAGCAATATGTTCTGGCTGCGCGGGCCAAAGGATTAAATGAAAATACAGTGCTGTATCGGCATGTGTTCCGTAATGCCATTTTAGTGCTGATTGCAGGTTTGCCAGAAGTATTGATTGGCGTATTTTTTGTCGGTAACCTGTTTATTGAAATCATTTTTAATCTGGATGGTTTAGGTGTTCTGGGCTTTGAAGCGATTATCCAGCGTGACTATCCGGTAATTTTCGGCACTTTGTTTATCTTTACCTTGCTTGGTCTGATTTTGCGATTATTGAGCGATTTGCTATATCAACTGATCGATCCGCGGATTCATTTCAGTTCGCGCCGGGGATCAGAATAATGTCGTCCTTGATGCAATTACACTGGCAACGTTTTAAGCAGCACAAGTTGGGATTTGGCTGTTTTATCGCGTTTAGCCTTATCTTTTTCCTCTCTCTGGGCGCAGAACTGATCGCCAACGATAAGCCCTTGCTGGTGAAATATGATCATGCTTTATATTTTCCAGTCCTGAAGTCTTATCCGGAAACGGCATTTGGCGGTGTATTTGAAACCGAAGCAGAATATAAAGATCCGGCTGTACAGCAACTGATCGCAGAAAAAGGCTGGGCCATCTGGCCAGTGATTCCGTTCTCTTATCAAACACCGAATCTCGAGTTGGCGCTACCGCTGCCTTCGCCACCGAGTGCACAAAACTGGCTGGGAACAGATGATCAGGGCCGCGATATTCTGGCGCGGATTCTATATGGTTTGCGAATTTCATTATTGTTCGGTTTTGCGCTGACTGTGTTGTCGGCGGCGATCGGAATTTTAGTCGGGGCAGTGCAGGGTTATTATGGCGGCTGGATCGATCTGATGGGACAACGCCTGCTTGAAGTCTGGAGCAGTTTACCCATGCTGTTTATGGTGCTGGTACTGGTCAGTCTGTTCACTCCCAATATTTACTGGCTATTTCTGATCATGCTGCTGTTTGGCTGGACAAGGCTGGTGGGCATAGTACGTGCTGAATTTTTGCGTGCACGCAATCTGGAATACGTCTGGGCCGCCAGAAGTATCGGAGTGGGGGATGGGCGAATCATGTTCAGGCATATATTGCCGAATGTCATCGGTTCAAGTCTGTCACAACTGCCCTTTATGCTGACTGCCAATATTACTGCACTGACAGCGCTGGATTTTTTAGGCTATGGACTCCCGCCGGAAACGGCTTCCCTGGGCGAGCTGTTGCTGCAGGCCAAAAATAACTTAAATGCGCCGTGGCTGGCTTTATCCGGTTTCTTTAGCTTGGCGATTGTGCTGAGCTTGCTGATGTATATCGGCGAAGCAGTGCGGAATGCCTTTGATCCAAGACAATAAAGCACGAAACTTTTTAATTATCGTAAAAATAAGCAGATGAAAATTGTGTAAATTTGACAAGTTGAATTGTCAATTGTGCTGGCTTGCGTTATAAACGAGTACAAAATAAAAGTAACGTATCAGGACAGATCATGACCCAATTGGCCGATTCCATTCAAATTCGTCATACCACTTTCAAAAACCGCATCATTAAAGGCGCCATGAGTGAAGCACTGGCCAATGATGCCGGCCAGCCCAATCAGGCACATTTGAAGCTCTATGAAGCCTGGGCCAAAGGTGGCTTGGGTTGTGCCATTACCGGCAACGTCATGGTGGACTTTCGTGCCAAGAATGAACCGGGTGTGGTGGTGGTGGAAACCGAACGTGATCTGGAGCAGCTTAAAGTCTGGGCCGAAGTCGGCAAGCAGCAGGGTATGGTACAGCTGGTGCAGTTATCACATCCGGGTCGTCAGTGTCCCAAAGGCTTAAATAAAGAAACAGTCGCGCCATCGGCAGTGCCTTTCAGTCCGGCATTGGCAGTCAGCTTCGGGACACCGCGTGCCCTGACTGAAACTGAAATTCTGGATATTATCCAGCGCTTTGCCACTTCAGCTGCCATCTGTGAAAAAGCAGGTTTTGAAGGGGTACAGTTGCATGGTGCGCACGGTTATCTGATCAGCCAGTTTCTCTCGCCACTGACCAATAAACGTCAGGATCAGTGGGGAGGGAGTATTGAAAATCGCACTCGCTTCCTGCTGGAAACCTATCGGGCGGTTCGTGCTGCAACTTCGGAAAATTTTATTATTTCAGTCAAACTTAATTCTGCTGACTTTCAGCGCGGTGGCATTAGCGAAGAAGATGTCATCTATGTCTTTAAGGCAATAGATGCAGCCGGAATCGATATTATTGAAGTATCTGGTGGTAGCTATGAAGCGCCAGCAATGGCCGGTGTCAAAGCAGACAAGCGCAAAGCTTCAACCATTGCCCGTGAAGCCTATTTCCTCGATTTTGCCGAAAAGATCCGTCAGGAAGTTAATTGTCATATCATGGTGACGGGTGGCTTCAGAACTGTCGAAGCGATGAATGCTGCGCTCGACAGTGGCGCCTGTGATTTTGTCGGCATCGCACGTCCCTTTGCGGTCGAGCCGGATCTGGGTGATCGTCTGATTGCAGGACAGGATGTACGTTATGCGGTTGAGAAAATTAAAACCGGTATTCCAATGGTCGACAAAATGGCGATTATGGAAATTATCTGGTATGCCGCGCAGTTTAAGGAAATTGCCAAAGGCAAACAGCCGAATCCAAAACTGTCACCCTTAAAAGTCTTTTTGAGCTATCTTAAAGGCAATGTTAAAGCAGTGATTAAAGGACAATTGAATTCGCGTAAGTCGGCTTAAAATTTTAATAGATATCTTTCATAAATCAAAAAAATGATCGTTACATTCATATTTAATGAAGTTTGGAAGTTCCTTCTCCCTCTGGGATGAGAAGCATAGCTTCGCAAGAGGATGAGGGTAATTCTTAGAAACAACCTCTCCCTTGCGCAGCAGTGCTGCTCATCTCCTACAAGGAGAGGGCGTTTTTTTAATGATTAAAAAATGATTTATGAAAGAACTCTAATCTAAGCACTAAAAAACCGGACACTGCATATGTCCGGTTTTTTAATTTCTGGCACTTAGGCGTGCTTTAGGAATAATGCATGGCCTGGGTCTGAAAAGGAAATAATAACTGGCTCAACTGACGAGTCGCCCATAAGCCCAGTTCAGTATGATGGATATGTGGTGCAGTATAAGGAATCAGCAGGTCAATTTTCTGTTCCGCACCTTCACAACGCATAAAGCGGCTTTTTAGCTGATTTAAACGCTGTTGATCAATACGGCTTAATGCCGGTTCAACTTTTGTCTGCGATGGCGCTGCACTACGTGAAGATAAACGTGTCGCTAAAGTTGCCCCCTGAATCCAGTCTTTGATGAGCTGTTTTTCAGTCGCATTAAACACACCAAACATTTTACCTTCCGGATGATCAATCATTTTCCAGAAACGGCTCTGTTCTACGGGTGCATTTTTGATAATCCAGCCTTTTTCAATCATCACATTCAGAAAGTCGGCGATCTGTGCCGAATCTGATAGCCAGTCATTGATGGTCTTGCCGCTAAACTGACATTTCTGGTTGTGAATATATTGACCAATCAGAGCCTTGTTGTGGAATACTTTTAAAGCCATACGCTCGGTATCCAGCTCTTTCACAATTTGAGAAGAACTTTTACCGATGTCATTGAGCAGATAACCCTGCTTGATTAAATCAAGATAAGTCTGCGGATTTTCCGCATTCTCATAATGCTGGATAAAAGCTTGCAGGGATTTTTGTGCATGGCCATTGTGGGCATTATCAATGGTAATGTGCACATTGAAATAATGCGGATCAATACCAAGTTCAGCCAGTTCGTAATTGGTAATGAGTAAATGTAGCGGCAACTGTTCATATCCCAGATTAAAACCGATGACAAGAGGCAGGTATTTGGCCGGCGCATAGGCCAGTGCCAGTTGTACCGCCGCCTGCTCGTAATAGCTGGCATCCAGCTGTTCGGCATAGCTGTTCAATTCATAGTGATTTAACAGGTCCTGATACATGGTGACATGATTGGCACGTGGATGTCCCAGACCCAGTTCTTCCAGATAGATATAAATCAGATCTTTCAGTTCCGGCTGGTGACAGTTATGTACGGTGGAATATAACCAGGAACCATCCACCAGTTTGACCGGTGCCACCTTGCTCAAAAATTCGAAGGCATGCGCTACAGTAGGAAAGTACTCCCGAGGTTGTTGCTGCTTACGCCGTCCCAGATAAGCCTGAAAAGTCGCACAAATCTGATGATGCTGTTCTAAAAGATGCTGTTCAACCTGTGATGGTTGATCCAGCCATTCAAGTGTTTCTGTATTTAGTTTTTTAATCAGATCGCTCAAATAAGATTCAGCCTGTTCGGTCTTGGTAATTGTCGAGATTTCAGTATCTTGAAAAAAGTCGACCCAATCCTTAAAGCTTTTAAATTGATAATTATGATTTTTATTTGGCGATAAAGGTAAACTTAACTCTGTGCTGACGAACATAATCTGATCCTTGCAGATATCTCTTCAGTTACCTTAACGTGCGGCTTAAAGCCTGGGTGTTGAATTTTTGTTCTAATTTATTGATGGATTGCTTTAAATGAAAATGAACGGATATTTATATACATAGAAATGTTAAAAGAATAGATATCTTTCATAAATCAAAAAATGATCGTTATATTCATCTTTAATGAATTCTGAAAGTTCCTTCTCCCTCTGGGATGAGAAGCATAGCTTCGCAAGAGGATGAGGGTAATTCTTAGAAATAACCTCTCCCTTGCGCAGCAGTGCTGCTCATCTCCTACAAGGAGAGGGAATTTCTTTTTAATGATTAAAAAATGATTTATGAAAGAACCCTAATACAAATTGTAAAATATGAATTACATGGCAGCCTATGTAACTAGGGGCATATTTTAATGCATGGTAAAAATTATATTTAAATATCCAGAATACAAAAAAGCCCGAGTCGCAATGCTCGGGCTTTCTGTTGAGATGTTGCCATCTCGAATATGGCGTCCCTACGGGGATTCGAACCCCGGTTACCGCCGTGAAAGGGCGATGTCCTAGGCCTCTAGACGATAGGGACAGCTGAAGTAATTATTTGTAAAACCATTGTCTTTCAAGTGAAAGTTTGTGGCGTCCCTACGGGGATTCGAACCCCGGTTACCGCCGTGAAAGGGCGATGTCCTAGGCCTCTAGACGATAGGGACTTAATACAAACATTACTTCTGAAATTGGCGTCCCTACGGGGATTCGAACCCCGGTTACCGCCGTGAAAGGGCGATGTCCTAGGCCTCTAGACGATAGGGACGTTTCAGAGGTGGGCGTATAATAGGGTGAAAATAGGGGGGTGTCAAACGCATTTCCCTAAATTTTTTTATTTTCTGGGTTGAGTGGGTAAATTTAAAACAATATGCTGGTAATACTGGAAAATTACTTGAATTGAGCTGGATTTTTAAGCAATTCCAGCATGGCGCTTAATACTTGAGGATGTTGCAAGTAGCTTGCGATATCATGTGGATGTTGGATAAAGGTACGAATTTCCTGATTGATAATGGCCGGCTGAAAATTAAAAGGTGCTTCTGAAAGTGGAAAGGCGGTGAGAAAATCATCATGTGAATAGAAGTTTATCCAATCGCCTGAAATTGCAGCAGGTCTTGTCACCGGTTGCGGAAGATGCGCCTGGATGACCCGAAATGCCAGAGGTGAACCGAGGGTGATAAACCGCTGGATATTCAGTTCTGGATGCTGAAGCAGATAGTTATAGGCAATCACGCTGCCAAGTGAATGTGCCACCAGAATTTGTGGTGTGCTGCTATGCAGTTGATGATGAATACGCCGATGAACTTCCTGCATAAAAGACGGATTGGCCAGATAGAGATAAGTTTCCAGTAAAAATTTATGCAAAAAACTGGCATGTAAGCTGGGAAAATAATTGATCAGGATCGCGAAATCGCGCAAGGCAATATCTTTGCTTAACGCGGTAATAAAATCCAGTTTTTGATCGAAATTCAGCGTCTTATCAAAGTTTAACAGCGGAGCTTCACAAACTTGATATTTACACTGCTTGATCGGCGGTCTGGGTTGTCGCTGTACGGGATGTAAAAAGGGGAAATGTGGCCACTGCTGTGGCAGCAAGGTGCTGGCATTCAGCAGATTATGCAAATGATGCCGGGAGAGTAAATCACCATAAAAAGCAATGCGAATATGCCGTTTTAAATCGCTAAAACGGGGTTGCTGTTGTGAATTTTTTCCTAAACCTGTTTTTAGCAGCTGTAGCCAATGTTGGCGTAATGAGCTTGCCGTATACTGTTGCTTGTTCATGCCATGAATAAACACAATTTTCATCGACGCACCCTTGAGGCTGGCTAATATTTCCTCAGTATAGACAAAAAAAAAGAGCGACCGGAGTCGCTCTTTTAAAGCCGAAGCTTAAGCCTTGTTATGGTAAAAGGCATAATAACTGGCATAGCAGGCTGCGATAAACAGCAGACAGCCAAAGAAGCTGATACGCATGGACGGATCAAAGACCATACTGACACAGGTAATAAAACAGAAAACGAAACCTAAAATCGGCACGATCGGGAACAGGGGTGCTGCGAAGCCCAGTTCTTTGACAGTGCGGCCCTGTTTATACCACTGACGACGGAAGTTGAACTGGCTTAAGCAGATACTCATCCAGACCACCACCATGGTAAATGCTGCAATACCCAGCAGGTTGGTAAAGATGGTTTCTGGCGCAAACTGTTCAGACAATAAACCTGGCAATGCACCAAGCATGGTCACCATGACGGCAATATAAGGTACGCCGCGCGCATTGAGTCTCGAAAATACAGCAGGTAACTGTTTGCTGTAGGACAATGACCACATCATACGGGATGCAGCAAATAATCCTGAGTTGGCAGCAGAAAGCAGTGCAGTAATAATGACAAAGCGGATAATATCTTCAGCATAGGGAATACCAATGTGCTGGAATACTGTCACGAATGGACTGCTGCTTACACCTTCAGCGGCCAAGCCAGCTTCCTGATGCGGAAGTAATGCTGTGACCACGATAATCGTACCCACAAAGAAAATTAATAGACGGAAAATCGCGGTATTAATTGCTTTAGGTACATTCTTCGCTGGATCTTCGGTTTCACCCGCAGCCACCCCAATCAATTCTGTACCCGAAAAGGCAAAATTCACGATCAGCATGGTGGCAAAAATAGGGAACAGGCCTTCAGGGAACCAGCCTTGGGCAGTCAGATTGGTAAATAGAGGTGCCGCTTCATAGCCCTGATAGCCCAGAACACCAAAAATGGCCAATAAGCCCAGCAGAATAAAGGCAACCACAGTGACCACTTTGACCAGTGCCAACCAGAATTCAGATTCGGCAAACCAGCGGGTGGAAATCATGTTCAAGCTAAAAACGAATACCCCAAAAATAATGGTCCATAACCACATGGAGATATCTGGAAACCATTCCTGCATAAGCAGTGCAGCAGCAGTGAATTCAGTCCCGAGCGTGACTGACCACGTCAGCCAGTACAGCCAGGTGATGGTATAGCCAGTACCGGGTCCAATATAGCGTTTGGCATAAGCACCAAATGAACCGGATTCAGGCATGTGAACGGCAAGTTCGCCCAGACATAGCATAACCATGTACGCGATAATGCCGCCCAGGAGATAAGCAATAATGGCACCTACAGGCCCCGTTTGTGCAATGACTTCACCCGACCCTAAAAATAGGCCTGTCCCGATTGCGCCACCAAGCGAAATCATGACCAGATGTCGAGTACTCATAGCGCGTTTTAAAGGCGCAGAATTGCCCTGATGCGTAGCATCATTCGGAGATGAGTGCATAGGAATTGAAAAAAATCAGAAGAATGAAGCGAGTTATTGTAGTGAAAAACTACAAATCTGCAATGTATTAATAATAATTTTGAATAAGGCTTGATCGTATGAGATCAGGATATGGCGTCCCTACGGGGATTCGAACCCCGGTTACCGCCGTGAAAGGGCGATGTCCTAGGCCTCTAGACGATAGGGACGTTGCGAGGTGATGCGTATAGTAAGGATTTTTATTTAGGGTGTCAAACTGATATTTAAAGATTTAAATTATTTTTTACTAATTGATTAAAAACCTAGCAAAATTCTAAAAGTGACGTATTTTCAAGCAAATATTTAAAATCAAAAGGGAAATTTGAGAAGGATGAATTTTATCATCCTGAAGTCATCCGCTGTATGGGGGTATATGCAGATGGAAGCAACTGCTCTTTATTTTATCCTTGCGAGGCCTGTGCAACGTAGTTTTGGGCTGTACAGAAGTGCCTATGACCTTGTAGCAGCTTAAGCTGTTCGATCTATGGGTTATTAAGGGAGCTTTCGAACATGCTGTATGCCTTCCCTCTAAAGCCTCGGGTTTAAAAGGACATAAGATTGTGCCAAATCTAAGCATAGCAAAATAAAAAAACGCAACTCGAAAGCTGCGTTTATCTTTTTAAAAAGAATTACTTTTTATTGTGATACAACCAGTAATAGCTGGCATAACAACCTGCCATAAACAGCAAGCAGCCAATAAACCCGGACAGCATTTCCGGGTCAGCCGCCATACTCAGACCGGTGACGGTACAACAGATAAAACCTAAAACCGGTACAAGTGGGAACCATGGGGTGCGGAATTTAAGCTCGGAAACACTGTGGCCCTGTTTCAACCATTGGCGGCGGAAGTTAAACTGGCTCCAGCAAATACTCATCCAGACAATGACCATGGTGAATGCAGCAACACCCAGCAGGTTTTTAAAGATTACATCGGCACCAAACTGTTCAGACAACAAGCCCGGTAAACCGCCAATCATGGTCACCAGGACTGCAATATAAGGCACACCAGATTTACTGAGTTTGGTAAATACGCGTGGCAACTGGTTTTGTGCAGACAGCGCCCACATCATCCGTGAGGCTGCATATAGCCCTGAGTTTGCAGTCGAAAGTAGGGCGGTAATAATCACAAAACGGATAAAATCTTCTGCATAAGGAATGCCCATCTGATTGAACACAGAGACAAATGGACTGCTGCTCAAGCCACCTTCACCACCGACCTGTAAGCCGGTATTGGTATAATTAAGCAATGAGCTGATCACAATAATGGTGCCGACAAAGAAAATGATCAGGCGCCAGACTGCGGCATGAATCGCTTTGGGAACATTTTTTTCAGGATTCTCAGTTTCACCTGCTGCGATCCCGATCATTTCCGTACCGTTAAAAGCAAAGTTTACAATCAGCAGGGTGGTAAATAACGGAATCAAACCATTTGGTAGCCAGCCGTGTTCGGTCAGGTTGCTGAAAAGCGGTGCCGATTCATAACCTTGAAATGGAATAAGCCCAAAAATACAGGCAAAGCCGAGAATGATAAACAGCAATACAGTTGCGACCTTAATCATCGACAACCAGAATTCAGATTCGGCAAAAGTACGGGTTGAACTCAGATTGGATAACAGTACACCGCCTGCAAAAATCAGCGTCCATAACCAGATCGAGGTTTGAGGAAACCATTCCTGCATCAAGATTGCTGCTGCGGTAAATTCGGTGCCGAGCGTGGCTGACCAGCCGAGCCAGTACATCCAGGACACCATATAGCCGGTACCCGGGCCAATGTAGTTGGTTGCGAATGCCCCAAATGAACCGGAAACCGGCAGATGTACTGCAAGCTCGCCCAGACAGAGCATAACCATATAGGCAATCAGGCCACCGATAATATAGGCAAGCACTGCACCCAATGGCCCCGCTTGAGAGATGACGGTGCCAGAACCCATGAAAAGCCCTGTACCAATTGCACCACCAAGTGACAACATAATGAGATGACGTGTCGTCATAGCACGTTTTAATGACGTACTATTTTGACCTTCGGCAGTCGGATGCTGCGAAGGTGGAGAGGGAGACTGCATAATAAAATCAGATGGACAGATATAAACGCGGATATTTTAATTTTTTTACGCGCTGAAAATAACTTGGATTGGAATTATCAAATACATTTAGAAAGTTGATTTAAAAAACAAATACATAAAACAGATCACTTATCTTAGTGATCTGGAGTTTGATAGGAATTTTGAGTATTTTCTTCAGGTGTAGCCACCTGTTCGGTTTTAGGTGTATCTGAACTGTCGCCACTCACCAGATAGAGATAAAGTGCAGAGGGCGCTAAAATCAGCAAAACCAGTAAGATCTTTTTTAACATGATGTAAATGCACAGTATGAATTTACTTAATTATAGCCTAAGCAACTTAAAAAGAGCACGGTATGCTCTTTGATAACATTTAAAATTTGAAAGTGACATCAGCGATAAATTGACGGCCGATTTCAGAGTACAGTTTGCTTCCACTCACATATAAATTATTGCGGTTAGTTATATTATTTACTGTTAAGCCAAAAATCGCTGAATAATCTTTTGAAATTTTCCAATCATAGGTGGTTCGCATATCCCATGTAAAACGAGGTTTTACATCTTGTAACGTATAAGTATCGATTTTCACGCCATCATGCACCACTTTGTCAGCAGAGCTCGCTTCTAACACTTGCTCATAGGTGTCTTTATAGCTAAAGAAGTTGGAAATTTTTAAAGGAAGAGAATCAAAGCCAATATTCCATATGATACGTGCAGTAATCGGTTGGTTATAGTTTGATGCCGGACGGTCACCATAAGGCATGATTTTGCCATCATAGGAAATCAGCTCCTGAAGATCTTCTTCGGTAAAGTTTTCCGTATAATCTGGTGCGCTACGGTACACATCCGAGTAATTGACCGCTAAGCCTAAATTATGTTGAGTGCCTTTAAATTTAAGTGGCTCAATCGTATTAAGTTCTAGCGTTACGGTATCATTTTCGCCATAACCGCTGTTTTCAAACTCATAAGAATAAGTAAAATAGTCGTTTGAAATATCAGTTCTATTACGGGTGATTTCATCATCATACTGACGATTCACCCATTTTAAGTTGAGATTAGTGTTTTTAAATTGGCTATTAAACCCGAGGATAAATTCATCTGCAAATGGGGTTTTAAGATCCTTGCGGCGTGTATCATTGGCTGAAACTTTTGCTTCTTCAACCCATTCAGAACTTTGATCAGTACGGCTGATGTCAAAATCTAATGAGGTCAGATGTTGACGCAAGTCTGTCATATAAGTTGGGGCATTATAGTAGCGGTTCCAACCTGAAGTCAGGGTTAATAATTTATTGGAAAAAGGCTGATAACTAATGCTGCTACGTGGTGCAAAGTTAAGATTGTTATTTGATTCATCATAATCAGCACGTATACCTAGACGGGCATTGAGGTTGTTCCAACGAATATTATCTTCTAGATATAAGGCTGCTTGATGATATTGACCAGCAAAGCTGCCTGCTTTGTATAAATTACCCTTTTTAAAGTATTGACCATCAAAGACCGTAGGGACTTTATTGTTCAGGAATACAGCCGTAGTATTTTCATCGCAGAGAGGATCATTGATTTGACATTGTTGACCTTTAAGATCAAACAAGTTTTGGGTTTTCCCTGATGTTACGCCATAGAAAGTTGAAAAATCTTTGGTACGTTCCCATTGCACATCATCATAATGATAGGCAAAACCGGCGCTGATTTGATGGTCGGTGTCTGCAAATTTAAAGTTATTAAATAGCGCATCTAATTCATAATTCACAGAAGATTGTTTTAAATCAATATCTGCAGAGGTTGTACCTTCCCATACTTTTTCAGTATTTGCCCAGTCTTTGCTCCCTGCTGCATACATCCAGTTCACACCGCGATCAGATGATGATTCACGTGCATTGTCAATTTTCTGGTAATTGAGCTTGTGTATTAATTGTCCCCAATCTTGTTTTTGTTGCATCTCTGCGAAAATCAAAGCTGATTGATTATTAGTGCTGCTGTGAGAGTTACGACGTTTGTCTGCGTAAGTATTGTCTTCCAAATCACCTAAAGCGAAACCAAATTTCATACTGGTGTCTGCATTTAGATCGACATACAATGTTCCGCCGATATTGGTGTTACGTTTTTCTTGATTAATTTGTTTTGGTGCAGGTAAGCCACTTTCAACAGGAATTGTTGATTTACGTTGTGAAGCATAGAGATCGAAGCCATAGACCTCTGAAAGCTTACCAAAGATATTGGCACTAACACCTTGGCGAACATACTCTTTTTGGTTTGACTGGGTTGATGCACCTTCAAAGAGTCCTTTGTCTGCATCAGTTTTTAAGTGGTAGCGGTTCCACTCACTTTCTGTATAGTCATAAGTGATGCTACCATGGACTTTGCTAATTTCAGATTTAGGCGCACAGGTTTCTGCCTGAACCACACCACCCGTGAAGCCACCGTGTTTTGCACTAATGTTGCTGTCTAATACTTCTAAATTACACAATAAATCGGTGTTGATTGCCACACCTTGTGAACCGCCAGACACTGCACCGTAGTTGGTTGTTCCTGAACCAGCAGGGTCGAGGTTATTGCTGTTGCTGATGCCATTGACCACAAATTTATTATTAAATGATTGTGCACCATGAATCGAAATTTCAGCCGGTTTTAAATCAGCTTGTGAGCTGGCTGCCATATGTTCATTGCTAAACTGTACATTTGGATTTACTTTTAAAAAGTCAGTGATGTTTTTAGAGCTATTCGGCGTCCGTTCTAAATCTTCTTTTGAATAAATGGTTTTTCCAAGCTCATTTTCTTGCTGAGCTTCGATAATAATTGTGTTGAACTTAATCATTGCTTTATTGAGGGGAGGCTCTTGATAACTGGATTCTTCTGCAAAACCAGATGTTGATAAAGCTGACAAAACCGCAATAGAAAGTGTTGAGTGGGCAAAACGCATGAGGGACGTTGAATCTTTAAAAGATAATGAAAGTGATTATCATTAACTTTGTTGTATTAATCAATAATAATGAGAATTATTTGCATTAATTGGATTTTGGCTGCGCAAGATTTAATCAGGCTAAGTGGCTGAATAATGGAAGTATAAGAAAGAGAAGAAAAATAGATGGCGTCCCTACGGGGATTCGAACCCCGGTTACCGCCGTGAAAGGGCGATGTCCTAGGCCTCTAGACGATAGGGACGTTTAGAAGATGGCGGTATCTTATTGATCCGCCACCAAAGTGTCAAGCAGGTGAGGTGCGAGTTTGTTTAAAATATAGCAAAACAGTTCAGCCGTCTTCTGTGTGTCATATAACGCAGAATGTGCTTCTTTGCCATCAAACTCGATACCGGCCTGAATACAGGATTTTGCCAGTACGGTTTGCCCAAACATCACCGCACTCAAAGTCACTGTATCAAACACAGAAAAACTATGAAACGGGTTCTGGTTTTTGGTTCCGGTACGGGCAATTGCTGCCTGGACAAAACCTAAATCGAAATGCGCATTGTGACCGACCAAAACTGCATGAGTACAGTTTTGCTGACGGCGCACTTCATTGACCGATTTGAAAATACGCTTTAATGCAGTTTTTTCATCTTCAGCCATGGCGATGCGCATTGGATTCGAAGGATCAATGCCGATAAATTCCAGTGATCGGCGATCGAGGTTGGCCCCTTCAAACGGATTGATATGTGCATGGTAAGCTTGACCCGGCACAAACTGGCCATCCTCATTATAAACAATCGGAATGGCCGCAATTTCCAGCAATGCATCGGTCTGTGCATTAAAACCTGCAGTCTCGACATCGACAACTACAGGTAAAAATCCACGAAAACGTTGACCAATGATTGGGAGCGTTTCATTTGTCACACTTTTCTCCATTGAATGGTTTTACCCGCATACAGCGGAATAATCTGTTCACCATCCAAATAGTCTAAACTTTCAGGAATTACTTGATCTTCTTTTACCAGGGTAATGGTGCTGGTATTGCGTGGCAGACCATAGAAATCTGCACCGAAATGACTGGCAAAACCTTCCAGACGTTCAATTTTGCCTACCTGATCAAATGCCTGAGCATAGAGCTCGATGGCAGTCGGCGCACTATAACATCCTGCACAGCCACATGCATTTTCTTTCGCATTTTTTGAATGCGGTGCACTGTCTGTTCCCAGGAAAAATTTAGGATTGCCGCTGGTCGCCACTTCAAGCAATGTTTGCTGATGGGTTTGACGCTTTAAAATCGGCAGGCAGTAGAAATGCGGCTTGATGCCACCGACCAGCATGTCATTACGGTTAAACAGTAAATGCTGTGGAGTAATCGTTGCAGCAACATTACGGTCTTGCTCAAGCACAAAGTTTGCCGCTTCGCTGGTGGTAATGTGTTCCAGTACCAGTTTCAGTTTTGGGAACTGTCTGAGCAAGGGCGCCAGAACTTCATCCAGGAAGCGCTTTTCCCGGTCAAAAATATCGACATGATTATGGGTCACTTCACCGTGCAGCAATAAAGGCACCTGATGTTCTTCAAGCTGCTCAATCACGCCATAGACTTTGCTCATGTCGCTGACACCACTATCGGAGTTGGTGGTTGCACCGGCAGGATAGAGCTTGATGGCATTGACATGCGCAGAATCTTTGATTTTCTTGACTTCGCTTGGCGGCGTATTGTCAGTGAAATACAGCACCATACGCGGGTCAAAATTTGTCCCTTCAGGGACATGCGCCATGATGCGTTCGCGATAGCTGATCGCTTCTTCTACGGTTTTAACCGGTGGCACCAGATTCGGCATACAGATTGCGCGAGAAAACTGCTTGGCTAAATCGGGAACGGTACGTTGAAGTGCTAAACCATCACGCAGGTGAACATGCCAATCATCTGGCTGGAGAATCGTAATCGTATTCAAGGTGAATTCAATCGGAGAAATAAAACAAATGATAATGCATCTATGCTGAAAATGGTAACGAGAAATATATACAAAATAAGGGATATGTATAAATTAATTGATGAAAGTATGATATTTTAAAATTAATAAAAAAATTACATAAATACTTGGCAATGGAATACAAGTACAATCTAGCGAAATTACAAGATGATAAGGAAGAAATAGAAGAATTAATTACACGGCAAAGTCAGCGTGTAGGTCCGATCTTCCCTAAAAATCTGGAACAGGAATTCTGGAGCAAAAATCTGGAACGTGCTCGCAAACATGTCGAAAAATATGTTTGGGGCGGGGTATTGGCTTATTTTATTTTCTTGGTGGTGATGATTCCCACCGATTACTGGATTATCAGCCAAGAATATTTCGTACATGATTTTGTGCTGTGTATGCTCGGACTACTCAATGGGGGTACGTCTTTAATCCTGTTTTATCTATTTTCCTGTTTACCCAAGATCAAGCGCTTTTTCCCGCAGGCCTCGATGCTGCTGGTATTCTGGATGCTGGTGTCGACATCCTGTATTGCCATGTTGATTCAAACGCCCGCTTTACAGCATCAGTCGATGGCGATTGCCACGATTATTTATATTCTGGGTTATATTCTGACCGGTATTAAGCCTGTACAGATGCTAGTCACTGGAATGGTCGCGGCTGCAACAACCATTATTGTATTATCAATCATGGCCGTAGAGTTTAATCCGCTGGTTTTTGGTCGAATCCTGATTGGTAGTTGCTTACTGGGTTATGTAATTAGTCATATGATTTTTGCGCGTGAGCGGGTGATTTTTCTGTACAGTATCCGGGCACGAATCAGTGAACAAATCCAGCGTATTCACACCACTGAATTATTGCATTTAAGCCAGTATGATGAGCTGACCAAAATTTCCAACCGAAGAACCTTTGACGAAACGCTGGAAGTGTATTTTGAGCGTGCCCGTCGTGAAGACATTGCTCTGGCAATTCTATTTATCGATGTGGACTTCTTTAAAAATTATAATGATTTTTATGGGCATCAGAAAGGTGATGATGTTATTTCAAGCATTGCCAAGACCATCAAGAATGCCATCCGGCATATGGATTTTGTTGCACGCTATGGTGGTGAGGAGTTTGTGGTGTTATTGCCAGAAACCGATGCACATGGTGCTTATGCGGTGGCGTCAAATATTTTTAAAGCAATTGACCGGCTGGAAATACCGCATGAAAAATCCTCGGTTGCGAAACACATCACCATCAGTTTGGGTATTACCGTGTATCGTGGTGAGGATGATATTGATAAAGAGACCTTATTGGGCATTGCGGATCAGGCGCTTTATCGTGCCAAGCAGCTTGGACGCAATCAGATTTATTATCAATCCCTTCGCTCGGTCAATTCGGATACTGCCAATGGTTCGGTGCTTTAAGCATTCATAACCGCCAGCAATAAAAAAAACCGCTCATCAAGAGCGGTTTTTTTGACTCAACTAAAACTTAGTTTTTGTCTTTCAATTGTGGCACTGCCGATGCTGTACCGACTGCCAGTAAACCTGTATCTGTGTAGATACCTAGTTTTGCACGGGTATCAGTGATGTCCAGGTTACGCATGGTTAACTGACCGATACGGTCCATTGGAGAGAACATTGAATCGCCTTTTTCCATGGTCAAGCGTTCAGCTTCATAGGTCAGGTTTTCAGATTCAGTGTTCATGATGGTGTAGTCATTACCACGACGAAGCTCAAGCGTTACAGTACCAGTGATGGCTTTTGCAACCCAACGCTGTGCAGTTTCACGCAGCATCAGCGCTTGAGAATCGAACCAGCGACCTTGGTACAACAAACGACCTAAACGTAAACCGTTGATGCGGTATTGTTCGATAGTGTCTTCGTTATGAATACCTGTCACCAGACGCTCATAAGCGATGTGAAGCAGCGCCATACCCGGAGCTTCGTAAATACCACGAGATTTCGCTTCGATGATACGGTTTTCGATTTGATCCGACATACCTAGACCATGACGGCCACCGATACGGTTCGCTTCAAGAATGAATTCAACTGGATCTTCGATACGTTGACCGTTGATTGCAACCGGGAAACCTTCTTCGAAAGTAATTGAAACTTCTTCAGGTTTGATTTCAACGTCGTCTTTCCAGAAGGCAACGCCCATGATTGGATCAACGATTTTGATGCCTGCATTGAGGTATTCAAGATCTTTGGCTTCGTGAGTCGCACCTAACATGTTTGAATCTGTTGAGTATGCTTTCTCTTTTGACATTTTGTAGTCAAAACCGTTGTCGATCAGGAACTGTGACATTTCTGCACGGCCACCCAGCTCATCGATAAAGGTTTGGTCTAACCAAGGCTTGTAGATTTTAAGCGCAGGGTTGGTCAATAAACCATAACGGTAGAAACGTTCAATGTCGTTACCTTTATAAGTCGAGCCGTCACCCCAAATGTTGACGTCATCTTCTTTCATGGCAGTGACAAGCATGGTACCTGTTACAGCACGACCAAGCGGGGTCGTGTTGAAGTAAGGCACACCACCAGTCGTAATGTGGAATGCGCCACATTGAATTGCAGCAATCCCTTCTAATGCAAGCTGTAAACGGCAGTCGATTAAACGTGCTTTTACTGCGCCATAAGCTTCAGCTTTTTTTGGAATCGCATCGTAATCGTCTTCGTCTGGCTGACCCAGGTTCGCTGTGTAAGCATAAGGTTCAGCGCCTTTTTGTTTCATCCACAAAAGAGCAGCAGAAGTATCTAGACCACCAGAGAAGGCAATACCAACTTTTTTACCTACTGGGACATTCTGCAAGATAGTTGCATTATCAGACATTGTTCATCCTAATGATATGAAATAGGCACGCCAGAATTGGTGGCCTGAAAAAATACATATTGCGTCAATTGTATCATTAATTTATTTAGGTTTGTTTTAGAAAAGAAAAACTCGTTTTAAAATCTGTATTCAATAGGCTTAAATAATCATAAATCGCACGATTTTGAGCAGAATTCAGCTGAAAAATGTAAAAATTCGCTATATTCAGCTGGAACAGCCTAAAAAAACAGATAAAACAGGATAAGTGTCATGACCACCCGAATACCCCCTTTAGCCAATTTTAATCCTAAAACCAAAAATGAAACCCTGGCGCTTCTGCATGGCATTTATGCCGGTCTGATTGGCTTCAGCACACTGGTATTTTTATATCTGGAATATCAGCAAGCCAGTATTTCAATGTTGAGTCTGGGGATCGTCTTGCTGCTGTTAAGCTTACTGGTGTTTTTTAATATTCAGGCCAGTATCAAGGTCAAGCAGGGCAATGGTTCGGGGCGAACCCTGTCCAGAATAATGGCAGTTCTGATGTTGCTGAGCTTTCCGATTGGTACAGTCCTTGGCGTGATTGCCCTATGGAAAGCCAGCGCAAAACAGTGGCAAAACTAATCCGGCATTCATATTGCGAGCCAATTTTGCAGATTGATGTTTGTGCCTGAAAATGCTGAACTCCGGGTCATAAAAAGCCACTGAAAATCAGTTAAAGTAAGGGAGTGACTTGCTCAGCCAAATATAATCAGGGATTTGTTATGACTACGACTCAATATGCCAATATTTTAAAACCACTGCATTTAGGTTTTACTACGATTAAAAACCGGGTGGTGATGGGGTCAATGCATACCGGCTTAGAAGATCGTTTTTATAATTACCCTAAACTGGCAGCATATTTTGGTGAGCGGGCCAAGGGTGGCGTGGGGCTATTGATTACCGGCGGAATTTCGCCGAACCGCCAGGGCTGGTTATTACCAGCTGGTGGTACCATGAATACTTTGGGGGATATTGCCCCGCACCGTCTGGTGACGCATGCCGTACATAAGCATGGCGCTAAAATTTTATTGCAGATTTTGCATGCCGGACGTTATGGCTATCAGCCTTTTGTGGTCTCGGCCAGTCCGATCAAGTCGCCCATTTCTCCTTTTAAACCGCGGGAAATGTCAGATAAACAAATTCTGAATACCATTCAGGATTATGTCAAAACTGCCAGTATTGCCAAAAAGGCCGGCTATGATGGTGTGGAAATCATGGGGTCGGAAGGCTATTTGCTAAACCAGTTTTTAAGCCGGCATGTCAACCAGCGTACCGACCGATGGGGCGGGCCAATTGAAAACCGGATGCGCTTTGCCGTAGAAATTGTTAAAGCAATTCGTGAAGAAATTGGTGAAAAATTTATTATATGTTTTCGCTTGTCTTTGCTCGATCTGGTACATGATGGCAACACCATGCAGGAAGTCATTACTGTGGCTCAAGCTTTGGAAAAGGCCGGCATTACCTTGCTCAATACTGGAATCGGCTGGCATGAAGCGCGTATTCCCACTATTGTGACATCTGTACCGCGTGCGGCCTTTGTCGATTATACCGCTGAAGTGAAAAAGCATGTGTCTGTGCCTGTGATTGCATCGAATCGGATCAATATGCCAGACACTGCTGAAGCGATTCTTGCTGCTGGGCAGGCAGATATGGTGCAAATGGCACGTCCGCTGTTGGCAGATGCTTTCTGGGTCAATAAAACCGCGACCAATCGTGTCGATGAAATCAATACTTGTATTGCCTGTAATCAGGCCTGTCTGGATCATACTTTTAAGAACCAACGCGCAACCTGTCTGGTCAATCCACGTGCCGGTTATGAGACCGAACTGGTCTATGTCAAGACTAAAAAACCCAAAAGTATTGCAGTAGTGGGTGGTGGTGTTGCGGGGCTGTCAGCTGCCACTGTGGCAGCCAGTCGTGGGCATGATGTAACCTTGTTTGAAGCAAGTTCTGAGGTGGGTGGTCAGTTTAATCTGGCTAAAGTGGTGCCAGGAAAAGAAGAGTTTCACGAAACTATCCGTTATTTTAAAGTCCAACTGGAAAAAACCGGTGTTGAAGTCCGGTTAAATACCAAGGTAAATCGTGAGCAGCTAGAACGTGAGGGCTTTGATGAGGTGATTGTGGCTACAGGAGTGGTGCCACGAACGCTTGATATTGAAGGCAGTCAGGCGCCGCAAGTCTTGTCTTATACTGAAGTATTACGTGGTGCGCCAGTAGGTGATCGTGTTGCGGTGATTGGTGCAGGCGGTATCGGTTTCGATGTCTCTGAATTTCTGTTAAAGCCGCCACATCAGGCACAGCCGCAACCTGTGGATGAATGGAAACGTGAATGGGGCGTGGATTCTCAGCCAGATTATATCAGCGAAGGCGGCTTGCAACCTGCAGAAGTTGAAGCACCGGTGCGTGAAATTTATTTGTTACAACGTAAAACCACGCCACTCGGTGCAGGCTTGGGTAAAACCTCGGGCTGGGTGCATCGTGCCCAGTTGAAAAAGCATGCAGTACGTATGCTGCGCGGTGTGCAATATAAATCTGTGACAGATGAAGGTTTATGGATTGAAGTTGATGGCCATGCTCAATTATTGCGGGTGGACACGGTTGTGGTCTGTGCAGGTCAGGAGTCGGTAAAAGATCTAATGCCGCTTGCGGGCCAAAATACCTTGGCGCAGTACCATATTATTGGTGGAGCCAAGCTGGCTGCCGAGCTGGATGCCAAGCGTGCTATTCGTGAAGGAGCAGAATTGGCAGCAAAATTATAAGGATTTGATGAAACTATATGCAGTTAATCAGATTCGCTGTAATTTTCACTTGTCAGCCTGTCAAAAGCTCCGTATTATTGCGCACATGGAAGCGTGGCAGAGCGGTTTAATGCACCGGTCTTGAAAACCGACGAGGGCTTATACCCCTCCGTGAGTTCGAATCTCACCGCTTCCGCCAAATATCAACGACTTAGCCCTGACATTCTCAGGGCTTTGTTGTTTCTAGGGTTATGCAACGTAAGCCTGTAGTAAGCAAAAAAATATAAGCCAAAGATTCTTACAATAACTTATATTACTGATATAACATTTAAATATAAGCCTAAAATAGATTAAGTTTTATAGAATGTAGAGAATAAAATGGCAGACATTTATCATTACCCTCCCGATGTATTTGAATTGCTTGTTGAGACTATTCCAAGATTAGTTCGAAGTAAGAAAGCTGTGATTCTTTTTCTTCAAGGTGCAGGAGTTGCTCAAGAAGACTTGAGGGATGTCGCTAGCGTCTTATCTAAAAATCAAGCTTCAATTAATAAATTTGAAATTGTTCGCAGTGTTTTAACTCAGGTAAATTCCCGTGGTGACAGTGGTCTTCGTGCTCGTCGTGAGATTATTAAACGTGTTGTAGAGTTCGAAAGCTTTGAAACATGTTGGGAAAATGATCAACTTAAAGCAAAAGGATTAGTTGCAAGTATTCGTGAGGCTGTTGGTAAGAAAGACTCATTTACTCGTATAAAACAGGAACGAGCTGTTGAGCGAGAAGAACATATGGCAAAGTTACGTGCAGAACGTGCCATAGCTACAAAAAAATTAGAGGATATTGATGCTATTAACCACCGTCTTTCAGCATTATTCGGTTTGGATAAGAAACCGCATGAAAGAGGTAAACTTTTAGAAAGCATATTAAACGATTTATTTAAAGTTTATGGGGTACTAGTTAGAGAAGATTTTCGCCGTAGAGATCCAGATACATCTATAGTGGTTGAGCAAATAGATGGAGTTATTGAATTAAATGGTCAGATTTATCTTGTCGAAATGAAGTGGCTTAATGCACCAGTTGGCATAGGCGAATTTTCACCACATTTAAGTCGCTTGTTTCTTCGTCAAAATGCTAATGGTATTTTTATTTCAGCAAATGGTTATACCTCATCGGTAGAGTCTGTATGTAAAGATGCACTTAGTCAAAAAACAATTTTTTTATGTTCATTACGTGAAATTGTTATGTTGTTACAACGTCAAGGCGATCTTGTTGATTTCCTAAGTAAGAAGTCGAATGCTGCAATTATTGATAAAAATCCATTTTTGGAGATTCTTTCATAAATCAGATTTAGTCTAATCATGTCTAGTATCGTCAACTAATTGTTGTTGATGTGGTACAGCAATAGCTTCCCACTCATCATAAGACAAAATAGGTGGAAAAGCGGCTACTAACCGAATAGTAGTCGCTTTATTTTTTCTATGGGGTTCGACTTTAGCTAAACGCCTTTGAAAGTTTTTTAATACCTTAGCCATTATCGGTATGACCACAATTAGGGTTAGGGTATTGTGCCCCTGTATTTACAGGGGCTTTTTTTATTCTGGAATAATAGAATCCAATGAATCGCTGAGCGTGGTTTAAACCCCACCCAGCTTCCTATTTATTAATGTCCATGTCCATCGTCTACTTCAACTACCATTTCCTTACTGGCTTTGGCTGTTCCTTTCAAATCGTCATAGACTACTTGGCCATTAAATACAGTCATTAAGACCTGCGAACCTTCCAGTTGATCGGCTTGCAGTTTAAACAGGTCCTGATCCATCACCACCAGGTCGGCAGCTTTACCGACTTCAATCGAGCCAGTTTCCTTTTCTGCAAAGATGGCTTCAGCTCCTTGAATGGTATGGCTATTCAGCATGACATTTAAAGGCACACCTGATTTTACCCCAGTGGCAATGCGGGTCATTGGGAAGAATTCACGTACCGGATAATCGCTGGAAGAGTTGACCAATACCCCGGCATCAAAAAATGCTTTCGGTAATGGATGACCATCGGCACGAATATTCAGTGCTTTAAAACGTGGAATGGTAGGAATGGCTTCATCGCTGACATGGGTGATCATATGGCGGGCATCACGCTGACCATTTTGCTGTAATGCATATTCAAACGCATCCAGCATCAGGTTATAGGTGCTAGTCGGGCCAATATTATGGATATAAACCCGGAACTTTTCTCGATCGAGTTCAGCTACGGTTTTCTTTAATACCTCCTGATTCCAGACCACGGAACCATAGGTGCTGCTGGCACCAGTACCAAAAATTTTAATCGAATCAGTTTTAAAGAATTTTCCTTTATATTTATCACGACGCTCGATAAATTCTGGGATCTGATCGGTTCCGCGATTTTCATCAGCCCATTGTAACAGGTCATAACGAACGGTCAGTTTGTCTTCATTATCCAGGGCTTGCATGGCATCCAGGAAGCTATCGGTTGGGTAATGAATAGGCACCATGACTGAGGTTACACCGCGCTGTGGCGCAAGATCCTGCTGAAAGGATAGTACGGCATTTTTATACTCTTCCACGCTAAAGTCTGGTTGTGGCAGGGTACTAATCACCAGGTTCTGGGCACCGAACTCACGTAAAATACCGGTTGGCTCACCAGTGACCTTGTCTCGGTCAATAAATGCACCCGGTGGATCAAGCGTGTCTTTAGTAATGCCAGCATTTTGCATGGCACGAGTATTGGCCCAGACTTCATGATGACCATGAGTAATAAAGACCGCCGGAATATCTTTACCTACAATATCATCTAATAATTGTGCTGGCGAACGGCCGGTTACTGCTGCCTGTTCAAGAATATATCTCAAATTCCAGCCCACACCCCGAATCTGTTTGGCTTCTGGTTGTGTGGCTAAAAAAGCCTGAGTTTCCTGTTTATAACCTTCCAGACTTGGTGTGGTTAAGGTCACCCAATACATGGATTCTGCACGCAGATAGGCATGGTTATGGGTATCGACAAAGCCAGGTAATAAAGTTTTGCCCTGTAGATTGATTACCCGGGTGTCATCACCGCGCCATGTTTCAAGTCCGGCATTATTTCCGACATACACAATTTTTCCATCTTTTACTGCAATTGCCTGTGCCTGGGTACCTTTGGTATCGGCGGTATAAACCGCAGCACTTTCAAAGATCAAGTCTGCCTGTTTCGTCTGTTGATGTTGCTCATCGTCATCACTGCCACATGCAGTCAAGGCGAGTGCAAGGGTGCTGATTACCGCTGAACCCATCCAAAAGCGGCGCCAGCCTGCATGCACTGAAGACTGTTTCGGAGCATTTGGGGACAATTGTTTCATTATTATTTCCATCCTGGTTGTTGGCAATAAAGAGCCTCTTTATTGTTGCGAACATGACAAATATTTAAAATTTTCCTAATTTTATTCATTAGCATGTCATGTGAATAAAGTAGACATAGGAGATCAATACGTCAAAAACCGTCTGGGTATATATTTATAGTCAGAGAGCATATTAAAAATAAAGTAGTGATTTTGTGTATATAAGAATATGAATTTTGTTAATTTAGAATATTTGATTGGAATTCTTGCTTAACGATAGAAACAGTCATTCGCTGGATATTTAAATAGCCATCAAAAATTCTTTTTTCTTTAGGGTGAGAAGCAAGGTTTTACCAAGGAGAGAGGAGGTATAGAACATCTTCTGAGAAGCATGCTCGACAAGTTTTTAGCCAGGAAATGTTTTTTATTTGATAATAGATATCTTTCATAAATCAAAAAATGATCGTTACATTCATATTTAATGAAGTTTGGAAGTTCCTTCTCCCTCTGGGATGAGAAGCATAGCTTCGCAAGAGGATGAGGGTAATTCTTAGAAACAACCTCTCCCTTGCGCAGCAGTGCTGCTCATCTCCTACAAGGAGAGGGAATTTCTTTTTTATGATTAAAAAATGATTTATGAAAGAACTCTAATAAATATCAGATTTTACTGATTAAATCTAGATTTAAGCTTGGTCAGTTGCTGCTGTTTTTTGATGTTTGCTCAAAATTTTAAGGATTTTCTCGCTATTTAAATATATGCCTAAACCTGAGAGTTATTAACTGTTGAAACATTAACTTGAAACTTAAGCAGCAGATGCACGAGTATTTTTGGAGTCATACCTAAAAACAGTATGACTTGCAATATTGTATTCACAGATTTTATCAAGCTATATTTAAGCCAGAATGAAAATATTAATTGAAATAGAGGGGCATTAGATTCATGAAAAAATCTACCAGCTATCAAAATATGATTTTAACTTAGATGAGTTTTAAGTATTTTTGAGATTTAATAGTTAAAATAAGCTCATTCGTGAACTATAAAAAATAAAAAACGGCTACTGATTTTTCAATAACCGTTTTTATTTAATTTGAGATATTAGCCGGCATTTTCCGGTAAATCAAACCAGATCACTTGTGCATCATCAATGGCCTTAATTTCTGAGTCATCCAGAAAAGCAATTGCACCACCTGCTTCAACTGTATGTTCGGCAATTTGAACAGATCCAGCAATGACATGGATATAGTTGATATGCTGGGTCGCTTTCACTTCCAGACTTTGGCCTTGCGCAATCACCGCAGTTTTGACTTCAGCATTCTGGCGAATATGCATTGGCGCATTGTCATTTGGCCCACAAATCAGATGCCATTGGTTTGGCTGCTCATGTGGATCCAGACAAATTTGCTGATAATTCGGTTTGGCATCCCGTTCATTTGGAATAATCCAGATTTGCAGTAAATGTACCTGCTCATCACCCTGATTCATTTCACTGTGTCGCACACCTGTTCCGGCACTCATGAGTTGCCATTCACCCGCCGCGATTCCGCCACGATTGCCCATGCTGTCCTGATGGGTAATGGTTCCTTTCAGAACGCAAGTCAGGATTTCCATATTGTCATGTGGATGTGTTCCAAATCCTTGACGGCCATCGATCAAATCGTCGTTGATGACACGTAAGGCACTGATCCCCATATAATTTGGATTATACCAGTTGCCAAAAGAGAAGCTGTGTTTAGACTCCAGCCAGCCCATTTTTACATGACCACGATTTTCGCTAGGATGTAGAAAAGCATTCATGATTTCATCTCGATATTATTTTGAACTTGTACTTATGATACTGGCGTTTTAACAGCGAAAAAATCTCAAATAGGCGACATATCATTGCATTTTTGCAACGATATATTTGAAACTAAAAATAAGTCATAAAAAAAGCCCACTCAAAAGCGGGCTATTTTCTTCAGATTGCTCAGCCGATCATTATTCTAAGAAACGAACAGTCACGCCAGATTTCACTTTGCGACCAAGATCATTGGCATCCCAGTTGGTCAGACGAATACAACCGTGTGAATAGGATTTAGAAATCATTGACGGGTTTGGTGTTCCGTGAATACCAAAAGATTTTTTGTTGAGGCCAATCCAGATATTGCCGACTGGGCCGTTTGGACCTGGTGGTAAAGACAATGGCTTCTTGTTATTGCCCTGGACAAAGTTACTTGGCGAGTAGCTATACCATGGGTTTGGCGCAACACCGGTAATTTTATAGGTACCGGTTGGTGAAGGGGTGCTGGTATTCCCGATGCTGGCTGGGAATGATCCGATCATTTGATTTTTACTGTTAAACAAGTACAGTTGTTTTGCACCTTTATGTGCAACAATCAAGTGAATACCTTCTGGTAAGTCATTGCGCACATTGGTTACCAGAATCTTTTGACCGACCTTGTTAAAGTTAGCACCTGGATTCAGCTTCTTCAGGAAATTTTCATCCATATGGAACTTTTCACTGAGCATTTCAGAAGCACTGGTATAGTACAAACCTTTCATCTTGGCCTGTAATGCATAATCAGAAGGGATCGACTGGGCAAACGGACCCGCCAGATCTTTCTCGGTAATCGTGTATTCAACAAAGGTTGGTTTAGAACCCTGACGCGCCACCAGTTTGTCCCAGGTTTCTTGAGTCAACACACCTGTCGGTTTAATGCCATTCATTTGCTGAAAAGAAGCAATTGCTTTTAGCGTGTTTTTACCACTAGTGCCGTCAATCGCACCTGGTGAAGCATGTGCATTATTGAGCATGACATGCGCACGTGCGTAAACCGGGAATTGACCTGCACCAATATTTTCATACCATTGGGCATTGTTTAAGCCGTCTAGAGTCCACGAAGCTTTAGTCGCAGCAGAATTTGTCGGAGCCTTGGTATTTGGCGCTGCGCCAATATCGGCAGATTGATCTTCGGTGTCCTGTAGCTCATTCAGTGCTTCAGATGCCTGATTTAAGTCTTGTTGTTCTTGTGCAGTAATGTTGGCTTCTGCGGGTGCTTGGGCAGCTGAGGCTTCAGTGGCTAATGGGTCAATTGGATCTTGAACTGAAACATCAGTAACAACTTGCGGGTTTAACGGTTGTTCAGCAGTAGACGCAGCAAAAACAGTACCTGCGAAAATGCAACCTAAACTCACAGCGAGCATTGTGCGAACGAACATGTAAATCAACCTTAAAATTATGTCTTTAAAAATGTGAAAAAACACTATAAGTATTACAGAAAAAATGTGGAGATGCAGTAGTTGTTTTGTTTATATAACCATATTCGGCCGCTAAAGCTGATCGGTTTTTAAAGTCAGCAGAAGTTATTAAAAATACAACCTTTTTGTTATGATATGGCGAATATCCAAGAAAGATAGGAAAGTAAATGACGACCTTAAAAAATGATCGTTTTCTGCGCGCTTTATTGCGTGAACCTGTAGATGCTACTCCTGTATGGATGATGCGTCAGGCGGGCCGTTATTTACCAGAATATCGCGAAACACGTGCCAAGGCAGGAGATTTTCTCTCTCTTTGCAAAAACACTGAACTGGCCTGTGAAGTCACTTTACAGCCTTTACGCCGTTATGATCTGGACGCCGCGATTTTATTCTCAGATATTTTGACAGTTCCTGATGCTCTGGGCTTAGGTCTGTATTTTGAAGCCGGTGAAGGCCCAAAATTTCACAAGACCATCCGTACCGAGCAAGATGTTGCGAATCTACCTGCCTTTAATGCAAAGTCGGATCTGGATTATGTGATGAATGCCGTATCGACTATTCGTTCAGCGTTAGGTGGTCAGGTTCCTTTGATCGGGTTTTCAGGCAGTCCATGGACGCTGGCGACCTATATGGTTGAAGGTGGTTCAAGCAAAGATTTCCGTTTTACCAAAAACATGATGTATGCACAGCCTGAGGTATTGCATGCCTTGCTGGAACGTTTGGCCGATGCCGTGACTGAGTATTTGAATGCACAGATTGATGCCGGTGCGCAGGCTGTACAGATTTTTGATAGTTGGGGCGGGGCACTGGCACATCGTGAATATGTCGAGTTCTCGCTGAACTATATGAAGAAGATTGTGGCTGGTCTGCAACGTGAAAAAGACGGTCGCAAGATTCCGGTGATTCTGTTTACAAAAGGTGGCGGGCAGTGGCTGGAACCAATGATTGCGACAGGCGCAGATGCCTTCGGTCTGGACTGGACCACACCACTACATGTAGCACGTCAAACGGTTGCAGGTCGTGCAGCGCTTCAGGGTAACCTTGACCCGGCTACTTTATATGGCTCATCAGCAACAATTATTAAAGCCACTAAAGCCATGCTGGATGATGCTTATGCCAATGGTGAAAAAACCGGTTATGTCGCCAATCTGGGACACGGCATCACCCAATGGGTTGATCCGGCCAATCCAAAAGCCTTTATTGATACCGTACATGAGTATAGTGCCAAATATCTTTAGGATGTAAACCTTGATCGATCTATTCAAATCAGGGTTTGAGTTTAGCTATAAGGCAGCTTCGGCTGCCTTATTTGGGATTCTGCTCCTGCTGGCTTTTGCCCTTACTGCGTCCATGGGCAGCGATCTCTTTTACGGTTTTTACCGTTATGACTATCTGTTATTTTTTGCCCTGCTGATTCAGGTGGTGCTGCTATATACCAGGCTGGAGTCCTGGGCAGAAGCCAAAGTGATTGCGCTGTTCCATCTCATGGCCATGGTGATGGAAATCTTCCTGACCCATCCGGCGATTGCATCCTGGCATTATCCGCAGCCGGCAATCTTTAAAATTCTGACCGTGCCTTTATTTGCCGGCTTTATGTATTCTGCGGTCGGCAGTTTTTTTGCGCGCTCCCTGCGTTTATATCAGGTCTCATTTGAAAAATTGCCGCGCTTTAGCCATATGCTGACTTTGGCAGTGTTGTCTTATATCAACTTTATGAGCAAGTTTTTTATTCCAGATTACCGCATGCTTTTATTTGTCTGGAGCGTGCTAATGTTCTGGAAAACTAAAATTCGCTTTCAGTTGAATCGGCATGCTTTTCAGTTGCCGATGTTACCGATTTTGCTGCTACTGGCCTTTATCATCTGGATTGCCGAGAACATCAGTACCTTCTATCAGATCTGGCTCTATCCAAGTCAGATTGAACAATGGCATATGGTGGGCTGGGGCAAACTCGGTTCCTGGTATTTGTTGTTATTGCTGAGTCTGGTGCTGGTGTTGAAGATCCTGGGACAGCGTAATTCGCAAGGCAACTGGACGCTCAGACAGCAGTAAAATCTCTCCGGTTATGTTTATGTAAAGCATACATTTTTTCGATTGCGCCAAACTTGACTTATCGCTACTCTGCTGAGTATGTAATTTAAATTACATTATTAGAGTAATAACAAAGATTGCATGAGAATAACTGGAGAATAACGATGTTGAAAAAAATTATGCTGGCGGCAGTATTAGCGACTGGTTCAAGTATGGCCATGGCTGACCGAGATGTCGGTTGTGGTATCGGAAGCCAGGTATGGGCAGGGCAGACGGGTATTATTCCTAAACTTTTAGCTGGTACCACCAACGTTCTTTTCACGAATCAATGGCTTGGGATTACATTTGGTACTTTAGGCTGTAGCCAGGGCGGGACAGTGACTGCTCAAGTGGTGACCTTTACCAATGAAAATGCTGAAGCATTGGCACGTGACATGGCAGTTGGCGAAGGTGAAAGCCTGAATGTACTGGCTGAACTGCTGAAGATTAAATCTGAAGACAAAGGCCGTTTCTTTAGTGTTTCCAAACAGAATTTTGCTGAAATTTATTCTGAGCAAAACCAGAATACACTTCAAGTTCTAAGCTCATTACAAACGGTGATGGCCAAAGATGAAGTATTGAAATCTTACATCTGATCCGCACTTTGAAAACCCTGCTATTCTGGCAGGGTTTTCTTATGACTCAAAGAAATTTACGAGAATAAGTTAACTGAATGAAATATGCGTTCTTCATGTTGGGACTGGCCTTCAGCCCCTTAAGTTTTGCAAGCGAAATTAATCCAGATATCCAGCATTATCTTGATCAGGCTGAAAGCAAAGGTCTGGATCAGAGCATCACCTGGCAGCGTCTGATGTATGCCAATTCGAAAGGCCAAAGCGAAGTCGATTATTCAGGCTATTTTCTGGCAGAACAGGGCAAGAGCAATTTAAAAAAAGAAATACAGCATAATATTCAGGCTTTATTCTCGACTGCAGCACCGAATCAGTCCGTGCGCTGTAAGTTTCCGGCCCGCAGCAGCTGGTTAATGCAGCAGCTGGATATTTCCGAACAGCAATTGCCTGAAGTGAGCTGTCCCGAGTTTGATCAATGGATTGCTGAGGTCAAGCCTTATCAGGCCACGCTGATTTATGCCACAGACTTTATGGGCAATCCCAGCTCGATGTTCGGGCATACCTTATTGCGTCTGGATCCCAAAGATCAGCAACAGCTCAACCTGATTTCCTATGCAGTCAACTATGCAGCAACTGTCGATGGCAATGACAACTGGTCCTTTGCCTGGAAAGGACTGACCGGGCAGTATCCGGGTGAATACTCCTTGATGCCCTATTATCGCAAGGTCAAAGAATATGGCGACTTTGAAAGTCGGGATTTGTGGGAATATGAATTAAATTTAACTCCGCAAGAGACCCAGTTTCTGGTGCAGCATCTTTGGGAAATGCAAAAGGTGAGTTTCCCTTATTATTTTATTAATGATAATTGTGCTTATCGCCTGTTGGGGCTATTCGATCTGGTGCGTCCGGAACTGAATTTACAGCAACAGTTTAATTCGACTGCAATTCCAATCGAAACCTTAAAAGTGGTGGAACAGCAGGGCCTGATCAAACAGAAAGTGTATCGTCCGGCTCTGGAAACGCAGTTGCTAGCGCAGTCCAGACAACATGGTAAAGCTTTGGCAAAAACTGCGCATCAGCTCGCTTATGCGGAAACAGTCGAAATGCCTGCGATCTTGCAAGCTTATCCGGCAGAGGATCAGGCTAAAATTCTGGAAATGGCCTATGATCATTTGTATCTGGATTTTCTGCGCCAAAAGATAGATGAGCCTTTTGCCCAGCCACGTTTTCGCAAGTTGCTGGGTTTAAGAAGCCAGCTGGATATCGAGAAACAGCGCGCAGCACCTCAGCGGCCGCAAACAGATCCAGTACAAAGCCATCATGCGCGCAATATCAGTATTCAGGCCGGACAGGTTCAGGGCGAATCCGTTGTTCAGCTTGGACAGCGGCAGGCCTATCATGATTTGATCGATCCACAGGGTGGTTTGCGTACGGGGACACAACTGCTGTTTCTGGATGGGGCATTACAATATCGTGACAGTGAACTCAAACTGGAACATCTGGAGCTGCTGGCAGTCAATTCCTATAATCCGATTAATCCATTTAATACACCCTTATCTTGGGGTTTTAATCTGGGCTGGAAACAGGAAGCATTAGATAGCCATGGTCAGTTTAGTGAAGAGCAACAGCATGGCGTCGCCAGTTTAAAAACCCAAGTGGGCTATAGCTGGGCAAATGCGAGCCGCGAACATTTATGTTATGCACAAATGCAAAGTCATGTGCAGGCGGGCAAGGCACTTGATCAGGGCTGGCGCGTGGGTGCAGGGCCGACCTTGGGTTGTCAAAATATCTGGAATGATCAGATCAACAGTCTGGTACAAGTAGAACTGCCTTACTGGGAAGATTCACATCGCTGGCATCTAAAGCTGAATACCCAATTTCAGTATGCATTTACGGCACAAAATGCAATTCGCCTGTCATGGGAATATCAGCAGCAACAGGATCAAGACTGGGATCAATGGAGTCTGGGTCTGATCCGTTATTTTTAATATCATTTAGAGTAAAGATGCACTCCATATCAGTACTTTAATGATTTGCTCATCCCGCTTTTTGTGTGAAAAATCGATCAGCCTGATCAAAATAATCTTAGCGATATATCAGTTAAATTTTTTTAATTTTGTTATATTTGTCACATAATGTTAATACAAATTGCAATATTTGGGGAATAGGCTGTATGAATAATGAATGCATGGCAATGCTGGCCGAACAATGGAAGCAGATTTGTCAGAATTATTCATCAGATGACCTGTTACATGCCTTTCAGTTCATTCAAGATCATTCTCAGGTACTGGTTGAAGAATTCTATAAAAATATGCTGCTCGAACAAGAATCGGCACATTTTTTAACCGATGAGCTGGTACAAAAACGTTTACGCAATACCCTGATTCAATGGTTATCAGAAAGTTTCAGTGTGCCAATCAATAAGCGCTATGTCGAAGCAGTGCAAAAACAGAATATCGTGGGACATGTACATGCGCGCGTGGGTATTCCATCCTGGCTGATCATGCGCGGCATCCGTGAAATTGAGCGTAAAATGTTTGAATTGCTGAGCCTGAACCCCCAGCCAAACATGCTGACAACCTGTAGCTATATTATCCAAATCATGGGCTTTGCCACTGAAATCATGTGCCGTTCTTATGAAGCCAAAACCGCCATGAATCAGGAAATCAAACACAGTTACCGGGTTTTTTCTGCAATGCAGGATGTGGCGGTACAAAAAGATAAACAGCGCAGCTCACTGCTGGACTGGGAAAATGAACTGATGTTCAAGGTCTTTTCTGGTCATATCGGCTTGAAGCATCCGATGCTATCCAAGTCTGAATTTGGTTTATGGTTCATACACAAAGCCTCCTATGCCTTTACCGGTTCCGATCAGGTCGACCTGATTATTGAACGGATTTACCAAGTAGATGCACTTAATCAGGCCATGCTAAACTGTACTGATAAAAATAATGCGCTGGGCTTAATTCAGCAAATTCGTGACTTCAATCGTGAGATCCAACTGCTGGTCGATCAGTTATTTCAGGTTGCAGAATATATTGAATCAGGCAATGATTCATTGACCCAACTCTTAAATCGCCGTTATTTAAATACGGTGATTTCCCGTGAAATCACTTTTTCCCGCAAAAATCATACGCCCTTGTCTTTACTGGCCATAGATGCCGATTTCTTTAAAAGCATCAACGATAAATTTGGCCATACGGCAGGGGATTTGGCGCTTAAATTTATTGCAGAAGCATTGCAAAAATACAGTCAGGGCAGTGATTATGCATTCCGGATTGGTGGTGAAGAGTTCTTATTGTTGTTAGTCGACACGGATCAGCAACGTGCCTTGAATATTGCTGAAAGTATTCGCAAATATGTTGAAAATGGCATGATTAACACGACGCAAGGACAACAGTTTACAATCACCATCAGTATCGGATGTGCTCTATATGATGGACATCCGGATTATCAGAGATTTTTGGATGCTGCAGATACGGCATTATATATGGCAAAAAATACCGGCCGTAACCGGGTCTACATGGCACAGCAGCCTATGATGCCGGCAGGACACTCACTTACTCAAAAATAGAAATTAACCGGTGATCTGTTGCTGAATAAAGGCCTGAAATTTTTCCTTTTGCCGAATATATTCGGGATGATTTTTAGCATCATCCCATTTTTGTTTGAAAATTTTGGCAGCCGCGGCTTTAACCGGATCTTCCTGACTGCGTGGCAGTTCTGAACGGCCATGTGCACCGCTTAAGCCTTTTTTATCTGCGGGAACTGGCCCGTCATATTTTTTACCGCCTTTATGATTGGCATAACGGCGGGCACGGGTATAACCCATCTGTAAAAACTTGCGTGCCATGTCCGCGCCGATAAAGTCCTCTTGTTCTAGATAATCTAAGAAAAGTTGATAAATCTGGTCACTGCTGGCTTGGGCTTTTTCTGCATCTGCAAAGCGCCAGTGAGGCAGAATTTCCGACTTATAAGGCTCAACCAGTAATACGCCTTGTTCTCCCCGGCCAATTCGATACAATTCAGGTCGTTTGCGGAAATCAATTTTTTCGAAGTCCAGAGAGTAATCAAAACTCTTTGACACTACACGTGACTGACGTTTGGGGGGTGATTTTTTAGCTGCTAAAGTCATATCTGGCCTTGGACGTATGGGTACTCACACTGCATAACTGATCCGATCAAAGCATAAAAATATTTTAAAATTGAATATCAAGATTTAGAGAAGCCCCGATCATGGGGCTTGGCTGTTACTTGGATTTTTTAGAACTGCTCTTCGAGGTTTTGGCCTTGTCAGACTTGCTTTTGGATGAACTGCTCGACTGCTTTTTGGCAGGAGCCGATTTTTTTGAAGAAGATTTTTTCTCCTTGCTAGCGTCATCTTTGCTCTTGTTGCTGCTTTTTGCTTTAGCAGGTTTTTTCGCTGTAGATGTTTTCTGGTCTTTGGCTTTGTCACTGCCTTTAGTGCTGGCGCTTTTCTTCGCCTTCACTTTTTCATCTTTGCTGGCATTGTCTTTCTTAGATGATGCCGCTTTAGATTTAGTGCTTTCAGCTTTTTTAGTGACTTTGCGATCACTGTCCTTGTCACTGCCTTTGTTCGACTTCTTCACTTTTTCATCTTGAGTCTTTTTAGTCGTTTTTGCAGATTTCTTGCCGTCTTTTGCCTGGTTATTTTTGCTATTCGCCATGATTAGTTTCCTTATCATTAAAAATCAATCAGAAAGATATACAGCACCTTGCTATATATCGACTTCAATTCACTGTAAGGCAGGCGTGAGCGGATTAAAACTTTATCATGTATCTAAATGTAGGCTTGTTGCAAAGATAAGCAGATATTGTTTGGTTTCAGGTATAAGCAATGCAAACTGAGTCCATATTTGCGATTCAATTATGAACTCTGGCTGAGTAAATAGAGAAGAAATCATATTTAAAAAGATTTAAATTAATAAAGCTGGCAACTAGACATTAAAAAACCCCGAATAATCGGGGCTTTGATTTATTTACTATAAAAGCTAAAGGCTTAATAGCTTTCTGGAACCGCACTTAAAAATTCACGACGCGTTTCTTTATTGGTTTTGAATTCACCAATAAATGATACGGTACGTGTGGTCGATTCCTGCTTGCCGACACCACGCATCATCATGCACATATGTGCAGAATCAATCATCACTGCAACACCACGTGCTTTAGTAACTTCGGCAATTGCTTCGGCAATCTGCTGGGTCAGGTTTTCCTGAATTTGCAAACGGCGTGCAAACATCTCAGTAATACGGGCAAATTTGGATAAACCCAGTACATGACCTTCTGGCAAATAGGCAATATGTACGCGGCCATGGAATGGCAGTAAGTGATGCTCACATAGCGAATAAAATTCGATGTTTTTGACCAGCACCATTTCATGGTTGTCAGAAGGGAAGACTGCCTTGTTGGTCACTTCTTCAAGTGTCTGGCTATAACCCGAGGTTAAATATGAAAATGCTTTCGCAGCACGCATAGGCGTATCTTTGAGACCAGGGCGATTGATATCTTCACCAACGGCAGTAAGAATGTTTGCGTAGGATTGCTGCATAGTCATATGACGTATTCACTTAAACTGAGAATGAACAAGGACGGCATTGTAGCAGAAAACTTTCGCAATGCCTTGTTTTGAGGCGAAAACCGTTTACTGTTTGAACTTTGGATTTTTTTCTGCACGTTTCAGCAGAACCAGAACCGCACCGGTACCGCCTTGCTTTTCAGGCGCACTGACAAAAGCCAGCACATCACGATGCTGACGCAGCCATCCGTTGACATAGGTTTTTAAAATGGCTTCCGGGCCTTTACCATGCACGATCTTGATCACGTTCTGGTTTTCATCTTTGGCGATCTGGATAATCTGTAGTACAGCCTGACGAGCCTCTTCCACGGTACAGCCATGCAGATCCACAGCCTCAAACCAGCGTAAATTACCGGCTTTCAGATCTTCGAAAACTTTATGCTGTAAAGTTGCAATCCGGTAGCTTAGGGTTGCCTGACTGCCCACCGGGTTAAGCATGGCCTGTGTATCCGATAAGGCCATGGCATCGGTTTCCATGGGTCCAGTCGCTGCCGCGCGCTTTGCCAGAATTTGTGCATCCGGTTTTTTCTTGCGTGGTTTGTCTAACTGAACGGTATTTCCCGATTCAATTTTTTGTACGCCCTGCATTTGCTTGCGGAATAATTCGAGTTCTTCTAAAGCTTCTTGCTCGACAGTCTTTTCAACAGGTGCAGCCACCACCGCAGGCGTGTGCGGTTTAGAAATTTGCTTCTTTAAAGATTTCAGCAGGTTGTACTGATCTTTAGATAATGAAGAATCGTGTTTACTCATAGTGTAAAAACAAGGGAGATGCGGAATTTAATAGAATTATAGTCTGAAAATAGCTAAAGGAGAACTGAATTGCGTTCAGCCCACGCAATCAAAATATTCAAGCTATAAAAGTATAACTATATTATGGCAAAACCAGACTATTGATCTTGCTGAAAAATAAAGTTGAGGATTTATTTTCCCATTGATGAATTAATTATAGATTAAGCTGTTGCTTGAGCGATAAATCTCTTTTTAAATATAAAGCACATCATGAATAGAAATAAAAAACATGCAGTATGCCGGAAGCTGCTTATGCGGCAAGATTCGTTTTGCAGTCAAGACGGATATTCATACTTTGTATCACTGTCATTGTAGTTTGTGTCGCAAGCAGAGTGGTACTGCGAGTAATGCAGCAACTTTAGTCAATACTCAATATTTTGCATGGATTGCAGGGGAATCCTGGATTTCTCATTATCAGAAACAGACAGGATTTCGTTCCGATTTTTGTCAGTCTTGTGGCTCACCTGTTCCGAACCAGGTCGGAAGCAGTTCATTGATGTGGATTCCATTGGGGCTCTTAGATGCCTCAGCACAGATTCAATATAAAATGAGTTTTTGTCTAAACTCTAAAACAGCTTGGGCAGAAAATATTCAGGTCGATGAGCGCCATGCAGAACTGCCGGACTTTGCAACATTAAAAGCGTATTTTTACCGCTAGATAAGAAATGAAACCGGTTCATCCCTGGCTTAAAGATGACAATAAACAGCACAAGCTGAATCTTGATTTCTGATCATGGTTATGTAGAAGAAAAAAAAGCCCAATCTTGAGACTGGGCTTTTCAATTTTAGATCAGTGTTTTACAACTTAAACTGCTTCAGGCTTACCAAACAGATCACGGAAAGCATGATCCGGGCGTGGCTGTTTCATAAAGCTTTCACCAACCAGGAAGGCATGAATGTCATGTTCCTGCATCATGGCCACATCGGCAGGTGTCGCGATTCCGCTTTCAGTCACCAGCAAACGTGAAGGATTGAGTAATTTCTTTAAACGAATCGAGGTATCTAAATTGACATCGAAAGTTTTTAAATTACGGTTATTCACACCCAATAAGCAGCGATCTGAAAGTTGCAGTGCACGCTCAAGTTCAGCTTCATCATGCACTTCAACTAAAACATCCAGATGATGCTCAAAAGCGGTCTTGGACATTTCTTCCAGTTGCTGATCTGACAAACATGCCACGATCAGTAAAATACAGTCGGCATGCAAGGCGCGAGCTTCGATGACACCATAAGGATCGATCAAAAAGTCTTTACGTAGCGCAGGTAAATCACAATTTGAACGGGCAATTTGAATGTTCTCGTCATGACCCTGGAAAAAGTCGACATCAGTCAGTACCGATAAGCAGGCTGCACCTGCTTCCTGGTATTGTGCCGCAATTTCCGCAGGGTCAAAGTTCTCGCGAATAATCCCTTTGGAAGGCGAGGCTTTTTTGATTTCAGCAATGACGCCCGGACGTTTCGACATTAAGGACTGGGCAAAACCACGCACAGGCGATGCAGCTTGTGCTAGTTCTTCCAGATCCTTATAGCTTTTTTGCTTTAAACGTAGTGCAAATTCTTCTGTTTTACGGTCAACAATTTTGCCTAAAATTGTATTTGCGATATCCACCATGATCAAAATTCCTGACCGAATTAAGCTTCGTATTGTTTAATGGTTTTGGTAAATTCAGACAGCACACTCATTTTTTCCAGTGCCTGACCGCCATAAATAATGTCATGCGCAAGTGCAACCCCATGTTTATAGCTGCTGGTCAAACCTGAAACATAAATACCTGCACCCGCATTCAGGGCAATCATATTGGCCGCTTTATCGCCGATTTCTGATTTGTTCTTGCCTAGGGCATCCTTGATCAATGCCAGGCTCTGTGCCGAATCCTGTACAACGAGACCGGTCAAGGTTTGTGACTGGACATCTACCGATTCCGGGGTAATTTCCCATTCAGTCACTTCACCATTTTTTAGTTCAGCCACGTAAGTAGATGACGCAATGCTAATTTCGTCCAGACCATCACGTGAATGTACCACCATCACATGTTCAGCACCGAGCTGTTTCATGACTTCTGCAATCGGACGGCACAGCTCATTGGAAAATACGCCAATCACCAGGCGATTGACACCTGCCGGATTGGTCAGCGGGCCGAGTAAATTAAAAATACTGCGAATACCCAATTCTTTACGCGGGCCAATTGCGTACTTCATTGCCGTATGATGATTCGGGGCAAACAGGAAACCGACGCCGACATCACGGATACAGCGCTCGGTTTGCTGCATGTTCAGGTCAAGATTGATTCCGGCCTGTTCCAGCAAGTCAGAAGATCCCGATTTGGTGGAAACGCCACGGTTACCATGTTTGGCAATGGTGGCACCGGCTGCTGCAATTACAAAAGCAGAAGCGGTAGAAACATTAAACAGGTTTTGACCATCACCGCCTGTACCGACGATATCGACCAGATACGGAATATCACTCACATCAATTTTGGTGGCAAGCTCACGCATGACCCGTGCAGCTGCAGTAATTTCATCAATACTTTCGCCTTTAAGGCGTAAACCCATGAGCAGCGCACCAATCTGGGCATCTGTGGTTTCACCTGACATGATGGCACGCATCACATCTTGCATTTGTTCCTGGGTCAGGTGAATGTTTTTGGTAATATTGCTTAAAGCTTGTTGAATATTCATAAGGTGTTCTTAGGCATAAATTTCGAGAAAGTTTTTAAAGATTTGATGACCATGCTGGCTCAGGATCGATTCAGGATGGAACTGCACGCCTTCGACTGGCAATGTCTTATGTTTCACGCCCATAATTTCCTCCATAGAGCCATCTGCTTCATTGGTCCAGCAGGTGACTTCCAGACACTCAGGCAAGGTAGCTTGATCAATCACCAGGGAATGATAGCGCGTTGCAGGGAAGGGTGAAGGAAGATTGCTGAAAATCCCGGTATCGCTATGGTACATATCGGACAGACGGCCATGCATCACCCGTTTGGCACGTATGATATCGCCGCCAAATGCCTGACCAATACTCTGGTGACCAAGACAAACGCCCAATAAGGGAATTTTTCCAGAAAAATGCTGAATCGCAGGAATTGAAATGCCTGCTTCACTTGGCGAGCATGGGCCAGGACCAATGACTAAATACTTCGGTTGCCATCGCTCTATATCTTCCAATGTCACGGCATCATTACGGACTACTTTTACTTCTTGATTCAGTTCGCCAAAATATTGCACGATGTTATAAGTAAAGGAGTCATAGTTGTCGACCATGAGAAGCATATCGCATGTAACCTCTTGAAAATTATGAAAATGAGTATCTTTGTTTTTAATCGTTACTCACTATGTTACTCACTTTATAGAAAGTGACTGATTTTACAGGCATTAAAAAGCCGCTCAATCAAGCGGCTACTTTACCAGTTTTTGAATGCCTTGTGACAACTTCGTTCACATAACTATTTAGATAGTAACTTCGTGGACCATCTTTGCTTGGCTGGTCAATTTCTCCCTTTTTAATGCGGTCATATAAAGTCGGCTCACTCATGTTCATGCGTTTCGCAAATTCCTTGATACTCACTCGGCGCTCATCCTGATTTGCCATTGCTCTTTTAAGCTCCTGCATTTCATCAAAAATGGCTTGGAGTAGATTATGCTCAGATTCAGCTCTCATCTAAGACACCTCCTTTAAGCTTTGAACTACTGATTCCGGCAAGTCGTGCTTTGCGATATATGACGACAACATGTGGTAATATAGGTCAGCATTTGAATCATTAATTTCCAAAATAATACCTGTACCATTTCTTACACGCTGCCAAGTCGTTACCGTCAAACCCTTAACCAGATTTGAATGCAAGTGATGCGACTCACTCGCAATGTGATAAAGAGCACCAGTTTCACCAGCATCTAAAACCAAATTAAAAGGCTTCTCTTTGTACAATTCATCAATGATGAAGTTGGCCACAGCAATGTTTGTTTGTTGAATTTCAGTCATTGGCTTGTTCCTTATGCTCAGTGCGAATATCAACACCACAAAAAGGGCAGTGATTTAAAGCAACGCGATTCTTCTTAAATCGACCCGCTACGATCTGAAGGCGGGCAGAATTTATTTCACGGTGGCTCATGCGCTGTGCTTGAATATCACCATATTCATTGCGGGTGACTTCACTTAAGGCATCACACATATTCAGCCAGTTGCCAGTATTTACGCATTTATCAGTCATTGGCTGGCTCCTGAGCGGCTGAAATCATGGCTATATAAGCGCATGCAAGATCACTATTACCAAAACAACCGCCATCCAATGGAAAGTAGAACCCGTCCATTCCTGTTTCAATCATTGATTGCGTCGGCTGCTTTGGCACCAAAACAAATCCCTCCGGCACCGCTTGGGCTCTGGCCTCACGTTTTGCATACAATTCGCCAAGTTTCATAGCTTTAGTGACCAAGTCTTCAAGTTTCTCTTCCGACTCATTACTCATAAAGTTTTTTTCAGCAATTTCCGCTTTAAGCTCATCAATTTGACAATCCAAAGCATGGGCTGCAAATTCCAATTCATTTATTTCTACTGTGTGTTTCTGAATATCCATCACACCACCTTCCCATTTTTAATTAGTGTCTTCCCATCCTTTAATGCTTGAAGTTCTTTTTCAGTGAAAAAGTAGATAAGATTTTCAGGGATGATTACAGGGCCGTTTTCTGTAAGCTTCATTGTGCAATTTGCATATCTATTAACTTTGATTAAGCCGTTTTTTCTTGCACCCATTTGATACAAGCCAGCCTTTTTAAGCTTTTGTGCGCTTGCTGTGAATTTTGCTAATACCATCACGCCACCTTTACATCTAAATAATCAGGGTTATCCAAGTGTTCTTCATATTCATCAAATAGCACCTGGCATGCTGCATTGCCTGTTAAATCACTTTTCAAAAACACATAACTCAATGCCTTTCGTGTACCTTTGCCTGAAAATGTCGAACTGCCATCTGCAAGTTCATTTTTGGTATAACCCAATTTTTCTAACCACAATTTAAAGCCGACTTCATGCTTCTTTTTAATTCTGAAGATCATCTGTACCCCCAGGTGTTTGCAAAATTTCGTAGGCAATCATCCATACCGAATAGGTTGATGTTGCGGTAAGTTCTAACCCGACCTTTGTGCTGCACAAGCAGCACGCGGGTCATAGAAGAGTAGGAATAACTCATGAAGCCTCCCCAGTTTCAGCAGCCAAAGCATCTTTGCGCTGTGCATAAATACTGAGTAGCTCCTGGTGATCAGCTGGTAACAATTTGGCTGCAGGTATTGCGGGTGCCAGTCGTTCTAAAGTTTCTACTGAATCCATGTCATAGATCCGGTTAATCAAAACCTGCTTTTTCTTTTTGTAGAACAGATCGATAGAGGCACTACCATGTTCAGCACTTTCCACCGATGCTTGTTTGCGTGCAGCGTTTTCAATTTGATCAATCAAACTTGGTTGTACGACTTCAATAACTTCATCTGCGATTGGTTCAGGTTCAACCTTAGGCGTGTATTGCTCAGGATCCAGCTCAAGCAATTTATCTTCGGCAAGCTTGCACAAGTGCTGTTGATCTTTTTGATCTAAGTGTCCATTGGCCAGAAATACGTGACGGAATGAAAGAACGTCATCGGCCTTAGTAAACTGGGCAATTTGAGCTGTAAACTTTTCAACAAGCTTTACCGGGTCGGTTTCAATTGAATCCTCTTCAGTTTCTGCTACTGGAGCTTCAGTATTAACTGTGGATTCTTGCTCTACGACCTCAACAGGTTGAACTATCTCTGGCTCAGGCTGTATATCTAGTACAGCATCACCTGGGCCAGCTGGAATGCTAGCCTGTTCAGTCTCATTCTTAGCTTTGGTTGAGCGTCTCTTTTTAGGTTTGCCTGTATTGTCTATAGTTGTAGGATAGACAATCATTCGACCAAATAGTTCACCGATTGCCACTAATTGTAATTCGGCATTTTCTTTATCCGCCTGAGCAAAACCATTGTCGACAGCTTTGAAATACTCCATACACTGTTTGCTGTATTTAATCTTTGAGATATGGTCAGGATGAATAATAAAGATTTCCTGATCTTCCACGACATCCTCAAGAGTTAAAGGTTTGGCAAATGTGACTCCAGCCAATTCCATTGTTTCAACCTTGATGCAGAACTCATAGCCTGGCATAGCGAAAATCGTGGCAGGGAATTGAGACAGATCATCAAAATCCATTAACTTACCAACAGCGCGGCACATGATATTTCGGCCGGCCATCATTGCTTCAAAAGCTTCTTTGCTATTTAAAGTTTTCATGCTGACCATCCCTCCATATCTGATTTCGCCTGACAGGCATTTAAAATGTTTTGTTCGTATTTACTGCCTTTGAAGTAATTAGCAGGGTACTGGAGCTCATCGGAGCTTTGTGCATTTTGAATAGCAGCGATTGCTTTCTGATAATCAGCTTCAAGTAGTGCTTCTTGCTCCTGTTGCAGCTGTTTTTCAGACTCTTGGCTTGCATGAGATCTCTGAGTAATAATTCTCTTAATGCTGTTGCAAGTTTCTTCAAAAACTTGTTGACGCACATCCTGAAGACTATTTAATTTGCGCTTTAAGCAATATTTCTCAATATCAATTCCAGCTTCGATCATGAGAGCTTCAAGCTCTAAGATCTGATTGCCGTTAATCGTTGCATCGGCAGATCCAGACGATAGCCATTGGCTAAGCTTTATGCCTGTTTGTTCAGTAATACGCTCAGGCTGAATAAACAGACCAGTACGGTCTTTTGTGGCGATGGCGTAATTATCACCATGGGTAATATCCAGAACGGTCGTAAATTCATATTCAATTCCATCACGCTGTTCAGCTTTAAGGCCTAGTTTTTCAACTTTCTTTTTGCCACCATCATTGGTTTGAACCGTTTCCATTTTGCTGCGCATGGTCACAATGATATTGATGCTGGAATGAAGCATGGCATCAATGAACTTACGATGTTCTGGTGTGACTTCGCTCCATGCCCCCCAGGTATTTCCTTTAAATTTACCTTTACCTAAGGCATCAACCATTTCTAGGCAACCACCTACACCAGACCATTCATGGGTAATACTGTCCAGGATCACCGTCGTATAGCCGGCCTTTTCCGCAGCTTCAATTGCAGAAATAAATTTTTTAGGTGAATAAGGTGGCTGGAGGTTTGCAGTGTCGAATTGCATTACATCTGCATATAACTCGGCACTACTATTTTCAGTATCGACAACAGCGACTTTACCTCCAATACCTTTGGCAATAAGTAGGGCACCCATGGTTTTACCAGAGCCGGTAGGGCCAGCAAGAGCAAGGCGTAATTTCGCGTTTTTACGTTCAGCTTTCTTAAAAAATACAGTCGACATTACACAGCTCCTGGGTGACGGTTTTTGCGTTTATGGTCTTGATATGCCTGAGTAGCAAAATGACCAGTGCTTTCTAATACCTGGTTGTACTGAGCATTACGCTTTACAGATCGGGCACGCTCTATGCCTTTTGCAATAGAAGGGTGCAACGTCAACTTATCTACGCTTTGTAGAACACCACTGGTATTGCCAATACGGAAAACATCCAGATTGACAAAGTAGTCACGTGTAGAAGGGCGGTTGCCATTAACCCGGACAGCGTAGTAGCTGAATCGATTTTCCTTGCCAACGCGGTACACTTCAAAACCATGCAGGTTATGCACGTATTCAACAAAGAATCTGGCTTGAGCTGCATAGACGGCAGACTCAATTGGCAGTTTGAATATTGGCAATTCTTCGGTTTTGAATTGAAGGAAGCCGGTATACAAATCAGAAAAGCTAATCTGTGTCTGACTGTTCAAAGTAGTCCAATCTTGACTACCATCCTCACACCACATCACTGACTGGCCTTTGCTTAACGCTGCAAAGATTTGTTCAGGGGAAGTTAAAATCATGATTTCACCTCACTCTTTGGCTTATAGCGCTCACCGCAAAATGGACAGTAAGTGAATAAGAAGCTGGTTTTATCCTTCTTAACTCGATCCAATCCAGTTTTCTTCACGGTGACAGTGTGCTTTATTTCCACAGGCATAAAGCCACAGGTTTCAAGTGTTGACTGACCTGCTTCATTTTCACCAAAGACAAGGGTGTAGCCTGTCATTTCAACCGAATGGTCTTTTGAGTTTGGAAGCGTTTCCTTTGCGCGCTCTAACATTTTTTCTGTAAGAGTTTCTTTGCAATTACAAGTCATGACTGCACCTCCACCAGACGATGCTTCATGATGTAGCCGGCGATCATTGAATTGATTTCACGGTGATCCTGATGATCGGTGAAGTCTTTATATGGATTGCCATTTGCATCAAATATATTGATTTCACCCAGCTCTGCCACTTCGACTGCAGTGAACTCTGAACCAGGTACACCGTAGCTATCTGGATAAGCTTCAACTTCAAATGAAGAAATATTTAAACGGAAGCCATCCAGGTTAAGCACTGCTTCGCCACGGGTTTCATCGTGCATTTTCAGTGAAACAATACCGTATTCAGATTGAACATTTTGTACTGGAGCTGGTTGCTCAGCATTTAAGTCGGCATGAAAAGCGACTGATAAAGCGCTTACTGTTAAAGCAGCAGCAAACAGAGTTACCTTGAAGCTATTGTATGGAATTAATTTTGTGTTCATAATTACTTTACTCACAGAGAGAGTGTGGGTCATGCCTCAGGTTGCTCGAACAACGCTGGGGCTTTTTGTTGTCTATGAAGATAATATCGCATTTCCGATATTTATAGTCAATAGGAAAACCGATATTAATATAGAAAAACCGATAATTTTATTTTGAACTATGTTTTCATACATGAAAAAATCCACACAGGGTGGGTTGCATGGAGTCTGTTATGAGTAAATGTCAAGAAGATATAAAGATGGAGCTAACCTTAGCTCTTATTAAGGCTGGGGTGCAGGAGTCAGCATTAATAAATAAGACTACTGGAGATCTTTACCAAAATATTATCCAAAAATCTAAACCAAAAGAACAAATGCATGGGGATTCATATGCTCTTGGTAAGCCTTCTGAGAATTATGTTTATGAACTTATCGAAAAGCAAAGAGCTGAAGCTAAAATTGCCCTTAAAATAATCCAGCAGTATCAATTCACAACATTAACCGAACTGGTTCATCAAATAACCCTGGTAGCTTATGGTAAGGTGAACACAATAGGTTCTTGTTCAAAATAAAATAAGTTCTATTTTATTCTTAAGCCATGGCAGTAGCTTTGCAAATCAGCTAATAATGAGGATGATTTAGAGGCATCGAACATAAAGGCATTGCTCGAAACTCTCTCAAATCCATCTAATTCTTTTTGATTTAGGTGTTGTATCTCTTTGTCAGAAAAGTTTCGACCACTACAAATAAATAATATTTTCATTCTTTTCTCTACCCGATCCAAGAGCCGCTTGGGTATGCGGCTTTTTATTAATTATTATTAGTAGCTTTAATTAAGATTTTATCCTGATACATTTTTTCATCTGCCTCTATGATAGCTGCTGATAGACCAAATGTTGGATTTCGCATTGCAAGCCCAATTGCCGCACTAATATTTGCCTCTGAAAAGGCATCTTGAATTCTCGTTACGAGTTTCTCAGCATTTTGTAGATTGGTTTCTATGCTGAGTACAGCAAACTCATCACCACCTAAGCGAGCAACGATATCATTACTGCGAACAATACCTTTTAATGTTCTAGACATTCTCTGGATTAGCTCATCACCGGCCGCATGTCCCATGGTGTCATTTGTAATCTTGAGATCATTGAGATCAATCATAAGAATAGCAGTAGGGTGGCCATAACGTTTACAGCGCTCTTCTTCTAACTCAATTAATCTATCCCAGGCACGACGATTATAAAGACCAGTCATTGGATCAGACATTGCTTCCATTTCAAAACGTTCAGCTTTACGTACGTATTCAGCAGCTTTAAGATCAGCTTGAATGGTATAGCTAAGAACTTTTGCTATTAACTCGAATAATGGAGCATCTTCAATCAGAACTTTAGATTGAGGCTCAGGATCTATTGCACAAAGTGTGCCGAAAAGGGAACCATCTTCTCGAAAGAGAGGCTGACCAATATAGGCTTTAATAGAGATAAGTTGATTTATGGGAGCATCCGTATAGACTTGGATATCAGGCGAGTACGGTACAATACGAGGTGCGTTAGTCTGTACCATTTGGAAGCAAAAAGAGTCTGCCCAGCGAAATACCTGACCTGGCTTAACGTCATAACCATTATCTTCACTTAGTAAGACGATCCAATCATCACCCTCCGCACGGGTAATCATCCATAGCTTGAAGCCAAAGCGTCGAGATAAGAATTTTAAAATAGCTTGGCCCGCTTCTTCAAAATTCTTAAAGTTAATATTATCCATTAAGTAAACCTATTGCCCATGCAAAGAGAAGCGCCGCAGAATCATAACGTTTAAATCACGGTCCTATAGATCGTAACCTGAAGTTGACTAGCTCATGGAGTATTCTGCAACTTAATTTACTTTACCTGAAATAGTTGAATTTTCCATCAGTCAGAAAAGGGTTTTAACAAGACATTTACAACACAAAAGAAAACCCAACATATAGTTGAGTTAGTGATGCCTTGCTTTTGTTATCACAGGTCTTCTCATGCTTGACCTTAGGCTCAATATATCGAGCCAATGTTTCAGTCGTGAGAAATGTCAAGCACTGGATCTCATTCATAGTTTTGTAATGATCTAAAACGAGATCCATGTCAGCCAAAAGCTTCGGTTCACTGTATTCACCTAGTGAGAGTTTCAACATATTGACATATAGTTCTTTTCATACCCCCGCGGATAGTCTCTACATAAAAGCTTTATTCGTACAGTGTGAGTAGTGAATTTTGACTCTAGCTTTTCTAGCTAAATGAATATGAAATATTTATAAATAACTTTATTGTTTATTTTATTAGCAAATTATATTTTTGTTCGATCAGGTGTTGACCTTCCCATATTTGTAAAGTTTACAGTCACCTCAGAAAAGGTAATAAGAAATTCACTGGTTATGAATTTTTTCTAATCTTTATTACCTATTATTTTTTAATAATATTAAGAGGAATGCTCCATGAATCATTTAGCTTTATTGTCAATAATTGGAATGATTATATTTAGTGCGGGATGCTCTTCCTATACTACAAAGGAAAATGAAACAAGTGAGACTCAACAGGAGAACCATTCGGTGCCCAGTGATGTAAATGGTTCAGCTCAGACGGATAATCCCGCTAGAAACGCCTATAAGGCTATAAATACTCGCATGCACAGTGGAATGGATATACAGTTCACGGGAAATACAGATGCCGACTTTATATTAAGCATGATTCCACACCATCAAGCTGCAGTAGATATGGCAAAAGTAGTACTTCAATATGGTTCTGATCCAGAAGTACATCAGCTTGCTGAGAATGTTATCTCTGCTCAAGAGTCAGAAATTGAAATAATGAATGAATGGTTAATAAAAAACAAAAAGCATGTGGGCAGTAAAAAAATGGATAGCCCATCAACTAAAGCATATCTCAAGGTTAATAATGAAATGCACACAGATATGATGGCTCCACTTACAGGGAACGCAGATGTAGATTTTATTCAAGGCATGATTCCACATCATCAGGGTGCTATTGATATGGCTAGAGTGGTTCTTCAATATGGTTCTGATCCAGAAGTACGCCAGCTTGCTGAAGATGTTATCTCTGCTCAGGACACTGAAATCAAAATGATGAATGAGTGGTTAAATAAGTATAAATAAATTACTTTTGTGTTCTAATCTTTTTATATGCAAGGGGAGACCAAATCTCCTTGTTTTATCCAGAAAACAAAATTAAGTCACGCTAAAATTGCTGCTTCTTTACTTTTAGTGTGAGAAATAACTGCAAAATTAGGCATGTTAGGAATATCCACTTTAGATTTTATCTTTAATCCCTATTAGTAATTTTTACGATCAAGAACCCGTGTTGAATTATTGATAGATTTAACTATTTAAAAAGCTGAATTCGCTTAAACTTTTTATTTGCTTCAATTTCTGTTTTATAGAATTTGTCTTTATCAGTCGAATCCATAAATTTAGCAAAAGTAGTAGATTCAAGAAGACGGTAAAGAAACCTTTCGCCCGTCTTAAGTATTACTGTCAGTAGATGATGCTGGTAAAGTACATGACTGATCTTGGGTGAATTTATTTCAATTTTTTTCATTATGTTTATTGGCTATCCCTAGTCATTAGTATTTAATCTTTAAGCGCCCTGAGACAACCTAAAAATCAACTCAAGCCGCCTCAGATTCACAGTATTTAAAATCCTTCGTAATTACAGACTTCTATTCTTGAAATAAAATCGAGAGGCATCGTCAGTCTCTCAGCAGTAATGGTTTCGAAATGAACCCAGATAGCAGCGTCTCTATTCTCAAAACTAATACTTACAATTTTCACTAAATCATAAGGTTCAGCATTATGGGTCAGAATAATATTGTAAAGTTGATCTGACCGTACGTAAGAGATAAGCATTTGATGGATTGTCGCTTGTTCATCACTACTTAATTCACTGTATTTACTTAGTTCGGGTAAGCCATATTGCGTATTCACTTCAATCCTTATTAATCTTAAGTTTTCTGTAGAAAACGGCAATTCTACCAATTTAGACAAAGCTGGATATATTGGCTTTTGTTAATTCTTTCTCACCCTTGGTCTTGCGCGATAGACATAACGAACACAGTCAACCACTTGGCCTACAAAAAGGCATTGATCATCTAACTCAATAATATTTGGCTTAAATTCTGGGTTTAGAGCCTGAAGATATCTCTTACCGTTTGTCTCGATAACCAGTTTCTTGAAAGTAGCATCGTCACCGCGACGGACCACAATGATATCACCAGACTGCATATCCCCATAATAGGCATCCGGATCTACAACGATGTAATCACCTTCCATGAAATCAGGGAAGTTACTCAAACCCTGAACTTTTAGAAAAAAGCAGTTTGAGCATTCATCTTCTGGTAAGGGCAACCATTCAGTTACCTCACTCATATCTACTGCGGCGACATTAGTAAAACTACCAGCCTGAACCCAAGATAGGACAGGGGCCATGCGTGCTTTTACGGGCACAGCATTAGCGGGCTCAATTTCCCCTGTAAGCCCTTTTTTAAGTTCTTCAGCAGTAACCCCAAGAGCACTAGCTAATTCCAAAATAAATCCAGTTGACTTGGCATTACCAGTTTCTAAATCAGAAATAACAGACTGCTTAACTCCGGACTTTTTAGCTAACTGTATTTGGGTCATTTTTTTCGCTTTTCGAATTTGTTTTAAATTCTCACCCAAAGTTGCCATGCATATTTCCTTGATTTCTGATATCGGAATTGTGATACAAATACTTATCGGTTTGGCTATTGTTTAAATATCGGAAAAACTATATATTTGTTGAAAAGTATCGGAGGTTCTTATGAATCAATGGCAAACAATGATCTCTGATTTGCGGAGACAGGGATTAACACAGACTCAAATCGCTAACGAAATTAAGTGTTCACAGAACTATGTAAGCAATCTGGAGCACGGAATTTGCGGTAAGCGCCTTTCCTACGATAAGGGAAGAAGTCTTGAAAAGCTTTGGAAAAAGAATTGCTCATCAAAGACAGCCGCTTAAAACCAATTATCAATCAGTAATCGTTTTAAAGAAACGTGAACAAAAACAGGGATTCACATGATTCTAAAGAAAGAAACAAGAATAGCGATTCATCAGATGATTAATCAGTCTGAAGGGTTTGATCCAAAGGATATAGCTCAAGTCACTGGTGATGCGCATAAGACGATTTGCAACTATGGCAATCCAAATATGGAAAACCATGATCCAAGTCTTAAGAAGTTTGAAGCAATCATGCTTTTGACCCAGAACCCAGTAGTTCTGAAAGTCTGGGCTCATATGCTTGGTTTTGTTCTTATGCCTGCAGGTGGGGAAGGTTCACATCGTCAGATGACTATCGTGGAAGCATTACTTCAAATGAATTCTGAAACTGGAAAAGCCAATCAAAAGGTTTATGAGGTTTTAGAGGATGGAATGGTGACACCACAAGAATATGCGGAAGCGAGTGAAATCCTTAATCGCATTATTGAAAACGCTAAGGCAGCAGATATGGCTTTAAGCAAGCAAATGCATAAATTCACACAAAAAGAAAAAGCCTGATCTCAGAAATCAGGCTTTTCGAGTAATTCAATTCGAGGTGAGTCAAATATGAATATGCCAATAAGTATACCACAAACCATGACGCAAACAATGAGTCATCGTGAGATCGCCAGCCTAATCGGGAAAGAACCAAAGCATGTAAAACGTGACTGCGATGTCATGTTCAAAGAGCTTGGGTTAAAACCAGTGGGGTATGCCCAACCTTGGACACACCCTCAAAACAATCAAACTTACATGGAATACATGCTGCCGCGTGATTTGGTAGAAACATTGATTACTGGGTACAGCATTAAATTGCGTCATGCTGTTTTGAATCGGCTACGTGAGTTAGAGCAACAAATCGCTCAATATTACCCGGTTCTACCAAACTTCACCGATCCAGCAGAAGCTGCACGCGCCTGGGCGGAGCAATTTGAAGCTAAGCAGTTGGCTGAAAAACAAATCGCCGTACTTGCACCTAAGGCTGAAGCACTAGAAGCGATTGCTGATACATCCAATACTTATTGCCTGCGTGAATGTGCCAAAACAATTGGTATTCGCGAATCGGATCTGATCCAACTGCTCATTGATAAAAAGTGGATCTACCGTGAACCATCGAAGACACCAGGTAAGTCTGGAAAACTTCAACCTCATGCTCAATTTGTGACGAACAAAGTTTTCATTAACCGTATTTCACCAGTCATCACCAACCAGTATACCGGTCAAGAAATGGTGCACACCAATATGCGTGTAACTGCTTTTGGTCTGACTCGTATTACAGGCCTGGTCAATAAAATGCGTAAAGCACAGCAGGTGGCGGCATGAGCATAACTTTAGAAGATGTTCTTGGCTTCATTTCTTCAGCTAGTGGTTCTAACTTAAATACGATTGCCGATGAAATGAAAGAAAGTGGCTTTGAGTATGAATGTCTCGAATGTGAGACCCATGAATGTGAAGAGCATGAATGTCATCACGATGAAGAAATGGCTGAAGTGAAAAATGAGTTTATTCACTATCTAGTTGAACGAAACAATCAATTTGGCTTAGACGACATGCTTGATGAATTAAAGCGTGAAGGCGAGCGAGTCGGTGCTTATTTAAAAGTGGGGTGCAACTAATGCATAAATATTTACACCATATTGGTGACTTCATGCGTGACACAGTTCACCTCTCAACACTTGAGGAGTGTTTCTATCGACGTGCTCTGGATTTTTATTACCTCAATGAAAGCCCATTACCCAAAGAAACCCAGTCGGTTTTTCGTCGGTTACGCGCAACAACCGAAGAAGAGAAACAGGCAGTTTTAAATGTTCTCGGTGACTTCTTTACTGAAGAGGAAGACGGGTTTCACAACAAACGATGTGATGCAGAAATTCAAGCTTATAAGCTTCATGCTGACAAAAATCGTGAAAATGGTAAGAAAGGTGGGCGTCCGCCAAAAAAGAAACCGGATGAAAACCCACATAGCGAAGAAAGTGGTGAACCTCAAAACCCAGAAGAAACCCAGTCGGTTAATTTGGGTTCTGAAATTGAAACCCAAAAAAACCTTAACCATAAACCATTAACCGTTAACCAAAAACCATTAACCAATATTGATAGTAGTAGTAATGTGTGCGAAGAAAAAATTTCTTTTCCACCCATTCAGTTTTCTCAATATCAAGTTGAGGATCACAAACGCTATTCGATTCTTGAATGCGTACATGTATATCCAATTCATTACGATTTCATAGAACTTGGAAAGCAACGTAATCCTGGTCTATCAGAGCAAGATCTAGTTGCCATGTTTACAAACTTCGGTGATTTCTTCTCAGCTAAGTCGGATAGCAAAAATACTCCAAGCTTATGGCTGGTGAAATGGTTTACCTGGATTCAAAACAACAAAGACGAAGTACGCCGTCTACGTGAAGCTAAGTCTCTTCCTAAACAACAAAAGTCTTTTTCAAATTCAGCAGGTCGCACCCAGAACGAAGTAAACGACTGGATGTCTGAGATCGGCGGTGATGATCGGCCTGCGATGCGTGATGTGCACGAAGTGGAGGGCGGTAAATATGCGTAATGAATTGGCTCAACATGAAAATACTCAGGCCATCCAGCAATTCGGCGAATCGGATGCACGTAAGCTGGTTGAAGACATGCTTCTCATGTACGGCAAGAAATTTACTGATCAATGGTCAGGTCTCAAGAAGGGCCAGGTTATTGAGAAGTTTGTCGAAAAACTTTCAGGCCTAACTTATGAGCAGTTTCTTCGCGGCTTAAAACGTTTGGATACAGCTGAATGGCCGCCATCAATTCCTGAGTTCAAGAACTGGTGCAAAGGTGTTTATGAATATCAGACTCCAGATGAAGCATGGTTGCAAGCTTTGAACTACGAGAAATCAAACCGTGTTTGTCGCATCAATCGTATTGCCCAGGAGGCATTCTATGCAGTGGTTGGGCCGTATGGCAGCTTAAAGCCTACCGATACTGTGCATAACGTGTATTGCAGTGTTTACAAGAGACTGATCACAGAAGCGAAAGAGCGTGGCGAACCTGATGAAGAGCTAAAGGCAGTTAAGCAATTGGCCGAACCAAAGGAGCCTGATGATATTGATCATCAACCTGTGCCGAATGCAGTGGCTCAACAAGCGCTTGAAGAACTTAAAAAACGCATGAATGTGAAAAACCGTCATGTGCCAAAGCCTCAACGTCTCCAGTGCCAGCCGACTGCAATAGCTGATCCTTGGCCAGATCCTTTTGAAAATCCTGAGTCGTACTTGGAAAAATGCGAGATGGATGGGGTGAAGGTGCCTAAGGTTATTCGTGAGCAATTGGGAGGTCACTGATCATGTCAAAAGAATATGACTTTCAAACCATGGATTGGTGCCCATCGATGCATGCCGTAACCCAAGGCGAGAAAATGATTCGTATATTGCGTCAAATGATGGCTAAACGGGGCAAAACAAGCGTTTCTGATGTGATGGTACTAATGGAGGGTAATCGTCGCACTGTACAGCGTTATTTAGGTCAGTTGGAGCATGCTGGATATATCCAGAGAGATGGCGCTACACCTGCAGGCTTCACCGTAACTGAAAAGACTAAGCAGATTTTCACAGTGAAGGTGGCGGCGTGAAGGATCTAAACAAAACATTGATGTTTATTTTCATGGCAATTGGCGCCGTCGTTTTGAGGATGTGGTGTGAATGACCAGCTACTCAATCGCTGAATACAAAAAGATGGTGAAAGCCACCAGACCGAAAGGGCGCTCCAAGCGTCCTAAGGTGAAAGGCGAAAAAGTACCGAATGAGTTTGAGGCGAAACTGGCCCGAGAACTAAAGACTTTAAAAATTGAGTTTGAGCAGGAATTTGAGTTTCACCCAAAGCGGAAATGGAGAGCAGATTTCCACCTGGTAGGAAAAAAGATACTGGTAGAGGTTGAAGGTGCGATCTGGAGTGGAGGAAGGCATACCAGAGGCAAGGGGTATATCGGGGATATGGAAAAATATAACGTAGCAACCATGATGGGTTATCAGGTAATACGGTTTAGTACAGATCAAGTGAAGTCAGGTCACGCGATCCAGCAAATAGAGAAGATGGTAGGGGAATAGGGATGAATGCGATGGTTAAGACTGAAGTAATGGATTGGGATCGTTTCAGTATTGAAGATTGGCTTAAGCAGTATGGGGCATACATCCAGATTTCACGTATGAAGTCGGGAAATCAACCAGACTCGCTTGGGGTCAATCAAATATACTGGCTGATTCTTGAAAACAACAAAGGGGTGGCACCACGTAAGGACCAGATCATTTGCAAGATTAATGATTTTGAGGCTGAGCAGGTGCGGAAGTTGATTGTGGATTTTAACAAGTCGGGTTCGGTTTGTGCCTCGGCAAAGGTGGCAGTGCAATTGTTTATCGAAAAGAATGTGAGAGGGATGTCACTCGATCAAATGGTACGTGAATTTACTTTGGGCAGAACCTCAATCAAGAGCATGATCTACTGCGGCAAGTTTTATTTATGCGGCCATGATAAACGCTTGAAAATAGATTGAATGGTTATTGACCGTGCGCACGGGATATGGCATATTTCTGTTATAGTGACTGAAGTGTACGTTAAAGCACTAGATTGATTTAAAAGCTCGCCAAATGGTGGGCTTTTTTGTTTCTATAGTCTTTTAAAATTAGAATAAGAAAACGAACTGCAAATACACTTTTTGTACATCGTAATAAGAGGTGTTGGTTTATCTTCAATGGGCCTAGTTAACCCGTTGGATTGCTATGGTCCAAGAGATCTTTGACTTTATTTATGATGAAGCTCTAAAGGAGTATGAGCCGTCAAAATATGAAATAGTCAATAAGCTAAAGTTTTTTTCAATAGTTCTGCGATTATTTGCAGAACTCATGGATGAAGATGCATTCATTGAAATCAATACATTGACTGTCATATTTAAATGCAGGTCTAGATCTACGTGTTATTGGGTATTTGATATGCCTGAGATAGGGGATAAAAAGCAGTTCGTTGAGTATCTGTCTTCTGAATTAAATAAATTGTGATGGTGGTTCAAGACTCAAAGAATGTAGTCCTTTCGTGTTAAGGTGTTGTTATCTTTCCCATGTGAAAGAGCATGAGTCATGGAACTAATTTTTCTAATTTTTCTTATTGTTATTATCCTTTTTATAACAGTATTTGTAATGGTTAAACCTACCCACAAGAAGTCTGGTGGAAAATTCAAAGAAATGACTAAAAATAAGTTTAGTCATCAGATTTCCGGTGCAATTAACTTCCAACACCCCATAATTGAAATAGTTGGTCCAGAACTTGAAGATTCTGTGAGTAAAGTCGTTAATGCCCTTCTTATCATGGATAGCACAAACACAGAATATACCTATGCAATTATGGTGATTGTAAGTGATATTCAAGTTGGTTATTTAAGTGATGAAGATGCTGAAAAGTTTCTGAAGATCTTGAAAGATAAAGATTTATACAAGGATACTGGAATTGAAGTAAAGGCACTTATCTATGGGGATTGGGGGAATGCTGATCAAATTGGAAATTTTAAAATCAATTTAAATCTCCCTGAAAATTTTGAAGACTCAGAAATTAAGTAATCGGATTTGCTAAGAGAGTCTCCTTTGGGGGATTTTTTATTGTTTAAAATTTATTGCCTAAAACGAAAAGCAACCAAAATTAGACAATGAAAAACAATTTCTTAATATTCTCTATACTTTCTGATCGAAGCCTTGGTGCTATATTGTTTTTGTGATAAGAAGAAGATGCAATACGAAGAAAGTGACTACAGCACTGGCCCACTTATTTGACGAGTAAGTGGGCTTTTTATTGCCTGTAAAAAGACGACCCAAGCCTACTGGAGTGCTGACCAGTGGAACATGCCTTCGAGTAAACCTCCTTCGGGAATCCAAACCAGGGAGTAGTGCCCCGACCTAAAGAGGATTGAAAGCAGGTAAAGCAGACCGTGCATGTTAGGTGTGTGTGATTGTGAGTAGCGTTTGGCCCTGCGAAAAGGGCTGTCTTACTAAGATTTTAATAAAGTCTTGCATATAATATTATTGTGTATATAATGCGGCCCAGATTCTATGGCTGTAGTTTCTGTTGAGTTTTTGCCTCCTTTCCCTATAAAGGAGGTATTTTTTTGTCAGGAGAAAAGTATGCTCCAATTTTTCCTTTGCTTATTCGGCCTACATGGTGCGACTGAGATCGACTACACGGTTGATGATGAAGAAATCAAAGTGTGTCGAGATTGTTTGAAAGAAATTAGTTATAAAAATAGGCAAGGCAATCGTTATCTCCATTTATAAACTAATAATTTAAGTAAAAAAATCTTTGACGATTAAGATCGTTTCGAATATCTTATTATTTTACCAAGTGTTCAAAAAACTCCACATTTGGATTTAAGTTTTTACCCACACTGACCCCAATCATGTGGGTATTTTTTTCACTTAATAAAAGATACTTAGACGATTTGAGTGGTCAGTTATCATTCGACATTCTTCTGCTTTAAACAAATAATTACATTCTTATAAGTAAATTTTCTGCTAGGATTCTTGAACATAATAACTATTAGATACAGTTGTACATGACACGGGATAAGCCTGCTTAATTTGGGAGAGTTAAGCAGGTTTTTTTTATTAAGATAGAAATGTACTCTAATTTATATTTCAGCTTATCTGACCTTCAATGTGTTACTGAGATTAATAATGGAAAGAAGGAATGCTGGGGTTGATTAAGGGAGGTCGAATAATAGTTGCTCAGTTAAAACAACCTGTCACAATAATGAAATATTTAATTGATATTTTTTGATACTGCAAATGAATTTGCAAACAAAGTTGGTCCGCTTGACTGAGAGAGAGTTAAGCGGGCTTTCTTTTTAGTTTTAAATTCGCCGGACGTATTACGGCAAACAAAGCCCCTCGCATTCTAGATGTTGAGGGGTTTTTCTTTTCTTATTGGTGATACCCATGACAGATAAAGTACAAGCGAAACAAGACTTAGAATATTGCAGTATCGAGCTGTCTAAGTATCAGAATCTCAGTCGATCCGGCCTGACTCGAAATGAGCTGCTGGCAATTGATGGCATTATGATTAAGTTGAAAGAGCGTATTAAGAATTTGCGTGTGGCATTGTATGTGTGATGCGGTATAAGGAAGCGTTTTAATTAGGTTAAAACACGCCAAGCTCTCGTAATGCAAATTACGATTAATGAAATACATAGGTATAAGACAAACTCACTGGTTACGGAAGTGGTCTGGTCTAGTCTGTAGTAACAAATAATGAAGACTAGGAATATGATGCTAATAAGATAGAGCATTATGGTTTCTTGATATTTTAATATTGGATCATGATAAGTACTGATGTCAGCAAATGCAAAAATCTACCCAAGCGTGGCTTTTAATGGGGGAAATATGGAACTTGATGCATATAAAACCCTAACCAATAAGCTTCCACTTAAGAAGAAGCTTCGCACCAGACCACTACCCAAAGCTGGCGAAAAATACCTAGAAGCATTCGATCGATTGAAAGAGATCCTGGATCGGATGGAAATTAAGTATGAAGAGTATTTTCATTTCAAAAGTACTAAGCACTGGCGTTTCGATTTGCACCTGGTTGGCTATCTCGCATTAATTGAAATTGCTGGTGGGCCTTGGTCTGGTGGTCGAAAAGGTAAATTAGCCACAAAAGCCTGGAGCATAGATCGCTATGACCATGCTGAAGAAATGGGTTACCGCTATCAGCGTTTTGAAGTCAATGATATCAACATGGGCCGTGCAACGGCATGGCTGAGAAATTTAAAGGCATCTTATGGAACAGTTCAGACCATTCCCGCCGACGGAGCTGATTGATCAGGCTGAGGAAGAGGAGGCTATTCGTTTGGCACCTGCGCCAGAGCTTAAAGAATGGGCCGTGAATAACTGGCTTACTTTAGGTGGTGAGTTACATAACCCGGATCATGATCATATTGCTGAATTACTGCATGACAATGAAGAGTTCCTTGCATTCGCCTGGGCTTCATCTGCCGCCGTAGCGAAAAAACGTATGGTGTTAGGCCAATGTGAAAAGGTCATGTTTAACGTGGGCGGATGGAAGAAAGCACGCCAGGAACAACAAATGCGGGATTGGTACGGCTTTGTACCTCAATACCTGATCACTGTAGATGCTGCCTTTTGTGAACAAGCCTCAGATCGTGAATTCTGTCGACTGATTGAACATGAGTTATATCACATCGGAGTTGAACGGGATGAAGATGGGGAAATCATTTATAGCGATATGACCGGACTGCCTAAGCATTACCTGGCTGGCCATGATGTTGAAGTGTTCTTTGGTGAAACAAAACGATGGGGTGCTGATGAGTCTGTTAAAAGACTTCTAGAAATTGCCAAGAATGCGCCGTTTGTATCTGAAACGAATATTGCAGCATGTTGTGGGAACTGTGTGATTAATTAAAATGGGATCAGATTTTAGCTTTACTTTATTTCATTTTTTTGTAGATTTGATCTAAAGGAGGGCGCGTATGGCTACATATAAACAAATTCAAGAATTCCTTACTGAAAAACATGGGCGTACTTTTAAAAGTTGCTGGATAGCAGATATTAAAAATCAGCATGGTTTAACTAAAAGGCAAGCACCTAATAGGTATGATCCAGATAACCGTGTTCATCCTTGTCCTGAAGAACATAAGGGTAAGGTTGAAGAAGCATTGAGGCATTTTGAAATGATTTAAAAAAGCTCCCCGATTAAAGGGGATTTTTTTTGTCTATCTTGCTATACGTAGCTATACAAAGAGGTGGTTATGGCAGCCCTAAAAGAGCCTGTAAAAATATTTATAGTTCAAGCTCTTGCATGCCGTGACACCCCTCAAGAAGTTGCGGATATTGTTAAGCAAGAATATGGGATTAAAATCGAACGCTCACAAGTTGCTTTGTATGATCCAACAAAGGCAGCAGGAAAAAATCTTTCCAAAAAATTTATCGATCTTTTTAATGAAACCCGTGAAAAATTTGATGCAGGCTTGATCGATATTCCAATTGCTCAGAAGTTTTATCGAATGCGTCAATATCAAAAGCATCTTGAGAAAAATGCTAGAAACACGGTGATGTCACTAAACATCATGAAGCAGGCAGCGCAGGATCTGGGTGGTCAATTTACTAACCGGCAAGAGATTACTGGTAAAGACGGCAAGCCAATAGAAACCATTAATCAGAATGTACCTACGGATAGCTACCTGAAAGCAAGGGAGCAGGTCTTGGATGAATACTGACCCAGCACGTGAACTGGCCATACAGATCGAAGCTCAAGAGGATCTGTATTTCTTTTCGCGTTTTATGTTTAAGGAACGGCGCAAATACAAGTGGCTGCATAACTGGCATCATCGTGTGGTATGTGATGCACTAATGAAGGTGTATCGGGGCGAAACCAAGCGACTTATTATTAACATTCCACCACGGTATTCCAAAACAGAATTAGCTGTAATTAATTTCATGGCCTGGTGTTTTGGTAAAGCACCAGACAGTGAGTTTATTCATGTCAGCTACTCAGCCACACTTGCAGCCAATAATGCCTTCCAGACGCGAAACCTAGTACAGGAAGAAGCATACAAACGTGTATTTCCTGATTTTGCATTACGTGATGATAGTAAAGCTAAAGATGACTGGCGCACTGCAAAAGGTGGTGTCTGCTATTCACAAGGTACAGGCGGTACGATTACGGGATTCGGTGCTGGTAAATTTCGAGATTCATTTGGCGGGGCAATCATTATCGATGACCCGCATAAAGCCAGTGAAGCACGTTCAGATACGATCCGTAAGGGTGTAATTGAGTGGTTCCAAAATACACTTGAATCTCGTACCAACTCACCAGATACACCCATCATTGTCATCATGCAGCGTTTGCATGAGGAAGATTTGGCAGGCTGGCTGCTTGACGGCGGTAATGGTGAAGAATGGGAACACTTATGCCTTTCTGCAATCCAGGATGATGGCTCAGCACTCTGGCCAGCTAAACATAGCATTGAAACGCTTGAGCGAATGGAGCTGGCAGCGCCGTATGTTTTTGCTGGCCAATATCGTCAGAGACCATCGCCACCAGCCGGTGGTTTTTTTAAACCTGACAATATTGAAATTGTGGATGCATTGCCTGCGGATATCACTCATCAAGTACGTGCTTGGGATTTAGCATCTTCTGAAAATGAAGGTGACTTCACAGCGGGTGTGCGTGAGGCCAAAAGCCGAGATGGTTATATCTATATCGTAGATGTGCAGTATGCTCAGCTAGGCCCTGACGGCGTTGAAAAGCGCATTAAGCAAACTGCGGAGATGGATGGTAAATCGGTCGCTATTCGATTACCTCAGGATCCTGGTCAAGCTGGTAAGGCTCAAGCGAAGAACTTTATCACCAAGTTATCTGGTTTCAATGTAAAGGCCGAAACGGTATCGGGTGACAAGATTACTCGGGCTCAGCCTTTTGCAGCTCAGGTCAACGTAGGCAACGTGAAAATGCTTCGTGGTGACTGGAATAAGGCATTCATTGAGGAATTGAGAAACTTCCCAAATGGTAAACACGATGACCAGGTGGATGCTGGCAGTGATGCATTTAATGAATTAAATGAACCTCCACGAGTAAGACCGAGCGGGGGTGGCTCACGAAGTTTTAATTAAGGTTTTTTAAAATGGCAAAATCCAAAAACAAGCAGAAAGAGGCCAAGCCAAAAGCAGCAGGCTTGTTAACCGAAGTTGCTGTTGAGAAACTTGCGCTCAGTATGGGGCGTGCTGCGGATGTCGATGAGGTTCTGCGTAAGGCTGGTGTTACCCGGCAGCGTTTAAGTGTGCTCATGGCAGACGATGAAATATCACAGGCTATGGAGACCCGGCTTGATTCGGTGATTAATGCACCATGGCGGTTCAAAGAAGATCACGGGGAGCAAACTGAGTTCTTAAAAGAACAGGTTGCTTACTGGCACAATGAAATTATCACCGGCGCATGGGAGGCTTGCCCATTTGGCTATTCAGTCATGGAGGCCAATTACAAGATTCTTGAGGGTGGTAGATTCACACTCAATGGCATCCAGGTAAAGCCGCTGGAATGGTTCGAGCCAAAGAATAACGGTGAACTAATTTATCGGGAGTCGCAGGCCAATACAGAAATTAATGTATTCCAGAAGTGGCCATTAAAGTTCTTTTTAACTCGACGCAAGCCTTCATTTAAGCAGCCTTATGGCGACCCATTACTATCAAAGCTGTATTGGTTATGGTTCTTCAGAACTAACTCCACAAAATTCTGGGTTAAGTTCCTGGAGCGTTTCGGCTCCCCACTACTTGTAGGTAAAGTGGGTGGTAATAGTCGAAAGCAAGATGATATTGATGCAATGACTTCCGCATTATTGAATGCTCACTCGCAGTCGGTTATTTCGATTGGATCTGAAGATGACGTAAATACAGTAGGTACTAACTTTTCTGGTGCAGGTAGCTCTGCATTTGAGGCATTTGATACCGTTTTAACACGCCGTATTCAAAAGGTTGTATTAGGCCAGACCCTTACATCGGGAACTGATGGCACAGGGAGTCGTGCGCTGGGCGAAGTACATGAAAATGTGCGTATGGATAAGCGTAACTCAGACTTACGCATGATCACCCCGACCTTTCAGGATATTGTTGATGCTATTTGCTTCCTGAATGGATTTGAAAAGCACACGATTATTCTGGGTGGTGAACAAGACCTGAATGTAAAAGTGGTTGAGCGTGACCTAAAGCTTAAAAACTTAGGTGTTGAGTTTACTGATCAGTATGTAATTGAGACGTATGGTATTAAGCCTGAGCACTTCAAAATGCGTTCAGACCAGATTCCAGTTAATACTCAATTCACCGCTTTACCTCGCCAAGCATTCAACTTTAAAGCCTCAGCAAACAAGCTTTCACCTGAACAGCAGGAAGTTGAAGAACTGACTGATGGCCAGGATGAATTGCAGCTATTAAAACCGGATCAGGTCAAGGAATTGGTATTCAAGTCTGATAGCCCTGAAAGCTTGGCTTATAACTTGATGCAGTTAATACCTGGTGCAACTCAGACACAGTTCACGGCTAATCTGGATCAGGCTTTGTATGCAGCAGATGTACTGGGATATGTGACGGCCAATAATGAAAAATAGTTGTTCTAGTGTATAATGTTTGTGCGGATAGGATTGCTCCAGAAAGGCATTCAATCTGAATGTTTTCCGCACCAATGATTGAGTTATTACAGGGGTGTGAAATGCTGGTAAATAAAATATTGAGTGATTATCATAATCATGGTGACCTAACCCGCTTGGAGTTAAGTAGCGCCGCATTCGATATAATTTTAAAAGAAATGGAAGCTAAACTTATCAAGCCTAAACAGCCATTAAACAACGCTAAGATGAATAAGACAATTAATGGTCTGCCAATAAGGATTACGCCAGATAGTGAAATATGGTTTGAATGGAAATAATACCCAACCACCGAAAGGTGGTTTTTTATTGGGCGTAAGTTATGCAACCAGTTACCTTCCTTGAGGCGCTTCAATACGCTCACAGTAAAAAGATCGTGCTACCTGATGAGTTTTATTCAATGGACCTCAAGACCCGGCAGATGGCGACGACAGTCAGCTTTCTATCGAGTCTTGAGCAGATTGAAACAGTCATCAAGGCTGTGAACAAGTCCATTGCCGACGGCGGTACCTTTAAAGATTTTCAGGAACTCATTGAAGAATCTGAAATCATCCTGCCAAAGCATTACCTAGACAATGTATTTCGTACCAATATTCAAAGTGCATATGGTCATGGCCGGTGGCAACAACAGCAACGGAATAAGGCTAAACGACCTTACCTGATGTACTCGGCGATCAATGATAGTCGGGTGCGTCCCAGTCATTTGGCTTTGAATCGTATTGTACTGCCGATTGATCATCCGTTTTGGTTGACACATTACCCGCCGTTGGGCTTTCGTTGCCGATGCACCGTGATTGCCTTAACCGAGAAGCAGGCATTGAAATACGGTATTACACCTGAGGATCAATTGCCTGAAGTAGCCGAGGCTTTAGATTGGAGTTCTCATCCATTGCAGTTTGGTGAGCTTGAATCACTGGTCGATAAAAAGATCAGTACTTCAAGTTTAGATAAAGAATATCTCTTGGAGCAGAAGGAAGTCATCAAAGCAGAATGGACGGCGAGTAAAAAGCTCACCAGTCTATTTGCTCCGATGGATGATAAAGCCCGAGACATATTCAACACGGTGGCCAATACGGTAATTCCACTTGATCCAAGTATTCGGCCAAGTGCGATTCGTACCTTTCTGGACTATGTACAGGGGAATGATGCATCGCTGACCAGCTATTTAAACTCTGCTACAAGCTCTCTGGCTGACGATGTGCTTAAGCGCTGGCTTACTACGGATATGGCAGTAATTCAGGCTGTTGCAAGCAATACGGCTTCAACCGTGGTGGGTGCTGCGACACTTAATCAAGTAGCAGCTTATCAGGTAGGGCAGACGATTCAATTTAATGCGCCGTTACTTCTAGCTGATTCGACTTCGGACATTGTGATTAAGATCGAGAATGCGAAAGGTCTCGGTATTGATCTTGATATGTTGAATGCTGGCAATGGTGTTTTATTTCCAATTGGACTGTCGTTTGAGGTGGTTTCGATTGAAGCGGTTGAAGGGCAAATGGTTTATACATTAAAGGCGTTGGTGAATTAGATGTGTTGTAAAAATTGCTGTAGTTGCTCATGTAAAGCAAGCTCAGGTTATCAACCTGAGGCTAAACCTGAATATGTTCCACCACCGCCTTTAGTGCGAATTAATCCACCCAAAAAACCATAAATCAAATTCAACTTAAGCACCTTCGGGTGCTTTTTTTATTGGAGCATGAAAAATGCCAGATCCAAATGAAGAACGGCTGAAGTATTTATTTAATGCCTCTGCGATTGAGGTACCCAAAGCCGAGGAAGGGCAGAAGCGGAAATTTAAAGGCACTGCCTATGCCGGTGGCCGAGTAGATGGGCACTGGTATTGGGGGCGCTCTGGCGTGGTCTTTGATCTTGATGGTATCGAGATTGATAAGCCGACAGCCTTACTAGAAGAACACTTTGGCTCAAGTCGAATCGGTGTTGTTCAAACGGTAGATACCAACGGAAAGATTGACGTATCTGGTGATTTCCTTACGAATGCCAAGGCACAGGAAATTGTCCAAGACTCCGATGATGGCTTCCCATTCCAGATGTCAATGATGATTGATCCTGGATCTATTGAAGAAGTGTCACAAGGCAAAGCGGTAACTGTGAATGGTCAGTCGTTTGAAGGCCCAATCACAATCTTCCGTCAAAACCGTATTCGTGAATTTACGATCTGCTCAACAGGTGCTGATCGCAATACATCAATTAAAGCCTTCTCGGGCAAAGCCAATCCAAACCCAACCATAGAGGACACCAACGTGACCGAATTAGAACAGGCGCAGGCCAAAATTAAAGAGCTTGAGACTAAAAACTCTGAGCTTGAAACTCAAAATAAACAATTCGCCGCAGCAAAACGTGAAGCTGAAATCAGTGCATTGGGTAAAGACCTGGGTAAAGAGTTTAGCGCCGAAGATATTGAAGAAATGAAAAAGCTTGATGATGGTGCATTTGCATTCTCAGCCAAACAACTTCGTCAATTCTCGGCAGGCAATACACAGCCACCAACTGCACCACAGACACAGCAAGTACCAGGTGTAAATCCAGCATTTGCACATTTGTTTAGTCATCAAGCAAACCCGGGGCAAGGTGGTCAGTCGAATAATAACGACACTCATAAATTCACTTCAGGTGCACAAGCATTTGCAGAACAAAAGGGGAAATAATTCATGGCTATTCACTATGTACCGCCTATTTCGGTCACTTCAAAACGACTGATCTTGGACAATGAAAAATTACGTCGTGCCAATGCCAAGGTGCCAACCGCCACAGCATTTAAATACGGTGATCTATTAACGCTATCAGATGCTAATGTGCTGGCTCATGCTACTGATGAAAAAACATGGGATGTGATCTGTGGTCAGGATGTGTCGGCTGCAGAAGCCACTATCAAGGCTGCTGATGGAATTGAAATTCCAGTGTATTACGGCGGGGTGTTCAGTATTGAAGCTGTCTCACTTAATGGAACCTTGCTGACTACTGCTCAATACGATGCAGCGCGTGCACAGGCAACTAAAAACAAAATCGAACTTTCTAAGGTGTAATTAACATGCCACAGTCTTTTAATATTGAAGGTGCTCCACTTGAACTTCTTGATGTGGGCGAGCTTGCACTGATCCACTCAAATTACCGTCCAATGGATACCTGGCTTTTAGACAAGCTTTTCCCAAACCGCCCGTTATTTAACCGTGATGATGTGCCTTTGGCTGAAGTATCTGCCGAACATGATCTGGCGCCGCTGGTATCTCCGCAACAGCCTGGTAAGCCATTTGATACCACTCAATCTGGTGAAGTACGCCATGTTAAACCGGCTTACTACAAGCCAAAGAACCAAGTCACTCCGGCTGAAACTTTTGAAATTGCCTTGCTTGAGCGTTTACGTACCGCAGGTATCATCTCTACTGGTAACCAGCGACTATCTGAGCAAGAGCAAATGATCATTGCTCAAATCTCAGTGATGAAGCGCAACCATGATGCGATTGATAACTCAGTCATGATGATGGCGATTGATTTACTGAAAAATGGTAAATATGCGCTTCACTCAGATGATTATGAATACAACCTGGTGGATTACCGTCGTGATGCGTCTTTGACATATACGCCGTTGGTCAAATGGAATGAAGTAGGTGCCAAGCCAGTAACGGATATCCGCACCATGCTTGAACGTCAATTGGCTGCTGATGGCGGTGAAGCTAAGCTGTCTGTTATGTCTGGCTTGGTTTGGGCAGCCCTCTGGAACAATGAAGAATTCAAAAAAGAATTCATCACGCCGTATGCCGGTATTTCTGTTCCAGTGAATCCAAGTTTTGGTGTTAAGGAATCAGCGACCTTCAAAGGTACTTTTGATGGAATCGAATTCTGGGTATATGACGCGACCTACCGCAACAAAGGTCAAGTAAAACGCTTTATTCCTAAGGATTACTTCTCTTTGATTTCTGATACCAATGGTTCAGTTGCCCACTGTAAGATTAAAAACATGTTGGCCAACGGCGTTGCTCAGCAGTACTTTGATCGTCAATGGTACTGCGAAGATCCAAGCGGCATTATGCTGATGACTGAATCTGCTCCACTGGTTGTGCCGTCTAATAAGAACGGTGTCGTTGGTGGTACTGGCTTTATCACCCTATAAGGAGCAAGACATGCCGAAGTACACAGCAAAACAATCCATCGGGCATTTTATGCCAGGTGATGAAATCAAAGGGCTTGAAGCTAAACAACTTCAGGCCCTTTTAACATCTGGGGCTATTGAAGAATATCAAGAGCCGGAAGAACCTAAAGCAGATGGTGCCGCTGCACGTTTGGCTGAACTTGAAAAGGCCAATGCTGATCTGACGAAAGCCAACACTGATCTTGAAGCTGCGAAAGCGAAAGCTGATCAAGAAGTTGCTGATCTGAAGGCTAAAGTGGCTGAGCTTGAAAAGGCTAAACCAGCTGCTAAACCTAAAGCCGGTGAAAAACCTGCTGATGAAACCAAGTAGGTGATCTATGTACGCGACTGAAGCAGATTTGGTCGCACGATTTGGGGCTTCAATTGAGAACCTGAAATTGATGTATGAAGATGCAGCAAAAGGTTCTCAAGCAATTAATGATGCAATCCAGGATGCAATGGAGGAGATTAACGGTCATATCGGTGGTCGTTATCCTTTGCCGCTTCCCAATGTGCCGAGTAATTTAAAGCGTATGGCGTGTGATATTGCACGCTACCGCCTTCATTTTGAGCAGCCAACCGATGAGGTGCGAAAACGCTATGAAGATGCAATTGCATTCTTAAAGCGTGTGGCTGACAACAAAGCACATTTGCAGATTCAGTTACCTGAAACAAACCAGATCGTGGATGACCAACCTAAAGGACGACCTTCAACGGCGCCAGTCGGTACTTCGTATACCGGTGGTGTATTTGGAGATTCTATCCTAGATCAAATGCCCAGCATGAAGTGAGGTGTTTATGGCTTTCGCAATAACCATTCAAGCTGATAGCTCACCCATTGAAGCGGTGCTGAATCAATTGGGTGATTTTGATTCACTCAAAAGCCAGTTGTTTGATGAGATTGGTGCTGGACTGGTCAATAGTATTCAACATCGGTTCCTAACTGGTACTGGTGTAGATGGTAACCCATGGAAGATTTCATGGCGTGCACGTATGCAGGGTGGCGAGACGCTGCGCGATACTGGCCGCTTAATGAATTCCTACACACACAATGTACTTTCAAGTGGTGTGGAAGTGGGTACAGATGTTGACTACGCACCACATCTGCATTACGGCGCAACAATCCTACCTAAGAATGGCCAATACATCACTTTTGCAGTGGGTGTCCAATATCGGAAAGTTAAGCAGTCGATTCTACCGCCCCGGACTCAACTCGGTCTTGATGCTGAAGATGAGGTTATGGTTTTGGATATTGTTGGGAGTTTTATAGATGAGCACCTTCTTCGCGGTGCGTGATGAGATTGCAGAAAAACTGAAAGAGATTCCAGAATTTCTAAAGATCTATACGCCGTTAAACTCAGTCAGCGTAACAGAGATGTCACAGGTCACCCCCTCAGCTCATGTGAACTTTGTTCGTATAGGTAAAAAGGCAAGTGCGGGTCGTGGAAGTATTAACCAGATTGGTCAGCAATGGGCGGTTACCGTGGCATGTCGTAATGCTCAGTCTCAAATGACCGATGGTCGAGCAGTCAGTGATGAAGCTGGTCTTTTAACTGAAAAGATTATTCAGTTGCTTTCCGGTTGGCAACCACAAGCATCACGGACGGCGCTGGAGATGATTTCGGTACGGGATGGTTATAGTCCGGGCTTTGCATACATCACGATTATTTTTGAATCACAAAAATTCATTTAGGAGCCAGTCATGGCAAAACAATACAAGGCAACTCAGCCCGTCGGTCGTTTTAAGAAAGATGACATCGTTGGTGGGCTGGATGATGCGCAAATCAAAAAATTACTGGCAGATGGCGTAATTCAGGAAGTGCCTGAACCTAAAGCTGCTCCAGCCAAGAAAACCACAGGGGATGAAAAGTAATGGCTAATTCAAATGTGATTTCACTTCAAGGTGAACTTCATCTGGCAAAAATGGTTAGTGGTGTACCTGCTGCATTACTGCCGGTTGGTAGTACTCCAGAATTACAGATTGCTATTTCAACTGAGTCTACTGACCACTATGAAAGTAAAACTGGTCTACGTTCGAAAGATGCGGTCTTGTATAAGCAGACAGGCGTTGCTATCTCAGGAACAATTGAAGAGGTTACCAAGGAAAATCTAGAGTTAATCCTTAGCGGTAAATCAATTGAAATTCCTGAAGCTCAGCTGACTGATATCGATTTAGGTACAGTACAGATTGGTGCCATGATCGATCTGGGCCATCGCAATTTAAGCGATGTGGCTTTTAAAGATAGTTCAGATGCTGCTATTGATGCAGGTAAATACCTGCTTGACTCAGTTTATGGAACGGTAATTTTTAACGAGGCTGTAGCTGGCCCAATTAAATTTTCTGCTAAAGCTGGTGCTAAGACACGTACGACAATTGCTAATAACATCGGGAATGAATATCGAATCCTTTTCAAAGGCATTGATACCCTCACTGGTGACAAGGTTGTCATGACGTTATGGCGTGTGAAATTCTCACCAGATACTGAATTTGATCTGATCCATGAAGACTTTGGGTCTTATTCGATCGAAGGCGAAGCGCTGGCAGATATCTCAAAAGCGAATGATGCTGAACTCAGTGTATTTGGCCATATTGAGCGTTTTACTGTAGCAGCCTAACCCATACAGGCACAAAGAACTCCACGGCGCATTAGCGTCTTTTTTTGTGCCTGTTTTTTATCAATGTTATAATTTAGGCAGAATTATAAGCATTGGTGAGAAGATGAAAAAGTTTAATGAATGGTTCTCAGAGAGATTTCCAAACATTCAAGCCACAATAGATCAAACAAACGATTCTGAATCAAAATTATTAAAAAAAGCGTGTGAAGAAACTTGGGGCATGCAACAAGATGTAAATAGAGAACTCCTCATAGAAGCAATTGAATTACACCTTCGGGATCGCCTTCTTGATGTTGACTTGTTAAACGCGATTGCTGAATACGCCCCATTAATTCATGAAAAGTTATCAAATGCTTATGGCATGAGCCGCGGTGAGTTTCGCCAGTACGTTAGCAAGCGTGAGCATATTGAGATTGATGAATTAAAAAGAGTGATATTAAAAACCGTACTATCACCAATCAATCCCTCTACTGGAAAGCCTTACTCTTATGATGTGAATGAGTGAGAAAATGAGTAAGCTAGAAAAAACTTTATCAAAAGAAGAGTATTTACAGGAATCTCGTAAGGGTATTGCTAAAATGCAGCAGAGCTGCGAAGAATTAAATGAAGCAATGGCTCAGTGTGCGGAAACCGCCAAACAATCTGTAAAAGTGATGCACTTGCTGCGAAACGGGAAACCGTATACTCATCCGCGGTGTATGCAGATGGAAGTTAAACCATGATCTGGGGAAAACAATGAATAAACTAAGTTTTGATGATATCGATCAGATACCTGTTGTGCATGTATCCGCTCAAACCACTGGTGATGAAACATTTATAAAATATGAATCAAATGATAAAGAGCTTTTTGATGAAGTAGTAAATCAGATTGATAAGAAGGTTTTTATTGCTGACGATCCTTTGTGTCCCCGATAAAAACAAAATACATAACCACCTTTGCGGTGGTTTTTTAATACCCGAGATCCCATCATGAATGATTTTTTCTTAGCAACAAATCGCAGTATCAGAGTTAATGATATCGAAGTACGCCAGATCCAGATAAAAGACTTCGACACTTGGGCAATGCATGCTGAAGCATTAAAGAACTTCATCAAAGACCAAAATCATTCAGATGAGATTTTGACAGGGCTATTTAAAGCTCACGGTGTGCAAGTCATTTCAACCATGGCATGCGTTACCGATCTGGACAATGAATCACTGGTAGAGCTTGCTGCTGATGAGCAAGGATTTAAAGAGCTACTCAAGGCAGTGCTTCTGGTCAATCAGGCTTACTTCAAATATGAAAGACCGAAACGCGGTATCAAAAAGAAAGATGATTCCACCTGGTTTGATTCATTTCAGTTTCTGGTATCCATGGGCCATCAGCATAGCGAAATCATGGAAATGACCTACGGCGCATTCCAAGGCTACGTTAAGGCAGCAAACAAGATGTATAAACAGGGAATCTTCAATAACGCCGTTGCAGCACGTGTGGCTCAATCCGATAAAAAAGGCTTTGAATCATTTAAGAAAGAAATGGTCTCTGATTGATCAAGTAGCACCCTAAAGTTATGATGTAGAAATAATAAATTTGGGGGTTACTGTGAAGAAATTACTATTAGCTTTATGTTTGGTGTCGGGGTTCGCATATGCTGAAAAGACAACTACCAGCATTCGCACTCCATCTGGCGATCTGGTAAGAATCGGGGATAGTCATCAGGCACTTAAAGGTAAGCTCGAACTTGGTAAGCCGAGATTCTATGTTTTACAAGATGGTCGTCTCCATTGTGCAGCGACTGAATATGTAAAAAGTGTTGATCTCCAGGAATACAACATCATTTTATGCCGAGACAGAATTGTGAAAATTCTCTGGCGCAATCTTTAAGAGAGATATCAGATGAAATATTTTATAGGGATTATGTTGGGTCTCTTAGTTCAAAGCTCTTTCGCTTCTGAGGTTTACACTTGTACCATAAATGGAAAAACGGTTTATCAAGGTAAACCGTGTGCTGGCAAAGATTTAGATAACAAAGTTAAACAATCACAGAATCAGATCAAAGCCAGACAAGAAGCAGCTGCCAAAGAAAAAGCTGAGCGAGCTGCAAAAAAAGAACCACGCATAGGAATGACTAAAGCAGAAGCTGAGAAGTCCACATGGGGTTATCCAGATAAAATTAATACGACAACTACTGCAAGCAATGTATTTGAGCAATGGGTCTATAGAACACCATATTCTGGATCTAAGTATTTGCACTTTACAAACGGAAGAATAACTTCAGTTTCTAACTAGCCACCTACGGGTGGTTTTTTAATACCCGCTTCGGCGGGTTTTTTATTGCCAAAATTTAGAGGTCAGCATGTCTGGTAAAAATTTAACGTTTAAACTGGTGATGGATGCCGATACCAAAGGTTTTGTTGGCAATATCAGACAGTCTGAAGATGTAGCAAAGTCAGTATTTAATACGATCAAGCAAGAGTCTGATCGATTAAAACAAGCAACTACCGATGCTTCGAAAGAAATGGGAAATATCATCCCTAAAGGCACTAGTGAATTAGCAGACAAACTGACCCAGTCCCTAAATGCTGCTACAGGCATCATTAAAAGTGCTGGCGATAATGCGAAATCTACAGCTGGAAACTTTACAGATTTTGGCAATAGAACTGAAAAAGCCTTAGGTCAACTTAAGAGTGACTTGGCTCAGGCCAAGCAAAACCTTGAAGCATTTTCAAAAACTAAAGCCTCACCTGCAGATATTGAAAAAGCACAAGTTCAGGTTGATCAACTTGAAAAAGAAGTGCAGCAGGCAGATCAAGCTTTTAATGGGTTTCAGGCAGAAGTAGGAAAAGCCAATGCAAGTTTAAAAGAAACGGATACAGCAGCTCAGTCAGCGAAAAAAGGAATAGATGGAGCAAAATTTGCAGTAAATGCTCTTGTTGGTGCTATGGCTGCAATTGGTGTTGGCTTGGGTATTCGTGAGCTTGCCGAAACAGCAGATGCTTATACCAACCTTTCAGCTCGAATTAATATCGCAACCAGTGATGGTGGTAACTTCCAGCAAGCAATGGCTGGTGTGCACCAGGTGGCATTAATAACCAATTCAAGCCTTGATGCTACTGCAGGTCTATTCACAAAAGTGAATGATGTTGGTAAGCAGATGGGCATGACCCAGCAGCAAAGCCTGGATCTGGTCAAAACTATTAACATGGCCATTCAGACCGGTGGTGGATCAGCGGCTGCATCAGAAGCCGCAATTGTTCAGCTGACACAAGCCTTGCAATCAGGCGTTTTACGTGGTGATGAATTCAACTCCATCATGGAGCAGGCTCCGGGTATCTCAAAAGCACTGGCCCAGTCACTTGGCGTGACTACTGGTGAGCTGCGTAAGATGGCTGAGAACGGTGAGTTATCAGCAGAGAAGGTCGTTAAGGCATTACAAAGCCAATCTGCTGCGATTGAAGCTGATTATGCCAAGTTCCCGACCACCATTGGTAATGCGCTACAGAAGATTTCTACACAGTGGCAGATTCTAATCGGGGAAATGGATCAGGCTAATGGATCGAGTGCAACAGTAGCAAATGCTTTATCAGTGATTGCAGATAATCTAGGGATTCTAAAAGTATTCTTTGATGATGTTGCTACTGGTGTGGGGTGGTTTAAAGATCAGTTATCAGAGATTGACCCATCCACTATTGAGGCGATTAGAAGCACTTTATCTGCTGTCTATGACACGATTAAAAATGTCATATCCAGTATGGCAGGAATTGCTGAAACAGCATGGAGTACCTTTACATCTGTCCTGGATTCAATAGCTCCTTTATTCAATGCAATACTTAATGGCAAGGAAGAGGTTAGTGGATTAACCACTCTATTCAATGTTTTTAAAGTTGCTCTGGGAGTAGTATCGGATGCTGCAACTGGGCTAAATATTGCCTTAAAGCTACTTCTTTCAGGTATCCAGTTTATTTCCGGTGGCATTCATGCGCTTAGTGCATCAGTATTAGATTTCCTTGGTTTTGATGATCTGGCTGCTCAAGCACAAAATGCTTCAGATGCACTATTTATGCAGGCGGAAAAGAATGCATCCGAGGCAAACAGACTGGCACTTGAAAGCAAGTCAGCTACCAGAGAAGCAATTCGAGAGATTCGTCAGACTGAGAATGAGGCAAACCAGGAACGCATTACTGAGAGCCAAAAAACTCTTGATGAATTAAAACTTCAAGAGGAAAAGCATAAGGCTGACTACAAGGCCATCAGTGATGAGCGTATTCAACTAGAGCAGCAACTCCATGAAGCACGCAAAACAGGAAATCAGGCTGCAATTGATCAGGCTGTAAAAGGCCTTGCTGAATTGGATGCCAAGGAAAAAGCCTATCAGACTGAAAGTCAGAAAATCACAGATGCCAAAATTCAGGCTGCCCAAGTCGTAGCTAGTGCAATGATTCAATCTGCAGATGCTGCAGGGATGGCACAACTAAAGGTTCTTAACGCCCAGTTAGCCGCTCAAGGTTTACAGGCTGAATTTGATGGTGCTGGCAAGGTGGTTGTGAAAGCGATGCAGGATGCTGCCATCGCCACTGATGGTCAAGTTAATGCAACAGACAAAGCCCGTAAAGCTGCCACTGCCCTTGGCATTGATTTAGATATTTCGCTTAATCGGGTTTCTGCAAAATTCAAGGAAACAGAAGGTCAGCTAGATAACTTTGCAAGTGGCTTAGAAGATTTAGGTGTTGAGGGGCAGCAGGCCGGTGACATGACTTATCAAGCCTGGCTTAAATGGTTGGAAACAGCCAAAAGCCAAGCTGAAATTGACTATGCAAAAGCAAAACTTCAAGAGTTTGGTGATCAAGGCAAGATTTCAACAGGGCAGGTAGAGCAAGGCCTGATTGCAATTAAATTTCAGGCTCAAGGCCTACCGGATGATATCGATCCTGTCACAGAGGCTTTTAGGCGTCTCGGTATTGAGACTAAGGAAAATCTAAAGCTTGCAGCTCAACAGGCTTTGATGGACTACATCACTATCCGGGATAGCGGCAAGGCTACTGCTGAGGGTGTTCAAAAGGCCTATGAAAAAGCTGCTCAGTCGGCAGCTGCATCCGGTGACGCTGGTGTCATTGCTGCAACCAATGCTGCAAATGCTGGCCGTAATCTTGAAATCCAGATTGATGATACGGGCGTTGCTGCCGTCAAATCCATGGATGAATGGGAGAAATCCAATCATCGTGTCAGAGATTCAGCACGCGGCATTGGTGATGGATACCGTCATGCTGGCCAGATCGCACGTGAAGAAGCCAAATCTTCTACCGAAGCCTGGGCTGATGCAGTCAACAAGGCCAAAGGTGATTTCAATAAGGAAATGAAGCGTCAAGGTGATGCATTAAGCAAGGGCATTTATGGCTATGACTCCTACACCAGAGATGAAGTACTTTCCGAGCTGAAAAGTAAAGGTTATAGCGACAAAGAGGCTCAAAAACTGGCTGGTGATATCTGGTCCAAAGCTCTGGCAGCAGATCGTGATGCTAAGGCCCAAGGACTGGGTAAAGATGGTAATCCAGCTATGAAAGCACTGATTAATGCTGAATTTGATCGGGCAGCTGCTAACGGACTGACAACTCAACACGGAACTAACAAGATCAATGAGCTGCTTCGTTCTATCAATGTAGCTTCAACTGGTTCCAGTCTGAGTGACTATGCGCCGTCTATCCCTTCTGCGCCTTCAGTCAGGGATGCAGGACAACCAAGCAAGGAGGTTGCCTATAACTTTGACTTCAATGGTAAGCAGATGAAATTTAGCGGGCCTGCTGGACAGGAATCTTTAATGAATGAACTTGTGAATCAATTAAAAATACAGGCGAAATCAACATGAAGCTTATCCGCTTAGCAACATCCGAAACCGTCCCATTAGAGGACGGTTTTTTATGGCCTGATGAATTTTCATGGAAGGCCATTGAGCAGAATCAGGCCTATACGATGGATGGCACTTTAATCATTCAAGAGGGCAAAAAGAAGTCGGGTCGACCAATTACTTTACAACCAGCAGATCCGCAAATGGGCTGGATCAAGCTACGTGAACTACGGACTGTTTTGGAATGGTCCAGGCTGCAGGGTGAAAATTTCAGACTGCAGTTTGAACAGCCACATGATAGCCGGCAATTCACCGTCAAGTTTAATCACCAGGATGGGGCCTTAGAGGCTGCACCGGTAAAAGGAATTCCAGCGGTATCACTGGATGATTATTTTAATGTGACCTTGCGCTTTACGGAGTTGAACGATGGCGATTGAAACCAAGGATTTAGTAATCTACAAGTCTGAACGCTTGACCGACAACTCGGATGGCGGTGGTAAATACTCTGGTGTGGTGGTGCAGGACGGGATCAGCAACAACCTGTTTAATGATGTATCAGAGATGGACCACACCATGGGTGACGTCTCCATGCGTAAGGTCTTCCCGGCAGTCACGACTGAAGACACTGATTTACTGATGGGGGCAACGGTATTTGTATCTGAGCTACCAGAAGACCCAAACGTCTCGGCATTACTTTTCAGTACCAAGAACTGGAACGATGAGCGCCAGGCTGCCCAGAACCGTGTAGAAAACTACCTGGCTAAAGGTGGTCAGATCGCCGGTACGCCGTTGGATACTCACTGGCAGGGCATGTCTTCACTTCAGGTGGCTATGTTTCCTCAGGAAGTGGAGTCTTCCGTGGGTGATACCATTGTGCTGATCAGTGATGAAGGTAAGGTATTGGAGCGCGAACAGTACGTGCGAATCACCAAGGTTGAAACCCGTACTGCCATCATGGTCATTGATGGTAAGAATGTTGAATATAAGGTGGCGACCTACTCACTTAATGATCCGCTTGAAGTTGATTTTGTCGGTTTATCGGCACGCCAGTGGTACAACGGTGAGAAATCAAAAACCATCATCCGCGATACCATTGTTGCTGACACCGGTCTGTATTATTCCTCTACAGCGCTGGCTTCTGATGCGGGTGTGGGTGAGTTTACAGTGAATGCCAAGAGTATCTTTGCCCAGCTCATTCCATCGGCCCAGACTGAAACCCCGATTATTGATGTGAACGCTGCAGGTGAAAGCGTGGTGCTGGTGGCGGGTAATGAAGGCACCATCACGGTTAACTATCCCGGTATGACTATTGGAGTGAGCCAAAACCTGTATATCGGTTCTGCGGTGATTCCATCTAGCGTGGCTTTCACTTTACAAGGCCAGCAGATCATTGATCAAGGCGGCCTGCTTAAAAACACCCAAGGCACGCAAGTCGGAACGATTGATTATCAGCGTGGGTTGATTCAATGGACTGCAGCAGCACCAGCCGGAACTGTGAATTTAAATATTACATTCAAGCCTGCAGCTGCACCAAATCAGTATTATCAGAGTCATGCGATTCCAGTGACTCAAAATAACCAGAGCACCAACTGGACCGGAGTTTTAATTCCAATTCCGGCACCAGGCGCTTTGTCCATCTCGTATATGTCACAAGGCAAGTTTTATGAACTGAAAGATGATGGCTCGGGGCAGTTAAAGGCTGCCAGTCCGTCATTTGGCTCAGGCATGATCAACTATGAAACCGGCTCATGGTTATTAACGACTGGCGCACTACCGGATGTAGATACACCAATTCTGCTGAACTGGGGAACACCAATTGCAACGTATCAGCGCGCCAACTTACCTGTATTACCCGCCAAAATACCATTTGAGCTTAACCATCAGGCAGTTGCAGCGAATAGTTTGACGATTAACTGGATGTTGAATGGTGTGGCCAAGTCAGCAACATCGAATGCAACGGGGAATTTAACTGGCGATGCAACAGGTTTTGTGAATAGCGCTTTAGGGATTGGTGAAATCATACCGAATGAGTTGCCGCAAAAAGGCACAATATTCACCATTACTTACAACTATGGCGATAAGAAAGAGCAGGCAGTGCCACCAGTTATTCCAAACGCAAGTCAGCAGATCAATTTTACCGTAGGAACTGGCAATGCATTACAGCCAAACTCTGTGATGCTAGAAATCCCGTTAACATCAAATTTAGGTGATCAGGTCACACTGGTTGTTATTGATGATGGGCTTGGAAATCTGAAAGACGGCTTTGGTGTCACGCAGGGCACAATAAATTACACCACAGGCGCTGTTGTAATGACTCCAAGTATTGTCACTGGCTACTTCTATGAAAAAGAAGTAGCTAAGCCACCGGTAAATAGTGCAACCATAGGTAGTTCAAACTCAGGATCGCCAGCCGCCACACCTTCCGTGAGTGGAAGTGCTGTAACGCAATACAAAATTCAAGTCAACCCGTGGGCTGGCTATGTTTCAGCATAATAGGTGAAATTATGACAATTTATCAGTCGCAACCAAGTAATGTGGTGCTTTCAAGTACGACATATAAAGCCTATAGCGAAACTGCCGGGATTAAGGCACATTATCGAGATACATCGGGTACCAATAGCTCAACCGAAACTGTGCAAGCAGATGCAATGAAATTTGATCTCACCTATGGCTTTAGTGAGCAGATTTTATCTGGATCGGTGCGCTTTAAACTCGGTGACAGCACCTTCATTGATAGAGATGGTTTGATTTATCGTGATATCAATCCGAGCAATGGTAGTGGTATTCAATCGGGTTTAATTCGCCTTGGCACTGGTGAAATTGAACTGAGCTCATGGACACCAGGGCAAGCCAATTCACTGACACTTGAGTCGCTAATTACCACGACCAACTTACCACCAATCAATAAAATCAGCTTTAGAACACCAATTATCCCAGTTCGCCCGCAGTCGATGACTATCGTGGTGACATCACTTGAATATGGCCAGCTAACACTGACCGCTGATGAAAATGGGGTGATCGAAACCAGCCGGGCGCATGGTCAGGTCAATTGGGATAATGGCTTTGTCACGATTTACTTTTATACCAAAACCAAAATCACCGAAGCTAACCGTGCGGAAATTGAGGCAAACGATTGGTATGACCCGCTGCTGGAATATCAGGAGGGAGTCGATACTTATATCAATGTGCCGGTCTGGGTCGATGCTTCATCAGTGCGTTATAACGCTGTGGCTTATACCTATATCCCACTAGACTCTGAAATTCTAGGTCTGTCTGCTACACGCTTGCCGATTGATGGTCGGGTGCCGATCTTCCGGGTTGGTGGTATTGGTATTGTCAGCTCAAGCAAAGCGCAAGAGCTGCCAAGTGCGAGTGCTGGAACCACATACGATCTAAATGATCAGCGCATTTCATGGGCTGAACTTGAAGATGCAAATGGCACGAAGGTGTTATTTGACCTCTACACAGTCGATTATGACTATGGTCGTGTGACGCTGGGTGGCGACTTTGTGCTGGGTAATCTGGTCGCACCGCTGATAGTTAAATACCGCTATCAGGATATGGGTCTGATCCGTGATGTGCAGATCAATGGTCAGCTGACATTTACTAAGCCTTTAACCCATAACTATGATGCGGTGGATACCATTGTTGGGTCTGCTTTAGTGATTGGGGATATGCAGGCGCGTTATACCCGTAAGTTTGTACAGCAAGCCTGGAATAGCATCTGGAATGATGAGCCAACTGGTGCAGGCATATCCGCAAATTTCAACGATTCGCTTTACCCACTTCAAGTGATGAATAAGGGTGCGATTCAGGAACGCTGGGCAATCGTATTCACAGGCAATGAAACATTCTATTGTGTAGGTGAATATATAGGTCGCTTGGTTCTTACTGGCTCAATAAGTGTTGATTATGCGCCCTTAAATCCAGTCACTGGAGTTCCATACTTCATTATTAAAAAAGAAGGTTGGGGTACAGGCTGGGCCAATGGAAATGTCCTGCGTTTCAATACCGTGGCCGCAAATTTCCCTGTCTGGGTGATTCGCACCGTAAAACAGTCAGAACCAGCCGTATTGTCAGACCAATTCCAGATCATGCTACGTGGCGATATTGATCGCGTTGTTTAAAATCCAAATCGAATATGACCGCTTTGTGCGGTCTTTTTTATGAGTAAAAGAATATGGTGATGAAGCAGACACAAACCAAACTTTTTGATTTCTCTGATGTTGGGCTGGATTTTAGCGCAGGCTCAAAAAACCTGTTTCCAGATCGTTTTAAGAAGATGTTGTCGCTTGGTTATAACGTACAAACAGTCACAAGTGTAGCTGTAGTAGGCAATCAAGTCACTTTTACATACGGTGGTGTGCATGGATATGCATCTGATCGTGTGTTAAAGGTGGATTCAGGAACTCTAGCCTCGATCAACGATGGTGAATTCTGGATTGATTCCGTCACAACTAACACGGTGACGTTTACGCTTGATGGTGCGCCAAGTGTAGTGTTGGCTGGATTTACGACGCGTATAGCGAGTTTGGGGTGGTCGCTTGAGTATGAAAACTCCAATGTGCATATTTACAAGTTTAAACAACTTGATGGGTCTGATATTTTTTTACGTCTGTGCTTTCAAAACAATGTGGCATACAGAAACAGTGTAGCCCCTTGCGTCGGCGGTAGTTTTGATCAAGCAACAGGAGTTATTACAGATAGTTCTGCTTTAGAGCAAACATCAGGTATACAAACGCCAAATGTTTTTGCTTGGGAGTTTACAAACGCAGCAAACAGTACATTCAATAACTATACATACAGTCAAGGATTGTCAACTTTTGGAAAAGCTTTGGTGGCGGGAAGCAAGTATCACGTAATTTTTAACTATAACGGCAGTAGCGATAATCGACAGTCCCGAATTGCGGGGGTTGTACCTTGCTCAACAATTGTTGATACGCAAAAGGTTGTGGTAATAGGTGAGAGTCGTGGTAATCAAGCATCATCAGCTAGTTCATCTTCGTATCTAGTGCAAACAAATGAGCTTGCATATGTGGGCAAGTATGCGGTTGTATTAACTTCATCTCAAGGGGCAGTAAATTTTGATACTCCAAACCAAGCCGCAAGCTCATTTTATGATAGTGACATATTGGGGTTTAATACAACAAGCGCAGAACCTATGATGCTTTATCACAGAGCAAACGGACAATTGATTGGAGTGATGCTAGGAATCTTTAGATTAAAGTATGCGACTTTAAATGCGCCAGCGATAGGAGGAGGTAATTCACCATTTCTCGCGAAGGATATTGACTTAGATAGTGATATTGTTGTGCATTACTTGTCTGTAAACAGTCAATCACCTGGAAACCAAGTTTTTTATGCAATTCCAGTGGAGCCAATTAAGTATGCTTAAAATTATGCGTGTTTTTCTTGGGGATTACGAAGCAGATCTTACCATGCTAACGCAGTATCAAGTTAAAACACTATCTCTACCGAAAACAATATTAACGGTGTTAAGCCCTGATCAAGGCCTCGGGCAAATCAAAGGGACAACCAAAAAAGTGGGTACTAATTACTCACCAGTCCCTGTTTGTGTATTCCGTAGGGATAATCGTCAATTGCTTTGGGAAACCAAATCCAAAACTGATGGCTCCTATGCATTTCGCAATATTGCAGTTGGGCTGGAATGCTTTGTAGTGGCCTTTGATCCAAATGAAGAATATAACGCAGTGATTTCAGATAAGGTGGTAGCCAAATGATTCAAACCTCTTTAGCTGCCGGACTGGCCCAACTTCAGGCACTAGCAAACTTTTTAGATCAAGGTAGCGCAAATGCTACCTTTATTTTTTATGATGATGCAAAGCCTGCAGATGTAACGGTAGCGGCAAACAATAGCGCCAGATTGGGTACCTTAACGCTGCCTAAACCCTCAATTAAACAGGTGCATACCGATTACGTTGAGCTGAATCAGACAGATGCGGCGACAGTTATAAAATCAGGTACTGCAGTTTGGGCGCGTTTATTCAATGGTGAAGGGAAAGCAGTTGCTGACTTTGCGGTTGGATCTGACATAACTCTGGCAAATCCTAATTTAGTGCTGGGCAGCACTCTTATGATGAATTCACTGATTCTACGACCATCAACATAAATGAGGTGGACATGTGTCGAACTATATTCCACCCGATGGCCACCAAGTAAACCTTAATTTTAAAGATCCCGTCACAGGTTCCACTGATCTTAACTTCGGTAGTGACGGTCAAAATCTTGCCTCTCTGGATGCGGTTTTCAGTACAGCATTGGTTGCGGAAATTAAGGCAGTCAGCTACAGCAATGATGTACTGGATGCATGGATCAATACCGGGTTTAATGCGGAGTTCAGTGCGGTTACAGGCCAGTCTGCTCAGCTAGATGTACAGCTGCAAACCGGCTTTATAGCTGAATTGGCTGCAGTCCGAATTGATCAGTATTGTGCAGTGGATGCTGTGATTCAAACCGGATTTAATGCCCAATTCCAGGCGCTATTCGATATCAATCATCTGGTGGGGGTGTCTTATGGCTTTGACATGCGATATCAGAAGGCCATTGCTTGTCTGAGTACCACAGAAGTACCATGGGCCAAGCCAATATTAAGAGTCTCGAATGAGGCTCTTTTTTATGAGCAAGGCTTGGTGATTTCCAATCAGGCAAATATTCAGTATGAGCAGGCAGGATCATTAACCCGGGCGATTAGATCCCTTCATGAGCAAGCAACCGGTTTAAGTTCGGATGCGTATGTCATTTGGGAAGAAGGCGATAAACGCTTTATTCACCAGCGCTACCTGCATGAAGAAACAATTAAGCTGCGTCATAACAGGGAAACAGTCTGGCAGGAAATGATCCGTCGGCGTAAGACTTTTACTTATTCACATGAAGTGGCTCAAGTCTTTGAAAAGCGATTCTCATTTGAGTGGGATAAAGGCCTTGAGATTGTCACCAAGTCAGATTTGCCTTGGGATAAAGCCAAAGCGATTCATTATCGCAAGCATCCGGTTTTGCCTTGGCCAAAGCCTGAATTACCCAAATATGAAGGCAGTACAGATTTAAACTTTATCTGTCTCTGTCATGACGTTGATTCACACAATGTTGTTTTAAATTTTGGTGCAGATGACTGTATTCCAGCACTGCCGAAAAGGAACTGGTGGTATATCGTGAATACATTAACAGCCGAGCGATTGGATACCGGCGAGAAGATCAAGGTCATGGATGGCAGTTACAGTACCAGCCGATCACAGTGGTGCTGGACCTACTCGATTACAGTTGCTCATACCGAAAAAGATAAGCTGCAACCAATCAATGGTCAGCCTGTTATCCTTAAAGTTACGATCAATGGATTTGAGCATCATATTTTGCTGGAAGATCCAGAAGAAACCCGGCGCTTTGCCAGTGTTCTTTACACTTATCCAGGGAGAAGTGTTACTGCTTTGAACTCAGATAAATATGGGACAACACGCTCATTTATTCAGGACAATGAGCGTACCTCTGTTCAACTGGTGCAGGCTGAAATTGATCGGGCGAATAGCGGTACCAACCTGGATTGGAAACTGATTGATGAACTGGGTTGGATTGTACCGATTGAGAGCCTGAGTTATGCAGAACTTGCACCCATCGATGCAATCAAACAGGTAGTGGATGCAGGCGGTGGCTTTATCTATAGCCAGAAAGCAGGCAATACACTAACCATTTTACCCCGGTACCAGAAAGGCTACTGGGATACGATGACGGTAGGGGATTACGATATTCTGTTATCTGAAAGCCTGGTGATGCAGCAAAATATCAAACAGAACGATGAATACATTGCTGACTTTAATGCCATTACTGTGGTGAATAGCCGTAGCGGTGAAAGTCTGAAAGTACAGCAGCGTGGTACTTCGGGTGATATACCGTTAGAAGCGGGCACTGGTCCATTGTTTAATGTGGTATCGGGTGCGAGTTTCGGCAAAAATGAACTGGTCAAAGCCAACATTCAGGAGCTGCATACTTTCTCAGATATTCCGGTCAGTCAAGAAATTGGCGAGATGCTACCCGGTAAATCGATTGCCTTTAATGGCCAGTGGTGGGGCGTGATTGATGGGGTGAGTGGCAGTTTCTCGCATGAAAAGGTGAATGAAACCATTACCGTGGAGCGTATCAGTCGTGAATAATCCTTTATTTGAATTGCGTAAGTTGCTTAATCCAGCCCATGCCGAATACATTGGCACCATTACATCAGTGAGGCATCCAGAGTATCGGGTTCAGATTGATGGTGGATCTGGTCCAGTCCTTTGCACATCTGGCACAGCTTATAATTTAGGTGCCAGAGTATTTATCTCAAATCAGGTGATCTTGCGACCAGCACCAACTGGTCAGCACTCAGAAATAGAAGTTTAAATTTAACCAAATAACAGCACCTTTTTAGGTGCTTTTTTGTTACCAAAATTTAGGGGGCGCAATGTCGAATTATCCACCAGGGCCGAAAGGCTCTTTTTTAATGCCAATTTTATAGGGGGATGTATGCCTGAAAATAGGCCGTACAACAATAATGGATGGGAGGGAAAGATTGACTCCATCCATAAAGACATTCGATTGATCCTGGAACATGTTGCACGCCAAACCTTCATTAACGAACACCATGAGAATGCAATTGCCAAAATCCAAAAAGAACTTGATGCCCTTGAGTTAAAGGTATCAAGCCTTGAAAACAAGTCTGCGACTCAGGATGGGGGCCTTGGGGTTTTAAGGGTTTTGCTCGGCCTTTGTGGTGGTTCGATTCTCGGCGCATGTATTTGGGTTGGCGCATCAATCATTCAAATCAATCAAACACAATCACTAATGAAAGAGAAAGTCACACGACTTGAGGAAACTTTAAAATGAAATTAGTAGATAATGCCCGACAGTGGTATAAATTCTGGTCCATCCGATTGAGCGCTTTAGGCGCTTTTTTATTGTCTGCATGGTTTGCATATGGCAGTGAAATTACAGCGTGGTGGATGATTCATGCTGCGGACTATTTCCCCTTCTTGGCACCACAAACAATTAAGTGGATTGGTTTATTATTGGTGATTGCAGGGCAGCTGGCCCGACTGGTGAAACAACCACAACTGGTCAAAGAGGATGGCACTCAATGAACATCACTCAAATTAAAAAACTCCAAAAAGTAGTAGGCGTGCATGATGATGGCATTATTGGCCGTGGCACCTTGACTGCGGTATTTAAGAAGTTGGGTGCCAGCCAAGCACGCGCTGAAGAACTCGGTCTTGCTGCCAATGTTCACATGCGTACCTATGGCATCCTGGACAACCCACTTCGCTTTATTCACTTTCTTGCACAGCTGGCACATGAGTCCGGCAACTTCCGCTATATGGAAGAAATTGCATCAGGTGCGGCGTATGAAGGTCGAAAGGATTTGGGTAATACTCAGGCAGGAGATGGGAAACGGTTTAAAGGTCGTGGCCCAATTCAATTGACTGGCCGCGCAAACTATCGCAAGTATGGTCAGCAACTCGGCATCGACTTTGAAAACAATCCTGAAGTTGTGGCAATTCCAAGCATAGGCCTTATAGTTGCTTGTAAGTTCTGGTCTGATAATGGCTTAAATGCCTTGGCTGATAAAGATGATGTGCTGACCATTACGCGCCGGATCAATGGCGGCACCAATGGTCTTGCAGATCGTAAAGCTCATCTTGTGAAGTTGCGCCAATGGGTGTAAGAAGCATTTTGCTGTGCCTCCTCCTATCGGGCTGCACAGCTCATTCGATTTCAACTAGGGTTCATGTCACCGTATGTGTACAGTGCGTGAATTAAAAAGCCCTCACTTGAGGGCTTTGGTTATTTTAATTTTTATATTTTTATATTTTTAGGTCTTCTAGGTAATTAATAAAAACATCCTCGTATACAAAAGTTTGAAAATCATTAGTTATAAATTTAAAACAGCTTTCGAAAACAACATGCTTATCTACTGAACAAAAGTTTGAATAGTATTCTTCAGTCTTTATCTTATCTTGTAATTCAGATAATTTTTCCTCAAAGCGGGCGACTAGGTCACTTTTCGAGTTCTGTGTTTTTAAATAGTTTATCTCTTGCATATCAAGAATTATTTCCACAGAAATGCCGATAATGTTTTTAATTGTTTGTTGAACTTCTATATTTAAAGATTGGTATTCTTTAATAGTTAAATTCTCTCTTTTCAACTTCAGCTGAATCACTGTAAATGAATTTCTCTGATTGCGGATATAGGATCGTAACTCAGCCATTTTAGATTTTATTGAAATAACATATTGATGATTTATTTCATATTGTTTAACCACCCGCCAATCATTGAATAGTTGAGCAGCAATATAGGCTGCAACCAATGTAGTTATTCCACCAAAGAAACTCCCAAGCACATCCCAAGCATCTTTTAATGATGTCCCAGCCTTAAAAAAATCAAACAATATGAATGTCAAAGCAAAGAAAAACAGTGTTGCAATTATCATAACAGCCAGCGCATTGACTATAGTTTTTTGAGCTTCTTTCATTCCTTCCACCCATCCACAATGTCAGCCCAATCCTGCATCATTTTTTTACGATCTGCTAGATACTTGGCATGGTTATACGATGCACGAGTTTTATTTTCATCAGCATGGGCTAGTTGAGTTTCGATCCACTTTTCATCATAGCCAAGTTCATTAAGTAGTGTAGATGCTGTAGCCCGAAAGTCATGTGCTGTGACATTCTGCATGATGTACTGCAATGCTCGGTTGACTGTAGTGGCTGGCATCATCCCGCCATTATAAACACCTTCAAAAACATATTTTTTCCGGCCAGTAAGCTTTTTTTGCTTGAGCAGGAGTTGGTAAACCTGTTCAGACATTGGCACCACATGAGTCCTATTTTTCTTGGTCAGTCGCAAGCCTTTTTTAAGTTGCTCCCTAGTTTGCTTTTCAAAAGTAATAGTCCTTTCGTCAAAATCAATAAATGACCATTGCAGTCGGCGCACCTCAATTGTGCGAAGCATAGTGTAGAACAAAAATAAAATAGAATTGACCGTCGACTCGGCGCCACCATAACTATCGATCCGCGCTCTAAATACCTTCCGTTCGGCCGGGCTTAACGGTCTTGCATGCTCTACATCTGGTCGTGCAATAACTTCGCGTACCGCATAGGTTGGATCATTCTCAGCTCTTAATGTAGCAATGGCATATCTCATCACAGAGCCAATCTTCTTCCTATTTTCAATTGCTGTGACTTCACCAGTGCCACGGTTATCCTGACCCTTAACGCGCTTTACTGTATTTTGCATAATCTTCAAAACGTCAGCAGAGGTCACATCTTTAATATTTTTATGTCCGATGACTTTGTAGATATCCTTTTCCATTGCCCGGTGAAAGGCATCTATATAGGTTTGAGATTTATCCTTTAGTCGATCCGCAGCATATTCCTTTGCGATAGCTTCAAAACTACTTTCATCACACAGCAGAGCAGCTTTTTCTTGTTGACGATGCACGGCTGGATCAATATTTTTAGCGAGTAGTGATTTGATTTCATCTTGCTTCTGTCTGGCTTCCGCCAAGCTTACGATAGGGTATTCACCCAGACTAATCATCGAGGCCTTACCCGCATAACGATAGCGTACACGCCAAAGCTTTGTGCCGGTCGAACGAACCTCAATACACAGCCCACCTTGATCAGCAATACGGTATGCTTTTTCCATTGGTTTTAGTTTTTTTAGCTTGGTATCGTTAAGCATGTGAGTAACGCAAGAGATTAAATGTGGTTACTCACTATATTACTCACAAAAGCGATTAATACAATTTAATTCTATTTTATGGTATTTAACGGGAAAGGCTTGAAAATAAAGACATAGGGATTTTAATTTAATAGCATTTTACAGTATTTAATTATTATGATAATTCTCGACCATTAAAAGCATGAGCTTAACCTATTGAAATTAATGCACTTAACTGTGCTAAAGTTGTCCAGATCGTACTTTATTCGTGCTTGTTGCAAGCACTGTTGTGACACGACTAAATCATTGATTTCATTGTGTGAAAATAAAGCACGCTTCATCATAGCAAAAATTAGCCGCATTCGGCGCAACAATTTTGCCCAATTTATTGGCCTGAAGGCAGCTTTATTAACTTGAATAAAGGTTTAACATAACTTAAAGGAATTAGCTAACTTTTAGAAAGATTAAGATGACAACTTAGGAAAAAGCTTATATTAAAAATCTAAGCGAGAATATGGAGGGTTGAGCTGTCGAAAAAAGCATCACTTGAATAATTAAGCTTTATATAGACTGTCGTTTAGCAAGCCCATTTAAAGAAAATGCCTCAAAATAATCACCTGCACCACACTCTGCCAAAGCTTTCTATTTACCTAAAACCATCAGAAAGCATGTGCTTTTTAGCAAGATTAGGATGGATTTTAAACAATAATACGAAAAAGCAGCAAATTTGATATAAAAAATTATGTTTTAAATACACTTTTATAGATGATTGCACTATTTAGGTGCGCTAAAAAATAAAGCTGAAATAAAATAAATGAAGAATGCTTGAATATAGTGCATTTAGTTTTTCAGCTAGTATAATAGCCGCAAAGTATTTTTGTCACTTCATGATTTCTTATATAGATTTCAAGATTTTATCTATACTTTTAATAGTTGGTACGGTAATTGCTTAATGACTACCAACTACTAACACGCACGTAACGAGTGCAACAAAAATTCATCGGAGCAAAATGAGCATGGCGAACAAAGTCCTTCAACTCATCCAAGAAAGTGGCGCAAAATGGGTCGATTTCCGTTTTACGGATACTAAAGGTAAAGAACAACATGTGACTTACCCAGCAGATACAATCGACGAAGATACTTTTGAAGACGGTAAAATGTTCGACGGTTCTTCAATCGCTGGCTGGAAAGGCATCGAAGCATCTGACATGATCTTACGTCCAGATGCAGAAACTGGTTTCATCGACCCGTTCTTTGCTGAGCCTACAGTTGTTGTGACTTGTGACGTGATTGAGCCTTCAACTGGTCAAGGTTATGACCGTGATCCGCGTTCGATTGCTCGCCGTGCTGAAGAATACCTGAAATCAACAGGTATTGGTGATACAGCATTCTTTGGTCCAGAACCAGAATTCTTCGTGTTTGACGAAGTAAAATGGGAAATCGACATGTCTGGCGCGCGCCATACATTGATTGCTGAAGAAGCTGCCTGGTCTACCAACAAAGACTACGAAGGCGGTAACTCTGGTCACCGTCCACGTGTAAAAGGCGGTTATTTCCCGGTTCCTCCAGTAGATTCTTCACATGATATGCGTGCAGATATGTGTGCAAAAATTGAAGACATCATGGGTCCAGGTCGTGTAGAAGTACATCACCACGAAGTTGCATCTTGCCAGTTAGAAATTGGTGTGAGCTTCAACACCATGGTTCGCAAAGCGGACGAAGTGCAGCAGTTCAAATATGCTGTTTGGAACGTTGCGCACCAATATGCAAAAACTGCGACCTTTATGCCTAAACCAATGGTTGGCGATAACGGTTCTGGTATGCACGTTCACATGTCAATCTCTAAAGATGGCAAGAACCTGTTTGCTGGTGATGAATATGCAGGCCTTTCAGAAATGGCATTGTACTTCATTGGCGGTATTATCAAACATGCGCGTTCATTGAATGCTTTGACCAACCCTTCTACAAACTCGTACAAGCGTCTGGTTCCGCATTTCGAAGCACCAATCATGCTGGCTTACTCAGCGCGTAACCGCTCTGCGTCTATCCGTATTCCTTATGTTTCTAGCCCGAAAGGCAAACGTATTGAAGCTCGTTTCCCAGATCCAATGATGAACCCGTACCTAGGTTTCGCTGCATTGTTGATGGCTGGTCTTGACGGTATCCAGAACAAGATCCACCCAGGTGAAGCGGCTGACAAAAACTTGTACGATCTTCCTCCTGAAGAAGAAGCTAAAATCCCAACAGTGGCACATAGCCTTGATATGGCGCTTGAAGCACTTGAAGCAGATCATGATTACCTGCTTAAAGGTGGCGTGTTCACTAAAGAAATGCTGGATGCTTACATCGAGCTTAAAACTGAAGAAGTACGCCGTTTGAACACGACGACGCATCCAGTTGAATTTGACATGTACTACAGCCTGTAATTCTTTTAAGAATTTCACTGTAAAAAACCCGCGCTTGTCGCGGGTTTTTTCTATATTGGGTTAATATAAAGAAAAGAATGTTGAATTAGATTGTTATGGCCAAACCACGTAAAAAGCATACCGGATTTTTTCCCTGGAATGATCCTAAAGACCATGAGCAAGGTTTTAAGTTAAATTTTTCTGAAGTTACCTATCTGGAAGTAGGGCGTACCATTGAAGGTTATAAACAGGCACAGTTTATTGAACTGAAAAATCCTGAATTGGCACTTACATTCGACTATCCACAAGAGTTTTATTTAAGTGCGGAAGGCTTGATTTTAATTAAAACCCCACAAGGTAAATTTGAAGTGATTGCTAAAGCAGATCATGGTTAATGATGGTCACCAAAACGGATGGTTCTGTGCAAGTCAGAATAAATAAGACTCTATCTCCTGCGTTAAAACATTGGTTATATGCATCAGGCTCATTGACGCAGCAACTGACCGATTTGGCCCAGGGGCAATTTCATGTTGAACCGGTCCAGGAGCATTTTCAGCGTTTAAGTTTTGCTGATGCCAAATGGATGCAGATGTCACATCAGCATACCTCCTGGGTGCGTGAAAGCTATCTGTATGGCTCGGAGCAGACGCCGTGGGTCAAGGCTAAAAGTATTTTTCCGATCTTGAGCCTGCAAAAAAAAGCCCGAATTTTTCAGCATATTGGTAGCAAACCGATTGGCTGGTTTCTATTTCAGCGCACCAACCCACTGTGCCAACGCCGGATTGTGCTGTTAGAAGACGGCTGGACCCGTCAGAGCTGCTATACTTGGCATGGCTGTAAATTTATCGTACAAGAAACATTTTTACCGGCATTTGAACATTTTATACAAAATTCACAGGTGTGACTTTTATGGCAATCGCACAAGCAATTACCTGGCGTGAACGTCTTAACGCCTATTATTATCTTTGTCGTTTTGATAAACCGATTGGTACTGAACTGGTATTTTGGCCAACCATGTGGGCACTCTGGATTGCAGCTCAGGGAATGCCACGCCTTGAAATTTTGATTCCCATGATTCTGGGGGTGATTTTTATGCGTGCGGCGGGTTGTGCCATTAATGATTTTGCGGATCGTAAGGTTGATGCGCATGTGGAGCGTACTAAAAACCGTCCGCTGGCCACCGGTGTGATCAGTGCCAAAGAAGCGATTATGGTATTTCTGGTCTTGGTTGCGGCTAGTGCCTGTCTGTTATTTTTCCTGCCGATCGAAACCTTTTACTGGTCTTTTGGGGCTTTGCTGTTAGCGTTCATTTATCCATTTATGAAACGCTACACTCATTTGCCTCAGGTATTTTTGGGCGCGGCATTTTCCTGGGCCATCCCTATGGCCTATACCGCAGTCGGGCAAACTCCCGATTTAACCTGCTGGTTGCTGTATTTCGGTAATCTGGCCTGGACCGTGGCCTACGATACCCAATATGCGATTGCAGACCGTGAATATGATTTAAAGATTGGGGTGAAATCGACTGCCATCCTATTTGGCCGGCATGATATTGCAATCATTAGTGCCTTACAGGCGAGCAGTATTGTATTGATTGCTGCTGCACTTTGGCTGGAAAATTTATTGCTTCCATTTGGCTTGTTGGCGCTTTTGCTGGTTGCTGCTGATTTTATTTACCAATGGATTAAAACACGAGATAAAAATCCACAACTATGTTTTTGGGCATTTCGCCATAACCGCTGGATCGGGCTGATTATTTTTGCAGGAATACTGCTTGCTCTCAGATAATGACCGTGTATCGGATAATAACAAAAGCATCCTATAAGGATGCTTTTTTTATGCTTAATTTTGAATGATCTCGAAAGAGATAGGGAATAACAATAAGAGGATAGCAATATGCAGAACGGTTATAAAAAATTGATGTTGGGTGTGCTGTGTTCCTCAGTACTTTTTTTATCTGCGTGTAACGATGATGATGACAATGATTTCTTTGTCCCGCAGCCCCAGGTTTTTCTCAGTGAACAAGCATATACTCAAGACGTGATGTCTCAAGCATCTAGTATTCGGGTCATGCGTTATAACATGCCAAATGTACAGGGTAAAACGGCAGAAGCGACTGCCTTGGTGATTTATCCCCGAGTACCACAACCACGAGATGGTTGGCGTGTCGTTGTATGGGAGCATGGCACGGTGGGTAGTGGTGACAGTTGTGCACCAAGCCGAAATGCTTTTAACCCACGTTTTAAAGCCATGGCTGAAAGTTTGCTTGCCAAAGGTTATGTGATTGTTGCACCTGATTATGAAGGGTTGGGTACACAGGGCATTCATCCTTACTTGCATCTAGAGAGTGCGGCACAATCTGCAATTTATGCAGTAAGAGGATTTAAGCAGCAGCAAGGGAGTCGATTTAATGGCGCCTGGGTTTCTGTGGGTCAATCGCAAGGGGGACACGCTTCGCTTGCAACAGCACAATTTGCAGGAGATGATCCAAACTATAAGGCAGCGGTTGCTGCAGCCCCTGCATCCAGTCTGGGTTATATCATTGGTACAGTTGCACCCCAGGCTTTAAATCGACTGGTTTTGGGTGAAAGTGCTGGTGTTGTTCCTGCAGGAACCGCCAGAGCTGTGTATTCGGAACTGCTTGCCTATGCGGCATATGTAGCAGTTGGAATTAAAGCCTATGAACCAAACTTTGTATATCAGGATGTTTTTGAATCTAGTTCAGGACTGGTTGCTGAGCGTGCAGAAGGAACCACTGGTGAAAATGGCCTGTGTCTAGGCGATTTAATGACAGAATTCAGTGCAGATATAGATGCGTGGTTGCAGCAAAATCCTGGAAGCACAGTGGCTGAATATCCGGGGCTGATAGATACTTTTGATCAAAACCAATCTGTGAGAGAGTTTTTGGAGGAAAATCAACCTGCAACTAAAAAAATCAATGTCCCTGTCATGATTATTCAAGGTAAGGATGATATGGCAGTACCTTATGATGTTACAGATAGTTTGCAAAAGAATTTGGCAGCTTTAGGTACAGATGTAACTTTCCTTGGGGTTGAGGGTGCAGGACATACTGAGGCAATTGTGCAGAAAAATTCTGATCTAGTCGCATTTATTGAAAAATATATGCCGGCTAAGTAAAGAATATCCTTGTTCAAATGCTGATCTAAGAATCTATAAAGGAGCCTCGGCTCCTTTTTTTGCAGGAAAATTTTGCAAAGATTTGAGTGATGACTTTATTTTGTTATATTGGGCACTGCAATTAAATTACGAAATTAAAGTAGGTTTGTTATGTCTGAGCAGCCACAGCCCCGCAGTATCAAAAAATTATTGATTTTCGGTACGCTTGCACTTTGTATTCCGGTATTTTTAATTAGTATGGCTTTTCTTGCGGTGAATAGTGATGCAAAAAATCAGGAAAAATACAAGCAGCAACAGGCAGAGATGATTGCGCGGATTGAAGCGCGAGAAGCTGCGGAAAAGCTCAAGGCTGAACAGGATGCCAACTCGACCCAGGCTGCATCTGAAAGCGTGGCAACTTCACCTTAAACTATCTTAAATCTCTTTGCAGTTGTCTGATACTTGGAATCTGAGTATAGCGAATCACGGTATAGCCTGCTGCAATCAGCATGGCATCCCGTTCCGCATCTTCCTGCTCTTTGCCAATATGACTGGGATCATCCAGCTCAATAATGGCCAGTACATTGTATTCACGATCAAGTATCACAAAATCTGTCACTTTACGGTTGAACTGATTGCGCATGTTCATCTGATCATGGGTAATCAGGGCGCTAAAAGCCACCTGAGCCAAAATATGATGATGTGGAAAAGCTTCTTTCAGGCGTGTAAACATCCTGCTTTCAAAAGCAGTAATCACACGTTTTGGATAAAATTTCTTTTGACGGGTAAACAGATGCGGGAAGAGCAGGCAAACTAATGCAAAAGTTGCCAGGCAGCCAATCACAAAAAATATAAACTGACTCAAATTAAACACAGATCACAAATAGGGAAGAATAAAAAAACCCACTTCGTAATGAGTGGGTTTTTTCGGAATCTTGGCTCTCCCACCTGGGCTCGAACCAGGGACCTGCGGATTAACAGTCCGTCGCTCTACCGACTGAGCTATGGGAGAATAGATTTGGCTCTCCAACCTGGGCTCGAACCAGGGACCTGCGGATTAACAGTCCGTCGCTCTACCGACTGAGCTATTGGAGAATCTGACAGCGATTATAGAGAGATTTAAAAAGGGGTCAAGGCACTTTTAAAAAAAAGCTGCAGAAATTGAATCAAGTGTTTTAAAAATAATCGAAAAGGCTTGTAGTTCAAAATGTTATATTTGTGTAATGCCAAGAGCAAGATTAAACCGCGATGAGCAGTGCTTATGATCAGGCAGCTTGCTGGCTAGAATAGACTGGCTGCTCAAGCGATAGAAATGAATACGATCTTGATTTAAAAAATATAGACATAAAAAAAGCCTACTGCATCATGAGTAGACTTTTTAGAATCTTGGCTCTCCCACCTGGGCTCGAACCAGGGACCTGCGGATTAACAGTCCGTCGCTCTACCGACTGAGCTATGGGAGAATAGATTGGCTCTCCAACCTGGGCTCGAACCAGGGACCTGCGGATTAACAGTCCGTCGCTCTACCGACTGAGCTATTGGAGAATCTGATCGGCATTTTAGGGATGAATCACCAGGCCGTCAATCAATTAATGTAAAGAAATGAATTGTTTGCTTTATAAATATTCGTTTAGGACATAAAAATAAAAAAATCACCCGAAATGGGTGATTTTTTTAGTGAAGAAATAAAATATTATTTCTCAACACCTGCAGGCTGACCTGCATATTTCGCGTTTGCATAATCCCAGTTTACCAGGCTTTCCAGGAAAGTAGAGATGTACTTAGGACGTGCGTTACGGAAATCGATGTAGTAAGCGTGTTCCCAAACGTCAATCGTCAATACTGCAACTTTACCGTGCGCCATTGGCGTATCAGCATTTGAAGTTTTCAGGATAGAAAGGTTGCCGTTTACTTCGTCAGCAACTAACCAAGCCCAACCTGAACCGAACTGAGTCGTTGCAGCAGCAGCAAATTCTTCAGCAAATTTTTCGTAAGAACCGAAAGCTTCGTCAATTTTTGCAGCCAAAGTACCAGTAGCTTTACCGCCACCGTTTTTAGCCATACAGTTCCAGTAGAACGTGTGGTTCCATACTTGAGCAGCGTTGTTGAAAACACCTGCTTTAGAAGCATCACCAGCAGTTGCTTTAATGATTTCTTCTAGAGTTTTGCCTTCAAGCTCAGTACCAGCGATCAGGTTGTTCAGGTTAACCACATAAGTATTGTGGTGTTTGTCGTGATGGTATTCTAAAGTTTCTTTGCTGATGTGCGGAGCAAGATCTTCGTAGCCATAAGGTAATGCTGGTAAAGTAATGGTTGTCATGTTTTCAATTCCTTGCATTTTGCTGGGTTTTAACAATAAGTGGCTTTATTGTAATAGATAATCGGGCAGAAATGGGCATCGTGTATAAATAACAATACAGAATAAAGCCTGAAAATATATGAATAAAGCCACTGCGTATAACCGTCAGTCGAATTAAATCGGATTGTTTAATTCGAAATAATCATACTCAATATTAAACTGTTCTGAAATAGCCTTGGCCAGGCGTTGTACACCGTATTTTTCAGTCGCATGGTGACCACAGGCGTAATAATGTACATCCAATTCCTGAGCATCATAAAAGGTACGTTCAGACACTTCACCTGAAATATAAGCATCGCAGTTTTGTGCTGCAGCTTTATGAATATAATCCTGTGCACCACCTGTACAAAAACCGACTTTTTGAATCAATGATTTTTCAGCAGGTAGATGGATTGCATCAAAGCCTAATTTTTCCGAAACAAAAGTTTTGAAGTTTTCTGGAGTCATGGGCTGTTTTAAATAGCCAATATTGCCAATCGGGCATTTTTCACTCGGATCAAGCTGTTCGATATTTTCAAGCTCAAGCAAGTCTGCAATGGCAGCATTATTCCCCAGGGTTGGATGACTGTCTAAAGGCAAATGATAGCCCACCAGTGAGATATCATGTTGAATTAAGGACTTGATCCGTTTTCCGCGCATACCGGTAATTGGATAGGCTTCGCCTTTCCAGAAATAGCCATGATGAACCAGCAGTAAATCCGCACCTTGTGCAATTGCAGCTTCGATCGCGGTCTGGGACGCTGTTACGGCACACAGGATTTTATTGACCTGTGCACGACCTTCGATTTGTAAACCGTTCGGTGCATAATCCTTAAACTCGTGAGATGCTAAAGTCTGGTCGCACCACTGAATAATATCGTTCAAATTCGCCATAAAATTCCTGTTTGTTTAAAAACTTGTCACTATTTATCTGTAGATTGAATTGTAACTAAAGCTGCACAAAACTCTGTGGAATATTTTGTGTTTAGTTATGTATTTGGCATTACAATAGAATACAAATTACTTAGTCATCAACGAATTAAAATATTTTAGAGGATAACAACGTGCGTCGCACCTTTACATGGTTGCCCTGGATATTACTGATTTTAGTTATTATCGGTTTTGTGGGGTGGCAACAGCTGCAAAAACCCAAAGCACCGGTTGCGCCAGATGGCGTAAAGATGCCTGCTGAAAAAGTAGAGCCGTTGATTGATACTTCGCGTTCAGGAGGCGTGGTCTCCTATAGTGCTGCGGTGAAAGTGGCAGCACCGGCTGTAGTCAATATCTTTACCACTCAAAAAATCAAACAACAGGCCCATCCATTATTGACAGATCCGGTATTCCGCGAGTTTTTTGGCGACCAGTTGCCCGATCAGTTTGGACAAAGTCCGAACGAAAACAGTCTGGGATCCGGGGTGATTGTGCGTCCGGATGGATACATTCTGACCAATAACCACGTGATTGCACAGGCAGACCAGATTGTGGTGGCTTTGCAGGATGGACGACGTGCCGAAGCCAGAGTTGTGGGTACAGATCCAGATACCGATCTGGCCGTGATTAAAATTGAACTGGATCAATTACCGGTGTTGCCGTTTAAACTGAGTGGCAATGAAGTGGGTGATGTTGTTCTGGCCATTGGTAACCCGTTTGGCGTGGGTCAAACCGTAACGCAGGGGATTATTTCGGCAACAGGTCGTTCAGATCTGGGAATTAATACCTATGAAGACTTCGTACAAACCGATGCTGCGATTAACCCGGGCAATTCAGGCGGAGCCTTGATTGATGTGGCTGGTAACCTGATTGGGGTGAATACGGCAATCTTCTCGCAAACTGGCGGTTCACTCGGGATTGGTTTTGCGATTCCAGCCAAAATCTGTCAGCAGGTGATGAATGCCATTCTGAAAGATGGCCGTGTCGTTCGTGGCTGGTTAGGCATCAGTTTATTGCCGACAGAACGTGATGATGTGTTGCAGCCTAAAGAAAAAGGTGTCACCGTCGCAGAAGTACTGGCGGATGGACCGGCAGCGAAAGCGGGAATCCAGCGTGGCGATAAAATTATGAAAGTGAATGAAGAAGAAATTAATTCGGCTTCACATCTGATTAATTTTGTAGCCTTGCAAAAGCCGAATAGCACCATCCAGATTGAAATTGAACGTGGCGGCAAAATGATGCTGCTGGAAGTTGTGGTGACTGAGCGTAAAGCACAAAGCAGTTCTTCACAATATATTCCACTACCAGGCCAGTAAGCCTGTTAAGCATTGATTTAAAAAATCCCTCCCATGAGGGATTTTTTATGTCATCTATTTATCTGATTTGATACAAAAATAAGATATCAGGCTTGATATAAATCATTTAATTTAATCAAATTACATAAGAAGAGCAGACAAATATGAGCTTTATGACAGCGGATCAGGCCAAGGTTTTATCAGATGTGGCTAATTTAAATATTGAAGTCTACAAGCCACGTTTAGCCAAATTAATTGAGGAAAATGCCAGACAGGGAAATACCGCAGTGATTACTGTTTTTCCGAAGCATCTGCCTTTAGAAGACATTCGGGCCTTATCTGCCGAGTTGACTGAACTGGGCTATAACGTACGTTTTGAAGTGCTGGAGTTTTATTATAGCTTTAATGTGTACTGGCTATAATTTTCACTTTTGATTAGAAGTAGCAGAATTGCGATATATATCTTGCTGTATAGCACTCATATTTAAAGTATAAGTTGCTTATCTGTGTGTTTATTGAGCTTGGGTAAAACCCAATCCCGCGACCAGCAGATTTTCATCTACTCATCTATAAGCACACAGGCCGTCATTAGAATTCTAGCATTTTGCCAAAACCTGACCATATCGAATATTGGGCATAGCCAATCCTGCAAATATCAAAAGTCGATACAGCAGATTAGTGAATTAAATCAAGCAATGTGCTGAATTAATTAGATGATTTGTGCAAAAATCACAGTATCAATTCAGTCAAAAAATCTGATCCGAATGCGCCAAGAATCTTGAATTTTTGGCGCAATCCTATTCTGCAAAAAGAATTATTTTTAATTTTGCTGATTTGCCTGATAGTCTTGAATCACCTCAAGCGCTGCTCGGAAAGCTTCCTGGGTAGCAGGTGCGCCGTAATAAGGCAGGCTCTGTAATAACACTTCCTGGATCTCTTCAACACTGGCACCGTTATTCAATGCACCCCGGATATGGCCTTTTAATTCAGTCGGACTTTTTAGTGCCGTCAAGAATGCAATCGTGATGAGAGAGCGATATTTACGTGTTAAGACACCTTCACGCTGCCAGGTTGAACCCCAGGCATGCTCATTAATCCAGTCCTGCAGAGGCTCGGTAAAAGGTACAGTATTGTCCTGCGCACGTTTGACAAAACTTTCGCCCATGACTTCAGTACGCACCTTTAGACCATTATCATAATCTTGTTGTGACATTTTATTTCCCTGATTTTATTATTGCTCTAGCTTAATCGTTTCCGAGCTGTCTACTATTATGAAATGGTCGTACAAAAAAGTGGCTGGAAAGCCACTTGAAAGAAACTTAAAAGAATAGGTTATTTAAAAACGTAGAAAGGGTTCTTTCTCATCTGCTTCTTTGCCATCGGACTTGTGATCACCCGCCAGCGTAGCAAGCGGAGCAGAGTTGGTCTTATGTAGTTCAGCCGGTGCAGGCTGATCGACCTGTATGTTAGAAGCATGAACATGATGTGGATTATCTAGGGGCAAGGTTTCTTTTAGCTCAAGATCAAAAATATCGGTCAGCATACTGTCAAAACGCTTGGCATTATAAGTCAGCAGTTTTCCTACCTCAGCATCGTTGATAAAACCATTAAGCTGTGCATCTGCGATACGTTCTTCAAAACTTAAACCTTTGAACTGTCCCTTGGATTCAGCCTTTTTAAAGCGATCCCACAGCGGCTCAATCTCAAGCAACATCTTAAATGTCGATTCCATACGACCGGTCATGTCATCGTCTAGAGTGTTGTAATAAACATGTTGCTGCAAGTCCTGACGAAATGAGTTGTCTTCCATCATGCTATTTGCTACCTGCTGCTTGAGTTGGTCAGATGGTTTTTTCAGAGGGCGACCAAATGGGAAGCAGAGCAATTTGACCAGTCCCGATGTCATGGTGGCCGGGAAGTTTTCAAACAGATCAAAAAATGCTTCCTGTGCCTTATATAGCGATTTTTCTACTGCAAGCTGGGCATGCAGGCGTTCAGCTTCGGTTTTTTTACTGTGTTCAAAAAATTTCAGAATTGACGATGCAATGAATAGCTGTGCATGAATATCGGCCAGTCGTCCAGACAGCATCTCCTTGCGTTTAATATCGCCGGCTAATAAGCCCAGACACATATCGGCAGTCAGGGCAAAATTGGCACTGAGGCGATTGATGGTTTTGTAATAAGGCCGGCTAAAGTCGGTGGCACTTTGCGGTGCAGCAGCAGAACCGCCACTCAAGGCATAGGCAAAGGAGCGGGCGCTGCGGTTAAAAGTATAGCCCAGATGCTTAAATAGCAGATCATCGAAGTTTCTTAAAACAGATTCACGGTCTTCGGCCTGCAATAGCTGTAATTCCTCATATAAATAGGGATGGCAGCGCATGGAACCCTGACCAAAAATCATTAAGGAACGGCTTAAGATATTCGCCCCTTCGACGGTAATTGAGACTGGAACAGCCTGATAATAAGGTGATAAAAAGTTACGTGGCCCCATCTGAATGGCCCGGCCACCGACCACATCCATACCCAGATTCACCACGCGACGCATCGATTCAGTCGCATAATATTTGGCAATTGCGGTCATGACGGCCGGTTTGCCACCCTGATTCAGTCCACAAGTCACCAAGTAGCGGAATGCTTCCAGCATATAGGTTTCGCTGGCAATTTCACTATTGGCTTCCTGAACGCCTTCAAATTTCCCCACAGAGATCTTAAACTGCTGGCGAATCCGCGAAAAGGCACCAACATTTAAATAGGCCATTTCCGCTGTTGCCGTAGACAGGGCCGGTAATGAAATACCTCGACCAACTGCCAGACATTCCATTAGCATACGCCAGCCCTTGCCGGTATTTTCAACGCCACCAATAATCCAGTCGAGGGGAATAAACACATCTTTACCCTCAACTGTACCATTCATAAATGGTGGGCCGGGATTATGCCGCGCACCAATCTTTACTCCTGCATGGCTGGCCGGTAGCAGCGCACAGGTAATGCCATATTCGGTCTGATCACCGAGTAGTTTATCTGGATCATACATTTTAAAAGCCAGACCGATGACGGTAGCAATCGGGGCAAGGGTAATCCAGCGTTTGGAAAAATTCATTTTCAGTCCCAGCACTTCCTGACCTTCAAACTGTCCATAACAGACCACACCGGTGTCGGGAATGGCACCTGCATCAGAGCCGGCTTCAGGGCTGGTCAAACCAAAGCAGGGAATTTCTTCGCCTTTGGCCAAACCTGGCAGGTAACGGTTTTTCTGTTCTTCGGTGCCATAATGTAGGAGTAATTCACCGGGGCCCAATGAGTTGGGCACCATACAGCTGACGGCTGTGGTCAGGGAGCGGGAGGCGATTTTACTCATGATCCGGCTTTGGGCAAAAGAGCTAAAAGCACGACCGCCATATTCTTTGGGAATAATCAGGCCGAGAAAACCATGCTCTTTAATAAATTGCCACACCGGTTCAGGCAGGTCTTTTTGCTGATAGATTTCCCATTCATCCAGCATGCTGCACAGTTTTTCGACTTCATTGTCCAGAAAAGCCTGTTCCTCGAGCGATAGTTTTGGATAGGGATAACTGTTAAATGTTTCCCAGTTCGGTGCACCCATAAACAGTTCTTTTTCCCACCAGCTGGTGCCGGAATCCAGTGCTTCACGTTCAGTCGGGCTGATGCTGGGCATGGCATTGGCAAGAGCGTTATAGGCCGGTCTGGAAATCCATGCCAGACGCAGTGGTTCAATCAGTACCACCAGACTGGCCAGAATAAGCGGAATACCAAGCAGGAGTGACCATGGACTGATAAAGGCACAGACAATTGAGACGACGATAAGTGCGATTGCACCCGTGCTACGGGAGAGCTGGAAATAAAAAATAGCCCAGACACTTAACAGTAAAATCAGTACAGCAAAAAGAAAGAGCATTATTGTATTTCTCCAGTATTGTACATCTAGTTCCAGTGTTCAGATATTTGCTTGACTCACTATAATCATGCTGGATAGCACTAGATGTTCTTGCAAGAGTTGTCGTTTTTAAGCGATAGCAGTATATATTTTTAAAGCAATCTTATATTTCGAGATTGTTTGAAATATGAACAGTATTCAAGTGAGAACACGCAAAGAAATGTGAAAATAAGTAATGACTTAGTTTGAGAAGAATGAAGACAGATACTGAAAATTTTATCTGGAAATTAAAACCAGCGATGCTCTAGATCGTTTTTATTGTATGGGCAGGTATGTAACAGAAGATAGGCGACCGAATTTCCTGGGTCTAAAATATGATTAAAGCAGTCGTTCCAGCGAATACATTTTTATATACAAATATTTTTTCATAATTTTTAATCGTAGAAAGATTTTTGATTCGGCAAAAAAAAGACCCTCATAAGAAGGCCTTTTTCAACACTTGCATATTTTAAGCTTCAATGGCTTGTACAGCAATTTTCTTGGCAGGATCGGCTTTACGACGTACTGCCGGAACCGGTTCGCCGTAGTATTGACGGTCGGCAAAGTAACTTGAACGAACCATTGGTGCCGCCCAGATATTGCGGAAGCCCAGTTTTTGGCCGTGTTCGGTATAACGCTCGAACTCTTCAGGTGTTACGAAGCGATCAATTGGAGCATGTTCTTTTGAAGGCTGCAGATACTGACCAATGGTGACATAATCCACGCCATGTGCATGCAGGTCGTCCAGCAGTGCAAGGACTTCTTCTTCAGTTTCACCAATACCGACCATCAAACCACATTTGGTTGGAATGTCCGGGCAGTATTCTTTAAACATTTTTAACAGGTTTAAAGAGTGCTGATAGTCAGAACCTGGGCGCATGGCTTTGTATAAGCGCGGCACAGTTTCAATATTATGGTTGAACACGTCTGGCGGGCATTCGGTCATGATACGCAGCGCAATATCCATGCGGCCACGGAAGTCCGGTACCAGAATTTCAAGCAAGGTTTTTGGACTGAGCGCACGTGCTTCTTTAATACAGTCGACAAAATGCTGCGCACCGCCATCGAGTAAGTCATCGCGGTCGACAGAGGTAATTACGGCATATTTTAAACCAAGATTGGCAATGGTTTCTGCCATATGACGCGGTTCATCGGCATCGAGTGCATTAGGACGGCCATGTGCTACATCGCAGAAAGGACAGCGGCGGGTACAGATGTCCCCCATAATCATAAAGGTTGCAGTGCCGCCACCAAAACATTCAGGCAGGTTAGGGCAGGCTGCTTCTTCACAGACAGTATGTAATTTTTGCTCGCGAAGTGTTGTTTTAATCCGTTGCACTTCTTCCGGCGCTGCCATCTTCACGCGAATCCAGTCCGGTTTACGCGGTGTTTCAACCGTAGGGATCACTTTTACAGGAATACGAGCGACTTTCTCTGCGCCACGAAGTTTGACACCCTGTTCAGGTTTACGGTTTTCAGACATATTCAACTTTTCCACTGTTTTTGAAGGGGGAGATGATCAAAGATAGCGCGTTTATTATAACGGACTTAGGGCTAAATAGGGCAAAAAGGGGTATTCATTTAAAAAATGTTCTCATCAAACAATATATGCGAGTTAAATACAGCAAATCAACATGATTTACGTCATAATAAGAGGTAGATTAAAGTAATTTTTTTAATTTTGAGGAGCGTTGAATGCCACGTAAGAAAGAGGTCGTTAGTGGGACTTTCGTTAAGTATGATGCGGTAGTTCTAGGTTCAGGCCCTGCGGGCGAAGGCGCGGCAATGAAACTTGCCAAATCTGGTAAGCGTGTTGCGATCGTTGAGATGCGTGAACAACTTGGTGGTAACTGTACTCATGTCGGTACAATCCCAAGTAAAGCATTGCGTCAAACGGTATCCAGTATTATCCGTTATCAACGTGATCCACTGTTTCAAAAAGTCGGGGACTGGAAACAGTTCACCATGAAGCAAGTGCTGCGTCATGCGCATAAAGTAATTCAACAACAAGTAGATACACATTCACGTTTCTATGACCGGAATAAGATCGATATCTATCATGGTCGTGCCTATGTACAGGATCAAAATACCATTTTTGTATTTAATCCGGACGGGATCAAAGAAACATTGATGTTTAAGCAGCTGGTGATTGCCAGCGGTTCGCGTCCTTACCGTCCCGAGATTCTGGATTTCAATCATCCGCGCGTATTTGATTCAGACAAGATTCTGGATCTGGACTATTCTATCCAGAAAATCATTATTTATGGTGCAGGCGTTATTGGCTGTGAATATGCCTCGATTTTCATTGGTCTTGGGCATAAAGTCGACTTGATTAATACCCAGCACAAACTGTTAAGTTATCTGGATGATGAAATTTCCGATGCACTGTCATATCACTTGCGTGAACAGGGCGTGCTGATTCGTCATAATGAACAGATCGACTTTTTAGAAACATTTGACGACCATGTGGTGATGCACACACAAAGCGGCAAGAAAATTAAAGCCGATGCAATTTTGTGGTGTAACGGCCGTTCCGGCAATACCGATGGTCTGGGTCTGGAGAATGTCGGCTTGAAACCGAACAGTCGCGGTCAATTGACAGTAAATGATCAATACCAGACTGAAGTTGAAAATATCTATGCTGCCGGTGACGTGATTGGCTGGCCTTCACTCGCTTCTGCTGCCTATGACCAAGGTCGTTGCGCAGGCGCGAACATGAGCGGTGAGAAAGACGTTGCACCTGTAACGGATATTCCAACCGGGATTTATACCATTCCTGAAATTTCTTCGATTGGTAAAACTGAACAGCAGTTAACTGAAGAAAAAATTCCGTATGAAGTGGGTCAGGCCTCGTTCCGTCATTTGGCACGTGCGCAAATTACCGGTGACACCATGGGTGAATTAAAGATTTTATTCCATCGTGAAACCCTGGAAGTTTTGGGCGTGCATTGCTTCGGTAATAATGCCTCTGAAATTATCCATATTGGTCAGGCGGTCATGAACAGTCCAAACAACACCATCAAGTATTTTGTTGAAACGACGTTTAACTATCCGACCATGGCGGAAGCGTATCGTGTTGCAACACTGAACGGTATGAACCGTCTATTCTAAGTTAGCTATTCTCAGATCAAAAAACCCGTAAGTGCAGGCTTGCGGGTTTTTTATTGGGAAGTCTTGAGGCAGGCAAAAAATAACACGATTTATCCCGTCAATGCCGGATCAAGCAAAATATTATCCAGTCAGCTTTTTAAGCCGCCATTTTCCGGCATTCTTCTGCACAGCGGCGGCAGGCTTCAGCACATTGCTGACAATGCTCATGTTGATGCTGGCTGCATTCTTCTACGCAATAATCACAGGCTTTGGCACATAATTCACAGATTTCCTGCATAAAAGGCGACTGTTTCTGCTCCATACGGGCGCAAAGCTGACAGATGTCGGCACAATCCAGACAACGCTGGATACATTCCCGCATCATCTCTAAATGTTCTTCTTTTAGGCAAGCACTGGCGCAGTTGCTACAGGCCAGCGAACAGCTCATACAGGCCAGAACACAATCTGATAATAGATTCTGATTCATTGGATTCTCCTTTATACAGTCATTCGGCAGGTAGGTTTTTTAATACGCTAAGCAGGAAAAGGAAAATACACCAGGCAAATTCGGTGAGGAAAAGTAAACAGATTCTGTCATTTGTGAAAGAGTAATTAAAAGAGCTATTGATTTGTCACACTTAAAAATGAACTCAGCTTGAGTTAGATAACCGATCATTCTAAAAATAAAACACCATTGAGGCGGTCAATTCCTCAATGGTGCAAAATGTATAAATCATGGATTTTATTATTCTGGAAGGCTGAATCGTCCTTTCTTTTTATTGTAATTTTCCTGATTAAAACGGACGGCTGCCTGCAAGGCTGATCCGTTTGAGCAAACGACGCTGATCGGCCGGGAAAGGACGACGGGAGTGTAAAGTCACCTGATTATCCCAGAACACGATATCGCCAATTTCCCAATGATGTTGATACGCGAATTCGGGTTTAGAAATATGTTCACGTAATCTGGCAATCAGTTCACTGCCAGCCTGATCGTCATAATTCACCAGCTCAACTTCGGTATGCGTATTCAGCCATAAGGCTTTACGGCCAGATTCAGGATGAATACGAACCAAAGGATGTGGATAAGCATGACCTAAGATTGGTTGATCTTTAAAACGATATAAAGGACTTGAACCATAACCCTGATCATTACTGGTATCTTTGGTTTTTTGACGACGTACAAATGGGTTATAGGTAATCAGTTGCAGCTGATCAATCTCTGCTTTGGTGGCATCATCCAGAGCATCATAGGCTTTGATGGTGTTGATCCAGGTGGTCTGGCCGCCATCCTGAGGCAGTTCAATCGCATAGAGCAGGGAACCAAAAGAAGGCAATGGCGTCCACTGATGATCGGCATGAGGGGTCAGTTCACCATGCCCGGTATAGTCACCCTGGCCGACAGCATTGGAGACTGGCACGACATCGGGTGGAACGCCGCTGTCCGATTGTGCCGCCAATACGGGTGTATCTGCTCCCGGACGGAAAATTGCCCCAAAATAGGTGGCAAAGGCCAGATATTGTAAATCATCGAGACTTTGCTGCTTGAAGATCAAGATCAGATGCTCGGCCAAAGCCTGTTTAAGGCGTAGAATGGTTTCACCGGATTGCGCCTTGCGTGCATCGAGGCCATAAACCACGGCACCTAAGGCTTGATCGGTCTGCGCTACGATTTTGATTTCATCCGGATGTTGTAATTGATCTGGCTGATGCCAGCGCGGTGCATCATGAATCGCTTGTGAAAGTTGGCTTAGGCTGGTCATTTGAATGTCTCTGAATTTTCTTGTTGCAGAAAATCTAAAAAAATCCAGAGCAGAAATGAAATCACAAGAATTGCTAAACTTATGAAAATATAAAGAAAAATATATAAATACTTGATTTGATATCTTTTATTTAATTTGACAATACAAAGTCCTAAAGCTGCTGAGCAATATCAAACTTTTAATGATCAGTGTGCACAAAAGGCCTGATTAAAATACTCAAATAGCTGCGGTGTTTGACTCCATAGCCCGATCGACAGCGCAAGCAAAAGCAGGATGGTCACAGTAATCGAGATTTTAAGTAGACGCATAGAATCAGTCATGCACGATTTGCTCCTCATTGACCCAGAAATGTACCAACACGCCAAAAATACTTAATGCAATCGACAGAATCCAGACGGCGTTGTAATTTCCACTTAAGTCATGGTTCAGACCACCGAGCCAGCCACCAAAAAATGAACCGACCTGATGGGTGAAAAACACAATACCGCTGAGCATGGTCAGGTATTTTACCCCGAACATATTGGCCACGATGCCATTGGTCAGTGGCACAGTTGATAACCAGAGTAATCCCATGATGACACCAAAGGCATAGACTGTCCATGTGCTCAGTGGCAGCATTAAAAAGGCAATAATCGCGATACCGCGCAGGCCATAGAGACCCATCAGCAGATGGGGCTTGGAGTATTTGCCGCCGAGCCAACCTGCAGTATAAGTTCCCACCACATTAAACAAACCCACCAATGCCAGGAAAATGGTGCCTGTGGTGGCATTAAAACCGTGATCAATCAGGTAGCCGGGAAGGTGAATGCCAATAAACACCACCTGAAAACCGCAGACAAAAAAGCCCATGGACAGAAACCAGAAGGGTTTATGATTTTTTACCACCACCAGAATCTGTTTAAAGCTGAGTGAGACTTTATTGGATGTAGAGGCTGCATTTGGATGAACATACATCGGTGCTTTCAGCATCCAGGCCAGTGGCACAATCAGTGCAATCAAAATCGCACTGACCACCAATGCTCCTGACCAGCCGACATTCTGTAACAGCAACAGGGTCGAAGGCAGCATGATGAACTGGCCAAAAGATCCTGCCGCGCTGGCAATACCCATTGCCAGACTGCGCTTTTCTGGTGGCGCAGCACGCCCGACTGCAGACAGTAAAACCGGGAAAGATGTAGCAGACAGCGCCAGACCCAGAATCAGACCAACGCTCAGATTTAAGAGAAGGCCAGTAGAACTGACCGCCATAAGCAACAAGCCCACGGCATAGAGTGCACCCCCTACGGCAACCACAATCTTGCTGCCATATTTATCTGCGAAAGCACCGGTAATAGGTTGGACTGCACCCCAGATCAGATTTTGCATGGCAATGGCCAGGCTAAACACATTATGTCCCCAACCAAATTCCTCACTCATTGGCATCAGATAAAGACCGAATGCATGACGCACGCCCAATGACAATGCCAGAATGATAGCGGAGCCAATCAGCATAAAAATAAGCGCTTTGGAAAATGGAGTACTGGACATAGGGGCAAGCATGCAGATGAAATAAGCGCTTATGGTATTCGATTCAAGCTATGGAGGCGATAAAATAAAAATTAATCAAAAGATAAATTTTTTTTATCAATATTTTAAGCCTAAAAAACGGCCGAAGCCGTTTTCCTAAAATCTGATATTGAAATTAGAAACGCATCCCGAATCCTGCATAGGCCAGAATAGGATTGACCTCAATATCGGCCTTAGAACGAATCAGTTCACCTAGTGTGCTGTCAGTGACAGTAATGGTGGTGTCATTTTTCAGATGCGCATAAGACACTGAACCGACTGCAAACCATTTATCATTAAAATCATAAGTGAAGCCCACAGTCGCTACGGGAGCAAATGCATCCGAAGCTTCAAGTTTTACTTTCGGATCTGCATCACTTGTTATTCCATCCAGAGAAGCCCCGGCTTTGCCTTGTTTGATGTTGGCAATCATGTGTCCTGCAGCAATCAGATCCTGTTCGGTACGCGAGTTGATTTCCAGCTCGTTAAAATAGGCATACATCACACCCAAGCCAACATAAGGCCGGAATTTATTGACCCCGGTTTTACCAAAATGATACTGGAATTCAAATGCGGGTGTCCAGGCGCGTGCTGAAGCTGCTGGTCCATAAGCCTCCAGATCAGTAATGAGAATATCATTCTTTAATTCGATAGCAGGTAGATCAATAACGCCTAGACTCGGTGTAGCGATTGCAGAGAAAGGCGCATAAATTTTACCGCTGCCTTGCAGATCAACCTTGGGAGGAATGCCGGCTTTCATTTCAAAGGAAATATTATCGGTAAAATAGTAGTTGGTCATAATGCCTAAGGTGGTGACATCATCAGCCTCCAGACCTGTACCCGGGTTATTCCAGCTCTCTAGGCCATAAATTTCAGCACGACCACTCAGTGCCGCCGGCAGCGTTTCGCTACCGAATTGATCCAGGATATTTACAAAAACTGTAGAAAGATTAGAATCCATCTCTGGATCAAGGTTGTTTTTTACTGAGGCAATTGAAATATCACCCACTTGTGATGTTTCAGCATTTTTGACAGCAGTATTGACTGAAAATGGCTGTGCTTTACCTTGCGGCATGACATGCAAGGCACCGACTGATACAGAAAAGCGCTTAAAGCCATCTCCATCCTGCAGACTAAAATAAGGTGAATCTGCATGTGCAACCATAGGTAAAGTGGCTAGGCCTGCCATACATGCCAGCATTGTTTTCATTGATTTGGAACTCCATGTCCACTGTGTTTATTCGTTTTTCTAGTAAATTTATTATGTGAATTTCATTAAAAAATTCAGTTATAGAACAATAGGTCAAAGGTTAACCGTTGGTTAATATTTGTATCTATCGTACATTTTATGTTTTGTGGGGTTGAGTTGTTTAAATAAAACTACCTGAAAAATAACTATTTAAGTCCATTATGCCAAGCTGGCCTTAGAAAACATTTGGTCTTTTTATCAGCACTTTTTTGATTTTATATTTGACGCTCATGTTTGAGTTGAGACAAAGCACAGGGGGGGAAGTGGTTTGAGAATTGGCTAATTTTTTTCTGCATGATTGCAGCCAGAAAAAAAGCTGGATGAATTTATCCTAGATCATGCTACCCAGTCACCTGAGTTTTTTTGTACAATAGGCACATATATTATTGAGTGAATCATATGAGCACCCAAACGCCTCCCAAAAAAAAGCCCCTGGTTAATTTGCCTTTTCCGATCAAGCAGGCAGAACAGAATGCAGCAGAAGAAGTTCTGGAAGATTTAAGACCAAGACCGCAGCGTTATGCTGACCGCACCTGGATGCCGCCACGCGGTACTCGTCGTTCAATGGGCAAGCGCTAATTGATCGAACTTAAAAAGCTATGATGAACCATGGCTTTTTTTGTGTGTAATATTTGGCATTTAAGCCATCACAATTTTATTGGTCTATTTATTTTTCCGCAAAATACAGTCTGAATCCCATTGAATTATCCATATTCTTTATTCCTTTGAGTTGCTGCATTCAAGATATAGAACATCGTATCGACAGGGAAGCTAAACGTTCACCTGAGCTATTGCATGGCTTCTCCCCATAAAAAAAGCCAATTCAAAAATTGGCTTTCAGTAAGATCTGGTTAGCGAATAGTTTTACGCGCTTTATTTTCCGGTTTCGGTGGCGCAATTTCTCGTACTCCTTGCCATACATCAATAAAGTCTTTTTCATTGAGATTATATAGCTCAAGTAGCGCTAAAATTACACCGCCAAACAGCATGCCGCCTTCTGAATGACTCTGGAAGTCGACCAGTTTGGTATTTAAATTATGCAGGATATCTTCAATTTCAAAGACACGTTCCCGCCCATTGCTGTCGGTCGGATAGATCTGGGTATTTAAAATAATTCTCGCCAGACTTTTTTCATTTTCACTTAGTGGCAGCTCTTCAATCAGTTCATCCGTCGCCGGAGTTAAAATGACTGAATCACGGAATATGGTATGTAGGAAATTTGCTGTTAATTTGGGTAAAGGTTTTTCTACAAAAGGGCGAAAAGATTGCGGGAAAATCACATTACGTGAAATGCCTTTAAACATCGGTGCAATTTCTTCCACCTTATAACCCGCGATCCCGCAGCCTAAGGATGTAATAAAATATTTATTTTTAGCATGGTTCTTTGTGTAAATCTTGAAGTCATCAATATAGTGCTGAATTTGTGACAGCGGCATCTGTTGCAAATGCTCGTTCATGGTCGGAATGGCATAGCTTTGGCCAGACCAGCCACGACCAACACCCATCACCGCACCAAAGTGCTCAAGCGCCGTTCTGGCTGCACCTGCTCCATGCTGTCCCGCCAGATTACTTCCAAATACAAACACGGTATTTTCCGGAAGGGATTTAACAATACTTTCATCGTGATAGTGGTAAGTCATAATTGTCTATTCTAAGCCATCCTGATCTTCATGTTGCCTTTGATCTTGGTTGGGGTCAAGTACAAAGCAGGCAAGAGCAGCATGTTGCCAAGCTGACTAAATATGAGAATTCTCAATATATTTCACGACTGTCAACATCTGTTGGATTTCGGTATTTCGGCTGTGGAATCTGCGCCAGAAATTCTGAAATCTGCTAAAATTCCTGATCCGCATTCGAGTTGAGACATGTACCTGTGACTGATAAGCAACCCTTTGAATTAGTAACCAGTTATCAACCCGCAGGTGATCAGCCACAGGCCATTGAAAAGCTGGTCAAAGGTATTGAACAGGGCTTTCATGATCAGCTTTTACTGGGGGTTACCGGCTCGGGTAAAACTTATACCATGGCCAATGTCATTGCTCAGACCCAGCGTCCGACCATTGTCATGGCACATAACAAAACCTTGGCAGCACAGCTTTATGGTGAATTTAAGGCATTTTTCCCCAATAACGCCGTCGAGTATTTTGTCAGTTATTATGACTATTATCAGCCGGAAGCCTATGTGCCATCTTCAGATACATTTATCGAGAAAGATGCGGCAATTAATGACCATATTGACCAGATGCGTCTTTCTGCGACCCGTTCACTCTTAGAACGTCGTGATGCCATTATTGTGGCTTCGGTATCTGCGATTTATGGTTTGGGTGATCCGAATGCTTATATGAGCATGTTGCTGCATGTGGTGGAAGGCGACCGCATTGGTCGTGATGATATTATCCGCCGTCTGGTCGAAATGCAGTATTCGCGCAATGAACTGGAATTCCTGCGCGGTACTTATCGTATCCGTGGGGAAATTATCGATATTTTCCCGGCAGAATCGGATCAGGATGCCATCCGGATTGAACTGTTTGATGATGAAGTCGACTCAATCCGCTGGTTTGATCCGCTGACCGGAAAACTGGTGCGTAAAGTACCGCGGGTGACGATTTATCCTAAAAGTCACTATGTTACGCCGAAAGACAATTTATCCCGTGCAATTGAAACCATTCGGGAAGAACTTAAAGAGCGTCTGGTGTTCTTCCGTGAAAATGACAAATTGCTGGAAGCGCAGCGGATTGAACAGCGTACCCGTTATGATTTAGAAATGATGCAGCAACTGGGTTATACCAATGGTATTGAAAACTACTCGCGGCATTTATCCGGACGTCCTTCCGGCGAGGCGCCACCAACCCTGTTTGATTATATTCCCGATGACGCCTTGCTGATTATTGATGAATCACATGTCACCGTGCCGCAGATTGGCGCGATGTACAAGGGCGACCGTTCGCGTAAGGAAAATCTGGTGAATTATGGTTTCCGTTTGCCAAGCGCACTGGATAACCGACCGATGAAATTTGAGGAATGGGAACGCATTGTTCCGACCACTGTTTATGTCAGTGCCACGCCAGCACGTTATGAACTGGAAAAATCGCAGCAGATTGTCGAACAGGTCGTACGTCCAACCGGTCTGATCGATCCTGAAATTGAAATTCGTCCGGTACTGACACAGGTCGATGATGTGCTTTCAGAAATTAATCTGCGTAAAGACATCAACGAGCGGGTATTGGTCACTACCCTGACCAAGCGTATGGCCGAAGACTTAACCTCTTATTTGAAAGAATACGGGATTAAGGTCGCTTATTTACACTCGGATATCGATACTGTCGAGCGGGTAAAGATTATTCATGAATTGCGTACTGGTGTACACGATGTACTGGTCGGAATCAACCTGCTGCGTGAAGGCCTGGACATGCCGGAAGTGTCGCTGGTCGCGATTCTGGATGCCGATAAGGAAGGCTTCTTGCGTTCTGAGCGTTCTCTTATTCAGACCATTGGACGCGCAGCACGTAACCTGAAAGGCAAGGCGATTCTGTATGCAGACCGGATTACTGATTCCATGCAGAAGGCGATTGATGAAACGGATCGACGTCGCGCCAAGCAGATTCAGTTTAATGAAGAGCATGGTATTACTCCGCGCAGCGCTGTGCGTCAGGTAATCAAGGAAATTGATACCGGTGAAATATTGGATGATGATTCAATTGAATTGAAAGTCTCTGATCAGGCACGTGCAATCAGTGCAGATGAACGGTACATCATGGCGGATCCGAAAATGTTTGCAAAACATATTAGCAAGCTTGAAAAGGAAATGCTGAAAGCCTCTAAAGAGTTGCAGTTTGAGCAGGCTGCGCGTATGCGTGATGAAATTTTGCGCTTGAAAGCCCAGATGTTTGATTGATTTTTTTACATGAAGTTTTATTTCAATGACCTAAAGTCAATCATAAACCAAACATAATGTAACAAATCAAGTGCTTGGATAAGGCTATTGTAAGAACAGAAAATTTTTAAATAAATATTTTGTGAACATATAATAGGTATTTTTATGACAACTCAAAATTCTTCAGGTAATGGATTGAAGCTGGCAAAAATTGCTGTGGGTAGTGCGATTCTTCTGGGTTTGGGCGCGGCGACGATGGCCTATGCGCAAAATGAGCCATTAGCCACTGTTGAAAAAGTAGAACTGGATCGTTATTTGGGGACTTGGTATGAAGTGGCGCGCAAGCCTTTGTCTTTTCAAAATAAATGCGATCGTGATGTCACTGCAACCTATACTTTGAATGAAAATGGCAATATCGTGGTCGATAACCGCTGTGTTAAAAAAGATGGCGGACAAACCCAGTCACTGGGTGAGGCATTTGTACAAAATCCACCGCAGAATACCAAGTTAAAAGTAAGTTTCCTGCCAGATTTCATTCGCTGGATTCCAGTCGCTCGTGGTGATTATTGGGTCTTAAAACTGGATGAAAATTATCAGACAGTTCTGGTAGGCGAGCCTAAGCGTAAATACATGTGGATACTTTCACGTGATCCGCAATTAGATAAAAATGTAGTCAATGAATATTTGCAATATGCACAGTCGGTGGGTTATGACCTGAGTGATGTAATTCATACCAAACAAAGTCAAAGATAGACAGCTACTGCGAAGTAACTGCAGAATAGAGACCATGCTAAGGCATGGTTTTTTTATTGTATAGCTAAAAACAGGTTGGCAAGCTGAATAGAGACTTTGTTTTAAATAGATGAATTATCAAGCTTTCTATGGTGCTAATCGTTATAATGCTGGCGAATCAAAGTAGAGTTTGACTATGTATAAAGGCATTGCGTTATCTGTATTGGCTTCAGTGGTTTTTGGAGTGCTCTATGTATTTACGCCTTTTTTACAGCCTTTAGACAGTGAACAAACCTTTGCCTGGCGCATGCTGGCAACCTTGCCATTTCTCACAGCATTTATGTGGTGGTCTGGTGATTTAAAACATATTAGCAGTATCTTTAAACGGGTTTTGCAACAACCTGCCTTGTTGATCTGGCTACTGATAAGTTCCTTCCTATGTACGACACAGTTATGGCTGTTCCTGTGGGGCCCCATCAATGGTCGCGGTCTCGAAGTGTCACTCGGTTATTTTCTGTTGCCGCTGGTGATGGTACTGGTGGGCTGTGTGGTCTATAAAGAAAAATTATCATTATTTCAGATGGTCGCTGTGGCTTTGGCTGTACTGGGTGTGGGACATGAAATCTGGCGTATCGGCTCTATTGCATGGGAAACAGTCTATGTGGCTTTGGCCTATCCACTGTATTTCTTTATGCGCCGTAAATTCGCGACCGATCACTTGGGTGGCTTCTGGTGGGATTTATGTCTGATTTTGCCTGTCGCATTTTATCTGGGCTTTGTCTATAGCGACTCGATGCCGTTAATGTTTGATCATTCTCATTTGATTTGGGCGGTACTGGTGCTTGGCTTTTTAAGTGCATTAGGACTCGGGAGTTATATTCTCGCCAGCCGATATTTACCCTTTGTTATTTTTGGGTTATTGAGCTATTTAGAACCTGTGCTTCTGGCCTTTGCCTCGATGGCATTGGGTGAGCGTGTGGAATCTGGCGAATGGCTCACTTATATTCCGATCTGGCTGGCTGTGCTACTGCTGGTTATAGAAGGCATACTGCATTTATATCAACAGCAGCGTAATAGACGTAATTTGCAATATAAACTGCAACAACTGGAAAAAATCAAGAAAAATGCTGAGTGACACTTGCTAAATAAATTGAATATCCTTCAGCAAATACTGATGGAGTTGTACTCTAAACTGTATACAAGTCTATGCAGGCAAGCACGATAATAAAAGTGAAATAGTTTAAAGAATAAGGATAAAGCATAAGCATGGGATCATGTAGCGATATTGGTTGTTGTGGCTTTTCCTTCACTGCAAGCCAAACTGAAAGGTGAGGGGCTTAAAGTCGTACTGCATAAACCGATGCTGATTTTGATGTTGGCAACCTCATTTCCTTAATGATTCTGGAGCTAAAGTTTTCTGCGAAAATTCAAGTTGCATACAGTCAGGACAATGGGCCGGGTTTTAAATTTTAGATTTGTTTGAATAAACAACATTTAACAAATTTCTGCTTTGCGTGGCAAAATTGATGCTTTTAAAATTTTTGGATGCAAAATCATTTAGCTAATTGCAACTATTTCTTAAATTTATACTGAATATACGTTAAAAACCGCCCGTCTCGGTGAGCTTTTGATTCAAACTTGCCGCTAATTCCATTACAATTATCGGGTTTTGAAATTTATGCCTAGATTTACAATTAATTAGAGGACGTATCTGTGAGCAAAGACACTATCGTTGCCCTACATGCAGAGCACCAAGGTCGCTGGAAAAACCGTGAAGAACTTGCGGAACGTATGATTGCCCTTGTAGGTCAGTTATATCGTGAAAAAAATATTGTAGCTACAGTTTATGGTCGCTCTTTAATTAACCGTTCTGTTATTCAGATCTTGAAAGCACACCGCCGTACTCGCGTACTCGATGTTGAACTTTCAGTTGTAAATACATTCCCAATTCTTGAAGCATTGGCGAAAGTTGAAAATATCGGTTCAGCTGAAGTTGATCTAGGTAAACTTGCTGTTGAATTTAAAGAAAAAGGCGGCGACATTGATGCATTTGTTGCAGACGCTGTTAAATCTCTAGAAGGCAATGCTGCTGCTGTAGAACATAAAGACGTGGTTCTTTATGGTTTCGGTCGTATCGGTCGTATCCTGGCTCGTTTGATGATTGGTCAATCAGGTCTGGGTCGTGGTCTTAGCCTGAAAGCAATCGTAGTTCGTAAATCATCTGATGGTGATTTGGAAAAACGTGCATCTTTACTACGTCGTGACTCTATTCACGGTCCATTTGCAGGCACGATTTCTGTAGATGAAGAAAACGAAGCAATTATTGCAAACGGTAACTTCATTAAAGTGATCTATGCATCTAATCCTTCTGAAGTAGACTACACGGCATATGGTATCAACAATGCACTTGTAATCGACAATACAGGTAAATGGCGTGATGCAGAAGGTCTTGCTCAACACCTTAAATGCCCGGGCGCCGCTCGGGTAATTCTGACTGCACCTGGTAAAGGTGACATGAAGAACGTGGTTTACGGTGTGAACCAGACTGATATTCTTGATGAAGATACTATCATCTCTGCTGCAAGCTGTACGACTAACGCAATTACCCCAACACTGAAAGTATTGCATGACAAATACACAGTGTTGAATGGTCATGTTGAAACAGTTCACTCGTTCACTAACGACCAGAACTTGATTGACAACTACCATAAAGCGGACCGTCGTGGCCGTGCTGCAACGTTGAACATGGTTATTACTGAGACTGGTGCTGCGAAAGCGGTAGCAAAAGCGCTTCCAGCTCTTCAAGGTAAATTGACAGGTAACTCTGTACGTGTGCCTACGCCAAACGTATCTCTTGCGATTCTGAACCTGACTTTAGGCCAAGATGTTGATCGTGATGAAGTGAATGAATATATTCGTCAGATTTCAATCGGTTCTAGCCTGCAAGGTCAAATCGGTTATACCAACTCGACTGAAGTGGTATCTTCTGACTTTATCGGTTCACGCACTGCAGGTGTATTTGATGCGCAAGCAACAATCACTTCAGGCAACCGTTTAACTGCGTATGTTTGGTACGATAACGAAGTAGGTTATAGCTGCCAGGTATTGCGTATTGCTGAACAAATGGGTGGCGTAAGCTATCCTAAAGTTCCTGCAGAAACAAATGCATAATCTGTTGATGTAGTCTAAAAAAGAGTCTCTATGGAGGCTCTTTTTTTATCTTTATTTTTTATTGAAGTCGGGTGGATTCGATTCAATCACAAAATGTAATTCAGCTTGCCGATGAAATATTAATTTGTTAGCTTACAAAGAGTAAGTATATTAAAATCAGTAAGTAATAAAAATACCGGGATAGATTTATGAAAAATTATGCAATTAGTCCGTTATTAGGACAGGTTTTATCGACTGAGTGTCCATCACGTGAAATATTGGAGCATCTGGCCAATAAATGGTCGGTCTTGGTTTTGCGTTGCCTGAGTGAAGGTGTGCACCGCTTTAGTGAGCTAAAACAGCGGATTGAAGGGGTGAGTGAGAAGATGCTATCCCAAACTTTGAAAATGCTGGAACAAGATGGTTTTGTGCTCAGAACGGTTTATCCTGTTGTGCCGCCCAAAGTGGAATATCAGTTGACCATTACCGGTTCACAAGCAGCTGAAAAAATAATGAATTTAATTGGCTGGATTGAAAAAAGCCTGCCTGAGATTTTGGAAAATAAACAACGTATATAACAAATTTAAATTAGATTGAATTTAGAAGAGACAGTAAATGAATATATCTAATTGAGACTGGGGGCAATGGCTGCGCTTATAGCGGCAGGGCTGATTTCAAAGGAATGGAAGACTCAGAAAAGTAGTGAAGTAATAGCTAATGAGGCTCAATCATTATTAATGTTAATAAATGATTATGATAGTCAATGCTTAGAAATTCATAGTGCAATTATGAACCAAAGAAGAGCTATAGTAGAACTCGAAAATCTTAAGAATATAGCTTTAAAAGTAAGATCGAAAGCCCAGTTTTTTTATGAACTTACCTCTAATAAGCATGATGAGCTATTAGAGCTAAAAGATGAGATTACAAGAGTATATAAGACATTAGAAAAATTTGAAGGAGCTGAGTTTGAAAATATCATTCTAGATAATGATTTTCCTTTCATAGTTGAGGTAATGCGTGAAGTAATTAAAGAAGCTAAATACTTACTTATGGCATATTTTAAACACCAAAAATAAATTTATTAAATTCCTTTCATAAGATATCTTTCATAAATCAAAAAATGATCGTTACATTCATATTTAATGAAGTTTGGAAGTTCCTTCTCCCTCTGGGAGAAGGTTAGGATGAGGGTAATTCTTAGAAACAACCTCTCCCTAGCCCTCTCCTACAAGGAGAGGGAATTTCTTTTTAATGACTATAAGTAAATTATATATCTAATATAAACAATAAATTTGAGTTGGTATTTGCTTCATGAGTGTGGCAGGGATGCCACATGTTTCCCATCACAACAAGGATGTTGTGTATGGGAAACAAAAGGTTTTTGCTACTTTTGGCCTTTCAAAAGTAGAGCAATTGCCCACTCAAAGGTATCAAAATAAATGCAATGTGAGGCAGTGCTGATTTTAAAAATTTAATATAGAGTATTCTCTGACTTATGAAAGAAGTTGATTATTTATTAGATATAAAACTATTTCATCTTCCTAAAATCCCATCGATCAATCAGCAAAATCCCTACCGAAAAAATAAAGCCAAGGATCACGCAACCAATCCATTCAAAGTGCTCCCAGGCATAGACTGTCCCCAAGGAACCCAAAGCAGCACCAGAGAAATAAATCGTCATATAGACCGCATTAATCCGTGAACGCGATTTTAAATCAATCCGATAAACCAGATTCTGGTTCAATACATGGAAAGCGGTCAGACCAAAGTAGGCCATCAGCACACCAATCGCATAGATCACAATATTCTGCTGGGCAAAATATAAGGGCAATGTTGAGCCAAACATCAAGGCAATACACAGTTTGGCAACCAGATTTTCTCTGCCTAGTCCTACCGTTTTGCCGGACCAGCTCGATGAATAAATCCCGATGATCCCGAGTAAGCCAAACAGGCCGATTTCAAAGTCGGTGAAATGATAAGGGGCGCTACCCAAGACAAAAGTCATCGAGGTAAAGACCATCGACAAAATACCAAAGCCCAAGGCACCCGCACAGGCGCGACGGATTAAATGTGGATTTTGAAAGGCAATGTTTAATAAAGAACGGTAAATATCGCCAATCGTTAAGCCGGCCTGTGCTTGAGTATCTGGCAGTTTTTTCCACATCAGGGCTGCAAAGAGCAAGGTAATGACGCCGCTAGATAAGTACACGCCCTCCCAGGACCAGTAAGTGGAAACAAAGCCGGCAAAGGTACGTGACAGGATAATTCCCATGACCAGACCACTCATGAGTTTTCCGACAGTTGCTGCGCTATATTCTGGTGGGCTAATGGTAGAAGCAAAAGGAATCAGAACCTGCGCTGAGATTGCGCCAAAAGTCGCACACAAGGTAAACAGATACAGCGTTGATAAAGTCGTGCTGAATGAAAGCAGAATCTGCGAAATGGCTGCAAAAACCATCAGGCTGACAATCAGCTTGCGTTTATTCAGAAAATCACCCAATGGCACCAAGAGCATTAAACCCAAAACATAGCCAATCTGTGCAATCACTACGGCAAAACCGGCCTGACTGGTACTGACATTCAAACTTCTTTCGATTGAATAGATCAGGGGCTGGTTAAAATAGGCAGATCCTGCACATAAGCCACAGGCAATTGCCATCAATAATACAAATTGTGATGACAATGGACTGACAGCTTGCCTTTCTGAATTGCTCATATGCTCGACTCTTTTGAGATTGTGTGCACTATAGGCAGTTGTGTAGTAAAGCAGAAATAATTAAAAACAATCAGACGATCATTGAAAAGTATATTAAAACAAAAACATAAGACGCAGTTCTTGAACTTATAAAAAATTGATTGCTGCTAAATAAACTTGGCGAAGTAAATAAGCGATCTTGATGGAATAGCGTATAAATATAGTCGAGAAATTCTTTAAAATATGGCAGAATATGGGGTTTTAAAGTTTTTAGAGGATTGGCAATATGCGCTTTGTTGATGAAGCAGTCATTACCGTAGAGGCTGGCGACGGTGGCAATGGCGTAGCCAGTTTTCGCCGTGAAAAATTCGTGCCGTTTGGTGGTCCAGATGGTGGTGATGGTGGTCGTGGCGGCAGCATTTATATTCAGGCTGACGACGATACCAGTACGCTAGTTGATTATCGTTATACACGTAAATATCGTGCAGAACGAGCAAAGAATGGCCGTGGGGCGAACTGTGCTGGTCGTGGCGGTGAAGACACCGTATTAAAAGTTCCGGTAGGAACAACAATTGTAGATGTTGAATCTGGTGACATTATTGGCGATTTGATCGAAGACGGTCAACGCGTGAAAGTGGCAGCAGGTGGTGACGGTGGTTTAGGAAATACGCACTTTAAATCATCGACCAACCGTTCACCACGTAAGTGTACGCATGGTCAAAAAGGTGAATTCCGTGAAATCCGTCTGGAACTGAAAGTTCTGGCCGATGTGGGCTTGCTGGGTATGCCAAATGCGGGTAAATCAACCTTCATTCGTGCAGTATCTGCGGCAAAACCGAAAGTTGCAGACTATCCATTCACCACCATGGTGCCAAATCTGGGTGTGGTCGATGCCGACAGTCACCGTTCATTCGTGATGGCCGATATTCCGGGTCTGATCGAAGGTGCATCTGAGGGCGCAGGTCTGGGTATCCGCTTCCTGAAACACTTGGCACGTACCCGTATCCTGTTGCACATCGTTGACGTACAACCGATTGATGGCTCAGATCCGGCCCACAATGCCAAAGCAATTATGAAAGAGTTAGAAAACTTCTCTCCGACACTTTCAAAACTGCCGATCGTACTGGTGCTGAACAAAGTCGATCAATTGGCTGAAGAAACACGTGAAGAATGGTGTACTCATATTCTTGAAGAATTGCAGTGGGAAGGTCCGGTTTTTGAAACTTCTGGCTTAACCGCCGAAGGCACCAAAGACGTCGTTTACTACCTGATGGATCAGATCGAAGAGCAGCGTGAACGCGAAGCTGAAGATCAAGAATATGCAGCAGAAATGAAAGCATTCCGTGATCAGCTTGAAGCTGAAACACGTGAACAAACCATCGCTGCAAAAGAAGCGTATCGTGAGATGCGTCGTCAGCAACGTCTTGCCGGTATTCTGGGCGATGACGAAGATGATGAAGATGGCGATGATGATAGTGATGTGGAAGTGTACTACGTACGCTAATCTCTGAAAAAGAGTCTGAGGACAAGATGATAGAAGTGGTAGATGGGCAGCGTCAGCTCCAGGGTTGTAAACGAATCGTTGTTAAAATCGGATCATCTTTACTCACAGCAAACGGACAAGGTCTAGATTTAGATGCCATCTCGCATTGGGCGGGACAAATCGCAGATCTACACAATGCAGGACACGAGATTATTCTGGTGTCTTCCGGTGCTGTGGCTGAAGGTATGGTGCGAATGAAACTTGAGAATCGACCCACCGATCTACCCAGTCTTCAGGCTTGTGCTGCCATCGGTCAGATGGGCCTGATTCATACCTGGTCAAGCGTACTGGAGAAACACCAGATTCAGACTGCGCAGGTATTATTAACCCATGATGATCTGGCAGACCGTCGCCGTTATCTCAATTCATGTGATGCCTTGCAGAACCTGATTGACTGGCGCGTGATTCCGGTGATCAATGAAAATGATACGGTTTCTACCGATGAAATCCGCTTTGGTGATAACGACACCCTGGCTGCCATGGTTGCAGGTCAGGTGCATGCAGATCTTCTGATTATCTTAACCGATCAGGAAGGGATGTTTGACTCAGATCCGCGTTCTAATCCAGATGCCAAACTGTTCCATACGGTACGTGCAATGGATGAAAGCCTGTTTGACATGGCAGGCGGTGGCGGTAAATTTGGTCGTGGCGGTATGCTGACCAAAGTTCGTGCTGCACGTCTGGCGGCAAAGTCGGGTTGTCCGACCTTGATTGCAAGTGGTGACAGTGATGCGGTGCTTTCACGGCTAATGTCTGGTGAATTGTTAGGCACTTTGTTTGTGACTGACAAGGATCGAATGACCGCGCATCAACAATGGTTGGCAGCACACCTGCAAACCGCAGGCCGTCTGGTGATTGATGATGGTGCGGTTAAGGCCATCAAAGACAATCATCGCAGCTTGTTGCCCGTCGGTGTGAAAGCGGTTGAAGGGCATTTTGAACGCGGTGATGTGGTGGAATGTGTCGATATACAGGGTCACCGGATTGCAGTTGGGCGTGTTAACTTTAGTTCACGGTCGGCAGATATTGTACGTGGACTTGCATCTGATAAAGTGCATCAGGTTTTAGGTGAGGCACGTTCACTTGAGATGATTCACCGCAATCATATGGCGATTTATTAAGTGATTCAGGTTTAGAGATTCAAAAAATCCCGCTTTCGAGCGGGATTTCTTATAGGAGAAGTTGTCTGATCTCTCCCAGGCTCTCTGCTCAGGGGAGAGCTAACTTTAATTATTTAAATTGAATCGCACCATTGGCACTCACCGTCATCTGCGATTCCCCCGCGGCAACTTCCTGCTCTGGAACGGCCATATCGGCTGATGCGGCTTTCATCATGGCCATGCGCGGTACTGGCTGCGGTGAGTAGCTATTGGTATTCAGGTTGAGATTTACCAGTTGATAACCCGGTTTGTTCCAGGTTTGAGTCAGGGCTTGTGCACGCTGCTGGAAGTTTTTAGAGGCTTCAATCATTAGCTCGCTTTCAACTTTTTTACGCTTTTCATCTGAAACTTTGAAGTTAATCGACTGGGTCTGGAAATGTTGCTGTAACTCGGCGATCAGTTGAGAAGTCGCTTTAAAATCTTTAGATTCCAGACGAATCTGGGCACGCCCACGCCATTCTTTTAACTTGCGGTTGTCATTGTCATAAATAGGATAAGTCGTTTGTGCTCCGGTTTCGATTTTCACAGTTGGATATTTGCGCGCTGTGGCAATCGCCTGATTCATTAGCTGGTTAATTTGCGTGGCCAGTTCAGCCGGTTGTTTGTTGGATTTTTCAATATAAAGCACCGCATGCATTTCATCATTTGAGATTTCACGGCTGGCCTCTGCTGAAAGGTTCACAACATTATAATTCAGCGTTTCAGCCGGAGCTGCAAATGCGCCTGTGGCTAAAGTAGATGCAAGGATAAAACTGGTAAGTGCTAAGAGACGCATGAAATTGTCCTGTTTTTCTTAAAATTGGCTATCTAAGCCGTTGTTAAAATATTAAATCTCAATTGTGATCTTCTTGCGAAATATTTGTGGTAAGAATGTTAAATTTTCTTTAAATTTACGCGATTACTTGATTTATATTTATCATTAATAATTAGAGGTTTATTCGAATATTTTAGGATTTATTGCCTGAATGTACCTCAGGCTACAAAAAAGTATAAAAGAACACGCTTTTCTTTCTGCTGTCACACTGTAAGATGATAATTCAGGGGATGCGTTGGCATGATGTTTTTTTTCGATAAAAATTAGGACAAAATGCGACTGAAAGTTGTTTATTTTCCTGAAAAATTCGGTATCATCCGCCTCCTAGTTATTTAAATACATACTGCTAGCTAGAACCTCTTTATAAAGCGCCGAGTCAAAGGACCAAACGTCACCAGACTTATTTCTTTCACCCATATCAGAGATGGTAATTCGATATGAGCGTTACTTCTGTAAACCCTGCCACCAATTCCACAAACGAATACTACTTGACTCGCCAAAGTCAGATGGAATCGAATGTGCGTAGTTATCCACGTAAATTACCGTTAGCGATAGCGAAAGCACAAGGGTGCTGGGTTACCGATGTTGAAGGTACTGAGTACCTTGATTGTTTAGCTGGGGCAGGGACGTTGGCATTAGGCCATAATCATCCTGCGGTCATTCAAAGTATCCAGGACACAATTGCAAGCGGTTTGCCCCTGCATACGCTGGATTTAACTACGCCTTTAAAAGATGCTTTTACTGAAGCACTTCTTTCTTATCTTCCAGGTGGTCAAGAAGAGTACTGCTTGCAGTTCTGTGGTCCGTCGGGCGCAGATGCAACAGAAGCAGCGATCAAACTTGCGAAAACCTTTACCGGTCGTAGCTCAGTGATTAGCTTCTCTGGTGGCTATCACGGTATGACGCATGGTGCATTGGCCATGACAGGTAACCTGTCTGCGAAGAATGCCGTGAATGGCTTGATGCCAGGCGTTCAATTCATGCCATATCCGCATGAATACCGTTGCCCATTGGGTCTTGGCGGCGAAGCGGGCGTTGATGCATTGACGTATTTCTTTGAAAACTTCATCGAAGACGTTGAAAGCGGTGTAACGAAGCCAGCAGCTGTCATTCTTGAAGCGATTCAGGGTGAAGGCGGTGTGGTTACAGCGCCTGTGAAATGGTTGAAGAAAATCCGTGAAGTGACTGAAAAGCACAACATCGTATTGATTCTTGACGAAGTTCAAGCGGGCTTTGCGCGTTCAGGTAAAATGTTTGCCTTTGAACATGCGGGTATCGAACCTGATGTAGTGGTAATGTCTAAAGCTGTAGGTGGTAGCTTGCCGCTTGCAGTACTGGGTATCAAGCGTAAGTTTGATGCTTGGCAACCTGCTGGTCATACCGGTACTTTCCGTGGTAACCAGTTGGCAATGGGTACAGGTCTGGCAACGATCAACACCATTAAAGAACAAAACCTTGCACAAAATGCGCAAAAACGCGGTGATTTCCTGCAAGCTGAAATTAAAAAATTAGCTGCCGAGTTCCCATGTATCGGTAACGTGCGCGGCCGTGGTCTGATGATCGGTGTTGAAATTGTCGACGAGCGCCAAAAGGCGGATCATATGGGTTCTTTACCTGCGGATGGCCAATTGGCTGCAGCGATCCAGACCGCATGTTTCAACAATAAATTGTTGCTTGAGAAAGGCGGTCGTAACGGTACAGTGATTCGTTTACTTTGCCCATTGATCATCACGCATGACGAATGTGTTGAAGTGATTGCTCGCTTTAAGAAAGCAGTTGCTGAAGCGCTTGTTGCAGTTCGAGGCGCATAATTTATGGTAGATTTTGCAGAACATCGTAAAGCTTTACTTTGTAATGATGCTGCATCCATCGCTGACTATCAGTCAGCTATGGATCAAGCGACCAAAGCGGTTGCAGCATGGTTGCAGAACGACAAAATGTACACCGGTGGCAGCATTAACGAGCTGCGTAGCGCCATTGCTTTTAACCCTTCTAAACAGGGTTTGGGTGTAGAGAAATCTTTAGAGCGTATGGTTGAGTTGTTCCTCAACAAGAGCTTAAAAGTTCATCATCCGCACTCGCTTGCGCATTTGCATTGCCCAACCATGGTGACCAGCCAGATTGCAGAAGTACTAATTAACGCAACCAACCAGTCAATGGACTCTTGGGATCAAAGCCCGGCAGGTTCACTGATGGAAGTCCAGCTGATTGACTGGCTTCGCCAAAAAGTGGGCTATGGTGCAGGTCAGGCAGGTGTATTCACCTCTGGCGGTACGCAATCGAACTTGATGGGCGTCTTGCTTGCGCGTGATGCATGCATCGCGAAAAACTGGAAAGACGAAAACGGCAATCCGTGGTCGGTTCAGCGTGATGGTATCCCTGCGGATGCGATGCGTAATGTCAAAGTCATCTGTTCTGAAAATGCGCATTTCTCTGTGCAAAAGAACATGGCGATGATGGGCATGGGCTTCCAGTCGGTCGTTACTGTTCCTGTGGACGAAAACGCTCGCATGGACATGGACGCACTTGAGAAAACCATGGCGCACCTTCAATCTGAAGGTAAAATTGTGGCATGTGTGGTTGCAACTGCGGGTACAACCGATGCCGGTGCAATCGATCCACTGCATAAAGTACGTGAAATCACCAACAAATATGGCGCGTGGATGCATATCGATGCGGCATGGGGCGGTGCTTTAATTCTGTCGAATGATCACCGTGACATGTTGGATGGTATCGAGCTTTCTGACTCAATCACGCTAGATTTCCATAAGCATTACTTCCAGACGATTTCTTGTGGCGCATTCTTGCTGAAAGATGAAGCCAACTATCGTTTCATGCATTATGAAGCAGAGTACTTAAACTCTGCTTATGATGAAGAACATGGTGTGCCGAACCTGGTATCGAAATCACTACAAACAACACGTCGTTTTGATGCGTTAAAATTGTGGATGACGGTTGAAGCACTGGGCGAAGAGCTTTATGGTTCAATGATCGATCATGGCGTGAAATTAACCCGTGATGTGGCAGACTACATTAAAGCGACTGACGGTCTGGAACTGCTGCTTGAGCCGCAATTCGCATCTGTCTTGTTCCGTGTAGTTCCAGCGGGTTATCCGGTTGAATTGCTCGATACACTGAACCAGAACGTTGCAGATGAACTGTTTGCACGTGGTGAAGCGAATATTGGTGTGACCAAAGTAGGTCAGGTTCAATCATTGAAAATGACGACTTTAAGTCCGGTTGCAACACTTGATAATGTGAAGAACTTGCTGGCATTGGTGCTGGCAGAAGCAGATCGTATCAAGGCTTCAATCGCTGATGGTAGTTATACACCACCAATCGCTTAAGCGCTTATGGTAAGAAAAAGGAGATCGACACGATCTCCTTTTTGATGCCTGAATTTTAGTTTTGACTGCACTGAGCAGGCTTGCTGCAATATATAAATATACCTTTTAAGTCTTTGCTGCATTTTTTTCAAAATTATAAGCTGTTCAAAATAAACTGGAAAACTTAAGGATATGCAGCAAAATATACAAGAAAAATCACTGATTAAAACCGTGATTGATCAAGGCATTTCCAGATATCAGTGGATGGTGATAGCACTTTGTTTCCTGATTGCATTATTTGATGGTTTCGATACTCAAGCTGTTGCATTTACCGCACCTGCCTTACTCATACACTTTGATTTGGAAACTGGTGCATTAGCCCCCATTTTAACGGCAGGCATCATTGGAATGACCATAGGTGCAATGTTGTTGGGTTTGGTGGGAGACAAATTAGGACGTCGAAAAACCCTAATTATGTGTACGGCCATTTTTTCTATAGCAACCTTGTTGATTGCGTATGCGACAAATGTTGATCAAATATTAGTATTGAGATTTATTGCCGGATTGGGGATGGGCGGGGCGACACCTGTATTACTTGCCTTGGCTGCCGAATATTCTCCGCAACGTTTCAAGGGTGTAGTCACGACAGGTGTGTTGCTGGCATTACCAGCAGGGGCAATGTTGGGTGGTCTGCTGGCTGCCAAGATTTTACCCGTGCTGGGCTGGCAAGGGATTTATCTGATTGGTGGCGGATTGCCATTGCTGCTAGTGTTTGTCTTGTATTTCTTGTTGCCTAGAATCTCTAGAATATCTGGCCCAAAACAATAAAAGTTCTTCTTTGTCCTCGATTCAGAAAATTCTCAATAGAATTTCTCCAGCAACTGGGGTTATTCACGCGCAAGATCTGCCTGCACCGATCAAGACAGAACAAAAAGCCAAGTTAAGCATCTTGTTTCAAGATAATTTAGCACGTACCACTCTGGGCGTCTGGGGCACCTATTTCTTTAACTGGATTGCCTGGTTCATGTTGTTGTCGTGGTTGCCGACGGTGTTGAAACAGGCCGGACTGGCAGCGGAAAATGCACCTTATGCGTCTGTTACGGTAAATGCTGCCTTTATCTTGTTTGCCTTGCCACTGGCGTATTGGTTGCCTAAATTAAACACCGCTAAAATTCTGAGTTTTATGCTGGTTACAGGGTTAATGATTGTGGCGGGTTTAGGTCTGCTTATTGAAAGCAGTCAATGGGCTTATATCTTCGCTTTGATTGCTTTGGCAGGATTTGGAATTGGCGGTCAGCAGTTGGCTTTAAATTACTTGGTGGTTGCTGCATATCCCACTCAGGTTCGTGCAACCGCAACTGGATGGGCAATTGGCATGGGACGTATGGGGGCGATTTTAGGCTCGGCCATTGGTGGTCTGGTCGTCACTCAATATGGTGTTTCAGGTTATTTTTATGCGCTCGGCATACCTTTGTTATTGGCGCTGTGCTGCGTATTCCTGATTAAGTATCGGATGTCACAAGCTCAAACAACTGCCTGATCTTTTGTCAGTCAGCTCGATTCAAGTTTTATATTTAACAACTCAAAAGGAGATCGCAATGATCTGCTTTTTTTATTTTTGAGTTATAAAACGGACAATTTCTAGCTACACAATCATCAGAAAAATACCGAATATCTTGATCTATTTTAGCCTGTTATAAAATTGTCATCTGTTTATGCAAAGCTGGGGAGCAAGATTTGTCCGGGATCCAGTTTTACAAAAAGTGTTACATATTGCTGAGCTGATTTTTTGCCGCATAAAAGTGATAGAAATATTTTAATTATTGAAATGTATGGATATTTTTTAGGGATAAGACTGCCAGATTAAAAATCACTAAATCGTAATAAAGCTGTAACTTATTTGTCATATTCTAAAATCAAAATGCAGGTATCGAAATAAGTACAAAACTGAATAAAAAGTGGCGTACTCCAAATTTGCATAAATGAGAGAGATACTAGAATGCGCTTTACAAATATAGCATTAGCATTAGCAGTAACCGGGGCAACTGCTGTAACCACCGCACACGCAGCTCGTGACACAATTCAAATTGCAGGTTCATCGACTGTACTGCCATATGCCAGTATCGTCGCAGAAGAATTTGGTAATACCTTCCCACAATTTAAAACTCCTGTTGTCGGTTCAGGCGGTTCTTCAGGCGGTTTGAAGCAGTTCTGTAATGGCGTGGGCGATAACACTATTGATATCGCTAACTCTTCTCGTCAAATCAAATCTACCGAGTTGGCTGAATGTAAAAAGAACGGCGTGAATCAGGTATTAGAAATTAAAATCGGTTATGACGGTATCGTATTTGCGTCAAATGCCAACAAAGCAGCTTACAAGTTACGTCCGCAACATGTCTTCGCTGCACTTGCTGCACAACTTCCATCAAATGGAAAAATGGTAGCAAACCCGTATACACGCTGGAACCAAATCGATAAAGCACTTCCGAATGAGCCGATCACACTGGTGATTCCTGCTTCGAATCATGGTACGCGCGAAGTGTTCCAGGAGAAAATGGTGGATGCAGGTTGTGAATCGTATGCTGCAATTAAGTCTCTAGACAAAGATGCCAAGAAAAAAGCCTGTACCAATTTCCGTAAAGATGGCCGTGTAGTTGAAATTTCAGGTGACTATACCGAAACACTGGCACGTTTAAAAACATCACCAAGTGCAGTCGGTGTGTTTGGCCTGGGCTTCTATGACCAGAACCGTGACCGCTTGCGTGTTGCCACAGTAAACAATGTAGCGCCTTCTGAGAAGACGATTTTGAACGGTGCTTATCCGGTATCACGTCCATTGTTCTTCTACGTGAAAGGCGAACACTTGAAATCGATCAAAGGCTTGCCACAGTTCACTGAATACTTCCTGAGCAAGAAAGTGTCTGGTAAGGGTTCTAAACTGGAAAAAGCCGGTCTGATTTCAATGTCTGATAAAGAGCGTGCAGCAGTCCTTGCAAATTTCAAGGCTGGTAAAGCGGTTGTTGTAAAGTAATCGATGATTTTGAAATCGCTGATGGTAGGGTCAACCTACCATCGGCTTTTTGCGATAAATAAGTTTTTTCAAACCATGAAAATTGAGAAAACAGTGGAGAATACATGAATCTGCTACTTATAGGTGTGTTATTGGCCATCATGGCCATAGCCTATCAAATCGGATTAAGTAAAAGCCGTAGCTTAGCAGGTAAGGGAAGCAATTCTGCAAACCTACACTCGCGTCCCGGATATTACGGTGCACTGGTTGCACTGTGGTGTGGTATCCCTGCGTTTTTAATTTTGATTGTTTGGAATATAGTTGAGCCAAGTTTTCTGGAGCAGGTGGTACTCAACCATTTGCCGCAGGATATTTCGGCCAGTCTGGATCAGGCAAGTCTGGGCGTTGTGGTTGATCGCGTTCAGGCACTTGCATCAGGTTTCGGTGTCAGTGATACACCTGCAGCCTATGAACTGGCCGCTGCCGAGCAGCTGGCGAAGTTTTCGACCATCGGCACTTTTGCCAAGCTCGCAGTGGTGATTTCGGCTGCACTGGCCGGACTGGTCTGGGCCAAAAAACGTATTAGCCAGGAATTCCGCGCACGTAACCAAGTCGAGAAAATGATTAATATCGGCCTGGCACTGTGTTCAGGTGTGGCGATTCTGACCACCCTCGGGATTGTCATGTCGATGTTTGGCGAGGCGATGCGCTTCTTCAGTTTCGTCAGTCCACTGGACTTCTTCTTTGGCACCGAGTGGAACCCGGGCTTTAGTACTTCTGGTAATGCCGAGGGCAGTTATGGTTTATTGCCATTGCTCTGGGGCACACTCATGGTCAGCACGATCGCACTTCTGGTTGCCGTACCGGTCGGCCTGATGATCGCGATTTATCTGGCAGAATATGCTTCACCGCGCTTCCGTTCCTGGGCCAAACCAACCATTGAAGTATTGGCCGGTATTCCTACGATTGTCTATGGTGTATTTGCCTTGATGATCATCGGTCCATTTCTAAAAGCCATGGGTGCCATGGTGGGACTCGAGATTAATGCCACCAGCGCACTGACTGCGGGTCTGGTGATGGGCATCATGATTATTCCATTTGTATCTTCGCTGTCAGATGACATTATTACACAGGTGCCACGTGCCCTACGTGATGGTTCACTAGGCTTGGGTGCGACCAAATCTGAAACGATCCGTCAGGTGGTTTTACCTGCTGCCTTGCCCGGTATTATTGGTGCATTCCTGCTGGCAGCTTCGCGTGCGATTGGTGAAACCATGATTGTGGTTCTTGCAGCCGGGAACAGTCCGCAGCTGCATGCCAATCCACTTGAAGCCGTGTCTACGGTCACAATCACTATCGTCAATCAATTAACCGGCGATACTGACTTTGCCAGTCCGCAAGCACTGGTGGCTTTTGCCCTGGGTCTTACCCTGTTTGTGATTACCCTAGGTTTGAACATTGTTGCACTGATCATCGTGCGTAAATATCGTGAGCAATACGACTAATGAGTACTTCAAATACAACGCCTGTGGATCAGCGTATTGATCCATCCATCGCTGCCGAGCTGCGTGAAAAGCGTAAGAAGACCATTCAAAGCTCGCTGGGACGACGTCATCGTAAAGAGAAAACGTTCCGTCTATTTGGTTTCTCTGCAGTATTGGCCGGTCTGTTCTTTGTGGTATTGCTGTTCGGTAGTATTTTATCCAAAGGTTTGCCTGCCTTCTGGCAAAGCAGTATGAGTGTGCCGATTCATTTCGATCCTGCCATTGTCGATATTGGTCCAAAACCCAAGCCAGCTGCTGGAGAGTCTCCGGCGCAGTTCCAGGAGCGTATGATTGCCTGGCAAATGGATGTCGGCATGGTGGACTGGGATGCCTTGATTATCAACGGCATGATTGCGAAAGACAGCAAGCTGGAAAGCCAGCGTGATGCGCTGGGTTATTTATATACCAGTTCTGAAGCTTATCGCTTACGTGACATGGTGATGAATGATCCGAGTCTGGTCGGTCAGAGCAAGGAAGTTAAAATTCTGGCTGATGCCAATGTCGATGTCTGGCTGGCGGGGAATATTGACCGGGATCTTCCAGATGAACAGCAGCAGCTGAGTCCTGAAGTACGTCAGGTGGCGGACGAGATGAAAGCTTCTGGAATCATTGAAAATAGTTTCAATACTAATATTTTTACCAGCCCTGACTCACGCAGTTCACCGGCAACTTCAGGTCTGGCAGGCGCCTTCATGGGCTCACTGTTCATGATGATGATCGTGATCTTTATCTCGATTCCAATCGGGGTGGCATCTGCTATCTATCTGGAAGAGTTTGCACCGAAGAACTGGATTACTGATGTTGTCGAAGTCAATATCAACAACCTGGCAGCAGTCCCATCGATTGTATTCGGTTTACTGGGTGCCGCGATCTTTATTGGCTGGATGCATATGCCACTGTCGGCACCTTTGGTGGGCGGTTTAGTTCTGAGTCTGATGACCTTGCCGACTGTGATCATTACCACACGTGCATCACTTAAAGCGGTTCCACCTTCAATTCGCCAGGCAGCTTTGGGCTTGGGTGCTTCACGACTGCAAACGGTTTTCCATCATGTTTTGCCGTTGGCTTTGCCGGGTATTTTAACCGGTGCCATTATCGGGGTCGCACAAGCTTTGGGCGAAACTGCACCCTTGTTATTAATCGGGATGAGTGCTTTTGTTGCCAGCGTTCCGGCCACGCCATTTGATCAGGCGACCGCATTACCTGTACAGATTTTCTTGTGGCAGGGCAATGAGTTGCGTAACTTCTTTGAAGGACGTACCGCCGCAGCAATTATTGTACTTCTGGCCATGATGATCAGCTTGAACAGTCTGGCCATCTGGTTACGTAAAAAATTTGAAGTCCGTTGGTAAGAAGGGGCAGAATCATGAACACAACTGTTATTCAAAACTCCTTAAAAAAGGATCAATCCGTGAATCCACAACAGACACAATTCACCAGTGATGAAGCTACACAAAAACCAGCAACGTCGTTTATCTCCCAATTCGATACGCAAAGTAGCAGCAAAAAAGATGCGAAGTCGACGAATGTGAAACTGAGTACATCTGATGTGCATGTGTACTATGGGGAAGCGGAAGCGATTAAAGGCATTGACCTGAACATTTATGAAAATGAAGTGATTGCCTTTATTGGCCCATCAGGCTGTGGTAAATCAACCTTTCTGCGTACCTTGAACCGCATGAACGACACCATTGACAGTTGTCGTGTGACCGGTAAAGTCATGCTGGACAATCAGGACATTTATGATCCAAACCTGGATGTGGTCTTGCTACGTGCTCAGGTGGGTATGGTATTCCAGAAGCCAAACCCGTTTCCAAAGTCTATTTTTGATAACGTTGCCTATGGCCCGAAACTGCATGGCTTGGCGCGTGATAAATACGATCTTGAAGAAATTGTCGAAGGTAGTTTACGTAAAGCCGGTTTATGGGAAGAAGTGAAAGATCGTTTGAACCAGCCGGGTACAGGCTTGTCGGGTGGTCAGCAACAGCGTTTGTGTATTGCACGTACCATTGCCGTTTCTCCTGAAGTGATTCTGATGGATGAGCCATGTTCTGCACTCGATCCAATTGCAACAGCAAAAGTGGAAGAGCTGATTTCTGAACTTTCAACGCAATACACCATTGCGATTGTAACGCACTCCATGCAACAGGCAGCGCGTGTCTCTGATCGTACTGCATATTTCCATCTGGGTGATTTGATTGAAGTGAATGCGACCGAAAAAGTCTTTACCCAGCCAGATCATCAGTTGACTGAAGCCTATATTACCGGGCGTTTTGGTTAATCCTAAATATAAAAAAAGAGCCGCAAGGCTCTTTTTTTATAGATGAAGTAGATGGTGATAATCGTAATAATTCGCGAAATAAAGTTGAAAAAAGCCGAAATTGACCTAATCTAAGGGTATAAGCCGAATTAAATAGAGAATAGATTTTTTATGTTATTTCATAGTCCGAAACTGCCCGCTGAAATCCGTATCAGTCATTTAAATGCGCGTATCAATGAACAACGAAAAAAAATAGCGCAAACGACTGCATCTAAATTCGAGCTGTTACAGCTGTCACAGCAGCTGTCTAAAGAAGCACGTGCCCGTAAGAAAACCAATCAAAAAATCTATGTCTTGGACTTTAAAGGCGATATGGCTGCTTCTGCGGTCGAAAGTTTACGTGAAGAAATTACCCTGATCTTATCCACGGCTAAAGCGGGACGTGACCGTATTGTGGTGCGTTTAGAAAGTCCGGGTGGTATGGTGCATGGCTATGGTCTGGCTGCTGCTCAACTGGTACGTTTACGTGATGCCGGTTTTCACTTGACCATCTGTGTCGATAAAGTCGCGGCCAGTGGCGGTTATATGATGGCCTGTATCGCCAATGAAATTATTTCTGCACCATTTGCGATTGTGGGTTCAATTGGTGTAGTTGCTCAAGTGCCGAACTTTAACCGTCTGCTCAAAGAAAACAAGATTGATTTTGAGCTCTATACCGCAGGTCAGTATAAACGTACCGTGACCATGTTTGGTGAAAACACCGAAGAGGGCAAAGCCAAGTTTGAGGAAGAATTGCAGCAGACTCATGCTTTATTCAAACACTTTGTTGAGAAGTATCGCCCACAGCTGAATGTTGAAAAAGTGGCCACTGGCGAGCACTGGTATGGCCGTGATGCACTGGATCTGAATCTGGTAGATAAACTGCAAACTTCAGATGAATATTTACTGAACTTGCTAACCCAACATGATGTTTATTCGATCCAGACCCGCAAGAAACCAACCTTAGGTGAAAAACTCGGCCTGCAAGCAGCACAAATTGCGGATTCACTGGTTCCGACCGTAATGAATAAGGTCATGGAAAGCTTAAGCAAAGCCAATGCGAATCTGGTGCAAATGCGCGATCCGAAACTTTAATTTATTGCTCTGTAAATGATATGAAAAGCTCACTCTGGTGGGCTTTTTTATTTTTGAAATCAAATCATTATGATATAAATGAAGTGTTTTGGTTGAGTCTAGGCTCATATGCTCACGTTTATTTTATTATTAGGATTCTTTAGCATCGTGTTTATTCCGATGTTATCTATGCTTTATGCTGAAGCCAAATTCATAAAAGATGATTCAAAGAAAATTTTGTTTTGGCTAAGCTTTCTACCCGGTGCATGTATTTTTCTATTATATGGTGTTTTAAAGCCAAATAATCCACCCGTTACTCCATCGAAAGAATGTGGTGTGGTGCAGTCGTATCAGATATATAAAACTCGAGGTGGAACTCAGCATGAAAGCGTGATCATTCGCTTTAATGGTGCCAGGTATAGTCGTTATTTATATTTCGATAAGAATTTTGAGAAAATGCCGAAAGGTCAAAAGGTCTGTTTTGAATACTTAGATAAGTTTAAATACCCCCACTTGTCAAAGTCTAAGTTTGTTAAATGGATTGACCCGACTGAAATGCCGACCATTGCTGAAGCTAATCAGATAAAATAAAGCATATTTTACTGTTAGAGCAGAAACATGGCTGTAGCTGAAGCATATCTTGCAACGCAAAACTGTTATTTTAATTATGAGTTTGAAGAATTGAATCTGGATGATTTTCCTGAGGAGTTATCTGTGTCACTGCGTGGCATGATGTTCCGCCATGAAATCCAATATCCTGATGCAAGCTATTTCATTTATTACAGCGAAACGTTGAGTGGGAGTGAATTGCAAAAAATGAAAGATGACTGGACGCGCTATTGCCCACTCCCATAATTGCAAAATATAAATGTCATGAAAGGTGTGATCACAAACTTTGATTCAATAAAATTCTGATTTCAAAAGTTCACTTCGGTGGGCTTTTTATTTTTTGTAAAAGCAGGATACTACCGGTAAATATCGCGCCTAATGTGGCAAGCAGAATATCTTTATGCGCATCCCAGCTATCACCTTGCTGTCCATTATACTTCTCCGCTTCTTCGGGAGATAAGCCAATCGCGATCAACCATTCCAGCCATTCATAGAGCATGCTACTGGCCACTACAAACTGAATCACCAGCAGGAAAATGACCACAGGTTTTTGCTGCGGCAACCAGACCTGAAACAGGCGATAGAAAATGGGGTAGAGTAATAATCCATAGGCCAGATGAACAAAACGGTCAAACATATTGCGTGACCAGTGCATCGCTTCATTCAGATTAAAACCAAAAATCTGTTCAATCCACTGGTTATAAGGCACATAGGAATACAGATAGTGTGCAGCAATCACATGAATAATCAAAAAAAGAATATACAGATTAAAACTTAAAAAATTTAGCCCAACTCTATACAGACAGAGTAGCAGCATGATGATCATGAAAACCGTGCCGGCCTGATGCAAGAGATACGCTTCCAGTTCTAAAGGACGAATACTGGCAAGCAGAATCGCCAGAATTAAAATGCCCAGGCTTGCATAATGCTTGGCGGAAAGTCGCAGTTCAATCATGTGGTTATTATGAAATATCTTTTTAGAATAAAAGACATTATAAATAAAAAGGCGAAGCCTGAGCTTCGCCTTTTCGTCTTATTGCAAATTAGATTTTAGCGATCAGCTCAGCCACTTGTTTGGCCTGTTCAGCAGCATTACCTGTATAAGAAGCAGGTGTCATTTCTGCTAAACGCGCACGATCAGCAGCAGGAACCGCTTCTAACTCGTTACCATTTACAAAATCAACCATCATGTCGCGAGTCATGGCTTGACCACGAGTCAGGGCTTTTAATTTTTCGTATGGTTTTTCAACGTTGTAACGACGCATTACTGTTTGAATTGGTTCAGCCAATACTTCTTGCGCATTGTCCAAGTCTTCATTGATACGTGCAGCATTCAGTTCAAGTTTGCCGATCCCTTTAGCACATGCTTCGAAAGCAATTAAGCTTTGTGCAAAACCAACACCCATGTTACGTAGTACTGTAGAGTCAGTCAGGTCACGCTGCCAGCGAGAAATTGGCAGTTTTTCACCCAAGTGAGCCAATACAGCATTGGCAAGACCCAAGTTACCTTCAGAGTTTTCGAAGTCAATCGGGTTCACTTTATGCGGCATGGTTGAAGAACCGACTTCGCCATCTTTCAGCTTTTGCTTGAAGAAACCAAGCGAGATATAACCCCAAACATCACGGTTAAAATCGATCAGAATAGTGTTGAAACGACGTAGCGCATCAAACAGTTCCGCCATGTAATCATGTGGCTCGATTTGGGTGGTGTACGGGTTAAAATCTAGGCCCAAAGATTCTACAAATGCTTGTGAATGCGCAGGCCAGTTGATGTCTGGATAAGCAGAGTAGTGCGCATTGTAGTTACCTACTGCACCATTGATTTTGCCTAGAAGTTCAACATTTTTGAACTGTTTAATTTGACGTGCAAGGCGGTAAGCCACGTTCGCCATTTCTTTACCCAAAGTCGTTGGGCTGGCAGTTTGACCATGTGTACGAGACAACATTGGCTGGTCAGCATGCTTTTCAGAAAGCGCAACGATTGAATCAATGATTTGCTGCATAGATGCAACCAGCACATCACGACCATTTTTCAGCATTAAGGCATGTGACAGGTTGTTGATATCTTCAGAAGTACATGCAAAGTGAATGAATTCACCGGCATTTTTCAATTCGTCGATATTGGCAATTTTTTCTTTCAGGAAATATTCAACCGCTTTAACGTCGTGGTTGGTGGTGCGTTCGATCTCTTTGATGCGATTGGCATCATCTTCAGAGAAATTGCTTACAATCGCATCAAGCGCTGCATTAGTTTCGCTTGAAAATGCCGGAACTTCAGTGATTTCCGGGTGGTTTGCAAGTGCCTGTAACCAACGCACTTCAACAGTTACACGAGCATGGATGAGACCAAACTCGGAAAGAAAGGGACGTAGAGCATCACATTTGCTCGCATAACGTCCATCTAATGGAGAAAGTGCAGTTAAAGCGTTCATATCGATTCCTTAAATTTTGGAATTAAACGTAAAACGAAACACGTGCAGTATCAGTTAAACCACCTGAAACTGTAAACGCGCCAGATTCTGAATATCTTGTAGCAACTTGCGTTTGCCAAATACCATGCCCCAGGAGCTGCCTCCGAGCTGACGCCACAGGTGCGCCATTTGCAAACCGGTAAAGAGGGAAGCACGGATGCGGTTGGTATGCCCGGCATCTTTAAAGGCTTCGGCATTGCCACGAACCATGATGCGCGGATTGATTGATCCCGCAGTTTCGACATAGGTCTGGGCAAGATTGGCAATAATACTGGGGTGCAGGTAATTGTTATCGAAGAAGGAAAGCTGTCTGAGAATTTTCTGTTGGGACTGTTCGATAATTTCCACGAATTTTGGATTGCTATAGACCTTCTTTTCTAACTGAAGAAGTGCCATGGCATAACTCATGGGAAGTTTGGTGCTGGAAAGCTTTGGAATTCTGGATTTGGGTGAAGTATTGAAGGGTTGCATGATACTGCTTTCTAAGGTTTTTAAACCTAAGGCAATATCGGCCAGCTGATTAAAAAAATCTAGGGTCTGGGCATTCTGATTGCTGCCGGGACGGATATTGAGACTGGCTTTAATCAACTGTTCAAAATAGAAATTACCATTTTCACCAATGCTTTGCTGACCGCTCAATGCGGTCATATGAGTCAGCTGAGTGGCTTGAAACACACCCGCTAACGCCAAAGCACGATTTTGACGAGTATTCAACGTTGTCGCTGGTTGAAATGGTAACTCCGTCATGCCGAATTCATCCTTTTATAAAATCAGGTTTAGGTGCATTGGTATGATGAATCACACCGCCGCCTAAACAAACTTCACCTGAATAGAACACCACGCTTTGACCCGGGGTCACTGCACGTTGCGGTTCATCAAATTCAACACGCACACCATTTGGTAATTCTGAATCTTGATATATTGTACAGGCTTGATCAGTCTGACGGTAACGGGTTTTGGCTGTACAGCGGAAACCTGCTGCAGGAATATCCTGCTCACCGGCCACCCAGTCAATCGCTTCACTCCAAAGCATGGTGCTTTGCATCAGTGGGTGTTCATGACCTTGACCCACCACCAGACGATTGCCTTCGATATCTTTATGTAGTACGAACCAGGCACCTTCAGCAACGCCTTTCATTCCGCCAATACCGATGCCGCCGCGTTGACCGAGCGTATAGTACATTAAGCCGTGATGATCACCAACCTCTTTACCATCTTCCAGCACGATTTTTCCGGGTTGAGCGGGTAAATACTGCTTCAGGAAGTCATTAAAACGGCGTTCACCAATAAAACAGATTCCGGTCGAGTCTTTTTTCTTGGCCGTAACCAGATCTAATTCTTCAGCAATTTTGCGGACTTGTGGCTTCTCAATTTCACCGACAGGAAATAAAGTCTTGTTAATTTCACGGCCATGTACGGCATGCAGAAAGTAGGTTTGATCTTTATTCTGATCCACGCCACGTAGCAATGGTGCATATTGTTCGCCACGTGAGTTCGTAGCAGTTTCACCACGACGGCAGTAATGACCTGTGGCAATAAAGTCTGCACCCAGATTTACCGCATGATCCAGAAAGGCGCGGAATTTGATTTCTTTATTACATAAAATATCTGGGTTTGGGGTACGGCCAGCCGCATATTCTGCAAGAAAATGTTCGAATACACGATCCCAATATTCCATGGCAAAGTTTGCGGTATGCAGTTTAATCCCGATTTTGTCACAAACGGCCTGAGCATCAGCAAGGTCATCCATCGCCGTGCAATATTCTGTGCCGTCATCTTCTTCCCAGTTTTTCATGAAAAGGCCTTCAACCTGATAACCTTGTTGAAGTAAAAGCGCAGCAGAAACAGATGAATCTACACCACCTGACATTCCGACGATGACACGTTGTTGCATAGGATTAGGCATCCAAATTTGAAATTAAGGGAGAGTTTTGGTGCTCGTAAATGAGCGATAAAGGGTATTTTTGACCTGACAGGGCATCTTGAATGGCTTTAATCACCAAGGGGCTGCGCGCACGAGCCGACTCTTGCAGTTCATCTAAGCTCATCCAGACTGCACCGACAATGTCTGTATCTAAAGTGGCATTTGGGTCGTAGTCAATCGATTTGGCTAAAAAGCAGAAGCGGAAATAAGTACGATCCGGGAACATCGGCGGGGTGTAGGTATACATCCCTAATAGATGGGTTACTTCAACCGTATGTCCGGTTTCTTCCATGGTTTCGCGAATTGCGGCCTCGACAATGCTTTCACCGCATTCTACATGACCTGCTGGCTGATTAAATACTGTGTGTGTCACACCTTCTGTATGTTCTTCTACAAACAGGAATTTTCCGTCTTTTTCAACGACGGTCGCGACAGTGACGTGAGCAGTCCAAGCGGTCATAAAGCAGCACCATGGAAAATGATGCACTATTGTATAAAATTTTGCGGTGTGTGGCTATGAGGGGTGGGGATTTCTTTAATTGTTTAAATAATCGGGATTGGATGTTTTAAGCTTAATCAAATCCTGCTATGTGAAAAAGTCCTATTGATAGGTTTTGATCTTCTTTTATCAAAAAGTGAATGAGCTTGAAAAGTGTACTATAAAGCAGAGAATTTAAAGCAGAAGTTTATCAATAAAAAGCCTGTTTTTAGGGCAATATCTAGCTCAAAATCACCATATCAACTCATAGGATCAAGAGATGTAAAGAGGTTGTTCTTAACGGATTTAAGTAAAAAACAGGAAAAGCTTAACATCTTTATTGTTTAGGGTATCTAATGATTGTTTTGATCAAGCATAATTTTAGACAACTCAAAATAAAACAAATATATGAAATTATAGAATATTTTTTAAACGTTATGAACGTAAACTTAATAATATATTGTTGAGTATAATATAAAAACCAAAACAACGACTAGGGCACATTTTTTTTAAATTATACTTATTTTTCGGAGATTTTAATAAAAAATATTAATTAATTAATATTTATTGTATAATTTTTGTGATGTTGAGGTAATTTGTTTTCTCCTGATTTACATTGGGATTTGTGGCTACCTAATAAGCGGCTTTGAATATATTCATTCGAGACTTTTATGCTGTTAAATTTCTATCGCTTTTTAATTTGTTTACTTATACTTATAGGTGTTGGGCTTGTAGGTTTGGGGGTTAGTGTTCATGATAATTTTTTCTTGGGAGTGGCTTGTTTATTTTTTATAGCAGCAGCGCTTGCTTTTCTTGAGTACAAGAATAAAAATATTGATCCATTTAGAAAGTTTTAAACAGACTATTTGATCAATTCTGTTCTGTTTAAGTCGATACATTGAATAAAAGCATCGGCTTAAACAGAAACTCTGTATCTGACTTTATATTTTATTTGTAACTCCCCGAAACCTTCACATAATTTTGTGCCGAATACTGTAAAAATGCTTTTTCTTTATCCGTAAGTGGACGTACTTTCTTTACCGGGCTACCTACATACAAATAACCGCTTTCTAGAATCTTATTGGGTGGAACAAGCGAACCCGCACCAATCATTACATCATCTTCAACAATCACATCATCCAGAATAATCGTACCAATACCGACCAAAACCCGATTGCCAATGGTACAGCCATGTAATTTTACATGATGACCAATCGTGACATCCTCACCAATAATTAAAGGGGAACCTTCAGGCTTGTCGGCTTTCTTGTGACTGACATGTAGCATCGAATGATCTTGCACGTTCGAGTTTTTACCAATCCGAATTGAATTGACATCACCCCGAATCACCGCAAATGGCCAGACCGAAACATTTTCAGCTAGGACCACATCGCCGACTACAATTCCCATCGGATCGATATAACATGAAGTGTCAATCTGCGGGGTCGTGTCTAAATAAGAACGAATATTCTGGCTCATAGAGATCTGTCCGATAAATGATGAAGGATCATGTGTATAGTATAAAATAAAAAGCACCCATCTGAGTGAGTGCTTTGGTCTTGGTTCAAGACTGAAATGATCTGTTCAGACTTAGAACAAGTTGCTGAAGAACTGTTTGATATGGTCGAGCATACGCGCGAAGAAACCTGCTTCTTCAACTGCATTTAAAGCCACCAGCGGTTTTTCTGAAATGACTTTACCATCCAGAGTCGCTACGTATTTACCCACGACCTGACCTGGCTGTAATGGGGCAGTCAGTTTAGGCTGTACCACCAGCTGGGTTTTAATCGCATTGGCCTGACCTTTTGGCATGGTCACATTAAAGTTTTCAGCCAGACCGATCTGCACTTCATCTTCCTTACCAAACCAGACTTTGGCTTTGGCAAGTACCTGTTTCGCAGGCTGAACATTTTTGGTTTCGAAGTTTGCATAACCCCAGGCCAGCAATTCGCGGGTCTGCGTTGCACGTTCCTGCATGGTTGGTGCACCAAAAATGACTGAAATCAAGCGAGTCGGGCCACGTTTTGCAGAAGTGGTCAGGCAATAACCCGCTTCATTGGTATGACCGGTTTTTAGTCCATCTACACTTGGGTCGGTATACAGCAGGGCATTACGGTTGCCTTGCTTAATGCCATTAAAGGTAAATTCTTTTTCCGCATAAATCGGATAATACTTGGAACTGTCTTTAATGATGTGCTGTGCCAGTGTAGCCATATCTTTGGCAGTCGAATAATGACCTTCAGCAGGCATACCGGTTGAGTTGATGAAGCTGGTATTGGTCATGCCAATACGTTTAGCTTCCTGGTTCATCATATGTGCAAAGGTACCCTCGTTCCCTGCAATATGTTCAGCCATGGCTTTAGATGCGTCATTACCCGATTGAATGATAATCCCGCGAAGCATTTCAAGTGCAGTGGCCGTGCCGTTTAAAGGCACATACATGCATGATTCCGCGCTACTACCACGACACCATGCTGACTCGTTCATGCGTACTTGTTCGTCTTCAGTGAGTTCACCGCTCAAGAGTTTTTGTTCGATGATGTAGCTGGTCATCATCTTGGTCATTGAAGCAGGGGCTAATTTTTCATTTTCATTTTTTGAAGCGAGAAGTTGCCCTGTCTCGAAGTCCATTAGCACATAGGATTTATTATTCAATTCTGGTGGTGCAGATAAGACAGTTGCTGCAAAGCTAAAACTAGGAACTAATAATAATGCAGCAAGGGCAGTTTTTTGGGTCATTTCTAGTGGGTTCCAATATCTTGATGTAAGCACGAAGAGCCTAGCATTTTAGGACAAAGCTAGGCAGACTTCTATGGGAAACCCGGTCTTATTTTAAAAGTATTGTAAGTAGTCGGCAGAAAAAACGATTAATTGTTATAGGTGGTTAATTCATTACAAATCACCTGATTTTTTTTCTTGCCTGCTTTCTTGGCATCGGATTGTGCTTCGGCCAGAATATTGCGGAAATCGTTCTGTTTTGCCATCTGATTCAGGCGTTCAACCGGATTGTTCTGACCCGGCATATATTCAGTCACCAGTTTGGTATAACCCTGATTGAACTGTGCTTTGTCCTTCACCATGCCTGGGCAGATTTCAGAAAGCACATAAATAGCCGCCAGTTCCTGCTTGGTTACTTGCTGGGTAGGGGTGACGTTAATATTTTCATCGGCTGCAAATGCAGACGTTGTAAAAAGGGCTGCAGCAGAGGCTGCACAGATTGTCATGGCTTGAAGTAATGGATATTTCATTAAAAACTCAAAAAATAGATTTAGAACAATGATTTGCCTAGCTTAAACTTATTTTTGAAATTGAAAAGTATGGAAATGTAGCGAAGCTGTAGAATTATGAAGAAATCTGTAAGAAAAAAATAAGACGATGTTTACACCGCCTTATTTGAGGATTTGACTAGCTTAGCCCTGATAATCGAGCACTTCTTCACAGACGGTTTTTTGCTCGTCACTTGAGGTTTGTTTGGCACTCTGGCGTGCTTCTTCAAGCAGAGATTTATATTCGCTGTCTGCCTGTAGTTTCTGATAGCTCATGCCTTTATCTGAATAGTCTGCCAGATACGACTGGATAAGCGTTTGAATGGTGCTATCAAATTTTGCATTTTTGCCAATCACAACCGGGCAAACCTCGGCCATGACTTGTGCCGATGCGATGTCTTCTTTGACAATAGTATTGTTTTCTTCAGCAGTCAGATCGCTCGCCATCACAGAGGGAGAAACCAATGCTGCCAGGCTTAGAGCAAAAGTGCCAAATAAAGCGAATTTTTTAATCATCTTGAGCCACATATTTTAAAGATGGATGTCGAGCGATAAATATATATAATTCCAGCACTAATACAATTAAATGTTCTAACCAGTCATTTTTTGGCGTAATGAGATTTTTCAGTGAATATTTTAGTTTCAAATGATGATGGGGTGTTTGCACCCGGTATTCAGGCATTGGCACAGGCGTTAAAACCTTTAGGCAGGGTGGTGATTGTGGCACCGGAAAGTGAACGCAGCGGCTATTCCAGTGCCTTAACCCTGGACCGTCCTTTACGCCCGGTTCAGATCTCTCCGGATGTCTGGGCGGTCAATGGCACTCCGGCAGATTGTGTTTATCTGGCGATGAACGGGTTATTTGACCTTGAATTTGATCTGGTGGTCAGTGGGATTAATAGTGGTGCCAATCTGGGCGATGATGTCTTGTATTCCGGCACGGTCGGGGCAGCCTTTGAAGGTCGCTTAAGCAAGCATCCTGCCATTGCCGTGTCATTGAGTGGCCCAAATGTGCGCAGTTATCAACAGCCGCAGGACTATCAGCTGGCTGCCGAGTGGGTGCATGACTTTATTGCACGCGGCTTGCCGGTTCTGCCGGAACGGCATATTTTTAATATCAATATTCCGGATGTCGCTGAATTGCAGGGTGAAAAAGTGACTTATCAAGGCCGCCGCCGTCAGTCTAAACCGATCAGCAGTCATGTTGACCCGCGTGGTCGTCAGGTGTACTGGATTGGGCTGTCTGGAGAGGCTGTGGCAGAACCCAAGCAAGGCTTCAGCGAGATTGATTCGGACTTCTTTGCTGTCGCCAATGGCTATGTCAGCATTACCCCAATTCATATGGATGCCACCAATTATCAGGTTCTGCAGAATTTGCAAACACAATTGGCAGAAAATGCGTTCTCAGTGTTATAACTTTGTGAAAAAGTCGCGATTGCAAGTATATTGCAGTAAAACTTTGCTAATCTTAACGGGTTTTTGCAACCGTATAGATTTTAGAGAGGAAGATAATGTTCTTGGTGTTACCGAAATGTATCGTGGCTTCGCCTGCAGCCCTGATGAAAACCCTAGTTTTATCAACCGTTGTTATTTCTACAGTCGTGATTAGCGGTTGTGCTACCAAACCGCAAGTGAATAATGCGACGCGTTATGCAACAGCTCCTGACTTCTATACGGTGCGTTCAGGAGATACATTGAGTGGGATCGCAGCACGTTATGGACTGAATTATATCAGTGTTGCCGACATGAATGATATTGCGGCACCTTACCGGATTTATGTCGGTCAGTCGATCCGCCTGAAAAACAATACTGCACGTCGCAGTACCGCTACGCAGGCAGTCACTCAGGCAGCACCTATCCAGCGTCAAACCATAGCCGTGCCAACCCCTGCACCGGTTTCACCAGCGACCACCGTACAAACTGCGCCACGCGTCAGCACACCAGCACCAGTGACTCCGGTCTCTACTGCCGCAGGCTTGCGCTGGGTAAAACCATCCAATGGCGCGATTTTGGAGCCGTATAATCTGGCGTCGAATATCAAGGGGACACGCTATAGCGGCAATGTCGGTGATCCTGTATTTGCAGCAGCGGATGGGCAGGTGGTCTATGCCGCAGATGGTCTGAAAGAATACGGTAATCTGGTCTTGATCAAGCATATCAATGGTTATATCACTGCATATGCGCATAACAGCAAGCTGGATGTGAAAAGTGGCCAGAATGTCACAGCGGGGCAAAAAATTGCAGAAATGGGTTCAACCGGCACTACGCGTACCATGCTTGAATTTCAGGTGCGCTTAGACGGCAAACCGATTAATCCAGCGACAGTTTTACCAAGCAATTAAATAAAATAATGCAAAGTGTAAATTTCACCGTATAATACAATAGGTTGCTTTTATCAAATGATGAAGCACCTCATAAGTTTAGAGGGAAATTTATGTTAGATCAACTTCGAGCAATGGGTGTCTTTGCTTGTGTTGTGGAAAAAAACTCGTTTAGCGGTGCTGCCCGTGAATTAGGGATTACGACCAGCGCCGTGAGTCAGCAGATTCGCTCATTAGAACACGATATGGAAGTAGTACTTTTAAATCGTTCGACGCGAAAATTAAGTCTGACTGAAGCGGGACAAGCTTTTTTCTATAGCTGTCAAGAAATGCTATCTGCTGCTGAACGCGGTAAAGTCCGGATCAATGAGTTACGTGATGATCTTGTGGGTGAATTACGTATCGTTTCTTTGCCAGAATTATGCGCGAATCATGTGATTCCCGCACTTTCACACTGGATGTCCGCACATCGTGGCCTGGCAGTACATCTGGAAACCAACAATCAAGAGGTTGATTTGTTTGATGGGCGTATTGATATTGCCCTGAGATTTGAACAGAAAAATGATGAGCATAATCTTGAGGTTATGCCTTTAATGCAGATTGAACAAATTCTGGTGGCGACACCGAGTTATATTAATCAGAACAGCATTATTTCACGTCCTGATGATCTTAAAAATCATGACATGCTGCATTTGACCCATATCAAAAATCATCAGTATTTCCATTTCCAGCATGTCAATACTGCAGAAAAAGCCGAGTTTGAACTGAAATCCCGTTTCAGTACCAACAATAGTCTGGTGGCGAAATCGATGTGCTTGCAGGGCAATGGTGTTGCCAAGATTTTATATCTGGATGCCAAAAAGGATCTGCTTAACGGTACTCTGGTTGAGGTCTTGCCTGAATGGAGATTGCCACCGATTACGCTGTATGCAGTCATGCCAAAACGTGAACAGCAACCGATAAAAATTCTGCGTTGCCTTGATACATTGAAACAATATTTTAACCAGATTTCTGGTGGGCGTATGTTACAGGCCGCATCATAAACTGCAGAAGATAAAAAAGCCGCTTTTAAGCGGCTTTTTATGCTGAAGAAGGAAGTTTATGCCAAAAAAGCCTTGATCATTTTCACTAGACGTTCAATCAGCTGATCTGCCTGTTCCTGGGTAATATTCAGGGTAGGCAACAGACGTACCACATTGCCGGCAGTAACATTGATGATGGTCTTGTATTCATCACGGGCAATTGCGACTAGCTCGGCACATTCTTTCGGTAATTCAATCCCGATCATCAGGCCGAAACCACGCACGCTGACATTTTGATCTGTCAGTTTATTTCGCAGTTGATCGACAATATAAGTACCTTTTTCCGCAGCATTGGCGACGATATTTTCTTTTTGCATAATATCGAGAATCGTGTAGACCACGCGCGAACCTAAAGCTGTACCACTATAAGTCGAGCCATGATTGCCGGCAGTTAATACACCCACACCACGCCCTTGAGTCATCACCGCACCAATCGGGAAGCCATTTCCTAAGCCTTTAGCTGTGGTTAGTACATCTGGAATAATGTTGGTGTGCTGATACGCAAAGTATTTACCGGTACGGCCATTCCCGGTTTGCACTTCGTCCAGCATCATCAGCCAGTTATGCTGGTTACAGATTTGACGGATTTCGTCTAAATAGCTGAAACCTTGCGGTGCGGTATTCACACCACCTTCACCCTGAATTGGTTCGATCAGTACCGCCACGATATCCGGATGATGAATTGCGGCTTCTTCAATCGCTTCGATATCACCAAAAGGTACGCGAATAAAGCCTTCGACCAGCGGGCCAAAACCTTCCTGAACTTTTTTATTGCCTGTCGCAGACAGCGTGGCCATGGTACGGCCATGGAATGACTGGTCAGCAACAATGATTTTAGGCGAGGCAATGCCTTGCATATGACCAAATTTACGTGCAATTTTGATTGCACCTTCATTTGATTCTGCGCCACTGTTGGAGAAAAATACTTCTTCCATACCCGCGACTTCAGCCAGTTTTTGTGCTGCTGCAGTTTGCCAAGGCACTTCAAACAGGTTGCTGGTATGAATCAAGGTAGCTGCCTGTTCTGCAATCGCTTCGGCAATGACCGGATGTGCATGGCCTAAACCGCACACCGCAATTCCGGTTAATGCATCTAAATACTCTGTACCATCTTCGGTATAAAGATATGCACCTCGTCCTCGGACAAAGCTGATCGGTTGACGGCCAAATACAGGCATCAAATGAGAAGGTTGATCAGTTTGTACCGGTGCGAGGGTAATATTATTCATGACTAACTCTTAACTGTTAGGTGGAAAGAAAAACTTATATAAGCAAAAACCCGCCCGGATTTAAAGAGTAATTGTAAATATAATTGGAATTATTGCTTTAGACATACTGTTTTGCCTGGATTTGGGTATAATGCGAGACAGATGAGTTGAGGATTTATCAATGACTGAACAAGCACGCGATACCGAAGCGTTAATTCGTGACCAAATTGCAAAACACGCAGTACTTCTTTACATGAAAGGCACCCCGCAATTTCCACAATGTGGTTTTTCTGCACGTGCAGTAGAAGCACTCAGTCAGATTGGTCGTCCGTTTGCTTATGTAAACATTCTGGAAAACCAGGACATTCGTGCGATGTTGCCACAAATCGCCAACTGGCCGACCTTTCCACAGCTTTGGATCAATGGTGAGTTGATCGGTGGTAGTGATATCATGCTCGACATGTTCCAGAAAGGCGAATTAAAGTCTTTGGTTGAACAGTACAGCCCGGCAGCTGATGCTTAATTCAGATTTAAATTAAGCCCAGCTGTTAAGAAAGCGCTTCATTGAGAAGCGCTTTTTTATTGCTATTTTAAAGATAGATCAAGGTCAGAGTTAATCTTTAGTCGTTGCAGCTGCTGCTTCGACTGTAGAGGCATCTGCTTTAAGTTCAGCTTGCGGCTCCGCAATTTGCTTCTTGTCTTTTTTCTTCTTTTTTTTCTTTTTCTTCGGTACTTCGACCAGCTCACCGCCATCTTCAATCGCTTGCCAGTAATCCAGCTGTGCCATCACTGCGGCATAGATTGAATTTTTGCTATAACGACCTTTTTTATCCAGCGTCCCGACCGGGCGTGCCATCAGAATTTCCAGTGCCTGATCGATGGTATCAATCGCATGAATATGGAATTGACCTTCTTCTACCGCAATGGTGACATCTTTACGCAGCATCAGATGCTGCATATTCTGACGTGGAATAATGACGCCTTGTTTGCCGGTCAGACCTTGAAGCTTGCAGGCATCGAAGAAACCTTCAATCTTGGCATTCACGCCACCCACTGGCTGTACTTGTCCGAGCTGGTTCATGGAGCCGGTAATGGCCCAGGACTGATCAATCGGTAACTGACTAATCGCCGAGAGCAGGGCAGACAGTTCCGCCACTGTGGCGCTATCGCCATCGACCTGACCATAGCTCTGTTCAAATGCCAGCGCAGCAGAGAAGTGCAGGGTCTGTTCACGACCAAAATGGGCTTTCAGGAAGGATGACATCAATAACACGCCTTTGGCATGTAAAGAGCCACCCAGTTCGACACTACGTTCGATATCCAGAATGTCGCCACCACCCTGATACACCGAAGCAGTCAGACGTGAAGGCAGGCCAAATTCGACATCGGCATAATGAATTACTGACAGGGCATTGATCTGTCCCAGACGATGGCCACTGGTTTCGATGAGCTGTGTACCGCGGGTCAGGTCTTGCCAATACAACTCACGTAAATAGCCTAAGCGATACTTACGATGATCGAGTGCAGTATTGATATGCTTTTCCGAGACCATTTTATCACCGGCCTGAAAGGCATGATGATGCGCTTCACGGATCAGGTCGCCCAGTGTCAGAGCATGCAATGACAATGAACTTTGATCTTCGGCCTGACGGCTGGAATCTGTGAGCAATGCAGCCAAAGCAGAACGGTCAAAAGGCAGTAATTTATCCGATTGCACATAGTCGGCAATCAGCTGCATATAGGCCTGCTCATTGTCGTCATTACGTTGTAATGTATCGGTAAAATCGGCACGGATTTTAAAGATGCTGCCCAGTTCCGGCTCAAGCTCCAAAATTTCATAATAAATTTCAGGCTCGGCCAGCAGGATCACTTTGATATTCAGTGGAATTGAGGCCGGTTCAATCGAAATACTGCCGGTCAGCGTAATCATGTGCTCTAGTGAAGACAGTTTTAAATGCCCGGATTTTAGTGCACGTTTCAAGCCTTGCCATGCATACGGCTGTTCCAGCAATTGTTCCGCTTCCAGCATCAGAAAACCGCCATTGGCTTTATGCAGTGTACCCGGACGGATCAAAGTGAAATCTGTGGTAATTGTGCCATTCTGGGTCAGTTGTTCTACATGCCCGAGCAAGTTGTAATGGGTTGGAAAATCTTCAAAGATCACCGGTGCGCCGCTATTCGGCTTGTGGGTAATAATCACATTGGCCTGATAGCGTGCCGGAACACGGCTGAACAGTGCCGGAGTAAAATCATCTTCTTCCTGTTCCAGCACAATTTCGACATTGTTGATAATGTCTTCGGCATAATATTTCAGATAATGTTCCAAACCCTGCACATGTTTGAACTTGGACAGAATCTGCTCTACACGCGGTATCACCACTTGTTTGGCAATATCACGATTCAGCACCTGTACACGATCACGTGCATCATCTTCCAGATCGCCCAGATGCAAACCCAGACGCTCCAGTTTTTTGTCCATGTAGCGCATATTGGTGGCCAGTTCGGCCCGATCCTGATTGCTGAGTGCATTCAGATCTTCCTGAGTCATTTCCTGTAACTTGTCATCAATCAGATGTACCGGAACAAAACAGTGTTCATCGTGTCGCGAGATCAGTTTCAGATCGAGTTCTGCACCTTCTTTGGTGAGTTCGATCAGTGCCTGCTGCTGTTCATCACCCGTTTCCTGACGAATCATTTCAATGCGGTTGTGATAGGTTTCTGCGGTAAAACGGCGTTCGAGCTGTTTCAGAATGGTCTGCCAGCTTTGATTTAGCATGGCCTGAAACTTTGGACCCTGACCGGCGGGCAACTCCAATGCAATCGGCTGGCGCTGGTTTTGAAAGTTGTTGACATAGACCCAGTCATTGGGCGTGTCCATGGTTTTGGCATGCTGTTGCAGCAGGCGTTTTACCATGGTGCGTTTACCCAAGCCAGCGGTACCCACGGCAAAAATGTTATAGCCGGAATAAGGTAAGGCAATCCCGGCCTCGACCGAAGCCCGCGCGCGGTCTTGCCCCAGAAAATTATTCAGTGGCTTGATCCGTTTGGTTGATGCCGGAATTTTTTCTAGGTTTGGAATATGCGTCAGTTGGGTGGATTTTAAGCGGGTATGTTCTAGGGTGTTGTGAATTTCGCTTTGTTCAAATGCCGAGATAAGTAAATCTGAGCGGATATTTTCTGGTGTTGTCGTATTGTTGCTGGCGATAGAAGAATTAATTTGATCGAGTCTCTGGGTCACTGTTGAAATCCAAAACGAAATATTACGTTGATAAGGCTTAAGGTATACAGATTTGCTTGGAAAATTCAAGCCAACATGTCGCTTTTGTCATAAAATAAAAAAACCGGAAATGTGATAAATATATAAATCTTGTTGAAAGATACGCTATTACAGGATTGAATAGCAGCAATTGATTTTTCCGCGGAAAATAATAAAGCAATGACCACACAAACGACGGGTTGGAAATCCGCATTTACAGCATTCCTAGATCGACGTGCCTTGATCATGCTGTTCTTGGGATTTTCGGCCGGTGTCCCGATTCTTCTGATTTTTTCCAGTCTGTCTTTATGGTTAGGTGAAGCCGGAATCAGCAAAAGTGCAGTGACTTTTTTTAGCTGGGCGGCGTTGGGTTATTCGTTTAAATTCGTCTGGGCCCCGCTCATTGACGAACTGCCACTCCCTTTTCTGACCAAGGCTCTGGGACGCCGTCGTGCCTGGTTGCTGGTTGCGCAGATTCTGATTGTCTGTGCCATTTCGATTATGGCCTTTTCTGATCCGGCACTGGGTAGTAGCCATTTGCAGCAAATGGCGCTCGGTGCAGTCCTGCTCGGCTTTTCCGCAGCCACGCAGGATATTGTGATTGATGCCTACCGGATCGAACTGGCGGAAACCCAGATGCAGACCGTATTGGCCTCGACCTATAATGCCGGTTACCGGATCGGGATGATTGTCGCCGGTGCAGGGGCCTTGTTTCTGGCGGCCTATCTGGGCACTGCCAAAGGTAATTATATCTACGATGCCTGGAAATGGACCTATCTGGCCATGGCTGCGGTGATGCTGGTCGGGATTATCACCACACTTTGTATTCGGGAACCGCAGGTTGACCGTGTGCGTAAACACTATGTGCGCAGTGATTATTTCCGCTTGGTGGCCGTGTTTTTTGTCGCGGTGATCAGTTTTGTACTGAGCTATATTTATTCAGGCAATCTGGTAACCAGTATTACCCGGCAGTTTGCCATTCAAGATACCTTTGCCTTGTTCTGTTTTGAGGCCTTGCGCTTTATTGGCTCGGGTGCAGCCGCCTTTGCCATTGGCGCAAGCCTGGTGAAAATGGGTGCAGTGAACAAGCAGATGGCCTACGAAACCTGGGTTCATCCGGTAGCAGACTTCTTTAAGCGTTATGGACTGAAACTGGCATTGGTGCTGTTGTTGCTGATCGGTTTTTATCGTGTCTCAGATATTATTGCCGGTGTCATTTCCAACGTCTTCTATCAGGACCTGAATTTCAGCAAAGAGCAGATTGCAGAAGCGGTCAAGGTCTACGGGGTGATTTTCTCCTTGGTCGGTGGATTCCTTGGTGGTTTATTGGCCCAGAAAATGAACATCATGAAGCTGATGTTTGTTGGTGCCGTACTGGCCTGTTCGACCAACCTGATTTTTATTGGACTGGTGAAATCCGGTGAAAAACTGGCTGCTGTTGAAGTCGCGGTGGGTAGTCAGGTTTATCAGGCCGAAACTGATGAAGTCGGCTACTGGAAGCTGAATCTACCTGCTGATATGCTGGCACAGAGCAAACAGCTGCAAGTGACAGCAAGTTATCTCAACTCAGATAACACTACTCAGCCTGTGCAGGTCGCGATGCCGTATTTGACTGCAGAACAGGGCAGTACGCAGTTACAGATTTTACCGATTACCAGTGACAATACCCTGAGTCTGACTGAGCAGGACAAGACCATTGTGGTACGCGGTCAATATGTAGGTGCAGCCCTGCAGCCGAATCAAAAGCTGGTGCTGCAAATTAATGAGCAGAATACCGATGCCAAATTAGAAAGCGATGGTGTCTTTACTGCCGCGATTCCTGCGCAGCAACTGGTTCAGTCACCAACCCGCATGCTCAGCGCAGTATTGATGCAAGATGGACAGATGCTTCAGCAAACCACGCATGTTTATCAGGTCAATGATCAGCTCACCCCTAGCCAGAATCTGGATGTCGATATTCAGCCTTTGGCGGTGGTAGATGGCAGCAGTTCAGACAGCATCGAAGTCAGCGGCAAGGTGATCAAACCTTATAGCGACAAGTGGCTTTATTTCGCGATTATTGTCGATAATCTGGCTGCCGGACTGGCGGGTGCTGCATTTATTGCCTTCCTGTCAAGCCTGACCAGTGTGTCATTTACTGCGGTGCAATATGCGATTTTTAGCTCGCTCATGACCCTGACCCCTAAGATTTTAGGTGGATATTCCGGTACTATAGTCACCAATATCGGTTATCCGAATTTCTTCCTCATGACCACATTAATTGGGATACCCATCCTGATTCTGGTGGTTTGGGTTGCAAAACTGCTCGGTGAACACCAACAACAATCTGTACAGAAGGATGATTAATATGCGCATGCTGCATACCATGTTACGTGTAGGCAATTTAGAACAGTCGCTGAAGTTCTATACTGAAGTACTTGGCATGACTTTGCTTCGTAAGCGTGATTACGAAGAGGGCCGTTTTACCCTGGCATTTGTCGGTTATGGTGATGAAGAAAACCATACGGTACTTGAGCTAACCCATAACTGGGATACGGACCGCTATGAACTGGGCAATGCTTATGGTCATATCGCAATTGCTGTTGATGATGCTTACAAGGCATGCGAAGAGATCAAGGCGCGTGGCGGTAATGTGGTGCGTGAAGCCGGGCCAATGAAAGGTGGCGTGACGGTGATTGCATTTGTAGAAGATCCAGACGGTTATAAAATCGAGCTGATCCAGCAAGATCAGGATGCACGTAACAACTAAGAATGCTGTAGTGAAATATATGAAAGATATTCATGTATAGATGAAAATATTACATCAATCTGAATGCGTAGCATCAGCCCGGCATCTGTTAAGATAGCCGGGCATTTTTATATCAAACAATAAAATCTAAAATTTGAAGGATTAAAGGGCTATGCTTAAATTATTGGCATTGGATCGTTTTACGATACTGTTATTTGTAATGGTTTTGCTGGCCAGTATCTTGCCAGTTTCCGGACAGGCTGCTGAAGTCTTTGGCTGGGTGACCACAGGTGCAATTGCCATCCTGTTTTTTCTGCATGGTGCCAAGCTGTCCCGTGAGGCAGTTGTCGAAGGCATTATGCACTGGAGACTGCATACTTTGGTTTTTGCACTGACTTTTGCCCTGTTTCCTATTTTAGGACTTTTGTCCAAGCCGATTTTATTGCCGATGCTCGGACAGGAACTGTATTGGGGCTTCCTGTTTATGTGTTTCTTGCCATCGACTGTACAGTCTTCAATCGCTTTTACTTCAGTAGCACATGGCAACGTTGCCGGGGCTGTATGTAGTGCCTCTTTTTCTAATCTCATCGGCATGTTTATTACCCCGGTACTGGTGGCATTCTTTATTCTCGGTCAATCGCAACATGGCTTTGATCCGACTGCCTCGATTATCCAGATTACCTTGTTGCTACTGGTGCCGTTTATTCTGGGGCAGATTCTGCGTCCCTGGATTTATCCTCATATGCTGAAAATGCCACAAATCGTCAAGATTTTTGATCAGGGTTCGATTCTACTGGTGGTTTATGGAGCCTTCAGTAGTGCAGTCGTGGCCGGGTTATGGAATGAGGTGAGTCTGGGTACCTTGTTATTGCTGTTGCTGGCGTGTTCGGTGTTGCTCACCATTGTCATGTTGTTATCACTGTATATCCCACGCTGGCTGGGCTTTAGCCGCGCTGACCAGAAAACCGCATTCTTTTGTGGGTCTAAAAAAACCCTGGCCAGTGGCGTACCGATGGCGCAGATTTTATTTATTGGACAGCCGCTGGGCATGATTGTCTTGCCAATTATGATTTTTCACCAGATTCAGTTGATGGTCTGCGGCATTATTGCCAATATCTGGGCCAAAGAGGATGCGCCGGCCAGTGAAGATTAATTCGCATATTGGATTTGTTTGACGTATAATAACGCCCACTTGTTGCGCTTAGCTCTGACGGTATCCGTCTCGGTGGGCCAAAAGAATGGTCTGTTGTGGTGTTGATCTGCATGAACTCTGGTTCCTGCTTCCTCATTTGAGAGTGATCAATAGCGATGACAGCTAAACCTTCTTGAATCTAATGGAGTAATCGACGATGCGCGCCGATATTCACCCAAAATATGAAACTTTAGTTGCTACTTGTTCATGTGGTAACGTAATCGAAACTCGTTCAGCTCTTGGTAAAGATACACTTTATCTAGACGTATGTTCAGCTTGCCACCCATTCTACACTGGTAAGCAAAAGAACGTTGACACTGGCGGCCGTATCGACAAGTTCAAACAACGTTTTGCTGGTATGTCACGTTCTGTTAAACGTTAATACCCAAAATAAAAAAAACGGGCCTCAAGCCCGTTTTTTTGTGCCTGCCATTTGGAAAATAACCGCATGGCAGGCATATAACTATTTAATGTTAATGCTCTTGTACATCAATCAGGTGATCAAGTTTTTTCTGGAAATAATCTCCCTGAATAAAACGGGCATCGACATTCCAGGCATTGGCGAACAGGGTCATATCATTTAATTCGCGGATCAGAATATTCAGCGGCTTGATATCGAGGTAACCGGTGATCTTTTCCTGTAGTTCTTCAATTCCAGGCTCATTATTCAGCATCTGGGTCAGGCTGGAATGCAAGCTGACACCATCTAGCGGTAATTCACGCAGTAAATTTGGTCCATACATGGACTGACCAAAATCACGAAGAGCGATCAGGCCGCCATGTTCATGCAGAGTACGCAGATATTTCTGGGCATCCTGCTGATTGAGTAAAATATCTTCTTCCGAGAATTGCAAGATCAGTGGATGCTGCACTTTACTGCGAATAATCGTAATCAGCTTGGAAATAAATTCCGGGAAGGTGCGGTCTTTAAACAGTACGGCACGGTTCAAGTTAATGATTAAGGTTGCATCCTGGTATTGGGTAATAAAGTTATGCAACTGTTTGCTCGCTTCTACCAGAATCCAGCGATCCAGTTTAATCGACAGCTCATCATCTTCATGCAGCTCAAGCAGGGTAGAGATATCCTGCCATTTATTTTCATAAATAAAGCCACTGGTGACTTCATAGGTATAGAGACGGCTATCTTCTTTATCATACAACTGCTGATATTTCAGGTGGATTTCACCACGATCCAGACAGTCGCTTAACGCTTTCAAAATATGCGGTGTGGCCGCAGGAATAGCGGTGACTGCAGGACTGATCGCTGCGACGGTCGGGCTGACGATTGGGGTTTCAGCCACACTAAAATCGATCTGCGGCATTCCCAGAGGAGATTGACTAGCCGGTGCTGCAGGAATATCCAGAGCAAATTCAGGTGCTGCTTCTGCCTGAGGCAAAGAGCTAGAAAAGGCTTGAGCAATCAGCTCATTGCAATGCGCTTCATCATTTAAACCCTGCTCCAGCACTACATAGCCAATACGCAGGTTTAGAGGGAATGAATTTTGTCCCACTGTAATCAGCTGTGGTTTGCTAAGCGCATTTAATCCGATCAGTTTCGAATCGAGAATTGCCTTGGCATCTGCCTGGAATAACCCGACAAAGACTTCATGTTCCAGTTTAAACAGCGGAACATGGGTTTGTTCCTTGAGGAATTCTTTAACAGCTTTGAAATACTCGCTAAAAGTCGCCCAGTCAGACTGTAGAACTTCTGGATCATAAGCGCTTAAAGAAAAGGTTACCAATGCATTTACAGGCGCAGGCTGCTTGCTGATTTCACGTTTAAGCAGCTGGAAAGGACTTGGTTTTCCAGCCGGCTTTTCGGCATTGCCGGTTTGAGACTGAGCCTGGGTGTCAATGCTAATTTGCAGTGCATCTTCTTCAGCACTGGAGGGCAAGAATTCCAGTTTCAAGGGGTTGGAGGCTGCGACACGCGAATTCAGCGAATGAATTTCAAACCGGCCCAAATCGACCTGGCCTTGAGAAATCTTTTTAAAACGCGTTTTAAAGTCGTTCAGATCAGAAGGTTGTAACAAGTCCAGTAGTGGCAGACCAATAATCTCGTCTTCACTTTGTAAACCAAACAGCTTCAGATAGTCCTCATTGGCCTGGATATGAATCCCTTCCTGAATGGTGGCAATGGCACGGTTACTGTCTTCAACCAAGGATTGAGTCTGACTTTGTGCTGTTTCCAGTTCATTGATCAGATGTTGCTGAGCCTGGGACACGCGGCTAAATGACAATGCTCGAACCAGTCCCACATAAAAGCGTTCCAGATAATCAAAATTGAGAATGTCATAAATTCCCTTATGAATATACTGCGCATATTGTTCAGCCTGGTAATCATCTGGTTTAAGCAAGATCACTGGCAAGTGGGGCTGTTGGGAAAGACGCACCAGACTTAGGGCCTGTTCATATTTCAGATCATAAGCGCGGCCAAAAATAATCAGATCCCAGTTGAAATTTAACTGTTTTTCAAAAGATTGCAGATCATCAAGCAGGACAGCATCAACCTGGTAGTCATTGCTGGTCAGAAGATCACGGATTTGGTTATATCTAATTTGATTATCATCAATAATCAGTAAACGTGTTTCGGTACGTTTTAACTTTTTAGACAATAATGGATTTCTCACTTCAATGCTTCCCATAAATCATGATTTCTGCTTTCATTCATCTGCTGATCGATAAAGTTTTCTATGATGTCTTCTTCCTGATCATTGAGTAACTCATAATCAAAACGGATAAAACTTTGTGTAATCAGTTGTGCTTTGGTCAGATAGATTTTGAGTTCCTCCTGACCGAGACGTAAATGAATGGTCTGTTTTTCCCTAAACATTTGTGAACCAGAGACGATAAGACTGGTCGAGACCTGATCCAGTTGTGTCATTTTTACCAGCAGTGCAGGCTGGTAATTGACATAATGACGTTCTGTACGGCTGTAGGCTGCACAAGGGAACAGTTCCTGAGCCAGAATTTCCAGACCAATTTCCAGACTCTTGTCGGTCGACTGCTTGATCCAGCGAATTACACCGCCTCGCCACTGACTTTGTGTTTTTTCCTGAACCAGAATGAATTCACCGGTTTTCAGATTGGCCGGCGTAATCCCTGACCATTTAATCCGGTAACCATTGACACTAATGTCCAGCACTTCAGCGCTATGAATCTGTTTGGTTTCCCGGTCGAGAGCCTTGATACTGCTAAAACCACTTGGAATGGCATTTTCCATTGAACTGACAAAGCTGCTTTCACTCTGGAAATTAAAATTGGCCCCAAGTTCCAGGGTTTCGTTGAAGTTCTTGCCTTTGGAAAGATAGAAATGTGCCACACTCAAGCCAAAACAGAGATTGATCTGGGCAGAATATTCATAACGTTCATGACGACGCTCGACATTATTCGAGAGCAGATTGTAGATATGAAAATGCAGCGCAGGGGTCAGGAACAGTTTTTCATTACGTGACAGATACTGGGCATTTTTACTTTGAGTACTGGTCAAATGCTCCATCAGCTTTTGGGTGGAAATATAGAAGCTTGGCTGAAACTGTTCACCCTGATGCGAGTTGAAAATCGGTGGATAATCTTTGCTGGCATCGACCACATAGCGGGACAGTGTGGTTTCTTTGGGTAAAATCTGTACCAGTTTGGCCCAGTCAAAACTGCATAGGTACAGTCCCTGAATTTCAGCAGGCCGAATCTGGTGGGTATTGAAAATATCCAGTAAAATCAGTTGCGCATAAGCATGTGCGATAGTCTGGATTTCATGTTGTGTACCCAGTACCTGATTGATATTGCTTTGATAAAAATTATTTTCGATTGCGCATTCAAGCAGTTGATGTGCAGCCAGCCATTGCCCCATACCCGGTGTGCTATATAGCATATGCTGTTGATATAACAGCAGGCTGAGCTGTTGCAATGCATAATAAATCGAAACCATTCGGGCAGTCTGAATGCTTTTCTTTTTACCTAAAGAAAACAGGGAAAATTTTTGATGGGCCAGCTGGTGACTGCAGCGTTTGACGATATCAATATAGATTTTGGCAAAATGGCTGCGTAGCAGCATGGCCAGCTCAATGATCTGATCGTTACGATCCGAAGTAATCAGTCCCTGATTGACAAAATGTTTTTCCAGACTGCTCAGGACATTTTCAAGTGTTGGATGCAAGACCTGAATCAGGTCGAAGCGCAGAGTTTCCGCACATTTTAGCTCGGAAACTTCCAGTAAGGCATTGAACAGAGATTTGGATGAATTCCCCAGCTGCAAAATCGAAATCCCTGAAACCCATTCTTGCAAAGCTTTGGCAGTCGTCGGGCAAAAGCTCAGCTGATCGCGTGTGAGTTCCGTAGGTGTCTGAAAAATGTCGGACGTATGCTTGCTCATCTTTATTATTTAACTCAAAAATGTTGAAACCCCAAAAAGCGGTGTCTTATTGTTCTCGCCCGCTATTTCTCGAACCAGTTTAGGAACCAAATACCCCGGAAGGTCCGCTAAAACTTCAGTATAAATCTCATGAATGACATCAGGCGGTAAATCAAAATGATGTGCACCTTTTACTTTATCAAGTACATGTAAATAATACGGCATTACCCCGGCATCAAACAAGCGATAGCTTAAATCTGTCAAAACTTGAGCAGAATCATTCACACCTTTTAATAAAACTGCCTGATTCAGCACAGTAATTTGTTGCTGAACCAACTGGTTCAAACGCTTGCAGGTGAAGTCATCCAGCTCCGAGGCGTGATTTGAGTGTACCACCAGAATAATACGCAGCCTACTGTTTTTTAACATGCTTAGTAGCTCTTCATCGATCCGGTTTGGGATCACAATGGGAACTCGTGAATGTATTCTTAAAAATTTGAGCTGTGGTAGAGATTCTAGCCGTTCAATCCAGAGTTGCAGTTTCCGGTTGGATAAGGTCAGTGGGTCACCACCGCTCAAAATCACTTCATTAATATCGGGCTGGCTTTCCAGATATTGCCGGATATTGTGCCAGTCTTCATTTTTAGGCAGGTTTTCCTGATAGGGAAAATGCCGGCGGAAACAGTAGCGGCAATGCACGGCACAGGCGCCGGTGAGGGTCAGTAAAAAACGTGATTTATATTTGTGCAGTACCCCAGGCTGCTGATTGGCCTGTTCTTCGCCCAAGGGATCGGTAACAAATTCGGGATGCTCTTGCAGTTCCAGATGATGCGGCAGAACCTGTAACAGCAGCGGGTCGAAAGGATTTCCCACTTGCATTTTTTCCACAAAAGCTCGCGGCACCCGCAATTTAAACTGCTCGGTGGCCAAAATCGCGCCCGAAAGCAGCTGCTCTGGTGAAAGCTGCAACACGTCAAGCAGTTCGCGCGGGTCGGTGATCAGGTCGCTGAGCTGGGATTGCCAGTTTTGTTCTTGATATAAATAGTTCGTCATGCTGGAAAATTAACAGTAGAAATGGGAGGGCAAAGCCTGATGGCTGCAGTTTAACAGCTTGTAGCAAACCAGAATAATCCGCTGCGCGATAAAATTGATCGCATCATCAGATATGCTAAAAATGATGACAGCCTAATGGCATTTTAGCGTTGAGCAAGACATGAATAAACAAGAGAATTTCATGTCTGAGTGTAACTTAGGCAGTGTCAACGGCTGAAACCGGAATTTTTCATTGCGGCAAAGTGTATTGCTCATTTAGAATACGCAACATCAAATGAATGTGCATGTGGCACCCAATGTTCGTGTCAGACTTGCTAAATGACATTGCAACAGCCCTTAGCATCTATAGATTAAAGTTAGTAAGTTTGGAGTGCGCCAGTCATGGCCTATTATTCTACGAATGATTTCAAGTCAGGCCTTAAGGTTATGCTTGATGGTAACCCATGTTCAATCATGGAAAACGAATACGTAAAACCGGGTAAAGGCCAAGCCTTCAACCGCGTAAAATTACGTAACCTAAAATCAGGTAAAGTACTGGAAAAAACATTTAAATCAGGCGAGAACCTAGAAGCGGCTGATATCGTTGAAGTAGAAATGGAATACTTGTACAACGACGGTGAAATGTGGAACTTCATGGATCCTGTAACTTTTGAACAGATCGCAGCTGATAAAACAGCGATGAGCGATGCTGCAAAATGGTTAAAAGACGATTCAAATGAAAAATGTACTATTATGCTGTTCAATGGTGTGCCGTTAAACGTAACTCCACCGAACTTCGTAGTACTTAAAATCGTTGAAACTGACCCTGGTGTTCGTGGTGATACTTCAGGCGGTGGCGGTAAGCCAGCGAAACTTGAAACAGGTGCAGTCGTACGTGTTCCATTATTCGTACAGCAAGAAGAAAGCGTTCGTGTAGATACCCGTACTGGTGATTATTTAGAACGTGCATAATGGTTTTAAAATAGACTATTATCGAGAGGGATGATCTAGATCATCCCTTTTTTTATGCCAAAGTCTTAGAGGAAAGCGAAAAGAACAGGCGTAAAGTCGCAAGGGAAAACAGCAGTACTTCGAACAACAACAACCGCGCTGATTTATATGCATCACAATATGAGGGATTGAATGGAAACTTTACAAAAGAAGTCCACGCTGACTTCGAAAATAATTTGGCTTTTAGTAGCCATAGTGGGTGCAGTCTCCTTTGGAGTGCTGGCCCTGAGTCGGGGTGAGCATGTAAATGCAGTCTGGCTGGTACTTGCAGCTGCCTGTGTCTATAGCATTGCTTACCGTTTCTATAGTTTGTTTATTGCCACCAAAGTATTCGAGCTGAATGAGCGCCGTTTGACGCCTGCGCATCGTCTGGCCGATGGTCTGGATTATGTACCGACCAATAAAAGTGTCTTGTTTGGCCATCACTTTGCAGCGATTGCCGGTGCAGGCCCGCTGGTCGGTCCGATCCTGGCCGCACAAATGGGTTATTTACCCGGAACGATCTGGCTGTTAGTCGGTGTGGTACTGGCCGGTGCCGTACAGGATTTTCTGGTGCTGTTTATTTCTACCCGGCGTGACGGTCGTTCACTCGGTGAGATGGCCAAGCAGGAACTGGGTACTTTTGCCGGTATTGTCGTCATGCTCGGTGCCTTGGGCGTGATGATTATCATCCTGGCGGTATTGGCGCTGGTGGTGGTCAAAGCCTTAACCAATAGTCCGTGGGGCGTGTTCAGTATTGCTGCCACGATTCCGATCGCAATCTTCATGGGCGTGTATATGCGTTTTATCCGTCCGGGTAAAATTGCTGAAGTCTCGATTATTGGTTTTGTCCTGATGATGCTCGGCATCATCTATGGTGAAAACATCGCGCAGCATCCGTACTGGGGCCCGTTCTTTACACTATCTGGTACTGAACTGACCTGGGCATTGATTATCTATGGTTTTGTTGCATCAGTATTGCCGGTATGGCTGTTGCTTGCGCCACGTGATTATCTGTCTACCTTCTTGAAAATTGGTGTAATTGCCGGTCTGGCGATTGGTATTCTGTTTGCCATGCCGGAAATGAAACTGCCAGCGGTGACCAAGTTTATCGATGGTACGGGTCCGGTATTTGCAGGCTCCATGTTCCCGTTCCTGTTTATTACCATTGCCTGTGGTGCGATTTCCGGTTTCCACGCCTTAGTTTCTTCAGGAACCACGCCAAAACTGGTCAATAACGAGCGCGATATCCGGATGATCGGTTATGGCGGCATGTTGATGGAGTCTTTTGTGGCGATCATGGCCTTGATCTGTGCTGCAATTCTGGATCCGGGAATTTACTTCGCGATTAACTCACCAGCCGCATTACTTGGAACAACTGCAGAGAGTGCTGCAGAAGCGGTGCGTACCCTTGGTTTTGTGGTGACTCCGGAAGCCCTGACTTTACTGGCTCAGGAAGTCGGTGAAAGCTCGATTCTGTCACGGACGGGTGGTGCACCTACTTTTGCGATTGGTATGGCGCATATCATCACGGAAATTTTTAATAGCCGTGAAATGATGGCATTCTGGTATCACTTTGCCATTCTATTTGAAGCATTATTCATTCTGACCGCTGTAGATGCCGGTACGCGTGCTTGTCGTTTCATGGTTCAGGACACAGTCGGTATTGTGATTCCTGCAGTAAAACAATCGCATAACTTCTTTGGCAACTTGCTGGGTACTGCCGTGGCAGTCGCAGGTTGGGGCTTCTTCGTCTATCAGGGCGTGGTCGATCCACTCGGCGGAATTAACAGCTTATGGCCGCTGTTTGGTATTGGTAACCAGATTCTGGCGGCAATGGCGCTGATTCTCGGTACTGTGATTCTGTTCAAGATGAAAAAACAGAAATATGTCTGGGTTACCATTATTCCGACTATTTTCCTGTTTATTACTTCGATGACTGCGGGTTGGCAGAAGATTTTCCACGAAAATCCGAAAATTGGTTTCCTGGCACAGGCGGAGCGTTTCAATACTGCCATTGCCAATAATGAAATCCTGGCGCCAGCGAAAACAGTAACAGAAATGCAGACGGTGGCCATGTCGAACCAGATTAATGCAGCACTCTGCGCCTTCTTTATGATCGTGGCCTTTGTAATGTTGTTCGCCGCGATTCGCGTGATTCGTCGAGCATTGGCAAATCCTGAACCGTCTGTACATGAAGCAGAAGCCATCTATCGTGATCCTGAAGAAATTCAGCCAGCGAAAGGTCATTAAGGAGGAAGGTGATGAATCTGAAGTTTGCCAAAAGCGGGAAAACGATGATTTATAAAATCATCAAGATGACCGTGATGTCACAAAAAGACTTGATCCTGAATCCGAAAAACTGGTCCCGGATTGCGACCTTGTGGCAACGTTTGCAGCAAAGTTTCCGCCTGATGGTTGGTGTGCCGGACTATCAGACCTATGTGGAGCATATGCGCAAGCATCATCCGGATCTGGAAGCGATGGACCCGAAAACATTTTATCGTCACTGTGTGGATTCACGTTATCCATCGGCAGGCGGTGGGATGAAGAAGTGTCCGTGTTAATTCTTGAGTAAAAAAAGCGCCTTTCGGGGCGCTTTTTTATGCCCAAATATCAGTCTGAAAACAGCTGCGCTAATCACATCTCATAATTGATTCAGTTATTTCAGAATCTTCCTGATTCAAATCCAGGAGAAAATAAATCTGTATACTTTTAAAGTATGCGGTTCTAGCCATATAAATTAAATCTATTCAAGCTTTCAAAACTTGGTCTCGAAGACAAAATGATTGCTTCTTGAGCTGGTTTTTTGCCTGTTTTCTGTGGCCTCAATTTTTCCGTGCTTGATAAAAGCCATGCATTTTTATTTGAATTTTCGTCATTTTGTAGCGGGTATTTTTATTCAGTTACACAGATAGGAAATTGATCTTTTGGGAAAATTAAAATTTCAGTGTATGTTAATCCTAGACCATATTTTATTAGGAAATTATTGTGATCTGGGGCATGAAACAGAAGGAAAATAACGATACTGCACAGCTCAATAGCGTGCTTGAACAAAAAATTGCAAGTTATGCGCCCAAGATCCAGCATTTTTTTGAAGAGGTCAATGCCATCGTACTCGACAAGCAGGCCCAGACCAAGCTAGCACTGTGCTGTATGATCGCAGGCGGCCATGTTCTGTTTGAGGATTTACCCGGTCTGGGGAAAACCACATTGGCCAGCAGCTTGGCTCATCTGGCAGACTTGAAATTCCAGCGGATACAGTTTACCAATGACATGCTGGCCAGCGATGTCATCGGCATTAACATGTTTAACCAGAAAGAGCATCAGTTCGAGTTTAAACAGGGCCCTATTTTTACCCAGATTTTACTGGCAGATGAAATTAACCGTTGTAGCCCCAAAACCCAGAGTGCCTTACTTGAAGCCATGGAAGAGGGCTATGCCACCATCGATGGCGTACGCTATGCCTTGCCAAAACCGTTCTGGGTGATTGCCACCCAGAACCCGCTGTTTCAAAGTGGTACTTATGCCTTGCCAGAATCCCAGCTTGATCGGTTCTTGATGCGTTTGTCTTTAGGCTATCCATCACGCCATGCCGAAAAAATGCTGTTACAGCAGGAATCCCGGTTTGCCCTGATTGCCAGTCTGGCGCATGTCTTTAGCGAAAATGAAATTCTGGATCTGCAAGGTCTGGCGCATCAGGTATTTATCAGCGAAACTATTCAGGAGTATCTGCTCGATCTGGCAGAAGAAACCCGTAAAAGCCGCCATGGTCTGTCTACTCGTGGCTTACTGGCTTTGAAGCGTGCTGCACAAGCACATGCCCTGATCCAGCAACGGGCTTTTGTCACCCCGGATGATGTACAGGCCGTATTTGTTGCGGTGACCTCACACCGTCTGGGTTTGAGTGAAGCTGAAAGCTTGAATGTCATGCAACAGGTTGCGGTCAGCTAAAGGAGTCCTCTCTTGGATAAAACCTGGCAAAAATGGCTGGCCAAACGCTTTCGATTTTCTCAGCAGAAACAGCTCTCGCAGAAAGATGTGCTGGTATTTATTTATCAGCAGGGTTATCTGTATCTGGTGTTGATCTTGATCACCTTTGTGGCAGGCGTGAACTATGCCAATAACCTGATTTTAGGGTTCTGCTTTTTAATCAGTGCAGTATTGTGTGTCAGTTTTTATCTGACCTTTAAACAATTGCATGACTTGAAAATTGAACTGATCGCGGATGAAGTGGGTCAGGTCGGGCAGAGCCTGAATCTACATCTTTATTTTCAACAGCAGCAAGTTCGACCACGTTATTTGTATATCAAGGCAGGAAATCAGCTCGCGAAATTTTATCTAAATGCGCAAAAGCAGCAATTTGTTTTGCCATTTTACGCAGAGCAGCGCGGCAAATTTGCTTACCCGATCATCCAGATCTATTCGGTATATCCCTTTGGTCTGGTTCGCGCCTGGACTTATCTTTATCATCAGCACGCGGCCTGGGTGGCACCCAAAGCGGAAGTTTTTAGCGCAGAAAATAAATACCATCTCAACCGTTTTGAGCCGGATATGGATGAATTTCGCGAGCTGCGAAATTATCAGACTGGCGATTCTTTGCAGGCCGTATCCTGGAAGCAGTTTGCCCGTGGACAAGGCTTGTATATCAAAGTCTTTGAACAGTATCAGGATGAGCACAGTATCGAGATTCATTATGAACATATGCCGACTCAGTCACATGAAGAAAAACTTGAATTTATGATGGGACTGGTTGAGCAATGCGAGCAGCAGCAATGTGCTTATGCACTGCATTTGCCCCAGGCCGAATTGCCACAGGGTGCAGGCGAAGAGCAGCTGCGTAAAGCCAAACAGTTATTGGCGCAGGCCTAAGGCAGATAGCAATGATCAATACACAAATCCGTATCTCGATTGTGCTGACCCTGAGCCTGATTCTGATTGCACAGCTGATGTTTATTCCAGTTTTGCTCAGTATTATTTTTACCATCAGTATTCTGTGTATCTGGATTTACCTGAAACGCCAGCAACCATTTCCTAAAATTGGCACTTTTTTGCTGACGACTTTGGCACTGGGCAGTATTTATTTAAGTTATCAGAGTTTTATTGGTGTCGAGGCTGGCGTTGCTGTGCTATCGACATTTTTATTTGCCAAATCACTGGAAAGTAAAAACAAGCGTGATCTGCTTATCCTGTTTAATTTTGCCCTGTTTGTTGCTGCCAGTTCATTTTTGTACAGTCAGTCATTTGCGATGGCCATGGTCATTGTGCTGTGTTTAATCAGCTCTCTGATTGGCCTGTACCGGATGCAGACCAGCGAGTTTGAGCAGGAGCAAAAAACCCAACGTGCCGCCTTACAACAGGATGCCAAGCATGTGGGCAAGTTTATCCTGTACGCCATTCCATTTTTTATCCTGCTGTTTATTTTCTTCCCGCGCTTGCCGCCACTTTGGCATATTCCCATTCCAGAAAATAAAGGCGTGACCGGTATTAGCGACAGTATGTCACCTGGCGATATTGCCGAATTATCACAATCCAGTGCATTGGCCTTCAGGATTATTGGTGATATCAATAAACTTCCACCGCGTTCAGAGCTGTATTGGCGTGCTTTGGTGCTGGATGAATACGATGGTCAACGCTGGACCAGCAGTTTCATCAATCAGCAACCTTTAATACGACAGCCCATGGATAACTCGCCAGTACCGGCTGGCTGGAACTATCAGTATCTGGCTGCAGATCCTGCGGTGTTCTGGATTATGGGGCTGGAAAAATCAATGCCTGTGGAGCGCCGTTATTATAACCGTCAGGACTGGAGCATTGTGCCACGACGACTCACGCAACGCATTGAACCGATTTCTTTACAGTGGATCGGTACAGAATATAATCCTCAGGCTTTGCCCGCTCAATATGTCGAACGTACCAATACCCAAGTGCAACGCAGATTGGATCCTCGAGCGCAGCAGCTGGCACAAGGTTTATATGAACAGAGTGCTGCAGATCCACGCCGTTATGTGCAGAAAGTCCTGAACTGGTATCAGCAGAATAACTTTGTATATACCCTGAAACCGGGCCAGTTGGGACAAAACCGGATTGATGAATTTTTATTTAACTCCCGGCAAGGATTTTGTGAACACTATGCCTCGAGTTTCGTGATGCTGATGCGTTATGTTGGTATTCCTGCACGGGTGGTGACCGGCTATCAGGGTGGGGAGCTGGCACCGGATCGCAAGAGCTGGGAAGTCCGGCAACTGGATGCCCATGCCTGGACAGAGGTCTGGATAGATCAGAAGTGGCAGCGCTTTGATCCGACCGCCATGATTGCGCCACAACGTGTAGATGGCGGAATGCAGAATCTGCTGTCTCAAGATCAACGGGTATCGGCCAGTAATTCGGCTTGGGCATCGCAGAATAATTTATGGATGACCAGGCTACGTGTTTGGAGTGATTATGCCAGTTACCAGTGGCAAAGCAAGGTGGTGGGTTATAATGCAGAATCGCAACAGAAATGGCTATCAAAATTAGGGCTAAGTTCGGCTTATTCGAGTATCGTGATTTTACTGGGCAGCATTGGACTGCTGATTGTGGCCTATGTACTTAGAATTTATCTAAAAGCTCGCCAGACTCAATCTCCATTTGATCGTGCTATCCAGCAATTGGATCAGTCCTTAACTTCTGATTTTAAAAAACGACCTGCTGAAACTTTTCATCACTGGATGTTGCGTTTATCCCATCAGGTTCAGCCTGAAAATCAGACTGTATTTATTCAAGCTATCCAGATTTTTGAAAAAAACTTGTATTCGGGAACCCTTATTACTGAACAAGAAATTAAAAAATTCAAGGATTTGCTTAAAACTTGTGCGGATGTTCTAAAAAGCAAATGAAAAGACTTGTTTTAAGCGGCAAAAATTTATAATATGCCAAGCATTCTAGGTGTATAGCTCAGTTGGTTAGAGCGCTACGTTGACATCGTAGAGGTCAGCAGTTCGAGTCTGCTTATACCTACCAAGATTACTTTTTATATAGCTTTCTATAGGGTTGTATAAGGCAGAAAACCTTCTAAATTCAACAATTTAGAAGGTTTTTTTGTTTCTGGTGATTTGGTATGTTTCTCCAAAACTGACACTATCTTGTATCACTGTCTAATAATCTAACTCGTGATACAAGGTGAAGCGCATGTTTCGGAAAGACATAAAAAACGACCGCTGAAGCGAAGCTACCTTGCAATCATCCCATTAAGATGGATTATACCTACTTATTAATATCAAAATTTTAGATATTATAAGTTAAAAAATATAAATTGGATTAAAAGTAAAAAATGGAGAATGATAAGAATTCAAAGGAAATTAGTAAGGAATACTAAAATGGACAATAAAATTAAAGTTGCTGTGATTGGTGGAGGTATTGCGGGATTAGCACTTACGACCCAATTGGTAAAATATCAACATTTAGACGTCCATCTTTATGAGTCCGCATCACAATTTTCAGAAATTGGTGCGGGAATTTCTTTCGGTGCCAATGCTGTAGAAGCCATTTATTTACTGGGTTTAGGCCAAGAATACGAAAGTATTGCTGATAAGGTAAAAGCACCGTATACCGATATCTGGTTCCAGTGGCGGAATGGCTATACAGATGAATATTTATCCGCTTCTGTCGCTCCTAAAGTCGGTCAATCTTCTGTGCATCGTGCCGATTTTTTGGATACGTTAATTCATCTCGTCCCTCTATCCAATGTACATTTTAATAAGCGTGTACAGAACATTGATACGACTGCTGCTCAGGCTAAAATCACTTTTATGGATGGGCAAGTAGTTGAATATGATTATGTGATCGGCTGTGATGGTATTCATTCAGTAGTACGCAACCATGTTTTAGATTCTCAGCGGCTTCCACGCGTCACGCCTCAATTTTCTGGTACTTGGGCATATCGCGGCATTATCAAATTTAAGGATTTTCAAAAAGCGATTACAGCACTCGGTAATACTCCAGAATTGGCTGAAGTCCCACAAATGTTCCTAGGGAAGGACAAACACATCTTAACCTTTCCAATTCGTCAGGGAGAAGAAATAAATATTGTGGCGTTTAAATCCGACCGCACGCAAACCATATTGCCAGAAAATACCCCTTGGACTAGATCGGTTTCCAAACAGGAAATGCTTGAAGATTTCGCAGACTGGAGTGATAGCTGTAAAGCATTATTAAATTTGATTGAATCTCCAACATTGTGGGCGCTGCATGAAATTCAGCCATTAGAAACCTATAAAAATAAGACAAATAATGTGATTGTGATCGGTGATGCTGCACATGCCATGTTGCCGCATCAAGGTGCTGGTGCCGGACAAGGTTTGGAAGATGCCTTGATCTTGGCTAATTTGCTAGCTAATCCACAGCTGACACGTGAAACGATTAAACTGGTATCCGGAATTTATGAAGAAGTGCGTCTAGAACGTGCGATCAAAGTTCAGCATACCTCGCATGAATCTGGTGAGATTTATGAACTTTACTCACCTCTATATCCAAGCTTTGAAGATATTGGTGCTCATTTGGCACATCGTTTTGACTGGTTATGGCAGCATTCGCTTGAGCAAGACATTGAAACAGCCGTAGCATTATTGAAGCAAAAATTACAGAAGAACATCAGAATGGCAGGCTAAGTTCTCGAATTAAAATAAAAAATTGCAAAATGTTTCGACCAGGGAGGTCAGTTATGCAAAATATTAATGCCAATGAAATTATAGATCAGGCCAAATTGAAAGCAATTCACTGGCGTGTGATTTTACTGAGTGCGCTGATTATTATTTTTGATGGTTATGATCTGGTGATTTATGGTGTTGCCTTACCACAACTCATGAAAGAATGGCAAATAGACACCATCACTGCCGGTTTTCTCGGCAGTGTTGCCTTATTCGGTATGATGTTTGGCGCAATTATTTTTGGTAGTCTAAGCGACAAGTTAGAAAGCTATGGATTTAGCCGTAAGAAACTGATCGCACTGTGTATTATCTTATTCAGTGGTTTCACCTTGTTATGTGGATATGCCACTAATCCACAGAGCTTTGGTATTTTCCGTTTTCTGGCAGGTCTCGGTCTGGGTGGGGTAATGCCTAATGTGATCGCCCTGATGACTGAATATGCACCAAAAAAATTACGTGCCACACTTGTTTCACTGATGTTTAGTGGCTATGCAGTAGGTGGAATGTGTTCAGCGCTATTAGGGATATGGTTGGTGCCACAATTTGGCTGGAAAATCATGTTTATTATTGGCGGAGTACCGCTGTTGCTGCTGCCACTGATTTGGTATTTGCTACCTGAATCGGTTGATTATTTGGTACGACGTAAAAAAACAGAACAGGCTTTTCAAATACTCAAACAAATTGATAGCACTATCACGTATAGCCAGCAGACACAGATTACCCTGCATCATGAGAATCAAACTGTCTCTAAGTCACCTGTGAAAGATTTATTTGCAGAGAATCGTGGGCCTGTGACTTTATTGTTCTGGACCAGTGTATTTATGGCCTTAATCTTGGTTTATGCTTTAGGCAACTGGTTACCAAAACTGATGGTTGAAGCGGGATATGATTTATCGACCAGTTTAGTCTTCCTTTTCGCACTCAATATTGGCGGTATGTTAGGTGCAATTTTTGGTGGATATCTTGCAGACCGTTTTAATTTGGCCAAGGTACTATGCACTTTATTCGCCAGTGGTGCGATTGCCTTGTTGTTGCTCAGCTACAGTCTACCGACTTTTATCCTCTATATCTGTATTGCTGTTGCAGGGGCTGCTTCCATTGGTGGACAGATTTTGTTATTGGCCTATATGTCACAATTTTATTCATCCAATATCCGTGCGACAGGTTTAGGTATGGCCTTGGGTGTAGGACGTCTAGGCGCGATTTTAGGTCCAATTTTATGTGGTTGGTTGCTGAGTTTGAGCTTACCGCTCACGTATAATTTTATTGCGCTTGCCATTCCATGTATAATTGCAGTAATTAGCGTTTCAATGATTCACTATCGTCTGAAGCAGAAAAAATTAAAAGCCGTCGTTGCACAAGCTTAAAAAATTGACTTAGGGAGGATTCCCTCCCTGAGTGATATTGGAATATTTGCATTGATTGATCTGAGTCTTATTAAAGTTTTTATTATCATCTACGAAACAAAAAATATTAGTCATGCAGCTGAAAGACTGAATTTAAGTCAGCCTTCAGTGACCTACAATCTCAATCGCTTACGTAAATTCCTCAATGATCCTCTATTTGAACGCGATAAATTTGGTGTCAAACCGACCAAATTGGCACAAATTTTATATCCAAGTTTTAGTCAATCGATTGCTGAAATTGAAACAGCCATCGCAGCAACACAACAATTTGATCCAAAAACCTCAAATCGAACTTTCCGTCTAGGTCTATCGGATTTAGGTGAAATCTGTTTATTACCTTCACTGATTCAATATCTTTCCAAAGAAGCACCCTTTATAAAAATTGAAATTGAAGAAATTCATTCAGATCAAGTAGAAGCATGGCTGATTGAGGGCTTTTTAGACGTTGCTGTGTTTAATAGTAGCTATACCGTGATGCCTAAGATCGAATCACGTAATTTATTTGAAGAGCGGTATGTGTGTATTGCTCATAAACAGCATCCACGTATCAAGGATCAACTGAGTTTAGAGCAGTATTTACAAGAGAAACATGCTGCAATCAAATCTTCTACCGGGCATATTGAAATAGATCAAAGACTCAAAGAGCTGGGATTGAAACGCAATATCATGTTGGAGGTGCCGCATTTCAGCGTATTACAGGATGTCGTAACTAATTCAGAATTACTAGTGACTCTACCTTCACGTGCAGCAAGCGTCTATAAGCGTAATAGTGACATCAATATTTTTGAACTACCCTTTACGGTTAAAACCTTTAATGTCAGTGCTAACTGGTATAACCACCATGAAGATTTAGAGGCCCGTACCTGGTTTATTCAAACCTTACGAGAAATTTTTCAGTCTTTATAGTCTAGTCAGCTCCATTTTTCTTAAGGAATATAGCAATAAAATAATTTTTATTAACTAGAGCAAGTTCACGCTTATGCTTCTTTTGTAATAGCTCCAATTAAAATGGATCATGACCTTAGACAGTATTGTGGACAACAAATTCATCTAAATTCTTGAAATATTTCTGTTCAAAGGCTTCTGGGCTTAACCAGTCGTTTACGGAATGCCTTCTGAACTGATTGTAATAAGTCTCAATATAGTCAAACAAGATAGTATTCGTCTCTTTTCGAGTAGCAAATACACTGCCATGAACCACATGATCTTTCAATGAACCGTAACGGGTTTGTCGGAGACTTTTTATTTAAGTTAGGCCACCTGACCTGACGACTTAATCTTATCATAGTACATTGCTTCAAAATCAAAAGGTGGCACATAACCTAATGCCAGCCCGCTGATAGATCAGTCGTTTACGGTACAGCGATGGCACATGATCAGCACACTTTGACATCAGTAGCTGATTTAAGAGAATTTTAACTTATAAATATTTATTTTAAAAATCATGTAGATAATTTTTTGCAGGCTCTAATAATATTTCTTAAGTCGATAATCGAGCTTTGCTCGACTAATACCCAACAAACGGGCAGCTTCAGATACATTCTGTTTGGCTTTTTGCATGGCGGTCATAATCAGTTGTTGCTCATGCTGTTCTAAGTCAAAACCTTCGGTTATAAATGTATCTAAATGCGTGCTGCCTTGCACATCTTCAGCATCGTGTTCATGCTTTTGTGGGAACAAAGCATTCAGTTTAATCATTTGTTGGTCTTCGGTGAGCAGTACTGCGCGCTCCAACAAGTTTTCCAGTTCACGGATGTTGCCTGGCCAAGCATAACTTTGCATAAAGGCGGTGGCTTTTTCGCTCACCCCCTGAATTTGTTTGTTGTACATTTTCTCAAAGCGTTTTAAAAAGTGCTCAATTAAAAGGGGGATATCTTCACGGCGTTCTCTGAGCGGTGGAATCTGCACAGGAAAAATATTCAGGCGATAATACAAATCGGCACGGAAGCGTCCTGCTTTAACAGCCTGTTCCAAATCTTCGTTGGTGGCGGTAATCACACGGACATCTAAATGCCGTGTTTGCGAATCACCGACACGTTCAAATTCACCCTCCTGCAAAATACGCAGCAAAGCGGCTTGCGCTCGTGGCGAAAGCTCGATCACTTCATCCAGAAAAATAGTACCATTATGTGCACGTTCAAACTTACCCAAACGTGATTGATGTGCGCCTGTAAATGCACCTTTTTCCACCCCAAACAGTTCAGATTCGATCAGTTCTGGTGGAATTGCAGCACAGTTCACTGCCACAAAAGCATGCTCTTTGCGTTGGCTTAAGTCATGTACGCCACGGGCAAAGGCTTCTTTACCTACGCCTGTTTCACCTTGCAGTAAAATCGAGACTTTGGCACCAGCAGCTCTTTTCAGCAGGTCACACACACGTTGATAGGCGGCAGATTGGCCTACCGAGCTGAACATGCTGTAGTCATTTTTACTGGTGCTGTAAATAGATTTTTTTAGCTCAAATAATTCAGCCTGTAAGGCTATCAGTTCTTTTTCAATCGGTTCAGGTGACATGAACTGAATCAGCTCATCGGCATTTTCCCATTCACTGAGTGGTTTACCAATAATGCGGCAGTTTGCATGTCCGCAGGTTTTACATTCCACTTCTTGATAAATAATGGTCATTCCTGTGGCAAAGCTACTGTAACCACAGGCATAGCCGAGTAGCATCCAACAAGAGGGTTCGTTGCTGAGCCCAAACTGTTCAATATGTACATCGGCTTCAAAGGAGTTGTACCAGTTTAAATCGGCATAAAACTGTTTTTTCTGATGATTCAGAATTAGTTGATTGGCTTCGACTTTAACCATGCCCCGGATACCATGCATTTGTGGCCCTGCCATAAAGGCCTGTTCTTCATTTAAGCCAGGGCGCATTTTAGTGGTCACTTCGGCATCTTTCAGTCCTGCCTGATAGCCCAAACGAATGAAAAAGCGTTTGGTACGCTGTATGCCAATCATGTTGGCCAGGTCTTTACGCAAATAGCCCATGATGCTGGTATGCATCAGTAACATGCGATATTCATCAAACCAGAGTTGTCCATGCTCAGTGTCAAAATGCAGTTTAGAAAGCAAGTCATGAATTTCTTGAGGATGACCTGCGTATTTGCCACTGCTGTCGTATTTTACTCGTACCATGCGCCGTGTTTAATCCATTAAATTCGATGCGTTTTAGCCATCTTATGCAAGTTTATGTAAATTCAATAATACCTAAACAACATCAAGCCAAACCTTAAAAGTATTGTGTTATATCTAACTGTTTTTGTTGTTTTTATTTCATCTTTATCATAAGCGAATTGAGTGAATTACAAGGGTAACTTTTTGTATCTGATTTGGGGGAATTTCATCAAATCATGAAATCTTAAATTTTTTAAAAGTCAAAATTCATCAAATCATGAAATTGAAATTCTTATAAAAACACTATTATTTTTTAAATTGTTGTTTTTTATTGTTTTTATAAAGTTGGCACGCTTGTTGTAAGAGTAAGAGTAAGAGTAAGAAACAGATGCATGAAGCAACTGAAGCAAGCACTGAATGATTCAGGTCTTGTAGGAGAACACCATGAAGGATGCAACAGGCACATTACCTTTAACCAAATACATTCGGGTAACTGGCGATATTGATGCCGCATTTGTCGAGTTCGACTTTGCCATTCACGATCCAACTTTATATGTGGAGTTGGTTTTGCCACAGCAAGCATTCCGTGAGTTTTGCGCCACCAATCAGGTGGTGGAAATGAGCGAGCAGCAACAGGCTGTGAATGATGCTGAAGAAGATAAATGGCGTTATGGCATCGAACACAACACTTTGGTCGGTGCACAGCGATACAACATTGATCATGAAGATCAACACTGAATGCTTAAGGAGATAAGCGATGACTTTAGAAATCAAAACAGCGGGTATTGAGCCAATTCGTCAAAACTATGCCTATATTGAGCGCCGTTTTGGCAACAAGCCTGCGACCCGTTATCAGGAAGTGAGTTTTGATATTCAGGCGGAAACCAACTTTCACTATCGTCCGCTGTGGAAACCTGAAAAAACTTTAAATGATAAAACTCACACTGCTATTGAGATGCAGGACTGGTACGCATTTAAAGACCCACGTCAGTTTTATTACGGGACTTATGTACAGCATCGTGCACGTTTGCAGGATATTGCCGAAAGTAACTTTAGCTTTTTTGAAAAGCGTCAGTTGGCAGAACATATTTCTGAAGAAGTTAGAGCCAAAGTCATTGCCTTGTTTTTGCCGTTTCGTCATATCGAGCAAACTGCAAACTTACACATGATGTCGGGCAGTGCTTATGGTTACGGTACGGTACTAACCCAAGCCTGTATTTATGCCGCAATGGACCGTTTAGGCATGGCGCAGTACATCTCACGAGTCGGTTTAGCGCTCGATGGAAATACAGGTGAATCTTTAATTCCTGCCAAACAAGCGTGGATGCAGGACGATGCATGGCAAGGTCTGCGCAAGTTGTGTGAAACAAGCTTGACTGAACAAGACTATTTCAAGCTGTTTTTATTACAGAACTTGGTGATTGACAGCTTTATGAGTGAATTGGTCTACACCCAGTTTGATCAGTGGTTGGCACAGCATGAGGCACGTGACTTGGCCATGCTCATGGAATTCATGCAAGAAGCGTTGTCTGATTTACGCAAATGGTCAGACAGCGTATTTAAAACTGCTGCTGCAGAATCTGAGCACAACAAACAATTGCTGAGCCAGTGGTTGGCAGAATATTTACCTGAAGTTAAAGCGGCATTTGCACAGTGGGCAGCGCAGGCATTGTCTGCAGAGGCGGTAGATGTGGCTGAACAAAAACTGCTGGAACGCAGTAAAAAATTGGGTATTCAACTTGAACAAGTAGCACAGGCTTAAGGAGAAGCAGCATGTCTAAGGTTTATATCGCACTACAGGACAACGACACTTCACGCTACATCATTGAGGCGATTGAAGAAGACAATCCAGAAGCCACCATTCAATATCTGCCTGCCATGATTCGGGTAGAAAGTGAAACAGACTTGATTGTTAAAGCAGAAACCGTATCTGAAAAGCTGGGACAGGATTGGGACATTCAGTCTTTACAACTCAACATGATCACCTTGGGCGGCAACGTCGAAGAAGATGACGACAGCTTTCGCCTGCACTGGAACTAGGAATGAAGATGTGCACTGAGCGAAGTTACAGCACAGTGCCACCAGAACATATTGCTGCATAGATTGCCGCTAAAAAATTTAAGGATGATGAGCATGACTTCACAAGTTAAAACACCAGCAAAAAAACTGAATGCCAAAGACCGCTATCGTGCGTTAACCCGTGATTTGGATTGGGACTTTTCTTATGCCGACCGCAAAGAAGCCTTTCCATACGAAGAATTTGAAGGCATTAAAATTACAGACTGGTCTAAATGGGAAGACCCATTCCGTTTAACTATGGATACCTACTGGAAATATCAGGCCGAAAAAGAGAAAAAACTCTACGCCATTTTTGATGCTTTTGCACAAAACAATGGTCAAATGAATGTGACCAATGAGCGTTATTTAAATGCCATCAAACTGTTTTTGACTGCGGTCACACCGCTTGAATATCAGGCGTTCCAAGGTTATGCACATGTCGGTCGTCAGTTCAGTGGTGTGGGCGCACGTATTGCATCGCAAATGCAGTCGATTGATGAATTGCGTCACGTGCAGACGCAAATTCATGCCATGAGCCATTACAACAAATTCTTTGATGGTTTTCAGGACTGGTCACACATGCATGACCGTGTTTGGTACTTGTCTGTACCCAAATCATTCTTTGAAGATGCGCGCTCTGCAGGACCGTTTGAGTTCTTGTTGGCCATCAGTTTTGCCTTTGAATATGTATTAACTAACTTGTTGTTTGTTCCGTTCATGTCGGGTGCAGCGCACAATGGTGATATGGCCACCGTAACCTTTGGTTTTAGTGCGCAGTCCGATGAAGCACGTCATATGACTTTAGGTCTGGAAATCGTGAAGTTCTTGCTTGAACAACATGAAGATAACGTGCCAATCGTACAGGAATGGATTGATAAGTGGTTCTGGCGTGGAACCCGTTTGTTATCCATTGTGGGCATGATGATGGACTACATGCTGCCAAACAAAGTCATGTCTTGGAAAGAAGCATGGGAAACTTACTTTGAAGAAGCGGGCGGTGCGTTATTTAAAGACCTGAGCCGTTACGGTATCCGCATGCCGAAATATTCAGAAGTGATTACCAAAGAGAAAGAACACGTGTCACATCAGGCATGGTGGATTTTCTATAACTTTGGTCATGCTGCAGGTTTCCACACCTGGATTCCAACTGATCAGGAAATGGACTGGTTATCTGAAAAATACCCAGACACCTTTGACAAATATTACCGTCCACGTTGGGAGTTGGCACGCAAAATGGAAGCAGAGGGTAAGCGTTTCTACAGCGCAGGCTTACCGCAATTATGTCAGATTTGCCAAGTACCAATGACCTTCACGGAAATGGATGGCGATCCAACCATGTTTACCTATCGTGAGTCTGTTTATAAAGGCGAGCGTTACCACACTTGTTCAGATGGCTGTCACGATATTTTTGAACGTGAACCAGAAAAATATGTACAGGCATGGTTGCCAGTCAACCAAATTCTACAAGGGAATTGTGGTGGCTTAGACCTAGAAAATATGTTGCGTGAATATTATCGCTTTAATGTTGGTGCAGATAACTTGGATATTGAAGGCTCACCAGACCAGCAACGCTGGAAAAAATGGAAAGGTGATGCGGCTTAAAGCACATTGCCTATTCAACGAGTAGTTTATTTCAAGATTTAAATTTAAAAGGAATTTGGTTTGAGTTATTAGCGCTCAAACCGCCTCAATACGGAGAATGACCATGTCAGTACGCGCTATTCGCCCAGATTACGACTTTGAACCACGTGACCTACAAAAACACTATGGCGATAACATTTTGATTTATGTGGGGTGGGATCATCACACTTTATATTGTGCTGCACATGCCATGCTGGTTTCACCTCAGCAAACTTTTCAGGAATTTTTAGATCAGCAAATGCAGGCGGGTTTCCATCAACATCCTGACTTTGAAAAAGTTAAATGGGAAGAGGTGCAATTTACCCTGAACAAACAGGCGATTCAGCCACGCGCTGAACAGACTTTGGCAGAGCTTGGTTTTGATCAGAAATCACTGCTTCGTTTTGTGACCCCAGGATTGAAGGGTTATCAAGGCGCACACGTTTAAAACAGCAACAACACGACAGTAAAAAGACAGCTAAGCACAGACAGCAAAAGTAAGACAGGAGGTCGCAGATGAGCTATCAAGTCACAATTGAACCAATTGGCACAACCATTGAGGTTGAAGAAGATCAAACCATTTTAGATGCTGCGTTACGTCAAGGCGTGTGGTTGCCATTTGCGTGTGGGCATGGCACCTGCGGCACATGCAAAGTCCAGGTCACCGATGGCTATTATGATGTGGGTGAGGCGTCGCCTTTCGCACTTATGGATTTAGAGCGTGAGGAACACAAAGTGTTGGCTTGCTGCTGTAAACCTGAATCTGACATGACTATTGAAGCTGATGTTGATGAAGACCCTGATTTTCTGGGCTATCTGGTACAGGACTATCAGGCCAAAGTTATTGAGGTACGAGATTTGTCTCCAACCATTAAAGGTGTGCGTTTGCAGTTAGACCGTGCAATGGATTTTCAGGCAGGGCAGTACATTAACGTGCAATTCCCGGGTATTGAAGGCACGCGTGCGTTCTCTATTGCCAATGCGCCAAGCGAACTGGGTATTATCGAATTGCATATTCGTCATGTGGTGGGAGGCAGTGCAACGACTTATGTGCATGAGCAGCTAGCAGCAGGCGATGAGCTGGAAATTTCAGGGCCATACGGACAGTTCTTTGTACGTAAATCGGATGAACAGGGTGCGATCTTTATTGCAGGTGGCTCAGGTTTGTCTAGTCCGCAATCTATGATTTTAGACCTGCTTGAATCGGGCGATACCCGCACCATCTACCTGTTCCAAGGGGCACGTGATGTTGCAGAATTATATAACCGAGAACTGTTTGAGAAATTGGTCAAAGACTATCCAAACTTCCGCTACATTCCTGCCTTGAATGCGCCTAAAGCAGAAGATCATTGGACTGGGTTTACAGGCTATGTGCATGAAGCAGTTGCCGACTATTTTGAACAGCGTTGCGGTGGGCATAAGGCCTATTTATGTGGCCCACCAGTGATGATTGATGCGGCCATTTCAACTCTGATGCAAAGCCGTTTATTTGAGCGAGACATTCATACCGAGCGCTTCTTAAGTGCTGCTGATGGTGCTAATGGTCAGTCACGTTCTGCATTGTTTAAACATATTTAAAACAGATTAGAAAAACCTTAAGGATATCGTTCAGTGCTGAAGTAAACCGCTTTGGCACTGAGCTAAAACTAACACTGGAATGCAGTGTCAAAAGCCAAAAATAGCACTCTTCAATTCTACAGTGCCAAAATAATCAAGGAACATTACATGGACCGTCAACAAATTGATACTTTAGTGAAAGAAATGAACGTCGACACTGCGGCAGGCCCTGTTGATCAGCGTGTGCAGCAAATTGTAGTACGTTTGGTGGCAGACTTATTTCAAGCCATTGAAGATTTAGACATTCAGCCTTCTGAAGTCTGGAAAGGTTTAGAATACATTACCGACGCAGGCAAAGCTAATGAACTTGGTTTACTCGCAGCAGGTTTGGGCCTGGAACATTATCTAGATTTACGTGCCGATGAAGCCGATGCCAAAGCAGGCGTGACAGGTGGTACACCACGTACCATTGAAGGGCCGCTGTATGTTGCTGGTGCACCTGAATCAGTCGGTTTTGCTCGTATGGATGACGGTTCAGAATCAGACCATTTAGATACCTTAATTATTGAAGGTAAGGTCACAGACACACAGGGCAACATTATTGAAAATGCCAAAGTAGAAGTTTGGCATGCCAACGGTTTGGGCAATTATTCATTCTTTGACAAAACTCAGTCTGACTTTAATTTGCGCCGTACCATTTTCAGTGATGCCGCAGGTAAATATGTAGCACAAACCACCATGCCAGTTGGTTATGGTTGCCCACCAGACGGCACGACTCAAGCTTTATTAAACAAACTGGGTCGTCATGGTAACCGTCCATCTCATGTGCATTACTTTATTTCTGCACCAGGTTTCCGTAAATTGACTACTCAATTTAACATCGAAGGCGACCAATATCTTTGGGATGACTTTGCGTTTGCTACCCGTGAAGGTCTTGTTGCGACAGCAGTAGATGTGACTGATCCTGCGGAAATTCAGCGCCGTGGTTTAGACAAGCCATTCAAACACATCACCTTTAACTTTGAATTAGTAAAAGACGTAAACAACACACCATCAACCGAGGTGGAACGCCGCCGCGCGAGCGCATAATTTTCCTTCCCTAACGCTGACTTTCCAAACTTTTCACAGCTTACTCCAGCATCATCAAGCCATTTGGTGATGCTGCTATCTTCAGTTTCTGGCCAGGGTATGAATGATTCAACATGGCAAGCAAACTTCATCAAAACTTGCATTGAATAGGATGTTCTATGAATAACAAAATCTGGGCACTCATGTTATTGAGTGGCATGGCAACGCACGTCTGTGCGACTGAAAATGGTTTAGACTCGTTTGCACTGGGTGCAGAAGGTATTGGGGCAGGTGCTTTGCCACCGCCTGGGGTATATTTGCTTAACTACTACCAAAATTACCATGCCAGTGAGTTTAAAGATGGCCCCGACAATTTCCACGTCGATGCGAATGCCTTTATTCCACGTCTGGTGTGGATGACCCCACAACAAATTGCAGGTGGGCAGTTGGGCTTATATGCGGCACAGCCTTTGGTGGCTTTGCGTTTAAATGTGATGGGCATGTCGGACTCCAACAGCGGTCTGGGCGATTTGATCATTGGAACCATGCTGGGCTGGCATAAAGGCAACCATCACAGTATTGCAGCTTTGGAAGGTATTTTGGCCACTGGTGATTATGATGATTCCAATCCACAACGTCATGTAATCGCTAATTTAGGCAAGAATTATCACACCATGCGACCAATTTTTGCCTACTCGTATTTGCAGCCACAAGGTTGGGAGTTTTCGACCAAACTGTCTTATAGCTTCAATACTGAAAATGAAGATACCAACTATCAATCGGGCGATTATTTTGCTGGGGATTATGCGATAGGTTATCAGTTGAATGATCAAGTAAAATTGGCACTAGAAGGCTATGTTTTTAAACAAACCACAGATGATGAAGTGAATGGTACCAGTATTGGCAATAAAGGACAGGCATTGGCATTTGGCCCTGCAATTCAATACAAACAGGATAACTGGTCATTGGAGGCGAAGTTCCTGAAAGAAACTGAAGTGGAGCATCGTCCTGAAGGACATTCCACCACCTTAAAAATGGTGTGGGCATTCTAACGACTCAGGGTTTTTACTGAGACGATGATCTTAGAATTAAGCCAAGTTTAACTTGGCTTAATTCTTTACACTTCGTGGATTTTAGTTTTGTTTTCTTGTCTTTGGAGAGAGTACTTTTACCGTTATGAAAAATGTCAATGATAGCCACCTAGATGGCGGTTTTTTAAGGTGATCAAGAACAGGCGATTTACAGGGCCGTAGTCAGTGAGCCGCTGACATCACGACTTAGGTCCAGTCAGCAAAGCTGAATGGACTGGATCCGTATGCCTATTTAAGTGATGTGCTGAAAAGGTTGCCGATACATAAAGTGACTCAAATAGAAGAATTACTGCCACACCGCTGGAAATCAGACCAAAATTAAAAAATAGGCATGGGGTTCAGTGGACGCTTACGATTCTAGTCTATATTTTAGGGGGCATTATGCTTGTTTTGAAAATGAGAAATGATAGGCAATAAAAAACCCCGGCATCCTGATCTGACCCCCAAAAGTTAGACAGTAAGTTAGGCAATTTCTAAGGACTGATTTCTGTATTCTACAGGGGTCAGTCCTTTTAATTTAACCTTGATTCGCTCATGGTTATAATAGTGAATATATTCTTTCACTTTTTGCTCCAATTCATCAACTGATTTAAATTCTTCTCCATAGAAACATTCAGATTTAAGTATCCCAAAGAAACTCTCCATAGCAGCATTATCTAAACAATTCCCCTTACGTGACATACTTTGGGTGAGCCCTCGTTCTGCTAATTGTTTCTGGTAAAATCTCATTTGATATTGCCAACCTTGATCAGAATGAATCATTGGCTTCTCATTTATGTTGAGTCTCTCTATAGCTTCTTTAAGCATATCTTTGACCAGTCCGAATACTGGTCTACGTTCCATTTGAAATGCAATGATTTCACCGTTAAATAGGTCCATGACGGGAGATAGGTAAAGCTTGTCACCCCGAATATTAAATTCAGTCACATCAGTAACCCATTTTTGATTAGGTCGCTCAGCCTTGAATTGACGCTGTAATACATTGTTTGCAATTTTACCCACTTGCCCTTTATACGAACGGTATTTCACAACCCTAATACGTGATTTAAGCTTCATAGATATCATCAATCGCTGTACACACTTATGGTTCACGATCAAGCCTGTATTTCTCAATGCAAGCGTAATTCTGCGATACCCATAACGCCCTTTATGCTGATGATAGATCACTTTGATTTGCTGTTTTAAATCACTGTATTTATCATTGAGTTTTGATGACTTCTGATGATAGAAATAGGTACTACGCGCCATCTTAGCTGCACATAGCACATGCTTTAGTGGGTAGTTTTGCCTTAATTCAGATATGAATCTTGCAGCTGTTGCTGTTCGACTTTTTCCTGTTCTTTCTGCTTCTGAATCAAGGCTCTCCGCTTTTTTAGGAAAGCAACTTCAGCACGTAGATATGCCAACTCCTCAAGCAGTTCCTCATGGGTTTTGTCCTGATCTGCTTTAATCGTTTTAGCTTTGGGCATCTTGGGCTTCGGCATACTGTTAAGTTTTCCTCTAAGCTTTGGTTGCAAACCCTCTATGCCATTTTCTTTATATTGTTTCAACCAATCTCTTAACGTGCTTGTTTCATTAATATCAAAGCGTTGCATAGCTTCTTTTAATGAAATGCCTTCTTCATGTATTACTTTGACAACTTGATACTTAAACTCAACCGTAAAAGTTGTTTTAGATCTTCTACGTTCTAAGCCTGCCAGACCATAAAGTTTAAATGCTTTACTCCACTTTTGAACATCTGATCTATGAACATTAAAAAGTTGACCTGTCACAGAGTCACCATGACCAGACAAGTGATGTTCAACAACTTTTAATTTGAATTCTTGAGAATATTTAGCCATTAAAAAGCACCCTTCAAATTAGACTAAGAGTGTCCAACTTTCGGGGTGCAGATTATCCTGCCGGGGTTTTTCGTATTGGTTGCTAGGCATGACTCCTGTCGTACCTCACGATCCTGGTGCTTAAACTTATTATTGTTGTTTTCTGTTTCGGAACATCCTGTTCCCGATGAATCCATCATAGGAAATTTGTACTATTGCGGATAGCGGCAAAGGGCCGAGATTTATGTACGCTAGGGCGTACAAAGTAGCCTAAATTTCATCCACAGAAATTGGGGATAGTTTTCACCCTGGAAGAGTTGAGAACATTGGGGAAATGCTAAAATTGAGTATTTTTTAATCGATTTTATTGGCGTAAGATTACAAAGTTACTTAAAAACACACGAGTTGTTAAAACGTGTGTTTTTTGATCTTTTGGGTTGGTGTTTTATTGATTTAAGTGTTTAATAAATAAAATTATTTTAAAATTATTTTCGTGTAATGCCCATTATATTAAATGGGTGAATTATTTTCATTAATGATTCCAAAAGCTTTTCTCCATGCCTAAGGGCTGGTGCCATATTTTTCACGAAAATTTTTTCTAAATGACACGGTATTATTAAAACCTGAAAGCTCGGCTATCTTTTCGATAGACAAATTTGTCGTTTCTAAAAGTTCACAACTGAATCTGATTCTTTCAGTATTCAGCCAATCGACTAGGGTCATGCCTGTTGCTTTCTTAAAATGCCGTGTGAACGTCCTGCGTGTCATATGTGTCCGTTCAGCGAGGCTTTCAATATTATGTTGTAAAGCTAAATTCTTTCTTAAGAAATCGAGTAATAGATTAATTTGTGCATCTTGGCTCGATACTGCGACTGGCTGTTCAATAAACTGAGCTTGCCCACCTTCACGGTGAGGTGGAATGACCATTACTCTAGAGACTTTATTCGCAATTTGTGCATTATAGATTTCACGTACCAAGAACAAGCAGCAGTCTAATGCTGCGCCTGTTCCAGCAGAGGTTACGATCCTTTGGTCTTCTACATACAGGGCGTCATTATCAAGCTGAACCTGTGGAAATCGCTCACTAAAATCTTGTTCAGCCATCCAGTGCGTAGCTGCTTTTTTATGGTTAAGTAAACCAGCATATGCCAATGCGTAAGTTCCATAGCATAACCCTACAATTCTAATTCCAGTCTGATATGCACAATTTAGGGCATCGATAAGTACTTTTTCAGGTTTGTGATTAAAATCATCCCATCCAGGAATAATAATAAGATCCAATTCTTTAATAAGTTCGATCCCCCCATCAGGGATAATCATCATAGACTGTTCTGTTTTTACGGGTTGGCCATCTATAGAAAAAATTCTCAGATCAAATAAGCGTTTATCTTCAATCTTGATATTGAAAATGATATGGGGGATAGAGAAGTGAAATGGATTTATATTGGGATAAACGAACAATCCAATCACTGGTATAGCCATTCGATCTTCCTCTCTAAAATAATAAATATAGCATGTTGTCCCAATAGTTTCGATGATTGTCCTTAAGGACAATTTTTTTGTTTGAGGATTTCTATCATGATTCAACTATGACTAAATGATTGGATCTGGAACATGAATAAAATTTTAAGTAGCTCTGTTATCGCACTCTCTCTGACAATGGCTTCAGTCCATTTATATGCGAATGATAAAGTGGTTCAGCGAGATACCTCTAAAGTGACGCATATACAAGAAATTCGCAATGCAACGATTAAAGTAACCTATGCCGATACGACTTTTTTAATTGACCCAATGTTTGCGAAAAAAGGCTTTTATGAGGGTTTCCCTAATAGTCATCGCAGTTATTTACGCAATCCATTAGTTGATTTACCTATTAAGCCTGAAACGGTTTTAGAAGGTGTAGATGCGGTAATTGTGACCCATACTCATTTAGATCATTGGGATGATGCAGCCCAAGCGGCTATTCCAAAAAATATGCCTTTGTTTGTACAGAATAAAGCAGACCAGAAAGTCATTCAGTCACAAGGCTTCAAAGATGTTCGTATATTAACTGTAACTACTTTCCAAGGTGTTAAGTTAACTAAAACTGGTGGTCAACATGGTACTGACGAAATGTATCGTAATGCTGAACTTAAAGCTGGCTTAGGTGAAGCGATGGGTATAGTTTTTGAAGCAGCAGGCCATGAAACAGTTTATGTTGCAGGAGATACCATTTGGCGTCCTGAAGTTGATCAGGCAATTCAAACATTTAAACCTGATGTAATTGTATTAAACACAGGTAATGCATTAATGGATGGATATAAAGAGTCCATTATTATGGGTAAAGAAGATACTTATCACGCAACCCAAAAAGCACCAAATTCCAAAGTTATTGCTGTTCACATGGATGCGATTAACCACATGTCGGTAACACGTGCTCAGCTTGCGGAATATGTAGAAGAAAAAGGGATCCAAGATAAGGTTTTAATTCCTATCGATGGTGAAACGCTTTCTTTCTAAAGTAACTTAAAGAAGTGGAAGCATTCCACTTCTTTAAAACCTAAGTAGAACAAAATAAATATTAGTTAAGTAAAGGAACAGATATGTCAAAATCAGCTTTATTAGTTATCGACTTACAAAACGAATATCTACCTACAGGTAAATTGCCATTGGTAAAGATTGAACAAGCTGCTGCTAATGCAGTGAAAGTAATTGCTAAGGCTCGTCAACAGGGTACTCAAGTGATTCATGTCCAACATATTGCTAATGCTGAATCTCCTATATTTGAACCTGGCTCAAACGGTATTGAATTTCAGAACACAGTTAAACCACTAACCGATGAAACTGTGGTTATTAAGAATCACATCAACACGTTCTTAAATACCAATCTCAAAGAAATTTTAGATAGTAATCAGGTGACTGAGTTAGTTGTGATTGGTGCTATGACTCATATGTGTGTTGATGCTGCTGTTCGTGCTGCTTCTGATTTTGGTTATAAGGTAAAAGTGATTCATGATGCTTGTGCAACACTAGACCTTGAATTTAATGGCGTTAAAGTACCTGCGATCCATGTTCATACAACATTAATGGCCGCTTTTGAATTTGCATATGCTCAAGTAATATCAACTGAAGATTATGTTAGTTAAAGATTAAGATTTTCTAAAATTAACATAATACAAGTTACATGAAACGAGGGTGTAAAACCAAAATAGAAATGTCCGCTTTTAGAATATATGCTTTTGCGATTATCGAAGCGGGCGGTTTGATATGTTGGTGTCTATATCAGATATGATCCTAGGCAGTATCGTGGATAACCGATCCCTCTAAATTCTTAAAATATTTTTGCTCAAAGGTTTCTGGGCTTAACCAACCATTTGCAGAGTGCTTTTTCACTCGATTGTAATAAATCTCAATATAATCAAACAAGACAGTATTCGCTTTTTTTAAGATGTCATTGGCTTCTTAGTTGTTTGACTTCTTTTTCTAATTCCAAGATTCGCTGTTGTTCAGTAGAAAGTTGACGTTTGCTTGAACCCACTGGATTGGCTTCGCGCATCCATTTGTCTAAGGTTGAATAATCCACACCTAATTTCTGGGCGATCGCAGCTACAGACTCATGTGAGTTTGAAAATACATAATCAATTGCTTGTTGGTTGAATTCTGGACTAAAGTGTTTAGCCATTTTTATGTCTCCAAAGTTAACGTTACATTATCTTTAGAGGGATTTATTGTCCATTATTTTGGCTAGGATCAAAGACTCAACTTAGTATCTTGGAAATTACCTTCATTTCTATTTGGTATAAATGTTTTCATTTTAATAATTTCAAAGCATTTTTCTCATGGCTGAAACACGATCCACGATAAAAGGCATTTATTTAAAAACTTACCTTGTTACTAATGAATAATTCATCTCATTAATATGCGTAAATTGGCACTACATGTTTCTTTACTTAATTTAACAATATAACTGTACACATCAGTAGGACACAAATTAAAATAGCTATACTATTCACATAATACAAGTACTAATAATAAGGATTAAAAGATGAAAAAACTGTTTAGAATAACACCTAAGTTACTAGGAACTCTGATTTTTATTGGAATTTCATCTTCAGTAAGTGCAGCTACTGCAACAAGTACATTAACGGTCACAGCCAATGTTCTATCTGCATGCGTAATTAATAATGCAACTCTAGCTTTTGGTGAATATTTTCCAGTAACAACACATGCGAACGCTAATCTAGAGAGTGCTACTACGGTAGGAGTAACGTGTACCAATGGTACTATTGCTCAACTCTTCTCAACTACTCCAACTGACCAGAGGACCATGACGAATAGCACTGGTTCAGTACTGAATTATCAACTTTATACTACCGCAAGTCGAGATACTATATTAGGTACTACAGAGGCAGGCGATACTATTCCAGTAACAGGGACAGGTGTGACTCAAGCAATTAATCTTTATGGCGTAATTCCACAAAATCAGCAAGTAACGACTGGTAATTATACAGGTACAGCAAACCTGACTATTTCTTATTAATAATTTTTATTTAAGGAGGTCGGTTGATGTTTTTAAAGATAGTAGGATTTAGCCTTCTTCTCAGTACTTCAGTCAGCTATGCAATGAGTATTTCACCAGTTCTGGTAGATCTGACGCCCCAAAAAAAAGTAGTTTCGATTACCTTGGTAAATACTTCAGATCAGAAACTGAGATATCAAGCGAATAGCTTGTCTTGGGTGCAAGTGGATGGCAAAAACCGTTATCAGGAGAGCAAAGAGTTATTAGTGGTGCCCCCAATGGTGGAAATAGCTCCTGGTGCCACCCAAATATTTAGAGTGACTCCTCGCTACCCACAGAGCAATAACGTGGAAAAGAGTTATCGGCTGGTACTCGAAAACTTAACCGCAGAAATACCCTCTAGTTCAATAAAAGCCAATGAGATTATTTTTCGTATTAGCCACGATATTCCAGTTTTTATCGCTCCAGTTCATCAGACTAACATTTCATCACGTTGGATCCAATGTAAAGCACCGACAGGTCAAGGCTGCATTCGAATTGAAAATACCGGAAATCAACGGATTCATTTTTCTGACGTGCATATTCAGGGAAAAAACTGGCGACAGGATCTAAAGGTCAATGATACGGTCCTCGCAGGGGCTTGGAAACAATGGACTTATGATCTGCCAAGTAATGGTTCCACGCCAATAAAAATTCAATTAAAAACTGCAAATGGAATGATAGAGCCAGTTCAGCACCCATAACTTAATTAAAAAATAAATGAAAATGACGAATGCATATATCTTTTTCAGGGCACTCCTTATTACACAGTTTTTGGCCTGGCTCCAAGCCAATTTCATGGATAATTGTATTTCATATATTAACTCCCTCTATAGTAAATGCTGGATTGGTTGCAGAGCCTCATATATCCTCTTTGCTCTTAACTACAGAACAAAATGATTTGCTGAATCAAAGGAATTTAGCTCAAGAGAAAGCTACGGATCAGACTCAAGATGAGGCTGAAACACTTTTAGTTAATATTATTATTAATAACCAACAATTACCTTATATCTATCGTGTTGAAAAATTGCAAGATGGTCGTCTGGCAATGCCTTTAGCGGTTTGGCAGTCAACTCGATTGCATCCTGTTTCAGAACTGATGAGATTAATCGATAATAATCAGGGCTATACACTAGACTCAATCCAAAGTCTTAAATATAAACTTGATCGACAAAATTTAACTTTAGAGATTCATGCGCCTATACAAGCTTTCCAAACTAACTCAGTCAATGTACGTCCAAAGGCTGAGCAATTAGCTAAAAAGAATTCTCCCGGAATTTTTATAAATTATGATCTGAATGCGATTTATGGCGAGTATGAAAATAGCTATGTAGGCTTAATCGAAGGAACCGTCTTTAATAATTGGGGAACAGCGATGGTAGGTGCCGTTATGCGTGTTAACGACCATCATAAGGAAATGATACGGACAGAAAGCTATTGGCAAAAAGATTTACCTACTCGAATGCAGTCATTGGTGATCGGAGATACTATCGACTTTGCTAGTGACTGGAGTCGTCCAGCACGATTTGCAGGTGTCCGTTGGGGACGAGATTTTTCACTCCAGCCGGGTTATATTTCTTATCCAATGCCTTCAATCTCTGGGTCTGCTGCTTTACCTTCTACTATTGATATTTTAGTTAATAATCAAAAGACTCAAATGCAAACAGTGAGTCCCGGACCTTTTGACTTAACGAATATTCCAGTGATCACAGGTTCCGGCGAATTAAATTTAATCGTCCGGAACTTGTTGGGACAAGAAACACTCATTACCAAAAGTTACTACACTTCTCCCCAGTTATTGGAAAAAGATGTTGTCGATTTTTCATTTCACGCTGGTTTTCTGAGAGAAAATTATGGAGTAAGAAGTAATGATTATAGCGATTTCTTCTCATCTGCCCAATGGCGGCAAGGTTTGAGTAAATTAACTACAGTAGAGGGTCGGATTGAATTACAAGAAGATCGCCAAGCGATTGGAGGAGTGGTCAATCAGGTCTTAGGTGATGTCGCTATTTTACGTGTCGGCGGTGGAATATCAAATAACAAAGATCTGCAAGGAAACCATTATTTGGTAGGCCTGGATCGTACCAGTTTGGTTGGAAGTGGATCTATGCGATGGGAATATTTTGATAAAGACTACAATCAATTTGCTTCAATCGAAGGTGAAACTAGACCTAAACAACGTGTTTTTGCCGGTGATGGATTACCCATTGCTCAGCATATTTCAGCAGGTCTTAATTATACTGGTCAGTCAGATTGGGAAGGGAATATATTTCAACTGCTTTCTGTAAGCTTAAACGTCTCGCTTGCACAAAATATATTTCTAAACACCTATGCAACAAAAAGCCTAGAGGCTGATCAGGAATGGAGTGGAGGGTTAAGTCTTACCATTCCGCTTGATCAGCAGCGTAGTGTCTCCACCCGTATAACTCATGATCAGAACAGGCAATCGATTACTACAGCAGAACTGAACCAGTCTGCTCCGTCGGGGCCGGGATTAGGTTGGAGTGTGCGTGCGAGTGATGATCCTCAACAAAGGCTATATACCAATCTCATTTGGAACACAGATAAGGGACAGCTGATTGCAGAAGCTGTGGAAAATTCAGATTGGAATACATCTGTGCGCTTGGCAGCTAAAGGGTCAATCGGTTGGTTTAATGATTTGTTTTTTGCTACACAAAATATTGGTCAGCAGAGCTTTGCGGTGGTAAAAGTCGGGGATTTTCCAGACATTCCCATATATCGCAGTAATCAACTGGCTGCACATACTAACAGTCAAGGCTTAGCCCTTGTTCCCAATTTATTACCTTATCAAAAAAATAAAATTAGTATTGACCCGGCAGAGCTCCCTGTAGAGGCAGAAATACAGGGAGTTGAAGACTTTCCACAACCCTATGCGAAGAGTGGAATATTTGTGAATCTCCCTGTGCGTCGATCAAAAAATATCCTAATGACTATTTTACGGGCCGACCACTCGATTATACCCTTAGGGGCAAAAGTAAAAATAGCAGGACGGGAAGATGAGTTTATAGTAGGAAAAAGAGGGGAAGTCTATTTAACAGATTTAGCAGAAAAAAATTATATGACTGTCACATGGCAAAACGAACAGTGCGAGTTTGAAGTGACATTAGACTTAAATATGTCGAATAACACTGATCCACCACCGGTGATCTGCACAGCATTACAATAGTGCTTCCTTAAAATTGGTATTATCTAGAGAAACTATATTTTTAGATGAATAAGTGAAGAAAGGATTATTTTTATAAATGTCATCAATAAACAAATAGGTTGATGTGAAATTCGAACAAGTTTAACAAGGAGTACACGTATGAAAAAAGTAATAGGAATGCTATCGATATTAGGCATGAGTATATACTCACAGTCTATTATGGCACTTTGTGTAGGATGTTCATGTTCAGTAAATGGCAGCTCTCTTGCCTTTGGAACATATAACCCTATCGCCAATGTATCATCAAATACAATGGGAACTATTACAGTCACTTGTCAGGCTCTAATTAGCTTGTTGGATGCGCCTTATACAATTTCTTTAAGTAAAGGAAATGGGCCAGCTTTTAATGATCGTAGAATGTCCTCCCCTAACGGCCCAAATACATTAAAATATAACTTATATACCTCACCCGAGCGTACTCAAATTTGGGGAAATGGCACAGGTGGTACAAGCTTGGTAAATGGTCAAATTGCATTTTTGCGGTTATTACAGACAGTAACGGTTAATCATACTATTTATGGAGATATCCCTGCTAATCAAACAGCAGTTAAAGTTGGGAATTATAGTGATAATATTAACATTACAATCTCTTATTAAGAGGCTCGGTTAGCGTATGATATGCATTAATGGATTGAAAATAAGTTAGTGAACTGAGAAGGCACTGTTGCAAATAGGAAATTAAATTATCTTTTTCTACGTTAATTACACTTAGATTCCGAAAACTTTATTCACGAGATACACTTCACCTAAAGCATGACCGTTATAAAATAATGATGCTTGTCCTTTGCGTAATGCACGCATCACTTCAATTCTCTTAATTGTGGCATAAGCCGTTTTCATAGATTTGTATCCTAATGTGGCTTTGATGATCCTTTTTAGCTTGCCATGATCACATTCAATGGCATTATTTTTATACTTAATCTGCCTGTGCTCAATATCTACTGGACATTTTCCTTATCGACTCAAATCTCTATTTGTAACAGTACCCAACAAAAATGCATCTTGCAACCGACGCGAATGGATTACCGATTAATTTTAAAATCACTGGGGGTGACGTCCATGACAGTCAAGTTGCAAAACAACAGATTAATATTGTAGGCAAGGCAACTTATCTCATTGTTGATAAGGGGTATGATGCTGAGCACATTAGAATATATGCTCAGAATAAGGATATGCTTCGCATTCTTACAGACAGAGGAACCGAGTATTGCTGTAAGGTGGAACAATATGACTATGAATTGTATCTAGCGCTCAATGACATTGATCACACGAAGACAAGAGCAGCTTTACCACAAACGAAAGGGATCTGTGAACGCTTCCATAAAACAATACTGCAGGAGTTTTATCAAATTACATTTAGGAAAAAGCTGTATAGCACGCTAGAAAAGTTGCAGAGGGATCTAGCGACTGGCTGAAATTTTATAATACTGAACGGACTCATCAAGGAAAAATGTGCTGTGGTCGTACACCATTTGAAACTTTACTTGATAGAAAACGAATTTGGGCTGAGAAGAATTTAGCTCAAATTTAACCTGACAGGCACAATAAAAAATGGGTAACTGTCAGATCAGGTTTGAGCTAGTACACTTTATAACGTATCTGTTATCAGACGAACTAAACATGATTCTAAAGCAACTTGTACATTGCCGGTGAATTGGTTGAGATCGTCTTCTGTTTTTATTCCTTTAGCAAGTTCTGCTTCCAAGCCTTTTAGCTTTTGTTCGTTCATCATGCTGCCTGACTTCGTTGTGCATATGAACATAGCAAATTCAGGCAATTACACAATTTAATTTACAGTCTCAATTTACGATAAATTAAGCAATTTGTTTTTCAATATTTGAAGTAATGTCTTGCTTCGATAAATTCCTAAATTTTGTCCCACGATGGTTCTCACTAAGATAAGAACCTTGCCCAAATAGTTTTTCACGAAGTGTACCTTCACGGTACTCCTGTTGATATACACCACGATGCTGTAGTTCTGGCACAACAAATTCAACTACATCTTCAAAGGTTTTATGTGCCAAAATATAAGCAAGGTTAAAACCATCAATATCAGTTTCTTCAATCCATTCTTGTAAACGATCAGCCACAGTAGTTGGAGAACCAACAATCACAGGGCCATTACCACCAACGCTGGTCCAACGTGCAATTTCCTCAATGGTCCAAACACGATTAGGATCAGCTTTTACATAAGAGTCCAATAAGGACTGAATGGCATTGGTCTCAATATATTCTACTTTATCAGTTGCTTGATATTGAGAGAAATCTACCCCTGACCAGCCTGAAACTAATGTGAGGCCACCATCATAGCTTCCGTAGCTTTGATATTCTTCAAACTTTTTCTGTGCTTTTTCATCTGTTTCATCCACTACAATTGAGAGCATGGTGTAGATCAATACTGAATGTGGATCACGACCGTCTTCAACAAGTTTAGTACGAATGCCTTTGACTAACTGCTTAACAGCCACTTTAGTTGGGGCAGAAATAAATACACATTCTGCATTCTGGCTTGCAAATTTTTGTCCACGACTCGATGCACCAGCTTGATATAAAACTGGCGTTCGTTGTGGAGAAGGTTCACACACATGGATACCAGGAACCGTAAAATATTTTCCTTCATGTTGAATTGGATGTACCTTGGTAAAATCAGCAAAAATACCGCGTTCTTTGTCACGTAATACGGCCTCATTTTCCCAAGAACCTTCCCAAAGTTTGTATAAAACTTCGAGATATTCATCGGCAATATCGTAACGGTTGTCATGGCTCACTTGAGTTTTTAAACCTAAGTTTTTAGAACCACTCTCAAGATAAGAGGTCACAATATTCCAACCAGCACGGCCTTTAGTCAAATGATCCAAAGTACTCATACGACGTGCAAAAGGGTATGGATGTTCAAATGAAATTGAAGTTGTCACTCCAAAACCTAAATGTTTGGTCACAGCTGCCATCGCAGGCACAATTTGTAATGGGTCATTTACAGGAACTTGTACTGCACCAGTCAATGCATGTTCATTTGAACCATGATATACATCATAAATGCCCAGAACATCTGCAATGAAAATCCCGTCAAATTTACCGCGTTCTAAAATTTTGGCTAAATCTGTCCAGTACTCAAGATCTTTATATTCCGTGGAGCGGTCTAAAGGATGGCGCCATAAACCTGGTGACTGATGTGCCACACAGTTCATTTCAAAAGCATTAAATCGAATTTGTTTAGTCATCATTGTTTATTCTAAATTAAGACCTACATTGATCTTAGGCAAAAAAGTTGCAAATGTTTAATCACAATAATTTGATTCAATATTGAATATTGTGTTTAGATAAAAATTGAATATTTATATTAGAAATAGTAGCCAAGTGATAAATATGTCAGTTGATTCCAATTAGAATTTTTACCCTCAGCGAAACTATTCGTACCTCCAAATGCCGTATCATTACGGGCACTGATATTTTCTAAGTAGAAGCGGAAATCATTTTTATAAGTGAAAGGCTTTGTTGCATAAATATTCAAAAGCTGAGTTTTCCCCAATCCATTCAAATTTAAGTGACAACTTGGGTGTGAGGTCTACCTAATTCCGTAAATCTATTCAGAACTGCCACTCGCGCATGAATTTCATTGACCTGACTTTGAAAATGTCCTGCCGTCAACTTGTCTCCTAATAATTTGATGCAATGCATCTTGATTTCCACCAAACTGCGACGGTGATAACCCGACCATTTTTTCCATAGGGTTCTGCCTAAATGTTTAACCGTTTGAAGTAACTCATTTCGTTCTATTGAACTGATTTTAGAATCTTTCCAGGGCTTAGCATTCTTTCTGGGTGGAATTACTGTATGTGCTTGACGATCTGAAATCACTTGTCTGCAGTACTTGGTGTCGTACGGCCCATCGGTACAGACAGAATCTATTCGCTCATCTGGTGGGATTTGATCCAGTAAATCATCTAGTACTTGTGAATCACTGGCATTATTTGTCGTAAGCTGAACGGCACGTATTTGCAGTGTTTCAGCATCTATACCAATATGCAGTTTACGCCATTGCCGACGGTATTCAGGCTGATGTTTCTTAGGCTTCCATTCGCCTTCACCTAAAAATTTTAAACCCGTAGAGTCAATGAGTAGGTGTGTGTAACCCATCACGACTTTTCTAATAGCTTATCGCAATATCAATATGCTTTTGTCGTCTACAGAGGGTGGAGTACGAATATCACTGATATTCGGGGCTGCTCAGCCACAGAGTTTAATCAGGCTTTGAGCAAAGCCAGTGACCATACGTAAAGAAAGACAGAATAGAGATTTGATCATTAAACAGCATTGCATAGCAGTATCGGAATAAGTTCGATTTCGTCCGTGATTGTCTTGTGGTTGTGCATACCATTAGGTCTTAGGATCCAACCAGATTGAAATATTTCCTCGCTTGCTTAAAGCTTGGTTATGCGAGGACCAACTGTTTGTACAGTAGATTTTAGGTGCAGGCTTCTTCATCTGGAAATTAGATTGCTGAAGAGGCCTTCAAGAATAGCTTTGTGCAACAAATCCATTTCAAATATAAGAAATTCAAAAAACAAATAAATGGGCTAAAATCTAAAGTTAAATGAAAAGAAAATTAAATCATTTATTTAAGATATTGAATCTTTAAAATATATATATTAAAAATGAATAACTTTTGCATTTATTATTTTTATTCTATGTGATGAGATATTTAAAAATATAAAAAGCTTTCCATTTAAACTTATTTTGTAAACTTAAATTCTTGATGTTAGTTTGAGTATATATTACGTTGGAAGAATATAAATGACGACTAAAATAGAAATTAAGTTAAATGATGCGAAGAATATTCCATTTGATTTTTATCATCTCAATGAATCGGCACACCGTATTGGCTCAGATCAAGAAGCAATTGAGATTGCTAAACAGCTGGCTGAATCATTTAAAGTTGAAGCAGCCATTCGTGATCATGAACGACGCCTCCCATTAAAAGAAATTCAAGCTTATTCACAGTCGGGTTTATGGGGTATTAATATTCCTAAACAATATGGCGGTGCAGAACTGAGTTATAAGACTTTGGCAGAAGTCGTTAAAATTATTTCAAGCGTCGATTCTTCACTTGGTCAAATTGCACAAAACCATTGGGCTTTTATCGAGCATGTTCGTCTTGATGCGACTGAAGAGCAAAAACAATTCTTTTTTGAGCAAATTTTGAATGGCCATCGTTTTGGCAATGCTTTTTCTGAAAAGAATTCGAAAACAGTGGCAGACTTAACCACCCGTATAGAGTTTAAAGAAAATCACGCAGTAATTAATGGAAAAAAATTCTTTGCAACAGGTGCATTACTCGCACATTGGATTCCTGTTGTTGCAGTAAATCAAGATGGTCTGCCATTTGCAGCCCTTGTTCCGCAACATACACCGGGTTTGAATATTGTGAATGACTGGAGCGGGTTTGGTCAAAGAACAACGGCAAGCGGTTCAGTCACTCTGGATAATGTCCAAATCGATTTAAAATACATTGTTCCGATTCATAAAGCCTTTGAGCGACCAACCGCAGCAGGTGCAATTTCACAATTTATTCAAGCTGCCGTAGACGCAGGGATTGCACGTGGTGCGATTCAAGAAACGATTGACTATGTTCGTCAGTACACACGTCCTTGGATTGATTCTGGTTTAAATAAAGCGACTGAAGACCCGTACACGATTGCAAATATTGGTGAGCTCAAAATCAAATTACGTGCAGCCGAAGCTATTTTAGATTTAGCAGGTGCTGCAATTGATCAGGCTTTGTTAGATGCTACAGAAGAAAATGTGTCTGAAGCCACCTTGCTAGTCGCTGAAGCGAAAGTTTTAACCACAGAAATCGCAATTTTAGCAGCCAATAAACTCTTCGAATTAGCAGGTACTCGTTCAACATTGTCTGAGCTTAATTTAGACCGCTATTGGCGTAATGCACGAACTCATACCTTACATGATCCAGTACGCTGGAAATTAAATTTGGTGGGAAATTACTATTTAAATGACATCGCTTTACCACATCATGCATGGAGTTAATAAAATGACCAAAAAAAATCAAATATCTTTAGCTTTAGCTGACTATGAAAGTATTGCAACAAAATATCGTCCAATCTTTGAAAAAATTGCAGCTACTACGTTGGATCGTGAACAGCATAGACGTTTGCCATTCGAAGAAATTCAATGGTTAAAACAGGCCGGATTTGGTGCATTACGTGTGCCAGTGGAGTATGGTGGTGCAGGCTTTTCTCAGCGCCAGCTATTTCAGTTGCTTATTGAATTAGCAGCTGTAGATTCGAATATTGTTCAGGCCTTACGTGGACACTTTGCCTTCGTTGAAGATCGCTTGATTGCACACCGTGACCAATCTCAGCTTCGTTGGTTTGAGCGTTTTGTTGCAGGAGATTTAGTTGGCAATGCATGGACTGAAATTGGTCAAGTAAAAATTGGTGATGTAATTACCCGTGTAACTCAAACTCAAACTGGTCAGTTACTTGTGAATGGTCAGAAGTTTTATTCGACAGGAACCATTTTTGCAGATTGGATTGATCTGTTTGCTTTAGATGAAACAACTAATCAACAGGTAATTGCTGCAGTATCAACTGCTGAACCAGGTGTTCTGATTAAAGATGATTGGGATGGATTTGGGCAAAGAACGACGGGTAGCGGAACTTTAACCCTAAAAGATGTCCCGATTGAACGTGATCATATTTTACCGTTTGCAGATCGTTTTAAATATCAAACTGCATTTTATCAAGAGTTTCATTTAGCGACTTTGGCCGGAATCGCACAAAATGCTGTGGATGTTTTTACTGCTGAAGTACGCAAGCGGGATCGTATTTTCAGTCATGGTAATGCAGATTTAGTTCGACATGACCCACAAATTCTTCAAGTGATTGGTCGTGCTTCTGCACAAGTATTTGCAGCAAAAACCATTACGCTCGCTGTGGGTGATGCTTTGGATGAGGCATATGCCACTCACTTTACAGCCAATGAAGTGCTCGATCAACACGCAAATCATCTTGCAGAATTACAATCTTCACAAGGGCAAGTAGTCATTTCTAACTTAGTATTAGATTTAACCAGTGCATTATTTAATAGCTTAGGTGCCTCTGCAAGTACCAGTGCAAAATCATTAGATCGTTTCTGGCGGAATGCCCGTGTGGTTTCTTCTCATAATCCAATTATTTATAAAGAAAAAGTGATTGGTGATTGGGAAGTAAATCAGACCGACTTACCTTATGTATGGCAAATTGGCACAAGTCCACGTGTACAGGATGAGGTGAAAAGTAAAGCCTCTTAATCAAAGTCTAAAATAATAAATTAAATAACTTGGTTTTCTCTGAAGTCAAATACATCCGTATTTGACTTATTTTTTAGGTGTTATTTTGCTAAAAATTACAGGATTTTATATTGATAAAATCAATATAAGTAACTATTTTTTAATTATTTTTCAAGATAAGTTAGATAGTTCAGAATATCAAAAAATTCACGTATATCTATGATTCACATGAGCATTTCAACTGGCACTGTTGCAAATGGAAATTTGAGTCTATGAAGTTCCCTTTAAAAAGTGCTTTGAGACCGAAAACCCTGTTGATTAGACACACTTCACCCAGAGGCTGACCATAATAAAACGATGAAGCTTATCCTTTACGCAGTGCATGCATGACTTCAATCCCTTTAATTGTGGCCGTAGTAACAAGACACCACAATCAAAACGTTTAATAGCAACTTTGTTGCCATTAAAGTAAAATGCTTTGTGTAATCTAACAGCCTGACTTTGACTTGCTTAAAAAACTTTGGCAATTTTCATTTTTATTCTCTCAGCATGATATGTGCCATTGGTATATTATGCCATTATTGTCCAAGTAGTTATTGATGCCACAACAATAATTCATACAAAAGCCCAATCAGATGCGACTGGACTTCCTATTTAATATTTAGAAAATTGATTTTTAATGAAAAATTAAAATAATTTTGCATAACGTGTATTATGTTAATTTTAGGAAAAGTTTAAATTACCCTTTCGAATAGCTTTTCTATAACCTTCTGAAGTTTTATGTTTATTAATTAATTGCAGCTTAGAATTAAGCTGAAGGTCATTTTTTTATCGTCAACACTTCCGTAGAGACTTTATTAAAAATATTGAAATCAAACATACAGGCGCTTTTTATCAGTATTGTAGCGGACCGACTACAACAAACACCTGCCTTAGCTGAGCTAGGCACCCTTTATGGCAAGGATTAAAAATTAAAAAAGCATCTGCAAGTCCTGCAGAAGGGAAAGCATAAATAATCCATTAAAGTAGTATCCATTTAAGATTATGGCTTTTATGCGAAATAGAAACATTAGCAACCATTTTTATTAATCTGTATATTCCAGATCGGATTTTTTGTTTTTCATAGATTAAGTAAAAAATGAACAGATAAGCCATACCCTCATAGTTAAACGTATGATAAAAATTATAAAAATGAGGGAGTTTTATGAAAATTAATAAGTATTTATTATTTTTATCTATTGGGATTTTATTAAATCAAACAACAACCGCAGAAAGCTTTACAGAAACATGGCATGGTGCTCCAAAGTTTAATATTCATTTATATACATTTGCTGCGGATGTAGACGGCTCAATTAAAAAAGGTCCAATTAACTATCATGTAGACCAGCCAGTTGGAGAAACGCTAAAACATTTAGATCGTTCTTTTATGGCTTATGCAGATCTCCGTAAAGGGGCATGGGGGATCTATACAGATCTACAGAGTGTAAAAACCTCTCAAGAAAAGAGTGTCATGAGTCTGCCCATAGGACTAAGAACTCAACTGAAGCAGAACAACTATGGTATTTATTATCAAGCTTATATTTCTCCAGAAGTCACTGCACAAAACTACCCAAAAATGATCGTAGAGCCCACGATTGGCATACATCGAACAAAAGCAGAAGCAACACTGACCCTTCTTAATCAGCATCTGGAAACGGAGACTCAATGGAACGAGTTCTTTTGGGGGACGCGCTTTAAATATAATTTTGACTCACCTTGGAACCTAGCCTCGGAATTGACATTCGGAGCAGAAAACACCCTCTCTACACACGCGTATTTAGGCTACCGAATTCCAGTTCAAGATCAACATTTAACTTTAAGAGTGGGATACCGTTATTTAGAACAGGATTATAAATCTAAGGACTTTCACTGGGACATTCGTCAGCATGGCCCTGTGATTGGCATCAACTTACCTATTTTCTAACAGGATAAAATAATGAATAGAACCTTAAAAAAAATATTATTTGCTGTTGGCGTTTTAGCTGTGGCAGAAGTCGCGATGGCATGCACACGTATTGTTTATTTAGGTGACCATGATGTCATGACAGCACGTTCTATGGACTGGAAAAGTGATGTAGGGACAAATTTATGGATTTTACCAAATAACGTAAAACGGATGGGTATGGCTGGGCCGAAGTCTATTCAATGGACGTCAAAGTATGGAAGTGTGGTTGCAACAGGCTATGATATTTCAACCACAGATGGTGTTAATGAGAAAGGTTTGGCAGCAAATTTACTTTGGCTGGTAGAGTCTGAATATCCAGAAGTGAAGAATAATAAGAAACCCTTATTAAGCATCTCTCTTTGGGCACAATATGTCTTAGATAATTATGCCACAGTAGCAGAAGCGATTAAGGCCTTAGAAAAAGAGCCCTTTATTGTGATGACAGATCAGGTTCCCGGAGAGAAAAGATTAGCAACACTTCATTTGTCGATCTCGGATGCGACAGGTGATAGTGCAATTATTGAATACATTAATGGAAAACAGGTGATTCATCATAACCATAAGTATCAGGTCATGACCAATTCACCAACCTTTGATCAGCAGCTTGCATTGAATTCGTATTGGAAGCAGATAGGAGGTACAACGATGTTGCCAGGGACCAATAGAGCAGCGGATCGTTTTGCCAGAGCTTCATTTTATATTAATGCAATTCCTAAAAAAGTATCTGCAGAACATTCATTAGCCAGTGTTTTCAGCGTTATTCGTAATGTTTCTGTACCATTTGGTTTAAATACAGAAGAAGAGCCAAATATTTCATCTACACGTTGGCGTACAGTAGTCGACCATAAACGTAGTTTATATTTTTTTGAATCGGCAGTATCGCCGAATATCTTTTGGGTTGATCTGAAGGAGATTAACTTTAATAATGGGCAGACCAAGAAGCTTGATTTGGGCGTAGATCAAGCAAAAATATATGCTGGGAAAGCAAACTCTGCTTTTAGGCCAGCTCAGCCATTTCATTTTCTGGGAATAAAATAATCAAGGTCTTATAATCATGATAAAAAACTTACTCTGGGCAGCATCCAGCATCGCACTAATGACGGGTTGTGCTTCAACACCGACTACAAAAAATCCGAATATAGGGCTACAAGGACTATTAATATGCCAAACCAATGAAATTTGCCCAATTGTGACAATTGCCTGGAATGAATCATTTAAAGATAGCTTAAAAGTGAAGATGAGCTTAAACAGTGCCTATCAGAAATATGATATTCAGAAAGTCATCCTTACCAATGGAGAAAAAAGTCATACATTTAATGTAACTGGCCCAACAGCACATGATTATGTATTTGGCTCCTATCGTTCTCGTAACAATATAATGGTTCCAGTAAATCTGATGGCAGATTTTTCTGGATCTCAGAAAATATCTATGAATATACATACAGATCAAGGTGTTATATCTCGATATATTCTGAAAGGTAATTTAAAAGCACCTATCTTTGAAGAGTTAAGTAAGGCTTATAAATAAGAGATCCACCAGGCATTCGCACCACTTATGCATAAGCTGGGTGGTGGCAGTCCAAAAAGATAGTTATGTGTGCCTAGAATTTTGGTGGCTATTCACTATGAATTCAATTCATGAGCATTTTTATAGGTTAAGACTTAAGTAGAAATCCTATTGAAAATATTTAGATCAAACATACAGGTGCTCTTTATCAGTATTGTAGCGACCCGACTATAACAAATACCTGCTTTAGCTTAGCTAGACACCCTTGGCCGCAAGAATTACAAATTAAAATACGACCGTATTCGCCGGAATCGTAGCTTAGATAAGGTTCAACATGGAAATTGGGGAGATATTAAGCCATCTCCAAGATGGTGTTTGGGAAATGAGAGAGTTCTTCGGTGCTGGATGGAGAATGTATTACATCCAGCATGGTGACGTAATGATTGTAATGCTTGGTGGAGGAGATAAATCGACTCAACAACAAGATATCGATCGTGCAGTCAAATTATCGAAAACATTGGAGGATTAAAATGGTTAAAGTCGCTGATTTACCAAGCTTTGATATGGCTGAGTCTCTCAAAACTGAAGAAGACATTGTGATGTATCTCAATATGGTTCTTGAAGATAATGATCCAGCTGAATTAGCCCATGCACTTGGTGTTATTGCTAAAGCTCGTGGCAGGCATGACTCAAATTGCTAAAGATGCAGGGATTTGACGTAAGACACTCTACAAAGCCCTACGTCAGGATTCAGCACCACGTTTTGATACGATTAATCGTGTCGTGAATGCTTTAGGCCTAAAACTTTAAAAAATATAGTAAAAATGGGATCTAATGAACTGCGCCCCGAAAGTTGGACACTCTTAGTCTAATTTGAAGGGTGCTTTTCTATGGCTAAATATTCTCAAGATTTTAAATACTTCATTGAGAGCGAAGCCATAGTGGAACAGTGTATTGTAACTACATCGTTTGATAGGGGAATTTATGTGTACACGAAACATACTAAATCCTCTATAGGGATACTTAAATTCAGATGAGATTTGCCAATTTTGAATAAAATAAACCAATTTATAATTACATCACAAAGTTTTCCTAAGTACATGTTTAATTATGAAATGTATGTTTCACATGGAGCATGAAACATACAAGTAAAGCGCAAATTTGAATATATGAAACTGTTTTTTGATCGTTTGGTAAAAACTAAAAACATAATTCTAATTGCATTTAAAACTGTCAAAAATAAGCTAGGCTAAAAATATTTTTATACTTTTTACAAAGCCATTATTTTATTTCAGAAAATCTTTATGGCTTTGAATTGTATTGTATTGTATTTTTGATACGGAGCATCCGGTGAATATTCTACTAATCACAGGCTGGGGACTGGGAACAGCAGTCCTGGAAAAATTTGCTGAGGAACTCAGAAAAGATCATAGCGTAGTATTGTCTGATATTTTTGATCCCTATAATCCAGCAATACTTGCAGAAAAAGTACAGACGACGGCCGATATCGATGTATTGATCGGCTGGTCACTCGGTGGACAACTGGCTTTAATCTTGGCGAATGAAATCTATCAGCAGACCCAGGTCGCAAAACCTGTGATTGCCTGCATGTTCAATCCCTGTTTCGTGGCCAATAAAAATTGGCCGCAGGCAATGCCTGAAGCTGATTTTGAAAATTTTCAACAGGCTGCCCGAATAAACATGCTATCGACTTTAAAACGTTTTAGTCATCTGGTCTGTATGGGAGCGAAAGATGCGCGGCAACGGGTAAAATACTTACAATCACAATTGCCATTGATTGATTTAACTTATCAAGAACAGCATCTTTATCTTTTGAAACAATTAAATTTGGTAGATATCTTAAAAACCTGTTCAACGAAGATACTCTTTATATTTTCAGTTCAAGATTCTCTGGTTCCTTGCAAAGTTACCCTAGAACCTGTTTTTTATCAGCAAAATTTAATCCAAGTTGAAGAAATTGATGCTGCACATGATGCAATCCTGTTCGATACAGAGTTGGTATTAGCACCTATTCGGAATTATCTGAATACTTTATCCGTTGCTTAAGCCTGTTCGGGAGTCCAGCAATTTGCATTTTTAAGTGAGCAGGCTAAGATCGATATTTACGCGGTTTTTCAGGAAGAATTTTGTGTTTGACGCCTTTGATCGAGAGCATATCTGGCATCCCTATACGTCAATGACTGCACCCTTGCCATGTTGTCCGGTTGCTAGTGCGAGCGGTGCGCAGATTTATTTGGAAGATGGTACAGCGCTGATTGATGGCATGTCCTCCTGGTGGTGCACGATCCATGGTTATAGTCATCCTGAGCTGAATCAGGCCGCCATTGCGCAGCTCAATAAAATGTCGCACGTGATGTTCGGCGGATTCACGCATCAACCTGCGATTGAACTTGCGAAAATCCTCCTGGAGATTACCGCACCTGAACTCGATAAAGTCTTTTTCGCTGATTCAGGTTCAGTCGCGGTGGAAGTGGCCTTAAAAATGGCAGTGCAATATTGGTATGCGCGGGGTCGGCCAAATAAAAGTAATTTTGTCACGACACGTTCGGGCTACCACGGAGATACTTGGAATGCGATGTCAGTCTGCGATCCGGTCACGGGGATGCATCAGATCTTCGGTTCAAGCTTGCCCAGTCGCTATTTTGTCGCTGCACCTGAAAGCCGATTCCATGGCGAATGGCAGAATCAGGATATCCAGCCACTGCAACAGTTGCTGGCAGAAAAACATCAACACATCGCAGCCCTGATTATTGAGCCGATCGTTCAGGGCGCTGGCGGTATGCGTTTTTATCATCCTGAATACTTGCGTCAAACCAAAGCTTTGTGTGAGCAATACGATGTACTCCTGATTCTGGATGAAATTGCGACAGGTTTTGGACGTACGGGTAAGCTATTTGCCTATGAGCATGCCGAGATCGTCCCTGATATTCTCTGTTTAGGTAAAGCCTTGACTGGTGGCTATATGACTTTATCTGCCACGCTCACCACCAAGCAGGTTGCAGAGACCATTTCTGGGGGAGAAGCGGGCGTTTTTATGCATGGCCCCACCTTTATGGCCAATCCTTTGGCCTGTGCAGTTGCAGTAAAAAGTACCCAACTCCTGTTGACGCAGGACTGGCAAGCCAATATCCAGCGCATTGAACAACAATTAAAAATTTTGCATGGCCTAGATGGGCATCCTGTGGTTAAAGATGTGCGTGTGCTCGGTGCCATTGGTGTGGTCGAGTTGCATCAAGTGGTGAATCTGACTAAATTTCAGGCGGAATGTGTCCGCCGTGGCGTCTGGATCCGTCCATTTGGCAGGCTGGTATATGTCATGCCGCCTTTCATTATTTCTACGCTTCAATTGCAGACCTTACTGGAACATCTGATCGAGATGATTCAGCAGATGGAGCGTGTCGCATGAATCATCTCGAACATTTTGCACAGCAATTGGATGTATTAAAACAGCAAGGCCAGTACCGCGAGTTTAAATCCCAAGTAACCAGTGCTGCCTGTTTTGAGCTAAATGGCAAAACTATGTTGAATCTGGCATCGAATGATTATCTGGGGCTTGCCAATCAACTGGATTTACGCGAAGCATTTTTTGATCTAACGCCTCTTTCCGAACGGCAGATGAGTGCTAGTTCTTCCCGCTTGCTGACAGGCAACTTTCCTGCATATGAGCAGCTTGAACATACTATGTCGCAAGCTTTTGGCCGTTCAGTGCTGTTGTTTAATAGCGGTTATCATATGAATATCGGGATTTTACCTGCACTTGCAGACAGTAAAACCCTGATCATTGCCGATAAACTGGTGCATGCCAGTATCATTGATGGTATCCGTTTATCCAAGGTGAATTATCTGCGTTATCGGCATAATGATTTAGATCATCTGACGCAATTTCTACTCAAATATCAGTCAGATGATGCAATTAAACGGATCATTGTCGTTACAGAATCCATTTTCAGTATGGATGGCGATGAAACCGATTTAACTGCTTTAGTGGCTTTAAAAAAACAGTATCCTAAGGTCATGCTCTATGTTGACGAAGCGCATGCCATCGGGGTGCGGGGTGCAGGTGGATTAGGCTGTGCTGAACAATATGGTGTGATCAATGATATCGATTTTCTGGTGGGTACATTTGGCAAAGCACTTGCTTCGGTCGGGGGCTATCTGGTCTGTGAGCCGGTGATTCGGGAGTATCTGATTAATTCAATGCGGTCACTGATTTTCAGTACTGCACAACCTCCGATCTGTATGGCCTGGACAAATTTTATCTTTCAGCATCAACAGGGTTTAAAGGCAGAACGTCAGGCCTTAACGGCTTTATCTCAATATAGCCAGCAAGCCGTGAAAAATCTCGGTTATCACTGTCCATCCAGCTCGCAGATTATCCCTGTCATTCTTGGTGATGCACACCAGACCGTGGCGACAGCAGCCTATTTGCAAGATCATGGTTTTTATGTGCTGCCGGTACGGCCACCGACGGTGCCTAAAAATTCATCACGGCTGCGGATCTGCTTGCATCAGGGAATACAAATACAGCAGATGCAAGACTGTTTCAGTGTGCTGGAGCAGTATCAGCTATGAAAAACACCCAGATTGCACAACGATTTGCACAGGCGCAGCAAAGTTATGATCAGCATGCCGTGGCACAGCGTCATGTTGCTCAACAGTTATTCCATTTAATGCAACAGCATCTTCCTCAACCGCATCTGCAGCGTGCACTGGAAATCGGTTGTGGTTCAGGTCTGTTTAGCCAGATATTTTTACAGCATTACGGGGTTGATCAGTTATTTTTGAATGATCTTTATCCTGAGGTGAAACAGCATTTTCCTGAATCTGAACAATTTATCTGGGGCATAGGCGATATCGAACAATTGCCATTACCCCATTCTTTAGATCTGGTGGTGTCCTGTTCAGCTCTACAATGGATTCAGGATTTACCGGTGCTGACCCAGAAAGTGGCAACTGCCTTGAACGCATCAGGATTTTTCTGTTTTGCCAGTTATGCAGAAGATAATTTAAAAGAAATTAAAGCATTAACCGGACAAGGTCTAGATTATTTAGCACTGGAAACGGTGGTCAATGTTTTACAGGTACAAGGCTTTGACATCATCGTCGCCAATGAAGAGCGGATCCAGCTTAATTTTGCTCAGCCTCGAGATGTGTTGAAACACATGAAAGCCACGGGAGTGCAGGCAACGGCGCAGGGTTTCCGCTGGAGCAAAAAATCCCTTGCAAAGTTCGAGGACGATTATGCGCAGTTTCAGAAACCGGGAACTGAATTTTATCCTTTGACCTACCATCCCATTTACCTGATTGCACGGAAAGCCCAATGAGCGCAAAAATCTATTTTGTCAGTGGTATTGATACTGGCATTGGTAAAACCTATACCACAGGCTTTTTGGCCAAAAGCTGGAACGAACAGGGCATTCGCAGCATTACCCAGAAATTGATTCAAACCGGCAACACCGATGTTTCAGAAGACATCGAGCAGCACCGGATGATTATGGGGTGTGGGCTGCTGCCTGAAGATCATGACAAGCTGACCATGCCAGAAATTTTTAGTTATCCGGCATCACCGCATTTGGCCGCTGAACTGGATGGGCGTGCAATCAATTTCGAGAACATCCAACAGGCAACCACAGTATTGGCTGAGGGTTATGACCGGGTTCTGCTTGAAGGGGCGGGTGGTTTGATGGTGCCGCTAACCCGGGATGTGTTAACAATCGATTATATTGCCCAGCAGCAATATCCTGTCATTCTGGTGACTTCAGGTCGACTGGGCAGTATTAATCATACTTTGCTGAGTCTGGAACTGCTCAAACAACGTGAAGTCGTGCTCTATGCATTGGCCTTTAACCACGCCGACGATCACCAAGACCAAACCATTGCGATGGATACCATTCAATATTTAAAGGCGTATCTGACACAGCATTTCCCAACAGCCCTATGGCTGGACATTCCTAAACTTGAATGCCACGCTTAGGCACGCCAAAGCTGATTTCAATGCTGAACCCGTAGGGCTGACAGGTATTTAAGGAGTGGACTGCTCCTGATGATTTCTTTTTGGCTGCGCTAAGTGAATGCAGTTTAATGCTCTGCAGCGATTCGATTACCTGTTTGATGATCATGAGCACTTCAAGATTGGTGAACTGGATGCCTATAACATTCCTACACCGGGTCATATACCTGCCTGTCTTAACTATGTGACTGGGGATGCGGTATTAGTGGGCGATACCCTGTTTATGCCGGACTATGGTACGGCACGTTGTGACGTCCCGCGCGGTAGCGCATCGACCTTATTCGATTCGGTACAGAGCCTGTATCAGCTCCCGCCTGACAGATGTATGTTCTTGTGCCATGATTATCTGCCTGAAATGCGTCAGGATTATGTCTGTGAAACGGATATACAAACCCAAAAGACCCAAAATATTCATATCCATGAAGGGATCAGCAAAATAGAATTTATCGAGATGCGTCAGCAGCGTGATGCCACTTTAAGTATGTCGAAACTGATTTTGCCAACGATTTAAATCAATATGGCAGGGCAGTTCCCGGAAGTTGAAGCCAATGGCGTGTCTTATTTAAAATTGCCATTGAATTATTTTAAGTCTTAAACATGATCTTCTTCAGCATGTGTGATCTTGCTCATTACACATGCTTTTTGTACTGTTAGTAAACGGGATGTCACTGTCTTGAAGAAATTGCATCATTAAATATTGACGGATTTAACTGATAGTTCGCCTTGTATTCCGATCTAAATAAAATTGAAACATACTCAAAGTATTTTAATCTGGCATAGACTCAATTCAGAATGCATAAATGAAATATTCATTTATACAACGAGTTTGCCATTACTCCCACATCTTGCAGAAAAAGAATTACGTGAGCAAATACAAATCCGATTCGTGTCATTACTTTAGGTGCAGAACAGATTGCTGTACAACCGATTTATGCCGCTGGCGTATGATCGATCGACAACAGTAGGTGGCATTTCGTCACCGGCTTGAAGCGTTAAGATTGCCAGCAAATATCCTGAGCTTTGAAGATGGCAGGCATTATTTAGTACAAAAATATTAACTAAACGCAGTTTTTGAAAATGTGAAGGGATTTTTACATTTTAATTACATGAAATTTCTTGTAATTATTAGCCCTAAAAATCTTCCAATAAATGAGTATCGATGATAGATTTGTTCATTAGAAATACACTGATTTGATGTATTGTTGATCAAAAACAATAAGTTAGTAGAAAGAAATTATTGTTTTAATCACTTTAGGAATTGAGAGTGGTTTATTGATTAGTATAGTTTTTATAAGAATATCAAAGTACTGATTTTAACAAGGAATATTATATGTCTCACCCCTCAGTATCTAAAAGGGTTCTTACTGCTAGCCTGGTTGGCAGTTCTATCGAATGGTTTGATTTTTTTTTATACGGTACAGTAGCAGCTCTAGTCTTTAATCAACTATATTTTCCTACAGGAGACGAGAGCTTAAGTACGATGCTAGCTTTCGCCTCATTTGCATTATCGTTCTTTGTTCGCCCGTTTGGCGGGATTATTTTTAGCCATATCGGCGATAAAGTTGGAAGGAAAAAAACCTTAGTAGCGACCTTGGCACTTATGGGTGGTGCAACAGTCTTGATGGGGTTATTACCTACTTATCAAGCGATCGGAATAGCTGCACCAATTTTGATGGTGATGCTGCGTATAATTCAAGGTCTTGGTATCGGCGGTGAATGGGGAGGTTCAATGCTGTTAGCAGTTGAATATGCCCCCCCTGAAAAGCGAGGTTTTTTTGGCAGTGTGCCACAAATGGGTATCCCTATTGGTCTACTACTTGCGACATTAGCATTAACGGTGATGACTATGTTACCACCCGAAGATTTTATGTCGTGGGGATGGCGTGTACCATTTATTGCAAGCGCATTTTTGGTGTTTTTTGGTCTTTGGATTCGTAAAGGAATTGATGAAACACCAGACTTTAAAAAGAATAAAGAACAAGGAACTGTGGTAAAAATTCCTTTATTTGAAACACTTAAAACTCATAAAAAAGAAGTGCTCATTGCTGTGGGTGCCAAGTTTGCTGAGACTGCACCGTTTTATATCATGTCTACCTTTGTTGTATATTACGCCACGACTCGATTATCACTGACTACAACACAAGTACTGAATGCAGTTACTATTTCTATGGCAGTAACGATTGTTCTTATCCCACTGATGGGAGCTCTCTCAGATAAGATTGGACGCAAAAAAATGTATATCGGCAGTACTGTTCTGATGATGTTATATGCTTTTCCTTACTTTTGGATATTAGAGCAGAACACATTTCTAAGTGTAGTGGTCGCTACTGTCATTGGACTGGGTATTGTTTGGGCGCCGATTACTGCGGTTCTTGGGACTATGTTTTCTGAAATATTTAAAAGTAATGTTCGATATACAGGTGTCACCTTAGGATATCAAATAGGCGCCGCTCTTGCGGGTGGTACAGCACCACTCATTGCGACTTATTTACTCACTCAGTTTGATCAATCCTACCGAGCGATTGCAATATATCTGATCTTAACAGGAGTGATTTCTCTTATCGCTATTAGCTTTGTAAACTCATCATCAAATCAAATGACTAATACTAATGATAATTAGTAAGAATCTAAATAGGACAACTTATGAAAGTTTTTGATAAACAACAAACTGCAGATGCTTTGTCATATGCTGCCTTAATTGAAGCTCTCGAACAGATGTTTAAGCAAGATTATATAGTACCTCGTCGTCATAATCATGCGATAGATAGCGATGATGCAGGAGCGACATTGCTGATTATGCCAGCTTGGCAAAAAAATCGTTATATGGGTATTAAGCATGTAACCATCTACCCAGATAATGGCAAAAAGTTTGGTTTAGCAGGACTTTTTTCGACTTACACGCTTTTTGATGCCAAGAATGGTATGCCTATTGCTGTGATGGATGGTGATACGATTACCTGCCAGCGTACAGCGGCAGCCTCTGCTCTGGCAGCAAAGTTTTTGGCTCGTAGACAATCCAAAGATCTACTGATCGTGGGAGCAGGGAATGTAGCACGTGAACTTGCTTTTGCCTATGGAGCTCTATTTAATTTAGAGACTGTAAAAGTTTGGAATACCACTTATGAGCGTGCCGTCAATCTGGCCAATGATTTGAAAGCAAAAGGATTTAAAGCAGTTGCGGTTGAAAACCTGCAAGAAGCGGTTGAAACTAGTGATATTGTGAGCTGTGCGACCTTATCAACTGGGCCTTTAATAAAACGCGATTGGGTTAAACCGGGCACGCATGTAGATTTAATTGGTAGTTTTAAACCAGATATGCGTGAATCTGATGATGCGATGTTCGCAGACACCTCGGTATTTATTGATACGAGTGAGGCACTAGATAAAGCGGGGGATTTACTCTCGCCTATCGCAGCAGGAGTGTTGCAACGTGATCAGGTTAAAGCTGATTTAGAGACTTTATGCCAAGGCAAACACCAAGGTCGTACTCATGAAGATGAAATAACAGTCTATAAAGCGGTAGGGACAGCTATAGAGGATTTGGCAGCCGCTATTTTAGTTTATGAAAAAAATCTCTAATAATATAAAGAATTAATTAATCTTTATATAAATAGTATGACTCTGATTTTAGTTATAAGTGAAATAGTTGAGTATCATTAACATAATAGACGTTATACAAATTAAAAAAGGGAGCTTATAGCTCCCTTTTTTAGTCTTTAATACGCTTTTTGGCTTTGTCATAAACTATGCTGTCAGATCGTTTCCCAACGGTGATGGGCAAGATAACAATCTGATCCTCTTTGACGTGATAAACCAGTCGGACTCCGGCCTTTGATAATTTAATTTTATAGCATCCAGCGAGATCACCTCTAAGCATATTCTTGGGAATATGTGGCTGCTCTCAAACTTGAACTATTTAACGGGTAGATTATTCTGTATTCCGATCTAAATAAAATTGAAGCATACTCAAAGTATTTTAATCTGGCATAGACTCAATTCAGGATGCATAAATGAAATATTCATTTATACAACAGGCTTTCACTGACCCCGTAGATATTGTCGGGGATATTCATGGTGAGATTGCGGCGCTGGAACAACTGATCGAGGTACTGGGTTATGACCGGCATGGTCGGCACCCTGAACAGCGAAAACTGATCTTTGTCGGTGATTTATGTGACCGGGGGCAAGACAGTGTTGCAGTGATGCAACGGGTCAAGCAGCTGGTCGAGCAGGGTTATGCGCAATGTGTCATTGGCAATCATGAACTGAATCTGCTGACTGAAACCCTGCGGGAAGGCAATGGCTGGTTTTTTGGTTCACCGCATCAGGATGATCTTAAAGCTTTCGATTCAATGCAGGCTTCAGCGGCAGACCGTGCGTGGATTCTGGATTTTTTAAATCGCTTGCCGGTGGCGCTTGAGTCTGAGCAGCTGCGTGTGGTACATGCCTGCTGGCATCAGCAATCCATTGACCGGTTACGTGATTCTCATTTCAATACGCTCAGAGAGGCTTATGATCATTTCGTGCAGCAGACGCTACAGGATCTACACGCCTTAGGAATAAATGAACTGATTCAGAAAGAACAGCAGAGCCATCAATACCAGTTCAAGGATCCTGCTGCGAGTTTGCCATTACTCCCATATCTTGCAGAAAAAGAGTTACGTGAGCAAATGCATAATCCGATTCGTGTCATTACTTCAGGTGCAGAACAGATTGCCGTGCAACCGATTTATGCCGGTGGCCGCTGGCGTATGATCGATCGTCTGCCGTGGTGGGAAAGTTATACAGATCAAATTCCAGTGATAACCGGACATTACTGGCGAAACTTTAAAACCACTGAAGAAAAAATCGGTCTCTTTAAGTCAATCGATGCGCTGCAATGGTATGGACAACAAAAAAATGTATTCTGTGTAGATTACTCGGTGGGGAAACGTTATCTCGATCGTCAACAGCGAGTGGCATTTCGTCATCAGCTTGGAGCGTTAAGATTGCCAGAAAATATCCTGAGCTTTGAATATGGCAAGCATTATTTAGTACAAAAATATTAACTCAACGCAGTTTTTGAAAATATGAAGGGACTTTTACAGCATATAAAAAAAGCAGCCACTCGGACTGCTATTTCTACAAAGTGCAGGTTTTATTCTGCTTCGATAATTTCGAAATCATGGGTGATTTCAACACCGCCATCCGACAGCATTTTGCTGGCAGAACAATACTTCTCAGCAGAAAGTTCCACGGCTTTTGCCACCTGTTTCTCTTTAACGGCTTTGCCTGTCACGACAAAATGCAGGTGAATTTTCGTGAATACTGCCGGAATCGTATCCGCACGCTCAGCCTTTAACTCACAGCGTACATCAGTGATATCCTGACGGGCTTTCTTTAAAATCGTGACAATATCAAAAGAGGCACAGCCGCCCAGACCGGTTAACAGCAGCTCCATTGGGCGGGGACCACGGTTTTCACCGCCATACTCGGCTGAACCATCCATGACGAGGGTATGACCACTTTGAGTTTTTGCTTCAAAAGCAACATTCTCTAACCAATGAACGCTTGTTTGCATTGCAACTACCTAAAAAAAGCTATAAATTTGTCAAGTAACTGTACACTAACATAAATTGGGTTGATACGGAATTTCAATCCCACTGTGTGACAAGTTCACATTAGGTCTTGTGCGATCTATAAATTATCCATAATCGGAACCGTAAGCATGACTTCAAACTTTTCACAATTAAGCACAGATGCGCTTTCTCCGGGGCAATTACCAGAATCCGTGAAAGCACTATTAAAACGTGCATATATTAACCGTTATCCAAAACGTACAACTATCATTGATGCAGGATCAGAATCTAAATCTTTGTATTTGATTTTGAAGGGGTCTGTATCCATCATTCTTCGTGAAGATGATGATCGTGAAATTGTCGTAGCATATTTAAATGCGGGTGACTTTTTTGGGGAAATGGGTTTATTTGAGGTAAACCCACAACGTACTGCAGAAGTTCGTACACGTGATGTGTGTGAAATTGCTGAAATCACCTATGAAAATTTTCATGAAATCAGCAAGCAATATCCTGATCTGAGCTATGCGGTATTTGCCCAGCTGGTACGCCGTCTGAAAAATACCACACGTAAAGTGACGGATCTGGCATTTATTGATGTGTCTGGTCGTATTGCACGTTGTCTGATCGACCTGTCTTCACAGCCTGAAGCGATGATTTTGCCAAATGGCCGTCAGATTCGTATCACCCGTCAGGAAATTGGCCGTATTGTCGGTTGTTCCCGCGAAATGGTCGGTCGTGTACTGAAGACGCTTGAAGAACAGGGCATGATTGAAACCGATGGTAAAGCCATTCTGATTTTTGATGTCTCCCTGGAGGAACCAGAAACGGCTAGTGCCGCTGAGCTCGAAGACGAACGGGTCTGAAACCAAAAAAAGCAAATCTTCTGATTTGCTTTTTTTATCTCAATTTAAAAATATTCAAATGAATGCAGAACATAACAATTTGGCACAAGCTTTTTAGAAAAGATGATTTAACTCCCCCTTATAATTCCGATAGGCTATAGCGCACTTGATCGCAATAAATGACAGATAAATTTTAAGGATATTTTTTATGCAGTTCAGACCATTGGCGAATACTGGCATTCTTGTGCCGGAAATCTGTTTGGGCACTATGACTTTTGGTGAGCAAAATACGCAGCAAGAAGCTTTTCAGCAGCTGGATTATGCTTTGGATCAGGGACTGTATTTCTGGGATACCGCGGAAATGTATCCAGTACCACCAAAACCTGAAACCCAGGGGTCGACCGAGCGCATGATTGGTAACTGGATTGCCTCTCGTGGTGGACGTGATCAACTGTTCATGGCTTCAAAAATTGCCGGACCTTCACAAGGTGGCAGTCATATTCGGGATGGAAAAACCCGTTTTGGCGCAGATGAAATTGCATCAGCAATTGATCAGTCATTAACACGCTTGCAAACCGATTATATCGACCTGTACCAGTTGCACTGGCCGCAACGTCCAACCAATTTCTTTGGTAAGCTGGGCTATGGCAATGCAGAAGCGGCAGAACATCGTGAGGTGACAGATCTCGCAGAAACCTTAACCGCCTTGCAAGATGAAATTAAAAATGGCCGTATCCGTTATATTGGACTTTCCAATGAAACTCCGTGGGGCACCATGAAGTTCCTGCATCTCGCCGAGAAATTAGGTTTGTCCAAATTCGTCAGTGTACAAAACCCGTATAATCTGTTGAATCGTACTTATGAAGTGGGCATGTCAGAAATTGCCAAATATGAAGGTGTAGGCCTGTTGGCTTATTCACCTTTGGCGTTTGGTTATTTGACCGGTAAATTCCGTCATGGTGCGCGTCCGGCCAATGCGCGTGTGACACTGTTCTCGCGTTTTAGCCGCTATAGCAATCCGGAAAGTGAATGGGCGACCGAACAATATGCACAACTGGCCGAGCAGCATGGTCTGACTTTGACACAATTGGCTTTGGCCTTTATCAAACAGCAGTTCTTTGTTACTAGTACCATTATTGGCGCCACCAATCTGGATCAGCTGAAAGAAAATATCCAGGCATTTGAAATTGATTTGTCTGAAGAAGTGCTGAAAGGCATTGAAGATATTCATCGTCAGCAGCCGAATCCGGCACCTTAATTTTAGGCTGTTTGAAATGCACCCTCATATGAGTAATGCTGATCAGTTAAGAAATTGACTGGCATTACCTTTTTAAATCCATGACTGTAGTTGATATATGGGAAAGTCATCCGCAACTGTTTGAGGCCGGACTGCATAAAAAAATGATTGTTTCTGCGATAAATTTGTTAGTCGATAGAGGCTGACGAGTTTTGCGGTGAGGAGTATTGCTCCGCAAGATGCCTTCCTTGCGAAGCTTCGCTTCTCATTTGGGCGAAACCAAAGTAACAGATGAGCTGCAAAATTTTGATTTAAAACTAATAAGACTCCGCTATGGATTCCTAAAAATTAAGGAGTTTATTTCTAAACTCCTTAACTGATCAGCATTACCCTCATATGAGGGTGTTTTTATATTGGAGTCTTTTATAATTTTTTTAATTCCTAACTTCTCATCCTAAAGGGAGAGGGGTCTTTGAATATCTGTTCAAATATGAATAGAGCGATCATTTTTAAATTTATGCAAGAGATCTGTTTAGAAATCAGAAAACTTGCTAGCACACCATCTAGAGCTTGCAACCTAAAACCGGCATAATCAAATGAATACAAAAATATGGCCTTATAAAATGGATAGTGAAAAAAATATTTCTCAATCAGAGGTATTGGCTAAAGTGGTACTGCGAATAGCGGAACAATTACAGCTAAAGGAGTCAGAGCTTGCGATGATTCTGGGTAGCTCTGATGCTGATTTATCTTTGGCTATAAAAGAAAATGAATTAGCGCCCAATACCCCACAAGGAGAAAGGGCTTTAGCTCTAGTACGGATCTATCAAGCAGGATTTAGCCTGCATGGTGGCGATGTAGAATGGATGCTCAATTTTATCAATTCCCCGAACAGGCTATTAAACCATCAGACCCCAAGGACATTGCTGCAAACAGAACATGGTTTGAATGAGGTGTTGCAATTAGTAGAAGGGTTACAACAGCGCTAGAGCTTTGTTGATCTGAAGCCCTGAAATAGCAGAGCAAATTGAATAAGTTATTAATTATTCACGTTCTGCTTAAAAATTCTATTTTGGTCCACTTGAAATATTTTCCCAGAAGACCAATATTAATACTAAGATCTATCTTTTTCTATATTAAATATTTGAAAAATATATAAAAATAATTTGAAATTTTATCAGCCGCACCCATATATCCATCAAGTAGAAAATTTGTTGTGAGGAATAACAAAAATGCGTTTTGAAAAATTTACCAATCGCCTGCAGCAAACCCTTTCCGATGCACAATCATTGGCCATGAGTAAGGACCATACCTCGATTGATGGGATTCATATTCTGGCCACCTTGATGGATGAAGCATCCAATGTCAGTTTGCTACAACAAGCTGGCGCCAATCTGCGTGAGTTGCAAACCAAGCTGCAAACTGCACTCAGCGATGCGGCGACCCTGAGCAACCCCTCGGCAGATATAAACCTCAGCCCTGAAGCAGCAAAAATATTACATCTGGCAGACAGTTTGGCGCAAAAAGCCGGAGATGAGTTTTTATCTACGGATTGGGTGTTGTTGGCGCTGGCACAAACCGGAAATACCAAAACCTTATTAAACAGTGTAGGCCTAAAGGCTGAAACTTTAAGCCAGATCATTAATCAATTTCGAGGCGATGAAAAAGTCATGAGCAATAATCATGAAGATCAGCGTGATTCACTGAATAAGTACACCATTGATTTAACTGAACGTGCTTTGGCAGGCAAGCTTGATCCTGTAATTGGCCGTGATGATGAAATCCGTCGTACTATTCAGGTCTTGTCACGTCGTACCAAAAATAACCCGGTGCTGATCGGTGAGCCTGGCGTTGGTAAAACAGCGATTGTCGAAGGTCTGGCACAGCGGATTATCAATGGTGAAGTACCGGAAGGGCTCAAAGGTAAACGTGTTTTATCACTGGACCTAGGTTCATTATTGGCCGGTGCCAAATACCGTGGTGAGTTTGAAGAACGTTTAAAAGCTGTTCTGAAAGATATTGCCAAACATGAAGGCGAAATTATCTTATTCATCGACGAGCTGCATACACTGGTCGGTGCTGGTAAGGGTGATGGCGCGATGGACGCTGGCAATATGCTGAAACCGGCGCTGGCACGTGGCGAGCTGCGCTGTGTTGGTGCGACTACGCTGGATGAATACCGTCAGTATATTGAAAAAGATGCTGCGCTTGAGCGTCGTTTTCAGAAAGTGTTGGTCGATGAGCCAAGCGTGGAAGACACTATTGCAATTCTGCGTGGTCTGAAAGACCGTTATGCGACGCATCACGGGGTACAGATTCTGGACTCTGCGATTATTGCCGCAGCGAAAATGTCACATCGTTATATCACCGACCGTCAGTTGCCGGATAAAGCCATCGACCTGATTGATGAAGCAGCATCGCGCATCAAAATGGAACTCGATTCTAAGCCCGAAGCTTTGGATAAACTGGAGCGCCGTCTAATCCAGTTGAAAATGCAGCTAGAAGCGGTGAAAAAAGATGAAGATTCCGGTGCCAAAGCTGAAATTCAGTATTTGTCTGATCAGATCGCTACGGTTGAAAAAGAGTATCAGGACTTAGAAGAAATCTGGCGTGCGGACAAGGCTCTGGTCGAAGGCAATAAAGATGTACAGATCAAACTGGATCAGGCCCGTACAGCGCTTGAGAAATCGCAGCGTGAAGGTGATCTGGGTGAAGCCGCGCGTTTGCAATATGGCGTGATTCCAGAATTGCAAAAGCAGCTTGAACTGGCTGAAAAAGCAGATGACAGTGCAACGCCAAAATTGCTGCGTAACAAAGTCACTGACAATGAAATTGCTGAAGTGGTGAGTGCGGCCACCGGTATTCCGGTCGCTAAAATGCTGCAAGGTGAGCGTGATAAATTACTGCATATGGAAGAATTCCTGCACAACCGTGTGGTAGGGCAAGAAGAAGCTGTGGTGGCAGTCTCTAACGCGGTACGCCGTTCACGGGCAGGCCTGTCAGACCCGAACCGTCCAAGTGGTTCCTTCCTGTTCCTGGGACCAACAGGTGTCGGTAAAACAGAACTGACCAAAGCCCTGGCGAACTTCCTGTTTGACAGTGACGATGCCATGGTGCGTATCGATATGTCGGAATTTATGGAAAAACATTCGGTCAGCCGTTTGGTCGGTGCGCCTCCGGGCTATGTCGGTTATGAAGAAGGCGGGGTACTGACTGAAGCGGTACGTCGTAAACCGTATAGCGTGATCTTGTTCGATGAAGTCGAAAAAGCGCATCCGGATGTGTTTAACATCTTGCTACAAGTGCTGGATGATGGCCGTTTGACTGACTCGCAAGGCCGGGTTGTGGACTTTAAAAACTCTGTAATCGTCATGACTTCGAACCTTGGTTCGCAGGATGTACGTGAGCTGGGTGGCAATGCCACGAAAGAAGAAGTCCGTACAGTAGTAATGAATGCGGTATCGGAACATTTCCGTCCGGAATTTATCAACCGGATTGATGAGCTGGTGGTGTTCCATGCGCTGGAAAAAGACCAGATTCGCGGTATTGCCGATATCCAGTTGAATCGCTTGCGTCAGCGTCTGGCAGAACGTGATATGCGCTTGTCGGTAGATGATACTGCTTTCGATCAGTTAATCGATGCCGGTTTTGATCCGCTGTATGGTGCGCGTCCATTAAAACGTGCGATCCAGCAGCGTATTGAAAATGGTCTGGCACAGAAAATTCTTGGCGGAGAATTCCAGCCTGGAGATACCATTCTGGTTAAAGCTGAGGCGGGTGAGTTAGTTTTCGAAAAAATGAAACTTAGCTAAGCCAATTTTCCTTGCAACAAAAACCCAGCCTAGGCTGGGTTTTTTTATAGCTGACAATTCAGGTCATATAAGTGAAAAAATTTGCCTGAAAGTGACAGCTATTTTTGATATTTTGTGATGAATATCATACTTAAGTAATTTATTTGCAAAACAATTATCTTTATTTTTTAAGATTAATTATAATTTATGTTCAATAAAAATAGATAAATTCTGAGCAGGATCTATGTCCAAAATAGTATGGGGTGGAATTGGTTTCGTGGTATTGGTGGGGGCTGTTACCGCGGGTAATTTATATGCAGATAAAAGCTTGAGGGCGCATTATCAGCAAAATTTAAAACCAGCGCCAAATATTCATCTGCAATATACAGATTATGATCTGGGTACTTTCGGAGGCACGGCCAGATGGAGCCTGAGTATTGTGCCGGATGCGTGTAATGCCAAAGAACAATTGGTGTTTAACGGCCAGGATCAGATTCAGCGCAGCTGGAAAGGCTATACCATCCACTCTCAACTCGATTTGGCACAAGGACAGGGCGCATACGCTGAATTTTTTCAGCAACCGTTAAAGGTGACGACGCAAGTCAACTGGCTGGGTGTGTCGACCACACAATTACAAACCCCTGTGATAGAAAAAAAGGAAGCGGGGCTATCTGCCAGAATCGAACCGATACAGATCAAGTTTCAGGCAAAGCAAAGTCAGGGACAATATAAAATTCTAAATATGAGTTTTGATTTGCCCAAGGTGTCTATTCGTGATCAGACTGGAAATACCCAATTTCAGGGAATACAGTTTAAAACTAATCAGGCCCTGAATGCAGTGTATCTGGAACCGGGTTATTTCGAGTTCAATATTGCCAAAATGCAGCGCCAAGATCCGAAGGCACAAGGCTCAGGACAATTAAAAGACCTGAGCTGGCGTATGGATACCCAATTGCATGAGCGTACGGTAGATATTCAATCAAAATTTAAAATTGCCGAAATGGGCTTAAATAATGTCCCTGCGATGCAAGACTTAGAACTGAATTGGGAGGTCACAGACTTACAACGTCAGAAAATGCAGATATTATTCGATATTCTGCAAAAGCAGAATAACTCTTGCCTGGAAGCAGGGAATTTTGAAAAAGATGCGATACAAGCCATGCTGGCGGTGATTAATGATGGCTTTAAGTTTGAATCGAAGCAGAATCAGTTAAAGTTAGGTACCGGCAGTATTCAGGCTGATTTGGTCGGGAAAGTGATGCCAGGCCATCAAAGCACATTGCAGAGCCTGGCAAAAATGTTCCCAAACCTGTTAGAGATGCAAACGGATATCAGTTTTAATAAGCAGGTCGTGAAAACTTTCACTCATCATTATATGCGTGCTGCAGGTAAAAATATGTCCGATCAAGAGCTGGAGCAAATGCTGGGTGCGATGCAAGCTAATCAGCAAATTCAGCGAGATGGCGATGTGTTTAAACTGTCCATGCATTATCTGTATGGTGAAAAGAAGTTTCTAACGGCACAATAATTTGTAAGTCAGGTTGAAGATCTCATTTAAAAAACAAAGCCTATTCAACTGAACAGGCTTTGTTTTATCGCAATCTAATACAAGCGATTACACTTTAGGATGGCCAATTTTCCAGGCACGGTGAATCTTCTGGTTACGTTTGAAATCAGGCCCGATGGTTTCTTGGGTAATTTCTTCGACATCATAGAACGCCAGAATTTCTTCATCCATCTCGAAACCACGATAGTTATTCGAGAAGTACAAGGTACCATCACTGGTTAAACGGTTCATGGCGCGTTTTAATAGAGATAAATGGTCACGTTGTACGTCAAAAGTACCGTAGAATTTTTTCGAGTTCGAGAAGGTTGGCGGATCAATAAAGATCAGCTCATACTGCTCATGACCTTCTTTCAGCCACTCAAAACAGTCAGATGCAAAGAACTGATGCTGTTCATCGGCGTGATCTACAGTCAGACCGTTTAGCACGAAGTTCTCTTTCGACCAGTTCAGGTAAGTATTGGAAAGATCGACACTGGTGGTGCTCGCAGCACCGCCTAAAGCAGCATGTAGGCTCGCCGTAGAGGTATAGCTGTACAGGTTCAGGAAGTGCTTTCCTTTGGCCTCACGGGCAATACGCAAACGCATTTGACGGTGATCCAGGAACAGACCGGTATCCAGATAATCGGTCAGGTTGACCAGAATCTTGGCCTTGCCTTCCTGTACGATAAAACGCTTGGATGCGGTACTTTGTTTGGTGTACTGGTTTTTACCTTCCTGACGGGCGCGGGTCTTGATAAAGATTGCATCACGACCCAAACCGGTCACTGCACGAATTGCTTGCAGGGCCAGGTTAAAACGTTTCTTGGCTTTTTCCGGATCAATGGTTTTTGGTGGTGCATATTCTTGTACATGCAGGCGCTCGCCATACAGATCGATTGCAACGTTAAAGTCAGGTAAATCTGCGTCATACAGACGTAAACAGTGTACGCCATCTTTGACTGCCCATTTTTTCAGGGCTTGCATATTCTTGGTCAGACGGTTGGCAAACTCCATCGCACCTTCGATTGGTTCGAATTGTTGCGGCTGCCAGCCTTCCAGGAACGGACGCACCACAGCAGCCGGTTTCACCGTACCAAAGCGGATATAGATCGGCAGTTTACCATTCATCAAACGCAGGATCTGCGGATCATTGAAGGCCAACACGTCAGCCTGTTCCACTTGCGATGCAATCACTGCTGCTTTTTGATTCGGGAAATTCTTTTGCAGTAAAGCCGACAAACCGAGGTATAAAGAACGGTTCTGCGCTTTATCACCGAGACGCTCGCCATATGGCGGGTTGGTCACGAAGAAGACTTTTTTGCCTTCCGCCTGAAAATCCGGCCAGTCGTTTAAAGTGCGTTCTTCGATCATGATGTTATCAAGAGCGGCTTCAAAACCGGCTGCGATGATATTCTGACGAGTCGCTTTTACAGCTTCCCAGTCTGCATCGAAGGCATAGAATTGCGGTAATGGATTTTCCATTGCGGCTTGGTGGCGTTCAGCTGCTTCAGCTTTAATGCCCATCCACAGTTCATGGTCATGACCATTCCAGCCATTAAAACCGAAACGACGTACCAGACCCGGTGCACGGTCGGTCAGAATCATCAATGATTCAATGATAAAGGTACCTGAACCACACATTGGATCAACAATGATGTCCGGATTAATCTGTTTCAGCTGGCCTTTTTGCAAAATTGCAGCAGCCAGGTTTTCCTTGATCGGTGCATCGGTCATAAAGCGGCGATAGCCACGTTTATGTAATGAATCACCAGACAAGTCCAGGCAGTAAGTATGTTCTTTCTTGCCTGCCAGAATATACATGGTAATTTCAGGCTGTTTGGTATCAATACTTGGACGTTTACCCACCGCTTCCATGAATGAATCGACGACACCATCTTTAGCACGTAAAGTTGCAAACTGGGTATTGACCTTGATGTCACGCTCGACATGCAGGCGAATAGCAAAGGTGCTTTGTGGTGCAAAAATGAGCGACCAGTCAAAGCTGATTGCACCTTCATATAGCTCTTCTGCTACATCACGGGCATCGTGAGAAAATTCAATTTCATGGGTGTGGATGGGCATAAGCACACGTGAAGCCAGGCGTGACCACATGCAGATACGATAAGCATTTTCCAGGCTGCCTTTAAAGGTTAAACGACCGGGAAAACGCTCAATATTTTGAACACCTAAGCCTTGTAGTTCTTCTTCTAATAAGGTTTCCAGACCATCGGCACAGGTGACCCAATAATTGCTTAAACGTGAAGAGGTATTCATAAAATAGAGAGACCAAAAAAATAAATAAAAAACTGCGCCAAGTTTACCGTATTTTTATATTGAAAGCTTTTGAAATTCTGCAAAAGGCCGGTGCACATTACATTAAAAAAATAGTATTCACGTTATAAATTAATTAATTGGTATGCATTTTGCTCTATATAAATCAAATCTGGCTGTTAGACGAAGGCGAGTGATGACAGCTGTATTTTCAATTTTATGATGTGAGGGGAATACAATGTTGGACAATCAGTTACGCAACCATGATGCTTTTTCAGTGGCCACTCTAATTTATGCACGTTTGAGACGCGTATCAGGCCGGGTGGTGGATGCACTTTATCTGGCAGAAAATCCGGACTATGCCCAACATGTGATTGAGCTGGTAGCACAAACCCAGGACCCAGAGTTGCAACGTTTAATCGGGCGCTTGAAAGTGGTTCTGGACCTGCCCTTAATCCAGCAGCAACAGTCCGAAACATCGGCGAATCTGGCACAGCCGGAGGAGTTGATTTCGGTCGAACCTGATCAAGACGATATCTACCGTGCACAGGTTTCACATCATTATATCGGGGCATTACGATAAAAAAGACATGGGTGTGAATGCTCCAGACTGAAGCACCCATATCTTTTTTAAATAAAGTCAGCAAGATAGAAAATGGTTAAATTATCTAATTGAAAAAATACATAGGAATTTCAATTTCTATTTTTATTATCTAGGTGGTTTTTGTACAAGTAGCCACACTGCCAACTATTAAGACTGGCCAATCTCTGTATAATATGTTGACTTAACGCATAAGGAATCTCTCATGCACTTGGCGGCATTGCATACACCGAGCCAGATTCAACTCAATAAAGAAGGTAATCTAAAACACTTCTTGACCATCGAAGGTCTTTCCAGAGAAACGCTTACAAAAATATTGGACACGGCGCAGTCCTTTTTTAATGACCAGAATCAGCTCATCACCAATAATTTGCTGGAAGGCAAAACGGTTATGAATCTGTTTTTCGAGAATTCTACCCGTACCCGTACCACTTTCGAAGCCGCTGCCAAGCGCCTTTCTGCCAACGTTCTGAATATCGATATTGCCCGTTCCAGTACTTCTAAAGGTGAAACCCTGCGTGACACTTTATGGAACCTTGAAGCGATGGCCGCCGATATTTTCGTGGTGCGTCACTCATCTTCAGGTGCGGCACATTTTATTGCCAAGGATGTCTGTCCGACAGTGGCGATTATTAATGCCGGTGATGGCCGGCATGCGCATCCGACTCAGGCGATGCTGGACATGCTGACCATTCGCCGGGAAACCCGTAAAAAATTCGACGAGATGTCGATTGCCATTATTGGCGATATCAAGCATTCGCGTGTGGCCCGCTCAGATGTCGCGGCCCTGCAAACCTTAGGCTGTAAAGATATCCGGGTGATTGCACCGAATACCTTGCTGCCATTGGGCTTTGAAGAATATGGCGAAGATGTGCGCCTGTTTAACAACATGGAAGATGGCATCCAAGATTGCGACGTCATTATCACGCTACGCATTCAGAACGAGCGCATTGATTCTCCGGCACTGGCTTCGCAGGCTGAATTCTACAAGATGTATGGTCTGAACAAAGAACGTTTGGCCATGGCCAAACCGGACTGTATCGTGATGCATCCGGGACCGATGAACCGTGGGGTCGAGATCGATTCCAGTATTGCAGATGGGCCACAGTCAGTGATTCTGAATCAGGTCACCAATGGCATTGCAGTACGTATGGCGGTGTTGGCTTTGTCAATGCAGGGCCAGCTCCAGGAACAGGGTTTGATTGAAGCGATTGCGGGTTAAGGAATAAGTCATGACTATTGTAAAAATTGAAAATGTTCGTGTGCTCGATCCGATCCAAAACACTGATTCTGTTCAGACCGTGTATCTGGAAAATGGCAAGTTCGTTGCGGAAACGGCTGCGGTTTCTGAAACCGTTGATGGTCAAGGCAAATGGTTGATGCCGACCATGGTCGATCTGTGCGCACGTTTACGTGAACCGGGTCAGCAGCAGCACGGCACACTAAAATCTGAAGGCAAGGCAGCACGTGAAAATGGTATTTTGCACGTGTTTACCCCGCCAGATTCAAAGCCAATCGTACAAGATAACGGTGCCCTGATTCATGGCCTGGTTGAAAAAGCCATGCTGGACGGCGGTATTTATCTTGAGGTGATTGGTGCACAGACCCAAGGCCTGCAAGGTCAGCAACCTGCCAATATGGCCGGTTTGAAAAAAGGGGGCTGTACTGCGGTTTCCAATGCCAGTGCACCTTTTGCCAATGATGACGTGGTATTGCGTACGCTGGAATATGCAGCGGGATTGGGCTTGACAGTGGTGTTCTATGCAGAAGAGCCGCAAATTGCCAAAGATGGCTGTGTACATGAAGGCTTTATTGCCTCGCGTCAGGGCTTGCCGATGATTCCGGCACTTGCGGAAACCGTGGCAATTGCCAAATACCTGTTAATGATTGAAGTGACCAAGGTACGCGCGCATTTCGGTCTGTTATCTTGTGGTGCATCGGTGGAGCTGATCCGGATTGCCAAGGAAAAAGGCTTGCCGGTGACCTGTGATGTGGCCATGCATCAATTACATCTGACGGATGCCTTAATTGACGGTTTTAATTCACTGGCGCATGTACGTCCGCCACTGCGGGCTGAACAGGACAAGGAATTGCTACGTCAGGGGGTGAAATCTGGCGTGATTGATGCAATTTGTACCCATCATGAACCACTCAGCAGCTCTGCAAAAATGGCACCGTTTGCTGAAACCCAGCCGGGCTTTACCGCTTTTGATACATATGTGCCGTTTGGTATCCAACTGGTCAATGAAGGTTTGTTTACACCACTGGAATGGGTAGAAAAAGTGACCTTGGCACCGGCCAAAGTTGCCCAAATGGCAGGTCGCTGGGCAGACGAAGCGGGTTGGGTGCTGGTAGATCCAGAGCTGGAATGGACCCTGAATAAAGAAAGCATCGTGTCGCAAGGTAAAAACACCCCGTTAATTAATCAAAAAGTATCGGGTAAAGTCATCAAAACCTACGTCGCTTAAGACATAGCAGTTTTATCAAAGTCAGCTTCGGCTGGCTTTTTTGTTTTTAAAATCTGTTTATGTAAATTGAGTGCTAAACAGAAATAGTGAAACTTTATGATATTCATACAATTATTTACATTTTCAAAAAATAGGGATCGTTACACTGATTAAATATTAAACATTAGAAAAATCAAAAGAATGGTGACAATATGAATGTAGATCTGATGGAACGCTTAAAAAGTGATGTAACGGCGATTGTGCTACAAGGCGAAAATGAACATTTATTTGCCAAAGATCAGGCACTGACTCAGTTCTATCCTGTATTTTTAACGATATTGCGTACACGTCCTGCATGGATTGAAAGTCTGGGTCAGCAGCTAAACCCCAAAATCCATGAACTGTTTAATGGAAATCTGGCACTCAAACAGCAGTTTCTGGATCAGGTGGATCAGACCGCACCACAAGATGAAATAGAACACACCTTGAATCGGGCCATTGTACCGACCATCAATTTTTTACAGACCGAAGCCGGCGCTTCCAGTCCGGAAGCAGTCAGCCATTTGCTGGAAACCCATGCCGATTCGATCCAGCGTGCCTTGCCGGTCTGGGCGGGGCCGATTCTAGCGGCTTTAGGTGTTTCGCCACTGGCGGGGCAGAATCTGAATCAGGCGCCTGAACTAGAGCCAGAGCATACTGTTATAGTGCAGGAACAGAAAAAAACAGGCCTGTTATGGCCTATTTTGATTTTTCTGATTCTAGCAGCGTTGATCCTGTTTTTTGTTCGTAGCTGCATGCAGAATAGTGCTGAAAATTCGGAAGCTACCCAAGCGACCAGTGCAGTTGCTGCAGCTCAACCGGCTTCATTACAATTGAGTACCGGTAGCAATGGTGAAATTATAAGTTGTCAGTTGCAGCTCAATAATCCGCAGTATATGGACATTCTGCAAACCGAGATTAAACAGATTTTCAATTATAATATTGGCTGTGGTGCACTCAGCAGTGCGTTGTATCATTCTGAATTTATCGATCAGGATACCATTCCTTCAGTTTTGAAGCTCATTCAAGGCATGCCGAATGTATCACTGGACTGGATTGGCAATCAGGTTGCAGTACGTGCAGCGACGAATGCAGAAGCTGAACGTCTGGCAACACAAATTCGTGATCTGGCCAAGAATGTTACCGTTGTGACTCAACAGCCGGTCAACAGGAGCGAGGCGATTAATACTGCCAATAGCGAGGCAGAAAAAGCATTGGCGAGTATCAAGACTGATCATGTTCAGGCCTTAGATGTTGCGACAGCACTGAATTTGCAGATCATTAATTTTGATACAGCATCGACTACCGTGCCGGAAGTGAATAAATCGGTACTGGATCAGGCCGCTGCATTATTGCAACGCGCACCGCAGGTTATTCTCAAGGTCAAGGGGCATACCGATGCACAGGGCAGTGAGGCCGAAAATAAAGTACTGTCGGTACAGCGGGCACAAGCGATTGTGGGCTATCTGATTGAAAAGGGTGTGGATCCTGCTCAATTGCAGGCTGTCGGCGTGGGAGAGGACCAGCCTGTTGAACCGAATGCGACACCTGCCGGACAGTTTCAGAACCGCCGTGTAGCTTTTGAAGTGGTGAATACTGAAACAGGTACCATACGCGCAGTAGATAGTGAAGGTGTGGTAGAAAAGAAAGTCAGCTGAAACATTTTCCAGATGAAAAAAGGACGAATAATTCGTCCTTTTTTATGTGACTAAAATCAAGAAAAAACCGGTGGGCTATAGGTCAAGGTCCGTCCGAGGAACCAGAGTAAAAACAGCACCAGGGGGATATGAAAAACCAGTTGGGTCACGGTAAAACCGATCACATCTTTGGCCTTTAACTTCAGGATGCCGAGCATCGGCAACATGAAGAAAGGATTGATCAGATTAGGCAGAGCTTCGGCAGCATTATAAATCTGCACTGACCAGCCCAGATGCACTTTCAGATCATGCGCAGCTTGCATTACATAAGGTGCTTCAATAATCCATTTACCGCCACCGGAAGGAATGAAGAACCCCAGGATTGCCGAATAGAGGCCCATCACGATGGCAAAGGTTTCTTGCGATGCAATAGAAACAAAGAATTCGGCAATATAATGTGACAGCGAGAGATCGGCAGAATTCAGCGCATTGGTCATCATAAAGGCAATGCTGCCGTATAAAGGAAACTGGATCAGCACACCCGAAATTGCTGGCACAGCCTTGGAAACGGCATTCAGGAAATTCCGTGGCGTACCATGTAGCGCGACACCCAAAATCAGAAAAATAAAGTTATAGGTATTTAAACTGGAGATGGCCAGAATCGGATTACTTTTGGAAAATTCGTTAAACATCCATACAGCACCTAGCACCACAATCAGAATACTTAAAATCGGTGAGTTTTCCAGCCAGTCACCCGGACGTTTTGATGAAGATTCTTCTTGTTTTTCTTCTTCAATCTGAATCGGAAAATCTTCAATGGTTTTAATATGACTGCCTTTCGGTGCTGACCAGTAGGCAATCGCAATCGAGGCAATGATTAGAACCGCCGTCATGATCATGGATTGCGGCAGGAAAATGGTTTCGGTAAACGGAATCACACCGGTCAGATTGTAAATCGGTTCAGGCAGGCTGCTTTTATTGGCCTGTAATTGTGCTGCAGAAGAACTGATGCCCAGTGCCCAGGTGGCTCCCATCCCGATGATTGCTGCTGCGGCTGCAGCTCGATAATCCATATTAAGTTCTTTACGCTGCGCCAGTGCAATGACTAAAAGTGCAGTTAGAACCGTACTCATGGCCCAGTTAATCAGGGAAATGAGCAGGCTGACTGTTGCGACCAATACAATCGCGCCACGTCCGGAGTGGGGCAGACGTGCCATTTTCCGGATCAGAAGCTGCATCGGTTTAGAAACGGAAACCACATAACCGACCACAATTAGCATGCACATCTGCAAGGTAAAGGGAATCAGGCTCCAGAATCCGTCACCAAAGGAAATCGCAACATCCTGAGCCGGCGCGCCGATGCCGATAGCCGCAATAGCGACAATAATGACACCGAGCAGGGCAAAAATATAAGAATCGGGAAACCATTTTTCTGACCAGTCACTGACGCGCATGGCGAAGCGCTGTAATATATTTTGTTCTGTTTGCATAATTAAAATCCATTTATTCTGCATTTATGTTTTTAAGTTCGAGCGTGTTCAAAGCAAAAAGAAACCCTTAAAATTTTCACTTTAAGGGCTGGAGCAATCAGGCTGGGATCGGCAGTAAAACCACCCCGGTGACGTTCTGAATCTCCTCGAAACTGACCTCTGGTGCCAGCTCGACTAGCTGTATACCTTCTGGCGTCACATCCAGTACACCCAGATCGGTAATGATCCGGTTAACTACCGCCTGGCCGGTGAGCGGCAGGCTACATTGCGGAACAATTTTAGGCGTGCCATCTTTGGCGCAGTGTTCCATGAGAACCACGACTTTTTGTACTCCAGCGACCAGATCCATGGCGCCGCCCATACCTTTGACTTTTTTGCCGGGAATCATCCAGTTGGCCAGATCGCCAGTTTCTGAAACTTCCATGGCACCTAAAATGGCGATATTGACATGACCCCCACGGATCATGGCAAAGGAGTCGGCACTGGAAAAGAAAGAAGCGCCTTTACGGGCAGTCACGGTCTGTTTTCCGGCATTGATCAGGTCGGCATCTACAGTTTCCGCTGTTGGAAATTCGCCAATACCGAGCAAGCCATTTTCCGATTGCAGCCAGACGTCGATATTTTCTGGAATATAATTGGCGACCAGCGTGGGCAGGCCAATGCCTAAATTGACATAGAAACCATCTTCCAGCTCTTGTGCGGCACGTTGTGCCATCTGATTACGTGTCCAAGCCATGATCAAGCCTCCGCCTTTAAAGTCATGTGTTCAATGCGTTTTTCCGGTTGGGTATTGAGGACGATTCGATTTACATAAATACCCGGTAGATGAATTGCATCAGGCTCAAGCTCACCAATCTCGACAATTTCCTCTACTTCAGCAACGGTGACTTTGCCGGCCATGGCACAGACCGGGTTAAAGTTCTGGGCTGTTTTACGGAACATCAGGTTGCCGGCTTTATCAGCCTTATGTGCTTTGACCAGGGCCACATCGGCAGTCAAAGATTCTTCCAGAATATAAGACTTGCCATTAAACTCACGGACATCCTTGCCTTCAGCAATCACGGTTCCGACACCGGTGGCTGTATAAAAAGCCGGAATACCGGCACCGCCAGCACGTAATTTTTCAGCCAACGTACCTTGAGGAGTCAGTTCAACTTCCAGTTCGCCACTCAGATATTGACGTTCGAATTCTTTATTTTCACCGACATAGGACGAAATCATTTTCTTGATCTGTTTGGTTTCCAGCAAAACGCCCAGACCAAAACCATCAACACCGGCATTATTGGAAATACAGGTCAGGTTTTTGGCACCAGTGTGCTTCAATGCGGCAATTAATGCTTCGGGAATACCACATAAACCAAAACCACCAACCGCCAGTGTATATCCATCCTGGACCACGCCGTCTAAAGCGGCCTCTGCACTGTCATAAACTTTATTTGACATTTTTCACCTCGATTTATTCTTGTCTTGCAGTTCTGATTGGATTCAGAAGACTGCTGATGTATATCCTTGAGGACTTGTATCGCGTCCGGGTATTTCCTTTATTGAGTGTCAGGCACAGGCTTTTTGCCAATAGGCATTGGCATAATTGGACGGATTGTTACGTTGTAGAACCTCACTGATATTACGGCTGGCCTGCATCAAGGCATCTACCTGAATACCGGTTTCATAGCCCATATTGGAGAGCAGGTAATACAGATCTTCGGTTGAAACATTGCCCGACGCACCTTTGGCATAAGGGCAGCCACCGAGACCGGCAATGGAGGAGTCAAATATCCGAATGCCTTGCAACAGCGACTGGTAAATGTTGGCAATCGCCATCCCATAGGTATTATGGAAATGACCTGCCAGAACCTTGGTATCGATCTGAGCCAGACAGGCTTCCCAGACTTTTTGTACCCGATCTGGTGTGGCGGTACCAATGGTTTCACCTAACGATACTTCATAGCAGCCCATATCCAGTAAGCGCTGGGTAACCTTGACTACCTGTTTGGGATCAATTGCACCTTCATAAGGGCAGTCCACCATGCAGGATACATAACCACGCACCCGAATATCATGCGCCTTGGCGGCTGCCATAACATCGGCAAACTTCTCAAAACTTTCATCAATCGAGCAGTTGATGTTTTTGCGGGTAAAGCTTTCGGATGCTGCAGTAAACACGGCCACTTCCTTGCAACCCACTGCCAGGGCAGATTCAAATCCTTTCAGGTTGGGTGTGAGTAGACTGAACTGGATATTGGGATCTTTGGGCAAGGCGGCAAACAGCTGATCACTGTCTGCCATTTGTGGCACCCATTTGGCCGAAACACAAGAGCCGACTTCAATTGCCTGCAAACCGGTTTTCATCAGATCCAGAATCAGATTTTTCCGGTCATCCAGTGTTAGAGGCGTTTTTTCATTTTGCAGGCCATCGCGTGGCCCGACTTCCACAATTTTGACAAATTCGGTCATGCAACGTCCTCCGCAAGCGGTTGGAATTCGACCAGTTCATCACCGGCTTTGACCTGATCACCTTTCTGGAAATATGAACTGGCAATGATGCCGTCATGTGGTGCACGAATTGAATATTCGATTTTCATGGCTTCCAGCGTCATCAAGACATCGTCTTTTTTGACTTTGTCATTCGGGGCGACCAGTACTTGAGTGATTACACCCGGCATCGGGGCAATCAGATTGTTTTCTGTGCCTTGCTCATCATGCTGCTGATAATCCGGCTTGATGTAATCGAATTTATGCGTCTGGCCATTCTGGAACAGGGTAATGCCATGTTCGGTTTGGCTAAAGGCCAGTTTTTGCTGTTTGCCTGCCAGTTGTAGCACTAAAGTATGTGCATCAATGAGCTGACCTTGCAGCTGAATCTGCTGACCGTTGTAGTCGGCGATAAAGCCTTGATCCTGAGTACTGAACTGAACTTTAAGTGTAATAGAATTACGTTGTAATTGCACTGTATATGCATTTTGCTGATTCAGGCGCCAAAAAGGCTTCTGCTGCCAGACTGGATTATTTGCAACCGGGTTTTGAGCCTGGCGTGTCAGCAACTCAATGAATGCAGCACTGACGATCAATTCAGCATTGATTTCAGTAGAAGGCTTCAGTAAAAACTCTTCTTCACGTTGGATCAGACCGGTATCCAGATGTGCATTTTTAAATGAATCGCACAGCACCAGTCGATCTAAAAAGGCAATATTGTTGCCCAGACCATCGACATGGAAATGGCCCAGGGCATGATGCATTTGAGTCAAAGCCGCTTCACGGTTTTTGCCCCAGACGATCAGTTTGGCAATCATCGGATCATAATAGGTGCTGATTTCATCACCTTCGACAATACCACTATCCAAACGTACACAGTCAGTTTGCTCTGGATAGTGCAGGTAGCTGATCTGGCCAATCGCAGGGATAAAACCTTTTTCCGGTTCTTCGGCATAAACACGGGCTTCGAGTGCATGACCATGAATCTGCAATTCGTGCTGCTGTTTTGGTAAAGGCTCACCGAAAGCGACACGTAATTGCCACTCCACCAGATCCTGTCCGGTAATCATTTCAGTGACCGGATGTTCAACCTGAAGACGGGTATTCATTTCCATGAAATAAGCCGTACCATCCTGCTCGACAATAAACTCGACTGTACCGGCACCGACATAATCGACCGCACGTGCAGCATCAATCGCGGCCTGACGCATTGCTTCGAGTTTATCTTCTGGCATTTTTGGTGCAGGTGCTTCTTCCAGCACTTTCTGATGACGACGCTGTACCGAGCAATCACGTTCAAACAGATGTACATAGTTGCCGTGGGTATCCCCAAAAACCTGTACTTCAATATGCCGTGGCTGAATCACATAGCGTTCAATCAGCACATCTTCATTACCAAAGCTGGAGCGCGCTTCGCTCTTGCATGAAGCCAGCGAACTCAGAAAATCTTCACTGCGCTCGACCAGACGCATGCCTTTACCGCCACCGCCGGCACTGGCTTTAATCAAAACCGGATAGCCAATATTGTCTGCCTGCTGTTTCAGGAAATCAGCATCCTGATTGGTGCCGTGATAACCTGGGGTTAAAGGCACACCGGCTTTTTCCATCAGCGCTTTAGAGGTCGCTTTCAAGCCCATCGCCAAGATGGCATCGACTGGCGGGCCAATAAAGACAATATTGTTGTCCTGACAGGCCAGGGCAAACTGGTCATTTTCAGAGAGGAAACCATAGCCAGGATGAATCGCCTGTGCGCCTGTGCTTTTGGCGGCCTGAATAATACGTTCAATCTGTAAATAGCTTTGTGCCGCTGGTGACTCGCCAATATAAATCGCTTCATCTGCCAGTTTGACATGCTGTGCCTGAGCATCAGCATCGGAATATACGGCAACGGTGGCAATGCCGAGTTTTTTTGCTGTACGAATCACACGGCAGGCAATTTCACCACGGTTGGCAATTAAAATCTTTTCAAACATCGTAGGATCCTTCTTGTTGTTATGCCGTGGTCTTGATCCAGGCCGGGCTTTGTTTGTTCAAAAATGCATTCAGTCCATTTTTCGCCTCATCTCCCTGGCGAACATGGGCAATATGTTGTGCGGTTTTAAGCAACAGATCTTCGCTCAGAACCTGCTGGTCAACCAGTTGAATCAGTTGTTTAGATGAATTCTGTGCTGCTGGGCCACCGAGTAACAGGGCTTCAACAATCTCGTCAATTTTACTGTCGAGCTGTTCTGGTGTGGTGACTTCATGTACAAGTCCAATCGTTTTGGCCTGTTCCGCTGAAATCCTTTCAGCCGTCAGGAAATAACGTGAAGCCTGACGCGCACCGATGGCACGAATCACATAAGGACTAATGGTTGAAGGAGCCAGACCTAAACGTACTTCCGAGGTGGCAAACTTGGCATCTGTACTGGCCACGCAAATATCACAGGCAGAAGCCAGACCCATGCCACCGCCAAAGGCAATACCATGTACCCGGGCAATGGTCGGCTGCTTTAACGTCGCCAAGCTTTGCAACATTTTCGCCAATTTCAGGGCATCCGCTTCATTGTCTGCCTGAGACGCCTGACCGGCCTGCTTCATCCAGTTCAGGTCTGCACCCGCAGAAAAGCTTTTGCCACGCCCCGCCAGAATCACCACACGGATATAATCACGTTCATTTAAGGACTGGAAACAGGCATGTAGCTCTTCAATCACTTGAGTATTAAAAGCATTGTGCAATTCGGCACGATTGATCCAGACTGTAGCAACCTGATTTTGCTGTTCGAGTTGTAAAAATTGATATGTCATTTTTGTCACCTCTTACATGCGGAACACGCCAAATTTGGTCGGCTGGATTGGTGCATTCAGAGCTGCAGTCAGACTAAGACCTAACACTTCACGCGATTGTGCCGGGTCAATGACACCGTCATCCCATAAACGCGCAGATGCATAATAAGGATGTCCTTGACGTTCATACTGATCACGAATTGGCTGTTTAAATTGCTCTTCTTCTTCAGCTGACCAGTTGCCGCCTTTGGCTTCAATCTGATCACGTTTTAAGGTCGATAATACGCTGGAAGCCTGTTCACCGCCCATCACTGAAATACGGGAATTTGGCCAGGTCCACATAAAACGTGGTGAATAGGCACGACCGCACATGCCGTAATTACCGGCTCCAAAAGAACCGCCAATCACCAAGGTCAGTTTAGGCACATTGGCATTGGCCACAGCCATCACCAGTTTGGCACCATTTTTGGCAATGCCTTCATTTTCATACTGGCGACCGACCATAAAGCCGGTGATGTTCTGGATAAACAGCAGGGGAATACTGCGCTGACAGCACAGCTCAATAAAATGTGCGCCTTTTTGTGCAGACTCAGAAAACAGGATTCCGTTATTGGCAATAATCCCGACTGGCATACCGTACAGGTTGGCAAATCCGGTAATCAGGGTGGTGCCAAAACGTGCCTTAAATTCATCAAAACGTGAACCATCGACAATCCGGGCAATCACTTCACGCACATCAAAAGGTTTACGCGAATCTGTTGGCACGATACCGTACAGCTCTGAAGCATCAAATAACGGTGCTTCCACCTGTTCAGGTAAGGGGTTTGGCTTTTTATTTAAATTCGCCACAATGTTGCGGGCAATTTCCAGGGCATGCTGGTCATTTTCAGCCAGATGATCGGCTACACCAGACAAGCGAGTATGTACATCACCACCACCGAGGTCTTCACTTGAAACCACTTCACCGGTTGCAGCTTTGACCAGAGGCGGGCCACCGAGGAAAATGGTTCCCTGATTGCGCACAATAATGGTTTCGTCCGACATGGCTGGCACATAAGCACCACCCGCAGTACAGCTACCCATAACCACGGCAATCTGTGCAATGCCTTGGCTCGACATACGTGCCTGATTATAGAAAATACGCCCGAAGTGATCGCGATCCGGGAAAACTTCATCTTGTAGCGGTAAATAGGCACCGCCAGAATCGACCAGATAAATACAGGTCAGATGATTCTGTTCAGCAATTTCCTGAGCACGTAAATGTTTTTTCACGGTCAGTGGGTAATAGGTGCCACCCTTGACGGTGGCATCATTAGCGATGATCATGCAGGTCACGCCATTCACTTGACCTACACCAGCGACCACACCCGCAGCAGGAACCTCATCCTGATAGACCTGATAGGCAGCCAGTTGTCCAATTTCAATAAATGCCGTACCAGGATCAATCAGATGGTCAATACGTTCTCTGGCTAATAATTTACCGCGATCCAGATGTTTTTGACGGGCATTTTCACCCCCACCCAAGGCAATTTTCTGAACTTTCTGTTTCAGGTCTTCGACCAGGGTTTGCATTGCTGCCTGGTTATTTTTAAATTCGTCGCTGCGAATATTAATTTTGCTCTTTAATTGATTCATGCCGAACATCCTTGTCTATTCTTGTGATTTATTCTTTAGGCAGTTTCATTAAACAGTTCACGGCCAATCAACATGCGGCGAATTTCCGAAGTGCCTGCGCCAATTTCATAAAGTTTGGCATCACGCCATAAACGGCCCGCAGCAAACTCGTTGATATAACCATTGCCACCCAAGGTCTGAATGGTTTCGCCCGCCATCCAGGTGGCTTTTTCAGCAGCATATAAAATCGCGCTGGCAGCATCTTTACGTAAGCTGCGGCTATGTTCTGCCTTGTCACATTCTGCGCCAACGGCATATACAAGAGCTTTGCATGCCAGCCAAGTGGAATACATGTCAGCAATTTTGCCTTGCATGAGCTGGAATTCACCCAGTGCCTGACCGAACTGTTTACGGTCATGAATATACGGAATTACGGTATCCATACAGGCATCCATAATGCCTAAAGGACCAGCACTCAAGACGGCACGCTCATAGTCCAGACCGCTCATCAGCACTTTAGTACCATTGCCGACGCCGCCCAGCACGTTTTCTTTGGGTACTGCAACATTGTCGAAAAAGAGTGGATAAGTGTTTGAGCCACGCATGCCGAGTTTGTCTAGGTGCATGCCGTGACTAAACCCCGGCATATTTTTTTCAACCAGAAAGGCAGTCATGCCTTTGGCACCGGCCTGTAAATCAGTCTTGGCATACACCACCAGTACATCGGCATCACCACCATTGGTGATCCACATTTTTGAACCATTCAGCAGGTAATGATCACCTTTATCTTCAGCTTTCAGTTTCATGCTAACCACATCCGAGCCGGCATTGGGTTCGGACATGGCCAATGCGCCAACATAGTCACCAGATACCAGTTTAGGCAGATAGCGCTGTTTTTGTTCTTCAGTGCCATTGCGCTTGATCTGGTTCACACACAGGTTTGAATGGGCGCCATAGGACAAACCGATGGATGCGGAAGCACGGGAAATTTCCTGCATGGCAATGATGTGTGCCAGATAACCGAAATTTGAACCACCATATTCTTCACTGACCGTCAGACCGAGCAGGCCCATCTCGCCAAATTTTTTCCAAAGGTGAGCAGGGAATTCATTGTCACGGTCCACTTGTTGAGCAATCGGTGCAATTTCCTTGGCACAAAATGCAGCCACTGAATCACGTAACGCAATAAGTGTTTCGTCCAAACCGAAATCCAAGCTTTGTAAATTCATTTTTTATCCATCCTGTGGTTCTATTTGTTGTATCCAAAAAAGCATTTTTATTGTGCTTGTTTTTTAACATACATCGAAAATTTAAAAAAGTGAACCAATATTCACAAAATGATTTACAATTCATTTTATCTGGTTGAGAATGAGATTATGAGTTATAAAAGATCATCACTGATGCAGGAACGAATGGAACAGAATCGCCTGGCGATTTTGCAGTCTGCTCGTGAGCTGATTACTCAAGGGGGCTTTAAAGAGGCGTCAATTCAGGCAATTGCGGAGCGCGCAGGCGTTTCTACAGGCTTGGTGTATCGCTATTTCGAAAACAAAAACCAGATTCTGATTGAAGTTTTATCGGAAGCAATCCGGTTTGAGGTTGAAATTTTAAATCACATTGCTGCTTCAGATTTATCGCCAAAACAGAAATTGCAAAAATCTGTTACAACTTTTGTGAAGCGAGCCATGAACAGTCCCCAATTGGCGTATTCGCTGATGTTTGAACCGGTCGATCCGGAAATGGAACATGAGCGTTTTCGCAGTAAACAGCTGATCAAACAAAGCATTAAAGAAATTTTGGCTGAAGGAAAAGTCAATGGCGAGTTTGAATTTGAAGATTTAAATACCGCAGCACTGGGCGTGGTTGGCTCCATGACCTTTGTGGTCATTGAACCTTTGAATCCATCTCGCAATGTCATGTTTGATCAAAATTATAAGGATCACTTTGTCAAACAGATTGCCGATTTTTGTGTCAACGCAGTACGTCGACAGGAGGGAATAGCAGAAGCATAAAGCACAAAAAAACAGGCAGGAAAGACAGGGTTGTCGTTGTCAAAAAACAATTAATAGAGTTGAAAATCAGAATTACAAAGAATCAAGGAGATCGATTCAATGACACAAGTACGGTTAAGCTATGCCTACGGAACAAGCAGCCAACCCCTATTGGGCATGACCATTGGCGAAAAATTTGATCAGGCATGTGAACAGTACGCACATTCTGACGCAATCGTCAGCTTGCACCAGAATGTGCGTCTGAGCTATCAGCAGTTGCAGCAGCAAGTGAATGCTTTCGCTTGCAGTTTGCAAAAGCTGGGTCTGGAAAAAGGTGACCGTCTGGCCATCTGGTCGCCGAACTGTGTGGAATGGACCATTACCCAGTTTGCGGCGTTCAAGGCCGGGATTATTCTGGTGAATCTGAATCCTGCTTATAAAAGTAATGAGCTGGAATATGTTCTGAACAAGGTTTCCTGCAAGGGACTGGTGATTGCCGCGCAGTTTAAAAGCACTGACTATCAGGAAATTCTGACTAAAATTGCTCCTGAGCTAACACAGTCCGACAGTAAATTACTCAATGCAGAGCGTCTGCCACATTTGAAACATGTGATTAAAATTGATGATCAAGCGCATACCGGTATTCACCGTTTTCAAGACTTGCTGGTCGAGCCGAGTAAAACGGCCCTAGAGACATTACAGCAGGTTTCCAGTGAATTGCAGTTTGATGAAACCATCAATATCCAGTTCACCTCGGGCACAACGGGCAATCCGAAAGGCACCATGCTGACGCATAATAATATTTTGAATAATGGTTACTTTGTCGGTGAAGCGATTCATTTAGGGCCGGAAGACCGGGTCTGCATTTCAGTTCCACTGTTTCACTGTTTCGGTATGGTGATGGGAAATCTGGCCTGTATTACGCATGGTTCTGCCATGATTTATCCATCTGCGGTATTCAATCCGCTGGAAACCCTCAAAGCCATTCAGCAGGAAAAATGTACTGCAGCTTATGGCGTGCCAACCATGTTTATTGCGATTCTTGAGCATGAGCAGTTCCACGAATTTGATCTGTCCAGCTTGCGTACAGGCATTATGGCGGGCAGTCCGTGTCCGCAAGAAATCATGCAGCGTGTGATTGAGCGCATGCATATGTCAGACATTACCATCTGTTATGGCATGACTGAAACAGCACCCGTCAGTGCACAAAGCTCTACCGCAGATTCAATCGAGCAGCGTGTCACGACAGTCGGCCGGGTACATCCACATCTTGAAGTAAAAATTGTCGATGAAGAGGGCAAGGTGGTGCCACGTGGCAAACTCGGGGAACTGTGTGTGCGTGGTTATTCGGTGATGCTGGGTTATTGGGAAGATCAGGATAAGACAGCAGAAGTGATTGATACCGCGCGCTGGATGCACACTGGTGATATTGCTGAAATGGATGATGAGGGCTTTGTGAAAATTAAAGGTCGTATCAAGGATGTAGTGATCCGTGGTGGTGAAAACCTGTTCCCGAAAGAAATCGAAGACTTTCTGTATACCCATCCGGCGGTTTCAGATGTTCAGGTGATTGGTGTGCCGGATCATAAATATGGTGAAGAACTCTGTGCCTGTATCATTTTGCATGAAAATGATCCGTGTACTGAGGAGGCAATTCGTCAATATTGTGCCGAGCATATCTCACACAATAAAGTGCCGCGTTATGTGCGTTTCTTTCAGGAATTCCCGATGACAGCTTCAGGCAAGGCGCAGAAATTTAAATTACGTGAATTTATGCGTAAAGAGTTGAACTTAAAAGAAATAGCCTAAGATATAAAAAGTTAAAGTCTTTTTGATTTTTCTTTTTAAGTAGAAGCTTTGATCACTTGACAAGGCGACATGGATGTCGCCGTTACACTGTATGGCAGGGATGCCATATCAGTGTAACAAAGGGTTTTGGTTACTTTGACCCTTCAAAGTAACGAAACACCTGCACAATGAAAGTTTAATTCATCTGGTCATTTGAGGTTATGACATTTCTTAAGTTTTAGTTTTAGAAAATTTTTTCTATCAAAAATAACTGAATTTAATAGATGGAACTAGAGAAAGAATATGGCAAAAAACTTCCATAGTGAACTCGTCGTCGCCAGTTATGATGACCATATCCGCAAATTGATTCCGGGTTATGCACTGGTACATCAACAGATTGATGCCATATTAACAACGCATTTACCCGAAACAGCACATATTCTGATTGTAGGTTGTGGCACAGGCTATGAGCTTTCTTATTTATTACAACGGCATCCAAACTGGACTTTTACCGCTATTGATCCCTCGCTCAAAATGCTGGAACAGGCGCAGAAAAACATCGAGTCATGCCAGGGCACAGAACGTGTTGAGTTTATTCAGGCAGATACGCAAAACTTAAATAAAGATCATCAGTTTGACGCAACGCTTGCCATTTTGGTGGCGCATTTTATTCCTCAAGGACATAAAACAGATTTCTTTCAGGATATTTACCAGATCTTAAAAGCAGATGGCTTTTTACTCACGTACGATCTGATGCAGCATGAGGATGTCACTGAATTAAAAATCATGCAGCAAATGGCACAGTATAGTGGCTTAAATGCCAAACAAAGCGCAAACATGATAGAGCGATTAGAACAAGACTTTGATTTAATCTCTGTACAAAGCTTGAAAGAAATTTTAACCAAAGTCGGATTTAAACATAGCAGGATTTACTGTCAAATCATGAATTATTATGGTCTTTTAATACAGAAATAAGTACAGCTAACTGAAACAGTGAACTAGAACTTTAAACAGAAAATTCAAGGAAGAGTAAAAATAATGTCGGCCTATTATCGTTTCATCAATCGTGAACAGCATGCAGATGGCAGTAGTACTGCGTATTATGAATCCAATATTCATGCGCAAGGCGCCTGGAATCCACATGAGCAGCATATGGCACCTGCGACTGGCATTATCTGTACAGAACTGGAACAGTTTCAGCCACGTGCAGAGATGCGGATTGGCCGGGTCAGTCTGGACATCTTTGGACTGATTGCATTTGGTGAATTTTCTATTACCACACGCATGATTCGCCCGGGTAAAACCATCGAGCTGATTGAAGCAGAAATGTGTGCTAACGGGAAAACCTGTATTGTGGCACGTGCCTGGAAAATGCTGACTTCAGATACCCGTGCGATCGCTGGTCTGGAAGATTTCCCGATTCAGCATCCTGAAGACCTGCCGGTCTGGGACGGAATGCGCTGCTGGCCGGGTGGCTATATTCAGAGCATTAGCACCCGTGCCCATGTCGATCATCGTGCAGGCAAGGGCATTGTCTGGTTATGCAATGCACTGGACATGGTAGAAGGCCAGACGACCAGCGACTTTAGCCGTTTGATGGGAATGGTCGATACAGCCAACGGTGTGGTACCGCGTCAGGATCCAAATGCAGGGTGGGGCTTTCCAAATCTGGACTTGCAGATTCATTTGCATCGTTTGCCTAAGGGCACATGGCTAGGACTGGAAGTGTTACAGCAATATGGCGAAGATGGCATTGGTTTAACTAGTGGGATTTTACATGATCTTCATGGGCCATTTGGCCGCAGTGAGCAAATTTTAACGCTACGTAAATTTTAAAATCTGATTCACATAAAAAGGACGAATTGCTTCGTCATTTTTTTATTGGCATGCTGTGGGAAATTATTCTGGAAGATCAGTAAATGCGGATTAGTATTATTGGGGCGGGTCGAGTGGCTTTTCATCTTGCCCAAGTCTTAAATGAACAGCATGTGATTGTACAAATCTATAGTCGCAGTTTCGCCAAGGCAGAACAACTGGCATGCAGACTTAAGGCTCAGGCGATCGATACTCCTGAATTACTGGATTCTGAAATTGATCTTTTAATCATTGCTGTCAGTGACCAATCGATCCGGTCTGTCATCGAGCAGGTACATGCTTATCTTGCTGATGTGTTTATCGTACATACTTCTGGCAGTACTCACCTAAATGTTTTACAGGATGTGCACCCACGTTCAGGTGTATTTTATCCGCTACAAACCTTTAGTCTGGAACGTGACATCGACTGGTCGCATACGCCTTTATTTATTGAAGCGGCAAATGAGCAAGATCAAGTCCTATTATTAGAATTGGCAAATAGCCTAAGCAATAGGGTCTATCAGTATCGCTCTGAACAACGTTTGAGCCTGCATCTGGCCGCGGTGTTTGCCTGTAATTTTAGTAATTACTGTTATGACATGGCCAAACAGATTGTCGATGCCGAGCAGGTCGATTTTAGCCTGTTGTATCCCTTGATGCTGGAAACCGCCAATAAAGCAACACAGAGTGATCCCAAACCAATGCAGACCGGCCCAGCGATGCGTGGTGATCAGAATATCTTGAATATGCATCAGCAGATGTTAGCCAATATGCAGCGAGCAGATTTATACAAGGTCTATCAGCTATTGAGTCAGCAAATTTTAGAACGTCATCAAAAATAAATGTGCCAAATTTTTCAATCTGGATAAATGATAAAAAATAGAACTGCTATAAAGATGGGAGATTATTTTTCTTTTTACACTCGGTTATAGGCATAGTACTTTTAATCATATTTTGGCTTAACCACAAATTTTTCCCATAAAAAAGCGCTGAATAATCAGCGCTTTTTTGAATCTTGGATCAAGAAATTTTCTTGAAGATAAAGTCATTAATTTTGTGACCGGCTTCAATGCCACGACGTTCAAACTTGGTTTGCGGACGCCATTCCGGACGCGGGTAGCTGTTGCCTTTGCCTGCCAGATTTTCCAGACGTGGACGTTCTTCAAGAACTTCAAGCATCCATTCTGCATACGGTTCCCAGTCCGTTGCCGCATGGAAAGTACCGCCCAGCTCCAGCTTTTGCTCAACCAGTGGCATACGCTCATGAGAAACAAAACGGCGTTTGAAATGACGTTTTTTCTGCCATGGATCGGGGAAGTACAATTGCACAGTATTAATACTGTTATCTGGCATTTCACGCAGAACCTGAATGGCATCGGCATCCAGCACACGCAGGTTAGTCAGGCCTTCAACACCTGCCTCATAAACGCATTGCGCAATACCGGGTACATGCACTTCAATCCCGACAAAATTGCGCTCAGGATTGGCTTTGGCCATCAATACCAGTGAACGGCCCATACCAAAACCGATTTCTACTGTTAATGGGCGTTCAGGATGTTCAAAGTGCTGACGTAAATCAGCCACCGGATATTCCAAAATTAAGTGACCATATTGTTCAAGCGCAGTACGTTGAGAGGTATTTAGCGGCATTGAGCGGCGCATAAACGTCACGATTTCACGGTGCTCGCTTAGGTTGTCCAGCTCCACGACTTGCTGGTCTAATTGATCGTTCGACATAACTTTGGCAAATCTAAAAATTCAGAATGCGGTATTTTAAGTCCTGAGTAGCGCAAGTCAAACTTTTCTCGGTATTTCTCCAGAAAAAATCGGCCTGTTAGGAAGTTCAGTGAAAATAAAAGAGCCTTTCGACTCTTTTATCAATCATGATCGATTAGCTGCTAAAACGGTCAATCAAGGTACTGCTGGCCTCATTTAAACCAATAACAGTTACCTCTATGCCTTGTGCCTTAAACTTCTGAATCACATTGTTGAGCATATTGACTGAAGTCACATCCCAGATATGTGCATGGTTTAGATCCAGCTCAACATGGGCAAGCTTTTCTTTAAAATCAAAAAATTGATAAAATTTTTCTGAGCTGCTGAAAAAGATCTGTCCGGAAATGACATAGCTACGTGAATGGTCAGCATTCAAATGAGTAGATACATGTACGGTTCTTTCCAGTTTGTTGATAAAGAACAGGGCAGAAAGCAGCACACCGACAAATACACCCAGTGCCAGATTATGCGTGGCTAATACCACCAGTACCACCGCAATCATCACCACATTAAATTCCAGCGGATGTTTGTTGAATTGCTTGACTGAACCCCACTGAAAGGTGGTAAAGGCCACCATCACCATAATGGCCACCAGAGCTGCCATCGGAATATAAGCCAGCCAGTCTTTCAGGAATACCACCAGACATAGCAAAAACACACCGGCAACCAGCGTTGAAAGCCGAGTCCGTGCACCGGAAGAGACATTAATAATCGATTGACCTATCATGGCGCAACCGGCCATGCCGCCCATAAAACCACTGACAATATTGGCCATGCCCTGTCCACGACATTCCTGATGCCGGTCGCCTTCAGTGCCGGTGACCTCATCAATTACAGTGGTAGTCATCATGCTTTCAAGCAAACCGACAGTCGCCAGTGTCAGGGAGTAAGGCAGAATAATCTGTAAACTGTGCAGATTCAGTGGAATTTCTGGAATCAGGAAGAGCGGCAAGGTATCTGGAAATTGACCAAGATCACTTACAGTGCGCATATCTGCACCTAAAAACAGTGCCAGACCACTGAGCACGATGATACAGATCAAAGGAGAGGGGATAACTTTGCCAATTTTAGGCAGATAAGGAAACAGATAGATAATCGCCAGCCCCATGGCAATAAACAGATAACCCATCCCATCCATTTTTTGCATTTCAGGAAGTTGGGCAACGAATATCAGAATTGCCAGCGCATTTAAAAATCCATAAACCACAGCTTGCGAAACAAAGCGCATCAACTTGGCCACTTTAAAATACCCGGCAATGACCTGAATAATCCCGGTCAGAATGGTGGCAGCCAGCAGGTATTGCAGTCCATGATCTTTCACCAGCATAATCATCAACAGTGCCATCGCACCTGTAGCAGCAGAGATCATGGCAGGACGACCACCAAAAAAAGCAATTGTCACTGCAATACAAAACGAAGCATACAGACCGACTTGCGGATCGACGCCTGCAATGGCAGAGAAAGCAATCGACTCGGGAATCAGGGCCAATCCAACCACCAGACCGGCCAGGATATCCGTCCGGATATTAGAAAACCATTCTTCTTTTTTAAGGCTAATCACGAAATATCATCAAAAAATGGGAAAGGTGGCTATATTAAACAGATACGGTCAAAAATCTACAGAGATGGGCTTGAAAAAGCCGGTAATTTCCTGAATATTAAATGAGTAAGTGTCCTGAGGTGGCAGTTACGCTTTTTTTGCAATTTACAGGTTTGATCACTTGAAAGTTTGACAGAAGCGATTTAAAACATAGAGAAGTGTATAACAAGGATCAGAAATGAAGCTTTACTATTCGCCAGGTGCATGCTCGCTGGCAGCTCATATTATTTTAAATGAAATTAATGTCGATTTTGATTTGGAACGTGTTGATTTAAAAACACATAAGACAGAAAAGGGCACGGATTATTACGAAATTAATCCTAAAGGCTATGTACCAGCGTTAGAAATTAACCCTGGTCTGATCCTGACAGAAAACGTAGCCATTTTACCTTTTCTAGCTCAACACGATCCAAAACAAGATTTGATTCCACCATCTGGGATGGGGCGTGCCAAAGTTCTGGAATGGCTGGGTTATCTGAACTCGGAATTGCATGATGCCTATGCAGTATTCTTTGGCGGCAAGTTATCCGATGATGAAAAGCAAAAAGCCTATGCGGAAGTTGACCGTCTATTAAGCTATATCGACAAAGCCATTGGCGACTCAGACAATGATTATCTGGTCGATGACAACTTTGGCCCTGCCGATGCCTATCTATTTGTCTTGACCAACTGGTCAAATCATATTGAGCACGATTTAAGTCCGTATCAGAATATTATTCATATCCGCAATAAAGTCGCAGAGCGTCAGTCTGTACAGATTGCAATGCGTGATGAAGGTCTGATTCCTTAAATGAGTATTCCTTATTGGATTTGAAAAAACCGCTTTATTGAAAGCGGTTTTTATTTGTCTAGCTTGATTATTAAAATACGAATAATTTTAAAAAAATCAATATTTTATAAATATAGTCGCTGTGGAAATTTAAACCTCAGCCATCGTATTTTTGTTTAAGTGGTTTCAACATGCCTCCTTAGTTTTAGTATCGAATGTGCATGATGATAAAACTATATCAATTGGCTGAATGATTTAAGCTTCAATTGTATCGATGAATTTTAATCAAAAAAATAAGGACTCCTGAGAATCCTTATTTGAAACATGATCTAAGGTTTTAAATCTTATTTAAAGAAATAACCGGTTTCCGGCGAACTGGCATTGGCCATGCGTTTGCGTGGCATACGGCCAGCAAGGAACGCTTCACGACCGGCTTCAACTGCTTTGCGCATTGCGGAAGCCATGAGTACCGGATTTTGTGCAGCTGCAATCGCCGTATTCATCAGTACGCCGTCACAGCCCAGTTCCATCGCAATTGCAGAATCACTTGCAGTACCGACACCGGCATCGACCAGTACAGGTACTTTGGCATTTTCTTTAATGATCGACAGGGTATGCGGATTGAGAATACCCAGACCTGAGCCAATCAGGCTGCCCAAAGGCATAATCGCCACACAGCCCATGCTTTCCAGCTCTTGTGCCACGATTGGATCATCCGAAGTATAGACCATGATTTCAAAGCCATCATCAATTAAGGTGCGTGCAGCTTTCAAGGTTTCGGTCACATTCGGATATAAGGTCTTTTCATCTCCCAAAACTTCAAGCTTGACCAGATTATGGCCATCAAGGAGTTCGCGTGCCAGCATACAGGTACGCACGGCACTATTGGCATCGAAACAACCTGCGGTATTCGGCAAGATGGTATATTTCTCGGGAGGAATTACCGAAAGCAGGTTCGGCTGATCAGGATGCTGTCCGATGTTGACCCGACGAATCGCCACAGTAACAATCTCTGCGCCACTGGTTTCAATGGCTTGCTGAGTTTCATTTAAATCTTTGTATTTGCCTGTGCCTACCAGAAGGCGAGACTGGAATTGGCGTGAACCAATCTGTAATAAATCTTGCATAATTGTCCCGAGTATCAGCCGCCACCGACTGCGTGAATAATTTCTATTTTGTCTGTATCGCAAATCGGCGTATCACCCAATCTGCTTTTAGGAATGATCATTTCATTGACTTCAACTGCAAAACGCTTACCCTCAAGCGCCATACTCTGGATCAGTTCCAGCAGGTTGTTGCAGTGAGTTTCCTGTGGTTCGCCATTTAGGTAAATCATCATTCTGGCCACCCTCCATGATTAAGTGATGTTCAGGTTTATCTGGCGTATTTTAAAGCATTCCAAGCCAGAATTAACCATCCTGCAATCATTAAAGCACCACCAATTGGCGTAATTGCGCCTAGTCCACGTGGTAAACCCAAGGCCATGATATACAGTGAACCGGAAAATAATAAAATACCGGCCTGAATCAGCCAAAAACTCCATTGAATCGGCAGTGCAGGAATGACTTTGGCCAGCAGGGCCAGAATGAGTAAACCTAAAGCATGATAGAAAAAATAATCTGTTGCTGTTTGCCACCAGCCGAGTTGTGCTTCAGTGGCACGCGCTTTTAAACCATGCGCACCAAAAGCACCGAGCATCACGGCAAATGCCAAGTTGAGTGCTGAAATCGCAATCCACATTTGAATTGATCTTCCTGAAAAAGTTTGCGCTTAACCTTAGCATAAATTCAAAATTCGGGCATAAAAAAGCCTTCTTCAAGGAAGGCTTTTTAGAGAAAGCAGAAATTAAATTTGGTGTTAATTAGATGACATCGCCACTTTGATTTTTTCCATGGCATTTTTTTCCAGCTGGCGAATACGTTCCGCAGAAACATTATATTCGGCTGCCAGTTCATGCAGAGTCGATTTCTCGTCATCTAGCCAGCGGCGCTGCAAGATATTACGTGAACGGTCATCGAGCTGATCCATGGCTTCGTGCAGGGCAGAGGTACTTTGTTCCTCATAGTCTTCATTTTCAATCAGACGTGCCGGATCATAACGGTTATCTTCCAGATACAAAGCCGGTGCAACATGGGTTGAACCTTCATCATCGTCATCGCCTGAGGCATCAAAAGCAGCGTCATACGCCGTCAGACGGCCTTCCATTTCCAGTACTTGTTCTGGGGTGACATTTAAGTCATTGGCAATTGACTGGGCTTCTGCGAGCGTCAACTTTTTCGATGATTTTTTCAGGCTACGCAGATTGAAGAACAGTTTACGTTGTGCTTTGGTGGTGGCAATCTTCACAATACGCCAGTTACGGATCACGTATTCGTGAATTTCCGCCTTGATCCAGTGCACGGCAAATGAGACCAAACGTACGCCCATATTCGGGTCAAAACGTTTTACAGCTTTCATCAGACCCAGGTTGCCTTCCTGAATCAGGTCGCCTTGTGGCAAACCATAACCTGCATAACTACGTGCAATATGTACTACAAAACGCAAATGTGACATGACCAGCATTTTTGCTGCATCTAGATCTTGCTCATAGTAATAGCGTTCAGCCAACTCTTTTTCTTGTTCGGCCGTTAAAATCGGAATCTGATTGACAGTGCTGATATAAGCACCGAGGTTGACACCTGGCGCCGATAATGACAGGGGCATCAACTGATTGCGGCTGTCACTCATGTGTTCTCCTTGAAGTGCGGGATAACCCTAAACTAGGTTTTATCTTAATCCAATCTCTCCGCAAATAATGGATATTTGGGTAGAGAAATGTAAAAAAGTATACGAAAGCGAAAATAAACAGTTTAATTGAAAATTTTTAAGATTCAATCAAGTAGTGAAATTCTGAATCAGAAATTTTTCTTGATTCAAGCTTGAGCTGATGGATCTGGCAATAGCGGCTGACATCAGTCTGGCTATGCGGATCAGAAGATTTAAGCAAGAATGTTTTTTGATTACCGGATTTTAGCGCGCGTTTCAACATCAATAACGGCATCGGGCAGGGTTTTCCCATGGCATCTATCAGGCTGAACTGCTCTGGATCTTGGTACATTGCGGTTTCATGTATAAAGTAAAAAAATGACGATAAATAGTAACAAAGAAGTGCCCGGAACCATACTGCTTTGCTAAAAATCAAGATCTGAAAGTAGATATAAAGTCTTTTGACAATTTTCATGAAAAAAATAACTAAATCAAACAGAACATGCTAAAAAAAATCTATTAATTGTGATAAACCCATGTTAAGCTCATTGCGTATTTGGGACTTTGAATAAACAAAGTGATTGTTTTTCACCCTATTACATAAATGGATGTAACCGGGATTTTGTTGATAGTTTTACAGAATGATTACAAGCTTAAAAATAATATTTTCAAACTTGTTTGCTCTGCTGTTTGCAACACCGGGTGGTCCTTCTTTTAGTTTCAATGAGGATTAACTTATGACAGCTGCTCGCGAACAAGGCGTAGTTAAGTGGTTTAACGATACTAAAGGCTTCGGCTTTATTCAACGCAATGGCGGCGATGACGTATTTGTTCATTTCCGTGCAATCCAGGGTGACGGTCACCGTTCACTTCGTGATGGCCAACGTGTTGAATTCAGTGTTGTTAAAGGCCAAAAAGGCTTTCAAGCTGAAGAAGTTCAACCATTAGACTAATCTTCGGATTAAGCTAAAAAGAAAACGCTCCAATATAACTTGGGGCGTTTTTTGTTTATACTATGCCTATCTTAGTGATTACCCAATTAGAGCACCGCTTTATGTCAGCTGGTTTTGAAACCTTAAATTTACATCCCAATCTAAAAAAAGCGATTGATGCTTTAGGCTTTACCACCATGACGCCTATCCAGCAGAAGGTTTTAAAATTCACGCTGGCAGGACATGATGCTATTGGCCGTGCACAGACAGGTACAGGTAAAACTGCCGCGTTTTTAATTAGTATCATGAATGATCTGTTAAACAATCCGATTCAGGAGCAGCGGTATCGTGGCGAGCCACGTGCGCTGATTTTGGCACCGACCCGTGAACTGGCATTGCAGATTGAAAGTGATGCGCAGGATCTGGCTAAATATGCCGGTCTTAATGTAGTGACCTTGCTGGGTGGTGTAGATTTCGACAAGCAAAAAAACCTGTTAAACAAAGCACCCGTGGATATTATGGTGGCCACACCAGGTCGTCTGATTGATTTTGTCGAGCAAAAAGAAGTCTGGCTGGATCAGATCGAGTTTCTGGTGATTGATGAAGCCGACCGTTTGCTGGATATGGGCTTTATTCCATCGGTTAAGCGCATTGTGCGTTTCTCGCCACGTAAAGAGCAACGTCAGACTTTAATGTTCTCTGCGACTTTCAGCTACGATGTACTGAATCTGGCACAGCAATGGTTATTTGAACCGGTGACCGTTGAAATTGAACCGGAAAAGAAAACCAATGCCGATGTTGAACAACGTGTGTATATGGTGGCCAAGGCGGACAAATATAAACTGTTACAAGAAATTCTGCGTGACGAGCCGATTGAAAAAGTCATGATTTTCGCCAACCGTCGTGATCAGGTACGCAAGCTCTATGATCATTTAAAACGTGATGGTTATAAGGTGGTCATGTTGTCTGGCGAGATTGCTCAGGACAAGCGTCTAAAAATGTTAGACCAGTTCAAAAATGGTAAACACAACATCATGATTGCAACCGATGTTGCAGGTCGTGGCATTCATGTAGATGGTGTGTCGCATGTGGTGAACTTTACCTTGCCGGAACAGTCAGATGATTATGTGCATCGTATTGGCCGTACTGGCCGTGCCGGAACGCAGGGTGTGAGTATCAGTTTCCTGGCCGAAGATGATGCCTTCTATCTGCCTGAAATCGAAAAGGCAATTGGACAGAAGTTGCCTTTAACCCGTCTGGAAGGTTATTGCTAAGCCAGATCATAAAAAAAACCGCTCTTCAGGAGCGGTTTTTTTATAGCTATAGGACATGACCACAGGCTGTCTTATTTGGCCTGACAACGGAAAGTCAAAATGGTCTGATAGTCATCATTCTGGTTGAGTCCTGTATTGGTGCCTGCAATATTGCCCAAGACAGTTGCTGCTGCCTGAATCATCTGTCCGGTCTGATCGTCAACTACACCTTTAAGTGCCCCGTTATAGGCGGTTTTTTCGTCGATAATGATTGCGGTTGCTTTCGAACCACAGGTTTTGCTGGCAGCATTAATGGCATTATTTTTAGCAGTCAGCTGGTTTTTACCTAATCCGGTGACTTCAAACTGATTATTTTCCTTTTGGATTGCCAGTGCGGTCGGGTTTGATGCACAGGCAGTTAAAAGTAGGGCTGAAGCTGCTAATCCGCTGATCGCAATTGTTTTTTTCATCATAAAATCTCGGTTAGACACTAAATTAGCTTATTTGAACATAGTAAAGCGCATAGAGTTTGGAGCTGTTGTATAAGTTTGGAAAATTTTGGTGTGACTCTATGCTAAAAAGGTGAATTAATTGAACATTACATTGATTAAAATAAACATATTGTAATTTTCTTGGGTGATATTTGCGGCTAAGTCGCTATGAAGTTTATAGAGTATTGCATCTGGAATATGCTAATCTTGAAAACAGTTTTTAAGTATAGATCTACAAAGCAATGACGGAATCCGCGGTCGACATCGTTCATCAAAATATTCACCAACGTCAATCTATTGGGCATTTGCTGGCACCGGCACCGAATGCAGAACAACTGGAAAAAGCTTTTCAGGCGGCATTGACTGCACCCGATCATTATCGACTCAAACCGACCACATTTGTGGTGGTTCCCGATGATCAGCGTGAAGCTTTTGGCGAGTTGCTGTCACAGGCGCTGGTCGATCTGGGTGAAACTGAAACGGCACAGATCGAGCGGGTCAAGAATCATCCATTTCGCGCACCATTATTGGTGCTGGCCTTAACCCGTTTGCAGGATCATTCTAAAGTTCCGCATTTTGAACAGATTCTCAGCTCAGGCGCAGCCATCCAGAATTTTCTATTATCATTGCAGGTACAGGGTTTTTCGACCATGTGGCGCAGCGGTGCGGTGGTAGAGTCTGGCCTGTTTAAGCAGGCTTTAGGAATTTCAAAAGATGATTTGGTCTCGGGTATTATTTATATTGGTACTGCCGCCAAAGCGATTGCTCCTCGCGCAGAGATCCAGACCGATGACTTTGTAAGTTACTGGAATCAGAACGGCTAATTTGCACGGTAGAACAGGATATTAAAAATAACATGTCAGAATTAAATTTTTCAAAACTGGTAGAGCCGGTCGCAGTTGACCAGAAGACAGCGTTAAGAGTCACGGTGTTGGGTGGGGGTAGTTTCGGTACTGCAATGGCCAATACGGCAGTGCGCAATGGCTGTAATACCATGATCTGGATTCGTGATGAAGCGGTTGCGGCAGATATTAATGCCACACATATCAATAAACGTTATTTGCCCGATTTTCAGCTAGAAGAAAACTTGCTGGCTGTTTCAGATCTGGAACAGGCCGTGCGGGATCGCGATATCATTCTGGTGGCCATTCCGAGCCACTCCTTCCGGGATGTGTTGCAGCAAATCAAGCCTTTTATCACCTCGCAAGCCGTGATTTCGCTCACGAAAGGGATTGAAGCGAAAACCTTCAGTTTCATGAGTGATATTATTCGGGAAGTATTGCCGGAAGTACCTTATGGGGTATTGTCGGGGCCGAATCTGGCCAAAGAAATCGTGGCAGGCCAGCCAGCAGGAACGGTGATTGCCAGCCAGTCGGAACTGGTACGTTATGCGGTACAGCAAGCTTTACACAGTGCCTTGTTCAGGGTATTTGCCAGTGATGATGTGCATGGTGTAGAACTTGGCGGGGCCTTAAAAAATATTTATGCCGTCGCGATGGGTATGGCAGCTGCCTATAATGTCGGGGAAAATACCAAGAGTATGATCTTGACCCGTGCACTGGCGGAAATGAGCCGTTTTGCAGTAAAACTCGGTGCCAATCCGCTGACCTTTCTTGGACTTTCAGGTGTGGGTGATTTGTTTGCGACCTGTAGCAGTCCGCTGAGCCGCAATTATCAGGTCGGCTTTGCCCTGGGCAAAGGCAAGACTCTGGAACAGGCCACGACTGAGCTGGGTCAAACCGCAGAAGGGATCAATACCATTATACAGGTCAAGGCACGCTCTGAAGAGCTGGATGTGTATATGCCGATCACCAGTGCCTTGTATGATGTGATTTTTGAAGGTGCACCACCACTCAGCATTGCATTGTCCTTGATGAAAAATGGGCATCGCAGTGATGTCGAATTTGTCTTGCCACATCATCAAGTCTGATCTATAACTCCAATGAGCTGTATGCGAATTGTCATATCTGCCAGTTATCATGCAGGCAAAAGGAAATAAGGAAATCAAATGCAACTGACTTTAGTTCGACATGGTGAGGCTGCTCCACCGCTCAATGGTAATGATAGCAAGCGACCACTGACACAGCGAGGCCATCAGCAGGCCGAGCAGACTGCGCAATTTTTAAAAGATGTGATTAAGCCTGAAGTATTTGTGGTCAGTCCGTTATTGCGCGCACAAGAAACTCTGGCACATTTGCAGCAGTATTTTAATGATGTGCCCGTGGTTATTTGCAATGCAATCAAGCCCGATGATGATGCCAAGATTGCAGTGGAATGGTTGTCACAGCTGCCTTATGAGTCTATTGCTGTGGTGTGTCATATGAACGTGGTTGCGCACATTTCTTCAATTTTGCTGGCAGAATCTTTTCATCCTTATGCACTGGCTGAAGCGCGTATTTATGAACAGCCTGTGATTGCCGCGGGCTTGTCCACAGCAAGCAAGAGCTTTATTCCTACATTATAAAAACCAATTAAAACGGTAGCACACAATCAATGTTGTATTTATGGATGCCTGAAGCCAATGGGGTTTGGCAATGGTCAACTGGGGAGTTCTGGAATACTGCGGCAACACTTGAGCAGCTGATTCAGGATATACAGGGCCATCATGGCGAAGAAGCCGTGGTTTTTTTCCCAAGCCGTCATGTGCAGATTTTACAGCAGACCTTGCCCAAGAGCCAATATAAAAAAATGGGCAATGATGGCATTAAGTATCTGCTTGAAGAATATGTGGTTCTGCCGGTAGATGCTATGAAAGTGCTGCATCATTTTCAGCAGCCTGACCAGGTCAGCATTATGGGGATTGCAAATTCGACCCTGGAGACTTTGCAGCATGCCCTGACCCTGATTCCGGTCAAGCTGGCGGCGTTGTTGCCAGACTTTCTGGTGTTGCCCGTTCCTGAAGCCAATCAGCGTATTGTTGCGCAAATTGCTGGGCGCTTGTTGGTGCGAGAAGCGGAATATATTGGCCAGTCTGTAGATGACCTGGGTGTTTATCTGGATTATCAACCTAAAGATTTGCATTATAAAGTAAGTAATCTGGATCAGGAGCAGTTGCGCAGTCTGGAAGCTCTGGTCACTCAGGAACAATTGCAATCGTTTCAATATGTCATTACGCCACTAAAAAAACCGAAACAGCACGCATTTAATGTCTTGCCTAAGGCCAAATCTGAACATGCGGTTTCCGGTTACTGGAAAGCGTGTGCAGCCATATTTGTCGGAATTTTACTGGTACAGTTGAGTTATGACGCGGTACGCTGGTATCAATATAAAAAAGTGGCCAATCAGACGGCTGCGCAAGCCATTGACCAGTTCAAATACTGGTTTGGTCAAAATTATCCGGTCACTGAACAGAATATCAAAAGTCAGTTTGAAGGACAGTTGCGTCAAAGCCAGATCGCAGATACGCATGCATTACAGCTCATAAACCGGGTAGGGCCTTTGCTGATGCAAAACCAGATTGTGGCACAACGGGTCAATTATGATACTTCTGTACTGAGTATGGAACTCAAGGCCAATTCATCGGATCGGTTAAATGCACTGACCAAGCAGTTGAGTCAGCAGGGCTTTAAAGTTGAGCTTGGAAATATTCAAGCCAGCGGAACGGATGCCATCGGACTGGTGAGGGTGCAATAATGAAAGCTATCGAAGCGCTACAAAATCGCATGGATCAGTCTTTTGAAAAACTGAGTGATTATCTGGAAAGTCTGTCCGTACGTGAACGGGTATTGGTGATTTTCACCACTATTTTCGTGATAGTGGCAGCAGTCAGTTCAGCACTCTGGTATATGCATCAGGCAGCGGACACCCAGCAAAAACGTTTAAACCAGCTGAAAGATACCATTGTCTGGATGCAGAGTAATGCAGTCACCATGAAACCTGCCGGAGACATGCAGCTGGATGCCGCAGAGAAAGTACAGCGGGTGGCACAGCAACAAGGTCTTTCGGTCGCGTCCCAGCAAATGGATGGAAAAATTCAATTGGCAGTCATGCATGAAAATTATGCAGTATTGGCAAACTTCCTGACCCAACTGGCACAGATGGGGCTAAGTATTGAGAAAATGGAACTAAATAATGACGCAGGACAGATTAAATTAACCGCGACCGTGCAATAAACGGTAAAAATAAAGATTTGCAAAGCATGGTTTTTTTGTCTGCCTATGCCTATAATATGCCGACTTAAAAAGCAGTAGACTTTTCTGGATATGTTGTATTCTCTAGCCCGCCCTTTGTTGTTTTCTTTAGCACCAGAGCGTGCACATGAGCTGACATTATCACTATTGAAATCATCCCATAAAATGGGCTTGATGCGTCAAAATGTTACTGCAAAACCTGTAACCTGTATGGGAATCGAATTTCCCAATCCAGTAGGGCTTGCGGCAGGTTTAGACAAAAATGGTGCTTATATTGATGCCCTTGCTGGTCAAGGTTTTGGTTTTATTGAAATTGGTACCATTACGCCGCGACCGCAAGCAGGCAACCCTCATCCGCGTTTGTTCCGTCTACCTCAGGCCAAAGCCATCATTAACCGGATGGGTTTCAATAATGATGGTGTAGATCAGCTGGTAGAAAATGTCAAAGCTGCCAAGTTTAAGGGCATTCTTGGCATCAATATCGGTAAAAACGCTGATACTCCGGTAGAAAAAGCAGTAGATGATTACCTTATCTGTTTAGAAAAAGTCTATAATTATGCTTCTTACATTACCGTCAACATTTCGTCTCCCAACACCAAAAATCTGCGCAGTTTACAAAGCGGTGATGCACTGACTGAATTGCTGGAAACACTGAAAAAACGTCAGCTTGAATTGGCGCAGGAATACCAGCATTATGTACCTTTGGTCCTTAAAGTAGCACCGGATCTGGACAAAACCGATATTGCCTTTATTGCCAAGCAGTTACTGAAATTCAGCATTGACGGCCTGATCGTGACCAATACCACATTGTCGCGTGAAGGGGTGGAAGGTCTGGAACATGCAGAGGAAGCCGGTGGTTTATCTGGCGCGCCAGTATTTGAGAAAAGTACCGCATGTCTGGCTGCATTTGCTGAAGTGTTAAAGGGACAAATTCCATTGATTGGTGTCGGTGGTATTCTTTCAGGCGCAGATGCTGTTGCCAAGAAACAGGCAGGTGCCAGCCTTGTACAAGTCTATAGTGGCCTCATATATACCGGACCTGAACTTGTAAAAGATTGTGTAGACGCACTTTAAATCCTATGAATACCATTGATATCTTTCTACTGATTATCTTGCTCATTGGAGGGCTGAACGGTTTGCGTCAAGGATTTATTAAAGCCTTTGCGAACTTAGTGGGATGGATTTTTGCACTGATTATGGCAGCAAAATATTCAACACTACTTGCGCCATCCATGGTCGCTCTCAGTACAGATCCAGTGGTACAAAAGATTGCGGCCTTCGCCTTTATCGTCCTGTTGATTGTGGTCCTGACCTGGATCGTCACTGCACTGTTAAACCGTATTTTAAAGAGTCTTAAACTGGGCCCGCTCAACCGTCTGGCTGGTGGCGTCTTTGGTAGCCTGAAAGGCCTGCTGATTGTGCTGATTACCATGCAAGGCATTGGCCCGTGGGTAGAAAGCTCACCGCACTGGAAACAGTCCAAGTTTATTCAAGCCCTCTTGCCTTACGCACCTTGGGCCACTGAACTCTCGAAAGAAGCCGCAAATGGCGCACTTCAACATATCAAGTCTGAAGGGGCACAGAAACCTTCAGCTTCATCATCTGGATCATCTTCCAAGTCTGGAGCTTCGGATGAGTCTACAAATAATCCTTTTTATTAATCCTAGCTTGTCTGCGAGGTTGCTATGTGTGGAGTAGTTGGTATAGCTGGTAAATCACCCGTTAACCAAATGTTGTTTGATGCATTAACGATGTTACAACATCGTGGACAAGATGCAGCTGGGATCGTGACATGTGATGAAGGACGCCTGTTCCTTCGTAAAGACAATGGTATGGTACGTGATGTATTTCATACCCGTCACATGCGCGCCTTGAGAGGAAATTACGGTATTGGTCACGTGCGTTATCCAACAGCGGGTTCATCGAGCAGTGCAGAAGCACAGCCGTTCTATGTGAACTCACCGTATGGGATTACCTTGGCGCATAACGGTAACTTGACCAATGCCGAAGAAATCCATGACGACCTGTTCAAAACCGACTTGCGTCATATGAACACGGATTCTGACTCTGAAGTATTGCTGAACGTGTTTGCGCATGAACTGCAAAAACATGGCAAGCTGGTGCCGACCTCGGAAGATATTTTCCATGCGGTGACGCGTGTCCATGAGCGTTGTAAAGGTGCTTATGGCGTGGTGGCAATGATTACCGGTCAAGGTCTGGTCGGTTTCCGTGATCCAAACGGTATCCGTCCACTGATTTACGGTTCGCGTGAAACTGAACAGGGCATGGAATATATCATTGCTTCTGAATCAGTGGCCATTACCGCGCTGGGCTTTAAGGTTGAGCGTGATATTCAGCCAGGTGAAGCTGTATTTATCGACTTGCAAGGTAATTTCTTTACCAAGCAATGTGCTGCAGATCCTGAATATCGTCCATGTATTTTCGAATATGTGTATTTTGCCCGTCCGGATGCCATTATTGATGGAATCTCGGTGTATAAAGCACGTCTGAAAATGGGTGAAAAGCTGGCGCAAAAAATTCTGCGCGAGTGGGGCGAAGAACATGATATTGATGTCGTGATTCCGATTCCGGATACTTCACGTACCTCTGCACTGGAACTTGCCAATATGCTTGGTGTGAAATTCCGTGAAGGTTTCATGAAAAACCGTTATATCGGCCGTACCTTTATCATGCCAGGTCAGCAACTGCGCAAGAAATCGGTACGTCAGAAACTGAACCCGGTTGAGCTGGAATTCAAAGGCAAAAATGTATTGCTGGTGGATGACTCGATTGTACGTGGTACCACCTGTAATGAAATTATCCAGATGGCGCGTGATTCTGGTGCGAAGAAAGTATTCTTTGCTTCAGCTGCGCCAATGGTAAAATATCCAAACGTCTACGGTATTGATATGCCGGCCAAATCGGAATTGATTGCCTCTGATCGTAGTGTCGAAGAAATTCGTGAAATTATTGGTGCAGACCGTTTGGTATTCCAGGATCTGGAAGACTTGAAAGATGCAGTTCGCACCACCAAAGTGCCGGATCTGAAAGACTTCGATTGTTCGGTATTCGACGGCGTGTATGTGGCAGGCGGTATTGATGCGCAATATCTGGATGATCTACAGCAGAAACGTAGTGACAGTGCGATGAAAGACAATGGTTATATCGATGTCAATATCGATGCAGCCTCTGTTGATTTAACTGGTGTACGTGAAGTCTAAGCCATAAAATCATCATGAAAAAGCGGGAATTTCCCGCTTTTTTGTTTTATGATGAGCCCATTGAAAATAATCTGAACTAGGATTCTACCTTGCGAAATGTAGGATATGATTTTATAAAAAACAAGAATATAGTATTACCAGTAAGCTTTTGCCTGATTGCTGTACTGTTGACTATTTTTATTATCAATACCGTTGTCGGTCTATTTGTTTTTTATGTTGATTCTACCCAGTCTGTTTTCTGGCATTCCCTCAGTCCTTATCTGATTGTTTTACTGTTATGCGTCATGATGATCTCGGTCATCTATGAATTCTACATTTTCCGTAATGGCGGTTATTCACTAGCAAAACAGATGGGTGCGCGCCGTCTCAGTCCAATGGAAAGTATTCCTGAAGAAAGTGCAGCCCTGCAAATTACCCAGCAACTTGCAGATACTTTCTTGATTGAAATTCCGGCGGTGTATGTGCTGCCCGATGAAGTCGGGGTCAATGCGCTCACGGCAGGTTTTAGCCCGCGAGATACAGCGATTATCCTGACCTGGGGGGCGGTGCAAACCCTGGATAAAATCGAGCTATATGGCTTGCTCAGCCATGAATTTAATAAGATTCTGTCTGGTGAAACGGCAGAAAATACCCGTTTAAAAATCCTGTATAGCAGTTTAACCACCTTTAGCCAGTGGGGCAGTAAAATTGCCAAATCCGGTTTCTATCGAACTGGTGCTCGACGTGAAAATAAGTTTGAAACCTTTTATGTCGCGATTGGTGCAGTGATCTGGCTGATTGGCAGTTTAGGGGTATTGATCACACGCTTTATTAAATATATTTCACTTGGTGGACGCACGTTTAAGAATGACCAGAAAACCCGTCGCCTGATTCAAAATGATGCCAATATCCAGACCTTACTCAGAATTCATGTGCATCATTCTGGCTCGCAAATTTATACTGAATATGCGGAATCCATTTCCCATATGTGTTTTGCCAATTCCTTGAGTCCGCAAAACTGGTTGAACATTCACCCGAATATCAATCAGCGCATTTATGAATTAAATCCTGCCCTGATTCAGGATTTGCAGCTTGAAAACTTGAAAAAACTCAAGAATCAGCCCTTATTCAGTTTGTTTCGTTCTCTGGAAGAAGTCGTGCCTGAAACAGCGATGAGCTGGAGTTCGCCGCAACCTTTGCCTTTATTGCGTTTGTCGCCAATCAGTTTTGCGATTAAGGATGCGATTAAACCGCTAAATCCGGAGCTGCGGCTCAGTATGCCGCGCCCTGAGCTGATTGAGCGTGCTTTGCAGACCGCAACTGGCTCACGTGAAGTCATGGTCGCGATTTTAATGATTCGCCAGTATCGTGAATTTATTCCAACCGAGGCTGAAGTAAGTCGCGCCATTGTCGATTCATTGCTGAATCTGGATGGGCGGGTACATATTTCAATTTTTCGGCAAGCCTGCAAGAATATTGGTGGAATGCCAACCACAGTCGCACGTCAGTTTTTAATGAAACTGGCACGAATTATCCAGGAAGATGGTGAAATTGGCCTGCTCGATGCCTTACTGCTGGAGTGTGTCAAATATGAGCTGAATCTGTTGCCTGCCCATATGCCAGCCGCTCTGGATGAAGTCAAACCGCAGATCGTGCGCCTGATTGATGCCTTGCTGCATGTACAGCAGATTAATAGTGGTAACCAGCTTGAAGTTCGCGAACGCATTTTAAACCGCATTCTGACCGCACGCGAATTGGACTTGTACAATGAAATTTCTGATGAGCCGATTGATCTGGCAGAAATTCTGAATGATATTGCAGGACTTTTACTGCGTGAACGTCTGGGTATCTTGGGTATTGCAGAAGCCTGTTTGTGGAGTGACCGCATTGTGACTCAAGATGAACTTGATGTAATGGAATTGCTTTATTGGCGCCTGGGTTTTGAAGCAGATCCGATCATCCAGCAAATGTTAAAGAAAAACAGTTTAACGATCATGTACTGAATTAGATGAGTGCGCAGCTTGAAGTTAAATCTGTTATAACAATAGAAATACGTTAATTGTTTATTAACAATGCAGCTTTTGGCCAGCAGATAAACTTTGTACGGGAATTTATCAGGATCAAAAAGAAAAGCGGAAAAAGTTCGGCAAAGCACAGGCAATCCGGCTAAAATGTTCAGCCTGAAATTGGTGATGATGAAAAGATGATAGGGCATCAGCGTGACATACTGGCAACATTAGGAATTGATATCTGGATTCCTAGGGACAGCGCATGTCAGGCACATCAGGTCTCGGTCTGGCGTGATCAGGCTGCACCAGAATTTCATAGCGATATTGTCCTACCTCAGCTTAAGCAGCCAGAGGTAGTTGTAGATCTATCCATTCCTGAACTTGAACCTGTTATTCAGCCTGGCAGCGAAGTCGTGCCGGTAGCATCGGAACCCAAGCCGGTACCTGTGCAGCAACAGCGTGAAATTATCCAGATTCCGCCATTCAGTTTGCAGGTTTTAAGCCTGGCACATTGCAGCATTGTTATTGATGCCACTGAAATGACAGAAGCAACACAGAATTTATGGAGCAATATCCAGCGTGCAGTGGTCAGTGAATTTTGCGAGCTGAACTGGCCATTTCCTTGGGCCAATGTTCAGGATGGACGCGGTGTAGATTCCTATATTCAGGGCTTTCTCGATGGCGTGAGTGCCGAGAAAAATATTATTTTCCTGGGCGCTGTACCCTATATTTCAAATAGTCAAATCATTCAGCTGGCTTCTTTACAGGAAATGCTGGATCAACCCATTCTAAAAAAACGCTTATGGCAGTTTATGCAAAATAGCACTGTCAGCTTGACATAATGTGAGTCTGGAATAAGAAAATATGAAACAGAAAGTGGTGGTATTCAGTCAGATCGATGCTGATATTCAGAGCAAACTTGAACAAAACTATGCGGTCACCTATATACAACCCAAACTGGGTGATGTAAATCAACAGCTTTTACAGCATGTTCAGGATGCCGATGGCATGATTGGTGCGGGCCGCTTGCTCAATCGTGACAATCTGGCCACTGCCACCCGGCTTAAAATCATTTCCAGTGTCAGTGTCGGTTATGACAACTATGAACTTGATTATTTAAATGAAAAAAATATCTACCTGAGTCATACCCCGCATGTGCTGACAGAAACCACAGCAGATCTGGCTTTTACCTTGTTGATGTCTGCGGCACGTAAGGTGACTGATCTGGATCGCTGGACCAAACAGGGACAATGGCAGCGTACTGTTGGTGAAGCACAGTTCGGGCAGGATATTTTTGGAAAAACTCTCGGTATTATTGGTCTGGGCCATATTGGGGCGGCAGTCGCACGTCGTGGTTTTTATGGCTTTAACATGAATGTTCTGTATCATAATCGCCGTGAAAAACCGGAGATGGCACAAGGTTTGAATGCGCAGTATTGTGGCTTAAATGAACTGCTCCAGCGTTCTGACTTTGTGGTGGTTGCAGTCGATCTAAATGCCGATTCCAAAGCGCTGATTGCAGCGGCAGAGCTGGCGCATATGCAGCCGCATGCGGTATTGGTGAATATTTCACGTGGCTCGGTTATTGATGAGCAGGCTCTAATTGAAGCTTTGAAAGCCAAACAGATTTTTGCTGCCGGTCTGGATGTTTATCAGAAAGAGCCTCTTAAAGAATCTGAATTATTCACGCTGGACAATGTGGTCACACTGCCGCATGTGGGTTCGGCTACAGCAGCAACCCGTAAGAAAATGGCTGAACTGGCTTATCAGAATCTGGTCGATGCCTTGGAAGGGCGAGTGCCACGTTATGTGGTTAATCCTCAGTTTCAATAATATTAAATAACATTTTCTTGCGTATAGCCTCATTTTTCAATGCTATATTCAAGACAACTGAGAAGACTAGGCTTAGAGATTTTGCATTGAAACGATTGGCGCTGGCGTGTGGCTTAACGATGTGTATGGTAACAGGGCATAGCTCTAGCCATGATTTTAATCAAGCGACTGCACAATTTTCTGTACCCGATATTGGTACAGGCGTAGGTCTGCTTGACCAGCAAAAAGAAAAAATGATCGGTGAAAAAGTCTATCGTGAAGTACACAAGCAGATGCCGGTCATGCAAAACCCATGGCTGGAAGACCAGCTACTTTCGGTATTTTCTCATATTCTGAGTCAGACCCAATTACAGCAGCCGATTGGTTTGCTGGTGATTAACGATCCACAAATTAATGCCTTTGCTGTGCCAGGCGGCCTGTTTGCGCTCAATGCCGGTCTGATTAATTCGGCTAGAAACATGGATGAAGTGGCAGGAGTGATGGCGCATGAAATTGCACATGTCACACAACGTCATTACAGTCGCTCTCAAGATGCATTTAAAGGACAGGGTTTGCTGGCCTTGGCTGGGATTCTGGTCGGTGCTTTGGTTGCTTCTCAGGCAGATGGTGATGCGGGTGCCGCGGTGATGATGGGCTCACAAGCCGCTCTTCTGGATAAACAGCTGACCTATAGTCGCAATCAGGAACGTGAGGCAGACCGTATTGGTATGCAATATATGTATCGTTCCGGCTATAACCCGCATAGTATGGCCGATTTTTTTGAAGTCATGCATCGCTCGACCAGTCGTTTAAGCTTTCTGCCAGATTTCTGGTTCACCCATCCATTGACGACTGAACGTATGAGTGAGGCACGCTTACGTGCCAATCAGCTGCCCGCGGTCAAACCTAAGCTGAATGATCAGGACTTTGAAATCATCAAGTGGTATAGCCGGGTGCTGTCTCGTCAGACCAGTGAGGAGCAGCTTGGCTTGCTGAACCAGCAGAATAATTTTGCCGGTCAGCTTGCCCTGACTGCCTACCAGATCCAGCAAAGTGATTTTCAGGCTGCCCAGGCTGCATTGGATCGGGCGAAAAAGCATAATCAGATGCATCCTTTACAGGTTTTATTCCAGACGGATATTTATTTAGCCCAAAACCAGCTTGATCAAGCTGTGAGAAGTATCGCTTCGGCAGCGCGGATTATGCCGGAGAATCGTGCGCTAAATTATAAATATGCAGAAGTCTTGATTCGTCGCCAGCAACCTGATGAAGCCAAACAGATTGTACAAAAGTTTTTGAATGCCAATTCTCGCGATGTAAGCGGCTGGCGACTGATGCAGCTGGCTGCCAATGCAGCACCGGCATCTCCGATCAAGACGGCCAATGTGTTGCGTTATCGTGCAGAAGTAGAGTACTGGTCTGGCTATGAAGAAACCGCAATCAAGTCATTGCTGCATGCACAGCGAACTGTAAAAAATAATCAGTCCTTATCGGCAAGCATTAATCAGCGCCTGAAGCAGATGCAGCAGGCGCGTCAATATAAAATTTAGCGCTTAGTCAGGTTTTAAGCTTTTTATATCAGCATGATATGGTCAGAATCTACTAAATCGGGCTACAATCATTTTTAATGATCAGTGCGATTAAATCTAAAGCATGTTATGAAAAAAATATTATTGGGCCTAGGCCTACTGGGGTGTAGTCATGCTGTGTTTGCCGCGAGTGCGGTTGAATATGTAGAAGCAGTAGAACGAATTAATGCCGCGTATAAAAAAGAATCGCGTCAATTTTTAAGTGGTTTAAATCCGCAGCAGCAGGGTTTTAGTGCAGCACAGAATTCAGATTTTTGTAGTATTGTGCAACGTTATGCCGATCGCTTATATCAGGCGGCTGATCAGAATCGTGCCTATCTGGATCGTCGGTTTCAAAAAATAACTAAACAGGATGTGATTATAGAGGTGAAAGCGTCAAAAGAGATGCAATTGCTGCAACGCTATCAGGTTGACTGTCATTTACAATGACAACACGTTAAGAACTGTCTTATAGAAAAAGGCAGTTCAACGTTAAAGATCGAATATTAGAGAAGTGGGATTAAGCAAGTTTCGCTTTGATTTTAGCGGAGACTTGTGCAGGATCGGCGCGCCCGGCTATGAGCGGACGCAGAGAATTCATCACCTTACCCATATCTTTCATGCTAGTAGCTTCTTGCGCTGCAATAGTTTGCGCAATGATGGAATCAAGTTCTTCCTCAGTCATAGCTTCTGGTAGAAATTGAGATAATACCTCAACTTCGGCTTGTTCCTTACTAGCTAAATCTTCTCGACCAGCACCTTCAAAGGCCTTGATCGATTCTTTACGTTGTTTAATTTGCTTTTCAATGACCGCAAGAACTTGAGCGTCGTCAAGTTCTTTGCGCTCATCGACTTCGATTTGCTTAATTGCCGCCTGTAGACCACGTATGACCGTTAACTTGGACATTTCTTTAGCACGCATTGTTGCTTTTAAAACATCGGTGATTTGGTCTTTTAAAGTCGTCATTATTTAATCCAGGCAGTCAATCACAAATTAATCTTAGTAAAGGCGAGTCGTACGTACTGATTCACGCGCCAATTTCTTTTGGTAGCGTTTAACAGCAGCAGCTTTTTTGCGCTTACGTTCTTGAGTTGGTTTCTCGTAGAATTCACGCTTACGTACGTCAGCTAGAACACCCGCTTTTTCGCATGAACGTTTGAAACGACGGATAGCTACGTCTACTGGTTCGCCTTCTTTCAATTTAACTTGTGGCATGAAGAATCCTCATTAAGTTATGGATAAGATCGCAGGCCGAATGCCTGTGATCACAAGTGAAGGTCAGTATTTTACTCATTTACATCTCATACCACAAGCATATAATAGTGACTGCAATAGAATTGATACAGGTTATAGGCAGTTTAATGATCGTTTTAGGCTTGGAAACGTCGTGTGATGAAACAGGACTTGCGCTGTATGACAGCGAGTTGGGTTTGCGCGGACAGGTGCTTTATAGCCAGATTAAACTGCATGCAGAATATGGCGGTGTAGTTCCAGAGCTGGCGTCACGTGATCATGTACGTAAACTGATTCCACTCATGAATGAGTTGTTGGAGCAGACTGGCGTCAAAAAATCTGAAATTGACGCGATTGCATATACGCGCGGACCGGGATTGATGGGCGCATTAATGACAGGTGCTTTATTTGGTCGAACTTTGGCCTTTGCACTGAATAAGCCGGCAATTGGTGTGCATCATATGGAAGGGCATATGCTCGCGCCATTGTTGTCTGCAACCCCACCAGAATTTCCGTTCGTGGCGTTGTTGGTATCAGGTGGGCATTCTCAGCTTATGGCAGCCTATGGTATTGGCCAGTATGAATTGCTGGGAGAGTCGATTGATGATGCAGCCGGAGAAGCTTTTGATAAAGTGGCGAAAATGATGGGGCTGCCTTACCCAGGTGGGCCTAATATTTCAAGACTGGCTGAACAGGGTGACCCCAACGCTTTTGCATTCCCGCGCCCCATGTTGCATCAAGGTCTGGAATTTTCATTTAGCGGTTTAAAAACTGCGGTTTCGGTACAGATGAAAAAATTGGGCGATGAAAACCGTGATGCCGACATTGCCGCAAGTTTTCAGGAAGCGATTGTCGATACCTTAGTCAAGAAATCGGTCAAAGCACTCAAACAGACAGGTTTAAAACGGTTAGTGATTGCCGGTGGTGTAAGTGCCAATACACGTTTACGTGAACGTCTGGAGGCCGACTTGGCCAAGATTCGTGCATCGGTTTATTATGCAGAGCCAGCACTTTGTACTGACAACGGAGCCATGATTGCCTTTGCCGGTTATCAGCGTTTAAAGGCAGGGCAACAAGATGGGTTGGCTGTGACTACCACACCACGCTGGCCAATGACGGAATTGACTAATCCGGCAGAAGCCTGAATTTCAGTTTAAAAAAGGGGCTTTGGCCTCTTTTTTATTATTGATTTTTAAATACAAACTTAGGCAAGGATGTGTTATGAATCTTTATTTTTTTATAGTGCTTATACGATAAATACATTCTATTAAAAGCATAAAAATAGTTTAATACTTCCAACTTTACATCACTTATATTTTGAAAAGTGTGGAACAGAGGCGAGGTCGGATGGAAAATATAAATTTCAAAAGTTTTCAGGAGGCTGGTCAGGCAGTATTGCAATTTCTGCATCAGCATTTTGGCTTTAATTTATGGATGATCACCCGAGTAGAAGGTAAAGACTGGATCGTGCTGCAAAGTGAAGATCATGGCTATAATGTACAGCCTGGACAGGTTTTTCAATGGGCTGACTCTTTCTGTTCTCATATGGTGGCGGGTAAGGCACCCAAAATTGCCCCGCGCTCTGAAGATATTCCGCTCTATGCAACCGCGCCAATTAACCAGCTGGTGAAGATCAAGTCTTATGTCGGTCTGCCTCTACTCAATGAAGATGGCAGTCTGTTTGGAACATTATGTGCAATTGATCCTGAAAGCCAGTCTGAAGCCATTGTTCAGGATATGGAGATGGTGGAGTTGTTGGGGCAATTGCTAAGTTTGATCTTGCAGGCAGAACTACGCCAAATAGAGCAGGTCAGACAGCATGAATTATTACAGGAAGAAGCCAGTAAAGATGAGCTCACTGGCCTATATAACCGGCGTGCCTGGGATAAACTGCTACGTGCAGAAGAAGAGCGTTGCAAACAGTATGGTCATCCTGCCGCTGTATTATTTATTGACCTGAATGATTTAAAAAAGATAAATGATAGTTTAGGTCATGAACAAGGTGATACGCTGATTAAAAATGCGGCTCAAGTGCTGCGCGACAATGTGCGCATGAATGATATTGTCGCCCGTTTGGGAGGTGATGAATTTGTGATTCTCAGCCTGGAAAATGATGAAACTGCCACTAAAAGTCTGCTCGACCGCTTAGTTGATGCCTTTGCAGAAGCCAATATTGGAGCAGCGATTGGTATGGCGATGCGTCATCCAACCCATGGTTTACATGAAGCGCTCGCACAGGCAGATAAAAACATGTTTGTGTATAAACGGCAGAAAAAATCCAGTCAATCATAGCTAAAGCTTAAATCATTTAAGCTACCAGTATCGTGCAAATAGCTCAGCTATTCATCTCGTCAGAGTACTGATTTTTATATACTGAAACCCGTGTTTTAGGATATCAGTTTACTTATTTCACTCTTAGATTCGCATTTAAAGTAAGTCATCATTGAGTCATGACGAAGACGTTTCGATGCAGTTTTAACTTTATCATTACAAATTCTATAAATATTGTTGCAAAGTAACATTACACAATTTTCAGCAACATTAGATGGTTGAAAGGTCATTCTCATCAGGCATACAAAGAAAATGAGCCTTGAATTTGTCATGATAAATGTCGTTTGAAATGTACATTAAAATTACAGAACCAGAAATTTCTTTGTTTAAAGATAGAACACGATCCAATGGATCAGAAGGCTGTCAAAAAACAATATTACCGGCAGCTATAAAGTTTTAACTGTCCAGTATGGATGGGCAAATCTTTAATTTCACCAAATAAAAATGCAAAGAAATTTCAGGGAATAAATTTTATGAAAAAGCCGATTTCTCTTTTCGGACTCGCTCTGGTCTCGGGTTTACTCAGCGCATGTGGCGGTGGAGGCAGCAGCAATTCGGATCGTCCTTTAGTGAGTATTCCTCCAAACGTACCTGAAGAAACGATTTCTCCTGAACTTTCAGAAGAGTTCGTTCCTTTTGAAGATCAGGACATCATAGACAGAATTCGCGACAAAATTTCTGGAAATACCAGTAATGATACCGACTATAACGTTGCGCTTGGTCATATGATTGCAGAGGTGTTTGCTGATTATCCTTATGGACGCACCGGACGTATCGTCAAGATCTATAATCTGGGCATAAACAGTATCAAATATCCGAATGCGCTATGTTCAGAGGTAAATACCGCAGCTAGCGTCAAGACCCTAACATTAAAAGACAATAAAGAAAATTGTGTTGTTCTCGATAAGACCTATCGTAAAGGTTCGAGCATTACTCAGCGCGTAAATGGTGACACTACCACTTTAACTTTTACCAATGTCCGCTATGGCTCAAATGTGGATTTTAATCTTAAGGATGATTATCTGATTTCTGGCACAATTGTGCATCGCAAAAGCAAAGATGCATCTGGTGCGTCCGAGTCTTATCAAATTGATCAGTTAGAATTCCAGCGTGTCGCTGAAACCGCTCAGGCCGGTGCTTCGGGTGCGGAATTTAATAGCAAGAGCAAAGAATATCTGCAAGTGCGTAATTATCATTACAGTCTGGTCGATGATTATGGCAGCGGCAGCAATGGTATTCGTACCTTAAGCAGTCGCGGCACCATTATTGGCCAGCCTGATCTGGCCGATTATCGTTACAGTTTTGATTTTAATACCACGACACCATTCAAGATGGATGAAACCGTATTAAATAACTATAAGCATTTACCAAAAGAGGGCGTGCTTAAAATTACTGACCGTTATGATCAGGTGATTGAAGTGAAACAGCAGCAGCCTGAATCATTAAAGGCCACCGTTTATTTTAATGGTGACGAGATTGATGATCTGCTCTGGTCTACCATTATCGGCAATAAAAACTAAGATTATGTTGAGTCAAAAGCTCCGTCAGTACGGAGCTTTTTTATTTTTAATCCTAGGATATTTGTTATAAGACCATTTAAATAATCGGGCTAATAAATCAGGTAACTGTGGCATCCAATAACAATTCAGCAGGATAAACGGCCTGCCATGACGTTTTAAACTGTTTATGTACTTGATCAATCGGGAAAGTACTGAATTTTGCAATATTTTGCGCCTTTTGAATATTGTCGGCGCGCATATAGGCAATCAGGTAATCCTGTCCATGAAGTTGCAGATAGAACCAGGACTCAACATGAACCTGTTCAGCCTTAAGCGTCTCCATCACCTCGTCTTGACGCGCTTTTAAAGTGCGCTGCATGTGTAAGTGCTTAAGTTGAATGAGTACTGCATCGACATCCATGATTTTTATTTTCTTGATTGATCTGGTTTTTATATAAACGATTTGTATAAAAAAGCGACCTAAACCGGTCGCTTTCAAGCTTTTTAAGAGGCATTTAGTTGGGTTGACCCAATCCAGTATTTGGAAAACTGATAGGCAGCGCGTCCGGAACGTTGGCCACGTGCCTGACACCAGCGTAAGGCCTCTGCACGGGCTACTGCTGTCAATTCCATGTCTGCCTTTTTAAGATAATGTTCTACAATTTCCAGATACAGGTTCTGATCCATCGGGTAGAAAGACAGCCACAATCCAAAACGGTCAGATAGCGAGATTTTCTCTTCAATCGCCTCTTGAGGATGCAACTCGGTATATTGCGGAACATCGACCCGGGTGACCGGGGTATTTTCATGCATGAATTCCGGCAGTAAATGACGGCGGTTACTGGTCGCATAAATCACAAAATTACTCGAACCCGATTGTAATGAACCATCTAATACACTTTTTAAACTACGATAATTTTCATCTTCTGCATTGAAGGCTAGATCATCGCAATAGACAATAAACTTTTCCGGACGCTCTGCAATCAGTTTTTGAATCTCGGGAAGTTCTGACAAATCATCACGTTCGATTTCAATCAGACGTAAACCTTGATCTGCATATTCGGTTAGCAGGGCACGAACAATGGAAGACTTGCCCGTACCACGTGAACCCGTCAACAACACATCATTGGCAGGCAAGCCATTCAGGAACTGCAAGGTATTCTGGATGACTTTTTCTTTTTGTCGCTCAATCCCTTTTAAATCAGCCAGCTCCATCTGTCTAAGCTGATGAATCGGTTTGAGTTCGCTATTTTGCCATTTATAGGCATGGGCAGAAAAATCAGGAGCATGTTTTAGCTCGGGCAGACTTTGCTGAAGTTGCAACAGAACAGTCGAAAGGGTATTCAAGATATTGTCAGCTAACTCAATTTTCGCCATGATCTCAGCATTACAGATTTAAAATTATGTCTAGAATACTATCACCCTAAAATTCACAGTCAAAGCCTGAAAAGTGTGATAATTTGCTTAAAGCAGAGAATTTTCGCTATTGTTGTCAAGAACAGATCGGTGCATATTTTCTACTCCGTGCAAGATGAATGAAAAATACAATATAGGGAAGAAGGCAGATGCTGTTTAAAGATTTTACTCAGGACATTAATCCACATCAGGCCTATCGTATTAAAAAGCTCAAGCAGCAGCTGCAACAGGCTGAATCTTATGAGGAATGGAAATATATTGCGCTAAAAATAGATGAGGAATCCGGGGCACAGGAGTGGAAATTCGACAATAGCTCTCCTTATTTTGATGCAGAGGTAATTGCGCATCGTTTGGGTAAATTAAGACGCTATAGACAACAAAAACGTACCCGCGACCTGATGTATATCCTGCGTGAAGGCTTGAGTTACGATATTGCCAATATCGCACATCCTTTATTGTTCACCGAAGCCTATGTTGGTACCAAAACAATTATTGAAGATTATGTGGAGCAAGTTAGCCAGGGGTTGGCCCATATTGCTTCGACAGATTGTGTTTGTTTGAATATTGAAGAAAAAATTGAATTCTTTAAAGGCTGTCAGCGTGCGTATGGGCAGCCAGCCCTGATGTTTTCAGGTGGCTCGACCTTGGGGTTGTTTCATACTGGCGTCTGCAAGGCCCTCATGGAGCAGGATTTGTTGCCGAAGGTGATGTCGGGTTCCAGTGCTGGTGCCATCATGACTGCCATGCTGGGTGTATCCAAGCCTTCGCAGTATGTCGATCTCTTGAAAGGGCATAATTTCTTTCATGAAGCTTTTCATTTTCGGACCATGAGTGAATTGCTGAAAGGCAATGGCGGTCTGGCAGATGTCAAATATCTGAAAAAGTTTCTGGTCGAAAATTTAGGCGATCTGACCTTTGAGGAAGCACTAAAAACCTCGGGTCTGCATATCAATATTGCGGTTGCACCTTATGATTCAGCACAGGATGCCCGTATTTTAAATGCCTATACCTCTCCAGATGTATTGGTCTGGAGTGCGGTATTGGCTTCCTGTGCCGTTCCTATTTTATTTCCACCGGTACGCCTGACCAGTAAACGTTATGATGGTCAATATACCCCTTATATGGGGGCAACCCGCTGGGTGGATGGCAGTGTGCGTAGTGATTTTCCTCAGGAGAAAATGTCCCGGCTGTACAATATCAATTACACCATCGCCAGTCAGGTAAATCCGCATATCGTGCCCTTTATGCAAGATGATATTTCACGTTTCCGTAAAGGCACTTTAAGCTGGCCACAACGCATTGTCCGTCGGCAGGGCGCAGTGATTACCAAAGGGGTGATGGATTTTGCCCGGGAACATGCCGGAAGCTTGCCACCTGTACGCCGTATCCTCGATCATGGTTATGGGGTGGTTGATCAGCGGTATTATGGTGATGTGAATATTGTCGGTAAATATAGTCTGCGTCACTATAGTTATATGTTGCAAAATCCGCGGCCTTATCTGTTTAAAATCTTGCAGCGCGAAGGGGAGCGGGCCACTTGGCCAAAAATCTCCTTAATCGAGACGCAGGAACGGGTGGGGAAAACTATTCAGCATTGTCTGGAGCTGTTAAATTATCAGCATACTGCTGAGCCAAAGCCTGAATATATTGCAACGACTTAATTTACAGCCTCTTGATACTTATGATTTTCAGCTACGCACCAAAACCCGCAGTCTAGGTTTTGGCCGGCGCCTGTATTATGCGGCAGGACAGCCGGCAGTTTGGCTAAAAACTCAAGTATCAAACAAATCCGATTTTTCAATATCGTCTCCGCATGCAGAACTGGGCTGGCAGCGCGAGCTGGATTTTTATCGGACCTATGCTGATTCCAATTATCTGAATTTTTTTCTTCCACATCAAATCGTTCAACAGCCTGTCAAAATCAATTATGAGCAATTTGAACAGGCTTTGATTCTGGTCGATGCACCTGAACATTTTCAGGTCATGCCATCGCAACTTTCTGTAGCCCAAATCCGGCAGCATTTACTGCAAGCGCTAGAGCCTTTGATCTGTCTGCAAAAACTGGGCTATTTACATGCCGATTTAAAGCGCGAGCATTTTGTTGATGATCAGGGCAGGGTCTGTCTGCTTGATTTTGAACAGGTTCAGGATCAGCTTGACGTTCATAAGCTTGATGCGACACCACGTTACATGGCGCCGGAACTTTTTCAGGGTCAGGCCAAAAGCTTGCATAGCGAAGTCTATGCATTGGGTGTCATTTTCTATGAATGGCTGAGTGGACAACGTCTGCAGGCAACTGACTATCTGGATTGGGCATTTTTGCATTGTCAGCGACTCCAGGTGGAGTTACCTGAGCAATTTCAGGTTTTTGAAGGGCTGTTGAAACGGATGCTAGGCAAGCAAAGCGAAAATAGACTGGCTGACTTTAAAGCGGTTCAACACTACTTAGTGACTGAAATTGAATGAGAAAAATACAAGAATACCAAGATTGTTTTTTATTTAATCAAACGAGTGTTTTTTTATGATAAACGGCTTGTCATGCGGAAATGATCTCTATAATATACACAGCCATCGGGGACGTGGCGAAATTGGTAGACGCACTGGATTTAGGTTCCAGCGCCGCGAGGTGTGAGAGTTCGAGTCTCTCCGTCCCCACCAATTTACTTAAGCAATTAAGTAAAATGGCCGAGTAGAGGATTGGTGTAATGGTAGCATGACGGTCTCCAAAACCGTTCGTCAAGGTTCGAATCCTTGATCCTCTGCCAAAGTTTAAAAAAATCCAACGCTAAGTTGGTACCCTGATGGGGACGTGGCGAAATTGGTAGACGCACTGGATTTAGGTTCCAGCGCCGCGAGGTGTGAGAGTTCGAGTCTCTCCGTCCCCACCATCATATTAAAGCAAGGCTTGATGCCTTGCTTTTTTATTGCCTGAAATTTAAGGTCAGCTTTTCTAGGTACAAGATTTTTGCTGTCATGGTTGATGCGCATCAATAGATATCTTTCATAAATTAAAAAATGATTGTTATATTTATATTTAACGGATAATGAAAGTTCCTTCTCCCTCTGGGATGAGAACTATTGCTTGGCAATAGGATGAGGGTAATTAATTCTTAGACATCACTCAACGTTTGAACCATCACCCGAGAAAAAGACTCGGCTTTAAAAGTTCGAGTTGGGTGGTATGGCAACAACATGGTGTTGCAGTTCAAATGTTAATCTAAGGACTAAAAAATGATTTATGCATGAATGCTAATGCATTCGGCGTTTAAGTCATTCCGTGAATAATCAGGCAAGGGCAAGGCTTTGCTAGATTTCATTATCTTCCATGCCATCATTCATACGATCTGAGAATTCAATCATCTAAATGTCCCTGTGGCTAAGTCATATTGTGCCTCTTGATATTATCTGTATGGGGTTTAATTGAATAATATGAATCTAAATAGAATGATATTTATTCAATTGCGCATTAACTGCTTAAATTTTGACATAAAAGTATTTGTCAGCTACAGAATTGCTTGTACATCCGCTCTGATCGCTATAATATACACAGCCATGGGGATATGGCGGAATTGGTAGACGCACTGTGTTCAGGTCGCAGCGCCTTCTGGGCGTGAGAGTTCGAGTCTCTCTATCCCCACCATAATATTGAAGCAAGGCAAATGCCTTGCTTTTTTATTGCCTGGAATTTGGTCAAGCATTGTATTGATCTGACCTTATTTTGTTTGTCTAGATTCGCTGGGACAGAATCTATAACAAACAGACTTGCATCCGTTTAACTATCAAAGCAAGCAGAGAGTGTTTTAGCTGCACTGTGCTGCTATTCATCAATAAAGCTGCAGCTTTTGAAAAACAGCAGATGCATGCTTCTGTTTGAAAATCAGTCAAATTGCGCTGATGAGTTTTATCAAAACTAATAAAATAGCATTAACTGTTTAATTTCTAGCGGAATAGCGTGTGATTGCTGGTAAAATCGCTTGTCAATGACGGTCGTTCTCTATAATATACACAGCCATCGGGGACGTGGCGAAATTGGTAGACGCACTGGATTTAGGTTCCAGCGCCGCGAGGTGTGAGAGTTCGAGTCTCTCCGTCCCCACCAATTTACTTAAGCAATTAAGTAAAATGGCCGAGTAGAGGATTGGTGTAATGGTAGCATGACGGTCTCCAAAACCGTTCGTCAAGGTTCGAATCCTTGATCCTCTGCCAAAGTTTGAAAAAAATCCAACACTAAGTTGGTACCCTGATGGGGACGTGGCGAAATTGGTAGACGCACTGGATTTAGGTTCCAGCGCCGCGAGGTGTGAGAGTTCGAGTCTCTCCGTCCCCACCATCATATTAAAGCAAGGCGAATGCCTTGCTTTTTTATTGCCTGAAATTTCATAAAAAAAGCCCATCGAAATGGGCTAAAGAATAGGCGAATAGAGTTGCTGAATCAGTGGAATAATTTATTTACTTTTCTGGTTGGATATCGGCTGAATCAGGCTTTTAAATGATCTTCAAATTCCTCACCGAGCTGGATTGCGAGTGCATTGCCTGCCAGGTCGCAGGTGACCAGACCATATTCTTTCTTGAAACTAAAACTAAATCCACGATCATCAGCCAAGGTACGTACTGAATATCCCAATTTTTCTAACCATAGTCGAAATGCAATCAGATTTTTAGCTTTAACCACTTTTTTCACGAGATTACTCCTTCATCATTGTTCTATCTTAAATAAGGGTGAAAAATTTTGTTTTAAAGGGCTAATACCAATATTTGAATTAATTTAATTTAATTTGAATATTTAGTGAACATGCTGTGATCAACAAAAAAGCAATTTATGACTTAAGTTTATGATTTTAATCATATTGAATAGGTTGTAACTAAATATTAAGTTTTTATAAGATATAAATAAGTATAATTATTTTTATAATTCAATTGCTTACAATAAAATAAAGCCATTTTTAGCTTTATAAATAAGATGAAAAGTGAAGATTTTAGATAAAAGAACATTGAAAAGATTTAAATTTAATCGACTCAGCCATTGCCAGAATACTGGCTGTTGCTTTTCTGATCTCTGGCCCGGTTTGCATGCTTTATACTGTTAAAAATATCATTTTCAGATTGAAGATTCGCAGCATGACTGAATTCAATATTGAACACTATGTAAATCAGCAAGTCGAATTGATGCAGCAGCAAGGACTGCATCCGGTTGCTGTCATGATGGGACATGAAGACTGGTTAAACTTTACCGTACAGTCCAAAGTAGCCTATACGCCTTTTGGCAGTGCGCGTCGTTATCAACCGGCCTTAGCTGACTTGCTGCTGGTACGTATTGATGAAATGCAGGCCGTGCGTGTCGTTACTCAGGGCGAACTGGATGCTTATGCGCAAAGCAACCAGATTCTTTAATATGGTTTATTGGAACTGAACTGGATTTAAAACTGATCTTTCAGGGTTCTTAAGCGTTGAAACTCTTCTACACTGTCCGCGCGCAAGAAAGGGTTGGTTTGCAATTCATCTTCAATACTGCTTGGCAGGGTACACTTACCTAACATACGCAAACGTTCAACATGCTCAAAACGCTCCAGAATCGCCTGATTGTCCGGTTCGACATGCTTGGCAAACTGGGCATTCGACAGGGTGTATTCATGCGTACAATAAACCTGGGTGCGTGGTGGCAAAGCAGCCAGACGTGACAAGGAATGGTACATTTGTGAATAGGTGCCTTCAAATACCCGGCCACAACCCATGGCAAATAGAGTATCGCCGCAGAACAGCACATCGATTGCATCAATAAAATAAACGATATGACCTAATGTATGACCAGGTACAGCGATGACTTGAACCTCCACGCCATGAAAGCTGAACTGTTCTTCATGCTCAAGCGGATGGGTGATAAACGGGATTTTGCTCAGTTCTGCACGTGGGCCATAAACAGGCAGGTTTTGCCCCTGAATTAAGCCAGGTACACCGCCAATATGGTCTTTATGCCAGTGTGTCAGCCAGATTTGACTCAAGATTAAATTGTGTTTGGCACAATAATCCTGCACCAATCCGGCTTCGGTCGGGTCAATGACTGCGACCTGATGAGAAACAGTATGTTCAAGTAACCAGATATAATTTTGTAGCGAGTTTTGAACATCAATACAGTGAATTTTAAAAGGCATCATCGCGCATCAAACCAAATAGAGATTAAAGATAAAGTAGCATAATTTCAGAGGCTCGGGGACTTGCAGATATGCTCTGTTCATCCGCGATTCTTTTCATTTATGCTTCTGGATCATCAACGCTCACCGCATTGCCAATGGTATAAAAATGTCCACCGGCGACATGGTGAATGCTTTTCCATTCTTCCGCCACTTCATGATAATGCCAGTGACCGTCGCGGAACACCCGATCATCGGCATAGGCGGCAATCACCTTGCCAATAAACAGGTCGTGCGTCTGCTGGTTATGTGGCTCGGAAATCAGTTCACAAAGGATCCAGGCTGCACAGCCTTGTACTACAGGAATATCAGCATCAGGAAAATGAAATAGTTCCACTCCGGATTGTGCCAGTTTTTCCGGGACATCATGCAGGCTCTGTGTACCCAGTTTATAAACCATGTTCAGCTGTTTCAGCGTGGGAATTTGCAGGGCAAAATAACCTGAATTTTCAATAATAGTTCGGGTTTTGGTACTTTTATCCAGAACCACAGTCACTTTGGCAGGGTTGAACTCCAGGGCACATGCCCAGGCTGCTGCCATGACATCAGTATCCTGCTGATCCTGAGCAGACACCAGCACAGTGGGGCCATGGGTAATCAGGCGATAGGCTTTTTCTAAAGGAACGCTTTGAATATGGGAGTTTGTCATGCAGTACCATTTACGCTAATTATTTCACAGCCTAGATTAGGGGCTGTTGAAACTTCATCTATGTTTGCGACTAAGCGTATTTTTGGAGGATACTAGGCGTGAAATACAAAATTTAGTCATTCTAAATGCGTAGTTCACAACGACGTAGTATCAAAAAATACTCTAGTCCCGAAGGGTTGTGGTTAAAATTATCTCCAACTGCGTCATGAAATTTAAAAATGGAACCACCATTTTTGCATTTCCTTCCTTGTTTGCTCAATTTTAGCCTACAACGCAAGCCATTTATGAAATATCAACAGCCCCTGATGAGATCATTAACATATTCAAGTTCATTCTTGCAAAAAAGCTTTTAAACTAGAGATTGTTAGATTCAGGAATGCAAAAAATGAAAATGTACCAGGTCGATGCCTTTGCTACGGAACTGTTTAAAGGCAATCCCGCAGCCGTGATTGTACTGGATGACTGGCTTGAAGATGGCCTGATGCAAAATATCGCACTGGAAAATAATCTCTCTGAAACGGCCTTTGTTAAAGTTATTGATAGCGAAAATTATGCCATTCGCTGGTTTACCCCGACCAAAGAGGTCGATTTTTGTGGTCATGCGACATTAGCGAGCAGCTTCGTACTTTTCAATCAATTTGGTACGGCAAAAACGATTCGATTTCATGTGAAAGATCTGGGTATATTTGTGGTCCATCAGGATGCGGATGGTAAGATCAGAATGAATTTTCCAATCCGCCGTGCAGTAGCCGTTACAGAATATCCAGCAGCTTTAAGACAGGCATTAAGCAAACCGTTCAAGCAGGTATATCTGAATGCACAAGCCTATATTGTTGAATATGAATCGGTACAGGATGTACTGGATGAAACCCCTGATTTTGAACTGTTAAAACAGTTAAATGGCAAGCGTGCTGCGATTACGGCTCAAGCGACTTTACTGGATGTCGCAATTACCTCGCAAGATACACAATATGACTGTATTTCACGTTATTTTGCTCCGAGTAATGGCATCAATGAAGATCCGGTCACAGGTTCTATTCATACCGGAATTGCACCGCTTTGGGCAGAAAAACTCGGTAAAAATGAACTGGTCGCTTATCAGGCATCTGCGCGTGGTGGCGTACTGTATTGTGCCTTGCAAGATCAGGAACGAATTGAAATTTCGGGTTATGGTAAGTTATATATGCAGGCTGAACTTTATCTTTAATTACAAAGAAATGCATGTCGTCAGGAAAGGCGGCATGTTATTTTAAGGATTCCGCTTGGAAAAGACTATTCAGAATAAGAATCATTCTCTAGAATGAACGCGGATAAAAATTTACATTTAGAATTTGGATGAATAATGTTGGTATGTTATAAAAATTTAAGCCTGGCTATTTTGTTGTCTGGTTGTAGTGCGCTGAGTTTTGCACAACCTGTTTTAGTGAAAACTGAACAAAATATAGAAGAATATCGTCTTGATAATGGGTTGCGAATTATCCTGGCACCCAATGATAAAGAAAATAAAATTTTTATGAATACAGTGTACTTGACCGGTTCACTGAATGATCCTCAGGGCAAGGGTGGACTGGCACATCTGCTGGAACATCTGGCTTTTAAAGGTACTGAAAATGTCAAAGGTGACGAGTTTCAGCGTCGGCTCGATCAATATACCTTAATGACCAATGCCAGTACTGATTATTATTCTACCAAATATACCAATGTCATTCGTCCTGAAAAAACTGCGCTCAATGAAGTGATTTTTCTTGAAGCGGAGCGTATGGATCAACTGGTTCTGCAGGAAAAATATGTACCGACAGAAATTGATATTGTAAAACGCGAACGTGAAATCCGTCTGGATCAGCCATTTTCAGTACTCATGGATCAGATCTTCAAGTCGGCGTATGGCAATCAGTATCTGGGCCGGTTACCGATTGGGGATCTGAACGAGCTGCAATCCATCAATATGCAGGAATTGAATCAGTTTTACCGTAGCTGGTATGCGCCGAATAATGCCTTTATGGTGATTTCAGGTAAGTTTGATAAGACAGAAGTATTAAAGCAGATTGATACCCATTTCAGCCCGATTCAGTCACGCAGTGTACCGGCGCAAGTGAAAGTTCCAGCTTTAAAACCCGAGCAGATTCAACAGCGTGAATTTACCGTACAAAAGGGCAGTGATCTGGCCAAATTCAATATTTATCTGAATGGCCCGGATGAAAAGGTCAAGACGGCTTTGGCTGTCTCGCCGACGCTTTATACTTTGCAACCCAGCGGGCACTTATATCAGAGCATGGTGGAAAGTGGAAAATCGACCATGGTGCAATCCAGTACCTGGTTAGATAAAGACTTTAATCTGGTGTTTATGGGTGCAATCTATGCCCCCAATCATCAGGCAAAAACAGTGGAACAGGGCTTAATTCAAGGGGTGGAACAGAGCCAGCCATTTACCGAGGCTGAATTAAACCGAGTCAAAAATTTGACCCGAAATCAGGCTGACAATATTAAAAATAGCGCGACTGCCTTAGGTTCACGTTTAAGCGATTATGCCGTGGCTTATTCGGGTGACTGGAGCCAGTACTTTAAAGATCTGAACGCGATTCAAAACCTGAATGTGAGTCAGGTCAATCAGGTCTATAAGAGCTTTTTAAAACCTGAGCATCGTATTTCCGGCAATATTTTACCAACACCGGAAGATCAGAAAAAAGCAGCACAGGAACTTACCCAGACTGAAGTCCCGAAAAAAACACTCGATCAACAGGCTGAGCTAGAAGAACCACTCAAAGATGTCAGTGTCTATCAGGCCGAAGTAAAACAGTATGTAGCGCAATCCAAGCAGTATCTGTATGCCAAGGATAAGCAGATCCAGCGTGGCAAGTTAAAAAATGGCATTAAATACGCGCTGTTCCCAACCAGCACCCGCGACGACAAAGTTTATGCCACGATTTCTCTGGATTTCGGGACTGCTCAAAGTCTGATGAATAAAGGCGAGATTCTGGATCTGACCGCATATTTAATGCTGCGCTCATCGGAAAGCCAAAGCTTGCAGCAGATTGCCGACAAGATTATTGAGGTCGGTGGTTCAGCGACTGCCAGTGCATCCGGCAATGGTCTGAGCATACAGATCAGTGCCAAAAAAGAGAAATTTGCAGAATTTTTTCAGTACGTGGTCGATGTACTGAAAAAGCCCGCATTTGAGCAAAGCCAGTTTGATTTGATCAAGGGCCAGACCTTGTCCAGTCTGGATCGCCCTTATACCGAGCCAGATACGGTGTCGAGTCTCGCCATGGCGCGCACCATCGAAGTGTACCAGCCCGGTGATATTCGTTTCCATTTTGAACCTGAGCTGGCCACCCAGCAGTTTAAAGCAGCCACTCGTGAGCAAGTGGTCGCTTTATATCAGCAGTTCGTGAAAACGCATCATGCCCAAATCGCAGTAACTGGTGAGTTTCAGCCAAAATCCATGCAAAAAATGCTGAAAAATAGTTTTGCAGACTGGAAAGCTCCCCAGCCTTATGAACGTCTGAAATCGGAATATCGAAGCTATCCGGCCCAGAAAATTCATGCCTTGTCTGAGCAACGTGAGTTTGGCAGTTATCAGGCATTTATGAGCATGCCGGTCGGTGCCGATCATGCCGATGCACCTGCATTGCAGGTATTCCGACATATTCTGGGCGATTCACAGCTGTCGTCACGACTGGCACAAGAGCTACGCGAGAAAAATGCACTGGTCTATGGTTTTAGTGCAGATGTGCAACTCGATAAATGGGAAGATGTCGGTGCCTTGATGATTAGTGCCAATTATACTGCGGGTAAATCTGCACAGGTCTCTCAAACAGTGCATCAGGTACTTAATCAGCTGCTAGCACGTGGTGTAACTGAACAGGAAGTAGAAGCGGCCAAAGCCAGTATTTTGAAAAAACGTGTCAATGTTCTGGAGGATGATCGCCTTATTCACAGTATGTTGATTCCTCAACTGGAAAAAGACCGTAATCTGGTTTACCGGGAAAAACGTGATCAGGCGATTGCTAAACTGAGTAAAGCTGATATTGATGCGATGATTAAAAAATATATCAAGCTGGATCAGCTGATTGAAGTGATGGCCGATCAGTATGGCAAAGAAGTGAAAAAATCATAGAATTGCTCTACATTAAAAAAGTCCTCCTTTAAGGGGGACTTTTTAGTTCTGATGATTATAAGCTCTGATTTAAGCCACTTTTCTGCTAAACAGGATTCCACCTAAAATTTCAGGTTGAACAGCACTGGGGATAGAAAAGCTTATCCGATCAGGGACTTGTGCTTATTTCCTCCCAAAGCATATGTATTTTCCTGCTTTTTTTAAGGATTCAGGCGCTTCTTATAATTGATAAAACGCTTTAGCATTTTCATAAAAGATCGGCTTTAAGGCATTTTCATCATAGTCCTGGACAATATCACTAAAGGCATCAATGATATTGATGAGTGAACTGCTGACACTGTCCATGGGAAAGTTGGATGCAAACATCACGCGTTCAGAACCAAAGCAGGCTAAGGCATGCTGGATCAGGGGCGTAGCACCTTCCAATAATTCCTCTTTATTTGCCAACCTTTTCTGCTGATGAAAATCATGTCCCAATACCGGCATAAACAGGCCAGACATTTTAGTCGATACATTGCCGCATTCGGACAGTTCCGCCAGTTGATCTTTCCAACCTGAAAATATCTGGGCACGATCTCGTTCGGTCTTGCCTGTAGCCTTACCGACTTTACCAAATAAGCCAGCAGGCGTACCGAGGTGATCCAGTACGATGGGTGTGTCCGGAAAGGCTTTGGCCAGGGCAGTTACATCCGCAATCTGGGTCGAATAGACCCAGGCATCAAAACTTAAATCCTGCTTGGCCAGCTCCTCAAATCCTGTCAGGAAGTTTTTATTACGATAAAGATGTGGCTCATCTGTCCAGGCATGAACCCCTTTGTCTGGATGTACCGCAGCCATTTTACGGATGCCGCGAAATTTTGGAGAAGCTTCCCGGTGCAGTTGAATCAGTTGCTTAAAGTTCTTCTGCCGCGGATCCGCCGTGGCAACAATCCCACCAAGCTGGATATTGTGCTGATCAAAAGGAAGTCCGGCGATAAAATGCGTTTCATCTACCACGCCTGTACCTTTCTGATCATGCCAGCTGGCTTCGACATGCACCACTTGCTCAACTTGGTAATGCCCAAGATCTTTCCGGTAATTTGCAGGCAGATAAGGGGCGGTCAGGTGCTGAGTCAAGCCAATGGTTTCAATCACATCTTTAGGTTTAAGCAGCCGCACCATTTTGTCCAGCAGTTTGGGATATTTGCCAAACAGTTTTACAGCAAATGCTGCCGCATGTGGCGTGTTATACGGATCCCATTGGTGAATATGCGGGTCAATGATTGGAAAGGGAAGCTGCTGCATAAGATGCCTTGTTTTAGTTTATTTATTGTTCAATTTATATAGAGCTAAAATCAGTTTAAAGTCAATATTTTAAATTACAGCAAATAAAAAAAGCCCCGCGGGGCTTTTCCTGTTTTTATCAATGATCGTGCTTGTGATCATGGTTATGCTTGTTGGCGTGAAACTCTTCATTGTGACGGAAACGTAAATAGTTTTCGAACTGTTCACAGTATTCGTCATAGTTATCTTCCAGCATCATTTGGAACTGCTGCAGGATGTAAGACATTACCTGATCTTTGGCATCACGCATTTCGTTGCCATCTTTAAAATTATTGGCTGCAACCCAGGTATTGAAACGGGCAGTACCAAATAACATCGCTGCGCTGACTTGGCCACGCTTGTCGCTTGGCTTTTCCTGCGAGCCTTTTTCTACACGGCAAAATTCGTTGGCTTGTTGAATAAATTCATCAGCGCGTTCAAAGAATGCTGCATTTAACGCTTCTTCTTCGGTTACATCGGTTGCTTCAATCTTTTGAACCATGAATTTTTCCTGACCATCATAAAATCTTAATGCCTAATTATAGGCAAAGCCTTGCAGAAACTAAACCTTTGCCTTAATCTAAAAATAGCCTAAGCATATAAAAGTGAATGCCATGCAGGATGCCATTGCAGTACAAAGCCTGAAAAGTGATATTGCCTTATTGCGCCAGAATATCTGGCCACCGGCAAATCTGGCCAATGTTGAAGGTCTGCCGATTTATTATGGAAGCAAATCGCAGGTCGAGGAATACTATACCCAGTGGCTTGGTCTGATTGAAAGGGCACAGGATCTGTTTCAGCCTTTTATGGAAGATGAAATACCAGATGCTATTCATCTGCCCAGTCATTTAAACCTGCCACTATTTTATTTTCATGTGGATCGAATCAGGGTCAATAAAACCCGGGCCAAAGAATCTAAAACTTTTCGTGGTGTCGCTAGCCTGATTGAAAAATGCGGGCAATTCGAAGCTGAGCAGGTTGCAGCCATGCGACACTGGCTCGACAGTGACGATACCGCAGCACTGGTTGCACACCGTGAATTTGTTGATCTGCGCACTTATGTGTTTCAGCATGGACAAAGTGAATATACACGCACACGTTTTTATGTGAATGGTATCGTGCTGAGTGTCGAGCCACACTTTGAACTGATCGATGCTCGTGATAAACCACGTAAGCAACGTAGCGACAGTTATAATGACCCGCTGGCCGATAACCATACCTGGAAAGTGTTTGGTAAATATCGCTAATGCTGCTTGATCAGGCCATTTTTCACCAGAATGGTTTGGTATTTTCAGCGAACTCCTGTAGGCGAACAGCCGCTTCGGCAGATAAACGCTGCTGCTCGGCAGTCAGCCAGCCCAGTACAAACCATGCTTTAGCATTTTGCTTGACATAGGGTCTAAACAGTTCATCTGCCACAAACAGATCGTTATAATGCCCCAGGCTTTCCTGTAAGGGTTTGAGCGCTTTCAGATAAGCTTTCACTTCTTTTTCAGGAAACAGGCTTTGTAAAAACTCTACATTATAGCGTAAGCGTTTAACCCGTTTGCGCGTGCGATGTCGCGATTCAATATCCAGTTCCTGATAGTTCTCGGCATCCTGGCAAATTTGACGATGTAATTTGCTCAAACCTTTAGACAAGATTTTATGCGAAGACTTGGCGTTGTGATCCATTTTGTCCTGACTAAAACTGAGCAGTTGCAGGATCAGGTCTACGGTGGCCGGACTTCTGAACAGTGCACTAATATCTGGCTGTTTTTGACGATGGGGTGGCAGCTTCAGTAAAGGTGAGCCGGCTTTTTCCAGTTGCGGAATCAGGCTTTCTGCGAGAGCATCGCGATCTCGGGTAGAACCCAGTTGCTGGAAAATATCTCGTAGCTGTTCTGGCCATTCTGGCTGTACATGTTCAGTCGCGGACTGGAAAATTTTAAAGGCACTGCGTAAGCGCCGGATTGCGACACGTGCCTGATGTACATGATCACTATTGTAATGATCAGCAGCAATTGCGGTCGCATTTGGAAAAAGGTGGGCCAGGCAGTTGGCAACAATTTTTTGCAAAATCGTGCTGACCTGATCGTGCTGTTCAAGTTCTAATGGCAGCTGATGCTGAACCGGCAGACTTTCTTCAGTATGCAGTAAGGCATAACCGCGTTCCGATTTGCTCCGCGTATCCAGCCATAAGGCATAACGCTGAACCCACGGCTGAATGAAAGCAATCAATTCGTTTAATTCACCGGATTTAAGCTCAAATTCAACTTCATAAATGTCGATGGCTTGATCGTCATGACGAATTTCGCCGACATCAAAGGCAATTTCAATCTTGCTGTTGAGGTGGGTTTCATTCAGGACATAACGGGCAACATCTGTTTCAAATTGCAGCATCAGCGGGGTGTCCAGATCACCAAGCGCCTGTTTCAGGATTTTTTTTGCCGGTTTATGTTTGCGGTATAACTGAAAATCACAATGTTCTGGCGGGCTTTTTAATTCATGCTCAAGTTCAAAGCGTTCAAACTGCTGTTCGGTAGGTGCTTTCAGGGTTTGCATCCACTGCTGGTCTTCCAGACGTTGTCGCAAGGCGATTTGATGTTGTTGTAACTGCTGCGCTTCAGTATCGAAATAGCGTGCACATAAGCGATGCCGGGTCGGCTGAAGCTTCTGAATATCCTGTTCAAATTGCGCACGTGACTGGGGCGGGATCTGGAATTTGAGTTCTATTTCTGCCATCGGGTCATTCCTCCGCGATGTTGGTTTTATAGATTAATATAGCCCAAAGATCAGCAGTGGTGTGATGTGCTTCTGCAACAAAAAGCACGCTAGAAAAGGCGTGCTTGGAGTATTTGTTGTGAGATTTATTTCAGTATCTTTATTTCAGGAATTTACGGCTGACCAGGAACTGTTCTGTCGCCTCAAGCAGTCTCTGGGCATAGACTTCCTGCTTGGCAGTCAGCCAGCCCAGCACAAACCAGTCACTGGCTTCCAGTTCAGTCTGCTGAATATACAGCGCAGAAGAGGCCAGAGTCTGATATTCACTGGCTGCCAGTTGCGCATCATTCAGTGCTTTACTGTATTTCTGCAAGTTTTTGACATCATAGATTGTGGTTAAAATCGGGAAGCTGAATTTTAGTTCCTGAATCCGGCTTGCCAATTGATCCAGACTTTCAAAATTGTTAATTTCCGTCTGGTTCATCTGTTCTTGCAGTGCTTTATACTGCTGTTGCAGCGTCGTTTGTGCCGCAGTTTTTAAATCCAGACCGGCTTGTTCATCTTCCGTTAAACTAAAAGTCAGTAATTCCAGATAATGATGCACATTCTGGGTGGATTTGACCAGATTGCCCAGTTTTTCCTGAGCATACAGGATATCTTTACTCAGATTTTCCGCCGTGGTCGGATTTTTCAGGAAACCGGCCAGGGTATTTTGCATATGCTGCAAATGTTGCAGATGCTCGAACTGCTGCTTGAAGGCAGCCATCTGATGTGCCCATTTATCCGAAAGCTGCGGATGCCAGTCTTTAAACAGCAGCAAAGTGAGATACAGCTGCTCCAGTGCCAGTTGAGCTTGCTGAATATGTTGCTGCTCTGCAACCTGAGCTGAAATCGCTGCGATATTTGGCAACAAATGCTGCATCTGCTGTGCAATCAGGTTGCACAGGGTTTTACGGGCGCTGTCTTTTTTACTGATCTGGAATTCTTTGGCAAGGGTCGCAGCGCTAACGCACTGTGATGTGGCCAGTAAATTGCCTATTTCCGCCTTGCTGCGTACATCCAGCCACAGTTGATACTTCTTAACCCATTCAAAGCTGAATGCCAGTAAATTTTGAATTGAACCATTTTTAAGCTCGAATTCGACTTCATGCACTTCCTGTTCGGCATCTTTGGTACGAATCTGTCCAATATCCAGACTGACTTCAATCTGGGTATCTTGATATTCGATTACACGCAGGGTGCGGGCAATATCGGTTTCGAACTGTAATTGTAACTGATCAAACTGATTGCCAAGCGCATGCTTCAGAATCGCCTGTGCTTCTGGGAAGTTTTTATAAATCTCTACATCCAGTTCAGGAGATTCAGTTAATTCCCCCAGATCATGATTATGCTCAAAGCGTTCGATATGACTTTTTCCGGCAGCTTTCAGGGTTTGAACCCAGCACGTGCCTTCCAGACGCTGACGCAGTGCAACGCCATGCCGGGCCAGCTGACGGTCGGCAGTATCATAATATTTGGCTTGAAGCTGGATCTGTTGAGATTTTTTGGGATCAAGTGCCTTGAGCAGTGCAGTGCGTCGTGCCGCAGGAATTTGGAACTTGAGTTCAACTTCAACCATAATGATTTTCCTATCAGTTCAGTACACGGATCATGCACTGACATTTTTCGCTTTAATGAGATGCTGAAAATTCGGCAGACAAAGCCGTAATTATATTTTTAGATTTGTGCGCAGCAGATTGTAACCAAAATCAAAATGCATGTAAGACTTGACCTGCATATAAAAATATCGAACAACTATTTAAATATTGGCTTTGATCTGTTCAAAGTGCTGTAAAGCTAGAACACTCAAGGCTTGGCCTGAAAATATTTAAGCTTTTTCGGGCCAATCAACAGGCTGTTAATTGGCTAAAATATACGCTAAGGTAAAAGAAACCATCAGGATGATGAGAAATGAATATACAAGTACAGCCAGAGAATAGCAGTGTGGACGCGGTTCAGCCTCAGATGCCAATTGCCAATTACCATGAGTTTTACCGTTTCTATTTGACCGAACATCGGCATATTGTCAGTCGTCGTTTACATGTCGCAGGCAGTAGTATCGGTCTATATTGTTTTGCCAAAGCCATTCGTCAGGGCAAACCGCGATATTTTGCTTATGGTTTGCTCTCGGGTTATGCCTGTGCCTGGATTGGCCATTTTATCTTTGAACGAAATAAACCGGCCAGCTTCAAACAGCCTGTGTATAGCTTTATCTCGGACTGGCGTATGTTCGCAGATGTTCTGCGCGGCAATCTCAGTCTGGTTGAGCGCAAATACGACAAGATTCCAAGTTAGGCAAGGACCACTTTCATCGGATTGTGTCTGCATCGCACATGATATTTCGATAAAAGACTTGCAAGTCCCGATTTATTATTCTATTAATTGTGTTATGACTTGTTCGGCTTCAATAAAATTTGAACGAAAATTATATTTTGCTGAATAAAAAAGTTTTCCAAGCCTGGAGCGACCTTCTCCGGGCTTTTTTTATGTCCCTATTATTTAAAAATAATGAGCTGACTTCATTGTCATTATTGCGTAAATATTTATAGAAGAAGTCATGCAGATTATGCATAAAAAGATAATCCTTCCTAGCTTTGAAACGTTTCCCCATGAACGGATGACTCAAAACTAGAAAGGATTGGGTGTTACCAACACAGTTATTTATTTTTCTGATTATTGTCTGTGTCTAAAGCTATTTAAGTCTCTTCAGGCAAATTGGGCTATCCCTGAAATTGGGTATTTTTAGTCTGTTAGAACCTGATTTTGAATGCGCTTAACGAGAGTGAAAATATAAAGGCAAAAAAAACCGCTCTTAGAATTTTGCAACTTCTCCACCAAGTTATCTGCAAAATCCTAAAAGCGTTTGTCGGAGGGCGTAAGCATTAACACTTTATAATTTTTGTTATAAAGCGATTAAAACGTATATTTTATAGTCGGTATATCCCTGAAAATGGTGATATTTAATCTCTCATTGACAAATTGCTTTAAAAAACCTCAAATCTATTGATTCCCGGTTTTAGAAACAGGCGCACTGCGGAAATCTGGCGGAGTTATGCCTATAATAGAGCCATTCTAGGAAATGGCGAGCAAGATGCGCGGTTTATATTTAATTACCAATGATGATCCTTTAGAGCTTTTACTGGCGAAACTGGAAGGCGCAATGGCCAATGGCGGTGTGGCGGTTCTGCAATATCGCCGTAAAAAAGTCGCCAAACAAGATCAGATTTACGAAATCGAGTATATGAAAGCCATGTGTGCTGAATATGCGGTGCCTTTTGTGATTAATGACGATCTTGAAATGGCAGTTAAATACGGTGTTGGTGTGCATTTAGGTCAGGATGATGGCTCTATTGTCGATGCTGTTGCACGCTTGCCTAAGAATGTCTTGATTGGTCGAAGCTGTAATAATTCGCTTGAGCTGGCTGAACAGGCGATTGCTGATGGCGCCAACTATGTGGCATTTGGTGCAATTTACGCCACTGACAGCAAACCTGAAGCCGGTAATATTGGCCTGGAAACCTTAAAACTGGCAAAACAGCAACTGCAGGTGCCGATTTGTGCGATTGGTGGTTTAACAGTTGAAAATTCCAAAGAAGTCATTGAGTCAGGTGCGGATTATTGTGCCGTGATTAGTGATATATTGGGACTTCCGATGAATGCCATTCCTGAACGTTTAGATGAATGGTCTGCGCTTTTTCAAGCTACAGCATAAAATTTTTTGATTGATTTAATTTTGAGTCGAGTGCCTTCATGAGCTTATCTCCAAAGCAAGAACAATTGTTCAAACAAGCCAATAAACATATTCCAGGTGGTGTCAATTCACCTGTGCGCGCATTTAATGGGGTCGGTGGTACGCCAGTATTTATCGAGAGAGCACAGGGTGCATATCTGTATGATGTCGATGGCAAGCGTTATGTGGATTATGTCGGCTCATGGGGGCCGATGATTCTGGGTCATGCCCATCCTGCGATTATTAAAGCGGTTCAGGATGCGGCTGTAGATGGTTTGAGCTTTGGTGCGCCTACAGTTCATGAAACCACACTGGCCGATATTATTTGCGAAATCATGCCTTCAATTGAATTGGTGCGTATGACCAACTCGGGTACAGAAGCCACCATGACCGCGATCCGTCTGGCACGTGGTTATACCGGCCGTGACAAGATTGTAAAATTTGAAGGCTGTTACCACGGTCACTCAGATTCATTATTGGTAAAAGCCGGTTCAGGCTTGTTGACCAGTGGTGAAGGTGAAGCAACATCTGCGGGTGTGCCAGCTGATTTTGCCAAACATACCTTAACCCTGCCATACAATGACATTGCCACTTTAAAAGAATGCTTTGCCAAGTTTGGCTCGGACATTGCCGGCGTGATTGTGGAACCTGTGGCAGGCAACATGAACCTGGTGAAACCGATTGACGGTTTCCTGCAAGCGATTCGTGATGTTTGTGATGAGCATGGTTCAGTTTTCATTATTGATGAAGTGATGACCGGTTTCCGTGTTGGTCTTGGTGGCGCGCAGGCTCATTATGGGGTAACTCCGGATTTGACCACTTTGGGTAAAATCATCGGTGCAGGTCTGCCAGTCGGTGCTTTCGGTGGTAAACGTGAAGTGATGGAATGCATCGCGCCACTTGGTAAAGTTTATCAAGCTGGCACATTGTCGGGTAATCCATTGGCAATGCGTGCCGGAATCGAGATGTTTAAGCATCTACGTGCTGAAGGTTTTTATGAAAACTTATCTGCGCAGTTATCAAAACTTCTTGAAGGTTTACAAGCAGCAGCAGATGAAGCAGGTATTCCGTTCGAAACCCAACAAGTCGGCGGTATGTTTGGTCTGTACTTTACCGATCAGGAAGACATTACCAGTTTCGACTCGATGCTGAAATGCGATGTCGATGCTTTCCGTAAATTCTTCCATGGCATGCTAACCCGTGGGGTAAACCTTGCACCTTCTGCATTTGAAGCTGGCTTTATTTCGGCTGCACATTCTGATGAAGATATTGCCTACACCATTCAAGCAGCAAAAGAAACTTTTGCTGAGATGAAAGGTTAATTTGACCTCTCCTTAATCCTCACTTGTGCCTCATTTTAAAAGTAATGCTTTAAATATTCGCTCAGGAGAGGGTTTTCAAAGTTGTAAATAAAGATCGTACCTCTTCCTAACCCTCTCCTAAAAGGAGAGGGAGGCTTCAGTTAATTTGAGATCAAAATGCAAACCAAACATTATTTGACTTTAAGTGATGCAGAATTTTTATTAAATGAAGCACATCAATATGCGATGCAGAATAGCTTTAATGTCAGCATTGCAGTTGTAGATGAAACCGGTAATTTGCTTGCGATGAAACGCATGGATGGTGCAGCACCGATGACTGCAAATCTGGCCATTGAAAAAGCCAAATGTTCTGCCATGAGTCGTTGTCCATCCAAACTGTTTGAAGATATTATCAAAGGCGGCCAAATGGGCTTTCTGACCATGGAATCATTTTCAGGCATGCTGGAAGGCGGCGAGCCGATTCTGTATCAAGGACAGTTGGTCGGTGCGATGGGGGTTTCTGGGGTGAAGTCTTTTGAAGATGCAGAGATTGCTCAGGTGACGATTGAGAAGTTTTTGGCGCAGCAAAGTTAATTCAAGAAAAAAATTGATTAGCTCAACTCAATAAACTCATTCAAAGTTGTACCAAAATGAAGCGTGGAACGTGAAATATCAACTAAAAAGCCCAATCGCTAATGATTGGGCTTTCCTATATGTAATAAAGCTATGATTTAAAAAGGAAATCAAAAGCATTTCGTATAAGGTGTATTATGTTGATTTTAGAGATATTTAATAGCTGGGAGTAATATGCCTAAACAGCCAGAGTGGGTAATACAGGGTAAAAGCATCAAACAATTAATTAAAGAATTAGAATCTTTCGAGGATCAAAACTTATTAGTTGAGATATCTTTTGATGATGGAGAAACATCTAAACCTATAAGCTTAGTTGGTAAAATTGACGGAAAATGTATGCTACTAAACTGTAAAAACTCAACAGAGTAACTCCTCTATTTAATATAATGGTTGTTGTACGAAATCAAAAAGCCTAGACACTGGTCTAGGTTTTAAAATTTAAAAATATATAAAAATCAGTATAATAAACTCGTTTTTAGAACTTCATATAACGTGTATTATGTTAATTTTAGAAATACTAAAAATCTAATTTTAATAACAGCAAAAATATTCCAGGTGTAAAAGTGATACTTCTAAGTTCCCAAATGGATGCATTCTTTCTATCCAGACATGATGTCCAGCTTCCCTCAATTTTAGAACTTATGATACTAGAAGGCTTTTATGAGGATTCGGATGCTATTGTCTTTAATTTTTACAAAGATCGGTTAGAACAGGTGAATTACGAAGCCATAGCTGATGTTTACGGAAATCTAACAGGGTTTGAAGCCTCCAATAATAAGATTCATATCGAGGATTACGTGGATAATCAACAGTATGAAATGAATGAAATAATCAACATCGGATTCGCATTAGTTAAATTAGTTCAAAACTTATGGAATCAGCTAAGGGATGATGAGTGCACTATAATTTTATCATCTGTTTTAGAAAGTGAATTTGGAAGTAATGCCACTCTTAGTTTTCATAAAAGAAGAACAAATGAAATTTTAATGGATAGCTTAGATGACTGCTCTCAAGCAGTATTCATTTGTGGAAACAATGATCTAATATCTGCAAATGTTTAACATAAGGGCTGTTACACGAAGCAAAAAGCGTAGGAAATTGACTCACGCTTTGTATGACTCGTATTATGTTAATTTTATACAATCTAAAAAATATCTAACTTATTAAAATCTTGGGAAATGTAGGCTGTTTATGTCATTTGACTTTGTAAAAATCTTTAAAGAAATTGATCTTCATAAAAATGATCCAGATATTGATAATTTCATGACCATCATTATTAATCATTGCTATGAAATGCAGCCAAACAAAAGTTGGGATCTATTCAAAGAATTAGATTACACAACTGAAGTTAAAAGTTTAACGACCCATATAATTGATACTTTAGAAAAAGAAACTGCTCCCTTTATTGAGCAAGGGTTTTGGTTTGGTCTTTCTGATAATGGGTATCTATATTTTGCAGTATCAGATCAATATATTGCAGAAGAAGATAACCTAGATTGGATGTCTGAAGCCAAAACATATTATCCTGAGCAAGGAGCTTTTAGGTCTAAAATTTTACGATCTATTGAAGATTTAGCAGATGAAACGGAACTAGATAATTATGCTGAATATCCTTTGTTCTTAGCTTATGCTCTTAAACTGGCACAAACGTCAATCAATCATTATAAAACCGCTTATCCAGAGAGAAAGATTGGGTATTCTGTTGGATATGATTCAGGAGATTTCATTACTGGCGGATGGATTTAACTCAACCATTTAATATAATGGCGGTTATACGAAATTAGAACAATAAGCGTCTGTGAAATCAAAGTGTTTTTCAAATCGATGCTAAACTAAAGTAGCATGAATCATCATGCTATTTTGTATTTATAAGAGCCTCCCATGCTGTATCCCATCCCCAAAAAAATCCAGCTTTCTCCCTCACAAGCCAAATGGCAGCTTGCATCGAACCAATCGGTTTTAGTCTTGGTTGGATTACAAAATTTGCGTGTGCAACAGGGCATAGCAGAAAGTGAACTCATGGTGAATTTGATTCAATTGACTAATAAAGCCAAAGCACTGGATATTCCAATTCTTGATTTGTATGGTGATGATTTGATACAGGGTATGCAGCAACTCGGTGAATATGCCTCTACCCATCCACAATTGCTTTTTGCAGGGCAGGTTACACCTATGCTCAAGCAAATCTTGCCCCATCTGATGAGTGTGACGGATCAAATTGGCGTGGTCGATGACGCAATTTTATTAGCCAGTCAGGAACAGCATATTCAATGGATTGAAAATATCTCGGGACAAGGGGTACATCATTTAAATACTTATAGTCTGACCCGGTTGTGGGATTTAAGTGCACCCTCGGACTATGTCCTATCGAGCAAAGGTATTATGCTGGCAGTCGCTGAACAGCTGGATATGGATGCTTTGGAAATTGATCCCTATGTCGACTTAAAAAAATATGGATTGGACTCCGTAGCCGTAGTGAGTCTGGTCGGTGTATGGCGTGCGCATGGTGCCAATATCCGCTATGAAGATATACTACAGCATTCATCTTTACATGAATTGGCAAGCTTCATTTTACAATCCTCCGATTGATGCGCTTCAATTGGGCATTTTTATGAGCTAAATCGGAAATTTCATCAGCATTTACATAAAAGCGCATTGTAATTATTGGCTAAGCTTTCTATCATTGCCGCCTTGTTTTTCGCGATCAGCCTGGGATTGAACTTTGAGTAATTTTCTAACCGAACATCTGATACATCGTGATGACGATTTTATGGTCATCCACAAACCTGCAGGTTTACTCACAGTTCCCGGTAAAACAGAAGATTTACAAGATTGCCTGATCAGCCGATTAGTAAAAATAGAACCAAAAACCTTACTCATTCATCGACTGGATCGTGATACTTCCGGCATTCTAGTGTTTGGTCTAAGCAAATGGGGTCAAAAAACCATTTCCCGCCAGTTTCAGGAACGCCAGACCGATAAAACCTATCAGGCTGTAGTTGCCGGTACACTCGAAGGTGAAGGCACGATTGAGGTGCCAGTGGTATATGACCCAAGCCGTCCGCCCTTACATATCGCAGATCCCGCACATAACAAGCCGGCCATCACGCATTGGCAGGCAATCGAACATTTTAATCTTCAGGGACAGCCTGTGACCCGGGTGAAACTGACACCCATTACCGGCCGTTCGCATCAGCTACGTGTACATATGCAATATCTGGGATATCCGATTATCGGCGATACGCTATATGCCACAGCTGAACAACAACAGTTGATGCCACGCTTATGCCTGCATGCAGAGCGTTTGAGTTTTTATCATCCGCAAACGGAGCAGCTGGTGAAATTTTATTGTCCGGCGCCGTTCTAGGAAATACTTCTTTAATCGGCGTGAATTATGCTCACTTTTTAGTGAGCTTTATGTCAAAATACATTGCTTGAAGGTGTGGAATTTTGCTCCAATGACGTTTCGTGATTGAGCCTGATATTCATAATCTTGTACTTAAGATAAAGGTGGAAAAATTGCAGCAATTTGCTATTGGTCAACGTTGGTTATCAGATACTGAAACAGAACTCGGCTTAGGCGTTCTTATTGATGTTGATGAGCGGTCGGTTAGCATTTTATTCCCGAAAAGCGACGAAACCCGCGTCTATGCACGCAGCAATGCACCCTTATCTCGTATCGTATTTAATGTGAAAGATGAACTGCAAGATCAGGAAGGCACCAAGTGGATTGTAGAATCCGTTGAAGACCGTCATGGTGTAGTGCGTTATCACGTGCGCCGTACCCTGGAAGATGGAACTGAAGAGCGTAAATCGCTGAATGAAACCCGTATTGGTGCCACCATCCAGCTGTCCAAGCCTTTAGACCGTCTATTGGCCAGTCAGGTCGATTATAAAGAATGGTATGACCTGCGTATTGAAGCACTGCTGATGCAGGCCAATATGCAAAGCAGTCCACTGCGTGGTTTGGTCGGTTCACGTGTTGGCCTGATTCCACACCAGTTATATATTGCCCATGAAGTGGGTCAGCGTTTTGCACCGCGTGTATTGCTGGCCGATGAAGTGGGTCTGGGTAAAACCATCGAAGCGGGTCTGATCATCCATCAACAGCTGAAAACTGGCCGTTCTGAACGTATCCTGATTCTGGTGCCAGATTCACTGCAATATCAGTGGATGATCGAAATGCGCCGTCGTTTCAATCTTGAATTCTCGTTATTTGACTTGACCCGTACTGCATCAATCAAAGAACATGATCCTGAACAGAATCCGTTCCTGACCGAGCAAAAAATCATTGCCTCTGTCGATTTGATGATTGACCATGAAGATTTGCGTGAACAGGCGCTTGAAGCCGGTTTTGACTTGCTGGTGGTCGATGAAGCACATCACCTGATGTGGAGCGAAGAAGACGGTGGTAATGACCGCTATGATCTGGTCGAAGAACTGGCTGAACATACGCCAGGCGTATTGTTATTGACCGCAACCCCAGAACAGCTCGGTGTAGAAAGTCATTTTGCACGCCTGCGTCTGCTCGATCCGCAGCGCTTTAACTCGCTGGATCGTTTCCTCGATGAAGAAGCGCAATATCAGCATACCGCTAAAATTGCAGAAGTGTTGATGTCAGACCTGCCACTTGAAGCAGAACATTTGACCGCGATTGAGGCCTTGTTGGGTCATGCGATTGAAGATCATCCTGAACAGCGTTTCCGTGCCATTCACGAACTTTTGGACCGTCATGGTACAGGTCGTATCCTGTTCCGTAACACACGTGAAGCCATTCAAGGTTTCCCGGGGCGGGACTGTCAGCCGGCACCATTGCCAGCACCAGAAAACTGGTCAAAAGATGGCAAACTGCGTGAACAGATGTGGCCTGAAGAGGCGCAGCTCGATGGCGCATGGATGGAAACTGATCCGCGCGTGATGTGGCTGATGGAGCGTTTACGTACCGATCTCAAACACAAGAAAGTCTTACTGATTGCACGTAGCGGGCCAGTGGTTGAAGCACTGGAAAATGTACTGCGTCTACATGCCGGTATCCGTACTGCGATGTTCCATGAAGGCATGAGCCTGCTGGAGCGCGACCAGGCTGCGGCGTATTTTGCTGAAGATGCGTATGGTGCACAGATTTTGCTCTGCTCGGAAATTGGTTCGGAAGGGCGTAACTTCCAGTTTGCCTCTGATCTGATTTTATTCGATCTTCCTGCCAATCCTGACGTGCTGGAACAGCGTATCGGTCGTCTGGATCGTATCGGTCAGGAAAACCGGATTCAGATTCATGTGCCTTATCTGGTGGGAACTGCACAAGAGCGCATGTTCCGCTGGTATAACGAAGCCTTGAATATTTTCAGCAATATTTCTCCAACTGCACAAACCTTGCAGGAAAACTTTATTGTTCGCTTGAAAGACTGTCTACTGGCAGACAAAGGTCAAGCCTTTGAAGACCTGCTGGAAGAAGTCAGCGTGCAACGTGAAGCGCTGGAAGCTGAATTGCAGGAAGGTCGTGACCGTCTGTTGGAGTACAACTCTTGCCGTCCAGTAGTCGCACAGGAAATTGTCAACGCGCTTGAAGACTATGATGACAACACCACTTTGCCGATTTTCATGAAACGCTTTATGGCGTCCACGAATATTGATTTTGATGAGCAAAGTAATGGTACCGTGATCATCAAGCCAACAGATCAAATGCAGGTTCAAGGTTTGACGCTGGATGAAGAAGGCATCACTGCCACTTTCTATCGCGATCAGGCACAGATCCGTGAAGATGCGCAATACCTGACCCTGGAACATCCATTCACTGAAAGCGTGATGGAAATGATCAATACCCAAGGCTTTGGCAGCACCAATGTGGCAGTATTAAAATCTGCGGCACTGCCACAAGGTTCGGTATTGCTGGAAGTCTGGTTCAAGGTTGATGTTGTCGCACCGAAAGCATTGAACTTGCCGTCAAGCTTGCCGCAACAATTGGTGCGTGTGTTATTGAGCGAGAAAGGGCAGGATCTTTCACAAAAAATTGCACCTGAAATTTTAAAACCATACCTGCATCATTTGGATGGCAACAGCTGCCGTCAGGTAGTCAAAGCACGTCGTGATGTGATTGAAGCACGTTATCAGCAAGCACTTGAACTGGCACGTAGTGCATTGCCTAGTTTCAAGCAGCAGGCCAAAGAAGTGTATGGCAATAAATGGCAATATGAAATTGACCGTTTGACCTATCTGAAACAGTTCAACCCAAGTATCCGTGAAGATGAAATTTCACGTTTACAGAAGTTGCAGAAAGAAGGTCTCAGCCTGCTGGATGGTTTATCTGTGACTCCAGAAGCCATTCAGGTGATGGTGGTGGTTAAACCATAAGATCAATTTTTTAGAAAAGCAGCTTTCGGGCTGCTTTTTTAATGGCTAAAATTCTACTTTTATCTTCTTTTGGTCGGGGAATGCTGGTCTGTTATTTTCCCCCTGTTTAAAATCGACTTACTTAAATAACAAGAACTAAAAAGTATGTCCAAAGCCTTTATTGGTCTCGGTGCCAAAACCACACACGGGGGGATTGTGGTCGAAAGTGAGCCGTCTTTGCTTATGAATGGTATCGCCGTGCATTTAACCGGCATGAAGCATTATTGTCCCAAATGTCAAAGCATGGTCATAGCCATTGCCAGCGATTCTTCAATTACAGTTAAGGGGCGCGCCGTGGTTATCGCAGGAGATCAGACCAGTTGTGGTGCGATATTTCTACCGATGCAGCATTTGACGGTAGCGCAGAAATAAATTTTAAAATCTGAAAAATAGCAAGAAATGACTTTAAGGTCATCATTTGAGCATTTTTGCCCTGCCACATCATTTTTCAGGGCTGTAAGCTCGTCCGATGATTTCAGGATGAATACGCATTGCGTTTAAAAAATAATGAAGCAAGCCCTGCATTTTACCCATGCCAATGGTATCCCTGCGGCAACGTATCAGAAGTTTCTGGACTGTTTTCAGTCCGAATATGAAGTCAAAGCGATTCCCTTGATTGGCATGAATCCGCACTATCCGATTACGCGAGACTGGCGTTATCTGGTCGATGAAGTGATTGCCGATATCGAGCAGCAATTTCCTCAGCAGCAGGTGACTGGTCTCGGACATTCCTTCGGTGGTCTGGTGACTCTTATGGCGGCGTATCGACGTCCAGAATTATTTTCCAAGCTATTGATTATGGATCCACCCTTTGTGATTGGCAAAAACAGTGCCATGTTTGAACTGATCAAAATGCTGAATCTGAAAAGCCTGGATCGTTATACACCCGCCGGAGTCACATTAAAACGCAAGGATCATTGGCCATCGAAACAGGCCGCAGTTGATGCACTCCGATTTAACCGTCTGTTTAAAAATTTCGATGAACAATGTTTTGCTGATTACATTGACAGTGGCATTCGGCAAGATCCTGAGCGCGGCGGGGTGACTTTAACCATTGCAAAACAGGTTGAAGCAGATATTTTCCGGACTGTGCCCGCATGGTGGTGGCGTACACCAAGACGCCCGCCTGAAGTGCCGATTCATCTGATCACTGCACAGCAAAGCCAGTTTTATCAGCAGGGTTTGCCGCAAGGCATGCAAAAAATTTATCAGATGAATTATTCAGTGGTCGAAGGCGGGCATATGTTCCCACTTGAATATCCGGAAGCTACCGCAGAAGCAGTCAAAACCCAACTTGTCTTATTATCATTGCCATAAAAAAAGAGACTTTTCCGTCTCTTTTGCTCTATCGCCCATGCTTAACGTAGCTGAGAATCTTCCAGATGGCGCGCACCTTCCAGAATCATGCGGATCATGATCATGGTCTGCTCGGCAATTTCCTGGCGGTCTTCAGCCGGCATGTCAATCACATTGGCGCCCATATTAAATACCAGTTGGGTAATGGCTTTGGCAGCAATATCGGCATGTAATAACTTTTTATTATTCAGGCGTTCCAGACGAATCAGATCGTCCTGAAGTTCCTGCTGAAAGTAATTTAACTGGCGTTCTACTGCCTGCTTATACGATTTTGAGCCAGTATAACCTTCACGTAATAACAGGCTTAAATTACCTTCATCTGCATCGAGCTGGGCAATAAAAATTTCAACCGAACTCCGGATAATACTGCTTTGGCGAGAGGCTTTTAAGCGTGCTTCATGCAAAATCTGACGTAGTACAATCCCGGCACGATCAATCAGCTCAATCGCCAGTTCATCGATATCTTTAAAATGACGATAGAAACTGTTTGGCGCAATGCCAGCCTCACGTGCGACTTCGCGCAGGCTTAAGGACGCAATACTTTTTTGCGGGCCAATCAGGTTTAGGGCTGCCTGAAACAGCTCTTCTTTGGTAATAGTGGCCTTGCGACCGACACTCCGTACGATAATCGGCTCATCAATGCTTTTCGATTGTAATAAAGACGCGTCACTGCTTATTTTCATTGAAGGCTCGTTCATCAATAGGTTCATGCATGAATCATTTTATTATAACCGAGCCAGTCAAGCTTGTGAAATGAATAGAAACAATACAGTCGTATATACAAATATATATACATGTGTATAATAATTCAAAACCTCAAGGTGATGTCGATAACGATGCATGTACTCCAAAAACTTAAAACGCCGTTGAATGCACTGTCTGATAGTGTTGTTGATCAGCATGCGATTAATTTCTGGATTCAGAAACTCAATCCGATATGGTCGTTGAATCAGCCATTGGGCAAGATTGTGCATAAAGAAAATGCCGCACAGGATATGCTGAGTCTGAAAATTCAGGTCAATCGTTTATTTAAGTTTGGTGAAGCAGGCCAGCATCACCCGGTTTATGTGGTGCTTAAGGGAATCCGCTATGAACGTAGCTATAGTTTGACCCAGGTAGATGCTCAGCATGTGTTATTGACCGTGAAAAAAGTCAATGCCGGTAAGGTCAGCACCTGGTTTGCAGAGCAGGCACAAGTGGGTGATATCATCGAATTTGGTCAGCCTTATGGTGATATGACCTTGCCTAAGCAGGCAAGTCCGCTGCTCCTGCTTGCAGCAGGGAGCGGAATTACTCCTATGCTAAGCATGCTGGAAAGCCTGAGCAAAAAGGGTGAACTATCTGCTCCGGTGAGTCTGTGGTACTGGGTTAAAAAAGATCAGGATGCAGCATTTAAAGCACGTTTTGAAGAGCTTGCTCAGAAACATGCAAATTTTTCATTCCATGTCTATGCTACGCAGGAACAACCTGCGGCAGCCCGTCTGGATGAAACTTATCTGAGCAATCTGCAAAATTTGGAAAATAGCACGGTCTATTGCTGTGGCCCTTCAGGTTTTGTATCAACTGCAGAACAGCTTTTTGCTTCAGCACAAGAGTTTAAGGGTGAAGCCTTTAGCATGAGTTTGGCGGATCAAAGCGATACCGGCTTTATTAACGTGACGCTAACCCAATCAAAAAAAATCGTCAGTATTCCAAAAGGCCAGTCCATTCTGGTGAGTCTGGAACAACAAAATATCAAACCGACACATGGTTGCCGTATGGGCATTTGTAATAAATGCGCCTGCAATAAAGTGGAAGGTTCGACCAAGAATTTGGTCAACGGCGCACAAAATACCGAGCCAGGTAATCTGCTCAAAATTTGTGTTAATTCAGCGCAGACTGATCTAGTCATCGACCTATAAGCGAGTTTTATCCTATGAATATGCCAGTAAAATTTCAATATTTTAAAAATCCTAAAAACCGTGAATTATCAGCAGCAGAACTTGATGAACTTGCACGTGAACTTGATGCGATCAAGCAAGAAGTGCTGGATGACTTAGGTGAAAAGGATGCGAAATATATCCGTCGTGTCTATTCAACCATCCGTTATTCATCAATTGCCGGCCGTGCGCTCTTGTTTGCAGGCTGGTTTCCGCCAGCATGGTTACTCGGCACAGGTCTGTTAGGCTTTGCTAAAATCATGGAAAACATGGAGCTTGGCCACAATGTCATGCACGGTCAATATGACTGGATGAATGATCCTAAAATGAATGGCCAGACCTATGAATGGGATATTGTAGGTACGTCGGATAACTGGCGTCAAACGCATAACTTTAAACATCATACTTATACCAATATCAAGGGTATGGATGATGATATCGGGTATGGTCTATTGCGTTTGTTCCCGGAACAGCGCTGGAAACCGGGTTATTTATTGCAACCGATTTATGCAGTACCGTTCTGCTTGCTGTTCCAGTGGGGTGTTGCAATTCAGAACCTTGAACTGGGTAAATATTTCAAAGGTCGCAAAAGCAAAGAACAGACCAAAGAAGAATGGCGCCCAATGCAGAACAAAATCGGCAAACAATTGTTTAAAGATTATGTGTTCTTTCCATTGATCGCGGGTCCTGCAGCCTTGCCTGTGTTGACCGGTAATATGGTGGCCAATGGTCTGCGTAACATCTGGACCTTTAGTATTATTTTCTGTGGTCACTTTACCAAAGATGTAGAAGTGTTCCCGAAATCGGTATTGCAGGATGAAAGTCGCGGTCACTGGTATATGCGCCAGATTCGTGGTTCATCAAACCTGACTGGTTCTGAAGCGTTCCATATCTTGACCGGGCATTTGAGTCACCAGATTGAACATCACCTGTACCCGGATGTGCCTGCACGTCGCTACCGTCAAATGGCACCAAAAGTTCAAGCAGTATGTGAGAAATATGGTCTGAACTATAACAACGCCAGTCTGGTAAAACAGTATGGTAGCGTGATCAAACGTATTGTGAAGTATGCCTTCCCGTTTAAGAAATAATATTTCTTAACATCAAAAACCACCTGATCAAAGGTGGTTTTTTTATGAATCAAGCTTAAGGTTGAAAAAAAGCCCTGATGATGCAGTCATAAAATATGATGCAACAACATCACTGAGTGACAGCGCATCTTGTATTTAAATGCTTGCTCAAGACTTCTACTTCTATTATGTTGCTGCGATAAAGCAGACATCTTAAAGTTCTAATATGCTATGGATTCGGATGGTATATTGATTTTGGGTAACTGCTTATCCCGTCCTACCATATAGCTATGCTGCGCCAGACTCAGCATTTCCTCATCTTCATCGCTATTCCCATAAGCATAAATTTCAGCATAATTTTCCAGATTATATTTTTCCAAAATTCTCAGTTTTTTCTGCTGATTGCTACAGTCTGGTGTTTGATAAAATCCTGTGATTTTTCCGGCTTTGATTTCAACTTCACTACACAGCAAATCGATATTTAAATAGCTGCAGACCGGTTTTAAATACAAATCCAGTGAAGCAGAGACCAGTGCGATCTCATGACCAAGTTGTTGATGCTTTCGAAGTTGATTAAATAAAGCTGGATCAAGTTTATCCACTAATATTGCAGCATAATCTTCAGTCAGTTGCAAAATTTCTTCTGCATCACTGTCCTTAAACATGCTGGCATACAGTTTGGGGCGCATGCGATGTGCCGGATAAAGCCTTAAATAATAGGCTTGAATCCACGGTAAAATCTGCAGGCCGCGTTTTACAATATGCCTTTTTCTCAAGGCATAGAAAATGAACCCGGTAAAGCTGTCATCTGCATACAGGGTGCCATCAAAATCAAATAAGGCTAGAGTTTTAGGTTTTTGATTTTTCGCATGCATGTTTGATATCGACCATCGACACGGGTGGCAAACCAGTTGGTATTATAATCACGACTCAGTTTTGGTCCGGAAATGACCACTTCAGGCATGATGGCATAGATCGGGTCTTTGCCGGTTTGTTCTTGATAGAGCTTGCTGATGCCACGATAGGTCATGGTATCTTCAAAGTCTTTCTCTTTTTCTTTCTTTAAGTCGGCACGGATTTGACGTTCGGTAATAATAAAATTATTTTTGGCAAATACGCTGATCAGCTCACGCTCGGACTGGCTTTTCTGGGAACGGATCGCGCCATCCTTGCTGTAGAGCAATAAATCACCATCCAGATCGAGTTCAGCCTCGGTTAAAGCATTGAGCATGCTCTGGAAAGCTGCATTCCGGCTGGAATACATGCCCGAGTTATAGTCTGCAAAGCGGTAGATCGGTTTGTCATAGTCCGCCGGATACATCATCAGACGATGAATCCCGTAATAGAGGCCGCCATACTGGCTATACAGATCGGTACGCAGTTCAGCGATATTGCCACCTTGGCGTTTATATTCCTTGGCATAACTGATATGCACTTGCATTGAGCCCAAAGTGGTAATTGGATTCATTTTCTCGCCAATATTCTGCCCGACCAGTTTGGCAGCACCGGTAAGTGCGCTGACATGATAATGCTTTGACATATAATCAAACATTTCACGATAAAGTTCGTCCAGTTCACGTTCAGTTTTGACCCGGCGCATCTGGCTTAAGTAATTGTTTTCAGGGCTTGGATGATTTTTGAGAACTTCCTGGAAATATCCTGCAACTGTGCCACCAATCGCCTGACCGAGTTTGTCTTTAAATTTTTCTTCTAGACGGTCTTGAACTTCCTTCACTGCCTTTTCACCCAGGCCTGGAACGGTAGGGTCTGCCACAAAGTTTGATTCTTGATCTACCACAGCGACAATCGTACAGACATTTTCCTTGGTTTGCGGAATACCGAGCTGTTCGGTGATGTCATAAATATCTTGTGCCCAGGACTCCCGCTGATTCACCCGGCTCGGAATAGCCTTGCGAATATGTTCAACTTCAAGAGTCGGTTCATCATTTTTTGACCACCATGAACCATTGCCACAGCCAGCAAGGCCAAGAGAAAGTGCAAGTACAGACAAGGTCTTAAAAGGCAAAGAATAAGTAAAAGTTTTATTCATGGTGTGGTAAATAACTTGAAAAGATGAGCGAATAAGGCAGATGCAGTATACTATGCCCATCAAAAAAGTGATGAATTTATATGTATATTGGTCCCTATCAACTGTCAAACAATTTGATTGTCGCTCCCATGGCAGGTGTAACTGACCGTCCGTTCAGAACCTTGTGCAAATATTTTGGTGCAGGTCATGCAGTCAGTGAAATGATGACCTCAGACAAGACCTTGCGCATGAGCAAGAAGAGTTTGTACCGTGCCAACTTTGACGGTGAGCTGGCACCGATTTCTGCCCAGATTGCCGGTTCAGACCCGCAGGATCTGGCTGAGGCCGCACGTTATCAGGTGGCCAATGGCGCACAGATTGTTGATATTAATATGGGCTGTCCAGCCAAAAAGGTCTGCAACCGCTTAGCCGGTTCAGCCTTACTTCAGGATGAAGACCTGGTTGCACGTATTCTGGATGCCGTCGTGGCTGCAGTTGATGTGCCGGTGACCTTAAAAACCCGTCTGGGCTATCTGAATGGTCAGGAAAATATTATGCGGGTGGCAAAACGTGCGGAAGATGCCGGTATTGCCGCACTGGCCTTACATGGCCGTACCCGTGAAGACATGTATTTAAATACCGCACGTTATGCATTGATTAAAGATGTAAAAGATATGTTGAATATTCCCGTGATTGCCAACGGAGATATCGACAGTCCTGAAAAAGCCCGATATGTACTGGACTATACCGGTGCAGATGCCATCATGATTGGTCGTTCAGCACAGGGGCGTCCCTGGATTTTCCGTGAAATCGCACATTATTTAAAAACCGGTCAGCACCTGGATGCACCGAGTATTGCAGAAGTAAAAGAGGTTCTGCTGGGACATCTGTCTGAACTCTATGAATTCTATGGTGAGTATTCCGGTTGCCGAATTTCGCGTAAACATATTGCCTGGTATACCAAGGGTTTGCGTTCAAGTAACGAATTTCGCCAGAATATGTATCAGGTAGAAAATACGGCAGATCAGTATCGCGTGGTAGAGGATTATTTTAATGCGCTACTGCAACATGGTTTGACCATGAGTGACGTACAGGTCGAGCAGGTCAACTTATTGGCGACCAAGTAAGCACAGGCTGGTGGGACATCCTCAAGAAATGTTTTTTGTATGAAAGCACTACCTTTGTTATCTTGAGCAAACGGTTTTTAGCATTCTGTTTACACTTTGCTCTGTCAAATACATAGCACAACATTTTGTTGACTTAAACTGGACAGGACTTGGACATTGCTTACTTAAGCTTGCTCTATGATGAGTCTATCTACATATGAACAGGAGGTCATGCTTCTTGTTTGTAGTCATCATTAAGGGAGATCTGTAATGACAAATACCAATCGTCCAGTAACAGAATTTAGCCATAAAACATCAACGGAATTGCCACAAGAACGCAGTGAAGGCCTAAATGTAAATCCTACTGATGCTAATGCACGCCCGGATTTGAATACTCCTGAAAAAGATAATACTCATGTTCCAGACATGAATGAAGGTAAAGATAATCTGGCTGCAACCGGTGCTGGTACTGTCGGCGGTGCTGCTGTAGGTGCTGTTGCAGGTCTGGTGGGTGGACCTCCAGGTGCAGTGGTGGGTGGTATTATTGGTGGAGTAGTAGGCGGTATTGCCGGTAATGATATTGCAACATCAGATCGCCAGAAACAGGCAGATAACTATCAGCATCCAGAGATTCGCAGTGAGGCGGACAATTATCAGCATCCTGACCAGTTGACTGCCGAAGATAATTACTGGCGCGATGAGTATCATAATCGCCCGTATTTTAATGAAACGCGGAATAGCTATAGCGATCTAGATTACGATCGTGATTATCGTGGTGCCTACCGTGTAGGCTATGAAAACCGTGCAATGTATGATCGTGATACAGATTTTGATCGTGCAGAACCTGAGTTGCGTACCAAATGGGAACAGGTCAAAGGTGAATCCCGCTTAAATTGGGAAGAAGCCAAGTTTGCGGTCAAGGATGCCTGGCATCGGCTTACACGCTAAGTCTGAATGAATAAAAAAACCTCTCCACTGCGAGAGGTTTTTTGATGATGACCCTACATTAAGGATGCTTCATTTCCAGAACGAGCTGATTGATCAGATCAGAAGCTTCCATTTCACGAATCTGTGCCACATTTGAGCCTGCCCAGAAGGCGCCATAACCCTGATCACCGTGTTCGGCTGCGGCGGTATGCAACTGTTTGGCCAGATCATAAGTATAAGGATAAGCCGGCACATCCAGCCGGTCTGGTGTGTCGACTTCCATATGCCAGTGATTGATGATTCCGCGAGCAGGACGCCCAGAGATACTGGCACTGACTTGGGTAAGCGGTTTGCCAAGCAGGGCTTTACGATAGGCTTCATTGGCATTGGATGATTTGCACTGGACAAATGCAGTACCGAGTTGTACGGCATCAGCCCCGAAATCCAGCATCTGGCGCGCCTGCTGGCCGTCCATAATCCCGCCTGCGGCAACAATCGGTAGGGTGCAATGCTGTTTGATCAGTTTAACCAGATTAGAGGTTTTAACCGAAGCATCAAATTTGGTGTTGAAAATCCCGCGATGACCACCGGCTTCAATGCCTTGAGCAATGATAATGTCAATGCCGGCAGCTTCAATAGCTTTGGCCTCGGCAAAATTGGTAGCAGAGACCATGGTCAAAATTCCCGCCTGTTTTAAGGCTTGAATCTGATGCGGATGCGGAATACCAAAATGAAAACTGACAGCCTGTGGTCTGGTTTCCAGTACCAGATTCAGAAAGTAATCATTATCTTTAAAGCTCGGGTAAATACAGTTTAAATGATCAGGTGCCTGCGCTCCGTATTCGCTAAATTTATGTTTAAACTGCGCAATCCAGGCCTGAGCAACAGCTTCATCCAAGGGCACACTGTCATGACAGAAAAAATTGACCTGAAAAGGGCCGTCTGTCAGTTCCTGCGTTTTTAAAATCTGTTGTCGTGCTGCCTCGATACTGCTGGCCCCCAAACCCAGTGAGCCCAAGCCACCCTGATTCGATACTTCAGCTGCAAGTTCAGGTGTAGAGACACCTGCCATCGGCGCCAAGAAAATAGGATGTTTAATTCCGAGATTTTCTAGTAAAGACATAGATTTGCTCCTTCTTATTGTATTTACTTTGCCCTTGAGAACCAAATTAAGCAAATCATATTGGTTATTTTATTTTGAAATACTTAAACTTTGTTGACGTGGTGTTTACACTTTTTACGACACGTTTTGTCGCCAGCAAGACAGAGTGCCTATAGCGCCGGAATCTAAAACTTTATAATAGCATTTTGGTCAAATCTTTCTGAGCTCATGTCTGATCGTATCCGTGAAAAACTGCAAATTTTAGCCGATGCTGCCAAGTATGATGTATCGTGCTCCTCCAGTGGAAGTAACCGTAAAAATAAAGATAAAGGTGTGGGAAATACCGGCAATGGTATTTGCCATAGCTATACTGAAGATGGGCGCTGCGTTTCCTTGCTGAAAATTCTGTTTTCCAATGTCTGTATCTTTGACTGCTCTTATTGTGTTTCGCGCCGTTCCAATGACGTGCAGCGTGCAGCATTTACCGTGCAGGAAGTGGTAGATCTGACCATGAATTTTTATCGGCGCAATTATATTGAAGGTCTGTTCCTTAGCTCAGGAATTTTTAAATCGGCAGATCACACCATGGAGCGGATGCTACAGGTGGTGAAAAAATTAAGATTGGAAGAAAATTTTAATGGTTATATTCATCTGAAAACCATTCCGGGTGCATCTCAGGAGATCATTACCGAAGCCGGACTGTATGTCGACCGGATGAGCATTAATCTGGAAATGCCGACTGAAGCCGGGCTACAGAAATTTGCGCCGGAGAAAACCCATGCCGAAGTACAAAAGGATTTGGGAATTGTACGGGATCGCCTGATCCAGCTCAAAGATGAACGCAAGCTGATTAAATCGGTGCCAAAATTTGTACCTGCCGGACAGACCACGCAGATGGTGGTCGGTGCGCATAGTGAAACCGACCAGGACATTATTTTGATGGCCGACCGGCATTACAAGGAATTTAAGCTGAAACGGGTCTATTTCTCGGGCTATATTCCAATTAATCCTGAAGAGAAAGCCTTGCCGGCTGTTGGTTCGGCTCCGCCATTATTAAGAGAAAACCGTCTGTATCAATCTGACTGGCTGATGCGTTTTTATGATTTTGCTGCCGATGAAATTGTCGATGACCAGCACCCGAATCTGGATCTGGATATTGATCCCAAGCTCAGCTGGGCCTTGCGTCATCCTGAAGCCTTTCCGGTAGATATTAACCGTGCAGATTATAAAATGATTTTACGGGTGCCTGGAATTGGGGTGCGTTCGGCCAAAAAGATTGTGCAAGCGCGCCGTTTTGGTCAGATTCATATCGATCAGCTTAAACGCATGGGTGTGGCTTATAACCGTGCACAGCATTTTATTCGCTGTGCCGATACGCCAAAATTCAAGCAGGAGCAGCAATCGCACCAGATCCGTCAGCAAATCTTGCAGTCTGGTCAATCCAAATATCAACAGCAGTTATCGCCGCAGCTCGGACTGGCATTCTAATGGCCTGTTACTGTTTTGATGGCAGCATGACCGGCTTGCTCAGTTGTGTATTTCGGGCTTTTGAGTTTAAGGAACTGGACGTCCGCATCACTGCCAATCCTCAAGCGCAGACGGGCCTGTTTGATGAATTTATTCAGGTGAGCTCTAATGATGAACATGGACAGCGGGTTTGGCAGGGCTTAAAACAAAAAATATCTTCCAGCAGTTTGCGTGCTTTTTATTATACTTTTCTGTCAGAGCAAGAAGCAGCGTTCCAGATTCTGTTTGATTTTGCGGTCTATGTATTTCAAAACCAGCGACCTGTCGATAAAGATTATGGTCATCATGCAGTGATTGGCATGTCGCAATGGGCCAAGCAGGTTGGAAGGGAAAAGCATCGTATGGAAGCTTTTGTGCGTTTTAAGAAAGCCAAGAATGGACTGTTCCTGAGTCTGGTCAAACCAGACTTTAATGTATTACCAATTATTTCCCGACATTTTCAGGAGCGCTATCAGGATCAAAGCTGGCTGATTTATGATGAGCAGCGCAACTTCGGGATTTATTATGATTTAAAACAGGTTCATCAGGTTGAAATGAATGCCGAACTGATCGATCCGCAAATCCGCATTGGACACAGCCAGTCATTTAGTATTGAACTGGATGATGAGGAATGGCTGTATGATCAGCTCTGGAAAGATTATTTTAACAGTGTGAATATTCAGGCTCGTAATAACATGAAATTGCACATTCAATATGTGCCAAAGCGTTACTGGCGCTATATGAATGAGAAAACACTTTAAACAATATAGCTGGCGTCTTTCAGGCATAATAAGCGTTTATATTTAGATTGAGTGCATAGATATGAAGGTATGGCTAACATCATTGGCGCTGCTCATTGGATTGACTGCCTGCTCAAAAGAGCCACAAAAGCCCGTAGTAGATCCAGTCAAGTATCAGGTGCAGACAGCGCAGGAATTGCAGCAGCGTTTTGATGCACTCAATATCAAGTTAGCTCAAGATTTTCAGCGATTCAAGAAAGTCGAAAGTATCGCTTTTTCGCATCAGTTTCCTTTGGATGCCAACAACCTGCAAAGCTTGAACCGGCATCTGGTGAGCAGTACGGCCTTAAAGCCGAGCAAAATTGCTTATTGCGATATGATGAATAGTTATTTCGCCGATATGTACCGTCTGGGGCATTATAATCTGGAGCTGGTCGATGAGATCAAGCTGCCGAATGCCAGCAATGAAAATCTGAAAGAAAACTTTTCCGATGCCGATCACTTTTATACCTTTATTTTAGATCGCTATACCACGTATCGTCAGGTGCAGCAGACCATGGGCTATGGCTGTAATTTAAAAGCTGCGCTTTAATATCTTTTTTATAGAGCAAAAAATGATCGTGTTATTCATATTGAAAGTTTTTTCTATCATCATCGAAGTACACAGCATTGCTTTGCAAGAAGATGCAGGCATATTTTTATAAGAACTTTTCTCTAAGCAGTATCTTTTACAAGGAGAGGGGGATTTTCATTAGAGTGATTAAAAAATGTGTGATGAAAAAACGCTAATCATAGAAGCAAACAAGCCCATCATAGGATGGGCTTGTTCATTTAAAGGTTTAACAACCAGTTAGTTTTTCAGCTTGCGGCTTTTCACCGGGAAAGAAGATCGGACGAAGTTTCACACCAATCCCATTACCAATAAAGGCAAATACCAGCCATAACCAGCCATGCAAACTGCCTGAGGCAATACCACTGAAATATGCGCCAATATTACAACCATAAGCCAGGCGCGCGCCGTAGCCGAGCATCAAACCACCTACAACAGCAGCAATAAGCGAGCGTTTTGGAATGTTGAAATTCGGGGCAAATTTACCTGCCAGACTGGCTGCCAGCAAAGCGCCGAGCATGATGCCAAAATTCATCATCGAGGTAATATCAAACCACAACGATTCAGCGAGTGCTTTGGCATTGCCCGCTTTTTGCCAATAATCCCAGGCAGTGACATCAACACCCACCAAGGTAGCACCTTTGGCAGCCCAGACAGCAAGAGCAGACGTCACGCCCCAAGGACGACCTGCGAGTGCCAGCGTGGCAAAGTTGAGCAGGGTCAGAATAATACCGCCCCAAATCAGAGGCCATGGCCCACGGATAAAGCGTTTCCAGCCTTGATATTCACTGCTTGGCTCAACTTCCAGACGACCATGCCGCTTCTTCTCAAAGTAAACAGTGGCCGCAGCAATGATGGCAAACACAATAAAACTTACCAGCAAACCAGGGAGTACACCCAGACTTTGCACCAGTGAGATCGGCTCAAGATGTGGCAGGGCAAACCACCAGTCCAGATGTGAGGTTGCAATCAGTGAACCCAGACAGAAAAATAGCAAGGTCACCAGCATCCGCGCACTGCCACCACCCACGGTATAAAGTGTACCTGATGCACAACCACCACCGAGTTGCATGCCGATACCAAAAATAAATGCACCGATCATGACAGAGGTCGAAACCGGACTTATATTTCCTGTCACAGGTTGACCGAATAATTCTCCTGCGCCTAAAGCCGGGAAAAACAGCAGCACGGCCAGAGCTAACATGATCATTTGTGCGCGTAAACCACGACCACGACGCTCTTTAATAAAAACGCGCCAGCTCGAAGTAAAACCAAATGAGGCATGGTACAGAGTCATGCCCAGCGCACCACCAATTAAAAACAACAGAGCTTGATTCAAGCCGACGATTTGATAGGCACCTACTGTGCCGACCATAAGTAAAATACAAGCCACCCAGACCGAAATATTCGACCGTTGGGAAGCAGCAACAATGACTGACATGGGAGATTAAGTTTTAAAAATAAAGATGGTTATTTTACTTAATTTTAGATAGGAAGGCTTCAATTTTGGGCTTCTGATCAGGATTAAGTCATCCTGATAGTTGATAAGTTTTATCACTTTATCTGATTTATAGGTGGTGAAAATGGAAGCTGATCAACCGCATATAAATTTTATTTTCTTATTTTTAAAACCTTCATAGCCTAACTGAACTGCACCTTGAGCATTATGATATTTTATCAGCGTATTCAGGCTATGGGGTTGTACTTTAAATGCCCATCTAGAAGTCTAGAAGTTTAATAAAGTGCATATCAAAAAAAGCCTGCATAGTTGCAGGCCTTTTTATATGAAATTAAGCGCTAAAATTAGTTTTCAGCACGTTCCCGTACATTACCAGCACCTTCTTCAACCGCAGCGGCAGTCGCAGCAGTGGCATCACGTGCTGCTTCAGCAGTGGCATCCGCTGCACGAGCAGTTGCAGCAGCAGCTTCATCGGCTGCTTGAGCCGTATTTTCAGCAGCATTATCCAACGCTCTTTCGGTTTCTACCGCAGCTTCACGGCTGGCATCTTCCATATCATGACCGGCCTGGTTGGCTGCATTTTCTAAATGCTCACCTGTGGTTGCGCCTGTTTCAGGTGCTTTTTCTTTACTACAGCCAACTAAAGCAACAGTTGTTGCCAAACCTAAAGCAATAAGTAATTTATTCATCGAGTAATATCCTTTGTTGTTGTAGAGCTGTCATATAATCTAGCAGGCATTTATTGAGGTTTATGCTAGAAAATAGATCGAAATTTGTTGATTAACTGTAACTTTTTTCAATACTTATGCTGCTTTAACTTCCCTGAACTCATTTAACAGCTTGTGTTAAGTTTCATAGAATAACCCTGAGCAGCGATACAGATGTGTTCTAATCTAACTGCTATAACTGCTATAACTGCTATAACTGCTATAACTGCTATAACTGCTATAACTGCTATAACTGCTATAACTACTATTAAGAAATAATTTATGTGCCGCAGATATAGTTACAGCTGGGTTTTAAATGATCCACTGCACACACTCAAAAATGATCTGAAGAGATAAAATCCAGGCCATAAAAAAAGCCCGCATAGAGCGGGCTTTTTAAAGAAAAAATCAGAGACCGGCAGAAGCTTTAAGTGCTTCCACTTTGTCGGTTTTTTCCCAGGTAAATGCAGTATCAGAACCTTCACGGCCAAAGTGACCATAAGCTGCTGTCTGCTTGTACATTGGCTGAATCAGGTCAAGCATACGGGTAATACCGTATGGACGTAAGTCGAAGTGCTCACGTACCAAGGCAATAATCAGCTCTTCAGATACTTTTGCAGTATTGAAGGTGTTGATTGAAATCGACGTTGGCTCAGCAACACCAATCGCATAAGACACCTGAATTTCACACTTGTCTGCAAGGCCGGCAGCAACGATATTTTTGGCAACATAACGACCTGCATACGCAGCAGAACGGTCAACCTTGGATGGATCTTTACCGGAGAACGCACCACCACCATGACGTGCCATACCACCGTAGGTATCTACGATAATTTTACGGCCAGTCAGACCACAGTCACCCACAGGACCGCCAATCACAAACATACCGGTTGGGTTGATGTGGAATTTGGTGTCTGCATGGAACATGTCAGCCGGAATGATTTTCTTCACGATCTCTTCAATCACAGCTTCTTTTAAGTTGGCTTGTGAAATTTCAGGATCATGCTGGGTAGAAAGCACCACTGCATCGAGACGAACAGGCATGCCATTTTCATAGGCAAAGGTTACCTGGCTTTTCGCATCTGGACGTAACCAGGGCAAGCTGCCATTACGGCGCAACTCTGCCTGTTTTTCCATCAGGCGATGCGCATAAGAAATCGGGGCTGGCATAAGCACGTCAGTTTCGCGGCTGGCATAACCAAACATCAGACCCTGGTCACCGGCACCCTGGTCTTCAGGTTTCTGACGGTCGACACCCTGAGCAATTTCAGGTGACTGTTTGCCAATCATATTGATGACAGCACAGGTCGAACCATCAAAACCAAGATCAGAATGGTGATAACCAATGCCGTTCACGGTATGGCGTACCACCGCTTCAAAATCGATATTGGCCGTCGTTGTGATTTCACCGGCAAGTACAACCGCACCTGTTTTTACAAGCGTTTCACAAGCAACCCGTGCATATGGGTCTTCTTTTAAGATTGCATCCAAAATAGCGTCACTGATTTGGTCAGCCATTTTATCTGGATGGCCTTCGCTTACAGATTCCGAAGTAAATACAGCGTACTCGCGCATAGTCCTATCACAGTTAATTTTAAAGACCCGATATGTTACATCGAGTTGCGCTCTAGGACTAGCTTAACAGGACAAAATTGGCGGAAATTGTTTCAAATTATTGTGTTTTTAATTGATTATTAGAATTAAAAAAACTGATATGCCGATTTAAGCTGCCTTAACGATTTTGCAGGGATCGACAAATCCAGCCGGATTTTCCCGGATGTAGCAGAATTAAACAGTTATATTTTTGAGTAAAATTTTAAAAGATAGTGTAGAGAGCAAATATAAAGCTAAAAATCTGGGCAATATTTAGCAAGTGATCATTACATTAATAAACTCGAATGTGCCTCGACGCTACTGGACTGACTGTATTGTGGTTACGTGGACTTCTCTGCATATTAGGTCTAAGTCTTGAACATTGGCCGCTCAAGAAGAGCCAAGATCCTTTTGTATGGACTGCTTTTAGCAAGACCATACGGAGATAGAACATGATTGATCAGAAAGCATTTACCCTGATTGAGGTGATGATCGTACTGACGATGCTAGTCATTCTCGCGACAATGGCCGTGATGAGTTATCAAGGCTATATCGTACGTACTCAATTGGCTGAAGTTTTTGAGCAGGCCGGAGCATATCGAACCCGGTTTATTGCCTCGGAGCAATACTGTGATGCCGGGCGTCAGATTGGCGGCGGCACTCAGTATGTCGAAAAAGTCATCATTAATGCCGGGTGCCGAATTGAATTTAAATTGAAGCAACAGGGGGTAGATGCAGCGATTCGGGGTAAATCCATTGCATTCGATGTCTATACCGGCAAATGTTTTTCGGCAGACATTAGTCCGCGCTATTTACCTAAAAGCTGCCAAGGACAATAGGCGGTGCCGATCTTGAAATTTAGCCTAAGCAAATAGGTTCGGGTGCTATATTCAGATTTTATATACAGATCCTTGATTCATATTTTAGAAAATTTAAGTATAAATTGCTGCATAAAGAGACCAGTGAATGATCTGGCTTGGCTTTGAATAGAGAAACTTTCATAAAATGAGAGGGAGAAAATAAGTAAAAATCCAATCCTGTGGATCAGCTAAAAACCCAGATCCATAAAATAAAATCATCCGAGAGATACTGAATAATTCAACCTTAAAACAGGCAGGGTGCATCGAAGCCGAAGAAGAAATGTGGAATAATTGTACGATAAGCCAAGAGACTATCAATTAACTGATAAATATTGTTGGTTAGTCTTTACCCCTCGCTGTTTTTTTAAGACAATAGACGGCAGTTTTGAAAGTCTTTTCATCATTTCCTATTTCTGAATATTTTGGACTCTGATTTATGACAACCCCGCTTAATGAACGTCGTATTGCAAACGCAATTCGTGTATTGGCAATGGATGCTGTGCAAAAAGCAAACTCAGGACATCCAGGTGCTCCAATGGGGATGGCAGATATCGCGGATGTGGTTTGGCGTGAATTCATGAACCACAACCCGAGCAACCCGAATTGGGCAAACCGTGACCGTTTTGTATTGTCAAATGGTCATGGCTCTATGCTTCAATATGCGCTTCTTCATTTAACGGGCTACGATCTTTCAATTGAAGATCTAAAAGCATTCCGTCAGCTTCATTCTAAAACACCGGGTCACCCGGAACTGGGTTATGCGCCAGGGATTGAAACGACGACTGGTCCTTTGGGTCAAGGTATCGCGAATGCTGTTGGTTTTGCGCTGGCTGAAAAAACCCTGGCAGCACAATTCAACAAAGATGACATCCAGGTGGTTGATCACTTCACTTACTGCTTCCTTGGCGATGGTTGCCTGATGGAAGGTGTGTCACATGAAGTGTGTTCATTGGCTGGAACATTGGGTCTGGGTAAACTGATTGCTTACTATGACGACAATGGCATCTCGATTGATGGCGAAGTTGAAGGCTGGTTCTCTGATGATACAGAGCAGCGCTTCCTGGCTTACGGCTGGCAAGTAATTAAAGTTGATGGTCATGACGCAGATGCGTTACGTGCAGCAACGAACCAGGCCAAAGCTGAAACCGCTAAACCAACCATCATTATTTGTAAAACCGTGATTGGTCTGGGTTCACCAAACAAGCAAGGTAAAGAAGACAGTCATGGCGCGCCACTGGGTCATGACGAAATCGTGTTGACGCGTGAAGCATTAGGTTGGACTGACGAAGCATTTGTAATTCCTGAAGATGTCTATGCAGCTTGGGATGCCAAAGCCAAAGGTGCTGAATCAGAAGCAGCCTGGAACGAAACATTTGCTGCCTATGCTGCCAAATATCCAACTGAAGCGGCTGAACTGAAACGTCGTTTATCGGGTGAATTACCGGCTGACTTTGTAGCAAAAGCAGATGCGTATATCGCTGAAGTAAATGCAAAACAAGAAACAATTGCGACACGTAAAGCAAGCCAGAATGCATTGCAGGCACTGGTTCCATTATTGCCAGAAGTGCTAGGCGGTTCTGCGGATCTTGCCGGTTCTAACCTGACGCTGTGGAAAGGTGCGCAAGGCGTGCAAGACAATGCGGCGGGTAACTACGTGCATTATGGTGTACGTGAATTCGGTATGACTGCAATTGCCAATGGTGTTGCATTGCATGGTGGTTTCATCCCTTATGTTGCAACCTTCCTGATGTTCATGGAATATGCACGTAATGCGGTACGTATGTCTGCATTGATGAAACAGCGTGTGATTCATGTATATACCCATGACTCAATCGGTCTGGGTGAAGATGGTCCAACGCATCAGCCAGTGGAGCAGATTGCATCACTTCGTGGTACACCAAACCTGAATACCTGGCGTCCATGTGACACCGTTGAAGCTGCAATTTCCTGGAAATCGGCATTAACGCGTGCCGAAGGTCCGACAGCGTTAATCTTCTCTCGTCAAAACCTGCCATTCCAGACCCGTACTCAAGCACAAATCGAGAACGCTGCGAAAGGTGGTTATGTACTGGCTGAAGAAAAAGGCGAGTTAAAAGCAATTATTATTGCGACGGGTTCAGAAGTATCTCTGGCGATGGAAGCTTATGCACAACTTGAAGGCGTGCGTGTTGTGTCTATGCCATGTGCTGAAGAGTTCATGAAGCAGGATGCTGCGTACCGTGAAGCAGTTCTTCCATCGAATATTCGTGCACGTGTTGCTGTTGAAGCGGCACATGTCGATTACTGGTGGAAATTCGTAGGTCTTGATGGTCGTGTGATTGGTATGACGACCTATGGTGAATCTGCACCTGCCAAAGACCTGTTCCAGTTCTTTGGAATTACTACTGAAGCGGTTGTTGCAGCAGTAAAAGAACTGACAGCTTAACCACTCATTTAATATTTTGAAAGGGCGTCCCAATTTTGGGGCGTCCTTTTGTTTTTGCCTTTCAGCTCTGGTTTCTTGGAACAAGAGTTGTAAAATTCTCTTGATGATTGAATGTAAATAAGTGAGATAGACATGAGCTTGTACGCGCAAATTAGCGATGAAGTGACTCTGATGGATGCTGGTGAGCAGAAGTGGATCGGACAGGATCTGCCTCTTGAGGCGATGGTTGCGGTTGAATTAATGCTGCAAGAGCTAGCAGAAGAAAAGGTCATTAAAGTTCGTCGTAAAAACCATGAAAAGACCACTGGCCTCAAACAGATTGATCGTATTCTGGTTGAAAAACTTTAAATCTGAAGCGTTGAAAAGTCCCTGAGCGGGACTTTTTTTTATGCCAGTTAATTTCTGGCTGACAGTTGCTTATCAGGAGCAGATGAGATAAAGCTAAGTGTATAACGCGAGATCGGACTCAGCGATCCTGTCTAGATGACCTAGATGACCTAGATGACCTAGATGACCTAGATGACCTAGATGACCTAGATGAATGCAATAAGTCGAAGACGTTGGTAAACATGAAAATAAATCCCCACATTCAGATCAAATCTTTAGAGCAAATATCGCAGCAAGAATGGCTACCTTTATGGCAAGGTTATCAGCGCTTTTATCAAACACAAATCTCGGATGAAGTAAGTGAAAATACCTGGAATAAATTAAGCAGTTATGAATTGGATTCGATGTACGGTTTTGCTGCACTGATTGATGGAAAGGTGGTGGGGATTGTACATGTGATTGAACATAACAGTAGCTGGACAGTCAGGCCTTATGCTTACTTGCAGGATCTGTTTACCCATCCGGATTATCGCGGGCAGGGCGTGGCAAGCATGTTGCTTCAGCATGTCTATCAGGTGGCGCAGCAACGTAATTGCGACCGTGTGTACTGGCTGACTCAGGAGTCGAATCATCAGGCACAGCTGCTCTATAATAAAGTCGCCAAGAAAACCGGCTTCATCCAATACCGAATGGATTAATAGTAGAAATTTAAAAAATAACTTACAAATTTATCGTTTCATCGCTGCAACAAAACGTTTTATCTTTAGGGCTGTAAATATTTCTGAATTCTATACACTTGAAAACATCCAAAACGAGAGATAAAAACATGAATTTCAAAACATTAGCACTAGGCTTGGCGGTTTCATCGGTAGCAACATTTTCTATGGCAAAACCGGTAAGCTATACAATTGACCCGACTCATACTGCAACTGTATTTAGCTGGGATCATTTCGGTTTTTCTACGCCATCAGGTAATTTCTCTGATATCCAGGGCAAAATCGTAGTAGATAATGAACAGCCGGCAAAGTCATCTGTAAATGTAACAATTCCGGTATCTAGTATTAATACCAACGTAAAAGCCTTAGATGATCATTTAAAGAAAGCCGATTTTTTTGATGCGGCTAAATATCCAAACATTAGCTTTAAAAGTACCAAAGTAGAAACTCAGGACAAAAAGAACTTTAAAATTACCGGTGATCTGACCATTAAAGGTGTGACTAAACCTGTAGTACTGGATGCTGTTTTAAACAAGCAAGCCGAGCATCCAATGATGAAAGTTCCAGCGATTGGTTTCAATGCAACCACTTCATTTGACCGTTCTGCATTTGGTCTAGGTGCGAACGTACCAAATGTCGGTGATAAAATTACTGTGCAGATTACCACTGAAGCAACTGTACCTGCGCCTACAAAGAAATAAGATTCTCTGTATAAGTAGTATAAAAAAAGCACCTGATTCAGGTGCTTTTTTTATCGTATCAACTGGGTGTGAGTCTAATCGCGATTTAGAATCAGCAGGCAGCCAAAACTGATGAAGATTCCACCTGTAATCCCATCAATCCATTTGGCAAATTGTTGGTAATAAGTCGTCATCTTTGGCATTGAAAAAATAACTGCTACAACCACGAACCAGAGCAAACTTTCTATAAAGACCAGAGCTAAAAGAGAAGACTGTTCTGAGAGTTTTGCATGCGGACTAATCGCCAATGCAAATACACTGCTAAAGTAAATCAGGGCCTTAGGATTGGCCATGTTGGTGAAAAAACCTTGAAGCAGTAATTTAAGATACGAGGGCTGAACGATAGAAGGAGCTTCTACCTTCGATTCTGTTAAAGGCAGAGATGTTTTAAAGCTCGATTTCAGCATCAAACTACCCAGGTAAAGCAGATATAAGCCACCCAATAGCATTAGCACCTGCTGTAACCAGGCAATTTTCTGGAATAAAAAATGCAGGCCGCTGAGTGCGCAAATTGACCAGACCAGAATGCTGAATGAAATTCCGAGGGCTGCGCATAAGGCATGCTTTCTGGACTGCCGGATGGCACTTTGTGTGACAAAGAAAAAGTCCGGCCCTGGACTAATCAGGGCGAAAAAATGAATCACGGCAATGCCGAGTAATGCGCTCATAAGGTTTCTACAATTGAAAAGGAAGGTTCAGCCTGGAATTTGTCTGAAACTAGGATGTGATATTTAATTGCGCCAGATATTGTTCTAGTACACTTTTCGAAGCGGTTTCCAGTACAGGTGCAAATTGGTGATTGGCAGCCCGTAGTGCAGGAATGTCAATTTTAGCCTGACCCAATTCACAGCTATGACCAATCAGCCATTTTTCCAGACTGTCACTGGCCACTTCCGGGTGGAATTGTAGTGCCAGAATATGAGTACCTATACGAAAAGCCTGATTTGAATAAAGTTCAGTACTTGCCAGTAATTCAGCCTGTTCAGGCAGGTCAAAGGTATCACCATGCCAATGTAGCACGTCAGTATTTTCCAGATTTTGCAGCGGATTGTTCTCGATAGATGCAAGACGCAGCTTAGACCAGCCAATTTCCTTGCTCTGTCCGGCATAGACTTTGGCACCAAGCGCATGAGCGATTAATTGGGCACCCAGACAAATTCCTAAAGTCGGTAAATTCTTATCCAAACGTACTTTCAGTAAGTCTATTTCTTGTTGTAAGAAGGGGAATTCTTCTGTTTGATATACGCCAATCGGGCCACCAAGAATCACGGTTAAACCCGGGTGCTCATATGCTTTACGCAGGTCATCAATCCCGGCTTCAAAATAGCGGACGCGTAGCCCTAGCTGGTAAAATACATCTTCCCAGGCACCCAGATCTTCAAAAGCCAGATGTTGGATTGCATATACAGTATCGGGGAAATGGTCCAGGTTCAGCATGGTCATTTGATCTAAAACGGGAAATATTTATTTAACGTCATTCTGTAAAAAAATAGAAGTCTTTTTCATTGGGTAATTTAAAGCTGAAGATGTTTTCAAGCTGAATAATGCATGCTGCTATAAGGTTCTAAACCGGCTTTGTAGCATTATGCAGCCTGATTTTCATTTTTTAGCAGAAAGGCAGTACAGTAGAGGGGAATATAGAATAAAAAGATTGAGGGAGAAAAAATGCACACTATCTGTCTCTATATCGATAAAAAACGTATCAGTCCCTATGCCATGTCGGTCTATGTCGCTTTAAAAGAAAAAGGTCTGAATTTTCAGGAAAAAGCAGTTGATCTCGATCTGCTGGAGCAGCAAACTGTGGCATATCGGCATATTTGTCCAAGTGGCAAAGTACCTTGTCTGCTGATGGATGATTTTCATTTATTTGAATCTTGGGCGATTACCGAATATCTGGAAGATATTTTTCCAGCGCCTGAGTATCCGGCCTTATATCCTCAAGACAGCAAAGCCAGGGCAAAATGTCGCGCAGTTCAGGCTTTAGTCAAAACCGACTTTATGGCGATCCGCCAGGCCATGCCTTCGGACGCAATCTTTGTGCCGCCTAAAGGACTATTTATTGGCTCAGCTGAGCTTATGCAAGATATTCAGCGCTTATTGGCGCTAACGGAAACATTGTTGAGTGAGTACTGGCTGACTGAGCAGTGGTCAATTGCAGATTTTGATCTGGCCTTTATGCTGCACCGCTTGCGCAGTCATCAGGTTGAACTGCCTGATAAAATTCAGTCATATATTCAGCGCAATTTCCAGCGGGTTTCAGTCCAGGCCTGGATAATGGAAAATGAGAAACTCAAGCTTGAGTCTGCCCAGATTCATTAACCAGCAGATACAAAAAATACCTCAATGGATAAATATCAAGCCTAAGCTGAATGAGAATAATGTGGAATAGTATGAAAAATCATATCCTGGTTGAATAAATATGGAAGGAGTCAGGGGTGGGGAATTCACATCATCATGAGCATAGTCATGTCAACGTGACTGCAAAAAATGCCAAAAAATTATCGATTGCCCTGGCACTTACCACCAGTTTTTTAATTGTGGAAGTTATTGCCGGCTTTCTGACGCAGAGTCTGGCCTTGCTCTCTGATGCCGCACATATGTTTACTGATGCTGCGGCACTGGCCATTGCACTGGTGGCCATCAAGATTGGGCAAAAACCGGCAGATAACAAACGCACGTTTGGCTATCAACGCTTTGAAATTCTGGCAGCCTTGTTTAATGCCTTAATGCTCTTTGTAGTGGCGATGTATATTTTATTCGAAGCCTATCAACGTTTAAGCAATCCTGCTGAAATCCAGAGTCTGGGGATGATGATCGTGGCAAGTTTAGGACTCGTCATTAATTTGATATCGATGAAAATTCTGGTGTCGAGCAGTCAGGAAAGCCTGAATATCAAAGGCGCTTATCTGGAAGTACTGAGTGATGCGCTGGGTTCAGTCGGCGTGATAATCGGGGCGCTGGTGATTTATTTTACCGGCTGGATGTGGGTGGATACACTGATTGCGGTCTTGATCGGATTTTGGGTTTTGCCACGCACCTGGATTTTACTCAAACAGAGCATCAATATTCTGCTGGAAGGCGTACCGGATGAAATTGACATTGAAAAACTGCGTCATGACCTTTTAGCACTCGAAGGCGTACAAGATATTCATCAGCTTAAAGTCTGGGCGATTACCTCCAAGAAAGTCATGCTGACGGTACATCTGGTCGCGCCGCATGTCGATTATAAAAAACTGCATCATCAGGCTTTTGAGATGTTAAGCCATCAGCATCATATTACCGAAATGACCTTACAGATTGAGGCAGAAGACTGCTTGCCAGAACAGCGCGAACAGTCTCCGCCTCGGCATTCACATACCGAACCACATCAGCATTAAAGCACAACCACTTGAGCATTGGAGTGCTTAATCATTTTTTAACAGTGAGCGGATGACCTTCAAATAACTTGGTGGAGCATCCACATAATTGCGCTCCCTTAACATCCGGTGCATCTTGGGTAGATTTTGATGCGGAACAGATGCCATTAAATGATGTTCAATATGATAGTTCACATGAATCGGTGCAACAAAAGCCCGTGCCAGATAACCTGCTCGGGTGGTACGGGTGTTGCTTAGGGCAGAATGACTGGTTTGCAGACCGGCATGTTCAGCCATTGCCCGGATACGAATAAATAAAGGAAATGGTGTGATATACGCCAAAGGCCAAAGTAGATAGAGTCTAGGATGGCCACTGGCCCAAAGTGCAGAGAAAATCGTGGCATTTGCGAGTAGCATGCCGGAACTGTTTTTCAGCAGATTCCTGGCCAAATCTAACTTGCTACGATTGCCACGTGGGATAGGTTGAGGGTCATTGGACACACTCCATTCCAGAAGTTCTAAATCCATCAATATCCGGCCTGCCAGAAATTTAAGACCAGACTGACCGTTTAGGTCGCGAAAAAATTTCCTTAATAATGAACCTCGCGTAATAGGAAAGTTTTTCACCAGACCTAAATCCGGATCATCGGTCTGAGAGGTTTTGGCATGATGTTTCAGATGATAAGGGCGATATTTGTTGACCTCATTCCAGATCGGGCGTGCACAGAGCCAATCTGTCAAATGTGTATTTAACCATTTGGTTTTAAATAAACTATGATGTGAAGCATCATGCATTAAAATCGCCATGGCGAGCTGACGACCTGCCAGAATGGCCAGCGCCAGCGCACACATCAAAATTTTCCCCCATACTGGCAAATATTCCCAGCTATAGGCCACCGTACCAAAGGTCATTACAATCACTGCCCAGGTTGAACCTACAGCCCAAGCTCCATGTAAGTCAGAACCTGTCGTAAGTTCTTTGATTTCTTCACGGCTAAAAAGTTCGGTAACACTGACTTTGCTGTTCATTATTCTGCCTGTCTTTAATTCTTATATCTGCTTCCAATATATTTGCAGTAAATATTACAGTCAATTTATTTTTGTGAGTAAATATGAAATAAACTATACGCCCTGATTTTTAAAATATTGTTGCCATAAAACTTGTCCTTGTCTTTCTATTTTACGCACTGCCAGCTCAAATTGTTGCCGAGCTTCGGCATCTAGCCATTCTGCAGGCAGGAGGGGGTCGGCGCGTAAACTGAATAGGGCAGGTTTGGCTAAATAAAAAGCAGTTTTTGCAGCTTCAGATAAGGGTAAGTTCTTGTAATGATTAAACCATTGATTAATTTCTTGAGTAACTTCCCGATAGGTTCGATGTAGTGCGGGAACATCCCAGAGCCTACAGATATCTAGTTCCGGATCTATCTCACTAACCTGAAAAAAACGTGCATCCGGATCTAGTCCGAACCGGATCACCGCTGTCTTTAATTCGGCTAGGCTCAGCATTAAATTGTCTGGACGAATAAAGACATTTTGCTCTATTTCCTGAAAACCATAGTAACGCAGCGCTTTTTCCCTTTTTGATAATGCAGTGCGATCTACGCGTCCCAAAGCACCGGTATAGACCAGCATATATTTTCCCTTCCAGCTAGATGCCATTTGCATATTGGGATGTTTGTTCAAGCTGATAAAGGAAGTATCAAATTTTTTCTCTCGCAATTGATACACACCGCGCTCTACAGCCTGAATGATATTTTCCTGATTCAGTCGGGCCACGGCAACCCGAAGGCTATTGTGAGAAATATCCAGTAAATCTGCAGCACATAGCAGCTGTTTGATAGTGGCAGTAGAATTTTGAGACGCATATAACAAGTCTAAAACTAGATGACGGGCATTCAATTTATACTTCATGAATCAATAACATTGTGAGGAATAGGGGATTTTGCTGACCATAGCATTTCAGAAAGAAGAATCCAAAGTAATTCAGACTAAAGTATTTCATGAAGTTAATGAGGAATATAAAAATGGTGAATTTGATGATGAATTATTTATATAATATTTATTTCTATTTTGTATTAATATTAATCGTATTGTTTTGGTTTATTACGTTAATTAGAGCATAATTAGATTTTATGTAAGCTATAAATATTATGTAATTTTTAAAAATAATTTATATATTTTTATTTTTATAATTTTAAATTATTTATTTATCAAATACATATTAATTCTTTGATGAAAATATTTTAGAAAAACTTAATTATTTGGGTGTTATAGCATAAATTAATAAAATTAACCCTATAAAATACTTAATTAATACTTAATTAATACTTGAAAAGTGATGTATTTCACAGTTTAATTCCCACCAATATAGTTGGTTTTTTTTGGATTTTTATGCAAGTTCAAGTTATTTCAAAGGTTGATGGTAGTAATCAATTAGTAAAAAAATACTTAAAAAAAATAGTATTAAATAAAAATTCTATAGTTTTAGTAGATGTAAAAGTTGAAGATATAGAAAAGATTGAATATTTAAATAATCAAGCTGTAATTACTTTAAAAAATGGTGAAAAAATAGTAATTGACAAATTTGATGAAGCAGAAAGCTCATTGGTTTTTAGAAATGAAAACTCAGAATTATATTTATTTGATTTTGAAACTATTAGTTATAACCCGATTGATAAGATTGAGCCATTATTATACCCAACCTCAGAACTAAGTGGGGAAGTAGTATCTATTTGGCCAGTAGCAGCAGCTTTGGCTGGAGGAGTGGGTGTTATTGCTGCAGTAGCCAAGGGGGGTGATGGCAAAGACGGTGTGGATGGTAAGTCTGCTTATGAATTGGCACAAGATAAAGGCTACACCGGTACATTAGAACAATGGTTGGCTGCGCTGAAAGGTGAACCAGGTGCTAATGGTCAATCTGCGTATCAAATTGCAGTTGCTAATGGCTACACAGGCACAGAACAAGAATGGCTAGCGTCACTGATCGGTAAAGATGGTGCAGCGGGTGCGAATGGTGCTAATGGTAAATCTGCCTATGAATTGGCGGTTGAAAATGGCTTCGAAGGTTCACTACAAGACTGGTTAGACAGTTTGGCCTCAGCAGCGATTGGTCCTGCAGGTCAATCTGCCTATGAACTTGCTGTTGAAAATGGCTTTGATGGTTCAGTTACTGAATGGCTTGCATCACTGAAAGGTACAGATGGTCAGGATGGTCAGGATGGTCAGGATGGTCAGTCTGCATTTGAACTTGCGGTAGAAGGTGGTTATACAGGTTCATTAACAGAATGGTTAGCGACTCTTAAGGGAGAAGTCGGCCAAGTTGGTGAAGCTGGTCAATCTGCGTATCAAATTGCAGTTGCTAATGGCTACACAGGCACAGAACAAGAATGGTTAGCGTCACTGATCGGTAAAAATGGTGCAGCGGGTGCGAATGGTGCTAATGGTAAATCTGCCTATGAATTGGCGGTTGAAAATGGCTTCGAAGGTTCACTACAAGACTGGTTAGACAGTTTGGCCTCAGCAGCGATTGGTCCTGCTGGTCAATCAGCGTATGACGTTGCGGTATCGAATGGCTTTGTGGGTACAGTTACTGAATGGCTCGCATCATTAAAAGGTGAACAAGGCGAAACAGGTCAAGACGGTACTGACGGTCAAAATGGTGTTGATGGTAAGGATGGCTTAACCCCATACATCGGTGCTAACGGCAACTGGTTTATTGGCACAACGGATACGGGCATCTCAGCAAAAGGTACTGACGGTCAAAATGGTGTGGATGGCACAGATGGTGTTGATGGTAAGGATGGCTTAACCCCATACATCGGTGCTAACGGTAACTGGTTCATTGGTACAACGGATACGGGCATCTCAGCAAAAAGTACTGACGGTCAAAATGGTGTTGATGGCACAGATGGTGTTGATGGTAAGGATGGCTTAACCCCATACATTGGTGCTAACGGTAACTGGTTCATTGGCACAACGGATACAGGCATCTCAGCAAAAGGTACTGACGGTCAAAATGGTGTTGATGGCACAGATGGTAAGGATGGCTTAACCCCATACATTGGTGCTAACGGCAACTGGTTCATTGGCACAACGGATACAGGCATCTCAGCAAAAGGTACTGACGGTCAAAATGGTGTTGATGGCACAGACGGTAAGGATGGCTTAACCCCATACATTGGTGCTAACGGTAACTGGTTCATTGGTACAACGGATACAGGCATCTCAGCAAAAAGTACTGACGGTCAAAATGGTGTTGATGGCACAGATGGTAAGGATGGCTTAACCCCATACATTGGTGCTAACGGCAACTGGTTCATTGGCACAACGGATACAGGCATCTCAGCAAAAGGTACTGACGGTCAAAATGGTGTAGATGGCACAGATGGTAAGGATGGCTTAACCCCATACATTGGTGCTAACGGCAACTGGTTCATTGGCACAACGGATACGGGCATCTCAGCAAAAGGTACTGACGGTCAAAATGGTGTTGATGGCACAGACGGTAAGGATGGCTTAACCCCATACATTGGTGCTAACGGTAACTGGTTCATTGGCACAACGGATACGGGCATCTCAGCAAAAGGTACTGATGGTCAAAATGGTGTTGATGGCACAGATGGTAAGGATGGCTTAACCCCATACATTGGTGCTAACGGCAACTGGTTCATTGGCACAACGGATACGGGCATCTCAGCAAAAGGTACTGACGGTCAAAATGGTGTTGATGGTACAGACGGTAAGGATGGCTTAACCCCATACATCGGTGCTAACGGCAACTGGTTCATTGGCACAACGGATACAGGCATCTCAGCAAAAGGTACTGATGGTCAAAATGGTGTTGATGGCACAGACGGTAAGGATGGCTTAACCCCATACATCGGTGCTAACGGTAACTGGTTCATTGGCACAACGGATACGGGCATCTCAGCAAAAGGTACTGACGGTCAAAATGGTGTTGATGGCACAGATGGTGTTGATGGTAAGGATGGCTTAACCCCATACATCGGTGCTAACGGCAACTGGTTCATTGGCACAACGGATACAGGCATCTCAGCAAAAGGTACTGACGGTCAAAATGGTGTTGATGGCACAGACGGTAAGGATGGCACAGATGGTAAGGATGGCTTAACCCCATACATTGGTGCTAACGGCAACTGGTTCATTGGCACAACGGATACAGGCATCTCAGCAAAAGGTACTGACGGTCAAAATGGTGTTGATGGCACAGATGGTGTTGATGGTAAGGATGGCTTAACCCCATACATTGGTGCTAACGGCAACTGGTTCATTGGTACAACGGATACGGGCATCTCAGCAAAAGGTACTGACGGTCAAAATGGTGTTGATGGCACAGATGGCTTAACCCCATACATTGGTGCTAACGGCAACTGGTTCATTGGCACAACGGATACGGGCATCTCAGCAAAAGGTACTGACGGTCAAAATGGTGTTGATGGCACAGACGGTAAGGATGGCTTAACCCCATACATTGGTGCTAACGGCAACTGGTTCATTGGCACAACGGATACAGGCATCTCAGCAAAAGGTACTGACGGTCAAAATGGTGTTGATGGCACAGACGGTAAGGATGGCACAGATGGTAAGGATGGCTTAACCCCATACATTGGTGCTAACGGCAACTGGTTCATTGGCACAACGGATACGGGCATCTCAGCAAAAGGTACTGACGGTCAAAATGGTGTTGATGGCACAGACGGTAAGGATGGCTTAACCCCATACATCGGTGCTAACGGTAACTGGTTCATTGGCACAACGGATACGGGCATCTCAGCAAAAGGTACTGACGGTCAAAATGGTGTTGATGGCACAGACGGTAAGGATGGCTTAACCCCATACATTGGTGCTAACGGTAACTGGTTCATTGGCACAACGGATACAGGCATCTCAGCAAAAGGTACTGACGGTCAAAATGGTGTTGATGGCACAGACGGTAAGGATGGCACAGATGGTAAGGATGGCTTAACCCCATACATTGGTGCTAACGGCAACTGGTTCATTGGCACAACGGATACGGGCATCTCAGCAAAAGGTACTGACGGTCAAAATGGTGTTGATGGCACAGACGGTAAGGATGGCACAGATGGTAAGGATGGCTTAACCCCATACATTGGTGCTAACGGCAACTGGTTCATTGGCACAACGGATACGGGCATCTCAGCAAAAGGTACTGACGGTCAAAATGGTGTTGATGGCACAGACGGTAAGGATGGCTTAACCCCATACATTGGTGCTAACGGCAACTGGTTCATTGGCACAACGGATACAGGCATCTCAGCAAAAGGTACTGACGGTCAAAATGGTGTTGATGGCACAGACGGTAAGGATGGCTTAACCCCATACATTGGTGCTAACGGTAACTGGTTCATTGGCACAACGGATACAGGCATCTCAGCAAAAGGTACTGACGGTCAAAATGGTGTTGATGGCACAGATGGTGTTGATGGTAAGGATGGCTTAACCCCATACATCGGTGCTAACGGCAACTGGTTCATTGGCACAACGGATACAGGCATCTCAGCAAAAGGTACTGACGGTCAAAATGGTGTTGATGGCACAGACGGTAAGGATGGCTTAACCCCATACATTGGTGCTAACGGCAACTGGTTCATTGGCACAACGGATACAGGCATCTCAGCAAAAGGTACTGATGGTCAAAATGGTGTTGATGGCACAGATGGTGTTGATGGTAAGGATGGCTTAACCCCATACATTGGTGCTAACGGCAACTGGTTCATTGGCACAACGGATACAGGCATCTCAGCAAAAGGTACTGACGGTCAAAATGGTGTTGATGGCACAGACGGTAAGGATGGCTTAACCCCATACATTGGTGCTAACGGCAACTGGTTCATTGGCACAACGGATACGGGCATCTCAGCAAAAGGTACTGACGGTCAAAATGGTGTTGATGGCACAGACGGTAAGGATGGCTTAACCCCATACATTGGTGCTAACGGCAACTGGTTCATTGGCACAACGGATACAGGCATCTCAGCAAAAGGTACTGATGGTCAAAATGGTGTTGATGGCACAGATGGTGTTGATGGTAAGGATGGCTTAACCCCATACATTGGTGCTAACGGCAACTGGTTCATTGGCACAACGGATACAGGCATCTCAGCAAAAGGTACTGACGGTCAAAATGGTGTTGATGGCACAGACGGTAAGGATGGCTTAACCCCATACATTGGTGCTAACGGCAACTGGTTCATTGGCACAACGGATACGGGCATCTCAGCAAAAGGTACTGACGGTCAAAATGGTGTTGATGGCACAGATGGTGTTGATGGTAAGGATGGCTTAACCCCATACATTGGTGCTAACGGCAACTGGTTCATTGGTACAACGGATACGGGCATCTCAGCAAAAGGTACTGACGGTCAAAATGGTGTTGATGGCACAGATGGTAAGGATGGCTTAACCCCATACATTGGTGCTAACGGCAACTGGTTCATTGGTACAACGGATACGGGCATCTCAGCAAAAGGTACTGACGGTCAAAATGGTGTTGATGGCACAGATGGTAAGGATGGCTTAACCCCATACATTGGTGCTAACGGCAACTGGTTCATTGGCACAACGGATACGGGCATCTCAGCAAAAGGTACTGACGGTCAAAATGGTGTTGATGGCACAGACGGTAAGGATGGCTTAACCCCATACATTGGTGCTAACGGCAACTGGTTCATTGGCACAACGGATACAGGCATCTCAGCAAAAGGTACTGACGGTCAAAATAGTGTTGATGGCACAGACGGTAAGGATGGCACAGATGGTAAGGATGGCTTAACCCCATACATTGGTGCTAACGGCAACTGGTTCATTGGCACAACGGATACGGGCATCTCAGCAAAAGGTACTGACGGTCAAAATGGTGTTGATGGCACAGACGGTAAGGATGGCTTAACCCCATACATCGGTGCTAACGGTAACTGGTTCATTGGCACAACGGATACAGGCATCTCAGCAAAAGGTACTGACGGTCAAAATGGTGTAGATGGCACAGATGGTAAGGATGGCTTAACCCCATACATTGGTGCTAACGGCAACTGGTTCATTGGCACAACGGATACGGGCATCTCAGCAAAAGGTACTGACGGTCAAAATGGTGTTGATGGCACAGACGGTAAGGATGGCACAGATGGTAAGGATGGCTTAACCCCATACATTGGTGCTAACGGCAACTGGTTCATTGGCACAACGGATACAGGCATCTCAGCAAAAGGTACTGACGGTCAAAATGGTGTTGATGGCACAGACGGTAAGGATGGCACAGATGGTAAGGATGGCTTAACCCCATACATTGGTGCTAACGGCAACTGGTTCATTGGCACAACGGATACGGGCATCTCAGCAAAAGGTACTGACGGTCAAAATGGTGTTGATGGCACAGACGGTAAGGATGGCTTAACCCCATACATTGGTGCTAACGGCAATTGGTTCATTGGCACAACGGATACAGGCATCTCAGCAAAAGGTACTGACGGTCAAAATGGTGTTGATGGCACAGATGGTGTTGATGGTAAGGATGGCTTAACCCCATACATTGGTGCTAACGGTAACTGGTTCATTGGCACAACGGATACAGGCATCTCAGCAAAAGGTACTGACGGTCAAAATGGTGTTGATGGCACAGATGGTGTTGATGGTAAGGATGGCTTAACCCCATACATCGGTGCTAACGGCAACTGGTTCATTGGCACAACGGATACAGGCATCTCAGCAAAAGGTACTGACGGTCAAAATGGTGTTGATGGCACAGATGGTGTTGATGGTAAGGATGGCTTAACCCCATACATTGGTGCTAACGGCAACTGGTTCATTGGTACAACGGATACGGGCATCTCAGCAAAAGGTACTGACGGTCAAAATGGTGTTGATGGCACAGATGGTAAGGATGGCTTAACCCCATACATTGGTGCTAACGGCAACTGGTTCATTGGCACAACGGATACGGGCATCTCAGCAAAAGGTACTGACGGTCAAAATGGTGTTGATGGCACAGACGGTAAGGATGGCTTAACCCCATACATTGGTGCTAACGGCAACTGGTTCATTGGCACAACGGATACAGGCATCTCAGCAAAAGGTACTGACGGTCAAAATGGTGTTGATGGCACAGACGGTAAGGATGGCTTAACCCCATACATTGGTGCTAACGGTAACTGGTTCATTGGTACAACGGATACGGGCATCTCAGCAAAAGGTACTGACGGTCAAAATGGTGTTGATGGCACGGGTCTCACAGACATCATTACAAGTGTTCAAGTTACTGGTAAGCCGATCAACAATGCTCAGATCACAGAACAAGACCTAAATGCGCAAGGAAAAGTTAATTTAACGATTAATTTAACCCCGGTAGATTTAGCAAATGATATCACGGGCGCTCAGGCGGGTGATCATTTGCTTGTCGGCACTACACTCTATACTTTGACTGCAGCTGACATTGCAAATGGTTCTGTTCAGTTATCTGTACCTGTTGTATTGGGTGAAAATAGCTATTTAGTTGAAGCAGTTGATGCAGCAGGGAAGATTGATAGAGAAATTATTTCATTTGAATTGATCAGTTCTAATAGTGATAAAATTGAGACGATTGATTTAGTTGATGATGTTTTAGCGCCATTAGACATGTTGAATAAAGCTGAAATCGGTAATGATCAACGAACAGATATCAAAATTAACTTAGGTGAGGATGCTCAAGAAGACGATATCATTAGTGTAAATGGCGATAAATATCTTGTAACTGCTGATGATCTTTTAGCAAGTGAGATGATTGTTTCTGTTGTTGTACGTGAAGGTCAGAATAAACTGGTCATTACATCAACCGACGCACTTGGCGAAGTTGAACGTGTTGAAAAAGTATTTACTGTTGATACTAAAACAATCACTCCAAAAATATCTGAAATTGAGACATCTGCATCGATTGGTACAGCATACAAACAAGACTCGTTTATTAATGCCGATGAGCAACAACAAGCTATTGTCATCAAAGGTACAGCCGAAGCAGGTGCTGAAGTTACAGTAGAAATTGAGGGTCTTAATCAGCCATTGAATGTAACCGCAGATTCGCAAGGCAGCTGGAATGTATCAATTGATCCAAGTGAATTAACAACTTTGGCAGATGGTAAGCTTAATATTTCTGTACAAGCCGTAGATGCAGCGGGTAACGTTTCAGACACACTGTCTTATAGTGCATATACACTTGATAAGACAGCACCTGATTTAGGTTTGAGCATTAGCCAAGATGGTATTGTAAGTTTTAATCCATCAGAAGATTTATATGTGATTGATGCACTAGGTCTGCCTAAACTTGCAGATTTAACAGAGCTCGCTGCAATCTTAAGTAGTGAACAAGGTCAATTTGCTATAGGAAAAGATCAGGAAGGTGAAGATGCTATTGTATTTAAACCAAATACTGAAGATTTTTATGGTGCCGTAGAGGTTATCGTTGCAGAAGATCTAATTGCTGATGAAGCAGGTAACTTTAGCCCTCAAGTGACAGTCGTTAATCCTTTAGTGAATCTGACTTTGCCACCAAGTGTGACAATCACATCTGATAGCTATACGGTTAAAGCAGGCGAAATCACAACCATTACATTTGCTTTTAGTGAATTGGTGTCAGGTTTTGATGCCTCTGATATTCGTGTAGCAGGTGGAAAACTCACAGGTTTACAACAGGATGTCACCAATCCGTTGATTTACACAGCAAGATTTACGCCAAATGCAATTAGTGAGCTTAAAGATGTTGAGATCACTGTGCCTGCAAATAGTTACGTAAGTGTAGTAACAGGTAAAGCTGGTCTAGAAGGTCAATTAGATCAAGATATTACTGGTGATACACAAGCACCTGCACAAGCGACCTTAACATTAGTAAATGATACGAATATTAATGGTGATGGCGTTACAAGCAATGAAAAAATTAAGGTTACAGGCTTAGAAGAAGGTGCAACATACCAATATAGTATTAATGGTGGTGCTACATTTGAGACATTTACTTCATCTACAGTAACGCCAACAGAAGCAGAGCTTGATATTGGCTTGGATGGTGTATATCCAATTGGTCAAATTCAAGTAAAACAAACCGATAGTGCTGGTAATAGCTCTATTAGTTTACTGGATCAAGTCGTAGTTATAGATACTGTTGCGCCTACTGTCACGATTGCATCTGTTGCAGACAATAATGCCTTTAATCCAGAGGAAAAAGCTCTCGGATTTGCAGTGAAAGGGAAAGCTGAACCTAATTCTGATGTCATAGTTGAATTTAAAGATAGTGCAAATACTGTCGTATTCACTAAAACTGCTCAATCTAACTCTGCCGGTGAATGGGTTTTAGATGTAGTTCCCTTAGAATCTAATCTATTAACAGCACCATTTACAGTTGTGGCAACTAATTCTGATCTTGCAGGTAATACAGCAACTGCATCATCGAATTTAATTACATCTGAACCTAGTGTTGATGGAAGTTATCGTGCAAGCATTAGTGTTACTGCTACTGATGACATCATTAATGCATCTGAAAAGGCTGATACAGTAAACCCACTAGTTATTAGTGGGGTGCGTTCAGGTTCAAATCTAATATATGCCAATGTATATAATGCAACTACAGGTGTTCGAGTTTTAGAATTAGGATCAATAGGTAGTTCAAGCCAATGGGCAAAAACTTTGAGTATTGCTGATAAAGCATTATTAGTTGATGGTGTCTATGAGGTTAGACTGCACAGATTCACATCAAATGGTAACGTAATTGCTAAACGCAGATTTGAAGTTGATACTAAAGTGGATCTACCAGAATATGCTGTATATTCTGATATTGAATTTGATGAAAGTGGAAAGCTTAAAACCACTGAAATCGAATCAGGTGTCACCAATGACTCAACACCAATATGGTCTAATACAGGTAAAAAACCTGCAGAACCAGGTTCAACCATTGAAGTTACTGCAAATGGAACGGTGATTGGTTCAACAATCGTTGATTCAAATGGTAATTGGTCTATTCCTGCAAATAAAGTATTGTCAGATGGTGAATATCTGATTGAAGTGAGCATCACTGATAAAGCAGGAAATACAGCTACAACGACAGACACGCTTGTTATAGATACTGTAGCACCAGAATTAAGCATTGAAACTATTTCGGATGATGGTGTTTTAACTGATGTGGAATTAGAAAATGGCTTAATTGTTAGTGGTCAAGCCATTGGTGCCGAAGATGGTCAGATTGTTGAAGTCACCATTGCAGGTACGCTCGTTAAGGATGCCGTTGTAACGGATGGTCAATGGTCGGTTCAAGTCTCTGATACAGAGTTAAGTGGATTAGGCTTATCACCAAATACCAATTTTTCGGTTAAAGCAGAAGTTGCAGATAAAGCAGGTAATATATCAACTGAAACAGAAACTGTTTACTTTAAAAATGTGGACGCAGATAGCCAAGGCAAAACTGTCGATATTAATGAAGCAGATTTAGCAAATGCAGATGAAGTTACAGTTTCAGGTGTATTTGCAAAACCACAAGCAACATATACAGGCATTTATCTACAAGAACCAAACCAAGAATTGACATCAAATGGTCAAAAAATTGTTTGGGAAAGTGTGAATCAACAACTCATTGGTCGTGCAAATGGTCAAGAAGTCATTGTTGTAAATATCAAAAATGATGGTACTTATGACGTTACATTAAAACAAGCTTTAGACCATGGTACTCAAGGTTCTAATACAGATGACAAACTTGGTTTTGATATCCGTATGAATTTCGCCGATGCGCGAGGCACTACTGTTGAATCTCAATATATCAGTGTTGTATTAACCGATGATCAGCCTGAAGCTACAGTAAATAAACTACATGATTTAGGTCAAAGTACTTATCAAATTAATGATGGTTTAGTAGTCGATTATGGTGCTGATGGTGGCTTTGTTAAATCGGTTGCATTAAATGGTGTAGAGTTTGTGTTTGATCCACAAGCAAATACCGTAACTCAATTGGGTACATCATCTAACATTCTTAGTTATGCTTATAACAATAAAGGGTTAGAAGATGGTCAATTGATGGTCACTACCGCGATAGGTGAAATCCTTGTTGTGAATTTAGTCACTGGTCAATATGAGTATGATGTTCAGGTATTTGATAGCAACAGCTATACACCAAATACGCCACCTGCTGCACGTATTGGTGGGGATGGAACTTTACTTGGGTTAGTTGATCTGAATGTTGCTGGTTTAGTGACAATGGAAAACAAACAGCTACTCAGTATTCAAGGTGATGGCATTTATAGCGTGAATGCAGAGATCTCTGGTTTAGATCTCGGTAGCCTTGTTGGCGGTATCTTAACGAATGAACGTAAAGAGTTTACCTATAACAGTACATTAGCTGAGGAACTTGGATTAGTCGTGTCAACAACACCAGGTTTAATAGCTACAAGTATTAATGTTGTAGATAAAAATGGTGGTGAACTAGATGCGTTTAAAGTTAACCAATTGCTGAGCACGGTAAGTGTAAAAACACCTTTGGGTGATATCATTACTTTAAGTGTATTACCTACTATCAAACTTCAAGCAAAAGCTGCAGACGGTACTGTGATTGTAGCAAGTGATCCAAACTTAAACCTATTAGATGTTGGCTTGCTAAATAACTTGCTAGCAGCCAATACAGCACCAACAAAACAAAGTGATGTTGTTGGTGTAAGCAACACGCTTACAGCTAGAGAACCAGAGTTGTCTAATACTTTATATGGTCTTGATGGTACTGATACATTATATGGTGGAAGTGCATCAGATATCATGTATGGGGGTACAGGTAATGACACGTTAGTAGGTAATGCTGGTAATGATATCTTGGTCGGTGGTCAAGGTAACGATACGTTGATTGGTGGTACAGGCGCTGATATTTTCCGTTGGGAAAAAGATAACTATGTCACCAATGCTAATGAGATTGCGCGTGACAGCATCAAAGATTTTGACATGCGTCCACAAGCATTCGGCGGTGATGTCCTTGACTTAAGCGATCTGCTGCAAGGAGAGGGTCGTCAAGGTATTGGTGCTGGTAATCTAACCAATTATTTGCACTTTGAATATGATGCAGTAGCTGACAAAACTGTTTTGTATATCAATACAAAAGGCGAATTTATAGGTGGCTTCAATGCAGCTGTACATACTGCAAAAGTTCAACAAATTATCGACTTGCTTGGTGTGAATTTAACTGAAGGCTTTGCCTCCGATTATCAATTGATCTCGAGCTTAATTGGTCAAGGTAAATTGCTTGCAGATGCCTTACCAATTCAAGCTAATACAGGTACTGGTGCTCAAACCGTTGTAGATTTCACAATATCAGATAACGATGGTGATACTGCGTCAACTAAAGTTACGTTTGACCGTGAAGACTTGCAATCTGTGATCTTTGATCCATTAAACCAAGCACCATTGGTATTTGGTCAAGATACTTCATTGCTTGGATTGGTAGGACTAGGTGTATTAGGAATCTTAGATTTAGGTAATCAAGATCTGGCTGTTTATGATCTTGATAATAATTTAAGTGAAGTATCAATTAGCTTTACACAAGGTTTATCTCTAAATATTACCAATCCTGCATTTAAATGGTCTGAACGTTTAAAACAAGAATTAGGTCTTGATGTTGTGCAAACAACAACAGAGGGCTTACTAAATCTTGTTGGTAAAACAACAACGATTACGATTAAAAGCGCAAGCAATACAGATCGTAAGATTTCGAATGATGTGATTAATCAGTTGTTAGCAACTTTACAGTTTGGTTCAGAAGACGGCGGTTTAGGAATTCTAGACGGTAATTTATTGTCTCTTGATGTATTAAATGCAATGACAATTACTGCAACCGATACACAGAATGTATCAACATCCCAATCATTAGGTAAATTGATAGACTTATCCTTAGTGACAAATAATAGTTTAAATAGCGCTGTTAAGCTTGTTGAAGGTAATGATGAAACGATTGAGACAATTAATCGTTCATTAGAAACAAAAGATTTACTGATTTACGGCTATGGTGGTGAAGATACAATCATCGGTGGTTCTGGAAATGACTTTATCTATGGTGGTACGGACAACGATACACTGAGTGGTGGTGCAGGTAATGACTATCTAGTTGGTGGAGCAGGCAATGATACATTGCGTGGTGATTCAGGCAATGATGTCCTTGTAGGTGGTGAAGGAAATGACTACTTGTATGGTGGTGCTGGCAACAATATCTTCAATGGTGGTGCTGGTAATGATACCTTTATCTCTACATTAGGGGCTGGACGCGATACTGCTATTTATGACGTATTAAATACAATGGATGCTACAGGTGGTCATGATCAAGATGTATGGAAAGGCTTTGCTATAGGTGATGTCAAAACATCATCTAATGCTGATGTGATTGATATTTCTGCATTGCTAGCTGATCAGAAAACTCAAGATAGTATTGACCTATCGAACTTTGTATCTGTTGAAGTTAAAGATGGTAACACTGTCATTAGTATTGACCGAGATGGCAAAACTATTGTGGATGGCAGCGGAAAGGCAATTTCGGGTAATCAATATGGAATGAGTGAATTACTCATATTGCAAAATGTTGAGACTACCCTTACTGACTTGTTGAAAAACAGTCAAATTATCTACTAATCCGCTGAGGGATGAAAGCTTAAGCTTTCATCCCATTAGTCAACTACTGTCAAAATATTGAGTTATCCATGAATAAATTATTATTGTCTGTATTGTTGCTTACAGCATCATTCACTCTAACAAATGCTAATACAGGAACAAAGATATCTTTAAATTCAGGCGAGTTGAAAGGTCGCTACGCAATTGACTGCTCAACGCAAAAAGCACATGATTTATCTTATGTGATGGGGGATAAAAGCATTTTGCGTTTAATTTCTGCCAGACAAAAGCATGGATTATTGAAGTCTATTGAGCAAAAACCAGCAAAACCTTTTGAAGATTATAAATATTTAAGTACAGCTAAGTATCAAGGCTTCACTGTTGATTTTTATCAAAAGGATGATCAAAACTGGGCACGTGTGAAAAATACCAGCATTACAAATTTTTTTGGTCCAAAAACCAGCCAATTGTTAATGCAATGTAGAAACGAATCTCAGTCTTAAAATTCGCTACAATTACGCGTGGAATGAGACCGGCAATATGCTGGTCTTTTTATTCTTGGATTGTTAAAGGGAGGGGGGGAATTTTATAAAAATATATCTTAAAACTTTATGAAAAATAATGCTTAGGTTAAGATGAGCCATCCTTATATTTGAAGTTTTTTGAATAGCTATGCAACCATTTGTTCTATATAACTCAGAGCAACGCAAGAAAGTAGAATTCGTACCGCGTAAAGAAGGCCAGATCGACATGTATGTCTGCGGCATGACCGTTTACGACTACTGTCATATTGGGCATGCGCGGGTCATGGTTGCATTCGACTACATCATCCGTTTCCTGCGTAGTCAGGGCTGGAGCGTTAAATACGTTCGCAACATTACCGATATTGATGACAAGATCATCAAGCGCGCCAATGAAAATGGTGAAAGTATTACGGCGTTGACCGATCGTTTCATTCAGGCCATGAATGAAGATGCTGCAAATTTAGGTTGTCTGGCACCAGACGAAGCACCACGTGCCACCGATTATATCGATCAAATGCAAAACATGATTGGCACCTTAGTTGACAATGGCACGGCATATCCATCAAGCAATGGTGATGTCTATTTTCAGGTAGAAAAATTTGCCAAATATGGCCGTCTGTCTGGGCGCAAACTGGAAGATATGCAGGCTGGTGCTTCCGAGCGCGTTGATGTAGAAGTGGAAAAGAAACATCCATTTGACTTCGTGCTGTGGAAACATGCCAAAGAAAATGAACCTTCTTGGGCATCTCCTTGGGGTAATGGTCGTCCAGGCTGGCATATTGAATGTTCAGCGATGTCGACCTGCTGCCTAGGCAACCATTTCGATATTCATGGCGGTGGTTCGGACTTGACCTTCCCACATCATGAAAACGAAATCGCCCAATCAGAAGCATCAACGGGTGAGCAGTATGTAAATTACTGGATGCACGTCGGTTTCATCAATGTTGATGGCGAAAAAATGTCGAAGTCGCTGGGTAACTTTTTTACCATTCGCGATGTGATGGAGAAATTCCATCCTGAAGTGATCCGTTATTTCATTGTATCTTCGCACTACCGTAGCCCGGTAAACTTCTCTGATGCTGCTTTAAAAGAAGCGAAAAACACGCTTTCCCGTTTTTATCATTCTTTTAAAACCTATCAGGCAGTGTATGGCGACAAGCTGGTAGAAACTCTGGATGAAACCTTGGTCGAGCGCTTTAATGCGGCTATGCGCGATGACTTTAATACTTCTGAAGCCATTGCAGTACTGTTTGAAATTAACAAAGCGTTAAATACTGCTGTTAAAGAAGAGCAGGCTGAGCAAGCAGCAGTTTATTATGCAACTTTACGTCATTTGACCGATATTCTGGGGTTGGTGCAATACAATGTCGATGAGTTCCTGAAGTCAGATATTGGTCAAGATGCTTTAGCTTTAACACCGGAGCAAATTGAAGATTTGATCCAGCAGCGCCAGGATGCCAAAAAAGCCAAAGAATTTGCACGTGCGGATGAAATCCGTCAATCTCTGCTTGATCAGGGTGTAGTGCTTGAAGATACCCGTCAAGGAACTGTATGGCGTCGTGCCGATTAATTAGACAGTTGATATTATAGAGAGTTGACACTGCTGTGGAATTCTCTATAATTCACTTCATTGCGGGAATAGCTCAGTTGGTAGAGCATAACCTTGCCAAGGTTGGGGTCGGGAGTTCGAGTCTCCTTTCCCGCTCCAGAATACAAAAAACCCTTATCGAAAGATAAGGGTTTTTTATTGTCTCTAAAAAAATAAATATCGACTCAACTGATATCCTTACGATTTCAATACCATCTGCAGATAATTCACAGCTTTGTGTTTGAGTTTTATAAAAACCTATACATTTAGAAAGCTTGCAATTGCATAGCTATGCTAAAATTGCGAAAATTATGCCCATCAAATGAGAGTTTTTCTCTGTCCTTAGCGTAGGTAAACAGGCTTTGAATCCACAAAAAAAAGTGAATCAACTAGATTTTCAGAAAGTCGCGCTGGAAACACTGCGCATTGAAGAAAATGCATTACAGGTTTTAGCCACACAAATCGATGACCGTTTTAGCCGGGCTTGTGAAATCATTCTCCAGTGCACAGGCCGCCTGGTGATTACCGGAATGGGCAAGTCAGGTCATATTGGCCGTAAAATGGCGGCGACCTTTGCCTCGACCGGGACACCGTCTTTCTTTATGCACCCGGGCGAAGCCGGTCATGGCGACCTTGGTATGCTGGTGGCCGGTGATGTACTGATTGCGATTTCAAACTCGGGCAAGAGTGATGAAATCATGATGCTGATGCCATTAATCAAACATCTGCAGATTCCTCTGATTACCATTAGTGGTGATGATCGCGGGCCAATGCCACAAAATGCCGATGTGGCTTTAACCCTCGGCAATATTCAGGAAGCCTGTCCGCTGGGATTGGCACCGACTTCTTCAACCACTGCCACTTTGGCCCTAGGCGATGCTTTGGCTGTGGCCTTGCTGGATGCTCGCGGCTTTACTTCGGATGATTTTGCACGTTCGCATCCTGCCGGAGCTTTGGGCAAGCGACTGCTTTTACATGTAAAACATTTGATGCGCACAGGTTCGGATTTGCCAAAAGTCTCGCCAGATACCGCCATGAATAAAGTGCTTTATGAAATTTCTAACAAACGTCTGGGATTGACCACAGTAGTTGATGAAAATGACATACTGCTGGGAATTTTTACCGATGGTGACTTGCGTCGTTTAATTGATAAACAGCAGGGCTTTGACGTTAATCTGGCGATTCAGGACGTGATGACTAAAAATCCGTTAACGATTTCTCAGGATGCACGTGCAGTCGTGGCACTGGAACGTATGAATGAACGTAAAATCAACCAGTTTGTAGTGGTTGATGATGCCAATAAAGTGATTGGTGTGATTAGTATGCATGACCTGATTCAGGCTGGGGTAAATTAAGAAATGGCATCTTATGTATTGTTAGAGCAGGCACGTCATATTTCAGCATTAGTGCTTGATGTCGATGGTATTTTAAGTGACGGCTTTGTCACGCTGACCAACACGGGTGATGAAATTAAATCATTCGATATCCGTGATGGGCTGGGCATGAAACTGGTTCAGCAGGCGGGCATCAAGGTCATCATTATTACTGGCCGTAAAAGCAATATTGTCGAAAAGCGCATGTCTGACCTGGGTGTGGATCTGGTTTATCAGGGTCGTGAAGATAAAGGCACCGCACTTCGTGAAGCATGTGCACAACTGAATATTGATCCAGACGATTGCCTGTATATGGGCGATGACTGGCCTGATCTTTCGGCTTTTGCCATTGCGGGCATGAAGGTGACTGTGCCGAATGGTCATCTGGAGGTGCGGCGTCGTGCAGATCTGGTGACTCAGGCTTTGGGTGGGCGTGGAGCAGTACGTGAAATCTGCGATATGCTGCTGATGTCCAAGGGTGTATACCAAGAGTTACTTGAAAAATATACTCGTGCGCCTTATTAATAAGTCATATCTTTTGGATTAAGTACACCGCTTATGGATACTAAAGTTTTATATATTACGGCTGTGGTTATTGCCGCAATAAGTGGTGGTTATTATTATTACAGCGGCAAGGGCAATAAGCTGCAGATTGATTCTGCACGCAGCATGACCTATTCCGCCAAAAATATTAACTTAACCCAGACGGATGAAAAAGGCATGTTGTCGGTTCGTGCTCAGGTAGACCGACTTGAGCAGAACTTGCAGCAACAAACCTCAAAGCTGGAAAACCTGAAAGCGTCGACCTATGACAATGCTAAAGTCGACGCGACATTCTCTGCCAAAATGGCGCATGGTTATGATGACAATACAAAAGTTGTACTCTCTCAAGAAGTGCTCGCCACCAAAATCATGCAAAATGGACAATTAGAATTCCGTACCCAGGAACTGACTGCTTTTCCAAAAACACGTGAAATTGAAACCGACAAGACAGTTATTGTGACTTCGCCACAGGCTGAATTTGTCAGCCAGGGTCTTAAAGCCAATCTTAATGATGGTCAATACGAATTCTTTAATATTCGAGGAAAGTATGAACCAAACTCCTAAAGCCAAAATGATGCACACTTTCCTGAAGCGCACTGCGCTGGCGACTGTGATTGGACTCGGTTCAATTGCTGCTTTTGCCTTGCCATCTGACCGTAACCAGCCGATCACCTTGCTTGCTGACCGCGCAACTTTTAATGAGCGTACCGGTGTGACTACCTATTCTGGCAATGTCATCATTGAACAGGGCACCATGAAGCTTCAAGCCAACTCAATTGTGGCCAATCTGAATAATAAACGCCAGATCAGCCTGATTACGGCAACAGGCAGTCCGGCACAGTTTCAGCAAAAAGTAGATGCATCCAAAGGCTTAGCCAAAGGCCAGGCGCAGAAAATTGTCTACAATGCCGAGACCGGGATTATTACCATGTCAGGCAATGCTTTCTTGCAACAGGATGGGGCCAGTATTCGTGGCACAACCTTGAAGTACAGCATGAACAAAGGTGATATTGAAGCGACCGGCACGCCAAACAAGACCGGTTCATCTGCGGGTCGTGTACAGATCGTGATTCCGCCATCATCTTCAACATCCTCTCCGGGAGCGCGTGATTAATGCAGCAATCGCAGCAAGTTCAAACCTTAACCATCAAGCATCTGGCAAAAAACTATAATAAGCGCTGGGTGGTAAAGGATGTGTCTTTTAGTATGGAAAGTGGCCAGATTGTCGGATTGCTAGGACCCAATGGTGCCGGTAAAACCACCAGTTTCTATATGGTGGTCGGCCTGGTGCGGATGGATAAAGGTGAAATTTATCTGGATGATCTGGATCTTTCCGATCTGGCCATGCATGAACGGGCACGCAAGGGAATCGGCTATTTGCCCCAGGAAGCGTCAATTTTCCGGAAACTGACCATTTCAGAAAATATTATGGCAATTCTGGAAACCCGTAAAGACATGACCAAGGCACAACGCCAGCAGCGTCTGGCCGAGCTTTTGGCAGATTTTAAAATTACCCATATTAAAGATTCTCTGGGCATGAGTGTCTCGGGTGGTGAACGACGCCGTGCCGAGATTGCACGTGCCTTGGCGGCCGATCCTAAGTTTATGTTACTCGATGAACCTTTTGCAGGTGTCGATCCGATTTCGGTTGGAGATATTAAAGATATTATTACTACCCTGAAAGATCGCGGGATTGGTGTATTGATTACTGATCATAATGTGCGTGAAACCTTGGCGATTTGCGAGCATGCTTATATTGTCAGTGAAGGCGCATTGCTTGCAGAAGGTACACCAGACGAGATTCTGGCCAACGAAACAGTGAGAAAAGTGTATTTAGGTGATGATTTTACCGTATAAATAAATTTAATCTCTGTAAAATACCCTCATCACGACATCCAATGTCGGATGAGGGTTTTTTTTCGTCAAATCAAAGCTAAAAAAGATATCTTTTGAAACGATTTGATATATTGTTAGGCTAAAACATGAAACATTAATTATTATGCGATTTAGGGTACAGCACATAAAAAATGTTCAGGTGAAAATGGATAAAAAAAGAGGAATTTTCATAACTCTTCTTTTACCTTTATCTATTTCCCTAGTACATGCAGAAACTTCGCAAAACTATTTTGCAAATTTTAAAAACGGTTTAGGTAAACTGATTGCACCAGAGCCAATACGGTCAGCGCAATCAGTTGATATTACGTCACTCAGTCAATATTCATTAGACACTTCTCAAGTTGCTGAACTGCCACAGGTTACCCGACCACAACCGGGACAGTCTGCTGCCAGTTCCAGCGTGGCTCGTATTCCACAAAAGATGAACGTGGTGGAAGCGATCCATATTGCAGTTCAGCGACGCCCTGAAATCAGCCAGAGTATTTCCAGCCTGTCTGCACAGGCGGCCAATATTGATGTGGCAAGGGCTGCTTATTATCCACAGCTATCAGGTGGAGTGGGGACAGGTGATCTGACCTCGGGTGAGCGTGGGCGGCAAGTGGTGTCCTTAAATGCAACACAGATGCTGTATGATTTTGGCAAGGTCAAAACCAATGTCAGTATAGAGGAAGCCCGCTTGGCAGAAGAACAGGCAAGAGTGCTGGTCAGCCTGGACCAGGTGGCACTTGACGTGGCAGATGCGATTGTTAATATCAAGCGTTATCAGGAAATTACCAAAATTGCCGAGCAGCAGATTCAGGGGATTGGTCGAATTGCAGAAATCGCCAATCTACGTGCCCGTGCCGGGATTAGCAGTCAGGCCGATCCAATTCAGGCTCAGTCCAATCTGGAAGCGGCACAATCGAACCTGCTGGTACAGCAGACCCAGCTCAGACAATATCAGCAACGTTTACGCACTTTGCTCGGTTTTGATGTGTCCCGGGTTGAATGGGAAATTCCAGAGTATATTGTGGCGCAAGCCAATCTCTATCAAGATCCGGAATTTACCCGGATTCCCAATATGATTCTGGCGCAATCCGGTGTAGAGGTGGCACGTTTCCAGAAGGATCAGGCACGTTTAAGCCGTTATCCGAGCATTAACCTTAAAGGCAGCCTAAGTCAGGCTATCAATGGGCGGAATCCGAATAACGATGAAGATGACGGCTTTTATAATTCAATCATGATTGAAGCCAGCAGTAATTTTTATCAGGGGGGCGCAGCACGCTCCCAGGCGCGCTCTGCCAGTTATGCCGAAGAAGCTGCACGTGCACAGGTCAATACGGTTTATCTGGAAGTGCTGGATCAGGTTCGCCTGATTCGTGAGCAGATTGAAAATAAGCAAAAACAAATGGGAGTGTTATCGCAACGCCGTGCAACCACGGTGCGCACCAAAGAGCTGTATCAAGAACAATATAAGTTGGGAACCAGAACCGTAGTGGATTTACTCAACGCAGAACAGGCCATTCATAGTGCGGCACAGGAAATTGAATCTGCGCGTTATGACATCTATTCGGCGATTGTGCAATACATTCAGGTCACCGGCCGTACACGGGATATTTACGCGCTTAACCGTATTTCTATTCAGGGGTTTGAAGTTCAGCCATGAGTACTACAATAAATTATCAACCGTGGCTTAAAGCGGTTTTGAATATTGCCAAGCATTACCGGATCGAACCTTCTGAGGAGCGGATTCGTCTGCAACTGGACTGGAACCAGCATCATGACATCGATGAGATGCTCAAAATTGTCAGTCGCCAGATTGGTTTAAATGTCCGTAAGAATAAATTTGACAGCAGCTTGCTGAATCCGTGGCGTTTGCCGTTGCTGGTCGAGTTTGACAGCGGTGATGTCGGTGTGATTGAACGCATCGACACGCAAGGCAATGTCAGCATACAGCTCAGTGGTGATGAAGGCCTGTCTCAAAGTTTCACGGTGGAGCAGTTAGAAAGCGGCGTAAAGCATCTGTATGTCTTACGCCCCGAATCTTCTGTGCCGGATGCCCGGGTTGATGAGTATATCAAACCGTTTGAGAAAAACTGGTTCTGGTCAATTGTGCTGAATGACTGGAAACGTTATATCGATGTCATGTTCGCCTCCTTGATTGCCAACATTCTGGCACTGGCCACGATTGTTTTCTCGATGAACGTGTATGACCGTGTGATTCCATCACAATCGATTCCCACCTTATGGGTGTTGGCTGGTGGTGTATTAATTGCAGCAATTTTCGAGTTTATCTTACGTGTCTCCCGAATTTATCTGTCAGACATTATTGGTAAACGTGCTGATCTGAAAATCTCTGATCGGGTATTTGGCCATTCCTTACGCATCAAAAATAGTGAACGTTCCAAATCGACCGGCACCTTTATCTCGCAGATTCGGGAACTGGAAGGGGTACGTGAACTGGTTACCTCGACCACAGTGACTGCGATTGCCGACTTGCCATTTTTCTTCCTGTTCTTAGGGATTTTCTGGGTCATTGGTGGCAACCTGTTCTGGGTAATGCTGCTGGTAGTACCACTCATGATTCTTCCTGGTATTCTGGCGCAGAAAAAACTGGCAGAACTGGCGCAGTTGGGCATGCGTGAATCGGCCATTCGCAATGCTTTGCTGGTAGAAGCCGTACAAGGCATTGAAGATATCAAGCTGCTCAGGGCTGAAACGCGTTTCCAGAACCAGTGGAACCATATGAATGAAGTTTCAGCCGACGTCAGCATGCAGCAACGTAAGATTGTGGGCTTGATGACAGCCTGGACGCAAAAAATCCAGGGCTTGACCTTTGCCATCGTGGTACTGGTCGGTGCTTTTGCAGTCATGGATGGTGAGATGACCACAGGTGCTCTGGTGGCCTGTTCGATTCTGTCTTCACGGATGCTGGCACCGATTTCACAAATTACTGGCGTGCTGGGCCGTCTGCAACAGGCCAAAGTGGCCAAAGCCGGTCTGGATGAATTGATGAAAAAAACGGTCGATCAGCCGGATTATTCTCATCTGATTCATCGTCCAGCTCTGGATGGTCATTATGAGCTCAGTGGTGTGGTGTTTAAATATGGCGAAGATGATCCAAAACCAAGCTTGATGATTCCAAAACTGGAAATCAAACCCGGTGAAAAAATTGCGATTCTGGGACGTAATGGTGCCGGTAAATCGACCTTGTTACAGCTATTGTCCGGGATGCAGACACCATTACAGGGCAAGGTCAAGCTGGATGGTATTGATTTAACCCTGATTGATCCTTCTGATGTGCGGCGTGATATGGGTCTGCTGAATCAGAACTCGCAGCTGTTTTATGGCTCGATTCGTGAAAATCTCAGCCTGGGTGCGCCCTTGGCCACTGATCAGCAAATTCTGGAAGCATTGCAAATCACCGGTGCATTAGGGTTTGTGCAGGAGAAAAAAGAAGGTCTGGATCATATTATTCTGGAAGGTGGCGTCGGTTTTTCTGGTGGCCAGCGTCAGGCGCTGTTGTTAGCACGACTGTTGATCCGTCAACCGAAAATTCTGCTATTAGATGAACCTACTGCGGCGATTGATGATGTGTCAGAGAAACAGTTAATTGAGCATCTGAAAGGTTATTTAAGCCATCGTACCATGGTGGTCGCGACACACCGCCGTGCGGTATTGGAACTGGTGGATCGTATCATTGTGGTGAACGACGGTAAAATTGTGATGGATGGCCCGCGCGATCAGATCCTGAATCAGTCACAGGGTAGTAATAAGCAGGTTGTTGGAGCAAGTGCATGAGTGAACAACAAGAACTAAAACGTTCAAGCAAAGTCAGCTTTCAGGAACCACCTTTACCCAAATCTAGCGTGATTATCTGGATTGTCGGGATCGGCTTGTTGGTATTGCTGACCTGGGCCTGGTTATTTAAGCTGGAAGAAGTCTCTACCGGTACCGGAAAGGTGATTCCATCTTCCAAAGAGCAGGTGATCCAGTCTCTGGAAGGCGGTATTCTGACTAAACTGAATGTCAAAGAAGGTGAAATTGTCGAGCGTGGCCAAATATTGGCTCAGCTTGATCCGACCCGTCTTGAATCCAATGTCGGTGAATCAGAATCCTTGCTGGTCTCATCACGTGCAACTTCAGCGCGCTTACGTGCTGAAGTCAGTGGTACACCCTTGGTATTTCCGGCAGAAGTCTTGAAATATCCAAAACTGGTGAAAGAAGAAACTGCATTGTATCAGTCACGCCGCGCCAACCTGGAAGAATCGGTTGCCGGCCTGCAACAGGCACTGGTATTGGTACAGCAAGAACTGGAAATGACAGCACCACTGGTGGCCAAAGGGGCAGCCAGTGAAGTTGAAGTGCTGCGTTTAAAACGAGAAGCCAACGACCTGCGTAACCAGATGAATGATATTCGTAATCAGTATTATGTCAGTGCGCGTGAAGAGCTGTCCAAGGCCAATACAGATGTACAGACCCAGCAGCAGGTGGTACGCGGCAAATCCGATACCTTGAGTCGCACAATCTTTAAATCACCGGTACGTGGCATCGTGAAAGAGATTGATGTGATGACCTTGGGTGGTGTAATTCCACAAAATGGCAAGCTGATGACCATCGTGCCACTGGATGAAAAACTACTGGTTGAAGCGCGAATTTCGCCACGTGATATTGCCTTTATTCGTCCGGATCAGGAAGCACTGGTTAAAATCACTGCCTATGATTATTCAATTTATGGCGGCTTGAATGGTAAAGTGGCGATGATTTCACCGGATACTTTACGTGATGAAGTCAAGCAGGATCAGTTCTATTACCGGGTTTATATCCGTACCGACAGTGACAAGCTGAGTAATAATGCGGGTCAGGAGTTCAATATCACTCCGGGGATGGTCGCGACAGTAGATATTCGAACCGGTTCAAAAACGGTGATGGATTATCTGATCAAGCCATTCAACAAGGCCAAAGAAGCCTTGCGTGAACGCTAATCCTTGCACGCTATTGTGTAAAACAATCGAGTAAAATCAGGCCTCTCTGCGGAGAGGCTTTTTATTTGTCGGGACAAAACGGTTATACTGCAACAGTTCGATTTTAAAGCCTGAAGTTATGCCATTTACTCTTGCCAGCCTGGTCAGTTTTGAGGAAGACATCAAAAAAAGCCGCTTTCAGGCATTTGCCACACCTGTAGAAAATGAGCAGGAGGTTAAGGATTTTCTGGCGGCTTATCACGATCCAACTACCACGCATCAATGCTGGGCCTGGAAGATTGGCCATCAGGTACGTTTTAATGATGATGGTGAGCCTTCAGGTACCGCGGGACGCCCGATTCTGGCCACCATTGAAGGCAATGAGCTGAGCAATGTACTGGTACTGGTCAATCGCTGGTATGGCGGGATCAAGCTCGGTACTGGAGGATTGGTTCGTGCCTATGGCGGCTGCGCCGGTCAATGCTTGCTGCTGGCAGAAAAAATTGAACTGATTGAAAAGAAAAAGGTGCAATTTTTCTGTCAGTTTAATGAATGGGCCATTTTTCAATATGAGCTGAATCAGCAGCAGATTGATTATCATGAAGAGTATACGGCCGAAGGCGTTCAGGTTCAGGCGCAGTTCCAGAAGCATCAGATTCAGCCTTTTGCCTTAAAAATTCAGGATGTGACCCGCGGCCGGGAACAGCTCAAAATCATAGAAGAAGCGACAGATGACTGAAGCAGATCCATTACTGAAATATCGCGAGCAGCATAAACATCGCCTGAATTATATGCCTTGGCTGTACTGGTCCTTAAAGCCTAAAAATCGTGGCTGGGCAGAGGCATGGCAACAGGAATATCAGGCTTATCTGATGCAGATGGAAACCGTCGAGATTGGTGAAAACTGTTTTATTTCCCCACTGGCACATATTTTTGCAGAACCGGGACGTAAAATCAGTATTGGTGATAATAGCTTTATTGCCGCAGATTGCACTTTGCATGGCCCATTAGAGATTGGGAATGAAGTGGCGATCAATCATCACTGTATTCTGGATGGCGGCCGGGTGGGGATCAAGCTGCATGATCAGGTGCGTATTGCAGCCTATTGTCATCTGTATGCCTTTGATCATGGTATGCAGCTGGAGCAGCCAGTTTACCAGCAGGCGGTACGTTCGCAAGGAATCGAAATTGGCCGGGATGTCTGGCTCGGTGCACATGTGGGTATTAAAGACGGCGTTAAAATCGCAGATCAGGCCATCGTCGGGATGGATAGTATGGTGACCAAGGACGTGGAAGCCCGCGCCATCGTGGCAGGTAATCCGGCAAGGTTTATCCGTTACCGCGAATAAAACCTTGCCTGGCAAGGAGATAAAGGAAATTTTATAATCAGTTCTTCCTTGTGCCATAGCGCTGCTCAGCATTCATAAGAAGATCGGATTTTGTTCGTATTGATTAGAAAATGATTTTTAAAGCCCTGTAATGGTCTGGATTTAAGTATTTCATCTGATTGCTGAATTATTCTTCTAATCGTCGGTCTATCACATAAAAGTTAACATATTTCAATGCAAGGCTTACAGATTTTGCTGCACATTTTAGAAAGCTTATGCTAAGTTAAAAATAACTAAGAAATTTTTATCATAAATAGAGAGGCTAAACATGAAACGTGTCATCGCCTGCATCGACTCATCACCTTGTATAAACGCGCTGGCAGACGCGGCTGCATGGATTGCCAAGCAGACCGGACGTGAACTGGTCCTGTTACAGGTTCTGGATTATTATCCGGCCAGTTATCATCTGGGGGAAATCAGTGGGGTCATCGGCTTCGAAAGCAATGCCATGTTACTCAAGGAACTGGCTGAACTTGAACAAAAACAAAGTGAAATAGCCCTGGATTATAGCAATAACCTGCTGCAACACATTTCCGAGCGAATTTTATCAGAACACGGTATTCAAACCACACATATTCAGGAAAAGGGCGATTTTCTGGAGCAAAGTTTCCAGATTCTCAATCCGGATGATATCGCATTAATTGGATTGCTCGGTGAGCGCTCAGCTGAAAAGAATAAGCCGATCGGCACCAATGTCGAGAACTTTATTCGTGGTGCCAATTGTACCGTCATGACTGTCGGAGAACAGTTTAAACCACCAACACGATTTATTTTTGCCTACGAATATTCCCCGACCTGTATCAAGATGATGAGACGGATTGCGGAAAGTGATTTGCTGCGTTTATTACAATGTCATCTGTTATATGTGGGCGATCATGCCGAGATTTTAACTGAACCACTGCAATATCTGACTCAAGCAGGCTTAGATGTGGTGCCGCAATATCGTTATGGTGATGTTGCCGAGAATATTCTGACTTATCAGCAGGAAATGGGCATCCAGCTGATTGTTCTAGGTGCGTTTAGTCACAGTAAAATCCATCAGTTCTTTCTGGGCAGTATTGCCACCACGATTTTCCGTAATTCCAAGGTGCCTTTACTGGTCGCAAAGTGAGAGCTGCATAAAAAGCAAACAATTTGAAAATTGCAACTTAAATTGTTACAGCTTGCTGTAAAAATAACCAGAGTTATCCTCATATATTGTGGATAACTCTGTGGTTAATATTTATAAGTATATGTTATTTATATTAAATATGCTGTTGGGTGATTTTTGTTCTTCTGGATTTATTTGACAATCGCGAGCGCAAAACCATCATGTCCTTTGCTGCCTACCGTCTGTAAGGCGGTACAAGACAAGATACGTGGATGATTTTGCAGCGCTTTAAACATATCGCGAATACCTTCAATACTTGGCTTGTTATTGTCCGGATTAATAATTTCACCAGCACGAATCACATTGTCCAGAAAAATAAGCGTACCTGAGTGCGATAGCTTTAAGCTGAGTTCCAGATATTCCGGATAGCTCTGTTTGTCTGCATCAATAAAGATAAAATCAAAGGCTTCAGTATGTTCAGGCAGGGCTTTTAAAACATCTGCTGCCCGGCCACATTTCAGTTCAACAGTTTGCTTGAGCTGGGCACGATCAATATTTTCCTGACCCATGGCCGCATGCGTATCACGTCCTTCAATGGTCAGAATATACCCATCATCGGGCAAGGCGCGTGCCAACCACATGGTGCTATATGCTGCAAATGTTCCGAGTTCCAGTACCCGTTTACATTGGTTCATCTGGATCAACATCTGTAACAACATGCCTTGATTGGGTGCCACAGCCAGATGATCCGGAAAACCGTGCGCAGCAGTATTTTCCAGCGTCTGATTCAGAATAGGATCTTCAGGAATTAAATGTGAATCAATGTAGCTGTCAATGTCTGTCCACATTTGTTGCATAGTCTTAGCACCTCGATTACGATGCCTGCATTTTAAACTTTTCGCGGCATAGCGCAATTTATTGTTCTATAGGTGCTGCTTTTTTAGGCGATACAAAGCCCACAACGGACTTTGTATAGATGATGTCATGACTTAGTAATTACACATTGAAGAATTACGTCCTAAACTTGGCCCCCAGGTGCGGTAACCTTGAGTATCGATATGGATCTGTCCAGAAGCATACATGCCAAGTCCCATATTCAGGCTTTGACCATGCTGGATCCAGAACTGACATAATTTGAACTTGGTATTTTCAATATAGCTGTAATCTTGTGCTTGCGGATATTCCGGGCCAATACGAAAATCGATGGCAGAATTATACAGGTGACGTGAAGAATTGGCGCCACCGGCACATTGGTTTAAAGGCAGGTCACGATAAACAGAAGTAACTTCAAAATCTGTCAGTACATTGGCGGCAACCAGATATTTAAAGACGCGCAGGGTCGGAACCTGGTTGGCCCATAATTCACGGCTTGGAATCATGTATTGTGAACGTCCACACTTGGCCCAATCTCGCGCCGTACGCATCAATTCAAAACTGGGGATAATATTGCCTACGCCATTGCGTTCCAGAAATACTTCATATTCACGCACACGTGACAGGTTATCCAGTGCAGATACCCAGTGGGTATATACATAAGGAACAGTTTTTGGCTGGGCTTTACGGTCGTATTGAACACGTTCTTGTGGAATATAAATCCGTTTTCCATCGGGTAGGGTCTGTCCCGGTGGTTTTGTGGTAGTGGTACAGCCCACAAAAACGAGAGGGATTATACAGAGACTCAATAATCCCTTTGAAAAATTCTTCATTTATAGAAATCAGATATTTATAAATAGCGCCATTTTAGACTAAATATACGGAGAAATTTGGAGAATATTGCAATAAAATGTGTGAATTGAGTATAAAAAAGATCAGCATTTGCTGATCTTTTAGAGCTAAAACTAATTACTTTTCAAGATATTGTAATTTATCAGCTTTGCCGTTCCATTCTTCACGATCTGCAGGCTGATCACCGATTTGCGTGATATTCGGCCATTTTTGCGACAGGTCAGCATTTAATTCAATAAACACTTCTTGACCTTCTGGTAATTCATCTTCAGAGAAAATTGCATTCGCCGGACATTCAGGTTCGCATAACGCACAGTCGATACATTCGTCCGGGTTAATTACCAGAAAGTTAGGACCTTCATAGAAACAGTCTACAGGGCAAACTTCAACACAGTCTTGATATTTACATTTAATACAATTTTCAGTGACAACGAAGGTCATGGCGACAGCTACCTAAAAAATATGGTTCTATTTACGAATACTGTATTTTAGGCAAAAACAGGGGGAACTAACAATTCCTTTTATTGATATTTGTTATATATAGGGCTGTTAAATTTGAAAAAAGCCGGAATAGGGCAAAATTCAAGTATAAATCGGCCGATAGACCCCATATGGGATGAGGTCTATCGTTCATGGAATTAACTTGGCTGTTTGAGTAAATCCTTTAATGCATATAATTGTGCCAAGGCTTCGCGTGGACTCAGGTTGTCTACATCGATGTCTTCGAGCAAGTCTAAGGCTGGGGATTCTTTCTCAATTTCGATAATACGCTCTACCGGCTCCATAATTTCAGGCATTGCAAACAGATCATGCTGCGGACTCAGTGGTTTGGCCAGGTGCTGCTTTTCCAGAATCTTCAAGCGGTTTTGCGCTTCTTTAATGACTGGCGCCGGAATGCCGGCCAGTTTGGCCACCTGCAAGCCATGACTCTGGCTGGCTGGACCATGTTGCACTTTATGCAGCAAAATCAGGTTGCCATTCAGCTCTTTGGCTGTCACATGATAATTATCAATGCCGCTTTCCTTATCCAGTTCGGTCAGCTCGAAATAATGGGTCGCAAACAGACACAAACATTGAATACGTTTCGTCAGATCCAGCACACAGGCCCAGGCCAGCGACAGGCCATCATAGGTACTGGTGCCACGACCGACTTCATCCATCAGAACCAAAGACTGACTGGTGGCATGATGCAGAATTTGCGAAGTCTCGGTCATTTCCACCATAAAGGTCGATTTGCCAGTGGATAAATCATCGGCAGAACCAATACGGGTAAAGACCCGGTCGATAGGCCCCAAGGTGGCCGCTTGTGCAGGAACATAGGCACCGCAATACGCCAGCAAGACAATCAATGCAGTCTGGCGCATGAAGGTCGATTTACCGCCCATATTCGGGCCGGTAATAATCGCCATGCGATGGGAATAATCCAGTCGGGTATCATTCGGCGTAAAAGCGGTTTTGCTTAAAGCCTCGACGACCGGATGACGACCGGCAGTGATGCTCACGCCGACTTCAGGGCTGAATTTAGGACGCGACCAGTTACGTAAACGTGCCTGATGCGCAAAATTGGCAATCAGATCAATCTGGGCAATGGCACTGCTCATCATCTGTAAATTGCCGATATCCTGACGCAGCTCATCCAGCAGCATTTCAAACAGCATTTTTTCACGCGCCAAGGCACGGGATTCACTCGATAAAACCTTATCTTCAAAAGCTTTTAGTTCAGGTGTGATGTAACGTTCGGCATTTTTCAGGGTTTGCCGGCGGATATAGTGCTCAGGTGCCTGTTCGGCCTGTGCTCGGGTCAGTTCAATATAATAACCACTGACACGGTTATAGCCGATTTTCAGTCCGGCAATGCCGCTGGCCTCACGCTCTTTAATTTCCAGATCGATCAGGAACTGGCTGGCATGATCACGAATCTGACGTAATTCATCCAGTTCAGTATCAAAACCTTCAGCAATCACATTGCCATCGCGTAAGAGCACAGGTGGATTTTCCACAATGGCCGAAATCAGGCGTTGATGCAGACCATGAAAATCGCCGAGTTCTGCATTGAGCTGGACTAAGCGCTCCGACTGTTGCTGGCTTACAATCGGTTGCAGGGCGTGGCGTAAAAATGGAATTTGTGCACAGGCTTGACGCAGTTGCACCAGATCACGCGGACGGGCACTGCCAAGTGCAATACGGCTCAGTACACGTTCAATATCGCTAATCTCTTTCAGCACCAGACGAACAGGCGCTTCATGGAAACCTTGTAGCAGTGCCTGAATGGCATCCAGACGTTCATCCAGCAGGGCAGTATCACGCAAAGGTTGCATCAGGGTACGACTGAGCAAACGGCCACCCATGGCAGTCTGGCAGTCATTGATTAACTGGAAGAGTGACGTGCCATGTTCAAACAAAGGCTCAATCAGTTCCAGGTTACGGCGTGTCACCGGGTCTAGCGCAATAAAATCTGAACTCTGTTCTAGCTGAATTGAGCGAATATGCGGTAAAGCGGTTTTCTGGGTTTCCTTGGCATAGTGAATCAGTGCCGCTGCTGCCGCTTTGGCCAATGGCAAATGATCAATCCCGAAACCGGAAAGCGTACTTACTGCAAACTGGTCGCATAAGGTTTTTTGTGCATTGTTCAGGTTAAAGTCAACATTGGGACGCTTTGTCACAGAGATATCAAGCTGTTGCTTCAGTTGCTCGATCAGCGCTGGATCAGCCGTATTTTCATCTAGCAAAATTTCGCTTGGCATCAAACGCGCCAACTCAATCATGAGCTGGTTCAGATCATAATCCTGCTGCTGCACTTTAAATAAGCCGGCACTCAGATCTAGCAGCGCAATCCCGATCTGATTCTGCTGAATGCATAAAGCCACCAGATTGGAGCTTTGATGTGCACCGAGCATGGCATCATCGGTCAAGGTACCTGGGGTAATAATCCGAACCACACCACGTTCAACCGGACCTTTACCTGTGACTTCGCCGATCTGCTCGCAGATCACTACCGTTTCGCCTTTTTTCACCAGACGTGCCAGATAGCCTTCAGCTGCATGGTACGGTACACCTGCCATAGGAATCGGCTGACCATTGGCCTTGCCACGGTGAGTCAGGGTAATACCTAAAATTTTGGCGGCTTTATGGGCATCTTCAAAGAACAGTTCATAAAAATCACCCATGCGATAAAACATCAATGAATGCGGATGCTGCATTTTCACCGACATGTATTGCTGCATCATAGGGGTAAGTGTGGATAGGTCAGGTCCTATATTTGCTGTATTCATATCACTTAAAACCTTTAAAATTAATAATATTTACAATAATTTGCATATAAAAAATTCCTGACGCATCCTGTTGAATCTTACTCAAACCCGAATAACCCAGAGACTCTGTTAGGCCTCTTAGTGTATCTTTTTTTTGGTATGAGCTTTAAATACGAAGAATAAAATGTATCGATTTTGGATTTCTAGTCGAGATTCTAACAAAAACTGTGCTGAGGTTTTTAAGAGGATTTTTAGCTGAGCAAAAAAGACACTGAAACCATGAAAAAAATGCGCTCTGTGTTCTCGTGCGATAGAAAAAATGCACAATGATATTGATGAGAATGAAGACTTGAAGCTAGATAAGGATAAAACTGGTGTAGGGAATAAATTTTTTTTGGCTGAGCAGGCACATTGGATACAAAATAAGTATTTATTGCTGAAGCTACATTTGTGCTCATCAGCATGCAAATGAAGCGAGGCAGGGTGATGATAGGGCAATTGAAAGCTCAAGAAGCGAAGTACCACGAAAACCCATTTGGCCACCGATGCGAATGCATATCTGCCTGATTTTGAAATCACTGGAGTGAAGTCCAAGACAGTCAAGTTGCACTACAGTCAAATTTCGACTGGTCGTTTATTTGATGTAAAGCCAAATGAAAACCCACATCAGTAATTTAATTCCAGGAAATTGAAGTTTGATCATGCTTAAAAAAAACAGGATGAGAATATTTTTATCCCGATCCTGAGAGACAAGTTTTAGTTTTCAGAAAATAATTCAAAACATAGTCGACGTAACCATTGATTACTGGGGCTGGTATGAAAGCGTGCATGCCAATGTTGTTTCACACTGTATTCCGGGAATTTATAAGGCAGGTCTAAAATTTTAAGTTGTCCACGTGCTAAAAGCAGGCGACTTAGATAGTTAGGAATAGTAGCAATTGCATCGGTTTCTTGAACCACCAAGCCTACTCCCAAATAGCTGGGTAATTTGGCCAGAATATTTCGATGGACACCTAATTTTTGTAATTCATGTTCTACCACATAGTGTCCTCCTGTGGCGAGGATATCAATATGCAGCTCCTCAGCATATTGTTGCGAGCTAATTTTGTCATGGGTTAAACGCGGATGGTCGTGATTGGCAATTACTACATAATGCTGCTTGAAAAGCGTTTGTTGATAAAAGCCTGCCTCTAATTGAGGAATAAAACCGATCGCTAAATCAACTTCTCCAGCAGCCATCAAATGTTGTGTATCTGTATCAATAGGAATGATATTGAGCCGAATGTAAGGGGCATTTTCACGTAAATAGTTTATTAGTTTCGGCAATAAAACCAAATGACTAATATCCGTCATACTAATATTAAATTGATGGTGAGAAATCTTCGGATCAAACTCTAGATTAAAGTCATTAATGCTTTGCAGCCGGTGAAGTACCTCTTGTACATGTGGATATATATTGTTAGACAAATCAGTAGGCTGCATATTATTACCGATACGAACGAAGAGACTGTCTTTAAAGTGTTCACGTAATTTATTCAATCCGATACTCACTGTAGGCTGCCCGATTCCAAGCTCTAAAGAGGCTTTCGAAACACTTTGATGTTTATAAATGGCGCTAAAAATAATTAATAAACGTGTATCGATATCCATATCTCTTCTCAAGCCCCTGTATTGATTTAATCAATACAGCGTATTGAGTTTTGCTCATAGATTCAACCCGATTGGGTTGCTAGATTGCATCCAGGATATAAAAAACAATGCTGGACAGTATTGGTCATAACGATATAGGAGATATGCAATGGAACAGCTCGCCACATTAGCCGACTTGCCAAAAAAGTATTTAACCGATCTAGAGCGAAGCAATCTGGTGCCATTATGGCCAAGTTTACGTAATGTTCTACCTCCTCTGAAACCTATACCGCGTACCCAAAGTATTGTATGGAAATACCAGGATATAAAACCGTTATTGATTGAAGCAGGTGAGTTAACCCCGATCGAGAAAGCCGAGCGTCGTGTACTGGTGTTGGCTAATCCTGGTCATGGCCTGGAAAACATGCGAGCGACTTCAGTCATTTATTTAGGGATGCAATTACTTTTACCGGATGAATGGGCTCCGGCACATCGTCATACACCCAATGCAGTACGTTTGATTGTGGAAGGTGAAAAAGCCTATACCACGGTTGAAGGCAAGAAGTGTCCTATGCAACCTGGCGATCTGATTTTAACGCCTTCAGGGTTATGGCATGAACATGGGCATGATGGAGATGAACCGGTGATCTGGTTAGATGTACTGGATTTACCTCTGGTGTATTACATGGAAGCTTCTTTTGTAGAAGGTGGTGATTGCCAACCTGTACAACGAGTGGAAAGTAAATCTCGTTATGCCGCTGGTCTGGTACCCACTTCACATCATATTCGTGGCGAACAAAGCTATCCAATGTTGCGATACCCATGGCAAGACGCCAAACAATTACTGCTAGATTTAGCAGCTGAACAAGGTGATACACCTGTTCAGGTGGCATATATAAACCCTGAAACTGGAGATGATTGTCAAAAAATCATTGGTTACTCGGCATTAATGGTACGTCCTGGCGAGAAAGTTGAATTGCAACCACGCTCTGCTGCCATGGTATTTCACGTGATCGAAGGTGAAACCACAATCACCATTGATGGCAAGGCATCACATTTAGGCCCAGCCGATACGGCATGTGCCCCATGTTTTGCTCATATTGATCTAATCAATAACTCGAATAATGCCTGTTTCTTATTTATTGCCGATGAAGCGCCAATTCAGAAGAAACTTGGCCTGTACTCAACTCGACCACGTGGTGAATAGTTTTTAAAGGATGAAAAACATGTCAAATCAAAATATGCCTATTTTAATTGCAGGTGGCGGTATTGGCGGTTTTGCAGCAGCACTTGCCCTGTCCAAACGCGGTTTTAAAATTCAGGTTTTAGAGCAAGCACCGCACATTGGTGAAATTGGAGCAGGTATCCAGTTGGGGCCTAATGCATTCAACGCTTTTGATGCCCTGGGGATTGGTGATCGTGCACGGGCACGGGCGGTCTATACTGATTATATGGTCATGCATGATGGCTTGAATGAATATCAAGTGGGCCGAATTGAGACTGATGAAAAATTTATCCAGCGCTTCGGTAATCCTTATGCAGTGATCCATCGTGCCGATATTCATGCTTCACTGGTCGAAGGCGCACAAGAACATGGTGAGATCGAAATCATCACGGATTGTTGTATCGTCAGTGTTGATCAAGATGAAAATAGCGTTACCGTGACAGATCACAAGGGTAAGCATTATACCGGTCAAGCCTTGATTGGCGCAGATGGTGTGAAGTCGATAGTACGTGAAAAATATGTGGGCGATCCGGCCCTGGTAACTGGTCATGTGGTCTATCGCGCAGTGGTGCCAAAGGCAGAGTTTCCGGAAGATTTACAGTGGAATGCCGCCAGTATTTGGGTGGGTCCAAACTGTCATTTAGTCCATTACCCGTTGCGTGGCGGTGAAGAATATAACGTTGTGGTCACTTTCCATAGCCGTGAGCAAGAGGAGTGGGGAGTCAAGGATGGTTCCAAAGAAGAAGTATTGTCTTACTTCCAGGAAATTTGTCCTAAAGCACGTCAGCTCATTGAGCTACCCAAATCATGGCGCCGTTGGGCAACCGCAGACCGTGATCCAATCGACCAGTGGACCTATGGCCGTATTACCTTACTCGGTGATGCTGCACATCCCACGACGCAATATATGGCACAGGGTGCCTGCATGGCGATGGAAGATGCTGTCACTTTAGGTGAAGCACTGCGTGTAACCAACAACAATATTGATGCAGCCTTTGAGATATATCAACGTGCACGGGTAGCACGTACGGCACGAATTGTCTTGTCATCCCGTGAGATGGGCAAGTTGTATCATGCCAAAGGTGTTCAGCGTATGGTGCGCAATGATCTTTGGCGTGGTCGTTCAAGTGAAGACTTCTATGATGCGATGGCCTGGTTATATAACTGGAACGTTGAGAATTGCCTTGATGCGGCAGATCACTATATAGGTGCAGCATGAAATTATATGGATTTTTTCGCAGCGGCTCCTCACATCGTACCCGTATCGTCTTGAACTTAAAGAAAATCGAATATGAGCTATTGCCTATATCTTTAAGAAACAATGAGCATAAGAAAGCTGAGTTCAGAGTGATTAATCCTCAAGGCTTTGTACCTGTACTTTCGATTAATGATCAGCAATTGATTCAGAGTCCAGCAATTCTCGAGTGGCTGGAAGAAACTTATCCCGAATATAGATTATTACCAGAGAGCTCGATAGCACGTGCACGAGTACGGGCATTAGCTGCACTTATTGGTTGTGATATTCATCCGATTAATAACAAGCGTATTTTGGAATATCTGAGTAACACACTAAGGCTGGATGATGCCCAGATCCAAAGCTGGTGCCAGCACTGGATTGAGGAAGGATTTGGGGCACTTGAGCAATTGCTGGCTGCAGACATGACTCGGGGTAATTTTTGTTATGGTGAGTCGCCTACACTGGCAGATGCCTATTTAATTCCCCAAGTAGACTCCGCGAAACGCTTTCAGGTGGATATGCGTAAATATCCCAATATTCAAAAAATTTACGATGAATGTATGAGTTTGCCAGCATTTCAAGCTGCAGCACCGATGAATCAACCTGATGCTGCTTAAGACAGCAAATTCACTTATGAACAAGGAAAGACATATGAGTTTTGTATTTAATCCAATGTCAGTTGTAGGCTTAGCTATCCAGGATTCTGAAGATTTATTTCCGGTACGCCGTGTTTACTGTGTGGGACGTAACTATGCTGCACATGCACGTGAAATGGGCTTTGATCCAGATCGTGAACCGCCATTCTTCTTTTGTAAGCCGAATGATGCGCAATCGATTGTTTCGGTTCCCGCAGACAAAGCGGTTGATATTCCTTATCCAGCATTAACAAACAATTATCACTATGAAATTGAACTGGTGGTCGCGATTGGTAAAGATGGAAAGGATATCGCTGTAGAAGATGCAGCAGATTATATCTATGGCTATGCCGTAGGTTTAGACATGACGCGTCGTGATTTGCAAATGGCAATGCGTGAAAAAGGTCGTCCTTGGGAAGTCGGTAAAGCTTTTGACTTTTCGGCACCTGTAGGGATGATTCATCCGATCAAAAGCACTGGCGAAATCACCAATGCAGATATACATCTTACTGTGAATGGAAAAACAGAACAACGTAGTGATGTTAGCCATTTGATCTGGAATATTGCCGAAACCATTGCCAACCTGTCAACTTTGTTTGAGCTCAAACAGGGTGATCTGATTTTTACAGGGACACCGGAAGGCGTTGGTGCCGTGGTACGAGGCGATGTCATGCGGGCAGAGATTGCAGGCCTCACAGGTATTACAGTCAATGTTGTCTAAAGCATTTCAATTGATATGCCCTCAAGTCTGACTTGAGCGGCATTTTTTGCAAGGAATGCATAAAGTCGCCCTAGAACCACAAGGATATGTGTCATGTCAGAAAATCAAAAGATTGATGTACAAAGTTTTATTGATCAAAATCCTCTTTCACGCTCACAAAAACTCATTATGTGGCTGTGTTTTATTATTGTCGCGATTGACGGTTTCGATACAGCGGCAGTCGGCTTTATTGCGCCAGCCTTAAAAGTTGAGTGGGCATTACAAGCTGCAGATTTAGCACCATTGTTTGGTGCAGGCCTATTTGGTCTCATGGCAGGTGCTTTAATCTTTGGCCCGCTTGCTGATAAGTTTGGCCGCAAACCGATTTTAATCGGTTCCGTTATATTATTTGGTCTTGCAAGTCTCGTCAGCGCTTTCAGTCCAGACTTGCAGAGCTTAATTATTTGGCGATTTATCACCGGTTTAGGCCTTGGTGGTGCAATGCCGAATGCCATTACCTTAACTTCTGAATATAGCCCAAGTAAGCGTCGATCTAGTCTGGTTACTTTAATGTTTTGTGGATTTACTATTGGTTCTGCACTAGGAGGAATAGCATCTGCGCAATTATTACCACATATTGGCTGGCATGGTATTTTAATGATTGGCGGCATTTTACCTCTACTTATGGTGCCACTGCTGATCTGGTTATTGCCCGAGTCATTACGTTTTATGGTGCTCAAGAACCATGCGCAAATAAAGATCAATCGCGTGATGCAACGTATAGCCCCACATTTGGCTACACTGCCGCGCTTATTACCTGTCAGTAATGAAACCAAAAATGCAGGAATCAAAGAGCTTTTTAGTCGTCAATATGCTTTAGGCACTTTTCTGATTTGGTGTACCTTTTTCATGAGCTTATTGATCATCTATATGATTTCAAGCTGGATGCCGACTTTACTGACGAATGAAGGTTTTAATCTGGTAAATGCTTCATGGTTAACCTCAATTTTCCAGATTGGGGGAACAGTTGGAGCGATTGCAATTGGTATGTGTATGGATAAAGTGGAGCCTGCCAAAGTATTGAGTTTTGTTTATATATTAGGTGCAGCATTTTTAGTCTGCTTAGGTCTAGGTATTGAACAGGGCAATCTACTGGTGCTCATGCTGGCTATGTTTGGTGTTGGGGTGGGGATTAGTGGTTCACAAGTCGGTGTCAATGCCTTTACTTCAGGTTTCTATCCAACGCATTGTCGTGCAACAGGTGTAAGCTGGGCAAATGCAGTAGGACGTTCCGGTTCCGTCATTGGCTCGGTCATTGGAGGATGGTTAATGTCATTGCAACTTTCCAGTTTTGAAATCATGTCCATTTTAGCAATTCCAGCATTATTAGCGGCGTGTGCTCTATATATGATTAAACATCTGAAAAAGAGTCATGAAGAGTCTATAGAAATGAAGCCTGTGAAGTTTTAACTAAATACAGATTTAAGAGCTTAGACAGCCCATAAAGATATGGGCTGTCTATTTTTTCGAGGTATGTATCATTCTTTATTTCAGTGGTTGAAAGTATTGGATCGCCAGCGATTTTGTAAATACCTTTTCTTTACTTCGCAACTCAGTCTCTTGTTTACACTCAAAGTTAGAGGTTTAGCATAGTGGCTATTAGACATGGTTAAGCAACTTAGGAATAAAGCGGTGAGAAAAAGCGAACAGCTTTCAGCACTGATTAAAAAATTCTGGCTGGAATCTGATGCAATTTATAGTGAGCGTAAGATTTACTGTGATTTGATAGAGATGAGCGAATATTATGCTATTAACCCGATACAGTGGCTCATGAACGCGAAAAGTCTTGGATCACAGTGTAGCTGTGCTTAATCTGGTGTACCCGCTGTGTTGTAGTAGAAAGATCAACCATAATTTCTGAACTGGTTATTAAAAATAAATCCTGTCCATAAGAGATAGATACAAATACTTATAAGTAGACGATATTTGATAATTTAAAGCATATGTCGATCAGACTGATTTCCAATAAAAAACCACCGCATGCAACATGCGGTGGTTGATCTAAATTAAATTGATTCTTTATTTTGGATCATAAAGACCAAGCTCAGACAGATGTAATCTGAGAATGCGGCGTAATTCCAGTACCGCTTCCGGGGTTTCCTGAATCGAGTGCCCACCCTTGATGACTTTACTGGATACCGCGCCTGCCAGATAAGCACTTTCGTATGAAACGATACCATCACTCATGAGCTTGGGATCTTGAGTATCTACGTTATTCCCGATAATAGAATGAAATTTAATCCCTTTCGCAGGCTGTATATTCTCAGTCAGGGCATTAAATTTCGAATTTTCACTCAAGTCACTTGGGCCATTCTGAATCAGGTCATGTCCCAGTTCTTTGACAAAGTCTTTTAACCCGATTTCGCCTTGTAAGGTATCAGCAAAAGCTCCTAAAAATGCACCGGGTATGCGGATAACTTTACGGGCCAGTTTAGTATGCCAGCGATCGGCATACTCTGTTCCGCGATGTGGTGTTGCCAGGAAAATGGCCCGGCTAAAATTCGGAATGGGCTGCATTTGCAGGCGTGCCTGAAACAGCGGATTATCTTTAAATTGTTCAATGCGGCTATTTTTTACCAGTTTAAAGGCATCTTGAGTAATATCAGCCTGACTGACCATCAAGCGTGCAATCACGCCACCCATACTGTGTCCGACCAGTACAGCATCTTTTTTGGCCGCCGCATTGTTCGCAACCCGGGCAAAACCTTGCTGAACCAGGGCATTAATCTGGAAACGGCTCTCCAGTATCGGCATGTTGGTTGAATAGAACACTTGCCAGACCTGAAAATTTTCTCTTAACACCGGATCGCCCATAATATCATTGGTCAGACGAATCCAGGCTTCGGGACTGCTGGCCAGCCCATGAACCAAGACCAGTACCTTTTTGTTGGGATTATAAGGTTCCAGCATATACAGATGTGGCATGCTCAGACTATCGTCACGATTAATCAGGGTCAGGTAGGCCAGTCGTCCCAGATTGTTTTCGGCCAGCCATAAGCCATATGGTGCAGAAAAATTGGCTGCCAGTGCATATTCCTTAGACGCGATCTTAATTTTTTCATATTTATACGGATCATACAGTTTCAGATGAAACTCAGATGCAGATAAAATCTGTTCAGTACTGTTTGCGGCTTTGGGAACCGCCGTGATCGTGGTGGCTAGATAGCGGGCGGAATGAATATTGGGGTTGATGCCATTTGGATATTTATGCCTAAGCGGGTCTGTAATATATTTTTTATCCTGCTCGGCAAGTTTTTTTTCTGGCAGTACCACTACAAATTCTGAACCGAAACCATCGCGGCGGGTAATCGAACGCAGGCCGGAGAAGTTCATGTTATAGGTGGATAGCAACTGTTCAATCGGCTGGTTTTTCAGTTGTGGAAAATTTTCCAGATCTAGGCTATATACGCTGTCACCAACCTGAATTTTTTGACCGGACTGTTTGCTTTCATGACGTTCAGCATAGCGTTGAATCAGATGGGCAATCGCCAGGTTGTAAAAATCACGGATCTGAACCTGACGGTTATCAAAAATACGGTCTTGCGGGGCACGCTCGGTTTTAAACAGATAGGCATAGCTATAACGAATGCTTTGATCCAGCATGCTGAGTTGCTGATCCAGACATTTCTGGATATTCTGTTTTTGCAGCTGTTGCTTTTCCTGTGACTGGGTCTTCGTCAGAACACTGGTATTGCATGCAGCGGACTTGGCACTCTGTAAAGAATTGGCCAGATATAATTCACTTGCGGTAGAAAGTAATTGTTCATCTAAAATCTGGGGAATATTTTTAAGATCCTTGACACATTCTTTTGGTTGATCAATACAGACCTGGGCTTCGCGACCCGTCATGGACAAGACATTTAAACTGGCTTCGCTGAGCTTGTCGCGTGTCAATATACTGTCACGCTCATTGCTCAGCGTGACATTAATCGCCTGTTCCTTAACACTGACCACCTGACAGCCGCTCAATACACTGGTGATGAGTAAAGTGCACAGCATTCGTCTTTTATTTATTTTTTCGTGCATAAAACTTTTCACTGGATTCAAGTTACAAATTTGGATAATAGGTTGTATTTTACTAATTTTTTCTCATAAAAATAGACCGCCGTAGCAGTCTATTTGTAATCAGATGAATTTAAAAAATCTGTTTATTGTGCTGATGAAGCGGGAGCCGGTGTTGCTGTCTGCAGAATTTGCCAGACATTCCAGCGGCCTTGTTTCTCAATTTCCTGAATCAGACGGTCTGCCACTTCAGCTTCTTGCGGATATTTGATTTTATAGTTTGCCAAGGTTTGAATGGCATTTTTCTTCTGTTCCAGCGCAATATAATTATTGGCTGCAGCCAGATAGGCTTCCTGAACGCCAGCTTTCATGGCTTTGTCCAGATAAGGAATGGCTTCACGTTGACCACCACCTTCAGACAGGCCAAAACCAAACCAGAAGTTGACTTCAGGATCATCCTGGTTAATTTTGAGAATACGCTGCGCATAGGTGAGCGACTTGGTGGTATAGACTGAACCCAAGTCCAGGTTACGTGCCATCACACTAGCTTTAAAGGCACGAATCAAAACATCGAAAGATGCATTTTCACGTGCAGCTAAAGTGTCGAGCTGCTGTGTAACTTCACGCAGTTTAGCTTCAAAGCCACGACGTTCCTGACGATCACTAAAACGTGGTGGATAATGACGTGCTTTACCTTCGACCATTTGCAGGAAATCATCAATCTCAGTAATGTCGATTTCATTTGCATTTGCCAGAGCCGCATAACGCATGGTTCGTGTATTGCTATCCACCACAGGAATAATCAGCTTATTCACGTCCAGGCTTAATTTTTTCGATGGATCATTCGGATCAGTGACAACCATTTTGGTCACCGGCTGAGCTGCCGCTTTTTGCAAATGCACTTCAAACGGTGGTGGTTCATTATAATTGAATGGATTTAATGCATAAAATGGCGGGCTCAGTTCAGGCTCTACAAAAACCACTTGATCCACAGGTTTCTCTGCAGGTTTCTGAGAGATGGTCGAACATGCTGTAATTGAGAATGCTAAGCAAGCAAGCGCCAAGGGCTTAAAGGTCATAATGTTCATCCATTCGTGTTATTTTTTAAAACAGCTAGTACAAAAATCACATGACCGTCAGTCTATGAAAACTCTAACGATCATGCAAGTAAATGCGTGTTACAAAATTAAGCGCTATATTCAGGCTTTAGATTGACTGGTTTGCGCTTCACATTCACGACGCGCTTCTTCCAGAATCTGTAATTCTTTTTTGCTTAAAGGCTGGCCATCTTGTTGCTGTTTATTAAAAGTTGGATCGAGCAAGGAAAGACGGTTGCACAAGTTATTCATGCGTTTTTCATTTTGCTGAATACGGTCTAATAGAATGCGCATGCCTTCGAGAATCGGGTCAGACTGATCTTCGGTTGCAGCATAGGGCTGGAAGCCGATACTTTCTGCATAATCACGACGACGGGTTTCTGCCTCATCTTTAGGTTTGTCTTTGGTGATAAAGCGTGCCGGGTTGCCGACAGCGGTTGCGTTCTCAGGAACTGCCTTGGTGACGACTGCATTCGAACCAACCTTGGCATTTTTACCCACGGTAAATGGCCCGAGAATCTTGGCACCGGCGCCGACGACCACACCATCTTCTAAGGTCGGATGACGTTTGCCTTTATTCCAGGTCGTTCCGCCCAGAGTTACACCATGATAGAGCGTCACGTCATCGCCAATTTCGGCAGTTTCGCCAATAACCACACCCATGCCGTGGTCGATAAAGAAGCGGCGGCCGATCTTGGCGCCCGGATGAATTTCAATGCCTGTGGCAAAACGGCTAAACGAAGACAATGCACGTGCAGTTCCTTTACAGTCTTTATTCCATAGCTCATGTGCCATACGATGCATGATGAGCGCATGGATGCCAGGATAAGTGGTTAAGACTTCTAAGGTATTGCGTGCTGCAGGATCGCGCGCAAAGACAGCTTGAATATCTTCTTTGAGCTGTTTTAGCATTAGATTTGATCCTCGTCCTTTGATGATGTGTGTGAAGATTTTTTCCAGGTACCGTTATTCAATGCCTGAACACGGCTGAAAATACCACGAAGTAAATGATATTCCATACGATCTAATTGTATACGTCCAAAGAGACGACGCAAGCGTAAAGGCAATAATCTTGGATTTTTTGGATCCATAAATTCAATTTCGGCCAGCATTTTTTCCAAATGCGGATAGAACTGTTCCATCTGGGCATGATTGACCAAAGGTTCATCCCATTCCATTTCAATGCCATCAATGACTTGCATGGTCGCTTTAGGGTCTTGTGGCTGTTCAATTTGACTCATCGTTGCCATGCGCATTTCATAACAAATTACCTGAATCGCCTGTGCCACATTGAGTACGCCGTAGTCGGTATTTACTGGAATGGTTAAGTGATAGTTGGCCATTGCCAGTTCTTCATTGGTCAGACCGCGGTCTTCACGGCCAAACAGAATCGCGACTTCTTGCTGCTCTTGCACCACAGCAGTCATGGCTTTGGTCGCAGCAGGGCGTACATCTAGAAGTGGCCAGGGAATGGTACGGCTGCGCGCGCTAGTGCCAAAGACAATCTGGCAATCTTGAATGGCATCTTCAAGCGTTTCAACAATCTCGATCTGTTCGATCAGGTCGGTTGCACCTGCAGCCAGTGCATCAATATCCGGATGCGGATAGGTTTTTGGTGCCACCAGAACCAGCTTAGACAGCCCCATGGTTTTCATGGCACGTAAGGCACTGCCGATGTTGGCAGGTAAAGTGGTATTGACCATGACAATACGCACATGGGAGAGATGTGCTGAAACAGCAGCATTGTCAATTTGACTCATGAGGATTCCAATTCAAACGTTTTTAAAAATCAGGATTTATGAATATTGTGGCTGGGATTCAGCCTGATACAGTTCCAGCGCATCATCCATGCTCATATCGGCAGGCGGCGGGGGAACATCAATCGGTCTGGCCTGTTCATAGGACACGGCTTTGGCGGCCTTGGACTTGACCTGATATTCGATATGCAAGGCTTCTTTGCCAAAATAATCACGTAATTTGGCCAGCAGTTCATCCAGTGGCGCAACTTTCCAGTTGAGACCCAGATGCAGTTCAGTCATGGCATAAGGATAATCCAGATACAGAATCACCGGAATGTGTGCGGACATGTCGATATTGGTATATGGCGTCAAAATCTGTTGCAAGTCGCGGCTTAAACTCTTGCTGAAATGTTCAGCGCTTAAGCTAATCTTGATGCTATTGGCACGTTTCTGGCGAATCTCATTCAGGCTAAAGGCTTTAGTCAGACGGCCCATCGGGCGGTCAAAGCCTTCACGTTCATAGATTTCACCTTCGATCACCACCACTTTATCCAGCTGGATAATTTCTTTAAAGCGGTTAAAGCGTTCGTGATTAGCCGAAATTTCAATCCGTGCCGTGCCATCATCCAGGGTCATCATCATCCGGTTCGGGAAGTTGGCAATATCCACCACCAGTCCGGCAAATACTGTCGTCACGCCACGACGGGTCGGTGTCAGTTCATTGATCTGGCATGGCACAAAGGATTTCAGTTCATTGCGATAGACATCAATCGGGTGCCCGGTCAGGTACAGGCCAAGGGTATCTTTTTCACCTTTCAGGCGAACTTCATCTGCCCACGGCTTGACTGGTTTGGACGGCTTGCGCTGAACTTCTTCAACTTCACCAAACAGGTCCATGATCCCGGTTTCACGATTTGAACGCGCCTGTTCTGCAGCTTGCACCGCTTCCGGTAATTGTGCCATCAGGTCAGCACGATCAATACCCAGGCAATCTAAAGCACCTGAACGAATCAGTGCTTCCAGGGTACGCTTGTTGATTTTTTTCAGGTCAATCCGGTGACAGAAGTCGAATAAGTCACGGAAAGGGCCTTGCTGCATACGAGAGTCAATCACGGACTGCATCGCAGCTTCACCGACACCTTTGATCGCGCCCAGACCATAGACAATGGTTTGCTCATCAGTGGCATGGAACTGGTACAGTGACATATTCACTGAGGGTGGTAAAACTTCCAGATTATTCTTGCGGCAATCATCAATCAGGAATACCACGTTGTCGGTATTCTGCATCTCCGAAGTCAATACTGCTGACAGGAACTCAGCCGGATAATGCGCTTTCAGCCATGCGGTCTGATAGGCAACCAGAGCATAGGCGGCCGCATGCGATTTGTTAAAACCATAACCGGCGAATTTTTCCATATAGTCGAAGATATGGTTGGCAGTCGCTTCATCAATGTCTTTTTTCGCAGCACCTTCAATAAAGATCTGGCGCTGTTTGACCATTTCTTCCGGTTTCTTTTTACCCATGGCACGGCGTAGCAGGTCCGCACCACCAAGAGTATAGCCGGCACAGTACTGTGCAGCCTGCATCACCTGTTCCTGATAGACCATAATCCCGTAGGTCGGTTCTAGTACGCCTTCAAGCAAGGGGTGCAGATATTCAAAATCACCGCCATGCATCCGGTGAATAAAGTCAGGAATCAGATCCATCGGGCCTGGACGGTATAGCGACACGAAGGCAATAATTTCTTCGAATTTGCTCGGGCGTGCCTCTTTCAGCATCTTCTTCATGCCCACGGATTCAAACTGGAATACCGCAGTGGTATTGGCATTGGCAAAGACCAGATACGCGTCTTTATCTTCCAGTGGAATATAGGCAATATCTAGAGGCTTGTCAGATTTGATGCGTTTATTGATATTTTTAACCGCATCTTCAATCACGGTCAGGTTACGTAAACCCAAGAAGTCAAATTTCACCAGTCCGGCAGATTCGACATCGTCTTTATCGAACTGTGCCACACGTGAGCCGCCATCCGCATCACACATGACCGCAGAGAAATCGGTAATTTTGGTCGGCGAGATCACCACACCACCCGCATGTTTACCGGTATTTCGGGTAATGCCTTCCAGTTTGAGTGCCATTTCCCAGATTTCGGCTGCATCGTCGTTATCTGGATTGGAAGGGTTGGTTACAATATCTTTCAGCTGTGGTTCAGCTTCTAAAGATTCCAGCAGGCTCAAACCCAAAGGCTTGGTCGGAATCATTTTCGAGATCCGGTCTGCCAGGCCATAGGATTTCCCTAGAACCCGCGCCACATCACGAATCGCCCCTTTGGCCGCCATGGTACCGAAGGTTGCAATCTGCGAAACTGCATCACGGCCATAAGTACGTGCAACATAGTCAATCACCCGGTCACGACCGGCAATACAGAAATCGACATCGAAGTCGGGCATCGAGACACGTTCCGGGTTCAAGAAACGTTCAAACAGCAGTTCATAACGCAGCGGATCAAGGTCGGTAATTTTTAAGCTATAAGCCACCAGCGAGCCTGCACCCGAACCACGACCTGGGCCTACAGGGACGCCGTTACTTTTCGACCACTGAATGAAGTCCATCACGATCAGGAAGTAGCCCGGAAATCCCATCGAGTTAATGATATTAATCTCGTATTCAATTCGCTCATCATAAGGCTTGCGAATCTCTGGCCAGTCTTCGTCACGCTGTTCAGGTGGATACAGGAAATTCAGGCGTTCTTCCAGACCCTGTTTGGACAAATGCGCAAAGAAGGTATCAATGGTATGACCTTCAGGGATTGGATAATCTGGCAGGAAGTATTTGCCCAGTTGCAGGGTTACATTACAACGCTTGGCAATGTGATAGGTGTTCTCAATCGCAGATGGAATATCCGAGAACAGCGCCGTCATTTCTTCTGCAGATTTAAAATACTGTTCAGGTGAATAAGTTTTAGGACGGCGATTATCACCAAGCACATAACCATCGGCAATGCAGACCCGGGCTTCATGCGCCTCATAATCTTCACGGTTCATGAAGTGCACATCATTATGTGCGACCACACCGATATTATATTTTTTTGCCAGCTTGACCGCTTCCAGAATGAAATCGTCTTCATCTGGACGATTGGTACGGGTCAGTGCGATATAAACCCGATTGCCAAATTTTTCCACCCATTCTTCCAGCAGCGGTTCGGCTTTTTGCGGGTTGGAACTCATCAGCATCTTGCCGACATCGGAGTGCATGCCGAGCAGGGCAATCATGTCCTCAGACTGATTCAGAATCCATTGTTTCTGTACACAGGGAATATCCAGTTGCTGACCACTGATAAAGCCTTCAGACACCAGTTCGGTCAGGTTGCGCCAGCCAGTATTGGACATGGCCAATAGGGTCATGCGATGTTCGGCATCATTCAGGCGAATTTCAGAACCCAGAATTGGCTTTATGCCTTTACCTAAGCATTTGCCATAGAATTTGACTGCAGCATGCAGGTTAGAAAGATCCGTTAGCGCAAGGGCAGGCATCTGTTCTTTTTCGGCAGCTTTGACCAGGTCTGGTATCCGTACGATGGATTCAGTAATCGAAAATTCTGTATGAATACCAAGATGAACAAAGTGCATAGATGAGTCCCTGCTAAAACCATTGAATAGTTTAACATGGGATTTATTGTTGCAGTTTGAAAATGCGGGGAAATGCTGAACTTTTAGATTTTAATTAAATGTTGATTTGGGACTTTGTTCATATGTATATCGAGATGGGATTGTTAACCGAAATTGAATTTCTGACTAGCGACATGGATGTCGCCAGTTGATCTGTGGCACAAGGAAGTGCCATCAGATCAACAAAGGGGTTTTGTTACTTTTGCCCAGTCAAAAGTAAGAGAAAACTATAAATAGTCGAAGTTTGCTCTTTCTAATATTTAAACAAAAAGCTTTAATGAGGGTTAGAATAAATAACTTGATTAGAAAAGTTAAAGTTTTAGAAAGTAAACGATTTAGAGCTGATAAAAGTTAATAATTAAAATTTAGTATTTTTACTTTTGAAAGATGAGCAGCACTGCTGCGCAAGGTAACAAAAAATCTTTTGTTGGCTTGATGATATGTCCATATATCACAAGCTAACAGGCGACATCCATGTCACCCTATCCCGATAGCTAATAAAGTGTTAGATATTTGAAAAGTAACTTCTCACACAAGTTACTATATTCATGGAGTTTATATGAAAAAATAAAACCCTCAAAAAGAGGGCTTTATTCATATATAAAAACTAGCTTAACGAAGTCGGGATAACCAGTCACCGAGGCTTTGTACAATCTGCACCAGAATCAGCAATACAATCACCGTCATGATGACGACAGAGCTATCAAAACGCTGATAACCATAGGAAATCGCCAAGTCACCAATACCACCGGCACCGACTGCACCGGCCATTGCCGTTGCTCCAATCAAGCTGATGGTTGCAGTGGTCAAGTTTAAAATAAGTGAGCTACGCGCTTCAGGTAAGACAAACTTGAAGATAATCTGCATCGGGGTTGCACCCATGGCTTGTGCAGATTCAATAATGCCTTCATTTACTTCAAGTAGCGAGGTTTCAACTAAACGCCCGATATAAGGACCAACATAAATGGTCAGTGGCACAATTGCAGCCCAGGTACCAATTGAAGTACCGACCAGAAACTTGGTCAATGGAATTACTGCAATCAACAGAATGATGAACGGCAGCGAGCGCAGCGCATTCACAATCGGATTGAGACCGTGATAAATCACGCGATTCTGCAAGATACCGTTAGGACGCGTTAGTACCAAAGTAATTGCCTGGATAAAGCCCCAAATACAGCCAAACAGCATGGCGAAAAACACCATATGAAAGGTTTCTTGCAGCGCTGTCACGAACTGGTCCATCGACAGCGAGCTTTTCCAGAACGGCGCAGTCAATGTTGTCAGCCACTGTACAATTAAATCTCTCATGCCTGTACTCCTGCTTGATCAACCTGTACGCCATGGTCTTTCAGATATTGCACTGCAGCGCTAATCTCTTTGGAGTCGCCCAGGAGCTGAATAAACATCTGGCCAATCACTGCACCATTAATCTCGGTCATATTGGCAAACAGAATATTTAAACTGATATCAAACTGTTTAATAACAGCCTGAATTACGGTTTCCTGAGCCGAGCTGCCGAGGAATTTCAGGCAATAAATACTGTGATGATTCCGGTTCTCCAGATTATTCAGGATATTGACCGGTAAATGTTGCTGAAGCACGGTCTGGATAAAATTCTTGGTGGTCGGGTGTTGTGGCTGACTAAAAATCTGTAGGGTGCTGCCGGTTTCAATGACATCACCTTTTTCCATCACCGCAACATAATCACAAACGGTCTCGATGACATCCATTTCATGGGTAACCATGACAATGGTAATACCTTGCTCTTTATTGATTTTTTTTAGTAATTGCAGAACTGATTTAGTCGTTTGCGGATCGAGTGCAGAAGTTGCCTCATCACAGAGTAAAATCTTGGGATGATTGGCAAGGGCGCGGGCAATCCCCACACGTTGCTTTTGACCACCAGACAATTCATCAGGAAAAGCATGCCGTTTATGTTTCAGGTCAATAAAGTCTAATAATTCTTCGAGGCGTTTTTCCCGTTCTGCTTTGCTCCAGCCCAGAAGCTTCATTGGCATTTCGATATTGGCCGCCACGGTTTTGGTTTGCATCAAATTGAAATGCTGAAAAATCATGCCGATGCTGGCACGTTCCTGACGCAAGGTTTTGGCATTGAGTGCAGTAAAATCTGTTCCGTTAATGATGATCTGACCTGAGCTTGGACGCTCAAGTAAGTTGATCAGACGGATGAGGGTACTTTTACCGGCACCACTATAACCGATGATGCCAAAAATACTGCCAGTTGGAATCTGAAGATTAATCTGATTCAAGGCATGCAAGGTTTGACCCTTAAGCTCATACTGTTTTGAAATATCTTTAAATTCAATCATAGTGTCAAAAACTGCATCACGGATAAAAAAACAGGCAAGAAATCGTCCTTGCCTGTTCTAAAAGTCTATTATAGTACTATTTTGTTTCAGTTAAATACGTCACCGGCTTGTTTACTGCAACTTTAGTTCCACCAAAGTTCTCATCTACATAGGTTTGAACTGCTGGCGTATGATATAAAGCGCCGACTTTTTGCAGCACAGGATCATTTTGACGATCTGCTGCAACTGCTAAAACGTTGACATTCATTTTAGTGCTTTGATCGACTGGCTCATAGAAAATTGCATCTTTAAGAACGTTTAAACCGCCTTCCATTGCCAGGGTATTACCCAATACAATTGCATCCACTTCGTCTTTTACACGTACCGCAGTCGCCATCTGAATCGGCTTGATCACGATCTGTTTGGCATTTTCAGTCACATCCGAAGTTGTGCCTTTAACATTGTCGAAACCCGCTTTTAATTTAACCAGACCTGCTGATTGTAAAAGCAGTAATGCACGTGATTCGTTGGCACCATCATTTGGAATGGCAATCGTTGCACCTGTTTTAAACTCGTCCAGAGATTTTACTTTGCTTGAGTAAATCCCCATTGGCTCTAAATAAGTGGTAGATAACGGTGCAATTTTTGCTGTGTTGGCATCGTTATAGGCAACCATATAGGCATATGACTGGAATGCATTTACATCAATTTCTTTATTGGCCACAGCAGTGTTCATTGACACATAGTCAGTAAAATTTTTGACATCAAGTTTGATGCCGGCTGCTTTGGTTTCAGGTAGTGTCGCGATATAACGCCATACATCTGCATCTGAGCCAGTCGATGCCATTGTCACAGTCTGTAGACCATTGGCATCTTTAGCTTGCGCTGCATCGTTGGCAGGCGCTTCCTGTTTGCCACACCCAGTTAAAGTCAATACAGAGGCACTCAAGATAACGCCAAGTAACTTTTTCATGAAATTGTCCTAATTCTATTCTTGCCTAGAGTATAAGCATTTTTAAATCGTGTTAAATAAGAGTTTTATTACGATCTAAGTCTGTGTCCTGATCGTTATGGGCGCTGGCTTTAAGTCGAAGAATAAAAGCCTGCAACTTTGGCTCTAATGAACCCGATCAAGTCAGAGACACCACACATCTGATATGGCTAAGCTGTTTGATAGAGAAAAACAGATATTTTATAAGCACATAAAAGTTTTAGGTGTTCTGAAGTTGGCAATATGATAGCAATAAATCTATATTCAATATACTGGATAGGGGGACACTTCTTATCTCTTTATTTGAATATAAATAAAGTTATTTTTCTAAAATTTTTAATCAAAACAATATATTATTTTTAGTAAATATGATTGAACAGAAGTAAGTGGTGAAATAACAGGCTTTATAAGATTTTATCCAATCTAAATCATAAAAAAGAATATGTTTTGTCTGCTTCGTAAAATACAACAAGCCTTATCTATTAAAGCTACCCATATATTTATATCTGAATATATGGGTAGCGCAATTCGCATTAGATTCAACAAAACGGAATATGCAGATAGTCATTACGCTGAATTTCATAGAGAACATGTTTGTTTAGAGAATGATCAGAGGGTACAAGTGGATGATCAAACTCTCGCACTTTATTCATACCAATTTTCTGCATGACACGTTCAGAAGGTGTATTCAAGCACGCTGTAAATGAAATGACTTTTTCTAGTCTCAGGTTTCTAAAGGCATGTTTCAGTACTGCTTTTGCACCTTCGGTGGCATAACCTTGATGCCAATATTGTGGCAGTAAGCGCCAGCCAATTTCGGGTGCATCGGCGATTTCAAATTCGGGTGGATGCACATGCAAACCGATAAAGCCAATAAATTCACCTGTGCTTTTAAGTTCTACCGCATATAAACCCCAACCACGTATTTCAATTGCATCTTTTAAGCGTTGCATAAATGCAGTCGCTTCCTCTGCATCAAGTTTCTTAAGAAAATAACGCATGACATTGTCGTCTGCACACATTTGGATAAATGGGGCAGTGTCGGAGTCTTGCCATTGGCGGAGGATAAGGCGAGGGGTGACTATAGGTAACATTATTAGGTTTTGGAGATGTAATCGAATAACAGAAATATATTATCCGATTACTCATAATTTTTAGAACTCTAACTTAGTTACAAACTTGTTAAAGTGAATTATAGATGATCGAATATAGAACCTTTATGTGGAGCATAAATTTTTTCATATAGTCGTGTTGCATATTCATCTGTCATACCAGCTACGTAATCACAAATTACACGCATTTTTTCTTTGTCATCTATTCCTTGATCATATTTGTCATATGTTGATTTAGGAAGTAGTCTTTTAGGATCAGAACTTAATACTTCAAACAATTCGATTATGATTTTTTGCCCTTTGAATTCCAATAGTTGTACATTGGTACTTTTGATTACTTTTTTAAATACCAATTCGAAAATATGTTCTCTCAGTGCATCCCAAGATTTATCCATGAAAGCATTCCAGCGTAGTAATAGTTCTTCAAAGATTTCATCTTCTTGAAGATAAATGCTGGTAATAAATCGATGGACAAGAATACCAATTTGTTCTTTCCGTCTATAGCTATCTTTTGCAAAGAGCTCCTGACCGATAGTATCTGAGCTAAGATCACAATTTGCAAAGAAATGCTCTTTATTGTCATTATGAATTTTCCAGTCTTCTAGTGTAATCAGTCTAAGCGATATAGCATCTTCAAAATCATGCAAGCTATATGAAATATCATCAGCGAGTTCCATAATACTTGCATCTAAACTGTGAAATTTAGGCTTATGATGTTTTGTATTACTGAATTCGAGTTCAATAAAATGTTCTTTATCTTTTTTACTTAATTTATCTAAAATAAAATTTTCAACTATATCTTTTTCAGAATCTAAATAGCATTTGGGTGGTTTCTGATTATCTGCTTTTGCCAACCAAATTTTTTCTGGTAGCGTTCTGTAGAAGCTACTATTACATGCTGCACTATAGGAAGTTGGATATTTTAGAACCCCTAAAAGTAATCTACGAGTAGGGTTCATACCATTTTTTTCAGTATATTTTTCTAATTTCGTAAGAATTCTAAGAGTTTGCCCATTTCCTTCAAATCCACCAAATTCGCGCATACATATATTCAATGCCACTTCACCACCATGACCAAAAGGAGGATGTCCTAAATCATGTGCTAAGCAGATGGCATTGATTAGAGCAGAGCTTGGAAGTATTTTTTCCAAAGTTTCTACATCAGGTTTTTCAGCATACTCTCCCTTTTTTAAATGACGCTTAATACCTGCACCTATTTGTGCAACTTCCATTGAATGGGTTAAACGTGTACGGTAAAAATCACTCTCGCCAAGTCCTAAAACTTGCGTTTTAGCTTGAAGTCTTCGAAATGCTGATGAATGAATTAAACGAGAAAAATCACGCTCATATTCTGTACGATTGTCATTGTCTTTCTTCACTCGGTCAATAATTCTTTGTTCCCAATGTTTTTGTTTCATATCTATAACCTTTTAATTTTTATATTTTATATTTTATATTTTATATTTTATATTTTATATTACACAAAAAACCCCGCACTCAGCGGGGTTTTTTTAAATGCTTAAACTAAATTAAGCATTTTCACGAGCAATTGCACGGTAGCCAATATCTTTACGGTATTGAACGCCGTCAAAAGTCACTTTTTCACAAAGCTCTAATGCCTTGGCTTGCGCTTCACCAATGGTATTACCCAGTGCAGTTACGCAAAGTACACGACCACCAGCAGTCACAATGTCGCCATTTTCATTGGCTTTAGTACCTGCATGGAATACTTTGGCATCAGTCATTTCGGTATTTAAACCAGAAATCACATCACCATTGCTTGAAGTTTCAGGATAACCTTTCGATGCAAGTACGATACCGACAGTCTTACGCTCATCCCATTCAGCTTCAGCAGGTAAATTGCCATCCAAGCCTGCTTGAACCAAATCAACAAGAGAAGATTTTAAGCGCATCATGATTGGCTGAGTTTCAGGGTCACCAAAACGACAGTTAAACTCGATCACTTTAGGCTGGCCTTGTTCATCAATCATCAAACCAGCGTACAAGAAACCTGTATAAATATGCCCGTCTGCTTTCATGCCATCTACAGTAGGACGCATTACTTCTTTCATCACGCGATCAAAGACTTCTGATGTGACAACAGGCGCAGGAGAGTAAGCACCCATACCGCCAGTGTTTGGACCTTGGTCGCCTTCAAAAATACGCTTGTGATCTTGTGAAGTTGCCATTGGCAGAATGTTGTCGCCATCAATCATACAAATGAAAGAAGCTTCTTCACCAGCAAGGAATTCCTCAATCACCACACGTGAACCGGCATCACCAAATTTGTTGCCAGCCAGCATGTCATCAATCGCGTCGAAAGCTTCTTGATTGGTCATGGCAACGATCACGCCTTTACCCGCAGCAAGACCATCTGCTTTGATCACGATTGGCGCGCCATTTTTTTCTACAAATGCTTTTGCTGCTTCAACTTCTGTGAATACATCATAGAAAGCAGTTGGAATGTTGTGGCGTTTTAAGAAATGTTTCGCAAACGCTTTAGAGCCTTCAAGCTGTGCAGCAAATTGGGTCGGTCCCCAAACTTTTACACCCGCTTCACGGCAGGCATCAACGACACCATTTACCAGCGGCGCTTCAGGGCCAACAATTACAAGTTCAATGGCATTATTTTTAGCAAAATCGATAATCGCAGCATTGTCTAAAATGCTTAAATTCACGTTTTCACATTTATTTTCAGTGGCTGTACCCGCATTGCCCGGAGCAACAAAGACTTTAGCAACTTTATCATCTTGGGCGATTTTCCATGCCAATGCATGTTCACGACCGCCATTACCCAGAACTAAAATATTCATCTAAAAATCCCTCAAAAGAATAAAATCCCTCCCGACCTCCCTTTAAAAAAGGGAGGGGATCACGCTTGAAAATCAAGGTTTCTTACGTGAAAAGTCCCCCTTTTTTACAAAGGGGGATTTAGGGGGATTAATAAATACAACTTTTAATCAATTAGTGACGGAAATGACGCATACCCGTGAAGACCATGGCAATACCAGCTTCATCAGCTGCCGCAATAGTTTCTTCATCACGCATAGAACCACCCGGCTGAATGATACATTTGATACCCGCTTTAGCAGCGTTATCAATACCATCACGGAATGGGAAGAATGCATCAGATGCCATAACTGCACCTTCAACCACTAGGCCAGCATGTTCAGCTTTGATCGCAGCAATACGAGCAGAGTTTACACGGCTCATTTGACCAGCGCCCACACCGATGGTTTGACGGTTTTTCGCATATACAATCGCGTTAGATTTCACGTATTTCGCTACTTTCCAGGCAAAGATCATGTCGTCAATTTCTTGTTCAGTCGGCGCACGCTTGGTTACAACTTTAAGATCATCTTTAGTGATCATGCCCAGGTCTTGATCTTGTACTAACAGACCGCCATTTACGCGTTTGTAGTCAAGTTGCGATTGACGCGCATCGATTGCAGGAAGTTCGCCACATACCAGTACACGCACGTTTTTCTTCGCGCCAGTCACTTCAAGTACGCCTTCGGCGATGCTTGGTGCAATGATCACTTCAACGAATTGACGGTCTACAATCGCTTGTGCAGTTGCAACGTCCAATTCACGGTTGAATGCAATGATGCCACCGAATGCAGATTCTGGATCAGTTGCATAGGCAAGGTCATAAGCTGCCTGAATACCGTCTAGAGATACAGCAACGCCACATGGGTTTGCATGTTTCACGATCACACAAGCAGGTTTCGCAAATGATTTCACACATTCAAGTGCTGCATCAGTGTCTGCGATGTTGTTATAAGAAAGTTCTTTACCTTGTAACTGTTTCGCAGTTGAAACAGAGGCTTCAGTTGCTGTGTCTTCTACATAGAAAGCAGCAGACTGATGCGGGTTTTCGCCGTAACGGAGATCTTGAACTTTATTTAATTGCGTATTGAAGGTACGTGCAAATTTGTCGACCTGACCTTCTTCCTTAGCTACGCGAGCGCCAAGATAAGATGCGATCATACCGTCGTATTGTGCAGTATGTTCAAATGCTTTAACTGCCAGGTCAAAACGAGTCGCGTGAGATAAAGCACCCTCAGCTTTAAGCTCGGCTACGACAGTGGCATAGTCAGAAGCATTGACCACGATGCCTACAGATGCATGGTTTTTTGCCGCAGCGCGAACCATGGTCGGACCACCGATGTCGATGTTTTCAATGGCATCAGCCAGTGAGCAGTTTGGTTTTGCTACGGTTGCAGCAAATGGATAAAGGTTCACAACCACTAAATCAATAGCATCAATGTTGTGTTCAGCCATCACAGCTTCGTCTAGACCACGACGAGCCAGGATACCCCCATGAATTTTTGGATGTAGTGTTTTCACACGGCCGTCCATCATTTCTGGAAAACCTGTATGCTCTGAAACTTCCACTACGGCAACATTATTGTCTTTCAATAATTTGTAAGTACCACCCGTAGATAAAAGTTCTACCCCCAGAGCAGCAAGGTCTTGTGCAAATTCAACAATACCAGTCTTGTCGGAAACAGAGATTAAAGCGCGTTTAATAGTCATGATCTTCGTCACAGTTTTCAGGGAACAGATTAAATCTAAATAGCTAATTTACAGACAAAAAAAATGCCTGCGATCAACGCAAGCATTTTATCATTTATTCACTCATTAAACCGTGAGCTTTTAACTTTTTACGTAAAGTTCCGCGGTTTAAGCCGAGAATTTCAGCAGCACGGGTCTGATTACCACGTGTATATTCTAATACTACAGATAGAAGAGGTTTCTCCATTTCTGCTAGCACCATGTCGTATACCTGAGATGGTTGCTCGCCCTGCAGTTGTGCAAAATAATGGCGAACTGCGCGATCTACGTGGATACGTAAAGCAACATCAGATTGTGCAGTAAAAATAGGAGATTTGCTATTCATGCGAATTAATCCGAAAAACAAATATCACTCGGGTAAAGTGATATATAAAAGTGGTCTAGAAATTGAAATGAACTTCCATTTTAGATCCTAAAACGGAAGTTCTAAAACTTAGTCATTACATTGAGCCTGTAGCTTGACACATCTCTTCGATTTGGTCGAAAAATAAGCGTAACAATGGTTAAAGTTTTGTTACTGACCAAAATCAAAACAAAAAAATCTGCACGATACGCAATAAATTTTATAGCGCATTAGGCAAGACTGTATTTGTTGTGAAAAAGTAGCGAGGAGTTGCAGCACATAGCTTTCGTGGCGCGTATCATACCATTGTCTAGGCAAAAGTGAGCAAGAAAACTGCATTTTTTTTAATTTTTTTTAATTTTTTAATGCTTTCTATTCAGATTAAGGTCGAATTATTTCCAAACGATAACGATCAAAGCTTTTGCGATCGACAGGAAGGTTAAATTTGAATTTGAATGGGCTATTTTTCGGGATGCGCTGGATATTGACCAGACTTTCAATCAGGTACTCTTCTGAGGATAAATTATAAGTGGCAATCACTTCACCGCGTTCTTCCAAGTTGATACTTAAAATTGGTAAAGCCAGGCTGCGGTCATGAAAATTGATCAGTTCGCCACTAAACTCTGTTTCATTTTTATTGACGGCTTTGATCTTGACTTTATTGACCTGAATTAGCGTGTAGTATTTTTCCAGATTATCACAGTTAAATACTTCACAGACGCTGTTAAATGCAAGGCTCATGACATGGCTGTTTTTAATATACTGCGGGTTAAACCAGAAAAACTGGAACAGTAAGATGCCAAACAGCATCAGGTTCAGGACACTCCAGCCAACATAGTACATTGGCCCGCGTTTAAGCTGTGGTTCTGCCTGGTCTTCCCAGTTCATGCTTGGAAGGGCCGAGATAGGTTCGGTACTGAAATAATTCAGGTTGTTTAAATAGGTTTTTAGGTCGATATTTGAATTTTCAACTTTCTGGTCGAAAATATGTAAAAGACGATGCTTGTCTTGCGGCTGGTCGTGAGAATAGGCCGCTGTGGTCGAGCGAGGACGCGTTTGATCTTGAGCGGTGGAGGCGGTGACCGAGTTACGAGCTTCGGTCACCAAATGCGATAAGGCATTAAATGAGGTCGTACATTTGGGACAGCAAACCATACCCTGCGCAATGGTGAGTTGAGCAACTGTGACCTTATAGGTGGTAGAACAGGTGGGGCAGTGGGTTCGTTTGTCACTCATAAATTATTTGTAGACTCATTCATTCTTATGGCGTTTACCCGAGATGCGGCACCAGTGCTCGTCTCGTTTTTCGACCTCTAATATATCAAAATAATTTGAGTAAACGCTAGTAACATCAGCAACTTGCTCTTCAATCACTCCGGCAAGTGCGAACTGCCCCTCAGATTTGATTAAAGTTGCGAACTCAGGCGCCAGCATCATCAGTGGAGCAGCCAGAATGTTGGCAACAAATACGTCAGCTTTGGTATTGCCGAGTTCATCTCTAAACTCTTCTGGTAAGCCAACATAAAGTCTATCCAGTACGCCATTCAGTTCGGCATTTTGCTGGGTGGCCAGTACGGCTTGAGGGTCGATATCTGTGGCATATGCTTTTTTGGCACCTAAAAGCAGGGCCGCTACCGCGAGAATGCCTGAACCACAGCCATAATCGATGACGATTTTGTCTTTCACATCAATTTTGCCGAGCCATTGCAAGCATAAGAATGTAGAAGCATGGTTACCGGTACCAAAGGCCAGGCCCGGATCAAGCTTGATGTTTACCGCATCTGCTTCAGGTGCCTGCATCCATTCCGGTACGATCCAGTATTTTTCAGCAATCTGGATTGGCTCATACGCATCCATCCAGGTACGTTCCCATGCCTGATCTTCAATAAATTCGTACTTGATTGGCGCCTCTGGCATTTGCGCACGAATAAAGGTTTCTAGCGCAGCAACGTCAATTTCTTCGCCTTCTTCCTGTGCATAAATCCCGGTCACAATCACTTTGTTCCAAAGCGGGGTTTCGCCTGGAAGTGGTTCCAGCAAATCCTGGTTTTCAGCATCATCCAGAGTCACACTCACTGCACCTAGTGAGCTGAGTAATGTCTCAGTATAATCCACCTGAGCCTGTTCAACCGTAATATGAATTTGTAACCACTTCACAGAAATAACCTTTATACATTTTTCAAAAAGCTATTGTAACGGAAGTTCAGACGCAACGCTGCTATCTTCTTGATACATACTCAAAATAAAAAGGATGCCGAAGCATCCGATTTCAATTCTGCTCAAGACTTATGAAACCTTGGAGAGAAGAGGTGTTTTGTCTAATGGGGCAAAGCGGTTAAGCAGCAGACCAAAAATGGCAGCAAAAATATACATGAAGATAGAATAAACCGCAGCAGGCATGGCTACAGCAGTGCTGGACATGACTGTCAGGGCAATGGTCATGGCCAGGGTACTGTTATGAATGCCAATTTCAAAGGCGCTGGCTCTGGCTTGTGCGCTGTTAATATTCATTAAGCGCGGTACGAAATAGCCAATGGTCAGGCTGAAAATACAGAACAATGCCGTGGCGACACCGACCTGGGCGAGATATTCGGCAATATTGGTGCGCTCACTATAGATGGCCCCGGCAATAATCAGAATCAAGAATATGACTGCAAAAATGCGCAGTGGCCTGTTCAGCTTTTCAGTCAGGCGGGGAGCATAATGCCGAATCAGCATGCCAATTCCGACCGGAATAATAATAATGCCGAAAACCTGAAGGATTTTGCCAAACTGCAGCGTGATCTGCTGGCTATCCTGCATAAAATGCATAATCGAAAAATTCACAATTAAAGGCAAGGTTAAAGCGGCAATAACTGAGTTTATCGCAGTCAGGGTAATGTTGAGTGCCAGATCGCCTTTAAACAGATAACTGAACAGGTTGGCAGTACTGCCGCCCGGTGAGGCAGCCAGCAGCATCAGACCCACGGCGAGAAGTGGCGGTAGCGCCAAAATTTTACACAGGATAAAGGCAATACCCACCAGCAAGACCAGCTGGCAAAATAATGCAACTAAAACGGCTTTAGGATGTTGGGTAACCCGGGCGAAATCCTTGAGGGTCAGTTCGAGCCCTAAACCCACCATAATAATCGCGAGCGCAAGCGGTAATAAAATAGTAATGATGCCAGAATCCATCTGCATGCTCCTTTTTGAAAATTATTTTAATACTTTTGCTTTTCTTGGGAAAAGCATACAGCTTTATCGGGGAATCAGCTGCATAAATTACAAATCTGATAAACGGCTTTTATTACTGTAGACCAGATGTTGGCGGCTAATGATCACACCAAAAATGGTTGCAAAACTGTACATCACAATAGTGTAAATGCCTGCCGGAATCGCCATGCTGACATTGCCCAGAACCGAAATTGCAATGGTGATCGCAATCGCAGTATTGTGAATCCCGATTTCAAAGGTGCAGGCACGTGCCATTTTGTCTGGAATACCCATGAGTAAGGGAATGCAATAACCAATAAACAGGCTGGAAAAACATAAAATAGCGGTAGCTAAACCAATGCTGGCAAAGTATTCAATTAAGTTAAAGCGTTCTCTCACAATCGCGAATACCAGTAATATGGCCAAAAAACCAATGGAGAGTAAACGCATGGGTTTGCTGACCGTAATGGACAAGTGCGGGAATTTGGCTCGAAGCAGCATTCCAGCGATCACGGGAAGGAGGGTAATTAAAAACACCTGCACAATTTTTTCGGCTGGAAAAGTTACATTCGAGTCATTACTCATAAAGTAGTGCAAAGACAGATTGATAATAAAAGGCAGGGTAAAGATAGAAATAATGGTATTGAGCGCGGTCAGGGTGATATTCAGCGCGACATCGCCCTTATACAAGTAGCTAAACAGGTTGGCAGTCGGGCCGCCTGGCGAGGCTGCCAGCAGCATCAGACCTACTGCGAGCAAAGGTGCTAAGTCCAGAATCAGGCAAATGAAGAAAGCAATGCTGGTCAATAGCACTAATTGCGTAAATAAGGTAATAAAAATGACTTTAGGATATCGGCTTAAGCGCAGAAAATCTTTGATCGTTAGTTCTAGCCCCAGTCCCATCATCATGATTGCCAAGGTAATAGGCAAAAAAAAGTTAAAAAACCCCGAATCCATGAAAAATCCTTTTTATTATTCATTTTTAGATAGATTTCGAGTGTAGCGTAGATGAATAAATAAGCAATATAAAACGGGTAAAATGCATGCACTTTACCCGTCAAAGCTTTTAGTTGAAATGTAGACTGTTTGGCGCTATGACAGCTTACATGCCTGGCTGAGTTTGCATTGGTGAAGCAGACGGATTCTGATCATTCATCGGTGTTTGCATAGGTTGGTTTTGCATTTGCGGCTGGCTCATCTGTGGTTGCATTGGCTGGTTCTGCATTTGGGACTGTCCCTGAGGACGTGGTGGTACAAAGCCTAATGCACATTTACCTTTGACCTCCGTGCCATTAATAGTTGCAGTGGTCGCGCTACTGTTGCCACTACAGGTACTCATCAGCTCTGCTTCATCACCTTTAATTGACGCATTCTTGGATGAGGCGAAAAACTGCGGTTCACAGGTTCCATTCCAGATAATGCCCCGATGAGCAAAGCTGACTTGTGCACCTTGGGTTTTGCCTTTACAAACCTGTTGGTACTTTTGTGCATTGTAAGTGGTGTCTACCTTGTCATTTGCTGATGCTGCAAATGGTGCAAAGCATAAACCACAGAGAACAGTCGAGAGGAAAATATTCTTATTCATCTTTTATACCTTTGTTTGTAATGTAACCACTGTATAGATTAAAAAATGCTCAAGATTAAACAATGCAAATCGAGTAAATTTCTGGACTTATATGTTTAATTTATATAGTCCCTCTGCAAAGTTAAATTACAGTGCTTGATTGTTGCAGGATAGGAGTAGTTTTTATCTCAGGATAAATTCGACTGAATCTGTCTACTTTAGAGTGAAATTTGCTATAATACTCAGCTATCCTTTTTTATCTCTCAATTACCACTATGCATTATCCTAAAGTATACGATGTCATTGTTATCGGTGGCGGTCACGCCGGTACAGAAGCGGCTCTGGCTGCAGCGCGTATGGGTCGACAGACTTTACTCTTAACTCATAACATTGAGACTTTAGGGCAGATGAGCTGTAACCCGGCTATCGGTGGTATTGGTAAATCGCACTTGGTGCGTGAAATTGATGCCTTGGGCGGTGCAATGGCACTGGCTGCCGACAAGGGCGGTATTCAGTTCCGGATCCTGAACTCGCGTAAAGGCGCTGCAGTACGTGCAACACGTGCGCAGGCTGACCGTGTGCGTTATAAAGCTGCGATTCGCGAAACTTTGGAAAATCAGGCGAACCTGGATATTTTCCAGCAAGCCGCTGATGACTTAATTCTTGAAGGCGACACTGTCAAAGGCGTGGTTACCCAGATGGGTATCCGTTTTGATGCCAAAACAGTGGTGCTGACAGCGGGTACATTCCTGGGTGGTGTGATCCACGTCGGTCTGGAAAAATCCAGTGGTGGTCGTGCCGGTGATCCGCCTTCAATTTCCCTGGCACACCGTTTACGTGAGCTTCAACTTCCAGTTGGTCGCTTGAAAACAGGTACACCACCGCGTATTGATGCACGTTCAGTCGATTTCTCGGTAATGACCCCGCAGCCGGGTGATTTCCCGTCTCCGACCATGTCATTTATGGGTGATGCTTCGATGCATCCTGAGCAAGTCAACTGCTATATTACACATACCGATGAACGCACCCATGAGATTATTCGTGGCGGTTTAGACCGTTCACCCATGTATACCGGTGTGATTGAAGGTGTAGGGCCACGTTATTGCCCATCGATTGAAGACAAGATTCACCGTTTTGCCGACAAAGATTCGCATCAGGTATTCCTGGAACCTGAAGGTCTGGATACACATGAGCTTTATCCAAATGGTATTTCAACCTCTTTACCATTTGATGTGCAGTTTGAATTGGTACGCTCAATCCGCGGCATGGAGAATGCACACATTCTTCGTCCGGGTTATGCCATCGAATATGATTATTTCAACCCGCAAGCGTTGAAATTTACCCTTGAAACCAAAGCGATCAATAACCTGTATTTTGCCGGTCAAATCAACGGTACAACAGGTTATGAAGAAGCCGGTGCGCAAGGCTTGCTTGCAGGCTTGAACGCAGCGCGTCGTGCCTGGGATCAGGAACAATGGACGCCGAAACGTGACGAAGCATATATGGGTGTGCTGGTAGATGACCTGATTACCTTGGGTACCAAAGAACCGTACCGTATGTTTACCTCGCGTGCCGAATATCGCTTGATGCTGCGTGAAGACAATGCAGATCAGCGTTTAACTGCAATCGGTCGTGAACTGGGTCTGGTCGATGATGCGCGCTGGGCAGTTTATTGCGAGAAAATGGAAGCAGTTGAACGTGAAACAGGTCGTTTGCAACATCTTTGGGCAGCACCAAATAATCCGATGGGTAAAAAATTCGTTGAGATGACCGGTGCAGATCTTTCTAAAGAATGTTCTGCGATTGATTTGTTGAAACGTCCTAATATTTCATTTGCGCAAATTGCTGAATTGACCGGTTCTGAAGTTTCACCATTTGTCGGTGAGCAAATTGAAATTGCTGTGAAATATGCAGGTTATATTAACCGTCAGCATGAAGATGTCGCACAAATGAAGCGTCTGGAAGAAACACGTATTCCAGCAGATTTTGATTATGACATCGTGTCGGGTCTGTCACGTGAAATTACCTTAAAGCTAAAAGATGTACGTCCTGAAACACTGGCTCAAGCCAGCCGTATTCCGGGTGTAACTCCTGCTGCAGTGCAATTGGTGATGATTACAATTCGTAAGAATGCCCAGGCAAAAAAATCTGCTTAAGATTTGAAGCTTAAAAAGCCCACATTATGTGGGCTTTTTTACAGGAAAATTTTCTGGATAAGTTTTGACTATGGTTCGATTGTAAATAACTACTATTAAAATAAGTTATTGATAAATTTAAACAATAAAAATAATTAATATTTAAAAACTCTGTCTGTACAAGCTTTTAAGTCTAATTTGGCTGTTAATGAGTTTAAATGGAGAGCTTAAACCCGACTATTGTAGTGGTATTTCTGGAGCAGAATTAAGATGAGAATAGCGCAACAAATCGTCAGTTCATCGAGCGATTTGTAAATTTTTGATGGAGATCAATCATGGCGCAGCCACACAGCGGAAAAGTTCAAAAAATATTAACAATATTTTTATGTTTTTGGGTCGCATTTTTTGAAGGTTTTGACCTTCAGGCACCTGGGATTGCAGCAAAAGGAATTGCAGCAAGCTTTGGTTTAGATCAAGTTCAAATGGGCTATGTGTTTAGTCTTGGGGTCTTTGGAATGCTGTTTGGCGCATTCTTTGGCGGACGTATTGCGGATTATCTGGGGCAAAAGAAAGTCCTGATACTCTCCGTGACTGTTTTTGGTCTGTTTATGTCGTTGACTGCAATTGCGCCAAGCGTTGAAGTTTTATACGCAGCACGTTTCTTTACGGGATTGGGGTTGGGGGCTGCAATGCCGACCATGATTTCAGTGGTGGGTGATGAAGCGACAGAAGCCAACCGGGGCAAGTTAAATAGCTTGATGTATTGTGGTCTGCCTGTAGGTGCTATTTTTGTTGCCGGACTGGCCATGTCGTTTCCAGATATTCAATGGCAAACCCTGTTCCTGATTGGGGGACTAACGCCTTTGGCATTGATTCCTTTGATGGCTTTTGTGCTTAAAGATAAGCCTAAAGTGGCGGCCGATGTGCAAGTGTCTGCCGAAGCTGTGCCGGGTATGGTTGAAGTGTTATTCAAGCAACAGCAGTATAAAAATACAGTGCCGCTTTGGGTAGGTTTCTTCTTCACCCTGATGATCAACTATATTTTGATTAGCTGGTTGCCTAATTTGCTGATGGAACAAGGCCTGGAAAGACAGCAGGCTTTTCTGGTGATGCTGGTGTTCCAGGTGGGTGCGGTGATTGGAACCTTAGGTTTGGGGTATTTGTTAGATCGTTTAAAACTATGGCAAATGGCTGTCATTATTTATAGTGGTTTATTTGTTGCGCTGGTATTGTTGTTCACTACCACCTCAATTCCGCTATTAATTTTGGCCGGAGTAATGGGCGGGATCTTCTCTACAGGTGGTCAGTCTATTCTTTATGGCATTTCACCGATTTTTTATTCAGGTGCAGGAAAAGTCACAGGCGTGGGCAGCGCGATTTCTTTGGGGCGTTTAGGTGCCATGACTGGTCCGCTCTTAACTGGGAAAATTCTGGCATTAGGCCTGGGAACCACAGGTATCCTTATGGCAAGTTTGCCAGCTGTCGTGGTGTCGGCAGTCGCAGTAACAGCATTGTCTCGCTATAAAGCAGCGCATAAATAAGCCAATCCTCCATCATCAGATGAAAAAAAGGAATCTCAGGATTCCTTTTTTATTGCTTGATGTTTTATTTAGCGAAGCCCATAGCAGAAATTTGTTAAAATATGGGTATAGCAAACAGATTGATCTTGATATGCCTTACCAACTGATCCAACTCGATATTCAGGCCACCGATAATATTGCCTGCCCGCATTGCCAGCAAAACGTTATAGACTGGAATGAAGAGCAATATGTACAGCCATGTGAGCATACTTTGTTTATTGCCATGGATATTGGCTTTGAATATATGACTGATGAATTCGAGCACAGCATGCCGCGTTCGGTAGATGATCTGCATGCCAATGATGATCAGGTGAATATGCTGGATGAAATCACCCAAGCGACTTATTCAAATTATCTAATCTATAAGTCGGATCTGGGAGCGCAAGGATATTTTCGTTATGTGGGTTTTACTGAATAAACCAGAGTTAATAAAAAAGCGCCCTCAGGCGCTTTTTTATTGTTCAAACATCAGCTTTCAATTTCTTCTTCGACTTCATCGTCAGTGGTGTCCATGCCGAGCTCTTTCAGTTTACGGGTAAGGGTGTTGCGGCCCCAACCCAGCAGTTCTGCGGCATGACGTTTACGGCCACGGGTCTGTTGTAATGCAGCATTGATCAGAGTGCGTTCGAACATCGGAGTGGCAGCATCCAGAAGTTTCATTTCGCCATTTTTGAGCTTTTGCATCGCCCATTGTCCGAGTAATTCATCCCAGTGATGTGGTGCAATCTGGTTCAGGTTTGGAGTGGGCGCGCCCGGATCTTGTTGCTCAATCGGAATCTGTTTTAACTCCGGTGGCAAGTCTTCAGGATAGACTTCACGCCCAGTGATCATTACGGTCAGCCAGCGGCAGGTATTTTCAAGCTGGCGCACATTACCTTGCCAAGGCAGTTTTTGCATGTATTCCTGGGTTTCAGGACGCAGGATTTTTGGATTTACCCCCAATTCTTTGCCGGCACGTGCCAGGAAGTGCTGGGCCAGCATCGGGATGTCTTCACTGCGATGTGCCAGTTTAGGAATATGAATCCGGATTACATTCAGGCGGTGATACAAGTCTTCACGGAAGCGCCCATCATGTACCAGTTTTTCCAGATCTTGATGGGTTGCGGCCACAATACGCACATCGACTTTGACCGGAATATGGCCGCCGACACGATAAAACTCGCCATCGGCCAGAACCCGCAGTAAACGGGTCTGGGTTTCAAAGGGCATATCACCAATTTCATCCAGAAACAGGGTGCCGCCATTGGCCTGTTCGAAACGGCCCTGACGCTGGGTATTGGCACCGGTAAAAGCGCCTTTTTCATGACCAAAGAGTTCAGTCTCGATCAGGTCTTTGGGAATGGCTGCCATATTTAGCGCAATAAAAGGCTTGCTGCTGCGGGGTGAATGACGGTGTAGGGCATGCGCAACCAATTCCTTGCCCGTACCAGATTCACCATTAATCAATACCGTAATGTGCGATTGAGCCAAACGGCCAATGGCACGAAAGACTTCCTGCATCGCCGGTGATTCACCAATAATTTCGGTTGATTGAATCGCGGGTGCAGCTTTGGCAGATTCCTGTTGTTGGAGCTTGGTAATATGCAAAATGGCACGATTCACCAAAGCCAGCGCTTCATCAATATCAAATGGCTTGGGCAGATATTCAAACGCACCAGTCTGATAGCTGGACACGGCAGATTCCAGGTCTGAATGCGCTGTCATAATAATCACAGGCAGGTCGGGATAACTGTGTTTAACCTTGCCCAGGAAGGTGAGACCATCAATACCCGGCATGCGGATATCGGTCAGGATCACATCGGGGGCATCTATATTGAGTTGATCCAGTGCAGATTGTGCTTCTTCAAAACTGGTAACGTCGAGACCTTCTTCTTTAAAGGTTTTTTCTAGTACCCAACGCATGGCACGATCGTCATCAATGACCCATATCTTATTTCGCGACATGATTCGACTCCCAAGGTAAATATAAGCTAAAGATGGTTTTTCCAGCAACAGACTGGCATTCGATCATGCCGTTGTGCTGATGAATAATATTTTGAGCAATACTCAGTCCCAGCCCGGTTCCTTTGGCGCGACTGGTAACCAGTGGATAAAACACAGATTCGATAATGTCTTCCGGGACTCCCGGGCCATTATCTTCAATATCAATACGCACCACAGAGCGGTGAATGACACCATTAATGGTAAAGAGGCGCTGAATCCGGGTTCTTAAAATCAGCTCCGGCTGCTGTTCGACAAAGAACTCTTTATTTTCGGTCATGGCCTGTACGGCATTGGCACACACATTCAGGATGACTTGAATCAGCTGGTCACGATCTGCCCGCACTTCCGGCAAGGACAGGTCATAATCACGGATAATTTTAATTTTCTTTTTGGTTTGATTGACAATGAGTGAGCGCACCCGTTCTAGTGGTTCATGTACATTGACCAGCTCATAGCTTGGCAGTTGCCGTGAACCGAGCATGGTGTCGGCCAGATTTCGAAGTCGATCGACTTCACTGATAATAATGTCGGTAAATTCCTTATACTGCGGATCGTTCAGGCTGCGGGCCAGTAACTGGGTGGCTCCGCGAATTCCACCGAGCGGATTTTTGATTTCATGAGCGACGCCACGAATCAGCTGGCGAGCCACTTGATGCTGCTGGATCAGGTTCTCTTCACGCGAGATTTTGAGCATGCGGTCGCGAGGATTGAGTTCGATCAGCAATAGTGGGTGATAAGGTTTGCCTAAATTCAGTTGGGAAACCGTGTAATCGACATGAATATCCTTAAAATTGACAATCAGCGTGGCTTCACGGCGGGTATAGGGCTGGCCTGTCGTTAAGGTATTGTTCAGCGCTTCTTCAGTATTAAACTCATCGCTCGGATGTTGCAGAAGGCCGAGTGCCGGACTGCCACTGGCGCGAAATAAGCTCACATCAAATAAGGCTTCGCAGGCAGAATTCAGATAATAAATATTAAGATCGCGGTCTACCAATAAGATACACGTGGTCATATTGTCCACTAAAACACGATAGTCGATCGGAATTGACTGATCCATTCGCGGGTTTTTTCCTGTATTAAAATGGCGCAATGGCATCTTCATAAAGCAATTTAATCAATTTTAAGTTCTGCTTTGATGCAAGATGCACGCCAACTTTGATTACTGCACTTTATTTATTGCAATGAAATGCGCAAGATGTGGCAGAGTGACACAATTCATTTCAGGTATAGCGGATTAAATAGCAGCTGTAAACCAAAAATGTTCTATTTTGGTGCGTGTACAAATATGTTGAATATTTTATGGCATTATTTTGGTGCGCAATGCAAAGAGTCAGGTTTTCAACTATTTTTATGAAGCGAAAAGACATACAATACGCGCATTCTAGTAGAGCGAAAATTCATGAAGTCCCCCAAAGTCGGTTTTGTATCTTTAGGTTGTCCTAAGGCATTGGTAGATTCTGAACGTATTTTAACCCAGTTAAAGACTGAGGGTTATGACGTCGCTTCGGATTATGACGGTGCTGATTTAGTAGTAGTAAATACCTGTGGATTCATTGAATCTGCAGTGCAAGAATCGCTAGACGCGATTGGTGAGGCGATGAGTGCGAATGGTCGCGTCATCGTAACAGGCTGTCTAGGTAAAGACGAAGACAAGATCCGCCAGATGCATCCGAATGTCCTGAAAGTGACAGGTGCAGCGGCATATAAAGACGTTATGGATGCGGTTCATCAATACGTGCCTGAACCGCCAAAACACAATCCATTTATTGATCTGGTTCCAGAGCAGGGTATCCGCCTGACACCAAAACACTATGCTTATCTGAAAATATCGGAAGGCTGCAACCACCGTTGTACCTTCTGTATTATCCCAAGCATGCGTGGTGATCTGGTTTCACGTCCAGTCGGTTCTGTGCTTGAAGAAGCTGCAGCGCTGAAACGTGCCGGTGTCAAAGAAGTACTCGTGATCTCCCAGGATACTTCTGCTTATGGCCTGGACACCAAATACAAGCTGGATTTCTGGAACGGCCAGCCGGTAAAAACCAAATTCTATGACATGTGTGAAGCACTTGGTCAATTGGGAATCTGGGTGCGTTTGCATTATGTTTATCCATATCCGCATGTCGATGCAGTCATCGACCTGATGGCTCAAGGCAAAATCCTGCCTTATCTGGATATTCCATTCCAGCACGCGAGTCCAAGAATCCTCAAGCTGATGAAACGTCCTGCGCACAGTGAAAATACACTGGAGCGTTTGAAAATCTGGCGTGAGAAATGTCCTGATCTGGTGCTACGTTCAACATTTGTGGTGGGCTTCCCGGGTGAAACCGAAGAAGACTTTCAGATGCTACTCGATTGGCTGAAACAGGCTCAATTGGATCGCGTCGGTTGCTTTACCTATTCACCGGTTGAAGGTGCGACAGCAAATGACTTGCCAGATCACGTTCCTGAAGAAATTAAACAAGAGCGTTATGAGCGTTTCATGCAGGTTCAGCAAGAAATCTCGGCAGCCAAACTCCAAAAACGTATCGGTCAGACCATGACGGTACTGGTTGATGACCTGGAAGAAGAATTCCCGGTGGCGGTTGCGCGTTCTTATGCAGATGCACCTGAAATTGATGGCAATGTTTTTGTTGAAGATATTGATAAAAGCGTCATTAAGGCAGGGGATTTGCTTGAAGTCGAGATTACCGATGCAGACGAATACGATCTGTATGCAAAACTCGTTTCAATCAAATCTGCTTAAGATTTTGAATTAAAGAATTTAAATTGAATACTTTGGAGTTTGATGATGTTGGATTCTAAAAAGCCACGCTTTGGCCGCATCCTGTTAAAGCTTTCTGGTGAAGCACTGGCAGGCAATAAGGATATGGGGATCGATGCACAAGTGCTCGACCAGATGTCACTTTCTATTGCGCACCTGGTAGGTTTAGGCGTACAAGTAGGTATTGTTGTCGGTGGTGGTAACCTGTACCGCGGTAGCCAGCTACAAAAAGATGGTCTGGTTGGCCGTGTAACTGGCGACCAGATGGGTATGCTGGCTACAGTTATGAACGGTCTGGCATTACGCGATGCATTGGTACGCCGTAATATCAAAACCCGTTTAATGTCTGCCTTGCCAATTGGTGCTGTGGTTGAGTCTTATTCAAGCCGTGATGCGATCCGTCACCTGACTCAGGGTGAAGTCTGCGTATTCGTTGCCGGTACGGGTAATCCGTTCTTTACCACAGATACTGCTGCCTGTTTACGTGGTATCGAAATCGAATCGGACCTGATCTTGAAAGCGACCAAAGTTGATGGCGTATATAACAAAGATCCAAGCAAATATGACGATGCGGTTAAATATGACACCTTGACTTTTGATCAGGTGCTTGATGAAAAGCTGGGTGTGATGGACTTAACAGCAATCTGTTTATGCCGTGACCACAATGTGCCGCTACAAGTATTCGACATGAATAAATCTGGCGCATTGCTTTCCGTTGTGATGGGTGAAAAAGAAGGGACTCACGTTACCAATTAATGACGTGAGCACCAAAGCACTTTATACTACACGCTAATTTAGTAATAACCTCTTTTCAAGAATTAAGTAAGGAAGATCATATGATTAACGATCTTAAAAAAGACAGCGAAGACCGTATGAACAAAACTCTAGAGTCTCTAGAGCATGGTTTTGCCAAGGTTCGTACCGGTCGTGCGCATCCATCAATCTTAAATAACGTGATGGTTTCTTACTATGGTTCAGACGTTCCATTGAACCAGGTGGCGAACGTGGGTGTAGAAGATTCACGCACCTTATTGATTCAGCCTTTTGAACGTTCAATGGTTTCTGCAATTGATAAAGCGATTCGTGAGTCTGACTTGGGTCTGAATCCAATTACAGCAGATGCGATTCGCGTACCAATGGCTGCTTTGACTGAAGAAACACGTCGTGACATGCAAAAAGTTGCGCGTAATGAAGCAGAGAATGCCAAAGTGGCGATCCGTAACATTCGCCGTGATGTCTTGGGTGATATCAAGGCCTTGCTGAAAGAAAAAGAAATTTCTGAAGATGAAGAGCGTCGTGCTTCTGATGATATTCAGAAAATCACCGATAAATTTGTTGCTGAAGTTGACAAACGCTTGGCTGCGAAAGAAGCTGAATTGATGAAGGTCTAATTCATCGATGACCGCTGCTGAAGAAACTCCCTGTCTTCCGAAACATGTTGCCATCATTATGGATGGCAACAATCGTTTTGCCAAAAAAAATCAGATGCAGAAAGGTGATGGACACCGTGAAGGAAAAACGGTTCTGGATCCGATCGTGGAACACTGTAAAAAAAGAAATATCCAGGCTTTAACTGTATTTGCCTTTTCTAGTGAAAACTGGAATCGTCCGCAGTTTGAAGTTGAATTGCTTATGAAACTCCTGGTTGACACCATTCATGAGCAACTTCCCCGCATGGAAAAATTCAATATTGCCTTGCGTTTTATTGGTGATCGTAGCCGTTTGTCCACCGAATTGCAGGCACTGATGTTGCAAGCTGAACAAAGGACTGCTAATTTCACTAGTATGACACTGACCATTGCAATCAGTTATGGTGGTATGTGGGATATGGCACAAGCTGCAAAGCAGATTGCCAGCGATGTTTTAACAAATAAATTAGATCTTGATGCAATTAACACTGATGTGTTTGGCCAATATGTCAGTCTTGGTGATTTACCTGCAGTTGACCTGCTGATTCGTACTGGTGGAGATTTCCGCCTGTCGAATTTTCTGTTGTGGCAGGCTGCTTATGCAGAACTATATTTTACCGAGACCTTGTGGCCAGAATTTACCATTGAAGAACTCGATGATGCATTTGCCGTATTTGGCGGGCGTGAGCGTCGTTTTGGTAAAACATCGGAACAGATTCATCAGGAAAAACTTGAGAATTAATACATGTTTGAGCGGATTATAACCGCATTGGTGCTGGTTGCAGTCGTACTGAGTTGTATGTTTGCGACCGAATCACATTATCCAATGTTTGTATTGATGGTTCTTGCTGCTGGGGTTGCGGGTTATGAGTGGTTTAAACTCATGCCAAGAAAATGTAAAAACGTGATCAAGCCTGTTGCATGGGGATACGGGCTGCTCACAGCAGCGCTATCTGCACTGGCATTGTATTATGACGAGGTCGCTTTACTGTTATGGGTGGCCTCTATTATTACCTGGTTACTCAGTATTTACTGGGTCAAGTCCTATCCTGAGTATGATGGCTGGTACAATGCAAGCCTGCACGGCATTGGTGTGGTACTGGTGTCTGCTGCGGTTACCGCAATTTTCTCGGTGTGGTTAAGTTCACCCTGGTGGTTGATGTACCTGTTTTTACTGGTATGGGGTGCAGACAGTGGTGCCTATTTTGTCGGCCGTAAATTCGGCAAGAAAAAGCTGGCACCCAACGTCAGTCCGAATAAATCTGTAGAAGGGCTGTATGGCGGTATCGTTACCTCAATGTTAATTGTGGTTGCCGTCACCTCGCTGTATCTGGATATGACCTGGCCTGAGCTGGTGCTGTTCCTGTTTTTATCGGTGATGACAGTATTCAGTTCAGTACTGGGCGATCTGTTTGAATCGATGATCAAACGTCGTGCCGGGATCAAGGACTCGGGTCGCATTTTGCCGGGACATGGTGGGGTGCTGGATCGGATCGATTCTTTACTGGCTGCAGCTCCTGTTTTTGCTGCAGGTATGGCTGTTCTAAAACTTATTGGTGTAGATTTATAAATGTCACAAGCGGTTTGTATACTGGGTGCTACAGGTTCTATTGGTCAAAGTACTTTAAAAATCCTGCAGCGACATCCTGAAGCGTACTCGGTTTTTGCTGTAACCGCGCAAAGTCGTCTTGCTGAGCTGGTCGAAATCTGCCAGCAATATCATCCCAAAGTGGCAGTCGTACCTGCTGCAAAAGTAGACGAGCTTTCGAAACTACTGCAGCAGCATGATTTAGCCGACATTGAAATTCTGCAGGATGAAGCGGGTTTAATTGCCGTGGCTGAACATGCAGATGTCGATATTGTCATGGCCGCTATTGTGGGTGCAGCAGGCTTGTTGCCAACGCTGGCAGCAGTGAAAGCAGGTAAGCGGGTTTTGCTGGCCAATAAAGAGGCGCTGGTGATGTCAGGCGATATCATGATGCAGGCAGCGCGCGATCATGGTGCCTTGTTGCTTCCTGTTGATTCTGAACACAATGCGATTTTTCAGTGTTTGCCGCAGCATTATTTTGAAGCAGAACGTCATGGCCAGCCGAAACTGGGGGTGTCGCAGATTTTATTGACGGCTTCAGGCGGCCCATTTCTCAATCACAGCATGCAGCAACTTGCAGATGTGACGCCGGCACAGGCCTGCAAGCATCCCAACTGGTCAATGGGCCAGAAAATTTCAGTCGATTCTGCAACCTTAATGAATAAAGGCCTGGAACTGATTGAAGCCTGTCATTTATTTGCAGTTCAAGAACAATTTGTTACAGTCGTTGTGCATCCACAGAGTATTATTCACTCCATGGTGCAATATGTAGATGGTTCGACTTTGGCACAAATGGGTAATCCGGATATGGGCACGCCTATTGCACATGCATTGGCATGGCCTGAGCGAATCAGTACGCATGTACCGCCCTTAGATCTGTTTATGCATTCACAACTGAATTTTCAGGAACCGGATATGATCCGTTTTCCTGCATTAAAGTTGGCGCGTCAGGCAATGCAGAATGGCGGAATTGCACCGACGATTTTAAATGCGGCCAATGAAATTGCAGTAGCGGCATTTTTAAATCAGCAGATCAGATTTACCCAAATCCCTCAGGTGGTTGAGCAGGTCCTGAATCAGATGGACAATCAGCCGGCAAATGATCTGGAGACTATTTTGCATGCAGATCGAACAGCACGAGGTTTATCACAGCAGTATGTTGTGAATAAAGGAAGTTAAGACATGAACGCCTTGTTTATTATTGCAGCCGCAATCCTGTTACTCGGTCCCTTAATTGCGATTCACGAGTTTGGTCACTATATTGTGGCGCGGAAACTGGGCGTAAAAGTACTGGTCTATTCCATTGGTTTTGGACCAACGCTGTTAAAGTGGACTTCAAAAAAATCTGGTATTCAATATCAGCTATCTGCCTTACCCTTAGGTGGTTATGTCAAAATGCTGGATGAGCGTGAAGGCAATGTTGCTGAAGAAGACTTGCCCAAAGCATTTAACCGTCAGCATCCCTGGAAACGGATTGCCATTGTGGCAGCGGGTCCACTCATCAACCTCATCCTTGCAGTGCTCTTGTTCTGGGTGCTTTTTTTACCTGCCCAGGAACAGCTGAATACCCGTGTGGGTAAAGTTTTGCCAAATACACCTGCTGCAACAGTACAGATGCAGCCGGGCGACAAAATTGTTGCTGTGGATGGCACTCAGGTAGAGACCTGGGAAAAACTCAGTTATGCCTTGGTGGATCGTGTGGGTGAGACTGGCATAGTGTCGATCCAGGCCGAACGTGCCGGGGAAAACAAGCTGTTCCAGTTGCCAATACAGGACTATTTAAAAGATCAGAGTCAGTCGCCACTCGAGAGTTTGGGCTTCTTGCCTTATCGGCCAGAAATTCCAGCCGTGGTAAGCAAGCTGAGTGAAGATGGGGCAGCCATCCGTCAGGGTTTGAAAGCGGGTGACAAGATTCTGGCCATCGATGGCGTGCAGATGAAAGACTGGTTTGATGTGGTACAAGTCGTACAGGCCTCACCAGAAAAATTATTGAAGATGGATGTATTGCGTGACAATCAGCGGGTTCAGCTTGAAGTGATGCCGCAGGGTAAGCGTGACAATATGGGTAATGTCACGGGTATGCTGGGGGTGCAAAGTGATCCGGGTAAAATCACCATTCCGGCAGAATATAAGCAGACCATTCACTACAATCCAGCCGAAGCACTGGTGATGGCCTTTGATAAAACTGCACACTTATCTTCGATGATTTTGAATTCAATCGTTAAAATGGTGCGTGGCATGATTGGACTGGATAATTTATCTGGCCCGATCACCATTGCCAAAGTGGCCGGACAAAGCGCAGAAATGGGCTGGGAAACTTTTATTTCCTTTATGGCGCTAATGAGTGTAAGTTTAGGAATATTAAATCTACTGCCGATTCCGATGCTTGATGGTGGACATCTGGTTTACTATTTTGTTGAATTAATTCGTGGTAAACCTGTTTCCGAACAAATACAATTGGTTGGACTAAAAATTGGTATGGTACTGCTCGGCAGTATGATGCTTCTGGCATTATTTAATGATTTTATGCGTTTATAACAACGTAAATGGAATAAATTAACAGCGGAAAAGACTGGCATGCAGCACACACATTTATTTATGCCTCTGGCACTCGTTAGTGCAATGGCAGTAGCACAACAAGTATATGCGGCAGATGAATTCATTGTACAAGATATAAAATTTGATGGATTAGTACGTTTAACTCCTGAGAATGTGTATGGCCTCGTGCCAATTAACAGTGGTGATCGGGTCAATGATCCGGTCATTGCTAATGCCATTCGCAGCTTGTATGCATCAGGATTATTTGATGACATCAAAGCTGTTCAGCAAGGCAATACGCTGGTTTTTCAGGTGGTGGAACGTCCGGTCATTTCGAAAATCGAACTGAAAGGCAACAAGCTGATTCCAAAGGAAGCACTTGAAGACGGTCTGAAGAAAATGGGTCTGGCTGAAGGTGAAGTGCTGAAAAAATCTGCTTTGCAGACAGTTGAAACCGAGCTGGAACAGCAATACATGCAGCAAGGTCGCTATGATGCAGATGTGACGGTGACGACGACAGCACGACCGAATAACCGGGTTGAGCTGCTGATTGATTTTATTGAAGGTAAAGCTGCTAAAGTTTTTGATATCAATATTATTGGTAATACTGTTTTTAAAGAATCAGATATCAAGCAGGCATTTGCTGTTAAAGAAAGTAGCTGGAATTCAGTGATTTCACGTAATGACCGTTATGCACGTGAAAAAATGGCAGCAAGTCTTGAAGCTTTACGTGCCATGTATCTGAACAAAGGTTATATCAACTTTAATATTACCAATTCCAGTCTGAACCTGAGTGAAGATAAAAAGAATGTCTTTATTGAAGTTTCTGTAGATGAAGGCGAGCAGTTTAAATTTGGTCAAACCAAATATTTAGGTGATGCACTTTATCAAACTGAAGAGTTGCAGGCCTTACAGTTATTTAAACAGGGCGAAACTTATTCTCAGGAAAAAGTAAACGCGGTTAAGCAACTATTGCAGCGTAAGTATGGTAATGCCGGTTACTACTATGCAGAAGTGAATGTTGTTCCTCAAATTAATAATGAAACCAAGCTGGTGGATTTAAATTATTATATTAATCCAGGTCAGCAAGTTACAGTACGACGTATTAATTTTACCGGTAATACCAAAACTGGCGATGAAGTATTACGTCGTGAAATGCGCCAGATGGAAGGTGCGCTTGCCAGTAATGAAAAGATTGATCTGTCCAAAGTCCGTCTGGAACGTACCGGTTTCTTTAAAACAGTTGATATCAAACCTGCACGTATTCCGGGTGCACCCGATCAGGTGGATCTAAATGTTGCCGTTGAAGAGCAGCATTCGGGTACCAGTACTCTGGCTGTCGGTTTTTCGCAAAGTGGTGGTGTGACCTTCCAGGCAGGTTTAAGTCAAACCAACTTCCTGGGAACCGGTAATAGCGTATCGATCGACCTGTCACGTTCTGAAACCCAAGATTACTATAACCTGAGTGTGATGGACCCGTACTTCACCATTGATGGTGTACGTCGCGGTTATAACATGTATTACCGCAAGACCAAGCTAGACGATGACTATAACGTCAACAACTACGTGACGGACAGTTTTGGTGGTGGGATTAACTTTGGTTATCCAATTGATGAAAACCAGAGTGTTAGCCTAGGCCTGAATATTGACCAGACAGAAGTAACGACTGGGCCTTATGTTTCTACTTATGTTCGTGATTATTTATTGGCGAATGGTGGTAAGGAAACAGGAAGTCCAGGTAGATACTGTCCAGATGGATTATTGAATGCTCAAGAAGGAACTTGTGGTCCAAATAATGAAAGTTGGGTCTCTTTTCCGGATGAGTTCCAAGGAGAGTTTTTAACTTATAACTTGAACTTGGGCTGGTCGTATAACACCCTAAACCGTCCAATGTTCCCGACTACGGGGATGTCACATCGTGTCAATGCTGAAATTGCGTTGCCAGGTAGTGATGTTGAATATCAAAAACTCACCTATGATGCTCAAGCATTTTTCCCGTTAGGCAAAGACTTTGTTCTGCGTGGTTATGGTAAGTTGGGCTATGGTAATGACCTGCCATTCTATAAGAATTTTTATGCCGGTGGTTTTGGTTCGGTGCGTGGTTATGAAAACAGTACACTTGGGCCAAGATACCCAGGGGTAACGTATAGCGAATCACGTGTCCGGGATAATGATCCAGAAGAAGTGGGTGGTAATGCATTGGTTCAGTTTGGTACTGAGCTAGTACTGCCTGTACCATTTAAAGGTGATTGGGCACGTCAGGTTCGTCCGGTCATCTTTGCAGAAGGTGCGCAAGTTTTTGATACCAACTGTGATGTGCCGCGTGGAAATTTATATCTTGATCCACAAAATACTGATGTAGATGCAAAACAATACTGTAAAGATAACTTCGGTTTCGATGCAGGCAATATGCGTTATAGCGTTGGTGCCGGTTTCACCTGGATTACCATGATTGGACCATTATCTCTGAGCTATGCTTATCCGTTGAATAAGAAAGACGGTGATGAGACCAAAAATATCCAGTTCGAAATCGGACGTACTTTCTAAGATTATGATCTGATCTTGAATATAGATTTTGCTCATGAAGCCTAAAAGCTTTATGGGCAAATTTTTTTGAATGAGTAAGAATATGAAAAAAATAATCATGGCCATGAGCCTGGCTTTGGCAAGTGTTGCACCTTTGACTCAAGCAGCCGGTATTGGGGTAATCGACTTGGAACGTGTAGTCGAAGGCAGTACTTATCTGAAACAGCAAAACACCGCATTTCAGCAAAAGATTCAGCCACAGACCACCAAGATTGAACAACTCAGCAAAGAGCTGGAAGCTTTGCAGCAACGCGCTCAATCTAATACTAAGCTAAGCGATGCTGACAAGCAGAAAATGTCTGCACAATATCAAGCCAAGTTTCAGGAATTGAATCAGTTGCAGCAATCTGTGCAGAGCAATGTTCAAACTTCGATTCAGCAGATTCGTACTGTATTTGATGCGCGTGTAAAGCAAATGGCGGAACAATTGCGTAAAGAAAATAACCTGGATGTGGTTTTAAATAAAAATTCAGCACTTGCTTATGACGCTAAATATGATTTAACTGATAAAATGATTCAAAAGGTTAATGTAATTAAATAATCAATGAATCATCAACAGCTGCAGTTAGCTGACCTCGCTCGCCTGGTTCAAGGCGAGTGTGTGGGTCAGACAGATTTACGTTTGAGCGCTTTGGCCAGTCTTGAGCATGCAACATCGCGAGATTTGGCATTTGTCAACGCAGACAAATATGTAGCACAGGCCCGGCAAAGTCAGGCAGGTGCTTTAATCGTCACGGCTGAACTGAAACAGCAATTGAATTCGCATCAGAACTTTATTGTGGTTGCAAATCCTTATCTGGCTTTTGCGATCCTGACGCATGTGTTTGAGAAAAAGCAGAGTCAGCGTGGCATCGAAAGTACCGCTCAAATCCATCCTTCAGCAATAATCGCCGATGATGCCTATATTGGTCATTATGTGGTGATTGGCGAGCATTGTGTTGTGGGTGCCAATACGATTGTTCAAGCACATGTACAGATCGATGATGATGTCGAAATCGGTCAGGATTGCTTTATCGATGCGCATGTGACTCTCACCGGTGCAACAAAAATTGGCAATCGGGTTCGTATTCATGCCAATACCGTCATTGGCAGTGAAGGGTTTGGTTTTGCGCCTTATCAAGGGAAATGGCACCGTATCGCCCAGCTAGGCTCTGTACGTATTGCCGATGATGTCCGTATCGGATCCAACTGTAGTGTAGACCGCGGTGCACTGGACGATACAATTTTGGAACAAGGTGTGATTATTGATAACCTTGTGCAAATCGCGCATAACGTTAAAATTGGTGCTCATACCGCGATTGCTGCAAAAACTGCGGTTGCAGGAAGTGTTTCAATTGGCAAAAACTGTATCATTGGTGGTGGTACCGCAATTTCTGGACACTTAAATATTGCCGATAATGTGACTTTGACCGGAATGTCAATGGTCACAAATAATATTTCTGAAGCTGGAAAATATTCATCGGGTATCGGTTTGTTTGAAAATCAGAAATGGAAACGTACTGTGGTTCGCCTCAGACAATTAGCAGATGTGCCATTGACCCAAGTGATCAAACGACTAGATCATATGCAATCTCAAATTGAGTCCATTGAATCAACATTTAAGTTGCGTAAATAATTATGATGACAGAGTCGAATTTGCCTACATCCACGAAACCTGAATTGCCAATGAATATTCAAAAGATTCGTGAATATTTGCCCCATCGTTATCCATTTTTATTGGTTGATCGCGTGGTCGAGATTACCGAAAATGGTATTGTTGGTTATAAAAACGTCTCAATTAATGAAGAGTTTTTACAAGGCCATTTTCCGAATTATCCAATTATGCCGGGTGTGCTGATTGTCGAAGCGCTGGCACAAATCTCGGGAATTCTGGGTTTTGTGATGAATAATGAAACGCCAAGTGCGGGTTCATTGTTCCTGTTTGCCGGTGCAGAGAAGGTTAGATTTAAAAAACAGGTGGTTGCGGGCGATCAATTGGTGTTAAAAGCTGAATTAGTGATGCAAAAGCGCGGCATTTACAAATATAATTGTATTGCCACAGTAGATGGCGTCGTCGCAACAACCGCGGAAATTATGGTTTCGCATCAAAAAGTCGAGCAGGCATGAGCAATAATCCCCTTATTCATCCAACTGCCATTATTGACGCATCAGCAGTCCTTGCTGCTGATGTAGAAATTGGCCCATATTGTATTATTGGGCCAAATGTCACTATTGGTGCGGGTAGCAAACTTCATTCACATGTAGTGGTGGGTGGCTATACGCGTATAGGTGAATATAATGAAATTTTCCAGTTCGCCAGTGTAGGCGAGGTTTGTCAGGATCTTAAATACGCGGGTGAAGAAACCTGGCTTGAGATTGGTGATCACAACAAGATCCGTGAGCATTGTAGTTTGCATCGTGGTACCGTTCAGGACCATGGTTTAACCAAGATTGGCAGTCATAACCTGCTGATGGTGAATACGCATATTGCACATGATTGCATGGTCGGTGATCATAATATCTTTGCCAATAATGTCGGTGTGGCTGGACATGTTCATGTCGGGGATTATGTGGTTATTGGTGGAAACTCCGGGATTCACCAGTTCTGTAAAATCGATTCCTTTAGTATGGTCGGTGGTGCATCGCTGATTCTTAAAGATGTTCCAGCTTATGTCATGGTGTCTGGCAATCCGGCACATGCATTTGCCATGAATGTCGAAGGGATGCGTCGTAAGGGCTGGTCTAAGGTCGTAATTGACGGTTTACGTAATGCCTTTAAGCTGATTTATAAATCAGGCTTAACCACTCAGGAAGCGATCGAGCAGATCCGTCAGGATATTCTGCCGGAAGTTGCCGAAGCACAGCGTTTGATTGATTCTCTTGAACAATCCAAGCGTGGCATTGTGCGCTAAAAATATTTTAAGCAAAAAAAAGACACCTTCGCGGTGTCTTTTTTATTGCTGAATTGATTGTGATCTAGAGGATCATTACTTAAAAAATTTGGCCTCTTCCGATTGTGGATAATTGCTCAGTAATTTGTTTTTATACTGTGTGGCAATTGCCGGTTTTTGCTCGACGTCTTTGCTGATGTTATGCAGTTGGTATAGTGCACGCGCAGCACGGGTCGAGTTCGGATAGCGGTCTGCCACTATGGTGTAATTACGTTTTGCTTCTTCAAAATTCGGCGGATCGATTGCCAGATTGAATTCTGCTAACCAGAAGTAGGCATTGCTGATATACACACTATTCGGATTGTTCTTAATAAAGTTTTGCATTGGGGCAATTGCTTTGGCGGCACCACCATTTTTATAGGCATCTAAGGCCACAGTATAGGCAGCTTTTTCCAGCTCGGTCGGTTGTTGGCCATTGTTCGCTGTATTGATCTCATTTGAAGTTAAGCTGGGAGAAGTATCCTGCGGGTTGTCCTCCGTTGGACTGTCTTCAGTCGGTTCAATTTTTTGCTGCAACAGTTCCAGACGTTGATCAAGATCGGCATAACGATTGGTCAATTCACTCTTTAGCCGTTCAATCTCATTTTCCTGTTCTTCCATTTTTCCGCGCAAAATCCGTAGATCATTTTCCAGTTGCTGGTTCTTTTGCATAATCTGCCAGCTGGTATTGGTTTGCACAGGTGCGGATGTACCGGCAGAAATCGCCGGTTGGGTATTCACTGAAGCTTGATTGGCTGCTTGGCTCAAGCCACGCGATTCAATAGGGATATTGGCAAATAGCGGGGTGGTAAAGAGTGCTGTCACTGCACACAATACGGTCTTTTTAAACATCATAAAATTTCCATAATTCTTTGTGAGATACGTATCCGCTGCTCATCTTTTAAAGAAGATCATTCATCTACATTGCACACATTAAAAACGGCATTTTTAGAAATTGCAACAAGGTTTTACAAAGATCATGCGAATCTGGGTATTGATGGATTGATTATGAAGATCACTTAAAAATCAGCAGAAATATCAATATTGTTTTTAAAATAATCAAACGGATAGCTTGGCGGATTATTTTAAGGAACAAAGCTTGCAACTTGATTAAAAATCTCTATACTCTGTTTTTGTAATGGTAGCCCTGCCGGTTACTTCGCAATTGTACTCTATGAACCCCGCCAGGACCGGAAGGTAGCAACGGTAATAGAACTATGATGTGCCGGAGCTTTGCTGGTAGGGTTGCCACCATATTTTTAAATAATAAAAAATGTTTTATCCCTATCCTTTAATTTGAATTCTAGCTTAACTCATTCTTGATATTCTATTCTCTAGTTGCTCATCCTGTTCATTAAGTCATGATTCATGCTTGTTTTAAGATCAGTCTGTCCGCGCTATTTATGATTTATACATGTAATAAATCTGAACATGAGAATCAGTCGTCTGCTTTACGGCTAATCGCCTTGATAATCGCATCCATTTCAAAACCACGATACATCAGAAAGCGAATCTGTTTGGCCTTGAGCTTTGGATCTTTACTCACTTCCGTACCATACTTTTTGACTTTAAGCTCATAGGCTTGCTGCACCCAGTCGGTTTCTTTCAGTTCTTCTGCGATTAAAGCCGTATCAATTTTCTTGTTTTTCAGCTTCATTTTAATTTGATTCGGGCCTTTGCCTTTACGCTTTTGACTCGACAGCATGGTTTCAGCCACACGCTGATCACTTTGATAGTTCTCACGTGATAGTTCATCGACCAGTTCCAGCACTTCATCACGATCCTCTGCATACAGGCACAGTTTCTCGATCAGTTCAGCTTTGGCATATTCCTTACGGGTCAGCACGGCAAAGGCATAAGAACGTAAACGCGAGCCAGTTAGGCCGGGTTTTTTCTTTTCCTCTGCGGAGGTGTCAAACAGGCGCTCTTCTGGATCGAAAGCTGTTTGTGGTTTCGGGGTATTTTGCTGGGTCGATGGATTATCAGCATCGCCAAATTGCTGTTTTAAGGTTTCATAATCGAGCAGTTTGCTGAATTTTGCCTCTGACATCTTTCTCTCGCATTGTATGATCTACCTATAATAACAAAACGCCCCGTAGGGCGCTGTGTATCGATGTTTAAAGACTAGGCAGACAATAGATTAGGCATCTAAAAGATCTACTTCTTCTTTATCATCTTCTTCAGTGATGACGGCTTTGGTCAGCAGTTGCTCGCGAATCAGCTTTTCAATGGTTTGCGCCATTTCTTTATGCTCTTCTAGATAACGGATGGTGTTGTTCTTACCTTGGCCAATTTTATCACCTTGATAAGAGTACCATGCACCTGCTTTTTGCACGATTTCTTGCTGTACAGCAAGGTCGATCAATTCACCAAGATGATTCACGCCTTTACCATACAGAATCTGGAATAGTGCTTCTCTGAATGGAGGTGCCATCTTGTTTTTTACGACTTTGACCTTGGTTTCGGAACCAACAATCTCGTCACCTTCCTTCACCTGACCGATACGACGGATGTCTAGACGTACAGACGCGTAGAACTTCAGTGCGTTACCACCAGTCGTGGTTTCCGGGCTACCGAACATTACACCAATCTTCATACGAATCTGGTTAATGAAGATTACCATACAGTTTGAACGCTTGGCATTACCGGTAATTTTACGCAGTGCCTGGCTCATCAAACGGGCTTGCAGACCCATATGCGAGTCGCCCATTTCACCTTCAATTTCGGCACGTGGTGTCAAGGCAGCCACGGAATCGACAACGATCATATCGATTGCACCAGAACGCACCAGCATGTCGGCAATTTCAAGCGCCTGTTCACCGTGGTCGGGCTGCGATACCAGCAGGTTATCGATATCTACACCAAGTTTACGTGCATATTGCGGATCAAGTGCGTGCTCGGCATCGATAAATGCACACGTACCACCGGCTTTTTGACATTCTGCAATCGCTTGCAGGGTCATCGTAGTTTTACCTGACGATTCAGGGCCATAGATCTCGACGATACGACCCTTAGGCAGACCACCAATACCGAGTGCGATATCCAGGGTTAAAGAACCTGTAGATACTGCTTCAACTGCCTGAACGGTATTGTCACCAAGACGCATTACTGTGTTTTTACCAAACTGTTTTTCAATCTGGCTTAAGGCAGCATTGAGCGCCTTGTTTTTATTCTCATCCATCTTACAACCTCAATACGATGTCACTGAATTCATACTCAAGTGGATGTCTTAAATTAGAGCTTCGTTCCACAGGTGTATAGTGACAGAATTTTCCCTAGTGTTCTATAAATGTCAGCGCATGTACGACACATTCTGACGCTTGAATTTAATCGTCATTATACGACCATGACTGATCAAAACTCTGACTATTTTCATTTTTAAATTTACTGATATCCCGACGATCTTTCTTGCTTGGACGATGATCGGGACGAGCTAGATTATGCAACTTTCTTTGTGACGTAATCAATTCCCGACGTGCAATACTGACTTCGGTTTCTTCATACAGTTTTTGTGCCACGGGTGCAGGTCCGCGAACATCGGAAAGTTCCTTGACCAGTACGGTTTTCTTGTCGATGCCTTGCTGAATCGTCAGTTCCATACCGACACGGACTTCGCGTGATACTTTGACACGTTCACCATTGTGGTGGACTTTACCACCTTCAATTGCATGTTTGGCAATGGAACGGGTCTTGAAAAACCGTGCGGCCCAGAGCCATTTGTCTATACGCATGCCTACCGCATCTTCGGGTAAAGACGATTTACGCATATTTTTTTTCTACCTCAGCCTGATTTAAATGAGTGATTAAATCTGTTAATTGGTGCAGCATCGGGTAATTGCAAGTCTGACGTGCGACTTTGGCTGAAGAGGGCTGCTGAATACTGAACAGGTTCTGAATACCGTAAGCTTTGGCACCATTCAGGACTTTTTCGGTATCATCAATAAAATAAGCATGTTGCGGGTCAAAGGGATGCGTGGCGTTCAGACCTTGCCAGAATTCAACACATTCTTTGGCATGCCCAATGCTTTCCGAGCTGACAATTACATCAAAATAATTTTTTAAATTTAAGTGTTCCAGTTTAAAAGCCAGGCCGGCACAATCGGCATTGGTGGCCAGCCAGATCGGGTAGCCATTCGTTTTAAGATAATCCAGTAATTCGAGACAATGAGGGCGTAAGGCGACTTTATCTTTATGTTCGATTTGCATCGCCAGAACATCGACTTCGACTTTAGCCGTCCAGAAGCGTGAGGAATACCAGTTTAAGGTATGATTATGTTCCTGATAGAATGCAGATAGCGTTGACTGACTGTGTTCCAGGCTACAGCCATGTGTCTGGGCATAGCGCACAGGCAATAACTCATTCCAGATGAAATCATCGTAGGCAAGATCAAGTAAAGTACCGTCCATATCGAAAATGATGGTCGGTTTTTCTGGGCAATTCGACATATAAGGTTTTCTATGTTTAAAGCGACAATAACACCACAAGATCCGATGATTTTGCAGTTTGTGCCCATTTTGACACAAGCCTGCGAAATTTTGCGAGAAGAATATCAGCGTTATTGCTCGGGTGCCGCTTTTGATGTCATCAAAAAAAATGATAATTCTCCAGTGACTCAAGCAGACTTGAAGGTCAATACTTTTTTGACTCAGGCCTTGGCAGAGATTTCCGACCTGCCTTTATTGTCAGAAGAGGGCCAAGAACATGAGCGCCGCTCATGGCCAGAATTCTGGTTATTAGATCCGCTCGATGGCACAAAGGAGTTCTTGCATCAACGGCCTGAATTCACCATTAATTTGAGTTTGGTGCGCGGAAGTTTGACGACTTTTGCCATACTGGCAGTTCCGGAGCAGCAACTGATCTATTTCTGTGCAGAGCAAGGCCTGCCTTATAAATACAACATTGAAAAAAATGAGTGGTTTGCTTATAAAGCAGCGCCAATAGATAAAAAAATTGCTATTGGACTGAGTCAAAGTAGCCAGCAGAAACCCAAATATGTCGAGTATTTACACAGCCTGGCCAAATTTACCGAATATACAGAATTCAAAGCTGGCAGCGCCTACAAGTTTTGTATGATGCTGGAAGATCAGGTGGATATCTATCCGCGTTTTCATCCTACTTCTGAATGGGATACCAGTGCTGGCCAATGTATGCTCGAACGCATAGGGGGTGGTCTGGTCGATCTGCAAGGCCGTCCATTTATCTATAATCATCGTGATACCTTGCTCAATGGCGGATTTATTGCCTATAAAGATAATAATATGAAAAATATCGCATTACAGGCGGTGGCTGACATGCAGGCCGAGCATTGAGCAAAATTCTGAGCATGGTATAGTGGGGTTAACCTATTACCAATCCAGTTGGCTGTAACGTGTCCCTGAAACTGCTTCCACCGAGTATGTTAAGTGCAATTGATTTATTGCCTGATGTAAAAACGCCTGTCACCTTGTTCACACGACATTCGATTCGTGAAGATGTCCCGGGTCAAGGTCTGGCAGGTTATGACCTGCAACTGACCGGTCAAGGGCGGGATCTGGCACAGGAGTGGGGCGCTTATCTGGCTGATCAGACAGATCGTGTGATTCATCACTGTATTTCGAGTCCGATCCAGCGCTGTATTGATACTGCCGCTCTGATGATTGAGGGTGCAGATGCGGTCACTCCTGAACAAAATACCCATCGCATTGAAATTATCGAACAGGGCTTGCTGGTCGAGCCGGGCAGCTTTGTACTGGATATCCAAAAAGCCGGGCCTTATTTTGCCAAGCAGGGGGCTCTCGGTTTTGTGAATAGTTTTGTCAATAATGCTTTACCGGGGATGAAACAGCCGATTCATGGCGTAGTCGATGTGCTGGAACTGATTTACAACACTCATCCACAAAATAAATATGGACTGAGTCTGGCAGTCAGTCATGACACGATTCTGGCGGCAATGATTGCCGTAATGTCCGGGCGTCAGGATATCAGCCGGGAAGACTGGCCTAAAATGATGGAAGGCCTGTTTGTCTGGTTCGAGGGCGATGTTTTTCTGGAATCAAAACTGAAATGGATCTGGCGTGGTCAGCTGCATGAACTGGATATTGCTGATTTTAAGCGCTCCCAGCAATTCTAATTCAATACATCCTTCATCCTACGGAAAGCCCAATCGCAGATGCCATTGGGCTTTTTTACATATAGATATGTTTTTCTAAATTTTGGCTTTTAAGCGCTGAGGATTCACCTTGTTTAATATCTATTCTTTATCAAAAATAAGTTGAAAATACTATTTGAGTGAATACTCATTTAGATCCTTTAAATATTTTAATAGTTTTGGTTGTAAAGCATTTAAATTCTCAATGAGCTCTTGATCACGTTTAAAAAAATAGTTTTGATTAAAAGTATGAATATCTAATATCTGCATATACTTTTTAACAATATCTTCCAATTCACTAAATATTTTATCATCAGGAGAAATAACTAACATTACCTCTAATTTCTGCTGGTAAAAATACAGCTTTGCCATTGTGGCACACATTGCATCGAGAATATCGTTAATGGGTGAGTTAGGTCGAGCTAAAAGGTCTTTCAAGGCTACTAGATCAGTCTTTGCATCTATGTAGTTATCCCAAAAGTCATTTATTATTTTCTCATTCCTGTTATATGCCGCATTTTTTGTCCAATCATTAAATAGATGAGCCGCTATAATAGCTGCGCCCAATGTTGCCACTCCTCCAAAATAACTACCCGTAGTACTTAGAGCGCTGCTCAATGAGTTCGGACCACTATATGCCAATATCCCAAAGGTAGCCATTAGAAAAATAAATGAAATAGATAGGCTAACAATAAAGCTAAAAGCAATTGGCTTAATATTCTTCAAATTTTCCCCCTAAGCATGAATCAACAAGATATTGGTCTTTTGATATTTAAAATACTTATATTAATTTTCTTAAATTTTACTTTAATATTCTGAAAAATAGTAAAGACAACGACAATGTTAATTCTTTAACAAATAATTTAAACTTCAGGCACAAAAAAAGCCCTAAAAAGGGCTTCTTTCATTGCAACAAATTAGTTAGCTAGTGCTTTAACTTGTGCGTTCAAGCGGCTCTTGTGACGAGCTGCTTTGTTTTTATGGATGATGCCTTTGTCAGCCATGCGATCGATTACTGGAACAAGCGTTTTGTACGCTTCAGTAGCAACAGCATAGTCATTAGTGCTGATAGCAGCTAATGTACGTTTAAGATAGGTACGAACCATAGAACGCAAGCTTGCGTTGTGTTTGCGTGCTTTAACGTTTTGACGAGCACGTTTTTTAGCTTGAGCAGAGTTTGCCACTCGTGCACTCCTTGAAATAGATTGGTCTGGGCGGGCTGAAACTCAACTGAAAACCATCATCAGAGGAATTATCACCAGCCCGTAAACAAGTGCCATATTTTGATTAAACTGAGCACCGAAGTCAAGTCTTGACATGCTTTGACAACATTTTAGATGCAGAAAAATTCCAAAGAAAACGTTAGATTAGTATTCTAGCTAGGAGATCGTATAAAAAATGACTAAATCACTGACTCATCCCATCGTGATAGGTGCTACCGGTTTGGTGGGAAAACAACTCTTAAAACGTCTGCAAGACGAGCCAACCTGCGAGCAGATTACCGCAGTGGTCAGAAAATATCAAAATGACCTGGAGGCTCTGGATAAAGTTCAGCAATTGGTACTTGAAGATTTCCTGATGCTCAATGATCAGGATGTCAGCGAGCACAGTCACGGTTTTAGCTGTTTGGGCAGTACCATGAAACAAGCCGGATCCAAGCAGGCCTTTTATAATATTGATTACACGATTAACGCCCATTTTGCTGAATTGCTGCAACAGACTTCAGCGCATTACTTGCTGTTAAGTGCGATGGGCGCCAATTCCCAGTCGCATTTTTATTATAATCAGGTTAAAGGTCAGTTAGAAGAATACATACAGACCTTGATGCTGGATAAAATCAGCCTGATTCGGCCTTCGTTATTAATTGGCGAACGTCCCGAACAGCGTTTCTTGGAGGATGCCGCACAACAGGTCTATCATAAGATCTCGCGTTTTATTCCGGATCGTTTTGCTTATAAGCCAGTGACAGCCGAGCAGGTGGCTCATACTATGGTCGAGGCCGCGCTGGCGCAGACGGTAAAATTTGAAATTTATGATAATTTACGCATACAAAAAATGAAATGAGGGGAAACACCGTGTCTACAGCAGCATTTGTCACCTGTGACTTATTGGATGATCATCCGGAATTAGAGCTTCAAGTGGTGACACCTTGCCTGGACGGGAAATTTTTTAAAAGCTATGGCGCCCGTAAAAGCTTTGCAGGTCAGATCGTGACGGTAAAATGTTTTGAAGATAACTCGCGGGTCAAAGAGTTACTGGCAACTGATGGAACGGGGAAGGTGCTGGTGGTTGATGGTGGTGCATCGATGCGCTGTGCGCTGATGGGTGACCTGATTGCAGCATCTGCGGTTAAGAATCACTGGAATGGGGTGATTATTTATGGTTGTGTGCGTGATGTAGATGCGATTGCTGAATTAGACCTGGGTGTATATGCTCTGGCTGCCATTCCGCAAAAAAGTAATCGTAAGGGCGTGGGTGAAGTCGATGTTCGCCTATGTTTTGGTGGGGTCACATTTAACTCTGGCGATTATGTCTATGCAGACAATAATGGCATTGTGGTCTCTAAAACAGCCTTGATTGCTTAATCGGCCGGGCACCACATTAAAGAATAACAAAACTGATCTATACCGCGAAAGACAGGATGCTTACATTCTGTCTTTCAGTTGAATAAAACAAAAACAGGAAAATATTATGTTGGGTCATCAAATCAAAGTTGCACAGGCTTTAGTCTCGGCAGTGGCCGAAGGTGGACGCGGTATGGTCGGTACGCCGTTTCCAAATCAGCCTGAAAAAGCCTTGAAGCTCTATGAATATGAGGGTTCGCCATTTTGTCGCCGGGTGCGTGAAGTCATGACCTTGCTGAATCTGGATTATGAGGTCTATCCATGTCCACGTGGTGGTACTCATTTTCGTCCTGAAGTACAGCAATTAGGCGGAAAACTCCAGTTTCCTTTTTTAGTCGATGAAAATACCGGTGATCGGCTCTATGAGTCCCAGGACATTATTCATCATCTGTTCAAGCACTATGGTAAAACAGGCAAAACCCCAAAAAAATATTCTCACTATCCAAAAATTCCCGTGGCTGCAATTGCCGGTACTTTGCTTAACGGTTTACGGGGCGGAATGGTGAATCCCAAGATTAAAGATCGGCCAACGCCTGAACAGTTATTAGAATTATGGGGCTTTGAAGCCAGTCCTTATACCCGAATTGTACGCGCTGTTTTGAGTGAGCTGGAAGTTCCGTTTATTTTTCATAATGTCGCCAAAGAGCGCTGGCAAGATTATGGACCAGCTAAATTGCGTTTAAAACCGGGAAATTATGAACCTTTAGCAGGCGGTAAGCGTGAACATTTATTTGAAATGATGGGAAATAATATTCAGGTTCCTTATCTGGTCGATCCAAATACAGGTACCAAGATGTTTGAATCAGCTGAGATTGTAAAATACTTAAAACAGCAGTATGGTCCGGCTTAAAGCATCCATCCGGCTAAAGTTCTAAAATTTTTTTCCAAAAATGCCATCCATTCAGCAGATGGCATTTTTTATGCCGGTTTCAAGCAGTTCGTAGTTATATAGCTACTATAAGGCTAAAAAGAAATAGCATAAAAATGAAATAAATCATGATTTTTAGGTTTTTTTTGGTTATATTTTAATCTTTCAAGGGGATATAACAATAAATATAAGAGGTGTGCTTATGACAGCACCAGAGGCAGTTTTGCCAGTACCTGTATTAATCGTTGAAGACGAGTATGTCATTCAGCGACGTTTAAAAATGATACTGACCAATTTGGGCTATAGCGAAGACGTTCTGCTCTTTGCCAATAATCTTAAAGAAGCCTATTTTATTTTACAGCAACAACCAGTTTCACTGGCATTAGTCGATTTGGGGCTGCCAGATGGCAGTGGAATTTCGATTATTGAGAAAATTCGCGAGAATGACACGCAAACCCTGATCTTGGTGGTATCGGCCTGGAGTACACAGAACAGCTTATTTACCGCGATTCAGGCAGGTGCCACCGGTTATGTATTAAAAGAACGCGATGATGTGGAAGTGACCTTGGCAATTCGCAGTATTTTACGCGGTGGTGCACCGATTGACCCTTTTATTGCGCGTGAAATACTCAAGCAGATTTCGATATCATCACCACCCGTCGAACGCAGCCCTCCGGATACTGAACAGGAAACACTGACTCAGCGGGAAAAGGAAATCCTGTCACTGGTTGCACAAGGCTTAAGTAATCGCGAGATTGCCGAGCAGCTCTGTGTATCACGTTATACCGTTGAAAGTCATATCAAGCATATTTACCGAAAACTCTCTGTCAGCAGGCGTACCAAAGCGGTCAGTACCGCACGGCATTTGGGAATTCTATGATGCATCCTGCGGATCCTGAACGCAGGCTACAGCAAAAGTGGCAATGGATTGTTATTCTGGTCTGTTGCAGTTGGCTATGCCTGTTAAGCAGTATGAGTCACGCAAACACCCATTTTAAGATTAATGATCTGTGTCAGGTAAAGGTTGAATATGTTCAGAAGGTCAAGGCTCAGAGTCATACCCAGATACCTGCCACAGGCTGGCAAAGTGTCAGTTTGCCGGATAATTGGCAACGTAACTGGAACAACTATCATGGTGGCGCCTGGTATAAACTGATGTGGAACTGGTCATGCCAGGACAATATTCGTCTTGCAGAGCCAATAGCCTTTTCAATTGATTATATTAATTCGGCTGGAGCAGTATTCCTGAATGGAGATCTACTCTGGTCAGATCAGAATCTGCAAGAACCGTTGTCGAAAAGCTGGAATATGCCGCGGTACTGGATTTTGCCAACGCGTGGCTTAAACACGGACAGTAATGAAATTCTGATTTATGTACAGGGTTACAGTTTCCAGAATGCCGGACTGGGACAAGTTGAATTTAATAATGTTCTGGTCAATAGCCAAAAGCATTTAGGCAAAATCTGGGATCGCCGGACACTGTTTCAGATGAATATGATTTTCTCGGTAATGATCGGTATCATCTGTTTTATTGTCTGGCAATTACGCCGTTCAGAAACCGCCTTTGGCTGGCTGGCACTCAGTTCATTCTTGTGGGTCCTGTTTATTTCCAATGTACTGACCACGGAAAGCTTTCCATTTCACTCCAGCATTGCGGCCAGCAAAGCCAACATGCTTTTTTTTATTGCCTATATCCATTGCTTCAGTCTGTATCTGATCCGCTTTTTAAAACAGAAATTTAAGTATGTAGAGCGGGGTCTTATTCTGACCACGCTGTTATTCAGTATGCTGATTGTGATGAGTCCCTTAAATTATCTGGGTCAGGTGCTGAGCACAGCATTTATTGGCTATGTAGTGTTATTTATAAGCTGCATTGTTTATGTCAGCTATCAGGCCATCACCACCCGTAATGGAGAATATCTTTTCCTGATGCTGTGTCTCTGGGGGATTTTGTTGTGTGGGATTGTCGATCTGATTATTTTGATGCAAACGGCGATTGATGATTTTTCACCTTTATCACCCTATACCTCACCAATGATTATCCTGTTTGTTGTGCTGATTATGGCGGCACGCTTAAATCGGAATATCAGAAAAATCGAAAAATTTAATACCCAGCTAGAGCGTAAAGTCCAGCAGGTCAGTGCTGACCTGAACAGAAGCCTGAGTGATCGGCATAAACTGGAGCTGGATAATGTCCGCTTACAGGAGCGGATTAACTTATCCCATGAACTGCATGATGGACTGGGTGGCTCTATTGTGCGCTCGATGATTCTGGTCGATCAGAGCACGGATACTATTCCCAACCGGCAGTTTCTTTCTATGTTGAAGCTGCTCAGAGATGATCTCAGGCAAATCATTGATAGTGGTTCATCTATTGACAATAAAGTGCCGGAAACCCCGATACTCTGGATTGCACCGGTGCGCTATCGCTTTACCCAGCTGATGGAAGAAATGAATATTGAGGTGGAATGGTTCTTTCCAAAGGTCTGGCAGCGTGAGCCGACAGCACTACAATGTTTGACCCTGATTCGGGTAGTTGAAGAAAGTCTGACCAATATCATTAAGCACAGTCAGGCCAGTCAGGTCAAAGTCAGTCTGGAATATTCTTTGCCCCATCAGCTCACCTTGACGATTCAGGATAATGGCATTGGTTTCGATACTGAAATGGTGCAAAAAAATGGCCTGAGTATTGGCATGCGTAGTATGAAAATGCGGGTTGAGCGTATGGGTGGAGTGTTCCAGATTGAATCTGAGCAAGGAAATACACTGATTCGTGTGGTGCTGGAACTTTATCAGCCATAATTGGATAGAATTCCAGTATCTTTAAAATGAAAAAAGAGGATCATCTGATCCTCTTTTACTTAGAGTTTAATTTAAAATTATTCTTCAGCTGGTGGAACCAGCATCAGTACCGCCTCATTTAACAATGCCGCGACATCTTCCAGCATATCTTCGTCAGCAAAGTCTTCATCGAGTAAGATGGCTTCACCATCTGCAAGCTGTTTGAGTTTTGCAGTAAAGCTATCCGAGATTTCAATGCCTTCACCATTGGCCCAGAACAGAACATCGCCATCTGCTTCAGTGTAGAGCAGGCGTGAAGCAGGTTCGAGCATCAGGCTATAACCCTGATCTAAGGCTTCTTCCAGGTCACCAGTGCCGATTTCTTCTGCTTCAGGCAGGTTTTCCGGATATTTTGGTTCTGACATCAAGCTCATGATCGCATCTTCAAGCACATTGGAATTGTGCAGTTGCTGCATGATTTTTTCTTTTAGAAACTCAAGTTCATTGCCTGTGACTTCACCCGCTTTAGAGATCTGGTCGCGAATAATATCGGTCAATGGATTGCGTAAACTTTCATTTTCAGAGAACTTGTCGCCAACCCGATCCATCATGTCACTCACATTTGGCATGCGGAAACCGAATGAATAAGTCAGACAGTCATCTTCTGCTACGCCGTAATGTGCCAGGCCGGGCGGCACATAGAGCAAGTCGCCAGGCGCCAGCACTTCATCAAAGTTGACTTCAATCTCAGGCAGCAGTTTCAGTGGTTGACCTGGAACAAACGCAGTTTCGGCATCACACATTTGCCCGAGCTGCCAGCGACGATGACCGTAGCCCTGTACCAGAAACACATCATAGAAATCGAAATGTTTGCCGACTGAACCGCCTTGTGGTGCATACGACACCATGATGTCATCACGACGCCACTGCGGAATAAACGGGAATTTTTTCCACATTTCTGCCAGATCAAATGAATAGTGGTCTACTGCTTGTACTAAAAGCGTCCACAGCTTGGGCATTTTCTGGAAATCAGCTTTTAAAAGCGGTGAAGATTTCACACTCCATTGATTGGGGTCGCGATCTTTTTGCTTGATTAAACGCGCAGTGACATGTTCCTCAAGTGCAAGTTCCATCACGTCATCAGGTTCAAGCAGATTGGCGATTTCAGGCATCGCATTACGCACCAGTAACGGTTTTTTTTGCCAGTATTCACTAAGGAATTGTTCAGCAGTGATGCCGCCTAAAACATCTAAAGATTGAGACATAGATTACAGCCTGAATTAAGGGGAGATTAAGGAACTAAAATTTTCAATTCACGAAGAATATTGCACAGCTTGATCATCGGCATACCCATCAGTGTGGTCTGGTCTTGCCCGATCATTTCTTCAAACAGGCTAATCCCTAAGCTTTCGCATTTGAAACTGCCAGCACAATGTAAAGGCTGTTCAATTTCGACATAGCGTTCGATTTCGGCCTTGGACAGTTTGCGAAACTTGACTTTATAGTGCTCGACCAGCGTTTGCTCGAAACCAGTAGCCTGCTGTTGCACGCTGAGTGCCGTACTAAAATAGACAATCTTGTCCGAGTTGGCCTGTAACTGGCGGATGGCTTTATCAGCCGTGATCGGCTTGCCAATGAAAATATCCGGTGCACCTTCGCGCCATGCCACCTGATCCGAACCAATTACAATCGCATCCGGGTTTTGCCCGGCAATATAGCTGGCTTTCTCAAAAGCCAGACGCTTGGCTAGGTCATCTGCATGATTTTCACCGCGAGGAGATTCATCAATATTCGGCACCATAGAGATGTAGTCAATATGCAGGCGATCCATCAACTCTTTACGGGTTTGGCTAGAGGAGGCCAAAATAATCGGTACAGCATTCATTAGACAGCATATTCCTCAAGAATATTTAAAGGCACATAAGACAGTACCGCTTTGTGACAGGCTTGCAGCTTGACGGGCGGTGCCTGACCTGCTTCATAGGCTTCTACCCAACGCGTCACGCACAGACACCAGAAATCGCCAGGTTGCAGGCCGGGGAAGTCCAGTTCTGGCAAAGGGGTAATCAGGTCATTACCTACTTTTTGCGAAAAATTGAGAAATTCCGACGTCATCTGCGCACATACCGTATGCTGACCCAGATCGGTGGTCGCAGTATGGCAAAAGCCATTGCGGAAATAACCGGTAATCGGATCGAAGCAGCAGCTTGACAAAGGCTCACCTAACACGTTCAAGCGGTTAAGATTTGGATCAGGATGTATCGACATAGGCACTGAATCTAAAAGAAGCTTTTTTCTATCATAACAAAACTTTGGCATTCAGAATGTTTTCTGCAAAAGATGCTAACCTTTTTCTGCATAATCATTTAAAATCGGCTGGTTTTAATATCTATAAAGTGAGCTCTACATGAACTTTCAGCGTATGACTGACCTCGATTTAGCAGGTAAACGTGTTCTGATCCGTGAAGATTTAAACGTTCCTGTTAAAAATGGTGTGATCACCAGCGATGCGCGTCTTCGTGCCGCATTGCCAACCATTCAAGCAGCAGTTGAAAAAGGCGCTGCAGTAATGGTGTATTCTCACCTTGGTCGTCCGGTTGAAGGTGAGCCTAAAGCTGAACAATCGCTGGCTCCTGTAGCGGCTTACTTGACTGAAGCTCTGGGTCAAGAGGTTAAACTGTTTACTGACTATTTAGATGGTGTTGAGGTTCAACCAGGTCAAGTTGTTTTACTTGAAAACTGTCGTTTTAATGTCGGTGAAAAGAAAAACAATCCTGAACTTGCCGCAAAATATGCAGCACTTTGTGATGTATTCGTGATGGATGCATTCGGTACAGCGCACCGTGCAGAAGCATCAACTGAGGGTGTGGCGCGTTTAGCGAAAGTTGCGGCGGCAGGTCCTTTATTGGCAGCAGAACTGGATGCTTTGGGCCGTGCGCTCAAAACCCCTGAAAAACCAATGGTGGCAATTGTTGCCGGTTCTAAGGTATCAACCAAGCTTGATGTGTTGACTTCACTGTCCGACATCTGCGATCAATTGATCGTGGGTGGTGGTATTGCCAATACCTTCCTTGCTGCGGCAGGTTATAACGTGGGGAAATCACTGTGTGAAAAAGATCTGATCGACACTGCAAAAGCCATTGCTGCCAAAGTATCTGTGCCACTTCCAACTGACGTGGTGGTTGCGGATGCTTCTGAAATCAATTTTGAAGATTTCCTGGGTTCATTGGCTGCTGCAAAAGCAACAGTGAAAAACGTTGCCGATGTTGCTGACAACGACATGATTCTGGATGTAGGCCCGGAAACTGCAAAAGCATTTGCGGAAATCCTGAAAACCTCTAAAACCATTCTCTGGAATGGCCCGGTGGGTGTATTCGAAGTTGATCAATTCGGTGAAGGTACCAAAACTTTATCTTTGGCGATTGCTGAATCGGAAGGTTTCTCGATTGCGGGTGGAGGTGACACGCTTGCTGCGATTGATAAATATGAAGTGGCGGACAAAATCGGTTATATCTCGACTGGTGGTGGTGCATTCCTTGAATTTGTTGAAGGTAAAACCCTTCCTGCAGTGGCAGTACTCCTAGAACGTGCTTGATTGCATTTCTGAGAACAAAAAAGCTGGCACATGCCGGCTTTTTTTATGTCAATTTTTTGACAAAGATAAATACTGCTTCATGGCTTGGTCATCAAAATGCAATAAATCTGTCATAAGATGCAGACATTAAATCACCAAATGATGAGATTACGTGATGAAAAAACAGTTAACTTTGGCGGCATTATTGGCGGCATCATTGGCACTGACGGCATGTGCGAAACAGGAAAGTGCACCGGTTGCTGAAGCAGAAGGCTCGGCAGCAGTAGCGACTGAGACTGTAACGCCAGAACAGCAAGCGGCAATTGATGCCATTGACCAGCCAGTTTTAGATGAAAAGAATACCGATATTCCAGCTGAAATTGCCAATGCACCAGCAGATGCAGCCACTGCAGATGCGTCAGTTGCAGCGACTTCCGAGCCTGTAGCACCTTAATCCAGTCCATGTGACACAAAATCCCTGCAAAAGCAGGGATTTTTTTTAAATAGTGTTATTTGTTGCTGAATTGAAACCTTTGAACATGTAGAATATGTGGCATTCACTGGGAGGATATTATGGCTCTTATTTCATTGCGCCAGCTCTTGGATCACGCCGGCGAACATGCTTACGGCGTACCAGCATTTAACGTAAACAACTTAGAACAAATGCGTGCAATTATGCTTGCAGCAGATGCAACCAATTCACCTGTAATCGTACAAGCATCTGCGGGTGCGCGTAAATATGCAGGCGCTCCGTTCTTGCGTCACCTTATTCTGGCTGCAATTGAAGAATGGCCACATATTCCAGTGGTAATGCACCAAGATCACGGAACCAGCCCTGACATTTGCCAGCGTTCAATTCAGCTTGGTTTTTCATCAGTCATGATGGACGGCTCGCTTGGTGAAGATGGCAAAACCCCAACTTCATACGAATATAACGTTGATGTAACTCGCCGTACAGTTCAAATGGCACATGCATGTGGCGTTTCTGTAGAAGGTGAAATCGGTTGTTTAGGTAGCCTGGAAACAGGTATGGCCGGTGAAGAAGATGGTGTAGGCGCAGAAGGCGTACTGGATCATTCGCAACTTTTAACTTCAGTTGAAGAAGCACGCAGTTTTGTTGCTGATACCAATGTAGATGCGCTGGCGATTGCAGTCGGTACATCTCACGGTGCTTACAAGTTCACACGTCCACCTACAGGTGATATTCTGGCGATTGACCGCATTAAAGAAATTCATGCGGCACTGCCAAATACGCATCTTGTGATGCACGGTTCAAGCTCTGTGCCACAAGAATGGCTGGCTGTGATTAACCAGTATGGCGGCGACATCAAGGAAACTTATGGTGTTCCGGTTGAGCAACTGGTTGAAGCGATCAAGCACGGTGTACGCAAAATCAACATCGATACTGACTTGCGTTTAGCATCTACCGGTGCAATGCGTCGTATGATGGCTGAAAAACCAAGCGAATTCGATCCACGTAAATTCTTCAGCGCAACGGTTGATGCCATGAAGCAAATTTGTGTTGACCGTTATGAAGCATTTGGTACTGCAGGTAATGCAGACAAGATTCGCCCAATTTCTTTAGAGAAAATGGTGTCACATTATAAATAATTCCCGGTGAATCATTTATAAATAAAAGCCCACTGCAAATGTGGGCTTTTTTGTAGACAAATAAAGATCAAGAATAAGAGCAGCATATGGAACTGATTTTCGCAGCAGCGCTGTGTAGCGTTGTGGTCTCAATATTATTAAAAGTCGCCAAAAGCAGGGGATTGAGTCCGATCCACATGATTAGCTGGAATTATGCCACCGCCAGCGTGTTGTGCTTTTTCTGGTTCAAGCCTGATATTCAGCATATTTCAATGACCCAGACGCCCTGGCTGCTTATTCTGGCATTGGGCATTTTACTGCCGAGCGTCTTCCTGTTTCTGGCCAAGGCTCTGGAAAGCGCTGGAATTTTAAAAACAGAAATTGCCCAGCGACTGTCTGTGGTTTTGTCACTGGCTGCGGCTTATTTTATTTTTCAGGAACAGTTTAATCAGCTGAAAATACTCGGGATCGTCTTAGGGATTGGCGCAGTGCTGTGCATCCTGTTTTCGCATCGACAGGGAGCAGGACAGGGTAATCAGGGCATACTGTACCTGGGACTGGTCTGGGTCGGTTATGCACTGATTGATGTCTTGTTAAAATACACCACCAGTCTGGGTTTACAGTTCGCCGTTGCCCTCAATCTGATGTTTGTCTTTGCGCTGATCATCTCCATGGGCTATCTGCTGCTTAAGTATAAAAGCCTGGGCTCAATCCAGACGATAGGGTCTGGTTTGTTATTGGGTGTCCTGAATTTTGCCAATATCGCTTTTTATGTGAAAGCCCATATGCTGCTTAAGGATTCACCGGCAATTGTCTTTGCCGGCATGAATATTCTAGTGGTGGTTTTTGGTGTGATTGCAGGTGTGCTGTTCTTTAAAGAACGACTCAAACCTGCAAGTGCTGCGGGATTATTGCTGGGTTTAACTAGTGTGATTTGCCTAGCTTATGCCATGTCTGTTTGATATAAGAAGATGCAAATTCAAGAGGATGTCGTAGCAGGTCACCGGCCTCGGCCAGTCCAAGCAGTAAACCCGCCTGTTGGCAGTCAGGACAGCGCGGATAACGGTGGGATTGATCTTTGTAGTGCTGGAGATAAATTTTATCGCAATGATGGCATTCAAATTTCAGGGATTTGGATCTAAGCAGCGACATAGATGACCTCTATTGTTATTCTATTGACTGTGAACTAGATAAAGCAAAAATAGGCCCGAATTGACACAAAAAGGGGCGCTTGGCCCCTTTTATAACATAAAAATTTTACAGTTTGGTGAAAATATCTTCAGCGGGCAGGCGCGATTTAGGCAGCTTGGCATTAAAGTCATTTTCACTGCGATAACCCAGAGTCAGCAGCACTGAGGGGATTAGTCCCTGTTCTGCAAGTTGTAATTCCTCACTGATAATTTCTTCATCAAAGCCGCCAATCGGTGTGGCATCTACGCCTTCAATTCCGGCAGCCAACAGCATCTGACCGAGTGCAATAAAGGTTTGATTTTCAGCCCAGCGCTGAATGTCACCTTTTTCATTGCGATAATAATGAATATAGCCTGCACGGGTGTTTTTCTGGCCTTCTTTAGCCGACTCATCTTTAAAGCGACCACTGAGATCATCGCGATTCAGCAAGTTTTCCAGATGCAGCTCATTAATATCGGCTTTGGTACAAAATAAAATGGTATGCGAAGAATCCAGAACTTTGGGTGCATTATAAGCATAGGTGCCGACCAACGCTTTGGCAATGCGCTGTTTGGCTGCCTCATGATCGGCAATGAAAAAATGCCATGGCTGAATATTGATTGAAGACGGGGCAAAACGCAAAATTTCTAATAGGCGTTCAAACTGGTCTGCCGGAATTTTCTTGCTCGGATCATAGGCTTTAGTGGCATAGCGGGTCTGTGTGATTTTGAGTAAATCCATTAATGGACTCCAATCTTTTTAAATAAACGGAGGATAGATGTTTTACAGGTATAAGATTTTGAGATCTCCTGATTATTACAATAAAAATACCTCCAGCAAAGTCTGTTGTTGAATGATCTTGATATAAATGCAAGTAAAACTTAGCGTTAAATTAGATAACAATCCAGTTTTTGTCTATTGGCACTTTTGGACAAGAAGCGTTTAATAAGCAGTATCGCCAGTAACATGCAAATAGGTCCGTAAATGCAATTTACCAATTATTTTAAACACAAACTTAAAACCCAGCAGCAAATCGGGTTGTGGATTGGGCTGGCAGATGCCTATGGTACCGAGATTGCAGCAAATGCCGGCTATGACTGGTTACTGATTGATGGTGAGCATGCTCCCAGCGATTTGAGAATCACATTGTCGCAACTGCAAAGTATTGCCGCTTATCCGTCGCAAGCGGTGGTAAGACCTCCGGTTGGCAGTGTACAGTTGATCAAGCAGCTGCTCGATATCGGTGCGCAGACTTTATTGATTCCGATGGTCGAAACTGTGGAACAGGCGGAACTGATGGTTAAGGCAGTGCGTTATCCACCGGAAGGGATTCGTGGCGTTGGTGCTGCGCTGGCACGTGCCACGCGCTGGAACAGCATTCCGAATTATTATCAGACTGCGCATGAAGAAATCTGTTTGCTGATCCAGATTGAGTCGGTTACTGGATTGAAAAATCTGGATGCTATTCTTCAGATTGATGGAATTGACGGGGTATTTATTGGCGCCGTAGACCTGTCTGCTACCATGGGCTATCAGGGAGATCCAAATCATCCAGAGGTGCAAGCCGCGGTTGTGGATGCAATTCAGCGGATTCGTGCTGCAGGTAAAGCCGCTGGTATTTTGTCAACTCAGCATGAGGTGACGCAAAAGTATCTGGAACTCGGTACTGAATTTGTTGCAGTAGGCGTTGATACCAGCGTTCTGATGAATTCATTGCGGGATTTGTTGGGAAAATATAAAACCGATGTAAATATAATTAAAACAAATACGGGATATTAATCATTTACCAGATCTGAATGAATGGATCAGATAAGATTTTGAATGCTTTTTAAGCAAAACTTGTCTGCGATGATCTATTCATTCAATTCTAACAAGATGATCATCTGTTTTTGGCCTAACATAAGGCGTAATGTGCTTCTTTCCTGAATGATGAGAAGAGCAGAACTGGACTTTTGCTGTCTGCTATCTGTTTTAATGGCCTTGTAGTAGCTGCGAATTATTTTATAAAAGTGATATCTATCAAAGACAATTACCTCCATAAAATTTCTGCACAATCATTGTTTTAAAAATCAGGCCGGCATTATTTGTAATGACAATGTATGTTTGCTTTCATGAAAGATAAGGTGTATAGTGATAACACTTCGAGCGAGTATAGTTCTCGCTTTTATTATTTCTAGCTAATTGTGATTCACTTTTGGTTCAAGCCTCTGAGCTTGGATAACATCTAGTAACTACAGAATTATTATACAAATTTGGTTTTATTAATCTCTTTGTACAGTCACAAAAAGCTCATTTTATGAGTAATTATTTTGAATATTTTAAATGAATGGCATACCGCCACTGCCGTAAATGGTGGCGAAATTAATGTTAAACTGGTTCCGTTAAAGCGTAAACAAAACACTCAGGATGGTTTTATCTGGGTCGAAGTTGGAAAAATGATCCAGCTGCAAACTGGTGAAGAAATCCTGTTTAATCTTGATGGTAAAAGTTTCTATACCGGTGTAAACCAGCTTTATCGCCTGTGTTAAACACATAGATGTCTTAAAAAAGTGGCCGATTAATATCGCCACTTTTTTAGTTTTAGGGTGTCAAAACTTTGATTTTCCTGAATTTCTAGAATCTCTGCACGATCTTCTTTCCAGTCCCCGAGTACGATTCTTTTTTTCTGTCCTAGCTGGTGAATAGCTGCACGATGTGTATGTCCATGAATCAGAACATCTACATCTGTTAATGCCAGTTCAACAGCCTGCAGATTGACATCCATCACCTCATAGCTTTTAAACTGCTGCGCCTGATGACTTTGCTGACGGAAATGATTGGCAAGCCGGCTTCGAAATGAAAGCGGAGTTTTTCTTAAAAAACCCAAGAGCCATGGATGTCGGATAATCTTTTTAAAACGTTGATAAGAAATATCATCGGTGCAAAGAGCATCACCATGTTCCAGGCGATACAGTGTTCCGGCGATGCGCAGCTGATCTATATCAGGTAGAAGCTGACCGTCAAAGCGAGCTAAAAACTTGCTGCCAAGGACAAAATCCCGGTTACCCGCCTGAAAATAGACCTGATTACCTGCTTGGGTAAACTGCTTTAAGACGGTAACAATCTCATCCAGCCAGGGTGCAGTATAGTCATCACCAATCCAGGCATTGAACCAGTCACCCAAAATATAAAGCTGGGTATCTTGATCTTGATATTCGGCAAGTAAATCTAAAAACCCCCGGACAAGCCGAGGGTGATCAGGTGACAAATGTAAATCCGAGATAAACAGATAGGTCACGAATTTTTCCTTTTTAATCCCTCCTAACCTCCCTTTACAAAAGGGAGGAAAGTCCCTCTTTTATAAAGAGGGATTTAGGGAGATTACTTATTCAGAAATGATTTTTGCAGATTCAATTACCACATTTTCTAGTGGAACGTCAGCATGGTAGCCACGGTTGCCAGTGCGCACGTTTTTGATTTCGTTCACTACGTCTAGGCCTTCAACAACTTTACCAAATACTGCATAGCCCCAACCTTGAGCTGTTTTGCCAGTATGGTTTAGGAAAGCATTGTTTTTCACGTTAATGAAGAACTGAGCAGAAGCCGAATGCGGTGCTTGGGTACGTGCCATTGCAATCGTACCTTCGTCATTGCTTAAGCCATTGTCTGCTTCGTTTTCGATCGCATCACGTGTTGCTTTTTCTTTGAAGTTTTCATCCATGCCGCCGCCCTGGATCATGAAACCATCAATCACACGGTGGAAAATTACGCCATCATAAAAACCGTCACGCACGTATTCTAAAAAGTTAGCCACTGTTTTAGGTGCTTTTTCAGCATTGAGTTCAAGAACAATACGACCTTTATTGGTGTTTAATTCGACTTGAGGAAAACTCATTATGTAATCTCCTAATCATGGACGAGTGCCATGGTTTTTTCTGAATGAGTGAAGCATAAGCAAACTACAATCGACTAGGCAAGTAAAAACATTATTTTCTTTGTTAAAAGCATAAAAATAGTACCTTATTTATACGTTGATTTATCAAGGCATTTCAGATATTGCCCGGCAAGACGTCATATGCCGGATTGATGCAAATTCAAGGATTTTATGATTCCGGGGAATGTCAGTATTTCACTTTCAGGCAGGGCGACATATTTTGACTTTTTAAAATGAGTGAATTGAAATCAAATACTATAGTTAGCGGTTGAGAGATTATTCGCCTATAGTTAAACTAAGGAACTTTGATAATGAATATACGTACAACTTGTACGATTAAATATTTGTTAATCCCTTTTTAACTTTAGAAGTGAATGATTGATCATGAAGCCAAATGATGTTGTTACATCTCTGCCCGAGAACCCGACCCAAAAGAACAATGCAGTCGATTCAGTGCAGCAGCAAGAACAACAACCAGGCTTGGACTTTGTACGTCAGGTCATTACGGATGATTTAGCTGCTGGTCGCACCCAACAGGTGGTCACGCGTTTTCCGCCTGAGCCAAATGGTTATTTACATATTGGCCATGTGAAAGCAATTTGCTTGAACTTTGGGATCGCTGAAGAATTTAACGGTGTATGTAATCTTCGTTTTGACGATACCAATCCGGATGCTGAAGAGCAGGAATATGTCGATGGTATTGCCAATGACGTGAAATGGTTGGGCTTTAACTGGAATGGTGAGCCGCGCTACGCATCCAGCTATTTCGATCAACTTTATACATGGGCGGTTCAGCTGATTGAACAGGGCGATGCTTATGTGGATCTGCAAACCCCTGAAGAAATCCGTTTAAACCGCGGTAACTTTGTCGAGCCGGGCAAGAACTCGCCACAACGTGATGCAACGGTTGCAGAAAACCTGGAACGTTTTGAGAAAATGCGCAGCGGTGAGTATGCTGAAGGTCAGGCGGTTTTACGCGCTAAAATTGATATGACCTCTCCAAACGTGCATATGCGTGATCCAATCTTGTACCGTATCTTGCATTCAGCACATCATCAGACCGGGGATACCTGGAAAATTTATCCAATGTATGATTATGCTCATCCATTGTCTGATGCGATTGAAGGCATTACCCATTCACTTTGTACCCTGGAATTCCAGGATCACCGTCCGTTCTATGACTGGGTGGTGGCAAAAGTGCAGTCACCAGCTGTCCCACGTCAGTATGAATCGAGCCGTTTGAATGTAGATTATACCATCACCTCAAAACGCAAATTGCGTAAGCTGGTTGAAGGTGGATATGTCAATGGTTGGGATGATCCACGTATGCCAACCGTGGTCGGGATGCGTCGCCGTGGTTTTACGCCTGAAGGCTTGCGTGATTTCTGTCAGCGTGTAGGTGTATCGAAGGTTGATGGCAGTATTGTCGATGTGGCCATGCTGGAATATTGCATTCGCCAATCTCTGGAAAATACTGCAGCGCGCGGTATGGCGGTATTAAACCCACTGAAAGTGACTTTAACCAACTTGCCAGCCGATATGGATCTGACCCATTCACGTCATCCAAATGTGGACATGGGCGAACGCGTGATTCCTTTAACGACCGAACTGTATATTGACCGTAAAGACTTCGAAGAAGAGCCACCAAAAGGCTTTAAACGTCTGATTCCGGGCGGTGAAGTACGTTTACGTCATGCTTATGTGATTAAGTGCGATGAAGTCATTAAAGATGAACATGGTGAAGTGGTTGAACTGAAATGTTCGATTGATCCTGAAACTCTAGGTAAAAACCCGGAAGGCCGTAAGGTCAAGGGTGTGGTGCATTGGGTATCTGCGAGCAAAGGTGTGCCTGCTGAAGTGCGTATTTATGACCGTTTGTTCACTGAATCTGACCCTGAAGTGGGTGATGACTTCCTGGCCAACCTGAACCCTGAATCATTAAAAGTGGTTCAAGCTGTGATTGAGCCAGCTTTAGCGCAAGCTCAACCGGAACATCGCTTCCAGTTTGAACGTGAAGGTTATTTCGTTGCTGATCAATATGATCATAACAGCGAGAAGCCAGTATTTAACCGGATTCTAGATCTGAAAGACAGCTTTAAACCAGGAAAATAATCAGGTTTAAATCAGCAGATTAAAAGCCCAACTCCGGTTGGGCTTTTTCAATACAGCAGGGAAAATGCCATGATTGTGCGTAACAAGAATAATAGTATCGGTTTGTTGTTTGCCTGGCAGGGCACAATATTGCCTAAGGTGTTGCCGGCTTTGGTCCTGGTGGTGTTTATTTCCGGTCTGCTGGTCTATTTGAGCCAGGCACATTTAGTCAGTCTTCCTGCGGTGCCTGCAATTGGTTTTACCATATTTGGTGTCATCCTCTCAATCTTCCTGAGCTTTAGAAATACGGCATGTTATGAGCGCTGGTGGGAAGGACGCAAGCTCTGGGGTGCATTGATCGCCACCACACGTCACTTATGCCGGGACAGCCATGTACTGCATGATCAGACCCGTGAGATCCTGTTATATCGCATGATGCTGTTTACCCATCTGTTGCGTGACCGGCTCAGACAGCAGGTACAAAGTATTCAGCATTATCAAACAAGCACGCATTTTGAAAAGACGGCATTCGATCAATTGCCTGCGCACATCAATCCTGCTCAATGGGTGCTGGAACAGATGCAAAAGGATTTGGTGCAACAATATTGGCAGGGCAACATCAGCGATATTATCTATAACAATCTGAACCAGCATACTGTGGCCTTGGGGGATATTCAGGCCGGATGTGACCGGATTTTGTCAACGCCATTGCCATTTTCTTATTCAGTACTGTTACATCGAGCAGTTTATTCTTTCTGTTTTATCTTGCCGTTTAGTTTGCAGGCCAATCTGGGGCTCTGGACACCGATTCTGGTCGGGCTGATTGCTTATATGCTGCTCGGACTGGATGAGCTCAGTGCTGAACTAGAAGAGCCTTTTGGGCTACAGGACAATGATCTGCCACTTGATTCAATGGTACGACTGGTAGAACGGGAAACCTTAAGCTCTTTAGGTAAAGTGCCGCCTGAGGCCATTCAAGCCAAAAAAGGCTATTTAACCTGATTTCGTGTTTACAGCATTGAAATTTAAACACAGCTCCAAGCTGTCCGAATAAGAGCAAATTATCCTTATACCGGGCTTTAAATTAGCGATGTTTAAGGTTACTCAGGTCTGATACTTTACTTTTAGCCTGATCCTGCAATTCACAATATTGCAGGTAGCGCTGCTTGGCTTTATCTCTTAATTTTTTCTTGATGTACAAGGCCAAGGCAAAACTGGTGGTGGTCAGGGTCAGGAACATACTGTTCATAAAACTCATCATCGAGCTTATATAACCAATCGTGGTCAGACGATTCATCATGTAAATCACCTGCGGGCTACTTTCCACACCGGTAATCGCCCAGGTACACAGATGCTCGCAATTATTGATAATCAGATGATAGTTATTTTCATGCATTCTGGAGCGCATGCGGCGTACGACTTTACGGCCTTTGTATTTTGCCGAGTCATACTGTTGCACATGAATTGCTTTGCCATGACTGAACTTTTCAATTGAAGTGATTTCAATGGGGCGTTTCTTAAATAAATGTGCAAAGCCAGAATAATGAATGACACGACCGCGTCCAGCATATATCCCATGATGGGTATAACCGAAATGTTTAACCATGAGGTGTGCACCTATGGAAAGCCGTTTAGTCTGTTGCATATCAGGATTGAGCCATTTAAAAACCAGTGTACTTCAATAAGAAGTGTACTGCGTTTTAGCAAATTAATCGACGCTTTGCTGGCGTTTAAACTGTTAAACCATAGGCAATTGAGTCAAATGTGATGGGTTCAGCCAGAAAGGGCGAGCCAGTATGGAATCTGCTTATTATCGCTATAAATAGCCTAAGCTTATATAGAAGTGCTGAGCGACTTCGATAACCGAAAATTGACCGCAGATTTTAACCAGCTTCAATTCCAGAGCTTATCAGGATGTTGAGTGCTAGCGCTAAAATTGAATGAGCAAGGTGCTTTAAATTTCAAATCCATAAATTTTAAATCCATTAAGGTACCGGCATAAAAAAAGCACTTGACGAGGCAAGTGCTTTTTTTATTGATCAGGCTAGACCTTGGCCGATTACTGCAACGGCAAGTGCTGAAGTTCATTCAGTTCTTTACGGCTGTAGCCGCGTGATACAAGAACCTTTTTGATTCCGATAATGATCTCTTCATCAGTCGCTTTAGACAATGCTTCAAGAAGCTGTTCATTTGTCTTGCAAGAGCAATCATTTTCAACACAAGCAATTTGATTCTTGTGTTCATTGTGTTGTTCAACAGAAAACAACTTTTGCCAAAAACTCATAGAGCCTTCATACAACAACCTAACATAGAGTGAAATATAGCCAATTAAATAAATAAAGCAATAGGACCTATGTGATAAAAGCAGCAGTTAAGCTTTAAAATTTCCGATTGAAGCTGGAAGTTCTAACGATATTTCTAGCTGTACAAATGATAATTTAATATTAAGTGGCTAATTTAAAAGATAAAAAAAGGAGCTTCGAAAAACTCCCTTATTGTAACAAGAAAATAAATTGAAACAAATTCTTTATACTTTTTCCAGCAATACACCTGTTTCTACATGGTGCGTATACGGGAACTGATCAAACATGGCGAATTTGCTGATTTTATGGGTTTGCGATAACTGTTTCAGATTGTCATGCAATGTATCCGGATTGCAAGAAATGTAGATGATACGTTGGAAGCGCTGTAGCAGTTTTAAGGTCTCATCATCAATACCGGCACGAGGCGGATCGACAAAGACTGTATCAAAGTCATAAGTAGAAAGATCGATATTGGCTTCCTGCAAACGACGGAACACACGCTCACCATTATAAGCCTGAGTGAACTCTTCTGCAGACAGGCGCGCGACCTGAATATTCTCGATCTGATTCTGCTCAATATTCCACTCAGCCGCATAGACTGAAGATTTGGCCAACTCGGTTGCCAGGACACGGCGGAACTTGGTGGCAAGTGGCAGGGTGAAGTTGCCATTACCACAGTACAATTCCAGCAAATCTTTGTCTGATTGTTCTGCTGCATCACATGCCCATTCCAGCATTTTTTGGCAGACTTGAGCATTTGGCTGGGTAAAGCTGCTTTCAATCTGTTTATATTTGTAGCTACGATCAAAAACCGACAGTTCTTCTACCACATATTCATCAGACAGGACGAATTTCTGGCCACGGCTGCGGCCGATTAACTTGATATTTAACTGTTCTGCCAGCACCTTGGCTGCCGGTTCCCAGCTTTCATCCAGTTTGCGATGATAAATCAGTGAAACCAGCACCTGACCACTCAAGGTCGCCAGAAAATGTACTTCAAACAGGCGTGTCGATAATACTGGATCGGCTTTAAGCGCTTGTAGTAGTTTAGGCATCAACTGATTGATATTCAGATCTGCAATCGGAAATTCATCAATACGGATGACTTTTTTCTGCTGATCTTCATTGCGTTCAAACATGGCATAGAACATGTCATCATCAGTATGCCAGATCCGAAATTCAGCACGCATGCGGAAATATTTTTCAGGAGACTGGAATACTTCGAGGGCAGGTGGTTGATATTCGGCAAACTGAGCGCTGATGCGTTCAATTTTGGCATCCAGTTGTTGCTGATAAGATGAAGTCATATGCAGTAAGACGTCGCAAATATTTTAAAGCGCAAATGGTAGCAAATAATTGCTGATCTGCCTAAGCCTATTGTGGTTGAGCGGCTTTAAAAACTGCATAAAAAAGACCAAACCCTCTGAGGAGAAAAATTTGGCCGTAAAGAGGAAATCATTAACAGAAAAATGCCAGGACGATTCGACTAATCTAGAGATTACTCATCGTCATCAGACTGGCATTTCCGCCCGCTGCTGCGGTATTGATGCTGATGGCGCGTTCAATCACCAATCGCTCTAGCGCAATATCATTATTGCCCGGGCTGAGATGGGTAATTCCCACAATCGGACCTTTGCGAGCTGCAATACGTTTCTGTACATCAATCAGTTCCTCAGCATCGCCATGATGCAGTACCGCCTCAAATTCATCCTTTTCAATATCCTGAATGACTTTGAATTGTGCTGCCACAGATTTTGGCATCGTCTGCAGGTATTTCAGCACAAAGGCATTTTCAGCCAATACCGCAGGGCGACTGCCAACCGATAGAATGGCCAGAATTTGCTGAATCTGATCTTGGGGGGTATGTGCCAAAGACAGCACACTTTTACGTGGCAAGATCATGTACTGGTTTTCTTCACCGGTCGGACCTTGCAAGCTAAAGCTTTGACCAGTCGCAATCTGGCCAGGCACTTTTAAGGGGATTGTAGGGAAATTTTTAGAAACCCAGGCCTTAAATTCCTGTACAGCTTTATTTTCAATAGGGGCTTGATCAGACTGCATAGCATAAGGCTGTGCCAGTTTCTTTTCGGAAACCTGATGCATTAGACGGTAAATATAGAGCGGCCCACCAGCTTTAGGGCCAGTGCCGGACAGACCTTCACCACCAAATGGCTGTACACCCACAACTGCACCGACAATATTGCGGTTGATATACAGGTTGCCTACTTCTGCTCGTGAAATTACAGTTTGCATGGTTTCATCAATACGAGTGTGTAAGCCCATGGTCAGACCATAGCCCTTGCTGTTGATCTGGTCTAATAACTGTTCCAGTTCGCCATATTTATAGCTGATCAGATGCAGCACCGGGCCAAACACTTCACGCTCCAGATCATTCAGGTTTGGAAGTTCAATCAATGTCGGCGGAATAAAGGTGCCTTGGGTTAATTCAGTCTGATCTTGGTTAAACATCAGTTGATGGACTTTGTGACCTTTGCTGCGCATCTGATGAATATGCTTCTGAATATTTTGCTGGGCTTCTGCATCAATCACCGGGCCAATATCGGTTTTTAATAAGACCGGATTGCCGACTCTCAATTGTTGCATGGCACCTTTGAGCATGTTGCGAACCGCCTCCAGATTATCCTCTTGCACACAAAGGACACGCAGGGCAGAACAGCGCTGACCGGCACTGTCATAGGCAGAATTGACGACATCAAGCACCACCTGCTCAGTTAAGGCAGATGAATCGACAATCATGGCATTTTGACCGCCGGTTTCAGCAATCAGGGTCACACTTTCGCCAAACTGGTTTAGCCGTTCTGCTACGGTTTTTTGCAGAATATGTGCCACTTCAGTCGAGCCGGTAAACATGATGCCTTGAATGCGTGAATCCGCACTTAATTGCGCACCGATTGTTTCACCTCGACCCGGCAAAAGCTGTAAGACATCTTGCGGAATGCCCGCTTCCCATAAAATCTGCACCGCTTGTGCAGCAATCAGCGGGGTCTGTTCTGCCGGTTTGGCAATCACGGTATTGCCCGCAACCAGCGCTGCTGAAATCTGGCCGGTAAAAATTGCCAGTGGGAAATTCCATGGACTGATACACAGCACAGTGCCCAAAGGTTGAATCTGTGTATTTTTAGCTAAATCCAGCATCTGGCCGGCATAGTAGCGCAAGAAGTCTACCGCTTCCCGGACTTCGGCAATGGCATTGGCATAGGTTTTGCCAGCTTCACGGGACAGAATCACCATGAGTCTAAGCAAGCGCTGTTCCATCAGATCCGCGGCTTTATTCAGGCAGGCTGCGCGCTCATTTTTCGGCAGATTGGCCCAGAAAGCTTGTGCATTGACGGCCTGGGTCAAGGCAATTTCAGCCTGTTCCTGAGTCGCTTCATAGACTGTACCGACTACATCCTGATGTTGTGCCGGATTAATAATCTGCACTGCATTGCTGCTATCGCTCACTGTAAACGCCGTTCCCATGGCTGCTGCCTGGAATTGTGTATGGGTCAGACTGGCAGCGACTTCATTTAAGGCGCCCAGCTCTGCATCATTGGCCAGATCCAGACCCGATGAATTAATACGTGTGCCATACAGATCTTGCGGATAAGGAATATGCGGATGTTTGGCACCGATCACGACTTCCTGTTGTGCTGCTTTTAAAATCGTTTGCTGCGGATTTTCAATCAGATCTTCAATTTTTAAAGTTTTGTCGGCAATCCGGTTGACGAAAGACGTATTCGCGCCATTTTCCAGTAAACGGCGTACCAGATAAGCCAGCAAGGTTTCATGATTGCCGACCGGGGCATAAATGCGGCATGGCACACCGAGCTTATTCGCTGACTTGTCGCCCACCACATTTTCATACAGTGGTTCACCCATGCCATGCAGACACTGGAATTCATATTGACCGGGATAATATTGCTCAGGTTGTGCCAGTTGATAAATCGTGGCCACCGTTTGCGCATTATGGGTGGCAAATTGCGGATAGATATAGTCCGGTTCAGCCAGCAATTTACGCGCACAGGCAATATAAGACAGATCGGTGTGTACTTTGCGGGTAAACACCGGATAATCTGACATACCATCAATTTGCGCTTTCTTGATCTCGCTGTCCCAATAAGCACCTTTGACCAGACGAATCATCAGGCGTTTTTGGCTGCGTTTGGCCAGATCAACAATATAATCCACCACATAGAAACAGCGCTTTTGATAGGCCTGAATCACAAAGCCTATGCCTTTCCAGTCCTGTAGTTGTGGCTCAAAACACAGGCGTTCAAGCAGTTGCAAGGAAATTTCCAGGCGATCTGTTTCTTCGGCATCGATGTTTAAACCGATATTGTACTGTTTCGCTAAGACCGCAAGTTTAAGCATTTTCCCGTACAATTCATCCTGTACCCGATCCATCTGCGCGCGCTGATAACGTGGGTGCAGGGCCGAGAGTTTGATGGAAATACCGGGACCATCATAAACATCCTTATCCTGCGAGGCCTGACCAATGGCGTGAATGGCATTCTGGTAATCCTGATAATAGCGTTCCGCATCCGGGTCGGTCAGTGCTGCTTCACCAAGCATGTCATAAGAATAGCGAAAGCCTTTTTCTTCCAGACGTTCTGCATTTTTTAGTGCTTCATCGATGGTTTCACCTGTGACAAACTGCTCGCCCATCATGCGCATGGCAACATCGACGGCTTTGCGAATAATCCCGCGACCACTGCGCGCCAAAATTCCGGTTAACAGACTGGACAGGCTTTTTTGCTGTGGGGTTTCCATCAGTTTGCCGGTCAGCATCAAGCCCCAAGCTGCGGCATTGACAAACATCAGCTGGCTTTGGCCGAGATGTTCTTTCCAGTTGCCCTGATTGATCTTGTCGCGGATCAACAGGTCACGCGTGGCTTTGTCCGGAATCCGCAGCAAGGCTTCGGCCAGACACATCAGAGCAATGCCTTCCTGGGAGGATAAAGAAAATTCCTGCAATAATCCTTGTACGATGCCGGCCTTGCCGCCTGAGCTTTTACGTTCACGCAGTGAATGTGCCAGATCAAAGGCGAGCGCCTGAATCTTGTCGCTGAGTTCGGAGGAAATTTCACTATGCTGCAAAAGTTCTTCGACACATTCGGTCTCTGCACGGCGCCATGCAGTATTGATGCGTTGTTCGTATTTATTTTTGTCTTCAAATTCAGTGATGTAATTTGGCTGCTTCATGGCATCTGAACCATAGGTTGGGCTTAGTGTGGTCGGCATAGTGACATCCTGTACTGCTGCAATCAGATCTAGCGGGGCTAACGAGTTTTAATCTATAATCACAGAATATTTGACGAATATCTCACTATAGTTTTTATATTTTTTAGAGAATAATTCTAATGCAGCGTCCTTCTTTGAGCCTAGACCGTATAGATATCCGTATCCTGAGTTTATTACAATCTGATGCCAAATTATCCAATATAAAACTGGCTGAACTGGTGAATTTGTCACCGACCGCGGCACTTGCGCGTGTACAAAAACTGACTAAGGAAGGTTATATTCTGGGTTATGAAGCCCGCCTGAATCCAGGCCTGCTCAATAACGCCTTTGTGGTTTTTGTGGAAATTTTACTTGATAAAACCACGCCGAATGTTTTAGAAGAATTTTCCCATGCAGTACGACAAATTCCGGAAATTATCGAATGCCATATGATCAGTGGTGGTTTCGATTTTGTGGTAAAGATCCGCTGTGCCAATATGGATGAATTTCGCAAAATTTCCGGTCAGATCTTGTGGCAATTGCCTGGAATCAAGGAGACGCGCAGTTATCCGGTGATGGAAGTAATTAAGGAAAGTCAGCAGATCAATCTGAAAATGCCCGGAAAAGCCAAGTAATTTGCAGCACATCAAATGCTCATCTAAAAACAAAAAAGGGACCCTAAAGTCCCTTTTTTGATGATGGTTCAACAGATTATTTCTTCATTTCAGCCATTTCTTTTTGATATTCAGCTTTGGCCATTTCGAAACGGTGTACCACATCATCACTTGGTGCTTTATCCAGTAAGCTTACGATTACGATACTCAGGGTAGCCAGAATAAAACCGGGAATAATCTCGTACAGACCGGTATCACCCATATAGTTTTTCCAGATAATCACGGTTACCGCACCGACCAGCATGCCGACAATCGCGCCGTTGAGAGTCATGCGCTTCCAGAACAACGACAAGATAATCAGTGGACCAAAGGCAGCACCAAAACCAGCCCAGGCATAAGCCACCAATCCCAATACTTTACTGTTCGGATTGATTGCCAGTGAAATGGCAATCAGGGCAATTACTAAAACCATGGCGCGGCCAACCCAGATCAACTCTTTTTGAGAAGCGTTTTTGCGCAGGAAGCTCTTGTATAAATCTTCCGTCAGGGTGGTTGAGCAGACCAGAAGCTGACAGCTCAAGGTACTCATAATCGCGGCCAGAATGGCTGCAAGTACGATCCCGGCAATCCACGGATTAAACAGGATTTTAGTCAGTTCCATAAACACGGTTTCAGGGTTCTGGTTCACCACCGAAGCCAGTTCCGGATTGGTAGCAAAGTAGGCAATCCCGATATAACCGGCTGCTACGGCACCGCCCAGACACAGAATCATCCAGGTCATGCCAATACGGCGGGCAGCCGGAATGGTTTTGACGGAATCGGCAGCCATGAAGCGCACCAGAATATGGGGTTGACCAAAATAACCCAGGCCCCAGGCCATACTGGAAATAATGGCTACTAGGCTTAAGCCTTCAAGCATGCTCGATGCATGCGGACGTGCAGATTCAAGAATGACACTGACGTGCTGGCTATTGTCGCCCAAGGCCAGGAAAGTGATGATCGGGGTCAGCAATAACGCGAAAATCATCAAGCCAGCCTGAAACGTATCCGTCCAGCTGATTGCCAAAAAGCCGCCAATACACACATATAAAATTGTTGCCATCGCACCGATCACAAGCGCTGTGGTGTAATCCCAGCCGAACAGGCTTTCAAACAGACGTGCACCTGCGACCATGCCGGAAGCACAATAAATCGCAAAGAACACCAGAATCACCAAGGCAGACAAAACCCGTAAAATGCGTTTGCGGTCAGAAAAACGACTGGTGAAATAATCTGGCAGGGTCAGGGCATTGTTCTGGTATTCGGTATGCGCCCGCAAACGTCCCGCGACCAGTAACCAGTTTAACCATGCGCCGATAATCAGACCGATTGCAATCCAGGCTTCAGACAGGCCAGACAGGTAAATCGCGCCGGGCAGGCCCATCAGCAGCCAGCCACTCATGTCCGATGCACCGGCAGAAAGGGCGGTTACCATACTGCCCAGACTGCGTCCACCTAAAATATATTCGTCAAAGTTGGAGGTTGCACGGTAAGCATATAAACCGATTGCAATCATGGCGACAATATAAAACATGAAAGTAATCAGGGTTGGATTTAAATAAGTCATAGGCAGGGCATCCTGTAAATATGGACATCATCATTCCAGATGAATTTTTGTACTGAGATCACAAGGCAGTGATTCAATCATGATTTAAAAATTACACTCTGTAACAATTACACAGCTTTTATGTGTGTTTATTGTAAGTTAAGAATTGTTTATAAAGAAATAAACAAAAGATTAAGGACTTGGCAAAGAATAATAAAGCGCCAGATTGAGCCAAAAAGCTAAAATTCAGGCTAACGGATTGGAATATGTGAGTTTTAGCTTTTTATTTACACAATCTTACAAAACTCACAGCTTTGCTGTATTGGTAATAAATCGTAGCAAATCTAGGTTAAAGTCTTCCTATTCGCTCTGTATTTGTTTGTTCATATTGAGATCACGCCAAATACGGTGCATCGCCAAGAGTATTTTTAGTGGACAATATGTTGCAAATCGAACCAACCCGCATTGAACGGGATTTATTGGGGGAAAAAAAGATTCCTCTACAGAGTTATTACGGGATTCACACTTTACGTGCCATCGAAAATTTTCAGATTTCAGGACTGGCCGTCGGTCAACAATTACATTTTATTCGTGCATTGGCGCAAGTTAAAAAAGCCTCTGCCAAAACCAACCTGCATTTTCAAAAAATATCCGAGCAGACCAGTGAGGCCATTCAAAAAGCCTGTGATCAATTGATTCAGCATCCTGAAAACTGGCAAGCTGCATTTCCGCTCGATCCTTATCAGGGGGGTGCCGGAACATCAATCAATATGAATGCCAATGAAGTCATTGCCAATATTGCCTTAGAGATTTTAGGTCACCATAAAGGTGAGTATCACATCCTGCATCCAAATGATCACGTCAATACTTCGCAATCGACCAATGATGTTTATCCGACGGCTTTGCGTTTGTCAACTTATAGCAGTCTGAATGACTTATTGGCCGTACTCAAAGCATTGATTGACTGTTTATATACTAAGGCGGCTGAATTTCAGTATGTGATCAAGATGGGTCGTACCCAGTTGCAAGATGCAGTACCTATGACCATGGAACAGGAATTTCGAGCTTTTGCGACTTTATTAAAAGAAGATTTAAAACTGATTGAGCAGATGCGCCAGTTATTGCTGGAAGTTAACTTGGGTGCTACCGCGATCGGGACTGGGGTAAACACGCCGCCGGGTTATGCCAAGCGCGTTGTAGAAACGCTGGCCCAACTCACAGGACTGCATTTAAAAGGTGCAGAAGATTATGTCGAGGCCACCAGTGATTGTGGGGTCTTTATTATCTTGTCGAGCAGTTTAAAACGACTGGCGGTAAAACTGTCCAAAATTTGTAATGACTTGCGTTTACTCAGTTCAGGACCGCGTACCGGATTGGCTGAAATTCGCTTGCCGGAATTACAGGCCGGCTCATCCATCATGCCGGCAAAAATTAATCCGGTAATTCCGGAAGTGGTCAACCAGATTGCATTTCGGGTGATCGGCAATGACTTGACCATTACCATGGCTGCGGAAGCAGGACAGTTACAGCTGAATGTCATGGAGCCCGTAATTGCGCTCAGCATGAATGAATCGATTCAACTTCTTACCCAGGGTATGCAAACCCTGAACCAGAAATGTATCGCAGGGATTCAGGCCAATGAAGAAATCTGTTTAAGTTCGGTGATGCGTAGTGTCGGGATTGTGACTTTGCTGGAGCCGATTCTGGGACATGCCACATGTGATGAAATTGGCAAACAGTGTATGCGGGAAAATAAAACCGTGCCACAAGTGGTAATGGAACTGGGTTTGTTAAATGCAGAGCAGCTGGAAGAAATCTTTGCATTTGAAAATCTGGTTTCTGAGGTACCGACTGCCGTGAGTCAACTGGAACAGGTTTCTTGAGAGAAAGTGAGCCTTTAAATAGCCAAGCACAACTGATCGCTATGATTTTGACAATTTGCCTCAAGTTCAGGATGTGGAATTGAGGCATTTTCCTCTAGACTAGGCTCTGAATTGATAAGCTTGGATAAATGGCGATGTTTGATAAAATTAGTGCTTTATTTAAAAGTAATAAACCGACTGCTGCACAGCTATATCTAGATGAGCAGAATATCCAGTATATAGAAGGGACAGGTTATATGGTCGATGGCATTGATTTAAATCAGGCGCTGGGTGCTCGACTGGAATATTTGTCCAATCGCCGTTTAAAACAGTTTGATGATTTAAAGGCTTTATATGATACCGCGATGCTGATCAATGAAAAAATTGATCTGGAAATTGCCCATCAGCGTTTTAATACGACTTTAGGAAATACTGAAGAGAACCTGCTGCAATTTAAAATGATTCTCAAGAAGTTAAATGATTATTATCGCAACTTCCTACGCGAGAAAAAATAAGCGTTAAAAGTGGTTTGCAATCGAGGTATATACATGGGGCAAGACTGCATAAAAATAACAAAATATCCGCAGATCATCGTGCTAGTATAAGCCTCAGGTTATTTAGACTTTAAAGCTATATCCATGTTCCAACAAGAAATTTCCCAACTCAATTTACCCCAACTCAAAGCAGGCGAGAAACGCTGGTTAGGCAATCTGCAAGGTTCCTCGACAGCATTGCTGCTCAAAGAAATCGTCGCACAGCAATCGCGCTTGTTTATCGTGATTGCACGCAACAATCAGCATTTGGGTCAATTGGAAAGTGAGCTGGAATTTTACGGGATTAAACCCACGATTTTTCCAGACTGGGAAATTTTGCCTTATGATCGTCTGTCTCCGCATCAGGATATTGTCTCGGAACGTCTTGCGATTTTATCCAATATGCCAAAAACAGGGGTGCTGTTACTTTCAGCTTCAACTTTGGCACAGCGTGTCGCACCGACTTCATGGATTTTGGGCGAGCATTTTGATATTCATGTCGGACAGAAATTTGATCTGGAACAACAAAAGAAAAAGCTGATTCAAGCCGGTTATCATCTGGTCGATACTGTTTATGATCCAGGTGAATTTGCAGTTCGCGGCAGTATCATGGACATTTATGCCTCGGGGCAGGAAGCGCCGATCCGGATCGACCTGTTTGATGATGAAATTGAAACCCTGAAATTTTTTGACTCCGAAACCCAGCGCACCACACAAAGTCTGCAACAGTTTACGGTATTACCGGCACAAGAATTCCCGCTCAAGGAAGGCCGTGCGACATTCCGTGACCGTTATGCCGAGTTTTTTCCGACTGCCAATCCAAAGAAAAATCCGATCTATCAGGATGTCATGGATGGTATTGACTCGCCGGGTATTGAGTTTTATTTACCGTTGTTTTTCAGTGCCGAGGTCATGCAAAACCAAAGTTCACTGGTTTCGTACTTACCAAAGAATGGCATTGTCATTACAGATCGGGCCTTGGAAGAAAGTTTGAGCCAGTTTTGGCAAGATGTGGTGCGCCGTTATGAAGATCGCCGTCACAATGTCGATCAGCCGATCATGCCGCCAGAAAGTCTGTTTTTTCAGACCAATCAGGTTCTGGAACAGCTGAATCAGTTTGCACGTGTGATTGCGGCACAAACGCCTTTTGAGCAAAAAGCCGGCGTATTGAATCTTGATACCCAGCTGCCACCGCGTCTGCCCGTCGATCCGAAACGTGAAAAACCGTTTCATGAAGTCAAAAAATATATCGATCAGGCCAATCATCCGGTATTGCTGGTGGCCGAGAGTGCCGGCCGCAGGGAAAGCCTCAAAGATGCTTTGCGACCAAGTCTGGGTGATATTCCAACAGTTGATAATTTCGAGAGCTTTATTAAATCGCTGTATGCGATTGCGATTACCAATGCGCCTTTAGAGCGCGGTCTGGTACTGAGCGATCGTATCAGCGTGATTTCTGAAAATCAGCTCTATGAACACCGGGTGGTACAGCGCCGTCGCAAACGTCAACAGGAAGTTTCAGAAGAGTTTCTGATTCGCAGTCTGACTGAACTGACCATGGGTGCACCTGTGGTGCATATCGATTATGGGGTCGGGCGTTATGCCGGTCTGGTCACCTTAAGTATCGATGATCAGGATCATGAATTCCTGCAGCTGGATTATGCCGATGCCGCCAAAGTCTATGTACCAGTCACCAATCTGCATTTAATCAGCCGATATAGTGGAGGTGATCCGGATCTGGCACCTTTGCATAAACTGGGTACAGATGCATGGAACAAAGCCAAACGTAAGGCGCTGGAACAGATTCACGATGTTGCTGCCGAGTTGCTGCATATTCAGGCCCGTCGTTCTTCCAAGCCCGGGATCAGTTTTGAAATCGATCAAAGTCTGTATATGCAGTTTGCCAGTGGTTTTGCCTATGAAGAAACCCTGGATCAGGCCAATGCCATTGAAGCGACGCTGCATGATATGCAACTGGCCAAACCGATGGATCGTCTGGTCTGTGGTGATGTTGGCTTTGGTAAAACGGAAGTGGCGATGCGTGCTGCATTTGTCGCAGTGCAGAACAACCGGCAGGTGGCGATTCTGGTGCCAACTACCTTGCTGGCACAGCAGCATTATGATTCCTTCAAAGACCGCTTCGCCGATTGGCCAGTTCGGATTGAAGTACTGTCACGTTTCGGTTCTTCCAAAGCACATAGCAAGACCATTGACGACCTGATTGAAGGTAAAGTCGATATTGTGATTGGCACGCATAAAATCTTGCAGGAAAATGTCCAGTTTAAAAATCTCGGTCTGATGATTGTCGACGAAGAGCATCGTTTCGGAGTACGTGACAAGGAACGGATCAAGGCCATGCGCGCCGATGTGGACATGCTGACCCTGACGGCGACGCCAATTCCGCGGACGCTGAATATGGCTTTTAGTGGCATGCGTGATCTTTCTATCATTGCCACACCGCCGGCACGCCGTCTTGCGGTAAAAACCTTTGTACAAGAGCATACCGATGACACCATTAAAGAAGCGATTCTGCGTGAACTGCTGCGCGGTGGTCAGGTCTATTTCCTGCACAATGAAGTCGATACGATTGATCGTGCTGCCGAGCATATTCGTAGTCTGGTGCCGGAAGCCCGGGTGATTGTGGCACATGGCCAGATGCGTGAACGTGAACTGGAACAGGTGATGCAACAGTTCTATCACAAGGAATACAATGTTCTGGTCTGCTCAACCATTATTGAAACCGGGATTGATGTTCCAAATGCCAATACCATTCTGATTGAACGTGCCGACAAGCTCGGACTGGCGCAATTGCATCAGCTGCGCGGACGTGTCGGGCGTTCGCACCATCAGGCTTATGCCTATTTAATGGTGCCGTCTTTAAAAGCCTTAAAAGGCGATGCCGAAAAACGTCTGGATGCCATTCAGCGTGCATCGACCTTGGGTGCCGGATTTATGCTGGCCACCGAAGATCTGGAAATTCGTGGAGCAGGTGAGTTGCTTGGTGAACAGCAGAGCGGTTCAATGCAGGCGATTGGTTATAGCCTGTATATGGAAATGCTGGAAAAAGCCACCAAAGCCATTCAAAAAGGCAAGACTCCAAACTTCGATGCGCCCTTGTCACTGACCGCAGAAATTACCCTGCATATGCCAGCACTCATTCCGGATGATTATCTCGGGGATGTACATCAGCGTTTGTTGTTCTATAAACGTATCAGTAATACCGATACTCAGGAAAAACTGGACAATATCTGCATGGAGCTAATAGACCGTTTTGGGATACCGCCACAGCCGGTCAAACAGCTATTTGCAGTCCATCAGATCCGTCTTAAAGCCGAACAGCTCGGTATCACGAAAATTGATATTAGTGCTCAGGGCGGGCATGTGGAATTTGCACCGGATACGCCGGTTCAGGCCATGACCATTATCCAGATGATGCAGAAACATCCGACCTATTTCCGCATGAATGGTGGGCAACGCCTGAAGGTGATGGTCATGCTGGAAGATCATCAAAAACGGATTCAGTTTATTCAGGATTTGCTGGACAGTCTATTGAAAGAAGTTCATTAATTTGATGAGACTCAATCAGTTGGAAAGTTCACGGGATATTTCATTTTCATTGGAATTTTCATAAACAATCGACCGGATTTTTGAATAAAATGTTAGAGCAAGTTCTTGTGAGGCGTCTCGCAATAAATCATGAGAATTTGTCTTTAAACATATTGCTTTCAATATTCAGCTTCGGTTGGATATGGTAGTATTAGCCATCATTCTAATTTTGCATCATTTATAAAGATATGTTTAGTTTGCATCCACAACTTGCTCAAGATACTTTTTTTGTAGGCGACTTTCCTTTGTCAACATGTCGTTTGATGAATGATATGCAATTTCCCTGGCTGATCCTGATTCCACGTGTGCCGGGTGTCTCTGAATTATATGAATTGAGCCAAGCTGACCAAGAGCAGTTTTTACGTGAATCAAGCTGGTTATCAAGCCAGCTGGCACGTGTTTTCCGTGCCGACAAAATGAACGTGGCAGCGCTGGGCAATATGGTTCCGCAATTGCATTTTCATCATGTGGTTCGTTATCAGAACGATGTGGCATGGCCGAAGCCTGTTTGGGGTACACCTGCTGTGCCTTATAGCAGCGAAGTACTGGCACATATGCGCCAAACCTTGATGTTGGCTTTACGTGGTCAGGGCGATATGCCATTTGACTGGCGTATGGACTAATCAGCCCAAAGGTATTCCAAGATCTATGAACAATTGCGGCTTTCAGGGAGTGATTGAATGCAATTAGACGACTGGATTCAAAAAGAACCACAACAGTTTGAATATTTCCATCGTTTGATGGGCTATATCATGCTGTCTCTGGTTCTGGTCGTCTTTCATTATACCGAACCAGATACCCAGTATCAGCTCTTTGTGCCTTTCTTTTTGTTTCTGATCTTGCTGATTAGCTCAAAACTTTCACGCTGGCTGATTTACCGGCATGATTACCGCATCCGGCGCAATGTACTTTTTCTGATTGATGTGGTTGTCATTTCAGTTGTTTTAGCGGCCGTACAACTGGATCTGGTGCTCTCCCTGCTGGGTTTGGTTGCAATACTCTATACCGCAATCAGCAATAAAATCTCATTTATGATGGCCTCTCTGGCCAGCTTGATCGGGATTACCATTTTTTATCTGGCCAATATTCTGGTCTTCGGGTTCGGTAATTATTTCGAACCGACCAGTAGTGAGCTGACGGTTTTAGGCTTCATCTGCCTGATTACCTATTTTGGCGTTGGAAGTTTCTATCAGAGTGGTCGTGTGCAATACATGACCCAAAAGAAAGACCACTATTTTGACCAGATGAACCGTTATATGGAATTTGCCAATCAGCTGAGCCGCTATGCGCCTGTGCAGCTATGGCAGTCCATCATGAAAGGGGAATCCGAAGCCAAAATAGAATATAAACGTAAAAAACTGACAGTTTTTTTCTCGGATATTCAAGGCTTCACTGAGTTATCTGAAACCCTGATTCCAGATGATCTGGCATTTCTGCTGAATGATTATTTGCGGCATATGACCGAAATTGCCAAAAATTATGAAGCGACAGTGGATAAATTCATGGGTGATGCCATCCTGATTTTCTTTGGTGATCCGACCTCGGAAGGGGTTGAACAGGATGCCAAGAACTGTATGGAAATGGCAATTGCCATGCGTCAACAAATGAAATTGCTGCGTGAGCGCTGGATCAAAATGGGCTATCCGCCATTGCATATCCGCATGGGGATTTCGACCGGTTATTGCCACGTCGGGAATTATGGTGCGACGCACCGGATGGCTTATACCATTGTAGGACGGGATGCCAACCTGGCAGCACGCTTACAGAGTGCAGCTGAAGTGGATGAAATCCTGATTTCGGAAGATACTCATAATCTGATCAAAAATGATTATCTATGTGCGCCGAAAAAACCAATTTTCTTGAAAGGCATCAAGGCACCGGTAAGAACCTGGCAGCTCATGGAAAAATACGCATCACAGAAAGTTGAGTATCAACGCTGGTTCGATTATGAATATAAAGGTTTTCATTTATTGCTGAATCTGGATGAAGTACAAAACTTTGAATATCCAGAATTGATTCATGTGCTGGAAAAAATGATTAAACGTATTGAAACTCAGCAGAAGTTGACCAACTCACAGGGCATCGTCAAGCTTAAACTTGAAGATGAAGTGATTGAACATGTTCAGCCACAAGATGAATTTGACTCACTGAAAGAGTCCAAAGTAATTTAATCATTCTCATAAATATAAAAAACCACGTCTAAACGTGGTTTTTTATATGGTCTTTCCAGAAAAATCTTAATGATTTTCTGAAGCGTGGTTGATGGTGTATTTTGGAATTTCAACTTCCAGATCTTCATCGACCAGTTTAACCTGACAAGAAAGACGCGAATCAGGTTCCAGACCCCAAGCGCGATCCAGTAAATCGGCTTCTACATCATCCATTTCTTCCAGACTGTCAAAACCTTGACGAACAATCACGTGACAGGTGGTACATGCCGCCGACATATCGCAGGCATGTTCAATTTTAATGCCATTTTTGAGCAAGCTTTCGCACAGGTTGGCATTTTGTTCGACTTCAAACTCTGCACCTTCTGGGCAAATCTGCGCATGTGGAAGAACTTTAATACGTGGCATAGTCTTTACCTTAAATTAGTTTGAGTTTGACCAGTCGTCGAGTTTGGTGCCTTTCAGAGCGGCATCAATATGTTGATTCATACGTGCTGCTGCAAAAGCATCACTATGTATTTTAAGCTGTTCCACCGCAGATTCAATCGCCTTGATGTCTGAGCCCTGAAGTTCAGTTTCAAGATGCGCCTGTGCAGTTTGCAATGCTGCAAGCTGGTCTTCAGTCAAAAGATTGGCATCGGCTTTTAGTGCCTGAACCAGTGCTTCCAGCTCACGCTGCGCTTCAACTTTGGTTTCATTTAAATGACGAAGATTTTTATCTTCTTCAGCAAATTTATAACCGTCAAGCAACAGACGTTCGGTATCTTCACCCGATAAGCCATAAGACGGCTTGATATCAATTTGAGCAGTCACACCAGATGTGGTTTCTTTGGCAGCAACGGTCAACAAACCATCGGCATCGACCTGGAAAGTGACTTCAATACGTGCCTGACCGGCAGTCATTGGGGGAATACCGTGCAGCACAAAACGACCTAGGCTACGACAATGCTCAACCAGATCACGTTCACCCTGAACCACATGGATCAGCATGGCAGTCTGACCATCTTGATAGGTGGTAAATTCCTGACGACGCGCTACGGGAATGGCGGTGTTGCGTGAAATCAGACGTTCGACCAGTCCGCCCATGGTTTCTAAACCTAAAGACAGTGGGGTGACATCCAGTAATAATGAACCATCGGTAGAATTACCAATCAATTGATTTGCGGTAATCGATGCACCAATCGCAACTACTTCATCCGGGTTAATGGTGCACAGCGGTTCCTGGTTAAATACATCACGAACTGCTTTTTGTACTGCATAAGAACGGGTAGAGCCACCGACCAGGACTACATTTTGAATGTCATCCAGTTCAAGCTTGGCATCACGCATCACACGTTTGCAGACGCTGATGGTTTTATCCAAAGCAACTTTAATGATCTCTTCAAATGTCGCACGATCCAGAGTTAATACTTGATCGAGTAATTGAATCTGAACGGTTTCAGCATCTGAAAGTGCTTCTTTGGCCTTACGCGCTGCCACAATAAAATGTGCATATTCTGCATCATCTAAGGTTTCGATATTCAGCTGCTTCTTGGCCCATTTCAGGATTAAACGGTCCAGGTCATCACCACCGAGGGCAGTGTGTCCGCCGGTAGCGAGCACTTCAAACACGCCTTGCGAAAACCGTAAAATTGAAACGTCAAAAGTACCGCCACCGAGGTCATAGATCACATAGTTGCGATCTGTACTCAGGTTGCTTTCCTGATCGAGGCCATAAGCCACCGCAGCAGCAGTAGGTTCATTCAATAAACGTAAAACATTTAAACCGGCAAGTTGGGCCGCATCTCGAGTAGCTTGGCGCTGTGCTTCATCGAAATAGGCTGGAACAGTAATCACTGCACCATTCACCGGATTTTGCAAACTGGTTTCAGCACGATCTTTCAGCTGCTTTAAAATTTCGGCAGAAATCTCGACCGGCGTTTTACGGCCTTGCGCAGTTTCAAAGGCCGGCATTTCATTGGCTTCACCAACCAGGGCATAAGGATGCTGGAATTTGATATCGGCTTTGGAGCGACCCATAAAGCGCTTGACTGAAACGATAGTATTTTTAGGGTCAGTGGTAATAAAAGGCGCAGCTTCATTACCATATTGAGTCTGCTGTTCTGCATAATGCACGATAGAAGGAAGTAGCACACGACCTTGTTCGTCATTAAGCACTTTGGCTTTACCTGAAAGAACCGTGGCAACCAAAGAGTGGGTGGTGCCTAAATCGATACCAATCGCAATGCGGTGTTCATGTGGTGCACTTGATTGACCTGGTTCTGCAATTTGCAAGAGAGCCATAGTGTTACATCCTTTGCACGTTAAATATTAAAAATTAGAAATCATCATCAAGGTCAAAGCTGTCATCATCGAGGAAGCGGTCTTCCGCCTTGTCGATATCGGCCATGACTTTAACAAAGAAGCGTAGTTTACGCACTGTATCGCGTGCTTCAGCCCAGTCTTCATCCGTATAGTCAATTTTAAACTCGCGCACCAGACCGTCAATCCATTGCTGGACTTCAACTTTGAGTGAGGTCAGGTCTTCAGCAGAGCTTGCATCGTCGAGTTGTTCACGAATTTCCAGCGCGTCCTGCAAGAATTCAAAATCACTGATCGACTGATCCAAGTGATAATCCTGTTTCTTGAGAGACAATAGATAGGCTGCACGGCTATCGACCGCTGACAAAGCTTTAAAGGCCTGATTGATGTCGCTTGATTTAATCAGGGCCTGATCTTTATCTTCAGCTTTATCGGGGTGATATTGTTGCTGCAACTTTAAAAATTCAGTCTTTAAAGCCGCTAAATCAATATCGAGTGCTACCGGAAGATTAAACAGCTCAAAATGATTCATGGGAGATGGGATCCGCGATTAATGTGCAAAAATAACTGTATAAATGCAATTAAAACAGTGTGAAACACACTGTTTTAATGTCAAAAGAGAATAACTGCCGGGTTTATACAGTGAAGGATTCACCACAACCGCATTCGCCTTTTTTGTTGGGGTTGTTAAATTCAAAGCCTTCGTTCAAGCCGTTTTTAACATAGTCCATCTCCATACCTTCAAGATAAACCAGGCTTTTCGGGTCGACAAACACTTTAACCCCAAACTGCTCGAATGCCTGATCATGTGTATCGACTTCGTCAACGAATTCAAGCACATAAGCCAAACCAGAACAGCCTGAAGTTTTCACACCAACGCGAATGCCTTCACCCTTACCGCGATTTTTTAAATAATTGCTGATATGAGTTGCAGCATTTTCAGTTAAATGGATCATGAAAACTCCGTTAAAATTTCAAAACGTGGAACAATTAAGCTTTAACTTTCTTGTTACGGTAGTCTTCTACAGCTGCTTTGATTGCATCTTCTGCAAGAACAGAACAGTGTACTTTTACTGGTGGAAGTGCAAGTTCAGTTGCAATATCAATGTTCTTGATCGCTTGTGCCTGATCCAGAGTTTTACCTTTGAGCCATTCAGTCACTAGAGAACTTGATGCAATCGCTGAACCACAACCATAAGTTTTAAAACGTGCTTCTTCAATCACGCCTTCGTCATTTACCTGGATCTGTAAGCGCATCACGTCACCACATGCTGGTGCACCAACCATACCAGTACCAACGTTTTCAGCATTTTTGTCTAAAACGCCAACATTACGAGGGTTTTCGTAATGATCAATCACTTTTTCGCTATAAGCCATGTTGCTTCTCCAAACCTCGGGGTCAGCCTTAGTATTATTAAATATGGGGGTTAAAAAACTTTTCTCAATGAGATAGTAACCGATTGGTCACTATCTCAGGATGAAGATTAGTGCTCAGCCCATTCAACTTTAGAAAGGTCGATACCTTCTTTAAACATATCCCAAAGCGGAGAAAGTTCACGTAACTTCTCAACAGCAGCTTTAGTGATATTCAATACATGGTCGATATCTTCTTCAGTGGTGTATTTACCAAAGCTGAAGCGGATCGAACTGTGTGCAAGCTCGTCTGAAAGACCCAATGCACGAAGTACATAAGAGGGTTCCAGTGTTGCAGAGGTACATGCTGAACCTGAAGATACCGCAGCATCTTTCAAGGCCATCATCAGTGATTCACCTTCAACAAAGTTGAAGCTGACATTCAGGTAATTCGCTACGTTCTGTGTCGGATGACCATTCAAGAACACCTGTTCAAGGTCTTGTACGCCATTCCAGAGCTTGTCGCGCAGTACGCGTAAACGGGTTTGTTCAGCTTCCAAGTTTTTACCTGCAAGTTCAAATGCTTCACCCATACCGACGATCTGATGAGTGGCAAGGGTACCTGAACGCATACCACGTTCATGACCGCCACCATGCATTTCTGCTTTCAGGCGTACACGTGGGCTACGACGTACAAACAGGGCACCAATACCTTTAGGGCCATAGATCTTGTGCGCAGAGAAGCTCATCAGATCTACTTTCAAAGTTGAAAGATCGATTTCAACTTTACCTGCCGCTTGTGCTGCATCGACGTGGAAGAAAATTTTGTTGGCGCGAGTGATTTCACCAATCGCTGCCACATCAGTAATCGTACCGATTTCGTTGTTCACCATCATGAGTGAAACTAGAATCGTATCTGGACGAATTTCTGCTTCAACCATTTCCGGAGTAATTAAACCGGTTTGCGGCTGTGGCTCAATATAAGTAATCTCAAAACCTTCAGACTCTAACTCACGGCAAGTATCCAGAATTGCCTTGTGTTCGATTTTAGAGGTAATGATATGTTTACCTTTCGATGCATAGAAATGAGCCACACCTTTAAGCGCAAGGTTATCTGATTCGGTTGCACCTGAAGTCCATACGATTTCACGTGGATCAGCTTTAACTAAATTGGCGACTTGTTCACGTGCATATTCAACTTTTTCTTCTGCTTGCCAACCATAAGCATGTGAACGAGATGCTGCATTACCGAAGGTACCTTCGAATGTTAAACATTCCATCATACGTTCAGCAACCTGAGGATCTACCGGAGTCGTAGCTGCATAATCAAGATAAATCGGACGTTTCATGTCAAATACCTGTAACCGATAAAAGGGCTGAATCAAAGGATGCTGAATTTTGGCGCAAGGACACGGTTTGTACATTGTCACGTGCAACCAGATCAGCAAGCGAGATTTTCGCTAAATAATCGGCAATGTGGTGGGAGAGTTCTTGCCATAAATCATGAGTCAAGCACATCGCACCATTCTGGCAGTTGCCTTTATGGTCACAGCGAGTCGCATCAACTGTTTCGTTTACAGCTTCGATAATTGCTAACACAGTAATTTCATCTGCATTACGTGCTAAATGGTATCCACCATTTGCTCCGCGAACACTTGAAACTAAGCCATGGCGCTTGAGTTTCGCAAATAACTGCTCAAGATACGCAACAGAAATAGTTTGACGTGCCGCAATTTCAGCGAGCGTAATCGTTTTTTCAGTAGGCTGCAAAGCTAGATCAAGTAGAGCAGTCACAGCGTAGCGACCGCGAGTGGTTAGGCGCATGATTCGATACACATGGTTAGACTAGATGTGTCGATTTTAAGAATCCCGACTAAATTAGTCAAGTTATTTTTAGTAGACCTTAGTGGGATTTAATTTTCTTAAAATGAAAGATTTACATAGTGAGCCAATTATACACTAATAACGTAATCAAAAATATGCTGATCAAGCCAAAAATAATATTAATACGCTTTTGACGGCGCTCGATCCGTTTCAGGCGGTTTTTATACTGTTTGACTTCAACTTGCAGGGTGTTGATCTTGGAGCGCTGCTCTTCGATTTTCTTTAGAAGTGGCGCTATACGCTTCTTAGACGCAATAATTTCGGTTTCATCTGCTGGTGTTTCAGACAGCCAGTGTTTCCAGTCAGCGAGTACTTTTGGCAAACTGAATACGGTCAACAGGTCACGAAATTCATCTTTTAGAACCTGATTGCCATCAATACGCATACTGCGAATGCTGCGTCGGTTGCCAAAAATAAAAATTTTGATCAGATCAGGAAGTGTCGTGCGTACATCCAGGTCGACGATGCGCCCCGGAGCATTGTGATCAAATAACAGACCATTTGGAGTAAATTGCACATAAAAGTCGAAATAGGGAATATAGCTATTGATTTTAATCGAGATGTTTTCGTCTACAAACTTTTTGGCCTGTAATGCAACGACACGATCATGTTTGAGAATGAAAGTGAATATTGTCTCTAAAACGATTAATGTCATCGTAAGCAACAAATGCGGTTGACTTTGACTTTGTTGCGATTCGCTCATATATACAACCAATCCTTACCTGAAATATAAAGTGAAAAAGCTTCCTGCCTGTGAAGAGATTTCAGGGTTAAATCAAATTAGACTTGAAATAAATTGCTTTGTAGAACAGTTTATCAAATCTATCAAGTACTAAATTTGCTATTATGCAGTGATTTTGTAGAATAATTTATAATAATTGCGCAGAAAACAAACAGGAGTCGTGCACATGGACAAGTCAAAAACACAACAAGACTCAGATGAAGGTTTGAATGAGAAAATCCTGAAAAGCAAGCCTAAAACGACTTCAGAGCGCAAATCGGGGCTTGATTTTCGTAAATATACCAAGCAGATCTGGCTGGCTGGACTCGGGGCATTTTCACGTGCAGAAGAAGAAGGCAATAAACTGTTTGACTCCCTGGTCAAGGTCGGCGAAGAACTGGAATCTAAAACTGCAGATATTGCCGATCAAACTGTAGAAAAGGTCTCGGAAAAGGCCAAGGAGTCGGTTACAGACACCAAAGATAAAGTGGAAAAATTGATCGACAACTCTGTTCATCACTCATTGAATCGTATAGGATTAGTCACACTTAAGGATGTACAGCATTTGGAACGTTTAATCCTTCAGTTGCATGCCAAGGTTGATCATTTGACTGTGGAACAAGAAAAAATGCAGGGAGAATTGTCGAAAAAAACACAAATAAAATGACTTTATTTATTATTCAATGTTTTTTTCGCATTTTTTTTGAAAAAAAAGAGGTTCTTAAGTATTGCGTTTATACCTAAAGCATTGCTATAAAGGCGTTATGGCATGTTAAACAAATTCTTGAACCTTAAATAAACGATATTAAGAGGACGTAATCTTCATGAATAAATCAGAATTAATTGATGCAATTGCAGAGAAAGGGGGATTATCTAAGGCTGACGCAGGTAAAGCTTTAGATGCTACAATTGCTTCTGTTACTGAAGCTTTAAAAGCGGGTGATACAGTTACTTTGGTCGGTTTTGGTACTTTTGGCGTGAAAGAACGCGCTGCACGTACTGGCCGTAATCCACAGACTGGTGCTACTCTTGAGATCAAAGCAAGCAAAGTACCTAGCTTCAAAGCAGGTAAAGGCTTAAAAGACGCTGTAGCTTAAGCTTACCCAGCGACGAAACGCGCCTTCTTTGGCGCGTTTTTTATTGATAAATTTAATTGTGATGATTAACACATTCATTCAATGGGTATTTTCGGTTAAAATCCTTTGCAAATAAAATATTGGAATACTTATGGAAGCTTTTCGTAAAGTTATTAAGGGTTGGTTGGGCAAATTCTTGCTCGTTCTGTTTTTGACCCCGTTAGCACTTGTAGGTATTGAAGGATATTTTAGTGGCGGGGGCTCTGACGCAGCAAAATCAGTGAACGGGACTGAAATATCTCAAAAAGAATTAGAGTCACTGACCAAATCATTTAAAGAACAATATCTCAGTTATGCCAATGGCGATGAAACTTTGCTGAATCAGAGCTTCATTGACCAAAAAGCCATGGATACTCTGGTTGCACGGACTTTGTTGCTGCAACAGGCAGAAGAATTAGGGATCAGCCTGAGTGACCAGCAAATTGTACAGATGATTTCTCAACAGCCGACTTTCCAGCAAGATGGCAAGTTTTCTGATGCTTTGTATGAAAACTATCTGAAATCAATTGGTATGACCAATCGTGCTTTGGTTGAAAGTTTGCGTAAAGATCATGCGTTGAAAATGTTGTCTTCGACATTCCTGGATTATCCGCTGGTGAGCCCGGTCGAAATGCAGCAGATTGCCGATTTACAGACTGAACAACGTCATATTCATATTTCTAGCATTAATCTGGACAGCTATAAAAAAGATGTCAAAGTGTCCGATGCAGAAGTAGCGGCCTATTATGAAAAGCACAAAACCTTGTTTAAGCAGCCAACCAGTGTTGATGTTGACTATGTCGTGCTAAAACCAAGTGATATTGCCACAGAGAGTCTGGCAGTTAGCGATGCCGAGCTTCAGGAAGCCTATACCGCCTTTGTGAATACACAAAAACAGGCTGTAAAGCCCGAAGTGAAACATATTCTAATCACTGCGGACAGCCGCAGCGATGCAGAAGCGAAAAAACTGGCTACAGAAGTTGAAGCGAAAATTAAAGCCGGCACTACCTTTGCACAGGCTGCAGCACAGTATTCTGAAGATCCTGAATCCAAGTCTAAAGGCGGAGCGCTTGCAGTCTATGAAACTGGTGTATTCGGTAACACATTTGACCAGACCGTAAGTTCTTTGAAATCAGGTCAGGTATCTGCACCAGTAAAAACAGATTATGGTTATCATATTATTTCTGTGCAATCACCTGATGTGGCGCTACCATCTTTTGAGACACAAAAAGCCCGTTTATCTGAGGAAGTGTTAACTGCCAAGAAAGCCAATGCATTCTCTGACACGGTGAATAGCCTGAATGATATGGTGGTAGGAAGTGATTCTCTGGACGTGGTTACACAAGAAGTAAAAGGTGTACAGGTTCAGAAAGCCCAAGGGATAAAACTTTCGACCCGTGATCCGGTGTTGAGCGATGCCAACCTTAAAGTCAAACTGTTTAATGACGATGTCAAAAATGGCGACCGTAATGCCTCATCAAGCATTCAGTTGGCCAATGGTGATGTCGCCTGGATCAAGGTGCGTGATTATCATGCCGCTGGTGAACAAACGCTGGCAGAAGCAAAACCGCGTGTTCAGGCTCAACTGATTGAAGACAAGGCAGCTGCTTTGGCAAAAGCAAAAATTCAAAAAGCTCTGGATGAGTTCAAAACCAAACCGGCTGCATCAGTCGCGAAAGGTGATCTGGTCTTTGAAGATGCGGGTGTCTATACACGTGCTGAAGGTTTGTTAAAACGTGATGTACAGCGTGCGGCCTTTAGTCTCCCGACACCAAAAGCAGGCCACTGGTCAGTGACCACAGCAAAAATGCCAAACGAGCTGGTGGTGGTTGCCGTATCAGAAGTGAAGAAGAACCCGGTAGATGTACTGAGTGCAGAGCAACGCAGTGAGTTGGTGAAGTTATATCAGCAGCTTCGTGGTCAGCAGGAATTTGATGACTATACGCGTTACCTGAAATCTCAGGCAAAAATCAAATAAGACGCTCTTGAATAAAAAAACCAGCCTGCGGGCTGGTTTTTTTATGCTCTGGGAAAATCAGGGTTTAAGCACGAATAATCAGCTCATAACCGGTATATTTACGCATATTAATGACACCACTATCCAGAATGAGATACTGACCCTTGATGCCTTGTAATTTGCCACGAATCACCGGGGTTTTATCCAGATTATGTGATTTAATCTTTTCCGGATACTGCTCGACCGGGTAGATAAACTCGCGTGCCAACTCTTGGTCCAGTACTTCAATATTTTCATTAAATTCTAGATTCTGATTAAACTCTTCGCGAATGCTTTGAATTTTAGGCGCAAACTCTTCTAATAGCTGTTCACGCACTTCCACCAGATTTAGTGGTTCTGCTTCACCTTTGAGCAGCTTGCGCCAGTCGGTCTTGTCGGCAATCTGTGTGCCGAACATCACTTCCAGCTTGCCGGAAAGGCGACGCGAGCCAACTTTCATAATCGGCAGGGCCTGGGTTGCTCCCTGATCAAGCCAGCGGGTCGGCATTTGGCTGGTACGGGTAATCCCGACCTTTAATGCGCTAGAATTGGCCAAATAGACTATATGTGGCTGAAAGCAGACATTCTGGGCAAACTCATCTTCACGGCAGGTGCCTAAATGATAATGACAGGTTTCTGGCTTCATGATGCACATATCACATGATGCATTGGTCTTAAAGCATTTAAAGCAGTGACCTTGCGAGAATGATTTTGAAGTCTTGTTACCGCAAGATACGCAGTAAATATTCCCCGTCCATTCGATCTCGATTTCCTGGCCCAAACTAAACGGAAGATCAATTTCTGCACGATCCAGAATTAATTTATATTCAACATTTGCCCGCTGTATATGTTGATCAGTTACACTAAGGTCCTTGAGGCCGACGTGCATTTTATGACAAATGCCCTGAAGTTCCATAAAAATTACTCACTTAAATCATAAGGATGCAGTTATGGCTGAGCAGAATGTCATTACTTCAATGCTAGACGATTTCGCACAGGAACAGCCAATCCATACTGCTATTTGTATTGGGCAGGACTTGACTCAAGTCCAGTTTCAGCAATCTATTCAATGGCACTATTTTAACGTATCTGAGTTTTTAAATCTGCCTTTTCAGCAACGTTATGACCTGGCTGTGGTGATGCTGGATACGACAGAAACTGAACATTTGTCTGAACAGATCATGAGTCAAACTCTGGTTAAATTGCGTGATTTATTTGCGAAACGTCTGGTGGTGGTGAGCCGATTGCAGAATGAAAAGCTCTTGCGTGCTTTAGGATTTACCCAGCTGATTGACAAGACCACGCACGGGGCAGATTTTGCGCTATGGCAATTTAATATTTTAACTTATAAGCATGTGCCAGACTGGTTTAATTCCAAATTCTGGGCCAATCCTGAAAACTGGAATAAATTTCGCTGGTAAGCCGGTGGCTGCTTAATTGCAAATATTAACATAATCCTGCCTAGACAATATGGGGGCAGACCGTATTCTGTAACTAAGAGGCATACAGGATAGAGGATATGACGAATCTGAGTAATATTGTAGAAATATTGGCCAAGCAGGCATTGGGCGGAAAACAGTCTCAACAGCAATCTTCACAACAAGGTGCTCTGGCAGATATCCTGGGATCGGTATTGGGCCATTTGAATCAATCTCAGACTCAACAAGGTCAAAGCCAACATAATCAGAATCAGCAAAACCAGTCCGGCCAGCAGACCCGTCAAAATGGTTTGGGCGCAATTTTGGGTTCAGTTCTTAGTCAGTTGGGTGGTGCAAGTAATCAGGGTGCTACCCAAGCCCGTTCAGGATTGGGAGGTGGTTCGACTGGCAAGACCTTATTGATTGCGGTGCTGCCTCTGGTATTGGCCTGGATTCAAAAACAGGGTGGTTTACAGGGCGCATTGGACAAATTAAAAGGACAGGGCTTAAATAGTCAGGTGGATGACTGGGTATCGACCGGGCCCGGTGAAAATGCCAATGTCGATCCACAGCAGGTGCAAAACCTGTTTGATGATCAGGAGGTGGAGCAGGTAGCACAGCAAACGCATGTTCCTAAACAGGATGTGTATAGTGCCATTTCGCAAGTCTTGCCGCAGATTATTGACTCACTGACGCCACAGGGTGAAAAAACCAGTAAGCAGGAAGCCAATAATGATATTCAAAATGTCCTGAGTATGGTCTCGGGCCTTTTGAAAAAATAAATTCCATGATGTAAAAATCCCGATCTCAGTCGGGATTTTTAAGCTTATACCAACTTGCAAATTTCTAATCCAGCTTCAGGCTAAACAGCTGATTGGAGTCGCAGATTTTTTTGGCAATATAATGAGATTTTCGGGTGCGAATTAAAATAATCTGCGATTGGAAACCCAGTTCACCAAATTCTGGTTCCACCTGTACATAATGCAGTTGTCCGTATTCATCTCGAACCCGTGCTTGGGCAGAAAAACCGGGACGTGCATTACCACTGGAAATCGTCGCCAGACGGCCGAGCAGATTAACATTGTTCTTTTTATATTTAGGCGGAATGACCTGATCCAGACAATGAATCATGAAAATTGTAAAAAAGGTGGCAATAATTAAAGCTGGAATAATCAGGTAATAAGCTGGCAAAAACTCAAATTCCTGAGAATAGATCAGGAATTGCAACACATAACCAGCAAAGCTGAAATTCATCAGAAAGAAAAACACAATCAAGGTTTTCGAAAATTTGACATTCAACAGGTCGAGTTGCTGAAAGTCATAAGGTGAGATTTTTTGCAAGAATTTGCTGGATCTGAGCCCAAAATAGAAACCAATGGTTTTCACCACACCAAACAGAATGATCGCCAATAAACTGAGATGAAAAGGCATCAGATTATAGTCTAGAAAGAATGCTGGCATGGTGAATTCCGTTTCAGGTTTTATGCTGTTTCTGTGAGGTAAATTCCACCATCAGAATGCACGGTAATCTCTACTTTTTCAAGTGACTGGCCCTGGCAAGGCCCGGAAATGCATTCACCGCTTTCAACCATAAAAAGAGCACCATGTGTGGAGCATTCAATAAATTCCTGATCACGATCCAGAAACTGGTTTTCCAGAAATTCCAGCTCTACCTGCAAATGCGGACACAGATTCTGATAGGCATAGAAAGAACCATCACGCTGGGTAATGAAAATAATATCTCCATCTGGAAGCTCAAAAGAACGTGCTTCACGCTCTGGAATATCTTCAGTCATGCAAATTTTAAACATTAAGCACATTCCTTTTGAAAGTCTTGTAATAATGCAGCATAGTCTTCGACCGCCAGTCGTGGACCAAACTGTGAAACGACCTGACTTGAAATCAGAATCGCCAGCTCGGCAGCAGTTTTAAGATCCAGATTGGCATTTAAGGCATACAGGAAAGCACCGGCAAAAGCATCACCAGCACCATTCGCATCGACCGCAGTCACTTTACGGCCTGGAACTCTGAAAGTATTGTTATGATCTGAAATCAGTGCACCTTCGGCTGACAATGTAATGACAACGTGCTGACTTAGGGTTTTCAGTTTAAGTAAGGCAGCATCAAGGTTGTCAGTTTCGGTGTACATCAAGGCTTCTTGCTGGTTGCATAACAGCAGGTCTACACCGTCGGCAATCATTTCATCCAGACCGGCACGCGCATATTGCACCATGGCAGGATCAGATAAGGTTAAGGCAATTTTCACCCCATTGGCGCGGGCAATCTGACGTGCCTGTTTGACCGCCTGACGCGCAGTATCCGAAGTGGATAGATAACCTTCGATATACAGCCATTTCGCAGTATTCAGTGCACTAAAATCAATCTGTTGATCGGTCAGTTCGGCAGTAATACCTAGGTAAGTATGCATGGTACGTTCAGAGTCTGGACTGACCAGCACCATACAGGTACCCGTTACACCTTCGCTGATGGACTGGGTCGTGGTCTGAATGCCGGCATCATTTAAACCCTTTAGATAAATTTGTCCCAGTTCGTCATTGCCGACCCGGCAACCATAGAATGCAGAACCGCCAAGTGCAGAAAATGCCACAGTCGTATTGGCTGCTGAACCGCCTGAAGCTTGGCCTTTGTAGGTTTGGGTCGCTTGAAGATTTTGATAAAGAGTGGCCTGAGTCTCACCATCTGCCAGTTGCATGGTGCCTTTTTGCAAGTGATGTGCAGTTAAAAAGTCATCAGAAACTTTAAATTCTTGGTCAATCAGCGCATTACCAATTGCAAAAAGATCAACAGTTGCCATGTTCAAATATCGCATTAAAAATGAAAGTGCTAAGTTTACACGATTGCTTGGGATTGCTGTAGTTTGCTGAATAATTTTCAAATATTTTTAAAAAATGCTGTATTTTATTCATTGACTATCTTTGGTTTAAATTTTGGCTTATTTTTATGCACTGCTGCAATGCGGCATTGATTTAATGATCATATTTTATTTATAAAGATAGATCACTCTTGGCATGATACCTTGAAGTCGCTCTGCGACCGTGATTCTCCACAACAATTTCAAATAGTGTGCGTATATGGATATTAAAATTGTAACAGCCGAACAATTACCCGATCAGATCGAAACGCTGGCAGTGCTGGCGCGTAAAGAAGGCTTAGATGTGATGGATAAGTTAATTGAAGAATATCGCACCGGTAAAAACTGTTTCGCTCAGGCCAATGAATATCTGGTCGTCGCGCATGATGGTAAAAAACTGATTGGCTGTGGTGGCTTGAACCAGCAATGGGGTGATAATGGTATTGAAGAGCGGATTGGCCGGGTACGGCGTTTCTATGTGCATCCGAAATACCGGCTACATGGGGTGGGTAGGCAGCTTCTGGCTCAGCTAGAGCAACTGGCGCGTCCACATTATTCAGCCTTGTGTCTGCAAACCGATACCCGACTGGCTGCCAGTTTTTATCAGAAACAGAATTATGTATTTGTGGAAAATAATCCAAGCTATAACTACTTTAAATATCTGATCTCATAAGCGCTTAAAGTTTGGGTTCCGGCGTGGCAAGTAAATTTGATGATTTAATTTTCAAATGATCAAGTTTACTTAATTCGATCAAAATCCTCGGTTTTCAGCGTGAATAATTCAGATAACTAAAGCTATAATGTCCCTAGTTATTTTAATTAAAGCATTAGGAGATCGCATGACTGTAGATGTCACTGAAACCATTTCTCAAACTGTACATCCTGCGTTTCAGTTGGTACGTCAACAACATGTTGAAGCTTTAGACATTTTTGTGTCTGAATATAAACATAAAGTGACTGGCGCCACACATTATCACCTGGCGACCAATCACGATGAAAATGTCTTTCTGGTGGCGTTTCGTACCCAGCCGATGGACTCTAAAGGTGAAGCACACATTCTGGAACATACTGCATTATGCGGTTCAGAAAAATTTCCGGTGCGTGATCCATTCTTCCTGATGATTCGCCGTTCATTGAATACTTTCATGAATGCCTTTACTGCGGCAGACTGGACTGCGTACCCATTTGCGACTCAAAACAGCAAGGATTTTCAAAACCTGCTGGAAGTGTATATGGACGCGGCATTTGCTGCGAACCTGAATCCGCTGGATTTTGCCCAGGAAGGCATTCGTATTGAACTGGAAAATGGCGAGCCGGTTTATAAAGGCGTGGTTTTTAATGAAATGAAAGGGGCGATGAGTTCGCCTTCAGACCAGCTCTATCATACGCTGGCGCATCATTTATATCCGCATACCACGTATCATTATAATTCTGGTGGTGATCCTAAAGATATTCCTGACCTGACTTACCAGGAGTTAGTTGATTTCTATAAGTCACATTACCATCCAAGTAATGCAGTCTTCATGACCTTTGGCAATAAAACCGCTTTTGAATTGCAAGAGCAGTTTGAAAATCTGGCACTGTCCAAATTCGAAAAAGGTCAGACTTTATATCCAACCCCTGAAACCCGTTTGACTGCACCATTGACTGTTACAGACAGCTATGCAGTCGATGCTGAAGATCTTCAGGACAAGACCTATCATGTATTGTCATGGTTATTGCCTGAAGCCAGTGATATTAAACTGCGTTTGGGCATGCGTTTAGTCGAAGGGATTCTGCTTGAAGATTCTGCATCACCATTGCGTCATTATCTGGAAACCTGTGGTTATGCCCAGTCGACCGGTCCATTTATGGGCGTGGATGACTCTAATTTCGAGATGACTTTCTACTGTGCGGTGCAGGGTTCAAATCCTGAACATGCAGAAGAATTTAAAAATGGCGTGTTCAAGGTGCTGGAAGATGTTGCCTCGAAACCGGTCGATCAGAACATGGTCGATGCAATCCTGCATCAGATTGAATTGCATCAGCGTGAAATCAATGGCGATGGCACGCCTTATGGTCTGAGCCTGATTCTGAGCGGTCTGGGTAGTGCGATTCATCACCGTGATCCGGTCGAAGTCTGGGATGTGGATTCTGCCATTGCTGCGGTTAAAGAAGAACTGCAAGATCCAATGTGGCTCTCCAATCTGATTAAAGAATATCTGCTGGATAACCCGCATCGTGTCCAACTGACGCTGGTTCCGGATGCAACTAAATCAGCCAAAGAAGCGGCGGATGAAAAAGCACGTCTGGCTGAAATTGGCAAGAATCTGACTGAAGAGCAAAAAGCTGAAATTATTGCCCAGACTGAAGCATTGAATGTGCGTCAGGATACTCCGGATGACTTGAACTTATTGCCGAAAGTTGGCCTGGAAGATGTACCTGCGGAATTACAGGTGGTTCAGGGCCAATTACGTGAGATTATCTGTAATCAGGTCGATACGCCGTTGAATCTGTATCATGCCGGTACCAATGGTATTTATTACCAACAGGTTCTGGTCAATATTCCGGATGAAGTGGTGCAGTCGCCATATTTCAACCTGCTGTCGATCCTGATGGGCGAAGTTGGTGCGGGCGAATATGATTATCTAGAATTCCAGCAACTGCAAACTGCGGTGAGTGGTGGTCTGGGCATGGGCGCATCCTTGCGTTCTAAAGTCGATGACAAAAACAAGATCAGTGCCTGGTTGACTTTGACGACCAAGTCGCTGGTTAATCATCTGGATGCAATCCGTCTGTTGAAAATCGGTTTTGAACAACTGCGTTTTGATGAGAAAGACCGTATTGTTGAGCTGTTACAACAGCGTAAAACACGCTGGCAGTCGCGTATTTCCGGTTCGGGTCATAGCTATGCGATGCAGGCCGCTTCACGTCAGCACAGTGCCTTGGCCTTGCGGGATTATCACAATACCGGTCTCGGTGCATTGAACTGGCTGATCGAGCTGGTATCTAAAATTGAAAAAGATCCGGCTGAATACGATTTGCTAATTGACGAGTTAAAACGGATTCATCGGCTTTTATTACAAGCACCGAAACAGTTCCTGCTGGTCTGTGAAGAGCCGCAGTCTGAACATCTGATCGAAGAAATCCAGAATGTCTGGGATAAACTTGCAGTTGATTCTGCAGCGGTTGCACTGACTCAAGTTGAAAAAGTAACACATGATCAGCACGAAGCTTGGTTGATTCAGGCCAATGTCCAGTTCTGTGCAGCTGCTTATCCGGCAGTTGAAGTCTCACACCCTGATGCTGCTGCCTTGATGGCACTGGCAGGATATTTACGCAATGGCTTCCTGCACAGTGCCATTCGTGAGAAAGGTGGTGCTTATGGTGGTGGTGCGAGCTATGACGGCAATGCCTGTTCATTCCGTTTCTACAGCTACCGTGACCCGCGTCTGGCAGAAACTTTCCAGGATTTTGATGCCAGTATACAGTGGTTACTCAATGCACCACAGCAGCCGCATCAACTGGAAGAGGCCATTTTGGGTCTGATTGCCAGCATGGATAAACCGGGTTCACCCGCAGGTGAAGCGATTACTGCATGTTATTCCTACCTGCATCAGCGCACACCAGCATTCCGTAAAAAATTACGTGAACGTTTATTAAATGTCACCCTGGATGATTTAAAGCGTGTTGCGCAAACTTATCTGGTCGAGCAGCAGGCCACTAAAGCAGTCGTGGCACCAGTGGCAAAACGTGAAACGCTGGAGCAGCTTGGTTTTGCAATTCAACAAGTTCTATAAATAAAAAAATGAGGATAAGGGATGGCGCTTAATTCGTTTAAGCGCTCAACTCTACAGCTGAGCGTGATGCTGGGCTGTGCAGTTGGGACGCAAGTGAATGCGGAAGAAAGAACGGTGGTGAACAGTCCTATGCCGGCAACGGCTGAAGCCTGTGCGGCACTGGAAATCAGCGCAGAACGTCTGGCCTGTTATGATACGTTATTTAAAATACCAGTTATCAATCAGTCAGAGATCGTGTCTGAGCGTCGTGCAGCGGTAGAGATTGCACCTGAACCGGATAATTTGAAAGCTAAAATTGAACAGACCGTTTCCAATATTTATGCTTCTGAAGGATCAAAACTGACACCGAATCTGTCTTTACTGGATAGCCGTTGGGAATTGTCTCCGGAAAGTAAACTGGGTACCTGGAACATCCGTTCTTATCAGCCAATTTATCTGATGCCCGGTTTCTGGACATCCAAGAAAAATGAATTTCCACAGAGTGAAAATCCCAATAACACCGTAGAAGAAGACCAGAATCTTACTTCAACCGAAGCAAAGTTTCAGTTGTCTTTAAAAACCAAGGCAGTTGAGAACATCCTGGGTAATAATGGCGATCTCTGGCTGGGTTATACCCAGTCTTCACGCTGGCAGGTCTATAACTCGGAAGAATCACGTCCGTTTCGTGAAACCAATTATGAGCCGGAAGCCAGTTTAATCTTTCGTACCAATTATGACCTATTTGGTCTTAACTGGCGTATGTTAGGACTGACCATTAATCATCAGTCCAATGGCCGTTCTGATCCATTATCACGCAGCTGGAACCGCGTCATGCTGAATCTGGGCTTTGAAAAAGACAATTTTGCCTTGATGCTACGTCCCTGGTATCGCTTTGAAGAAAATCGGGAAGATGACAATAATCCCGAGATCAAGAACTATATTGGGCGTGGCGACATGACAGCTTTTTATCGTCATAACGAGCATGATTTTTCCTTGATGCTGCGTCATACCTTAAAAGGCGGTGATGACAATCGTGGTGCAATCCAGTTTGACTGGTCATTCCCGATCAGTGGCCGCTTACGTGGCCAATTCCAGCTGTTTGATGGTTATGGCGAAAGTCTGATTGATTATAATCACCGCGCTACTTATGTGGGCTTAGGTGTTTCCTTGATGAACTGGTTCTAAGTTTCCAGGCTTCATTATTTTAGAATTAATATAAAAAAACCATGCTGCGGCATGGTTTTTTTATTAGGGAGTTTATCCAATCTGGATTTCTGAAGGCGGATGTTTGATTCGGCTCTTTTTCGGGGTGGCAATAAAATAAGCCAGCGTCAGTGGTCCCAGACGACCGGCAAACATTAACAGCATCAAAACGATCAAACTGGCAGGTTGTAGTTCTCCGGTTATTCCCCGGGTCAAGCCAACGGTACAGGCTGCTGACATCGCTTCAAATAACAGATCGAGAAAGTCATGTTCAGGCTGCAGAATTAATAAACTCATAAAGCCCATCACGATTAAGGCAGCGGTGATACAGACCACAGCCAGTGCCTTAAATGTGGTTTTTTCAGGAATAGAATGATTAAACAGCCGGATTTCATCTTCGCGTCTTAAAAAGCTGATCACGCTGATCACCACAATAATAAATGTGCCGACTTTAATGCCACCTGCCGTACTTAAGGAGCCTCCACCAATAAACATCAAAAACATGGTGACGAGGGTCGATGCATCACTCATTTGTTCCATCGGTAGGCTATTAAAGCCTGACGAGCGCGGAACCGTGGCATGGAACCAGGCATTCACAGCCTGATCGCCCCAACTCATCAGACCCAAAGTTTGCGGGTTAGAGGCTTCCAGGAGCCAAAGCACAATAAACGCACTCAGGTTGAGACCCAGTATAGTCGAAAGAATAAGCTTGCTATTGGTACTTAACTTGCGCCAGCGTCGATGCTGCTTGACATCCATCAGCACCAGAAAGCCGATGCCACCAATGATATACAGCATACTGATGGTAAAGGTAATCAGGTATTGGCCTGAAAAGCTCATCAAGCTATTGGGAAAAAGTGAAAATCCCCCGTTATTGAAGGCAGAGACACTATAAAAGGCAGCATAAAAGAATGCCTCACTAAACGGATATTCTCTGAGCCAGGACAGGGTTAAAATCAGTGTGCCAATGGCTTCAAAAAACAGCGAATATAGAAACACCGCTTTAATGGTGAAGCTGACTTTTTTCAGGCTGGTCTGGCCAATCGATTCCTGTGCCATGACCTGCTGTTTGAGCCCCATCCTGGGAGCCAGACTCATCACTGCCAGAATGGCAAAGGTCATAAAACCCAGTCCACCGCATTGTAGTAAAAACATAATGACAATCTGGCCAAATACGGTATAGGCCTCACCGACATTGACCACTGACAGTCCGGTAATCGTCACTGCAGAGGTTGCTGTGAAAATGGCTTCCAGCCAGCTGATTTCCCCATGATGCGCAATAGGCAGCATCAGCAGCAGCGAGCCGATCAAGATTAATCCGAGAAACCCCAAAGCCAATAAGCTCGGGGGACTGAGATTGACGGTTCTATGTTGCTTTAGGTCTGAGCTGTTCATAGGTGTTTGAAGTATTTGGAAAGACGGCGTAAGGGTTCCAATAATCCTTCAACCAGCAAAATATCGTTTTCCTGGAGAATTAAATCGGCTGCTACCTGGTATTGCACCACAGATCCACGTTTATGCAATAAAGTGCTGATTTCAGGTGCATGCTTCATCAGTTGATTCAGTGGCGTACCATGATGATCAGCATGAATCTCGATTTTGACAATATAATGATCATCTTCAAGCGCCATATAGCGACTGACCATCGGATAGCTTAAGGACTGCGCCACACGAACACCCATATCTTCTTCGGGATGAATGATTTTCTCGACATTGAGGTGGGTCAGAATCATGTGATGGGATTTGGATTTGGCTTTGACCCAGATCTTTTTCACTCCCATATTTTTCAGGTGCAATACACACAAAATGCTGGCTTCGATATCCTCTCCAATCGCTACGACGACAGCGTCACAACGCTGGACATTGAGTTCATCCAGCACATGTTCATCCGTTGCATCGGCAATGACGGCATGTGTCAATTGATCAGAAATATTTTCTACATATTTTTTATTCAGATCGATTCCGATTACTTCATGATTCAGACTGATCAGCTGCGTGGCCAAGGTTGCACCGAAGCTACCAAGCCCAATCACTGCAAATAATGCCATGAATATTGTCCTAACTGTTCTTATTGCCTATTCATTCTAGTGTAAGAGAATATCTTCCAGATTGCTCTGATATTCAATGCATGATGCTGCGATAAATCGTGTAACTGTGATTATTTTGCACTGAGCATAAAAAAACCGCCTCGGAAGGCGGTTGATGATTTTAAAAATTACTTCAAAAAGCGTTGATAGCCCAGATTGTTGGTGATTTCCAGATACGGATAGGTAATAGCTTCGAGGGTTTCAATTAAGCCATCCGGATTCTGCTGGGCATCGGTTGCTTCAAGACCCACCAGAACGCGTCCTTCAGCAGCGCCGTGGTTACGGTAGTGGAACAGGGTAATGTTGTGCGTCGGGCCAAGACGTTCCAGGAACATCAATAGAGCGCCAGGGCGTTCCGGAAATTCCACACGGAACAAGCGTTCATTTTCAATATCGGCATGGCCACCGATCAGATAACGGACATGCAGCTTCGCAACTTCATCATCAGACAGGTCATCAACGTCATATTGGAACTTGAGCGTTTCATAAATTTCCTGACGTTCTTTTTCGCCATTTTTCAGGCTGATACCCACAAAAACTTGTGCAGCAGTGGCATCACTGGCGCGATAGTTGAATTCGGTAATGTTACGGCCTTGCAGGGCACGGCAGAATTTTAAGAACGCGCCTTTTTCCTCGGGAATGGTCACGGCAAAAATGGCTTCTTTGCGTTCACCCAGTTCGGTACGTTCCGCGATATAACGTAAACGGTCAAAGTTCATGTTGGCACCGCAGACAATCGACACCATGTTTTTGCCTTCAATACCGTGTTCAGTGACGTATTTCTTGATTCCGGCCAGTGCCATTGCCCCAGATGGCTCGACAATGCTGCGGCATTCGTCATAGGTATCTTTAATCGCGGCACAGATTTCATCAGTATTGACCAGTACAACTTCAGGTTCTACAATCGGTCCTGAATTGTCTGATTTTTGCAGGCGAATCACGTCAAATGGCTTTTCACCAATTTGCGCTACCGCTGTACCATCAGCAAATAAACCCACAGATGGCAAAATGACACGTTCATTGGCTTCTAATGCGGCTTTTAAACAGGCAGATTCATCGTATTCCACCGGAATGACTTTGACATGTGGTGCAACATCACCCAAATACGCTGCAACACCTGCGATCAGGCCGCCGCCGCCTACTGCAACGAAGACATAATCGACATCGCGCCACTGACGCAGAATTTCATTGGCAATGGTACCTTGGCCCGCGATGACCAGTTCATCATCATAGGGTGGAATGAAGGTCATGCCATCGTCTTGGGCACACTGAATCGCATATTTATTGGCGACATCAAATGAATCACCATGTAAAACGACTTCACCACCAAGACGTTTAACCGCCTGTACCTTAATATCCGGTGTGGTTTTAGGCATCACAATAATCGCACGAATACCCAACTTTTTCCCTGACAGTGCCACACCTTGTGCATGGTTGCCGGCTGAAGCAGTAATAACGCCACGTTCCAGTTGTGATTTCGGTAATTGACTAATACGGTTATAGGCACCGCGTAGTTTGAATGAAAAAACCGGTTGTAAATCTTCACGTTTAAAGCGGATGTTATTATTTAATCGTTCGCTAATTCGTGGCGCTGCTTCGAGTGGAGTTTCGATTGCAACATCGTAGACTGTTGCTTGTAAAATTTGTCGAACCAAACGAGACAGCATGTTAATTTTCCATCTAACAGTTTAAAATAGGGGCTTATTGTAACAAACCATACGGCTTTGCGGTTCGAAAATACTGCAAAAGTCCAAAATAGTTGAGTGAAGCCATGAGTCTATATGCAACCCAAGATGAGAAAAAACAAGCTGCAGCCAAAGCGGCTTTAAAACACTTACCGAAAGGGGGCATTTTAGGTGTTGGCACAGGCAGTACTGTTAATTTTTTAATTGACCTTTTACCAGAACTGCAACTTGAAGCGGCAGTGGCAAGTTCGGAAGCAACTGCACAGCGTTTGAAAAAGCTGGGCATTGAAGTCGTAGATATGAACTCTGTCGGTGGTCTGGATGCTTATGTCGATGGCGCAGATGAAATTGACCGTCATATGCATATGATCAAAGGTGGTGGTGCAGCGTTGACGCGTGAAAAAATCGTGGCATCTATTGCGAAAAAATTTGTATGTATCGTTGATGATTCTAAATGGGTTGGGCAATTAGGGCATGATTTCCCACTTCCTGTAGAAGTGATTCCAATGGCGCGTTCTGCGGTGGCGCGTAAAATCGTTTCTTTGGGTGGTGACCCTGCTTATCGTGAAGGTGTGGTGACAGATAACGGTAATGTGATTTTAGATGTACATAACCTGAATATTCTGAATGCACTTGAACTTGAAAAAACCTTAAACAATATTCCGGGTGTGGTATGTAACGGGATCTTTGCATTAAATAAAGCAGATATTGCCATTGTTGCGACTGATAACGGTATTGAAGAGCGTACTGCGGTTTAAGTTTTGACAAACTTCTTTCATACCTTAAGTTTTCTCCTTCTAGGAGAAAATGTAAAAGAGGTTGTAGAAAATGAAAGGAGTGAGTTTTAGTAAATAATAAATCCTTCCAAATCCTGAGCAGAAGTTAAAGCACTGCTTTTACTTCTGTGCAAGAAAGGCTCTTTATTACATATTTTAATAAAGCCTTTTCTCCCTCCTTTAACAAAGGAGGGTTGGGGAGAATTAAAAAATGATTAAATATAAAAAATGACTTTATCCGATCTGCCCGAAATTCAAATCAGCCGCAATGTCCGTTCAACACGGCTACGTTTACGTGTCGATGCGACTCAAATTCGCCTGACCGCTCCGGTTTTTTGTAGCAAAAAACAGATACAGCATTTTATTCAGCAATCTGAAAGCTGGCTGATTAAAACCTGGCAATCTCAGCAAGAAAAATCCGAAAATATTGACCGGACGCTACCGGGTGAAGTGCAGTTATTCAATCTCAAAGCCCCTGTGCAAATTTCTTATCAACAGCAAAGAAATAACTTCAGTTTTGATCCTGAAAATTTACAGCTGTGGATTAGCGATCGACATCCTGAAGCGTATTTAAAAGCCTTTGTGATTGCTTATGCCAAAGAAGCAATTCCTGAGTATTTAAAGCGTGTATCACAGCAATGCCATCTGCCTTTTAATCAGTGCAATATTCGTCAGCCCAAAACCCGGTGGGGCAGTTGTTCTGCCAAACATGATATTATGCTAAATAGCGCTTTGGTGTTATTTCCTGAAGGCGTCATGTGTTATGTTGTCGTACACGAACTGGCACATACCAGGCATTTTGATCATAGTCCACGCTTTTGGGCAGAAGTCGCCAAACATGATCCACATTTCCAGGCGCATCGAACAATATTAAAAAATACGCCGTTGCCGTACTGGTGGTCGGAGCCCTAAATCAAAAACTCATCTAAAGCATTTTTAGTGCTAAAAAAACGACAATAAAATATAACTTGCCATGGAATAAATTCTTCATAACTTATCTGTTTTGATTGTTTTTAAATCAAACTCCTCCTTTCTAGAATAGCGCCAAATAAAGCATTTCTTCGTCATTGATTTGAAAAATAAGAGTGCTTACTCAAATGCACTTTAGAGGGGTTAAGTTGTGATCCAATCAAAGCTATTATTCACTTTTTCGCTTATATCGAGCATTTTTTTAACCGCGTGTAATAAGACCGAAGCACCAAAAGTTGAAACGACGGCTGCAGAAGCAAGCTATAAAGCAGATACTGTACGCATCGGTTATCAACGTTCATCAACACTCATGACTTTATTAAAAGAAACAGGTGAATTGGAAAAACAACTGGCCGAAAAGAAAGTTAAAGTCAGTTGGCATGAATTTACCAGCGGTCAACCGCTTGCTGAAGCGCTCAATGTTGGCAGTATTGATGTCACCGCTGACGTTGCTGACACCGTACCTGTCTTTGCACAAGCAGCTAAAGCGAATCTAACTTATTATGCAAAAGAAACAGCATCACCAAATGCTCAAGCTATTTTGATTCCGCAGAACTCTTCGATTAAAACTGTGGCAGATTTAAAAGGTAAAAAGATTGCAGTCACTAAAGCTGCAGGTAGTCACTATCTATTGATTGCTGCATTAAATAAAGCTGGCTTAAGCTTTAAAGATATTGAACCTGCTTGGTTAAGTCCAGCAGATGGTCGTGCGGCATTTGAACATGGTGGTGTCGATGCATGGGTAACATGGGAGCCGTATGTATCAAGTGGTACAGTGGTGCAACATGCGAAGATTCTTGCTTCAGGCGAGGGCTTGGCGAGCTATACACGTTATTACTTAACAGGGCATAAATTTGCTCAGGAAAATCCAGCCATCTTAAATGATATCGTCAATGCATTAAAAGAAAAAGCAGCTTGGGTAAAACAAAATCCTGACGATGCAGCAAAAGTCCTTGCACCTCTATGGGGTAATTTGCCAACAGAAGTCGTTTTGAAGGCGAATGCAAATCGTAGCTATGATGTACAAGGTGTTGTATTAGATGACATGCCAGAACAACAAAAAATCGCAGATGCTTTCTTTAATGAAAAGCTGATTCCAAACACGATTGATGCAAATTCATCAGATATTTATCCATTGAAATAATACGTAAAAGCCTTGAAACAGTCGAGGCTTTTTTACTTGTATAAATAAATAGCCTAAGCAAATTTAGAGATCCTTCATGTCAAATATTCCAGAACTTAACTTTGTTCAAATCCGAGAAAAACTCCTCAATGGTGAAGAAATCGCAATCGTGGATCTACGCGAAGAGCATATTTATGCACAAGCACATCCATTGTTTAGCACCAATATTTCGCTTTCACGTTTAGAAGTTGAAATTCTCAATCGTATACCACGTTTAGACACTACGATTGTTATTTATGACGATGAAGATGGTCGCGTAGAACGGGCATTTGAAAAACTTACACGTTATAGCTATAGCCAAATTTATGTATTAAAAGGTGGGGTACAGGCATGGCAACGTGATGGTGGTGAACTGTTTGTAGATGTGAATTCTGCAACCAAAGCCTTTGGTGAGTGGGTGGAGCATTTTAAACATACGCCTTCTTTAAGTGCTGAAGAAGTTCAAGCTAAGATTGATGCAAAAGAAAATATTGTGATTTTGGATGCGCGCCGTTTTGATGAATACAACACCATGAGTATTCCATCAGGTCAAAGTGTGCCGGGTGCTGAATTGGTTTTGCGTGCACCTTCCTTAGTCAAAGATGAGAATACAACCATTATTGTTAATTGCGCTGGACGTACGAGAAGTATTATCGGAACACAGTCTTTGGTGAATGCAAAAATTAATCATCAAGTCTATGCACTTCGAAATGGCACAATCGGTTGGACTTTAGCAGGCCAAGAACTTGCTCATAGGCAACAAAAATCTTTTAAAGATCAAAAAACTTCGCTGAAACCAGAACTTTTAGAAAATGCCAAAGATTTAGCGCAACGTGCAAAAGTGAAAACGATTTCTCTGGATGAATTAAACACTTTAAAAGCAGATACGACACGCACGACTTATGTATTTGATGTGCGTGATGAAGAAGAATACATTGCAGGACATTTCGTAGGTTCAAAATGGGTTGCTGGTGGACAGCTCGTTCAAGAAGTTGACCATAATGCGGCTGTAAGAGGTGCGCGTATCGTACTTGTTGATGATCAATTCATACGTGCTTATATGACAGCCTCTTGGTTAGGACAAATGAATTGGGAAGTATATGTGCTAGAAACAGATTTCAGTACGGTATTGACTGAGCAAGGGGCTTGGCAGCCAAACGTGCCCGCGAGTAAAGTAATATCAACTATTACACCACAGCAACTCGTTGAACTACAGCAACAGCACGATGTGGCAATTTGGGATGTCTTACCGTTGGCACAATATAAAAAAGGTCATATTCCCAATGCAGCTTGGTTATTAAAAGCAGATGCAATCGAATTGATCCAACAACCTGAATGGCAAGCCAAAGATGTGATTGTGCTCACCTGCGGTAAATCGGTTTTAGCCAAGTTTGCAGCTGAAGACATTGAGCCATACTTAGCTGTACATCAAAAACTTTATGTACTTGAAGGTGGTAATACAGGCTGGAAAGCGGCTGGATTTGAATTGGTGACTGACAATATCATTACATTGTCTGCACAAATTGACCGTTATAAACGTCCGTATGAAGGTACAGATAACTCTCGTGAAGCCATGCAAGCATATCTGGACTGGGAGTTTGGGCTTGTAGATCAGTTGAAAAAAGATGGCACACACGGCTTCTTTGTTGTTTAAGCACATGTAAAAAAGAAATAACCAAACTCATTAAATGGGTTTGGTTATGTGAAATGAAGTATTTCAATTTTCTATTTTGGATTCGATCCAGCTTTCACTGCTAATAAAACGGCCAATTACCCCTAAAACAGTTCAGAAAATAAGAACTTCCTGTCATACTAACTGCATAAAAGAAACATTTATTTGAGGTAATGATTGTGATTTCAGTGGGTATTGTCGGTGGTACAGGTTATACAGGCGTTGAACTTTTGCGTCTTTTGCTACGACATCCAGATGTAAATGTAACAGCGCTGACATCACGTACTGAAGCAGGGCGTCGTGTTGATGACATGTTCCCGAGCTTGCGCGGTCATACCGATCTTAAATTTTCCGATTTAAGTCTGGATCTATTAAAAGCATGCGACGTCGTATTTTTCGCAACGCCACATGGGGTTGCCATGAAACATGCTGAAGAGCTGGTTGCTGCAAATACCAAAGTCATCGATCTGGCTGCAGATTTTCGTTTACAAGATCTTGAACAGTTTGAAAAATGGTATGGTATGCAACATGCTTGCCCAGAACTGTTAAAAGATTCTGTTTACGGTTTATCTGAATTGAATCGTGAAGAAATTAAAAAAGCCAATGTTATCGGGAATCCGGGTTGTTACCCAACTACAGTGCAGTTGGGTCTGGCGCCAGTTTTAAAAGCGACTGAAGCATTGGTGAAACCTGAAAGCATTATCATTGATGCAAAATCAGGTGTTTCAGGTGCAGGGCGTAAAGCCAGCCTGGGCATGATTTATTCTGAAAATGCCGATAACTTTAAGGCCTATGGTGTTGCTGGCCATCGTCATCATCCAGAAATTGTTGAAGCACTGGAAAATATTTCAGGTCAAAAAAATGTCTTTGATCATATTTTATTTGTCCCGCATTTGGTGCCAATGATCCGTGGTATGTTATCGACCATCTACATTGATTTAACCGAAGCAGGTCAGGCAGCAGATTTACAGGCACTGTATGAACAGTCTTATGCCAATGAAGCTTTTGTCGATGTGATGCCGGCAGGTAGCTCACCAGAAACCCGTTCAGTGCGCGGGGCGAACCAGTTGCGTATTGCCTTGTATAAGCCACAACCGACCAAACTGGTGGTACTGGCTGCACAGGACAATCTGGTGAAAGGCGCAGCAGGTCAGGCTGTACAGAATATGAACCTGATGTTTGGTTTCGCTGAAGATGCCGGCCTAAATAATATTGGTTTATTACCATAAAAAACGTATTAGAACTTCACACACATTTAGATTTGGATTTAAATGTGTGTCTTGATTAAAGCAAACAAGAGATCAAAATGCCGAATAACGAGTCAAATAAGACGCTTCCTCAGGAATCAGGTACGAAAAAACCATTCATGAAAGGCAATACGCCCTTGGTCATTGGTGCGGCTGTATTGATCCTGAGCAGTGGTGTACTCGGATATACCGTAGGACATCGTCAGGGTTTGACTGCGGCTGGCTATGATGCAGATGCAGAGCAACTGGTCGATGTGGTACAGACTCAGAAGACTCGTCTGGAAACACTGAACAAGAATCTGAATACTGCGGTTCAGGAACGTGATTTGGCCGTCAGTAATGCCAATGATCTATATCTGGCCATGACCAAGGCACGTGATGAACAGGTTCAGGCTGAAAGTGTCGGAACCATTTATCGCGAGATCTTGCGTCAGCGTGGCGGTTTGGCTCTGGCCGTACAAAACCTGTCGATTAAGCCTTTGCCTGAAAATGCTTTTGAATATCAGATTGATCTGGTTCAGGTCAGTCCAAGTAAAAGTCGTGCTTCAGGCAGTGTCGAATTACGTCTGATTAAAGGGACTGAAATTCTGGCGGTGCCACTCGAAGATAAAAACTTTAATTTTGAAAATTACGAGCGCTTAACGGGTCGCTGGACCATGCCTAAGGGCTTTAAGCCAGAATTTATTGAAGTGCGTCTCAGTGGTGCCAAGCCGGTGATTCGCCGTTTTAGCTGGGAGCAGGGTAAAGCAGTTGAAAACCAGTCTGCAGCCTTGTCAGAAATTCCGAAAACCGAAGCAAATGCAAATTAAGTGTGAAATATAAATCTTATGCCAAGCAATAAACGTCAAATGTGTTTAAGTGATATCAAAAATTCTTTTTCTGAGTCTGGAATTGTTGATTGGCATATCAGCCCGCGTTTAAGCAGCGAACCTCTTGAAAATGACGATTCTGATCTGGCAGTACAAACTGCTCCGCCAGAACTGAAGCGCCCGCCGTTATATGCTGTCGTTTTAATGAACGATGACTATACGCCGATGGAATTTGTAATTGAAATTTTACAACAATACTTTGCAATGAATCTTGACCAAGCTACACAAGTAATGCTAACTGTACATTATGAAGGAAAGGGTGTAGCTGGGGTCTATCCTCGAGACATTGCGGAAACCAAAGCGAACCAAGTCAATAATTATGCTCGATCACAAGGTCATCCATTACTTTGCCAAATAGAGCCTAAAGATTAAGGGGGTTACATGCTCAGTCGTCAATTAGAAGTATCACTACGTTTGGCTGTCAGCATGGCTCGTCAAAAGAGACATGAGTTTCTGACTGTAGAACATTTATTATTAGCCTTGCTCGACAATGATTCTGCCGTAAATGCCCTGAAAGCATGTGGCGCAGATATTATCGTGTTGCGTAAGGAATTAGAAGAGTACGTCGAACAACATACCCCTAAACTTGGTGAAAATAGTGATCAGGCACCACACCCGACAGAAAGCTTTGACCGGATCTTGCAGCGCGCGATTTTTCACGTGCAGTCAAGCGGCGGTGATCGCACTGTAGAAGGTGCCGATATTCTGGTTGCCATGTATTCTGAGCGTGATTCGTTTGCAGTCTATCTGTTGAAACGTCATCAAATTAACCGTCTGACCCTGACCCAGTACCTGTCACATGGTACGCGCAAAGAGGACGTACAATCTGAAGAAGAGATCGAAGATCTGGATGGTGAATCGGCATCTTCAGCCAGTTCAGGTCCACTTGAGCTTTATACGACCAATCTGAATGTAGAAGCACAAAAGGGCAAGACTGATCCGCTGATTGGTCGTGAAAAAGAAATTGAACGTGCCGCGCAGATTCTCTGCCGCCGTCGTAAAAACAATCCACTGCTTGTTGGTGATCCGGGTGTCGGTAAAACCTCGATTGCCGAAGGTCTGGCATGGTTAATCGTCAATGGCAAAGCACCAAAACCACTGGAAAATGCTGAAATTTTCAGTCTGGATATTGGTGCCTTGGTGGCGGGAACCAAATACCGCGGTGACTTTGAAAAGCGTCTGAAACAGCTTTTAAATGCGCTGAAAAAGAAACCGGAAGCCGTACTGTTTATTGATGAGATTCACATGATTATTGGTGCAGGCTCGAGTATGGGCAGCACCATGGATGCATCCAATCTGATCAAGCCGGCTTTGGCCAATGGTACATTACGCTGCATCGGGTCTACCACGTTCCAGGAATACCGTCAGGTCTTTGAGAAAGATCATGCTTTATCACGTCGTTTCCAGAAAATTGATGTCAATGAGCCATCTATTTCTGAAACCATTGATATTTTACGTGGTCTGAAATCGAAGTTTGAAGATTTCCATCATGTGCAATATGATGATCAGGCCTTGGTGTCGGCAGTTGAACTTTCTGCCAAATTTATCAATGACCGTTTCTTGCCAGACAAGGCGATTGACGTGATTGATGAAGCCGGTGCGCAGCGCCGTCTGAAAGCTGAACAGGACGACAGCCTGATCACCGTAGAAAATATTGAAGATATCGTCTCCAAAATTGCCCGTATTCCACCGAAAACTGTTTCTAAGGACGACAAGAGCGTACTGGAAAATCTTGAGCGTGATCTGAAACGTGTGGTTTTTGGTCAGGATGAAGCCATTGAAGCTTTAGCCTCAGCCATTAAACTGTCACGTGCCGGTTTGAAATCTCCAGATAAACCAGTTGGTAGCTTTGTCTTTGCGGGTCCAACCGGTGTCGGTAAAACTGAAGTGACCAAGCAGCTGGCGAAACAGATGGGCGTAGAGCTGGTTCGTTTCGATATGTCCGAATATATGGAGCGTCATGCGGTATCCCGTTTGATCGGGGCACCTCCGGGCTATGTCGGTTTTGATCAGGGCGGTTTACTCACCGATGCGATTCACAAGAATCCGCACTGTGTCTTGTTGCTCGATGAAATCGAGAAAGCACATCCTGATGTCTTTAATCTGTTATTACAAATCATGGATCATGGTTCCCTGACTGATAACAATGGACGTAAATCTGATTTCCGTAATGTAGTACTGGTTCTTACCACCAATATTGGTGCAGAAAGTATTTCTCGTGTCAGCATCGGTTTCATGGATCAGGACAATAGCAACGATAATCAGGAAGCAATGAAGAAAGCCTTCTCGCCAGAATTCCGTAACCGTCTTGACGGCGTGATTCAGTTCAAGGCATTGCCAAGCAGTATTATTGAAAATGTAGTAGATAAATTCCTGACCGAATTGCAAGCACAACTGGATGACAAGAAAGTCATGCTGGAAGTGGATCAGAGTGCACGCGAATGGATGGCTGAACAGGGCTATGACCGTTTGATGGGTGCGCGTCCAATGCAACGTCTGATTCAGGAACATCTGAAAAAACCACTGGCAGAAATGATCCTGTTTGGTGAACTGGCTGAAAATGGCGGCAACGTTGCAGTATCAGTGAAGAAAGAAAATGGTAAACCTGTCGGTTTGAAACTTGAAGTCTTTGAAGACCAGACGGCTGAACCTGCTTAATCCATATGAAAAAATAAAACCCGTGCTTGCACGGGTTTTTTCATGTGTTCCTGTCTTTAACCAAGTAACTTCATTTTTATAAAAGATAAATCATGGATATTCAGATTAGCAAACTGTTCACTACATTTTTTCTGTTTTTGGTCACGGCATTGATGGAAATTTTAGGCTGTTATTTTCCCTACCTGATTTTAAATCAGGGGAGAAGCCATTGGTTATGGATTCCAACAGCATTGGCTTTGGCAGCTTTCGTCTGGCTATTAACCTTGCATCCGGCTGCATCAGGACGAATTTATGCTGCATATGGTGGTATTTATATTTTCTCAGCGCTAATGTGGTTGCGTTTCGTAGATCAAGTCACCTTGTCGCGTTGGGACTTGCTTGGCGGCATGGTGGTGATACTTGGTGCACTGATTATAATTCTACAGCCGCAAGGGCTGGTTCGTTAGCAGCACCTAATCTGATATAAGAGCAAGATTCATCAGAAAAGGTAGCCATCGCTACCTTTTTATTGCTGGATTTCGAATCTAAACCTGGTTGTTGATTACTTCCAGACTATTTTACTTTACAGTCCTTCTGGGAAATTTCGGTCTTATACGTTTGGGTCTGCGAAATCAGGCTGAGTTCCACCTTGTATGGATTCTCGATCTGATAGCGATGTTCAAAGAAAATCTTGCAATTGTTGAGCAAATTATTGCGGATCACTTTCATTACTTCCTTACGCCCCAAGTCTTTTTCAAATTGGCTAAAGTCGGGAGTAGTGATTAAACCTTTCAGGATAGTTTTATTTGCACTTAACTGTAATTGTTCAATAATCGTATTCTGGTCGATTTGTAAAGGCAAAGTTCTAGAATCTTCTGCACTGAGTAGTGCGAGTAATTCATTTAGTTCAGTTTTTTTCTGGATTTTAAATTTGCTGTCAATAATATTTCTTTCTTGAAGATATTGGTCAAATTCGGATGCCTGAACTTGTACAGTCATACCAACCAGGCTTAAAGCCAAAACCCATGAACTGAACACTATTTTTTTCATTGAAATACACTGCGCTTATTATTCATTCACTTATTATAAATGGTTGCACCAAAAAAGCACTTCTCTAAACATGTTTTATTGTACCTGCGACTTTAAGATGCATATTTAAGATCTCTAAAAATATAGAACAAATGGCTCCTATTTTTATTTGTTTCAACAATGTGTCTATATAAAACCTACAAATATAGGTAATCGTTCAGATAATCTTATATTCATCTTTATTTGAATGATATTTCAATTAATTAATTAAGCTTTTCTGGCATTGTTATTGAATGATTTAGTTTTGTTCTTAAATTTTTGAAATTTACATCGAAATTTTTAGTAAGTGAAATTTTTTAGGGTGAAAAATCAATCTTTTTATATTGTGTATGGTAATTATTCATGAGTCAGAATTATACGAAAGAAGAAAAAAAGGGTCGAATAAAAGGAATTGTTGGCGCAGCGTCAGGTAACTTGGTTGAATGGTTCGACTTTTATATTTATGCCGTATTTGCTGTATATTTTACCAAGGCACTCACCGCACCAGATATGGATAGCTCTACACAAGCCATTTATGTGTGGGGTGTATTTGCTGCCAGCTTTTTTATGCGTCCAATTGGTAGTTGGGTCTTTGGTCGAATTGCCGACAAACATGGTCGCAAGAAATCTATGGTGATCTCGATCTGCTTAATGGCAGTCAGCTCATTTATGTTTGCCTTGCTACCAACACATGAACAAGTCGGCATGCTGGCGCCATTCTTACTGTTATTAGTCCGATTATTACAGGGCTTATCCGTCGGTGGTGAATATGGTGCTGTTGCGACATATATGAGTGAACTGGGATTAAAAGGTCAACGTGGCTTTTTCTCCTCATTCCAATATGTAACCTTAACAGGCGGTCAGTTATTAGCAAGTTTACTCGGTGTCATTTTCTTAGCATTTATGACTGAGCAACAGCTACTTGATGGCGGCTGGCGTATTCCCTTTGTGATTGGTGGTGTTGCTGCGATTGTGTCACTCCTTGCACGTAGTCGTTTAGAAGAAACACTTGCGACTGAAGAAAGTGATAAAGAAGAGTCGGGTACATTGCGTGAGTTATTTCGTAATCACTGGAAAACCTTCTTATTGGTTGTGGGTTATACATCTGCGGGATCACTCAGTTTCTATGTCATTACTGTTTATTCAAAAACCTATTTGACCAATATTGGGATTGCATCTCAAACGGTAGGTCTCATCATGACAGGATGTATTTTTGTCTTGATGGTGGCACAGCCATTCTTTGGTGCATTGTCAGATCGGATCGGTCGACGTACCTGTATGTTGTTGTTTAGTGGTTTGATGGCACTCGCGACTTATCCCGTGATGGCAATTGGGATGCGTAGTTTTAATGATTCACCATTTATCATTGCATTGCTGCTGGTCTTCCTGATGTTGATCCTGAGTCTATATACGTCCATTGGTGGGATTGTTAAAGCAGAGATGTTCCCACCCCATGTACGTGCGCTTGGTGTTGGTTTCTCATACGCTGTGGGTAATGCTGTCTTTGGTGGTTCTGCACCGACAGTTGCATTGCAGTTTAAGTCGATGGGCATTGAAAATATCTTCTTCGTTTATATTATTTTCATGTTAATTATTTGTTTCTTCTGTAGTTGGCAGCTTCCACGAGAGCCTAAATATCTTAAAAATGATCATTAACTCATCTGATCCATCATAAAAAAAGCACCCTGAGGTGCTTTTTTTATGTAATCCACATTAGTCTTTTTTCAGATTTTCATTAATCAGGAATTCAACCAGGGCTTTTTGTGCATGTAGACGGTTTTCAGCTTCATCCCAAACCACAGCATTTTTATGGTCAAGCAGGTTTTCTGAAATTTCTTCGCCACGGTGTGCCGGCAGACAGTGCATGAACAGGCAATCCGGATGCGCCAGGTCCATCAGGCGTTCATTGACCTGATAATCGGCAAAGGCTTTTTCACGAATTTTCTGTTCTTCTTCCTGTCCCATACTGGCCCAGACGTCAGTCACGATCAGGTCAGCATTTACAGCCGCATCTTCAGCGGTATCTACCAGTTCCACACAATGTGCAAATTCTGACAGGAACTGTTGTTGCGGTTCATAGCCTTTTGGTGCAGCAACTTTCAGCTTGAAGCCCCACATGTGTGCTGCCTCAATATATGAGTTACACATGTTATTGCCATCGCCAATCCATGCCACGGTTTTACCTTCAATCGGACCGCGCTGTTCCAGATAAGTCTGCATGTCCGCAAGCAACTGACAAGGGTGATGGTCATCAGTCAAGGCATTGATGACTGGAACTTTTGAATAAGAGGCGAAACGCTCTACAATATCATGCCCAAAGGTACGGATCATGACAATATCCAGCATGCTGGAAATGACACGGGCTGAATCTTCGATCGGTTCACCGCGACCCAATTGGGTGTCACGTGAAGACAGGAAAATCGCGCTACCACCGAATTGGCTCATGCCTGCTTCAAACGAAACACGTGTACGGGTACTGGATTTTTCAAAAATCATGCCCATTACTTTACCAACAAATGGCTGGAACACTTCATTGTTATGCTGTTTGCGCTTAAGCTCAATTGCGCGTTGCAGGATCTGGTTAAGTTCTAAAGTTGATAAATCGCGTAAGGTGAGAAAGTGACGGAGAGCCATTCGTTACTCCACAATAATTGCCGAAAAACTCGATCAACAATCAGTTGTTGGTTAGTTTAAGAAAAAATACGGAATCGGCTAATATACTATAAGCAATCAAAAATGCAAAAAAACTAGACTTTTTGATGACCGTCTAAAAAGCGATCCACACAATAACTGACATATTTGTCGATTTCCTGATCATCTTCCTGGATCGGAATTCCCATCAGGATGCGCCATTCCAGGTTACGCAAGATACCAAAATACAGCTGCGCCGAATATTGAGGATGTTCGCAATGTAACAGGCCTTGGGCATTGGCCTGCTCCAGGGCTGTCGCAATCGCACTCTGTACCTGAACTGGACCACGTTCATGAATATGCAGCGCAAGTTCCGGATTGCGTTGACTCTGTTCCAGCACCAGGCGCATAAAGGCCGAATTTTCCGGTTGCATGATCTGATGATAAAAATTTAGCAGGGTATGGATTAAATAACTACGAAAATCCAGTGCCATCAGTTCGATCGGAATGCAGATATCTTCAAAAAACTTGTTGCGACGATAATCACAGATGGCCTTGAACAGGCCTTCTTTATTGCCAAAGTATTTATAGATAGAAGCTTTAGAGCCACCGGCATGCTGAACAATATCATCGAGCGAGACTGCATCATAACCACGTTCCAGAAATAGCTCGGTTGCATTGATCAGCAGCGCAATACAGCGCTCATGACCACGTTTGGTCTGGGGCAGATCTTTGGCGAGCGGTTCTAGGGCGAGAAAGTCTTGCATAGGAGATAATACATCGACATGTCAATAGAGATTGAACTGCCATCATAGCAAATATATGCACATATTTCATGGTTGGAGCAATTGAGAGCAGGATTTGCCAGACAAGCTGAAGTAAAACTTCAAAATTTGACTAAAGTTTTAGAGTATTTGTTCTATTGGGTTATGGAATGAGCAAGCCAAATGAGTATACTCGAATTTCAATAATTATAGCCAAGACTGTGGAAAAGGAAGATGACAGAACAAATGTCTGCAGGTTTAAGATTTAGACAAGTACTTGAAGTCGAGAAACCATTGCAAATTATGGGCACCGTAAATGCCTATGCTGCCATGATGGCCAAACAAGTCGGTTATAAAGCCATTTATTTATCAGGTGCGGGTGTCGCGAATTATTCTTATGGCTTGCCTGACCTGGGCATGACCAGTCTGGATAATGTGCTTGAAGATGTACGCCGGATTACAGAACGTGTTGATACTCCCTTGCTGGTCGACATTGATACCGGTTGGGGTGGCGCATTGAATATTGCCCGTACGATCAAGCAGATGATTGCCGCAGGTGCCGCTGCAGTTCATATTGAAGATCAGGTGGCACAGAAGCGCTGTGGCCATCGTCCCAATAAAGAAATCGTATCGCAACAGGAAATGGTCGATCGTATTAAAGCTGCAGTCGATGCAAAAACCGATGCAAACTTTGTAGTGATGGCGCGTACCGATGCCCTACAAAAAGAAGGCCTGCAAGCGGTGATTGACCGTGCCTGTGCCTGTGTTGAAGCGGGTGCAGATGCGATTTTTGCCGAGGCGATGACCGATATCACCATGTATCGTACGGTATGCGATGCAGTCGGTGTGCCGGTACTGGCGAATATTACCGAATTTGGCGATACGCCGTATTATACGGTAGATGAACTGGCCGAGCAGGGTATTGGCATGGTGCTGTATCCATTATCAGCGACACGTGCCATGCAAAAAGCAGCACTGGAAGTCATGCGCTCAGTGCGCGAACATGGTACTCAGGTGAATGTGCTGGATATCATGCAACAACGAAAAGAACTCTACGAATTTTTAGATTATCACAGCTTTGAAGACACATTAGATAAACTGTTTAAACAGGAGAATTAAAAAAATGGCTGAAGGAAAAGTACTCACCGGCGCAGGATTGCGCGGACAAGTGGCAGGTAAAACTTCACTTTCGACTGTAGGCAAAAGTGGTGCAGGTCTGACTTATCGTGGTTATGATGTAAAGGATCTGGCTGAACATTGCCAGTTCGAAGAAGTCGCTTACCTGATTTTCTTTGGCGAGCTGCCAACCTCAGAACAATTGGCCGCTTATAAAGCCAAACTCAAATCCCTGCGCACCTTACCTCAGGCACTAAAAGAAGTGCTTGAACGTATTCCTGCCGATTCACATCCGATGGATGTCATGCGTACCGGCGTATCCATGCTGGGCAATCTGGAAACAGAGCTGTCTTTTGAACAGCAACAGGATATTGCAGACCGTATTCTGGCCACCTTGCCGGCCATCATTTGTTATTGGTATCGTTATAGCCATGACGGCGTGCGTATTGAAGAAAATACCGATGATGATTCAATTGGTGCGCAGTTCCTGCATTTACTGCATGGTGAAAAGCCAAATCAACTGCATGAACAGGTGATGAATGTTTCCCTGATTCTATATGCAGAGCATGAATTCAACGCTTCAACCTTTACTGCGCGTGTCTGTGCATCAACGTTGTCTGATCTGCATTCTTGTATTACCGGTGCAATCGGTTCCTTGCGTGGACCTTTACATGGTGGGGCCAATGAAGCGGCGATGGACATGATCGAAAACTGGCAGTCACCTGAAGAAGCTGAACGTGAAATGCTGGGCATGCTGGAACGTAAAGAAAAAATCATGGGCTTTGGTCATGCGATCTATAAAGATAATGATCCGCGTAATGACATCATCAAGGTCTGGTCTGAGCGTCTAGCCAAAGATGTAGGCGATACCGTGTTGTATCCGGTATCGGTACGCTGTGAAGAAGTGATGTGGCGTGAGAAGAAGCTATTCTGTAATGCAGACTTCTTCCATGCATCGGCTTATCACTTTATGGGTATTCCAACCAAGCTGTTTACCCCGATTTTTGTAATGTCACGTGTAACCGGCTGGGCGGCACATGTGATGGAACAACGCGCAGATAACCGTATTATCCGTCCAAGTGCAGATTATACCGGGCCGGAGCTGCGCAAAGTGGTGCCGATTGCCGAGCGTTCTACTGCGGCTTAATTCGTTAGCGTTAATAATATAAAAAGGTCTCAATCGAGACCTTTTTTATTGGCTTCTTTTACTTGCTGAGAAGTACCGGATCTTCGATGGTATAGCCTGTTTCAAAAGGAATACCCAAATACTGGACTGTCACCAGTGTTTTATTCTGTCGTGGAACTTGATAGGCCTGGCTGATTTTTAAGCCTGGTTGATAACTGACTGCCTGATGAAGCGGACTTTTTTGGGAGCCAGATTTTACTTGATATTGATAGGACCATTTTGGCACTTTCTCCTGTGGATCATGCCAGGCAGGAGCAGTACCCTTTGTCGTTTTTAAAATTTTAAGTTCTGGTTTGGATTTTTGGATCGGATGTAATGGCACTAAGCGCTTCTTGATTTTGGCAATATCCTGATCAAATTTGCGGCTATCCTGATCATAATCAATGCGTTTGGTTTTGGGATTGATATATAAGGAATTGACCTGAATCAGTTGATTCGGCGTTTTCGACTTAAAATTATAATAATACAGTTGAGGCAAGCGCCCACGACCGTCCAGGTAGTGACGCATGACATAAAGCTTTTGCTCTTTAACTTCATAGCCTAAGACTTCAATATTTTGTGGTCCACCGACCGTAGCGAAAGCCAGACCGGGCAAGCCGAGAGGGAGCAGAAGCAGCGCCGTTTTAATATTCATGATTATTCTACCCTCAACAATAGATTAGCATTTGATTCTGCTAATCTATCTTAAAATGCAGTAGAAATAATGAAGCGTGTTGCAGTACAACGATGACAATGAATTTAATTATTCAATAGATTAATCATATCATGTGCAACCACTGCGGACAGCTTATTCAGGCGCTCAAGCGGGGTACCTTTCAGGTAATACTGGAATTGATGCACCTGAGTACCGTCATTAATGGCAACGAAGAAAGTTCCTTCAGGTTTTTCTGGTGTCGCGCTACCACCGGGTTTAAGTAAACCGGTACAGGCAATAATCCAGTCTGCATCCTGGAACATCTTTTTACCCGCTTCTGCGAGTGCAACAGTGACCGGCATGGACTCGGCAGTGTAACTATTGATCAAATTTTGCGAAATACCCAATATTGAGGTTTTTACATTGACATCGTAGCAGACCAAGCCGCCAGCCAGAATTTCAGCACCATCGCCTTTACAGATGGAAAACTGGCTGCAAAGATAGCCTGAACTTGCACTTTCGATAAAGGCAATTTTTATGTTTTTCTCTTCGAGTAAGCCGCAGCATGTTTTAAGCATAGTTTCTATATTTTCTTGGTGGGAGTGATTTTTAGATCAATGTAGACTGATTTTTTCTGTCTATCAACTCCAAGTATATTTATATTTTTCTAAAAGTTAAATTTTTTTCACGTTATTGATGTAAGAGAAAGTGATTGCACAAAACAGGTCTGACTGTCTAAAGCCTAGGCATTTTTTGAAAATAGAGGTTTCATCTTGCTGCGAACAGTGGTAAAAATAAAAATAAAGTGCTTAATGAAAGTAGGTTATTAGTATGAAAACCACAGTGAAATATGTCGTATTAAAAAGTCTAGACTATCAATTGGGTACACCATTATTTCAAGAAGAAATTGATGCTGATGGCCAATATTTTGACCAGATTCCAAGCACAATTTCTTATCAGAATTTGCAATTTAAGGTAAAAAGTAAAGAGCTAAAGCGTTTGCACCTTGCAGAAGAGCAGGAAGATACTCAAACCATTATTGTTAAAGTTGTCAATATCTAATATCGACTGCAATATTAATAAGCCTCTTTTTTAAGAGGCTTATTTTTTAGCTAAAGATAAGTTAATAAAAGATTTTTAAAAATATAGGTTTTACCAAAGTTAATAATGAGATAACCAAAAATATTTTATAATGAAAAGTCAAGATACATTGGAAACAACATAATAATTATGCGTGAAGCAATGTTACATATCGTATATCACCTTATTAAAAAACATTCTAATTAAATAAGATTTTTTAATATTTTATTATATTTTATAGAATATTGCTCAATAAGATATAATTTTTATTTAATGTTTAAATCAATTACTTAATTTTGTGAATGAATGAGTTATGATTCTTTTTTAATTAATATGGAATACTTTCTATATATTATTTTTGAGTTAAGTTATTACTTTTATTGAATAATAAAAATTTTATAAACTATAGTCTTTCATTATGTGTTTATTTCATTATATAAGGTAATTTATGTTGCTAATTAATCCCGACTTCAACTACTTAGCTTACTATTTTTTACATTGAATTAATCTGTAACAGGTTATAGGTTGGCGAATTCTTAAAAATGCGTAGAGTAGATATTAAGTCGAAACTCTATCGGCTTTTAATTTAAAGCAAATAGTAAGGAGTTACACCAATGGCTAATAATCAACAGCAAGACCAACAGAAACAGCAACAACAACAGCAGCAAGATCAACAGCGTACGCAAGATCAGCAACGTCAACAAAATAACCAGCAAAGTCCGAATCAGCAACAAAACAACCAGCAGCAACAACAGCCGCAGGGTCAGAATAATCAACAGCAGCGTGATCAGCAGCAACAACAGCAGCAGCCACAACGCAATCAGCAAAAAAACCAGCAGTCTCAACAAGATCTGGAATAATTGCTGAATCAGCAGTATGGGATTAACTCACAGCATTTGTGTGGTCTGATAGGATCAGTCAAATCTGTGACCTTAATTCTGTTTCAGCTGTAATCTCTTCATAAAAAAACCGCCTGATTCAGGCGGTTTTTTTAAGGCATACATATACTTATAAAAGAGCTATAAATTAACATTGGATATTGGCCTTTTGTTTATAGAAGTTTAGGGCATTATCCAAATCTGACAGAAGCTCTTTTTCTGTATATTCATTAGGCATAAGTTGTAAAAGGGCAGGCATATAGTTGGTTTTATATTCTTCAGGATATTGTTCACATAATATGCGGGTTCTTTGTTCAAGGCTAATAGTGGACGAATCCAATTGATCCAGATATGTACTAAGCCGCTGATCAGATTGCTCAAATTGTGTCTTAACGGCTGGATCAGATGCTGCCAAGTTGTCTGCTTGCTGTTTCTGGCAACCACTTATGGCCAGACTCATCAACAAAATAATAAATATGCGATTTTTCATATGCCAAACTATTCTTATTCCTCATATGAAAAATTATAGAGACAAATGGCTAAAAAGAAAGTGGTCATCTATCTGCTTGCTAAGAAGTTGAAAGCTTCTGACTTCGTTAAAAGCTGAAAACAAATTATTTTATTCTAAAAAATCCCAAATTAATCTTGATGAAGATCTAAGTGAGTTGTTTAGCACTGACTCAAATGCCTTAAAAAGGAAATTGAGCTAATAAAATATATTTTCTGCTTAAAATTCAGTCATTTCATTAAGAAAATTAACGTATCCCGCACATTTGGAAACATAGCCTCTATACATCTTACACAGATTGGCGATTGGGCCAGTGCTATCTTAACTTCATTCGAAAAACCTACTGAAAATAATTAAAAATCAGCACATTATAAAGCCTGCTTAATTTAGGAGAGTTAAGCAGGCTTTTTTTCTTAGATCCAAGAAAGTTAAGTATTCTTTATTTGCTCTAACTGTAATGATTTCTTCACATAAGTTTTCATATACAACATAAAACCTGAAAATTCTCTCAAGAGTGAAACATGAATAGATGTTATTTATATATCTCTTTTCATGAAAAGACAGGACAAAGCTATGATGAGATGTATATGTGCATTTGGCATGGGCGTGATGGTTGGTTGTTGTTTTAAATCTTGCAAAGAAAAAATGTGTCAGATGATGAGCAGTGATCACAGCAAGAAAAGCCAGGCACCTAAATCTGAACAGCCTGTACAAGCTTAAATTTCGTAAACTGAGTTTTGACTGTTTTGTTCAGGATTTATATCTAAGTCATTATTTTAATTTATAAATTTAATGATTTTATATCAATTGGTTTTACATTTAACGCAATACAAGCTTAATCGCTGATTAAGCTGTTTAGATTCAGGAGAAGAACATGATCCAATTTATATTTTGTTTATTTGGCCTTCATGGTGCGACTGAAATCAATTACGGTGGTGAGTATGAAGAAATCAAAGAGTGCCGTAATTGCTTGAAAGATATTGAATGATGCTCCAGTTCAGTAGATGTATTGCTACAGATGAATCCCCGCTTGATTATTAATCGGTGGGGTTTTTCTTTTCTATGGAAATTTTATATATATGATATTGCTGGAGATAAGATAAATCTGTCTGATAAAGTTGTTTAATCCGGAATTTTATACACCAGCGTTAATGTGGATGTGAAACATAAATATAATTGATGTTTAGCCCTATATATCCTATTAATTTGTGTATTAGCCAGATAAAGGGAATATATATGACCAACAAAACAGACCATGAATCTGACCAGGAAGATAATCCACAAAAAGAATCCAATGATGATAAAGGCAATCAAGACTCTTATAAGGGTGTGAAGCCAGAGAAAAAACCCAATGCTGAACCTGAAAATCCTTTGAGAGAGCAGAAATAGCTTTTTCATATTTAAGAAGCCCTAACTTGTGTTAGGGCTTTTACATACTCAGTCATCGAATCTATTTTTATGAACAAAGCGGATTCAGCTTGCTTCAACATCAAGTGAATAATCTATGCTGAATATCTTGTTCTGATTAAAACTATTTGGACTTAAATACTGTTGAGCGCGATCATTTTATGTAGCTTGAGGATTTGAACACGTACTTAAAATCAATCATAAAGTAGAGTTTAAACTCAAGTTTTCCTATGCACGCTTGTCTCTAGGTTTTGCTATAAATTCATCTTTCATTGCAAAGAAAAATTCATGTGCACGTTCGTGCTTACACTGCAACCAGTCATGGCGTGATTCTTCCGGAATGACAATAATCGAGCGTTTTTCATCATCTGGATTGTGGAACTGTTGCATAAAGGGGTGCCGATCGGCGTTAATCGTGAGCATCGAAAATGAGCGGATTTTCTGGCCGTCAATGAGCGCATCATCATAAATCGCAGCAACGGTAAAAGGGTCACCATCTTGACGCGAGATCGCATACCAATGCGACTTACCCTCGATATATCGAGGTTCATAAAACATATCTACCGGCACCAGAGCAAACTGGTCATTTTTCCAGGCATGCCGAAAACTTGGTTTGGAAGCCACTGTTTCAGTACGGGCATTGTAGGTATGTCGACCATATTTTAACTCTTTTGCCCATGAAGGAATTAATCCAAAACAGGCAATATCCAGTTCAAACGCGTTAGCACCGCGCAGAATGATGGGAGCTGGAGCTAAAGGGTATACGTGTGATTGCATGTCTAATTCGAGTTGCTCTTCATGAATATCTAATAAAGAGAGACGTTGTTTCGAGGGGAATTCGTAGTTTGAACACATGGCCGACCTCTTTACTGAGCATAATGCTCTGCAATAAAAATTCAAAGTATAAGAACGCTGACTTCAAAACAACTCGAAATGGTAAGTCTAGATTTGGCAATGCCAGAAAAGCTTTCCTGTTTTTTGGTGATCGTTTGAATCTGGAAGCGATATAGGGCAAGTAAATTTAAACAAGCTCAGACTATATTGATAAATATGATTTATAAGGCTAAATTTTCTTAACCTTGAAGTGCTAAAACCCCGATGCACAGTTGATTGCCAAAGCATGGGCTTTTGTGTACTTAATAAAATATTCGAGAAAACGGTTTACATAAACGGTAAGAAAAGATCAAACATTCTGATCAGGATCCCTTCAGAATAGGCATTCATCATAAAGCGCATAATTTTAGAGAAAATACAGAATGCCTAGAAATAATTATTTACCCGCTCTAGAACAGGTTTATGAATTTTTAAAAGAACGTCCCGGGTTTAAACAGAAAAGTGAGTTTGATAAGACGGTAGAATATTTTAGTGTTTTACATGAAGGTGATTCGCAAGACTTCAGTATTCAGGCATTTCATAATATTAGCGGTCAATTTGGAACTAAAGAGATATTAAGCATAAGTGCTGCGCCAAAATTTACTGATAAAAGTGATTTTCTGAACTGGGTAAATATACAAATTAATCATTAGTGCTTGATCTTTATAAATCACATCAACGCTGGATGTTGATTATCTGCTGTCCATACAATATTTAACAGATAGTACAGAAAGCACTCGAAATTGAGTTGGAAAGCTACAAATTTGAATGATAATTTAATATTCAAATCTGACAGTTAATGAGGTGAGCAATGAAGTTGTTGACTTTGTTTGGTGTAGGGGTAGCAGCAAGCTATTGTTATAAATCAATGAAAAATGGCAAGCTAACTCTTTCAAAACCAAATTTTGATGAAAGCGTAAAGCAATTTGTACTACAAGAATTTGCGGCTTGATAAAGGATTAATTATCACCCCTTAATAAAAGAGCGCATCATTGGATGGGCTTTTTTATTACTCAAAATTTATGACCTGAAAAGAAAAGTAACTTAAATGCCACACAGGAAAATAGTTTCTAAATATTCTCTATACTTTGTTATTAAAAACTTAATGCTATATTGTTTTTGCGACAACAAGAACATGCAAATAAGACCAAGAAAATGACTACAGCACTAGCCCGTTTATTTATAAAAATAAGCGGGCTTTTTAATTGAAAAATTAATGTAATATTATGCCAATGGTTAAAGTTTTATCTTATATAAAATAACCACCTAGATTCTATTGCTTTAGTTTCTTTTCCAATCAGCCTCCTTTCCCCAAGGGAGGTATTTTTTTGTCTGAAGAATTGGATTGCTAACGAATGACATGGAAACAATATGAAAACCTTATGACCCTCGCGATTGGATCAGCTATTAACGAGCATCTAAGGCCATAAAAACCTATAAGAAAAATACTTATAAAGAATTTGAGGTATAGGGATTTCATTATTCTGAAAATTAAGGGATAGTTTCACTATACTGGTCATATTACGGTTCAACCGAGACCAAAACAATTTAGTGTGTGTCTTTATAGGCTTTCTTGGCTTGACAGTCGGCCCTATAGACATGACCGCAGTTTTTAATAATAAGCTATATCCTTAGAGCCCTACTGTAATATGCGTCATTTCTATCCACAATAGAATACATTTTTATTAAATTGCAGCTTCTTCATGAATTAAAAGGTAGTACAAGCATGAATAAAGTTTTATCCCGTGGTTACGACTGGCTAATGTGGCAGTAGGGCATCTAAGATGCAAAAATAAAACTGTGGGGTTTATCTAGAAGAACCAGTTGGCGGTTTGAACTCGCCTGCCATACCAAATTTTAAAAAAGCTCGCCAAATGGTGGGCTTTTTTTGGAACTTTAGAATGTTAAATTATATTAAAAACAATCTACCTATTAATATTCTTCTTATTATTGTAATAGGGGGCTTTGGATATCCCTTTTATTCAGGTGAATGGATTACTCCTCCAAGATTGGCAGAATCTGATGCTAAATGCTACGACGCAAATGTGCCTGAAAACGTTGAATATAAACAGTCGGAATTATTTTGTTCATGTATGCGCATGAGTAAGATTGAAGACAATAAGGAAAAAATTAAATATTGCGCTAAGCGAGTTAGTAGATGATATTTATTTAAGTTAGATTTAAAGTTTGAGCATCCTTATGGGGGCTTTTTATTGCCAGGAGAAAAGTGATGCCCAGCTACCAAAGCGTACTGATTAGCTAAAGAGTGTTTAAGTAGGCGCGTTTAGGCCCCGCGAAAGAGGGTACAACCCATGTAGCTCATCGAGCATGAATAGGAGGTGCAGCAAAGTGAAATCAAAGTTGGGAGTGATGCCCTGACATTATTGATAATGAAACCGAAAATTGATTAGTACTGTGCCTATTCAGTGGCAATCAAAGTAGGGAGTAGCCATGGACCACAGCATGCAGCTTTTGTGGTAGCTATGCCTTGAGAAATGTTGGTGTAAGCAATATCAGGGCACCAGATTCTAATTGGGTCGAATTCGACGGAATTAAAATTTTAAAAGCATTATTAATATTTACCATAGATTAAAATTATATAACTATATGATTTTATTATTTTTGATGTAACATTATGCCAATGAATAAATTATGATCTTGTATAGAATTCCTAACCAGATTCTATCGCTGTAGTTTCTGAATGAACCCTCCAGGTTCTTAGTTTATAAGCCCATTCCCCTCGAATGGGTTTTTTTTATCAGGAGAAAAGTATGCTCCAATTTATATTCTGTTTATTCGGCTTGCATGGTGCGACTGAGATTAGTGACAACCAGAAGAAAGAGTGTCGGGATTGTTTGAAGGAAGTTGAATAACAAACATTCAAATAAATAGCCATGTCATTGGATTGAAATATTTAAGCAATATTGTTGCCCTGCAAATAAGAAAAAAGTTGTAGCGCTAGTCAAGCCCGTTTAATTGGAGAGAGAGTTAAACGGGCTTTTTTATTTCCAAATCGCCGAACGTATTACGGCACATAAGACCCTGCTTACTTCTGTAGACTTGAGTAGGGTTTTTCTTTTCTTATTGGTGGTACTCATGACAGACAAAGTACAAGTTAAACAAGACTTAGAATTTTGCAGTACTGAGCTGTATAAGTATCAGAATCTCAGTAGATCGGGATTGACTCGAAATGAGTTACTGGCAATTGATGGCATCATGATCAAGTTGAAAGAGCGTATTAGGAATTTGCGAACTATTCTACTCAGTCATTAATCGAACATAAAATTTAGCGTAATATCCCTTAATAAATTAGGGGGACTTATGAATTTAAAAGGTAATAATGCGGAGAAAATAGCTACAACACTGATAATTTTTTTTTGTGATGTTTGTTGCGTATTTACTGGTTTGTTTAATTTTTAATTATTTGACAGGGTTTAATTTGGAAAATTCTGTTAAGGATGGAATGAGCTTTGCTGCTACATGTATTACCCCTATTATTGCAATTTTACTTTTTAATGATTGGCGGGAAGAACATCAAATAAAATCTCTATTTTCAACCTTAGATTTGATCAATAGTAAAGCCATAGAGATTGAAGAAATTATTATACAGTATGCTCATGCAGTAATTGATGAAGATGATATTGATCGAAAGGAAATAAATATTGCTGACCATTTAACTCGCTTTAGTTTGCTTTTTAGAGGTATTAGAAACGAACGACACATCGATGAATATCTAAAAAAAGTAAGCTCTTTTTACGTTGAAGTTCGCTATTTGTGTAAGCTTTCAATCGCTATGAGAGATGATTGGATTATTGTAAAAAAATTTGAAGAATTCAATAAAACTAGAGATGTTGATCAACAAGTTTATCCCATACCGTCTAAGGATAATTATTATTTAAATAGGGAAAAGTTTATTGCAAGTGTTAGTGTACTTGAAGGCTTGATAAATAATATGATCGATGAAACTGCAGATATAAAGAAACAAATGTAGATGCTAAGCCTCCTTAGGGAGGTTTTTTTAATGGGCGTAATTTATGGACATGGATGACTATTTTTGGAAAACTAAGAAGCGTCCAATTAAAACCAAACCCCGTACTAAGCCTCTTCCAAAAGCAAAAGAAAAATATTTAGAAGCTGAAGAGCTCCTATTCCAAGAATTAGAAGAATATCTAATTGGTTATCGACGTAAGTTTCAATTTGAATCAACCAAAAATTGGCGGTTTGATTTTCATATTGTGAAGTTGAATCTTCTTATAGAAATTGCGGGCTGCCGTGCAGGTACATTGGCTGATAATGGCTTTACTGGTGCGATTATCTTGGACGATCCGCTTAAGCCTGAAGATGCATTCAGTAAGACGGCATGTAACAAGGCAAATCGTAAGATTCTGAACACAGTCAACTCACATAAGGCTAGATCATCCACACCGATTATTCTGATCATGCAGCGTTTACACGTTGAGGATCCAATTAACTTTGTGATGACAGGTAACATTCCGGGTAATTGGCAGCAGATTTCAATATCGGCGTTGATTGATGATGAATATATCAATGCATTGCCAGAGCACATTCGAAAGAAAGTGCCGAGAGATGTCGAGGAAGATGGTTCGTTTGCAGATCTGCAGAACTTTCCTCAGAGTGGTTAAGGCTGCCCTGATTGATTAAAGTTTTTGAGTTGGTTAAAGTTTGCCGGAACTTTATAATAACTTGGAAATAACCATGAAAAATGTATTTGGCGTGGGTCTATTAACTTTGGCATTGACTGCTTGCGGTGGGGGTGGGGATAATTCATCATCTTCTAATAGTGAGGGGGATAACCAACCTGTAGCTAATGTTGAAATCAATGGTGTTTATACTGGTAAGACCAATCAAGCGCAGAATGTAATTGGATTGGTAGATAAAAATAATAAATTCTGGTTTTTATATACACCACCTTATTCTAATGGAATTACTGGTTTCATGACTGGTGACTTAGCTGTTTCTGGTGATATGGTAAAAGCGAATAAAGGGAAAGACTTTTATTTTGGTGGTGGTGCAGTTTACGACACATCTATTGTCGGTACTTTTAAAACTAAAAAGAGTCTTAAAGGGGCGATCACTTATACGCCTTCAAACCAGGTTACATTTGACACCTTATATGACGTTGATTTAAACAATACGGTATCCGATCTGACGACAATTGCAGGATCTTATATTGGTCAATCAGCGATTGTTGAAGGTATCGAAGAAGCCACCTTAACTATTTCAAATACAGGTGTGATATCAGGTAAAGGCCAAAGTGGTTGCAGTTTCTCAGGGAAAATAACAGCTGAAGAAGATGCTCCTTATTTCAATGTTGAATTAGCATTTGGTTATTCACCTTGTTATTTGGCGGGACAGTCAGTAAAGGGTGTGGTTTATTATGATTCATCAATTAAATCACTTTATGCTGTAGCAGAAAATAGCAGTAGACAGAACGCAGTCCTATACTTAGGAATAAAACAGTAATCTCCATAGATTTGAAATCTAATTAAAAAGCACCTTGGGTGCTTTTTAATTCCCAAAATATTTCCCATACCGTCTCACGGCGGTTTTTTTATGCCTGTGAGATAGGAATTATGAGCAACAATCGAGTGGAAATGCACGTTGGTGTGAAGACTTCCGAATTAATCTTTTAACGCTGTGCAACCCTGGGGTTCACAGCTTTTTTTTAAACTTTAATATAATGCTTGAAAAATTAATCTTTATTGCATTTAGTGTCTTGGCCTAAAGCACGTAGTCTATCTCGCTCTAAACGCTTTTGAAGTAAATTTTGATTGGCTTTTTCTGTTAATAGCTGAGCTTTCATCAAATGAAGAGTAAGCCTGGAATTGTTAGGATCAGATGGTGTGATAGTTGTTTTAAACAGATAGGTGCCATAAGGTGCTTTACCAAAAAAAATGGCAAGATTCTTTTCTCGATCTAAATTTGCATCAACTAATATATATGAATTCGCAGTTTTTACCTGCTCACATCTTAAATACGCTTGCTTTAAATTTGCATAAGCATCTATATATCCTAATGGGACATCTATTGACCCACCTTTGCCAATTGACTTAGAGATTAATTCACTTTCAGAAGTCGGCAAGATCATTTTTACGCAGCCCTGTAATAGTACTAAGGAGGCCAATAATCCGAAAGTAGCTGTTTCCTTAATATATTTTGACACTTTTAAGATTTGCATGCTCAACACCATCAACAATTCGTTTTTTAATTACAATAGAGTCAGGATCATTTGATTTAAATCTTGAATCAACTTCATACTCAGCAATAAATACTCTTGTCTTGCTGCCTGGAATATGATCAACACCAATCACATAATCTTTATTTTCTTCCAAGGTTATATTTTTAATTTCAGTGAAATAACTATGGCTACCTATTCCACTAACAAAAACAATGTCATGTTGACCAACCGGTAGTTTTAATTTTGCTTGCGAGTAATCAAATCGACTCATTGTAGTAGAAGGACTGATGATTGAATTCGCAACAAATTTTACGCGTTTTCTATCAAAATTATAAACGGTATATGGATAAGCACTAAGGGAGCCAGAACCCTGAAAAAATGTATAAGGAATAGTTTTTATCGTTGCATATTTTTGCTCTGGGCTAACAAGTTGATTTGTATATGCCGTCAACTTTTCAGAGGTGGGTGCATTTGATGGAGTATCTAAGTAACGCGCTTCTTTAGGAATATACAGTGGTAGCATAGAAACAGATTTTTTATTATCTGCAGTTTCTACAACCTGACATGCAGTTAAAAATCCCAATATCCCTAAGAGTAAAATTTTTTTTATATTCATTGTCATATATTCAAATCTGATGAGAATTTCGTAAATGCAATATACTGATAAAATATTAATATTCAAATAAATTTAATGTATATCCATGTTTTTTTAAACTAAATATCTGTAATTTAAGTAAAAGTAGTTTTATTTGAGTGTTTTACGCTGTGCTTCCTGCTATCAGGTTGCACAGCTCAGTATTTTTAATTACATGAACTAAAAGGCTTATTTTTCTCTGTTAAGGCGACAAAGTTTTCAAATAAAAATTCACTTTGTCTTAATGACTCACGATGATCTCCATCTTTAATTGAGTGGAATAAAATCGGCTTTTTCATTTTGCAAACTTGCTGGTAATAAGCATATGTGCCACGGGAATCTACCAGCTTATCTTTATCTCCTTGAATAATCATAAGGGGTACAGTAGGGATCATATTTTCAATTGATTGCATTTTTAGATAGTTAATCAAAGGTTGCAGGTTGGCATTTTGCTTGAAAACTGTTTTAGGTGCTTTTTTTAAATCTGTTTGTAATTCAGATAAACAACGTTTGCGCGCGTAATTAATAATATTCTCCATTTCTGGAGTGACTAAACTTGCAGGATTAAGCTGAGGATTTGCTGCTTCAGCACCTAAGAGAACAATTGGAAAAAATGCGGCGACACTTGTATCTATTTGAGGTTGGGTTTTCACATATTCTGCAATCCCTTGATATTGATAGCCTCCAGGAGCAAGAGCGATAGCGCCACGTAAATTTAGTTCAGGTGCATCTTTTTGACCATCAGCTGCCACTTTAAGCGAGGCTGCACCCCCTTGACTATGCCCCATAACATACCAATTTTTGCTAATTTTATAACTTTTTAAAAAGTGAGTTGCTCTTACAGCATCCACCACGGTATGCAGCTGACTTTGTGCATTCATATAAGGATGCTTACCAGGTGTACCTAAACCTTGATAGTCAGGTGCAACTATTACATAGCCTCGAGCTAGCCAAGAATTCAGTGCCTGAGTTGCTACTTGCTGATAATTATTTACTGGGCCACCTAAATAATCTCCAGAAGGCGCACAAATATCTGCAACACCAGTGGTGCCATGTGCCCAAGCTAAAATAGGCCAGCCTTCTTTAGGTGCCTGACCTTTAGGTAATAAAATAAATCCAGAAGTCACAATAGGTTCAGAATGTACTCCACGACTACGATAAGTAACTAGGAACCGCTGTGAAGCATTTGTAAAAAGATCAATATTTTGTTCTTGAAGAGATAATAAGGTACCTGGTGTTTTCGCTGAAATATCAGATAATTGACTTTCACTATTAGCAGAAAAGGCTGGCGAAGCTATCATATATGTTGAGCCTAAGCATAAACAGCTAATTGATAATTTTAAAAAAGAACTTTTAATTTTCATTAATGTATCTGCCTTACTCTTTATATTATGATTTTTAAGGTATCAGTTTTTTTTAGTTTACTAAATTGACTATTGACAAAGTTTGTAAATTAAAACTCTCCAAAGATATGGGCTTCTTCATTTTTTTCTGCTTAATAGTTTTGACTTAGTCAATCGGTCTTCATGAGTTAACTTAAGTTTTTTTATCTTATAGCTGTATCAGCTTGATGTAATATATTTCTCATTCCGGCTCATAACTCTATTATGCTAAAATTTCACTATTTAAATATTTAAAAATCAGCGGATTAGTTAAGTAGTCTACAAAAAAATCAAATCTACAAAAAATAAATTTTGTAGACTGATTTATAGACTATTGAACTGCAAAGAAGGCAAAATGAAGCAATGTGATGCAACTATAAATATTTTTAAGTTATTGAAAATTCAAGGGATTGCAAGATAATGCAATCACTGACAATACAATCCAGACTAGGCGGTTTCTATTTTTTCTACTATGCGATAGTTGGTGCATTCATGCCGTTCTGGAGTTTGTATCTGGAAGATCAAGGCTTTAACTATCAGGAAATCGGTATCTTATCTTCCATTGCGATTCTCACCCGGTTTTTTGCACCTTTCATTTGGGGCTGGATTGCAGATAAATCCGGTAAACGCATGTTGCTGGTTCGCATTGCCACCTGGATGGAAGCCTGTATCTGGTTCATGATTTTTATCATTCCAAATAGCTTTCAGTCGGTTGCTCTATTGATGCTGATTTTCAGTTTTTTTCAAAATGCGATTTTGGCACAATTTGAAGGTGTGACTTTATTCTGGCTCGGGGAAAAACGGGCAGAGCTTTATGGAAAAGTCAGGAAGTGGGGCTCGGTCGGATTTATTATCGGTGTATTCGGCTTAGGTGCCATCTTTGAAATTATCAGCATCAGTATGTTGCCGGTCTTGTTGTTATGTATTTCATTTCTGGCCTTTCTCTGGTCTTTTAGCATTAAAGAACCCACGGCAGCACCCACTGCGCAGAAACAGCTTGAACCATTATGGCCAATTTTCAAGCGTCCGGTGGTATACAGCTTTTTTCTGATTGAGCTGATCATGCTGTTTTCACATGCGCCGTTTTATAGTTTTTATAGTAATTATCTCAATCAGGCGGGGTTCGGTACCAGCCAGATTGGACTGCTGTGGTCGGTCGGAGTCATTGCGGAAATTATTATGTTCGCTTATGCCACTTTCTTTTTGACACGCTGGTCATGGCGCCATCTGGTGATGCTGTGCCTGTTAATGACGGGTTTAAGATGGCTGGTTGTAGGGATATTTCCATCTTCATTTGCGGCACAATTTTTTGCACAAACCATTCACGCTTTGAGTTTTGGTTTATTCCACATGATTGCCATGCGGGTTATTTTCCAGAATTTTTCTGCAGGACAGCAAGGCCGTGGACAGGCTTTATATAGCACCATGTGGGGGCTAGGTGTAGCAAGTGGCAGTATTCTGGCAGGCTATTACTGGGATAAAATTGGCGGAGAAATGGTCTTTATGTTTGCCGCCGCATCTACCTTACTCGGTTTGTTATTGATTTTTGGATTGCCGCATAGCGTTGAGCAATCCAAGGCATCTTGATAATGTCCTGGATTGCTTAAAAGTCAGATCCGAATCTTGGCATATTGACCAAACCATGGCTGTGCCTGCTCGAGTTGCGCTGCCAGTTGCAAGAGCAGGTCCTCACGGGCAAAGGGCGCAATAAACTGGGAACCGAGTGGCAGGTTGTATTCATTCCAGTACAGCGGCACCGACATGGCTGGAAGTCCGGTAATGTTGGCGAGCTGGGTAAAAGGGACCCACTTTAAATTTTCTTTGACAATCTGATCGACCAGTTTACCCTGTGCCAGCAGATGGGCCTTACCTACACCCAATAAAGCCTTCAAGATGGGCTTCTGCCATGCAGGTGTTTTGACTTCGCCATTTTTTGGCGCGACGGATGCGGTTGCAGGTGTCAGATACAGGTCATAATCATCAAAGAAATGATTCATCTGGGTTACGTACTGGCCCCAGTTATTCAGGTTCTGGATATAATCAAGTGCGCTGGTTTTCGCCCCGAAAGCCGCCAGTGCTAAAGAGTCCAGTTCAAAATCCTTCGCTTTAGACGGATAGCCTTTCTGAATTTCATCCAGCATAAACGAAAACTGGCTAAACCATGTGGTAATAAAGTCCTTGGCCAGTTGCATGCCATCAATCGCTGGACGGTCTTCAATGACCTCATGTCCCAAAGACTCGAGCAGCTTTGCTGTCTGTTCGATGGCCTTGATTGCATCCTGAGAGACAGGCGTGCCAATCGTAGAATAGGTACTAAAGGCAATTTTCAGTTTTTTCGGTGGCTGCTGAATTACATCCAGATAATGATGTTGCGGACGCTGAATCTTAAATAGCGAACTGTGATCTTCACCATGAGTGGCATCCAGCATTGCAGCACTGTCCCGCACTGTTTTGCTTAATACATGCTGAATCGCTGCACCATGCATGGCTTCACTCATTTGCGGTCCCCACGGCGTGCGGCCACGACTTGGTTTCAGGCCAAACAGTCCGCAATATGAAGCGGGGATGCGGATCGAACCGCCACCATCACCTGCACCCGCAATCGGCACAATCCCAGCAGCCACGGCAGAAGCCGAGCCACCCGAAGAGCCGCCACTGTTATGCTTTAAATTCCATGGATTTTTACAGCTACCCCAGGCATCCGGCTCGGTAATCCCCTTAATACCAAATTCAGGCGTATTGGTTCGGCCAAAAGTCACAATTCCGGCTTTTTCCCAACGGTTGACAATCTCGGCATTGGTTTCGGCAATATAACCGATCCGTTTTAAGCCTTGGCAGCCATAAGAAGTCGGATAGCCGGCATATTCCTGAAACAGGTCTTTGACCAGAAAGGGCACACCGGCAAAAGGTCCGGATAAATTCTGCTGGCTACGCTTCAAGGCATAATCATGCATCGGAATAATAATGGCATTCAGCTCAGGATTGACAATTGAGCTACGTTCCAGGGCCACAGATAAAAGTTCACTTGAATGTACTTGTTTATTAGCGACCAGTTTGGCCAGTCCCAAACCATCATATTGTAGATATTCTTCTAATTTCATTGCCATTCCCTAGCGTTGATGCTGTTTCAAGGTTGTAGATGATTTTAGTTTAAGATGCAAGCACCACCTGATTACGCCCGCGATGTTTGGCCTGATATAAGGCCTGATCGGCGATATTGATCAGGTTTTGCAAATCTTGGTACCGCGGTTCATTTTGATGGGTAATCCCAACGCTCACAGTAATATATAAGGATGATCCATCCGGTTGATGCATCGGGGTTTTTTCGACACGATTGCGTATGCGCTCTGCAATATCCTGAGCTTCGAAAGGTTCGGTATTCCAGAGTAACAGCACAAATTCCTCTCCGCCAATCCGGGCAAACAGATCCTGAGCACGTAAATTGGTACGTATAATTTCAGCAAAGTGTTGCAGTACCTTATCACCCACATGATGGCCAAAATGGTCATTCAGACGTTTGAAATGATCAATATCCAGCATGATGACCGAAAATTCCATTTTCTTGGCATATTGCAGTAAATATTCACCTTTCTGAAAGAAAAAATGCCGATTCATGGTACGGGTCAGGCTGTCATGATTGGCCAGATACAGAACCCGTTTAAACAGCTCATTGCGGTTCTGGCTAATAATACAAAGAATCAGCGGCGATAGGGCCAGCATAAACAGGCCAATGCGCAGTGAAATATAAATGGTAGAATCTGCCAGAGTCGCGTGATTGGTCGCATAAAACTGGGTCAGGCTGTAGTAGGTCAAGATGATCACAAAAGCATTGATCAGTGTCATGCTAAACAGGCGATAAGTTAATGCAGCCCAGATCAGTGCAGCTAAAGGATAGAGCAGCGCGCCCGGCCCCGAAAAAATGTTGGTGATGATGACACAAAGAACGACTGTAGCGGCGGGCAGAAAATAGCTAAAATGATGACGCTTCTGACGGCGGTTTTTCAACAGATATTGCATATCCTTGATTCTGGGAAAGGCCAGAACCAAAGGTAGTACTACAATATAATTGACCATCTCGCCGGTCCACCACAAACCAAAATCAATCCATAAATTATCTTTGGTCATGAACGAATTGGGTAAATGGGGTAGAGTGGCCACAGCAAAGGCTGCACTGGCCAGACAGCCGGCAAAAGCAGAGATGCCAAATAAATGAACAAAGGTATAGCCGGTATTATAATATTTATAATTAATCTTGAAATAACGAATAAAGAATAGCGAAACGATGGTGCTGATCAGGTTGGAAAAAGTGAGAAACAGGCTTTGCAGTAAGCTGTTGCCGGTGACCAGATCTGCAAACATAAAGGCACTGAATGCACCAAGCCAGCCACCCAGATTATTTAAATGTGGAAAGCGTAAAAATATGGCCAATAAGGCTGCATTCGCCGGCCACAATAAGGCCAGATACTCCAGTGGTCTGGTCGCAATCCCAATAAAACAACACAGCAGAACCACGCATACAATGACAAAATAAGCATAGGTATCATGATTGAATTGTTGTTCTGTTATTCGAGCTAATTGCAAATTTAAAATCCTGTTTTCAAATTTTTAAGTGTGAATGATCACTTTGTTTAGCAAGTAAGTTTGACCCAAAATATAATTTTATTGTTTGATTAAGCTGTATTAATACGAACTATTAAGATTCTTATATACGAAATATATACAAAAAAAGTCAGAAAAGAAATCCATGTTTTTAAACAATATGATGAATAGTTTCTGACTGTGTATTGAAATTGCGTTAGAGCGGGACACGATCCCGGAAAATATGATAATTTAGAATCAATTGTTAAAACGATGCCGGTAAATATGAAAAAAATATGTCTTAGCCTTATCTTACTCATGAGCTCACCTTGGCTAATGGCGACAGAAAATAAAAAGCCAGCAGATACTTCTGCTAAAGCGGCGGATGTCCCGAATACCTTTACTGTAAAGACCCGTCCGGAAATTGTCGGATTGTGGGGGATGGAAATTCCGAATAATAAAAAATGTATTGAATATTACAATTTCAAAGGCGATAACAATGTGGTGATTAAAAGTGGTGCAGAGTGGACTTCCGGATTATATGACTATCAGCCGGCACAAGATCCTTCCCAGCAGATTCCAGCACTGATTCTGCAAGTGAAATATGACAATAATGAAAAAGACTGCTCCGGCAATCAGGTGGATCAGTCCGGTGAAATTTCACAATATTTTGTGAAATGGCAGAATCCGTACACGATTAACTTTTGTGCCAATGACAAGGCCGAGCAGTGTTTTGCTGTGCTGAGACGTGTATTGCCTTAAAATTTCAACAATAAAAAAACCGCTGAATGACAGCGGTTTTTTTATGAGCTTGGATTTAAGCCTTGTCTTCAGCGCCTTCCAGCTGCTTTAACAAGTGTTTTTCCAGATAGTGAATATCCATTGCCTGTTTGCAGAAGTTCTTATCCTGAAGGATTAAGTCTTTATGCAAAGGAATATTGGTCTTAACACCCGTTAAAATCATTTCTTCCAGGGCATTTCTCATACGAGAAATAGAGGTTTCACGATCCTTGCCATGCGCAATCAGTTTGGCAATCATCGAATCATAATACGGCGGAATGCTATAGCCCGGATAAACATGCGAGTCTAAACGGATACCTGCGCCGCCCGGTGCATAGAAGTTGTCAATCTTGCCGGGTGATGGCAAGAAGGTCGATGGATCTTCTGCATTAATACGGCATTCAATCGCATGGCCTAGAACTTTGACGTCCTCTTGCTGAATATCGAGGCCTAAGCCGCCAGCAATACGTAATTGCTGTTCGATAATATCAATACCGGTTACCATTTCAGTCACCGGATGTTCAACCTGAACACGGGTATTCATTTCAATGAAGAAGAATTCCTCATCTTCAAACAGGAATTCGAATGTACCGGCACCACGATATTGCATCAGTTTACAGGCATTGACACAGGCTTCTAGAATGTCAGCACGTGCTTGCTCTGGCAGGTTTGGCGCAGGCGCTTCTTCCAGTACTTTCTGATGGCGGCGCTGTAATGAGCAGTCACGATCATAGAGGTGAATGGCATGGCCATTACCATCAGCGAGTACTTGTACTTCGACGTGACGTGGCTTTTGCAGGAAACGTTCCATATAGACCGTATCATCACCGAACCACATTTCTGCATCACGCTGTGCAGCCTGAACAGATTCGAGCAGGGTATCGACATTTTCTACGATACGCATACCACGACCACCACCGCCAGAAGCAGCTTTGACAATCAGAGGAAAACCGATCTCTTTCGCTTCAGCCATGGCATTGTTTGGTGTGACTGCATGGGCAGAACCCGGTACCGTTGGCACACCCGCTTTACGCATGGCAGTAATGGCAGAAACCTTGTTGCCCATTAAACGGATATGTTCCGGACGTGGACCAATAAAGATAAAACCAGAATTTTCTACGATTTCTGCAAATTCAGCATTTTCAGCGAGAAAGCCATAACCAGGATGGATCGCATCTGCACCAGTAATTTCAGCAGCTGTAATAATCGCTGGAATATTCAGGTAGCTGTCACTGCTGGCACCCGGACCGATACAGACTGCTTCATCACAGAAGCGTAAATGCATCAGGTCCTTGTCTGCGTCAGAATAGACACCTACGGTTTTGATCCCTAAAGTTCTGCAAGCCCGGGTGATGCGTAATGCAATCTCACCACGGTTTGCAATTAAAACTTTTTGCAACATTATAAATCCCCGGGGTGATTAAGCGCGGTAGCGGAAAAGTGGTTGACCGAATTGAATCACTTCACCATTTTTCACCAGAATTTCTTCGATCACGCCGCTTTGAGTTGCTTCAATCGGGTTCATGATTTTCATTGCTTCGATAATACCCAGAGTATCACCAGCAGAAACGGTTTGACCTACTTTAACAAAGGTTGCTTCGCCTGGGCTTGGTGCCGAGTAGAACACACCAACCATTGGAGAGGTTTCAACAGCACCGCGAGGAGACTTCGCCGCAGGCACTTCAGCTGCAGGTGCAGGCATCGCAGGAACAGCTGCTGCAACCACTGGATTACGACGAGTTAATGCAATCGATTGATCGCCTTCCTTAACTTCGATCGCCTGTAAGTCAGATTCAATCATCAAATCGATGAGTTTCTTGATTTTACGGATATCCATGAGACAGTATTCCTAATTAAGATTGTGTAGAAGATTGTATTTTTTCAATGACATAGTCCAGAGCAGCGGCATAGCCTTTTGCACCCAGACCACAGATCACGCCGATTGCCTTATCGGACAAGTACGAATGATGTCGAAATGCCTCGCGTGCATGGACGTTCGACAAATGGACTTCAATAAAAGGAATGGCAACGCCAAGCAGGGCATCACGAACCGCAACAGAGCTATGGGTCAATGCTGCCGGATTGATAATGATATATTCAACGCCGTCGAGTTGCGCTTGATGGATCCGGTCAACAATTGCACCTTCCCAGTTGCTTTGAAAGGTATCAAGTTGTAATGTGGCCTGTTGAGCCTGAGCAGTCAGTTGCTGATTAATATCGTCAAGAGTAAGGTGACCATAAACATCCGGTTCGCGCTTCCCAAGCAAATTTAAATTCGGTCCATGAATAACCAAAATGGTCGAACTCATCCAGCATGCTCCAATTAAAAAGTATCGGGGTTTGTTTGCAAGATAGCTGCAAACTCTGCTTATTATTGCATGATTTTCTACATGACTATTTATAATTTCTTTGAATTAACGTAGAAAGCATATCTTAAACAGTGGCGCTATAATGAGAACTTTGCAGAGATTTGGCAATGTTAAAAAATTACAATTCGCTGGGCATTCAGATTATTTTCATTGTAAACCCAATTGGCAAAAACAGTTAATATCCTTTATGTAACTGTATCTTCAGGTTAACGTTAAACTCTTCCTTTTGATTATATTTTTAATCTCGATCAAAGCATACTTGGTTCAACTAAACTCGATATTTAGTAGGGATTTGCATAGACCTGCAATAAAAAGTGGATTCCAGCACTTGAGCTTTTTATCGCCGCCATTTAAAGCCAGCAGCTTGTCTAAAAGCCTAACCAGTATTTAAAAATGCAAAATAAAACAATATATTAATGATTATATTATAAGGTTTTAGATCCTGTTTTTCTATGCATTTTATTACCAAATAGCAGATCAAGCTAAGTCTGTGCAGCTCCGAGCTTAGTGCCAAATTTCATACTGGATCATATACATGTCATGCGAAGCCAGATATTGAGCTTAATAGCAAGCAACAGAAGTCTTTGTCGTAGAGTCAGAGAGTCTATAGCGTACTGAAGTGACAAATGTGTTCATCTTTAACATCTGTAAATGAGGTATTAAGAACTTGCCAAACCTATATATAGTGGCAAAAACGCATATATTTGTTGGTATTTTGCACGGCTCTCTCTTTGCAAAAATGCTCAAAATACTGTGGGTGGTGAAAATAGAACAAAAGCATTGAAAGTTAAATTGTAGATAGATGGGCTATAAACTTCCTTTTGGCTCTAAATGGTATTGGCTTTTATGTTTCACTTTCTGCTCAGAAGCTATGCTGATAAATATTCAAATCACTAAAGAGCCAGCTTATAAAATTGAGCTAAGAAATTAACTTCTTGAATGAATATTTATATACTTATGCCATTAGCCTTCAACCAGAATCACTATGACGCCTGCATGCAAACTCTTAAAAGCCCAAAAAATTGAATATAGCATTCACGAATACCAACATGATGCCAATGCGAAAAGCTTTGGTTTAGAGGCAGCAGAAAAATTAGGCTTGCAAGTCGAAGAGGTTTTTAAAACGCTGCTGGTGACAGATGAAAAGCAATATTTTGTGGCAATTTTACCTGTACATCATCAGTTAAACCTGAAAAAAGTAGCGACAGCTTTGGGTTGCAAGAAACTGCAAATGGCAGATCCGAAACAGGCAGAACGCTTGACCGGTTATCTGGTCGGTGGAATTAGCCCGGTCGGACAGAAGAAACGTTTAAAGACCGTAATTGATGCATCGGCAGAAAAACTCCAGAAAATATATGTCAGTGGAGGCAAGCGTGGTTTGGATATTGGCTTAAAACCGGATGATCTTGCCAAAGTGCTGAATGCACAATTTGTTGATGTACTGGATGATTAGACTTCAATTTCGCTGAAGATTTAAAAGAATAGTGTCTGAAGTGAGATTTTAAAAAAAATAGCTTCAGACTTTTTGGTCGGAAAAATTAGCAAAACATTTTATACATTTGTATATTAGGCCAAGAATAAGTACAGCACGAATGTGCACAACAATAAATTAAAAAAATATAAATGATTATGCGGAGCTTCATCCATGAATATTAAAAACAAAATCTGGCCACGTTTTAGCCTGACAGTATCAGCAATGTTAATATCAGTAACCATCCCTGCTGTACAGGCCGCTTCATCTGTACCTCCTCAACCAGCAAATAGTCAACAGGTTTTCTTTGTCGGCAATAACTGGGATGGCACCGTGACTGTAATCCGTCCTTCTGGCGATTTTGGCAAGGTGGGGGTGATTAACATGATCCCTGATCGTAAAGAGCGTCTTAAAGAAATACATCTCAATCCAATCAAGCTGATTGCCTATACCTATATTCAGGCCACAGCTGGTGAAGGGAATGACCAGCTGGTCGATGATATGTACTCGACTCCAGATGGTCAGTCCATCGTGGCATCGCGGCCAAGTTTTGCCGATGTGGTGTCTATTAATATCAAGACCGGCAAGATTAACTGGCGTACACCGGTTGAAGGCTTCCGTGCCGATCACATGGCAGTTTCACCAGATGGCCAGCGTGTCGCAGTTTCGGCATCTTCAGGTAATGTCGTGCATGTCCTGGATATTCATACAGGAAAAGAGTTAGGCCGTTTTGCTACAGGTGATAAACCGCATGAAAATATCTACTTCGATGGCGGCACCAAGATCCTGAACTCTGCCATCGGCAATGTAGAAACCTCAATGGATGCGCAGTGGCAGGATTTTACCAAGGGCAAACGTTATATTACCATTGCAGATGCCAATACCCATCAAGTGCTAAGAAAAATTGATTTCAGACCCGCACTGGATGCTGTTGGCCGCAAGGATTTATCCAACTCAGTCCGTCCCATGGTGTTTAGTAAGGATGAAAGCAAACTGTATGCCCAGGTTTCATTCTTTAATGGCTTGATCGAATATGATCTGGATCAAAATAAAGTTACTCGTATTGGTCAGCTTCCAGGTAGTGATAGTATTCCGAAAGACCGGACAAAATGGGTGAATGACTCGCGCCATCATGGCCTTTCGATCAGTGCAGATGGTGAAAAACTCTGTGTTGCCGGTACCATGGATGACTATGCCACCATTGTAGACCGCAAAACGCTCACCGCCGGAAAACTGATTCCTGCAGGCAAACCCTATTGGGCAACACGTAGCCCGGATGGTAAAAGCTGTGTAATTTCCGAAAGTGAAACCGACGTGGTGACCGTGATTGATTTTGCCACAGGCAATAAAGTACTGAGTGTGCTGGTAGGAAATCATCCACAACGCGTCCGGATCGGTTATGCGCCAGCAGACTGGTCAACGCCGTAGTCGATTTAACGAAAAGACAGCTTTTTGATCAGGGCTGTCTTGTTTCGGCTGAGGATAGACAGATGAAAGATAAAGCAATTCTTTTATATGTAATGATCGGCTTTCTCTTGTTCGGTATTTTAATGGTTATCGGCTATCAGATACGACAGGAAATCTATCGGACAAATTTGAATGATCAGGCTCATTCTGATCCGATCCCTGTCGTTGAAAAGCCCACAAGCTCTGCGTTGGTCAGTTCCGTTGCAAATACTCAAATGACCCGGGCAGAACAAACGGATGCAACTGCAAAGCAAAACCAATTGTTAAAGCAACAAGAACAGTTGTATCTGGACTTTACGCAAATCATTAATGCCTTAAGTGCCGGACAACAGCCAGATTTTCAGCAGGTTGGCCTGTTGATCAGGAAGCAGCAAAAGCTGGTAGAGGCCCAACTGGTCACCCGGGATGAAGCCAAAGCACAAATTGAATTTCTGATTAAGGTTTTACCAGAAATGGAGCATGAGCTGTATCGGGCCTTGAAAGTATTAGAGCAAACCCGAATTTGATCAGTTCCAATCAGGCAGATCTTTAATTAGGCTGAATATAAAAGTTATTCTCATAAAAAAAGCCCAAAGGCTGATTTGGGCTTTCATTAATTCGGGCTGTTAAATATACAGTATGGATCGTTAACTGCTTTTATAAACAATTCGCAGGCTTGGGCACACCGGCCAGACGACTTAAATGCCGTGCGACCAGCCCAGTATTAAACTTTTCCTGAAGCAGGGCATTATTGATATCCGCACTGACCGTTTTCATTAGAAATTTAATCAGAGGACGTGTTGCCGGTGAATGGCCAAACTGCTGATAGAACTGACGTACCGCTTGCAGAATTTCAAAATGCCATGGCGTTAAACTCAGCTCCAGACTATTTGCCAGGACTTGAGCAACATCTTCATTCCATAGGGTATAGTCGACCAGATGACCATCTTGATCTAATTCTAAATTCATATCTGACCTATTATTATTTCATTGAAATGCAGCGATTAAACTCAAGGCAAAGATCTGCAAAATCCGCAGAATTGAGCAGCTTGACCTGCTCAGGCACAGGTTGTGCCAGGAGTTCTGCATCATTTTCCAGCATGTGAATTTTCGGCAATTTTTGTAGAGAAGCATGTTCTAACTGCAATACTGCTTCACCCATCAGTACGACCTGGTCACCCGTTGTATAAATTTGAGCCAACTGCTCCAGGATCTGCGCCGTCGCCGCATAGTCAGACTGGATCAGATACAGTGTGTGATTTGACATTTATATATCCTTTATTCCTTACCAATACAGCACATGATCAAAGCTTTGAATAAACGCAGGGTTTAGCTCAATGAATTCAATCTCTTGTTCGCTCTGAACGACAAAAGGTGAATGCTGGTTTTTCTGTTCAATCAGGATCGGGGTGAGATCGTAAAATTCAAAACTGTCGACCATATTCGAGGCCAGTTTAAAGGCATGTTGCAGCTGATCAAATTGCAATTCTGAACGAAGCAAACTTAAGGCAGCACCTTGCAGTAAGACCTTAACTTCTGCGCCAAAAGTGGCTAGAACCATGGTGGCAGACAGGCTTTCATGCACCTGCAAACTGCTCAGATTGGCTTGGGTTAATATAACAAGTACAGATTTCACACAAGATTCCTTGGAAAAGCAACACATTCTAAAAAATGAACCATCTAGAATTGAATGAGACGTTGTGAGGATTGAACAGCATCGGCAAGTTCACCTAAGCCCACTAATTCAAAGGCATCCGCCAGATTATGCTGCTGAATATTGTGACGTTGGGCATTGTCCGGGTCTGTAATTCCTCGTGCCAGTGCTGCACTTACACAGACAGGCAGGCGAATATTCAATGCTTGCCAGGCATGTGTGAGATGACGCTGATCATCGGGCACCCATTGCAGGGCATTTGCGACTGATACGCCGTCCTGATAAAAGAATACACGGAATTCTTGGTTTTTATTTTGTAATGCCTGTGCCAAACCGAGGGCATGCCAGGCGTAAATAGAAGTCGGTGCGGAGGTAACAAGAATTAAGGTGCTCATCGAAATTCACTACAGGCTTGATCAATAGCAACAGATTGATCTGGGCTTCATCAGAAAGTAGGTAGTATACAATGATTTTAGTGACGGGTGGATTAGGCTTTTTAGGCTCACATATTGCTTTAAGTCTGTTAGCACAAGGATTAGAGGTCATTGTGGTCGATAATTTGGCCAATGCCAATTTGCAGACGCTGGAGCGACTTGAATATATTTCCGGCATGTATGTGCCTTTTATTAAAATTGATATTCGCAATACACCGGCATTAAACAAAGTTTTTGAACAGCATTCAATTCAGGCTGTAGTACATACGGCAAGTTTTAAGTCGCTAGAAGAATCAGTGTTAAAACCACTTGAATATTATAATGATAATGTCAGTTGTATCATGAGTTTGATGCGCGCCATGCAACGTACCGGTGTACGGCATCTGGTGCATTTATCCAGTCTGGCAGTCTATGGGCAATCTGCGACGGATTTAAGCGAAGATACATCTTTTAATTTTACTTATCCGAATCCTTATATTAAATCGCAACAGATGGTTGAGGAAATCATCCGGGATACCGCTAAAACTGATAATGAATGGAGAATTGCAATTCTGCGTCTGTCCAATATTGCCGGTGCCTTTGAGCATGGTGTGCTCGGCGAGGCGGTGCCACCTTTACCGAAAAATATTGTGCCTCTGGCAATGCAGGTCGCTGCAGAGCAACGCGAATATCTTGAATTACGCCGTCAGGCCCATACTACGGATGGCACAGTAGAACGCAGTTTTCTACACGTGGCAGATGGTTGTGATGCAGTCATCAAAGCCTTGCAATGGCTATCACAACAGCAGGATTTAAAATGCGAAGCCTTTAATATCGCAGGCACACTGATTTCCATACAGAGTTTGCTGGATCAGCTGGCTGAAGTCACCCAGTCCGCCATTCAAACAGTCGATGCATTGCCTTATCCGCATGCCGAACTTGAGCAGCTCGGCGCAAATATTGAAAAGGCACAGCATATCCTGCACTGGCAACCACAGCGCTCAATAAGAAAGATGCTTGAGGATGAATGGCTGTTTTATCAGAATACCTTGAGAGGACAGTGACTTAGATACTGAGGTAATTTTGATAATAATTATCATTTACATATTTAATAGAATCGATTACTTTTAATCAATCTGGCAAAGTATCAGTATAGATACTTTTTAAATCAGTAACATGTCATAAAAATTGAGGTTAAACATGCAAACACGTATTGAACATGACACCATGGGCGAAGTTGCTGTACCAAGTGAGGCTTTATGGGGCGCACAGACTCAGCGTAGCTTGCAAAACTTCAAGATTGGCAATGAACGACTACCACGGGCAATGATTCGTGCAATGGGGCTGGTAAAAAAAGCCGCGGCCTTAACCAATGCTGAGCTGGACCAGATTCCACAAGAGCTGTCGAGCTATATCGTAGATGCAGCAGACGAAGTGATTAGCGGGCAGTGGGATAGCCAGTTTCCACTGGTGGTCTGGCAGACTGGTTCAGGCACGCAAAGTAATATGAACTGTAATGAGGTGATTGCCAATATTGCCAATCAGAAACTGGGTAATCATTTAGGCGCACAGAAACCGGTTCATCCGAACGATCATGTCAACCGTGCCCAATCTACCAATGACTCTTTTCCGACTGCAATTCATGTGGCAGCGAGTTTGCAGATCAATGAACTGCTCATTCCAGCAGTTAGCCGTCTACGCGATACCTTACATGCAAAATCTTTAGCCTTTGCCGATATTGTTAAAATTGGCCGAACCCATTTACAGGATGCGACGCCATTAACCCTTGGTCAGGAATTTAGTGGCTATGTATCACAGTTGGATCATGCCTTGATTCGCTTACAGCAGGCTTTACTGGGCTTATATGAATTGCCATTGGGCGGAACCGCAGTCGGCACAGGTTTAAATGCCCATCCTGATTATGCAGTTCAGGCCGCAGAAACACTGGAAAAACTGACCGGTCTACCGTTTGTGACTGCTCCGAATAAATTTGAAGCGCTGGCAGGTCGTGATGCTGCAGTATTTGCTTCGGGTGCATTAAAAACCCTTGCTGTTAGCCTAAATAAGATTGCTAATGATATTCGCTGGCTGGCCAGTGGACCTCGTTGTGGTTTTGGAGAGTTGCGTATTCCTGAAAATGAGCCAGGTTCAAGCATCATGCCGGGTAAGGTCAACCCGACCCAAAGTGAAGCCATGACCATGGTGGTGGCACAAGTACTTGGCAATGACACCACCATTAATGTGGCAGGCGCATCAGGTAACTTTGAGCTGAATGTGTTTATGCCAGTGATTGCATACAACCTGTTGCAATCGATTCAGCTTCTAGGTGATGCTTGTAACAGTTTTAATGATCACTGCGCCGTTGGTATTGAGCCGAATCATGAGAAAATTGAACATTTCTTGCATGATTCATTAATGCTGGTCACTGCATTGAACCCGGTGATTGGTTATGAGAATGCAGCCAAGGTTGCGAAAACGGCCTATAAAGAAGGTAAAACCTTAAAACAGGTGGCTGTTGAGCTTGGCCTGGTGACAGCAGAGCAGTTCGATGAGGTGGTAAGACCTGAAAATATGGTTTCGCCGAATGCCAAATAAAGCTGTTAACGCTTTTATTTTCAATCTTTAAGCCTGTTTTATCATGGAATTGTCAGCAGTGGTTTTTATCTCGTGCAGAGTTGCGTACAATAGCACGAGATGAGATTAACCACTGATGATTGTTTTATGCTTGATATTTATTTAACAGATGTTCAAAGAAAGGTGCAATTCAAGGATTATCCAGGTGAGCATCCTGTTAAATTTATTCTGAATTTTAAAAAGATTTTTCCGAGCGTCATGGAACTTCTTTTACCAGTCCTGCCGGATGATGAAAATCTGGAAGAAATGTCTTGGGAATCGACCAGTAGTGATTTTGAGACCTTCCAGATGTTGTTAACCGGCTGGGGCATTATCGAACTGCGCTTAAAGGCGATCACCCAGTTTAAAGATAAGGCATTTGCCGATCGTTTGGTTAAACAAGCCCAGCAGAAACGCAGAGACTATCAAAAACAGCAGGCGAAATTGACGACTGTTGAGCTTGATTATCTGTTTATGCATGAAATGCATGCGCTTATTGATGCAGAACTGGTCGAGCTGGGTGAGAAATTCTATTTACCAACATTGCGTGAGCTGTGGAAAAGTAAAGTTACTTCTCAAGTCTTGAACGCAAAATTTTAATTTAAGTTTAGAGTTTTGATTAAACAAATTAGTCCTCCAGTTTTGGGGGATTAATTTTGTGGGAGAAATAAGATTTTCTTCTTAAAAACATGATTTCTAAAAATAGCCTAAGCAATAAGAGATTTTCAATAAATCAGTATTCACCTTAATTATTTATAAAAATTTATCAGCAATAGGGTGTGATCAATCACTATTTCTGCTCAGATACTCCTCTAACGCCAGTAAGTTTAACAATTGTTCAAAAAATAGATGAACCAAACCATTTTTAGCTTAAAATATATAAAAATATCAAATAAATATCCTGGTAATTCAGGTCATTATTTTTTAAGGTAGATGGACTTTATGCTTAGATAAAGTAAAAGCTAGATTGATTAGCTTTCCTTCACAAAAATAGTTGAAGGTTCAAATTTTCCCGATGATATATCCCAGGATTTTAGAAAATGTCGAATCAGTTTTTAGATTTAATTACTAAACGCCGTACTATTTATGCTATTGGCAAGAATGTAGAACAATCTCCTGAGTATTTAAGCGATTTGATTCAAACTGCGATCAAGCAAAGCCCATCGTCTTTTAATTCCCAGTCTTCACGCGCCGTGATTTTATTCAATGCAGAACATGAAAAGTTTTGGGGTATCGTTGCAGATAAATTAACAAGCTATGCCAAAGACGAAGAGAGCGCTGCAAAAACAACTGCTAAAATGGGCAGCTTTGCTGCTGGTGTAGGCACCGTACTATTTTTTGAAGATCAAACCGTAGTACAAGCTTTGCAGCAACAATTTCCGTCTTATGCTGATAATTTCCCAATCTGGGCAGAACATTCTACGGCAATTGCGCAATTTGCAACGTGGACGGCATTACATACAGAAGGTCTGGGCGCATCCTTGCAGCATTATAATCCGATTGTAGATGAGCAGGTACATGCTGAGTGGGAGATTCCAGCCAACTGGAAGCTTCGCGCACAGCTGGTCTTTGGTTCAATAGAAGGCGAGCCACGTGCCAAAGATTATCTTGCAGACGAAGAGCGTTTTAAAATCTTCAAATAAGCTTTAATTTATATCTGCTCTTAAATTGGTTAAGAGCAGATATTTTAAGATCTCGATGAAATCTGCATCAGCATCGCTAAAATTCAGTTAAAATAGCGTGCTAATGCAAATGAATGAGTAATATAGAATGTCGAAAAACGCGCAAAACCTGTCACCTTTACAAGAACTGATTGCAGAGCAAAAACTACTCTGTGAAGAAGTCGGTTCGGCTTATGTTGAAGTCAGCGGTGATGATGTTGTTGCGGTGGCCGTACATACCTTAAAGCAGGATCCGATAGTCGGTATTCGTAAAAAGCCCGAGACAGCGGAAAATATCAGCTGGTACATTTATGGTGGAGAGCCTTCTAGTGAAGATGCTTTTGAAACCATGACCGTACGTGAATTACAAGATATTGCACCTGAAGTTTTACCGTATCTGGCGCTAGAAACAGGTTATCGCTTCATGATTGATGCGGATGATTATGAAGATGTCTGGAAAGAAGAATTCTAAATGCTAAAACCATCAGCTTTGATCTGTGCAGGATTGAGTGTAGTGTTACTGAGTAGCACGGTATCTGCAGCGCCGCTTTCCCAAAGTGCCTATGATCAGTTTATTTCAGAACAGACTAAAATCGTGAATGAAACCAAGCACATTTTAGATGAAGATGATCAAAAAGCTGATGCCCAAACGCAACGTCAGGCTTTCTGTAATCGACTGAAAGCCTATCAGGATATTCAAAAAGTTTCCGAAGAAAACAGCAGTCTAAATATGGCGTCCACAATGACCATGGTCGCCAAGAGTTTTCTTGAACGTCAGGATCAGAGTTTAACTAAATCTGGCATGACGACAGCGGTATTTTGTAAAAATAGAGAAGTTGAATAGGGCAGCATATAGTCCTATTTTCATAATTCCCCCATGCGGGTTTTATAAAAAAAGAATATTTCCAATATATTAACGACTTCATCTGACTGGAAAAATTGATTATAAAGAGCTTCTTCTACTCAATTTAATTAGAATTATTAAACAGTTTATTCTATTAATATAAACTTTCTCGGGAATATATTTGACATTATTAAATAATGATAAGTATAGATTAACAGTATAATTTTGATGTAATTTCCAATAATTACAGATACGAGTCATTTTAACTCAGTTTTAAATTCTTCCTCACAGGTCTGTATAAAGCTTTTTAGACAGATTTTTGGCAACAGGGTAGCGCCGTCAGCATACATACAGTTGATCTAAGATACATTATAAAGTTTGAGATTAAAGTTAATTTACTGCTATTCCTTTTGAAATTAAAATTTGTGCTCACGCTAAATAGCCTAAGCAAAGTAGTATTACTTATTATGAAAAAACTCTCATTAAAAAATCCCCAAAAGAAAAGAGAAGGGGAGTCTTAAATAGCGATTCATATTCACTCAATATTGTTTAAAAAAAACAGGCTGGAATTTTTAAAATTTACCTGTTCCAAGTGCCTATACCAGAAAATAAGAATCAGGCCTGTTTTTTTGGTTTTGAGAAATAATTAGCTTGATGAATGAATCTAGATTCAAACTCTTGAATAAAAAGAGATCTCATAGCGGAAAGACTGAAATAAATAATAGCCTTTTTTATCAATTATTTTTGTTAATTACTCTCAAGGAAATTTCTTTTTTTGTGAGAAGTTTAAGACATAGCACTTTTTCTCCCTAAGTTGAAAAAGGACTTTTAAGATCCATCTGAATATCAATACAGAGAACTCATTTCTATCACTCATTTAATGATGGAAACTAAAAGACCCATTTAGCCTAAGCAATTTAAACTCACCTATAAATAGCCTAAGCAAAATTTATATTTGAAAATTTGGCAATTGATTAATTCTCAATATAAATCCAATATAAATACCTAAATTAAGAAATCACGGAATTCTCAAATGATCCTCAATTATCAACTACAACACCATGAAAACTCAGTACTATCTCCAATAGTGTTTATTCACGGTCTATTCGGTAGTTTAAGTAATTTGGGAATCTTGGCTCGACATTTTTCTGAGTTTAGAACAGTAATTCAAATTGATGTACGTAATCATGGACTTTCTGGCCATAGCACAGATTTAAATTATCAACTCATGGCAGAGGATGTACTGGAAACTTTGTCCAGTTTAAATATTCAAAAATTTATTGTCGTGGGACATTCTATGGGTGGAAAAATCGCCATGAAGCTCGCAGACTTAGCTCGTACACAAGTTGAAAAGTTAGTTGTACTGGATATTACACCGATTCAATATCACGAAAATCATCATGCAGATATTTTCAAAGCTTTATTTGCCGTACAGCAAGCTGAGCTGAGCTCACGTATTGATGCAGCAAAAATCATGCGTGAATATATCCAAGAAGAAATGGTCATTCAATTTCTGCTCAAATCCTTCAATAAAGGGCATTGGTTATTTAATGTCCAGAGTTTATTTGATCACTATTCAGATATTCTGGCTTGGGAAAAACTTAAAAAAATTGATTTGCCGACCCTATTCCTGCGTGGTGGCCATTCTTTTTATATATCAAAACCTGAACACTTTGAGGCTATTACTAAACAATTTTCTCAGGCAAAAATAGAAGTCATTGAAAATGCAGGGCACTGGTTACATGGAGAAAAACCTGATGAAGTGATTAAACACATGCAAGATTTTCTGGATTAAGGCATAAGTTTATTTCTAAGGCTGAAATGTATGAGCTTTTAATTGGCCCTCATGAATCAGTTGATGCGCCATTTCAGCAGTTTTCTTTAAACCGGGCATACGATACTCTGTGTGTCCAAAATCTTTAATCGATTTCCAGCGTCCACCCCAAGTCAAACCCACTGATTCAGCAACTTGACCATATAACTCATAACCGCGCATTGCCCAGGGATCACGTTCTGTAATCACGACTTTGCCATGGCGTTTAAAAGCAATATCTGCAGCCAGTCCAAATTGATGATAACTTTGAAAGCCTTTGGCTCTGGTAATATTACTATTGGTGGCTAAAGAATTTTGCCGTTCTGGACTGCGGTAACCTTCAAGTAAAACCAGCTCATAATCATGCTGTTCTTTCATGATTTTAAATACCATCAGTAAACGCTGTTTAAACCGTGGATTCATCTTGTCCCATTTACGGTCTGCTGCACTGAGATCTGAATGCATATGCATTGCTGGTGTATGAATATCTTCAGTATTCAGATTAAAACGTTGCGCTGAAATAACAGGATGATCTGAAAAGTGTTCTTTTTGAAGTGCTTCAATAATAAGGGAGTCAGCGACTTCAGCTGGAGCTGTCAACATTTGCCCATCCAAAAGCGCATAAATCTGTGGGTCAACTTTCCTTAAATATTCGGCTTCGAATTTACTGGCAGTCAATGGCTTGGTAAAAGCGAGCATTAAAATGCTGCCAAATAATGTGAATCCGGCAATTAAAATCCACCATTGCTGCAAATACCAATAGGACTGGATATGCTCAGGCGAAGCTGCCTGATGAAATCGTTGGGCAAATTGTTTTAGTCGAGCGAATTGATCTTTACTGTTCTGAATGACTCTTAGCAAAACCGCCTGCATTTTAAACCTTATTTCATAAGATAACAGGGCCAACATGGTCAGACTCAATAGCGTAAAGCTGCTCAATATAATCAAGATCATGCTTAAATACTGGATTTAATTTTGCTTCAATCAAAGCTCTTTCTTAACTAAGCTCAGTCGTGCGACGGCGTAATTTGTTGCAATGATTTTATTAATTTCTTCGAAGAAAAATACTTTTAAGTTTTTATTTTTATAGGGTTTCATAGTTGTAGTCTGAATAATTTAATTAGGGTAAATGAATCGTAATATGGGCTTGTTCAGCAGGAGCACTAATCAGATTCTTATATTGGGAAAAAATAGTGGTCTGTTGTGTCGATAAAGCATATTTAAAAGCTATAAAACTAAATACTGCGAATAAAAATAAAAAAATCAGAATCCAGAAAAATGGTAATTCTCGATGAATTCTATTTTTGATTTGATCGGGAAGCGCTGAAAAAGGAGCAAATGCTGTTTTTTTCACTTTGAGATAATCAAGCTGATCTCCGACTCGAGCCACAAGATTATTTAAATGCTCAATCGATTCAATCCGGTATTTTCCATGAAAACCCAATAATAGGCAGTAATGATAAACTTCCAATACAGCCAGTCGATCCTTGTCTTTATGGCGAATGTTCTCTAGATATTCAAAAAAGCGATAACCGGCCAGTTGCGAACCAAATAAACTTAACTGTAAAGGACTCAGCATCCAGGAATTCTGCAAATCAAAAAAGCGCGTATCCTGTTGTGTAACAATTGTTTCATCCAGCAAAGCACAATAAGCATATTTGGCATCCTGAATATCTTCAGCTGAAAATTGTATGTTACGTGCCTGAATTTCAAACTGGCTCAACATGTGCAGAATTTTTTCACGAAATGAGTCTATATCAGCAGGAATGTAATGATTTTTTAGAAGAAAAATAATATAGAAACCATCATGCAATAAATCCAGCAAACTTGCCCCATATGAGATATTGCTTTCAAACGCTTGCTTTGATGGATAACCCATTTTGATGAGTTTCTCATCAAACATTGCAGGAGAACGATTGGTGATTGTATTCATCTCTAGTTTTATCCATTTATAACCGCAATGAGTTCAATCGTAATATCCTGAAATCCATTCGGGATATAGACGCAAATTGCTTCCGAATCAAGCATGCGCTGATACAGTTCATGATTTGCTTCAATCTCAAAATAATGCACACCGGAGCGTACCGGAATTGCGGTAGGAACCTGCATAAGATGCTGCACTGGTACAGCAGGTAAGGCTGCAATGACACGTTGTTCGACATCAATGCTACTGCCCACCTTAAAACGGATCGGAACATATGCAATCAGTTCATGCGCTGGCATCACACTACTCGACACGGCCAGATATAATCGGGTATTTCTGCTGACCTTATCCGTTTCCAGACTGCCAAGCCAGTAGCATGGACGCGTTTCTTTCAAGCTGATACTGATATAGCGATTCGAGATAATCGTATCGAGTAAATCTCTGAGAATAAGATCTAACTGATTGAAACTTTCATATAAACGATGATGTTGGTACCGTGGAAGTTGATCAATCTCATAAGCAGTGGAAAAGGTGAGTAAAGATCCAGTAAGTCTTAAGAGTTCTGAATATAGCCGTTCGGGATGAATTTGCGGATACTGCAAAATATGATTCAAACTCGCATGTGCAGTATTTAAAGCATTGACCAACCAGAAAGAGACAATATCCCCAGAGCGGAATTCAATTAATTTTTGTTCATTTTCACGGTTATTAGATTGAATCATCTTAATTTTGGCTTGAATGATATTTAAGGTACGTTTCAAGCGATCTAATAAGTATTCACAGGCCAGGATATGTAAAATTGGAGGAATAAACTTTTGATTAAAAATAAAACTTCCTGAACTTTGCCTCTTGATCTGAGCAATCGGAATATATAGATAGCCATCCAGCTGTTGTTGAGGTTCTTGTCCGGCTTCAAACAGCTTAAATTCAGCGCGACGGCGTAATAAGGTGATTTCCGCAGTCGTGGCATCGGTAAACAAATCATGAGTTGAAATTAGCAGTGAGTGATAACGGCTGGCCTGAGTACTTTCAGTATGACTTACATTTTGTTTATTGGGCTGTACCATCGGTAAAGCTAAATAAATCTGCATCTCTCCATTCAGGTTCAAAGTATCCAGCTGTACCGGTTCAGGCAATAAATCCTGTGCCGGTGCCTGATAAATTTCACCATCCTGCCAGATCATTTCAATTTTACTTAATGCCAGTATATGCATCTTAAATTGTGCTTCATCAAACTGAAGAGACTGAATTCCGTAAGCAAAAGGAAAGGTCGCACGAATCATATGACTCAAGCGTTGCTCATGATAAGCATCTTGTAATTGAAAATGTTGTGGTCTTAAAAAAAGGCCTTCGCCCCACAGTACTTTTTCTGCTCTGAACATTTAATTTTTACCACTCATTATCAGATTCGTTGTTGCCATGCACACCCAGTAATTCATGTACATTTTCTATCGGATTCTCGTTTTTGATCACTTGCGCCAGCCATTTATGTAATGGCATCTGACTCCACTGAATGGTTTTTTGCAGCATATAACTGACTGGGCTATGCGGCTCATGAGTCCGGAAATATTCCGCAATTTCTTTTAATAACTGCATGGCTTGTTGACGGTTGGCCAGATGATTTTGAGCCTGAGGCTGGAAATTTTGCAGATCAGAATTTGAATGCAGTACATTTAGCTTTCTTGCTTCAGAATTCTGGGAGGTGGATGAATCCACCGGATCTAACAGTATTTCGGATAAAGTATCTTTTTTATAGATTCGTTTAATACTGGAAAGAATCAAATCAATTTGAGAATCTGTTGCAGCAAAGCTCGGTGCATCTGAACCTAACAACTGGTCTAAAATAGTTTTAAGTTGCTGCCATTGCATCTGTATCTGTTGAAGAAATTGATCATTCTGATTTAGCTCAGTTTTGGGGGTATTCAGCAACAACTGTTCAAAATATTCCAGATCCTGAACAGGATCACTTTCAGCAACATAATCCTGTTGTTTAAGCTGCAGATTGCGCTGATGTAAGAAAGTTTCATAATCGTTTACACTATAAAAAGGTGGGGTACTAATCAAAGGAACCTGTTTCATCAGCATGGGCAATTGCACAATCAAAACTTGTAATAATCCCAGACGTTGATCGAGATTATCCTCTTCAATCACAGGATGTAATTCAAGCCAGTAATGGTCCAAACTTTTTTGGATTAGTTCCAGTCCCTTAGCAATACCATTAAAACCGTATAAATGGCTCCAAGCTTCAATTAGCCAGGTATATAAGCGCAGATCTTTGGTTTTTTCACATAATAATTCAATGACTTTGTCATTCACAAATTGCCAATCAGCTTGTTTGGGTTCAGTGACCCAGTCACCTTGATCCAGTAGGGGATCATCCCGAGTTCTGGCTTTTTTAATCGCATGAAAATCATGTGAGAATGAACAATCCATGCCACAAGGCTGTGCAGTAGAAATTTCCTGCAATAAATATTCAAATTCCAGAGTCATTTTTATACCAATTATTATATTTATTTGTTTTGAATCATCACATGCATGGACTATGCAGCATCTGCTTTATTAATTTTAGAACGAGATCTTTTTATGGTTTTAATTTTTGGATCCAAGCTATAAAGGATCTCATCATGATCAGCATCGATATGAATCAATTTAGGCAATTTTTCTTCACTCATGGCAGTCAGGATTTCTGTAGCCAAAGTCGGCAATATTGAAGCATTTAAAATATGGTCAATATTACGCGCACCGCTATCAACTTCAGTACAACGGCTAAGTAGCAGTTCGATTAATTGCTCACTATAAGTCACTTGGGTAGCATATTGCTGCTGGATACGCTGGGCAATTTTTCCTAGTTTATGCTGAATAATCTGGATTAACAGCTCATCGTGTAAAGGATAATAAGGTACAACCTGCATACGTCCTAAAAATGCCGGTTTAAATTTCTGATATAAAGATGGTTTTAATTGATCGATTAAGGTCTTGGCATCTGGCCAATTTTCCCTTGGTTGATTTAAACAGGCCTGCATAATGACACTGGAGCCAATATTTGAAGTCAACAGAATGGTGGTATGTTTAAAATCAATTACTCGACCTTCACCATCTTCAAGCGTTCCTTTGTCAAAGACCTGATAAAATAATTCTTGCACGTCGCAATGTGCTTTTTCGATTTCATCCAGTAAAACCACACTATATGGATTACGGCGTACAGCTTCAGTCAAAATACCTCCCTGACCATAACCGACATAACCTGGAGGTGCACCTTTTAAGGAGGAGACGGTATGGGCCTCCTGATATTCCGACATGTTAATCGTGATCAGATGCGTCTCGCCACCATACAGTTCCTGAGCCAAAGCCAGGGCAGTTTCCGTTTTTCCGACACCACTTGGGCCAAGCAGTAAAAATACACCTTGCGGTTTGTTCGGATCATCCAGTTGCGCCTTAGAAGTTTTGATACCTTGAACCAGTTGTTGTAATGCAAAGTCTTGCCCCATCACACGCTGCGACAACTTATCTTGCATCGTCAATATCTGCCGAATCTCATTATTTACCATGTTGCCTAGCGGAATTCCGGTCCAGTCTGAAATGATTTGATTGACGATATGGATATTGACGCGTTCAAAGACTAAGGGATTTTTAGCCTGAATCTGGGTTAAATGTTGACGTAAGACCTTGATTTTATCCTGATGCGCTGCATGCTCTGATTCAAGCTGCAAGGACTTTATTTCCCGAATGAGCTGAAGCTCTTGCTGCCATTGTATTTCGACTCGAGAAATTTCCTGCTCCAGGCTGGAAATTTTTTCTGTTAATTCTATTAAACGTGCCTGATGGATTAAAAGGTCTTGATGCTCTGTATTTAACAGTTGATATTCCAGCTGAGAATTATGCAGCTGTGCTTTCAACTGCTCTAACCTGACAGGTTCTACATTTTGGCTCAAGGCAACCCGTGCTGCTGCCGTGTCCAGAACACTAATGGCTTTATCCGGTAATTGTCGACCACTGATATAACGATGCGAGTTGCGTACCACAGCAATAATCGCCTCATCATCAATTTGCAGCTGAAAATGTCGAGACATGAGTGGAATCATCGCACGTAACATGTCGATAGCGACTTCCTCTGTTGGTTCTTCTACTTTTACCACCTGAAACCGCCGGCTAAGCGCAGCATCTTTTTCAAAATACTGCTTGTACTCAGCCCAAGTTGTGGCTGCAATGGTACGTAGCTCCCCACGGGCCAAAGCTGGTTTGAGCAGGTTGGCCGCATCATTCTGACCAGCTTGACCTCCCGCACCAATCAAGGTATGGGCTTCATCAATAAATAGGATAATAGGATGGCTACATGATTGAACTTCTTGAATGATTTGTTTCAATCGGCTCTCAAATTCGCCTTTCACACTGGCACCTGCCTGTAATAGACCCAGATCCAGTACATGTAGTTGCACATTTTTCAATGCATCAGGCACCTGATGATTCACAATCTTAAGTGCCAGCCCCTCAACGACTGCAGTTTTACCCACTCCTGGCTCGCCAGTAAGAATCGGATTATTCTGACGACGGCGCATCAAAATATCCAGCATTAAGCGGATTTCAAACTCACGCCCAATGACAGGATCAATCTGGCCCAGACGCGCTTTTTTAGTTAAATTTATCGTGTATTGATCAAGGGCTGGAGTTTTATTTGATGCTGGCTGTGGATCATATGCACTTTCTTGAATTGTACTGGAATGACGATAGCTTGGATGCTCAACACTTTGATCACAATACTCTAAAAACTGGTGCTTCATGGTATGAATTGGAAACAACTCAAACAAAGGAGAAGCACGGGTTGCAATCTGGTAGAGATCAGGTGCACTAAGCAAGGCAAGCAGTAAATGTCCACTACGGATCATCGGATTTTGCTCTGCCGACGCCAAAAGCCAGGCTTGTTCCAATACACGAATAATTGATTGTGCAAAGGTAGGGGTACGAAAATTACCTTTTTTCAGTTGCCGAATACTTTGATTAAGATCATCGATCAGATCATCTTGATTAATTTTATATTTCTTCAGCAATAACTTTATATCGTTCAAGTCAGCTTGTTGTAGCAACTCCAAGAAAAAATGCTCAATTTCGATTTCATAATTTTGCTTTTGAATGCAGGAATTCGCCGATTTTTCAAGACATAGGCGTGCATGCTCAGATAACTTTGTAATCAAAATTTTTAAATTACTCATGTTGCTCTCTTTTGAAATATATAGCCTGATATTTTTGGAATTTATTGCTATATAGTTGTTATTATTAAATTTAATTTTTATATTTTTAATTTAATCTATGAGTGATCAGCAGATCTGGACTCACGATTTTTGGCATATTCTACTCAAATCTAATAAAAAGTCTGCATTCATTGATCGGAATTTAATAATTTTTGGAAATTAGATAATTTTTTTAAATAAAACTCATTTTTGTATTGACTTCTTATGAGCATTTTTTGTTAAATCCGCCACACGATTTAAAAATTATAAGAATATAAAAATCATTTTTTAATATTCGAAAATAAAAAACAACAAAAATTGAGGCTCACTTTGAAAAACGATCTAGGTATTATGGCATTAATCATGCTAGGTATGGCACAGGTATGTGCCGCTCAAGCGCATGCAGCAGAATTAAACAGATCATGTATCAAAGCCTATCCACAGGCAAAAAATGATACTGATTCAACTCTGATCGGTTTATATCAACAATTATGTGAAAAATCGGCGAAGAAAAACATTCAGCGACAGCATCAATTAAATACACAGATTGCCAAACGCTATGTCGAGCTAGGTAATAATCTGAAAGCATTAAATTTAATTGAGAGATTACATCAGCAGAATTACCATCATCAGGATTTGACTGATCTTGGTTTTCTGGCAGGTGTCGGAATCTCTGCCCAAAACCTAGAACAGATGCGTAGTAGCGAAGTGCGTGCTTTAAATGACTTCACCTATCCGCAGGCCAGGTCACTGACTGAACAGATTTATCTGGCACAACCGGCACCAGTTTTTTCTGAACCAGTATCCAGTACAGCACTAATTTCCAAGCCAAAACAGGCTAAAATGGGCAAGAATAACTCATTAAAACAAAATGTTAAGCTTAATAAAAACAAAAAGACCAGCAATAGTCCAAAAATGAATACGGCTGTGATCAATACTAAAAACCAACAAAGTATAACGACACATCCATTTGGGTCATTCAAGAATAATTAATAAGGAAAATTATGATGGCTAAGCGTGAAAGTGTACAAAAAAAATTACAACGCATTCGGCCACCGCGTGTGCAACTGACTTACGATGTCGAAGTCGGAGATGGCCGTGAGGTCAAAGAATTGCCCTTTGTAGTTGGGATGCTGGGAGACTTTTCAGCAGCCTCGGAGCTAGAAAAAAGCAAACTTAAAGATAAAAAATTTATCAATGTAGACCTCGAAAACATTGATGAGGTGATGCAGTCCTTAGCACCTCGTGCCAGTTTTCAGGTAGACAATAGCTTGAGCGAAGAGGGCGGTAAAATTTCGGTAAATTTGGTGTTCAATGCCATGGATGATTTCCGGCCAGAACAGGTAGTACAACAGGTAGAGCCTTTGCGAAAACTCGTTGAAGCAAGAGAACGTTTAACTGATTTGCGTAATAAGATTTCTAATAACGAACGACTGGAAGATTTACTGGATGAGGTTTTACAGAATACTGACCAAATTAGAAAAATAAGTATGGAGGCAGAAAATGAATCCTGCTAATGCTGCAACTGCAACTGCAACACAACTTTGTACAGAAAAATATTCGGTTCTGGATTCTATCGTTGAACGTAGTCGAATTGCACGGAGCGAAGAAGAGCATGGTCGTGCTAAAAGCCTGATTGGGGAGCTGGCCAAGGAGGTTATGGCCGGCACGATTGTTGTATCCGAAAATATGACCCTGGCCCTGGATAAACGTATTGCAGAAATTGACGCGTTAATTTCGACTCAACTCAGCAAGATCATGCATCACGAGCAGTTTCAAAAGGTTGAGTCAACTTGGCGAGGACTCTATTATTTCTGTCAGGAAACGCCAGCGCATTCTTTAATCAAGATTCGCATGTTGAATACCACGAAAAAAGAACTGATTAAGGATTTTCAGAGTGCCACAGATTTTGATCAAAGTACCTTATTTAAAAAAATCTATGAAGAAGAATATGGTTCTTTTGGTGGAGCACCTTATGCCACTTTAATTGGCGACTTTGAATTTGATCGAACACCTTCGGACCTGTATCTGCTCGAGCAGATTTCACATGTGGCAGCAGCGGCACATGCACCATTTATCTCTGCTGCCAGTCCTGCCATGTTTGGACTGGAATCCTTTACCGATATCGATCGTCCACGTGATGTATCTAAAATTTTTGAAACAGCTGAATATGTACAGTGGCGCTCATTCCGAGAAAGTGATGATGCCCGCTACGTGGCATTGACAATTCCACGAGTATTGGGACGTTTACCTTATCACCCTAAAGAAGGTAATGTGACAGCAGGCTTTAACTATGTAGAAGAAGTTTCAGGTGAAAATCACAATGAATACCTCTGGATGAATGCTGCTTATGCTTTGGGTACACGTTTAAGCAATGCCTTTGATCTACATGGCTGGTGTGCGGCAATTCGTGGGGTTGAAGGCGGGGGACTGGTGGAAGGTCTACCGGTGCATACTTTTAAAACCCATGACGGGGACGTTGTCTTTAAATGTCCAACTGAAATTGCCATTACCGACCGTCGTGAAAAAGAACTCAGTGATCTCGGGTTTATTCCCTTGGTACATTGTAAGAATACTGATTATGCTGCATTTTTCGGCGCCCAATCGACTCAAAAACCGAAAAAATATGCAAATGATCTTGCCAATGCCAACTCTGCATTATCAAGTCAAATACAATACATTATGGCCGTTTCACGAATCGCCCATTATTTAAAAGCCATGATGCGTGACAAGGTAGGAAGCTTCGTATCTGCAGAAAATGTCGAAGCATTTTTAAATGATTGGTTATCTCAATATGTGTTGCTGGATGACGGTGCTTCACAGGAAGCCAAAGCACAGTATCCACTACGTGAAGCTTCTATCAAAGTTGTAGAAAATCCGGCTAAACCTGGACACTACAAGTCTGTGGTCTTCTTGAGACCGCATTTTCAGTTAGACGAGTTGTCTGTATCTTTGCGACTGGTCACTGAGTTGCCGCAGTCGGGTAATTAAAGCTGTCGGTAAAATTATAATAACGTTTATAACAATAGGAAAATAATTAAAAATGAAAGACATTTATATCCAATTTCGAGGCAAATATAAAGTCGATGGCGAATCTCGTGATTCAGAACATAAAAGCTGGCTAGAAGTGAACTCTTGGTCTCACCACATTCGCCAGCCGAAATCGGCCACGTCTTCGAGTGTTGGTGGCCATACGGCAGAACGAGTTGAACACGCTGATATGATTTTTATGAAAGATCTGGATGCAACCAGTCCAAAACTATGGGAAGCCTGTTCTGCTGGTTATACCTTCGATGAAGTACAAATCGATTTTTATCGAGCCAATGGTGATAAACGTATTAAATATCTGCAGATTAAATTAAAGCATGTGCTGGTTTCTCAAGTTAGTCCTACAGTGCATCAGGAAGGCGTGCCAACTGAAGCTTTTGGTCTGAAATATGCAGCAGTTGAATGGACGTATAATCAGCAGGATATTAATGGCACACAAAAAGGTGCAGTGACCAAAAAATGGTCATTGTCTAATAATACTGCATCTTATGCAGCATAATTGGTTACTTTAGAGGCTGGTCTTTATCAGCCTCTCTCAACCTATTTAACAAAATAAATAAAATTAGAAAATAATAATATGAACCTGGATCAGCTCTATCCGTACGGATTTAGAACAACATTATTTGACCGCCTTTTGTCTCAGGATACTCATGGTGTCGAGGGTGTATCATTACAGGCGTTAAGAGAGTCGGTGGCTGCCGATCTGGAAGATCTCTTAAATAGCCGCTTAGTAAATCTAGAGAATATGGTTGAAGGGTATGATCAGGTCAAAAAATCAATTCTTCAGTTTGGCATTATAGATTTTGTCGGGCTTTCAACGGCAAATCCGCTGGATCGGGATAAAATCTGTCGTTCTATTGCACAGTCTATTCATGCGCATGAGCCCCGTTTAAAACAGGTTCAAGTCGAGATATTGATAGATGAACAAAATAGGGGGAATGTGTGTCTGAGTATTCAAGCCTATTTAAATATTTATCCCCTATATGAACCGGTGATTTTTGATGCCTTCCTAAAACCGACAACACAACAATATGTAATTTTGTCGAGAACTTCAGCAGGTGGGCTGTGATTGAAGACTTATTACCGTATTATGAAAAGCAATTACAAGAATTTGGACAACAATCACGCGAGTTTGCCCAAAAATATCCAAAAATTGCCCAACGTCTTGCACTTAATCGGGAACAAATTGATGATCCGCATATTGAACGCTTGATTCAGGCATTTGCATTAATTTCTGCCCGGATTGATAAAAAGCTGCATGACAGCTATGAGGTATTTACCCGCTCTATTTTCGAGGTGATGTTTCCTCAATATCTGAAGCCTTTTCCAGCCTGTTCAGTGGTAAGTTTTGGCGATAGTCATAAAATCAGCAAGCTTAAAGACTGCCAGCTCATTCCTAAGCAGACGATATTAAAATCCAAAAGTCTTCGTGGCGTGCAATGTGAATATCGGACGGCAAACCCGGTTGAGCTATTGCCGATTGCATTAAAAACGCTGAATTTCAAAACACATGCTTCAGCGCATATCCATTTACATCGGAACGCGACCTTCATTTTTGGTTTTGAAATTTTAAATCAGCAGCAACGGTTGCTCGAACAAAAAAAACTGCCGATTTATCTGGATGCGATTTCCAATTTTCCATTACAGGTATTGGATTGTATTTTTAAGCCTGAGACCCGTTTTGTTATAAGGATACAGGATCAAGAAATTGATATTACCAATCCATTTGAGTTGATCGGTTTTACTGAAGCAGAAAGTGTGCTGCCAATCGATCAGCATACCCAGCATGCTTATCGCTTATTAACCGAATATTTTTGCTTTCCAGAAAAATTTAATTTTCTTAATCTGAATTTAAGTTTTCTTAAAACCCTGAATATAGAAATTACTGAATTTGAGTTAAAAATTCATTTTCAAATGAATCTGAATGATCAGGCAATAATCCGAAACTATTCAGAATTAAATAGCGCTAATTTTAAATTATTTGCTACACCCGTAGTAAATTTGTTCCCCAAACAAGCAGAACCACAGAAAATTGATCATCAGCACCTGGAATATTCATTAATAAGTGATATACATCACCCTGAATTTTTTCAGGTTTATGCAATTACTGAAATGAATCTATTGCGAGAAAAAAGTGAAAAAAATCAGGTAGGCTCAAGCTATTCAGTTTTACCTTTCTTTGCCATGAGTCATTATCAGGCAGATGTGCAATTTTTTTATCATCTACGACCAGAGAACGACAATAACAATTCTACAGAACTGAAATATTCAATTATTTCAAAATCATTAAAACCCCATCAAATTTCGTCAGACTTTGTCAGTATCCAGTTGCTATGCTGCAATCGGGATCTGCCTTATGAAAGTTATAATAAAAATCAAAACACTTTATCTTTAAATGATCATAGTCTGATACGTAAAGCGACCTTACTGAAAAGGCCGAATTTACCTTATTATTTTGGTCAAAAACTACAGGAACAGTGGCGAATCATTTCGCACTTATCATTGAATAATCTTTCTTTAATGCAAGGGGACGCGGTCAGTCATATTAAAGAATTACTTGAGCTTTATAACTTGCCGCAATCCCAAGAAAACCGTCTGATCATTAATTCAATCCAGGCTATACAGTTTTCCCTGACGCAGAAACTACATCAACATACACCATTCCCACTATTTGTACGTGGTGTCAAAGTGGATATTCAGATCGATACTGAAGTATTTCGGGGAGCCAGCCTCTATATATTTGTGCAGATTCTAAATCATATTTTTAATTTAAAAGTTCAAATGAATAGTTATGTAGATATGCACGTCATTGATGCAAAATCAAAGCAGGAGTTATACCAATGCGTACAGCAAATTGGTGGCAAAAGACTTCTATAGTGAACCAGCTCTATCAGCAACCAACCTGCTTTGAATTTATTCAGGCCACACGGTTATTAAGACATGCACCTGAACAAAAAAACCATCAGGAATGGAGTAGAGCCTTTCAATTTTTCAGTTCGCTGAGTCTTAATTTCCCAGCCTCTGAAATTGAATCACTGAAAAATCAAGATAATAAAGTGCAATTGACCAGTTTAATGGTGGGACTAACGGGCATTCAAGGAGTATTGCCCTATATTTATACGCATAAAATTAAACAGGGAACACGACTACAGCGAGAAGAAATTCTACATTTTCTGGGTTTATTTAATCATAAATTGACGGCCCAATATGTGGATGCCTGTCTGAACTATCATTTACCATTACGCTATGAAATTGAACAGGAAAATCATTATCTGAGCATGTTACATGCTTTGAGTGGCTATACGGCACAGTCGCATGAGCAGCAAAATATAGATGACTATTTTGCTGAATTTTCAGGTTTGATGCAGGGACAAAATAATACCCATTATGCATTAAGCAGCATCCTGTCCTGTATTTTCAAATTTAACTTTCAGATCAATGAGTTTATCCCGGAAACTTTTGAGCTGAGCGAGCAGCAAAAAAGCAGGTTAGGAGCACCATTACCAGTTTTGCTGGGAATCAACAGCTTTTGTGGGGAAAGAATTCAGCAAATTGATGAAAAAATTGAAATTGTGATCGGCCCCTTAAAACGCGCAGATTATTTGAGTTTTTTATCTGGAGGCAGACAAAGTGACAAGCTGAAACAGTTACTGCAAATCTGGTGTAATCCCACCTTATTGGTCGATCTTCGGCTAATTCTAGATAAAGATCAGTTATGTTCAGTACAACTCGGACAAGTGAATCCCATGGGATTGGCAAGAGGGGCTGCATTGATGTCCAATCCGGCAACACATAGTACGGAAACTTGTTATAGTCTAATAGGAACGATGTCATGATCAAGTCTATCATACAGATTTTTCTAGTTTTTTTTGTTTTGACCAGTGGTCTTGTCATTTATTACTGGAGAGATATCCAGTACGATCCATCAAGCATAGATTTGACACTGTATCTTGGTATTTTACCTTTGTTACTTTGCTTGCTGTTATTTAGCCCTTATTTTATATACATCCTGGTGGAATACCATCAGCAAAGAAAACAAGAGCAGCAGAACAGAGCAAATGCATTGGCCCAAGTACAGCAGCAAAATTCTGAAAATAATAAAGAACCTGTAACGCTACCTGAAGATGATACCCTAAATATTTTTTCGGCTGCCGCTTGGCACGCTTTTGGTGAAAATGCAGAGATCGTGCGGCAAATGCTGAAGTTCAGGAGTCCTGATCTAGATTCAACATTGCTGAATCATTTTGGTCTGCCTGTGCTGTCATATCGTATTCATGCAATAGATCAATTGCCTGAGCAAGACCTGTCTGAAAAAGAGCCGATTACAAAGTTGGGGGAACGGCGTATTCAACAACTCATTCAACATCAGCTAGAACAGCATCGGGAAAGTCTTTGCTTAATTGCAAGACAGTTAAAGCATTCTGCAATATTTTATGATCATAAACTGGCATATCAATATCGGATACATCCAGCATGGTCACAGGAAAATTATCATGAAGATGAGAATAATAATGCCTCGATGACAGCAGCAGTTACTCGCTTAAACCGCTTGAATATTCATGTTTTATTGGCCAATCGCTGGGTTGATGATTGGAATAAAAGCTATGAAGAGCAACTTTTAAGCCAGATTGAGCAAAAATATTCACTTATTCCTGCCCAGATTCATATCGCATGGCATTTTTTTCCGGCTGATATTGCCTATGCAAACTGGCTGGAGCTGGTGCAGCAGAGCACAGCACAATCCCATGAGATCAGTCTCATTATCATGGCGGATTCTGAAATTGATCAGGAATATCTTAATGATCAAGTTTGGCAAAATGAACATTATATTGCAGCAGAATATGCCGCTAGCTGGTGCCTCGCTGCACAGGAATTAGAAATAGAAGGAATGATCCCGTTACGAATCCTGCAAATCGGTAAGCATGTCCATCATCTGCAGGAATATCTGGCTCAACAGCAACCTAATCTCTCTGCTCAACTAGAACAGACTGAACCTTTTCTGGTTTTGCTAGATGAAGCCACGCATGCACAAAAGATCAAGAAAGTACAAAAAAAATTCGCGAATATTGATTTCGAACCAGAACATAGCCTTCATCCAGTCAGCTATTGTGGGCATAGCCAGCATCTAGCGACAGTTTTTGCAGCGATGCTGTCAGCACATTTAACTAACAATGCCATTACAATAGCGTATAGCCTACAACAGGAATTCACCTATTTATCTTTTATAAATACAGAAAATGGTCAACTGGATGAATGCGCATTAGTCGCCTAATTATTAATAAAAATTAAAATAAGAGATAACAGTGAATACATTATTTTATGCAGCCTTGGGCTATGTCTGGCAGTATATGAGTCATCCTAAAGCGATGATGGCCTTATCTTTTCTCGTAGTCATTATTTCTATGAAAAATACGGTTTCTGATCGTACCTTCTGGATTGTGCTGGGAGGATATGCAACTATTTTAATGGTTTGGGGATTCTATGTCTGGATCCAGCGTTACCGGCATACTAAAAAGGGCCAGGAAATTGTAAGTGCCTTATCTAAAGATCTAGCAGCTCAAAATAAAAACAATAAAGCAGAACTTCAGTTAATGAGTCAACAGTTCAAAAAGTCGATTCAGCTGATTCGCAAATCTAAACTGGGCGATCGCCAGGGTAATGCTGCACTCTATGAGCTGCCATGGTATCTGGTGATTGGTCATCCTGAAGCAGGGAAAAGTTCAGCTATTTATCACTCAGGTCTGCGTTTTCCATTTGAAGAAACCCATCAAAGCACGCGATCTGCCGGAGGCATTGGTACGCAGAACTGTGACTGGTTTTTTTCAACACAGGGCGTGTTGCTCGATACAGCCGGACGTTATTCGGTCTATCCAGAAGATCATCCGGAATGGCTGGGACTTTTGAATATTCTCAAGAAAAATCGTGCTCAGGCACCTGTGAATGGATTGATTGTGATGGTCAGTGTGGCCGAACTGGTCAATCAAAGTCCGGAAAAATCCATTCAACTGGCTAAAAACCTGCGTGCGCGTATTCAGGATCTGACTGAACGTTTAGAGGTATTTGCTCCGGTTTATCTGGTATTTTCCAAGATGGATCTGATTGCCGGATTTAGCGAATTTTTTGATTGTTACTATGAGCAGGAGTTCGATCAGGTCTGGGGTGCCACCCTGGCTTATGAACCAGACTCAAGCGAGAATGCAGTTCATCTGTTTGAGAAGCACTTTAGTGTTTTATATGAGGGACTCAAAAATGTCAGCACGACTCATCTAAGTCGTCGTCATTCGCAGCAGATTTCACCCAGTATAATGACCTTTCCTCTGGAATTTAAGAATCTTAAACCGGTATTAAGAACTTTTATTGCAATCCTGTTTCAAGAAAACCCCTACCAGTTTAAACCGATCTTTCGCGGTTTTTATTTTACCAGTGCCTTACAGGAAGGCCGAATCGAAAGTCCGATGACAAAACAGATTGCTGAGGATTTTCATCTGGTTGGCAGTGATGGGGAAACTGGCCTGTCAACTCAATCGAAATCCCGAAACCGTGGTTATTTCCTGAAAGATCTATTTTCTGAGGTCATTCTCAAAGATAAAAATCTGGTAAAGCAGCATATTAATCCGGCACGAAAACGTCAGCGCTTTATGGCTTTTAGTGGAGCATTGCTCAGCGTAGCAATCATATTAAGTTTGTGGATATGGTCTTATCGGAACAATCAGCAATTAATGGCCGAGGTGCAGGCTGATCTGCATAAGGTCGTACAGATGCAGCAACAGTCTGGCAATGAGCTGGCCACGCAAATGGATGCCTTATTAATCCTGCAAGGGCATTTACAGCAGCTGGATCAATTCGATCAAGATCGTCCATTCAAATATAGTCTTGGCCTGTATCAAGGCCAGCAACTTCGGGAGAAACTGCAAACTGAATATTTGAAAGGCATTGAGCAATTTATCTTGCAGCCTACCCAGCAGAATATCGCAGCATACCTGCAACAGGTACAGAACAATTCAGCAGCGCTAAAAGAAAATCATGTCAATGTAGCCATTCATCCGGTTGCCCAAGTCCAACAACTGGCCTTAGCGCCTTCTGAGCAGAATCCTCAAGATGCCTATAATGCACTTAAAACATATCTGATGTTGAGCAACCGTCATTATATCGATTCAAATCATCTGAGTGATCAGCTGACACGTTTCTGGCGGATCTGGTTAGATCGGCATCAGGGCCAGCAGCCACGAGCTGAAATGTTGCAGAAGGCTGAACAGTTGCTGAGTTATACGATGACCTTGACAGATTCCAGTTTATTTCCGCAGCTTGATTCAGATCCTGCTCTGGTGGAACAGACCCGTCAGGTTTTAATTGGAATAACCACAGGTATATCAGCACGTGACCGTGTCTATAACGAAATTAAAATGCGGGCTTCGGTACGTTTTCCGGCCTTAACGATCAAGCAGATAGTCGGGGAACGAGGACAGACCATGATGTTGGGAAGTTATGCCTTGCCCGGTTTTTATAGTTATCAGGCCTGGAATGAATACGTACAACATGCCATAGATACAGCGGCACACAGCTCCACCGAGAGCAAAGACTGGGTGCTGAATACCTCACAAGCAGATGACCTGAGTTTTAGTGGTAGTCCTGAACAAATTCGACGCCAGTTGACTGAATTGTATAAAAAAGAATATATCAGCGAATGGCGTAAATTTTTAAATGCTATTCATTATGCCAAGGCAGCCGATTTTAATCAGCATAGCCGTCAGATTGATATCTTGGCCGAGCCAGAAAACTCGCCCATTCGCAAGGTCATGCAACGTGTAGCACAGGAGACCAGCTGGGATAATCCGCTGGTACAAGCTGAATTGGCGGTTCCACAAAAAGGTTTTATGGCCTGGTTCAAACGCAAGATCCTGCAACGGGATGATGCAAAACTGGCACAGAATTCTGCGGCACAGCTCTCTCAGGGCATGATTGCGAAAGATTTCCAGCTGTTCTATCAGATCGTACGCTCACGGGATGATTTGCAAAACCGTTCACTACTAGATGAATATATGCAGGCTATGGCCAAAGTGCGCAGCCATTTTAATGATTTAAAAAGTTCTGGAGATATTGGGCCGGCCAGCATATCGTTACTTCAACAAACCATTAACGAGCAGACCTCCATCTTTAATCTTACCCAAAAGTTTATTGATGAAAAAATATCGGTGGGAAGCAATGAACTGGATCAGCAGCTGATTAAAAAATTATTGAGTATTCCGCTAACACGTTCCTTTGAAAGTTTGATCATTCCGGCACAGGCTGAAATGAATAAGTTATGGCAGATCCAAGCCTATCAACCATTCAATGGAAATTTGGCACAAAAATATCCTTTTAGCAGTCAGGCCAGTTTGCAGGCAACCACGCAAGAAATTAATCAGGTTTTTGGTGAAAATGGTAGTATTGCGCGCTTTGTCAAAGCGCATCTGGATCCTTTAATAATCCGGCGCGGGTATAGCTTGACTTCAAAAACCTGGCAAGGTTTAGGCATCAGTCTAAACCCTGAATTTATTGCAAATTTTCAAAATTATGTCGCTCCTGTACATGGTCTGCCAACTGGGGAGATAAACCATACCAATTCCAAGAGCATGAATGTCAATCAATCCAATTTTCAGTTTTATCCATTGGAACAGTCTCATTTACTGGCTTATACCATTGATATTGATGGACAAAGAATGTTATTCGAAAATGGCGTTCAACAATGGGTAAATTTTATCTGGCCAAATCCTGACAGTATTCCGGGGGCAAGAATTACAGTGATTGATCTGGAAGGGAAGACCCATACGATATTCGATGAACCAGGTGAATATGGTATTAACCGTCTGATTGATAGTGCACAACGTACTCAAAAGGGTAATATTTTTGAAATGGTCTGGCGCAGTAAAGATCAGCCTGGACTATTTGTAAAGACCCATTTCCGGCTAGTGAGTGGCAATAATGCAAGCTCCATCGGAGCTAATCCAAATTATAGTAATTTACAGTTGGTAGATCAGGTGGTTTCGAATCAATCAGTAGCGGTGATTGCAGCACAGAGTACAGTTGCATCTGTAAAAGTAGCTCAAACCTCGACGCTGCCGGCAGAAAAAACAGGCGCTAGCTTGCCATGATCTTGACCAATCAGCGATATGTTCAAGGGTACAGATGGGATAAACCAAGACATCAAATTATTTAAACAAACATTTTTAGAAGCTTAAAATGAATATACAAATAAAAAAAATGAAATATAAAAATCTATATAAGATCGTGGTTTTAGCAATGGGATTGTTGGGTTTCAATCTTTATGCTCAACCGATTATTATTGAAGGTGTTGTTCCAAATGACAGTATTAAACAGGAAATTTTGACTAAACTACATGCAACGTATGGCGAGAAAAATGTAGTCGATCGCATTCAGATTCGTCTGGTGACTGTGCCTGAGGGTTGGTCAACTATAGTTAATAATGTGATAAATGACGATCTTAAAAAGGTGAAACAAGGAAAGTTAATAATTAAAGGAGCTGATATTCAGTTGTATGGCAAGGTTTTAAACCCCAATGAAATTAAAATAATGACTAAAAAATTTGAGGGTTTAATACCAGAAAACTATCATTTAAACGCACAGCTCACTGCAAATCAGGCAGAACAGCAGATTATTGATGCAGTCTTGAATAACCGAATTATCGAGTTTGAATCTGGTAGTGCGGTACTGGCGTCTTCAGGTACACAAATCCTGGATGAAATGGTCATGGCTTTAAATAAAGTGGGCGGAAAGAAAGTGCGGATTATTGGGCATACGGACAGTTCGGGTGATGCAGATAAAAACTTAGTGCTGAGCCAGCAGCGTGCAGCAGCAGTTAAAAATTATTTGATCAGTAAAGGTATCGCAGCGGAAAGTTTAAGTGTTGAGGGCCTGGGATCAACCCAGCCTATAGCTGACAATATGACAGTTGAAGGTCGTAAAAAGAATCGCCGGATTGAGTTTGAAGTACTTTGAAACTTAAATGTTGTCCTGAATAAATCCTTTTACAGACTGTATTCCGTTTACTGGCAGATATAACCGAATAAAAATAGGGGTGACACATGTTGTCAATATTTATGATTCAGAAATTACAGATCATATTCATAATCGGCTACCTGAAATTGAATCATGGTTCACTTTCGGAATTCATTGATAGGTTGAAATAAAGCTCTATTTTACTGATGCTTAGACTACAGGATACAAGATGAGAACACCCAAAAACGAATGGATTAATAGATCAATAGATTAGAAAAGTAGTCTTCTCCATGATTACACAGATAACTATTATTTATTAATAAAAATCATCAATCTTCTAAATCAGTATCCAGGAAAAAGACTCGGCTGTGGAGGTCCGAGTCTGGTATTATTTCAAGAGCAGGGTATTGCACTGCAAAGGTTAATCCAAGATTTATAAAAAATAGCAAAATATTACGCCCCAAATCGACAAAAAACTAAATCAGATAAATTTCTCCTGATTTATTCAACATTTATAAATCTTAATTCAGGTTGGATTGAATTAATGTATAGGAGCCAGATTGTGAAAAATATGCTTGAGACTGCGTAGCATTTTTTCAATTTGCAAAGGCGTTAAACCATCGAAAGATTGTTCTAGTACAACACCACTCAGATCATTAATCTTGTTAATCATGTGCTGACCTTTCTCTGTTAACAATACCCGGGTGATTCGTGCATCGTCCTCACAGGAATAAGTCTGTACCAGTCCTTCCTCTTTCAGGCGATAAATGATTTTAGTCGTAGTCGACATCTTATAAATTAGCATGTCGGACAAGTCGGAAATACTAGCTCTATCTTTAGATTTTAATGCCAGCAAGATACGTCTTCTCGAATTATCTAAGCCATATTTTTTTAACGCATAATCAACGTTTTGCACATATTGAGTGTGCACTTGAGTAATCCAGTGATAGGGTGAATCTTCTAAATTAAAATCTGCTGGAATAGATAAAAATTTACTGTATTTTTTTGTCATGACCTTAACTCTTTTGTATGTGATGGTTTTATAAATGCCTAACAATGCATTTTATTTCAAAATATTGACTACTTTGTCATAAGGTGATTTAGTCTTATATTTGGTGTATTTCCATCTCCTGTTCCAATTCGTTTAAAATAAATCCTCTGAGTCTTTCTTTGTTTAAGTTGTTCTTATAAAAAGAAGCAGAGAGCCAAAATTTAATTATTATTTCCTATAATATTTGTTGTTATTCCGTGAATTAATTAAATCATCTTCATAGTGACATGATCTATCACAAAAAGTACCAATTTATCTGGTAAAATATTAAAAAATGTGAATTGGTTTGCACTATTTTTCTTGGAAAAATCATCTTTTTCTTTATTTTTTATCTAGTCTACCCAGATGATGACAAGCGCTAATTCTTCCTCAAAGATTTTTTATAAGTATGAACAGGCTGCTTTATCTTAGCTTTTTTTATTTAAACTTTTTTTTATACTTTAAAAGAAAATATAGAAAATTACTTCTCTAAAATAAGATGAAAAATAAATGATTCCGAAATTTTATGAGAGACATTTTATATATTGCCATAAATATTTTTTTGATTTTTAGCTAAATTTGAATCGTACTTAATCAATGATTTCAGAGGGAAGAAGTAAGGAGATCATGTGATTTATCTTCTCGGATAGGTGCTTAAGTTCCGTCACTTATCTGGGGGTAATCTAAGCTGGAACTTGGAGTAGTATGCCTTATATCTGCTTTTGAAATTATCCAGACGGCGTTTCCTGGATATGTTCAGAAAAATAAAGCGAAGGGCAGTATGCTTGCTGGCTGTGTTTTCCAGAGTTCATCGCTGCACAAGAAAAATAGGCGGGTCTGGTTGAAATAGTACTGCATAAGAAAAATATAAATTCTGCAAAAAATCACAAATTCTTCATGTTCATTTTCATAAAATAAAACTGATCAGTGATACCTGATCGCGAAATCGAGAGCTTTTGGCTTCAGTATTATCTATTTCCTATTTTTAAAGATCAAAGCAATAAGGGGCATGTTGTGCGTCAAGTAATTGAATATGTGGGAGCGGACCTGTCACGGATTATTGAAATGGCTTGGGAAGATCGAACTCCATTTGAAGCCATTCAGCGCGAGTTTGGTTTGAATGAAGCCGCAGTGATCCGCTTAATGCGGCAAAATATGAAAGTCAGTAGCTTTAAAATGTGGCGTGAACGCATGACCGGGCGAAAAACCAAGCATTTACACTTACGTTCACCTGAAGTAAGTCGCTCTCATTGTTCACGGCAGTACAAGCGTTTCTAAGCTTTAGTCTGAGCGTTGTCTTGACTGGCGCTTACAACGCTCAGAACAGTATTTGACTTCGTCCCAGCAGCGTTGCCATTTCTTGCGCCAATTGAAAGGACGCAAGCAGTGGATACAGATTTTTTCAGGGAGATGCTGTTTTTTCATCGTTTGTGATTCGTCAATCCGGTTGAGTACATATAAGTATGATCTGCTATCTGACCTTAAGCATGGCAAGCTGATGCGGTAGCCGATTCATCAGAATTAGACCCAAACACGTATTAACTCCAAAGCTGATTTAAGAGAATGGAGTGTAAATACGGTAACTTCAATTTTTTGTGAAGATGCAGACGTATATTTAAAAATAGATTGATGCAACCCGCTGCATATGTTTGCTCAATTCATATACGGTGTGAAAATTATGTGATTTTAATCAAAAAGATACAAATTATTATGGTTGTAAATCAGATGACTTACACCTAGTATTTCAGATGAAGCTATTCCATGTATGCTTCCTTAGTTTTGTCCCATACACCCCTCTGTATGGGATTTTTTTTAATCAGGCGATGATCATGAGCATACATTCAAAAGCATATATTTTCAGAGAGCAACAATTGCTGGTAGATGATCATTTCGAGTTGCCGCAGGTCGAAAGGCTTCAGCATGATCTGGATCTTTCGGAAAATGGCGAAGTAATTGCACGCGACCTGCAAGCAGAAGAACCTCTGCCGGCAGGTTATCAGCTGGTTCCGATCCGTCAACTGGTACAAGTCTGGAGCAAAGCACAGTTTGAACAGGCCAGCCGTGCGGTACAGTTACTGGAATGGCGTCGTAATCACCGTTTTTGCAGTCAATGTGGTCATGCTACCCGGCAGCATGCCATTCAGTATGCCATGTTCTGTCCATCCTGCGGCTATAACCAGTATCCGCGGGTCAACCCCTGTGTGATTACTATCATCACCCGGGGTACAGATGAAATTCTGCTGGCAAAAAGTGTGCGCAATAAAAGCCAGATGTACAGTCTGATTGCCGGATTCGTCGAAGTAGGGGAAACCCTGGAAGAGGCAGTACGCCGCGAAACCCTGGAAGAGGTCGGCATTCAGATTAAAAATATTCAATATTTGGCCAGTCAGCCATGGCCATTTCCCAGTAATCTGATGATGGCATTCAAGGCGGAATATCATGCAGGACAAATTCAGATCCAGGAAAATGAACTCAGCGATGCGCAATTTTTCAAATTTGATCAATTACCCGAGATTCCATTCAAGGGCAGTATTGCCTATGCCATGATTCAGCATGTAATGAATGGGACTCCTGTCGCAGATGATACCAAAGCATGGCTTTGAGCAAAAAGATTCTGCTTCAATATCCAGATGGAACTATATGCTGAAGAAATCCGGATTTCATGCTGCCATATTCACACTTTGTTCACACCTACTTGGGTTATTTTAGCTATAGAATCAAATAAGGCTTAAAAATGAATACTCTATTGAAGTCAGTTTTTGCAGCTACGGCGCTGGTCGTAATGGGTTTAAGTCTGAATACCCGAGCAGAAACGGTCGCTCCTCAGGCAGTCGATCAGGTTGATATACAGCAGTATGCAGGCAAGTGGTATGAAATTGCACATTTACCCATGTATTTTCAGCGTAAGTGTGTATCCAATATCACGGCGCAATATAGCGTCAATGCTGACCAGACTATGGGGGTATTGAATAGCTGCCGTATTGCCAGTGGCGAGATGATCAGCTCCGAAGGTGTTGCCTATCCACAAAATGAAGGGAACAGCAAACTCAAGGTCAGCTTCTTGCCCCGAGGTTTGCGCTGGATTCCTTTTACCAAAGGTCATTATTGGGTGTTACGAGTTGACCCGGAATATAAAATGGCGCTGGTAGGTGGACCAAGCAATAAATACCTGTGGATTTTATCGCGTGAACCGCAACTGGATGAAGCAACTTATCAATCCTATTTAGAAACTGCCAAGCACTATGGTTATGACGTAACAAAACTGATTAAATTGCCGCATTAAACAGCTACCACTTTGCCGAACTATTTTATCTCTCTACAGTTCGGCTTTTTTTATTCTACTTCACATAAAATTGATATCTAACTGATTAAACTCACCAAATAGGATAAAGATGCTTGCTTAAAATTAGGATGAGTCCATGTTGAAAAGTCTGATGCGATGGATAGACAGCTGGTCCACAAACACACAGCCCGAAACGCTAAGCGCTGAAAATAGCAAGATTCAGTGGCTGAGGATTTTGCCCTTTATTCTGTTGCATTTGGCCTGTATAGCCGTATTTTGGGTAGGGGTATCCTGGTTTGCCATAGCGTTTATGCTACTGTTCTACCTGATCCGCATGTTTTCAATTACTGCTTTTTTTCATCGCTATCTGTCGCATAAAACGTTTAAGACTTCGCGTCCGGTACAGTTCCTGTTTGTACTGATTGGAACCATGAGTGCGCAGCGTGGCCCCTTATGGTGGGTGGCCCATCACCGTTATCACCACCGTTATACCGATACCTTACAAGACCCACATTCCTCTACGCATGGTTTTTGGTATAGCCATGTCGGCTGGTTCCTGAATGAATATAACTTTGCCACGCGTAAAGAGGTCATTAAGGACTGGCTGAAATATCCGGAACTGGTCTGGCTGGATCGTTTCAGTCTAATTGTGGTGTTACTGACCGCGGGCGGAATTTATGCATTGGGAGAATGGCTGGCCAGCACCTGGCCACAACTTGGTACTTCCGGGCTGCAACTGTTGGTCTGGGGCTTTGTGGTGTCTACGGTGTTGTTGATTCACGCTACCTTGTGTATCAATTCACTGGCACATCATTACGGCAGCCGTGACTTTGAGACTGAAGATCATAGCCGCAACAATTTATTCCTGTCTATCATCACGTTGGGGGAAGGCTGGCATAACAATCACCATTATTATGCAGGTAGCGCCCGGCAGGGCTTTTACTGGTGGCAAATTGATGTGACTTATTACCTTCTGAAAATCATGTCCTGGTTGGGGCTGGTCTGGGGTCTAAAACCAATTCCGGCACGGGTCTATGAAGTAAGCAAAATTGCCCAGGCCAGAAAACAGAAAAAAATGACCAAAACAGGCATTACTCCTATTCAATCGAAGGAATCACCATGAAAATTGCGATTATTGGTTCAGGTATTTCCGGTCTGTACGCCGCCTGGAAACTCAGCAAAGTGCATGAGGTGACTGTCTTTGAAAAGAATAATTATTTCGGTGGTCACACCGATACCCATCAACTGAATATCGATGGCGAACAGGTGGCCGTAGACAGCGGTTTTATTGTGTTTAATGAGCATAATTATCCGTTATTTTGCGCCATGCTGAAAGAACTCGGTATTCATTCGCAAAGCAGCGATATGGGTTTTTCGGTAAATAATCAGGTCACTGGTTTGCAGTACAATCCGTCGAAAAAATTCTCCCTGTTATTTAGGCCGCAGAACTTTTTCAATAAGAATTTTCGCAATATGCTGTCGGATCTGTTCCGGTTTTATGCTGCTAATAAAGATATTGATGTCGGGCAGGTTGATGCACAGCTGAGTATTGATGACTATCTGAATCAGCATGGCTATTCAGAAGCCTTTCGTCAGGAACACCTTTATCCGATGTGTGGGGCACTGTGGTCTTGCCCGGTAGAACAGGCTGGACAGATTCCCTATAAATTTGTGGTGAGCTTTTTTCAGCAGCATCGCATGTTGCAGCTCAAAGATCGGCCTTTGTGGCTCACGGTCAAAGGAGGATCAGCCCGTTATGTCCGGGCTATTCAGGCACAGTCGAATATCAGTTTTTGCAAGACCGGTGTTCTCCAGGTATCCCGCAGTGCCAATAATGTCATCATTGAAACTGTACAGGGCAGCCAGCGTTTTGACTGGGTGATCTTTGCCAGTCATGCCGATGACAGCCTGGCGTTACTGCAAGACCCGACCGCACAGGAACTGGATGTACTTGGCAAGTTTCGTTATCAGGATAACCGCATGGTGCTGCATTCCGATACCCGCATCATGCCTAAATCCCGACGTCAATGGGCCAGCTGGCATGTACATGTGACACCGACTCAGGCTGCTGAACAGACACCGTTCCAGCACAGTGGCATGCACTATGGCTTCAGTTACTGGATGAACCAATTACAGAATCTGAGCTGTAGCACCCAGATCTTTGCTACCTTGAATCCAAATTTTTCTCTGGATCCTAAAAAAGTCTGGGTAGAACGGCATTATCGTCATCCAGTATTTGATGTAGCTGCCATTCAGGCACAACAACGCTGGGCCGAAATCAATGCTCAAAACCGAACTTCATATTGCGGTGCTTACTGGGGTTGGGGCTTTCACGAAGATGGTGCCCGTAGTGCTGCCTGGGTGGTCGATCAGCTATTACAACAGTCCGAACAGGCCGCCTAGGAGTGCATGATGCAGATCTATCCACTGGCGATTGCTTCTGCTCAAATTCGGCATCGCCGCTATTTGCCTAAAGCCTATGCTTTTGAAACCACACTGAGCTACCTCTGGTTTGACCCCGATCAGCTTGCAAAATTTAGCCAGAAATCCTGGTTATGGTCCTTGAGCCGCTGGAATTTACTGACCCTGGATGAGCGAGATTTTCTGACCATGGAATGTGGTTCGATCCGGCAGAAAGTTGCACGTCTGCTGATCAAGCGGGAAAACTATCTGTTGGCGCATACTGCTTCGATCCGGGTGCTGGCTTTACCACGGACACTGGGGTTTCGTTTTAATTCGGTGGTGTTCTATCTGGTCTTTGATGCCACAGAACAGCTTATTTTTGTACTGAGTGAAATCACCAACACGCCCTGGAATGAACGTCAGGTTTATATTCACGACTGCCGGCATAATCTAGCTGAACACGCACCGTATCAGACTCACCAGTTTGATTTTAAAAAAGCGTTTCATGTGTCGCCCTTTATGCCCATGGCGCTGGATTATCGCTGGCGCTTTAGCTTTTCTGACACGCAAAATGTAATTCATATGCAGCTGTTTGAGCAGGAAATTTTGCAATTTGATGCCACCCTGAAATTTTCTCTAAAGGCCATCACACTTCCTTCACAACAGCATCGTTATGCTGTGTTTAAAGTTCTTGAGCCGTTCAGGATGATCAGCGGGATTTATCTGCATGCCTTGCGTTTATGGAAAAATAAAATCCCGTTTTACCGACATCCTAAAAAAGAAAAAGGAAACACCTTGTTATGAAAACACTGTTCATGGGTGAGCATACGTCACTCCCTGTGGTGCTACGCCATCTACTGAAATTGCGTCATGGTCAGCTGATTTTTAAAGGCGTCTGGGATGGGGCAGTCGGGGAAAGTAGTGATCTGCAAGCAGTGATTCAGGTACATGATACACGTCTGATGGATCTACTATTTCGCAATGGGGTACTCGGTGCTGCTGAGGGCTTTATTCATGGATACTGGAGCAGTGACGATCTGGTCAATGTGATCCGCATTCTGGCACGAAACCGCGATGTACTTGATCGGATGAATCAGAATGCAGTGGCTAAGGCCAGCCAGTTCCTGTTAAAGACCTGGTATAAATCCCGAAAAAATTCGATTGATGGTAGCCGCAAAAATATTGCCGAGCATTATGACCTGAGCAACGACTTTTTTAAGCTGTTTCTGGACTCCAGCATGATGTATTCAAGTGCGGTGTTTAAAGAAACCGACATGAGTCTGGAACAGGCTTCGGATTATAAAAAAGAACTGATCTGCCAGAAATTGCAGCTTAAACCGATGGATCATCTGGTTGAAATTGGCAGTGGCTGGGGTGGTTTTGCCATTTATGCAGCGCAGCATTATGGCTGCAAGGTCACGACCATTACTATTTCTCAAGCGCAATATGATGAAGCCGTTGCCCGGATCGCTGCAGCCGGATTGTCACATCGCGTGAGTGTACAGCTGAAAGATTACCGTTTACTGGATGGCAAATATGACAAGCTGGTCTCGATTGAAATGATCGAGGCGGTAGGTGAGCAGTATTTAGCGACCTATTTTAATAAATGCCGTGAATTGTTGAAACCGAATGGTCTGGCTCTGATTCAGGCCATCACCATCGAAGATGCACGTTATGCCAAAGCCCTGAATACAGTGGATTATATCAAGCGCTATATTTTTCCGGGCAGTTTTATTCCCTGTATCAGTGTCATGACTCAGGCGGCTTCTGAACAAAAACTGCGACTCAAGCATCTGGAAGATATTGGCCAGAGCTATGCGCAAACCCTGAACTGCTGGCGTCAGCGTTTTCTAGAGCAGCGTGATCAGGTGCTGCAACTCGGTTTTGATGAGCGCTTTATCCGTATGTGGGATTTTTATCTGTGCTATTGCGAAGGCGGCTTCCGGGAGGGCGTGATCAGTGATGTACATCTGCTATTTGAAGCCAGTGCGTATTAAGCCCAGATAAAACAGGAGGGCGGATATGCTGCTGGATTTATTTTTGCTGAATGTTTTCATCATGCTATGTAGCTGGGTACTGGTGACTTACAACCGCAGAGCCGGACTGGTCGATGTCAGCTGGAGTTTTAGTATTGCCCTCAATGTCATCATTGCCGCCTGGGTCATGGAAACTGCACCGCTACTGGTGCGCATGTTCCTGGGAATCGCGAGTGGCATCTGGTTTTTAAGGCTGACCTGGCATCTGCTGCGTCGCTATGCCAGTGAAACTGAGGAAGATACCCGCTATGCCAATATGCGCCGGGCCATGGGTCGTTATCAGCATTTGGGCTTTCTGGCCTTTTTTATGTTTCAGGCCGGGCTGGTGGTACTGTTTTCCTATCCGATGCTGGAACTGCTGAATATTCCAGCTCAGCAATGGAATGACTCGACCCTGATGACCGTATTGGTTGCAGGTTTCATCATGCTGTTGGCCCTGATTGGAGAAAGCACGGCTGACCAGCAACTTTACCGTTTCAAGCTTGATCCACAAAATAGCGGTAAAACTCTGGATCGAGGACTATGGAAATACTCGCGGCATCCGAATTATTTTTTTGAATGGCTGCACTGGTTTGCCTATCCCATCCTCGGTCTGGCGGCAGGCGTTTATGGGTTATGGGTCTATCCGCTGCTGATGTGGCTGTTTTTATACTACATCACCGGAATTCCTTTTAGTGAGCAGCAGGCACTGGCACATCGTGGCGACAACTACAAAGCTTATCAACAACGAACTTCAATGTTTATTCTGTGGCCACCCAAAGAGTAGGTAAATTCATGAACTTTATGATTCAACAATCTTTAAAACTGGTTGAAAGTGGCAAGTTACCTGATCCAGTCATTCGGGCAGGTATTCGCACTTTAAGCAAAAAACGCCTGGCACAGGAAGGACGTTATGATCCGGTATTGGCAGCACAGCGTTATATGGACGTGCTCAGCATGCTCAAAAACAGCGAGATTGCCATTGAGACCGACAAGGCCAACGAGCAGCATTATGAACTGCCAACCGAATTTTTTCAGGCGGTGCTGGGCAAGCGTCTAAAATACAGTGCCAGTCTGTTTGAACATGCACATAGCACCCTGGATCAGGCCGAAGAGGCAGCACTGGCCAGCTATTGCCAGCGTGCACAACTGCAAGAAGGCCAGGACATTTTAGAAATTGGCTGTGGCTGGGGCTCTTTAAGTCTGTATATGGCCGAGCATTATCCGAAAGCCCGCATTATGGTGGTGTCTAATTCTTCGACCCAGCGCCAGTATATTCAGGAACAGGCCCGGTTAAAAAAACTGGATAACCTGACGGTAATTACCTGCGACGTCAATGTCTTGCAACTAGAAGCAGAATCATTTGATCGGGTAGTTTCAGTGGAAATGTTTGAGCATGTGCGCAATTATCAGAAACTGTTTGAAAACATCAGTCTCTGGCTCAAAAGGGATGGCTTATTGTGGTGTCATATTTTCTGTCACCGTTTTCTACATTACCCGTTTGAAATTAAAAATGAGTTTGACTGGATGTCGAAATACTTCTTCAGCGGTGGCTTGATGCCTGCAGCCTCGACTTTCCTGCATTTTCAGTCGCATTTACAGCTGGAACAGCACTGGCAATGGGACGGCACACAATATGAGCGTACCGCAAATGCCTGGCTGGAGAATATGGATCGTAAGCAGGCCGATCTGCAACCGCTGTTTGAACAAACCTATGGTGCAGATGCCGCAATCTGGTGGCAACGCTGGCGGATTTTCTTTATGGCTTGTGCCGAGCTGTTTGGTTATGATCATGGACGTGAGTGGGTAATTGGTCACTTTCTGTTTAAAAATAAAGCCGTCTAATTGAGCCGCGCATCAGATGGGCCAGCGGGGAAAGCATCCATGTTAAAGCTGTTTAGGGATCAACGTGATCATCCTCTCGGAGAAGTGTTTAACCGCTACTACTGGTTACAAATCGGATTTATTGCCCTGTCTGTGGTGATCGGGATTGGCTGTAGTGCCTGGGTAGTCAAAGGCTCTTTGCTCAGAACTGCGCTGGACCAGGAAATGTCGCATTATTGGCAGCGGCTGGAGAATAATCCGGCCGCAGAGTTACCCGATACCAAAAACCTGTATGGTTACCGCTGGTCTGACACGCCTCCTGCACAGTTTCAACAGATGCATCTTGAGCAGGGTGTAAATCGGCATTTTGTGGATGGCAAGGAACGCATGACCGTGTACGGTCAAAAAGATGGGCAACATGTCCTACTGGTCTTTGGCGAAAGCAATGTCAACAAGCTGGTCTGGCTGTTTGGTCTGGCCCCATTAATGGTCAGCCTGTTTGTGCTGTATAGCGTGTTGTGGTGGTGGAACCGGCGTGCCCGGCGCTATTTTTCTCCAATAACCCGTCTGGCCAATGCACTAGAGCATATTGACTGGGAACATCAGAAGAATCAGGCTTCACCCTTTCAGGACATCCGGACCGACTCCAATCTGGAAGCAGAATATCTCAAGCAGGCACTGGAAAAATACCATCAGGTGTTAAGCGAGTTTATTCAGCGCGAACGTGAATTTACTGGAGATGTCAGTCATGAACTGCGCACGCCACTGACCATTTTAAAAGGCAATGTGCAGTTGTGTCAGGCACGCTATGGCGACAACAAGTCATTTACCCGTCTGCATAACACCATTGAAGATATGCAGTTGCTGGTCGATACCTTACTGGCCATCGCACGCAATACTACCAATACCTTAACTGCTGAACCGACCATGCTGTCAGAATGTCTGGACAATCTGGTGCAAGATCTGCAAAGTGTCAGTCATAACAAAGGCATGCAGATTGACCTGCAAAAAGATCTGGATGAACAGCCACGTAAACTTTATCCATCCATGACCAAAATGGTCTTTGGCAATATTCTGCGCAATGCACTGAACTATTCGCAAGGCACAGAAATTGATGTGATTTTGCAAAAAAATACGGTATTGATCGCTGACAATGGCGTCGGGATCTCTCTACCCAATAATTCTAAAGTTCAGGAGCTGTCTGGCCAGCAGTTACAACTGGAGATCAAAGGACATGGTATCGGGCTGCAACTGGTACAGAAGTTATGCAAACAGCTGGGCTGGCGGGTTGAACTGTTTGACCGGCAGTATTATCTCAGCACCCATCAGGAGGTTGATCTGGCGATGACCACCGGCCTGATCGTGGTGGTGTATTTAAACTGAGTTGCAGCCTCGCACGGCCTAGGCTTCTAAAGCAATCTTTAAACCCACGCCAGATATGGTGTGAATCAGTTTCTGCTCAAAAGGCTTGTCGACCATTTTGCGTAAATTATAAATGTGGCTGCGCAGGGCATCACTTTCCGGTTCTTCATCCCCCCAGAGTTCCAGCATGATTTCCTGTTTGGTCAGTACTTTAGGTGAATGGCGCATCAGCAGTTTCAATAACTTGAACTGAATTGGCGGCAATTCAATGCTTTGTCCAGCCCGGGTTAATTGCTGTGTGGCAGGGTCTAAAATCAGATCGTGAATTTGCAGGCGACTACTGGAAACTTCACCCAGGGAACGCTTGATCAGGGCTTTGACCCGAACCACTAGTTCATTAAAATCAAAGGGCTTGACCAGATAATCATCTGTCCCGGCATTAAAACCCTTGAGTTTGTCATCCAGTGTATCCCGAGCAGTGAGCATCAAAACCGGTAGATCCAGACCTTGTTCATGACGCAGCCATTCACACAGTTCATAACCAGAACCATCCGGCAAATTAATGTCTAAGAGCAGAATATGATAACGCTGCTGTTTCAATAACTGACGTGCAGCATTCAGATTTCGGGCGTGATCGACCACAAAATCATGTTCTTCCAGAAACTCGCACAAGGTAGAGGCCAGTTCATAATGGTCTTCAACCATCAGGATAAAATGTTTGGTCATAGCTGCGGATACTAATTTAATAATTGCTGTTTCAATTTAGCACTAAATGGCTGCGGGCCAAGCCATATATTAAAATATTGCTGGGCAAGTGGATGCTGGAGTTGCCCCAGATTCTGCCGGTTTAAGGATAAGCTCAAGGTTTGCGTGGCATGTGTATATTTCAGACGGTACAGGTCACCTGATCTGACCGGACGATACAGATCGGTGACGGGGTTAAACAGGGCTTGTGTTTTGGCATTTTTAACATTACGTTTCAATAGATGTGTAGCCGCGCGCTTAAATGCCCACTCCGGAATATTATGGCTATAAGAAAAATCCATCTGGATATTCTGATCTTGCCAGGGCAGGCTACAGTCCTGGGCAAAATAACTGGCAGCACCGACCTGCTTTTGGCCTACCAGTAATGGACCAGTACCACATTGATTTAAGGCCTGTGCTTGAGTCCATGAGCTGATGCCAGATCCCATCAATAACGCTGTGCTTATCGCTATTTTTTGAAAGGCAATACCCATGAATAAGCACCTCCTACATAAGGAATTGAACGATACAGACCATTTGCCGGATCCCAGAAATCTTGCTGGAAAATAATCTTATTGTCCTCGTTGACCTTGATTTCACTGATGCCAAAAGAATCCATGCTTCGACTCGTGCCAAACATTTTAAAATCATAAGTCATATGCCAGTGCACATAAGCAGAGTCGCGATAATATGAGGTGTTTAATAGTTTAACGCTGACATTACTGACCCTTTTATTCATGCCTTCAAATTGCTCTAGCAGATTTTTACGGGATGAAAATTGAGACAGGGTATCGTTGATAAAAAGTTGATCGGCATACAGTGAACCAGCTCTTTCGACAAATGCCGGTGTACCTAAAGTATTAAAGGCTGAGGTAAAGCGGATGCCGATGTCTTGAGCTTTAGCCTGATCTAGTGCTATACCCTGAATATTGGTTCTGGCTTTTGCATAATCTGATGAATAGCTGGGAATACTTTTACATCCTGTTAAAAATAATAGCGGTAAGGATAAGGCTGCTGCCGTTATTGTTTTTACATATCTCATGATCACGATCCATATTCAGTGTATGTTTATACTTTAAGCAGCGTGTCGTGAACAGAATGTGAAGATGAAAAGGGGATTGATAGCTCCTGATTTTTTAGATACCTTTTAATCGAATATGATTTTAAATATAGCAGCATTTAAAAGGAACACGCTCGCACTGTAAAATATGGCGCCTACAGATTTCCTTACAAGTATTCTCGAGTACCTTGCTACGTCCTGAAAGCCTCTGGTGAAAAAGCTTTGTTTTCAGATGAAGATGCTGAATTGCTGGCTCTCGTTCACACGCGCATCGATGATCCTAAAAGAGATATTTGAAGAAATCAGCATGAAATCAATTTAAAGATAAACTGATTAAAGCCAAGGAGCAGCCATATATACCAAAGAACATATTGAAATGAGATCTTGCAGGTTGCTATAAAATTCAATTATTAAAAAGGCAGCAGTTTGGCTGCTGTTAGTGCGCCTTTAAATATAAGATAATCACAAATAAGTATTTGATTATATTAAGTTTTATTTCTTAAAAGTAGAAGAATATCACCTTGAGATCATATGGAAATGTCCTATACAGGTATTTCCAAGTTAAGCAATATTCAGATCTCGTCGTTAAGTTGCTGTTGAATATGTACCAGTACAGAACTCAAATGTTGATTCTCAACAATTACTGGCTGGTTAAGCTGAATTAATTTATAGCATGAGATTTAAGCTTTGTATTTTTGCAGTAAGCGTCTGATCTGACGTTTTGAAATATGAAGTAGCTGAGCAGCCTGGGTATAACCAGGTAATTTGGCGGGTAGAAAGATTGAGGATTTCAGCAGCACGGACTTGGGTAATACGATGATCTCGCACGTTTTACAGTACAGCACACGTTGAATTTCTTTGTCAGGCATAGATACCAACATATCAAACCGTTCGCTAAGGAAATTGCAAAAGTACATATTCTAAAAGCGGACATTTCTATTTGGAACTTATAATACTGATTTCGTATAATGTATATTATGTTAAATAATTTATACCAGACAATAACTTCATATCTTCTGTTCTTAAACCAAAATTCAATTACTTATTTTAATAAGTTTAAATTCCAACCCTCTCATTTTCTAACTAGCTCAGGTTATAATAATGACCTCCCAAAATATGGTTGATCTATCATGAATGCCTCCAATGACCCTCTACACGGCAAAAAACTTGCTGACATTTTGGATGAATTATTGGATTACTACGGTGGCTTTGAAGGCTTAAGTCGTAAAATTGAAATTAGGTGTTTTTGTATAGATCCAAGTGTTAAATCATCATTACGATTCTTACGTACCACACCATGGGCACGTGAAAAAGTAGAAAACTTATATTTGTATGTCTTACGCCAAAAAGCCAAACAGAAACCCTAGCCTCAGTATTTTAAGTTGATCTAAATTTTAGTTCATGAAGTTCACCATGTTTGAAGTCAAAAGTATCCAGTTAGAACAAAAGATATCTAATGAGTTGGCGAACTTCCAATCCGTGAAGATCTTTATTTCCCTCTGAATGTATTTCAAGTCTTCTCACCAGCTCTACGTGAACGCAAAGAAAACATTCCTGTTCTGGTCAGCCATTTTAACTAAGCTGACTTGTTAACAGCCTAAATACCCTATCTCTCTTGTAGCCAGAAACATATTCGAGCTATAGCGTTATAATTAGCTGGGTGAATAAAATATTTTTGGTGAAGATGGTGCTGCCAAATTGCTGGGAATTAATCCGATGACCTTAATTTCAAAACTCAGAAATTTAAATATGAATTATTAAATTCACTTGCTCAGAAAATTTTTGATTCATTTAAAAGTTCATGAACTGTTAAAACTATAAAATCGAATATCTTAAATTATTATAATAATTCAATTTTATATTCTATATAAACTACTGATTTATATATAAATAAATCAGTTGAATTGTATTGCTCTATATGGATGTTCTGGGTTAATCTTCCCCCAATTACCAGGTAAAAACCAAGAAATCTAGAAGCTTTATTCTGTATTCAATAGCAAATTGATAATACGTATTTTGAGCTTCCCCGTAGTAGTTAACTATGGTTGTAAATTATTGCAGGATGGGTTATTTGTACTTTTTCTTTTTGTCATGTCTATATACAGGCTTGATTGAATGAGTTCTCATTACCTTTGATAGATTCTGCTCAATAGATTCTCGCAGTCCATCTAAGTATTTAATTTCATTGGATAAATTTAAATAATCAGCAATTTGATCACTGAAATACTCTATAATTTCTTTGGCATTTCTAATGCGAAATTCAGGGCTTTCAGCCAATTTCAACAGCTCTGACTTAGTCGGGAATTGCTTGCTGCCATTTATTTTAAGGGCGAGCTGATTATCAATATTTTTATATATAAGTGTATGTGTGATATCGAAAGGTGGCGATACAAAGATCTCGCTCATATCTGGCGTATATTGCAGAGCAAAGTTTTTAAGATGAGCATCACCGTTCCCGATCAGGCAATTAAAAACAATGTACTTATACATTTTTACGACTTCTGCTTCACTTCGGGTGTATAGATAGGTGGCTTTTAGCAAGTTTTCGTAGCTACCTTTGTACTTCTCGTTTGGGTCATTAGACCTTTTAAGAAGAGTCGTAAAATCCTCATAGCCTAATTTGGTTCCATCAGCAGCTTTATCAAAACGCTCAATAATATATGTTTCTAAATTGGCTGATAAATATGTTTTGGGTGGTTGCAAACCACAATAACGAGCTGCCTCCATACAGACAAATTCATTTACCGTCAGTAAATCAAAGTCTGCATCATAAGACTTAACAATCAGGTCTTTTTGTTGAACAGTACGCTCCGTAATGCTTGTCACATTGGGAATACTAACTTTGGGCTGAACGCCAGCTAAGGAATTTCGTAAATAGTATTTTTCTAATAACTGTGGAAAAAGTGGAACTTGGCTATTGTAGTTAAGAATTTCATCCAGGCTTACTATTTCTACTTCTGGTAATTGCAATTCACTTTTATAGGACAACATGCCAATACCATTCGCTTCTTGCAGAGCCAATAAATACATTTCATTGACATTGGCATATCTGGCAAGTTTACTGGCAATAAAATGGCGATTATGCCCCTCTGGTAAATTCTGGGAGAAAATAGGATGTAATGCCCCATGTGAATATCCCTGCATATCAGGCAAAGTCATGGTAAGGGATACAAATCTTTGTTCTTGTACTGGTTGATAGTAATAATGCCCACTATGCGTCAACAAGCCTTGTTTGAAATCATCTGTAAATACTTCAATAGACTTGATTTCTGTTGGTAGTTGAAAGTTGTCCATTAATCTTCTTCACTAAATAGAGTGTCGATCTCGTTCCAATTTGGCAGATTTCGTTTTTTGGGCGTGACTTCAAACTGTAATCCAACCGCATCTATTAGACGTTCAAAAATATCAAATGAACCTGTGAAATGACCATTTTCTATTTCAGAAATGGTCGATTTATTGACTCCAGATTTTTTTGCCATCATTTGTTGTGTGTAATCTAATTTCTGTCTTGCCTCACGTATTCTTATTCCTATCTCCGCACGACTAGCCATAAACTCACCTCATTTGTTTGCCATTTAGCGAAATATCGCTAACCTGCATATATAAGTTTGCTATATAGCGAATATTTTACTATACCTATCCAAAATTTGCTATATAGCGAATATTTTACTATACCTATCCAAAATTTGCTATATAGCGAACAATTGGCTCTTAAACACTTTGCGAATTGCATGTTGTATCTATCAAGCCTATAGTAGTTTCATGAACTTAATACAAGAGAAAAATCTAATCTTATTAAAATAAAGCTTTGAAAAGTGAAGTAATTATTTTTAAGAAAGCTTCTGAGCCAGCTTTTAAGTAAATATAAGTTGAATGTAGTGCATAGAATGCGAGTTATGTTGTACTAGCCTGAATCTGATCTGATCCTTGCCAAGAAGCACTTCCAAACGATTATTAAATTTCCCTGTATCATCTTTATATAACGACCTCAATATTTATCAAATTTTGCTTAGAATTAAAAATGCAAAAAATTATTTTTCTATGAATAATTTACATGGAAATTTTTAAGAAAATATACAAAATGCCAATGACGATATTGCTTAAAAAATCTTTAATATTGCTAATGTTTGCTTAAATCAAACATTATTATTAAGGGAATTTAAAAATTAGGATTAGATGAATGATAAGTAAAAATTTAAAAATATGTGGCTTCATATTCACCCTTTTAGCATCTTCAATGACAATTTATGCAAAAAATAATGTCGTAGTCGTTGCTACTGGCGGCACGATTGCTGGCGCTGGTGAAAATTCTACCAATAGTGCAACTTATAGTGCAGCTAAAGTCCCAGTGGATACACTGATCAAAGCTGTACCACAATTAAATGATCTGGCAAATGTAACAGGAATACAGGCACTACAAATTGCATCTGAAAGTATTACGGATAAAGAATTGTTGTCTTTAGCGCGCCAAGTCAATGATTTGGTGAAGAAACCATCTGTGAATGGAGTTGTGATTACCCATGGTACAGATACTATGGAAGAAACAGCCTTCTTCTTAAATTTAGTCATACATACTGATAAACCTATTGTACTGGTTGGCTCTATGCGGCCTTCAACTGCCCTTTCTGCAGATGGTCCATTAAATTTATATAGCGCCGTTGCTTTGGCTTCTTCAGATGATGCCAAAAATAAAGGCGTAATGGTCTTAATGAATGATTCAATTTTTTCTGCACGGGATGTAACTAAAGGCATCAATATTCATACCAACGCTTTTGTGAGCCAATGGGGAGCTTTGGGTACTTTAGTTGAAGGAAAGCCCTATTGGTTCAGAAGTTCAGTGAAAAAACATACCAAAAACTCTGAATTTAATATTGAAAATATTCAGGGTAATACATTACCTAATGTTCAAATTGTTTATGGTTCAAGTTCCATGATCCCTGATGCATACCAGGCATTTTCCAAAGCAGGTGTAAAAGCGATTATTCATGCAGGAACTGGTAATGGCTCTATGGCGAATTATCTAGTGCCAGAAGTAAGAAAACTCCATGATGAGAAAGGCATCCAGATTGTACGTTCATCACGTGTCCCACAAGGTTTTATTATTCGTAATGCCGAGCAGCCTGATGATAAATATGGCTGGATCGCCGCGCACGATTTAAATCCGCAAAAATCCCGAATTTTGACTGCTTTGGCATTAACCAAGACCAATGATACTCAACAGATTCAAAAGATGTTCTGGGAATATTAAGCATAAAAAAATCTATAATTTTTTTATAGAGATAATTCCAGATGATGAATAAGAAACTGATTTGAAAACAGAAGGACTATAGCCAGCGGCTGAATTATCAAATTAAGCTCCTGGCTTTAGTTTTGAGGTTAAACAGCAGCAAATTACTCTATGTGTTTATTGGAAAGAATTTCATACATGGATAAAAATAAAATAGAAAAAATGAGCTTCCATATTTTTTTCTGGTTGATCTCTATGAGTCGAAATAATACTGATTTTTAATTTTGCAAAGAAGTTTTTAATTAAAGAGTTTATTTTATGTATCCCACCCCTATCTTCATTAATAGATTTTGAATTGGATTTTTTAGGAATATTCAATTAAGTAAAGTGCAACCATTATCTCATTCGATATTGGGGGGTCTGTCATAAATTATTCTTGAATCACTACGCAGCACTGCTGCTTAAGGGAAAGGTTTTTCTTAGAAATCATCTCATTCTATTGCGAAGCAATACTTCTCATCGCAGAGGGAGAATAGATTTTTAATATGAGTTTGAATATAACGATCATTTTTTGATTTATACAAGAGATCTACTATTTAATTTTATATCAATTGGCATAATTTTTTTAGATGCAGCTTAATCTTTGATTTCTACTGCTCATCGATTTTTAGTTTTAACCTATGCTAATCAGTTAGCATCCTACAAAGTTATAGCGAGGAGTGAGTTTGATTTATCTACCGAATCTCACTTTCTCGCTATGAACAGAGGATCTAATTAGCTCGATGCAACATATTATTAAGCACTTTGTTTAGGTTTTACCATATTTTTAACAGCGAGAGCATCAGCCAAAATTTGATCTGATAGTAGATTCTCGGCTTTGATTAAAGCTAGAACACTTTGGCCTAATTCATTAGCTTGTTTTGCGATACGTGTTGTTGTTTCATAACCTAAATAAGGATTCAATGCAGTAATAATCCCAATTGAATTTTCAACATTTTCCTGACAATGTTTAATATTTGCACGTATATTTTCAATACATTTATATTGGAACATCTGCATGGCTTTGCCTAATAAATCAATAGACTCATATAGTTTGAACGCAATTAAAGGTTCCATCGCATTTAATTGTAACTGGCCTGCTTCTGCAGCTAAAGTTATGGCCAAATCATTAGCAATAACTTGATAACAGACCAGATTCATAGCTTCTGGAATAACTGGGTTAACCTTACCTGGCATAATTGAGCTACCAGGTTGACGTGGTTCTAAATGGATTTCATTTATACCTGTACGTGGCCCACTCGAAAGTAAACGCAGATCATTGGCGATTTTTGATAGCTTGGTCGCTGTACGCTTTAATAAGCTAGATAATAGAACAAAATCACCCATATCAGAAGTTGCCTCAATCAGATCAGGTGCACTACTAATCTTTCGTTGCATTATCTCGGATAATGAGGCTATCGCAAATTCACGGTACTTTACTTCAGTATTAATACCCGTTCCAATTGCAGTTCCTCCTAAATTCACCACACTTAAAGCATCTGGCATAATTTGATTGAGCTTATTCAAATCATTTTGCAACGTAGTGGCAAAAGCACCAAACTCTTGACCTAAAGTCATCGGAACAGCATCTTGCAACTGGGTACGACCCATTTTTAAAATATCAGAAAACTCATCTGATTTATTTTTAAAGCTTTGAATTAAACCTTGAAACGGGTAATTTAACTGTTCTATTGCAGAAATTAAACCAATTTTTATTGCTGTAGGATAAACATCATTGGTAGATTGTGACATATTAACATCGTTGTTTGGGTGTAAATATTGATATTCACCCTTTAAATGCTGTAAATGTTCTAAACCAATATTGGCAATCACTTCATTTATATTCATATTGGTTGAGGTTCCTGCCCCTCCCTGAATCATATCAATTGGGAACTGATCATGATGCTTATAATCTAGAATTTGCTGGCAGGCATATTGAATCGCATTATTTTTATTTTCATCAAGCTTGTTTAGTTTGAAATTTGCATGTGCACATGCTGATTTAACCATTGCCAGTGCATTAATAAAAACAGGAAACTGACTTAATTTGTTCTGGCTTAAGTTAAAGTTTTCTAAGGCTCTTAAAGTTTGGATACCATAATAACAATGAGCTGGAATTTCTTTATAGCCCAATAAATCTTTTTCAGTACGTGTGTTAATCTTAATATTCATTTAAACAGACTCTAATTTCCAATGAATTTATATTAAGATGGATAGTAAGTTTTTCATAATGTAAAAAAATATTCATGTATGTATTTTTTGCATAATAGATTATAATTCACAAAAGTATTTTTTATATACTAAGGATTAATTATGGCATTAGAAATTCGATGGATCGAAGATTTACTTGCTCTTGAACAAGAGAAATCAATCTCCCAGGCAGCGGAAATAAGACATGTTACCCAATCCGCATTTACACGTAGGATTCAGAATATTGAAAATGCATTAGGTTTCAAAATTTTAAAGAGATACAGTAAAAACATTGATTTCACAGAAGGAGGTCAAGTCTTGTTGGCATCTTCTAAAAGTATTAAAAACCAGCTGGATACAACTATCAGGTATCTCGAAAAAAATATTAAAAACGATGAGTTAACAGTTAAATTTGCAGTTTCTCATTCTTTAATTACACAGTTTTTCCCTCGGTTTATTCATCAATTATCGACCAGCATGGAAGATTTAAAGTTAGAAATTATTGCTGCTAATCTAAAACAAGGAATGCGTTTACTCAAAGATGGTTCTTGCGATTTTTTAATTACTTATTGTGATCACAAAACTTTAGAGCAACTTGATCCCTCTTTTTTTATTTTTCATAAAATTTTTGAAATGGAAATATTACCTATAACTGCATTAAATGATAATAATACTTTAAAGTATTCATTTGCACAGTCGTTTCCCTTGCTAGCGTATAGTAAACAGGCTTATCTAAGAAGCTGTGTAGATGAAGCCATTGAAAATAAATTAGATTACCGAACCCTGTATGAAACAGATAATGCAGGTGATTTAAAAGAATTAGTCTTGCAAGGTTTAGGTATTGCCTGGCTACCTAAACTTTTAGTTGAAAAAGAAATTCATGAGGGTAAATTGGCAGTTATCGATTCTAGTGAATATAATTTATTCCAGGATGTATATCTTATTAGGCAAAAGATAGTATTTACAAATAAGATCAATTATATCTGGAATACACTAACCAGCCAGCCTGAAATAAGTTAAATGTCTACCACCTTTTCAGAAGGTAGTTTATAGATAGAATTTCTATATAACTGTAAGTTTTTTAATATTTTTTAACTTAATGACCTGAAGTGATTTAGGTCATTTCTATTTATGGGTATTTAATTTAAAAATATTAAATTGGCTCTTATTTTGAAATTTTGGTCTAAATGAATGGTATGATTATCTTAGAGGAACTAATTAAGTAATAGGATTTTTGGAAGATAAATTATTCAACTGAAATTTATTGTGCACTCAATTTTTATTATTTAGTTTTTTAAGTTGTTGATTTTGTTTAATATCACCCTATAATAATTGATACCATCAAAAGGAAATAAGACTGACTGTTATACTGTCATTCATTGCAGTTGGCTATCATAAACGGCGTATCCACTTGAAGAAATTAACAGCTCTCCTCTGCTTGAAAAATAAAAATGAAAATATATCAGTCTGAATATCATCGTAAAAACTAAACTGTATATTGGCATAAATACTGACATATTGCAGAAATATGCTTGAGCTCATTAAAAGAATAAGGCCGATTCACACTGTCTTGAGGTCTATCGCTTTATTTGAAGAATGGTCAGTTGTTGAAACATAGACGTATTAGTTTATTAGAATAAACAGGTGATTTTTAAAAACATATAGCACAATAAAAATGTGCTATATGTTTTAGAAGTTAATTTTTAGTCGAACTAATTAAGTGATGTCTCTGCTTTGACTCAATTTATAAAGTACCTTAACTATTATCAGCCAATCGATTTACAGGAATAAGGGGATCTGCGGCAACCCCTTCTTCTTCTGGAAGATCATGCTTATTACCTTCAGTACGGGCAATTACCGCTGTAGCAATACTGTTTCCAATGACATTGGTTGCAGTTCTTCCCATATCTAAAAATTGATCGATAGCTAAAATTAATAAAATACCAGCTTCAGGAAGTTTGAACATAGCAAGCGTTGAAGCTATCACGACAATAGAGGCACGAGAAACACCTGCAATTCCTTTACTGGTAATCATCAAAGTAAATAATATCAATGCTTGCTGCGCAAAACTCAAGTCAATATTATAGGCTTGCGCGATGAATAATACTGCAAATGCCATATACATCATTGAACCATCAAGATTAAATGAATAGCCTAATGGAAGAACGAAGCTGGTAATGCGTTTTGGCACACCAAATCGATCTAAAGCATCCATGGTCTTTGGATAAGCCGATTCACTACTGGCGGTTGCAAATGCCAACATAGTTGGTTCTCGTACCGCACGCATTAATCTAAAAACGTCTTTTTTCAGGAAAATATAGCCAAAGCCAATTAAAATGATCCAGAGAATCAATAAGCCAGCATAAAACTGTCCGATAAAGATACTATAATCGAGGATCAACTTCGGTCCTTGAACAGTAATGGCCGAGGCAATGGCTGCAAAAACTGCAATAGGTGCAAAAGCCATAACATAATCCGTAATCCGGAACATGACCTTACAAAGTTCATCAATAATTCGGCCAATCACGGTAGCTTCACTACGATTCTGAACATAGGCCAATGCCGAACCAAAGAAAATCGCAAAAACTAAAATTTGTAATATTTCATTATTTGCCATGGCCTCTGCGAAACTGCGCGGGAAAATATGGGTAATAAATGTTTCCAGGCTTAAACTCGAAGCACTAACTCCTACATCTACAACTTCTTTCGGGACGCTTAAATTCATACCTGAGCCTGGCTGGAACAGATTTGCTAAGCCCATTCCCAGCAACAGTGAAATAAATGATGCGCCAATAAACCATCCCATTGCCTTTAGCGTAATTGATCCCAAAGAAGACGATTTACCCATTGAAATTAAGCCAGAAACAATTGTGGCAAAAACCAAAGGTGCAATAATCATTTTAATTAATCTGAGGAATACATCCGTGACTATCTTGAAGTAGGTTGAAATTTCCGTTATTTGAGCTGTTGTTAAGGTGCTATGAAAGGCCCAACCAATGAGTATTCCCGAGATCATTGCAATCAAGATATATTTGAGCAATTTTTTCTGGTTCATAAAAATAGTTCCTTCTCTAATCTTCTTCGCATTATGTTTACTAACTTAATAGCAAGGCATTGATGACTTTCCATGTTGATCAATTTTTGTAGATTCGATTTTAAAAAGAAAATTGCAGAATCCTCGATCTAGCAATTAACTGTGGCAAGTGTCACTGTTTTTAAGGGAAAACGATAATGCAAAATTTAATAATGCCATGCAAAAAATGCATGGCATTATTTGGGTGGATTTTATCGAGCTATCCCCAATAAACATGTAGCTAATGTAAGTTATAGATTGAATAGCCACCTATTCGCTGCTAACTTTTTAGCTAGAAAATGACTAATTAAATTAATAACATGCTTAAAGCCTTAAACGATATCTGAAGCATTTAAAGTTGAACTGGCAGTCATGATTGACCTGTTTTCTGTTGAAGTTATAATAAATCCATAGGCATAAATAATTGTTCTAAAATTCTATTAAATAATAAGTAAATAGCTAATCACTTAATGTGATTAAGAAGAGCAATGTATCGTTTAAAATAGCTCGTTGAATATAACGATCTAGAGACACTGCATGATGGGTTTATCACTTGGACACTTGGCCTTATTTGCCTTGGTTTTAATTTTATTATTTGGTACAGCAAAATTGAAAAATTTAGGTAAAGATTTGGGCGGGGTATTTAAGGATTTGAAAACCTCAATGCAAAATGATGCTGATAAAGATGAAATATCACAAACTAAAAGTAAGAATCAACAATCCTGACTGACCACATTTCCCCTGTTCTCCCATGCTAAATATTGGTTTATTTGAGCTGCTGTTTTTTATCAGCTTTGCCTTGATTTTCTTAGGCCCTGAAAAGCTGTTAGAACTATTAAAATCTGCCTATCAACTCTATCACAAGGTTAAATGCCTGTTACAAAACTTTCAAACCGATGTAGAGCGGGAACTTAAACTTAATGAGCTGCAACAAACGCTCGAAGCAGAAATCAACAAAGTAAAAGATCTGGAACAAATACTCAGTCAGAAAATTTATGCAGAGTTACATTCCGATGAGCCAGTCTATATTGGCTTGCCTTACAGCAGTCTAGGCAAGATTGAAGCTATTGTTCCTATAGATCAAGCAGAATATTTTCATCTTTATCCCTTAAGTTACATGACCTTAAATCAGCGTAACATTTCTTCCTATATCTAATTAGACATTACTTTCATGGCATCTCCAGATCAGTCTTCAACTGTTATACATTTACTAGGTCATTTAACAATACTCAGAAAATGTCTGCTTCAGATGATATGTATGTTGGCCGTTGTCTTTCTATGTTTATTACCTTTTGCTCAAACACTTTATGAGATATTTGCAGAGCCATTATTACAAGCATTACCTGCCAATAGCCAAATGATTGCTACAGATATTACAACGACATTTACAGCACCTTTCAAATTAACGCTGTTTATCGCATTTTTAATCTGCTTGCCATTTCTAATCTGGCGTATATGGCGTTTTATCGCGCCTGCACTGTATATGCAAGAAAAAAAATTGATCCTGGCACTGTCGAGTTCAAGCTTGATTTTATTTTATCTCGGCATCGGTTTCTCACGGTATGTCGTCCTCCCTTCTGTGCTGTATTTTTTTATGCATATCGCGCCTGATACTGTTTTGCCCATGACAGATATCAGCAGTTATTTAAGCTTTTGCTTAAAACTGTTTTTTACTTTTGGTCTGTGTTTTGAAATTCCAGTGCTGATTATGCTGTTATTACTTTCAAGACTGGTGACTTTGGAACAGTTGGTACAGAAGCGAAAGTTTATTATTGTGGGCTGTTTCTTTGTTTCAATGTTTATTACTCCACCGGACGTTCTCAGTATGTTATTGCTTGCCGTACCGATGTGGGGTTTATTTGAATTAGGTCTGTTTACAGGAAAATTTCTTCCTGTTCAAATAGACAGCAGCACTGAATAGAATATTTTCAGGATATAAAAAAGCCCGATCAACTCGGGCTTTTTATGTGGGATTAAACTGAGACCCACTTTTGTAAATTAATGACTAAACGATCTAGAATAAACCCGATAAATCCAATGATTAAAATAATTGAAAGGAGTTCAGTATAATCCAGACGGTCACGCGCATCTAAAATAAAATAACCTAGTCCAGAGCTTACGCCCAACATTTCACTAGGAACTAAAACAATCCAGACAATGCCAATGGCTAAACGCAAGCCCACCAATACTTGCCCAAGTACACTTGGCCAGATGATTTTTTGCAGGATCTCACGTGGGGTCGCATCTAGGCTATGTGCAAGCTTTAACAATTGTGGATCAACTTTCTTCACGCCTGTTGCTGTATTCAGAATAATCGGCCAGACCGCAGCAAAAGCTAGCAGGAAATAAATTGGTTTATCACCGACCCCTAAAATCATCACCGCAATAGGCATCCATGACAAGGGAGAAATCATGCGCAAAAACTGAAAAATTTGAGAGGTCAATGCATCTGCTTTCTGATTTTGCCCAATCAGCAGCCCTACTGGAATGCCAATAACCAGAGCAATACCCAGCCCGACCAACACGCGTTGAATACTCATCCAAATATGGACGTAGGTTTCACTGTCTTGAATCAAAACTAAAAACTTGAGCAATGTTGCATTTAAAGTAAATTGCTGAAAAAAACCTTCCGGAATATACATTCCTGCAAATAGCCATAGCCCAAAACAACTGATCAGCCCAATCAATCCATAACTATGATATTGCCAATTTGGCATCACGCTCTTGTTCATAATTGAAAAACTTCCTGACGGGTAAAGGACTCAGTCAGACCAAATGCTTTCATGCCGCCCAATTTTTGAATGGCTTTTTTAACAAAACGGTCATCGACCAATTGACGGGCCGCTAAAGTTGGATTCAGTTGTTTTAAAAACGCAGGATTACCTTCAACCTGAGTATGGCGCATCCGTCTGATCAACTCGACGGTATAACTTTCAAAGGGATAAGGTTGAAAATCGATACGATTTTCTTGCCATGCAGGATGTTGAATAGCACCTGTACTTAAATATAGCTTTTGTCGTGCCGGATCAGGATTGATCACCTGAGAAATTACAGCATGAATATGGGGTGTTAAACGAGGTTTATGCTCACGTGAAATCAATTTTGCAACTTCAGCACGATGATTACGACACCACAGTTGCGCTTCCACAATACCATTCACGACTTTTTGTGACCATTCGGGCTGTTGCTGTAAGTCCTTTTCATGCATATACACCACACAGCAGGCATGTTTTTTCCAAATATCACCAGTGAATCGTAAAATTTTCCCAATCTTGAGATGTTCTGCAATGGCATTAAACGGTTCTGCGACCAAATAACCTGAGATCTGCTTGCTCAAGAGTGCAGGTGGCATATCTGAAGGTGACAAAACGATAATACCCACTTCATTGCCTGCCAATTTCCCCTTTTGTTTGGTGATCACTTTCAGGCCAGCATTACGCAGCATTTCTTGTAAAACCACGTTGTGCACTGAATACCAAAACGGGATCGCAACCTGTTTTCCACCTAAATCTTTTAAACTATTGATATGTTTTGCAACAGTCAGTGCTGAACCGCCAGTATGATTCCATGCCACAATTTTTGCCGGAAAATGACTGCCAAAACGGGTCCATACTGCCATTGGTGACAACAAGTGAATCACATTCACACTGCCAGATAAAAAAGCTTCAACCAGTTGTGCCCAGCTTCGGAATAAAATAGGCGGGTCAACTTTTAATCCCTGTTTTTCGAATAGCTTGTTTTGATAAGCAACCAATAAAGGTGTTGCATCGGTAATGGGAATATAACCAATTCGTACCCGTTTGGTCTGCGTACTTTCAGATTTGGTTTGTGCCAAACTGGCTTGCATGGGTAAAGCGGCAGTACCGGCAAAAATCCCCATCAATTTAAGAAATTCTCGACGAGAGTGATTAATATCGTCATCACACATGGCTATTTCCTTAAATTTTTTCGAGCATTTTGGCTTGATGTTGATGTAGCAATCTTAAAATTTCATTACGAATCTGAGAAAACTCATTTTCCCAAATATCACGTGGATGATTAGGCGATAATGTCCATATCTGGCTAATGTTGGCAGGTTGGCCTGATAAAAAGAAAATACGATCAGAGATTAATAAAGCTTCATCAATATCATGCGTGATCATGACTGCAGCACCAATCTCTTGGCTGTGAACTAAATCTACCAGCAGTTTTTGTAACTGGGCGCGATTCAGTTCGTCTAATGCGCTGAAGGGTTCATCAAGTAACAACAGTCTTGGGGCCTTGGCTAAAGCACGTGCCAATGCCACACGTTGTGCCATACCACCTGATAAGGTGTTAGGTTTGGCATGTGGAATATGCTCGAGCTTCACCCGTTTCAAGGCATTACTCACCCTAGCCTGGATTTCTGATTCATTTTGTTTAGGTTGCTGCTTAAAATTTTGCCCAAACGCCACATTCTCAGAAATGTTTAGCCAAGGCAGTAATACGGCCGTTTGAAACATAAAAGCCATTTCAGATTTCTGCTGAACAACCGGCTTGTCTAATAACTTAACTTGTCCCTTTTCTGGCGCATGTAACCCGGCAATTGTCGACAATAAAGTCGACTTACCCACACCACTTGGCCCCAAAATGGTAATGATTTCGCCCTGTTGAATGTTAAAATCAGCACCATCAATCACGGGCTGCTTTTTACCAGCATGACTGATGGTGAGTTGTGTTGCAGTGAGTAAGGCTTGTCTATCTTTCATGTATCAGGCACTTAAACGTGAAAGTTCAGTTTTTAATTGCAAAACACTTGGTGTCACAATTGGAATAAAGGCTGACTCTTTTAAACGTCGGGTAAAGCCATCTTCATAAGGTGTCAAATAGCATTTGCCGCCGGTACTGCACAATTCAAGCTGAATTGCCTGTTGGGTCAGTTCACTGAGTGCAATTCTAATTTCAAACAGACGGCGCGCCTGAGTGACAAATTGTCCAGACTCCAAGCCGCTAAACAGGGCTGCTACATGAGCTGCTAACTGCTGCTGAATATCATTCACCTGATCATTGACCAAATTCGAATGCTTTTTGGCAATCACTTGCTGCACGCTACGCTTAATCAGCCCAATCGATAATGCACACTGTAGACCTAAAAATGCCGGACGAATCGCAGGAAGATATTGTTTGGCTTGGTCACTTAACAGTTCGTTTGGTGATACCCATACATCCGTCAGAATAGCCGCTGCGGTAGAACTGCCCTTCAATCCGATCAATTCCAGGTTGGGTCGACGGTCAAAGCCGGCACAACTAGAAGGAACAAGGAATAATAAAGGACCTTGTGCGCTATCTGCAGCTACGGCGACAGAAAAACCATTTGGATGAAAGTTGGTCACCCATGGCAGTTTGCCATTCAGTTTCCAACCTCCCTCTACTGCTTCAGCCTGAATTTGTAATGGTTCTAGGCCTGAAAGGAATTTCATGGCATTGGATAAGCCTGTTGCACCGGCATATTCACCAGCAAGCAGTTCATCAAAACGAAATTCGTCTAAAACATCTGCTTTTGCTGTGAGTAGATACTCAATATAAGTACGTTGACTCCAGCTCACAAAAGCTGCTGTAACTGAATACTCAGCAACTTGAGCTATCGTTTCAATTGCATCTTTTAAGGTATTGCCCAATCCACCAAATTGCTCAGGTACCCCTTGTCTAAATACATCGGCTTGACCTAATTTCTGAAGCAAAGCAAGACTGACGTCTGCTTCGCCTGCATTTAAAGCCTCTGCATGCTGTTCTAACCAAACAGCTAAAGCAGCATTAAGCATTTTTTGGTTCCCATTGATGTGCAGCAAGTTGGCTATTCAGTTCGGTGCGTGCCAAGCTATTTGCATAGTTGCATAGGGTCGCAAGGCTTAGGCCCAATAACACATCTAAAGCATTTTGTTGAGTAAAACCGGCATCGAAGAATGCTTGAGTGGTTTGCTCATCTACAGCACCTTTAGTGATGAGTGCTTTACGTGCAAAAGTTGATAGTGCATTTAAGCGTGCTTCTGGTAATTCGGTCTGATCACGTAAAGCCTGAACAATTTCAGGGGCAAGCTTGGCTTTATTTTTTGCCAAAGCAGTATGACCTGCAACACAGAAGGTACAGCCATTATCTGTTGCTGCAACCAATTGCACCACTTCACGTTCTTGAATGCTCAAGCTGCTACGGCTATTGATTTCAGAAACGGTTTGGTACATTTCTAACGCAGTTGGTGCATATGCCAAAACGCCTAAAAGGTTTGAACTAAAACCATTGGCTTTTTCAGCATTAATGAGGCGTTGCTTCGCTTCTTCAGGTGCTTGTTCACTTGTTAGCGGTTTGAAATAAGTCGTCATGGTATGTACTCCGTTAAGAGTACCTAGTGTTGAAAATTTATAGTATTCTCTCAATGCTTATTGGTATTTAAAAATGTTTTATCGTCTAAACTATTGGAAGATTTTATGCTTAATAATTCTGAAAAAATGCTAAGCTGGCTGATTGACCGCTTAGAAATTGAAACCTCCCTTCAGCATTTAAGCCGCTATCATCAACAATGGTCAACCTCTATTCAGGGACAAGGTCAGGCGAGTTTCCATTTAGTCATACAGCAGGACTGTCATTTCCACCTGTTGCAAGAAGATAATTTTATTCATCTGTATCAAGGTGATGCTATTTTTCTTTTAAAAGATCTCCCTTTTATTATTACCGATGCAACCCAGAGAATTGCCCCTTCTTTAAGCCATTTGCAACGCAATCTAGTCAATGATGATGACCCGAATATACTGTCTTGTTCGACACATTTGGCATGCGGTTATTTTAAATTTCGTTCAAAGTTGTCCGAGCTTTTTATTGATGCCTTACCGCCCTATTTAGTCTTAAGACAGAATGATCAGGCGCTCACTGAGTGTCTAAAGGTATTTGAGCTTATTCGTCATGAAGCACAGTTAGATGATGAGGCTTCAGCCAGCTTGATTGAGCGCCTGACCAGTATCTTGTTTTATTATTTGATCCGGCATACATTTAATCAGGGAAATCATCAGAATATTCCGCTGTGGACCTTATTTAATGATCCGATGCTCTATCCGCTGATTTTAGGAATTATTGCCAAACCTGAACAAGACTGGACCTTACAATCTATGGCGGCTGTATGTGGAATATCACGTGCAAGTTTTGCTAAATACTTTACAGATATTGCAGGATTTTCGGCCACACAATTCGTCTTATATTATCGGATCCAATTGGCACAACAATACCTGGGCCAAGGTCATTCTATTGCAGATTGTGCTGAACAGGTGGGATATAAGTCTGTAGCGGCATTTACTCGTGCCTTCCAGCGAGTGACTCAAAAGAATCCAAGCCAGTTTATGAGAAGTTGATCTGACTAAAATCAGACTAAAGGAATTCTGTGCCTATTGTGATCACATAGCATTAATCTTATACCCATAAAACTTGTGATTAGATATCGGTGAATATTCTCAAATCTAAAAAAAAGCCCATATTGAATGGGCATTTTATCCTGAGAATCAGCCAAATTTATCTCAAATTGATCATTGTATTCTGAACATGCTCATACGCTTGAGAGAAACAACCTGCTTGTGAATACCCACAATCATCACTCCCAAGCCGCCTAAAATTACGAAGAAAAATGCATAATTGAGATGAGCAGAGCTTTATACAACTTCGACTTCACCGACACGATGATAGGCACGGTTAAAATACACCAGACTTTCATCCTGCTGACTTTGTTTAATCGCGACGACACGACATAAGAAAATACTGTGTGTGCCTACTTTTTGAATCTCTTCAATATGGCAATCGAAATTGACCAGTGCATCTTGCAAAATCGGGGCACCTGTTTCAAGTGTTGTCCATGCACCTAGCTGAAAGCGCTTTTCGGAACTGAATTTACTTGAGGCAAAGGCATTTGAGATCTGTTCATGCTGTGCCCCCAATACATTGACTGAAAGGACCTTGTTTTCAATAAAGTGCGCATGGGAGCGAGAGGATTGATTCATACAGACCAACAATGTTGGTGGTGTATCTGTCACGCTACAGACTGCCGAGGCAGTAAAGCCATGCATACCTGCTTCACCTTCTGTTGTAATCACATTTACAGCAGTGGTTAACAAAGACATTGCGTTTCTAAAGTCTGTTGCTTCAATCATCTCTTTCATCTCAAATATGTATAGTACTGGTCTCTGGCTCAAGTCTGGGTAATGGATGATCCGATTCATCATCCAGCCTTTACTTATGCGAGACAGCCCAGAATTAAGCAGTTAGCTCTTGACGGACAATCGCTGCACCTGCACTCAAAGCGGCGAGTTTAGCTTGTGCCACCGTGCGAGATAAAGGTGCCATACCACAATTGGTTGACGGATATAGCTTGTCAGCGTCGACAAACTGCAGTGCCTTGCGTAAAGTATTTGCCACTTCCTCAGCAGTTTCAATCTGATTGCTTGCTACATCAATAGCACCGACCATGACTTTTTTGCCACGAATCAATTCAATTAAATCCATCGGAACACGTGAATTCTGACATTCAAGCGATACGATATCAATTTTTGATTGCTGGAGTTTAGGGAATGCTTCTTCGTATTGACGCCACTCATTGCCTAAGGTCTTTTTCCAATCGGTATTGGCTTTAATACCATAACCGTAGCAAATATGCACTGCCGTTTCACATTTCAAGCCTTCAAGCGCACGCTCTAAACTCGCCACGCCCCAATCATTCACTTCATCAAAGAACACGTTAAATGCAGGCTCATCAAACTGAATAATATCCACCCCTGCTGCCTCTAATTCACGTGCTTCTTGATTCAAAATTTTGGCAAATTCCCAGGCCAGTTTTTCACGGCTCTTATAATGACCATCATATAAGGTATCAATCATGGTCATTGGACCAGGCAGTGCCCATTTGATTGGCTGTGTAGTTTGGCTGCGCAGGAATTTCGCATCATCCACAAACACTGCTTTTTTACGGGAAACTTCACCGACTACAGAAGGTACACTTGCATCATAACGGTTACGGATACGCATGGTTTCACGTTTTTCAAAATCCACACCTTCCAGATGCTCAATGAACGTGGTGACAAAGTGCTGACGGGTCTGTTCACCATCACTGACAATATCAATCCCCGCTTGGCGTTGTTCATGCAGTGATAGCTTTAAGGCATCACGTTTGGCATCGAGTAATGCTTCACCTTGTAATTTCCAGGGTGACCATAATTTTTCAGGTTCAGCTAACCAGGCCGGTTTTGGTAAGCTGCCTGCGGTTGATGTCGGGAGTAAAATGGTCATATTTAATCTTCTTTCTCTATATGGGTCTTATCTATGGGATGGATCAGGCTGCGTTGTTTTGATGGGCTTTTTCTACAGTGAAGTTGGCAGCCCATTTATCCAGAATATCTTTATAAGGCTTGATAAAGTTTTCTTCCGTCCACTTGCCCTGTTTCACTGCCAGTTCAGCACGCTCAACCCGGTCATAGACAATACGGGTAAGGGAAAAATCCTGATAGTTCAAGCTGGGTTTATATACCAGACCGGCAGGCGAATTAGTGTTGTAAATTTCTGGACGATAAATTTTTTGAAAGCTTTCCATGGTACTGATCGCGCTGATCAGTTCAAAATCGGTGTAATCCCGTAACAAATCGCCTGCACAGTAGAATGCCAAAGGTGCATTGCCATGTTCTGGTTTGAAGTAACGAACACTTAAACCCATTTTTTTGAAATATGCATCGGTACGTGAATATTCATCATTCTTGTATTCGCCACCAAGTACAGGGTGTACATTGGCAGTGCGATAATAAGTTTTTGAAGTTGAAACACTGAGGCAAATGACAGGTTGTTTGTTAAATTCAGCTTTAAAAACATCCGAGTTAACCAAATGTTGATATAGCTTGCCATGCAAATCACCAAAGTTATCTGGCTTTTCATCTATTTGGCATCCAAGAGTTGGTAATACCACGCTAAAGTCATAATCACGGACATAGGATGAAAAGCTATTGCCGATCATGCCCTGAATGCGTTCATTGCTTTGATGGTCAGTGATAGTGCTTTGCAGCATTTCAATAAATGGGAAAGTTTGACCATTGCCTTCAACATCGAGTTCGGCAGAAATAATATCGATTTCAAGTGAATAGCGGTCACCTCTCGGGTTGTCGACCTTGGCCAGACTGTTAAAGCGGTTATTGATCATCACAAAAGTTCTAGCAAGATTTTCTTTGCGACTTTCACCACGCGCCAAATTGGCAAAATTGGTGGTTAAGCGTGTGTTATCTGCGGGTTGATAGTTTTCATCAAAACGGATGCGTTTAATGGAACACTGAAATGCTGTACTCATGGAGATTCACTGCCCTAAATTTTTTCAATAAAAGCTAAATTTCTGTATGGCTGTATTTAAGCGCGAATCAAAACATGAGTAAAACGATATAAATTCACTTAAAGATGAGCTAAATTCATGTTGCTGGCATTGTTATATTTTTATTGGATCTACAAATAAAAGCGAATCCTCTGCTTTTGATCAATTGAGCCACAAGCGATGATAAAAAGCCCTTCAGCTTATTGTTCTAGGGTTAAAAGCAGTAGGATCAGACGTCCTATTAAACAACATAACGTTTACTCAAGCCCCATTCGGCCAATATCCGACGATAAGTAGTTGAAGAGCGATCTGCTTCAAAATGTGCTTCCATGGAAATGTCGAGGGGTAATTCTTCAGGTTTTTGACTTTCTACCATATCCTGATCTTCTGCAAAGATTTGTGCATTAAAATCATAGACTGCCTGTAAATCGCCTGTGGTATCGAAATTACGTGTCAGCGGCACAAATAAACGGGTTTGGTTATGTGACACCGGGCAGCAGGCATTTAGAATCTTTAACAGACCCTGTTCTGGAAAATGTATAGTCAACACCGCAGCGAATGGTGGATAAACATCAAAGACCCGTTTCCATAAAAATCCTTCCGGTGCTAAATCCTGCATAGCATGTGGATAGTTGCTGACATTACTGACATATTCCGTATGCAAACCGTAAGCTGTGCGCTCGGTACTATATTGAGGTACGATCTGGTTGTCGGGATCAGCGAACGAAGCATGATGTACCCAGGCAAAATGTGCCACATCAATAAAACCTTCCAGCTGACGTCCACTTGAACCGGCAATATCGACCCAAGGCGGTAAAATCGCCTGATGATCTGGCATCTCCCAGGTATCCAGAACAGGAAAGTTGGCTTTTTCTGGGTCACGGCCAAAGATACTGGTCCAGATCAGACCGTATTTTTCGACCACTGGAAATTGAGTGAGTGAAAAGCGATCAGAGATTTTGGTCAGTTCAGGCTGTGCCGGAATTTTGATACATTTGCCCTCGCCATTGTAATGTAAGCCATGATAAGGACAGACAATATTTTCGCCAGATACCCAGCCTTTACTTAATGGCACGCCCCGATGTGGACAGATATCACGTACCAAATGGATGGCACCATTTTCGGTTTTATACAGCGCCAGTTTGATATCAAGTAACATCACCTGTTGCGGTTGAGTCGAAACGTCCTGAATCCGCGCAACCGGATACCAGTGCTGCGCCAGAATATCCCAGTCCTGATCATCAAACTGGCTATAGCAGGGCTTGTTAAATAAATGAGTGACTGGAATTGCATTCATATAAAACCTATTTTCTCTGTTATTGTCGCAAGCTTTTCTAAGCCTCAAAAGCTGCAGAATCATGCAGCTTGGGCTGTAGTTCTTATCGTGGTTCTTTGGGTGCTGTACGGGGATCGGAACAGCCGGGTTTAATCTAATGGATTGCCGACGATATTACTGATAATCCCTTTCATAATATGAGGCCCCTGTTCTTTACGCAGGTCGTCATACCAGGCTTTGGTAATCTGCTCATCTTTCATATGCGTGACATCACAACGTTTACGTGCACGCAGCAGCAATTCATTGGCGCGCTCATTACGTTTATTCTGATAGCGCTTTAAAGCATCTTCCAAGCCCAAAGTGTTGATTTGCAAGGCACGTGATAAATAGATCGAATCCTCCATGGCCTGGCAGCCACCTTGTCCAATATCAGGTGTAGTGCTATGTGCGGCATCTCCTAGAATCACCACACGACCTCTATAGAACCGGGTAAAGGGTTCGATATCATGAATTTCAACACGATTGGTCGTCTGTTCATCAATGCTGTCAATCAGGTGTTGAACCTGTGGACACCAGCCGGAAAAATACTGCTTTAATAACGTCTTATATTCGGCCCGGTTATTCTCTAAACCTGCAGCTAATGGCACATCAAAGAAGAAATAAAAGCGCTGCTCTGCCACTGGCATAAGCGATGCACGCTTGCCCTCACCCACAAATGTTGTCCATTGTTTTGCCGGTGCCAGATCCTCAGATATTTCAACCAGACCATTCCAGTTGACATAGCCTGCATAGCGACGCTCAACCTGCTCGCCTAATACATATTGACGTGTAATGGAATGGGTACCATCCGCGCCAATCAATAATTCTGCCCGGGCACTGCTGCCATCCTGGAAATTAATTTCGACCTGTTGACCGCTATCTTGAATCGATACCATTTTTTTAGCCAAGTAGATCTCTTGCCGACCAAATTCATCCATTAACATATTTTGTAATTCAGCACGCGATACCGGATAGGGACGTTGCCCGACTTCTTCAATTAAGGGTGCCAGGCTAAACTGAGTCATGACCTCGCCATTCAGGCCATCGATATAAGCTAGATCATCCATTTGCCCTCCCAGCTTTGCTACCTGTTCGGTTAAACCTAAATAATTCAAACACTTTACGCCATTTGACCACAAGGAAATTGCAGCTCCCACGGGTAAAATCTGTTCTGCCTGCTCATAGATGGTGACTTGATGCCCGAACTTTTTTAGTGCAATTCCTGCGGTTAAGCCTCCTATGCCTGCACCAATAATTGCAATCTCCATCTATTACTCCTGATTATTTGATATGAATTACCAGTTAAATAGCTAAAAACGTGCCATTTTTAGAAATATGCACTAAAAAAATAGCAAAAGTTGGCACAAGCTGTGCTTTTAAATCTACCTAATGCCCTGTTTTTTATAGATGCAGAACTAGATTTGCACTTTTAAAACAATGCGCATTCACGTGACTTATAATTATTATGGAAATTTAAGATGGCGACCTTATTAGCTCCAATTTTTGATTTGCCTGCTCCACTACAGCAGTTAACTAACCTGGCAGATGCTCGAATTGGTGCAGAAATTTTTGAATGTTCAGATGAATTTTTTGCTGAAGCACAACGGATGTTGCAATTTGATGCGCCGGTTTTTATTGAAGACAAGTTTGATGATCACGGTAAATGGATGGATGGATGGGAAACACAGCGGAAGCGCTTTGCAGGCTATGACTGGGCGATTATCAAGCTGGCGGTTGCGGGTCAAATTCAGGCACTGGACATTGATACGACTTTTTTTAGCGGTAATTATCCCGCATCTGCTGCTGTTGAAGCATGCTATGCACCAGATGGAAATATTGACGCGGCAGAATGGATCAGTATTTTAGAAAATAATGTCCTCGGCCCTAGCCAGCACCATATTTTCCCCATTTCATCAAACCATATATTTACCCATGTCCGTCTGAATATTTATCCCGACGGCGGTATTGCACGCTTTAAAGTATATGGCAGTGTAAAAATCGAACGTCAAGATCATGATCAAATCCTAGATGTTTTAGCACTGGAAAATGGCGGACGCGTGATTGCCTACAGCGATGCGCATTTTGGTCACCCACGTAATCTGATTAATCCGGGTCGTGGCATCAATATGGGCGATGGCTGGGAAACCAAGCGCCGTAGGGCTCCTGGATTTGACTGGTGTATTTTGGCTCTAGGTGCGAGTGCCAGAATTGAAAAAATTGATATTGATACCGCACATTTTAAAGGTAACTATCCGGCTGAAGTTTCTATTCAAGCCATTTATATTGAAGATGCCACCGACCCGCAACTTGTTCCACAAAGTATGTTCTGGCCTTTTTTATTAGAAGCACAGCCCATGCAAATGGATCATCTGCATCATTACATCAGTGAGATTTTACAGCACGAAAAAATCTCGCATATTCGTGTGAATATGATCCCTGACGGCGGCATAAGCCGGATTCGACTCTGGGGAAAAATGGTTTAAGGCTGATGAATATGTTGAATATACAGACAGTAAAAATCCAGCCTCTCACTGCGGAAGCTTTTTTACCTTTTGGAGAAGTGCTGGCCTGTGAAAACAATCCATTTTTTCACATTAATGATCGACATACCGAGCGTTATCATGCCTTGGCACAGGTTGAAACCGATGCAAAAGTTGGACTCAGTCTATTCAGGAATATTCAAGTCACACAAATCCCTTTTGAAATTTCAATGCTGGAACGGCACCCTTTCGGTTCACAAACCTTTATTCCCATGCAGGGTCAACAGTTTTTAATTGTTGTTGCCCCTGCTCTTGATCAGCAGCAACCTGATCTTACGCAGATTCAGGGATTTATCAGCAACGGTTCGCAAGCGATCAATTATCGTGCCGGGACGTGGCATCATCCTCTATTGACACGTGAAGCACCGAGCGATTTCGTGGTGGTCGACCGGATTGGAACTGGAGCAAACTGTGATGTGTATACATTTCCTGAAAAAATTCTTATAGACCTTTAATCAACAAAAAGCCCTTATTTTTTTAAGGGCTTTTTATTATGCTCGACGCTTTGCTTAAAAATGATATTTTACTAAAGCACTGACGTTGTTTTCATCAGCATCTGCAATACCGAATTTATTGTTCCATACCGAGTGTTCGATCCCTAGATATAAATTCGTATCCGGAGAAATGTGTTTACCGACTTTCCATTTCCATTGCGTGGTCCAGTTCATCTCACTGTTATGATCTTCTTCTGCCGTTGACCAATCCAGAAAGCCATTGACCAAAAATTCTTCTGCTCCCAAGTGGAACGGTACAGCATAAGTAAGGGTCAACTGGTAGTCATCATGCATATTTTCATTATTTGCACGGTAAAGATTGATGCTGGCATAACGGAAGTATGGAAGATCCAGATCAAAACCTACACCATACAAAAAATTATCAAACTTTTCTCCACCTTCCCAGGTGGCCGAAACCAGTACATCTTTGACAGGGCCAAATGCAAGTTTTTGGGCTGAGACTTCCCCCAAGCTTAAGCGTGGTGAAAACTCAAAATAACTGGACTTTGCATCATCGCCACCTCGCATACGGTCAACGAAGAAGAATACATCGGCATATTTAACTTTCGCCGCATACTCAAATGTTACAGTGGTTTGCTTCGGGTCGAGCACTGCATAGTTTTCACCATATAGACCTGTGAGGCTAAAGTCCTGCCAGAGCGGTTTTGCCTGTGCTGACATAGCACCGAAGACGAATAAGGCGGCAACAGTCACTTGAGTAAATTGCATGAATAAGAAACCCCAATAGTAATAGAAAAATCACTTGGAATATCTAGCAAAATAAAAGCCAATATTTTTAATTTTTGATAAAAAAACAGCCCATTTTAGTGGACTGTTTTAATCTGGGATTGAGGATTCTAATGCAGGCTCTTTGCTGCCACTTCCGTGCTAATGAGACTTTTATTTTTAAATAGATTTAAATGATTGAATAACAGGTTTAATAAAATGGCCATTAAGCAGGTTGAGCTAATGCCTGAATGAAACAAGGTTTGCACCCATTGGGGAAATTGAGCATAAAAAGAATGATCAATAATCGGAATCATACCGGCTGCAATAGCAGTCGCGACAATAATCAGGTTCTTTTGCTCGTTATAATCAATTTTAGCCAAGGTACGAATACCACTGGCCGCTACTGTTCCAAACAGTACCAGCCCCGCACCGCCCAATACAGGTACCGGAATCGCGGCAATCAAACGCCCCATAACCGGTAATAATCCTAAAACCACTAAAATCATGCCACCTGCAGCGACAACAAAACGGCTCTTCACCCCCGTGATTGCCACTAAACCCACATTTTGGGCAAAAGCACTTTGCATAAATGAACCAAATAACGGCGCCACTGCGCTCGAGAACATATCGGCACGCAAGCCATCTGAAATACGGGTCGAGTCTACTTCCGTACCTACAATCTCGCCGACCGCAATAATATCTGCTGTGGTTTCGGTCATAATAACCAGAGTAACAATCAGCATGGAGATAATGGCAGTCAATTCAAAGGTCGGCAGTCCAAATGCGAAGAAACTGGGTACTTGTATCCATGAGCCATTTGCAACCTTGGAGAAATCACCAAAACCAAATAAATAGGCCAAGACTGAGCCGAATACAATTGCCAGTAGAATCGACAGACGGCGAATAGTGGCATGTCGGCTTAGATTCAAGCAGATCACCAGAGCCAGGGTCATCAGGGCCAGGCCAATATTTTCAATGCTTCCCCATTCCGGTGCATTTTTATTGCCCCCCATCATCCAGCGAACCGCTACAGGCAGCAATGACAAACCAATTATGGTAATTACACAGCCAGTGACGACTGGTGGAAAAAAACGGATAATTCTGGAGAAATAAGGCGCAATAAAGAAACCAATCAATGACGCCACAATAACGGCTCCATAGACCGCTTGCAAACCACCGCCCGTGGTGACGATGGCCACCATCGTCGCAACACCGGCAAATGATACCCCTTGTACTAAGGGTAATTTTGCCCCGATATATTTCACCCCGATGGTTTGTAGAATTGTGGCTAAACCACCAACAAAGAGAGCGGCTGCAATCAACAAGCCAATTTGATAGGCATCTAGACCTGCCGCAGTACCTACAATTAAAGGAGGGGCAATAATACCGCCATACATGGTCAATACATGTTGCAACCCATAGGCAGCACTTTTTCCGGCACCTAAATATTCATGTTCCGGTGAACGTATTTGATTTTCTTGTGTCATTCTTTTTTTCTCCCTCAAAGTCAAAAAATACAATCAGCTTCCGCGATATGTGGAGTACGCGAATGGGCTGATCAGCAAAGGAATATGAAAATGCTGCGATGCATCTTTCACATAAAAATGAATGACGGCTTTAGGGAAAAAAGTGTCTAATCCCAAGCCTGCAAAATAGTCAGACGTGGCAAATTCGAGGCTGTAATTCCCTGCTTTCAATTCGGTGAAACCAAAATCTGTTACCCGGCCATCTGTATTGGTCAGCGCTTCACCGAGCAGGCTGCCATCTGCGGAAAAAAGTTTAATCTGCACCTGTGCGGCCGGTTGGCCCAGATGGGTATCTAGAATATGCGTGCTGATCATGCTTGAAGCTCCTGAGCCAGTCTTAACAGGGCAATTTCCACCAATTGTGTATGAACAATACGCTTTTCAATCTCGGGATCATTGACCAGACGATATTTCAATGCTTGCAGGATGTCTTCGCTACTTAATCCTGAGGCTTTAATCAAAAAGATAAAGCCATATTTTTTTTCATAGGCAATATTGCCTTTGAGCAAAGCCAGCTGGGTGTCTTCATCCGCTGTAATGGAGGATTGCTCACGATTGGAAAAATTTTGTTCTATTTCACTCAATTCAGCCTGGGCTTTTTTCTCGCCAATACGCGGGTGATTATCCAAAGCAGTTTTAATTTCTTCCCAGGTCCAGCTCATGGCCTGTTGTTTGGCGCGATCCAGGATATCTTCAATCGATGCATAAGGACGCTTTGCCGTAATCTCGGCCGACCAGCTGGGAATTTGCACACAGTGCTTTAAAAAACTGATGAGCTCCTGTGGAGAGGCCTGATTAAATTCAAGGAGTTGCACTATTAAATTACCTAATAATCTTGATTGCTTATTTAAGACTACTGCTGCAATAACAATGCCAAATCTGATTTTCCTGTTATTTTTATGATAGGTATAAACTAAAAAAAGAGAACTTAAAGCTCTCTTTTTAAATAAATTATTTTAATCATGGGGCATGGTGTTTGTACCAGTGTTCAGCAATATCAGCACGTCGACAAATCCAGACTTTGTCATAATTCTGAATATAGTCCAGGAACTTTTGTAGTGCTTTAAAACGCCCCGGCCGTCCTAAAATGCGACAGTGCATCCCGATCGATAGCATTTTTTGGGCAGTTTCCCCTTCTGCATAGAGCACATCGAATGCATCTTTGAGATATTGATAAAATTGTTCGCCATGATTAAAACCGCCAGGTGAACTGAATTTCATATCATTGCTATCTAAAGTATATGGAATGATCAAATGTGGGCGTGTTTCGCCTGCCAGATTGGTCAATGTGCGCCAAAATGGCAAGTCGTCGCCATAATAGTCGCTGTCATATTTGATTTCAGGAAATTCAGCCAGTAACTGGCGCGTATTCGGACTGTCTCGACCGGTATACCAGCCAATAGGCGCGCTACCAAAAAGTGCCTGCAAGACACTGATCGCTTGATCCATGTGTTGGCGTTCCAGTTCAATCGGCATATCCTGATAATGCAGCCAACGCTGACCATGTGATACCACATCATAATCGGCGTCTTTAATCGCCTCGACGATATAAGGATTACGGGCTAGTGCCATGCCCACACCAAAAATTGTCATCGGTAAACCACGTTTCTGGAACTCCTGATGAATGCGCCAAAAACCTGCACGTGCGCCATATTCATACATAGAATCCATCGACATATGCTTGTCTGGAAAGCTGGCAGCACCAATGATTTCAGATAAAAACTGTTCTGAACCCGCATCACCATGTTCAATGTGGTTTTCACCACCTTCTTCATAATTCAGTACAAACTGTACCGCGACACGCGCGCCGTTTGGCCATTGCACTTTTGGTGGTTCGCCATGATAACCAATCAGGTCACGGGAATAAGGTTGATTACGTATATCGTCAATTAAGGCTTGTCCGCGTAAGTAGCGTGTCATTACATCAAATCCTTCAGGCATAAGTTCTAAAACAACTCTTTTCTAGCATTCTGCCAAGCAATTTATGCGCCAGAATGGAACATTTGAGATGCAGAGCTGTCTTTAAAAACCTCATGTTTTCTCAAGGATGCTGCTCAGGATTGAGCGGTTGAAGGTACTGATGCATGTGATTATAGAACATCAGAGAGCCGGGCTTCAGGGAGCAGAAATTTAATCCATTTAAGTTCCTGTCAATCAAACTGCTATGAATAATTGATAAATCTCGAATACATTCTGTTATTAAATGTTGAGTCAGCATGCATAGCGTCAGAAAGCTTCTAAGATATTTCTAAACTTTGTGCAGAGAAAGGGAAAATATGAATAACTATCCTGAAACCCCCGCTTCAACTGAAACACAAGACCATCAACCGGGTGTACAAACCCAAATGGACCCGGCACCAGAAATCATCAAAGCGAATTATAAAGGGAGTGACAAACTAAAAGGCAAAGTGGCCCTGATTACTGGTGGTGATAGCGGAATTGGCCGCTCTGTAGCGGTATTGTTTGCACGTGAAGGTGCCGATATCGTCATTTGCTATCTGGATGAGGAACAAGATGCTCAAGATACCCAAAAGATGGTGGAGGATGAAGGACGGCGTTGTCTGCTGATTCAATGTGATTTACAGGATCAAGATAAAATCAAACAGATGGTCGAGCAAGCCCTTCAGGAATTTAAAACCATTAATATTCTAGTGAATAATGCCGGAGTTCAATATCCGCAAGAAAGTATTCGCGATATTTCTCCAGAGCAACTTTTCAAGACCTTTAATGTGAATATCCTGTCGATGTTTTACCTGACTCAGGCGGTGATCCCACACATGCATGAAGGTGATAGCATTATTAATACCACCAGTATTACCAGTTATCACGGGCATGACGAACTGATTGATTATTCCAGTACAAAAGGTGCCATCACAACATTTACCCGAAGCCTTTCAACCAACCTGTTAAAAAATAAAACCGGGATTCGGGTCAACGGCGTTGCTCCGGGACCTATCTGGACACCGCTCATTCCAAGCAGTTTTGATGCAGAACAACTCAAGGACTTTGGGAAACAGACTCCCATGGGACGCATGGGCCAACCTAGTGAGGTGGCACCGGCGTATTTATTTCTGGCCAGTGAAGCAGCCAGTTATATCTCTGGTCAGGTGATTCATGTCAATGGCGGTAGTATCATCAATGGTTAATCGGGCAAGGAAGATAGCGGTCTGATTGAGATCGTTATCTTTTTAAAATTGCATGGTTTTAATAGATTCAGTGTTTAACAATTGTGGTTTAAAACTTTAAAAAAATAGTAAAATTGGGAGTTTAAGACCCCCATTTTCGAATTAGAATAAAGTATATTATATTCATTTTATAAATTCTAATTAAGTCTGTAATTGTTATAGCTTCTAACCTAGATTAGTAAATTAAAATGAATATTAAAATTTTAGAATCTCAGCACCTCAATTCACAAACAAATGAAATTTTACAGCAATATTTGATTAAGCATCATTTGCCTAAGATAGGTTTCTATCATGTAGTTGCGATAAAAGATCATGCGATCATGGCTTTGGGAATGCTTTATACCAGTAAAATACATCCTCATCGTGATTATATCTTATTTCATAATCTGCAAAATTATTTAGAACCTAGTCTATTCTCCAATTTGATCAATTGTCTGGAGAAGAACTCTAAGACAAAAAAATTACAAATGTTACTCAATTCCAGAGATACTCACTTACATGAGCTATTCGAATCACATGGTTTCCATATTGCTAGAACCTCTTACTTCATTGAATTAACTGAAATAGATGAAATTGTTACTGATACAATAATAACAACTAAAAGTTTAAATGAGATATCCGTAGATCAATGTATAGAATTTAAGAAACTATTCCACTTTAACTATAGCCGATATCATGAAAGTGTTAATCGTTTAGCTCAAGAAATTTCTCCTGATCAACTGTTCGCACATTTAGAAAATATAAGCTTAGTGCAATCAAGAATCCTCTTAAATAGTCATTGTGATCCTTGTGCCTATATCATTATTGGTAACTCAGATGATCATTTAGTAGAAATCGCCTATATGGGAGGGTTATTTGAAGATCAAATAAGCCACTATTTGACTTTCTTTCAACATGAATTAAAGGCATTACTCAAAAAATATAAAACTATCTATTTTGAAGCTGATGATACAGACTATTATATTTCTGCATTAATTCAGAAATTCACCTATGATTTATCACATTTTTTCTACACTCTTATTAAAGACGTATAGCAAGAGCTATTCATTCTTATGATTTTCCTAATTTCAACTTAATCACTTTAACCTTCATTTAAAATAATAGGCAATATATAAAATTAAGATTGATATTAATTAACAAAATAGATTTTGTAATAAGCTGGTAGTTTTTCAAGAGAATCTGTAACATTTTGCCAAAAAAATTGATTAATAAGTGATCGGCTTGGTAGTTAGTGCACATTTTATGCGGATCAAGGGTATAAAACTATCCCCAATTACTTTGGATAAAATTTATTCCATTTTGTACGTTTTGGCTCACATCAAACTCGGCCCTTTGCGGCTACCTGGAACAGTGGAATTTTCCTATGATGAAGTCATACAGGAACAGGATGTTCCGAAACAGAAAACAACAATAATAAGTTTAAGCACCAGGATCGTGAGGTACGACAGGAGTCATGCCTAGCAACCAATACGAAAAACCCCGGCAGGATAATCTGCACCCCGAAAGTTGGACACTCTTAGTCTAATTTGAAGGGTGCTTTTTAATGGCTAAATATTCTCAAGAATTCAAATTAAAAGTTGTTGAACATCACTTGTCTGGTCATGGTGACTCTGTGACAGGTCAACTTTTTAATGTTCATAGATCAGATGTTCAAAAGTGGAGTAAAGCATTTAAACTTTATGGTCTGGCAGGCTTAGAACGTAGAAGATCTAAAACAACTTTTACGGTTGAGTTTAAGTATCAAGTTGTCAAAGTAATACATGAAGAAGGCATTTCATTAAAAGAAGCTATGCAACGCTTTGATATTAATGAAACAAGCACGTTAAGAGATTGGTTGAAACAATATAAAGAAAATGGCATAGAGGGTTTGCAACCAAAGCTTAGAGGAAAACTTAACAGTATGCCGAAGCCCAAGATGCCCAAAGCTAAAACGATTAAAGCAGATCAGGACAAAACCCATGAGGAACTGCTTGAGGAGTTGGCATATCTACGTGCTGAAGTTGCTTTCCTAAAAAAGCGGAGAGCCTTGATTCAGAAGCAGAAAGAACAGGAAAAAGTCGAACAGCAACAGCTGCAAGATTCATATCTGAATTAAGGCAAAACTACCCACTAAAGCATGTGCTATGTGCAGCTAAGATAGCGCGTAGTACCTATTTCTATCATCAGAAGTCATCAAAACTCAATGATAAATACAGTGATTTAAAACAGCAAATCAAAGTGATCTATCATCAGCATAAAGGGCGTTATGGGTATCGCAGAATTACGCTTGCATTGAGAAATACAGGCTTGATCGTGAACCATAAGTGTGTACAGCGATTGATGATATCTATGAAGCTTAAATCACGTATTAGGGTTGTGAAATACCGTTCGTATAAAGGGCAAGTGGGTAAAATTGCAAACAATGTATTACAGCGTCAATTCAAGGCTGAGCGACCTAATCAAAAATGGGTTACTGATGTGACTGAATTTAATATTCGGGGTGACAAGCTTTACCTATCTCCCGTCATGGACCTATTTAACGGTGAAATCATTGCATTTCAAATGGAACGTAGACCAGTATTCGGACTGGTCAAAGATATGCTTAAAGAAGCTATAGAGAGACTCAACATAAATGAGAAGCCAATGGTTCATTCTGATCAAGGTTGGCAATATCAAATGAGATTTTACCAGAAACAATTAGCAGAACGAGGGCTCACCCAAAGTATGTCACGTAAGGGGAATTGTTTAGATAATGCTGCTATGGAGAGTTTCTTTGGGATACTTAAATCTGAATGTTTCTATGGAGAAGAATTTAAATCAGTTGATGAACTGGAGCAAAAAGTGAAAGAATATATTCACTATTATAACCATGAGCGAATCAAGGTTAAATTAAAAGGACTGACCCCTGTAGAATACAGAAATCAGTCCTTAGAAATTGCCTAACTTACTGTCTAACTTTTGGGGGTCAGATCAGGATGCCGGGGTTTTTTATTATCTCAAGTTCTTAAATCAGAATCAGAGAAGCATTAAAAATACGAATTAAAGTCGCTGCAGGATCGGCGGGATATCCTCAACTTGGCTTTCAGTTTTAGAGTTTTTTCACACAAATGCTCAATTGACGAGCAGGTTTATCACTATATAACTTTAATAGGTATTCTCTCTACGCTGTTGAGTCCAGACTGGCCAGAGCTTTTGCAAGGTTTTTTCAAATTCCGCATTTTCACTTCGCCACTGCGGATTTTTATCTTTATCAATAATCAGTGCACGTACACCTTCAATAAAATCACCCTGCTCTAACCAGACATCCTGTAGGTCTCGCTCCAGCTGCATACATTTTTCCAATGATAGATTCTGTCCCACCTGTTGTAACTTCAAGCTGGTTTGCTTGGCCATGACCGGTCGTTGTTGCAAAATTGCCAACATCTGATCGGCCCAGGCCTGCTCTGTGGTATCAGTTGTATGTGCAAGACTATGCTCTATTTCTGCCAAACTGTGATAGCCAAAATGCTGATGAATACGCTCAACATGTTTCTGCAATTCGCTTTCTACCGGATGGGTAATGTAGGCACTGATAATTTTCCGGATTTCAACCGGATTTAATACAGGTGCAGCAATCAATGCCGCTTCCAGTTCAGCGAAAACTTCACTCGGTACATGATAATCCACCAGATCCAGATACAGCGCATCACTGCTACTGATCTGCTCACCGGTCAAAGCCATATAGACACCGACTTCATCCAGTCGGGACAGAAAGTGTGTTGCTCCAACATCCGGGAAAAAGCCAATGGCGGTTTCGGGCATGGCGAAGCGTGATTTTTCACTCGTGACTTTGATATGGCAGGCTTGCGCCAGTCCAAAGCCTCCCCCCAGTACATAACCATCCAGCATCACGATGACGGGTTTGGGGAAATTGCGTAGTGTGCCCAGCATTTTATATTCAGTGGCGAAAAAATCCTGATATTGGGTATTGCCTGCCTGATAGCTGTCATACAAGTAACGGATGTCTCCTCCGGCACAGAAGGCTTTCGGACTGTTGGAATTGATCAGGATGGCTTGTATCTGTGAGTCATGCTGCCACTGCTCTAATTGCGCTTGAATGCCCTGAATCATCGGCAAGGTTAAGGCATTTAAATGGCTGGTGCGGTCCAGGCTGATAATGCCCAGACCTCCTGCGACCCGAATCGATAAATTATTTTCATCACTCATTATTTTTGTTCCTGGTATGAATTTTTTATTGATGGCTAAATTGGGCTGGGCGTTTTTCTACAAAGGCCTGCATGCCTTCCTTTTGATCGGAACCGGCAAAAATGGAATGGAATACTCGTCTTTCAAAGCGCAGGCCTTCAGCCAGACTGACTTCAAAGGCCCGATTAATCGACTCCTTAATCATCATGACCGCTGTCAGTGATTTCTCGGCAATTTTCTCTGCAGCTTGCAGGGTTTGTTGCAGTAACTCTTCTTTGGCAAATACACGTGCCACCAAGCCACTTTGCTCGGCTTCTTGCGCTCCCATGTGTCGTGCTGTCAGGCACATTTCCATGGCTTTGGCCTTACCAATCGCCAGGGTTAAACGCTGGGTTCCGCCAATGCCGGGTAATACCCCTAAGGTGACTTCAGGCAAGCCAAATTTTGCATTATCGGCGCAGTAAATGAAATCGCACATGAGTGCCAGTTCGCAACCGCCACCCAAGGCATAGCCACTGACCGCAGCAATTAAAGGTTTACGGCGCTGTGCAATCCGATCGGCCAGACTAAAAAAATCATCCAGATAAATTTGCGGAAAAGTCAGGTCTGCCATTTCCTTGATATCGGCACCGGCTGCAAAAGCTTTTTCCGAACCGGTAATCACGATACAGCCAATTGCCGGGTCTTTTTCCAGCTGATCCAGTGCCTGATTGACTTCAACTATCAGCTGGTTATTCAAGGCATTTAACGCTTGCGGCCGGTTTAAAGTAATCAGCCCGACGCCATTACGCTGTTCGACTAAAATAGTTTGCCATTGCATAATAAAAATCCCTTTAAAATTAATTATAAACTGCGTGCAATTACCAGCCGCTGAATATCGCTGGTGCCTTCATAAATCTGACAAATCCGGGCATCCCGATAAATCCGTTCAATCGGAAAATCTTTCAGATAACCGTAACCACCAAAAATTTGTAAGGCTTTGGAGCAGACGCGTTCTGCCATTTCTGAAGCAAAGAGCTTGGCCATGGAGGCTTCGGTTAAACAGGCTTCACCGGCTTCTTTCTTGCGCGCTGCAAAATGCACCAGTTGCCGTGCCGCTTCAATTTCGGTAGCCATACTGGCCAAGCGGAAAGAAATCGCCTGCTGTTCAAAAATCGGTTTGCCAAAGGCCACACGGTCATGTGCATATTGGGTGGCTTCTTCTAAAGCGGCACGTGCCAGGCCCACTGCTTGTGCGGCAATACCGATTCGCCCACCTTCCAGATTGGCCAAGGCAATTTTTAAACCTTCACCCTCTGCACCGAGTCTTAAACTTTCATGAATACGCACATCGATTAAGGCAATCTGACAGGTATCTGAAGCATGCAGGCCAAGTTTTTCTTCGACCCGAATGACCTCATAACCCGGGGTATCCCGAGGAATTAAAAATGCACTCATGCCCTTTTTGCCGGCACTTGGGTCGGTCACGGCAAAGACAATAATCATGCCTGCGTTATGACCCGAGGTAATAAACTGTTTGGCGCCATTAATGATGTAGTGATCGCCGTCCCTGACCGCGCGGGTTTTAATCGCAGCCGCATCCGAGCCGGTATGCGGTTCAGTCAAGGCAAAAGCCCCGATCATTTCGCCTTGGGCCAAAGGTTTTAAAAATTGCTGCTTTTGCTGTTCTGTTCCGAACTTGAAAATCGGCACACAGCCTACCGAGTTGTGTACGCTCATGATGGTGGATGTTGCACCATCGGCCGCTGCGATTTCTTCCAGAGCCAGAACATAGGCCAGCATGCCGGTGCCCGAGCCGCCCCATTCTTCCGGAATCAGCATACCTAGAAATCCCAGCTCTCCCATTTGGGCCAAGGCCTGTTTAGGAAAGATACCTTTTTGATCCCACTCGCTGGCAAAGGGTTTAATCTGTTCCTGAGCAAAGCTTTTGGCCATATCCTGAATCAGGTGTTGCTCTTCCGTAAATTGCATTGATGCTTCCTTTAATCTTTTAACTCGATCTTTTATTCAACTTGTTGGCTTTATTTATAATGTTATGCAGTTTTGGATTGCTGTTTATTGATTTCCTGATTGCGCAGTAGAAAGCGCTGGATTTTACCACTTGGGGTTTTCGGCAATTCAGTCACAAATTCAATCAGCCGCGGATAAGCATGTGCAGACAAGCGCTTTTTCACAAATTGGCCCAGTTCTTCTTCCAGATGGGTCGAAGCTGTAAAGTTATTTGCCAGAATGACAAAGGCTTTAATCACTTCGGTACGCTCCGGATCAGGCACACCAATGACAGCTGCTTCGATGACAGCATCATGTTCCAGCAAGGCACTTTCTACATCAAATGGCCCGACCCGATAGCCTGAAGTTGTAATGACATCATCACTACGCCCAACGAAGCTCATACTGCCATCGGCATGAAGTTCCGCGGTATCCCCGGTTAAGTAATACTGGCCGACAAATGGAGATTTACGGCTTTCTTCATAACCCGAGAACCACATCATTGCGGATTGGCTGATATCCACTGCCAGGATACCCGGGACATCAACCGCTAATGCATGACCCTGTTCATCTACTACCGCAATTTGGTAACCCGGGCTGGCAAAGCCTGCCGAACCTGCACGAACCTGATGTTTAAGTGCATGATGATTACATACCACCATCCCGACTTCAGTCTGACCATAATGGTCATAGATCGGCACATCCAGCACCTCTTTAAACCAGCGGATCACTTCCGGATTTAACGGTTCTCCCGCACTGCTGACGACACGTAATTTACCGCGCAATTTTGCCATTTGAGCAGGATCGGCCGCCATCATCATACGGTAAGCGGTGGGAGCACCTGCGAGATTGGTAATGCCATATTCCTTGACAATGTCACAGACACTTTCGGCATTAAAACCGCCTTCATAAAACAGGGTCGAATGCCCAAGCATCAAAGGGCCAATAATCGCGTAGTACAAACCATAGGCCCAGCCCGGATCGGCAATATTCCAGAAGACATCCTCCTCGGTTAAACCGATGGCATTGTGCATATAGCCGGCAAAAGCAATCAGTGCTTTTAACGGGACTTTAAGCACTTTCGCTGGTCCGGTCGTGCCCGAGGTAAACATCAATAAAAACGGGTCATCGACATTCAGCATCTCCAGCTCACACCCTTGCGCCTGGCGGTTCAATACCGTCCAGAAGCTGAGATCCTGCGGATAGCGCTCTGCCTTGGTTTCGGCATGTACCGTTACAATTGGCGGGCAGTGACTAATCTCGGAGAGTTTCTCCCGATTGGCCAGATCAGTCACCACCAGCTTGCTTTGTGCCAGCTGGACGCGATGTTCAATAGCTTTGGGGCCAAAGGCGGTAAATAAAGGCTGATACACCGCACCAATGCGCCAGGTCGCCAGAATGGTAATAATCAGCTCCGGCGTGCGCGGCAACAAGCCGGAAACACGGTCGCCTTTGCCAATCCCTTGCGACTTGAGAAAATTTGCAAATTGACTGGAATATTTTTTCAGCTCGCGAAAGCTGTATTGTTCTTTGCGGCCATCTTTGCCATACCAGTACAAGGCAATTGCATCGGAATCGGCATGCCGGTCACAACATTCATAACAGGCATTGAGCGTCTGCATCGAGCCAGATAAATACTGCTTTGCTACCGCATCTAAATCAAATTCTTGAACCGTTTTTTGATAATCTAACATGTTAAACCTCAGCCTGAATTTATCGTTATTACTGAAACAGTGTTGTTGATGAAGCGAATCCTTGCTCCATTTCAATCTTTTAAGTGTTAAGCCGGTGGTGTGGTGTATTGATGCATGATGCTGGAGAAATCCAGATGTGCATGACCATCCTGACACAGTTGTTGATAGAGTTTTTGTACCATATTGCCGAGTACAACCGGCTGATCCACCTGTTGTGCGGCATCGACTGCCAAACCCAAATCTTTCAGCATCAGTTGCGCTGCAAAACCATCGGTATAGCCTCGCGATGACGGCGCATTGGCACAGATATCGGGCCACGGATTATAAATTTCAGAACTCCAGCAACGTCCGGTGGAACTGTTAATCACGCCAGCCAAGGCCTTTGGGTCAATACCCAGTTTGGCGCCGAGTGCCATTCCTTCAGCAACGGCGGTCATGGAAATCCCCAGAATCAGGTTATTACAGATTTTTGCTACCTGTCCTGTTCCGACAGCACCACAATGCACCAGATTTTTACCCATACAGCTGAGAACCGGTTTGACTGCCTCAAAAGTGGCATCATCTGCACCAACCATAAAGGTTAAAGTGCCCTCTTTGGCACCCAAAGTGCCGCCGGAGACCGGTGCATCGCAGGCGCGAATTTGCTTGGCCTGCGCTGCTGCAGCTATTTCCTGAATAGTTTGCGGGTCAATGGTACTGCTATCAATACATAAACTACCGGTTTGAAGCACTTCCAGTATGCCATGTTCACCTAAATAGACTTCGCGGACATGCTGGGCTGCAGGCAACATACTGAGCACGATTTCTGCCTGCTTTGCGGCAGCTTGTGGACTGTCGCAGATGATGCCACCTGCTTCTGCAAAATGCTGTAAAGCCACTGCACTCAAATCATAACCAAATACCTGATGACCTGCGTTGAGCAGGTTTTGCGCCATAGAGCCGCCCATGTTGCCTAAACCAATAAATGCAATCATCATGCTGATGCTCCTTAGCGCAGACTGATGGTGGTATTGACGCCTGTGGTTTCCTGATCATCTTCAAACCAGCGGCTGGTAATGGTTTTGGTCTGGGTATAGAACTGCACTGCCTGTTTGCCATAAGGGCCAAGATCACCCAGTTTTGAACCGCGCGAACCGGTAAAGCTGAAAAATGGCACCGGCACTGGAATTGGAATGTTAATACCGACCTGACCGATATCAATCTGGTTCTGGAAAATCCGCGCCGTATTGCCATTCTGGGTAAACAGTCCGACGCCATTACCAAACGGATTGGCATTAATCAGCTCAATGGCTTGTTCTAGAGTATCGACATGCATGATTGCCAGGACCGGACCAAATATTTCTTCTTTATAAATACGCATATCGGTCGTAACCTGATTAAAAATCGTGGGTCCGACAAAGTTACCTTGTTCATAGCCCGGAACCTGTACATCACGGCCATCCAGCAGCAGTTCAGCACCCTGTTCAACGCCACTGTTGATTAAATCGGTTACACGAGCCTTGGCACGGGTTGAAATCACCGGGCCCACATCGGTATTCGGTTCGTGCCCGGCATTGACTTTCAATAGTCTGGCTTTATTGACCAGCTCATCGACCCAATGCCTGCTCTCACCGACCATCACCGCCACCGAAAGTGCCATACAACGCTGACCGGCTGCACCAAAAGCTGCACCGACAAGAGCATTTAAGGTTTGTTCTTTATTGGCATCCGGCATCACCACGACATGGTTTTTCGCGCCCATCATCGACTGTACACGCTTGCCATGTTGTCCTGCCAGGTTGTACACATGCGTACCCACGGTTGTCGAACCCACAAAAGAAATGGCTTTAATATCACGATGGCTACACAGCAGATCGACCACTTCTTTACCGCCATGCACCACATTCAGCACACCTGCCGGTACACCGGCCTCAATTGCCAGCTCAACCAGCATCATGGTCGATAACGGATCCTGTTCTGAAGGTTTCAAGACAAAGGTATTGCCGCAGACAATGGCCATCGGGAACATCCACAGTGGAATCATCGCCGGGAAGTTAAATGGCGTAATTCCGGCACACACCCCTAAAGGTTGCTGCAAGGTATAGGTATCGACCCCGCGTGCTACGCCTTCAATATACTCACCCATTTGCAGTGAACCAATCGAACAGGCATGCTCGACTACTTCCAGACCACGTTGAATATCACCTTCGGCATCGGCCAGGGTTTTACCCTGTTCCGCCGTCAAGACTTGCGCAATGCTTTTTAAGTTCGTCCGGATCAGATCTTGCAGTTTGAGCATAATCCGCATACGTGCCTGAACCGGAGTATGACGCCAGCTGGCAAAGGCATTTTGTGCAGCCGCAATCGCGGCATTGACTTCTTCTGTCGTCGCAAAAGGCACCTGACCCAAGACTTCCTGAGTGGCAGGATTGACAATATCTTGCCAATGGCTGGTTTTCGATTCAATAAATTCGCCATTAATCAGGAGTTTGGCGGTGGTAAATCCGGTACTTTGCTGGGGATGAGGAATAGCGTTCATGGTCGCTCCGTGCTGCTTTGTTATTGTCGTTGTCCGTGCCTGTACTGGCTGTTTTAAACGTATTATTTTTTACGCCGTTTTAGCAGACTAACAAAGAACACTTTGACCACCAATAGAAATTGATGCACGATGGATGTGCAAATATGCACAGGGATTTAACAGGATGTTAAATAGAAGATGAAAGTAGATTGGGATCATTTACGTTTCTTTTTGGTTCTGGCACGTGCCAAAACGCTCACCAATGCCGCACGCCTGATTGGCGTGGAACACAGTACCGTCGCTCGCCGGATTCAGGCGCTGGAAAATACACTGGGTACACAACTGTTCAAACGCGAGGCGACTGGTTATGAGCTGACCTCGGAAGGTCAGGCACTGGTCCCGCGTGTCGAGCAGATGGAACAGTCCTTTATCCAGATTGACAAGCGCCACGATCCCTTGCAAGGCCGGGTGCGGATTGGTGCTCCAGAAGGCTTCGGAACAGCGTTTTTAGCGCGCTTGCTGGCCGAATTCTCTCAGCATTATCCTGCATTAACCATCGACCTGATTCCTGTGCCAAAAACCATTAAATTGTCGCATCGTGAAGCTGATATTGTCATCTCGATTGATCGGCCCAAATCTGGCCCCTATATCATTACCCGGCTGTCCAACTACTGTTTAAAGCTGTATGGCAGTAAAGATTATTTACAGCAAAATCCCCCCATCAAAGGGATAGAAGATTTAACTCAGCACCGTTTTGTCGATTATATTGATGATCTGGTCTATAGCTCTGCGCTGTATTCGCTAGAACGTTTACCGCTGCAAGTGACTGCCTGCTTTCGCAGTAACAGCATTTTGGCTCAGCAGATTGCAGTCAGTGCCGGTGCCGGACTGGCGATTTTGCCGCGTTTTATTGCCCATGAAAAAGCCGAGCTACAAGAGGTTCTCAGTGATCAAGTCAGTTTTTCCCACACCTTCTGGATGCTGACGCTGGTCGATTTACAACATGAACCACGGATTAAACTGGTCTGGGATTTTTTGCGTAAACAGGCCGATGTACAACAAGAACTGTTAATGGGCAGATAGCCTATCTTGGCGCTTAAATCAGCTGTTTTGTTTAATTCAATATTATCCGGAATGCATTGAATCAAATCGGAATAACAATATCTCGATACAGCAATTGAACGTATCAGAACATTGCTGACGCCTGGGACTTGTTAAATTAGTTAAACTAACAGCCGATGACTTGCATTATCTATAAACAAATACAGGAAAATAATATGAAAATTCTGATGGTTCTGACCTCACATGACACGCTGGGTGATACCGGCAAGAAAACCGGTTTCTGGCTGGAAGAGCTTGCAGCACCTTATTATGCATTTATCGATGCCGGTGCAGAAGTCACCCTGGTCTCTCCTCAGGGAGGTCAGCCACCGCTGGATCCGAAAAGTAGCGAACCGGATGCACAAACTGCAACGACCCAGCGTTTTGAAGCAGATGAAGTGGCCATGCAAGCACTGGCAAATACCCAGAAACTAAGTGCAGTCTCTATTGATGATTTTGATGCAGTATTCTATCCAGGTGGTCATGGGCCTTTATGGGATCTGGCCGAAGATCAGAACTCCATTTCCCTGATTGAGCGAACTTTGCAGGCAAATAAACCTGTGGCATTGGTTTGTCATGCGCCGGGTGTCCTTCGACATGTCGAAGATGCTGAAGGCCGTTCGATTGTAGAAGGCAAGACCATGACTGGCTTTAGTAATAGCGAAGAAGATGCTGTCGGTCTAACCGAGATTGTTCCATTTCTGGTTGAGGACATGCTGAAAGAAAATGGCGGAAAATACTCGAAAGCTGAAGACTGGCAGGTACATGTTAAAGAAGATGGCCTGCTCATTACCGGACAAAATCCGGCATCTTCGGCTGCAACAGCTGAGGCTTTACTCAAACGATTAAAGTAACCAGATAAATCAAATTTAAAGCTTGGCCTTTCATTTCAAACAATGAAAAACAAACTCCTAAATACATTTCAGGAGTTTGTTTTTATAGATCAATGGGGCTTAACTGGATGATGCAATATGACTGGCCAGCAGCTCGCGAAGTTTAAACTTCTGGATTTTTCCAGACGGTGTCATTGGAATATCTTCCCAAATCTCCAAACGCTCTGGAATATACTGCATCGCAAGATTATGGGTTTTCAAAAAGCTGACGATATCACTCAGCTCTAAAGGCTGACTTGGATCTTTGAGCTTGATAATCGCACAGGCTCGTTCACCGAGCCGTTCATCGGCATAAGCGACCAGCGCCACGACGGCGATATTCGGGTGTTTATAAAGCAGTGATTCAATTTCCGCCACCGGAATATTTTCTCCACCGCGAATAATCACATCTTTTTTACGCCCCCATATACGGATATAGCCTTGTTCATCCTGATAGGCAATATCTCCGGTATCAAACCAGTCATCTGCATCGGTATCATTTAAATGTGCACGTTTTAAATAACCGCCAAAACTTGAACAGGCACGAATCATTAAGCGTCCCGGCTCATTCAGCGGTTTAATTTCTCCTGCTTTATTGACAATTTTAATCTCTACACCGGGCAAAGCAATTCCGTCCGTATTAAAGGAACGCTCATCATCATCTTCAGGTCGTGTGGTGGTAATTGCGCCACACTCGGTCATGCCCCAAGCCGAAATCACTTTGACCCCCAAAGTTTCCCGTGCTTTTTGAACCAATGAACCTGGAATTGGTGCACCCGCACATAAGAAAGTTTTCAGGCTACCCACCTGATCATGCTGTTCTGCAACCGTGGTAGACAGATCATTCAGGAATGGTGTAGAGGCCATGGTAAAACTGACCTGATGCTGGTGAATTAAATCCACTGCCTGTGACACATCCCAGACATCTTGCAACACCACTTTGGCATTCAGTTCAATCGGCATCATCAGGCCATACATAAAGCCGGTTTGATGCGCCATGGGTGAAGCCATGAGTACCACATCATTTTCATTTAAATGTAGCCGTTCGGCATAAGGAACGATATTGGAAAATAAGGTATTGGCAGTATGCATTACCCCTTTCGGCTCACCTGTGGTGCCAGAAGTAAAAATCAGCTGGGTAATATCATCGGGACGAGCTTCAAGCTGATCCAGGCCTGCAATTGCTGCGGGGTCCTGCTCAAGCCCATGATTGACCAGTACCCGGTCAAAATTATTCTCTTCAAGACCATTGACCACCACCACATGTTGCAAGGTCTCAATTTTAGTCTTTAAGTGATTTGCCAGCTGTTCATGATCAAAATTACGGAAGTTTTTCGGTACGATAAATACTTTGGCTTCGCCATGTTTCAGCATGAATTCCAGTTCACGTTCCCGAAAAATCGGCATCAAAGGATTCAGTACAGCACCGATGCGGCTACAGGCCAGATACAGCAAGGTAAATTCCCACCAGTTCGGCAGCTGACACGAGACAACGTCATTTTGAGTAACACCCAATTGCTTTAAGCCTAAAGCAATTTTATTGGTCATCTCCCAGAGATCCTTGTAGCTAAACACCTGCTCGGTTTTGTGTTCCATCTTAAAACTGACTAGCGCAGTTTTATCTGGATTCTTGTCGATGGCCTGACGCAAAGAATCAATAATGGTTTTATTTAACCAGTAGCCATCTTTCAGCATCTTCTCTTTTCTGGAAGCTATAAGAACCGCATCGAATTCCATTCGTTCACTCCTAATTTTAATTATATGGGCTGAGTCTTTACTGAATAATGCGCTAAGCCGGGACGGCCTTTCGACCTGCTTTTTTACGCGCAATAATAGTTTTCATAATTTGTGCAGTACCATCGCCAATCTGGAAACCCAGTACATCGCGCATGCGCTGTTCCATGACACCACGATCATATCCGGCATGACCAAAGGTCAGCAAACATTGATGAATCACATCATAGGCCAGCTTCGGCCCCCACCATTTACACATTCCAGCCTCGGAGGTGTGTGGCAGATGATTGTCTTTCAGCCATAAGGTTTGCAGACAGAGTAAACGTGCGGCTTCTACCTGAGTTTCATACTCGGCCAATGGATGTGACACCCCTTGAAAAGCGCTTAAGGGCTGGCCAAAGGCTTCACGTTGCGCTGCATATTCCCAGGCTTCATCCAGACTGACACGAGCCACGGCCAAAACCTGCAAACCAATCAAGGCACGTGAAAAGTCAAAGCCTTGCATGACCTGCACAAAGCCTTTGTTTTCATCACCGAGACGATGATTGACTGGTACACGAACATTATCAAAGAAGATTGAACCGCGACCAATGGCACGTTGCCCATGACAGTCAAAACGCGTGGTGCTAATGCCCGGTAAATCCATCGGAACCAGAAGTGCTGTCACGCCATGTGCGCCGTCTTCATTGGCACCAGTACGGCCAAATACCACCGATGCATCGGCCTGATCGGCAGCCGAAATCGAGGTTTTTTCACCGTTAATGATATATTCATCGCCGTCACGTTCAATTTTTAAACGCAGGTTGGCGGCATCTGAACCTCCACGCGGTTCGGTCAATGCAATTGAAAAAATCGCTTCACCCGAAGTGAGTTTTTTCAGCCAGGGCTCTACCACTTCCGGTTGTCCATGTTCAGCCAGAATCTGGCCATTTAGCGAAGCAAGCAGATTGATATAGGAAAAACTTAGATCTGCCTTGGCTACCGCTTCATGAATGACCCCTGCAGCCAGACGTCCCATACCTTGACCGCCGTACTGTTCAGGCAGTTCCGGCGCAATAAAACCCATTTCACCCATTTTCTTGACCAGATCTCGATCAAAGATTCGGCTCTGATCACGTTCTAAAAAACCAGGGGCAATATATTTTTGTGCAAATTTTTCAACGGTTTCTGCTAAAAATTCGAGTTCTTCCGTGATATAAGGATTTTTAGTCATCAGTCATTTTCCTTATTTATAAAATTTACGAAATTCAGGCTGACGTTTTTCCTTCAGAGCATTGACGCCTTCGCGCGATTCTTCCGTATCATAATAAAGTTTTAATGCATACATCCCCATGCCGGCAATCCCTGCCTGATGTGCGGTATCCATATTGAAGCTACGTTTGGCAATCGCGATTGCGGTCGGACTGCGCTGACAGATTTCTTCGGCCCAGGCCTGTACTTCGGCATCGAGTTGATCGGCAGGAACACATTTATTTGCCAGCCCCATTTCAACTGCTTCCTGTCCACTATAACGGCGGCACATATACCAGATTTCACGGGCTTTTTTCTCACCCACCACACGAGCCAGATAAGCTGTGCCATAACCTGGGTCTACTGATCCCATTTTCGGGCCCACCTGACCAAAAATGGCTTTTTCCGAACAAATGGTCAGGTCACAAATGGTGGCCAGAACGTTACCGCCACCAATGGCATAGCCTTGTACACGAGCGATCACCGGTTTTGGTACATCACGAATCGCGGTATGGAGTTCTTCCATCGGGAGACCAATAGTGCCGCGGCCATCATAATTACCATCGTGAGCAGACTGGTCGCCGCCAGTACAGAAAGCACGACCACCGGCGCCAGTCAGTACAATCGCACCCACTTCACGGTCATAGCCGGCCTTGTTTAGGGCCTTGATTAATTCATCACAGGTGGTGCCACGAAAGGCATTCATTTTTTCTGGGCGATTAATGGTGATCCAGGCCACACCATTTTTCACTTCGTATAAAATATCTTCAAAATTCATTGTTATAACTTCCTGTATTTATCTATCTGACCTTATTATTCGTATTTTCTAGCAGTTTTTGCTTAACCACTCATGGTTAAACCACCAGAAACACTGAGCACTTGCCCGGTAATAAAGCTGGCATCTTCACTTAAAAAGAATGCAATCGAAGAAGCTAAATCTTCCGGCTGGCCTAAACGACCGAGTGGAATAGCACGAGTGAAAGCCTCACGTAATTTTTCTGGATTCGATGCACCTTCGGTGACACCTGCCAGTAAGGCTGTATCGGTTGGTCCCGGACAAATCACATTAATTTTGATGTTATGACGAGAATGTTCACGGGCCAGTGTTTTTGAGAATGAAAGCAGCCCGCCCTTACATGCAGCATAAACCGCTTCACCTGAAGAACCGACTCGGGCAGCATCAGAGGCAATGTTGACAATACTGCCAGAATTGCGCTCGACCATACCTTTCAGAACAGCAAAGTGCATATTCAGCATACCGACTAGATTGACCTGAATCAGTTTTTCCCATTCTTCCGGATTCGTTTTGATAAAAGGTTTGAAAATATCCCAACCGGCATTATTGACCAGTCCATCAATCGGGCCAAGCTCGGCTTCTACTTGCTGTACAGCCTGCTCCACAACAGTATTTTGGGTAATGTCACACTGCACAGCCAGGGCCTGGCCATTCTGCTGGTTAATTTCTGCGGCCAGTTTTTCTGCTGCTGCAATATTCATGTCAAAGATCGCAACTTTGGCACCTTCTTCAGCCAGACGGCGGCAGGTTGCTGAACCGATGCCACCTGCGCCACCGGTCACAATTACGACTTTATCCTTCAGCCCTTTCATTTAGCTCTCCCTGGTATATTTTTATCTGATTCTGATTAACTATTGTTCATATATCGCCTGTTATCACTAAAATAGAATTAGAATATTTTTATGTCAATATATTTACATAAAATAAGTTTATATATTTATTTTATAAATTATTATCAACAACTTATAATTTTAACAAATTAAAGACATTGACACATATCAGCTTTACTCTTAGATTTGCACTATCAATCACAGGCTCATTTTCGGAATAATGCAACCTGAATCGAAAAAACTTTTTATGTTGCTTCATTCAATCAAGCTGACTGAATAAAGAGAAAAAAATCATGATTTCTCAAGTTAATATGGTGCCAGTGTACTTGGGTTCTACATGCGCGCTGCAATCTGGAATTCGATTTATGCGAGTGAGCTCTAAGCTATACTCTTTTTTATTTAGACGTGTTGAGCTGGGTGGCTTATCAAATGAGTGATACTGTGTCAAAAAAATATGATCAATCCTTATACTCTGCCCACAATAGACTTTTTTTCAGGCTGTTTCAGGTGGGGAATACGCTGGATCGCAAATGCTCGAATGAACTGGGAATTTCTCCAGTGCATTGGGCCGTACTGGGAGCCTTGTCTCGGCCACGGGTAAAATCAGGGATGTCATTTTCTGATTTGACCGAATACCTCGGTGTAAGCCGGCAAAATCTGGACGCAGTTTTAAAACGTCTGGAACGTGATGGTCTGGTCGAACGGATTATCAGTGAGCAAGACAGACGGGCTAAAAATGTCGCGCTGACCAGCGAAGGCTTTAAAACCTGGGATAGTTTGCAGAATGATTTCTTTGATTTTTATGGACAGGCTTTGAACAAGCTGACTTTTGATGATGCCATTACCCTGATTCACCTTCTGAATAAAGTCAATGACGGCCTGAAAAACATTCATTTGCCAAAAGAAATGAATGCAGAATAAAAATGAGAAGCACGATGCTTCAGATTGATTCATATAAAAATGAGCCTGTGCAGGCTCATTTTTACAGACTTTATGAATAGTTATGCTTTTTGCGGATCATATTGACGGTCCTTGATAAAGATCCCGGATACAGCACCACATAAGAAATATGCACCGCCCATAATCAGGAAGCCTAAACCGATAGAGCCACCACTTGCAGCCGCCCCGATAATTGCAGGTGCAAACATGGCGCCAATACGCCCGGCATTATAAGCACCACCAACCGCAGTACCACGAATCGAGGTTGCAAAGCTTTCGGTCATGTAGGTGGCATTAATCGCATAAGGAATACCGTACAGGAAACCAAAGAAAATCAGTAGATAGGCAATATTGTCAGGACTATTAAACAGCACAATCACCGGCAGGAAGATCGCTGTGCCAATAGCACCAAAGGCAAAGACAAAACGGCGTCCTAAACGGTCTGCTGCAAAGCCAGCCAGAACCTTGCCGAAAATCATGGCGACATAAGTCCCAATCATATAACCTGCCATCGATTTAAAATCCATATGTAATTCAGATTCTAGATAGGCCGGCATCCAGTTGTTGACGCCGTAATAACCAAACTGTAAAAAGCCAGCGGTTAAGATCCACAGGATAAACATTCTGCGGTTTCGAGGATCGGCAAAAATTTCCTTGGTGGTACTTTTTTTAACAGGTTGATTTGCCGTTACATCTGCAGGCGCATATAAACGTTGCAGTCTGGCCCGCTGCCAAGACTCTGGTTCTGGCACCAGTTTCTGGATAAAAAATGCCATGGCGGCTGGAATAATCGCGACAAAGAACAGCATCCGCCAGCCGTAGTCTGGAATAATCCAGCCAGCAAGCAAGGTCGCTACAATATAACCGACTGTCCAGCCTGCCTGTAAGGTTCCCAAGACTGTTGTCCGATATTCAGTAGGTACATATTCTGCCATCAATGTATTGGCTGCAATATATAAAGCGCCAATCCCGAATGCAGACAGAAAGCGTAATAGCGCGAACTGTTCAAAATTCTGGGTAAAACCCAGTGCCGCAGTCAATGTAGAAAAAATCAGGATGGAAATGACCACGGTGCGTACCCGGCCTAAATGGTCACAGGCCCAACCGCCCATAAATCCGCCAATGGCCATCCCGGCCAAAGTGAAACTTCCAAGTGCTCCTGCCTGTAAATTGCTTAAGCCAAACTCAGCTTTGAGGCTGTTCAAGCTAAATGACAGCAATAACATGTCTGCGCCATCGACCAGTAAGGCCAGAAAAGCAAATATAAAGGCAATTTGCTGGGTTCTTTTGGTCGTGGGCTTGATTTTTCCTAACTCTGTTGCGAGATCCGTCATCGTAAATATCCTTGTTATTGCTTATTTCGTATTAATGTTCTAATTGCCATCTTGCACATAGACGGGTTGCTATAAATGCAATCCTGACAATTTCTAGCTCCTGTTTTTCTTGGTTTCTCTGAGAGATTTTGAGATCTCCTTTTATTTTTGCTGTTCCTGTCGAGCCCAATCAGGGTAATTAAGATAAGTTGAATTTTCAATAATATTTGATATTAAGTTTTGTTATGCGAAATTAATTATCGCTAGTTTGATTATTAAATCATTTTAAGATATTTTGATATGAGGATTAGAAATTAGATGATATTGAATACAATAAAACAGGGAGTGTAAGGATGGGTGCTTTAACAGGCTTTCGCGTACTGGATTTAAGCCGTATTTTAGCCGGCCCGTGGTGTAGTCAAATTTTGGCCGATTTAGGCGCAGAAGTGATTAAAATTGAAAAACCTGATCATGGAGATGACACACGAATCTGGGGCCCACCCTGGCTAAAAAATGACAAGCAGGAAGATACGCATGAATCGGCCTATTATCTTTCTGCCAACCGTGGTAAACATTCAGTTGCGGTGGATCTGTCTACGCCTGAAGGTCAAAAGATCATTAAAAAAATTGCCCAGCAAAGTGATGTGGTCATCGAGAATTATAAAGCGGGTTCTCTAAAAAAATATGGTCTGGATTATGAAAGTCTGAGTCAGTTAAATCCGCGTCTGGTGTACTGTTCAATTACCGGCTTTGGCCAGAACGGCCCACGTGCACATGAACCAGGTTATGATTTTATTATTCAGGGCATGGGGGGCATGATGAGCGTCACCGGTGAACGCGATGACTTGCCGGGAGGCGGCCCGCAAAAAGCCGGTCTGGCCTTTGCTGACCTGACCACCGGTTTATATTCTGCAATTGCCATTCAGGCGGCATTATTGTCGCGGGAAAAAACCGGTGAAGGCCAGCATATCGATATGGCACTGCTGGATACCCAAGTGGCCTCCCTCTCCGTTCTGGCAATGAATTATCTGACTTCAGACAAAGTGCCGGGCCGTTTTGGAAATGCGCATGCCAATATTGTGCCTTATCAGGTGTTTAAGGCACAGCAAGGTGAGTTTATTATTGCCTGTGGTAATGACCTGCAATTCAAGGCCTTGTGTCAGGCAGTGGGCTTGGCTGAGGTCGCCGAAGATCCTCGTTTCCTAAAAAATTCAGGACGGGTCATGCATCGTGAAGAGCTGACCACAGTTCTACAGGCGCATTTCTATAAGCAACCCGCAAAAATCTGGGTGGATCTGATTCATGCCGTCAAAGTTCCGGTCGGCATGATTAATAACCTGAAGCAGACCCTGGAAGAAGAACAGGTATTGGCACGTGAGATGGTCATCCAGATGCCACATACTTTACGTGAAGATTACACCTCGATTGGCTCACCGATTAAACTTTCCAAGACCCCGGTGGAATATAAAAAAGCGCCACCCTGTTTAGGTGAAGATACCGATGTAGTCTTAAGCCAGTTTTTAAGCCCGGATGAAATAGATGAGCTGAAAAGCAAAAAAGTTATCCAGCAGCGATAAGCTAGCGAGCAATAAAAAAGGAATCTTTTTGATTCCTTTTTTATTTTTACCGTAATTAGCCAGATTTTCTATTCTTTTTTAACAGGCTTTGGTATTGGTCTGAACAGTTCGAGGCAGTTCACGACGCAAAATTTTGCCTACCGCAGACTTTGGCAATTCAGATACGAATTCTATATATTTTGGCATTTTATAACTGGTCAGTTGCTGTTTCAGGAAAGCCATGACCTCATCCTGAGTCAGGTTGGCGTCCTGTTTCATAATAAATGCCTTGGGTACCTGTCCGGATTTTTCATCCTCAATCCCGATCACGGCACATTCCAGTATTTTGGGATGTTTGGACAGTACGCCTTCCAGCTCATTCGGATAGACATTAAAACCAGACACCAGAATCATGTCCTTTTTACGGTCTAGAATGGTGATATAACCCTGCTCATCCATACAGCCGATATCGCCTGTCAGAAAGAAGCCATCTGTCGTAAATGCCTGAGCCGTTGCTTCCGGTTGCTGCCAGTAACCTTTCATCACCTGAGGCCCGCGAATGGCGATTTCTCCAGCTTGCTGAAACTCAACCGGTTTGGCCTCATCGTTTAAAATCAGGATTTCAGTCCCTGCCAGTGGCAAACCAATGGTGCCACTAAAGCGTCGGCTCAGCGGTGGATTAAAGGTCGCGGTAGGTGATGTTTCAGAAAGTCCATAACCTTCATAAATCTGGCAGCCTGTGACTTCATGCCATAACTCGGCAGTGCTTTTTAAAATAGACGATCCACCACCTGTGGTAGTTTTAAGACGTGAATGATCCAGCTCACGAAATCGAGGATGATGACCCAGCGCATTAAACATGGTATTCACGCCCGGAAACACAGTCGGTGGATGTTTATGATATTGATCCAGCAAAGCATCCAGATCTCTCGGGTTCGGAATCAGGACATTGGCGAAACCACGACTCAGACCATAACTGAACAGGCAGATGGTAAAACCATAAATATGATACAGCGGTAAGGCACAGAACACATATTCTTCTTCAGTGGCAAAGCGATCCCCGAAATGACTGATAAAGACCGTACTGTTCTGCGCGATATTAAAGAGAATATTGCGATGGCTCAGTTCAGCACCTTTAGATACACCCGTTGTTCCGCCGGTATATTGCAGAATGATCGTATCTTGCTGATGCTGTATAGGCGTCTTAAAACCAATCGTTTCGACTTGATCAATCGCCTGTTTAAAGTCAAAAAACTGTTTATCTGGATATTCTGCAGCCTGACGAGAAGCAGTCACGGGTTGCTCCTGAATAAAATCCAGCGGATGTGTTGAAATCACATATTTGAGTGCAGGACATTCATCTAGGGCTGTTAATTGCTCCAAAGTCTGTCCCAGAATAATCAAGGCTTCCGCTCCTGAATCCTGTAGCTGATGATACAGCTCACGCTGGGTGTACATCGGATTGACATTGACCAGCACATAACCGGCACGAATAATGGCAAAGGTCGCAATCGGGTACTGAATAATATTCGGCAACATTACTGCAATACGGCTACCAGCTGCCAGACCCAATTCCTGTAAATAGGTGGCGAATTTCTGGCTATACACGTCGATGTCTTTATAGCTGAACTTGCGATCCAGATAGATAAATGCAGTTTTATCCTGAAATTTAATTAAATTCTCGGCAATCGTCATGCTCAGGGTTTTCTCGGGATCTGGCCGGGTAAATTCCGGATTGATGTTCCACTTTTTATATTCTTCCATCCATGGCTGATTGTTCATTACAGCACTCCTGTCTTTGCTTTAAATTTATTTTGTATTGTTAAAACTCTAAGGTTTCAATTTTCCTAGCAGGCTTTTACACCAGTTTTTGCTGCATCTGATCTAGATACTGGTAGTGATAACCGCTACGAATAAAATGCTGATTTTTATTTCTGAATGAATGCGCATAATCTGGCCAGACCAGAGTCAACTTGCGGCTGACCGGATCCAGATACCAACTTTTACAGCTTTCCGATAGCCAGACACTGCCTTTAGACAGTTGCTGCAGCTCCTGCATATAGCTATTTTCAGCATGCGGATCAGCCTCGAAAACCTGAATCTGATTCTGCTCAAAAAATTGCAAGGCATCCAGTACCAGATCAAATTGGGTTTCCAGAAAATAAAGCGCTGAATTATGGCCACTGCCGGTATTGGGTCCATTCAGGATGAACAGGTTTGGAAAATTATGTACGGTCGTTGACTGATAGCCCTGCATGCCGCTAGACCATTGTTGTTCCAGACTTAGGCCATGCTTACCGACGACCTTTGCCGCATAAGGTGGACGTGCTGCTTCAAACCCGGTGGCAAATACAATGATATCTGCAGGGAATTCATGGCCGGATTTGCTTATTACGCCATCTTGGCGTACTTCTGCCAAGGCCGAGTCTTCAAGCGTGACATGCGCTTTTAAAAAGGTCGGATAATAATCATTAGAGAGTAATAAGCGCTTGCAACCTGGTTCATAATGCGGAGTGAGTTTATGCTGTAACTCAGGATCTGGAATCTGATGTTTTAAAAATTGCAGACAATTTTTCTTGACCCGCTCGATCTGGCTTTTCAGATTACGGCGCTGGGCAAAATTGTATTCATTGCCCCAGAACAACGCGTGTCTGAGTGCTGACATACTGTCCGGATCTTTGCGGAAAAGCTGTTTTTCTGACTCAGAATAAGCTCGGTCTGGCCGCGGTAAAATATAGGGCGCACTACGTTGCAAGACGGTCAGGCTTTTGGCCGTTTTGGCAATTTCCGGCACAAGCTGAACGGCTGAAGCTCCAGAACCGACCACAACCACGCGCTGATTATCCAGATTCAGCTGATGATTCCAGCGCGCGGAATGCATGACCTGGCCCTGAAATTCTGTCAGACCCGGAATTTGCGGGAGATGTTCATCCGCAAGATGTCCGGTTGCTGTGATTAAAATTTCTGCCTGATACAGACCTTGAGAAGTCTGAATTTCCCAGATACGTGCTTTGGCATTCCAGCTGGCTTTTTCCAGTTGAGTTTGAAAGTCGATATGTGGCCGGATATTTTCCTGATCACAGCACTGGATTAAATAACGCTGAATTTCTGCCCCTTGCGGAAAGACACGCGACCAGTCCGGATTTTTAATAAAAGAAAAAGAATATAAATGAGACGGCACATCACAAGCGACACCGGGATAGGTGTTATCACGCCATGTTCCACCGACTTCTGCGGCACGTTCAATGATTTTAAAATCGTGAATGCCCTGCTGTTTCAGACGGATTGCCATGCCCAAACCACCAAAACCGCTACCTACGATTAAAATCTTGCTGCGCTGTACTGGAGCTTGCATTATTTTTCTCCTGTTTTAAGGCATCGACGGCTGGATTTTTTGATTGGCCGGATACTGCTGTGGATGCTGGCTAAACTGGTTCACCAGTTGCAGCACTTCTGCAGGCGCTTCGATATACAGGGCGTGTCCCGACGCAATTTCGATATAACGGCTGTCCTGTATTGAGGCAAACAGCAGCTTTGCTTGAGCCAGAGGTATCATGCGGTCTTCACGGCAAGCGACGATTAGGGTCTCCGCACAAATGTCCGGCAAGATCGAGGTAATATCAATGCGATAATTCAGTTCACGTTGTTTAGCTGCATCTTGGGAAGGTTTGACAAAGCGTGCCAGATCAAGCACCTGTTGTTCGCTACGGGCACATAGATAATCATCGCTATACAGGCAATAATTGACAAAATGCGGCAAGGCAGCGGATTGTTCATTAAATAACTGTTGCCAGATGCTTGTCCGCAGTTGCTGTACCGAACTGGTTTTTGCCCAGCCGGCTAACAGGATCAAGCGCGCTACGCGCTGTTTGAGACTCGCGGCGACTTGTGCAGCAATCACGGCACCGAGTGAATAACCTACAACTGTAATCGTTTCATCTTCTGCAACGGCATGCTGAATCAGTGCTTCGACCTGCTGGCTGAAATCGCTAATCGCCAGATCAGTTTTATCAGGCGTGTGCAAATCAATTGATAACACCCGCTGATGCATGCCTAGCATCGGAAGAATATAACTAAAATGCTTGTCGGTATTTCCACCCGTGCCATGAATCAGAATAATGCTGGGGAATGCAGAACGCTGTCCGACTTCGTGATAATTAAGTTGCAGACCAGCATAAGGAAACTGTCGAGTAATCACGTCTAAATCCATATAGACTCCTGATCTTGTTGTTTTATAGTCTGTTCAACCACAGAGAAAAACCCTGATATTGAATACAGTGGGGATACAAAATGGGTTGTTAAAAAAAGACCCACGATCAAGAGAGGCGATCGTGGGTCAAAAGGTTTAATCGAATTTGAACTCTTCAGCTTCAAGCAGGAACAGGCTTTCACCGCCCGCTAGAATATTGGCAGTATGCGTTGCAGTTCTTGGTAAAATCCGTGCAAAGAAGAATTGTGCAGTTTTGATTTTTGCTGCATAGAACGGATCGGTATGGCCTTGTTCAATTTTCTGCTGTGCCGTAATCGCCATTTTTAGCCATAAATAAGCCGACACCACATAACCGGAGAAATATAAATAATCGACTGATGCCGCACCAATTTCATTGGCAGACTGTTGTGCCTGAGTCTGAATGGTTTTGGTGAGTTCCAGCCATTGTTCAGTTAGCTGACTGACTTGTGCAACTTGCTGGCTCAACTGGGCATGTTGCTGATATTCTTTCACATAAGCCTGAATCTCATCGGTCAATGCAGTCAGCAAGCCAAGCTTTGAACCCAGAACTTTACGCGCCAACAAATCAATCGACTGAATTTCAGTGGTGCCTTCATAAAGGCTGGCAATACGTGCATCACGGGCAATCTGTTCCATGCCATGCTCGGCAATATAACCGTGACCACCGAAGACCTGCATACCATGCTTCGCCGCTTCCACGCCTGTTTCCGTCATGAGCGCCTTGGCAATTGGGGTGATTAATGCCAGACGGTCTTCAGCTGCTTTTTTCTCATCGGGATTATCGGTTGCTTCAGCAATATCGGCGTAGGTCGCCAGATAATAGGCCAGCGCACGTGAACCTTCTGCAAATACTTTTTGAGTCAGCAGCATATTACGTACAGCCGGATGCACGATAATTGGATCTGCTGGCTGGTTCGGCGCCTTGGCACCTTCAAGTGAACGCATGGCCAGACGGTCTTTGGCATAAGCCAATGCGCCCTGATAAGAAGATTCTGCTGCAGCCAGACCCTGAATCGCTGTGCCAATACGCGCCGAGTTCATAAAGGTAAACATGCAGTTCAGGCCGCGGTTTTCAGGCCCGATCAGAAAACCTTTGGCATTGTCAAAATTCAGTACACAGGTCGCATTCCCGTGAATCCCCATTTTGTGTTCAAGCGCACTACAGACCACGCCATTACGTGAAGCCACATTCCCAGCTTCATCCAGATTGTATTTCGGCACGATAAACAGCGAAATACCTTTGGTACCGGCAGGCGCATCGGGTAAACGTGCCAGTACGATATGCACAATATTTTCAGTCAGGTCATGTTCACCGGCAGAAATAAAGATTTTTTCACCACTGATGCTATAACTGCCATCTTCATTTGGCACTGCTTTGGTACGGATTAGTCCCAGATCTGAACCAGCATGCGATTCGGTTAAACACATGGTTCCAGTCCAGCGACCGGCAATTAAAGGTACCAGAAATTTCTGTTTTTGCTCATCGCTTCCGTGGTGTTCCAGAGTACGCATGGCACCGTGTGACAGGCCCGGATACATGCCCCAAGACCAGTTGGTCGCGGTGATGATTTCTGAAATCGCGATACGGTATAAAGTCGGGAAACCTTGGCCGCCATATTGTTCATCGCCGGTTAAAGAGGTAAAGCCAAGTTCCACATATTTATCATAAGCCGCTTTAAAACCATCTGGTGTGGTTACTACGCCATCTTGTAAACGGCAACCCTGCTGATCGCCTGTGGCGTTAATCGGTAGCAGTTCGTTCTGGCAAAAATCGGCAGCGACTTCCAGATATTGCTCCATAATATCCATCGATACTTTGTCTGCGAACCTGGCATAGCCCTGATATTTCTGTTCCACATTAAGCAGGTCTTTCAGTACAAACGTCATGTCTTTTAATGGCGCAATATAATTTCTCATCGTAATTCCCTTGCATGAGTTTTTAATTTATACATTTATGACTTAAAATTTCATAATACGAAATTATGTTTTAAATCCAATATAATATAAGTCCAAGTATAAAATCTAGTCATTCTGTGAAATTTCCTATTTAAAAAATAAAAATATTCAACATGAAAAAAAGCCATTCGTGCTTGAATGGCTTTTTATTGAGTAATAAAGCTTAGATGATTTAGCGCGGGAAAAATTGAGCCAAACGTTGATGAATAATCTGCTCGGCATCCTGCATGATATTGTCAATCAGCGCCTGACAGGTCGGGATGTCATGAATCAATCCCATCACCTGCCCAGCGGTCAGTACGCCCGCATCTACATCGCCATTTTCTAAAGCAAGCTTGCCTTTTAAACCGCTGACATAGGGACGAATCTGTTCAAATTTCAGATCTGGATCTTCACTCATCTTCATCACCAGCTCAGATACTGCATTCTTGGCGACACGCGTAGTATTTCTAAACTGCCGATACAGCAGATGCGTCGCCCTTTCATCATTGTCGACATAAAACTGCTTGATGTTCGGATGGATTGGCGCTTCCTGAGTCGCACAAAAACGTGTGCCCATATTGATGCCTTCGGCACCCAAAGCCAATGCTGCCACCAGTCCACGACCATCGGCAAAACCGCCACTGGCCACAATCGGCACAGTAAGCTGATCTGCTGCCGCAGGAATCAGGATCAGGCCAGGAATATCATCTTCACCTGGATGCCCGGCACATTCAAAACCGTCAATCGAGATCACGTCCGCACCGATTCTTTGCGCTGAAAGTGCATGACGAACCGAGGTACATTTATGAATCACAATGATGCCATGCTGTTTAAATGCCTCAATATGTTCGTGTGGCTTATTTCCTGCTGTTTCTACGATCTTGATACCGCTTTCAATAATGGCCCGTCGATATTCGGCATACGGCGGCGGATTCACAGCGGGCAATAAAGTCAGATTCACCGCAAAAGGCTGATCAGTCATGTCCCGGCAGCGTGCAATTTCCTTGACCAGTGCTTCTGGCGTTGGTTGCGTTAGTGCCGTTAATGTTCCCAAGCCGCCAGCATTGGATACAGCACTGGCCATTTCCGCTGTACCGACCCACATCATGCCACCCTGAATAATCGGATAGCGAATCCCTAAAAGCTCGGTTATACGGGTCTGAATGTTCATGCAAGCTCTCCTTAGCATCCGGTAAATTGTGCAGGGCGTTTTTCGACAAAAGCCTGAACACCTTCTTTATAGTCCTGACTGTTCAGCGCCAGATATTGCAGGTTTTGTTCCAGCTCCAGTTGCTGGTCGATGGTATTTTCAGCACTGCGTTGCAAGGCCTGTTTAGTTAAAGCCAGTGCATAAGTCGGCTGTTGTGCCAGTCGCTGTGCAATGTGGTCGATATAAACATCAAATTCTGTATCTGGAAGCATTTTCCAGATCATGCCCATTTCGGCAGCCTCTTTGGCATGCACAGGTTCACCGAATAAAGTCAGTGCCATGGCACGTGCATAACCGATTAAACGCGGCAACATCCAGGTGCCCCCAGCATCGGGAATCAAGCCGATTTTGGAAAAGGCCTGAATAAATTGGGCACTTTCCTTGGCAATGACCAGATCACAGGCCAGCGCGATATTGGCACCAGCACCGGCAGCAACTCCATTTACTGCTGCGATCACCGGTTTGGGGCTCTCACGGATCAGCTTAATCAAGGGATTATAATATTTGGCTAGCGAACCTTGTGGCGGCAAAGGCACATTGCCGAGCTGTCCGGCACGTTCTTTTAAGTCTTGTCCCGCTGAAAAGGCCCGACCATTGCCGCGAATCACAATCACCCGTATATCCGGATCTGTATTCCAGTTTTTCAGCACCTGCTGCACTTCCTCATGCATTTGCCGGTTAAAACTGTTGAGTGAATCCGGGCGGTTAAAGCTTAAAGTCGCGACGCCTTGCTGAACCTGAGTTTGAATCGTATCCCACATTCGCAATCTCCCTATTTTTATCTGTATCCCTACAATTAATAACCTTTGTTGACATCTACCTGATGACACAACTGCAGACCCTGCTTGAAACGGCGGTCATTTTCCAGAATCTGTTCCACCACTACCGACATCGGCGCATGTGAGGCCACATGTGGGGTTACGATAATTTTTTCATGCTGCCAGAATGGATGCTCGGCAGGCAGCGGTTCCTGTTCAAACACATCGACAATTGCACCACGCAAATGGCCTGAATCCAGCGCTGCCAATAAATCCTGTTCGATTAAATGCTGGCCTCGCCCGACCTGAATGAGAGCTGCCTGTTCAGGGAGTTGCTGGAATAATTCAGCAGATAGAATGCCGGTATTGTCTTCTGTAAGTGGCAACAGATTAATCAGGATCTGGCTTTGGGCCAGGAAATCGGAGAACTGTTCTGAACCGACATAGCTTTTAACCTGATCAATCTCTTTCGGGGAATTGGCCCAGCCCGAGACCTGATAGCCCATGTCAGCAAGACGTTGCGCTACATAAGCCCCCATATGCCCAAGACCCATGATCCCGATCTGGATATGCTGGCTATAACTCTGACGATACTGCTTCCACAACTGCTGCTTTTGTTGCTGAATCATGCGGTCAAAATAACGCTGAAAATACAGCACACCCCAAAGCAGGTAATCAAACATGCCTTTTTGATGATGCGGATCGAGTACCCGGCACACGGCTTGATCAGGTCTTATCTCATTCAAGTTTAAATGCTCGACTCCTGCCGCAATCGAATGAATCAGGCCAAGTTTTGGGAGCTGCTGCAATTTCTCCAGATCTGGAAACCAGCATGCGGCCGTGGTCGCCTGCTCTGCTTCCGGGCTGTCCACTGTACAAAAACTGCTCTCAGGGGCATATTTCTGAAAAGACTTGACCAGAATGGCTTCAATGTTCGGCACAGTACTGGATATCACAATCATGATGCATACTCCGTATATTGATGCTCAATCAGGGATAACGCAGCCTGCCAGGCACGCTGTAAAATCGGTTCTACCAACGGACTGGCGAACTGTTTAGCAGTTTTAATTCGGACTTCTTCTGCTGGATAATGCAATTCAGCACCGCCACTTAAGGCCTTCACCTGTGCCTGACAGGCACGCTCCAGAAAATAGATTTCATGAAAGGCCCGAGCGATCGTTTCGCCAGCCGTTAAAAGTCCGTGATTGCGTAAAATCATGGCGCGATGGCCGCCTAGGTCCTGAATCAGGCGCTCCTGCTCATCTGTTGAGAGTGCCACGCCTTCATATTCGTGATAGGCCACCTGCTGATAAAATTTCAGCGCATGCTGGGAAATTGGCAAAAGTCCATGTTTCTGGGCAGAAACGGCTATCCCATCTGCGGTATGTGTATGAATGACGCAGTTCAGATGAGCATGTGCTTCGTGAATTGCGGAGTGGATGACGAAGCCAGCCATATTCACCGGCTTGTCCTGTTCATAGCTTTCTACGACCTGCCCTTCATGATTAATCTTGACCAGCGTTGAAGCACGCATTTTTTCAAAAGCAACACCATACTGATTAATCAGAAAACAGTCAGGCTGATTAGGAACTCTTAAACTGATGTGGGTATCAATTAGATCAGTCATCCGGTAATGCGCAATAATGCGATAAAGCGCTGCGAGTTCACAACGTGCCTGCCATTCAGCATCTGTGACGAGATTTTTTATTGTCATGATTCCATCCTGGAAAAATATAGCATTTCGATCACTATCTGTTATATCATAATTTTAGAAAAACAGAATATTATTTCATAAAGCGAAATAAATCATTACAAGGAGTTGATATGCGAAAATTACAATTAAATGGACTTGAATATCTCACCGCAATTAAGAATGGGGAAATTGCCAGTTCACCCATGAGTGAAATTATTCCCATGCGCCTGAGTGTAGTGCGTGAAAACTATGTGGAATATGAAGTACGCCCGGATCATCGTCATTTCAATTTACAAGGTGGCATTCATGGTGGCTTTTGCGCAACGGTTTTAGATAGTACGACTGGTGCTGCGGTGCATACCACAATCGATGCAGGCGTCAGTTTTTCGACCATTGACCTGAATGTCAAAATGCTGAAAGCGATGAAAAGCGGCGAAACTTATACAGCTATTGGTGAAGTCATCCGGATCGGGCGTAATGTACTGACCTCAGAAGGCCGAATTATCGATAAAGAAGGTAAAGTTTATGCCTTTGGTTCAGCGACTTTGTTGGTCACTGGCCGTAAATAATCATTGAACTGATTTAATCAATCCCTGCCATGCGCGGGGATTTTTTATTTTGAAAGAAAAATCTCAATAAAAAATGCCATGCATATCATAGATACATGGCATTTAGGTGATGACTAAAACTGTTATGCAGCTTCAGGGTTTTCAATCACCATCGCCAGCCCTTGACCCAGACCGATACACAGACTGATCACGGCATACTTTTTACCAGTACGCTGTAACTGACGTGCAACGGTTAAAGCCAAACGCGCACCCGAACAGCCCAGTGGATGACCAATGGCAATCGCACCACCATTTGGATTGACACGCGGATCATCCAAAGCGACATCCAGACCTTTCAGGCAAGATAATACCTGACTGGCAAAGGCTTCATTAATCTCGATGATATCCATATCGTCCAGCGTCAAACCAGCACGTTGTACTGCCTTTTTAATCGCTTCAATTGGGCCTGCACCCATGATGCGTGGCTCAATGCCAGCGGCTGCAGAAGACAGGATACGAGCCAAAGGTTTTAAGCCATACTGTTCCTGAACTTTTTCACTGCCGATAATCAGTGCTGCAGCGCCGTCATTGATACCTGATGCATTACCCGCAGTCACTACACCACCTTCGAAAAGCGGTTTTAGCTTGGATAATGCTTCAAATGTTGAAGATGCACGTGGATGTTCATCTTCAGTCACCTGTTTAGGCGGTAATTTACGCCCTTGTGATACTTCAATTGGGGTAATTTCACCTTCAAAGAATCCCGCTTCTTTTGCAGCCTGATATTTGGCTTGTGATGCAGCTGCAAATGTATCAGCTTGTTCACGGCTAATGCCAAATTCTTCAGCCACGTTATCACCTGTTTCAGGCATGCTGTGCGCGCCAAACTGATCCGTGAATTTACGGTTCGGGAAACGTGTACCAATCGTGGTGTCATAAATTTTGGCATCACGTGAATAAGCGCTTTCTGCTTTACCCATCACAAAAGGTGCGCGGGTCATACTTTCTACGCCACCAGCAATGTACAACTCGCCTTCACCTGCAGTAATGGCACGTGCCGAATCAATCACAGCACCGAGACCTGAAGCACATAATCGGTTTACCGTCTGACCCGGAACTGTTACCGGCATACCTGCTAACAATGCTGCAAAACGTGCCACATTACGGCTGTCTTCACCGGCCTGGTTGGTGCTACCAAAGATTACATCTTCTACATCTGCTGCCGGAATACCGGTTTTTTCCAGCAGGTTTTTAATCACGGTTGCTGCCAGATCATCTGGACGTACGCTTGCCAGACTTCCTGCATGGCGACCGATTGGTGAACGTAAACCATCATAAATATAGGCATTTAACATGAGTGTTATTCCTTTAACTTTCTAATTAATGTGTTGTATGAACAAGAGGTAGACCAAGCTGAACGCGGCGACGCAACCAAGGACTTGGACGATAACGCTGGTCACGGGTAATCGCAGTCATGCGATCCAGAATTTTCAGAATTTTTTCAGCACCCAGCACATCGCCCCATTCAATTGGGCCATGCGGATAACCGAGGCCTAGTTTTACCGCAACATTGATGTCTTCAACTGTCGCGACGCCTTGCTGGGCAATATCACAGCCGAGATTCACAATCATTGCCAAAGCACGTTGAGCCACAAAGCCAACGCTTTCCTGAATTACACTCGCAGTCACACCATCCAGATTGAAAATCGATTGAGCCGCTTGGGTCAGTTCAGGCTTGGTCACAAAAGTTGGCATTAAGGTGCGGTGTTTATTCAGCCCATACAGTAGGTCGATACACACCACTTGCTGAGGTGCCACCTGATAACGAACAGCGGCTGAAGTTGCATCTTCACCATAAGTGGCAATTAAGATTAAGGCATCTGCCGAAGGTGTTTCAGTTTGCTCGATCTGAATATTGAACTGTTGCAGATACTGCTCAAGCGCCTGATGGTCTTGCTCATATTCGGTGCCTAGCCAAACTGCTGGATATTGCGCCAGTTTTTCAACCAATGTGGGAGCAACATCACCCTCTTTAGTTCCCGAGGTATAATCATAGAAACCTTTACCGGTTTTACGACCTAACTGTTTAGCGATAAAACGCTGGCGGGTAATCACACTTGGACGGTAACGAGCTTCTTGATAATACTGTTGATAAATCGATTCACTGACTGGGTGCGACACATCCATACCGGTCAGATCACCCAGCTCGAATGGTCCCATTTTAAAACCAATACCGTCACGGTAAATCCGGTCAATATCATAAAATGGCGTGACATTTTCATTCAAAATGGCATAGGCTTCACTACCAAAAGCACGGCCAGCATGGTTAATGATAAATCCTGGGGTATCTTTAGCTTTGACCGGGCGATGTCCCATCTTGGTAGATAATTGAGTCAAGGCTTGCACAATATCAGCGCGGGTATTAAAGCCTTCAATCACTTCGACCACTTTCATCAGTGGTACCGGATTAAAGAAATGATAGCCAGCTACACGTTCCGGCTGACTGCAATTGGCAGCAATGGCACTGATCGATAATGAAGAGGTATTCGATGCCAGAATGGCTTCCGGTTTTACAAGCGCTTCCAGTTGCTGCATCAGCTTTTGCTTGATTTCCAGATTTTCGATAATCGCTTCAACAACCAGATCACAATCTTTCAAGTCTTCTAGCTGCTGCGCGATTGATAAATGGGCAATATCTTCAGCTGCTTTTTCGTGGCTAAACTTGCCTTTATCGGCCAGAGTATTCAGTGTCTTAGCCAGTTTTTCCTGCGCCTGTTCGGCTGCACCGGCTTTGGCATCAAATAACACCACATCATGACCAGACTGAATGGCAATCTGGGCAATGCCTGCACCCATGGTGCCGACACCAATAATACCGATTTTCTGAATTTGAATGCTCATGCTTATCGTCCCTGATAATTCGGTTTACGTTTTTCGATAAAGGCCTGCATGCCTTCTTTCTGATCTTCTGAAGAAAACAGCATCTGGAAAGACTTCCGTTCCAGGCTAAGACCGGCATTGAGCGGCACATCTTCGGCCAGTAATGCCACTTCCTTGATTTGTTCCAGTGCAATTGGCGGTAATTTTGCCAGACCTTCGGCCATCTTGATGGCAGTGGCAAGGGTTTCATTGTCCTCGGTCACTTGAGAGACCAGGCCAATTTGATAAGCTTCCGGCGCAGGTACCAGACAACCGGTCATGATGATGCGCATGGCATGGAATTTACCCACTGCACGGAATAAACGTTGAGTGCCACCTGCCCCCGGCATCACGCCAACTTTCACTTCCGGTTGACCGAACTGGGCACTTTTTCCGGCAATAATAATGTCAGCATGCATTGCCAGTTCACAGCCACCCCCCAGTGCATATCCGTTTACAGCGGCAATTACCGGTTTTGAACACTGGGCAATCGCCTGCCAGTAACGTTCGGTACGGCGCTGCATCATCTGGATGGTTTCAGCGCTTGCTAATTCTTTCAGGTCGGCCCCTGCGGCAAAGTCTGTTTCGCCACCAGTGAGAATAATGGCACGGATATTTTCATCATCATTGAGTTGTAGAAAAGCAGCAGCAAGTTTCTGACGTACTTCTGTATTCAAGGCATTTTTTGCTTCAGGGCGATGAATTTTAACCATCGCCACATGCGTCGAGATTTGCTCTATTTGAACGACCTGTTCCATTATAATCTCCATTTATTTTGTATAGCGAAACTTTATTTTGTATAAAACATATGATTTTTAGGTTATTAAATCAAGTTTTTTTAGCCCATAAACTCTAATAAGTTATTTTTTACTAAAAATAGAGTAAAAAATCTTGTTTGGCTAGTAATTTTATGATTAATTGATTTCGCAATACGGAATTAAATATTTTAAATGTGATTTGGTTGTTTATTTAAGTAAAAAATAACCATAGAGCAAAACTAAATATTGATTTGTGAAACATAAATCCTCAGTAAATGCTGGTTTTTTCAGCTTGGAAATTGAAAAAATCACTGCAGCCGGATGGTGGATACGGCTAAGGCAAACAGAAGCAATCTCCTTAGATCAAGGGAAATACGTTTCCGTGAGGAATGAAATGGATGTAGTGGCAGCATAGGAATGCTGTTTTTAATAAATAGAGGATATAAGAATGACAAGCGACACGATCGTCACAGGAGACAATAAAACACCTGTCTCTTCCGAGGACACCATTAAACAGGCACCAAAACGCCTGTGGATTACAGCTTTTATCTTTGCTTTCCTGATCTTGCTGTGTGACGGTGCGGATATTGGTATTTTGGCTTTTAGCCTGACCAGCTTAAAAGCAGAATGGGGTTTAAGCTCGATGCAGGCGGGTGCTTTAGGCAGCTGGTCTTTATTGGGTATGGGGATTGGCGGGTTTGTCGGTGGATGGGCCTGTGATCGCTTTGGACGGGTTCGTGTGATTGTACTGGCCACCATCACCTTTTCCCTACTGTCTGCCTATTCAGGTTTTGCCCAGTCTTATACTGAATTTGCAATTTTGCGTACGCTTTCATGTCTGGGTTTAGGCTGTTTATATATTGCCTGTAACACCTTGATGTCTGAATATGTGCCAACCAAATACCGTACCACAGTATTGGCCACACTCATGACCGGTTTTACCTTGGGCTCGCTGGTGATTACCCTGCTGTCTGGCTGGATTATTCCCGAGTTTGGCTGGCGTATGCTGTACTGGATTACCATTGCACCACTGGCACTGGGTGTCTTGATGCATTTTATGGTACCTGAGCCAGAATCATGGAAACGTGTCCGTGAAATGAAGCGTACTGGTCAGATCGTGGATAATGATGCCAAAAAAGGCAATCCATATCTCACCATTCTGAAAGACAAGACCCATGGCAAAATGTTTATCTTGTGGTCTTTCAGTTCCGGTTTCCTGCTGTTCGGTTATTTTGGAGTAAGTAACTGGTTACCGACATATCTGGAAGCTGAGTTAGGCATCAAGTTCAAGGAAATGGCCCTTTATATGGTCGGTACTTTCCTGACCATGATCTTTGCCAAAGTGATTGCCGGCTATGTGGCAGATAAAATTGGCCGCCGCATCGTATTTGCTTTTGGCACCATGGGCACCGCGATTTTTATTCCAGTGGTGGTATATCTGCATACCCCTGAAAATATTGGTGTCTTAATGCTGATCTTCGGTTTCCTGTACGGTATTCCTTATGCCATTAATGCAACGTATTTGACTGAAAGCTTTCCGACCGGAGTGCGCGGTACTGCTGTCGGCGGTGCATTTAACATTGGCCGAATTGGTGCTGTCTTTGCTCCAATCACCATTGGTTATCTGGCGATGCATGGTTCAATCGGAACCGGCCTGATGGTGATGGGTGCAGCTTATTTCCTGTGTGGCCTGATTCCTGCCCTGTTTATTAAAGACCGTTTATACGATCCACAAAAAGCAGAATAACTGACCACCTGGAGGGCGGTTGAGCAAACCACCCTCCTTACACTTCATCTTTTTTGACCTTGCAAGCCAATATCTGTTGTTAGCTGAACAAAATATTGCTCATTTGACGAGCACGATATTCAGGCTTCGAAAGTGAAAATCATCTTTATTTGAATTTAAAAATTAAGGCAATCACAAGGAAAGCGCTTTCCTTGTTTACATCTGAAAATTTCTTTAGGGATTAAGAAATGAAAAAAATAGTATTAGTTACGCTTTGCAGTATCGCATCAGCACAGGCATTTTCAGCAGAGGTTTCTCCTGATCGTATCGAGTTTTTAGAAACGCAATTAAAGCAAATTCAGGCTGAGCTGGAACAACAAAAAGCAGCCCAGTTGTCCTTAAAAGCCCAACAGGAACAAACTAAAACTGCAGACGCCAAGACTTTAGGTTCAATGCTTGATAATGTCGATGTTTATGGCTTGATCCGTCTGGATGGCGCAGTAGATTTTAAGAGCACCACCGAAACGCGTGGCCGTACCATTAACCAGATCAATAAAGTGCCTTTTACTGAACCGGATTCGGTACGTTCAGATTTCACTTTAGCAGCCAGCCGGATTGGTTTTCTGGCCAAAGATATTGGCGGCAATCCAAATGTATCGGCACGTGTAGAAGCTGACTTCTGGACCAATAATGGTAAAGGTGATGGCGGCTTGCGCATTCGTCATGCCCATTTTAAATATTATAACTGGACTTTTGGTCAGGCCTGGTCACTGATGTCTACACCTGAAATCAGCACAGAAGCAGTAGACTACAGTTTACTGCTTGGCGGTTCGGTTCTGCGTACGCCTCAAGTCAGTTATGCTTTTAAGCTTGATCCGGAAAATACCTGGAATGTCGGTCTGGAATATATGGCAAGTGGCGACCGCTCATCTGCCTTACCGGCATTCACCAGCAAATATGTGCATCAGTCTGGTCCCTTACATTTATTGGCACAAGGCTTTGTCAATGAAAAGCAGGCTCAAACGGATACAGGTGATATTAATAAAATCGGCTGGGGCGTGGGCGTTGGTGGACGCTATCTTATTGATGATAAAAACTCGGTTCAGGGCAATTATTTTCATATCGTCGGGGATCAACGGATTGCGGCCTATTTAGTTCAGGGCTCGACCGTCGATGGCGCAGCCTGGGGTGGCGATTATTCAGTTGATACTGCGAATGATGAACTTTTACTGAATTCATTTAACAGTCTGAATATCGGCTTTACCCATAAGTTCACTCCAAAATGGCGGAGCAGCATTTCCGGCAGTCTGGTCGACTTTGATGATTCAAGTGAATATGCAAGAGCGAATCCGGAAAGTAATAAACGCTTAACCGACTATGTGGCCAATGTGATTTATTCCCCGGTTCCGAATATCAATCTGGGCGCGGAATATCATCATGGTAAACGCGAAACTTTCGATGCCAAAGAAGCTGATATTTCACGGGTAAATTTATCAGCGACCTATCGCTTCTAAAGTCTGAGGAGACAAGGATGTCAGCCCAAGGGCAACCCTCACGCCGTTTCATGTTTATGATGGCCATGACCTGCGCGCTCTGCGCAGGTTGTAATTACTTTAACCAGCCCTTAATTTATTCGATTGCCCAGGACTTAAATATAAGTGTGGCGCAGTCTGGCTGGACAGTGGTCCTGACTCAGATTGGCTATGCAGCCGGTCTGTTTTTGTTTGTGCCTCTGGGTGATTTATTTGAAAAGCGTTTATATATCTGTAGCCTGATGTGCTGTACCGGCCTGGCACTGATCGGGCTGTCTGCCAGCAGTAATTTGCAGATGCTGTATGGCTTTACCCTGCTTGCCTCATTTTGTTCTATCAGCACCCAGATTCTGATTCCTTTTGCCGCCAATTTATCGCAGCGTGAAAAAAGTGCCGAAGTAGTGGGTCTGCTGATGAGTGGTGTTCTGGTCGGTATCCTGTTTGCCCGAACTGTATCAGGACTGATTTCTACCTTATGGTCCTGGCATGCCGTGTACTTATTAAGTGGTTGCGCCATTTTACTTTTAAGTATTGCGATGTGGTATCAGTTACCCAAAGCGAAAAGCCAGTTACAGATGAGCATTTTACAGATCTATTATTCCTTATTTACCTTTGCCAAGACCGAACCGATGTTGATGCGGCGGAGTCTTATCGGCGGTCTGGGTTTTGGAATGCTAAGCATCATTTTTACCACCATGACTTTTATTCTGGCAGAAGCACCCTACCATTTTAATGACTTCCAGATTGGTCTGATGGGCGTCGTGGGGGTAATCGGGATCTGGTCTTCACAATGGACGGGGAAAATGATTGGCCGCCATCGGGAGAAATGGCTGGCACAGCTCGCTACAGCTGGACTGATTTTGGCCTGGATTCCTCTGGCTTTTGCACAGCGCAGTTTATGGTTATATATTCTGGGTCTGATGATTGCCTATTTTGGCATTTCATCTTTACATGTACTCAACCAGAATCTGGTCTATCGGCTTTCAGTCCAAGCCCGCTCGCGTATTAATGCCATCTACATGACCTGTTATTTTTCTGGTGCCGGGCTTGGTGCATTTCTGTCTTTAAGTTTATGGAAAATGTATGGTTGGCCGGCCTGTGTAGCACTCGGCTTTCTCTTTGCCGTACTGATGTTTGTAATTAATTATTATGACCTGAATCAAAAACACAATTTGGTGAATATCCAGCCTAGACCTTAATCACCATACGTTCACCTTGAATTTTTAATCTCTTTGCGGATGATTAGATTCCATGGATAGGTAAAGAGGCTTTAATTCAGTTAAAGGCGCAGGTTTAGCATAAAAAAAGCCTTGTAGTAAATCACAGCCTTGTTGATAAAGTAATTGGGCCTGATTCAAGGTTTCCACACCTTCAGCCACAACATCTAAATCAAGCTGATGGGCCAGATGAATGATGGATTGAACAATTGCAGCATTCTGATCATCCAGTGTCAGTTCCTCGATAAAACTGCGATCTAGCTTGATCTGGTTGATCGGCAGACGCCGTAAATAGCTCAGGCTTGAATAGCCGGTCCCAAAATCATCAATCGCGACTTGAACACCTAAAGCACGTACCGTTTTCAAAATTTCAATAGTGCGATCTGCGCCATTAATAATCACCCCTTCGGTAATCTCAATTTTGAGCAGTTCCGGAGGCAATTGACTGCTTGCAAGGACATGTTTAAGTATTTGCAGGAAACCTGCTCTACGGAATTGGAGCGGAGAAATATTGACCGACACGGTGATCTGACGATTGTGCTGCTTGTTCCATGCAGCAATATCTACGCAGGCTTTTTCCAGAACCCACTGGCCTACACCAATAATTTGCCCTGTTCGTTCTGCAAGCGGAATGAAAACCGCAGGAGAAATATAACCCTGCTGCGGGTGCTGCCAGCGAATCAGAGCCTCTACGCCAGTCACCTGACCATTTGCAGGATTAATAATTGGTTGATAGAAAAGATTAAACTGTTTCTGGTTGATCGCTTGCATCAGTTCCATACGCAGATTTGCATAGTCTATTTCTGGTGCAGGTTTCATATTGGTTTTTTCATACCATTGCCAGATATTCCGGCCTTGTCTTTTGGCTTCCTGCATCGCCAGAACAGACTGATAAATCAGCTCAGAAGAATGCTGAATCGAACTGTCATCTGCAACAATACCAATACTGGCACTTAAGTGGATCTTGTATTCATCCACGATAAAAAGCTGGGACAGCAGCTCCAGCATTTTTTCAGCAATAGCCTCGACCTCACTTTGCGCATACTCACCTGACATGAGTAAAATAAATTCGTCTTCGGCAAAGCGGCATAGCACATTGTTTTCCTGAGCGAAACCCTGCAAGCGCTCACCCACACTTTTCAGAATCTGGTCACCGACCAGATGTCCCAGACTATCATTAATATTTTTAAAGTCATCCAGATCTATATACAGCAGGATTAAAGGCTGGGCGCTATCGTGCCGCTGTGCAAAAACCTGCTCTAGAATCTGCTTGAAAGCATGCTGATTCGGCAAGCCGGTTAAATGGTCATGGGTGTGCTGATGTTTGATATATTCTTCATGAATACGCTGCTGGGTAATGTCTTCCTGAATCCCCAGAAAATGGGTGCAGTTTCCGTTTTGATCAAAAATCGGGCCAAGCGTTAAACGGTTCCAGAACCAGCTGCCATCCTTACAATAATTTTTGATGGTCACTTGAGCTTCTTTTTGTTGTTTTACTGCTTGCTGGAGTAACAAAATCTGATCTGCTGCCGTATCCGCTCCATATAGGAAAAAGCAACTTCGTCCCAGAACTTCCTGCTCGGTATAACCGGTGAGTTTCAGAAAAGCCGGGTTGACATATACCATCGACATTTTTTCCGAAACATCGGTGATGAAAATGCCATTCGGACTTGCCTCGACCCCACGCTTTAATAGTCGTAGAGCTTCCTTATTTTTACGGCGTAAAGTAATGTCTCGTGCAATACCAATCACACCGGTAACTTTCTGGTTCTGGATAATCGGCAAATTGGTTAAATCCAGCCAGATAATATCTCCGTGAACGTTATAAATCGGCAGTTCATAATGTTGTGCTTTACCTTGCAGCGTTTCTAAAAATGAAACATTGGCAAGTTCCTGGAATTCGGTAGGTATAAATGCACAATAATGCTGGTTTTGAATTTGCTCCTCGGAAAAACCTGTAATTTCCTGGCAGGCAATGTTGGTATTAAGCACATAGCCCTGTAAATCCAGTTCAAAAATGATATCTGGATGATAGGTATAGAAAGAACAGTACTTTTCATTAATTGCCTGTCCTTTCTGCCGTTCATGATCAAGCTCGATCGCGAGTGCAACCAAATTCGCAGCTTGCTGTAACAGCCGGATATGAGACTCTGTCGGTATTTTGGGCGTTCGATAGTAAGTTGCAAAAGTGCCGTATAAAACATCCGATGCACTAATGATCGGTGTTGACCAGCAGCTCGACAGTTTTTCTGCATTGATCAAAGCACGGTAAGACCTCCAGTTGGGATCTTTCATCAAGTTTGGACTAATGACGAGCTGACGCAAAAAGGCAGCCGTACCGCAAGTACCTTGATCTGGCCCGATTTTTAAATCCTGGATTGCGCTGCAATATTCTTTTGAGAAGTGCTGTTTACCACTGATAAAGCTTAAGGTTTGCGTGTCTTCTTTATAGAGCATGATGGTGACAAACGCATCTGGAATACGCGATTCAAGCCACTGACTGATGATGTCGAGAATAGGTTTAAGCTCGGTATGGCGGCCAATCAGGTTGAAAATATGAAAAATATCTTGTTCATCACAGTTACTATCCATGCAGAATATCACCTTCCTTAGCTTGCTAATATTCTAGACTTATTTTTAAAACAATCATTAGCAAAAATTTGTATTTATATCTTCAAATTGCGTAAAGATCGGCCTTATTCCAGATATTCAAAATCTGTATATAATAATCAGCATTTAAACATGCGTAAATCGCAGCCTAAGCTACGATTTACAAGTTACAGGCATACTGTAATTTATACAAGGTGGAGCTCTGCCCTGTCTACTGCTGCCGATGATCCAGCAATTTACATCCGGTCTGCTGTTGCAGCTCCTCAAAGCTTAGCCCCTCAACCATTTCAATGACCCGGGCCTGCTGGTCTTTGAGCTCAATCACACACAAATCGGTATAAATACGGTTTACACAATGCTTGCCGGTAATCGGATAAGTCAGCTCTTCAACAATTTTGGCTTCACCATTTTTGGTGACATGTTCCATACAGACATAAACACAACGCGCACCGACGGCCAGATCCATGGCGCCGCCTACGGCAGGTACAGCAGCGGCATTACCGGTATGCCAGTTGGCCAGATCACCATTAATCGCCACTTGAAAGGCCCCCATGACACAAATATCCAGATGACCACCGCGCATGATATCGAAGGAATCTGCAGAATTCATAAAACTGCCGCCTTCCAGCATGCTCACCAGTTCCTTGCCGGCATTAATCAGGTCATCATCCGCCTGTTCAGGATCATTCAAGGCCGCAAAACCCAAAACACCATTTTCAGAGTGCAGGATCACATTCTGCTCAGGTTTTAAATGACCTGCCACACGGGTCGGTAAACCAATACCCAGATTGACAAAAGAACCGCTTGGAATATCTTGCGCGACTTTTGCCACAATCTGTTCACGAGTACGTTTTTGAATAGTCATTATTTGATATCTCCGACCTGAACCACATGCTGTACAAAAATGCCCGGCGTTACGATAATCTCTGAATCAAGATCTCCCAGCTCCACAATCTGATGTACCTGAGCGATAGTGGTTGTTGCTGCTTTGGCCATGATCGGACCAAAATTACGCGCTGCCTTGCGGTAGGTCAAGTTGCCCCAGCGGTCTGCCTGATTGGCATAGATCAAGGCATAATCGGCATGAATCGGATATTCCAGCACATAATCCTTGCCATTAATGTGGCGCGTTTCTTTGCCTTCTGCAATTTTGGTGCCGAAGCCAGTCGGCGTGAAAACTGCTCCTAAGCCGGCACCTGCTGCCTGAATACGGCAGGCCAGATTGCCCTGCGGAACCAGTTCCAGTTCAATTTTTCCGGCCTTGTACAGGTCTTCAAATACAGTAGAGTTATTGGCGCGTGGAAAGGAACAGATCATTTTTTTGACCAGTCCAGACAACAGTAAATTGGTAAGTCCACGATCTCCAGATGCAGCATTATTATTGATAATGGTTAAATCTTTCGGGCCCAGATCGATCAGTGCTTCGATCAGTTCTACCGGTTGGCCTGCCAGACCGAAACCACTGGTCATAATGTGTGCACCATCAGGAATCTGTTTGAGAACTGTTTCGATATCCTGCGTGATTTTATTCATCATATTGCTTCCTAGCATCTTTTCTATATATTTTGATTGGTAGATTAATCGGCTTTTTGCGGATCAAATAAGCGGTCTTTAATAAAGAAAGCCGGAATCAAGCCACAAAGAAAATAGGCAATTCCCATGATCAATAAACCGGTTCCAATAGATCCACCCTGAGCAAAATAACCAATCGTCAGTGGGGCAAAAACAGCACCTAAACGGCCCACGTTATATGCACCGCCAACCGCAGTTCCACGTACTTTGGTCGAGAAACTTTCCGTCATGTAGGTCGCATTAATGCCATAGGGAATGCCATAAAGAAAACCGAAAAACAGCATCAGCCAGAGGATATTGTCCGGGGTATTGCCAAACACAATCACCGGAATAAAAATTGCGGTGCCCATGGTGCCAAATGCGAACACTGCACGACGGCCAATACGGTCGGCGATAAAACCGGCAATGACTTTGGTACACATCATGATCAGGAAAGTACCAATCATATACATGGTCATTTCTTTAAACTTGATGCCCAGATCCGACTCTAGATAGGCAGGCAACCAGTTACTGACGCCATAATATCCAAACTGTAAAAATGCGGTACTGAATGACCAGAGAATGAACATGCGACGGCTCAGTGCATCTTCAAAAACCATTTTAAAGGTGTTTTTAGGTTTTTCCTGAACAATTCCGCTGGCTTTGGCATCGAGGCGCGCTTGACGTGCATCTAACCAGGCTTTGGGTTCAGGCACTAAAAAGTACATTGCGACCGAAAGTACAATAGGAATAATTGCAATATAATACAGATATCGCCAGCCAAATTCGGGCAATAACCAGCCCGCCAAAACAGTGGCGACGACTGAGCCCAAGGTCCAGCCGGTCATCAGTGTGGCCAATACTGTTGAGCGATACTTGGTCGGCACATATTCCGCCATCAGGGTATTACAGGCAATATACAAGGCGCCTAGACCAATTGCAGAAGTAAAGCGCAGCCACTTAAACTGATCATAGCTTTCGGCAAATCCTAGCCAGAAAGTCAATGAAGAAAACAGTGCAATCGCGATCACGATGACTCGAACCCGCCCGAACCGGTCACAGGCCCAGCCACCAAAAAATCCACCAATGGCCATACCTGCCAATGTCCAGCTGCCCAGCGCCCCGGCCTGCATACTGCTTAATGAAAATTCCTGTTTCAGACTGGTCAGACTGTAGGCCAATAATGCAATATCTGCTCCATCGACCAGTAATGCCAAAAATGAGAACACAAAGGCCAGAATCCAGACTTTTTTCTTGGGTTGGTTATCATTTTCCAAATGAGGGTGTTGCGCACTGATCGTATTCATGGCGTCCTTAAAATATTTTTGAGCATTCCGGTGCTTTTGTAACTTTTATCTTTCACGTAATTATTTATATGAAAGATATAGTGAAACAGGGTGATAATCCTATCATCTGCCTATCGGGCATTTAATTTATGTACATGTTTCCACTTGATTTTTAATTGGGTAGCTTATTGAAAACCTGGTATTTACAAACAAACGGCAGCAAATAGTCGGCGCTCTAGCCAGCATGTGCTGGCTAGATGTGATAGCTAGACTTAGTTACAAAATGCAGCGATGCCGGTTTGTGCACGTCCTAAAATCAGGGCATGTACATCATGAGTACCTTCATAGGTATTCACGACTTCCAGATTAACCAGATGACGGGCTACACCAAATTCATCAGAAATCCCGTTACCGCCCATCATGTCACGTGCCAGACGTGCAATATCCAGGGCCTTACCGCAGTTATTACGCTTGATCAGCGAAGTTCCTTCAACTGATGCAATACCTTCATCTTTCATGCGACCAAAACGTAAGGCAACCTGTAAACCAAGGGCAATTTCAGTTTGCATATCGGCCAGTTTTTTCTGAATCAGCTGGTTTGCTGCCAATGGACGGCCAAACTGTTTACGGTCCATAGTGTATTGATGTGCGGTATGCCAGCAAAATTCTGCTGCGCCCATAGCACCCCAGGCAATCCCGTAACGGGCACTGTTCAGGCAGGTAAATGGACCTTTCAAGCCACGCACTTCTGGAAATGCATTTTCTTCCGGTACAAAGACGTTATCCATCACAATTTCACCGGTGATCGAGGCACGTAAACCGACTTTGCCATGGATCGCAGGTGCAGACAGCCCTTCCCAGCCTTTTTCCAGAATAAATCCGCGAATGTCACCGATATTACCTTCGGCAGAAACTTCTTTGGCCCAGACCACAAATACATCCGCGATCGGACTGTTGGTAATCCACATTTTTGCGCCGTTAAGACGGTAACCGCCATCCACTTTTTTGGCACGGGTAATCATGCTGCCCGGATCAGAACCATGATCCGGTTCAGTCAGGCCGAAGCAACCAATATATTCACCAGTCGCTAATTTTGGTAAGTATTTCTGCTTTTGCTCTTCAGAACCAAATTCGTTAATCGGCACCATTACCAAGGAGCTTTGTACGCTGGCCATTGAACGATAGCCCGAATCAACACGCTCAACTTCGCGTGCAATCAGACCATAGCTGACATAATTTAAACCGGCACCACCGTACTGTTCTGGAATGGTGGGGCCCAGTAAACCAAGCTCACCCATCTCACGAAAAATGGCCGGATCGGTTTTTTCATGGCGGAACTGTTCTAATACGCGTGGCATCAGCTTGTCCTGACAATATGCTGCTGCCGCATCACGGATCATACGTTCCTCTGAACTGAGCTGCTGTTCAATCAGGAACGGGTCTTGCCAATCAAATCTAGTTTTAGTCGTCATTTTTATATTTCCCTATTTTAAAAATTATATGTTTAGGCTGTGGCCTGTTTAATCATTTCACGTGCAATAATAATTTGCTGGATTTGTGTCGTTCCTTCATATAAACGGAACAAACGCACATCACGGTAAAAACGTTCAATTGAATATTCACTGATATAGCCTGCTCCACCATGAATCTGTAAACAGCGGTCAGCGACACGACCACACATTTCAGTGGCAAACATTTTGGCGCAAGAGGCTTCCGTCGTCACATTCTGACCGGCATCACGCAGTCGGGCTGCATCCAGTACCATACATTTGGCTGCATAAATTTCAGCTTTAGAGTCAGCCAACATGCCCTGAATCAGCTGAAAATTTGCAATAGCCTGACCAAACTGCTTGCGTTCTACCGCATAGTTTAAGGCATCTTCCAGCATACGCTCTGCCATACCCACGCTATAGCCGGCAATATGTAAACGGCCTTTGTCCAGAACGCGCATGGCCGTCTTGAAACCAACGCCTTCAACACCACCAATCAGCTGGTCTTTATGTACCCGGCAATTATCGAAAATAACATCGCAGGTATAAGAACCATGTTGTCCCATTTTTTTATCAATTTTGCCTAGGCTCAAGCCCGGTGTGCCCGCTTCTACCAAAAAAGCTGAAATGCCACTGGCGCCTTTGATTTCTGGATTGGTGCGTGCCATGACTGTAAATGTCGTTGCACGTGGCGCATTGGTAATAAAACGTTTGGTGCCATTTAAAATATAATAATCACCATCTTTTACCGCATTGGTTTTTAAAGATGCAGCATCTGAACCGGAATCAGGCTCAGTCAAACAGAAAGAACCAATGATTTCACCGGTTGCATAACGCGGTAAATATTTCTGTTTTTGCTCTTCTGTACCATCAATCACGATACCACTTGAACCAATACCGTTGTTGGTCCCGATTAGAGAACGGAATGCAGCCGATGTCCGGCCCAATTCCATCGCAACCAGAATTTCCTCTTCCATGGTAATGCCTAAACCGCCGTATTCTTCTGGAATCGTCAGACCAAACAAACCCAGTTCTTTCATCTGTTCCACAATATGTTCAGGAATGGCATTGTTCTCTTCTACTTCATGTTCGAGAGGAACCAGTTCATTTTTTACAAAATCTCGAATCGTAGACAGAAGTTGATCGAGCATTTCCGGATCGCGAATCATATGAATCTCCATGTATATGGTCTGGGTAAATTCCTTTACCGTTTTATTTTTAGTTTCGTATTACGAAATAAATAACCATAAAAATAAAAATTCAGCAAGCAAATTCGTCAAAAAATTTATTTTTTATAAAAAAACGAAATTTATCTGGCTTTAAAATGGATTTAATATAGAATAATATTTCACAATACGAAATTATTGCTTTTTAAATTTCGCTTTACTAACGCTGCTTTCTATAAGGAGCTGACTAGAGATGAAAGCTTAAAAAGTGGTAAAGTTTATTGTTTATTTAAAGGCTTTATTTTAAAAATAGCTTCACTATTTTTTGCAGTTATTTACTCTGTATAGCAGCATTTAGACATGAGATAGAATAATATTTAGTCGTTATTCATATAATTCATCTACAATTTAAATGTTTTATTTTGTATCGTGAAACTAAGTTGCTATTATATTCATTAATTTACTTCTCTATTTCTGTAGACCATGACTAAAAATAAAACAGGTGAAATACCTAATTTTGATGAAATTCGCTTAGATCCGATCTCGCATATTCATCGCGAAAACAATCCTCAATTTATTGCGTCTATTGCGCGTGGCCTTGAGATTCTAAGATGCTTTTCTGCGACCAATCAGTTATTGGGCAATCAAGAAATTGCACAAATGACCAATTTACCAAAGCCAACCGTGGCGCGTATTACCAGTACGCTGGTATCTTTAGGCTATCTAAAACAACTTCCGAATACGACTAAATATTTACTCGATGTCGGTGTACTGGCTCTGGGCTATTCTGCCTTAAGCAATATTTCTGCGCGAACTCAGGCCTATCCATTTATGGAAGAAATGTCACGTTATGCACAGGCGCCAGTGGCAATGGCAACACGTGACCGTCTCAATATGATTTATCTGGAAGTCGTACATACAGATACGACTTTAACCATGCGCCGTTCAGTGGGTTCAACTTTACCAATTCATTCGAGTGCCATGGGGCGTGCATGTCTGGCGGCTATGGACGTGAAAGAACGTGAATATTTATTTGATGCCATTAAAAAAAGAAATGAAGATCAATGGACAACAATTAAACGAAATCTAGAACGCGCCATTCGCGATTATCAGGATTATGGTTATTGTTTATCTCTAGGAGACTGGGCCAAAGATGTGAACTCTGTGGCCGTTCCTTTGATTCATCCCAAACATGGTATTTTAACCTTTAACTGTGGTGCACCAAGTTACTTGCTAAATCAAGAAAAACTGGAAAATGAAATTGGCCCGCGTCTGATTCACATGGTGAATAGTATTGCCATGAACCTGAATAATATGTAAGTAAAAACCCCTCATTCGGGCGACTTAGGTCGCTCTTTTTATTTGTTGCAGCCAATAATAATTAAACAGTTTTCTAATGTTGAACCAGATCTTTTCAATTCGATTCATTCTAGAGCAATCCAAGACTCTCAAAATCTATCCCTGTAAAAAACAAAAATTAGACTTCATAAGCCATCTGGATAATGTTATAAATATCGTATAGCGAAACTGGATTTTATATTATGGAAGATATAACAAGAGAATCGATGGAGTTTGACGTCGTCATCGTCGGCGCAGGCCCTGCAGGTCTATCTGCTGCGATCAAGATCCGTCAACTTGCAATTGAAAACAACTTAAATGATTTGTCCGTTTGTGTCGTAGAAAAAGGCTCCGAAGTCGGTGCACATATCCTGTCAGGTGCGGTACTTGAACCACGTGCCATCAATGAATTATTCCCGGACTGGAAAGAGCAAGGCGCACCGCTCAATGTGCCGGTAACCGAAGATAAAACCTTCTTCCTGCTTTCAGATGAAAAATCACAAGAAGCCCCACACTGGATGGTGCCAAAAACCATGCATAACGATGGCAACTATGTCATCTCGCTGGGCAATGTGGTGCGCTGGTTAGGCCAGAAAGCGGAAGAACTGGAAGTCTCGATCTTCCCGGGCTTTGCTGCATCGGACATTTTGTATCATGCTGACGGTACCGTGAAAGGCATCCAGACCGGTGACATGGGCATTGGTAAAGATGGCGAACCAACGCATAACTTTACCCCGGGTTATGAACTGCATGCCAAATACACCCTGTTTGCTGAAGGCTGCCGTGGACACTTAGGTAAACGTCTGATTGAACAGTTCAACCTGGCCAAAGATGCAGATCCACAGCATTACGGCATCGGGATCAAAGAGCTATGGGAAATTGATCCGGCCAAGCACAAACCGGGTCTGGTGATGCATGGTGCTGGCTGGCCACTCAATGAAACTGGCTCGAGTGGCGGCTGGTGGTTATACCATGCTGAAAATAATCAGGTGACTTTGGGCATGATCGTAGATCTGTCCTATACCAACCCGCATATGTATCCATTTATGGAAATGCAGCGCTGGAAAACCCATCCACTCATCAAGCAGTATCTGGAAGGCGGCAAGCGTATTTCTTATGGCGCGCGTGCCGTAACCAAGGGCGGTTTTAACTCGCTACCGAAATTCACTTTCCCGGGTGGCTCTCTGATTGGTGATGATGCTGGTTTCCTGAACTTTGCCAAAATCAAAGGTTCACATACGGCAATGAAGTCCGGCATGCTCTGCGGCGAAGCGGTATTTGAAGCGATTGCGGCTGGTGTGGAAAAAGGCGGTGATCTGGCGGTTGCGCGTGTAGTTGAAGGCGAAGATTTCTTTGTCAAAGAACTGACCGCCTATAAAGACAAGTTTGATGCAAGCTGGCTGAAAGAAGAGTTATATAACTCACGCAACTTTGGCCCGGCAATGCATAAATTCGGCCAATGGATCGGTGGTGCATTTAACTTCATTGATCAGAACGTATTTAAAGTACCGTTTACCCTGCATGATCTGGTCCAAGACCATGCGGCACTGAAAACCCAGGCAGCAGAAAGCTTTAAGCCGAACTATCCTAAACCGGATGGCAAGCTAACCTTTGACCGTCTGTCTTCAGTATTTGTATCCAATACCGTACATGAAGAAAACCAGCCAGCGCATTTAAAGCTGACTGATGCTTCGATTCCGGTGAATGTGAACCTGCCAAACTGGGATGAACCGGCACAGCGTTACTGCCCGGCGGGTGTGTATGAAATCATGGAAAATAATGACGGTTCCAAGCGTTTCCAGATCAATGCAGCCAACTGTGTGCACTGCAAGACCTGTGATATTAAAGATCCGTCTCAGAACATCACCTGGGTAACACCGGAAGGTGGCGGTGGTCCTAATTATCCTAACATGTAAGGTAATTCTTGTGAATTAAAAAAATATATCTATTTCTCTGATTCACTTACCCAATCTTGAAGCAGTTCGTACTAAGTCTTCACTTTAATTTTTTAGGTAATCCCAGTTCTCTCGAGAGCTGGGATTAATAAATTTTAAAGTAAATCAAAATAAGCCTCTATCAAACTATCTATTGAAATGAGATAGGAAAATAATCTGGTTTATTTCGTGCTGAAAAAATGGCTGACCCGAAGCCGGATCAGCCATTTTAAAATCAGACCTGAACGACTAAAATTTGAGTCATTCAGGGAATTGATTTATTTTGCGACAAACTTGGCACGTGCAGCATGCAGTTTTTTATAGCTATCAATCAGGCGTAAATGACGATCCAGACCTTCAAGCTTCATGCTGGTTTCAGTCAGGCCATGGAAACGAAGCGTGCCTTCAACTGAAGCCATAACCGCATCCATACGTTCATCTCCAAACATACGGCGGAAGTTATGTGCATAATCTTCCAGCTCCATATCATCATCGAGCAGTACTTCAAGCACGACATTCATGCACTGGTAGAACAGGCCACGTTCAACGGTGTTGGTATTGAACTGCAAGAACTGCTCAACCAGATCCTTGGCTTCTTCAAATTGCTGTAAAGCGATATAAATCAGGAGTTTCAGCTCAAGAATAGTGAGCTGTCCCCATTCAGTATTTTCATCGAATTCAACGCCAATCAGGGTTTTAATCTCGGTATAATCATCCAGTTCGCATTCTTCCAGACGCTCTACCAGTGCTTCAAGCTGTTCTTCATCCAGACGATGCAGGTTCAAGATATCTTCGCGGAATGCCAGAGCCTTGTTGGTATTGTCCCAGATCAGATCTTCGACCAGATAGATTTCAGAATAGCCTGGCACCAGAATCCGACAAGCTGTTGCGCCGAGATGCTGATAAACCGCCATATAGACTTCATGACCGAGCTCTTCCAGAATGCCGAATAAAGCTGCAGCTTCATCTGCATTGGAGTTTTGGCCATTATTGGTGAAATCCCATTCCACAAATTCATGATCTGCTTTGGCACTAAAGAAACGCCAAGACACCACGCCACTCGAATCGATAAAGTGTTCGACATAGTTGTTTGGTTCAGTCACGGCATTTGAACTAAAGGTTGGTTTTGGCAGGTCATTCAGACCTTCGAAACTACGACCTTGCAACAATTCAGTCAGACTGCGCTCAAGTGCCACTTCAAAGTTTGGATGCGCACCAAAAGAGGCAAACACACCGCCAGTACGTGGATTCATCAAGGTCACACACATTACCGGGAATTGACCGCCTAATGAAGCATCCTTGACCAGCACCGGGAAGCCCTGTTCCTCTAAACCTTTAATGCCTTCCACGATTTTTGGATATTTCGCCAGCACCTGTTCAGGCACATCCGGTAAAGCCAGTTCACCTTCAATAATTTCACGCTTGACTGCACGTTCAAAGATTTCTGACAGGCATTGCACCTGAGCTTCAGGCAAGGTATTCCCTGCACTCATGCCGTTACTCAGGTAAAGGTTTTCAATCAGATTTGATGGGAAATAAACAGTTTCACCATCGGAGTGCCGTACAAATGGCAGTGAGCAGATACCGCGTTCGGTATTGCCCGAGTTGGTGTCATAAAGATGAGTACCTAAAAGCTCATCTTCAGGATCATAAATTTCAAGCGTGTATTCGTCTAAGACTTCCTGTGGAAGTTCGCCATTTGGACCCGGCTTAAACCATTTTTCATCTGGATAATGTACAAATTCTGCATTGGCAATGTCTTCACCCCAGAACTGGTCGTTATAAAAGAAGTTACAGTTCAGACGCTCGATGAACTCGCCCAGTGCCGAAGCCAGCGCACTTTCCTTGGTTGAGCCTTTACCATTGGTAAAGCACATTGGCGACTGTGCATCACGAATATGCAATGACCATACATTTGGTACGATGTTGCGCCATGATGCGATTTCAATCTTCATGCCCAGACCGGCCAGAATGGCAGACATATTGGCAATGGTTTCTTCCAAAGGCAGATCTTTGCCCGGAATGAAGGTGCTGTTTGCCGAGGCCAGACTTGGCATTAACAAGGCTTGCGCATCGGCATCAATGCTTTCGACTTCTTCAATTACAAATTCAGGGCCAGTCTGAATGACTTTTTTGACGGTACAGCGATCAATCGAACGCAAAATGCCTTGACGGTCTTTTTCTGAAATATCAGCCGGCAGCTCAACCTGAATTTTAAAAATCTGTTTATAACGGTTTTCAGGATCGACAATATTGTTTTGTGACAGGCGAATATTTTCGGTCGGAATATCACGTGCTGCACAATATACTTTGACAAAGTAAGCTGCACAAAGCGCCGATGAGGCCAGAAAATAATCGAATGGGCCGGGAGCGGAACCATCGCCTTTGTAGCGAATCGGTTGATCGGCAATTACCGTGAAGTCATCAAATTTGGCTTCTTGGCGGAGATTGTCGAGATAATTGACCTTGATTTCCATGTGGACACCTAAATGTTCTTATGTGCCGCATGGACAGATAAGATGCTGAATCTGAATGTACAAGCCGAATCACGCAGGAGAACTTGACTTAAAAATGAATCAGGGTAATGACGTAACCATGCTGCTACGGCGAACCCTTTAAGGATGGGCGCTATTATAGAGTCATTTGATAAAATTGATAACGTTTGTGAGTTTTTCCGGCATATTTCTCGTAAATGACGCAAACAAAAACAGGATATATTCAGGTTTTATAACTTGTTTTGCTGCATTGCTTCTTCTATTGCTTTGGTAAGCTTTAGCTGAGATTTTTGATCCGGTCAAATTTCGGATAAAACATCTCAGCCAAGGCCATACAACTGAACTAATTAAAAATCATAACTCAAACCGAATAAAGCCAGATTGCGTTGCTTTTCACCATAGCGATCGTAGCCTCCCAGCAGATATTCGCCTGACACACTTAATTGAGGCAAGATGGTATAACTGAGGCCGGCAGATGCATAACGGAAAGCATGCTGTTTTTGGGTATCGCCCAGTTCACCACCTTCATATTTACCTTCGTCATTAAAATAGCCACCTGCAGCAGTCAGACTGGCATTTACACGATCATTCAATTGATGGTTCAGATTCAGCGTATAAAAGGTATCGCCCTGATTGGCATAGACCACATCATAAAGATAAGTCGATACACTCGCTGCAATACTGGTTTTTTCATCCAGCGTGCGGCTGACATTTAAACCCAGTTCGTTACTGGTGGTGTTTTCGCCCCCCGGATAATAGTAGGTGGCATTCCAGAAATTCCAGTCATAATGCTCCGAGCTGTGCGTATAGCCGACCAGAAAATCATGCTCGAATTTATCGCTGCCATGTCCTTTTCGTCCTTGCACCTCAGCATAAGAATACCCCAATGTAGACCCCCAATAGCCCACATAAAAGTTACCATAGGCCAAATTCAACCCGGCTTGTAGTGCAATATCATCATTTTCCGGAACATTGCTTAGACCGCGGGATACATATTTAGACACCACGCTCAGGTTGCCACTGACTTGTATCTGATTGTTTTCAACATCATTGGCAAAACTACAAATACTGGAAAATGTGGCACAGCCGAAGAGCAAGGTTTGGTTTAAAATTCTCATGAAATATAAAATTCTTTTTTAGTAAAACAAAAGGGCTAAACACTGTATTTAGCCCTACTTAAAGATTGATTAATATCAAAATATGCATCTTATTTTAACGCATAATCGATACGAGTTTCGGGCTATTTCTGTCGAAAAAATAGAGGTTTTAAGCTTGGTTTGAGACTGAAGCTGCCTGATAGAAAGGCGCAGTTGATGCAACTAAAGCCGGCTTTCCCCGAATATGATCGGCCAGTTTCTCGGCCATCATGATGGTGGTGGCGTTTAAATTTCCGGTAATAATTAAGGGCATGATTGAAGCATCAATGACTCTGAGCCCCTGCATTTCATGGACCCGGCCATAACCGTCCACCACCGCCATATCATCCTCGCCCATTTTACAACTGCAAGATGGGTGATATGCGGTTTCAGCATGATTACGCACAAACTCGTCAATCTGGGCATCCGTCTGCACAGCTTTACCCGGACTGATTTCTTCACCCCGATAAGGATCAAGTGCTGGCTGGTGCATGATTTCCCGGGTGATCCGGATGGCATCACGGAATTCACGCCAATCCTGCTCGGTGCTCATGTAATTAAACAAAATACTCGGATGCTCAAATGGATCTTTGGATTTGAGCTGGATGCGTCCGCGGGATGGTGAACGCATCGAACCGACATGCGCCTGAAAGCCATGCTCATGAATGGCATTGCTGCCATTATAGTTGATTGCAATCGGCAGGAAATGATACTGGATATTCGGCCATTCGAACTCGTCGGAAGAACGGATAAAGCCACCGGCTTCAAACTGGTTACTGGCACCAATACCTGTGCCCAAAAATAACCACTCAGCACCAATCATTGGCTGGTTATACCATTTTAAGGCAGGATACAGACTGACCGGTTTTTTACACTGGTATTGCAGATACATTTCCAGATGATCCTGCAAGTTTTCGCCCACACCCGGCAAGTCCTGAACCAGCGGAATATCCAGACTGTTTAATAATGCAGCAGGACCGACACCGGAGCGCTGCAAAATTTGCGGTGAGGCAATTGCCCCGCCACACAGCAGCACCTCTTTATCGGCAAAGACCTGAATCGGCTGCAAGGTATTTTGCCCTTCAAAATATTCAACCCCAATTGCCTGCTTCTGGCTGAACAGGATTCTGTTGGTCATGGCATGGGTAATAATAGTGAGATTATCGCGCCCTTTGGCCATATCCAGATAACCGCGCGCGGTACTGGAACGGCGCCCTTGCGGAGTCACGGTACGATCCATCGGACCAAAGCCTTCCTGCTGATAGCCATTTAAATCGTCTGTTCGTGGATAACCGGCCTGTACCCCAGCTTCGATCATGGCATGAAACAGCTCATTATTATCATTTTTTGGTGTTGCGACTGAAACTGGCCCGGCATCGCCATGATAGTCATTGCCGCCAATATCGCGTGTTTCCGCCTTTTTATAATAGGGCAGACATTCTGCATAGCTCCAGTGTTCCAGACCTTTCAAACTGGCCCACTGTTCCAGATCCATGGCATTGCCGCGGATATAACACATGCCATTAATCAGCGATGAGCCACCGAGGCCTTTACCACGTCCGCATTCCATGCGGCGATTATTCATATGTGGTTCAGGATCGGTCAAATAGGCCCAGTTATAACGGCGTCCCTGTAAAGGATAAGCCAAGGCTGCCGGCATCTGGGTTCTAAAATCCAGACGATAATCCGGCCCGCCTGCCTCTAATAGCAAGACTTTGGTATCCGGATCCTCAGTCAATCGAGCAGCCAGCACATTTCCAGCCGAGCCTGCCCCGATAATAATATAATCATAATTCATCAAGCGGAGACCTCCTTATGCGTTAAACACGGACTGGAATGGGCTCAATTCCACCTGCACCGATTTGGTCTGGGTATATTGCTGTAAGGTCACAATTCCGTTTTCACGTCCTACGCCCGAGTGCTTATAACCACCGACCGGCATTTCCGCTGGAGATTCGCCCCAGGTATTAATCCAGCAAATTCCGGCTTCAATCTGGTGAATGATACGATGCGCGCGGGCAAGATCAGGCGTGACCACACCTGCAGCCAGCCCATATTCGGTTGCATTGGCACGGCGAATGACTTCTTCTTCAGTGTCATAGCTTAAAATACTCATGACTGGCCCAAAAATTTCATGCTGAACCATAGTCATGTCATCCCGGCAGTCACTAAATACTGTCGGCAAAACATAGGCACCTTGGGCTAAATCGGCTTGTGTGGCACGACCACCGCCACACAGTAAACGTGCCCCTTCGATTTTGCCTTGCTCAATGAATTTCAGTACTTTTTCCATATGCGCAAAGCTGGAAACCGGCCCAAAATTGGTTTCCGGATCAAGCGGATCACCTATACGGATATGAGGAATGCGCTGCAAGATTTTTTCTTCAAAAGCTGCTTTTAAGGTATAGGGAATGAATACCCGGGTGCCGTTGGTACAGACCTGACCTGAGCTGTAAAAATTGGCCATCATGGCAATATCCGCAGCAAGATCAAGGTCGGCATCTTCACAGATAATCAGGGGAGATTTTCCACCGAGTTCCATGGTGACTTCTTTCAGACTGGAATCTGCGGCTTGCGCCATGACTTTTTTACCCGTGGCAACACCACCGGTAAACGAGACTTTGGCAATATCCCGATGTGCAGTTAAATAAGCGCCAATGTCGCCACTGCCAGTCACGACATTAAATACCCCGTGCGGCACACCGGCTTCGGTATAGATTTCAGCCAGTTTCAGTGCGGTCAAAGGCGTGGTTTCACTGGCCTTAAAAATCATGGCATTGCCTGCCGCCAGTGCTGGTGCAGATTTCCACAAGGCAATCTGGATTGGATAATTCCAGGCCCCGATGCCGGCCACAACACCCAAAGGCTCACGACGGGTATAAATAAATGAAGTCTCTCGAAGCGGAATTTGTTGTCCTTCGAGAGCTGGCAAGATGCCGGCATAATATTCGAGGACATCTGCACCAGTCGCAATATCTACCGTAGAGGTTTCACTCCAGGCTTTACCGCTGTCGAGACTTTCAATACGCGCCAGTTCATCATTACGTTCGCGTAAAATAGCAACTGCTTTATTTAAAATCCGGGAGCGCTCGATCGCCGTCATTGCAGCCCAGACCTTCTGCCCTTTTTGTGCAGATTCGACGGCACGATCGATGTCTTCTTTGCTGCAGATCTGGATTTCCGCCAGGATCTCACCAGTTGCAGGGTTGATGCTTTCAAAGCTGCGATGCGATGTTGCATCGACATATTGGCCGTGAATATAAGGACGCTGTAAATGATAGGTAGTCACTGTAATTCCCTCGCCTATTTGTGTGATTTCAATTGCTGCTGGATAAACTGGCTACACATTTCGATCGGCATTTCTGGATCAATCTCGCCACTGATCAGTGCTCCACGTAGCCAGAAACCATCAATCAGTGCAGCTAGCCCTTGTGCCGCTTTTTCTGCTTCTGATTTGGACAGCACTTTCATAAATTCGTGCTTGAGATTGGAATGTAAGCGGTAATGGTTAACCTGTTGCAACCGATGCAAGTCCGGTTGGTGCAAGCTGCTCGCCCAAAATGCCAGCCAGACTTTCATGGCGGCCTTATTGGTTTGAGGTGCAGCAAAATTGCCCCGTACAATGGCAAGCAAACGTTGCTCAGGTGTGGCATCCACCTGGGTCTGCATTTCTGCCACGGTTTTACCTAACTGCTGCAATAAATAACGCATTGTTGCTTCAATGAGGCCATTTTTCCCGCCAAAATAATGGCTTATGATGCCGGTCGAAACACCGGCACGTTGTGCAATCTGGCTGATTGAGGTTTCTGCAAAACCTAATTCATTTACAGCAGCCAGGGTCGCGTCAATAAGCTGTTGACGGCGGATCGGTTGCATACCAACTTTTGGCATAAGACTAACCTGAATGACAAATCTAGAAATCGGACTCATGCTGCAACAGCAGAATGAGGTAACATTAAAAAACGTTTTTTTAATTGAACGATCAATTAATAAAAATTATAGTGCCTAGCAACCTCAGATGTACAGCGCAGTTTGTTTTGGATTTGCAAATGTTTGTAATTGATTCGGCTTTGACTCTTTTAGTGTCGAACCCTGTGTCAAATCGAACTGCGCTGTAAATCACATGACAATAAAACTACGGTCACAGATTTATGCAAAAGAAAACTGAACAAGTGCAGGATAGTCTGAATAAAGTGGTGTTTTATGTTTCAGCAACACTTATTCTGCTTTTTTCTCTCGTCACGATTTTATTTAATGAACAGGCCAATCTGGTCATCACCAATATTCTGAACTGGGTCAGTCGTACATTTAGCTGGTATTACCTGCTGGCTGCCACTTTATATCTGGTGTTTATTATTTTTATTGCCTGTTCACGTTATGGGGAAATCAAATTAGGGCCTAAACATTCCAAGCCTGAATTTAGTTTATTAAGCTGGTCAGCCATGCTGTTTTCTGCCGGAATCGGGATTGACCTGATGTTCTTCTCGGTGGCGGAACCTCTCTCGCATTATATGAATCCGCCCGTCGGTGACGGCCAGACTTTCGAGGCGGCTCGCCAGTCCATGGTCTGGACCCTGTTCCATTACGGTTTAACCGGCTGGAGCATGTACGCACTGATTGGGGTGGCACTGGGCTATTTCAGTTATCGGTATAACCTGCCGCTGACCATCCGTTCGGCACTCTATCCGATTTTTGGTAAAAAGATTCATGGCCCGATTGGGCATACGGTCGATACTGCGGCAGTACTTGGCACGATTTTCGGTATTGCGACCACCTGTGGTATTGGTGTGGTCCAGCTCAATTATGGCCTGCATGTGCTGTTTGATTTACCGGAAAACCTGTGGGTACAGACCGGATTAATCGCGGTCGCGGTGATTATTACCATTATTTCTGTCGCATCTGGGGTCAATAAAGGCATCCGCGTCCTTTCAGAAATTAATATTTATGTCTCGATTGGCCTGTTACTGTTTATTTTAATGATGGGCAATACCGAATTCTTGCTGGCCGCCCTGATTCAGAACTTTGGTGACTATATCAGTCAGTTTCCAAAGTTGTCCTTAACCAGTTTTCCATTTGAGCAACCTAAAGAATGGATGAACAGCTGGACCTTGTTCTTCTGGGCCTGGTGGATTGCCTGGTCTCCTTTTGTCGGGTTATTTCTGGCACGGATCTCTCGTGGGCGAACCATCCGTGAGTTTGTCGCTGGCACCTTGATTATTCCCCTATTATTTACCCTGACCTGGTTATCTATTTTTGGTAATAGTGCATTACATAGCGTCATGTTTGATGGGAATACACAGCTGGCGACCACTGTCCTGGAAAATCCGGCACATGGTTTCTATGACCTGCTGGCACAATATCCTGGCTTTACCTTTATTGCAGGAATCGCGACCATTACCGGCTTATTGTTCTATGTCACTTCTGCAGATTCTGGTGCTTTGGTACTGGGGAATTTCACCACTAAATTTACCAATATCGAGCATGATTCACCACGCTGGCTGAGTATTTTCTGGGCCATTGCCATAGGCCTGCTGACCCTGGCGATGCTGATGGCCAATGGGGTTACGGCCTTGCAGAACACGACTATTATTATGGGTCTGCCGTTTAGCTTTGTGATTTTCTTTGTCATGGCGGGCCTGTATAAATCCCTGCGCCTGGAAGATTTCCGTCAGGCCAGTACCAGCATGAATGCCGCTCCTGTGGTCGGAAACGTGGATATTTTCAACTGGAAAAAACGGCTTAGCCGGGTGATGTTACATCCGAGCCTGTCCCAAACCCGCAGCATGCTGGAAGATGTCTGCAAACCTGCTATTCAAGCGGTAGCAACTGAATTAATGAATAAGGGCGTGCATGTAGATGTACAGGAGAAACCGGTAGATGATGAGCCGGAACTCTATCATCTGGATCTGATTATTCAGCTCGATGAAGAAGAAAACTTTGTCTATGAAATCTGGCCGGTGCGCTATGACACGCCAAACTTCAGCTCACGCGGAAAACGTGCCAAACGTTATTACTACCGTCTGGAAAGTTATCTGTTTGAAGGTTCACAAGGCAATGATCTGGTCGGTTATAGCAAGGAACAGGTCATTAATGACATTCTGGATAAATATGAACGTCATATGATGTATCTGCATATTAACCGTATCAGTCCGGGTACACGTCCCCTGTTTCCAGACCGTGAAAACTAATACTGTCCAAGGTCTTAGAAGGAATTGATGATGTCAGAAAGCTTACATGCCTTTGCCCTGTTTTTTTCTTTGCTCAATCCATTTTTGATGAGTATTTATATGCTCGGAATTATCCGTAATTCCGAGGCCAAAGTATTTAACATGGCATTGATTCAGGGCAGCCTGATCAGTTTTATCGTCTTTATCATTTTTGCCAAGACCGGTGAAGCATTCTTTCAGGAAGTGTTGCATGTACGTTTTGAATCTTTCCAGATTTTTGGCGGTATCATCTTTCTGGTGATTGGTTATCGCTATGTCTTTGAAGGCGCCGATACCATTGGCGTGATGCGTGGGGCACCTCATCATCTGGCAGGCACCATTGCCATGCCATTTATGATTGGCCCGGGCACCATTTCAGCGGCGGTGATTACCGGCATTCAGCTCAGTTTATGGCAAACCATGCTGGTGATTTTTCTTACCCTATTTTTGACCTGTAGCCTGCTGATTCTAATGAAATACCTGCATGATCATTTGCAGCATAAATATTCCAGCTACATAGATTTATATGTGGATATTGTTGGCCGTGTTGCTGCGCTGCTGATCGGTACCATTGCGATCGACATGATCGTCACGGGCGTCAATGGAATTATCCAGGGATAATCAAGAAGCACTTCTAATATTAAATTGACCAAAAAAAGAGCGGGCTAATCCCCGCTCTTTTTTTGCTATCAGAGCCTCACCTTTAAAACTTGAAAGATACGCCAGCATAAGTCGAGAATCCTTCTCCCGGCGAAGATCGGGCTACATCATCACCTTGATCGTTATAGCCTGGAATCACGACCGCAGCATATTTTTCATCGGTGATATTTTTGAAGTTGATCCAGGTTTTCCAGGACTGGTGTTCAGGTGCATAACCCAGATCAATGCCCCAGATCTGGTAATCATCACTAAAGCGGCTATTGGCATAATCATGCGCCATTTTAGAGGCATACTCGGTATTCAGGCCAATATAAAAACCATTATGCATGGCATAACTGAGCTGTGCCTGATACAAATGTTTTGGAATCCCGGGCAACTGGTTTTCGCCAAATAGCGGATCATTTTTATATTGAAAATCACTCAGCGTATAGGCCTGTTGCAAACGCAACTCACCGTGTTGAAATTCGCGTAGAGGTGTATCTAAACTGAGTTCGACGCCTTGATGAATGGTTGGCGTGGCATTTGCTTCTACACCAATTCTTTCTTTTGAAGGGGCAGTATTATTTCCATAATCCTTAATCATTTCAGAAGTTAAAAGTTCATTTTTAACTTTAGAATAATAATAGCTTAGCGCCCAGTCGCCAAAGCCTGATTGGCCACGTCCACCCACTTCAAAACTATTTGCAGTCTGGGTTTTTAAATGAATCGGAGCACGTACCCGACCTGAGGCAACCCCTTCATCAAAATAATAAGGTGATGACCATGCCATCGCCCAAGGATGAGCCGGTTCAATGCTACGGCTTAAATTGGCAAACCACTGCAAAGACTCGTTTGGCTGATAAGTCATCCCGAGACGTGGGGCAAAATGCCACTCATATTGATTAATTCTAGGACTGGCAACTGGATAAGTCACTTCACTTTCACGATGGGCATAAACTGCTGCAAGACCCAGATCGAGGGAAAGCCGGTCATTGAGCGCCGTTTGCTGATCAAACTGCAATACGTTGTCTGAACCACGATAGGTATATCGGCGTGTGACCGTATCTGCCGGATACTCGATTTCATCAATAACCCTGTCAGTACGGATGGTTTCCGTCACGCCACTGTTGGGCCGATGTGTGGTACTGCGCAAGGCAATACGTCCCTGATGCTCGAGTCCAAATAATTGGTAGGGTTTTTCATACTGAATACGTGCAGTAATATCTTCATAATCGACATTGGTGCGATAACTGCTTTCACGCAAGTCTAGCGGATAATGATGATAAGCCAGACTTCCTGTCAGTTTTGCATCATCCTGCAAATTCCAGGTGGTGGTATTGGCGAGCCAGGTACTGCCGGGCTGAATCCGTTTGGCATCTACGGCCAAATTAAAACTATTGGCTGCTTCAGGATCATTTTTCAGCTGTTCCTGGGTAATACGCCCAGGTGTCAGATGTTTGCTTTCGCGGTAACGGGCATAAAAACGGGTTTCAATGTCCGGGCTAATCTGGTAGCTAAGATTAAAAGCCAGACCTTTGCCATCACCTTCGGCATGATCCTGAATTCCGTCAAACTGTGAACCGGTCACTGCCAGATAATAATCCATCTGATCCAGTTTTCGGCCGGTACTGAACTGGTATTTCTGATAACCATGGCTGCCTGCTTCATACTTCAGCTCAGAACCATTCTGCTCGGCACCGGTTCTGCTTTTATAGTTAATCGCTCCGCCTAAAGCCAGCGCTCCCTGTTTAAAACCGTTTGCACCACGGTAGACGCCAACATGATCAATCCACCAAGGTTCTAGTAATTCATAAGCTGTGCCGCCCGGCCCGGTAAATGGAATGTCATCAATCAATACAAAAGTACCAGAGGCATGGGCACCTGAAGTCCGGTTAATACCGGAACCACGGATGGAAACCTTGGCTCCTTCATTGCCCGGGGATTGAGCATAGATACCGGGTTGCAAACGAAACACATCGGCATTATTTGCAATATGCTGATGCTCAAGTTGCTGGGCTGAAATAAAATTGGTGCCACCTGAAGTCTGAGCAAGCTCGGCCTGATATTGCTGCTGTGGATCTGCCTGTTCAGCGCTGACCACGATGGTGTTGAGCTGCTGTACAGTCTTCTGGCTTATAGATGTTTCGGCATACACAGCGCTTGAAAGAACTGAAAGAATCATCAAGCTAAGCGGTTTTTTATTTAGTGGAATCGTTATCGTATTCATATCGGGTTTATACAATCCTGTATCCGTGATCGTAATCCTGCGGGATTCTGGTTTTAAAAATCATGGCGTAGCATAAATGAACAATCCTGAATCAAAGCATTATTTTCTGCCAAAAAACTGACTGATCAGCGTATGTTTTTTGATTTAATTTTATATTTTTTCTATGATTGAACTTGCAAAATCTTTACTACATCTACACAAGTTCCAGGAACTTAAAAATTAACTATTTGATTATAAATAATAAGTTATTTAATTCTGCACAGATGTATTTCCAGTTGGCAAAATATAATATACAGATAAATTTACCTGGAGCTAAACCAGTTTCTTTATCTATAAAGCCGGTTAAAATTGAGCGGATGATTGATCCCATGTCATTCATAAGCTCTTTATAAAGCCTTATAGAGCTAAATTTCTATATCATGGCCTTTGCTATTTTTTTAATTTTTCGCAGCAAAATTTACAACAGCATTTCCGATAGTACTGGTTTGACAGATTAAAATTCGCCTATGGAGCTGATCTTCATTTGATAAAATACAGGGAAACCAGCAAGAGCACTAAAACAAACAGAGTCGCGGTGCAACATTGCCAGAATGCAAGCGGATGACGCTCAATAACAGGACGCGAAGCAGATTGTTTTAATTCAAGGTCGGGTTGTTTCAGTTCATAGATAAAGGCTGAAAGTGCCTCATAACGTTGCTCTGGACGAATTGACAATGCTTTTTTTAAAATCATGTCCAAAGCATCGGGTAAGTCTGGACGATATTCAGATAGCGGATGATAGCGTACCTGTTTTAATTTTTTTTCGGTCTTGCAGCGCGCCAGCTCTGTCCCATAAGGCAATTGCCGGGTCAATAAATAATAGCTCATTACCGCCAGCGAAAACTGGTCTGATTTTACCGAAGGTGAATGCCCTGTAAAATATTCAGGTGCCATAAATGCCAGCGTTCCTAATGGCACATCTGCATGTTTAGGATTTAATTCGGCCAGCCCCCTGACCGCCGTCGATCCATAATCAATCAGTTTAACTTTCAAAGCATCGATCGGTTCAAGCAGCATGACATTTTCTGGTCGTACATCCTGATGTAGCATTTCAAGTCGATGCATGGCATTTAGTGCTTTGGCTACCTGCTCAATGATCGGCAGCAACTGCTCCAAGCTTAGATTATTTTTCTGACAATGTAGCCAGTGGCTTAGACTTTGCCCCTGCAAGTATTCATAACTCTGAAACAAAAACTGCTTGCGGCCGCGATGAGGATAGCATTGCATTAAATTTTCATGCTTTAAACGTTTTGATACCCAGTCTTCCAGTTGAAATTGTTCTACCGCTTTTAGATCATCTTGCAAATCGACAGATAAGGTTTTAATGACCAGTTGATTTTGCGTCACCTCGTCGTGTGCTAAATAAAGACTACTACGATGATTTTGGTGCAAAATTTTATCAACCCGATAGCCTTCGAACAGATCGCCATGATTGAGCAGCTGTGGAAATAAAATATCATTCTGTATTTGGAAGTTTTCTGCTTCAGCTAATGCATCAATCCGGATGATTTGAATAGTGAGATTGTCATCACTGCCACGTTTTAAGGCCAGTTCAACCACAGATTTGGCAATAGCATTCAGGCTTTGTTTTTGCAAAAGCATATCTGCAAGCAGCTGTATATCAATAAATTCATAGGCGCCATCGGTCATCAGCAGAAAGATATCATCTTCATATAACTCAAGCTGTTGATAATCAACCTCTATCCGGTGATCTACACCTAAAGCACGACTTAAATAATGTTCGGTTGAAGACAGGCAAACCCGATGATCAATGGTCAGTTGTTCAATACTCTGCGCCTGAATGCGATAAATCCGGCTATCGCCCACATGAAAAAGATGTGCCCTATTTTGTTTCAAAATCAGCGCGCTGAAGGTGCAGACATAACCCCGGTCTTTATCAAAACGCCCTTGGCTCTGCTGGGTCTGGGCATAGAGCCAGGAGTTGGTGGCGCGAATCACACGCGCAGCCGAAGTTTGGGTGCTCCAGGCATCCGAAGTTGAATAATAATCAGATAAAAAACTGCTCACCGCAGTTTCTGCCGCAATATGGCTGACATTGCTACTGCTGATTCCATCTGCAATTGCACAGGCAATACCTTTGCTGCTCAGTGCATAACCATCCGGAATATAAATGCCATGAAAATCCTGATTTTGTGCCTTGATTCCAGCAGAAGAATATTGCCCGATACTGATCTTTAGTTTTTTATTCATTTTCGATACTCAAAAAGGGATCAAATTGATCCCTTTATTTTTATGCTATGCACTCATTATTTGCGCTTAGAATTCTTTTTTGTCGCCAGTGCGTACATGCGTGGTATACAGCGCCAGACCTGTCAAAGCTAAACCACCCACCAGATTGCCCAGTGCTACCGGTAGTTCATTCCACAAAAAATAGTCGCTAATCGAGAAGTCACCACCCATCATCATGGCAAATGGGAACAGGAACATATTCACGACGGAATGCTCAAAGCCCATGGCAAAGAACAGCATGATTGGCATCCACATTGCGATGAATTTTCCGCTGACTGTGGTCGACATCATGGCACCAATGACACCGAGTGAGACCATCCAGTTACATAGCATGCCGCGAATAAAGATCGTCATCCAGCCAGCAAAGCCATATTCGGCATAGCCCAAAGTCCGGTCTTCACCAATATGGGCAATTTTAACTCCGACTGCATTCGGCTCAGCAGCGAAACCCATGGTATAGACCGCGGCCATCAATACTGCGACAGTTAAACATCCGGCAAAGTTACCTAAAAAAACCAGCCCCCAGTTTTTTAAAATACGCGCCCATGTTACCCCCGGACGTTTGTCTAACCAGGCCAAAGGCGTCAAGACAAACACCCCGGTCAGCAGGTCATAACCCAGTAGATACAACATGCAAAAACCGACTGGAAACAACAGCGCACCGATCAGAGGCACCCCTGTTTGTACGGCAATCGTCACCGCAAATACTGCTGCCAGTGCCAGAATCGCGCCCGCCATAAATGCACGAATTAAAACATCCCGTGTTGCCATATGCAGTTTTGCTTCACCAGCATCGACTACTTTTTTTGCAAATTCTGCAGGAGCAAGATAAGCCATATTTATATCCCCTTTATATAAAACTTTTAACTGTTATGAAATAAAAAGATGCCTAAGGTCTATTTCAACCTTAGGCATCTTTGCCTTTTTCATTCAAACAGATCAATCGTGTCATGGCGCCGTTGCCATATTTATCTAATAAAAAAGCAAATAGCATGCCATCTATTTAATATTATTTAAATGAGGTCAAAAATTATTATAAAATTTAAAAAATCAAGATTATATTGGCATGATCCATGCATTAGCTATAGAGATAATTTTTAGAATATAGGGATTGGAGAATATTATGATTAGCCATCGTCAACAAGTGACAGACATGATTATTTCAGCCAAAGTTTTAAAGTCTATAAAATGGTCAGATGTTGCTGAAACTATAGGGCTCTCTAAAGAATGGACAACTGCTGCATGTTTAGGTCAGATGGCTTTTAATAAAGAACAGGCAGAAAAAATTGGTGAAATATTTGAATTGACTGATGAAGCTGTTGCATGGCTGCAAATCGTTCCTTATAAAGGTTCTTTGCCGACCAGCGTACCGACAGATCCATTGATTTATCGCTGGTATGAGGTTGTCAGTGTCTATGGCATGACCATTAAAGAACTCATTCATGAAGAATTTGGCGATGGAATTATGAGTGCCATTGATTTCAATATGGATATTCAACGTGAGAATAACCCGAATGGGGATCGGGTGAATGTCGTATTATCGGGTAAATTCTTACCCTATAAAACGTATTAATTTTTTCTGATCCATAAAAGCCATCCTGTCGATGGCTTTTTATTTTTATAACCCTATCGCTTATTTACACTTTGGATTAAAATGATTCGTCTTCGCTAATTATTTCAAATCAATTAAAATCAAAAAATAGTTTTAAGAGCTATTATTAATTTTTTAAATTAACCTCTTTTATATTTATCTATAAAAAAAATATATTAAAAAAACTTTTCAGAATATTTAATCAGGATTATTGGTTTTTTCATAAGTCAAAAAATATTATTAGCTTCATCCTTAAATGGGGAATAAAAAACCTTCGTCTGGGTTGTAAAGAATCTTTTTATCATAATTTAAAATAATGTAAGTAAGAACTCTCATCTTATTAGATATCTTTCATAAATCGAAAAATGATCGTTACATTCATATTTAATGAAGTTTGGAAGTTCCTTCTCCCTTTGGGATGAGAAGCATAGCTTCGCAAGAGGATGAGGGTAATTCTTAGAAACAACCTCTCCCTTGCGCAGCAGTGCTGCTCATCTCCTACAAGGAGAGAGAATTTCTTTTTAATGATTAAAAAATGATTTATGAAAGAACTCTATTAATTTCGATTTAAACCATTGAATGCAACAAGAAGGATCTGTTGATCCTTCTTGTTAATACCTGTTATTTTCAAAATTGCATTATTGCTGTGCTTCAGCCAATTGACGTTCATTTACTGCCTGTTCATATAAAAGCTGTTCTTTTTCCTTATGCTCGACAGAGAAACGAATCATCAATACACAACTTGCAGCAATCACGACCAAGCTACCCAGCACCATCAAGGTGGTTTGAATATCCAGCATGCCTTTGAGCAAAAAGCCTGCGGCGACTGCCCCGACATTACCACCGGCACCAATAATACCGGCCACACCACCCAAGGCATCACGATCAATAAATGGCACCAATGCATAGGTCGCGCCACAGGCCATATGAGTAAACAAGGCAAATACGGTCATCGCCAGAATAGCCAAGGTTGCGCTGTTCATTTGCGAGAATAAAATCAGAAATAAACCTTCCAGCATGATCAAGGCAAACAGGACTTTGGTTCGGCCATCCAGACCTTTTTGAATAGCGACTTTATCAGACACAATGCCACCCAAGGCACGGGCAAACAACGCCAGCAAACCAAAAATACCGGCGGCCATCCCCGCTTCTTTTAGACCAAACTGGAAGTTATCGACAAAGTACAAGGCAATAATATTATGGATGAAAATTTCAATCCCGAAGCAGGCGGCGTAAGCACCGAACAAGATCCACACACGGTAGTTACGCGCTGCGTGCATCAAAATAGCAACTCCGCCTTTCTTATCACTACCAACCGAGATGCCTTGGGCACGAAGTTCTTTAAAATTGCCTTGTGGACAGTCCTGGGTGAATTTCCAGTACAGCACACCGACAATAATCATCAGAATACCCGGAACCAGAAGCGCGATTCTCCAGCCCATCGACTGCTCGACACCAAACATCACCAAGGCCGCCAGCATTAATGGCATCAGTGCTTGAGTGGCGCCACCACCGGCATTACCCCAGCCTGCCGTGGTAGCATTTGCTGTTCCGACCACATTTGGTGCAAACATAATACTGGTATGGTATTGCGTGATGACAAAGCTGGCACCAATTGCACCAATCAATAAGCGGAAGAATAAAAAGGATTCATAGCTGTTGGCAGAAGCCACACCAAAGACTGGAATACTGCCAATAATCAGCAAGGCAGTATAGGTTTTACGTGGCCCATATTTATCACATAACGGCCCCACGATTAGACGCACCAGAATTGTAATGGCAACTGCGGCAATATTAATATTGGCAATCTGCTCTTTGGTCAGACTAAATTCGCCTGCAATAACTGGCATTAATGGCGCACAGGCAAACCATGCAAAAAAACAGACAAAAAAAGCGAGCCAACTCATATGGAAGGCCCGCATCGCTGAAGTACTGAAGTTAAATAGACTTATTTTTGTTGCTTTGTTACGACTTGTATTTGAAGACATAGCCATTTCCTTATCAGAACTGAACATATTTAAGTCACTGTGATGCAAGAAGCATTTCAGTAACGATCAGAACGGACGTCTTTGGCCGTCATACAAATATAGAGTCTTCTTTGACTTTGTAATAATTATGCACAGGATGTGCCAGTTTATGTCTCAAATAAACTAAATATATGTTTTATATAATAAATATTTTTCTACTTTTTAATATACGTACTATTGCTTAAGGAATATCAGCAATATTTTTGAGTTTTTTTGAAAAACTTACTAGAGGATGACTTTTTTCGATTCGTGACTGGTTTGAATTGGTTCGGGTTTGGAAATAAAAATTTATTTTGCTTAGGCTATTTTGAGTATGATCTGAATATGGAGGATGCTAGCGAGTGTTAAAATGGAGAAAAATATTTGGGAAGCATTTGTCGTTTTAAAATTGCATTTATGATTTAGAACATATTGATTTCACCGAGACAGCTTACCTTTTTCACATTGCAGCACCTCTGCCTGTAAATATTCCACTTCATCTAGATGATGTGTGACGTAAATCATCGGCAAATGGGTCTGATGAATCACAGCTTTCATAAAAGGTAAAATCTGCTGCTTGAGTTTCTGATCAAGTCCATTCAGAGGTTCATCCAAAAGTAATAAATCAGGTGAAGATAACAGTGCCCGCCCTATCGAGACACGTTGTGCCTGCCCCCCAGAAAGTTGATGTGCGCGATGCTGAAGTAATGGTTTAAGTTCTAGTAGCTCGACAATGTCTTCAAAAATAAATTTCTGCTGGCCTTTATTTTTTATGACCAGATGTTCTGCATATTTCAGATTTTGCATGACATTCATATGTGGAAATAACAAGGCTTGCTGAAAAATCAGGGCAATCTTTCTTTGATGAACAGGAATATTGCGCTTCTGCTGATGGTCAAATAGTACTTTTTGCTGAAAATGAATAAAGCCCTGTGAAGGTTTTAATAATCCTGCGATATTTTTTAAAAAGGTGCTTTTGCCACTGCCCGATGCCCCGACAATCCCGATCAACTGCGATTGCATGTCTAAACTGGCCTGTAGCTGGAAATTTGCATAATTAAACTGAAAGTCACAGTTCAGCATTTCAAGCCTCCAATTTACGTTGATATTTCTGCATGATCCAGTAATTTGCAATCAAGGCAGAAAAAGCCAGAATGAGAGATAAAATGACCAGACGCATGGCCATGTGTTCTCCATCAGGCTGTTGTAACAGGCTATAAATGGCAATCGGAATGGTACGGGTTTCCCCGGGAATATTCCCGACAAAGGTAATGGTGGCGCCAAACTCTCCCAGACTGCGACTAAAACATAAAATACTGCCAATTAAAATTCCGGGTAATGCCAGAGGCAGACTAATACTCCAGAATACACGCCACGGCGCTGCCCCCAGCGATCCTGCCACCTGTTCTAACTGTCGGTTCAGCATTTGAAAGGACAAACGAATCGGTTGAACCATTAAGGGAAATGCCACAATCATGGCAGCCAGTACCGCACCCTTCCAGTTAAAGACCAGCTGGATTCCCCAAGCCTGCAAATATTGCCCCAGCATGCCCTGATGACCAAACACGATCAGCAAAAGATAACCCAGCACTACCGGTGGCAGAACCATGGGCATCTGTAGAATCGCCTCAACGAGGAACTTAGCCCTGAACTCATAACGTGCCAACCACCATGCCACGGCGATGGCAAACGGCAGACTCACTGCTGTGGCAAAGCCTGCCACTTTGGCTGAAAGCGCCAAGGCACTCAGTTCTTCTGGTGTCAGCATAATCAGAGAACCGCTTTGAGCTTAAAGCCATATTTCTGGAAAATCTGTCTGGCCTGTAGGCTGGACTGGATGAATTCAGAAAACTGGATGGCGGCTTTATTTTTCTGTCCCTGACGGGTTAATGCAAGTGGATACATAATCGGATGATGCGTACTGGCTGGAAATACGCCTGAAATTCTTACTTTTTTACTGATCAAGGCATCAGTTTTATAGACAATACCGACCTGACATTCCCCACGTTCGACCAAAGCCAAAGTTGCACGGACATTATCTGTACCGACGATTCTGCCGTGCAGCGAATTCAACCAGCCTAGCCGGGTTAGACTTTGTTTGGCATATTTCCCGGCAGGTACTGACTCCATTTGCCCTGCACATACATAACCCGAAAAAGCATCGGCAAATTTAAATTGCGACGACATTTTAAAATTGATTTTCTGGGAAACAGGACTGATCAACACCAGCTCATTGAACAATACAGGCTGCACCTGACTGGCCTGAATTTTTTGTTTATTGACCAGATCCTGCATCCAGTCCGAATCGGCCGAGAAAAACAGATCACTGCTGGCGCCCGCTGCAATTTGTTTTGCCAGTATCGAAGATGCGCCAAAAACCGGAACTATCCGGAGATCCGCGTGCTGTTTCTGATAGATCCTGGAAATATCCGTGATGGCATTGGTCAGACTGGCAGCGGCATATATTTTCACGGTTTCGGCATGCAACAGTGTCGATACCAGCAACATTGCGGTGAATGATAACGTGCATAAACATTTAAATAGCAACATCAGTTGTGACCATTGCCCTGAAATTATGAGCTTGATAATTAAATAAAGAGTCCCTGCACGACCTGTCCGGCCTGAATCGTCTGTCCTGCCGGAATACGCACCAGACAATTGGCCTGCAGCAAATTACTCAACATATGGGATTGCTGTTTTCCCAGACTTTGCAGCTTTAAGCTGCCTTGATCAAATTCAGCCCTCATTCTCAGGAAACGCTCGCGGGCACCAGCTTTCAAGTCATGGCTCATGACCGCACTGATCCATGCCGGTGCCTGCTTTTGTCCTTGCAAAGTATTTAATAAAGTACGGGTATAGACCTGCATACCGACATAAACCGCCGCCGGATTGCCCGGTAGTCCCAAGAGATAACAGCAAGATTGATCAGGCCGTGGATACTTGGCAAATAGCATCGGCTTTCCGGGTTTCTGTTTCACTTTCCAGAACACTTGCTCAAAACCCTGAGCCAAGGCAACCGGACGAATAAAATCATAATCCCCCACGGAAACCCCGCCAGTGCTCAGAATCACATCATATTTATTTTTTAGCCTATTCAATAGTGAATGCAGTTCAGACTCATTATCTGATACATGCAGAATATCAATCTGTTGTCCTTGTGCTTGAAACCAGGCCTGAATCAGCGGTGCATTGGCATCAAAGATTTTTCCGGTCTTAAAGTCCTCAATACTGGATGCCACTTCATCACCGGTAATGACCACGGCCACTTTAGGATAGCGATAGACCAGCACCTGTTGTACTCCGGCCATGCTCAAAAATGAGATCGCACCAATATTCAATTGCTGACCTGCATCTGCCAGACACTGCCCTTGGGCAATTTCTTCACCCGCATCGCGAATATCGGCATGCAGATTTAAGTCCATTGTCAGGACAATATGGCCGGCATGCGTCTCGACAATTTCCTGACGGGCAACCGTTGTGGTGCCTGCCGGAATTCTGGCACCGGTAAAAATACGCATCGCCTGACCGGGTTGTAATTGAGTGGTATCACTTTGCCCGGCGCGAACTTCTCCAACCAGTTCAAAAGTACTGTGTGCCGTCACAGCATTTGCACTACACAATGCATAACCATCCACCGCACTTTGTGAAAATAGTGGCAATACGATGGCTGAATCAATCGCGGCTGCCAAGTAACGGTTCAAGGCCTGATCCAGTGGCAGCATTTCGGTTGCCAAGGTTTGCGTCTGTTCCAGAATCATCTGCAAAGCCTGATCGACTGAAATCAGCCCAGGTTCAGCACCGCAGGCAGAATGTACGATGACCTGATTCACTGATAACCTCCTGTATGCGAAATATTTTTTTGTACATCAAATAAATGTACCAAAGCAGGAAGTACCGCGATCAGCGATTCTTTCGCACCCTGACGGCTTCCGGGCAAGGTCATCACTAAACTTTGATCAATATAGCCCGCAACACCACGGCTCAAAGCTGCATAAGGAGTACGTTTCTGACCAAAACTTCTTGAAGCTTCCATCAGACCGGGAATTTCCCGCTGCAATAACGGTTGCAGGGTTTCCACCGTTAAGTCTTTGGGGCCCAAACCGGTGCCACCTACAGTTAAAATCAGTGGATAATGATTTTTATGCTGTGCAATCAGTGCCAATAACTGTTCCGGATCATCAGGAATCACCTGATAACTGATCGAACTAAAATTGGCTTCTTCCAGAATTTCCAGCACATTTTGTCCGGCCGTATCGGGTTTTTTACCCGCTGCAACGGTATCGGACAGCACAATGACTGACGCAGACAAGCTCTCTTTCAGTACCCGGGTAAAATGCGATTTACCGCCTTTTTTCTGCTGTAACCTGCATTGATCCAGTGACAAATCTTCTGGTTCGCAATGTGGTTTAAGCATGTCGTACAAGGTCAGACCAGCCAGACTGACTGCGGTCAAGGCTTCCATTTCCACACCAGTCGGCCCGATGGTTTCAACGGTGGCAATAATCTCGACATGCGCATCAAACAGTTCATATTCCACATCGGCACGATAAATCGGTAATGGATGGCACAGTGGAATCAGTTCATCGGTACGTTTAGCACCTAAAATGCCGGCAATACGGGCAGTTTTCAGCGCATCACCTTTTTCGGTATTGCCCTGACGTAACAGCTCGATGCAATGTGGTGGTGCATGCAAGATGCCTGTCGCAATTGCGGTACGATAACTTTCTGCTTTCATCCCTACATTTTTCATGTGCTGTTCCTGGATTATTTATATAAATTTTCTGATCAATGATTCATGCAATAAATTTTCTAAAAAGCGGACTTCAACGGATGCTAATGTGCTGCATGATGCTGACAGTGCTGAGTCCCTGAATGCTGCGTAGCTGGAGAACGAATATGCTCGTGATCTTTTCGGATACAACAGCCTTCAACATACTGGCTGCTGCCGTCCATATAAAACTCTTCTTTCCAGACCGGGACTTCATGTTTTACCCGTTCAACGGCTTCCTCACAGGCAGCGAATGCTTCACGACGATGGGCTGCATACGCCAGGGCAATAATCGCTGTGTCTCCTATCTCCAGTGCCCCAACACGATGTACCACACGCACATAAGACACCTGATATTTGGCCTGAATCTGCTGTTCAATTTCGCGGATCATTTTTTCAGCCACAGGCGCATAAGCGGTATATTTCAGGGCGCGAACCGCTTTGCCTTGATGGTGGTTACGGACTGTACCGATGAAAATACCAATGCCGCCACATTCTGGAAAATGCGTTATGCCATCAAAATCTTCCAGCCGAAAAGCAGTCTGCTGGATCCGGGCAAATTGTCTTAGTGACTTGAGTTGCATCTCAGCCTCCTGCTACCGGCGATAACAGCACCAGCGTACTGTCCTGAGTTAATACTTTGTGTCTGGAAATAATGTCCTCACCGATTGCACAGGCACAGCGCTCTAGTGTTGAATGCACATCTGGATAGAGTGACAGCAATTGGTTCAGGACTTCAGAAACCTGAATATCTGCTGCACATTGCAACCTCAAATCGGCTGGAAGCTGCCGTTCAATCGCACCAAAGGCTTCAATTTTTATCTGGATCGGGTTTTGATCTGTGAATGACATGTTTATCCTCCAATACTGTGCATACTGATTTTTCGAATCGGTTTTTGTATTTGTGCTTGCTGTTGCTGGATAGCATGGAAACCGGCTTCTTTTTGCCAAATATAAGTACGGAGCTTGTGCTGAAATGTCTGTATAGTAGATCCATTCCGTACCAATTGTTCTATATCTGCTTTCAGATTCAGGCTCTGTCTGGCGAATAAACAGTTATAAAACTTACCCTGTGCGTTTAAGCGCAGACGGTCGCAATCGCCACAAAATGAATGGCTAATGGTGGAAATAATCCCCAGTGACTGACCATTGACCAGATAGCCACGAGCCGGATTAGCACCCTGGTCTTGCAACACTTCGACCTCAAATTCAGTTTTGAGCTGGTTTAAAATATCCTGTTCACTCACCACATCGGCCGGATTCCATTTTTGGTCGCCATCCAGCGGCATAAACTCAATAAAGCGCAGTTCTACCCTTTGCTGCTGTGCCCATTTCACTAAAGGAATAATCTGGTTGTCATTAATACCCTTGAGCAGCACACAATTGATCTTGACTGATAGACCTGCCTGTTGCGCAGCAGCAATGCCTTCTAGAACTGGTGGTAATTGTTTTTGGGTTAATTGCTGAAACTGTTCCGGATCAAGACTGTCCAGACTGATATTCAGGTCATCCAGTCCGGCCTGTTTTAAGGCCTGAGCATGCTGTTTTAAATAATGGCCATTGCTGGTCATAGAAATACGTTTCAGACCAAAGCCTTTCAGGGTTTGTAAACGGGCAATAAAATGCACAATGCCCTGACGCATCAGAGGTTCACCACCGGTCACCCGGATCTGTTCAATGCCATGGCGCACCAGCAACTCGCAGAATGCATACAGTGCTTCGAAACTGAGCAGGTCTTTTTTTTTCATCCATTCCGGATGTTCAGGCATACAGTAGCTGCACTTAAAATTACAGCGATCAGTCACAGAAATCCGTAATTTACGTTTCTGCCGTCCAAACTGATCCTGAAAGATGCTGCGAGGTGCCAAAGCTGTCATGCTGTTCATTGCTGCGGTCCATGATGAGATTCTGCACGGTTATTTAACAGTTTTAATTCACTGCCCTATTTGTTGCCTATGAATGAGCAATAAATGTTCCAACTGTGCACAAATTTATGTTTAATTAACGCTAATGGACGATATTTGTTCTTTTTTAGTCCAAAATTTCTCTCAATCGATGCAACAAGCAATATTTTGGTGAATAAGAATGTGATTGATTCGGTTTTTAGCTGCTCAATGTTAGAGAAAATTGAGCTGTTGATGCTGCTGTAACTCATCAAAGGAATTAATACTGTGAAAAAACAGGGCACGATTTTTAAAACGTGCCAGTTGCATATGCAAATCAGCAAAACAGTGCTTTAAACTGCGCTGATCTTGTTCAAGATGCTGAATCAGTGTCGGCAGACTGCTGCGTTTCATTAGACAAAAGGGAAATAGTGCGCGTTCATTGATCTCAACCACGGCCACTTCACATAAAGGATGGCGCTGCATGGCCTGATGCAAACGTGAGATGACTTTCTGCGGAATAAAAGTTACATCACACGGTATGAAGAGCACATAGTCGGATTGCACATACGTCCATGCACTTTTCATCCCCATCAAGGGTCCTTGAAAGCCGGTTTCATCATCCTGATAAAAATCAATTGAAGGCAACATCATTTTATAAATGCCATGATCGCGATGGCTATTGACCCAGACTTTGGCGGCACGTGATTTCACCTGCTGATGAATTTTAATCAGCTGGATTTCATCATCGAATTTTTGCAGTAATTTATTGATGCCATTCATACGCTGGGCTTGGCCACCAGCGAGAATCACCACCTCGGTTTCTGGGTATGAAACGGTGTTAACAGTTTTTCTTGTCATTCTATGTACTCCGTTTGACAGGCTTTAATCAGGCCTCTAATTTCTGGTAAACATGAACCGCAATTCCCTCCGGCTTTTAAACAGGCGGTGACCTGTTTTTCATACGTGATATTTTTAGTTTTAATGGTTTCAATAATGCGGTTTTTACCGACCTTAAAGCAGCTACACACCAGTGGCCCTTCACTGTTGCTGATGGACATGGCCTGACCTGCCAGTAATGCCTTACGATGCAAGGCGCTGAGACGTTCCCGTTTAAACAGGCTGGCAACCCAGTCACGATCTGGCAACAAAGCTGCAGGTGCAATATAGAAACTGGCAATTAACTGCCCCTCCTGAAGTACCACGCTATGGCTGATATGCGCTGTCTGATCTTCCAGATTCAGCCATTCAAAGCTTGCATCATTAAAGTCTAAGAGACTCTTGATCTGTCCGGTGATGTCAGAAAAACGGCGCCGGTCGGCCAGTTCATAACGGATCGCCTGAGTGCTTTGAATTCTGGTCCACCACACCGTATTTTTAATCATGGTCTGAATCTGCGGCTCAAAGCCTTCCCGTACATAGAGCACGCCCTGCCACTGGGTATAAAATGGCTGGATCATCACCGGAGTATGCTTAAATTCAGGCTCACCGGAAATCGGGTCAACTACCGGATTGACCACCTTGCCAATCCGCGCATCGGACGCAAACTGGTCATTCCAGTGAATCGGTGCAAAAATCTGGCCACGTCGGATATTCTGTGAAAATTGCACCCGTAGTACACAACTGCCCCAGGCCGATTTCACCTCGACCAGTTCGGCATCTTTCAGACCATATTTCAGCGCATCTTGTGGATGGATCTCGCCATAAGGTTCAGCACGATGCTGGGATAAATTGGCCGATAATCCGGTACGGCTCATGGTATGCCACTGATCGCGAATCCGTCCGGTATTTAGTATTAACGGATATTCAGCAGAAACTGCATGTACAGGATCGGCAGCAACGGTTGGCACCAATCTGGCTTTGCCATTCAGATGAGTAAACTGGCCCTGACCAAATAACTGGCTAAGTTCCTGATCCTGCGAATGATCCCAGACCGGCCACTGGGTCGGTGCCAGATTCTGATATTCCTCAAAACTGAGCTGAGTTAAGCCTTGCAGATTGAAATAGCGGAAATGTGGCATACTTTCACGTTGCGAAAGTTCTCCATTCTGATAGGCAGATAGACGGGCATGTTCCAGAAAAATCTCATGACTATTCTGAAAATCAAAACCCTGAAAACCCAAGGCTTGCGCTACTTGAGAAATGGCCCACCAGTCTGCTTTGACTGCATCCGGAGCTGCTAGAAATGCTTTCTGCCGGGAAATACGGCGTTCCGAATTGGTGACCGTGCCGTCTTTTTCACCCCAACCCAGTGCCGGCAACAGCACATCGGCATATTCTGTGGTGTCGGTATCCCGACAAATATCTGAGACCACCACAAATTCACACTTCTCCAGCGCACGTTTGACCTGATCTGCATCGGGTAAACTCACGATCGGATTGGTGGCCATAATCCAGATGGCCTTGATTTTCCCGCTTTCCACCGCCTGAAATAAATCTACCGCTTTCAGTCCGGGCTGCCGCGCGATGACCGGGCTTTGCCAGAAATCCTGCACCAGTTGCTGATGCTGCGGATTATCCAGATCCAGATGACTGGCCAGCATATTGGCCAGCCCACCGACTTCCCGTCCGCCCATGGCATTTGGCTGTCCGGTCATGGAAAAAGGCGCAGCACCGGGTTTGCCTATTTTCCCTGTCAGTAAATGACAGTTAATAATACTGTTGGCCTTGTCTACGCCTTGCGAGGACTGATTTACGCCCATGGAAAACAGGGTCATAATTTTTTCAGTCTGGGCAAATTTCTGAAAAAATAAACTGAGTTTTTCTAATGAAATACCAGTGCGGTTCGCTACAGTTTCAATAAATGCTTCGGACTCGCTGCTGGCAAGTGCCTGTTCCAGACCTTGAGTGTGCTGTGAGACAAAATCCAGATCGCTATGACCGTGTTGATATAGATATTGCAGCAGGCCGTTAAATAAGGCCACATCCTGCCCCGGCAAAATCGGTAGATGTAAATCTGCTGTTTCACAGGTTGCAGTAAAGCGCGGGTCTATCACCACCACAAACAAATCACGTTCTTCCTTGGCTTGCATGATGCGCTGATAAAGTACCGGATGGCACCAGGCCGTATTGGAACCGACCAGAACCACCATGTCCGTCTGTTCAAAGTCGGTATAGCTGGCCGGCACCAGATCTTCACCGAAAGCGCGTTTATGTGCCGCCACCGCGGAAGACATACACAGTCTGGAATTGGTATCAATATTGGCAGTGCCCAGATAGCCTTTGACGAACTTATTGACCACATAATAGTCTTCAGTCAAAAGCTGGCCGGACACATAAAAGGCAATACTGTCACGTCCATACTGATCGATACATTGCTGAAATTTATGGGCAATACTTGAAATGGCAGTATCCCAACTGCTTGTTTTCCGCTGTTCTTTGCGTCCCAACATCGGCTGCAATAATCGGGTTTGCAGACCCAGCGTATCCGCCAGATTGCTGCCCTTAATGCACAGTTTGCCTAAATTAGCAGGATGCTGAACATCACCGGAAACCATCACTTTTTCTCCGCTCGGGGTTGGCTTGACCTGCGCGATGACACCACAACCGACACCACAATATGGACAGGTGGTTGCTGTACTGGTCGTTTTTAATTCTGTGGAGCCATGCAGTTCCATAACCAGAATACTATTCATTGCTGCTGTGCTCCTTCATGATCTAAATTCACTGATATCGCCAAATCTTTGCTATCTCGTTTTTTACCCATTTGATTTATTTTTTTACTTCTCAAAAAATTTAATCCTCCCCACCCCTCCTTTAGCCAAGCAGCGAGGTTGCCCTCTTTTTTCAAAAAGGGATTGGGGAAGATTTATCCGATTAGCCTGCCTTTTTTAATGCAAAATCCCGACCAAAAAGCAGTTTGCTGCGAATATTACTAATTGGTGTCTGATCTGCAATCAGTTCCGCATACCAAGCGCCATCTTCCGTATCGCCAAACAACACCGCACCAATGACCTTGTCCTGCTGGATAATGATGCGTTTATAGATCTGACGTTTTTCATCATTCAGCACGATATCTTCGAAGTCATCGGCCGGTTCAAAATTGCCTGCCGAGAACACATCACAACCACTGACCTTAAGCTGGGTCGGAACCGTTGGTGCCTTAAAGGTCAGTCGGCCATGTTCCGCCAGATGTGTCGCACAGATAAAGGCCTGTCCCCATAATGGTTCGACCAGTCCAAAGGTCTGACCACGATGCTCAATACATTCACCCACCGCATAAATACTCGGGTCATAGGTCTGCATGGTGTCATTCACCAGCACCCCACGATTGCAGCGCAAGCCAGCCTGTTCAGCGAGAGTTTTATTCGGACGAATCCCGACGGCAAATACCACCAGATCTGCATCCAGAATTGTTCCGTCTTTTAAACGTAGCTGCGTGACATGGCCATCTACACCAAGCAAAGCTTCGGTATTGGCTTCGGTGATAATCCGGATACCTTTGGCTTCAATTGATTTTTTCAGCATCTGGCTGGCTTTGCTGTCTAATTGACGATCCATAATGCGATCCATCAAATGTAGTACCGTTACATTCATGTCCTGCTGCTTCAGGCCATAAGCTGCTTCCAGTCCGAGCAGACCACCTCCAATCACGACGGCGTTTTGCTTGGTTTTACAGTAATCCAGCATGCGGTTAACATCCTGAATATCCCGGAAGCTAATCACGCCTTCGAGTTCAGCACCCGGAATAGGCGGTACAAAGGGTTTGGAACCGGTGGCCAAAATCAGCCGGTCATAAGCGACCACTTGGCCTGTTTCGGTATGCACCTGCTTGCGCGAACGGTCGATAGAAACCGCAGCATCTCCGGCAATAAAACGAATGCCTTTCTCACGATACCAGTCGGCTGAATGCAGCATGATCTCGGCAAAGCTTTTTTCACCCGACAGTACTGGTGACAACATGATCCGGTTGTAATTGCCCCATGGCTCTTCCCCAATCACGGTAATGTCATAACGATCTGGCGCCATATCCAGCAAGTCTTCCAGACAGCGCATACCCGCCAACCCATTGCCGACCAGTACCAGTTTTAAACGCTCTGTGTTTTGACCATTACTGGAAATATAGGTCTTTTGCGGAGTGGGACTCACCAGAACCTTGCCATTTTCAATACGTGCTGGAAATACCAGTAATTTCTGATCCTGTTCTTCCAGACAACGGCCGGTCACCAGACTGAAATGCTGCTTGTAAATGGGGGATGCGACTACACGCTCACCTTGCAGATCGCCCAGAATGCCACGTGCCATGACATTGGCCAGACTAAATGGATCCTGATTACTCAGCGCATATACGCGCTGTTCATGACCCACGCGGAATATTGCAATCTGCTGATCTTCAATCAGGACTGCAACGCCGGTATTCGGAGTAATATCATCCAGTTTGCAGACCTCATACCAGTTCAATTCATTCATGTCTTTTAAAATTGTCATTTTTATTCTCCTTGACTGTGGTATTTAGGCTTCAACCACAGGAATACGATTGAAATCACGTTCAGCTTCAGTTTTCGGACGAATCTGGCCACGTACCGAAGCAAACTGGATATGTGGATCACTTTGCTCGGCCGCTTTGGCATTAATAAAGGTTTTAAAGCGTTTACGTACTTCAGGATCTTCAATCGCGGTACGCCATTCATCCTGATAAGTGCCGACCACGTGTTGCATACGGCGTTCCAGTTCAGCAGCAATACCCAATGAGTCGTGCACAATCACGTCTTTCAGATAGTCCAGACCGCCTTCCATGTTGTCACGCCAGACACTGGTACGTTGCAGACGATCTGCGGTCTGAACATAGAACATAAAGAAACGGTCGATGTATTTGATTAAAGTCGCGGTATCCAGATCTGAAGCCAGCAGTTCGGCATGGCGTGGTTTCATGCCGCCATTTCCGCAGACATACAGATTCCAGCCTTTTTCCGTGGCAATCACACCGACATCTTTACTCTGTGCTTCGGCGCATTCACGGGTACAACCGGATACGGCCATTTTGGTTTTATGCGGTGAACGCAGGCCCTTGTAACGGTTTTCCAGGAAAATCGCCAGGCCGACAGAGTCATCGACGCCAAAACGGCACCAGGTACTGCCGACACAAGATTTCACGGTACGTAAGGATTTACCGTAGGCATGACCCGACTCGAAACCGGCATTGATCAGCTTTTCCCAGATTTCAGGCAGTTGATGTACCTGTGCACCAAACATATCAATCCGTTGGCCGCCGGTGATTTTGGTATATAGACCATAATCTTTAGCGATCTGACCAATGGTAATCAGGCCATCCGGGGTAATCTCGCCGCCCGCAACACGTGGCACAATTGAATAGGAACCATCTTTCTGGATATTACCCAAGTAGTAATCGTTGCTGTCCTGCAAGCCGGCATGACTTGGTTTCAGGACAAAGTCATTCCAGCAAGATGCCAGAATGTTAGCCACAGTCGGTTTACAGATATCACAGCCCATGCCATGACCATGCTGCTGGATCAGGTCAGAGAAGGTCCTGATTTCATGCACACGCACCAGGTGATACAGTTCCTGACGCGAATAGGCAAAGTGCTCGCACAGGTGATTGTTCACCGTGACACCCTGACGCTGTAATTCAGATTTGAGAACCTGCGTGACCAGTGGCGCACAGCCACCGCACGCCGTTGCAGCCTGGGTGCATTTTTTCAGTGCACCCAATGAAGTCGCACCACCTTCAATGGCTGAACAGATATCGGCTTTAGACACGTTATTACAGGAACAGATGGTCGCGCTGTCAGGCAACAAATCAACGCCACTACCACCTGATTTAGAAGTAGCCTGATCAAAGCCTGGCATAATCAGGCTTTCTGGCTGTTCTGGTACAGACAGACCATTCAGCATCATTTGCAACAGATCGCTATACTCTTTGGCACAACCGACCAGTACCGCGCCCAGCAGTTGGGTTTTATCAGCAGATACCACGATTTTTTTATAAATCTGTGCAGCTTCATCGGCATAGAAATAGCTTAAAGCACCGGGACTCATGGCATGTGCATCACCAATAGAAGCAACATCCACCCCCATCAGTTTGAGTTTGGTGCTCATGTCTGCACCAGCGAATGCATGACTTTCTTGGCCCAGTACATGTTTCGCTGCAATCCGCGCCATGTCATAGCCCGGAGCCACCAGACCATAAATTTTATTGTCCCAGAGTGCACATTCACCAATCGCGTAAATGTCCGGATTGGAAGTCTGGCAATAATCATTGATGATGATGCCGCCACGCTCACCAATCAGCAGACCGCTCTGGCGCGCCAGTTCATCACGCGGACGAATCCCGGCCGAGAACAGGATGATGTCGGTTTCAAGGACTGAGCCATCTCCAAACTTCATTACATGCTGCGCAGTTTCACCATCTTCAATACTTGATGTGGCTTTCTGGGTATGTACTTGCACGCTCAGATCTTCGATTTTGGAACGCAGTACCCGGCCACCCAGATCATCAATCTGCACCGCCATCAGACGCGGAGCAAACTCTACTACATGCGTTTCCAGATTCAGATCTCGCAAGGCCTTGGCTGCTTCCAGTCCGAGCAAGCCACCGCCAATCACCACGCCAGTTTTTGCATTCAGGCTGGCAGCACGAATTGCGTCCAGATCCTCGATGGTACGATAGACAAAACAGTTGTGACGGTTATTGCCCGGAATTGGCGGGACAAAAGCATAAGAACCGGTGGCAAGAATCAACTTGTCAAAACTCAGCACCTCACCGTGGTTCGTTGTTACCGTTTTATTCAGCTGATCAAGCTCAACTGCCCGGGTCTTCAGACGTAAATCAATGCCATAGGCATCGGCAAAATCACTGCGACATAAACTCAGGTCTTTGACAGTCTTGCCGCTAAAGTATTCGGTCAAATGTACCCGGTCATAAGCCAAATGTGGCTCTTCTGCCAAAATAGTTAACTCAACATCATCACCGGCCTGTTCCAGTACAGATTCGATGAATTTATGCCCCACCATGCCATGCCCAATCATGAGAATTTTCATATCTGCACTCCAACTATTGTTTTTTTAAAGATGATAAAAAGCCACATATCACGTCTAGGCATTGATATGTCTGCTGATTGAATGTGTAGTAAATACCGCGCCCCAACTGTTTGAAATGCTGGATCAAGGGTTGAAATGCCCGTACGGTTTGTATTGCTGAACAACTGACCATGTCATTTATCCTGTGCTGAACGAAATATCAGTTGCACCCTTTTAAAGTGCAACTACGATCAGAACGGACATCGTTGGCCGTTGTTAGTATTGAAGTCATCTTTGACGCTTTGATAAATGCAGAAAGCGTGCCAACTTTTAACTACAGAAACGCCTTATTTCAGGTAGATAATGAAGCGAGATGCTTCATTTTGATCAGTGCCAGGCGGTTCTGCCTAAAGTTGTGCACTAAATTGATCATAGAGCGCCGGAGTTATGCACCAAGAGCATGGCATGTTTTTTGCTTTAATCATGTTTGAATATTCCTTAGGCCTTACTTGAAAATATTCCATGTCTAAATTACGAATTGCTCTTATTGATGATGATCTGGAGCGCGCTCAATTCATCCAGGAATCGCTGCTGTTACATGATTTCCAGGTGGTGGCCTGTTTAATCCTGAATGACCTGAATATGGTGCATGTCAAAGGCATTCATGCCGATGTAATTTTGCTGAATATGGATCATCCACATCGGGATGTGATTGAAAGCTGTGTCAGTCAATATGAACTTCCCACGGTACTGTTTACCCAGAATTCAAATAAAGACACCATTAAAAGTGCCATTGAAGCCGGAATCACGGCTTATATCGTCGATGGTATTGATCCCACTAAATTGGAAAGTATTCTGGAAATATCAATTGAACAGTTTCGTAAGCATAAAAAGCTGCTGAATGATTTAAAAGAAACCCAGGACAAACTGATTGACCGTAAAGATATTGATAAGGCCAAAGCGCTGCTGATCCAGTTGCATGCATTATCTGAAGAACAGGCCTTTGCCTTATTACGTAAAAATGCCATGAGTCACCGGATTACCATTGGTGAAATGGCCAGACGCTTACTGGATGCACAGAAGCTGTTACTGGGCCAATAAGGAAAAGCATATGTCCACATTAGAAAAAACCGAACTCAATATTGGCTATATTCCTTTGCTTGATTGTGTCGCCATTCTCTGGGCCGAAAAACAGGGTTATTTTGCCGAGCAAGGATTAACCATCCATTTAATCCGGGAAGCCTCCTGGTCAAGTTTGCGTGACCGTCTGGCCTATGGCTTTCTGGATGCTGCACATTGTCTGTCCGCCATGTTGCCCGCTGCCGCCTTGGGTACAGATCAGCTTCAAGTCCCTTTGCAGACCCCTCTGGTATTGAGTATCAATCAGGCCTTTATCAGCCTGCGCCAGGATTTATGTTATGAATTGGGAATTGATGCAGAAGACGATGAAAAAAGCAGTTCTCGAAAACTGGTACGAGCCTTACAGCAACAGCAAAAAGTGAATCTGGCCTATGTCTATAAGCATTCCATTCATCATTATTGTATAAAAGAATGGCTAGCCCTGACAGACTTCGATATTGCCCATCATATTCAACTTATGACTTCTCCACCGCCTTCGATGGTCAAAGGGATCTCGGAACAGGTGTTTGATGGCTTTTGTGTGGGAGAGCCCTGGAATATTCAGGCCAAGCTCGAAGGCTATAGTTTTATTGTCGCTGCAAGCCAGAATGTCATTCCCAAAGTTGCCGACAAGGTTCTGGCCATGACCCGTGAATGGGCTGAATTACATCCACATACTGTAAAAGCGCTGGTGACTGCCATACAAAAAGCACAACGTGATTTAAAACAGCGCAGCGATCTGACAGAAGTATGGAATATGCTGGTCGATTATCAGATTATCCAGTTTGAATGCTCCGCCCAGCGACATGTCTATGACTATCATAAAATTCGGAACATTATTTCTAATGTTGTGGGTGAAACTACTGAACCGCAATTCTCTGATTTTATCTGGTTACTCGAACAGATGGAAAAATGGGAGGCAATCGACCTCTCTGAAGCAGAGAAAAAACAGATTGCAGCGCAATGCATCTATAGCTTGCAAAACCAGCATGCAGATATTATTGGTTAAATAATACTACTAAAAAAGAGGCCTGATTTTTCAGGTCTTTTTTATTGAATCTATTTTCCAGAAAATGATTAAAACTTAAAATCTCTGCATTCTGATCCGGCTTATTGAATATTGTTAAGAATTGTCTACTCATTTTTCTATAAAAATAAATCCTTTTAAAAGTCATTTTATAATTTGGGATGAAATGGCATCCATTTTGCTTAATCAGTATTACGTTTTATAAAAATTGTAATATTGAGGGGCAACACTATGAGTTACGTTGCACGTGAACTCAGTCAAAGAAATAAATTACTGTTTGGCTTGGGGTCGTTTTTAATACCAATTTTAATTTGGTGTGCAGTCAGCTATTTGCCATTTATTTGGCATCCACAAGTTCAGATTACTGATTCAGGTAGTGTTGCCTATTTACAGGTGGATAGTCGTATTGATAAAAACCTGTTTTTTTCTGCTGCCCAGTCCGCAGTAGATCAGGGTCTGGCTCCACCTCAAGGCATCCTGGTCAATCCTATCTATTTGCCAGCACCGCATCAAGTAGCAATTGCACTGGTAACCGCGTTTACCACCCCTCCTGTTCAACCCAATGCACCCTGGTTTTATGAAAGCCTGTGGCACAGTATCAAGCTGGTCTTTACTGCATTCTTTATTTCATGCCTGATTGGCATTCCACTCGGAATTTTATGTGGTTTTTCCAAGAAAATCTCCCTGTTAACAGAGCCTTTTGTCGAGTTCTTCCGTTACTTGCCTGCTCCGGCTTTTGGTGCACTTGCCGTTGCGATATTAGGAATCAATGATGCACCTAAAATAGCGATTATTGTGATTGGAACCCTGTTCCAGATGATTCTGCTGATTGCCAATACTACTCGTCTGGTCGATCGCAGCTTGATTGAAGCCGGTTTTACCCTAGGCACCAATAAACTCAAAAGCCTGTTGCATGTCGTCATTCCAGCAGCCATGCCAGAAATTTACCGTAATCTACGCGTGCTGCTGGGTTGGGCATGGACTTACCTGATTGTGGCTGAACTGATTGGCAGTACCTCCGGAATTACCTGGTTCATTACCCAGCAAGCCCGCTATCAGAACTTTCCCAATGTCTTTGCCGCTATCCTGATTATCGGGGTGATTGGTCTGCTTTGCGATGTGATTTTAATGAAACTGGGACAACGCTTATTTAAATGGAAACCGGGAGCTAACTAATGCAAAACACTGAATTTAATACCCGCGAATATTTTGACAAGATTTATAGCCGTCCGGTGATTCTGGAAGCAAAGCAATTGACGCAAAAATTCAGTCATGGCAAAACCGAACGTACGGTTTTAAATGCACTCAATTTGAAAATTCATAAGCGTGAATTCATCTGTGTGATTGGCCCTTCTGGTTGTGGCAAGTCAACCTTTAGCCGTGTAGTCGCCGGCCTGGATCCTTATAGCAGTGGTGAGATTCTGGTGGATGGCCAGCCGATCACCGGCCCAAGTCCGGAGCGTGGCATGGTGTTTCAGGGCTATACCCTGTTTCCCTGGAAAACTGTCAAGGAAAATGTCATGTTTGGTCCGTGCATGAAAGGCCAAAGTAGTGCAGCGGCAGAAGCACAGGCACGTGAATGGATCAATATCATTGGTCTGGAAAAGTATGAAAACCAGTATCCGCATGAGCTGTCTGGCGGGATGAAACAGCGTGTCGCGATTGCCCGGGCTTTGGTCAATGAACCGAAAATCCTGTTGATGGATGAACCTTTTGGGGCACTTGATCCACATACGCGGCAAAAAATGCAGCGTCACCTGATGGACCTGTGGCAAAACATTGATATCACCATCATTTTTGTGACCCACGATATGGATGAAGCGATTTTACTGGCCGACCGTATTGTTGCACTGAAAACCAATCCGGGTGAAATCAAGGAAATTATCGAAGTTGATCTACCTCGTCCACGCCATCCAGACGTCATGCTTAGTCCTGAATTTAAACAGTTAAGACAACGTGTCGATTATCTGGTGCATGCTGAAGAAGATGAACTGGATCCAGCACTGGCAGAACTGCCAGTCATTCCGCGTATGACCAAGGTCAGCAGCAATAAATAATCTTATTCAAAATACCTTTGGGACGACCCGAAGGTTTTAATCGCTGTGTTGGACGACCAACATTAGAGGTGATTGTCATGCAAGCGCAATATGTACTCCCACTGGTTGATATTTCAAAATTACAAAGTCCGGATTTAGCCGATCGTATTGAAGTTGCTCATGCTCTGGATCATGCCTGTAAAGAAGTTGGATTTCTCTATCTGCAAGGTAGCCAGTTTAATTTTGATTACGCCAAAGCTCTGATTGAAATGGCCCAGTCCTATTTTTCTCAGGATCTGGACACCAAAATGCAGCACTATATTGGCAAATCAAAAAACCATAGTGGCTATGTGCCGATTGGCGAAGAACAGTTTGCCGGCAACAGTTATGATTTAAAAGAAGCCTATGATGTCAATTATGATTATCAGGGTACACAAAAAAACTGTCCTTTACTTGGCCCTACCTTATGGCCAGACCATCCTGACTTCAAGTCTATTGTCAGCCAATACTACAGTCATCTGCGTGAGATCAGCCAGCAGATTTTTTCTGCCTTTGCACTGGCCTTGGGCGTTCGTGAGGACTTTTTTGAAAGCAAAATTACTGATGCACCAAGTCAGCTGCGCCTGATTCATTATCCCTATAATCCGGAAGTGAAAGATGCCGAAGGCATTGGCGCACATACCGATTATGAATGCTTTACCTTGCTGTTACCAACCGCACCCGGCTTACAGGTTTTAAATAAAGCCGGTGAATGGATCGACATTCCACTGATTGAAAACACTCTGGTGATGAATATCGGTGACATGATGGAAATTCTGTCGAATGGTAAATATCTCGCCACCAAGCACCGCGTGAAAAAGGTCTCGGAAGAACGTTATTCATTCCCGCTGTTTTGCGCCTGCAATTATGACACCGTGATTGAACCGGTTATTCACACTGAAAATGCCAAATATTCTGCCCTGATCGGAGGTGAGCATCTGTTTAATCAGACCGCCCAGACCTTTCAATATTTAAAACAGTGCGTTGCTAGCGGTGAACTGGTCTTAAAAAATGCTGTACCACTTTCGTCTTTTGGACTTGAAGAACATGTGGAGACAGCATCATGAATCTGTTTGAAGTGATTAAAAGCTTAAAGCCTGTGCCTTCTCAGCCAGAGATTATTCCAGAATTTTTATACGGTGCTTTCCGGCGTAAAAGTATCAGTTTTTATAATGGCCTGACTGATAAAAACACCATTGTGTACTGGTTTCAGTCGCGCAGTTTTACCATTGATCTTCGTCTAAAAAGCCAGACCGGAACTGCTGTTCAGGAACGCCAAGGCTGGATTGGTAATACACTTTGGGATAGTGCCAGCCAACTCTTGTCCTGGGAAGTGAAAGACTACGCTAATTACCAGAATTATGTGCAGTGGCCGGAACCGGCCAAGTTACATGCGATTGGCAACTGCATTCTGGAATTTTCTCCAAGTAATGTCTATGTCGAAGACTGGCGCCAGCAGGTACAGCATGGTTTATTTTTAGGCCTGCGTCTTCAGTCTGCGCTTGATGTTCAATCTGGTCAGACACTGGAAATGGATGGTGGCCTGATTATTTGTGGTGATCATATTGCCTATGCCCTGACGCGTTTGCCTGAAGTGCAAAGTGCAGTAGCTCAAATGGACTTAAAAGCTGTCGATCCGACCGTGTTTGCCTTGGTGGAAAGTTTTGAAGTTTCTATCGGGACTGATGGTCAAGCTAAAACTTACAGCACCCGCAGCATTGAAACAGGCAAAACCTTTAACCTGGAAAACTTTGAAGTTCTTAATGAAACCCGTCTGGTTCAGCATGTCATTTTAGATGGTCGCGACATTGACCTGATTTTTGAGCTGGATATATACCAGCCGGATTACCAATTTCAATATGCGACCCCCACGACTACACAAGCTGAAAGCTGGCTGAAGTCAGAGCAGGATCACCTGATGCAACATGCAGAACGGGTGTTATAGGGAGAAATATGTCTTTTTTATATCTGTCGATTGCCATTATTGCAGAAGTCATTGCAACTTCTGCATTGAAAGCTTCCAATGGTTTTAGCGTGCTCTGGCCTTCACTTGCCACCATTGCCGGTTATGCCGTTGCCCTGTTTTTCCTGTCACTGACCATGAAAACTATTCCGATGGGCATTGCCTATGCAATCTGGTCTGGTGCCGGCATTATCCTGATTTCAACGGTTGGCCTCTTGGTGTTTAAACAGCAACTGGATCTTCCTGCGCTGATCGGCCTGGCGTTTATGATCATTGGTATTATCTTTATCAATGTCTTTTCTAAAAGTACGCAGCTTTAATTTTTTAATATTCATCTAACAATAAAAAATCCCCAGACCGGGGATTTTTTATGCTTGAGATCAAGCTTTATTGCAGCTCTTGTACCAGCGTTGGAACAATCACACCATCCACATTCATTTCAGTCGTATAAATGCCGTTGGCCACATTGAACTTGTTCACATGGTAGCTGGAGCCATAGATCGAGTCGAAGCCATCACCTTTGGTAAAGACTTTCTTGTTGGCGGCCAGATCAAGTAAATGCGTGCCATCAATGAACTGCATATAGGTTTTCGCATCGACACCAACCCGTTTCGACATGATCTGTGCAGCCTCTTCTCGAGTCGCCGGGTCATTGATATATTTGATGGTTTTATCCCAAACCTGAATCACCTTTTTCCATTGCTCTTTATTGGCTTCCAGATGGGCGGGATTCACGGTCAAGGTATCGTAGATTAATCCCGGCTTGTCTTTAGAGGTGAAAATAATCTTGGAACCGGCTACTGCAGATAGAGCCTGATTTGCCACTGGCTGCCATACTGCAATCGCATCAATATCGGCAGTGGCAAACACCTGTGGCAATTCATTGGTCATGGTATTGACCAGTTTGACCTCATTCATGCCAATCTTGGCATCATCCAGTGCAGTGGACAGCAATAAGTGATCAACAAGGCCTTTTTCCGTCGCAACTGTTTTACCGCGCAGATCCTGAATCGAATTAATACCATTCTTGGCAATAATGACGTCATTTCCAGCTGAATAATCAGTCGCCATGATCATGACACCCTTGGTACCGCCAGAGCCAGTGACCAGATTATCACCATTAGTGACCAGTACGGCGTCCAGCTGATTCGCTGCAAATGCAGAGAGTGAAGCAGAATAGTCAAACCATTTAAAATCGGCATTAACTCCGGCATCTTCCAGCCAGCCTTTTTCAATCGCTACCTGCCAGGCCACAAATCCCGGCCAGTCACTATAACCAATCAGGATGGGCTGAATATTTATACTCCCTTCTGCCTTGGCATTTGGTTCAGGTACTTTAGCGGTATTATCACAGCCACTAAAAAGGATTGCAGACAGTACGGAAACTGACATTAGTGCTTTTTTGATCATTTTACGACTTCCCCTATGCATTCACATTTAAATTTGGTATTTGAAAGTTGTTTAGATTTCATAAATTCGCGCCAGCCACCGAGATGACTGAGATCTGTTGCATCTTCAAGTGCATAGCCTTAATTTGTGCCTGTAATTTTGCTGCTGTCGCAATCGAAATCCATGCATGATCGTCATTATTCATACCGGCAACATACTCACTCAGGTCACTAAGCTGGATATTGTTATTCTGGTAGGCGTGTTGCCAGTCCTGTACAGTCCATAAGTTGTACACAGCTGCTCTCCTTAAGTATGTTCAGTATTTTGTGGAATAGGCGGCATGACAGCATCCATCAGTTCGAGATGCCCTTTAATCACGCCCTTTAATGCAATAAATTGTTCGCTAATTTCTTTCAGGTCACTGCTCGCGCCCTGCATCAGCATGACTTGCAGGATTTTTTCATCATCCAGCTGGATATGCAGTGAATTGATCACTTGTGCCAGATACTGCTGTTGCAGATCGACCAACTGACTGCGCAGCGGTTTCAGGCTGACGTCATAGAGCAAGGTGAGTGTGCCGACCATGACTTCATCGCGAATCACCAGATCATCAATCAGGTGGCGGTTAATCATGTCGACAATGGCCTGCGAGCGGCTTTCATAGTGTTGCTCGACAATTTTTTGATCCATCGCATGTAGCGTGGTTTCTGGAACGGTGATACTGATCCGTGCCAATTTTGGTTTAGGCACGATGTTGATCCTTCGGTTGGTATTGTGAAGACTGTTTAATGTGAAAGCCTGCGCGTACGCTGAGCAGCTCGACCAGAAAGTGAAGCCATGGATGCATTTTTTTATTTGATGTCGGATTGTTCATGTGCATCTCCTGTGGATATTACAAAACCAGAATTTCGTATTACTTAGGAAAATGCAGAAAGCGTGCCAGTTTTGTTTATTTAGACGTGATAAATGAAATGGTATAAAAAGGCAAAAAAAAGCCCCATAATATTGAAATGGGGCTTGTTCTAAAGCAAAAGTAAGTTTTGTATTTCAGCGGTTTATTCCATTTTGATTGCTCATGCCCTTGCTATTTTTTTTATACATGAATGGTTAACCGATGTTTGTGATTATGAGTGATCAAGTGTATTGCTCTCCTCTATTTATGTTGTATATAAATAAAAGCATTAAGCGTGCCACAATATAAAATAGAATAGATTTAAGTAGAATGCGTGGGAAAATAATTACATACGCAAAAAGAGGAAAAACAAGAATGATTTATTTTTTAAGTATGCCTAAAAAATAGGCCATTTTGCACCATTGCGGTTCAGGAGTGCATCAAAGTGTGGCTAAACATATTAAACTCTTTAAGCGCGATTTTTGTGAACTCGAGCTCGTAGGTCATTAATACTTATCTTTACAGTTTTTTCAGTTTCAGCTTCTTCTGCAATTTTTAATAATTGACGATCTTCTTGAACAAGATTATTTAAAATTTCATTTGCCTTTTCTAAAATTCGTTTTTGACTTTCAAGGCTACGCTTTCCTAAAAGTTCTTGTAGATTCTTTGCCATATTCCATTTATCCCTGAAAATTCCTGTTTTGATTTTAACAAGAAAATTATTCCCCTGATGTAATTTTAAGAATGATATTGTTTCGATAAAACCATTAGTGACCACTTCTATTGGGTTCTTTTTTAAGGTCTGAAAAGCTTGCGACAAAGCGTGAGTGGATAATATTGTTCATCTTGGAGATAACCTAGATATGTAAACAATAGCCCATTTAAAGATCTGTTTTTAGGTCTTAATTTCTTGTCTAATCCTCGTCTTTTTGATTTTTGAATGATTCATCATCATGATCGTTTCTGAATTTATGTGTAATATCTTTAGAATTCATATTCTTTAAAATCTGTCTTTTTATTTTTCCTTTTTCAGATTCGGATAGATCTTCATTCAGAAAATACAAATTCTCTAAAAACTTTTCCTCGTTAAATTCACCAAATTTCTTCTCAAACTCTCTATTTTTAATAACTAATTCATCGTAATAAGGATTACCAGACTTTAAAAAGTCTTCTTTAAATTTTTTGTATTTCAAATACTCTATGAATTTATCGGCTTCACTTATTTGTACAGATTCATTGTTATCATTCTCTTTCTTGAGGTCAAATTTAAATATAATTTTTTTATCTTTAAATTTAAGTGAATCTTTAATATCCTGAATTGAACTATCTTCAATATTAACATTTAGATAATTTTTTGACTTGGTTAAGAACTCATCTATCTTTAAAATATTGAAATATTCAATCCCTGCCTCATTATAAATTTCATTTTTAAGTTCCACTCTAGCACCTAGAATTTTTTTACCCTCAAAATCCTCATTAATGCGCCAATCTGATTTTGTATCTTCAGAGACAAAAATTACATTTTTGATTGCTTTATCTTTTACATAATTAATGATCTGTTTGAAAATTATTAAATCACCGAATTTACTTTTATATTCTAAATCTGAAAAATAAAAGACTTCTTCTCCTTTTTCTTTTTCATCCTCAAAACCTGGTGGTATCCTTTTTTTATAGCGATCTTCACCTTCTTTAAATAACTGATCTAACTTAACTTGTGTATCAAAGATATTTTCTCCAACTTTTTCAATTGTAAAAAATTCATCAATTTTATTTCTAACAATATCTTCAGAATTTAAAAAAATTCCATCTTTATCTTGAGAGTAGATTTCAGCTTTTAATTCTTGAATACTTTGTCTTAATTGTAAATTAACATTATCAATTTTATCTTTAATATCATTTTGTATTTCTTGAATTTTTGTATTAATGGTTGGAAAGTTTTTTATTATTGAGAACTCATTTTGGAAAGTTGTGAATAATTTTTGATCAAAACTAATTGTGTGTGCCAATTCATCAGATCTTTTCTTCATTTCTGTGAAAAACTTTCTTCTATTTTTTATTATTTTTAGTCTGTTTCGCTGGTACTCAAGACCTACATGATAAGGAATCCATGCTCTTCCATTTAGTAACTCTAGTACTTTAAAAAAATCATTTCTATTTTCAGGTTGGAAACTATATAAACCTAACAATACATTGGTATCAAAAACAAAAAATGTTTGTTCATCTTTCCAAATTCGGCTTAGTTCAGCATCATTATGCTCTTCATAAAAACAAGAAAATATAGATTTCATACCAAGTATAATTGAAATTATTTCAATAAATTATATATCAAATAGAATAAAAAAAGACCGCCTAAGCGGTCTTTTTTATTTTTAATTCATCAAGCCACTGGCGCCAACGTAAACAACACCTGCCCCGTTTTTACCGTTTGCCCTTTTTCAATGGTAATTGCTTCAACCTTCATACGCTCAGGCGCAATAATTGGAATCTCAATCTTCATCGCTTCAATCACCGCGAGCGTTGCACCTTCTTCCACAATATCACCAGACTGACATTCAATTTTCCAAATTGAACCCGGCATATGCGATTCCACCGCGCAACCACCGTCTGGAATTTCCACGCCTTCACCATCATCCACAGCATCAAGACTTTCAGAGACATATTCTGCAAGTCCCGCCTCATGCCAGCGACGGCGTTCTTCATCAAAGTTGGCTTGTTGCACTGCTTTAAAGGCAGAAATCGATTCTCGGTTTTCAGTTAAGAAGTCATTGTATTCTTTCAGGTTCAACACACCTTCTTCAATACGCAGTTTTAAACGACCTGCTTTAAAGTCCTCACGCATGTGCATCAGTTCCGCTTCAGACACTTCATAAAACTTAATTTGGTCAAAGAAGCGCAGTAACCACGGCATGCCTTGTTCAAAATCAGGATTTTTACGGTAACGTGACCACATTTGCGAAGTACGACCCACAAACTGATACCCCCCTGGACCCTCCATCCCGTAGACACACATATACGCACCGCCAATACCCACGGCATTTTCAGGTGTCCATGTCCGTGCAGGGTTATATTTGGTGGTCACTAAGCGCTGACGCGGATCAAGCGGTGTTGCCACAGGTGCACCTAAGTACACATCGCCCAAGCCCATCACCAAATAACTGGCGTTATAGACCACATCTTTCACGGCCTGTTTGTCTTTTAAGCCATTAATACGACGGATAAATTCGATATTGTCCGGACACCACGGCGCATCAGGGCGTACCGTTTGCATATAACGCTCGGTTGCAAGCTGAGTTTGTGAATCTTCCCAAGTCAGTGGCAAATAAACAGTACGTGAAGGCACTTGCATCTCGGTCACATCAGGCAGTTGTTCTTCCGCCACTTGCAGCATACGCAATAAATCAATCTGATCGAGCTGGGTCGAATCAAAATGAATTTGCAGTGAACGAATACCCGGTGTCAGGTCAATAATTCCTTGAATGTTTTGATCTTTGACCCATTGCATCAGCGCATGGATACGGAAGCGTAAGTTTAAATCTAGTACCAATTCGCCATATTCTACCAACATATAATTGTTGCCAGCAGGACGATACACCACATCAGGCGTGCCATTTTGACCTTTTAAAGTATCTAAAATGGCAGATTTCAGCGTGCTGATTTCAGGATAGAACGCTTCATCAAAAGTCACATCTTGTGTATCCTTTGATACCAATTGCGCATGATATTTTTCATTTAGCAATTTGGCTTGATGATAACTCACAGGTACAAATTTGACTTTATCGCCGGCTTTGAGTTGACCGAGTTTCCACAGTTCAGAATTAATCACCACCGCAGGACATACGAAACCACCAAGGCTTGGACCATCTGGACCCAAAATAATCGGCATATCTCCGGTGAAATCAATCGCACCAATGGCATAGGCATTGTCATGAATGTTGGATGGATGCAAACCTGCTTCACCACCATCTTCACGTGTCCATTCAGGTTTTGGACCAATCAAACGGATACCGGTACGGCTGGAGTTAAAGTGAATTTCAAACTCGTTGGCAAAGAAAGTATCAATGTCGTTTTTGGTAAAGAAATCCGGCGCGCCATGCGGACCATACATCACCGCAATTTCCCATTCCTGACTAAATGTCGGAATTTGTTCAGGTGCTAGCGCTTTAGTTTCAGTCGATGTAAATGCCGTGATTGGAAGCATATCGCCAATCAGTAAGTTACGCCCTGCATGACCGCCAAACTGACCTAAGGTAAAGGTCGCTTGTGAGCCTAAATATTCAGGTACATTCAGACCGCCTTTAATCCCGATGTAGGTACGGCAACCTGTGGCGATCTTGCCACATTTTAAAATTTGACCTTTACGGACATTCACGGTTTGCCACATTGGAACGGCAACCCCATCCAAAGTTGATGCCATATCGCCACCTGCTAATACAATCTGGCTATCGCAATGGAATTTTAAGCTTGGGCCTTGTAGCGTACATTCTAGACCTGCGGTATTGGGTGCATTGCTCAACAGTTGATTTGCCACATTTAATGAAAGCGGATCAATCGCACCTGATGGCGGCACACCGACATCCCAATAGCCCAAACGGCCTGTCACATCTTGCACGGCGGTTTGAATACCCGCTTGTAACACTTCAATTTTCTGAGTTTTCCACTCAAAGGTATTTAAGAAACGAGTGGTTTGCGTACCCGCTTTAAATACATCGCAGTCAATAATGTTTTGCAGATATTCAAGGTTGGTTTCAATACCCGCCACTTGCGTTTTAGCCAGCGTGTCATTCATGGCTTGAATCGCAGATTCACGGGTCTCGCTGGTCACAATGATTTTGGCAATCATTGGATCATAGAAGGACGATACATTTGAGCCAGTTTCTACCCACGTTTCATTACGGGCATTGGCATCAAACTCAACATGGGTTAAAAGCCCTGCACTGGGTTGGAAGTTTTTAATCGGGTCTTCAGCATATAAACGCACTTGAATTGAATGACCTTTAGATTCCAAAGTAGATGTTGGTGGTATCCAGTCACCGCTGCCTAAAGTCACCATCCATTCGACCAAGTCCACACTAAAGACTTGTTCCGTTACACCATGTTCAACTTGCAAACGTGTGTTTACTTCTAAGAAATAGAACTCTTGCGTGTCGGTATCCATCACGAATTCAACGGTTCCTGCCGAGCGGTAATTCACCGATTGCATCAGTTGGATTGCAACATCTTGGATATAGGCACGTTGCGTATCATTCAAATGCGGTGCAGGTGTTTCCTCAATCACTTTTTGGTTACGGCGCTGCACCGAACAATCACGTTCGCCTAACGCTAAAACTAAACCCCTGCCATCACCAAAGATTTGCACTTCGATATGACGGGCATTTTGGACGAATTTCTCTAAGTACAAACCTGCATCTTTAAAATTGGCTTGTGCTAAATAAGATACGGTTGCATAGGCATCTTTCAGCTCGTCAGCATTCCAGACCAGGCGCATACCAATGCCACCACCGCCTGCGGTACTTTTCAGCATGACTGGATAACCAATACGATTTGCTTCCAATAATGCTTCAGCTTCGTCTGCCAATAACTGACTGCCCGGAAGTAAAGGCACATTGGCTTGAATTGCGAGTTCACGCGCGGTGTGTTTTAAACCAAAGGCTTTCATCTGCTCGGCATTTGGCCCTAGGAACACAATGCCTTGTGCTTCACATAGATCACAAAATTCCGCATTTTCAGAGAGGAATCCATAACCCGGATGAATCGCTTGTGCACCTGTTTGTTTAGCAACTTCTAGAATTTTATCGACATTTAAATAGCTTTGGCTCGCAGGCGCATCACCGATATACACGGCTTCATCGGCTAAAGTGACATGCAATGAATCACAGTCGGCTTCTGAATAGACCACCACAGATTGAATGCCTAATTTTTTAAGGGACCGAATGACACGACATGCAATTGCACCACGGTTAGCGATGAGAACTTTATTAAACCCATATTTTGTAGACATCGCTTATACCTCGCCGTCACGGACAATCAGTTGAATTTTGGTTGGGTTATAGGCATTACATGGGTTATTCAGTTGTGGGCAGTTTGAAATGAGGACGATGAGATCCATCTCTGCTTTAATCTCGACATATTTGCCCGGTGCGGAAATACCATCATCAAATTTCAGATGGCCCTCCGATGTCACAGGTACATTCATAAAGAAGTTAATGTTTGGACCAATATGACGTACGTTTAAACCATGCTTTTTGGCAATTGGATGTTGTGACAGCGCAATCATGAAGTTGTTACGGCAACTGTGCATTGGGAATTTATCTAAGCTATAACGTACCGTGTTGCTTTCACATGAACATGCACCGCCTAATGTGTCGTGACGACCACAATTGTCATCATGAATCGTGGCGATTTTATTGCCAAAATTGGTATATAAAGTGGTGCCTTTTTCGAGATAAATTTGACGATTCATCGCCAAAGTATCGGTTGCGCTGTAACGCTCTTCAGGGTTATGTACGGAAATAAATAAAGTATCTACCGCCTGGTTGCCTTCAAGGTCAACGATACGGAAATATTGTCCTTTTTTCACTTCGCACATCCACGCTTCACCGGCAGGACACACTTCACTGAGTACTGATTTTTCATGATTTTGTGTTGGGTTTACGAGTGTAGTCATGATCATTCCCCAATTAGGCGCTTAAAGCGTAATAACGATTGTTGTTTTGGAAAGCACGCTGATTTTGCGGGCATGAATCACGGCAAACATCGGTGTCGCCTAAAGGTAATGCTTTAAAAAGTGAAAGCTGAACATCGACAGGTGCATAGGCAGGGCTGTTATCTAAGGCATGGGGCGCACTTGATAAAAATACCAAGCAATCCATTTCAAAACGCAGCTCAATCACCTGATCGGTATTGTCAGATGGCACATAGCTTAAATTGCCGTTGTCATCAGGTTGAACTTTAGAAAAGAGATTTAAAGTACTGCTTAGGTCAGTCGCGGATAAACCAAATTTGGTCATCTCAAGCAATAAACTGTCTTTGCCATTGCGGTACATGTCGTTACGCGCATCTTGGAAGGTTTTAGAACCGAATTGATCTTCAATTTGCTTTGCGGTACTTGGCGCACAAAAAGCATCGTTCCAACCGTGATCATCTTTGATAATTGACACCATCGCACGCCCAAGATCAGACGCTAAAATATGACCTGTGCTTAAAAATGCCGTATGTTGCCCTTTTAGGCTATCTGGCATGTTATAGGCTTCAAGCTTATCTTCTGCATTGACACAGAACAGAGAAACATTAGCATTTGTGCCCAAGGATTTAAGTTGTAATACTGCGCCACGTTGAATGCGCGCAGACCAGTGATGGCCACCCGGTAAAAGTTCAGTCCACAGTGCGGAATCTTCGTGATAAATAGTTGTGCTCATAACAGCCTCTGCATCTAACTTATACGGTTTACCTCCCGGGCTTTTATCCCTCCGTGTAGCTTTGGTTTTAACAAACCTAGCCGTGAACTCTCGGTCTCAGACACAGTCTTTAAAAAAATGACTGCCGGAACCCTAGATCACTTTATGATTGATTAGGTAGATGCAAAGGCTGTGCCAAATTAGTAATACTATTTTTCCACTTAGTAATACTCTTTTGGATTTTTACTGATCAATTCAGGTGCAAAGCTATGAAAAAGGCATCAAGATGCACCAAAACAAAAAATCCCAGCCTAGGCCGGGATTGTAAAATCTATAGATGAGAAATCAGTCAGAATCTATCAGCTGTAGGATTATTTGCTTAAAATTTCATGTAGCATATTGCGTAACCACTGATGGCTGGTCTTATGATGACAGGACATGTGCCAATACTGCTTTACCGAATAGGTCGGGAACACAATCGGTGCATCAAAAATTTTGAGATTGCCGCGAGACAGGAGCACCTCACTTAAATAATAAGGCACCGTGGCAATCGCATCGGTTTCCTGCACCACCAGTCCCACACCTAAATAGCTCGGCAGGCGCATCAGGATATCGCGTTTTAATTCCAGATTCAGCAGCTCATTTTCAATATGGTAATGCCCCATCCCGGCATCAATATCAATATGCGCTTCACGTAAATAATCTTCTGTGGTCATGATATCGCCTGTCAGGCGTGGATGATCTTTGGCTGCAATCACCACATAATACTGTTCAAACAGTTTCTGCTGATAAAAGCCATTTTCCAGATTGGGCAAAAAGCCCAAAGCCAAATCAATTTCCCCATTGGCCATCTGATAACTGGTTTCAGAAGTAATCGGACGCACATTTAAACGGATATGTGAGGCATGCTGTTTCAAATACTGTGAAATCTTTGGTAGCAGCACCAAGTGGGATACATCGGTCATGGCCAAGGTAAAACGTTGCTGCGAAGTCATCTGATCAAAATCGATGGTGAAATTATTAATCGCTTCAACTTTGCTGAGTGCTTCACTGACCAATGGAAACAATTGCTTAGACAAGTCTGTCGGCAGCATTTCATTACCAATACGCAAAAACAAGGGATCAGCATAATGTTGGCGAATTTTATTCAGCAGATTACTGACTGCCGGCTGGCTCATATCCAGATGATCAGCTGCTTGTGAGACATTCTTAAATTTGTAAACATAATAAAAAATGCTGAGCAATTTACAGTCAAGTTCGAACACAGAAACACATTTCCTTTAACTTTTTAATAATTTTGACAGGTGTATCATCGATGTAATCTCATCAATTGCCAATATTCAAATATAACACTTTGCAACTATTCCGGGGACCAATCAATTGCTATCGGGTATTAAAAATCACTTTTATCTGACCTGGAAAGATTCTTAAATGTAGCTTTATTTCCAGGCACCGCTCCTGCTTTTTTCTCAGCTTGCTGAAATACTCAAGTCTCATGTTATATACTCAAGCGCACGGAATAGACTGTAGAAGTAAAGAGAAATATCATATGTTTCAGGGCAAAAAGCTGGTGTGTTTTGATTTGGATGGCACCTTGATTGATTCTGTCGGCATCTGGAATCAGGTCGATGCTGCGCTGATTCAGGAGCTATCCGGCATCCAGGTCGATTTAAATCAGGTTCAGCAGCAACGTGATCTTCAGCTTAAAGTCTCTCAACATATGCCTGATCCCTATCTGGAATATTGTGCTTATTTAAAAGAAAAATATGGATTTGCGATAAGCAAGGAAGAGGTAAAAATACGCCGTTATGCTATTTCACGGCATTTTCTCGATCATATCGTTGAGCTAAAACCACACGCGGAACGGTTCATTCAAGCCTTGCAACGACAAGGGATGCAGCTTGCCCTGACCACAACCACCAGCTTGTCAAATATCCAGCGTTATCAGGATAATAATCTAAACATCAATACTAAAATTAACTTTAACAATGACTTCGACATTATATTAACCCGTGAAAATGTGGAAAATATCAAGCCACATCCAGAAGTCTATTTGAATGTTCTACAGCATTTTCAGCTTAAGCCCGAAGATTGCCTGATTATTGAAGATTCATTAATTGGTGTTGAAGCAGCCAACCATGCAGGGATCGAGGTACTTGCAGTTTATGACCCATACTCTGCGCATGAAATCGATATGGTCAAAGCCAAAGCAAATTACTTTGCAGAAGATTTTGCGGAATTATTAGATCTGGCTCAATAAAAAAATGCCATGAATATGCGGTTTCATGGCATTTTTCTGCTGATCTCTGACTTGAGATGAGAACGTTATTTGGTTTTCGTATAGACTGAACCCGAACCGACCAGATTTCCGGTTTTTTCATCAATTGCAAAATCCACCATACCGGCTCCGGCATTTAGCTGAAGCAGGCCATTTTCATTTACTGAGGCTGGCATCGGGTTTTTCTTCTCGGTTTTACCGGTTTCTTTATCTTTTATGCTATTGGTAATAAAGTAATTTTCACCATTTTTTGAAACCACCAAGATATTTTCAAATTTTGGATTTTCCAGCGTATTTTTCCAGTTTCCCTGATAATCTAGCGCCGGTGCTTCAGTGATGTTACAGGCAGTTAAAAGCAGTAATAATGGGATTGCTAAAAAATATTGAAGATATTTCAAAATTGAGACCTAGAATCTAACGACGCGGCCATTATAAAGACACCATTCATGAGCTGAAGCTAGTTGTTGTAGCTCAAGCGTTTCAGCAGTAGTGCATCTGTTTTGCTTTGGTGATTATTTTGAAATAGCTCTCCACACTTCGTTCATCAAATCCTGAATTCCGCTGTTATTCATTTGGCACTTGGCAAAAAAAGTCCCCAATAGACCATCCAGAGCTATTGAGGAGTACCAAACTGGTGAATACAGAATCTCAAAAAATTAAGGCAGGATTTTGCTCTTGAAATAATTCAATACCGATTGGGCAGTATGTGTTTTTTCTACAATCTGCTGGGTCCAGTGATTCGGCAATGAACATTTCGCCAGACGTACCCAAACGGTAGAAAACTGCTTGATGAAACTCGCTTCGTTATAATGAATGCCATATTCAGCACATAGTGCTTTGACTTTTGGCGCAACCTGCGCATAGCGATTGGCCGGCATGTCCGGAAACAGATGATGCTCAATTTGATGGCTCAAATTACCACTCAGAATATGTAGCCAGGTCGTCCCGCTAAAATTGCTCGAACCACGAATCTGGCGCAAATACCATTCTGCACGGGTTTCATTGTCGGTATTGTCCATCTCAAAAGTTTCAGCATCTTCAGTGAAATGACCGTTAAAGATGACCGCAGATGCCCACAGACTACGAATTACATTGGCTACGGCATTTCCGGCAAATACCGGAATGGCATTCGGGCCGGCAATCACTGGAAAAAATACATAATCTTTCAATACCTGACGGCGCATTTTTTGACGCAAAGGAGCCGCCTCTTTCCAGACCTCCTTCCAGGTTTTGGTTTTATAGGCAATCACATCTTCCAGATGCAGACGCTGCAGACCGACATACCACTCAAAGAACACCATTAACTGAATGCCGAGTGGAATATTGAACAGGAAACGGGGTTCCCATTTTTGCGATTCACTGACCCGGATCAGGCCATAACCGACATCATGATCCATCCCGACAATATTGGTATAGGTATGATGAATATAATTATGGGTATATTTCCAGTCATCCCCCGTGGAAATCGTATCCCAGTCATAGGTTGTTCCGTTCAGAGTCGGATCATTCATCCAGTCGAACTGACCGTGCATCACATTATGTCCAAGCTCCATATTTTCCACGATTTTGGAAATGCCAAGCAGCCCCGTACCCACCAGCCAGACCGGGGGTAACCAGCCGGCAAACATCAGCATACCGCGGGAGGCAATTTCACTATAGCGGACGAAATTACGAATTTTATAAATATACTCGGCGTCTTTTTCACCCAGATCATCCATGACCTCGCGGCGGATCGCATCGACCTTGGCACCGAACTCCTCAATCTGTTCAGGACTGAGAAATTGGGATTTGCTGTGTCGTTTAAAATCAATTTGCATGTTCATGGGAGCACCTTTTTATTGTTTGATATTGATTTATAAATTAATAACGACTGGACTCATCGCCTGGGAAATACACAGTTTAATCTGGGTATTGTGACCATGATCAACTTCACCGGTCAGAACATTACGCACCGAGCCACTCACTTTGGTGCAGGAACAGGTATTACAGATACCCATTCGGCAACCATGTGCCGGACGCAAGCCAGATTTTTCGGCGCTTTCCAGTAAATTAGACTGAGCCTGAAACGCTTGCTGAGATCTTAAAAACTGTACCGGCTGTGCCTTAATTTTTTCATCCACCACAATCTGAAAATATTCCGAATGAAAGTTGGATCTCAAATCCAGTTTTTCTACGATTCTCAGTGCAGCCTTCATCATTCCGGCTGAGCCACAGGCATATATTTTTCGCTCTGCAAAGTCCGGCACCAGTTTTTGTACTAAAGTCTGGGTCAGATGCTGCTGATGTTCCTGTGTATTGAAATGATGATATTTCAGATTTGGATGCATTAAAGCCAGGGTTTTCAGTTCAGCATGAAAGGCATCATCCCGGGTGAAATAAATCAGGTCAATCTGTTCCAACGACTGGATGACCGCTTTTTGCAGCAAGGAATAAATCGCGGTAATACCGCTGCCGGATGCCAGAAATAAAATAGGCTGGGTAGATTTTTTCAGAATAAAGTTGCCTTGCGGCTGCGAGATCTCAACCACAGCACCGTTCTGCATCAGGCTTAAAGCACGTGAAACCTTACCTTGCTGTTTAACTGCAATAATCAGATCACCGTTGTTTAACACAGTCACCACAGAATAATGCCGCTGATGACGTACGCCATCGAGTTTGAGTGTCAGCGCAATATTTTGACCGGCCTGAAATGAATTGGCTTTAAAATTATGATTCGGACGTAACTGAATCTTGAAAAAATCAGGGCTGATCGCTTGAATGCTCACAATCGCAGCTTTGACTTTCTTAAATGCCCAGGTTGGGTGGATTTTTTCACCAATAAAATCAATGAAATCTTCACGAACCCAATGCGGCTGATAGGTTGGCATGCTTGTCATTTTTATCCCCTTATCCGCAGACAGCAACATTAATGTACAACTGTCTATTTATTATGTTGTCAGCATAAAGCGTTTTATAATTCAGACCATATCAATACAGGTCAAATTATATGCTGAACAAACATAATAGAGCGTTTTGTCGGACAATATTAAGCAAGAGCATCTGCCAAAACTATAGTTTTTAGGAAAACCGAGTTTCTATATCTGTTAATTCTGGTAACTGTATATAAAAAACTGACTCCTGTATAGAAGTCAGTTTTTAATCATCAGCTGAAGATCGCAAGATTTAATCCCAAATCTTAACCTGCCGCCTGTTCCAGCAAAATAGATCCATATAATTCCCGTAAATCTTTTTTCAGCATTTTACCTGTACCGCTGAGTGGAATCGCATCAACAAACACGACTTTGTCTGGAACCTGCCATTTGGCCACTTTTTCTGCATAATAAGCGAGCAGATCAGCCTCACCAATTTGACTCTCTGGTTTTTTGATGGCAATCAATACCGGGCGTTCATCCCATTTGGGATGCTGGGCGGCAATCACCGCTGCCATCGCAATTTCCGGATGCCCCATTGCGATATTTTCCAGCTCGACAGAGGAAATCCATTCGCCACCGGACTTGATCAAATCTTTGGAGCGGTCACTGAGCTTCATAAAGCCATCTTGATTGAGTGTGGCAATATCTCCAGTATCAAACCAGCCATCGTCCGTCAGTGCAGACTCTTCCTTGCCGAAATAATGGCTGATGACCCAATGCCCTTTGACCTGTAAATTTCCTGTGGTCTGACCATCACGTTCAATTTCATGCGTACCTTTTTCCGCATCCGTCAAACGTAAATCCACTCCGAATGGCGGGCGGCCTTGAGACAGGCGAATCTGTAATTTTTCTTCATCAGACAGATGCAGATGTTTGCTCTTGAGCTGATTTGCCGTGCCCAGTGGGCTGATTTCCGTCATGCCCCAGGCATGAATCGTTTCACAATTAAACTGTTCTTTAAATGCTCTTAGCATGGCTGGTGGGCATGCCGATCCGCCAACCACATTACGTTTCAGACTTTCCAGCTTGGAAGCTGCCTGATTTGCAGCAGCAATCAAACCTTGCCAGATGGTTGGAACACCAAGCGCCACTGAAACCTGATAGGTATCAATCAGATTTACCAGACTGGCCCCATCCAGACCCGGGCCTGGAAGAACCAAGGTGCATCCGACCATCGCGGCAGCATAGGGTGTGCCCCATGCATTGACATGGAACATCGGCACAACGGGCAGCATGATGTCGGTCGCCGAGACATTGAGTGAATCTGGTAAAATGATGGCATAGCTGTGTAGTACCGTAGAGCGATGGCTAAACAGCACACCTTTGGGATTGCCCGTGGTTCCGGAGGTATAACACAAAGAACTTGCCGAGTTTTCGTCAAGCACTGGCCATTCAAAGTCTGCATTCTGAGCAGCAATCAGATCATCATAAAACTGGACTTCTGGAATGGCTTCAGTTACTGCAGGGTCAGCCGCATCCAGACAGATAAAATGCTCAACTGAGCCCAATAGCGGTTTTACCGCTTTAATTAAAGGAACAAATGTTTTATCGAACAGCACCACACGATCCACAGCATCATTCATGATAAAAACCAGCTGTTCCGGAAATAGGCGCGGATTAATGGTATGACAAACCAGGCCATTGCCGGAAATGGCATACCAGGACTCTAAATGGCGGTGATTATTCCAGGCAATGGTTGCGACCCGATCTCCCTGTGCCAAGCCAAGTTGTTGTAAGGCATTGGCGAAACGTTTGGAATTTTGCTGAATTTCGCCCCAATTGGTGACTTTGATACTGCTATCGGTATTTTTAGAAATTACTTCGGTATCGGCATGATAGCGTCCTGCATGTTCAATCATGCTGCTGATCAGTAAAGGCTGGAACATCATATTTCCAAGCATTATTCACTCCTGTGTACTTGTTATTGGTCCGTAGATTTGTATCGTTGTTATAATGGCATGATGGCCCGGTCTAAAAGCATGACCTGATTTTTATCATCATGTGGACTAAATTTAGCAAGGAAATCAGAGTTTGTAAGTATCGAATTGTGACAAATTAAATATGCTGAAATACAACTTGCTTGAAAGAAGTAAGGCTCAACTTAAACTGCGATGAAAATCCCCAAAGCAGCTTGTGCATTTTTAAGTTCTATAATCCACCAATCATGAACTTGTCGGCATTTACCACAACAATCACCCCAACACAGAACAATCCGGCATAGAGTGCAAACCAGAAAATCATTTTCTTAAAAGTGGCATCCGAAATACTGCTGTCTGCGTATTTTGGGGCTTTATTTTGCTCTTGTGGATTCATGCAATTACCCGTTCCAATGTAGAAACTGTATTGCATGATTATTTTGGAATAACAGTAAATGCTATAGATACAATTCAAACTTTAAAAAATATAACAGCAAGCCTGGCAGTTTGGGTTTTTGTTATATTAAATAAGTTAAGACATGTTATAAATAGCATTGATTAGAACAGTCTAGTTCAAGAATAGCATATGTATAAGTCTGAAAAACTGGCGCAAAATATCCGGCAGATGATTGAAAACGGTGTATGGAAGACACATGATAAACTGCCTTCTCTACGCGAACAGACCCAATTATCCGGTTATAGCCTGATGACCGTACTGAATGCCTATCAGGAACTTGAAGCCCAAGGTCTGGTCTATGCCAAAGATAAATCCGGCTATTATGTTGCAGAACATTCTCCCGATCTGGTTCACAGCAAACAGCCTGTTCAGATTAGTTTAAGCCCGAAAGTCCAAATCAACTCGGTGGTTTTTAACTATTTAAAGTCAATTCAGTCTGCAGAAACTGTGCCTTTTGGTTCGGCATTTCCAAATGCAGAGCTGCTCTATAACGCCAAATTTATGCAGATTCTGGCGCAGCAAGCCAAAAGAAAAAGCAGTTATAACAATCAGAATCACATGCCACCCGGCAATAAAAATTTACGGCAACTGATCGCCCATCGTTACCAGCTGCAAGGCATTGCATGTAATGCAGATGACATTGTCATTACATCCGGCGCCTTAGAAGCACTTAATCTTTCCTTGCAGGCCTTGACCCAACCCGGTGATTTTATTCTGTTGCAGCAAACCATTTTTTATGGTGCCTGGCAGGCTGCCGAGCGTCTGGGTTTACAAGTCATCACCATCCCTGAGCATCCGCAATTTGGCTTTGATCTGGAATCTTTTGAACAGGCCTTGAAACAGTATCCAATCAAGGTGTGCTGGTTAATGCTGAACGTGCATAACCCAATCGGTTTTACCGTCAATTCAGAAATCAAACAGAGAGTTGCCGAACTTTTGCATGAATATCAGGTCTATTTGATTGAAGATGATGTGTATCAGGAATTGAACTACGGCTCTTATAAGCCCTTGTCAGTGAAATATTTTGATCAGTATCAGATGGTACTGCACTGTGCGTCATTTTCCAAAACACTGGGCATGGGTGCACGCGTTGGTTGGGTCTATGCCGGGCCATTTTCCGATGCCATTCAGCATTTACAGCTCATGAGCACTTTAACCGTCAGCCCGCTACTGCAAAATACGCTGGTGGAGTTTATTTCACATCATCATTATGAAAAACATTTGCGTCAGTTACGGCATAATCTGGAAAAATATAAAAAGAGGTTTTATCAGGAACTGAAAAACCGCTTAGCGGCCACATGTAAAATTTACTATTATTCTAGTGGTTATTTTCTCTGGATCGAGTTACCAAACGGACTCGATGGACAGCTGCTTTATGAGCAAATGATTCAGAAAAAGATTTCAATCGCCCCTGCACTATTGTTCAAACCGGATCATGCCAACCAGCATTATATCCGGCTGAATTGTTCTTTTGAATGGACTGCCGAGATAGAAAATGCAGTGAATCTTTTAGCAGATACGATTCTGCAAAATAGAAAAAGCGCGGATTAATTCATCCACGCTTTTCTGAGCTTTAAATCGTTTGCTTAAGCAATATGTTAGAAGCTATAAATGGCAACCGCATTGATTCGGTTGTCTTCACCTTTAGTACTTCCATTTGGTGTGGCGGCAGCTACTGCCTCACGTTCACCATACACATATTCCAGACCAAAACTTAAAGGCTTGGTTGGGCTATAGAACACATTGGCCCAAGCCTGCCACAGATCTTTGTTAACTGTAGTTAGATTCGAACCAGCAGCAGTAGCAGCAGCTAAATAACCCGCATCCTGATCAAAATTCATATAACCATAACCTAAAGTACCACGCAATTTGTCATTAAACTGCTGGGTTAAGCCGACTGAAATCGAATCGAATTCGCTTTGATACAGATTGCCACCTGCTGCCACTACACCCGTATTGGCATAAGAAACAAAGCTGCTATCACCCTTAACATGATAGTAGTCGGCTTTTAAAGTCGTGCCTGGTACCACATCATATTTTGCACCTAGACCTACGCCCCATGCCATTTCTTCATCTTCATTGACACGTTTTTCATGCCCCATGGCACGTGCGCTGACTGCAAAATTATCGGCAAATTTATGATTTAAACGTGCAGTTAACGCAGGTAAGCGCTGTTTTATGCCCGGATTTGGATCTTTCGGATCTTCCACTGCCAGTACAAGATTGGTTACCGGACTGAAGGTGCTGGTATAGCGGACTTGCGGAGTCCGTTTAATCGAACCGCCAGCATAAGCCAAAGCATCGACAGTTTCTGGCAGATAATCAGGTACTGCAAAGTTTGACCAGGTTTGACCAATTAACCAGTTGGCATAGTTCATATAAGCATGACGGATACGCAAATTATCCAGACCTGCACCACCGAGGAAATCTACCTCGACTTTACCGCTCAGGGCTTTGTCGCCCGCACCGACTGGCGCTTTAAAGTCCATGCCTAAACGGGTAGCAGAAAGTGTCGATTTGAACTCATCACTGCGCTCGCCCGCACCTTCAAGTGGAACAGCATTAATCTGGTTATACATACGTGCTGCTGCACCGCCTTCCGCCTGATAAGACGCATCGGCACGGACATTTCCGTAAAGATTGAATTCAGCACCACTGCCAATTCTCATGACAGGTTTGGCAGATGCCGCTGCTGCCTGCTGAGTCTGTACCGCAGTATTTAACGTCGTGGTCTGTTTTTGCTGTTGCTCAACCAGTGCACGCAGGGCCTGCACTTCCTGACGGAGCTGTTCAATTTCTTGCTGACTGTTTGGTGCAGTTTGTGCCTGAGCAGATAAGCTCATGCCCCCCATACTCATGGCAATCATACTCATCAATAATGTACGTTTTAATGTTGGCTTATTGATTGTTGTGGTTAATAGTGTCGTGTTCATCCTAAACTCGCTTTTTATTGTCCGATCAGATTTTAGCAACAGATCACCACCGGTTACGATGGCGATCTATATCATTGACGATATTATATTGATTAATTAAAGTTTAACTTATTGGGTTGCGTTCTCAGCCACAGGATTTGGCTTCATGCTAGATCTTGCAAGGGCTTGCGCATCTACTGAGGTCTTTAAGTTGACCAGGAAAATCGCAAGTGCAGCAATCACACCAGGAATCGCAATAGCAAAGAAGTTCATTTGATGCGGTAAATTCATGGTTAATAAAGCACCAGTCAATACCGGACCAACAATCGCACCAATACGTCCAATACCTGATGCCCAGCCCATGCCTGTAGAACGTACAGTCGATGGATAATATTGTGCAACAAAGGTATAGAGTAGAATTTGCGAGCCAATCGTTGCAGCACCCGCCACAGCAATCAGGGTGTATAGGACGAATTGCGGACTGTTAAAGCCAAGCAGAATCAGGGCCAGCGCACCACACAAGAACATGATGGTCAGTACTTTCTTGATATGGAAGCGATCTGCCAGGTATCCACCACCGATTGCACCGATCATGCCACCAATATTCAAGGCAAACAGGAAGATCATGCTGGCACCAAGCGAGTAACCGGCCTGAATCATCAGTTTTGGCAACCAGCTGCCCAATGCGTATACCATTAACAGGCACATAAAGAACGCCAGCCAGAACATGAATGTACTGAAACTGCGGCCCTGTTGGAAAAGTGCTTTTAATGGCGCTTCATCACCTTTCTGCACTTCATTCAGTACAAATTGAGTATCATGGGTAATGACCTGTTCCGGAGATATTTTTTGAATAATATCGTGCGCTTGGGAAGTCTGATTTTTGTTGGTCAGGTACATCAGCGATTCTGGCAAGTATTTCCAGATCACTGGCAAAAGCAACAGTGGAATACCGGCTAACAGGAACATGATTTTCCAGCCATATTGCGGTACCAGCCATGCACCCAACAGTGCCGAGGTCATACCACCAATCGCATAGCCACTAAACATTAAGGCAACCAAGGTGCTACGGATACGCTTGGGCGCATATTCGGTCATCAAGGCCACTACGTTTGGCATGACGCCGCCAATCCCCAATCCAGCCAAGAAGCGCAAGATTCCGAATTCAACCGGTGAAGTCGCAAAAGCACCTATAAAGGTAAAGCCGCTAAAAATAGCCACACAAATCATAATGGTTTTTTTACGGCCTAACTTGTCGGACAAGGTTCCGAAAGTCATGGCACCGAACATCATACCAAACAGTGCAGTACTCGCTAGCATACCTGCTTGCACTGTAGTTAATGACCATTCTTGCATCAGTAAAGGCAACGCGACCCCATAGATCACCAGATCATAGCCATCAAAAATAATGATCAGCAAGCACCAGATCAATACGCCCCAGTGAAAGGGCGTAAACTTTGCTTCATCAATCAGCGTATTTATATTCACTTTATTTGTAGACATCTCCACCTCCAGATTGTGAAGTTCAATTTATGAAAGCCACAATGAAGAAGATGCACGATAATGTCCAAAACTGAATAGGCATGCCTTTATACCTATAAAGTCTGATTCAAGCTAAACCGTTAAATTAACTGGAAAATATATTATTTAATCATGAATTATTTTTCGATCAGTAGTCATCATCCTGTAAAAATCCGGTTCATGTTTGTGCATATTTGAGTGGTTTATCAGTTTTAAAATACCGAACGATCATATTTTAATGCTTCAAGATCATAGACTTGATATACCGCATCAAACAGGTAGCGGATGTATTCGCTTTCATCCATATTGCGTATGGCCATAAAGACAGGACTTACTGCGAATGCATCTGCTAAAGGTATAAAGTTTAAATGCGCCAATTTAATATTTTGTGCACTTTCCGGTGCGATACAGACACCCTCTCCCGCTGCAACAAAGCCAAGCGCCAACTGCAGTTCACGTACCACCCGCAGGTTTTTAGGTTCCAATCCATACTCGGAAAATATGCCACGAACCTGGGTGGCAAAATTTGCCTTGCCCGTATTGGGATATAAAAACAGTTGCTGGTCGACCAGTTCAGATAAATGCAGACTCTCGCGTTGCGCCAAAACATGACTGGCATGCGCCGCCACCACCAAACGCTCTTCACGCAACAAGACCCGTTTTACTGCCGGATCCGAGATTCTTAGACGGCCGAAACCTACATCGATCCGGCCTTCTTTGAGCGCCTGAATCTGTTCATAAGTATTCATTTCCATCATCTCGATCTTGAGATAAGGATGCTGCTGTTTAAATAAAAATAGAATTCGTGACAATAAACCGAACAATAAAGAACCAACAAAGCCAATAGTAATGGTACGATCTGCGATACCAATACGCTTGGTCATCGACTTAATCTCTTCGGCATTAGACAAAAGTTTAACAGCATGCTGGTAGAAGAATTGACCTGCCTCTGTGGTCTTTAATGGACGGCTTCCACGCTCAAATAACTGTATATCCAGCTCTGCTTCAAGGTTCTGGATCTGCCGGCTTAAAGGCGGTTGGGCAATAAATAGTTTTTCTGCCGCCTTGGTAAAACTCTGCTCTTCCACTACTGCAACAAAATAGCGTAAATGTCTAAGTTCCATGATATAGAATACCTTTAAAGTATAAAAAAATGCTAATTCGATCTTAGACCAATCAACATTATTCTTTTAAGGTATATCAAATCGAAGCATTAAAGCAAGAATGTGAATCCGTATTATGTATAAGTCAGTTGAAACCTTGCTGGTAGAAATTCCAACCATTCGCCCTCACAAGATGGCAGTGGCAACGATGCAAACCCAGACCCTGGTCCTAGTTAAAATCACCACTGAAGATGGTTATATCGGTTGGGGTGAGGCAACGACGATCGGCGGCTTAGGTTATGGTGATGAAAGCCCGGAAAGCGTTAAAGTCAATATTGAAACTTATTTCGCGCCCCTTTTGAAAACATTATCCGGCTTAAATGTTGCACAGACATTACAAGCAATTAAAAAGAATATTAATGGTAACCGCTTTGCCAAGTGCGCGATTCAGACTGCCCTTTTGGACATTCAGGCACAGCGCATGCAGCAGCCGCTGAGCGAAATCCTGGGTGGCCGCTTACGTGACAGCATTCCGGTTCTTTGGGTATTGGCTTCTGGCAATACAGAAAAAGATATTGCTGAAGCACAGAAAATGATTGCGGCTAAACGCCATAACATTTTCAAACTCAAAATCGGTTCACGTGCAGTTGAAGAAGATGTAGAACATGTTCTCGCGATTAAAAAAGCCTTGGGCAAAGACATTTCGATTCGTGTGGATGTTAACCGTGCCTGGTCAGAACTGGAAGCCATTAAAGGAATACAGTTGCTGCAAGATGGTGGCGTTGACCTGATTGAACAGCCATGTGCAATTGACAACCTGGCTGCCATGCGCCGTTTAACCCGCCGTTTTGATATTGCTATCATGGCGGACGAATCTTTAATGGGCCCACATTCAGCTTATGAAATTGCGAAACAAAACGGTTCATCTGTTTTTGCAGTCAAAGTTGCCCAGTCAGGTGGCCTGATTGAAGGCTGTGAAGTCGGAAAAATTGCCAAACTGGCAGGAATCGACCTGTATGGCGGTACCATGCTGGAAGGTCCGGTCGGCACGATTGCGTCGGCACATGTTTTCTCTACCTTTGAAAACCTTGCCTACGGCACCGAACTGTTTGGGCCATTGCTACTGACTGAAGATATTTTAAAAACCCCACTCAACTATCAAAACTTTGAACTGGAAATTCCGAAAGGATCTGGTCTGGGAATTGAGTTGGATGAAAACAAGATTGACAACTTGCGTCGTCAATAACTCGAGGAGAAACCTATGCTTTTCCATGTACGGATGGACGTAAACATTCCACAGGATATGCCAGTGGAACAGGCCAACGAAATCAAGGCTGTTGAAAAAGCCTATTCCCATGACTTACAGCGTCAGGGTAAATGGCGTCATATCTGGCGAATCACTGGCCAGTATTCAAACATCAGTATTTTTGATGTTGAAAGCAATGAAGAATTGCACAGCCTGCTGCAAGGTTTGCCACTCTATCCTTATATGAAGATCGAAGTGATGGCATTAAACCGTCACCCATCTTCAGTTCGAGATGACGACAGCTAAGACGGAATATGGGAGTTGGGAATAACGTTATTCCCTTCCCAGCCAGGAAAACCAGAGGGTAATTAAACAAGGATTGTGGCCAGCAAGATTTAGCCAGCCCGAGCAAGCTAAACGGCACGCCACATAAAAAAATGTAGACATACTGAGGAGTAATAGTATGAATCGCCAAGAAATTGATGCATTAGTAAAGAAAATGAATGTCGATACTGCGACAGGTCCTGTAGATGAACGTGTACAACAAATCACTGTACGTTTGTTGGGTGACCTTTTTCAGGCTATCGAAGATCTGGATATTTCACAATCAGAATTGTGGAAAGGTCTTGAGTACTTTACTGATGCAGGCCAAGCCAATGAGCTAGGTCTATTGGCTGCAGGTTTGGGTCTGGAGCATTATTTGGACCTACGTGCTGACGAAGCAGATGCCAAAGCAGGTATTACTGGTGGTACGCCACGTACTATTGAAGGTCCTTTATACGTTGCTGGCGCACCAGAATCAGTTGGCTTTGCGCGTATGGATGATGGTTCAGAAGAAGGTAAAATCCCGACTTTGATCATTGAAGGCACAGTAAAAGATACTGAAGGCAACATCATTGAAGGTGCTAAAGTTGAAGTTTGGCATGCCAACAGCCTGGGTAACTATTCATTCTTTGACAAGTCACAGTCTGATTTCAACTTGCGTCGCTCTATTTTCAGTGACCAGGATGGTAAATACGTTGCATTGACAACGATGCCTGTAGGTTATGGCTGCCCTCCAGAAGGTACAACCCAGTTTGTACTGGACAAATTAGGCCGTCACGGTAACCGTCCATCACATGTGCATTACTTTGTATCTGCACCGGGCTATCGCAAGCTAACCACTCAGTTCAACATCGAAGGCGACCAGTACCTGTGGGATGACTTTGCATTCGCTACGCGTGATGGTCTGGTTGCAACTGCCGTTGACGTGACTGACGAAGCTGAAATTGCAAAACGTGGCCTGAATGGTCCTTTCAAACACATTCAGTTCGATATCGAACTTGTAAAAGAACATGCTGCTGCACCAACGACTGAAGTTGATCGTCGCCGCGCTAGCGCTTAATACAATTAAAGAGGCGGGGTATATTTCTAGATATATCCCGCTGACTTCCCCCTGGAAAGTCGGAGAAAGGACATGCCTCGTATTCCCGTAATTAACACCAGCCATCTGGATCGTATTGACGAACTACTGGTGGATGATTTTGAATCTGGTGAATTTAAACTGCACCGTTCAGTATTTACAGATCAGGCCCTGTTTGACCTGGAGATGAAATACATCTTCGAAGGCAACTGGGTTTATCTGGCACATGAAAGCCAGATTCCAAACAACAACGATTTCTATACCACCTATATTGGCCGTCAGCCAATTATCATTGCACGTAACCGTCAAGGTGAACTGAATGCAATGATCAATGCCTGTTCACATCGCGGTGCACAATTGTGCCGTAACAAGAAAGGCAATAAAGCGACCTATACTTGCCCATTCCATGGTTGGACGTTCAATAACTCTGGTAAGTTATTGAAAGTCAAAGATCCGGCTGAAGCAGGTTATTCAGACTGTTTTAATAAAGACGGTTCTCACGACCTGAAAAAAGTAGCGCGTTTTGAAAACTACAAAGGCTTCCTGTTTGGCAGCTTGAATCCGGACGTTCCTTCTCTTGAAGAATACCTGGGTGAAGCGACCAAGATCATTGACATGATCGTGGGCCAGTCTGAGCAAGGTCTGGAAGTATTACGTGGTGCTTCGACTTATACCTATGAAGGTAACTGGAAGTTGACTGCTGAAAACGGTGCCGATGGTTACCATGTATCTGCTGTACACTGGAACTATGCTGCAACCACTCAGCAACGTAAAGAAAAACAGGCGGGTGACAATATCCGTGCCATGAGCGCAGGTTCATGGGGCAAACAAGGCGGTGGTTCTTACGGCTTTGAACATGGTCACATGTTGCTTTGGACGCAATGGGCTAACCCGGAAGACCGTCCTAACTTTGCCAAAAAAGACGAATACACCGAGCAATATGGCGAAGCCATGGCGAAGTGGATGATTGAACGTTCACGTAACCTGTGTATCTATCCAAACGTGTATTTCATGGATCAGTTCGGTTCACAAATCCGTGTACTGCGCCCGATTTCTGTCGATAAGACTGAAGTGACGATTTACTGTATCGCGCCTGTAGGTGAAGAGCCGGAAGCACGTACACGTCGTATCCGTCAGTATGAAGATTTCTTTAATGCATCAGGTATGGCAACGCCAGACGATCTTGAAGAATTCCGTGCATGTCAGGCTGGTTATGCCGGTATCGCGCTGGAATGGAACGATATGTGCCGCGGTTCAAAACACTGGATCCATGGGCCGGATGATGCGGCAAATGAAATCGGTTTAAAACCAAAACTGTCTGGTGTTAAAACAGAAGACGAAGGTCTATACCTGGCTCAACATCAGTACTGGTTAGAACTGATCAAAAAAGGTATTGCGACTGAGAAAGAAATTGCAGCATCTACTGAAGGAGAAAACGCATGAGCGACATCACTTTAGAAAATATTGCTCAGTTCCTGTATCAGGAAGCACGCTTTTTAGATGATGAGCAATGGGACGACTGGTTAACCTGTTATGCCCCGACTGCTTCTTTCTGGATGCCGGCTTGGGATGATGATGACCAACTGACGACAGATCCACAGTCTGAAATCTCGTTGATTTACTATCCAGACCGTCAAGGTTTAGAAGACCGTGTGTTCCGTATCAAGACTGAACGCTCATCTGCAACCATGCCGGACACCCGTACCTGCCATAACATCAGCAATATTGAAATTGTTGAACGTGATGGCGACAAGGTTACTGTACGTTTTAACTGGAATACCTTGAGTTTCCGTTACAAAAACAGCTACAGCTACTTCGGTATGTCACGTTATGAAATCGATTTTTCAGGCGATAAACCACAAATTTTAAGCAAATACGTGGTATTGAAAAACGATTACATCAACCAGGTCATCGACATTTATCACCTCTAAGACTGTTTTTACAGCTAGGTCAAGCCTTTCAGTCATATGGAAAATTGACTGAAAGGCTTAGTTACAAAGATTTATATAGGATATTCAGCCATGTCAAACCACAATGTTGCACTTCAATTTGAAGATGGCGTTACACGTTTTATTTCTGTTTCTGACGGAGAAACCCTGTCAGACGCAGCTTACCGTCAAAAGATCAATATTCCTTTGGACTGCCGTGATGGTGCTTGTGGAACGTGTCGTGCGTTTTGTGAATCAGGTTCGTTTGACATGCCTGAAGAAACTTATATTGAAGATGCATTAACACCTGAAGAAGCTGCAGAAGGCTATATTCTGGCCTGTCAGTGTAAACCGACTTCAGACGCAGTTTTCCAGATTCAAGCTTCATCAGAAGTTTGTAAAACTGAAATTCACGCGTTCCAGGGTACTTTGGCACGTGTAGAAAACCTATCTGACTCGACCATTACCTTTGACATTCAGTTAGACGAAGGTCAACCGGACATTCACTTCCTTGCCGGTCAATATGTCAATGTCGGCATTCCGGGCACGACTGAAACCCGTTCTTATTCATTCAGTTCAAAACCAGGTAATCGTTTAACCGGTTTCGTGGTACGTAACGTGCCAAATGGTAAAATGAGTGAATTCTTGAGCGCCAATGCCCAAGCTGGCGACAAAATGACCTTTACTGGCCCATTTGGCAGCTTCTACCTGCGTCCTGTGACCCGTCCAGTATTGATGCTGGCTGGTGGTACAGGGATCGCACCGTTTATGTCAATGCTGCAAGTCCTCGAAGAAAAAGGTTCAGAACATCCAGTGCGTCTGGTGTTTGGTGTGACCAATGACTTTGACCTGGTGGCGATTGAGAAACTGAACGAACTTCAAGAAAAATTCTCCTGGTTCGAATACCGCACTGTGGTGGCTAACCCTGAATCTGCTCATGAGCGTAAAGGTTATGTAACCAGCCATATCGAAAACGAATGGCTAAATGGCGGTGATGTTGATGTCTACCTGTGTGGTCCGGTACCAATGGTAGAAGCAGTTCGCGGCTGGTTAGATGCTGAAGGCGTTAAACCGGCAAGCTTCCTGTTTGAAAAATTCTCTGCAAACTAAGTTCAGACTGAGTCGGAGAATAGAATGAATCGTGCAAAAAGATTTGAAAATAAAGTTGTCATTGTGACTGGTGCCGCCCAAGGCATCGGGCGCGGTGTCGCGCTGCAAGTCGCAAGCGAAGGTGCTCAAGTGGTCATGGCCGACCTTTCCCCTTATGTGGAAGAAGTACTGGCTGAAATTGAAGCGACTGGCGGTGATGCAATTACCGTTAAAGCCAATCTGGAAACATTTGCGGGTGCCCAGTCCGTGGTTGAAAAGGCACTGGAAACCTATGGCCGTGTTGATGCCCTGATCAACAATGTGGGCGGTGCCATCTGGATGAAACCTTTCGAAGAATTTTCTGAAGAAGAAATTATCAAGGAAGTGAATCGTTCATTATTCCCAACCATGTGGTGCTGCCGCGCAGTATTACCGGAAATGATTAAGAATCAGAAAGGTACAATTGTAAACGTATCTTCTATTGCCACGCGTGGTATTAATCGTGTTCCATATTCAGCATCTAAAGGTGGTGTGAACGGTCTGACGGCTTCCCTCGCCTTTGAACATGCCAAAGATGGAATCCGGGTCAATGCCATTGCCACTGGCGGTACCGAAGCACCACCACGTAAAGTGCCACGTAATGCCAACCCGCTGAGCGAATCTGAAAAAGAGTGGATGCAGCAAGTGGTTGATCAGACCATTGATCGTACTTTTATGGGACGCTACGGCACAATTCAGGAACAGGTCAATGCCATTGTATTCCTGGCTTCTGACGAGTCATCGTATATGACCGGTACCGTGGTACCTGTCGGTGGTGGTGATCAGGGCTAAGTCCTGATCATAAAATTTTCAACAGGATCATGGTTCGGCGCAAGGAGGCACATCACCAATGAATAACCTGTTTCAAACTTTAAAAAATGATTGGTCAATTTCAGCGACTGTTGCAGGATTTCTAGCAGTCCTGATTTCCTATTCAGGTCCACTGATCATTTTTTTCCAGGCAGCACAGCAAGCCCAGGTTTCCCCAGACATGATGATTTCATGGATTTGGGGAATTTCTATTGGCGCTGCACTTGCAGGTATTTTTTTATCAATTAAATATAAAATACCTGTAGTAACTGCCTGGTCTGCTCCCGGAACTGCTTTATTAGTTACGCTTTTCCCCGATATTTCACTCAATGAAGCAGTCGCTGCCTACATCACCTCTGCTGTGGTGATTTTTTTAATTGGGATTACCGGTTATTTCGACAAACTGCTGTCCTGGATTCCCCAGGAAGTCGCTGCCGGGATGATGGCCGGTATTCTGTTACAGTTTGGCTTGGGTCTGTTTACGGCTACCGATACCATGCCCTACATTGTGTTTGGAATGTTAGCGGTATTTTTGCTGGCAAAACGCTTCAGCCCACGTTATGCCATGGTCTGGGTGTTAGTCGCGGGTGTAGTTTTAAGCCTGTTACTGGGCAAAATCAACCCGGTCAGCACCAATTTCAGTCTGGCGATTCCGCAATTTATTGCACCAGAATGGACCTGGAATTCCACCCTGAATCTGGCATTACCGCTCATTTTGGTCAGTCTCTCGGGGCAATTCTTACCCGGTATGGCGATTATCAAGCTTAGCGGTTATGACATGCCCGCCAAACCGATCATCAGTGCCACCAGTATCGCCTCGCTTGCAGTGGCCTGTGTAGGCGGTATCACCATTGTACTGGCATCGATTACGGCTGCGTTATGTTTGGGCAAAGATGCACATGAGTTGAAAGAAAAGCGTTATATCGCCGGGATTGCAAATGGACTCTTCTATATTTTAGGCGGTTTATTTGCCGGCAGCATCGTGATGCTGTTCAGCCTGATGCCCAAAGAACTTATTGCAGCTTTGGCAGGACTGGCATTACTCGGTGCGATTGCCACCAATATTTCCGTTGCAATGGGCAAGGAATCACAACGTGATGCTGCCCTGATCACCTTTTTAGCGACTGCATCGGGTATGCAGTTCCTGGGACTGAGTTCAGTCTTTTGGGGGATCTGTATTGGATTAGTGGCACATTTTCTATTGTCACAGAAAGACCGTAACGCAGTTCCAATTGCAGCATCAGATTCAAAATGAGTTTAAAGACATCCATAAGTTTAGGATATGAAAGGACCAGATTATGATAGATAAAAGTTCATTATCATTGAAAGAAGCACTCTCCCAGATCAAAGATGGTTCAACCATCATGATCGGTGGTTTCGGTACAGCAGGCCAGCCTGCTGAACTGATTGATGGTCTGATCGAATTGGGTATCAAAGACTTAATTATCGTCAACAATAATGCCGGCAATGGCGACTACGGTTTGGCAAAACTGTTAAAAGCCGGTGCAGTGCGTAAAATCATCTGTTCTTTCCCGCGTCAGTCTGATTCATGGGTATTCGATGAACTTTACCGTGCCGGTAAAATCGAACTTGAACTGGTTCCTCAAGGCAACCTGGCTTGCCGTATCCAGGCTGCAGGTATGGGTCTGGGTCCAATCTACACCCCGACTGGTTTTGGTACCTTGCTGGCCGAAGGCAAACCAACTTTAAATTACGAAGGCAAAGACTTCGTGTTAGAAAATCCAATCAAAGCTGACTTTGCTTTAATCAAAGCCTCTAAGGGTGACCGCTGGGGCAATCTGGTGTATCGCAAGTCTGCGCGTAACTTTGGCCCGATTATGGCGATGGCCGCAGATATCACCATTGCTCAGGTTTCTGAAGTAGTGGAACTGGGTACGCTGGACCCTGAACATATCATCACCCCGGGAATTTTTGTTCAACACGTTGTACAAGTTAAACCTGCACAATAATTGGCATCGGAGATATATAATGAGCTATAGCAAACTGACCCGTGACCAGATCGCTGAACGTGTGGCACAAGACATTCCTGATGGTGCTTATGTTAACCTGGGCATCGGCTTGCCAACCAAGATTTCCAGCTACCTGCCTTCAGACAAAGATGTATTCCTGCACTCTGAAAATGGCCTGCTGGCTTTCGGTCCTCCTCCTGCTGAAGAAGACCGTGATCCGGAGCTGATCAATGCAGGTAAAGAATTCGTCACCTTACTTGAAGGCGGCTCATTCTTCCATCATGGTGATTCTTTCGCGATGATGCGTGGCGGTCATTTAGACATCGCCGTACTGGGCGCGTTCCAGGTGGCTGAAAATGGTGACCTGGCCAACTGGCATACTGGCGCACCGGATGCGATTCCGGCGGTTGGCGGTGCAATGGATCTGGCTGTCGGTGCCAAGAAAGTTTTCATCACCACCGACCACGTGACCAAAAAAGGCGAGCCAAAAATCGTGGCTGAGCTTTCCTATCCGGCGACTGGCCTGAAATGTGTCGATCGTATCTATACCGACCTGTGCGTGATTGATGTGACCAACGAAGGTATGAAAGTGATTGAGAAAGTCGAAGGTCTGTCATTTGAAGAATTGCAGTCATTGACTGGCGCCAAGTTGATTGATGCGACTCAAGCTTAAGTAGTTTCAAAAGATAAAATCCCCCTATATCCCCCTTTTTCAAAGGGGGACTTCACACAAAAGAAATTTAAACTGAGTGTAAAGTCTCCCTCCTTTCAGGAGGGATTAAGGGAGGTAAAAGGAAAAGACAATGAAAAACGCATATATCGTTGATGCCATCCGTACCCCATTCGGCCGTTATGCAGGTGGTCTCGCTCCTGTCCGTACTGATGATCTCGGTGCACTTCCTATCAAGGCCTTGATGGAACGTAATCCATCAGTGAACTGGGAACAGGTTGATGACGTGATCTATGGCTGTGCCAACCAGGCTGGTGAAGATAACCGTAACGTTGCCCGTATGTCAGCGCTGCTTGCAGGTGTGCCTTATCAGGTGCCTGCAACCACAGTCAATCGCCTGTGTGGTTCATCGCTAGATACCATCTCCATGGCTGCGCGTGCGATTAAAGCCGGTGAAGCCCACTTGATCATTGCTGGTGGTGTCGAGTCAATGTCTCGCGCACCTTTCGTCATGGGCAAGTCAGAAACGGCTTATGGTCGTAGCCAGAAGATTGAAGACACCACCATGGGCTGGCGTTTCATTAATCCGAAACTCAAAGAAATGTACGGCGTAGAAACCATGCCGCAAACGGCTGAAAATGTCGCTGAACAGTTCGGGATTAACCGTGCCGATCAGGACAAATTTGCCCTGACCAGCCAGCAACGTACAGCTGCAGCGCAAGCCAAAGGTTTCTTTGATAAAGAAATCATTCCGGTGGTTATTCCACAACGTAAAGGCGATCCGGTGGTCGTGGATAAAGATGAACATCCACGTGCGTCTACCACTGCAGAAGCGTTGGCGAAACTGAAACCTGTGGTAAAAGCAGACGGTACCGTCACAGCAGGTAATGCATCAGGCATTAACGATGGTGCAGCAGCACTGTTGATTGCATCTGATGACGCCATTGCACAATACGGCTTAAAACCACGTGCCAAAATCATTGGCTCAACCGTGGTCGGTGTTGAACCGCGCATCATGGGCTTTGGTCCTGCGCCAGCCATCAAAAAGCTGCTTGCTCAAACCGGCTTAACGCTAGAGCAAATGGATGTCATCGAGCTGAATGAAGCTTTTGCTGCCCAAGCACTGGCATGTACCCGTGACCTAGGTATTGAAGATGGCTCGGAAAAAGTCAATCCGAACGGCGGTGCGATTGCCTTGGGTCATCCACTCGGTGCATCTGGTGCACGTCTGGTGACCACTGCCTTGAACCAGCTTGAACAGACTGGTGGCAAATATGCACTATGCTCTATGTGTATTGGTGTCGGTCAAGGTATCGCTTTGATTATTGAACGCGTTTAATCCTCATTCAAAGTCCCCCTTTCATAAAGGGGGATTTAGGGGGATTTATAAGATTAAGGATTTAAAAAAAATGCCAACATTTACATCAAATGATGCACAAATTAATTACCAGACTTTTGGTGATGCAGCAAAACCTGCTTTGGTATTTTCCAATTCATTGGGCACCAAATTCAGCATGTGGCAACCACAAATTGATTTTTTCCAGAAAGATTATTTTGTAGTATGTTATGACACCCGTGGTCATGGCGCTTCGAGCGCTCCACAAGGACCATATACACTGGATCAACTGGGTCAAGATGTGGTGAATTTACTGGATCATTTAGATATCCAGAAAGCTGCTTTTTGTGGCATTTCCATGGGTGGTTTGACTGGCCAATGGCTGGCTATTCATGCACCTGAACGTTTTAACCACGTGATTGTTTGCAATACAGCAGCGAAAATCGGTCAGGAACAGGCCTGGCTGGAACGTGCTGCACTGGTACGCGAGCAAGGCTTAGCACCGATTGCAGCAACTGCAGCATCACGCTGGTTTACCGAACCCTTTATTCAAAGCAACGCAGCAATTGTTGCACAACTTTCAAACGACCTTGGTGCTGGCAGCCCGGAAGGTTATGCGAGTTGCTGTGAAGCTTTGGCTAAAGCGGATTTACGTGAACAGTTAAAGACTATTTCAGTTCCGGTACTGATTATTGCAGGTCAACAAGACCCGGTAACAACTGTAGCTGATGGTCAGTCAATGCAAGACAGCATTGCCAACAGCCAACTGTTTGAAATCAATGCATCACATATTTCAAGTGTGGAACAGGCTGAAGCGTTCAATCAGGCAGTTCAGGCATTTATTGCAGCTTAAACTTCTCAAAAAAACAGAAAAAGCCACTGATCATCAGTGGCTTTTTTTTAGCTCAAATAAAAATTAAGCCCAGATCACTAAAATAGCAGCGAACACCACCAGGCCTAGTCCCCAATGTTCGGCACGTGCCAGTTTTTCCTTAAAGAAATATGCGGAAATCAGCATGCTAAACAGAATCTCAATTTGACCTAGCGTTTTGACGATTGGCACACTCATCATACTCATGGCAGTAAACCAGCCCAACGATGCCATAAAGCTGCATACACTGACTTTAAACGTTAATCCCAAGCGTTGCCACATAGCCATTAAAGTCTGGCGGCTAAATAGACTCAGATAGATCAGCATACTGATGCACTGAAAACTGATCACCATCAGCAGTACCCATGCAGCCCGATGTACAGTTGGCAATGCGCTTAATTCCAGACTCGCCTCTCTGACCAAGAGTGAGGTAATCGCAAAGCTCAAACCACTGCCGATTCCAATTGCTAAGGTTTTGGCAGAAAATCCGCTGATCTGCTGGCCCTTACTCAGCAAAAATACTGCATAGCCACCAAGCACCACCCCAATCCAGGCCAGTAGCGATAAATGATCTGCTAAAAATACGACACCAATGACGGCGGCAAGAATGGCTTCACTTTTAGCCAGCCCTACTCCTATTGCATAATTTTTTTGTTGAAACAGCTTCACCATCAAGGCAGTTGCTAAAATCTGGCTCGAACCGGCAATCACAATATAGACCCAAAATCTGGGAGTAAAATGAACGATACTGGCAACGGGCTTGAAGTAATACAGACTGTATAGATAGACCAGGGCAAAAGGTAAGGCAAAGATAAACCGTGCAAGCGTGACACCCCAAACATCGACTGTAGTGCTTAGCTGTTTTTGAAATGCATTACGCCATGCCTGCATAAATGCAGCCATTAAGGTGAAGAAGATCCAGCTGATTGCCATAAATCATCGCCATTACAACAAAAGTGAATCAATTCTAAGCTTTCATACAATGCATGACTAATTAAAAATGGAATGAAGGCTAATAGCAGAAAGTTTGGCTTAATTAGGAAAGAAGCCTGCTGAAAAAATACAATATGATCTGCCAGTCATTTTAAAACGTGAAAATGGTACTAATTTTGCTTATCCAATCTAGCTAGGCTGATAGATGTAATGTTGATTTATTTTATATGTTTAAAGTATGCAATTAAACCTGAAGTGTAATTGCACTCTTTTTTACTTTGCTTCAATATGAAATACAAAATAATAAGTATTTGTCATTGAAGGCGAATATCCCCTGTACCAGATTGCCGGATGCTATCTCAGGTAAGGAATGAAAATGACCAGTTTAAATTATTATCAAACCATCTTTGATAAGGCGGGTGATGCCATTTTTGTGCATGATATCGGCAGTGTCGAATTCATGGACGTCAATGAGGCTGCTGAAGCCCTGACCGGTTACAGCAAATCTGAATTAACTAGCATGAGTGTAGAAAAAATCAGTGCACATAACCATGGTTTTGATTTTCACCATGCCTTAAAAAAGGTGCAACAAGCTGCCAGCCATGAAGCAATTACATTTGAATGGATTATTCAGGCACAGAATCAACAGCAGATTCCCGTGGAAGTTTGCCTGAAAACGGTCGAAATTGAACATCAGCCCAAGCTACTGGCTTTGGTGCGCAACATTAGTGAAATTAAGAAATATCAGTATCAGCTGCAGTCTAAAGATCAGTATTTCAAGATGCTGCTGGAAAACTCGGGCGATGGCATCGCGATTCTGGACCTGCAAGGCAAACTGCTGTATGCCAGCCCTTCCCTACAACGTATTTTGGGTTATCGTGACCGCTTTGTTTTGAATAAAAATGTGTTGAGTGTCATTCATCCGGATGACCGCATCAAAGTCCGGCAACTGTTATTTAAAAAACCGGCTGAACAGTCGATTGGAGTGCTGCACTACAAGATTCTGCACCATAATGGTAAGTGGCGGTACCATGAGGCGACCTATCGCAACCTGCTCGACCATCCGGATATTCAGGGAATTCTGATCAATTACCGCGATATTAGCGAACGGATTGAAGCAGAAGAAATGGCACGGGCTCGGGAACGTCAATTAGGGCATATGTCACGCTGCAAAACCATGGGGGAACTTGCGACCGCACTGGCACATGAACTGAATCAGCCCTTAGCTGCACTCAATAATTATGTCGGGGGTAGCATTATCCGTATTCACAACGGCCTGGCCAATACCACTGAAACGCTGGATGCCATGAATGCCGCACTGGATCAGACTAAACGGGTCAACCAGATTATCCACAGTATGCGCAGCTTTTTGCGCAAAGGCGAAGCCAATTTTCAGATTCATTCCCTCAATAAACTGATTCAGGACCTGCATCCCCTGATTGGACTGAAAGCCGATCAGGGAGGCTGTACCATTCATTATGAGCTAAGTGTGACGCCGGTTTATATTTCTTCTGATGAAACCCTGTTCAGTCAGGTGATGATTAATCTGGTCTTTAATGCGGTGGATGCGTTACAACGCAATCCTGAAGGTCAGCGTGATATCTATATCCGAACCTGGCAGTATAACCAGCATGCCCGAATTGCCATTGCAGACAATGGTCCGGGATTGCAAGGACAAAATCCGGAACAGCTGTTCGAGTCTTTTTATTCGAGCAAGAAAGACAGCATGGGTATCGGATTGACTTTATCGCGTAGCATTATTGAAAACCATCAGGGTTATTTATGGGTCTGCCAGGGTGAATCTGGCGCAATTTTTAATATTTCATTATTTGCACAGGAGCGTGCTAAATGTATTTAAATAATTCTCATGTTCCCGAACCCATTGTCTACGTCATTGATGACGATCAGGATATCCGAAACTCACTAACCTGGTTGCTGGACTCCGTTCAGCTGGAAACTAAAACATTTAGCAGTGCAACCGAGTTTTTAAATTATCCACGGCCGAATACCCCAGCCTGCCTGATTCTGGATATTCGTATGCGCGGTATGAGTGGCTTGCAGTTACAGCAACAACTTAATCAGCAAAAAGCCTATATTCCGATTATTTTTATGACCGGCCATGGTGATATTCCCATGTCAGTAAATGCCATGAAAGCCGGGGCTTTTGATTTTCTGGAAAAACCTTTTAATCCGCAGCATATGCTGAACCAGATTCAGGCCTGCCTACAACAGGCCGAGCAGGACTTTGTCGCAGGTGAAAATCGCAGACAGCAATTGCTGAAACTGAAATCCTTGTCACCACGTGAAAATGAGATTCTTAATTTACTGGTCGATGGCCTATCCAGTAAACATATAGCGCAGATGCTGAATATCAGTCATAAAACTGTCGAGATTCATCGTACTCATATCCGTCAGAAACTCGGGACGGAGTCGATTGCACAGATTGTGAACATGGTGCTGATGTGCCGGGGAAAAAGCATTCAGGCGATGAGTTAACCATCGCCTGATCATTTTATTCAGCTTAACTTAGAAAAAGCGGTCAAAGTGAATCTGTTGTGGTGGAATGCCCGCCTGATGGGCCATCTGTTCAATGGATTTCACCATCGGCGGTGGCCCGGCACAGTAAATCTCATGTTCAAGTAATTGCTCGCCCAGCACATCATTGATTACCTCATGAATAAAACCGGAACGGATATCGTCTATCAGTTCTGCAGACGTAGCAGGCACGTAATTGAGACGTTCACCCAATTCGGTCCAGTCCCTGAGCTTATTTTCAGTCAACAAATCACGTTGTTCACGTCCACCGTGGAAGAACCAGACCTTCTGATGTTGCAAGCGCGGATTAGCCGCCACACCACGCGCAATCGCCAGCATTGGCGCAAGACCTGAGCCACCGGCAACACAGATAATCGGACGTGGCTGTTCCTGCAAATGCGCCAGACCATAAGGCCCATCAATCTGAATTAGAGCATGTTGTCGCTGCTGCTCATCGAACAGCAAATCGGTCATTTTGCCATTCGGCACACGGCGAATCTGGAACACCCATAGCCCTTCGTCATTCGGCAAATTCGACATCGAATAGGCACGCAGTAATTCCTGATTTACCCAGAGCAGCGCATATTGCCCTGGAATAAATTGGGCTGGTTCATCCGACTGTAAATGAATTTCTAGAATATCATGAGTAATCGGTTGCACATGCTTGAGCTTCACGGCTTGCTGTTTTGGCAAAATTTTAGGCGTGCACTGTTCATCTAAACGAACCTTGATCATACAGTCCGATTTTGGCCGGCACTGGCAAGCCAATACACGTCCCTTACGTTTATCGCGATCAGACAACCCAGGTGCGTCTTCCCACAAATTTTCTACCGCACCTGACAACACTTCAATTTTACAGGTTCCGCAACCACCGGCATTACATTCATAAGGCAAACCTAAACCTTCACGCAAACCGCCACGCAGCAGAACATCGTCTGCTGCACAGTGAAATTGCCCCTGTCCTTCAATCTGGATTTTATACATAGCGCTTTACCCTACCAAATAGACCTGACCATCACGTACAAATGAGGTATAGGTTTTAAGTGGAATACTGCAGGGTGCACCACACGGCTCACCGGTCTTGATATCGAAAGCGCCGGCATGAAACGGACATTCCACTTCGCAGCCATCAACCTCACCATCAGCCAAAGAAGCATCCCCATGGGTACATGTATCATCGGTGACATAGAATCCACCATCTTCCAGATGGAACACCGCTAGTGGTGGATAACTGTCGATAATAACCTGTAAGCCTGCCCCCTGTTCAATATCCGAGGTGAGGCAAAGAAATTTTTCAGCAATATTGTTCACTTGAATATTCATGTGCTCAACTCCTCAATCGGTGAATCCGTCGCTTCCGGCCCCAGAGTGTGATAACCGCCATCGGCATGGATAGTGCTACCGGTGAGCAATTTGGCTTTTGGACTGCAAAGTAGGCTTAAGGCCTCCGCCACTTCTTCGGCATCGGCAATACGGCCCAGTACATGGAAACGACCCGCAACACGATCAGTTTTCGGACGGTCATTGCCTGAAATCATCTGCATTGGCACAGACCAGGTCCAGCCCAAAGACAGAGCATGCACGCGGATATTATCAGTGGCTAAATCGAGTGCCATACTTTTGGTTAGCTGTTCCAGCGCGGCTTTTGATGCCGGATAAACCCAGCGCTCTTTCTGGGCAATACGGGCACTGACACTACTGATATTGATCACTGCAGCATCTGAACTCGCTTTCAGCAATGGGCGGCAGGCCTGTACCAATGCAACATGACCAAACACCGTGACATTGAAAGTATTTTGCCAATCTTGACGGGTCGACTCAGATCCATGGTCTTCATACAGACAGGCCAGATTCACCAGAATATCCACTTGTGTCAGCTTGCCCACTAAGGCCTGAATGCTGTTATCGCTTGATAGATCCAGATATTCAAAGCGACTTTGGGTTTCATTCGCGACCTGTTGGCCTTGTTCCTGATTAATATCAGCAATAATGACGTCGGCATCCAGACCTTTTAATTCTTTGACAACAGCCTGGCCAATATGGGTTGCACCACCTGTTACTAAAACAACTTTATTCTTGAGATCGCTCATGAGACCTCCTGATATTGCGGCCATTCAGTAAACTGTCCTTTGCAAAACAGCAATGGACGCTGATTGCTGTGACGGCATTGCTCAATTTTTCCAAGGAAAATCTGGTGATCACCGGCTTCAATCTGCTTTTCATTTTTACAAACGAACTGCACCACACACCCTTCCAATACGGGCGCTTTAGATGGTTCAATATTCCACACACCATGCTGGAATTTATCGGAAATCGGCTTGGCAAAATTTAGCCCGATATCTTGCTGGTCTGCTCCCAGAATATTGATGGCAAAGTATTCTGCATTTTCAAAAACCGTACGGCTTGGTGAATGATTCACCAGACTCCATAGCACCAGCGCAGGATCTAATGACACGGAACTAAAGGAATTAATAGTCAGTCCGACAGGTTGTTGCTGTTGATCCAGACAGGTGACAATCGCGACACCTGTGGCAAAACCTCCGAAGGCCTGCCGAAGCGATTTCGCTTCAGACAGGTCAACGTCCTGCCACATTACTTCAGGCAGCTGCATGATTAAACTCCTTGCGGGACAGATATTTTTTTGCACCTTCCGCACCATCGACTGCTGGCCAGAAACCACGTGGATGGTTGAAGTGCCCCATAAAATCATCAGCAATGGCCTGTTTTTGAGATGCAGCACCCAAGACCTGAAGCAGGCTTTCACTTGGTGGATTCAGCAACAGGTTAGTAAATTCAGTGGTATAGCGACCTGAATATTCCCAGAATTCTTCAAAGACTTGCGTCATCCATTCGGCAGTAAAGGCTTCATCACCATGCGCCAGAATGGCCTGCAAATAGTGCTCCACCATGCGGGTGGCATTATTGGCTCCCTGTCCGGCAATCGGGTCATTGACCATCACTGTATCGCCGATGCCCCAGATTGCAGCACCATTGTCTAGAGTCGCGACCGGATAACGAACTTCCGGACGGAATGCCCCTTTCAGCCAGGCATTCGGATCACTCAGTTCCATATTGTCTACCATACGGAAGCTCTGGTCTGGCGTCACTTTGGCTACTGCTTCTTTCATGCGTTGCAGCATTTCGTCACCGTTAGTCACGTCATCAAAGATATCTATCGGACCATTGGGTACGCATTCGAACAGGAAGCTACGGCATGGGCCATGGGTATGGCTATAGAATGGCATGCTGAAATATTCGCCTGCACCGGCAATAAAGTTAAAGTGCAAGGTTTGTGATGGCTGCCCCTGCCAGCTGTCTAGTCCGCACAAGTCATCACCTACCACCAAAGCTGCGGCCAGTTTACGCGGGGGTGCCTGATGCACTGAGCGGGATTCATTGCGCTTAAACAGGCTGGTGATATTGCCCTTGCCGGCAGCAAGAATCGTCAGATCATTTTCAGCAGAAATCACTTCCAGATCTTCAGGACTGACATTTTGAATGACTAGTTTGCCACCACGGCGTGGATATTCTTCTAGCCAGCGGTGGTATTTGGTGCGCTGGTCCATGGCAATACCTTTATTTTCATGCAGGAAACCGGTTAAAGGCAGTGCAACCGTACCGTCTGGCGCACGGAAGTCGACATGAATCACCTCTCCATGATGTGCCTTGCCATCCCAGAAATTCAGGCCCAGTTTGCGTTCCACATCCAGGGTATTAGCGAAGAACATAGTGGTACTGACCATTCGGCCATGTAACAGTTCATCAGCCGGACGATCGACATATACAGTGACGTCATATTTGTGTTCGAGTAATGAGAATGCCAGTAATAAACCTGCCTGCCCACCACCAATAATTGCAATTTTTCTCATCTTTTTAATTCCTCTTTGGGCCGTGTCTGATGCAGCAGTTGTCGCTCCATATGCGCTCAAGTTGTCGGATACGGCTGATTAAACGTCAGGTTCAGTTCCACGCGGTCAAATTTCCAGAGCCGGTCTTCATCCTGCCGGACACTGGCGCTATAAAATCCGCCCAGACACCTGGTGGTGGCCTGCATGCCTTTCTTGGCAAGGTTGCAGACTTCCCAAAGCATCCAGCTGACTTCGGCATGCTGTTGATCCAGCACTTCGATATCCGGCATGGCCATAATGTGCAGGCTCCATAGCACCTGCGCTTCAGCAATGCCAGACAGCGCATCCAGAATGTTTTGCCGGCCCTGATATTCACCAAAACCTTTGGCACACCAGACCGCATCTTCATGAAACAGATGTCGCATAATGACCGGGTTGTTGCGCTGGTCCGCTGCGGTTGCGTAACGGCCGACTAGGCTGCGAATGGCTTCGCAGCTTTCCAGATAATGCAAACGCGTTTCCAGATTGTGCTGGTCCATCTTGATTTCCTTTTAAACGTTGACCACGTCACCGCTTTCATAGACAAAACGGGTTTCTGTAAAGGCGTATGGCACACCCACTGAACCTTTATACAGTTCGATATGAGGTGCAATTTCTGCAAAACTCAGGCTGAGCCAGTACAGCTTGTGTAACTCTTCCGGCAATGAGCCCAATGGATATTGGTCTAATGCCGCCAGCAGGTTACGCATTTCCGGCAGAATCGCATCATAAAATGCCTGCAGCTCTTCTTTGGTGGAGTTCAGACGGGCCAGATGACGTTGTTTAGAGCTTCCAAGTGCCCACTTCGCTACAAAAGGTTCCAGAGCAGTAAAGTCAGCCGGCAGTTGTGAAATGATATTTGACATGTGCATTCTCCTTAGGCGCGATTCAGGTATTGTTCAAGAACGTGGTAGCCATGACGAATCAGGATTTCTTCATCCTGTAAATGCATGACTTTCTTGGCTTTTGATTCTAGTGCCTCTTGGGTATCTTCCATGGTTGCGGTATCTTCTAACCAGGCATTACGCTGCAGTACCTGAGCAAATTCCTGTGCCCAGCGCTCTGAATAGGTTTTCGCTTTAGGCAGGTAGTAACGGCCTTCCCAACGGGTTTTGTTGTGACCGACTGGCCAGAACTGGTGGGTAAACCATACGCCTTCTGTCACATGCACCAGAATGTTCGGGAAAATAACAGAAAGCTCGAATGAAAAATCATCACGGTCATTCGGATTCACTGACTTCGGTAACTGTGTACGTTCGTAGTGATTGACCAGTGATGCTCCGGTAATTTCCCCGGAAAGCGCCGCAGCCGGTTTTGGATTAGCATTTTTAGTGAGGCAGACTGCACAGGTACGGTGATCACCAAACAGTTGTACTTCTTGCAGGCCCGATGCAAATACATTTGGGAATGAGCCGGCATGGATGGTGGCTACGTGATAAGCTTCCGCAAAGGCATCATGCGCGACTTTCCAGTTACAGTTCAGCACCGTGTTATAGGCAAAACATTCTTCCATTTCATGGAAGGGATAACCGCCTAAATGTGTACCCATGCCACCCAAGAATTCTTCTACACCTTGAGTGCCTTCATTATCCAGATTCACAAAAATAAAGCCTTCCCAGACTTCGGTGCGCACTGGTGCCAGACCGTTATGGCCTTTGTCAAAGCAGGAAGTGAACTTTTCTTCTTCTGGCACGTTGACCAGATCACCTTTGACATCATAGACCCAGCCGTGGAAACGGCAGGTCACGACTGCAGCTTTGTTTGAACCGAAAGTTTCGTTGTCGGTTTCTACCACAACCTTGTTGCCCCGATGCGAACAGATGTTGTGGAAGCCGCGGATCTCGCCGTCTTTGCCATGCATAAGAATCACGGAAGTTTTAGCAAAATCCAGACGTTTGACCTTGTAATCTCCTTTCTTTGGAATTTCTTCAACACGACCGACTTTTAGCCAGACTTTAGAAAATACCTTGTCGATTTCTTCCTGATAGATTTCCGGTGAAATACATGGCTCGGTTGGAATAGGTTCAATACCGAGTTCAGGATAAAGTTCGCCCCAACGGAGTTTAGAATTACTGTTCATATGACATTCCTGTTCAAGTTTTTAAGTTCTTTACTTTCAATAGGCAGTAGCGTGGCCACCACTGCAGCTGTTGTTAAATCCAGTTTTGATTAAAGTTGATAGTGTTCGCGCACTAGATCTGCAATGCCAAGTTTTTCCAGAATTGGCATTGGACACAGGAACGTGGCGCGTACCATACCCGGCAAACGGCTGATTTCAATCGAACCGGTAATGGTGCAGCGGTTCATGACTTCGTCATAGCTCAAAGCCGTAGTTTTAGCCGCACGGTTCAGTGCATTTTCAGTCGCATCATTCAGGTTTTTTCCGGTACCCATGAAGGTAATTGGACCGCTTTCTTCGATTTCGGTCTGGCCCCAGCGTTCGCCGAGTGCCTTCACTTTCTCTTTTTCTTCTTTGGTAAAGGGACGGGCCATGGGTGGAAGATCATCTGGTGCCTGCAACAGGATTGGACCATCAATAGTTAAGCCTTTAATTACTTCTACTTGCAGTTCGGTTTCACCAGATACATCGGTTGCGTGACCGGCAATTTCTCCATTACCTTGCTGCGCATGCATGTCACCCATGTACACACCAGCACCGGGAACTTTCACTGGACAGATCAAGATACAACCCGGACGAATCGAGTTGGTGTCCATGTGGCCATCAGTTTTTGCTGCAACCAGTTCTTCTTCCGTCATGCCAAATTTGTGCGGTGCATTAATCAGGTACTGACCAAAGTCATGACAGTTATGTGAGTCAGGTAAGTCGCGTGAAGGTGTGGTACCAATGTTGCCGAGGAACGGACGCATATGCGCTGCGACACCTGGCATATCGGCACGCGCCAGTGACAGAATAGAGTGCTGTGCTGCATGCTCAGGAAGTGCCGAAAGTTCATTGGCATTGCCAGCCAGTTTGTTGGCAATTTCTTGATTTACCGTCAGGCTGACTTTATTTTCTTCATCCAGAACAATCACATAGCCGTGTGAAAATTCAAAAGCACTGACTTCTGCATCACAGTTTTTGCAACGGATGGCATCTGCCCCAATGCCCTCAACATAGCTTGCTGGCTGTTCGGTACCACATGCACTACAATATTTCGCCACAAACGGGTCACCGTGGTAACGCCCTTCAACAAAGCTCATAACCCCTGAAGAAGTTGCAATCGAAGTCACTTTCATTTTCTTGATTTTCAGGGCAACCGCATCGCCCACTTCGGCATCTTCAATAAACACAGGCAATGTCACTTCATGACCGCCCTGAAATGCAGGCGTAATCATGGGTCCCCAGCAGCCTGGCGGTGTACCGGTTTTCAGTGTTCCACCATTTTTTAGTGGGCCCAGCATACGTTGGCTTGGACCAACGATCCCGCCCGAAAATTCATTGACCAGCAGATAGTCTACTGCGTTGCTGCTGCCTGCTGCATAATCTTGATTTTCAATTTTCATCATGTGCCCCTATGTATTGAATTATTGGGATTTTTAAAATGGAATGGTGAGATCGAGTGCAAACTTCTGACCTTCAGGCCGGTTTTCTACATCAAATTCTTTTTGGTATTTGGCAGCGACTGCGATACCTTTTGGAAATTGATAACGTACTTGTGGGCCAATACTGGCTGCTTTGGCTTTGAAGTCGCCGAGGATTGCGCCTTCACCGGAGTCACCTTCAAGCTGGCGATGTACATAACCACCTAGACCCACTGCCAAAGGCCCCATATGTTTGACTACGATGTAGTCCACATGTAAGGCATTACCTGATTCATAATTGGTATCTTTGTTTTCAAAGTTGATGTCATACATCCACTTGGTGCTGACTTCGATGCCTTGCTGGTTTAGATAAGTCGTAGAAATAATCGGTTGAATGGTGTAGTAATTACGGCCAATATTGGCTAAGCGGTTTTTGTTGTATGAACCCACTGGAATATAGAAATCGACACCCGTTGCCACATGCCAGTTGCCTTTATGCCAGCCCAGCAGGAATGGATCAATAATTACATCACCAAGTGCAGTTTTTTCATCTTGCCCACCGCCCAAAGTGATGTCGGCATTGGCATAGACCAGAAATGCGTGCATACCCCATGTCGCACCTAGAAAGGTCTTGTCACTGACATACACACCACGCGCAACAGTGGCAAAAGTATCCAGTTTGAAATCATCAAATACCAGATGATCATTTTTGAATTTGTCTGCTGAATAAAACTGGTTGTAGCTCACCAGATAAGTACCGGGCGGTGGCATTGCACCAGCGAAGAAACTTTCTGTGCCATCCGGATAGGCACTACCGCCATTTTCAGCTGCAAATGCGAACGGTGCACAGCTGATCAGGCTTGTGGTGAGTACCACTGATTTCAGATATTTGCTTAGCATTTACAGCTTTCCCCCAAGTCTTTAAAGTCGTTATTTGCAGGGCTTTCGAAGCCTCAAGCGCATGACTTAATCTAGACCTGAAACATGGCAGGGAAATATAAGGACGAATCTGTGTTTAGATAGGCAAAACCTGGAGATAACTAGCTGAAACTGCGCAGTACGCTAGGTGTTTGTCTGGAGAAAATTTAGCTAAATGGCACATTGTTATAGGTGAAAATACCTATAAATTAGCCAGAAAATGGCCATTTTTTTTGGAAAAATTTTGCAAGATAAAATTATGCCTGGCGCCCTTTCATTTCGCTTTTAACAATCCGGATAACCCTTTCGCATCGGAATAAAACGGATTCCATATTCTTCTGTATAGTTTCCTGTTTCAACAAAACCAAACTGTTTGTAAATATCCCGGGCATAAATACTGGATTTCACTGTAATACTGCAATGACCGTGACGGCGGATCTCATGCTCTAAAAAGTGCCACATTTGGCGACCAAATCCCTGACCCTGGTAAGCTTTATTCAAGAAAAAATGCATGAAATGTGCAGGTTCCATATAAGCCACCACCCCGACTACTTTGCAGTCAATTTCAGCCACATAATAATGAATATCTGTCCGCTCAAAGATGGTTTGAATTGCTTCAGCTTTAAAATGTAAGCGTCCCTGCTCTGTCGTAGTGACAGCATCTACAAATGGCGCAATAACTTCTACAATCGCAGAGGTATCCTGAATCCTCGCTTTTCTAATTTTCATATCCTTTAAAATTTCCTTTTAACCTGGCTAGGCTGTAAAAAACTCCATCCATCAATTTATACTTTTCTTAGTCATCTTTTCTATTAAAAATAAAGCGTTATTTGGCTGAGACTATAATATCAATCATTCTATATTTACAATTCCGCCATATAGAGTTTTTCCCAAAATTTTTATGATGTTATTTCAATAGGATGAAATTTAGGTAGGCATTCTGAACTTCTTGTATTTATTTTTGATAAATATTCTAGACGGTTCGCTTCCCTGCAGGGAGTTGAGATGAAACATTTTGAATGCGCCGTCTGCCAGCAACAGCTGTTTTTTTACAAATCAGTCTGTGATCATTGCATGTCACCGATCGGCTATGTCGCCTCGGAAAAAGAACTGTGCTCATTTAAAAAGCAGAGTGCTGACCAATGGATTCCGGTCTCCAAAAATTACCAGCACGCCAGCTATAAACCCTGTCATAACTATACGCACTATCAGGTGTGTAACTGGATGATTCCCAGCAGTGACGATGAAGATTTTTGTGAATCCTGTCAGCTCACTCATGTGATTCCTGATCTGGAAAATCCAGAAAACCTGATTTACTGGTTTCGGCTGGAAGAAGCCAAACGCCGTTTTCTTTATTTGGCGCAGCGTATGAACATGATGCCGCGACCGAAAAAATCTGAAGATGATCCATTCGGCCTGCGTTTTGATTTTTTATTGCCTGAAGATGATAAACCGGTTTTGATTGGGCATGCCAATGGTGTCATTACCTTAAACGCGATTGAAGCTGATGTGGTCTATCGTGAAACAACCCGTGTGAATATGGGAGAAAACTACCGGACTTTATTGGGTCATTTTCGTCATGAAAGCGGACATTATTATTTTGCACTGATGCAGCACCTACACCCGGAACTGCTCGAAGAATTTCGGCATTATTTTGGCGATGAACGGCAAAATTATAGTGAGGCCCTGCAGACTTATTATAATGACGGTGCCCCAATCAACTGGCAGGAACGATATATCAGTGCCTATGCCACTGCCCACCCTTGGGAAGACTGGGCAGAGACCTGGGCGCATTATCTGCATATGATGGAAACACTGGAAACTGCTTATTATGCGGGAATGCGTGTTATTGGTAATGGCAGCTATCTGGCCAGCATGGATTTTAAAGAATGTCCAATTGGTGGACAAGACGTTGAACATATTCTGGAAAACTGGGTCACCTTAACCTTTAATTTAAATGCATTAAACCGTTGCATGGGTCTGGAAGATGCCTACCCCTTCAAACTCACCGAAGCGGTAAAAGAGAAGCTACGATTTATTCATCGGCATGTACTGGAAAAAGTTTTTAAATAATGTAGCGCTTTTAGAGCACAGCAATATCGTAAATGAAATCAGCAAAGTTGGTGCAATATATAGTTGAGGTCAGTGAAGAGACTGGCTGATCTTTATTTTTTAATTGACGCTCATATAAGAGAGATAAAAACATGATCCAGACCTGTCTGAAGCAGGACTCGATTTAAAACTATGATTTTAACTTCATTACTGCCTGCTGCTCCTGGCGCAGCAGGAGCAGCATAGTCTGAATCAGTCAATATTGATTTTACGACTTAGGTATTAGATATAGGCTGATTTAAATCAGTTCTACTGCAATCGCAGTTGCTTCCCCACCACCAATACAGAGCGCAGCAATACCTTTTTTGCCGCCGGTACGTTTCAGCGCATGAATCAAGGTCACAATAATACGGGAACCAGAAGAACCCAGTGGATGACCGAGCGCACAAGCACCGCCATTGATGTTCACTTTTGCTGGATCAAGTTTAAAACCATCAATGGCTAACATGGTCACCATGGCAAACGCTTCGTTGATTTCCCAAAGGTCTACCTCTTGAGCATCCCAACCGGTTTTTTTCAGGACTTTTTCAATCGCACCTACTGGTGCAATGGTAAATTCTGACGGATGTTGGGAATGGCTGGCATAGGCCAGAATATTGGCCAGCGGTTTTAAGTTGCGCTGCGCAGCAATTTCACTTGAAGTAATCACCAGCGCAGAAGCACCATCCGAAATTGAGCTGGCATTTGCTGCGGTAATGGTGCCATCTTTTTTAAATGCCGGACGCAAGCTTGGAATCTTGTCAGCTTTGGCATTTAAAGGCTGTTCATCCTGCTCCACCACGATGTCGCCTTTACGGCTGCTGACAGTCACGGGTACGATTTCATCTTTAAAGAAACCTTGCTGCACCGCAGTGACGGCTTTATGTAATGAACCAATTGCATAATTGTCTTGCTGCTCACGGGTATAAGCTTTCTTATCGGCCATTTCCTGTGCCAGAATGCCCATCGACAGACCTGTTTCAGCATCTTCCAGACCTTCCTGGAGCATGTGATCGGTCACCTTGCCATGTCCCATACGGAAACCGGCACGTGCCTTGTCCATTAAATATGGAGCATTGGACATAGATTCCATTCCGCCAGCAATCACGATCTCTGCAGAACCGGCCTTGATCGCATCTGCTGCCTGCATCACCGCTTTCATGCCTGAACCGCAAATTTTATTAATGGTGGTGGCACCCGTTGAATCCGGCAAACCGGCCTGACGCATGGCTTGACGTGCCGGGCCCTGTTTTAAACCTGCAGGAAGTACACAGCCCATAATGACTTCATCAATATCGCTGGCTGCCAAACCTGCACGGGCTACGACTTCTTTAATCGCCACAGCTCCCAAATCCGGTGCCGTACAGTTCGAAAGCGAACCTTGAAAACCGCCCATTGCAGTACGTACAGCATCTACAATTACAATCATTTTAATCTCTTCCTTTTTCATCATTATGATCCACACTGCACAATAAAAGCGTTGCAGTGGTTGTCCTTCCTAACACTTGCCGGTTTAAGCCTGCGCACTGAAATAGCTTTCAGAGACAGCATCTTCGTCATTATGTATAGCATCTAGAAAGCTGAATTGCTCTTTCATAAGCGATATCCGCCCCTTAAAAATCTATACTCATCATGATCACCCTGTGCCTAACGGGCTTAAAGTAGAAAATGCATGAGCTGCATGCACTAAAACAATAAAATAATTATCCTACAAATGGAATTTTAATTAGCAAAGTTGATCTCAAGGGTTCAATTTTCTTGACAATATTTTCAATGCAGCGCCAGAAGATTTTCTTTAACTTAGTCCCTACTGTATAAGTATACAAATCAGATAAATATCACGACCTTAGTTTTATAGCCAGCGCCTGAAAAATTGAATATTCTTGAAAGATTCTTTTTCGAAAAGCATGGACCAAGAAGATGACGACTGTAAGACAGCAGAACTTTCTTCTTCGTAAAGAGAAGATCCTGAGCATGGCCGAAAGCCTGCTACTGGACAATAATCAGGACATTACCCTCAGTGAGCTTGCCAGTGAACTGGATATCGCGAAAGGTACGATCTACAAGCATTTCAAGAGCAAAAACCAGTTATATCTCGAATTAATTATTCTGAATGAAAAAAGAATTCTGGAAATTTCAAAAAAATATAATAGCGATATTAAAAATTATGTTTCGCAATATATGCTCTATCACATGCTCAATTCCAATCGCACCATCCTGTTGCATGTCATTGAGGAGCGTTTAACCAATAATGAAAAGAATCTGAAAGATTTATTTCAGGAGCTTTATCGCATTCGTGAAGAACGGATTATGCGGATTAAAGACATGACCCATGATTATCTGCTCGCTTTAGAAAGTGCCATGTCGATTCGGGATTATTTATCCTATATCTGGACGGTGACTTATGGAGCGTCCCTATTATTAAATTCGACTCACTACCAAAAAGCGATTGGTTCACGCGAACGCCTGATTAAACTGTATATTAATCAGGCATTGATGACGCCAGATAAAATATCGTCTATCTCCTGAATATAATAAAAAATGCCTGATTCACTCAGGCATTTTATTTGATGTCATTCCTTCAGGAATATCAGGCAGCAACAGGCGGAAAACCATCTTCAGTTAATGCCGCGACAATCTCAGCTTCACTCAAGGTAGATTCAACTTCTACCAGTTTGGTTGCAACATCAATATTGACGCTGGCATTTGCATCCAGATCTTTAATCGTGGCAGTTACACTGCGCGCACAACCACCACAGGTCATATTTTCAATACGGAATTTCATTTTAGCTCCTTTGGATGGGTTTAAAATTTGTTTGGGTGAGCCGGCTATATTTCACCGGATTTTTCCGGCAGACCATGTCAGCGCTGTTCAGTGACCACACCCTGCTCGATCTGTTTTAAAATCTGGCAATCGGATTGTTCATTACCGGCACACTGTTCAACCGATTGCTGCAAGATCACCAGCATCTGCTGCATATCGGCAATTTTCTGTTGTAAAAACAGGATATGCTTCTGCGCCAACTGTTTCACCTCACTGCTCTGGCGTGAATGGTCTAGCCATAAACCCAGTAATTCCTTCATTTGCTCTGAAGAAAAACCCAGTTCACGCGCATGCTGAATAAAACTTAAGCTTTTAATATCGGCATCATTATAAACCCGATAGCCGGCGTCACTGCGTTTCGGACTGGGCAATAAACCAATGTCTTCATAATAGCGAATCATTTTCGCCGAAATCCCGGAACGTTTTGCTGCCTGCCCAATATTCATCAGATTACCTCCTTGAACTGCACTGGCTGAAAAGCTTTTAATCTCAAGGCATTACTCACTACAAATACAGAAGACAGTGCCATCGCTCCTGCGGCAAACATCGGTGATAACAGGATGCCCCAGAATGGATAGAGTATGCCGGCTGCAATTGGAATCAAGGCAATATTATAGACAAAGGCCCAGAACAGGTTCTGCCGGATATTGCGCATGGTTGCCTGACTTAAAGCAATACCCGTCGCCACATGCTGTAAATTACCAGACATCAACACCACATCGGCTGCTTCAATGGCGACATCGGTGCCGGTACCAATCGCCATGCCGACATCGGCCTGTGCCAGTGCCGGGGCATCATTAATCCCGTCCCCAACAAAGGTCACCACAGCATGTTGCTGCTGGAGTTGACGCACTGCATCGACTTTTTCATTGGGTAACACTTCAGCAATGACATGGTCGATCTTCAACTGTCTGGCAATGGCCTGCGCAGTATGCTGGTTATCGCCGGTAATCATCGCGATCGTTAAACCCTGATCATGTAAGGCCTGAATCGCGCTATAAGTGGTTGCCTTGATCGGATCAGCTACAGCAATAATTGCCGCCAGTTTTTGATTAATCGCCACATATAAAGGACTACGACCTTGTTCACCTAAGCATTGTGCAGTCGTAGCAAATAGGTCGATATTTAAACCCAAATCCTGCATCAGGCGTTCTGCTCCAATGTGTACTTGCTGACCGGATACCTGTGCTTTGACCCCAGCGCCGGTAATGGAATCAAAATCGCTGACATCAAGCAAAGGCAGTTGTCGGGATTTCGCCGCTTCCACAATGGCATGGGCAATCGGATGTTCAGATTTGGCCTCGACTGAAGCGACCAGCTGCAATACTTCCTGCTGCTTAAAACCGGCTGTCACATCGAAGTCCGTCAGCAAGGGTTTACCTTCAGTTAAAGTTCCTGTTTTATCCAGAGCCACGACTTTGGTTTGCTGCAACAGTTGTAAGGCTTCGCCCTTACGGAATAATACCCCGAGCTCTGCTGCACGACCAGTTCCAACCATAATCGAGGTGGGTGTCGCCAGTCCCATCGCACACGGACAGGCAATAATCAGTACTGCTACGGCGTTCACCAAGGCATAGGTCAAATTTGGCTCTGGCCCCAGAAAAAACCAGATCATAAAAGTCAGGGCAGCCAGTGCCATCACAGCAGGTACAAACCATAAAGTGACTTTATCAACCATGGCCTGAATGGGCAGTTTTGAGCCTTGTGCCTGCTCCACCATCTGAATAATCTGTGCCAGTACCGAATCCTGCCCAACCGCAGTGGCCTTGATTTGCAAGGTGCCATTCTGGTTGACCGTACCGCCCACCACCTGATCGCCGGTCTGTTTGGCCACGGGTAAAGGTTCCCCGCTAATCATCGCTTCATCAATATAACTCTGCCCGGCAACGACTTCACCATCGACAGCGACTTTCTCGCCCGGACGGATTTCAATCAACATGCCTTGCTGCACCTCGGCAATGTCCAGATCAATCCAGCGCTCATGTTGTTGAACTCTGGCTGTCTTGGGTTGTAAACCGACCAGATACTGAATGGCTTGCGAGGTTTTACCTTTGGCCTGGGCTTCCAGATAACGGCCCAATAAAATCAGCGCCACAATGACCGCAGCGGCTTCAAAATACACATGCACGGTAGACTGAGGCAATAACTGCGGAAAGAACGTGGAAATACAGGAAAAGCCATAAGCAGCAATGGTGCCGACTGCCACCAGTGAGTTCATATCCGGTGCAAAGCGTAATAACGCCGGAATCCCATGCTGATAAAAACGCCGTCCCGGAAATATCAATACCAGTGTCGTCAGCACAAATTGCAGATACCAGCTATTTTGTGTACCCAGCGTCTGTGCAATAAAATGATGAAAGGCCGGAATCAGATGCGAACCCATTTCCAGAATAAAAACAGGAACGGCCAATATCAAAGCCAGCCACAGATCCCGTTTCAGTTGCGCGGTTTCCTGGGCTTTCTTTTCCTGAAAAGCACTATGGCCATCTGCCGAGAGAGACTTACCAGATTTTACCGTAGCCTTATAACCGGCTTTTTCTACAGCAGCGATCAATGCTGCAATCTGCTGCTGAGAGACACTGACCGAAGCAGTTTCAGTCGCCAGATTAACCTGTGCGCTACTGACACCTTCTACTTTTAATAAAGCCTTTTCAACCCGCGCCACACAAGAAGCACAAGTCATTCCTTCAATGGCCAGTTCAATCTGGTCAGTTTGAACATCAAAACCAGATTTTTGTACCGCCTGAATCAGGCTGGACAATTGTAGTGGACTGATTGCTAGCACATGGGCTTTTTCGGTTGCCAGATTGACCTGTGCCTCCAGCACCTGATCAACTTTTTTGAGAGCTTTTTCTACCCGCGCAACGCAGGAGGCACAGCTCATGCCTTGAATGTTCAAATCGAATGATTGAGTAGCGACAGCAAAACCTGTTTTTTCGATTGCTTGAACCAGTACAGCGGCTGAAATTGGCTGCCGGCTTTGGATAAAAGCTTTTTCAGTCGATAAGTTGACGGATGCTTCGACCACCCCTTCAAGTTTTTTCAAGGCCTTTTCGACACGCGCGACACAGGAAGCACAGGTCATGCCATCAATCTGTAGCTGCTGCTCATATAACCGGATGCTGTCTTGTTCTGCCACGCTCATCTCCATGTATCAACTCAGTGCTGATGCAATAGCTTAAACATTCCCATTATGGCAAGGTCAAGTCTTTCGATTGAAAATTTTAAAAATTTGAGACTGGTTTACAACTCAAGAAAAGCAGATAAAAAAGCCCGAAGTTGAATTCGGGCTTTTTTATAGGCATGAAACTGTGTATTTAACGGGCTTAGTCGGCAGAAATATCTTCGAACAGGATTGAAGACAGGTAGCGTTCACCACCATCTGGCAAAATCACCACAATATTTTTACCGGCATTTTCAGGACGGGCTGCCAATTGTGCGGCTGCTGCCATGGCCGCGCCACTTGAAATACCAACCAGAATTCCCTCTTGAGCTGCAGTTTTACGGGCCCATTCCACAGCATCAGCACTGTTGATTGCAATCACTTCATCCACCAGATCCAGATCCAGATTGCCCGGAATGAAGTTAGCACCGATACCCTGAATTTTATGTGGGCCTGGCGTCAGTGTTTCACCGCGCTTGGCCTGGGCAATAATGGCCGATTCAGCAGGTTCTACTGCAACAGAATATAAAGGCTTGTTTCTAACTTGCTCAAAGTAACGTGAAATACCGGTAATAGTGCCGCCCGTTCCTACACCCGCCACCAGAATGTCGACATTGCCCGCAGTCGCTTCCCAGATTTCTGGACCTGTGGTTTCTTGATGGATTTTAGGATTGGCCGGGTTTTCAAACTGTTGCGGCAGGAAATACTGTTCAGGATTTTCATTTAACAAACGTTCAGCTTCTTGAACTGCACCTTTCATGCCTTTGGCCGGATCAGTCAGGACCAGATTGGCCCCTAATGCTTTCACGACCTTACGGCGCTCAATACTCATACTTGACGGCATGGTCAAAGTAATAGCATAACCTTTGGCTGCCGCGACAAAAGCCAAAGCAATGCCGGTATTGCCACTGGTTGGCTCGACAATATGCATGCCCGGCTTAAGTTTTCCGGATTTTTCAGCATCATCAATTAATGCTGCACCAATCCGGCATTTGACTGAAAAGGCCGGATTTCGGCTTTCAATTTTGGCAAGTACAGTCGCGGGAGTTGAAATTACACGATTAATACGAACAAGTGGTGTATTTCCAATTGCCTCTGCATTATTACTATAAACCGCAATCCCTAAATTATTTGGTGTTGGAAAAGCTGCATCTGTACTCATAATGATATCCCTGATGTGATTTGCTCAAGTGCTTCAACATCATACAAGCATTTTTTTCGTTTGTAGATATTTGATGGAATTTGCACTTGATAGCATTAATTTAAACCAAAACATTTTTTTAAAAATTTAACATATTTTTATTATTTATCAATAATTAAAATATAACTTTAGTTAATATTTAACCTAAATGAAACACGATTATATTTAAATATTTTATCAATGTATTAATACCCGAGACCCGTATAATTGGCGGGCTGTAATTTTATAATGGAAACATGAAATGAAAACCGATTTTGAAATTACGACTATGCGCGATTCAGCAGAACAAGTCGTCGGCATTTTAAAATCTCTGGCCAATACCGACCGTCTTCTCATTTTATGTCACCTCTCTCAAGCTGAGCTGAATGTTTCACAAATTGAAGAAATTACCGACATCAAACAGCCCACGCTTTCCCAGCAACTGATGATGCTGCGTAAAAGTGATGTGGTGAATACCCGTCGTGATGGAAAACAGATCTATTATTCGATTAAGGATCAAAATTTGATTGTGGTGTTAACCACTCTTTATCAACTGTATTGTAAAGCTAAAATTAAATAGTTCATTTTTTAATAACGATTTAATACCCCCCATACACTTCTCTATGCTGTTGGTCTGGCATAAATAACGGTCTTTTAAACGAGAGTGATCACTTGCGTTATGCAAGTGCATGCCTGACTTTGATGATTTATTTTAAAAGATTGAATCATCACTGAATCGATCACTCAAGATTTCTTAGCAGAATTTGTGCATAATATATCTATATTTGTGATTTAGATTCTTGTATGCCAAATTCCAAGTCTAAACTTCTACATAGACTGCCTGCCTGGGCATGGTTAAGCCAATATACGCCGGTCAAATTCAAATCGGATGTATTGGCTGCCTTGATCGTGGTAGCGATGCTGGTACCGCAAGGGATGGCCTATGCGATGCTGGCCGGTTTGCCACCGATGATGGGGCTGTATGCCAGCATTCTGCCCATGATCATTTATGCCATGCTCGGCGGCAGTTCTACCTTGTCGATTGGCCCGGTGGCGATCATTTCCATGATGACTTTTGCCACTTTAAATCCATTATTTGAAGTCGGTTCACCCGTCTATATCGAAGCTGCAACTTTATTGGCACTCATGGTCGGCATTATTTCCCTGCTCTTGGGTTTATTCCGCTTTGGTTTTTTGATCCAGCTGATCAGTCATCCAGTCATCCAGAGCTTCATTATTGCTTCTGCCTTATTGATTGCTTTTGGGCAATTGAAGTTCTTGGTTGACCTCCCTCTAAAAGCCAACAATATTCCAGAGTTTGCTGCAAGTCTTCTGCACTATCTGCCGCTCTTGCATTTGCCGAGTCTGGTATTTGGCTTACTGTCTATCGCTTTACTGGTCTATCTGCCCAAGCTGTTGAAATCTCAGGCAGTACAAAGCCGGATTGGCTCTACAGATTTTCTGGTACGGGCGGTGCCTCTCATTCTCGTCTGTCTCGGAATTGCGGCAATTGTAGTACTGGATTTGAAGCTTCAGGGCATTAAAACCGTGGGAGAAATTCCTTCCGGTTTCCCGCCCTTATCCTTTCCACACTGGAACTGGGAACTGGTGCTGACCCTGTTGCCCGGCGCCAGCATGATCGCCATGATCAGTTTTGTGGAGTCACTGTCAATTGCTCAGGCCACCGCTTTACAGCAACGCAGTCATTTAAACAGTAATCAGGAATTGATTGCCTTGGGGATTGCCAATATCAGTGCAGGTGTCAGTTCAGCCTTTCCGGTCACTGGCAGCCTGTCACGAACCGTGGTCAATGCCGATGCCGGTGCCAAATCGCCGATGGCCGGTGTTTTGTCTTCGATCCTGATTATTTTTGTGAGCCTGTTCTTTACCGGCTTTTTTGAAGACCTGCCACTGACAATTCTGGCTGCTACAATTATTGTCTCAATCTGGAAACTGGTCGATTTCCGGCCTTTTTTTGATGCCTGGCGTTATTCCAAGGCCGATGGTATTGCCATGTGGATTACCTTCTTTGGCGTGGTACTGATTGATATTTCCACCGGCCTGATTATTGGGATCATCTCGACCTTCATTCTAATGTTATGGCGAATTAGCCGTCCACATATTGCAGTGGTGGGACTGGTCGAAGGCACACAGCATTTTCGCAATATTCAGCGTCACCAGGTCAGCACATCTGATCGGGTGCTTTCACTGCGGATTGATGAAAATCTGACTTTTCTCAATGCCAATAGCTTCAAAGGTTATCTGATCAATCAGATTAGCCTGAATGAGCAGCTGCAACATGTGATTTTGAATTGCTCCAGCATCAGTGCCATTGATTTAAGCGCCCTGGAAATGCTGGAAGATCTGAATGCAGAACTGGCCAAACTGGACATTCGACTGCATTTTGCCGAAGTGAAAGGACCGGTTATGGATAAACTGCACGCCTCGAAGCTAATGACTCATCTGAGTGGCCGGATTTATCTGACTCATTTTCAGGCAATTCGGGACCTGGCTCCAGAAATCTTTGAGCAGCATAAAGATTATGCAATTTAAACAAAGCAGTTGATAAGACTTATGGCTGGCATTTCAAACTGGCCATACTGGTCTTTTTCAGCTTGAAATATAATATCAATTTATACTTTTAAATTTGATATTTATTTCATGAATGAAATTTAAAATTTGCTGTTTTATTCCACATTTTTAACTTTTTTAAGCGACTAAAACTCTGGTTTTAAAAGTGCAAATCTTGTTAAATACAATGATTTTCAGCGACTTATTTTTTATATAAAAATATATTTTAAGCCCGGTTTAAATTAAGTATAAAATAGCGCAACTTTTTCCCGAATTTAGCCCTCGTAATTTTCACAAGGCAACCTTATGTTTTCTGCCCTTTCGCGTATAAGCTTAGTATCCCGAATCATCATCGCCATTATTTTAGGTGTGGCTGTGGCTGTGGTATTTCCGCAAGCAACTCCCTCATTAAGCCTATTAGGCGACCTGTTTATTAAGGCCCTAAAGTCTGTCGCACCAATTCTGGTTTTCATTTTAGTATTAGCTTCTATCGCGAATTTTAAAGTAGGTCAATCCAACACTGCCATCAAACCGATTATGCTGATGTATGCGGCAGGGATGTTCCTTGCTGCACTCAGTGCCGTGATTTCAAGTACCTTATTTCCAAGTACGCTGTTCCTGGATATTGCCGCACAAGCCGATTTGCAGCCGCCTGGCAGTCTGGTAGAAATTCTGAAGAATTTACTGCTCAGCTTTGTCGCCAATCCCGTGGTTGCCATTGCTGAAGCAAACTTTATTGGCATTCTGGCCTGGTCAGTGGCATTGGGAATCGCTTTTCGTCATGCATCCGACAGCACCAAAACACTGTTGAATGATGCCGCCTTTGCAGTCAATTATGTGATTCGCTTGGTGATCAATTTTGCACCTGTCGGTATTTTTGGTCTGGTTGCCGTGACTTTTGCTGAATCTGGTCTGGACACACTGACCAGTTATGCACATTTACTTGCAGTATTATTAGGTACGATGGCTTTTGTTGCACTGGTGGTCAACCCGATTCTGGTTGCTGTGGTGACACGTCATAACCCGTATCCACTGGTCTTTACCTGCTTGCGTGAAAGTGGCATTACCGCCTTCTTTACCCGTAGTTCGGCAGCCAACATCCCAGTCAACCTGGACTTGGCCAAACGTCTGGGTGTCAAGGAATCTACCTCAAGTATCGCCATTCCACTTGGTGCTGCGATCAATATGGCTGGGGCATCTGTCACCATTACCGTATTGGCCTTGGCTACGGTAAATACCTTGGGTATCAGCGTCGATTTCACCACCATGCTGATTCTTTCGGTAGTCGCCACCATCTCGGCCTGTGGTGCCTCAGGGGTTGCCGGTGGTTCATTATTGCTGATTCCTGTGGCATGTGGTCTGTTTGGGATTTCTTCAGATATCGCCATGCAAGTCGTTGCCATTGGTATGGTAATCAGTGTATTGCAGGATTCTACCGAAACTGCTTTAAACTCATCGACTGATGTTTTATTTACTGCAGCAGTAGACCGCGCATCAAATTGATTTTATATTGAATAATCAATATTTTTGCCAATGATGTTGTTATGCCATTACAGCGTTTACCTACCTGGGTGCAATTGGGGGCGTTCTTTCTTGCGGTCAATGCCGGCATGATTAACGTCCTGGGTCTGGTGACGGTATTACACCAGTCTGTGTCACATATGACCGGCAATGTCAGCATGCTGGCGATGGCGCTGCTGGACTGGCAACCGGACATGATGCTGTATCTGACGCTGGTCACCCTCTGTTATGTCATTGGCTCTCTCTATAGCGGGCTGATTCTTGGAAATAGTCACTTTCGCTTGGGACGACTTTATGGTTACCCTTTAAGCCTGGTGGCTTTTTTTATTCTGATCTGCTGGTTATTGTTGCCCTATTTTCCACGCTATGCCCTGTTATGGGCCTGTGTTGCGATGGGTGTGCAAAACGCCATGGTCAGCCATTATAAAGGTGCCATTATTCGCACCACGCATTTATCTGGTGTACTGACCGACCTTGGCCTGGCGCTGGGCTATCGTTTGCGTGGCTTAGATGTAGAGCCACGACGAGTCGTCTTACATTTACTTATTTTGCTCGGTTTCTTAAGCGGTGGTATTCTTGCCAGCTGGCTTTATCCTTATTTAAAATTAAATGCATTCCTGATCCCGGCAGTGCTGAGCCTGATTCTCAGCCTGACCTACTGGGTGATTTATTTACGTTATCGACATCAACACGATTAATTTCTGGACATTCTCATGGTTAAAAATGCATTGCAGGCACAATTGTTAAAGGCAGGTTTGGTCGATAATAAAAAAGCCAAAAAACTGTCTAAACAGGCTGTGCATGAAAAACGTACCGGTGACAGCACCGATGCTGAAATCAAGGCGAAAATCGAGCAAGACAAGCAGCAGAAACTGGCCAAAGATCAAGCCATCGAGTTAGAGAAAAAAGCGGCTTTACAGGAAAAAGAACTGAAAGCAGCAATCATCCAGATGATTAACCAGCACAAAATCCGCGATACGGATGGCGATGCGGTATATCAGTTTATTGATGACAGCAAGATCAAGAAAGTTTATCTGAACCAGCAGATCTATAATGCGCTGGTGGCAGGCAGTCTGGTGATTGCGCGTGAAAATGACAGTTATGTGTTCTTGCCCAAAGCTCTGGGAGATCGTATTAATGCTAAAATGCAGGGCTTTATCATTGTGAATAATTCAGAGAAAAATGAAGAAATCACCGATGAAGAAGATCCATATGCAGCGTATGTGATTCCAGATGACCTGATGTGGTAATTTATTTTTAACTTCAACATGTTATTAAACCGGCTCAGGCCGGTTTTTTTAATGCCAGACACTCATTCAAATCAGGTTTCCGATCAATATTTCCCAAAGATATGTATTAAAAGTTTAATTAAAATTAAAAAACCCAAGTTAAAGCTATAAACTCTTTAACAATTTTAATAGTGCGAGAAAAGTTAAGTTGGAACAGTTTAAGGTTGTCCAGAATATACAAGTATGGGCTGATCAGTATCCCTGGCTAGAAATGTTCTCTTCATTGAGCATCGTGATTTTACTGGCAATTATTGCAAATCTATTTGCCAAACAAGTCGTTGTTCGTGGAATTCGCAAACTGATTTCCAAAATGCCTTTTACCCATAATGAAATTGTTGCCGAGCATAGCGTCATTCGCCGTATCGCCAATATTGTACCAGCAATTGTGATTATGAACGGAATTACCACCGTTCCGCATTTATCTGACAAGGTCGAAACCTTTATCCAGATGGGTGCACAAGCCTTTATCTTCCTGACCATTGCTCTGGCAATTGGTGAATTGCTAAATATTTTCAACCTGATTTATCAGCGCAATCCCAAGTCACGCAACAAACCGATTAAAGGTTATTTGCAACTGGTCAAGCTGATTATCTTCATCGTCTGTGGTCTGATGATTCTGGGCACTTTCCTGAAAAAAGACGTCTTTACCCTGCTGGCCGGTTTTGGTGCCATGGCTGCGGTACTGATGCTGGTGTTCCAAAATACCATTTTGTCACTGGTGGCGTCAGTTCAGATTTCATCTTATGACATGGTCCGCATTGGCGACTGGATCGAAATGCCATCATTAAATGCGGACGGCGATGTAATTGATATGTCATTGCATACCATTACCGTGCAGAACTTTGATAAAACAGTCACCACGATTCCGACCAACAAACTGGTGACAGATACCTTTAAAAACTGGCGTGGCATGCAGGAAGCCGGTGCGCGTCGGATTAAACGTTCCATTCAGATTGACCAGAGCAGCGTACATTTCATGTCGGCTGATGAACAGAACAAGCTGAAAGATTTTATTCTGCTGGATCAATATCTGAATACTAAAACCGAAGAACTGGAGCAGTTTAACCTGCAATTGAGTCATCATTCGCAATATAACCAGCGCCGTCTGACCAATCTGGGGACGTTCCGTGCCTATGTAGAATTTTATCTGCAACAGCATCCGGGTATCAGTAAAAATCACTCACTGATGGTGCGTCAGTTACAGCCGACCAGTGAAGGTTTACCTCTGGAAATTTATGCGTTTACCAATACCACGGTCTGGTCGGAATATGAAAATATCCAGTCCGATATATTGGATCACCTGCTGGCAATCATTCCTGAATTTGGCCTAAAAGTGTATCAGGCACCTTCAGGTTTCGATCTCAAGGAATCCTTTAGCGTTTCCTGAAAATCCCGCCACAGTCGCTAAATAAAGCAAGCCTGAAACTTGAATAATTTTCAGGCTTTTTTAGGGGTCTGTTTGAATAAAAAAATCAAAAAACAGAATTTAAATCACTATCGGATATGGCATGAAGATGCTCAGACTGCGAGTGTAGACGATTGCTGTCCCAGCAGCTCTTGGAGCATTTTATAAAAATCATGTGCTGATTCGAACTGCTCTTCACCGACCCTTTCACCGTTTAATAATAAATGATGACAGCTTTGATGCGCATAAATCACCGTGTTCAGAAACTGCGTCCCGGAAATATTCTTGAGCAGATTCTGTGTCTGTTGTATTTCCGCAAGTTGCTGCTGTTCAGGCATCTTATTCAATACCGTATAAATTTTTAGTTGAGTATTATATTGTGCAATGCCAATCGCCAATTGCACCAGTTCGGTTTCAAGCTGGACATCTTGCGGATGGATGGAACTGGGAATAATCAGCTTATCTGCGTGTTTCAGGACTGAACGCAAGGCAGGTGTATCCTGCCCGTCAATATCAACAATAATGTAGCTAAACTGCTGTTTGAGCCTGTCCAGACGCTGATCCAGACTATGAACGTCTTGTTTGAAGATATCCAGATGCTCGAAAGAAAACTGTTTATTTTTCAGGTTTGCCCATTCATAGCCATTCGGCTCCAGATTGGCATCAATCAGTAAGGTAGCGCCTTTCTCACGTAATAATGCCGTAATATACATCGCAATCGTGGTTTTTCCTGAGCCTCGTTTACGGCTGGCCACTACCCAAATACTCATCTCTCATTTCTCTCGTTTCTGATCATTGTAATTATGAAGAACGGTTTAAACCTTAATATAATTATGGATTTAGAATTACCTATCCGGCATGAAAAGTAAAGTCTGGTTTTGATAATAATTTTGTGGCGATTTCATCTAATCCCGGGCTTAAAAAAATTCAATCCTTTATAATCACCACAAAGCAAAATACCTGATAAGAGTACGATGATGTTTCGATGGCTTGAAAGACTGGTTGATCCCTATCCCACCAAAAACCTGAATCAACCTTTACCGACCAAGTTTTTTCCATTTGTCTGGCAGGCCGCCTATGGTGTACGCCGTTATTTACTGATTCTGGTGCTGTGTACGGCCGGTGCCGCCAGCTTTGAGGCCTTACTCTACTCAAAAATTGGCGATCTGGTCAATTGGCTCAGTAAAAGCCAGCCGGAGATCTTTCTGGAACAACATGCCAGCAATTTAACCTGGCTGAGTATTATCCTGCTGGCCAATATTCTCTTTGCCAGTGCACAATCCCTGATCAAACATCAGATCCTGTATAGCAACTTTCCGATGCGCTTGCGCTGGCGTTTTCATAACCTGCTCATGAAACAAAGCCTGGATTTTTTCCACAATGATTTTGCCGGACGTCTATCGGCCAAAGTCATGCAGACGGCGCTGGCCATTCGTGAATTCTGGGTTATTTTGGGAGATATGCTGGCCTATGTGCTGATTTATTTCATCACCATCAATATTGTTTTAGGCAACATTTCTGGCTATCTCGTCATTCCGCTCATGGTATGGCTACTGCTATTTATATGTGCAGCCTGGTATTTTATTCCGCGTTTAAGCAAGATTTCCAGATCACAGGCCGATGCACGTGCCGTCATGACCGGTCGTGTCACTGATGCCTATACCAACATCCAGACCGTCAAGCTGTTTGCGCATGCAGGTCGTGAGAGTCAGTATGCCAAAACCTCCATGCAGGAGTTTATGGTCACGGTCTACAAACAGATGCGTCTGGGAGCCCAGTATGAAATCAGTATTTTATTTCTGAGTATCATTCTGTATGGCGGTGTGCTGGGGACGGCCATCTGGCTATGGATGGAAGGACAGGCTGAACTGGGGATTATTGCAGCAACTACGGCCATGGTGCTTAAACTGAACAGTATTGCCGAGTTTATGATGTGGCAGACCTCTGCCCTGTTTGAAAATGTCGGGACCATTCAGGATGGTATGAAAACCCTGGGCCGCAAGATTGCCATTGAAGATAAACCGGATGCCAAAGAACTACAGTTGCAACATGGTGAAATTAAATTCGACCAAGTCAGCTTTGCCTATAATGATAAAAATGTCATTGACCAGTTTAATCTGACCATTCGTCCAGGCGAGAAAATCGGGATTGTCGGCCGTTCGGGTGCGGGTAAATCTACCCTGATCCAGTTATTGCTGCATTTTTATCATCTTGACCAGGGTCGTATCTTGATCGATGGGCAAAATATTGAAGAGGTCACACAGGACAGCTTACGCAAGAACATTGCTTTAGTGACTCAAGATACCTCCTTGCTGCATCGCACGGTCGCAGAAAACATCAAATATGGCCGTCCTGATGCCACTGATGAAGAAATGTTTGCAGCGGTACGTAAAGCCAAGGCAGAAGAGTTTATTCCCAACCTGACCGATTTACGCGGTAAAAAAGGTTATGAGGCGTATGTCGGTGAACGTGGCGTAAAACTTTCCGGTGGTCAGCGTCAGCGGATTGCCATTGCCCGGGTCTTCTTGAAAGATGCTCCGATTCTGATTCTGGATGAAGCAACCAGTGCACTCGACTCCGAGGTCGAAGCTGCCATTCAGAACAGTCTGGATGACCTGATGCAAGGCAAAACCGTGATCGCGATTGCACATCGCCTGTCTACCATTGCCCAGATGGATCGTCTGATTGTGCTGGATCAGGGCCGAATTGCCGAACAAGGGACACATGATGAACTGGTTGCCTTGAATGGAATCTACGCCCAGCTTTGGCAGCGTCAAACTGGAGGCATGCTGATACAGCAACAGGTCAAAGCAGGCAAAGAATCTGAATAATCCGGTATCTGGAAGGTTTAAACCTTTCTGATAATGAGATGCTTTAACTCGCTTAGGGCTGAGACAAAGTAAAATTTGCCTCAGCCCGTAGTTGAATTTTCACCTATTTCCGTCCTTTGAACAGCAAGCCCTAAGCAATCAAGGGACTTGACTGAATTGCATATTCAATCGCTACAACAGCGTATTAATAATTCGATACAGCAAACCTTTTGCAGTATTTAAATTCAGTGATTTAGGCATAGGAAAATTCACGCCGGTCTCTGTCATCAGATGCAATTTTTATAAACTTAGCCAGAAAAAATCTGCGTATTGAAAGGCAATTTTTTTCTGTTTTAAATTGATTTTTATGCTGAATTCAGGCTAATCTGCCAGTGTCATGGTTACAATACCAAAAATTTTGTCCAACAATTTTCAGGGAAAAAATGGCATGCTCATGCCAATATCAATCCATAAATAAAATAATTTCAGTGAGTGCAACGGATCGCGCATGAAAACAATAGCTCTACGCCAAGACCAAGGTATTCCCGGTGTATACGGTCTCTTGCTTCTCGATGTCATTTCCCGTTGGGGTTATAATAATGAATCGTTATTTAAACCTTTCGGTCTGACCAGTGAGCAGTTGGCAGATCCTGATTTTCGTATTCCGACGCCGGTGGCCAATGAACTGGTCAAACATGCCCTTAAACTTACGGGTGAACCGACTCTGGGTTATCATCTGGGTACGCAAATGCGTATTTCCATTCATGGCTTTATCGGTTATGCCATCATGACTGCGAATAATATTACCGAAGCCCTAGTACTGGCCAATCGATTTATTCAGCTGCGCTTGCCCTTCCTGCAACTGTTTTTCTCGACCTTTGGGGTTAAGGCCACAGTCCAGTTGCAAACCGATATCCAGCTAGAACCTTTGCGTACCGAAATTTCAATTGCCTTGATGATGGGTCTGATCAGTATGGCAAAAGCCATTACAGGAATTACAGACGCCACAGGAGAAATTGATTTTGACTTTAAAAAGCCAGAAGGCTTTGAACGTTTCATGGCAAAGTTTCCTACGCATCAGTTCCGCTTTGAACAGCCCCATTTGATTTTAAGCTTTGATAAAAGCTATCTGATGAATAAACTGGTGCATGCCGATCCGATTGCCAGTCAGATTGCAATTAACCAGTGTGAAGCGGAACTTTCAGCCCTGGGAGAACGGCACCGGATTGCCATGCGGGTACGCGATATTCTGACCCACTCCGAGCAGCATTATCTGAGTATTGAAAATGTGGCAGATCGTCTGCATATGTCCGACCGCACCTTAAAACGCCAGTTGGCGGCTGAGGGCACTTCTTTTTCAACGCTGGTCGATGAAGTACGCTACCGGCATGCGACCTCGTTATTATCCCGTACAGACTTTACGCTGGAACAGATTGCTGATGAACTTGGTTATAGTGATGTGGCCAATTTTAGCCGGGCATTTAAACGCTGGAGTGGTCGCAGCCCGAGCAACTGGCGCAAAGATCCCTATTTATAAAGGCTCATAAGCCTTTTGTTTTGTCCAAAAAGAATGTATAAAACATGTCAAAAATGATCTAAAGATTTTTAAGGAGTTATCAATGAATCATCCTTCAGAATTAAAGTACGCAAGTACGCATGAATGGGTACGCATTGAGGGTGATCTTGTTGTGACCGGTATTTCCGACCATGCACAGGATGCATTAGGCGATTTGGTCTATGTTGAAGCCCCCGATCTTGATGCGCACATTACTGCGGGTCAGCAAGCCGGAGTAGTTGAATCGGTCAAAACTGCATCTGATATTCATGCGCCAGTTTCTGGTATTGTGGTTGAAATCAATCCAGACCTTGAAGATGATCCTGATTTTATTAATGATGATCCCTATGGCAAAGGCTGGATCTATAAAATCAAACCGGACAATATGGCAGATGTTGAAAAGCTGCTTTCAAATACAGAATATGAAGCTGGGCTATAACCCAACTTGAATTAAAAATCAGCCAATTGGCTGATTTTTTTGTGCCCTATTGATTGTTGTAGTATTCAAGGCCGTTTTAATTTCCTATATTTATATTGAAACATTCTTGTATTTTTCATGTATATTTTTTAAAGTACTACACAGTACTTACTCCGCTCCTGGATATGCCGCGCTTATTTATAACAATAATTTTTCATTCTAAGCCAGCGTCTCCCAGCATATACTTTCAGGACAATCATGAACACTGTTGCAGCACCGTTATGGACCAAGTCATTTATACTTTGTCTAGCGAATAACCTGTTTCTATTTATTTTTTATTTCGCACAAACCACAATTCTGCCGATTTATATCTTAAAGGAACTGGGTGGAAACCTGACCCAGGCCGGACTGGCCATGACCTTATTCATGATCTCGGCCATTCTGGTCCGTCCTTTTAGCGGTCTGATCATTGAAAAGTTTGGGGTTCGCAAAACCCTGATCGTTTCAGAAATCTTTTTCAGTTTATTTTCTTTAACATATCTGCTGGCCGATCAGCTGACCGCACTATTTATTATCCGCTTTTTACATGGTATCTGGTTCAGTATCTTGACCACGGTCTGTGTGCCGGTAGTTAACCAGTTTATTCCGGAACAGCGTAAAGGCGAAGGCATGGGCTATTTTGTCATGTCGGTTAATCTGGGGATTGTTTTAGGCCCATTGATTGGCTTGAGTCTGATTGAATACTGGTCTTATATTCAGGTCAGTGCCCTGCTGATTGCTTTAGTCTTTATCGGTTTTGTCTTCTGTTTGGTTATTCCGGTCAAGGAACCTGAAAAGCTTCTCAATAATCATCTCCATGAGAAAAAATCGCTGGGGCTGACCAATTTTGTAGAGAAGAAAGCCTTGCCTGTCGCTGGCCTTGCTATGCTGATTTCCTTTTCTTATGCCAGTATTATGTCCTTTATTGCACCATTTGCAGCAAGCAAGGATTTAATGGCCTATGCCGGCTTATTCTTTGTGGTTTTTGCAATTTCGATGATGAGCCTGCGCCCAATCACCGGAAAAATTTACGACCGCAAAGGCCCACAATATGTAATTTATCCGGCACTGCTGGCTTTTAGCCTGGGTCTATTGCTGTTGAGCCAGATTCAGACTTTATGGGGATTCATGCTAGCGGCTATTCTGGTCGGGATTGGCTTTGGCAGTGTACAACCATGTATCCAAACCCTGGCCATTCAACGCGCACCCAAACACCGGATTGGCTATGCAACTTCGACTTTTTATACCTTTTATGATTTAGGCATTGCCATTGGTTCAGTCCTGATTGGCGCGATTATCGCGGCTTACAGTTATCAGACTGCTTTTGTAATGTGTGCTGTCTTGACGCTCTGTGGCATTGGATATTTTCATCTGGTGGTTCAGGCGAAAGCAGTCACCAACAGATGAATTGAATAAAATCAAAACAGGCCGAATTCGAGTCCAGCTGTTTTGATTTTTTCCAGGTAAATCATTATTCAGCTGCGGCCTGATCTTCGGCTGACTTATCTTCAGGTTTTGGATCTTGCAGCATGGAAAACTGTGTGGTTTCCCCCACTGCTGCATTATCCTGACGATTACTTTTCAGCTTGATCTGTAAACGCAATTCATTGGTTGAATCGGCATTGCGCAAAGCCTCTTCATAAGAAATTTCGCCCTGATTATACAGTTCAAATAAGGCCTGGTCGAAAGTCTGCATGCCCAGTTCACGCGATTTTGCCATAATCGCTTTCAGTTCATGAAATTCGCCTTTCAGAATCAGGTCAGAAATCAGGGGGGTATTCAACATGATTTCAATTGCTGCACGACGGCCTTTACCATCCTGCGTCCGAATCAGACGCTGGGAAATAATCGCCTTCATATTCGATGATAAATCCATCAGCAACTGGTTCCGGCGCTCTTCCGGGAAGAAGTTAATAATCCGGTCCAAAGTCTGATTGGCATTATTGGAGTGCAAGGTTCCCAGACATAAATGTCCGGTTTCTGCAAATGCAATCGCATGTTCCATGGTTTCTGTATCACGGATTTCGCCAATCAGGATCACATCTGGAGCCTGACGCAAGGTATTTTTCAGGGCATTGTGCCAGGAATGACAGTCCACGCCGACTTCACGATGGGTAATCATGGATTTTTTATGTTTATGTACATATTCCACCGGGTCTTCCACGGTAATAATATGCCCGGCCGAATTTTCATTGCGGTAGTCAATCATTGCAGCCAGCGAGGTTGATTTTCCTGAACCGGTTCCTCCAACGACCAGTACCAGTCCACGTTTTTCCATAATCACATGTTTAAGTGACTCAGGCAGTTTGAGCTTCTGGAAATTCGGAATTTCTGCGGTAATGGTACGAATCACCATGCCGACATTGAGTTGCTGCTGAAAGACGTTGACCCTGAAACGGGAAACGCCCGGTACAGTAATGGCAAAGTTGCACTCCAGTTCTGTTTCAAATTCCTTACGCTGCTTTTCATTCATCAGGCTATAGGCAAACAGCTTGGTTTTTTCAGCTGTCAGTTCCTGCTGCCCAAAAGGCTTCATTAAACCCTGATGCTTAATACTCGGTGGAAAATCAGCCGTAATAAATAAATCTGAACCGCCATATTCGACCACTTTGGTCAGCATATGGTGCATGAATTTCCGTGCTTCTTCTAAGAGTTCTGTCGCAAACATTAAGAGATCCCCAAACAAACTGCCGTGACATTGATATATTTAAAAAAGTTTATATATTCAAATGGATATATTATTTTTTAATTGTGTAGGGATTTATCAGAGGACACAAACAGATTTTATTTATTTTATAAAATTTATCAGCTTTTTTATGTGATGTATTTCATATTAAGTCAATTTATTAAGACCCAATTTAAATTTTCAGAACAAAAAGCACTTTCACTCATCTTGATCAGCGAAAGTGCTTTTAAAAGTTTATGCACTGCGTTTTAGACAATCTGGCGATAAATGATGGGCAACTGCGAGTAACAGCTGTTCGGTTTTTGCCCAGCCCAGACAGCCATCAGTAACAGACTGGCCATACACCATTTCTGTAGAAATTTTCTGGTTGCCATCCACCAGATGACTTTCCAGCATCACACCACGAACCTTGGTCTGCAGGCGCTCTGCCACGATCTGTTCCAACACCTTCGCTTGCAGCAGCGGATTTTTCGAGCTGTTGCCATGACTACAGTCAATCACCAGTGCCGGCAATTCTGCTGAGTGTTTAGCTTTGATTTTCTCGATTTCTGACCACTGGTAATTTGGCCCACTATTCGAACCGCGTAAAATCAGATGTGCTTTAGGGTTACCCTGTGAGTTTAAAATGCATGGCAAACCGGACTGGCTCATACCCAGGAACTGATGCGGATGAGAGGCAGACTGAATTGCATCCAGAGCAATCTGAATCGAACCGTCAGTACCATTTTTGAAGCCGATGCTGTATGGCATATGACTTGAAATTTCACGGTGAATTTGCGATTCACTGGTACGTGCGCCAATGGCACCCCAAGCCAGCAGATCATCGAAATAAGCAGTTGCCATCGGGCTTAAAATTTCAGATGCAATCGGCAGGCCCATTGCAATAATTTTAAGGTATAAAGCACGGGATTTTTCCAGCCCCAATTGCATATTGGAAGAACCGTCCAGATTCGGATCGTACAGGAAACCTTTCCAGCCGACTGTGGTGCGTGGTTTTTCGATATAAGTGCGCATGACCAACAGGATTTGATCAGACACCTGAGCTTGTAGCTGTTTTAATTTTTCTGCATATTCCAGCGCGGAAGCTTCATCATGAATGGAGCACGGGCCTGTGATCACCATCAAACGATGATCCTTGCCTTCTAATATATTTTGAATGGTTTGACGATGTTCAGCGACCTGGCTAGCCAATTGCGGAGACAGGGGCAATTGCTGCTTTAGTTGCTGGGGTAAAGCGAGAATGGTTTCAGCGTTATTTTGTGGTGTATTGAGGCTATGCATGACTTTAATCCTGGGACTGGCAATCAGTCCAAACTTTTATTTGAGCGTTATGGGTCTAATCAAAGAGGTCGAGAGCGTCATTAACTGACTAAAATAAGACCAATAAAAGTTGTTAAAGTATGAATAGTTAAAGTTTGTCATGGCTGTCTCCAAAGTTCTGTAAAAATAATAAGCATAAAAAAACCTGATCAGGGTTGCCGATCAGGTATAAACTGGTGGGCAACCTTTTCATTGCCCAAACGCATTCAGGCAACTATCTAAACTGCCAGAAATAAAAATATGCGTTTGAAATGAGAGGTTGCTTTAACATGTTATGTCTTTCATAAAATGTGAATCTAAAATTAAAATACGCGGTCTACAGGCATTTGACAAGCATTAAATATAAAAAAATATTTATTAACTTTTCTACTTTTACTTATCAATTCTTTAAACAGTGATACAGATCAATAAAATTGGCAAAACCTGCACACTTGGTGCAAGTTTGGCCAACAGTATGTTATTTAATCCAGAGATTAGAAATTAACGTGTTACTCGGTTCCAGGCATCACGTACTGCATATTTGGCCTGTTCCCAGTTTAAACGTGATTGGCCTTTCATCTGTTCCCATTTTACTTTAAGTTCAGGTTCAACATCTTCAAAACGGGTATTGGCATCATAGCTGCCGCGGTTTTCATAACCTACCCGGTAAGCTGTATCATAATCACGGTCATAATCCAGATCGCTATAGGTGGTACGAGCTTCGGAATAGTATGGGGTGTTGATGGAGTTATCACGCCAGTAAGCCTGCTCTTCAGTCGGATTGACTGCTTCACCGACACCCTTGCCTGCCAGACCACCCACCACGGCTCCAACCACTCCACCGACAGCTGCACCTACAGGGCCGCCTGCTGCACCAATTGCAACACCCGCAGCCGCACCACCTGCAGCACCAACACCTGTACCTACTGGATGCGCGCCCGGTTCACCGGTAATTGGATCGGCATTTAAATCGTCACGGACATCTTTAGGAGAATTCTTTATAACATCACGATCAAAATTATCATTCGACATAGAGCTTATCCTTATTCTTTAAAATGGTTTAATCACGTATTTTGCTACGCTCTATTTAATATAAGCATCTAGAATGTAATGACATTAGCAGGCTTGTGTTGTTTAAGTGATTCTCTGTGATGCTTTCATGCACTAATGTATCCTGAATTAAGTGAAACCCGCATAAAAAAAGACCGGTATAACACCGGCCTTTTTATAGCTGCGACAAACTTAGTCGAAATGGATCACTGTACGAATCGACTTGCCTTCATGCATCAGATCGAAAGCTTCATTAATCTGCTCAAGCGGCATGGTATGCGTGACAAAAGGTTCAAGTTGAATTTCACCTTGCATAGACTGTTCCACCATAGCTGGCAACTGTGAACGGCCTTTCACCCCACCAAATGCAGTTCCCATCCATTTACGACCGGTAACTAACTGGAACGGACGGGTTGAAATTTCTTTGCCCGCACCTGCGACACCAATAATCACCGATTGGCCCCAGCCACGGTGCGCACATTCGAGTGCTGAACGCATCACATCGACATTACCGATGCATTCAAAGGAATGATCTACGCCCCAACCAGTCATTTCTACAATCACTTGCTGAATAGGCTGATCGAACTCTTTTGGATTTAAGAAATCTGTGGCCCCAAACTGTTTGGCCAGTTCAAATTTGTCCGGATTGGTGTCTACCACAATAATACGGCCGGCTTTGGCCTGACGTGCACCTTGTACCACGGCCAGACCAATACCGCCCAGACCAAATACTGCAACACTGTCACCTTCTTGTACTTTAGCCGTGTTATGTACCGCACCAATACCGGTGGTTACGCCACAGCCGAGCAGGCAGACATGTTCGTGATTGGCTTCGGGATTGATTTTAGCCAGAGAAACCTCAGCAACCACGGTATATTCAGAAAAAGTTGAACAGCCCATATAATGATAAATCGGTTCACCATTATAAGAAAAACGTGTGGTTCCATCCGGCATGACACCTTTACCTTGAGTTGCACGCACAGCGACACACAAGTTGGTTTTACCAGATTGGCAGAACAGGCATTCGCCACATTCAGCAGTATAAAGCGGAATTACATGGTCACCGGGTTGCAGACTGGTGACACCTTCCCCAACTTCGACCACAACACCGGCACCTTCATGGCCTAAAATCGCCGGAAATACCCCTTCAGGATCTTCACCAGACAAGGTAAATGCATCGGTATGACACACCCCGGTATGGCTAATTTTTACCAATACTTCACCTGCTTTTGGTGGAGCAACCTCCACTTCCACGATCTTTAAAGGCTGACCTGGACCAAACGCAACCGCTGCACGTGATTTCATGTAAAACTATCCTTTTTTTGCTGATTTACAGATGACTAACAGTAACCTCTTTCTATTCTGAGATTCAACTATTAACATCGGAAGATAAGGAATAAAAAATCCTATAATCAATGGAACATCAATGACTAACCCTTCACCTCTTGTTTGTTTAAGTATTTTTACCTTGAGTATCATGGTTACCGGTTGCGAACTGGCTCCCAATAGCGCCAAAGAGGCTGAGATTACGCCGGTTCAGCCTGCACACTGGATCGACAGTCAACTTTCTCAACAACAGATAAGTGAAGGCAAAACTGCTTTTTTACCCTTATATGACGGTTTTATGAGTATGGCGGCACGCCTGCACCTGATCAATAAGGCCCAATATCATCTGGATCTGCAATATTACATCTGGAAAGATGATTTTATTGGCAATATGATGCTGGCTCAACTGTTAAAGGCTGCAGATCGTGGAGTCAAAGTTCGGGTGCAGATTGATGACCAGAACGGTACCCAGCTCGATGACAAGCTTTTGGCTTTAAGCCAGCATCCAAACTTTGAGGTACGGATTTTTAATCCCTATAAATTCCGTCATTTGCGTGCGCTGGATTATGGCTTCCGGATGAAAAAGGTCAATCATCGCATGCACAATAAACTGATCATTGCCGATGGCACCGCAGCTGTCACGGGTGGTCGCAATATCAGTAGTGAGTACTTTGATGCCAGCGAAAATTTCCAGTTTACCGATGTTGATATTTTCTTTGCAGGCCAAAGCGTAAAGGATGCCAATCAGACCTTTATTAATTTCTGGAATGATGAACTGAGTTACGATGTGCGGCAGATCCTGAATGATTCAGGTCATCCCGAAATGTTAAAAAGGCTAAGAGCCGAATTTGCCCGTGAAGACGTAGATGAAACGGAATTAAAACGCCGGGTTGGAATTGCCGAGAAGCAAGTCGCAGAACACTTAAAAAAACAACCGATTCACTGGGCACCGGCTTATTTTGTCGCAGATACACCTGCAAAAGCACGCCCACATGCAAAAAATGGCGATTATATTTATACCCACATGCTTGAACTGATGGGCGAGCCGAAAAATCACCTGGAACTGGTATCCTCTTATTTTATCCCGACGCAAAAAGGCACCGACTATTTAAGTATGCGGGCACAACAGGGAGTCAAAATCCGAATCCTGACCAATTCTTTTCAGGCCAATGATGTCGCTGTGGTACATGCCTATTATCAGCAATATCGTCAGCAACTATTGAAAAATGGCATCGAGCTCTGGGAATTTAAACCTTATATCGTGCGGCCACAACGTACCTGGTATGAAATCATGACCGGTGACATTATCCCGGCTAAAAATAAAAATAGCTCAAGTTTACATGCCAAATTTTTCGATCTGGATGGCATGGTATTTGTAGGTTCGTTTAATTTTGATCCACGTTCCGCTTATCTGAACACTGAAGTTGGTTTAGTAATTGAATCGGAAGATTTCCAGAAGGAAATTTCTAGTGCCATGAACCAATACTTACCGCGCGTGGCTTATCAGCTCAAGCTGAATGAAAAAAATGAAATGATTTGGCTGGAACATCAAAAAGATGGACGTACCATTCAACATGTACATGATCCGGAAACTACAAAATTTCAGCGTTTTATGATGAATCTGGTCACAAAATTCCCGGCTGAATGGCTCATGTAATGACATTGTGATGATTTTAGAATTACATAAAATATAGTCTGAATTTTCCAGAATATCGGCTCAAATTAATTGAGCCCAATTCTCGCTTAAAGGATTTTACAGTCGATTGAGCTTACTTTAGAATTACACTTTTCTCGTATTTTGCGATTGTTCGCCCTCCACTCCCATGCAATTTTTTGATTTAAGCCGTCAGTTTAAATTCAGTGACATTCTGACACCAGTAAAAACCCTTCACGATTTATCCCAGCAAGAATGGTATTTAGCCAAAGTCCGGGTAGAACATGACTGTTTGTCTGAGTCAGATACGATCGAGGGTCAAGTGGTCCTAAAATCCAGTGAGAATATACAGCTCGAATTAGAATGGCTGATTCAGGATAGCGGTCATGATTTACAGGTATTATTCAAAGGTATCGAAACTGAAGCGCTTGAAGAAACCTGCGCGATCTTGAAAGGTGCGCAACTGGTTGATGAGCAACAGCAGGTCTTGTCTGCTCAAGCGCTCAGCTTATGGATTGATGGCACTTTACTTCCGATGCTGCCGGAGATTCGAAAGGAAATTAAAGCACGTTTAAATTTGTGGGATTATGTAGAATATGATGGTTAAACAAGCAATTTTTTCAGAATAAACCAGTAAAGGACTTTTATCTGAGTCCTTTTTTAATGTTTAAAATGACTTATTTCTATTCAATTATTTATTCAATCAAGCCAATGCTTTTGAAAAGCATGCGATAGGCCTCGGCTTTTTTTTCGACTGCAACAGGATATGCCCGCGAAGATGAAGGCATACGGTATAAATGTAGTTCTCGACCATCAAACCGGGTTTGTGTCGGTTGCCCAATTTTGGGCTTTTCAGCATCCTCTGGCATAGACAGCATCAATGTATCTGTTGCCTTGTCACCTGTGGTCATAATATGGTGACATTCGGGCATCTGTACCAGTAAATCTTGTAGATTGGTCGGCACGACAATTTCCAGAAATTTATCCGAAGCATTCCCTTTCAAGCGTCGGATCTGATAGGCACTGTCAAAAATCGCTATCCCCGTTTCAGTTAAAAAATCCCGGATTAATTGTTCCTGAAATTTTTTATTTTCAATATCCAGAAAATGGTCTTTATTTTGAAAGAAAATTAAACCAAAAATCCGCCACATATCATTTTGATAATTTGGATAATAAAAGTTCATTTTCCAACGCGTTGCCGGTGGTGGAAAACTACCCAGCATCAGCAACTTGGCATTGGGCGGTAAAAAAGGTGCTAATGGATGCGTTTCAATATCAGACATAGGATTAATTAAATTGAGAGCTTTCAACTATTTTAGAATTTCTGCCGAATCTTGCTAGCCACTTCTTGTCCCCAAAGTGTATAGACTTCCTTACTCGGATGAAAACCATCTGCTGCCATTTGTAAATTCATGGCACGATACTTTTCAATATTGTATTCAATCCATTGCATATTTGCCTGATCTTCAACAAATCTTGCTAGCTGCTGATTCATTTTCTTGGCATATTGACCAAACAGCCAGGCCAAAGGATTGGGTAATGCCGGAAACATATTCATGGGTGGTACACCTGCTGCAATGATCAGTTCAGGGCTGAATCTTTGTTGAATCATGGCATACAGTTTTTTCTGCTTTTGAATCCAGACATCCGCCGGCATGAGTTTGGTGACATCATTGACACCGACCGAGGTGATGATTACATCATAATGCTGGACTTCCATCTGATCCAAAGCACGAATCACTTTTGAGCTGGTATCGCCGGTTTTGGCCTGCAATTTCCAGTCAATTTCAAAGTCATTTTTCAGTTCATGCAGAATTGCACCCAGTAATGCATCATCCTGATGTTCTACCCCCACGCCTGCCGCTGCTGAATCTCCTAAAATGAGCAAAGAAAGTTTTTTGCCTTTTCCGGTTCGACCTTGACGTTTTCCCTGTGGTTCAGGCAACTTCAAGGTATTTTTCTTGACGCGATTACCCTGAATGACAAGTGCAGGAATCAAGGCAATGGTGGCAGCTTTCAGCAACATAGTGAACTAATTTACGTAGAGATATACTTGATTTTACCTGAGTTTATTCTTTTGAACTATTTCCTCAGTAGTCATTTTAAATGAATATTCACTTAAATTTGACTAAGATAGGAGTCTTGCAACATATAGGCTTAAATATCTTTGTAACATTAGGCTTGTTGCATAAATCATTTTTAATCAATATTAAAGTCACAGAGAAAGTTTCCTCTGAAAGTTTCCTCTCCTTTTTAAGGAGAGGGCTAGGAAAAGGATTTATATAAAACAGTCCACCTCCTAACCTTCTCCCAGAGGGAGAAGGAACTTTCACTATGAGTTTATCTATTAATTAGCGATCATTTTTTGATTTTTGAAAGATATCTATTAAATAAATCATAAAGGATAAATATAAAAAATCCCGCTTAAAAACGGGATTGTTGATGGAAATTAAAGCTCAGGTTTTATAATCATTCCAGCGGTTTAAGCGTTTGAATGTACCCAGATCATTAAAACGCACACCGACCTCTTTCATCACTTTATGCGCCGTTTTCGAGGTCATTTGCCGAATATAAAAAGGCTCTTTAACCACAAAGTGATGAATCGCATGCGTGGCGCCAAAATTGCAGCAGAACAACTGGAATGGCATCATCCACCATGGCGTTAGCACCTGTGTTTGCTTGATGACATCTCTTGGATCAATATCGCCATAATAATGCATATTCGAGCTGACAAATTGCAGGCTAAACGAACGAATAAAATTGGGAATCAGCCAGACGACTGCAATAAAGCTCACAATTGGCATTGCCTCAATTATGGCTTGCGACCACAGCACTTCATAACCCAATAAAGGTACGACTGCATTTGAAACATGAAACACCACAAATAAATAGAACAAACCATAATAAAGGAGGCTTAATGGCACAAAGCCCAATAGCTGGGAAAGCATGGCAATTTTACGTTCTTTTTCAGGTTGTTTTTCCAGAAAAAGATGGATCATTTTAAACATCTGCAAAGGCCGCAGATAAACCGACATCAACTGGTCACTGATGATCAGAATCCGGCGAATGCCCCACGGCATACCATTACTGATCCCACGCTCTTCCAGATCATGTTCAGTTCTAGAATATTTATGATGATGCAGATGTAAACGACGACGTGCCCACGGACTAATGGTATTTGGACGTGCCAACCACACCAAAGCCAGCATCAAATGATGGGCCCAAGGCGTTTTTTTAAAATACATATAATGAATTAAGTCATGTTCCAGTTCATGCGTCAGCGAAGCAAAAATTGCAATTAAAGGAATCGTCAGCCATACCGAAAGATAGCCATAAGCATAGGCCAGTGCACATGCAATCATGCCAGTCCAGGCAAATCCGAGAATACTGGCACCAATAAAATTTTGATGTTTCAATAGCGGATAACGGCGACGTAATTCTTCACCGGCCTGGGTCACCACAGTTCTGACTTTGAAAATACGCTGCTGGTCTGTCATCTCTGAAGATGTAGACATATAGACAACCTTTAATTACTGGACAGTTGCACATTAAAGGAAATTAAAAAAAAGAGAAGTGATCTTTTGACCGTCCAAGCGAGTATGTCCAAGTTTTGGACAGTTTTGGCATTTTTTCTGAGATGAATAAAAATGCAGGTAAATCAGCAGCCAGGTTTTATATGATTTATGACGTGAAAAATCTATTTTTTAATGGCAGCTTATCTGGCTATTGATTGAATTTTATCTGGTTTAAAATAAAAAAGTTTGGATGATCAGAGCTTTAGTAATTTCTATTTTTTAGTATATTAAATTAACCTGGTCTGTTGACTTTAAAGCCGATATCACACTGACTTGGCATCTTCTAGCTGCCACTTTAAAAACAGCAACATAGAAAAATAACAAAAGCCCCTTATGGAGCTTTTGGATTTTAACTATTAACCTAATTTATTCACCAATTTCAGCGGTAATATTTTCATCGCCAGACCCAATGGTAGCCATGGCCATTTCGGAACATAGGCCTTTACTGGCGCTTTCTCAATTTCGGCAGCAAGTAAACGTGAACCGGTTTGTTCATCCACTTCAAATGGCAGTTTTTTGGCGCCTTCATTTATTTCGGTACGAATATAGCCCGGAAAAATCGTAGTCACCTTAATTGGAGTATCAAGCAGTTCGGCCCGGATCCCTTCTGCCAGATGTGCAACGCCTGCCTTACTCGCACCATAAGCGGTTAAATGTTTCGGCATGCCGCGCATGGCACTCATTGAGGAAATCATGACCAGATGACCTGAGTTTTGTGCCCGAAAAATCTCTACTGCTGCTTCGCATTGTGCCAAGGCCGAAATGAAGTTGGTTTCGACTGTGGCTTTATTAATGGCAAAGTTGCCTTTACCAATACGACGTCCCTCACCGACTCCGGCATTTACAATCACCCGGTCAATCGTGCCAAAATCCTGTTTAAAGGCACGAAATACTTCAAAGACCTGATCATAATCAGTGACATCTAAAGTTTTAGCAATCACTTGAATGCCGTATTGATTTTCTAACTCTTGTCTGAGGGTTTCCAGACGATCCAGGCGACGCGCACAGATGGCCAGGTTATAGCCTTTCTTGGCAAATTCACGTGCCATACCAGCACCTATTCCTGAACTTGCGCCAGTTATTAAAATTGTTTTTGCCATGTGTTTTACCCTATTCCTTTATTTTTCTAAGCTGTCAGATTCGCAGTGCAGGTTTAAATCCAGGTCAATAGATCCGGACGTTGCGCTTTAATATAATGATGTTCATTCAGGCTCAATAGCTGAGGTTCGTTGCCCACCAGACGTAGCGTAGTCATGCTGGTATTGGCAATGGCCCAGTTCAGGGCAAAAGTTTTATTCGGAGATAAACCGAGTATTTTGCCCGCAGCCACGGAAATTACCCCGCCTGAAGTAAACACCACGGCATAACGCGGTTTTCTTTCCGCCAGATCATCACACAAATGTTGTAATGCTGTTTCTACACGCTGTTTAAAATCTGGCCAGGATTCTTCATATTCATGGTGATAATCGCCACCGGTCCAGCGTTCAATTGCACCTTCAAAAATTTTACTTAAATAGGCTCGCGGATTGGCATGCTGAGAAACATCTTCTTTCAGCAGTTCAGGCTGATTAAAGCGTGGCTCATACTGGGCAAAGACCTGTTGATGATTAAACTCATTCCAGGCTGAATCCGTCATCAGCTCACTTTCAGGAAAACATTCAGCCAAGGCCAGTTGTGCTGTTTGTTGATGCCGCTGCATGGACCCTGCCACGACATAAGGCGCTTCTTTTAAAATTTCATCAAAATAGTGGCCCAATAATTTGGCCTGCAATTCCCCATTTGGCGAAAGCTTGTCATAGCTTTCTGCACCAAAAGAAGCCTGTCCGTGGCGAATTAAATAAATCGTCGTCATTTCGGCATCAACTCCTTAAATTTGTTTATATATTTCTGTGCAATATCATTGGCCTCAATTTTTTGGAGGCCAATCAGTTTTAAGGCACGAATATGCAAGGCATGAATTACGATCCAGAAATCTTTAAACGCAGGGTTACTGGTCTGTTTATGATAATAACGATAATAAATCTGCTGGGCGATCACGGCGAGACGGAATATTCCGAAAACTTCATAGAAAGTCCAGTTTTCAGGCTGCAATCCGGTCTTGTCCAAATAGTAGTCAACCACTTCCTTACGGGTGAACATGCCTTTTGAATTGGTTGGCTGACGTCGTGTGGCTTTAAAAATTGGGTTATCGGTATCTTCTACCCAATAGGCCAAGGCTGAACCGAGATCCATCAGCGGATCACCGAGGGTTGCCATTTCCCAATCCAGAACGCCAATTACTTGAGTGGGATTGTTTGGATCTAAAATCACATTATCAAAACGCCAGTCATTGTGAATCAGACAGGTTTTAGCATCCGGCGGAGTATTGTCTTTAAGCCACTGACGGACATATCTGAAAGATGGCACATTCAAGGTCTTGGCTTTGACATAGCGTGCATCCCAGCCGTCTACCTGACGCTGGCAATATCCTTCACCTTTGCCTAATTTTTCCAGTTCCGTATTGACATAAGGAACCTGGTGTAATTCAATCAGCTTATCAATAACGTTAATACATAATTCACGTATCTGGGCTTGATTAAAATTCAGCTCTCTAGGCAAATTGGCGCGTGGAATAATGCCTTCAATGCGTTTCATCACATAAAAATTGCAGCCAATCACGGATTCATCCTGACAAAGTGCCACCATTTCGGGCAATACCGGATAGAATTCGGAAAGTGCAGTCTGGACATTAAATTCACGTGCCATATCGTGGGCAGATTTTGCCTTGGTACCTTTCGGTGGACGACGCAGGATTAAATCGGCATTGGCATATTTCAGACGATAGGTCCAGTTTGATGCCCCACCTGAATATTGAGTAACTTCGACCGGCCCTTCGAGCTGGACTCCCTGCTCAATCAGCCAGTTTCCGACAGCCTCAACATCCAGCTCTTCACCCGCACGAACCGACCCACCGACATCAATAACTGGCATAATTTTTCCTTCAATTCTTTTTCAAATGTCTTCAAACTTTATAGCGTGTTTAAGCTTATTTTTTATGACGTGTACTGTAACCGCGTTTAGCCAGTTCCAGTTTTGCGATCATACCTTTATGTACTTCATCTGGTCCATCCGCCAAACGTAGCGCACGTGCCTGAGCAAAAAAACCGGTAAGTGGCGTATCACGCGAGACTCCGGCCCCACCATGGATCTGGATTGCCATATCCACCACTTTTTCCAATACACTTGGCGCAACCACTTTAATGGCGGAAATTTCAGTCAACGCCGCCATATTTCCTAAAGTATCCATTTTATAGGCTGCATACAAGGTTAAAAGACGTGCCTGATCAATCGCGACCCGTGCTTCAGCCACACGCTCGAGATTGCCTCCCAGTTTTAAAATTTCTTTGCCAAATGCAGTCCGGCTCATACCGCGGTCAATCATCAGTTCCAGAGATTTTTCCGCGGCACCGATACAACGCATACAGTGATGAATACGACCCGGCCCCAAACGCCCCTGGGCAATTTCGAAGCCTTGACCTGCACCCCCAATAAAATTGGCCACTGGAACACGAACATTTTCAAAGCTGACTTCACCATGACCATGCGGCGCATCATAGTCACCAAATACCGGCAACATTCTTTCGATTTTGACACCTGCCGCATCGACTGGAACCAGAACCATGGAATGCTGATGATGACGGTCTTTTGTTTCATCCGGCGTATGGGCCATAAAAATAATGATTTTGGCATTAGGGTCGCCTAAACCTGATGACCACCATTTACGTCCATTCAGCACAATCTCATCGCCTTCAATAACCGCGGTTGCCTGCATGTTGGTGGCATCACTGGACGCAACTGCGGGTTCAGTCATACAAAATACAGAGCGAATTTTGCCTTCAAGTAAGGGTTGCAGCCATTGCTGCTTCTGTTGCTCGGAACCATAGCGCCACAGCACTTCCATATTGCCACTGTCTGGTGCATTGCAGTTGAATACGGTCGGTGCAATCAGACTACGACCGGAAAGTTCAGCGATATGGGCATATTCATTGACCGATAAACCCTGGCCTAGCTCAGGACATGGCAGAAACATATTCCACAGCCCTGCCGCTTTGGCTTTGGCTTTTAAGGTTTCCAGTTCAACCGGCCATTGCCACTGGGTCCAGTCACCACCCTGATTCAAGTCATGCACTTGCTGCCAAAAATTGGCTTCGACCGGTTCAATTTCTTGTTGAATAAATTTTTTAGTCCGTTCGACATAGTCTTGTGCACGTGCTGATAACTCAAACATGGCTATTTCCCTCTGGATATTTTGTATTCTGCTTTACAAGACCTTAACCCAAAACCTATTATGAATAAAATGATTTTAATCCATAACTCATCATGCATAATATTCATAACAAAGCCCTCATGGATATGAGTGTTTTTCACCGTATTGATATTAATTTATATCCACTTTTTATTGCTATTTTTGAACAGAACAGTATTTCTAAATCGGCTCAACTGTTATGTATTACTCAGTCTGCGGCCAGTCATGCTTTGCAACGGCTCAGAAATCAGTTGCAGGACGATCTCTTTGTACGGTTTGGCGCTAAAATGCAACCCACACCGTTTGCTGAACAGATTTATCCCGCGATTAAAAATGCCCTGATGACGATTCAGAGTATTTCTGTTCAGCAACAACAATTTGAACCTCATCTGGTGCAAAGCCTGAAGATTGCAGTACATGATGAAATTGAACCGATGGTTTTTCCAAAACTGGTGGCGCATTTTCAAAAAATGAATCTGTCTATTCAATTTAGTAGCATTAAATTGGATCGTAAAAATATCAGTGCTGATCTGGCGGCGCAGCAAGTTGATTTTGTGATGGATCTGGAGCAGAAAATCGGAGAAAAAATTCAGTTTGAAGCTCTGGTACAAGATGAATTTGTAGTCTGTACGCAGCAAAAACAAATCTCGGAACAGTCCTATCTCTCCTCTCCGCATATTGGTGTATCGTCACGTCGCACGGGTATATTGATCGAGGACCAGTATTTAAACCGTAAACAGCTTTCAAGACAGATCTTTTTACGCTGTCAGCATTACTCAACTGCTTTGCAAATTCTGGAGCAATATCCACAAGCAATGCTGACCATGCCACGCAATATTTTAGAACATTTACACATAGCCAAAAATCTAAACTTTTTCCCAGTTCCTGTACAACTGCCTGAAATTAATATGGGGATGTATTGGCATAAAGATTTACAGGACAATAAAAGACATCAGTTTTTAAGAAATGAAATTAACAAAATTTTTGCTTAGGCTATTTTTATAAAGAAATATTAAGAATTCTGAGGCTATTACAATCCAGGGCATTAGACTTGGAAATATTTGCTTGAATCAACAATGCTTAGGCTATTTAAAGTACAAAATGAAACACTGACTGCTTAGCTTTTGAACCCAAGTACTTCCGGCTTTACTCTACAATTATGAATCTGCTTGCTGTGGCTCTTCTACAGCTTCTTTTGATGATCTGGATTTTAGCTTGCTGTCTCTTTCTCCTACCTGGCAAATTGTGCTGGGTTTATTCGCCTTATGCTTTTCCTATTATGTATTGCACAAAATTGTCATTTACCTGAAAGATATATTTAGACCATTTAAGAAAGGTCAGAAATATTGGTGTCGGGTGAAGGCTGTGAGTGATGGTGATACCCTCACCTGCTACCGTTTCAATATGAGACGTTCAGAGACCAAATTACGTTTTGCCTATGTGGATGCCCCTGAATCCAGCCAAAGCTATGGTAAAGAGTCACAGCGCCTGGTGAAAAGCATGGTGAAAGATAAGATCGTTCGGGTAAAAATCACCGATATTGACCGTTATGGTCGATGTGTCGGCGTCGTCTACCGCTATCGTAAAAATATTAATGAGGAAATCGTGAAACGCGGTGCAGCATGGGTCTATGAAGATTATATAAAAGATGAAAACCATTTACGCTATATGCTGGACTTGCAAAACAAAGCCAAAAAGCAGAAAAAAGGCCTCTGGAAGAGCAGCCGTCCTGTTCGCCCCAGTGTGTATCGAAAACAGGCAAAATCATAATTATTGCTGATCTTTTCCGGCCATAAAAAAGTGATCTGGCGAGCCGGATCACTTGCTATATTGGATTAATATGCCATCTGGACAAGCAGGCGGAATGCACCTGCAATCAAGGCCAGACTAAGAAAACCCAAAAGCCATAAACCCACAAACCATAATATCTGCTTTCCTTTCATGCTTGCTCCTTAATGATAGCCATCATCCCCGACCCGAACTTTATGCCGGAATACCCAGTACGACACCCCGGTATAAATCAGAATGATTGGAATCAGTAACAACGCGCCAATTAAGGTAAACAGCTGGCTACTCTCTGGCGCAGCAGCTTCCCAAATGGTCACTGACGGTGGAATGATATAAGGCCAGAGGCTGATCAGGAATCCGGTATAGGCCAGAAAAACCAGCACCAGCATATAGATAAATGGGCTAAGTTCTTTACGCTGCTTGCAGGCACGTAAAGCCAGCCAGGTAAACAGCAATACCAATACTGGTACAGGCATGAGATACATAAATTGCGGCTGACTAAACCAGCGTTCAGCAATCTGTGGATGGGTCAGCGGAGTATAAATACTGACGGCGCCCAAGATAATCAGCAAGGCGATAATCATTTTTGGCATCAACTGATACATGCGATCCTGCAAATGATCGGCAGTTCTGAAAATCAGCCAGCCACAGCCTAATGCAGCATAAAGCACCATCACACTCAGACCGGTAAACAGGCTAAATGGCGTCAACCAGTCCAGCCCACCACCCGCATAAATGCCATTTCGGGTTTCAATTCCCTGAATATAGGCCCCTAAAATCACCCCTTGCAGGAAGCTGGTCAGTGCAGAACCACCAATAAAGGCTTTGTCCCACCAATGTTTACTACGATTGGCCTTAAAACGAAACTCAAAAGCAACGCCACGGAAGATGAGCGCAATCACCATCAGGATGATCGGCATATACAGCGCAGATAATACCGTGGAATAGACCAGCGGAAATGCGGCAAACAGGCCTGCACCACCCAGTACCATCCAGGTTTCGTTGCCATCCCAGACCGGTGCAACCGTATTCATCATCACATCACGGTCATCCTGATGCGGAAAGAACGGAAACAGAATGCCAATCCCCAGATCAAAACCATCCAGAATGACATAAATCAGCACACCCACGGCGATGATTACTACCCAAATTAATGACAAATCAATCATTTTTTATTCTCCTGATCTGTATTATCGGTTCCATCATCAATGCGCTCGCGAATACTGCTTAATGGTCGGCGGGAAGCCTGAATCACGTCGCTATCAATTTCATGTGGGGGTGTAGAGTGTATAAATTCCGGACCTTTGTGCATCAGTCGCAACATATAATAAATACCGACGCCGAAGACCACACAATAAACCAAGACAAAAATAATCAGGGTTAAACCGACCTGTTCTGCTGATACAGGAGATAAGGCATCTTTAGTACGCATGATTCCATAGACCACCCAGGGTTGACGACCAACTTCGGTCGTAAACCACCCGGCCAGCATAGCAATAAAACCGGAGGGTCCCATAATCAGGGCAAAACGATGTAATGCCCGGGATTCATAAAAGCGGCCTTTCTTGCGTGACCATGCTCCCCATATAGCCAGTAACAGCATCAACATACCTAGCCCGACCATGATCCGGAAACTCCAGAACACGATGGTCGAATTAGGACGGTCTTCAGGGGCAAAATCTTTTAAGCCTGTGACAGTACCATCCATGGAATGCGTCAGAATCAAACTGCCCATATTCGGAATGGCAAGCGCATATTTGGTTTCTTCGGCCTGCATGTCGGGTAGTCCAAACAGATATAAAGGCATGCCGCCATCATGATTGGTTTCCCAGTGACCTTCCATTGCTGCGAGTTTGGCAGGTTGATATTTGAGCGTATTTAAACCATGTGCATCACCGACCAGAACTTGCAAAGGTGCAAGTGCCAGAATCAGCCACATCGCCATGGAAAATGAGGTTTTGACCAGGGCATCGCGACGCCCCTGAATAAGATGCCAGGCTGCTGTAGCTGCCACCAGTAATGCAGAAACCAGAAAGGCCGCCATTGCCATATGAACCAAGCGGTATGGAAATGACGGATTAAACACAATAGCAATCCAGTCCTGCGGCACAATCAGGCCATTTTCGATGGCAAAGCCTTGCGGGGTCTGCATCCAGCTATTCGACGATAAAATCCAGAACATCGAGATACAGGTACCGATGGCGACCATTAAGGTTGAGAAAAAGTGCGCACGCGGCCCGACACGGCCCCAGCCAAATAACATGATGCCCAGGAAGCCGGCTTCCAGGAAGAAAGCGGTGAGAACTTCATAAGCCAGCAATGGCCCTGTCACGCCCCCTGCAATACGGGAAAATTCACTCCAGTTGGTGCCGAACTGATAGCTCATCACCACACCAGACACCACACCCATCCCAAATGCCACTGCAAATATTTTGACCCAGAACTTAAATAAGTCCTGATAAATCGGGTTTTGGGTTCTTAACCAGCGCCATTCCAGGATAGCCAAAAAACTGGCCAAGCCAATTGATATTGCAGGGAAAATAATATGAAAAGACACAGTAAAGGCGAACTGTATTCGCGCTAATTCTAATGCAGTTAAACCCAGGGTCATACATTTCACCTATACATAATTATTTGTAAGAGCCTTGCTTAGATTTATCAGTGAGGTGTGTTGTTCTTGAACTTAGCTTAGGCCTAATTTGACCTAAAAATGTGTAGACTTTTGTCGGTCATTTTTTACCCCGGTTAACAATGTATAAATACCATTCAAGCTTTTAAAAAAATGCAGATTCAATTCAACAGCCAGTACTTGTGCCCTTTAAAAAATAGGCGTAAATTAGCAACAAATTAGTTACCCAGGTTAACTATATGTTTTCTTCCTCTACCCGGTTTCGTGCCGTGCTGTTACGTTGTGCACGATTACTCAGTGATGAAATCAATACGATTTTATTAGCTTCACAGTTAAATTATTCCTTGTGGCAAGTGCTGTATGTGATTCAAATACATCAGCAATGTACTCTGATAGATATTTCGAATTATTTAAATGTATCTAAACCCAGTATTAGTAAACGTATCCAGAATCTAGTGGAATTAGCGTTAATTTCCCAAATAGAAACTGCAGATAAACGCCAGAAACTCTTTACCCTGAGTGAAAAAGGGATTCAGACTTTTGCAAACTGTTCCCAGCAGATTGACCAATTTGAGGATCAGCTTATCTCCCAGATCTCTGCAGAAGATATAAGTACCAGTACAAGCACTTTGTCGCATTTGATCCAGCAATTACACGCTTCTGCTGAGGACAAACAGCCATGATTAAAGAATCTGCTCCGTTATGGACACGCAATTTCATCTTGATCAGTCTGGTGAACTTTCAGCTGGTCCTGGTGTTTTATTTACTGGTCATTGTGATTGTGGGCTATGCAGTAGCGCAGCTAGGTGCGACCACAGCACAAGCCGGTCTGGTTTCAGGCTTGTTTATTGTCGGAACACTGTTCGGCCGGATTTTGATTGGAAAGCTTTTAAACCGTTTAGGTCTGAAACCCACGCTATTAATTGGCCTGAGCGGATTTTTGCTATTCTCGGGTCTGTACCTGATTCCGGTCAAATTTGAATTCCTGTTCCTGATTCGCCTGTTACATGGTTTCATGATGGGTGTAGCTTCTACTGTTTTAGGTACGGTCATTGCGCAAATCATTCCTGCTGCACGGCGCGGTGAAGGCATTGGCTATTTCAGCATGAGCAGTACACTCGGTACGGCGATTGGTCCCTTCTTAGGCATCTGGCTGATGTCGCATTTTGATTACCAGCTTATTTTCGTTTTCAGTAGTGCTGTAGCCCTGAGCTGTCTGATTTGTAGTCTGTTTATTCAGCCACCACAGCTCAAAATACCCCAGTCGGCCAATCAGCTAAACAAACCGCCTTCCGGTAGGCTGGCACAATATATTGAACCCAAAGCTTTACCCATTTCGATCATTGTGCTGATTGTTGCGACCTGCTATTCCGGTATCTTGTCCTTTATTCATTTCTATGCCAAAGAGATCAATCTGGTCGAAGCAGCCTCTTTCTTCTTTTTGCTGTATGCAATTGCTATTTTGCTTTCGCGTCCATTTACCGGCCCGTTAATGGACCGTAAAGGTGAAAACATCATTATTTATCCGGCCATTGTGATTATGGCCTTAGGAATTATCCTGCTCAGTCAGGCACACAATTCCATGATGTTATTGGCCAGTGCGGCACTGCTCGGTTTTGGTTTTGGCAATATCCAGTCGGTCTGTCAGACCATTGCGGTAAAAAGCACCAGCCTGCAGCGTATGGGGCTAGCCACTTCGACCTTCTTCATTGCACTCGATGCCGGTTTGGGCTTCGGGCCTTATTTCCTTGGCATGCTGCTGGATCAGATCGGTTATCGTCAGCTTTACTTCTACTCAGCGATTCTTACCATGAGCTGCCTGATCTGGTATTACCTGTTGCATGGAAAAAAAGCCGGTAGTCTGCCTCAACCCGGTTAGACCAGACGATAATCACATGACTGGCTAAAAGCGCCGGCTAAACCGGCGCCGGTATGCTGTAGGGCTTAAACCGGTTTTCTGATGAAATAAACGGCGAAAAGAACTTGGATCCTGATAACCGACCTTTTGCATGATTATATCTACCGCCTGATCAGTTTCTTCCAGACGTTTGCGTGCGGCTTCGATACGAATGGCCTGTAAATACTGATTCGGCGCTAAACCCAGTGCCTGTTTAAAATGGCGAATCAGGGTGCGCGTGGTGACATTAAAGCGCGTTGCCAGATCATCCAGACTGAAATTTTCGTGAAAATGCTGATCCAGCCATTCCTGTACCTTTTGTACCAGCTCATCATGATGTGGCCGGCCAATTTTCAGCAAAGAATAGGACAATTGGCTATCCCGCCGATAATCAATCACAAAAGATTTTGCCGATTGCATCGCCACATCAAAACCATAAAAGCGTTCAATCAGATGTAAGCCCAGATCAAACCAGGCCAGCCCACCACCGGCACAGTAAATATGCTGATCACGGCTAATCAGCTGGTCAGCATTCAGTTTCACCTTGGGATAGCGACTGCGAAAAAATTCCTGAAACCCCCAATGCGTTGTCGCTACCCGACCATCCAGAATCCCCGCCTCAGCCAGAAAGAAATTGCCGGTACAATTTCCGGCAATCAAGCTAGAGTGCTGATCTGCTTTTTGTAACAGCTCAATCAGCAGATGATTTTGCTGCAAGACCTCCAGAATTGGAGCAGCAATAGTCGGTACCACCAGAATATCCGCCGCCTGTAGATCCGCATAAGCAACATGTGCCTGCAACATCAGACCATTGATACAACGAATGGGTTTACCATCTGGACTGGCAATCTCAACCTGAAATAAGCGTCGCACTTCTTGTTGCTGGATACGGTTCCAGCTCACACCGGCCATAGCAAATAAATCGACGACGCCAGTAATAGCAGAAGCCAAAGCACCATCAAAAGCTAAAACTACCACGCGCTGCATCTTGACCTCATTGTCATTTCTCACCTGTTTGATGTCATTATTGACAATCCTGCTGGATTAAAGCAACTGTTAGTCTTGATGTTATCTCAAGGATCTCAGATATAGGACATACCGTGACCCAGCTAATAAATGATAAAGATCTTAATTTTTTACTTTATGATGTTTTTCAACTCGACGCCCTGACTGAACTGAAACGTTATCAGGAACATGATAAAAATACCTTTGACAGCATTTTAGATACAGCCCGGGGCATCGCGACCGATTATTTTACCCCGCATAATGCCAAGGCCGACCAGCATGAACCGAGCTTTGATGGCCAACAGGTCAACACCATTGCTGAAGTCAAAACGGCGTGGCAGCAATTTGCCGATGCCGGACTGCTCTGCGCGCAGCATGATTATGAACATGGTGGCATGCAAGTCCCGACTTTATTGAATATGGCCTGTAATGCCTATTTCATGTCGGCTAATCCTTCAACTGTTGCCTATTCTTTTCTGACCGCAGCAGCTGCGAATCTGATTCAGGCCTTTGCATCACCACAACAAAAGCAAATGTTTTTGCCACATATGTTGAATGGCCGCTTTGCCGGAACCATGGCGATGACTGAACCGAATGTCGGTTCCTCTTTGGGTGATCTGACCACCAAAGCCATTCTTCAGGCAGATGGCAGCTATCAGATCAAAGGCCAGAAAATGTTTATTTCTGGTGGTGATCAGGACATTACTGAAAATATTGTGCATCTTGTCCTCGCGCGAATTCAGGATGCCCCGCAAGGGGTGAAAGGGATTTCCCTGTTCATTGTGCCGAAATTCAAAACCAGTCCAGATGGTGCTGTGGGTGAGTCCAATGATGTACAGCTGGCAGGTTTACTGCACAAAATGGGTTATCGCGGAACAACTTCAACGGTGTTAAATTTTGGTGAAAATGATGATTGCTTAGGCTATTTGATTGGTGAAGCAGGTCATGGCTTAAAATACATGTTCAAAATGATGAATGAAGCGCGTGTCGGAGTTGGTCTTGGTGCAGCCATGATTGGTTATCGCGGTTATCTGGAATCTTTGGATTATGCCAAGAACCGTCCACAAGGTCGCCCGGCGCATGAAAAATCGCCTGATTCCAGGCCAGTCAATATTATTGAACATAGTGATGTGAAACGGATGTTGCTGGCACAAAAGTCTTATGTCGAAGGTTCGTTGGCTCTGTGTTTATTTGCCGCCCGGCTGATTGATGAACATCAGGCTGCCCATGATGCAGACAGCGCCCTATTGCTTGATCTGATCACTCCTGTGGTCAAGTCCTTCCCTTCTGCCTATGGTCCAAAAGCCAATGATCTGGCGATTCAGGTTTTAGGTGGTGCAGGCTATACCCGTGATTATCCGGTCGAACAATGCTACCGCGATAACCGGCTCAATCCGATTCATGAAGGAACGTATGGCATTCAGTCCCTGGATCTGCTCGGACGTAAACTCTGGCAACATAATGGCAAGGGACTCAACCTGTTGATGCAACGCATCGAGCATACCTTGTCCGAGATTCAGGATAGCAAGTTAATCGAATTGGCCAAAAGTTTTCAACAGCATCTGTCCACTGTAGAAAGAACCACACAGATCTTAGGTCAGGCTCTGTATCAAGGTCGAATCAATGAAGCATTAGCCAATTCCGGGCTGTATTTGGACATGCTGGGAAAAACCGTTATTGCCTGGCTCTGGCTAGACATGGCGCATCAGGCACAGCTTAAATTTGGCAGCTCTGCCCAGAAAGAAGATCAGGACTTTCTGGCAGGCAAGCTCCAGGCCGCTCAATATTTTATCCGCTGGGAATTACCTGAGATTGAACATCAGGCCAAGTTACTCATGAACTTTGATGATAGTTGCAGAAACATGCAAGCGGACTGGTTTTAAGTTGCATGGCTGAATAAAAAAATGCGCTTCTTAGAGCGCATTTTTTTATGTAAAAGCAGATTTATGCTTCAGGGCTTAAAGGTATTCCAAACTTTTTAAAGATTTTCTCACGCTTGGCCGGATGAATATTGGCCTTAGTTAAATCTCCCTGATAATGCTGGTACACCCGTTGATCCATCATTTTGTACCATAACGGCGGAATCAAGGCCGGAATCAACATGGTGGCATAACCACTTGGTAGTTCGGGCGCTTCATCAAAATGCCGGAGTGCCTGAAATGGACGACTCGGAAAAGCATGATGATCTGAATGGCGCTGTAACTGATACAAAAACAGATTGGTCACGATATTGTTATTGTTCCAGCTATGTTCCGGCAAGGTTCGCTCATAACCGCCATCGGCTTTTTCGGTACGTTTTAGACCATAATGTTCAATATAATTGACGATTTCAAACAGACTTACGCCATAAAAAGCCTGAGTCAGACTATAAGGAATGGTTTTTTTACCATACATTTTCAGCATCAAGGCATGGTAGCCGGCACTCATCGCCCAGCCATGAAAAAGTTCATTTTCTTTACTAAAGAATTTTAATCCCTTACGTTCCAGACGTTTCTTTTCAATCTGGATGGCTGACTTTAAGCCGCCAAAAACGGTGCGTGGCCAGAACCGGTAAAAAGACTCACCCATCTGTGAAGATGCCGGATCTTCTGGTGTTGCCACCCGTTTATGATGTCCATAGGGATGTTCAATCCTGAAATGGTTATACACCAGTGGCATCAGGCTGGCATGCGACCAGTAGTGGTCTTTTTTCTGAGGACGATGACTCAGCTCATGCGCGGTATTGACCGCAATGCCGTTGATGGCCCCCATGGAGATTCCCAACAAGAGCTGATCCAGCAAGGAAACATTTGGACGCGTCACCACATATCCGGCAAAAGCATTTGCGACCATTTGCAAGGGAATGAATGCTTTGACAATCCGGTCATAATACGGATCTTTGACCAGCGCCTGAATCTGCTGGTCATTCGGATTATTGGCATCATCGCCAATAAGTGCATCCAAGGTTGGAATAATCACGTGTAATAGCAAAGGCCCACCCAGAGCAAAGACTTTTTTGGTGGCTTTAGGACCAAAATGATAACCTGACAGGATTCCCATCCCGATCACAGGTAATGCCGGACTGAGCAGCCAGCCAAAACGTTTTTTATCAAGTTGTTTACCTTTCAGCGCCAACGCATCCTGCGTGAACTGAGCATTTCTAATTTGTGCAGGGGCATTCATTGCGACCCTCCTGTTTTATGTTACCCTGCACATATAGTTGAATATTTCAGCATCAGCGAACAGTATTTAACGTCCAGAAAAACTATGTCAGCGTCTTTGGCACAACCGGCCTGATATTGGCCCGAAAGCACAAATGCTATATATTCAAAATTAAATATTTTAAAGAAAACAGAACAATAGAGTGCAGCATGGATGCTTTAAGCAAAATTTTTGATGATATTCATCTGGCAAAATCTGAATATCTTTATCTGAATGTGTTCCATCAGGGTGGTTTTCATTATCAGCATGAACCGAGCATGCTGGCCTATATTATTTTACAGGGGCAAGCTCAGCTGAAGTTTGCAGATGGAGAGATTCTGGAGCTGCAACAGGGAGATCTGGCCTTATTGCCCTCCAGTTCGGCACATCATGTCTATTGCCCTACACACTCGGACTTTGGCGAGAATCTGCCGATTAATGCTTATTTTCAGAGCCATGCAAAGCAGTCGGTCGATATTAATCCTGCAGAGCAATCCTCTCGCAGCTTTATACTCGCCATTCGCTCCAGTCTGGATATCCAGATGGCCAAACCTTTACTCACCGCCCTGCCTGAATACCTGCATATTCAACATATTCTGGGTGATACGGCGCCGGAATGGTTACAGGTCGGATTACAGTTTCTGGCACTGGAAACCCAGCAGCTTCGTCCCGGACGTGACAAGATTCTGGATCATCTGGTCAGTATCCTGCTGATTGAATGTGTACGGGATTATATTTTAAATCTGGAAAATGCCTCGAGCTGGCTGAATGCGCTGTCACATCCGGAGTTATCCAATGCACTGGCGGCAATTCATGGACAACCGGAACGGGCATGGACTGTCGAAAGTCTGGCAGAACAATGCCATATGTCGCGCTCCAAATTTGCCCAGCTGTTTACCCAGATTGTTGGCGAACCTCCACTGGCTTATTTGCAGCAGCATCGCCTGCGACTGGCAGCCCAATACCTGCGTAATAGCGGCTTTAGCATCCAGCAAATTGCGCACTGGGTCGGTTACTCATCAGAAACGGCGTTCAGTCAAAGTTTTAAAAAACAGTTTGAACAGACACCAAGCCAGTATCGGCTGATGTGTCAGAAGCATAAGGTCCAATTAGCGGATTAAGGCCAGCACAGCATCCACCGGGTCTTCACTGTTGTCTGAAAGTAGCTGCTTATGCATGGTGATATGCTGCATCACCTGAATCTGGGCAGCTTCAATATCCATCAGTTTTTCAATTTCAGCCGCCAGCTTTTCAGGGGTGGCATCGGATTGAATCAGTTCCTGAATCACTTTTTTGCCGGCAATGATATTCGGTAATGAAAAATACGGAATTTTCACTAAAAATTTGGCAATTTGAAAGCTAAGCCAGTGCAGCTTGTAGAAGGTCACCATCGGACGATGTAATAACATGGCTTCCAAGGTGGCAGTGCCTGAAGCCAGCGCAATAATATTGGATGCATTCATGACCTGACGCCCAATTTTTGAATCGCTACCGTTATTTTCCATTAAACGGATGTGGGCCTTTAAGCTTTCAGGATAAGTCGCCAATAAACTTTCAATCTGCTGTTTTCGTGCCTCATTAATCGCCGGGATCAGGAAAGTATAATCCGGATATTTCTGATGCAGGATTTTTGCCGCATCCAGCACCAGAGGTCCCAAACGTTCAATCTCGCCACGGCGACTTCCCGGCAATAATGCAATATATTTCTGATTCAGATCGAGTTGCAGTTCTTTTTTAGCATTAATAATGGGGTTTTCCAGCGGCAACTGGCTTGCTAGCGGATGCCCGACAAAGGCAGCAAGTACATCCCACTTTTTAAAGAAGGTTTTTTCGAATGGAAACAAGCACAGGACCAAATCAATACTGGCTTTAATCCCATGTACACGCCCCTGACGCCACGCCCAGACCGAAGGACTGACATATTGCACGGTTTTAATCGGCAACTGTTTTTGTTTAATACTTTTCGACAGACGCAGGTTAAAATCCGGTGCATCAATCCCAATAAAAATATCGACCGGGTGTTTAGTCCAGGTTTCTATCAGGCCATCACGCACAGCAAAAAGTTTTTTAATATCTTTTAATACTTCAACGATACCCATAACAGATAAAATATCCATCGGATAATAGCTGTTAAAGCCTTCCGCAATCATTTGTGGACCACCAATGCCTTCAAATTCGGCATCAATTCCTTGCTCACGAAAACGGCGAATCAATGTTGCGCCAAGCGTATCCCCAGAGACTTCACCGACCACGATTCCAATTTTAAGCTTTCGATTTAGCAAGTGGGTTCCCTCTCAGATCCGCATTGATTTCATATCGTTGCGATTCTAACATAAACCTTGGGCTATACCTGAACAAGCAACCTGCAGCTGATATTTTAAAAAACTTATTTGTTAAGAGCACTTAGCCAAGCATGACTATTCCCTCAGGATTTTTTTTATTGATATTTATTGATGATGGATCTGTGTGTTCAGACAGGTTTAGGTAGCACGTAAACTAAGTGGACGTTTTTATGCCGATTTTCTACAGAACAAAGATCCATGAAAATTCATTCTATCTCGCAGTATGGTCTTTATCTTTTTTATGCATAAGTAAATCAATAATCGAGACAACCACTTATATCTAAAAGTCATAACATATGCACGTTTTTTGATATTGGCATATATGCATGTTTGGTCCCATTGAGTTTATTTTAGCAGGTGTATTGGTAGGTTTTTGTGTGGGCGTCACTGGTGTCGGTGGTGGCTCATTGATGACGCCAATCCTGATCAGTTTATTCCGGATTGAACCGCATATTGCGATTGGTACTGACCTTCTGTATGCCGCGATCTCGAAATTCTGTGGCTCTTTTGTGCATGCCAAGAAAATGAATATTGTCTGGCCGATTGTGATCTGGCTGGCAGTGGGCAGTATTCCAGCATCTTTTGCCACGCATTGGGTACTCGACAACTATTTGAGCCAATCGACACATTATAAAGCCGTTCTTACCACAGTACTCGGCTTTATGCTGACCATTACCGGCTTATCGATTCTGTTTCGTACCCAGATCGAAAATCTTTTTAATAAATACAGAAAACAAGAACTGCCAGACATGACCCAGGATCTGGAAAAAGTAAAACTGCAAGCCAAAGAAAAGCGTGTAGCCATCATTATTATGGGCATTATCTTGGGTATTTTTGTCACACTCTCTTCAGTAGGTGCCGGTGCATTTGGCATCATGGCACTTGTGGTCATGTTCCCGAACCTGCCGATGATTCGTATCATTGGTTCAGACGTGGTACACGCAGTACTATTGACACTGGTTGCAGGTCTGGGCCATATGTCTTCAGGCAATGTCGATTTCATGCTGCTGTTCTGGTTATTGGTTGGTTCTATTCCGGCGATCGTTGTCGGTACCTTACTCAGCTCACGTATGCCGGAAAAACTGATTCGCAAAATTTTAGGGATTACCTTGTTTGGCCTGGGCCTGAATTTCATGATCAATCCCGTAAAGTCAAAACCGGTACAACCGGCTGAAACAGCGACAGTGATGATAAGCCAAAATTCCCAGTCCGTTTAAGTTAACTATGCGATTCATCACTTTTTTTTCAAAGAATTATTCATCTTTTTTATAACAAAGTGACGCATCATTCATGTTATATTCGGGCTATTAAACAACCTTTTGTATGATCGAACCAGTGACGGCAATGAATACACAACAGTCAAATCCCATTTCAGCATCAGATATTGATGACGTGAATATCCACAGCATGATTCCTCTGGTAACCCCTGCCGAGCTTAAAGCAGAGTTACCTTTGACTGAAACTGCTTATCAAACCGTGCTTCATGGTCGTGAAACGATTCGTAAAATCCTGGACGGTGAAGACAAGCGCCTGTTCGTTGTTATCGGGCCTTGTTCTATTCATGATCCGGCAGCTGCCCACGAATATGCTGAACGCTTAAAAGTGTTAAGCGAAAAAGTCAAAGACAGCCTGTACATCGTGATGCGGGTTTATTTTGAAAAACCGCGTACTACAGTGGGCTGGAAAGGCCTGATCAATGATCCGGATATGAATGATTCATTCAATATCGAAAAAGGTCTGCGTATCGGTCGCAAGCTGTTGCTTGAACTGAATGAAATGGGTCTGCCATGTGCCACAGAAGCACTTGATCCGAACTCGCCGCAATATTACCAAGACCTGATTTCATGGTCAGCCATCGGTGCACGTACTACCGAGAGCCAAACCCACCGTGAAATGTCTTCAGGCCTTTCGTCACCGGTCGGTTTTAAAAATGGGACTGACGGCGGTTTGACTGTTGCCACCAATGCGATGCAATCGGTGAGACATGGTCATAGCTTCCTGGGTCTAAATGATCAAGGTCAGGTCGCTGTGATCCGTACTTCAGGCAACCCGTATGCACACGTGGTACTGCGTGGCGGTAATGGCAAGCCTAACTATGATGCCGGCTCGGTCGCAGATGCGGAAGCCGCATTAGCCAAGGCCAAAGTCAGCACCAAAATCATGATTGATGCAAGCCATGCCAACTCGAATAAAGACCCGTACCTGCAACCACTTGTACTCAAGAATATTTCCGAACAAATTCTTGATGGAAACAAGTCAATTGTTGGTATTATGGTAGAAAGTCATCTTAAAGGCGGTCGTCAGGACATTCCTGCGAACCTTTGTGATATGGAATATGGCCAATCAGTAACTGATGGCTGTATCGACTGGGAAACGACTGAAAAAGTCTTACTCGACATGCATGAGGCATTGAAAGACACTTTAGCTAATCGTTAAATGATCTGACAAACGCCATCGCCAAGATGGCGTTTGCATTTCTGAACAAGGAAATTTTATCTGATGAATGATATTGAAACAGCATTAAGCCAGATTGATAATTTTCAGTTTATACATGACCATTTATTTACATCCGGTCAACCGACAACTGAGCAGCTGCAGCTGATTAAAGAATACGGTGTGTCTACGGTCATCAATGTAGCATTAACAGATAGCGACCAATATCTGCCACATGAAGATAAAATTTGCCTTGAGCTGGGCCTGAACTATATTCAGTTACCGATTTCCTGGGAAACCCCTTCAGACAATCAATGTTTACTGGTACTCGAGCTGATCAATCACCTGATTAAGGAACAGATGGTCTGGGTACACTGTTCACAAAACTATCATGTCAGCTGTCTGATGTATTTATATCGTCAATACTATATGGACGTGGATCTACCTACGGCGCATGAACATTTGCATCAAATCTGGGAACCGAATGAAACCTGGACGGGCCTCATGCATGCAGTTGCCCTACAGCTACAAGGCCGTAAAGCAACCCAGGAACTGGAACGATCCCTGATTAATCCAAATTATTTTGCCTGAGCCTATTTGCTATGGCTCAACAGCACGGTTGCCATAGATAAAATGCCTTCCTGACGACCGGTAAAACCGAGCTGCTCAGTGGTAGTGGCTTTAATACTGATTTGAGTGACATCGACATTGAGCACATCTGCGATACTTTGACGCATGGCCAGATTGTGTTTCGCCAGTTTTGGACGTTCACAGGCGACCGTAATATCGGCATTGTTCAGCTGATAGCCACGATCCAGAATTAACTGATAAACCTGCTTCAACAATACCCGGCTATCCGCACCTTTAAAATCCGGATCGGTATCAGGAAAATGCTGACCAATATCTCCAAGTGCCAACGCGCCCAACAATGCATCACAGAGTGCATGCAGAATCACATCACCATCCGAATGTGCTTTCAGACCGTGCGTATGCGGAATTTGAATGCCGGCCAAAGTGACAAACTCACCCTCTTCAAATGCGTGCACATCCAGACCCTGACCAATACGAATTTGTGCGATCACCTTATACATCCTTTAGAAATAGCCCATTGAAATCTTGTACACTTGCTTTCTATTTCGCTATAGTTAGACCAAGCGTAACACAGTGAAAGTATAAGCGATCATGCTACTGAAAACTGATATAAATATGTTGAAAATAATTGGCCTGATGCTCGGCTTGGGGATGATATCTACGGGCAGTTCGGCGAACACACTCGACTGTAGCAACGACAGTAAAAAAACAGCTGCCATGAATAAAGTCTGTTCAGAGGCGCTGGCTGAATCTCGCGAAAAACTTGCCGACCAGTACTTGACCGCTTTTTTAATTACGGATGCTCCGGTGCGCTTATTGCAAGACACCCAACAGTTATGGGCAACCCGTTTACAGCAATGCAAAACCATGAGCTGTTTTAAACAACAGTTCGAATGGCGTCTAGATGATTTAAATGTCTATATTTCACTGAATCAGAGCCTGACCCAGCATTATATTAAATTTGAACAGGGAGAGATTGCCAGCCAGCCTGTACATCTCAAAATCCATCAGCTGAGCAAAGACCGCATCAAGATTGAAGGTATGGCATATCGAAATCCCAATAACCGGACTGAAACGCAGACCGTTCCCTTTTTAGCCTATACCACCTCTGAGGCAAAGAACCAGATTACCGATAATGAAAATGACTGCCGCTATGAGTTTAACTATAGCAAAGCGATTTTAGCAGTTAGCAGTCAGCAAAAAGGCTGTGAGCGCTTCAATGGAATTTATCGTTTATATGATTAAATAGCTCACCAGTCGAGTTTATAAAATGCTCAAAAAGAGAGCGCTGATGAGTATTGAAAGTCCCTTCTCCTTCAAAGATCAAAGGCATTACTTCATAAGATAATAAGGGAATTTTCTTGTTCATTTTTGCATGATTAACAAAATCATGGATGAAAGAACTTCAATATTTTCAAGCTCAGATAAGCTTTTAAAAAAATTTTAAAATTTGTCTTAAAAAAATAGCCCGCAAGCGGGCAGTAAATTTATACAGGATAATATTGAGCAATTTCCTGACTGATCATTGCAGCCGTTGCAGCCGACAAGGTCCAGCCCAGATGACCATGTCCGGTATTATAAAAGACCCGTTCATGTTTGCCACGACGTACCACAGGTATCATATTTGGCATCATCGGGCGTAAGCCGGCCCACGGCACCACATGCTCGGTACACAGGTCAAAGTTACGATTGGTCCAGTCAATCAGAGGCTGAATCCGGTCGGCACGAATATCCCGGTTATAACCATTAAATTCTGCAGTTCCTGCAACCCGTAAACGGTCCTTGCCTAAACGCGATAAAACAATCTTGGCACTTTCATCCAGCAAACTCACCCAAGGCGCAGTATTTTGGCTCTGTTCATCATGCAACTGTACGGTAATCGAATAGCCTTTGACCGGATAGACATTGACCCGCTCTCCTAAAATTCCAGCCAATTGATAACTGCCCACACCTGCACAAACCACAATGGCATCTGCATCTATTTCCAGGATGTCATCTATCGAAGTATGCACATTTTCGGTACTGGGTTTGCATTTGACCCGAATATGCTGAGGCTGAGGATCGACTGCAAAAACATCCTGACCAAATTCGAATTTCACGCCTTTTTGTATGCAGGCTTTGGCCAATCCGGTGCTAAATTTATGAATATCTCCAGTAGCGTCGCTCTGGCAGTAAAACCCTGCATAATAATCACCAGTTAATGCCGGCTCAATTTGCTTGATTTCTGCATTGGAAATGGCATTACGCTCCAAGCCTCCACTACATAACAGATCGTTGACCTTGATCGCGACATCATAATCAGTCTTATTATGATAAAAGTGTAAAATGCCGCGTTTTTCCAGATCAAAATCAATCTGTTCAATTTGGGCAATTTCATATAAACGCGCTCTGGCCAATAATGCCAAACGTACGGTTTCCCGGGTATTGGCTTCATAATGTTTGATATTTCCCAGAAATTCCATGAGCCAGCTATATTTATGCACACTGAAAGAAGGATTCAGCAAAAGTGGTGCAGTTTTTTGTGACATCCATTTGATACCTTTCAGTACCGTAGCTTTCTGGTTCCAGACTTCAGCATTACAGGCTGAGAGCTGGCCACCATTGGCAAAAGATGTTTCCATGGCCGGATATAGATGCCGATCCACCACGGTCACCCGATAGCCTGCCAATGCCAGCTCATAAGCTGTGGTTACTCCAGTAATACCCGCCCCAATGACCACAACATGACGCATAGACACCTCCTTGATTATATTGATGTCTTTTCCCATCTGTCATGTGTACCTGAGAGCTTCGGCAACTGCATTGCACATCAATGCGCTACCTTCCCCTTCGGTGAGTGATTGAACACTTCTCTCCAGAGTTTTTATCCATTATCACAGTCCTTTTGCCTGAGAGTTTCCTGGGATCCTTGCTCCTTCGGCGAATGCAGAAGCATTTCTCTCCTGCAATAATGTTTTATTATCATGAGCAATTTATATACCATTTTATAGAAAAGCACAGTTTTTATTTATGTAAGTTCACGTGAATCAATCTGTAATTTCTGTTCAGAGTTAAAATGAGTTATTACTGCATGAGATGCCAGATCTAGCAAGTTTTCAGATACTGCTTTAGTTTTTGTCAGTGATGTATGCAGATTTTAAACTCTATAAAATTTTAGGACTTGTATGTTTCTGGCCCTTAAATAGAGATTGAATTGCTTAGGCTATTTTAGTAATTCAAAGCATCCTTCGCTCAATTCCAGGTTTAGACCTTAGATCATCATCCATTTGAAAATTTTAAATAATCCAGGAAAGAATCAAAATTAGGCTTCCTGCTGCGACGACCGTTTGCACACTGATAATACTGGCCATTAACTGACTGTCACCACCATATACCCGGGTTAAGACATAAGATGCCGAAGCGGTGGGTAAGGCAAAAAACAAGACCAATACTTGCGTGGTAAGTGCATCAATCTGAAAAATTTTACATACTAAAAATGCAATCAATGGCATTGCGAACAGGCGCCCAAAGGTCATCAGGCTAAGTGGCAATACATCCCGCTGGAAACCCTGAAAATGTAAAGCGGCACCCACACACATCAGACCAAGTGGCAGACTGCACAAGGCAATCTGCTTGAGAAATTGCTCTGCACCCGTCCAGAGCGACATACCGGACAGGTTAAATAAACCACCAATAATACAGCCTAAAATTAATGGATTTTTAGACAAATCCACGATGATTTTTTTCAGCTGCATATCATGGCTGCGGGTAAAGGCCAGTACTGACAAGATGTTCACCAAAGGAATGCTCAATACCATAATCACGGCAAAAATGGTCATGCCCTGCTGATGAAATAAGCTACTGACCGCAGCAAGTCCGATATAGGTATTAAAGCGCAATAAACCCTGCACATAGACACCAAAACGCTCATAGGATATCTGGTAAATATGGCGCAGCAGATATAATGCAATACTTACCACAGCCATGATGCTAAATATGACCAGTACTACATCCTGAATCACATTTATCTGAATCTTGGCAGTGGCCAGATTCAAAAACAACATTACAGGAAACAGAACATAATAATTTAACTTTTCTGTACCACGCCAGAAGTCCTCACTCAACCATTGCCCACGCTTCAGCAGATAGCCAAAACTGATCAGTCCAATAAGCGGGAATAATACCGTGAAGATAGTCTGAAACATTGAGCAACTCATAATATGCGGTGGTGCAGCAATTGAATTCAATTGCCAATCAATGAGCAAGAATACAACAACCGAGAAGCTTCAGGATAAAAATACCGGAAAAATCATTAGATAATAAATAAGAGATACTCTGATTTGCTTTAATTAATAATGAACTGTCGAAATCCAGCTTTCTTCTTTTGCAATATTTAATACATCAACTTTCAGCCTTTCTAACTCTGAGAAAACTTTTACATCAATTTTGGACGGACTTTTCCAAATTTTATGTTTAATAAATCTAAACTTCTTAAAAGCATAGAAAAGATAAGTTTCTTTCGGCCTAAATCGTCTGTGGCCTTAAAGCTCGTTGGATCTATTCTTAAGCGGAAATCCATATTTTGACGTTTAAGAGAATAATAAATCTGCTCATCAAAACTATCACTTCCCATTAGAATTGAAATACATTTCCATTTATGTATAGGAATATCATAGGACTTATTTTGAAGTTGAGCATTTAAGACATCTTCAACTGCATTAGGTGCTTTAGATTCCTGTGAAGTTTGCTCTTCATTTAAAATTTCACTACTTAATTCCGCGCTTAACTATATTTTCATGGCTAGCTTCTGATAATGATTATGGTTATAAGAAATCTAGAAATTAGCTTCGCTTACTAAATATAAAATTTGTGACCCAACACCTTAAGATGATAGTTTTTACATAAAAAAAGCCAGACCGAAGTCTGACTTTTTAGTATTCGTTTCAACTGAAAAGCAAATTATTTTGGTTCAATCGGTGCAAACGGCGCAACCACATCGGCATTTTGTGCACGCTGACGCATGAAATGATCCATCAGCACAATCGCCAGCATCGCTTCGGCAATTGGTGTCGCACGAACTCCTACACAAGGATCATGACGACCTTTGGTAAGAACATCGGTATCTTCACGATCCATATTGATGGTTTTACCCGGCGTGGTAATTGAAGCTGTTGGTTTCAACGCAATCGCAACACGAATGTCCTGACCACTAGAAATGCCGCCAAGAATACCGCCCGCATGATTGGCCAGGAAGCCTTCTGTGGTCAGTTCATCACGGCTTTCATGACCAAACTGTTCAGCGACGCCAAAACCATCACCAATTTCTACACCTTTCACGGCATTAATCGACATCATGGCATGCGCGATGTCAGCATCTAAACGGTCAAACACCGGCTCGCCCCAACCGACAGGTACTTTAGAGGCAATGATTTCCAGTTTTGCACCACAGCTGGTGCCTTGCTCACGCAGTGAAGTCACTAAAGCTTCAAAGCGCGGCACAGCATCGACATCACCACAGAAAAATGGATTATTTGGTACTTCGTTCCAGTCCAGTTTTTCTGTTTTCTCAGTACCGATTTGCGTAACATGACCACGAATTTCGATCCCGAATTTCTCCAGCAGAAACTTCTTGGCAATTGCACCGGCTGCCACACGCATTGCTGTTTCACGAGCGCTTGAACGTCCACCCCCACGATAGTCACGGAAACCATACTTTTGGGTATAGGTGTAGTCGGCATGACCCGGGCGGAAAGTCTGGGCAATATTGCCATAATCCTTCGATTTCTGATCCGTATTACGAATTAGAAGCCCGATCGATGTTCCGGTGGTTTTACCCTCAAACACACCAGAAATAATTTCGACTTCGTCCGGTTCTTTACGCTGGGTTGCAAATTTCGATGTACCCGGCTTACGACGGTCCAAATCTTTTTGCAAGTCCGCTTCACTCAGCTCAATGCCGGGTGGAACCCCATCGATGATGGCCATCAGGCCAACACCGTGAGATTCACCACAAGTCGTTACACGGAACAGTTGCCCTATACTATTACCTGCCATGTCAAACGACTCCTTATGCTTGAATAGACTGAATAAATAAATCGCGGTAAGTACGGCATTGCTGTGCAGTCAATGCAAAAATACCTGAACCGCCGTTCTGGAACTGCAACCAGTAGAAATCGACAGTATTAAAGTTCTGTTTCATCGCCCATTCGGAATTACCGACTTCAATGACAATAAGGCCGTCTTCAGTCAGGTAATCTGCCGCTTGTGCCAGCATTTTACGGACAAGGTCTAAACCATCCTGACCCGCAGCCAGTGCCATTTCTGGCTCATGATGGAATTCGTCCGGCAAATCTGCCATATCCTCTGCATCTACATAAGGTGGATTCGATACGATTAAATCATATTGATTTTCAGCAGGGATTTTTTCGAACAGGTCAGACTCAAGCAGGGCCACATTAAACTGCTGGTTATGATGTTCACAGTTGATCTGTGCCACTTCTAATGCATCTTTAGACAAATCCGTCGCATCGACTTCTGCTTCCGGGAAGGCATAAGCCAGGGCAATCGCGATACAACCAGAGCCGGTACACATATCTAAAATACGGCGAGGCATTTTCGGATTTGGATTTTCAGGAAGATTGTTTACACCTTCACGCGCTTGATAATTTTCATCCAGGCAATAAGGCGCAAAACGGTTTTGAATCAGTTCAGCAATCGGTGAACGTGGAATAAGTACCCGCTCATCTACGTAATAAGGTTTGCCGTCAAAATAAGCCAGATTTAAAAGGTACGAGGTTGGCATACGCTCATTGATACGGCGTTCCAGCAAGCTCAGCACTTCGGCTTTTTCACTCGGCAATAATTTTGAATCCAGGATTTCTGGGTTGGCACTCCAGTCAAGAGATAAGGTTTGTAATACAAGTGCTGAACTTTCAGCCACATAGTCTTCTGTACCTTGGCCCAAGTGCGCATCATATTGACGTAATGCTGTCACACCAAAGCGAATAAAATCACGGATTGTGCTTAGGTTTTCAGCGGCTTCCTGAATATGTTCAGGGCTAATAGTCGGTCGATCCACTTAAGGCGTCTCCAAGGTCATTTTTTTAAACGCCTTATGATACCTTGTTTTACCTGCTTTTATAATGCCAAAACTATGAAAAACACGAATTCTCTATGCGTTCAAAAATCAAAAAATGCTAATCTTTCTATATAATTCCAGACCTGGATTTCTACTTTTGTCAGGCCGAGTTCAGATGATCCGGTCTATTTTTCATGCGCGAATTTATCGCGAACCTGGCGCATAAGAACGGGACTGGTAAAGATTTGCCTGATCCATGATTAAAGCTAGCATACATTGACCTTGCTGCTGTTTGGCATATTTTCCGGACATTGTTAAATTACATTGCTGCGACAGTTTACGCTCCCAAAGGACATGCTGGCTGCGAATCGCCGCGGTCTGATTCGGATTCAGTTTTAGATAATTTTTATAGCTTTTCTTCAGACGCTTATTGTGTAGTTTCAGCTCTTTTTTCAGACATTTTTCTGCTTTGGCGGTATTGCCATAACTAAAATTCATGCACTGCGAATATTCTCTGGAATATCCTGTAGCAGCCTGTACCTGAACTGCACTACCCGCAAAAATTGCAACCAAAAACCATGCAAGACGCATAAAATCCCCTTTACCTAAACCGGTATAATCCCAATAAATGTTTAACAATCAATATTGTTTAAATTATCCACTGATACTAACGCAGTCTTTGCAGAAATCCTATGCATTTCTCTGACAGAAAGATTAAACGTTTGCACAATTGAAAATTGGCACCGGACCCACATATAATCCAGATTATATCTTCACATGAGCCCAATGGTATGAGCTATAAGCACAATAATCTTATGGCGATGCGCCAGAATTACTGGAATGACCAGATTTCCAGTCAGGTGCAGCAAGAAAAGGTATTTTTGCAGTCGACCTTGATGCAGTATGGGGTGTTTAGCAGTGCAACACTGGAGGATGCCAAGTATCTGTTTTTTGGCTTACCCAGCATCGTGATTGTGAAAGGTTATGCTTTGGGCTTTATGCATGACAGTGTGCAGCGCCTGATTCATCAACATATTCAAACAAATAAACAACAGTTACAACAACGATCCGAATTAAAAATCCAATTTCAAATGGCATAATGCCCTGTCTAAACTGATACAGGCTGGTGAATTGATGAAAGCTTGCCCAGCTTTTACTATGAATTCAGCGGCTTAAACTTTTTTAATACGTGCAGAAGCGCTAATATCCCCTACAATGATTTATTCTGCTTCATGCTGATGATGAAAGGATTGAGTTTACATGTCAGATCAGAACGATAAGCTTAAACAACTGAAAACCTCCTCTATGGATCGACGCTTATCGATCGCAAAGGCATCCTTGCTGGCAGGCACGCGCTGGGCAGCTTCTAGTGCAAGCTCCATGTTTTCAAGCGAAGAAGAAAAAGAAAAGAAACGCAAAAAAGCCATGAAGGAACAGGCCGATTATCTGGTAGCAGAAATTGGCAAGTTGAAGGGGTCTATCGTCAAAATTGGCCAGATGATGGCGTTATATGGCGAACATTTCTTACCTGAAGAAGTGACCCAGGCTTTAAATACGCTCAATAACCAGACCGTGGCACTGGCATGGCCTGCGATTAAAACCCAGTTACAGCAGCAGCTTGGTTCCAAGCTGAATGATCTGACCATTGATCATGAACCTTTAGGTACAGCTTCCCTGGCGCAGGTACATCGTGCCACCCGCAAGTCTGATGGCATGGAACTGGTCTTAAAAATCCAGTATCCGGGTGTGGCAGAAGCCATTGATTCAGACATGAGCCTGTTTAAGAACATGCTGAAACTGACGCGCATGGTGCCGCAGACCCGCGAGTTCGACCAGTGGTTCGATGAAGTCCGTGAGATGATGCATCGCGAAGTCGATTATCAGATTGAAGCAGACACTACACGTCGTTTTGCTGCACGCTTAAAAGATGATCCGCGTTATATCGTCCCGACCATTGTTGATGAGTATTGCTCTGATCGCGTGCTGTGCATGACCTTTGAACGTGGTGTGCCAATTAACAGCCCTGTGATGCTTTCTTTACCGCAAGAACGCCGCAACCAGCTAGGTGAAGCCTCTCTGGAAATTGCCGTGCGTGAAATCTTTGAATGGGGCGAAATGCAGACCGATCCGAACTTTGGCAATTATCTGGTTCGTTTGGGTAATGGCGAAGATGTCCATGACAAGATCATCCTGCTCGATTTTGGCGCCATCCGCCAGTTTGACCAGCATCTGCTCGGTGTGGCACGCAATCTGATTCAGGCAGGCTATCATCATGATTCGGATATGATGGTCAAGGCCATGACGGGTTATGAGTTTTTCGATTCAATCCCGCAAAGTATCAAGCCAGATATGGCCAAGGTCTTTTTACTGGCTACTGAAGCATTTAGCTCCCCGCTAAACAATCAGCAGCTGCCAGCCGGTGTCATGGATCAGCATAACCGTTATGACTGGAAAAAAAGCCAGCTGCATAGCCGGGTCATGCAACAGGCTTCAAAATCTATGGCCTCGCGTTATTTCAGTGTTCCACCCAAGGAATTTATGTTTATTAGCCGTAAATTCATTGGTGCATATACCTTTATGACAGTGATTGACGCCAAGACCAATGTACGTGCCATGATCAAGAATCATCTTTAATAAAATAAAAAGCAAGATTGCACAGACCCGGATGATTTTGTCATTCGGGTCAATTTTTATCCAGAAATGATTTTTTATATTTATATTTTTCTATATATTTTCATTTACTTAGATTTCAATTTTTCTATTCTTAAAAAACTAAAAAATGACAATCATTCATGTCAGGGATGACATGGTTTTTTCTTGGCGCGCATGTCAGCATGCATTAAATAACGTGACAACACCCATAGGATAATCAAAATGAATAATATGGTGAATAAAGCCCAGGGATTTGGCTTGTCCATACTGACCAGGATCGCAGGCAGCGACGTATTAGATCAATTAAAGCTGCGTAAATTTGTCGAAAAATCATTGTATCAAAGCTCCAAAGCGGGATTTAAAACGCTGAGTCAAACCCAGAAAATCCTGAAATCAGGTCGTAAAATTCAAAAACAGCGTCTGCCCTATCAGTCCAAATCGCTCTTTGACCTGAATCTGACCGAAGAACAGAAAATGACCTGTGATGCCATGCAGCAGTTTGCTCAAGAAGTGTTGTATCCATTGGCACATGATGCAGATCAGCATGAGGCCTTTCCGCATGAACTCTGGCAATACCGCGCAGATCTGGGACTGGATTTTTATGCACTGCCTGAAGCATTGGGAGGTGTGGCATCAGAACAGAATATCGTGAGCAATATTTTAATTGCACAACATTTGGCTCAAGGTGATTTTAGCCTGACTGCTGGCCTACTTTCGAATTTTAGTGTCATCAATGCCATTACCCGCTGGGGTTCAGAGCAGATTCAGACAGAATATCTTGGTGCTTTCGCAGAAAATCCAGAACTACAAGCCACTTTTGCGGTGCAGGAAGAAACTGCTGCATTCAATCCTGAGCAGCTTCAGACTCAGGCTGTGGCACATGAAGGACATTATCTGATTCGAGGTGAAAAAACCCTAGTGATGCTCGGAGAAAGTGCCGACCTGTATCTGGTAAGTGCTGCTCTAGAAGGTCAGGCAGAGATCTTTGTGGTGCAACGTGACACTAGCATCACTGCAAAAAAATCTCCGGCCATGGGTCTGAAAGCCACAGAAACCGTCACACTGCAATTTAACAATACACCAGCCCGGCGTTTAGGTGATGACGATTTTGATTATCGTGCTTTTGTTGATTTAGGCAATTTGATGTGGTGTGCCATGGCCGTAGGCACCTGTGAAGCCGTGAAAAAATATTGCGTAAAATATGCCAATGAACGGACTGCGTTTGGCGAACCCATTTCGCATCGTCAAAGTGTTGCCTTTATGATTGCCGATATGGCAATTGAAATCGATGCGATGCACATGCTAATTTTAAATGCGGCCAGTCTGGCTGAATCCGGACAACCTTTTCATCGTGAGGCTTATCTGGCACGGCTGCTCTGTGCAGAAAAATCCATGAAAATAGGCAGCGATGGTGTACAGATTCTGGGTGGCCATGGCTTTACCAAGGAACATCCGGTAGAGCGCTGGTATCGTGATCTAAGAGCCACTGCGATCGTTCATTCTGGCTTGCACGCCTGATCAAATTAATAAAGAAGAACAAAGATGAATTTACAAAATCCAAAAAAATTCAAACTCCTGATTGATCAGGCCCATGAAGTTGCCTTAAATGTTTTGCGTCCGATTTCACGTAAATATGACAAGGCTGAACATGCTTACCCAATTGAACTGGATATGTTGGCCTCGGTGATCGATGGCATGAATCAGGGCAGCGAAGGCATGAATGCCGGTGCAGCAGTCAATAAACGTGGCGATACGGACAGTAGCAATAAAAATGGTATCAATATGTCTACCGCCCTGAGCATTGTCGAAATGTGTTATGGCGATACAGGGCTATTATTGTCTATGCCACGTCAGGGTTTAGGCAACTCAGCAATTGCTGCAGTGGCAAATGAAGAACAGCTGCAACGCTTTCATGGAACCTGGGCAGCCATGGCGATTACTGAGCCAGGTTGTGGTTCAGATTCCGCAGCAATTCGAACCACTGCAACCAGAGATGGTGATGACTATATCCTGAATGGCGAAAAGATTTTTGTGACCTCGGGACAACGCGCCGATGCGGTAGTCGTTTGGGCGACCCTGGATAAAAAACTGGGACGGGCCGCCATTAAATCTTTTGTAGTACCCAAGGGTACGCCGGGCATGCAGATCGAACGGCTAGAACATAAGTTAGGCATTAAATCTTCAGATACAGCTACAATTAGCCTGATCAATTGTCGGGTACCCGCAGCAAATTTGCTCGGTCATGCTGAAATCGATGTTGCCAAAGGTTTTGCCGGTGTGATGGAAACTTTTGATAATACCCGCCCGCTAGTCGCGGCCATGGCGATTGGCTGTGCTAAAGCATCATTGGAACGAATCAAGGAAATTTTTAAAGATCAACTAGATGCTGCTTATGCCACGCCCTATTTGCAAAGCTCCAATATTGCTGCCCAAATCTATCGCATGGAAGCAGAATGGGAAGCTGCACGTCTGCTCATGTTGAAAGCGGCATGGATGGCGGATAATCGTAAACCGAATTCACGTGAAGCATCTATTGCTAAAGCTAAGTCTGGACGGATTGGCAATGAAATTACCCTGAAATGTGTAGAGCTGGCCGCATCCGTTGGCTATAACGAAACAGAACTGTTAGAAAAATGGGCACGTGATTCTAAAATCATGGATATTTTTGAAGGTACCCAGCAAATCCAGCAACTGATTATTGCCCGACGTGAACTGGGCAAATCTTCGAGCGAGCTAAAATAGAAAATTATTCATCTGACAATCGTACTTTATTAAAAATGGACAAACAAAAAAGATGGATTTTTTAAGGTTTTCGGACTATAAAAATTCCATCTTTTTTCATGTCATGTCCTATGTATTCTATCCGTCTTATTCAGCCTCAAGATAATGCTCAAATTGCCCAGATTATTCGTGACGTCTCTGTCGAATTTGGTCTGGCAGCGGAGTCCGGTTTCGCTGTAGGTGATACGGTACTTGATCATTTATATGAGGTATACCAACAGCCGAGTTCTGCTTATTGGGTTATTGTCGATGAACAGGATCAGGTCTATGGCGGTGGTGGTATTGCCCCACTACAAGGTGATCACAGTATTCTCGAAATACAGAAAATGTATTTCCTGGCTGCTATTCGTAGATATGGCCTGGCAAAACAGATTTTAAATTTGGCCTTTGATTTTGCCCGACAACATCAATGTCAACGGATTTATCTGGAAACGACTAAAAGCCTGTGGCAGGCTGTAAAGTTGTACGAGCAATTAGGTTTTGAATATCTTGATCAACCTGAAGGTAATACTGGTCATAGTCAAGCCTGTGAAATCTGGATGCTTAAAAACCTGAGCTAGTCCAAATCTCATTATAGTGCTCATAACCCAGGAAAAGCCTTGAAAAAATATATCTTCTGATCGGCTTTTCTTTGATCAGCTCTTCATAAACTCTCCATGATCCTGTTAAATCCACTTTGACTTTGTAAACAAATCATATAATTTCTTGACGATTTTTATACATCTTCCTAAGATCAGTCTGATCTTGAAAATACATGGAAGCTGAAAGTTGTTAGGCAAATTTTCTATTAGAAAAAACTCATTCTTACCCGTATTCAATAACACGTTTTTTAAACTTGGGCTGCTTGGCTTGAGTACCCTGTTATTAGGTGCCTGCTCCTCGTTGGGAGGTCATTCATTGGAAAAACGTTCTGCTAAATTATCCAAGGGAATTCAAACTGCCTATGCCGTTCCAGCAACCACAGCCACACGTGTCTCCCCTCTCATTATTCAAAATGCAGAAAAACATAGTCTGGATCCCTTACTTGTAGCCGCAGTAATTCGTCAGGAATCGACTTATCGTAGCCATGTAGCGTCGCATGCTGGAGCTGTTGGCCTGATGCAAATTATGCCAAGATATTGGCAAGCCACCTGCGGTGATGATTTATATAATGAAGCTGTAAATATTTCGTGTGGCAGCTATATCTTGTCGCGCTATCATGAGTCTAGTGGCAGCTTGGAAAAAGCACTAGGCTATTATAATGTCGGGCCGACTGCCTATGAGAAAAATCGCAAAATGCGTAAACAGGGTAAGCGTTATGCACAACAAGTGAAACAGCATAAAAAAGATCTGAAAAATGCAATTTAATTCAGCTCCAACCTGAAGTTTGAATCAGTTTAAAATTTTTAAACTAAACTGATTCATTTCTTAGCAGTCGAATTAATACTACATAAAATTAAAATAATGCAAAATACATCACATAATGGTTTTTTATACCTGTATTTTACATAGATTAATATTCAAACAATTGACTTTATAAATAAAAATTAAATATTAATATATAAAATATAATTTCATATATTTAATAAAAAATTATATTTATTTATATTTCAGCATTTTATTAAAAATAATTTATATTTAAATACAAACAAAATGATAAAATAAAAAATAAATATTACATTAATCTATTTTTATAAATTTATTTTTAATAAAAATAGGTTAAATCTAAACCTAATAATTTTAGCTTACATTGCAATTTTTTGTTAATTACTAGAAACTCCATCCGATAGTTAAAACTATTTAGACTAAAATTTTAGAGTTTGGGGGCGAATATGGCTAAAGTTTCTTTAGAAAATTTAACAGATATTGATGGATTTGTAGCTGCTGCACTGGTGGATAGCGAAAGTGGTTTAGCACTTGCTACACAAGGTAATAGCACAATTGATTTAGAACTCGCTGCTGCGGGTAATACGGGTATCATCCGTGCCAAGCGTAAAGTTGCAGATAGTTTAAATCTTGATGATACTATCGAAGATATTTTAATTACTTTAGGCAAGCAGTATCACCTTCTGCGTCCACTGGATTCAAACGATAACTTATTTCTTTATCTTGTTCTTGATCGTTCCCGTGCCAACTTAGCCATGGCACGTCATGAGCTTAAACGTTTCGAAAAAGAATTAGACTTCTCTTAATTTCCAATCAGGATTGCCCAGCTAATTTTGGGCAATCTGTTATTAAATTTAAGTATGAAAGAAACAATTTATCTCTCTGTATTTGGCTTGAATCTCGCTTTGATTAATGAACTCAAGGCAATCATTCATATTGCCCTACAGGAAAAATACGATATTTCCTGGACCCATCTTGCGGATTCAAAACTACAATTGCTTTTAATTAATGAGGATTTTGTTGATATTCCTCATATTAAGAAAATGGATAAAAAATATTTTCAGATTCTTCGTATAAAGAAATCTGACACAAGTAATACCCAACAAATTAATAATAATACTCTTTATTTACCATTATTTAATGAAACTCTCCTGATCCAATGGATACAAAACTATTTTTTTAATCTACCTAAATCCAGCAAACTATCCGATCAGCTAAATAAAGATATACCCTGCATTCATTATCAAAAATTCAGTTACAGTATAATAAAAAATACATTTAATAATCTATTTAAAAAATATCAGACAGGTTTATTTTTATTACAGAGCGAAAATAATGATATTGCCATATTAGATTTTGATCAGTTTCAATTTTATTTAAAACCGAATCTTCAAATTACGACAACACAGAAATTAACTATCGTTCCTGCAAAAATTGATCATATTTTAAGTATTAAAAAACATGCAAAAGGCATAGAACTTAAGCAAGGAATCTGGCAGTTTATTTGGGATCATCTTGATCAAGATATTCCAGATTATCCATTGCATTATCAAATTAAACGTTGGCCAAAAGTATTAAATCAAACAGACCGTATTCATCTTTTTAAATTATCGACCGTATTTAGTTTTGGCAGTCATATCGATTTCGCAGAGTCTTCTTTAAAAATTGGTCATAAATATATTAATTTTTTCTTATGTGTTGCTGATTTGACAGGTGATTTACTACCTATTTCAGAAAATATGTCTCGATTTAAGTTAGCCCAACAGAATCAAAAGAAAAATAATGCTCTGAGTGGTTTCTTTAGTAGTTTAAGAAAAAAGTTAGGGCTTTAAGGTTTAATCCATGATTTTACAAAGATACAAACTGGTGTTTGCTGGAAGTATGGGTGCAGGTAAAAGTACTGCTATTCAAACTATTTCCAGCATCAATGTTTTAAGTACAGAGGCCGTTAATACTGATTTAAATGCGCATAAAAAAACACAAACAACTGTAGGGATCGATTATGGCGAACTTATTTTAGAAGACGGTAATATCGTGGGTTTATATGGTACACCCGGGCAAGAGCGCTTTGACTTTATTTGGGACATCATCACAGACGGTGCGCTAGGTGTGATTCTACTGATTGACCATACTGCAGAGCATCCGATTCGACAACTGAATGAATATTTAAATTATTATAAAGCCAAGGTATCAAATATTATTATTGGCATTACCCATTTAGATAGCAAAACTCAACATAACTCATCGGTCTATCATGAGTGGCTAGATCAACAAGATATAAACTATCCATTATTTTTTATTGATGCACGTGATAAGCGGGATATTCTTCTTTTAGTTGATGCATTAATTACACAAGCTGAAGTTCTTTTCGAGTTAAATTAAATATGTCCCTACATGAATTATCTAAACGCACCGCACCTCAGAATTTAATTCAATTTGCAGAAGAACATATACAAGCTATTCTGACAGATATTTCCGAAGTTAATTTAGTCATGCTATGCTCTTCAGATGGTTTTGAACTTGCATCTGTTCATAAAAAAGATGTCCAGAATCATGGTAAGCTTGCAGCTGTAAGTAGTTCAATTCTTGCTATGATTCATGCATTTATGAATGAAATCAACTTTACAGGATGCCAGAGTATAACGCTTGATGCAGATAATGGTAAGGCGATTATGGCATCTATTCCACATCCTGGTTTTCCGATGCTGGTAGTGGTTCTTTGTTCAAAAGATGTTTTACTCGGTCAGCTCCTATACGCAACTAAAAAAGCCAGCACTGATATTGCAGCATTTAAAATATAAAATTAAATTTTTTATAAGCCTAAATTGAAATTTAGGCTTTTTACTTCCTAGTCTATTCATATCCAGAAAGTAAATTCTGACTAGGGCCTGTCCTCATTTGGCTTTGTACCAAATAAACATACAGCAATATAAATCATAGACTGATAATTTCGTGCAAGCTTATCAAATCGGGTGGCAATAGCATGAAAATATTTTATTCTCGCAAATGCATTTTCAACTCAATATCTTAATTTATATAGATATTTATCAAATTCCTTATTTGATCTCTTAATGTTTGATCTCAATGCAATAATGGCAATCATCTTTTTGTTCTTGGCACAGATTCTAATGTGCTCAGCATCATACCCCTTGTCAGCGATCAGATAAGTTGCCTCACCGACACGATCAATCAATTGTTTTGCAACTTGACTGTCGTGAACGTCACCCCCAGTGATTTTAAAATCAATCGGTAATCCATTCGCGTCGGTTGCAAGATATATTTTTGTTGTTCGTACACCAGGTGATTGTCCAATTACTCTTTCAAAACCATGCCGAGCTGCACTTGCATGGTGATGCATGCGTATGTAGCTTTCGTCAATGAATACACCCACTCTTGATCCAAGATGCCTTGTAATCTAAAAAAAAATTTGTCCACAATCCCTTGCTTGCCCAAGGATCAAAGCGATTGTAAGCAGTTTACCAAGGACAAAATTCTTGGGGAATATCACGCCATCTGGCGCCTGTACGCAGTTTCCATAAGATCGCTTTATGATATTTCTACTATTCTTTAAACAGTAGCAACCATGTAGTCGCATAGTATCTTGAATTTGCTGCCAGATATCATCTGGTAAGAAGAGTAAGTGCCATTGAAACTATAGAAATAAAAATAACTCAAAGGAGGATTTTAAGTATTTAAAACCAGTTCTTCAAATGAGGTCACAACCTGGATTTTTTTTAAAAAAAACTAATATAATCCATCGCTAAACTTAAAAGATAAAACAGCTAAATGTATAGATTTGACTTAAAAATAGATGGAGGAGAATAATCTGATCATTTATCAAGTCAAAACCTTATTGAATGTGCTTTGCATGACAGGAAGGTTGCGAGGAAATGAAGTTTTAACGACAGTTTTATAGAAATAATTCTTATTTTATCCACATAAAAAAACACCCCCTGCTAATTGCAGGGGGTGTTTCGAATAATGAGCTGGCGATGACTTACTCTCACATGGGTAACCCCACACTACCATCAGCGCTAAGAGGTTTCACTTCTGAGTTCGGGAAGGGATCAGGTGGTTCACTCTTGCTATTGTCGCCAGCACAACTGTTTATGGATACTTGCTTTGGTCTTATCTAGTCACTTTTCAGTGTATGCCAATGCTTTTTCCAAATGAGTTATTAACAGGTATATCTGAGTTGAACATTGTCTTACTAACGAGATACTGAATCAAGTCGTTTTGCTGAATATCGAATCAATTGATGCTTTATACAACAACTGTTTGGGTGTTGTATAGTCAAGCCTCACGAGCAATTAGTATTGGTCAGCTTCATGCATCACTGCACTTCCACATCCAACCTATCAACGTCGTAGTCTTCAACGGCTCTTTAGAGGACATAAAGTCCTGGGGAAATCTTATCTTGAGGTAGGCTTCCCGCTTAGATGCTTTCAGCGGTTATCCCTTCCGAACATAGCTACCCGGCGATGCGACTGGCGTCACAACCGGTACACCAGAGGTTCGTCCACTCTGGTCCTCTCGTACTAGGAGCAGATCCTCTCAAATTTCCAACGCCCACGGTAGATAGGGACCGAACTGTCTCACGACGTTCTAAACCCAGCTCGCGTACCTCTTTAAATGGCGAACAGCCATACCCTTGGGACCTGCTTCAGCCCCAGGATGAGATGAGCCGACATCGAGGTGCCAAACACCGCCGTCGATATGAACTCTTGGGCGGTATCAGCCTGTTATCCCCAGAGTACCTTTTATCCGTTGAGCGATGGCCCTTCCATACAGAACCACCGGATCACTAAGACCTACTTTCGTACCTGCTCGACTTGTGGGTCTCGCAGTTAAGCGCGCTTTTGCCTTTATACTCTACGCGTGATTTCCGACCACGCTGAGCGCACCTTCGTACTCCTCCGTTACTCTTTAGGAGGAGACCGCCCCAGTCAAACTACCCACCAGACATGGTCCTCGCTCCAGATTATGGAGCAGAGTTAGAACCTCAATATTACCAGGGTGGTATTTCAAGATTGGCTCCACCAGAACTAGCGTCCTGGTTTCAAAGCCTCCCACCTATCCTACACAAGTAAGATCAAAGTTCAATGTCAAGCTGCAGTAAAGGTTCACGGGGTCTTTCCGTCTAGCCGCGGGTACACCGCATCTTCACGGCGAATTCGATTTCACTGAGTCTCTGCTGGAGACAGCGCCCCCATCATTATGCCATTCGTGCAGGTCGGAACTTACCCGACAAGGAATTTCGCTACCTTAGGACCGTTATAGTTACGGCCGCCGTTTACTGGGGCTTCGATCAAGAGCTTCGCTTACGCTAACCCCATCAATTAACCTTCCAGCACCGGGCAGGCATCACACCCTATACGTCCACTTTCGTGTTTGCAGAGTGCTATGTTTTTAATAAACAGTTGCAGGGGCCTGGTTTCTGTGGCTGCTCTCAGCTCAGGAAGCAAGTTCCATCACCAAAAGCAGCGTACCTTCTCCCGAAGTTACGGTACCATTTTGCCTAGTTCCTTCAGCAGAGTTCTCTCAAGCGCTTTGGTCTACTCGACCTGACCACCTGTGTCGGTTTCGGGTACGATTCCTGTGTAACTGAAGCTTAGAGACTTTTCCTGGAAGCATGGTATCAGCCACTTCACTGTACAAGTACAGCTTGCTATCAGTTCTCAGCATAGAGCACCCCGGATTTGCCTAAGATGCATGCCTACAACCTTCCACCTGGACAACCAACGCCAGGCTGACTTAACCTTCTCCGTCCTCTCATCGCATTACACAGAAGTATTGGAATATTAACCAATTTCCCATCGACTACGCCTCTCGGCCTCGCCTTAGGGGTCGACTCACCCAGCCCCGATTAACGTTGGACTGGAACCCTTGGTCTTTCAGCGAGCGAGTTTTTCACTCGCTTTGTCGTTACTCACGTCAGCATTCGCACTTCTGATACCTCCAGCAGACTTCTCAATCCACCTTCATCGGCTTACAGAACGCTCCCCTACCACGCATAATAAATTATGCATCCGCAGCTTCGGCATATAGTTTTAGCCCCGTTACATCTTCCGCGCAGGCCGACTCGACTAGTGAGCTATTACGCTTTCTTTAAAGGGTGGCTGCTTCTAAGCCAACCTCCTAGCTGTCTATGCCTTCCCACATCGTTTCCCACTTAACTATAATTTTGGGGCCTTAGCTGGCGGTCTGGATTGTTTTCCTCTTGACTACGGACGTTAGCACCCGCAGTCTGTCTCCCGGATAGTACTCATTGGTATTCGGAGTTTGCATCGGTTTGGTAAGTCGGGATGACCCCCTAGCCGAAACAGTGCTCTACCCCCAATGGTATTCGTCCGAGGCGCTACCTAAATAGCTTTCGGGGAGAACCAGCTATCACCAAGTTTGATTAGCCTTTCACCCCTATCCACAAGTCATCCCCTGGCTTTTCAACGACAGTGGGTTCGGTCCTCCAGTTAGTGTTACCCAACCTTCAACCTGCTCATGGATAGATCACCTGGTTTCGGGTCTATACCCAGCAACTAAACGCCCTATTAAGACTCGGTTTCCCTACGGCTCCCCTATTCGGTTAACCTTGCTACTGAATATAAGTCGCTGACCCATTATACAAAAGGTACGCAGTCACCGGACACAATGCCGGCTCCCACTGCTTGTATGCATGCGGTTTCAGGATCTATTTCACTCCCCTCACAGGGGTTCTTTTCGCCTTTCCCTCACGGTACTGGTTCACTATCGGTCAGTCAGGAGTATTTAGCCTTGGAGGATGGTCCCCCCATATTCAGACAAGGTTTCACGTGCCTCGCCCTACTCGACATCATCATATAAGCCCTTTCGTGTACAGGACTATCACCGTCTACGGTCGCACTTCCCAGAGCGTTCCACTAGAACTTATATGACTTAATGGGCTCTTCCCCTTTCGCTCGCCGCTACTGAGGGAATCTCAATTGATTTCTTTTCCTAAGGGTACTGAGATGTTTCACTTCCCCTCGTTCGCCTTGCAACACTATGTATTCATGTTGCAATACCTACCTTATGGTAAGTGGGTTTCCCCATTCAGACATCTCCGGATCACAGGATATTTGCCGCCTCCCCGGAGCTTTTCGCAGGCTATCACGTCTTTCATCGCCTCTGACTGCCAAGGCATCCACCACATGCACTTAATTACTTGACTATACAACCCCAAACAGTCGCTTGATCCTACAAGTAGATCAACCAACATTCAGTTTAGTGTCTCGTGAACTTAATCACTGTACAGCTTCAATTAGATTCATATACCAAAACGCTTGATTCAGTTAATCGCTAGTTTCTCAGTTCTTCATCTCCATTCAACTATGTCACTTGCGTGTCATATTTAAATGTCAATTTAGTTCTGAGCCTTAAACAATTTATTTCAACTCAAATATATTCTGTTAATGATTGATCTAGCCTTCGTCAGGTCTAGACGCTGTGATAAATCACAGAGATTATCAAGTGCGCGTATCATAACGCTTGTACTTGTTAATCTCTAGGATCTAAACACTTGATCGCTTAGGAACTAAACAACTCCAACACTGTATGCTTACATACTGCGCGAAGCGTAGCTTCTTGCTTAAATTTCAAGGAAAAGCATGCTTTTCTTGTCTTGAAATTTGGTGGAGACTAGGAGAGTCGAACTCCTGACCTCCTGCGTGCAAAGCAGGCGCTCTACCAACTAAGCTAAGTCCCCAGCTTATCAATAAGTCAATGTATCGTTCCGTTCTGTTTGCTTCAGCACTCTCATGCTGCGTTAGTCAGATTTGGTGGGTCTGACAAGACTTGAACTTGTGACCCCACGCTTATCAAGCGTGTGCTCTAACCAACTGAGCTACAGACCCTCAGATACATCGTATGAAGAACAACTTGTTGTGGATTCTTACCAATCGTCAATCTTTCGTTAAGGAGGTGATCCAGCCGCAGGTTCCCCTACGGCTACCTTGTTACGACTTCACCCCAGTCATCTGCCACACCGTGGTAAGCGTCCTCCTTACGGTTAGACTACCTACTTCTGGTGCAACAAACTCCCATGGTGTGACGGGCGGTGTGTACAAGGCCCGGGAACGTATTCACCGCGGCATTCTGATCCGCGATTACTAGCGATTCCGACTTCATGGAGTCGAGTTGCAGACTCCAATCCGGACTACGATCGGCTTTTTGAGATTAGCATCCTATCGCTAGGTAGCAACCCTTTGTACCGACCATTGTAGCACGTGTGTAGCCCTGGTCGTAAGGGCCATGATGACTTGACGTCGTCCCCGCCTTCCTCCAGTTTGTCACTGGCAGTATCCTTAAAGTTCCCGGCTTAACCCGCTGGCAAATAAGGAAAAGGGTTGCGCTCGTTGCGGGACTTAACCCAACATCTCACGACACGAGCTGACGACAGCCATGCAGCACCTGTATGTAAGTTCCCGAAGGCACCAATCCATCTCTGGAAAGTTCTTACTATGTCAAGACCAGGTAAGGTTCTTCGCGTTGCATCGAATTAAACCACATGCTCCACCGCTTGTGCGGGCCCCCGTCAATTCATTTGAGTTTTAGTCTTGCGACCGTACTCCCCAGGCGGTCTACTTATCGCGTTAGCTGCGCCACTAAAGCCTCAAAGGCCCCAACGGCTAGTAGACATCGTTTACGGCATGGACTACCAGGGTATCTAATCCTGTTTGCTCCCCATGCTTTCGCACCTCAGTGTCAGTATTAGGCCAGATGGCTGCCTTCGCCATCGGTATTCCTCCAGATCTCTACGCATTTCACCGCTACACCTGGAATTCTACCATCCTCTCCCATACTCTAGCCAACCAGTATCGAATGCAATTCCCAAGTTAAGCTCGGGGATTTCACATTTGACTTAATTGGCCACCTACGCGCGCTTTACGCCCAGTAAATCCGATTAACGCTTGCACCCTCTGTATTACCGCGGCTGCTGGCACAGAGTTAGCCGGTGCTTATTCTGCGAGTAACGTCCAAGCATCTTGGGTATTAACCAAGAGCTCCTCCTCCTCGCTTAAAGTGCTTTACAACCAAAAGGCCTTCTTCACACACGCGGCATGGCTGGATCAGGGTTCCCCCCATTGTCCAATATTCCCCACTGCTGCCTCCCGTAGGAGTCTGGGCCGTGTCTCAGTCCCAGTGTGGCGGATCATCCTCTCAGACCCGCTACAGATCGTCGCCTTGGTAGGCCTTTACCCCACCAACTAGCTAATCCGACTTAGGCTCATCTATTAGCGCAAGGTCCGAAGATCCCCTGCTTTCTCCCGTAGGACGTATGCGGTATTAGCATCCCTTTCGAGATGTTGTCCCCCACTAATAGGCAGATTCCTAAGCATTACTCACCCGTCCGCCGCTGAATCCAGTAGCAAGCTACCTTCATCCGCTCGACTTGCATGTGTTAAGCCTGCCGCCAGCGTTCAATCTGAGCCATGATCAAACTCTTCAGTTTAAAATCAGTAGTACCTTTAAAGGGCACCAATCTTGGCTCATCAATTTTCTGACAAATATTTCTCAAATAAACTTCGAGTAATTTCTACCATCAATCAATGAAAATAATTTCGATCGATCAACCAGTAAAAATCCACACAAGTTGTTCTTCATAATCTCTTAATGATCTTCTTGCTCCTCATCAGAGACAAGCCATCAGGCAACTCGCTTAACAACTTAACTTAATCAGCTAAGTTCGTTATGCTGTATCGCCTTGATGCAGCGTATTCTATACACTTTAAAAACAAGCGCAAGGGCTTTTCTTAAAAAGATTTAAAAAAGTGATTTGTACGTTTATTTTTTAATCTAAAATGCTATTTTTAGCTTTTTTTGAAAGATTTTCCAGACTTTTTTACTCTAAAAGTATAACCAAATGTGAATTTGCTTTTTCTACACTATTAAAAAAGGATCAATATGATTTGATCCTTTAGATTTTATTGCTTAATCGCTCTGTTCAGCCAGCCAGGTCATAAATCTTTGACGTTCAGCTTTAGACGCTTTTTGCCATAATTGAATGAGTTGTTGATCATTTTGCCCGACTAATTGTGTTTGAGGGGTGGCAGCAGGTGTAATCGCTTTTTGCGTATATATAGGTGCGGGCTGATTAGGCGGTGTTGCATTTTTGCTACTCATATCGACAGTTTTAGCTAACACACTATTACCAAACCACGGCTTCGCTGCATCTTTAGCACCCGCTTGCTGTACAAGCAGTTGATTTTTTGCATCATATAAACCAATGACAGGCTGATCTTGGTACTTTTTAGCTTCGTCAAAATTCTGTGGTGCATTGATTAATGCCAAACGATAAGATTCACCATCTTTAAGTTCTGGAGTTTTTACAGTAACGACTCCTGATTTTAAAATGTCATGTGAGTTGTCCGAATGCTGGAAAAATTCACTATAGCGAACGCTAATGGCATTTACTCCAGCATCCAGTTTATATGCAGGATTAGATCGTAACAGACTTGATTTTACTTCCTGATCATTTACAGCAATAATTTTAATTTCTTCAGGTATGGTCACTGTCACTGCTGAAAAAGCTGAAGTACTTAACAGCAATGCCGCTGCAGTTGCCGCAATACGAAAATCCATGTCATCTACTCATTTCGGGATGATTATTAAAGTTTAGCTGCACTATGCCCTGTCTAAATGACAATTTTATGACAAACATTTTCACTGTATTGCCCAAACTTTTAGCATTTATTTAGCTAATAATTTTGGATTATCTGCGAATACCTGGCTCAAATAAAAAAAGAAGCACAATATGCTTCTTTTTTTTAACTTAAACCGGATTTATGCGAAGGTTTTAAAGCGCTCGGCATCATCCATAAACGGTTTTTCACCTGCTGGTGCTTCAATCGAACCAAAGACCAATTGCGCACGAAGCTTCCAGTTTGATGGTATTTCAAAGGTACGTGCGACTTCTTCATCAATAATCGGGTTGTAATGCTGTAATGAGGCACCGATATTGTGTTCTGCCAACGCAGTCCAGGTTGCAAACTGTGCAATCGCTGAAGAGTGTTCTGACCAGACCGGGAAGTTATCTGCATAAAGCGCAAACTGCTCTTGCATAGATTTCACTATATCCTGATCTTCATAAAATAATGCAGTGCCATAACCGGCTGCAAAACTGTTAATTTTATTATTGGTTGCTTCAAATGCATCTGCTGAAACAAGGTCACGTAAGGTTTCACGCACGATATGCCAGAAAGTATCATGTGACTGGCCAAATAAAATGACAACACGTGAGGTTTGCGAATTGAAAGAAGATGGGCTGTGTTTAACTGCATCCTTAATAATTTGCTCAACTCCTGCCTGATCAAGGCTTACATTTTTTCCAATATTATAAATACTGCGACGTTGTTTGATCTGCTCTAAAAATGCCATGAATTCACCTCTATGTATTTTGATTATAAAAAATCGATAAAGTCATATTACGTGTTTTTAACACCCCAAACAGGTGCATTCCAATAACAATGTGTTTTATTTATAGAACAATCAGACCTGGGCCTGGGTAGAATATTTGTATCGGATTTTATTTGCAGCATCCATGCTGTCAGATCAGCTTTAATCGCTGTTAACTTAAAACCTTAAAACGGTGTAAATCCTGCTGCCCTGGTTTTTCTTTTGCTTCTTGCTCAATCGAGCCAAAGCAGAGTTGCGCACGCAGCAACCAGCTATTTTCAATATCAAAATGCTCGGCGACCAGACTGTCGACCTGTGGATTATAATGCTGCAAAGAAGCGCCCAGGCCCGAATCTGCCAGCGCAGTCCATACTGCAAACTGTGCCATACCTGAGGTTTGCTCAGACCAAACCGGAAAATCTTCCGCACTGAATGGCATTTTCTTTTGCAGTTGCTGAATTACAGATTGATCTTCATAAAATAAAATCGTGCCATATGCCGCAGCACATTGATTCAGCTTGACCTCTACACCTTCATAAATATGTGCAGGCACATGCTGGCGTTGCACCTGTTTGACAATTTCCCAGAACTTGTGGTGAGAATCTGCAAATAACAGCACAATCCGCGTACTTTGGGAGTTATAGGCAGAAGGACAACTGCGCACTGCCTCTTGAATAATTTCACTAAGATAAGTCTGACTATAATGCACCCGTTTACCAAGCTGATAAATGCTACGGCGCTTTTTCAACTGATCGACAAAAGTCAGCGCCAATTCATCATTCGGTTTGTTTTTTTTCGAAAGCTTGAAGTCCTTGGTTATATCACTTGTTAATACCTGACCAATCTTATTTAAAAATGCCATTCGTTACCCCCACAACAACCAAGCCAAGACAGCTTGAATAATCCCATACAATTATAATGGTTTTATGCGAGCAAGTAGATCTGGTTGTTATTTTCGAGCTGATTTTTAGAGCATTCAAACCCCTCAAAAACAACAAACTCCGCATTTAGCGGAGTTTGTGTGAATTATCACGCATTATTTATTTTCAGTTTCAAATAATGCCGCAACAAAAGACTTGGCCGAAAATGGACGTAAGTCATCAATTTTCTCACCAACACCAATAAAACGAATCGGCACATGAGTACGACTCGCAATATTGAACAATACGCCACCTTTGGCAGTTCCATCCAGTTTGGTAATGGTTAAACCGGTTAAGCCAACAGCCTCATCAAACATTTCCACCTGATTAATGGCATTTTGACCCGTACCCGCATCCACCACCAACATCACTTCATGTGGTGCAGTGGCATCATTTTTCTGCATGACACGCTTAACCTTGGTCAGTTCTTGCATCAAATGACCTTTGTTATGCAAACGGCCGGCTGTATCGGCAATCAAGACATCTACACCTTTGGCGCGCGCACTTTCAAAAGCATCAAAAATCACTGAAGCCGAGTCTGCTCCATGGCCCTGCGCCACAACCGCGATATTATTACGCTCGCCCCAGATCTGTAGCTGTTCAGTGGCAGCTGCACGGAACGTATCACCGGCTGCCAGCATGACGGTCTTGCCTTCACCTTGCAGACGTTTGGCCAGCTTGCCAATGGTTGTGGTTTTACCGACACCATTTACACCAACCACCAAAATCACATAAGGCGATTTATTTGGATCAATATGTAGCGGTTTAACCCGTGGTGCCAACAAGGCCACCAATTCTTCCTGAAGTGCTTTATAGAGTGAATGTGAATAGATCAAGTCACCACGTTCGGTACGCTCAGTCAGGTTGGCGATAATGGTTCTGGTTGCTTCCACCCCAATATCTGCCACCAGAAGCTGCTCTTCGACTTCTTCTAATAGTTCATCATCAATTTCTTTACCACCGATCAGGATATTCACCATCCCGTCGGCGAGGTTTTTACGGGTTTTGGTTAAACCCTCTTTCATACGGCTAAAGAAGCCACCTTTCGCCGCAGAATCTTCATTTTCAGTTTCTGTGATGACAGGTGCAGAAACTACAGCTGCTTCGCTTGGCGTTTCTACGATAGGCACATTGACCGCAGGTAAGCTCGGTAATGTGACATCATCATCTCCGATATCAGCATCAATCAAAAATTTGTTTTGCCCATTAGATTGCTGTTGCATGCCGAATCCTTGAAAAGCATTGCGTTAAAAACCCAGATTCTACCATAACTTGCCTGCTTTGCAGCTAGCAATGCAATTGCCGTACAAACATACCAAAAAGCTACAGCTCTTGGTTGCTTTCAGCGATGCATTTATTAAAAATAACACTAAATACAAATGCCTATTTCGGGAGATCCAGTGTCTACCATCTTTTCGACTGTCTCCTCTTTCTCTCAATTTATCAAGCAACGCTTATATCCACTTGCTGGCCTGTTGCTTGGGCTGAGTATTCATCAGGCTCAGGCCCAGACGCGCAGTGAATTATCACGGACGACTTTTGAAACCACTTTAAGCAATGGATTAAAGGTTATCATTCGGGAAGATCACCGTGCCCCGATGGTGATGACCCAGATCTGGTACAAAGTTGGCAGTAGCGATGAATCTGGCAATATTCTGGGAGTATCGCACGTACTTGAACACATGATGTTCAAAGGCACGCATAAAGTCCCGAATGACGAGTTTACCCGCCTTAGCCGAATTTATGGCGGCAGCATCAATGCAGCCACCTTTACCAATTACACCAACTATTATCAGCTCTATCCCAAGGCCTATTTTCCTATGGCTCTGGAACTTGAATCTGACCGCATGAGCAATTTATTACTGCGGCAGCAGGACTTTGAGCCAGAAATTAAAGTGGTCATGGAAGAACGGCGCCAGCGCACCGATGACAATCCGCGTGCGCAAGCCTTTGAACGCTTTAAATGGATCAGCTATCCGACCGGCCATTATCGCCAGCCTGTAATTGGACACATGAAAACCCTGAACAATATTCAGTTGAGTGATGTGAAAAAATGGTACCGCGACTGGTATACCCCGAATAATGCCATTTTAGTAATTGTTGGAAATGTCGAATCGGAAGCGGCTTTAGCGCAGGTACAAAAATATTTTGCTGATATTCCTGCGCGTCCAACACCACCACGTAATGATGTACTCGAGTTTGAACGCCTGGGTTATCGGCATATGGAAATTAACAGTAATGTTCAGGTAGCAAATCTGTATATGACTTGGAATGTAAAATCTCTGGGCACAGCGAAAAACCCTCAGGATGCGTATGCCTTGACCATTATTCGCAGTCTTTTGGACAGCGGCATTTCGTCGCGCCTGCAAGACCGACTGGTGCGTGATCGTAAAATTCTGACCTCTGTCAGCGTATCTTATGATCCATACAATCGTGGTGACAGCCTGTTTGGCATTTCCGCCCTGCCCGCGCCTGGCATATCTTTGCAAGAAGCCCAGCAGGCGATTCAGGATGAAATAGATTTGCTCAAAACCACGGCCATAACCCAACAGGAAGTAGACCGTATCAGTACCCGTTTTATTTCCAGTTTAATTTACAGCCAGGACGATATTGCCGGTCAGGCCAAAATGATTGGCAATCTGGAAGTCAATGGACTGAGTTATCGCCTGATGGATGAATTACCAAAACATTTTGAAAGTGTCAGCATTCAGGATATCCAGCGCGTCGCTAATGCCTATTTCGTTCGTGAAAATCTCAGCACACTTTATCTCTCGCCTGAACAAAACGTCCAATAATGGGGATTGCAATGCTTTCACTTCGCCCGATTTTACTTATATCGGCTTTCAGTTTCAGTTCGGCTCTTTATGCAGAAAACTATCTGGATGTGCAATCTGACCAAAACGACAATCCAAGTCAGTTACAATCCATTCCTTTGCTGCAAAGCCTGAAAAATATCAATCCACAACGTGATTTTCAGGCCCCTCATATTCACGACCTGAATAACCGCTATCAGGTGCGCAGCCTGTTTGTAGAAACCCAGGACCTTCCGATGGTCGATATCCAGTTGACCTTCAATGCCGGCTCAGCCCGCGATCAGGAAATTGCCAAAGGACTCTATGGCCTGTCCAGCATAGCAGCCAGGCTGATGCGTGAAGGTACTGAGCAATATAGCGCCAATCAGGTCGCGGCAGTCTTTGACCAGACTGGAGCACAATTTAGCGTACAAGCCTATCGAGACATGTTTGTGGTTCGCCTGCGCAGCCTGTCAGATCCGGAAAAACTGGAACCCGCCTTAGGAATGATGATGGAAATTTTAAAGAATGCTTCATTTAAAGCTTCCAGTATTAATCTGGCTTTAAGCAATACCCAGGTGGGACAAAAACAGTTACAGGAAAACCCCAGTCGCCTGATGGATATCCGTTTTTATCGCACGTTATACGGTCAGCATCCTTATGCTGAACCGATCAGTGGCACCCAAGGCAGTACCAAAAAAATTAATGCCGGATTGTTGAAACAATTTCGTGATCAGTTTCTGGTGGCACAAAACATGAATATTGCCATCACTGGCAAACTGAGCCCCAAACAGGCACTGGAATTGTCTGAACGGATTGCTGGTAATTTACCTCAAGGACAAAAAGCAACTGCATTGCCACAGCCGGAGATTAAATCGGGGTTTGAAGTAGTACATTTGCCTTATAACTCGTCTCAGGCACATGTCACCTTTGGCCATATAGGGCCATCACGCTTTACGCAAGACAAACTGGCTCTGGAAGTCGCCAATCGCATGTTCGGTGGGAGTGGTTTTAATGCCGTACTGATGCAGGAACTTCGGGTCAAACGTGGTTTTAGCTACGGCGCTTATAGCACATTGAGCTTTAGTCAGGCCCCCGGAGTCTTTAGTTTTAAATATTCCACACGGCAAGATCAATTGCTGGACAGCATTCAGGTAGCCCACCAGGCTTTGATCAACTTTGTCAGCCAGCCAATTAACCCTCAACATCTGGAAGAAACCAAGGCTGGCATGTTACGTGCCTTCCCCAATAATTACAGCAGTAATGCCACCATCAATGCCCAGTTAGGCACTATGGGCTTTTATAGCGAGCAGACTGACTATTTATCTGGCTATCCGCAACGCCTGGCCAAAATTACAGTAAATGATGTACAAAATGCGGTACGGCGGCACTTACATCCGGACCGCTTAACGCTGGTCGTGGTCAGTAAAGAACTAGATCAAGATGCCTTAAGAATCCGCCTGGAGCAGAATTTGATCGATACCCGGTTTAATTTCCTTAAAGAAAGCATGTCTAAGGCATTTCCACAGAGACCGGTGGAAGCTGACGCGCCCGCAGCGATTCCTGCTGATAAGCCTGCATCAATTTAAGATACTGTCCACGGCGGATAGGTTGCTGCTTCAATAAAGCCAGTGCCATATCCTGGGTTTGTGGCAGGCTCTGCTGTTCAGAAAGTTGCTGAATCTGGGTAATTTGAGAGATGCTGAGCGGACGATATAAAGCAAATGTGGCTAAAAATAAAATGACCACAACAATAAAAATAACCACACTGTTATAAATTTGTTCCAGTTTGATTTTGCTGAAAAATTGACTTAGTTTTTCTGTATCTATAGACATACACTACCTCAGGTTAGAGGTAGTGTATGATCGCAGTTACATAAGTTCAAGTCAGCACACTGAATATTCATAAGAGCTGAAACCTGCTGTTTTGCGGACTAATTCATTATTCTGCTAATAATGGTTGAATACAGCACCAATGCAACCACCAAGAGTACCAGTGCAATTGCAAATTTACTCAACCCTGCTTCTGCTTCAGGTGGATGCAGGCGATCTTCATCGGCAATTCGAACCAGCTCGCCATTATAAAGTTTATAAAACTGCTCACGCTGGTTGACATCTAGCGCACGGGTAAAGTCGTAGACTTCCTTGCGTTGTGCCAACCCATAGTCACCGAGATGCGTAGATTTACTAAATATAGCGTCATCCAGTTTTTTGCGATGCAAATGTGCAAGTTCCATGACCTGACCGGCAGTCGGTGGCATATCAAAGTTCACACCATCTAAAGTTCTTGTCATCATGGCTTTCTCCTTATTGTTTGATATCCACTTACAATTTATCTTAATAATATTTATAAGTGTGTATAGTTTAATCAGTTAAACTATAACTGAAGTAAACGAATAAACTCAAATAGTTGACTTTTCCATTATTTTGTAATATTAGTTTAACAATACTAATTTATATTTGTATTTAGACTGATTAGTCTGTCCTGTAATCATAATTAAAATTAAGGAGTTTTTATATGATACAACAACTCTCTCAACACGATCTGGAACATCTGTATGCAGATGCCGTAAACACCATTCAATCACAAATGAACTTTGTCGATGCGGTGAAACAGCTTGAAGATGCAGCTCGTGCAGGTCATGGTAAAGCGGCGCTTTTTTTAGCAGAACTTTATTATCAAGGCTTCCGTGTAGAACGGGATTCACTCAAAGCGCAGTACTGGCAAAACATGGCCACCCTGCAAGCATGATGAAACGTCACCTAGGTGGCGTTTTTTTCCGCTCTTTTTTCGATAAATAGCAATAAATACATATTCTCTTACGAAATCTTGCAAAGCTGAAACAGTAATTTCATACAAAGTTCCTAGAATAGAGCCAGACACTTAATTGCACTTTATTCTAATGAAACCACGAAAAATTATTCAAATTGATCCGATCTGTAAAGAGTCTCTTTTCAAGATCACCATGCTGAAATCCCTAAGGAATTGTGGCGAGCTATGGGGCGCATATCATCAAGGCTGGGCCATGATGCGCGATCAGGAAGACTGTATTTTTCCTTTTTGGCTGAATCCACTGGATGCCAAAAACTACGCCAAGCAGCATTGGCCGGATTATATCCCGCGTAAAATCAACTCTGAAGATTTTGAAAATGCATTATTGCCGACCCTGTCACGACTGAATGTTACGCCAGCCCTGTGTAATACCAATGGCACCAGACTCAAACTGACTGCCGCACAAATGCGTCATCTATTTTTTTCTGAACAAAGACTGCACATTGCTTAAATAACATGTTATTTATAAAGACTAAAACCTAAACACTTAGAGATGTTCAGGTTGAATGCATACTCTAGGATTAATAATAAATTGACCGTAAGGATGATTAAGCATGACCAATGTGGCACAGGTGCTCAATGAAAAAATGCATCAAGCTATTTATACCATCCGTCCAGATTCTACAGTTCTAGAAGCCATCACCTTGATGGCCGACAAAGGAATCGGGGCACTTGTGGTAACCCATGAAGACAATGTAGTCGGTATTCTGTCAGAGCGAGATTACACCCGTAAAATTGCCCTGATGCAAAGAACCTCATTCGACACCACGGTTAACGAGATCATGACCTCTAAAGTGATTACCGTAAACACATCTACCACCGTAGAAGACTGTTTATCGCTGATGACTGAACGTCACCTGCGACACCTGCCAGTAGTAGAGAATGAAAAACTGATCGGTTTGATTTCAATCGGAGATCTGGTCAAGGCAGCAATGGATGATCAACGCAAACTCATTGAACAGCTGCAGCAGTATATTTCAGGTTAAAACCATCTCTGGCTTTCTTTCCAATATTTGAAGCGCATTTAAATAACTGAAGATCAAGCTTCGATTGAATGTATAAAAATCCCGGTATATAGCCGGGATTTTTTATATTCGTGTTTTGGGTAAAATCAGTTTAGACCTAATTTTTCTGCCACATAATCCGAGTCTTTATCCCCACGACCAGAAAGATTGACCACGATCTTGACTTCTTTTGGCAATTTACCTGCTTCACGAATTGCCCAGGCCACTGCATGCGAACTCTCTAAAGCCGGCACAATGCCTTCTACACGCGACAAGGTCATGAAAGCATCCAGACATTCCTGATCGGAGGCGGTGGTGTATTCGACCCGGCCCAAATCCTTAAGCAGACTATGTTGCGGCCCCACACCAGGATAATCCAGGCCAGAAGCAATCGAATGTACCGGTAAAGGTTCACCCTGCTCATCTTCCAGCACATAACAGGCCATACCATGCAATTGACTTGGTTTACCCAACGTTAATGTCGCCGAATGCATATCGGTGTCCAGGCCATGACCTCCCGGCTCTACGCCCACCAGTTTTACTTCCGGTTCATTTAAAAATGCGGTAAATGCACCCACTGCATTGGAACCACCGCCAACACAGGCCACCACATAGTCCGGGTTTGCACCAAAACGGTCATTACTTTGCACTTTAATTTCATCACCGATAATGGACTGGAAATCACGCACCATCATCGGAAATGGATGCGGCCCCACCACCGAACCAATGGCATAGATATAATTTTTCGGGTCTTTTAAGTATTCTTCAAATGCACTATCAACTGCATCTTTCAGGGTTGCTGTACCACGTGTCACAGAGATCAGGCGCGCACCCAGAATCTTCATTTTTACGACGTTTGGATGCTCTTTTTCAATATCCACCTGCCCCATGTGAATTTCACATGGAATACCGACCAAGGCACAGGCCGTTGCCAATGCGACACCGTGCTGACCCGCACCAGTTTCTGCAATAACTTTGGTCTTGCCCATGTATTTGGCCAGCAAAGCCTCACCCAGACAATGATTGATCTTGTGTGCACCTGTATGATTTAAATCTTCACGTTTCAGATAAATCTGTGCGCCGCCTAACTGATCTGACAGACGCTTGGCATGAAATAAAGGACTTGGACGGCCGACATAGTTGGCAAACAGGTCTTTAAGCTCGTTCTGGAATTCTGGAGTATGACGGATTTCCTGATAAGCGACATTGATATCGCCCATCGCCTGTTTTAGATCGGGCGGAATAAACTGACCGCCATATTGACCAAAAAAGCCTTCCTCATTGGGTAAAGCAATACCATTAATTTGATGAGCCATAATAATTCCTGAACTTTGGAATGTACAACAAGTGACTTTATCCTAAAATAATGTGGTTAACCCACTCACAAAGATAGATAAAGCCACTAACAGAAAAATAAAATTAACGCGCGAGATATTTGATCATGTCTTCAATACCTTTCAGGGTCATTGGAAACATGTGATCTTCAAAAATTTGTTTAATCAAACCAATGCTATGCGTGTAATGCCAATAATTTTCTTCTTCGGGATTCAGCCATGCGGTTTTATCAAAATGCTGTCGCAGACGCTGTAGCCAGACCTGTCCTGCCTCATCATTCATATATTCAACCGAGCCACCGACCGAGGTGATTTCATAAGGCGCCATACTGGCATCACCGACCACAATTACCCGATAATCACGACCATAGGTATTGAGTAAATCCCAGGTATTCATGCGCGAACTAGAACGACGGATATTGTCTTTCCAGACATAGTCATACAGACAGTTATGGAAATAAAAATAATCTAAGGTTTTAAATTCGGTTTTGGCTGCGCTAAACAGTTTTTCACACTGGGCAATATGCGAATCCATGGAACCGCCGACATCAAACAGCATTAGTACTTTAATACGGTTACGGCGCTCAGGCACCAGCTGTACATCCAAAATACCCTGCTTGGCCGTTTCCCGAATCGTGCCGTCAATATCCAGCTCTTCGGCTGCTCCCTGACGGGCAAATTTACGCAAACGGCGCAATGCCATTTGCATCTGACGGCTACCCAGAATCTGCTCATCATCCAAATTGCGATACTGGCGCTGCTCCCAGACTTTTACCGCAGAACGCTTACGTCCCGGCCCGCCAATGCGTACCCCTTCCGGATGATCACCAAAGGCACCAAAAGGCGAAGTCCCGCCAGTACCAATCATCTTGTTACCGCCCTGATGTTTTTTATGCTGTTCACGCAGACGCTCTTCCAGCATTTTCATCAGTTCTTCCAGTGATCCGGCTCTTTTCAGCTCTTCGCGCTGTTCAGGCGTTAGGTGCTTTTCAAGCAGTTCAAGATCGAACCAGTCTTTAGGTAGCTTATGCACCTGTTTCAGCAGTTCATCCAGATCGAAAGTCTGAATGCCATCAAAATAATCTTTCATGGCACGATCGAACTTGTCGAAATAGCGCTCGTCCTTGACCATCACCGTTCTAGCCAGCTGATAGAACTCATTCTGATCGGCAAACACCAGACCAGCCGCAACAGCCTGATTCAGGTCAATCAGCTCACGGGTCGATACCGGTACGCCGTACTTGCGTAAGGTATAAAACAGTCGCACAAACATGCGTGTTTCTCCCTTTAACGACGCGACATAAAGGCTAGGCGTTCAAGCAACTGTACATCTTGCTCATTTTTAATTAATGCGCCATACAAAGGTGGAATCGCTTTGGATTTGTCGGTATTACGCAGAATGTCTTCCGGCATGTCGTCGGCCATCAGCAGGCTAAGCCAGTCAATCAGTTCAGAGGTTGAAGGTGGTTTTTTTAAACCGGGAATCTGGCGTAATTTAAAGAAGACCTGTAAAGCTTCATTCACCAATGTGGCAGAGATATTCTCGAAATGCACATCGATGATTTCGCGCATGGTGGCTTCATCCGGGAATTCGATATAGTGGAAGAAACAACGGCGCAGGAATGCATCTGGCAATTCTTTCTCATTATTTGAGGTAATGATGACAATTGGACGCTGGGTTGCAGTAATGGTCTCGCCAGTCTCGTAAACATAGAACGACATTTTATCGAGTTCATGCAACAAGTCATTTGGAAACTCGATATCGGCCTTGTCAATTTCATCAATCAGCAGAACACAGCGCTCTTCGCTGGTAAAGGCTTCCCACAGCTTACCCGGCTTGATGTAGTTCTTGATGTCATAGACACGGTCATCACCCAGCTGGCTGTCACGCAGGCGCGACACGGCATCATATTCATACAGACCTTGCTGTGCCTTGGTCGTCGACTTGATGTGCCAGGTGATCAGCTTCAAGCCCAGGCTTTCTGCCACCTGTTCGGCCAATAAGGTTTTTCCTGTACCAGGTTCACCTTTGACCAGTAACGGTTTTTGTAAACTACGCGCGGCTTTAACTGCCAGTTTTAAACTGTCAGTCGCAATGTACTGAGCCGTACCTGAAAATTGTTGATGATCAGCAGACATGATTTAACCTTATTTTTTTGCTTACAGCGGTGAACTTTTCTTGTGAACACGAATATTGCCCTTGTTCGACACATAGGTCGACCAGCAATAGCCAATCACAGAACCAATCCCGATGACAAACAAAATAAGTGACGCATTAATCCAAATCAGTGGTGATTCTTTGGTCAATACCCCAAACAGCAAGCCAAAGATCGCTGGTGCGATAGAGGCATTCGGCCCTTCCGACACCGTCGGTGTCAGCAGAATAGCCAAACCCACAATCCACAAAAAACCACCCATCGGTTTAGGCAGGCGTCTGGTCACGCCGTACCAGCACCATAAAGCAATCAGACTGCCAAGCAGATATACCGCAACAGCAATACTCTGTTCAGGAATTGAGTCTAAGACAGCGACATAACCATTCATTTCACAACTCCTGAATTAATATTAAGCGCCACGCAAGCCTTCTGGAGCGACTGCATTCGGATCGATCAAGCCTTCTGGCGGCATTTGCAGGAAGAAACCGCGGGTAGCAATAGAATCCATCACATGCAAGACATTGGCACGTGCCAGTTTACGCGATTCGCTCAGTTCAAGATGCATGACAAAAGTCGCACGTCCAAATGCGGCTTGTACAGGTTCAGACAATACACTTAAGGGCTCGAATGTTTCAGCTTCGCTTTCATCCGCAGGACGCGCCACATACAGATACATTTCACTTTTTTTGCTGGATTTGTAGATAGACACTTGCATGTTTGAAACGACTTTTCTGGAAAAACATCCGCAAGGATACATCAAAAAAAAGCCAGAAACATTAGCCACATCTTATGCATCAGTCGTGATTTTGTATAATTGTTCTATCTTTAACCAATCCTGCTGACAATCACTCGCTGACTTTCATCTGGGTCGATAAATAAGATTCATCCTGATGCAGCACCTGAATCAGTGGCTGGGTTAATAATTCATAGCGCCAGCCCAGCAGGTAATCCGGCAGATCCTGCTCATCCTTATGAAAGACTACATGCTGGTACAAGGCATTCAGCCATTTTTTACGCATCAGCACTTCTTTCGGAATTGAAGTTTCATTGACCACGTCCTGAATAATCGCATCAATTTTTTCGCCGATATCTTTAGAGGAATGACGGATTGGGCGTGCCAAACGAAGCGGCCAGCTTTCTGGCTCCGGCAGGAACTTCAACAGATCCAGAATGGTTTTGCCATGTTCACGGACGATATTCGCACGGATATCTTTCACCTGGCTCAGCTGGAAATTATTGCGCGGGAACTTTTCGACCAGATCGATCATGCTGGCATTTTTCAGGATAAAGCTGCGCGGCTGATTCAGCGCTCTGGCAATCTGATCACGCCAGACCATCAATTGTTGCAATTGCATCAGCTGACGGCGTGAATGCCGGTAATTGCCGACATCCTGATACAACAAGGCTGTCGGGGTATCTTCGCCAATTTCCTGGGTCAGGAAACGACAGTCTTGCAGAGCGAAATCGAGCAGGTATTTGGTATCCAGATCCTGCTTGATTTTGTCGGACAGTTGCACCAGATAATGCACATCATTGGCCGCATAAAGTAACTGTTCGGAGCTTAATGGACGTGCCAGCCAGTTAGAGCGGGTCTGGTCTTTTTCGATATCCACTTCCAGCATCTGCTTCAACGCATTCTGATAACTGACTTGCAGACCATGCCCCAGGAAAGACATGCCCACCTGGGTATCAAACACATTGGTCAGCGATTTCTTCTGGGTATAGTGATAAATCAGGTCAATATCTTCACTACAGGCATGAAAAATATTCTGTTGCGCATTAAAAATTTTATTGAGAAACTCGCTCAGATCCAGCGTGGTTCCATCCAGCAAATAGACCTTGTTGTCTACATTGATCTGAAACACACCCAGCTTAGGCCACAAGGTATCGACCTTGATGAATTCGGTATCCAGGCCATAGACCGAGCTCTGATCCATCAGGCTGAGTACATGATTTAAGTCGTGCTGATGTTGAATAAATTGAAACATAAAGACTGAGTCTAAAATTAGATTCTCGATAAATACATATTAACCGATCTATAGAATTTTTGTATAAAAAATAACGCTTATTAGCACTAATTTTGGCTAAAAAACCCATCACACGCCACATTTAAAATTTAAAGTAATATATTTTTTATATTAAAACTAACAAGATTTTTAAGTTTAACTTACTTCATCCGCATCCGGTTATGCACTGCCTGACTCAAGGTATGGCTATCGACATATTCCAGCTCGCCACCCTGCGGTACGCCTTGCGCAATTCGGGTCATCTGGATCGGCAAATGCTTGCTGGCTTCAACCAGATAATGCGCGGTGGCCTGACCTTCGACTGTGGCATTGGTGGCCAGAATGACTTCCTTCACCTGACCACTGGCCAGACGGTGCAGCAAATACGGAATACCAATTTCTTCAGGGCCAATTCCGTCGAGCGGTGACAAATGCCCACCCAGCACGTGGTATTTCCCCCTGAAACTGCCACTTTGTTCAATCGCCATGACATCCGCAGGTGATTCCACCACACAGAGCAACTCATCATCCCGATCCAGTGAGGTACAGATATTGCATACTTCATCTTCAGTCAAGGAATGACAGACAGAACACTCATGAATATAGTTGGTGGCCTCAGTCAAGGCATGCGCCAGACCAATTGCACCTTCACGGTTTTTCATGATCATATGCAAAGCCATACGTTGAGCCGATTTCGGCCCAACGCTTGGCAAAATGCGTAATGCTTGAACCAGTTGATCAAAACGATCACTAAACATTGCGCATTCTTCCTTAGAACATACCTGCCAGACCCGGTGGTAAACCCATGCCAGAGTTTGCCGCTTTCATTCTTTCATCAGAGACCAATTCTGCCTGACGCGCAGCATCATTCATTGCAGCTGCAATCAGGTCTTCGATCATGTCTGGATCATCCTGCAGTAATTCAGGGTTGATTTCGATACGCTTCACCACATTTCGGCAAGTCATGGTGACTTTCACCAAACCACCACCTGCTTCAGCATGCACTTCAGTTTGCGCAAGCTCTTCTTTGGCTTTTTTTACGTTGTTTTCAACTTCTTTCTGCATGCGCTGAGCTTGCTGCATTAACATGTTAATGTTCATAAATATCTCCGAACATAAATTTATAAAATTAGATAAGATCTAAACCATGAGTAATATCACGGATAATATCACCAATCTCTTCCAAACCAACAGAAACACGAATTAAACCTTCGCAAATACCTGCAGCTTCCTTGGCTTCAGGCGACAACTTGCCATGTGTCGTGGTTGCCGGATGGGTAATGGTTGATTTCGCATCGCCCAGATTGCCGGTAATCGAGATAAACCGGGTATTATCAATCACGGTCCAGGCGCCTTCACGACCACCCTTCACTTCAAAAGACACAATACCGCCAAAACCTGTCTGCTGTTTGACTGCCAGTTCATGACCAACATGCTCAGGTAAACCGGCATAATAAACTTTTTCTACTTTTGGATGCTGGTTCAAGAATTCAGCCAGTTGCTGTGCATTTGCTGAATGTTCACGCATACGCAAACGTAGGGTTTCCAAGCCTTTCAGAAAAATCCAAGCATTGAATGGGCTCATTGATGGACCTGTGGTACGTACATAGCCAAAGATTTCTTCGAGCAGCTTGTGACTACCCACCACAGCGCCACCCAAGGCACGGCCCTGACCATCCAGATATTTAGTCGCAGAATACACCACCAGGTCTGCACCAAATTTGAGTGGTTGTTGTAACACTGGTGTACAGAAGCTGTTGTCAATTGCCAGCAAGGCCGCATTGGCATGGGCAATATCAGCCAGTGCCTGAATGTCGGCCACTTCTGCAAGTGGATTTGATGGAGATTCAACAAACAGTAATCTGGTTTCAGGCTTGATGGCATTTTTCCAGGTAGCAAGATCGGTCAAATCGACGAAATCAACGCTGACACCAAATTTTGCGACATATTTTTCAAATAACGATACGGTTGAACCAAAGACAGCACGCGAGCAGATCACATGATCGCCTGCTTTCAGAAAAGCCATGGTCACTGCCATAATGGCCGCCATACCTGAACTGGTGGCTACGGCGCGCTCTGCACCTTCAAGTGCAGCAAGACGTTTTTCAAACATGGCAACAGTCGGGTTGGTAAAGCGAGAATAGATATTGCCCGGTTCTTGACCTGAAAATTTTGCGGCAGCTTCTGCGGCATTTTCATAAACAAATGACGATGTTAGAAAAATAGGTTCAGCATGCTCACCCTCAAAGCTACGGGTATGACCTGTACGGATAGCTAAAGTTTCTAATTGATATGAAGTATCGTCTTGCTGGCTCATCGCTTTACCTCAGCCCTAAGGCTGCCTTTTGTAAAAAATTGCCAACATTTTGAGCGCCTATGCTATTTCAGGTCAAGGCATAATAAGCAATTATTGCTTAGGCTTCGATCAATCCTTTCCCGGATACGGATATTTTATTTACATGATTCAGTTAAAACGAAACTTTCAGCGCCAGCAAAAAAAATTGAAACATCTCAGTGCGCGGATGTTTAATGCCTCCTCGCTGATCCTGTCGCAAAAAACACCTTTTAAATATATTAGCGGCAACGAGTTTTGCAAGATTCGCTATTACGCCTCACCCCAGAAGAAATACAAGGAACCGTTGGTGTTTGTGGCACCCCTCGCCATTAATATGGATATTTACGATCTGTATCCTTATCGCTCTCTGGTCAAGCATTTTCAGCATAGCGGTTTTGATGTCTATTTGGTGGAATGGAAACGCTTTAGCTATAAGCATCGTCATTTAAACTTTTTGTCGTTTATTGATGCCGCCATTCCTCAATCGATTGAAAGAATCTGTCAGCATTCCGGGAGCCAGTTCATTTCCCTGCACGGCTGGAGTATGGCCGGGATATTTGTCACCCTGTATACCGCCTTGCATTCACCTGAACATGTCAAAAATCTGATTGTGGTTGGCAGCCCGATTGACAGTTATGCTTCAGGACGTGTCGGCAAACTGTTTTCAACCACCAACAAACTGATTGCTAAAAACAAGAACCTGCAACAGGCCATTCATCAGGGGCATATTCCCAAACAGTATATTCATACTCCCGGCATCGTGAATGCACTGGGCTTTAAATTGCTCGATCCAATCGGCTGGTTTAAAAGCCAGAAGCAGTTTTTGCTGAATCTGGATCATGTCGAAGATGTCTATGAACATGCCACCATGGGCAACTTCCTGAATAAGATGATTGATTATCCTGGCGGGGTGAATCAGGACATGGTACTGAATTTATGGCTGCAGAATCCCTTAAAAAATGGCTCGATGACCTTAAATGGTCGTGTCGTTGATCTTAAAAATATCAGTTGCTCACTCTTGGTCGGTGCCGGCCAAAGCGATCAGATTGTGACAGAAAACTCTTCTAAGCCTTTGATGGAATTGACAAGTAGCCAGGATAAGATGTTTACTCTGATCCCGGGCGGTCATCTTGGCCTGATGTCCAATCAGAAAACCGCAAATACGTTCTGGCCTAAAATGACGACCTGGCTGGCACAGCGCTCGACACGTCTTGATGCCTAGCTCATCTTTGGCCGGCATCACCAAAAATATTAAAGTTTAATCCTATATTCAGAGGGTACAGCATGATTCAGTCAGTGGCATTTATCGGCTTAGGGGCAATGGGTTATCGCATGGCCGCACATTTACCCAAGCACTTTGATAGCGTCTATGTCTGGAATCGCAGCTCGAGCAAAGCAGAGCAGCATGCCGCAGAATATGGCACGCAGGCAGTCACGCTGGAGCAGGCTGCTCAGGCAGATATTATCTTTTCTTGCTTGCCGACCAGTGCCGATGTGGAACAGCTCCTCGCAGACCTGCAACTCAAAGCTGGTTCGATCTGGGTAGACTGCACCAGCGGTGTACCGGAATCCGCACAAAAGCTGGCTGCACAACTGGCTCAACAAGATGTGATTTTCCTGGATGCTCCCGTCAGTGGTCAAACCATTGGGGCTGAAAATGGCACCTTGACGGTAATGGTGGGTGGTGATGCACAAGGTTTTGAAAAAGCCCTTCCCGCGATGCAGGCTTTTGGCAAACTGATTAAACATGTCGGTGAATCTGGCGCGGGTTTTGCAGTGAAAGCGGTAAATAATATGTTAATGGCTGTTAATCTTTGCGCCGTCGCAGAAGGCTTCACCACATTAAAAGCACACGGAGTCAACCTGCATGAAGCCCTGGATTGTATCAATGCGTCCAGTGGTAAAAGCATGGTGACCGAAACCGTATTGCCACAGCGTATTTTAAATCGCAGTTTTCCTGTAACCTTTGCCCTGCCACTCTTGGCCAAGGATACCGGCATCGCAATTGACCTCGCGCGTGAAGCCAAACTTTCTGCACCGGTACTCTCATTAACGCAGAATCTGATTCAGGCAGCCAGCAATCTGTCGGATAAAAACAGTGACTTTTCCAGCGCTGTGAAAATGTATGAATCATGGAGTAATATTACCATTGAGTAATATCTCGCCATTGAATAATGATAACAAAACCTCATATTGTGACTATGAGGCAGGCATATGCAGTGTATAACCCAGAGGAAACTCGCATGAAAAAATTTTCTGTTGCAGCATTGATTGGTATTGCAACTTTGTTCGGGGCTTCAACAACGGTTCTTGCATCTGAACAGGAATGCAAAAAATTAAAGAATGATCATGACGTAATTTATGCGTCTAAAGGCTTCTGTTTTAAAGATCCAGAAGCAAAAGCCAAGTTTGGCAATGACAATTGCTATACAACCAAGCCAAAATTTTCAGAAAAAGAGCAACAACGTCTTGACGTGATCAAAGATCGTCAGAAAGAATTGAACTGTAAATAATTCAATTCGAAAACGCTCAAGGAATGTACTTATGACTTATGATGATCAGAATATTTTTGCACGAATTCTACGCGGTGAGCTTCCTGCGATCAAAGTGTATGAAGATGACCAGGTTCTTGCATTTATGGACATCATGCCACAAGCAGACGGTCATACTCTGGTCGTTCCGAAAGCGCCGGCCATCACTTTACTGGATCTAGATCCTGAAGCTGCGGCCTATACGATTCAAATTGTACAGAAGGTTGCCAAAGCCATTGAAAAAGGTCTGGGCGTTGACGGTATTGTCCTGATGCAGCTATCAGGTGCTGCGGCTGGTCAGACTGTACCGCATATTCATTTTCATTTGGTGCCGACTTCTCTGCATAACCTGGGTAAACATGCGGCACAAATGGGTGATCAGGAAAAAATTAAAGCACTGGCTGAAAAAATCAAAGCCGCACTTTAAGTTTAACTGAACAAAAAAATGGGGTTTCGGCTCCATTTTTTATTCTACTTTGCTTCTCAAACTGTAAAAAAAACACCTTCGTTAAGTCCCAAGCACCCAAATTGTCTTTTTAATACACAAACAAATCGAATAAATAATATTACAAAACTTACAAGATATAACATTTAACAGATTTGAAATATTTCCTTAATCTTACTGTCTTATTTGTAATCGATACTTGGCACCAATAGAGCGGTACATGTTTCAAGACATGACTGAAACTTGTTTTAAGACGATGAATAAAAAAGTCTTTATTGGAGCAACACATGAAAAAAACGTTATCTGCATTAGCAATTGGGGCAACAATTTTAACACCAGTCATGGCAGCTGCTGCTGACGTTAAAATTTATGGTCGTGCACACGTTTCTTTAGATTATCTGGATGATGGTAAAGACTATAATGAGGTGGCTTTATCATCGAACTCGTCACGCTTGGGCTTTAAAGCTGAAAAAGAACTAGAAAATGGCATGACGGCTTTTGCTCAAATCGAACAGCAAATCAACTTTTCAAGTGGCTCTGACGACACAGAAGATTCTATCAACTTCTCAACACGTGATACTTTTGTAGGACTTAAAGGTGACTTCGGTCAGGTGAAAGTCGGTCGTTTTGACAGCCCATTTAAAGCAGCTCGTGGCCCTGCAAACTTCTTTGGTGATCAGGTTGGCGACTTACGTAACATCACTCGCGCCTATAACCATCGTTTTGATGAACGTAACCCGAATACGATTGAATATAAATCACCTAAATTTGGTGATGGTTTTACCGCAACAGCAGCTTTGTCTTTACATGACGGCACCATGATCAACAATGATACGACCGAAGAGACCAATGAAAAGTCTCAAGCATATGATCTGGGCCTAAACTACAAAGCAGGCAACTGGGATGTAGCAGCTGCTTATGAGCATTATGCTGAAGATGTCAGCCGAGGAGAACGTGATGGTGTACGTTTAGCGGCTGCCTACAAACTGACTCCAGAATTAAATGTGGGTGCACTTTATCAGTTTACTACTCTTGATGATGGTAACGGTACCAATGCAGATGCCAATGTTTACGGAGTCGGTGCTGAATATAAACTGACTGATAAAAATACTTTGCGTGGCCATGCCTTCCATCGTGACATTGATACTTCTGACGCTAACTCTACCCTGCTGGCACTGGGTTTAGAACATCGTCTTGATAAGCAGTTCCGTATCTATGGCAATCTAGCAGCAATGCTAAATGATGATAATGCCAACCTTACCCCATGGTCACAGGCACGTAGTAACAAAGCTGGTTCAGCTCAAGGTGTAAATGCTGCAGGTGAAACTGCACTTGGACTATCAGTCGGTATGCGTTACGACTTCTAAGCTGAATACCTATTCGCTTAAAGAGAATATCTCTGTAGTTATTATTTATTAAACATGACATACAAAAAGATCCCTAAACGGGATCTTTTTGTTGATGTATTTTATTAAAGAAACAGTATAAGAAAGCCTGTGATCAAGATCGCTTATCAGGCACATCTTTGAATAACCTCCTATAACACTTTCCTTTCAACCCTCTATATAACCGACTAAAACAGTTTGAATAATTTAAACTCATGTTTTAAATCCAACCATTTTAATCAGATTAAAAAACAATCAATTAATATTAACCCAACCAAAACAATCTACATTCAAAGTATAAATATAAGCATTTTAGTCGGGTTTAAAAAACCAGAATGTTACACAAAATAATAAGAAAAATTTAGAATAAATTTTAACTAATAAAAATATATAACTTTTATTATCATGTATTTATAAATATATATTTATTAAAACTGTATTTCCTATTTATTTATTGATTACAATTGATTAATAATAGGTAACAAGTTAAACAACAGGCTTATTCAAATGAGCTTAGTTCCAAAAAATTTAAACCAAAAAGTGGTGAAAGAAATAGCCGCAATTTTAATTATCAAAGTTATTTTGCTTGTGATAATTAAAAACATCTGGTTTGATGCCCCTACGATTCCTAAAAATTTTGACAATCAAGTCGCCGAGCGTATTGCCGGCAATCCTTCCCAAATCCAGGAGACACGTTGATGATTTCTGAAAGCGTGGTCGATCTCTCGCGGTTCCAGTTCGCTATGACCGCGATGTATCACTTTATTTTTGTTCCACTGACTTTAGGTCTGGCTTTTCTGCTTGCCATTATGGAAACCACCTATGTGATTTCCGGCAAAGAAATCTATAAAGACATGACCAAATTCTGGGGAAAACTGTTTGGTATTAACTTTGCCTTGGGGGTTACTACAGGCCTGACCATGGAGTTCCAGTTTGGAACCAACTGGGCCTATTATTCGCATTATGTCGGTGATATTTTTGGTGCACCGCTGGCGATTGAAGGCCTGATGGCTTTCTTCCTGGAATCGACCTTTATTGGCCTGTTCTTCTTTGGCTGGGATCGTCTGTCCAAGGTACAACATCTGGCAGTCACCTGGCTGGTGGCTTTAGGCTCGAACATGTCAGCACTATGGATTCTGGTTGCCAATGGCTGGATGCAAAACCCGGTCGGTTCGGCTTTTAACTATGAAACCATGCGTATGGAAATGGTGGACTTTGCCGCACTGATCTTCAACCCGGTTGCTCAGGTAAAATTTGTGCATACGGTGTCTGCCGGTTATGTCACAGGTGCTATCTTTGTACTGGCCATTTCAAGTTTCTACATGCTGAAAAAACGTGACCTGCCTTTTGCACGCCGTTCTTTTGCCATTGCCGCCATCTTCGGGCTTGCTTCTACACTTTCCGTAATTTTACTCGGTGATGAATCCGGTTATGAGCTGGGCGATGTCCAAAAAACCAAACTGGCAGCAATTGAAGCAGAATGGGATACCCACCCTGCACCGGCATCATTTACTTTGTTCGGTATCCCGAACAAGGAAACCATGACGACAGATTATGCAGTGAAAATTCCTTATGTGATGGGTCTGATTGCTACACGCTCTACGACAGAACAAGTCACAGGTATTAAAGACCTGCTGGTTCAGCATGAAGCGCGTATTCGCAATGGCATGGTGGCATATTCACAACTGGAAAAATTACGTGCTGGTGATCAGTCTCCAGAACTGAAAACTGCTTTTGAAGAAAGCCAAAAAGACTTAGGCTACGGCCTGCTGCTGAAAAAATACACACCAAATGTCGTTGATGCCTCTGATGAGCAAATCAAAGCAGCGGCTAAAGACACTATTCCACACGTACCAAGTCTGTTCTGGGCCTTCCGTGCCATGGTCGGTTCTGGCTTCTTGATGCTACTTCTGTTTGTTCTGGCTACCTTTGCGGTTGCAAAACGCAATGCTGAAAACAAACCTTGGTTATTGAAATTTGCCTTATTTGCACTGCCTTTACCTTGGGTAGCTGCACAAACTGGCTGGTATGTAGCAGAAGTCGGTCGTCAGCCTTGGACGATTGGTGAAGTCTTACCAACTCATCTTTCAGCATCCAGCTTAAGTACTGGCGATGTGTGGGGTTCAATCCTGGCATTGGCAGCCTTCTACACGGTGTTATTGATTATCGAGATGTATCTGATGATCAAATTCTCACGCCTTGGTCCAAGTTCCCTGCATACCGGTAAATACCACTTTGAAAAGCTTGCAGCAGAAAAGGCAAATGGGGAGACTCAAGCATGATCGAATATGAATTACTCAAAATAATTTGGTGGGTGCTAGTCGGCGTATTGCTGATTGGCTTCGCCCTCACCGATGGCTTCGATATGGGCTCTATGGCGATCATGCCATTTGTGGGCAAAAATGATAACGAGCGCCGTGCCGCAATCAATACCATTGCCCCGCACTGGGATGGCAACCAGGTCTGGTTCATTACGGCCGGGGGTGCTTTATTTGCTGCCTGGCCAATGGTTTATGCAACAGCCTTCTCTGGCATGTACTGGGCATTATTACTGGTACTGTTTGCCTTATTCTTACGCCCGGTCGGCTTCGATTACCGCTCTAAACTGGAAAATACCAAATGGCGTACTTCCTGGGACTGGGGCTTGGCCATTGGTGGTGCAGTTCCGGCATTAGTCTTTGGTGTAGCGTTTGGTAATATGTTCCTCGGTGTGCCTTTTACCCTGGATGAAACCGTACGTTCTACCTACACAGGAAGTTTCTTTGCCCTGCTGAATCCATTTGCGATTGTGTGTGGTCTGGTCAGTTTATCGATGCTGTGTGCACATGGTGGTGCATGGCTGATGCTGCGTACTGATGGCGATCTGCGTCGACGTTCTGCCAGAGCGACGCAAATCATGGGACTGGTTTACTTGGTGACCTTCTTAGGTGCAGGTGCCTGGCTGTATTTTGGCGGCATTCAGGGTTATAGCCTGGTGATGCCTTTTGATACCAATGGTGTAGCCAATCCATTAGCCAAAGAAGTCCTGATCAATGCCAACCCAGGCTGGATGAATAACTACTCGGCTTATCCAATCACGATAGCAGCTCCAATTGCCGGCATTCTGGGTGGATTCATCATTGTACTGGCCGCAGGCAAAAACAAGGCTGGCCTCAGCTTCCTGGGCTCATCTCTGGCAGTCATCGGTGCAATCCTGACTGCGGGTTTTGCCCTGTTCCCGTTCCTGATGCCATCTAGTCTGAATCCAACAGTCAGTCTCACCATGTGGGATGCCGTATCCAGTAAAAATACCTTAACCGTGATGACCGTTGCAGCAGGTATCTTTGTTCCACTGATCCTGATCTATACCAGCTGGTGTTACTACAAGATGTGGGCTGTGATTACCAACAAACACATTGAAGATAATTCACACAGCCTGTATTAAGGCGCTGTGCTAAGGAGACAAAATTATGTGGTATTTTGCCTGGATTCTGGGTGTACTGATGGCGTGTTTTGCCAGTGTGATTGCTGCAATTTACATGGAACAACACCAAGATTTAGATGAGGAATAAAACATGACAGATGTTGCGATGGAAACCCGGATTGTTGATCGAAAACCGAATAAATTTGCGATGATGATTTCCTGCCTTCTGGCCTTTCCTCTCGCAGCAGTGTTATTGGTGCATCCAGCTGCAATGCTGGATGCCAACGGTGAATATAGTCATAGTGCCATGATGTATATCATGATTGGCATTTCTGGAGGCTTTGTCCATGGTGTCGGTTTTGCGCCTCGCCACTGGTTCTGGAAATGGCTGTTCAGTCCATTTCTGGCATGGCCGTTAATGATCTGGGGCTATTACACCTGGTTCCTCAGTTAAGTTTTAAGACGATAAGCCCTCAATTGAGGGCTTTTTTATTGACTATATGTTTTGAGCGCGATGCAGCCTGTTTGATAGGTAGTACCTAAGGCGTCAAGTGATTGTTTGAATTGTGCATCCAGAACGCTGACAAACTGCAATTCACTTTGTGCCGCAGCAAGAGCTAAATTCTGTTCAGAGAATTGCTTTTAACTGCTTCAAACCCGTTGTATATTCACACGCCTTGGCAATCATTAAAGATGGATGTTCCATCTGATCGACAGGTGCATTGAGTTGCGCCAACGTTAATTCAAGTGAATCATAATGCTGTTTCACCTGTGCCTTAAATTCATGCTGGCTCAGTGATTAAGCCCCTGCTGAAACCGATAGCACCATCATTTCAAGTACGACGATTAACTTCCTGATACTTTCCCCCAAAATATAAAAATGCATCTTATTAATCTAAGTAATTAAATATGTATAACATAAAGCTGCAGGCAATAAAAAAGCCAGAACCGGTCTGACTTTCAAAATTTGTTGTCCCCATATGCGTTAACGATGGGTATGAATCGACATCACAATGCCCATTCCTGCAAGCATAGAAATCACCGCCGTTCCACCATAACTCATGAGCGGCAATGGATCTCCAGTCACTGGTAAAATCCCGCTTACCATGCCTGAGTTTAAAAATACAAAAAAGAAGAATGTCAGCCCTATCGCCCCGGCATATAAACGCCCAAAGTTATGAAAGCTGTTGAGTCCAATCATCAGACAACGAATAATAATCGCAGTAAATAAACTGAATAGCAGAAACACACCAATAAAACCAAATTCTTCGGCATAAGTCGACATAATAAAATCGGTATGATGCTCGGGCAGATAACCCAAATGGGATTGGGTGCCTTCAGTATAGCCTTTGCCTGTAGAACCACCTGAACCAATGGCAATCTTGGACTGAATGATATTCCAGCCCGCCCCCAAAGCATCCGATTCGGGATCGAATAGCGTGGTAATACGTTTCTTTTGATACTCCTGTAGCACGAACATCCATGCAACCGGTGCTGCCACAGCCACTGCTGCCGCCGCCCCGGCAATCAGACGCCACGACATCCCGCTTAAAAATAAAACAAAAATACCTGGAATTACCAGACCAATGTTTAAGTCAGGCTGGAGTGCCACCAGTACAAAAGGCACACCCAGAATCACCAATGCCCCGACAATATCCAGAAACTTCGGTGGGAAAGGTTTTCTGGCAAAATACCAGGCCATCATCAAGGGCATGGCAAATTTCATCACTTCACTCGGCTGCATACTGCCAATACCCGGCAATGTGATCCAGCGCGTTGCCCCCAAGCGTTTTTCACCAATCACAAACACCAGAAGCAGCATGAATATACCGAAGACATACAGGTATGGGCTGATCGCCTGATAGACTTTCGGCGGCACCTGCGCACAGATAAACAGCAACACAAAACCAATGCCGAAACTGATCGCCTGACGCACCACCATGCCAGAGTCTTCAGAGGTGGCGCTATAGACCACCATCAAACCCAAAATTGCATTCAGGATCAGAAAGCATAACAACCAGGGGTCAAGATGCAACTTGGTCCACCGGGAAGAATCATGCGGGTTAATACTACGTCCATCGCGCAAGGCATGACGTAAAAACCGATACTGCTGTGAAGGTATCATTGGCAAAAGATAAAAAAAATAATGGCAAAATTATAAGTGAAAGCTACAGAGAATAGATTGCTCTAACCGGTTTTATTGTACTTTTATTCAAATATATTTTTAAGCCTGAGCCTGTAAAATCAGCCTGGCCAGCTCCAGATCATCCGGATAGGTAATTTTGATATTATCGGAACGCCCTTGTACCACACTGACGCTTTCACCAATATGTTCCAGTGCGCTGGCTTCATCTGTAATGGTGGCGCCCTCTTGCAAAGCTTGTTCAATCGCGTGTTTTAATCTACCCAACCTAGCCATTTGTGGCGTTTGCGCCTGCCAGAGCATTGAACGATCTACCGTTTCCTGAATATCAAAATCGCTGATTACACGCTTTAAGGTATCCCTTACCGGAATTGCCAGAATTGCCGCCCGATCCTGTGTAATCGCCGTATTGACCAGCTGTTGCAGACAGTCCAGACTAACGCAGGGACGTGCCGCATCATGTACCAGTACCCAATCATTTTCAGATGCTATTTCAGATAAATAGTTTAAAGCATTCAACACTGAATTGACCCGTTCTGCGCCGCCCAGACAAAAATGCGCTTTTTCCAGACTGGAAAATGGCAGCGTTTTTGCCACATTATCCTGCTCAGCAATCGCCAGCACATAACCCGTCAAGGGCAATTGATTCAGACGTGCAACCGTATGTTCAAGCACGGTTCGTCCCTGAATCATCTGATATTGCTTGAGTTCTGTTTTGGAAAAACGGCTACCCGAACCTGCAGCTGGAAGAATAACCCATAATTTATGGGGTGTTTGTTGGCTCAGGTGACTCATTGGTTCGCAGGTCTACATTCGAATTTGGATTAAGATAAATAGGTTTATATTGAGTACTGATCGTGCTCATTTGAATAAAAGTTTCGCGTGGCTTGATCAGGCCCAGATCTAAACGCGCATGTTCTTCGATGGCTTCAATACCATTCTTCAAATCATAAACTTCGGCCGCCAGAACGCGATTACGCTCTTTCAGCTCATCATTCAATTCCATTTGCTGCTGGATTTTCTGGGTCAGCTGCTGATGATCATGATAACCACCTTCACCAAACCAGTATAAATATTGAAACCCTGCGATCAAAATGATCGCAAGGCCCAACAGTACTTTACTCGCAGTCGAGTCGAATACATTTAACATTGACATAAGTCGCTTAGTTCAAACCTTTAAACTCAGCTTTACCGCGATATGCAGCATTAGTCAATTCTTCAATACGAAGTAACTGATTATATTTCGCTACACGGTCAGAACGGCAAAGTGAACCGGTCTTGATTTGACCTGCTGCTGTACCTACTGCAAGATCCGCAATAGTCGAATCTTCAGTTTCGCCTGAACGGTGTGAAATCACAGTAGAGTAACCATTTTCTTTCGCAAGATAGATGGCATCTAGAGTTTCAGTCAAGGTACCGATCTGGTTGTACTTGATCAGAATTGAGTTACCCACTTTCTCGTTGATACCACGTTGCAAGATTTTCGGGTTGGTAACGAACAGGTCATCACCTACCAATTGGATCTTGTCACCAAGGATAGACGTCAGGTAAGACCAACCTTCCCAATCAGACTCGTCCAGACCATCTTCAATCGAGATAATTGGGTATTGATTTACAAGACCTGCAAGGTAGTCAGAGAACTGGTTGCTGGTGAACGCTTTGTTGCCTTCGCCTGCAAGAATGTACTGACCATTTTTGTAGAATTCTGAAGATGCACAATCCAGCGCAAGCATGATGTCAGAACCTGCTTTGTAGCCAGTTTGACCAATTGCTTCAAGAATTACAGTAATTGCTTCTTCGTTAGAACGAAGGTTCGGTGCAAAACCACCCTCATCACCAACAGCAGTGTTTAAACCCTTTTTGTTTAAAACTGATTTTAAAGAATGGAAGATTTCAGCGCCAGCGCGTAAAGCTTCAGAGAATGAAGTGAAGCCTACCGGCTCAATCATGAACTCTTGAATATCAACGTTATTGTCTGCATGTGAACCACCATTGATGATGTTCATCATTGGTACAGGCATAGTCAGGATTGAGTTATTGCGAAGATTCGCAATATATTGGAACAAAGGAATTTTTTGTTCTTCAGCAGCAGCGCGCGCAGCAGCCAAAGATACCGCTAGTGTTGCGTTTGCACCCAGTTTTTCTTTGTTTTCAGTACCGTCAAGCGCGATCATCGTGTTGTCGATGTCTTTTTGCTCGAATACAGATTTACCAAGTAAAGCATCACGGATCAAGGTATTGACATTGTTGACCGCAGTTTTAACACCTTTACCTAAGTAACGCGCTTTATCTCCATCACGAAGTTCTAAAGCTTCACGAGAACCAGTTGAAGCACCAGATGGTGCACATGCACGGCCAACTACGCCAGATGCTAAGATTACGTCTGCTTCGATGGTAGGGTTACCACGAGAGTCCAAAATTTCACGTGCACGAATGTCAACGATTTGGCTCATGAACAATTCCTCAGTTGATTAATAAAAATGATGCGTCAAAAAAGACGCATCAATGTATCGAATTAATGGGTGTCTAACTTTTCGAAACCTTTAACCAAGGTATCCAATTCTTTTAGCTGTGCCAGGAAAGGCTCAAGTTGAGACATACGCAATGCGCATGGGCCATCACACTTGGCTTTTTCCGGATCAGGATGCGCTTCCAGGAATAATCCTGCAAGTCCTGTTGCCATACCGGCACGCGCCAATGTGGTGATTTGCGAGCGACGACCGCCAGCCGAATCTGCACGGCCACCTGGGGTTTGCAGCGCATGCGTCACATCAAAGAACACCGGCACATTCATCTCTTTCATGATGTCGAAGCCAAGCATGTCTACAACCAGATTGTTATAGCCAAATGCCGAACCACGTTCACAAATGATCAGCTTGTCATTTCCTGCTTCCAGACACTTATGCAGAATATGACGCATTTCATGTGGCGCTAAGAACTGTGCTTTTTTGATGTTGATGATGGCATCAGTTTTTGCCATGGCTTCAACCAGATCGGTCTGCCGGCTTAAAAACGCCGGTAGCTGGATAATGTCTGCTACTTCTGCAACAGGAGCCGCTTGGTACGGCTCATGCACATCGGTAATAATCGGCACATTAAAGTGTTTTTTAATGTCAGCTAACCACTCGAGACCTTTTTCAAGGCCCGGGCCACGAAACGAGTTCAGGCTGGAACGGTTGGCTTTGTCAAAGCTGGCTTTAAACACATAAGGAATACCCAAACGTGTACAGATATCGACATAGGTCTCTGCGATTTCAAAAGCCAGGTCTTTAGACTCAAGTACATTCATTCCGCCGAATAATACAAATGGCAAATGATTTGCCATTTGTATATCGCCCAAACGTACAATTTCTTGTGGTTTTAATTGCGACATTTAAACTTCCCTAGTTGTGTCCTAACATCAATTATTTGGTTTTTTGATACTGTTTTTTCGCAGCATCAATAAAACCGGCAAACAATGGATGACCATCACGTGGCGAGCTGGTAAATTCCGGGTGGAATTGTACTGCAACGAACCAAGGATGTGCAGGAATTTCAACAGTTTCCACCAAATGTTGTACTGGTGAATAACCAGAAATCTTCATGCCTTTTTCTTCAAGCAGTGGGATATAACGGTTGTTCATTTCATAACGGTGACGATGGCGCTCGATAATTTCTTCAGAACCATAGATTTCGGCTGTTTTTGTGCCTGCAACCAGTTCCGATTTTTGTGCACCTAGACGCATGGTGCCGCCCAGATCAGAATCGGCAGAACGCTGTTGAACTTCGCCGCGCTCATCTAACCATTCAGTGATCAAGCCAATCAATGGAGACTTGGTAGAACGGTTGAATTCAGTCGAGGTTGCATCTGCAATACCCACAACATTACGTGCGTATTCGATTACAGCCAACTGCATGCCTAAACAGATTCCAAGGAAAGGTACACCGTTTTCACGTGCGAATTTAATCGCCTGCATTTTGCCTTCAGTACCACGTTCACCGAAACCGCCTGGAACCAGAATCGCATCAGCATCTTTCAATACTTCTGCAACATCCTGGCTTTCAAGTTCTTCAGCATTGACATAGTCAATCTGAACTTTGACACGGTTTTGAATACCGGCATGTAGAAGTGCTTCATTCACAGATTTATATGCATCTGGAAGTTCAACATATTTACCTACCATCGCAACACGTACCGTGTATTCCGGATTCAGTAAAGCTTCTACCACGTTATCCCAATCGGTTAAGTCCGCTTCAGGAAGATCGTTATAGCCAAAACGTTCACAGATTAAATCATCAACATTCTGTTCATAGAAAGTACGTGGAATCTGGTAGATCGAACGTGCATCTTTACATACCACAACTGCACGTGCTTCAACGTTGGTAAATAATGCAATCTTACGCGTAGTATCGGCATCTACATCGTACTCGGTACGGCAGATAAGAATGTCTGGCTGAATACCAATCGACAGAAGTTCTTTAACAGAGTGCTGTGTTGGTTTGGTTTTTAATTCTGCTGCAGACTTAATGTATGGGAGTAACGTTAAGTGCATTAACATGGTACGTTTATGACCAAGTTCAACCATTAACTGACGTACAGATTCCATGAATGGGAGAGATTCAATGTCACCTACTGTACCGCCGATCTCTACAATCGCAACATCATAGCCTTCGCCTGCACGCAGGACACGTTCTTTAATGTTGTCAGTAATGTGCGGAATAACTTGCACAGTACCACCGAGGTAATCACCACGGCGTTCTTTGTTTAGAACATCCTGGTAAACACGGCCTGATGTGAAGTTATTGAGTTTGGTCATTTTCGCACGACGCAAGAAACGTTCGTAGTAACCCAAGTCTAAGTCTGTTTCAGCACCATCTTCTGTAACAAAAACTTCGCCATGCTGGAATGGGCTCATCGTCCCTGGATCGACATTAATGTATGGATCCATTTTTACCATGGTCACTTTTAAACCACGAGCTTCTAAAAGTGCAGCGACAGAAGCAGCTGAAATACCTTTACCTAGTGATGAAACTACACCACCAGTAACGAAAATAAAATGGGTCATTGGGTTTCTCGTACAATCGAGCCTAAATCGGCCTGCAATGTTGCGCAATTTTACTTTACCTTGTACCTATAAAGCAAAGTCAATCCGCATCAATTCAAAGAACAATAAACAATTGACTATTCTAACAGCAATTCCGATAAAAAATTACAGTAAGTTCATATGATTTCTATCTTGTAATTTGCTGCTATAATAGTGTAATCCCCTCCACACTTTTCTGTTTGATGCAATGATGATGAAGAAACTTTTAATCTGTACCGTAATCCTGACTGGCCTGACATTGACTGCGTGTGTAAAAAAAGAAGCACCTAAAGAAGAAGAACAAGTTGAAGTTAATCCAGCACCTGAAGTTGTAACACCTGAACCGGCACAATTTGAGCCGCTTGAACCTGTGGAAGAAGCAGTAACTGAGGAAGTACCAGAAACAACTGTCGAAATTCAGCGTGAACAGACCGCCAATACCACCACTGAAATCCGTCGTGAAGTGAAGAAGCCTGAACCTGTTGAAGCCACACCAGCTCCAGCAGAAGCGCCGTCAGAACCGACACCTGTTCAGGAACCTGCAAAACCTGCAGCGGCGCCTAAATCAAATGCTGACTCCAACAAGTCTGAAGAAGATGCCGTGGCAGATGCTATTGCTGCAGCCATGCCAGCGCTTGATTAATTAGTAGATCATTCATCAAAAAACCCAGCTTTTGCTGGGTTTTTTATATCATTCCTTAAACGGATGCTGGTGCAGAAGTACGAGATAAATGAATCAAATAGTCTGCCATTAATCGGGTAGCCCAGGATTCTGTTTGCATCAGACCTTGATAAAATCCGCAATGACTGCCTTTTTTGGTGGTAATGACCATGATATTCGACATCGCCCGGATTTTGTCTTTATAAGGTTCCAGATTCTGGATATGACACACCGGATCATCTTCAGCATTTAAAATCATCAATGGAACTTTGATATTTTCAAATACATAAATGGGATTGGTGGCCTTGCTATAACTTTCATAGTCTGCAAATCCGGCCAGTTGATAATAGCGCTGTTCAAATTCAGACAAGTCTTTCACCTCCAGTAATTGCTTCCAGGAAGGATAGATCTGCCAGGTTTCCTGATAAGGATGAATGAAGCGTTTGATCAGCTTTTTGGCCATGACTTTACTATAAAATGGATGTACATAGGCAAATCCGGTTTCGGTGTTATAGCCCGGACATAAGGCAAAAGCTGCTTTAAGTGGCGTCTGTTCGCCTTCTTCTCCAAGATAACGTACCAGTAAGCCGGTGCCGGCAGAAGATCCCACCCCATAAAGATCAGACCGAGGAAATTTATCCTGGATATATAACAGCTGTTCCCGCAAGTCCTGGGTGGAACCGAACAGGTTCATTTTAGGCACCGGCATCGGCAAATCGGCATGGCCACGGCGCAGACATAAGGCCACGCGCCAGCCAGTGTACTTGTACAGATCACGCACCAGCTCGCGCATCGACTCTGGAGAACCGGTAATGGTATGCAATAAAATAATGGTCGGCGTATTTGCCGGCAGATCTAGCCCATACCAGGCAATACCAGTAATTCCGCCATCCGACATTTTCAGCTGTTCGAGTACATCATATTTAAGTTTAATGGTATGTTTTTTAATAAGATCCAAATACAGGATATGTGCGTGTGCATTGGCTAACCACGGCGTAGGACGATATTTTTGTTGCAGCTGTGGTAAACGCTCAATTAATCCGGAAAAAACACCATTGGGATGATAATAAAGAGTCGGCTCATCAGCGCCACTGAAACGATCCAGATATTCACTGGAAAGCTGACCCAATTTTTTAAGCAACATTTTCATCTGTTATCCCCCTCTAGCTGTACTAGATGTGATTTACAAACTTCATGCCGACTTGAATCAATAATTCGAATTAAGTTTTAACTTGGAATGACTGCATCCGCTGGCCCATTTCTAAGGCTAAAGCTTCAAGTCCAGACTTAGGCCGGATCATCACTTCAAAATCAATGATCTGTCCTTCTTCATTAAACTGAATCATGTCAACTCCCTTTAGTTTTTTATCGCTTACCTGAGCAGAAAACTCAAGTACGACATTGTTACCATCTTCACTTATAAATTCACGGTGATAGGTGAAGTTTTCAAAGACCTGGATCACATTGCTCAGAATAAAAAACACCACCTGTTTGCCGGGATAAGGATGAAAAGCCACCGGTGAGCGAAATACAACTTCATCGGCAAGCAACTCGTTCAAGATCAACATATCGCGGGTGTCTAACATCGCATGCCAGCGTGCAAGGGATTTTTTTGTGGTTTCGATGCTCATTTTTGGTTCCTTTTTTGTTATTAAAAAATTAATCTCCCTCACCCCAACCCTCTCCCAAAGGGAGAGGGAGATAACACTTTTTATACCGATTTTCCCCTCTCCTTTAATAAAGGAGAGGGAAAAAGCAGTTTTTAATATTTTCAGATCACCGCTGCAAGTTCAGCACCCTGACGAATGGCACGTTTGGCATCCAGCTCACCCGCTTCTTTGGCACCACCAATCAGGTGTACACTTTTACCCGCGGCTTGCAGTTCATCAAACATGGCAGTATAAGATTCCTGACCGGCACAAATGATGACATTATCCACCTCTAAAACCATCTGCTTATCATTGACGCTAATATGCAAGCCCTGATCATCAATCTTGTCATAGCTGGCACCCGCAATCATTTTTACCTCACGGTGTTTAAGTCCTGTCCGATGAATCCAGCCGGTAGTTTTGCCCAAACCCGAACCGACAGAAGCGGCTTTGCGTTGCAATAAATAAATTTCACGTGATGATTTTTCCAGGACAGGCGTCTTTAAACCACCGACCTGATCATATTTAGTGTCGATGCCCCACTCATCATAGAATTTTTCCGGATTCACACTCCCGCTTTCCCCTGTATGGCTCAGGAATTCTGCAGTATCAAAACCAATCCCGCCCGCACCAATAATCGCCACACGCTGTCCCACCGGTTTACGCTCTTTTAACACTTCAAGATAGGACAAGACCTTAGGGTGATCAATTCCGGAAATATCCAGTTGACGCGGTGTAACACCGGTTGCCACCACAATTTCATCAAATGCCGAAGCAGCAAGTTCAGTAAAACTGGCGGTATGATTCAGCTTTAACTTGATCCGGGGCTGCAACTCGATTTGACGTTTAAAATAGCGCAAGGTTTCATAAAACTCTTCCTTGCCCGGAATGGTTTTGGCGATATTAAACTGCCCGCCAATTTGTGCAGCAGCATCAAAGACCGTAACCTGATGCCCACGATTCGCAGCATAAACTGCAAAACTTAAACCGGCAGGACCTGCCCCAATTACAGCAATATTTTTTGCTTCTGCCACATCCTTAAAAATCAGCTCAGTTTCATAACAGGCCCGTGGATTGACCAGACAGGTAGCAATCTTCATCGAGAAAATATGGTCCAGACAGGCCTGATTGCAGCCAATACAGGTATTGATTTCATCACTACGACCCTGCTCTGCTTTCAGTACAAATTCAGAGTCAGCCAGCATTGGGCGCGCCATAGAGATCATATCAGCATCACCGGAAGCCAGTACATACTCAGCCATTTCAGGTGTATTGATGCGGTTAGAAGTAATGAGAGGAACTTTAACCAGACCTTTGAGCTTACGCGTCACCCAGGTAAAGGCTGCACGCGGCACCTTGGTGGCAATGGTCGGAATACGTGCTTCATGCCAGCCAATTCCGGTATTGATAATCGTGGCACCGGCCTTTTCAATCGCTTTGGCCAGTTGTACCACTTCATCTAAGCTGGAGCCACCTTCGACCAGATCCAGCATTGACAGACGATAGATAATAATAAAGTTTTCACCGACCATTTCACGGGTACGGCGTACAATCTCGATCGGAAACCGAATGCGGTTTTCATAGCTGCCGCCCCACTCATCATCACGATGGTTGGTTCGTGCTGCGATAAATTCATTAATCAGATAACCTTCCGAACCCATAATCTCGACACCATCATAGCCCGCATACTGTGCTAGTCTGGCACAGTTGGCAAAGTCATCAATGGTTTGCTGGACTTCTGCCGAACTTAAGGCATGTGGCCTGGTCGGGTTAATTGGTGCCTGAATCGGAGAGGGTGCGACATTTTCGGCCTGATAGGAATAACGGCCCGTATGCAAAATTTGCAGGGCAATTTTCCCGCCTGCCTCATGTACCGCCTGGGTAATCACTTTATGCTTTTCGGCTTCTTCAATGCTATCCAGCTTGGAGCCACCCTGAAAGGTTACTCCATGATCATTAGGCGAAATACCACCCGTCACGATTAAGGCCACGCCACCTTTGGCACGTTCTGCATAAAATGCTGCCATCCGATCATAACCACCCGGTGCTTCCTCCAGCCCAACGTGCATCGAACCCATCAGCACCCGGTTTTTAAGTGTGGTAAAGCCCAAGTCAAGCGGGGCAAGTAAATTCGGATATTTAGACATTTCAACTCCTTAGCGTGCTGATGTGCTGGCTATTTTTATTCAGCTGATCAGATCATTGTGGGGACTGAGCAACTTTATGCAACTTGTTGCACTAATTTATAAGTCAGAATTGATTTTTATGCAACATGTTGCATAATAATCCCGAGTCATTTTTTTGAGACGTTTATGTCTTTATCGCATGTGCTACTGACCAGCCTGATTGAAAAACCCAGTACCGGAATTGAGCTGGCGCGTCGCTTTGACCGCTCGATGGGCTTTTTCTGGAATGCGACCCACCAGCAAATCTATCGAGAACTGAATGCCATGTCAAAACAGGGCTGGATTTCAACGCTGGAAGATGATGATGCACATTCACGTAAAAAGACCTATCAGGTTGAACGCCCTGGACGTGAAGAACTGGCCCACTGGATGCTACAGCAAAGTCCGCCAGCACAGTTGCGCGAAGAACTGATGGTACGCTTACGTGCTGAAGCACAGCTCGGTGGCAACAACACACTACCGGAACTGGAACGACATTTGGTTTTGCATAAAGAAAAACTCCGGACTTATCAGCAGATTTTTGCTAAGGACTTTGCTCGGGCCGATGAAAATGATCGTACCTTATATATTCACAAAATGATTTTGCAACTGGGTATTGATCAGGAAATTGGCTGGATTCACTGGCTGGAAACCGTGATTCCGCGACTCAGACAGTTTGCATAAACTGTCAGGATAAACACAAGGAGAATACTCATGCCCTTTTATCACATGCCGGACGGCGAACAGCTGTTTGTACGTGAATACGGCCAGGGTCAACCGGTTTTAGTGTTGTCTGGTCTGGGCATGTTAAGCTGGCAATGGGCCGCCTTTTTATATCCGCATAGAAACAGGTTTCGCTTTATTATTCCGGAATGGCGTGGTTTTGGGGCGTCCAGGGACTGTAAAATTCCACCCGATCCGAATGCAATTAACTGCCACTGGCAGGATGTATGCTCAGTGCTGGATCAGCTTAAGCTCGATCGACTCATGGTAATTGCCTACTCTATGGGTGCAACTACATTTATGCATGGTCTGCATGCCGATGCTTTTGCCGAACGGATTACGGCATATTTGCATATTGATCAGACTCCCAAAATATCGGTAGATGACACTTGGGCCTTTGGGCTGTTCGGGCCGAAGCATAACGAGTTTATGGCAATTTTACAGCAGCTTTCTATCTTACTGGCTCAACACCAGCAGATTGAAATGCTGCGTGAACTGGATCAATCTGTGCGGCAACAGATCGCTACATTATGGCTGCGTTTTATTCAATTACAGAACAATCATAGATACAGCCTCAAGCTGTTTGAGTTTGCGCTGAATCACCCTCATTTACAGACACTTTTACTTCCCTCGCATCGTGTGGATTATATGGCCTGGTATATCAACAATTATCTCCATCATCGCGATGATTACCGTGAGACATTGAGCAAACTGCAATGTCCGGTGACTTTCTTTAGCGGCGCGCAATCCAAACTTTATCCGGTTGAAGGTCAGCGCCTGATTGCAGCAAGCCTGCCTCAGGCCAAACAAATAATTTTCAGCAAATCAGGTCATGCACCCTTGCTGACTGAGCCGCTAAAATTTGCCAGAGAACTCAGCACCTTCTTGAAAGAAAATTCACCTGGTACTTCGGCAGTTTAAATATTCAGGAGCAAGAACAATGAAAAAACTGGTGGTCTTTTCAGGTGCCGGTATGAGCGCAGAAAGCGGGATCAATACCTTCCGTGATAGTGATGGCCTTTGGGAGCAGTACCGGATTGAAGATGTCGCGACTCCACAAGCCTGGGCCAGAGATCCGGAACTGGTACAGCGCTTTTACAATGCACGCCGAAAAAACATTCTGGAGGCAGAGCCAAATGCTGCCCATGTACTGATTGCAGAACTGGAGCAGGATTATGATGTGCATGTCATTACCCAGAATATCGATGATCTGCATGAACGTGCCGGTAGCAGCAAAGTGATTCATCTGCATGGCAATATCCGTCTGGCCAAAACCTCAGGTCCAGATGCACAGAATACTGAGGAATTTTATCCGGTCGATGGTGCCGAGCTCGATTTAAATCAGCACTTTTGCAAGGCAGGTTATCCGCTGCGCCCACACGTGGTCTGGTTTGGGGAGGCTGTTCCTGCCTATGCCGAGGCACAAGCATGCATTCAGGATGCTGATATTTTTGTGGTGATAGGTACCAGTCTGCAAGTTTACCCTGTGGCAGGTTTGATTCATGAGATTCCGGTATCGTGTCAGGCCTATTACCTTGCCCCCCAAGCAGATCAGCAACAACTGCCGCCACAATTTCACAAAATTGCTCAAACAGCCACTCAAGGCATGCAACAGCTCAGTCAGTTACTAGGCAACCGGCTATCAACATCTCAGCGGAAATAAATTTCCCGATACTTTTGATTGACAGAGCGCAACAATCAATTTTTAATCAGCAGATTGTTGCATAAATGGAATTTGGGAATGCTGACTGATCTTGATGATTTTTACTGCTTTGCACAGGTGGTCGAGCACGGTGGCTTCAGTGCAGCCGAACGTGCCACTGACATTCCGAAATCCAAACTCAGCCGCCGGGTACATAATCTGGAAGAACGTTTAGGTGTTCGCCTGATTCAGCGTAGTTCGCGTCATTTTGCCGTGACCGATATCGGTATGAACGTTTACCGTCATGCTCAAGTCATGTTAAATGCAGCACAGGCAGCCCATGATCTGGTCGATCATCTCAGCACTGAACCGCGCGGGACGATTAAAGTTAGTTTGCCGGTTTCGATTGCCCAGAATGAAATCGCCAGAATCCTGCCAGACTTCCTCAAGCAATATCCACAAATCAAAGTTCAGATGATGGTCACCAATCGCAAGGTTGACATTATCAATGAAGGCTGTGATCTAGCACTGCGGGTACGCTCCAGCCTGGATGATGACCCGAATCTGGTGATCCGCCAGTTCGAAAAAATTGAACAGCATCTATTTGCCAGTCAGGGTTATCTGAATCAGTTTGGCGAGCTAAAAACTCCGGAACAACTGGCCGAGCACAAAATTTTGAGTATGGCAGAAGACCATACTGAACAATATCTGACCTTACAAAATGAACAGCAGGAACAAAAGAAAATCCGGGTTAGCCCGACTGTGCTGGGGTCAGATCTGAACATGCTGGCCCAACTGGCAACATCGGGTTGCGGCGTTACTTTATTACCCGATAACGTAGTGCAACAGTATATTGCAAGCGGCGAACTGGTACGGGTTCTGCCTGACTGGAAGGCTCCACATGGTATTTTCCACGCAGTTTATCCTTCCCGGCGTGGCCTGTTGCCTGCGGTGCGGGTCTTTATTGATTATCTGGTGGCTGAATTAAACCGTAGCTAAATACCTATTCTTATTCAATATCTGGAAAAAAAATAGCTCATTCTTGGGGAAAAATGAGCTAGAGATAAGGTTCACTACAGCACAGTGAATAAAAAAGGAAACTTTTGTAACTGATAATCATCTTAACCAGTATCACCAGCTTAAACCACTGTTTTACGATAGTGTTTTGTATGTTTTTGTCAATCAAAACCCTTAAGTTGTAAATTCTGTAAGTGAAAACCTTCTCGCAGGATATATCTGGAACGGTATTAAATTTCCGGATATTCACCTGTGCCTTCAGGCCATGGTGACAACACTTCAAATCCGGTTTCGGTGACATAGATCATATGTTCCCATTGTGCAGACCATGATTTATCTGTGGTGACGACCGTCCAGCCATCTTTCAGCTCTTTAACGCGGGCTTTGCCCATATTTACCATTGGCTCAATGGTAAATACCATGCCTGGCACCAGCTTGATCCCCTGACCCGGCTGACCATAATGCAGGATATTCGGCTGCTCATGATAAACCTTGCCGATGCCATGACCACAATATTCACGCACAATCGAATAGCCTTCACGATGTGCCACGCTTTGAATCGCATAACCGATATCACCCAAGGTAGCACCTGGTTTGACTGCATGGATACCGGCGACCATAGCCTCATAAGTGGTATTGACCAGACGTCTGGCTTCTGGAGAAGGTGTTCCGACATAGTACATCCGGCTGGTATCTCCGAAATAACCGTCTTTAATGATTGCGACATCAATATTGATAATATCGCCATCCTGCAACACAGTTTCCGCTGAAGGAATACCATGACAGACCACTTCATTTGGCGAAATACAGGTGGTTTTGGTATAGCCATAATAGCCAATATTGGCCGGTGTGACCTGCAGAGTATTTACGATAAAATCATGGCAGAGATCATCCAAATATTCAGTCGTGACACCTGGCTTGACATGCTCCCCGATCATCGCTAAAACTTCTGCAGCCAAACGCCCAGATATCCGCAGTTTTTCCACATCTTGCTCAGTTTTAAGACTAATCGCTGGAGCTCGCATATACCTATCCTCACTATGAATCCGTGAATTATAGTCCCTTTTCTGTTAGATATGTCGTCGTTGTGGCCTTGGGGGCTGGTAATTTTTCTGTAAATCAGAATTTCTACTGTTGATTATTTATACAAACAATAAATGACATATTTTAATCGCTATTCCAGACATCTTATAAATTTATAAAGAAAAAGATATTTTCCAAAGAATTATCAATTATATATTTCTACCAAAGTTTGGATAACATGTTTTTTGATCCGCAAACCCAATAGAATCAAGGCTTCTGGCCTCAAAATAAACTCCAAAAAATTGGACATATACACTAAAATCTCTTTCTTTTGGTCGATTGATCTCCCTTTATGACAAGTCTACGTACCCGGGATATTGTCGCCCTAGGTTTTATGACCTTTGCACTGTTTATTGGTGCGGGCAACATTATCTTCCCTCCCATTGTGGCTCAACAGGCCGGTGAACATGCATGGCTGGCTGCCTTCGGCTTCCTGATCACTGCGGTCGGTTTGCCTGTAATCACTATTATTGCTTTGTCGCGCGTTGAAGGCTCGATTCAGGCGCTTAGCTCTCCTCTTGGTAAAACAGCCAGCATTTTGCTGACTGTGGTGTGTTACCTGGCGGTTGGCCCTTTATTTGCAACACCGCGTACTGCCACGGTTTCTTATGAAATTGGTTTTTCATCCTACTTTGGCAATGAATCTGGCAGCCTGCTCATTTATAGCATTATCTATTTTGCTATAGTGACCGTGATATCGTTATATCCAAACAAGATTCTGGATACTGTGGGCTATTTCCTGTCGCCACTTAAAATTATTTCTTTGCTGATTTTAGGTGTGGCAGCCGTGATGATTCCTGCCAGCAATCCACCGGCAGCGATTAATAATTACATCAGCAGTCCAGTAACTGAAGGCATTGTGAATGGTTATTTGACCATGGATACTTTAGGTGCATTGGTTTTCGGTATTGTGATTGTGAAAGCCATTACCTCACGTGGTGTAAGCGATAAAAAACTGATTACCAAATATGCGGTCATTGCCGGCATTATTTCTGGTATCGGTTTGACACTGGTCTATCTAAGTCTGTTTAAACTTGGACTGGGTAGCCATGAAATTGCACCAAATGCAGCCAATGGTGCGATCATCCTGCATGCCTATGTACAACATGCTTTTGGTGATCTGGGTGCTTATTTCCTGTCTGGCATGATTTTCATTGCCTGTATGGTCACTGCGATTGGTCTGACCTGTGCCTGTGCGGAATATTTCTCCAGCTTGACAAAGATCCCATACAAGGTTTTTGTATTTATTCTGGTCGGTTTCTCACTGCTTATTTCCAACCTGGGTTTAACCAAGCTGATTGCGGTTTCGGTTCCCGTATTGAGTGCGATTTATCCGCCTGCGATTAGTGTCATTCTGCTGAGCTTCTGCGCCGGTTTCTTCAAAAAACCGTCTCATGTTATTGCACCAGTGACCCTGGTAGCATTCATTTTCGGTGTTTTTGACGGATTAAAAGTCGCTGGTTTTGAATTACCTGCCATCCTGCAAAACTTACCTCTTTCAGAACAGAATCTGGCCTGGTTTATCCCGTCCATGATTGTATTGCTTATTACAGCTGTAATTGACCGCATCAGAAACTAATCTTTCCAGGCTGTCTGATAAAAATCGTATTTTTACCCAAAATCCGGTTTTACTGTGATCAATAATTGTCAGGTTTTACCCAAACGGACTTTTATTGTTTCTTATCGAGAAAATCACATCGCTGCTGTATGCCAAGATCTGTACTTGCGCTAGAAATAATGCGCAATGCATGCGCTCAAACAAAGTCATTTTTAATATAAATATAAACAAAATCTTGAATTTCCAGCTTTTAGATACCTGTTGTTGCCGACTTACACCATCTTGCCCTCCGACCTATACACAGTCTTACACTTTGTTGATTAAGACCACACATCTTTGGCGTAAAATTTGCACTTTCTATCGGGTCGCAGTACAGGATTGCTGACTATTGTTTCGATAATTCTGCTGGAGGTGAGTCAAATATATAATGCATTATTAATCAATTGATTATGTGGTTATACGACTAAAGAAGGCCTTTTTCACCCTGAAAGCGCATTGCAGTGGTTGCAAAGGCTGAGTTTAAGCAGTACAACTGTATATTCAATTCTGACTAGCTTAATCTGCTTTAGTCTTCAATAACATAAATAAATGGGAGGGATGGAGATGTTATCATTACATTTCAACAAGCAAGTCTTCATTGACGCTCTTAAAGCCAACAACACCAATCTGGTGACATTTATATGCACCACTTTTGCACTCATGCTGACTTTAACCGTCCATTGCTTAATTCAAGGTAATTTAAAACTTGAATACTTTGGTTATGCACTGATAGTCTCAGCTGCCTTTTTCCTCTGGGCTGCCATAGACCAGAAATACCGATAATCAAATTTTAAATTAGCCCAGATGGATGATTTGGCCAGTCATCCATCTGGTGAAAAAAAGAATTAATTTTCAATCATTTCAGATATAAAAAAGTATTAAAATAATATGGAAAATGCCCCGTAAATCAAAACTCCTGTTCCTCCAAGTTCTGCGACAATCAGACCCAGCATTGCTAGAGTCATCAAACTGCCAGGTAAATGAAATTTCCCCAGTTGATGCGGCCGTTTAAACTGATTGGTGGTATCCTGCAAAAAGCCATGCAGCATATAAGCCGCAATTGAAAAGCCGAAAAATCCGATATTTAGCAATACGCAGATCAGGTTCACGCTACTGGAAAAATCGGAATAATAAGCCAGAACCGCCAGAATTAAAGTCGCCGGTGCATACAGCAGGCTGCTGCGATGGGCAATATCAACATAATAATGGGCGCGTGACTGCGGTGATTGACGTATCTGCCAGTATTTCCAGACGCCGGTAAACATCCCGACCCACAAGAATATTCCACTAAAAATAATGGCGATTTTAACTGCCAGATCCAGTTCCATTGCTTGCATAAAATGATTCCATATTTATTATTTTACTGACTTCTAAGTCATGCTTTGCATCAGCATCACTTTAAAAACTGTATAAAGTTAAAGCTTCATCAGGAAGCTAAAATCATAGTGTATCGTATGTCTGAATTTGAAACATTGACTCTACAGTGTCAGGATGGCTATCGCTTGAGTGCACGTTTTTATGCTGCCACTTCAGAATCCAAGAAATTTCCCGTATTAATCTGTCCGGCGACCGGTATTACCAAACAGTTTTACCATCGTTTCTGCATCTGGCTGCAAGCGCAAGGCTATGCTGTTCTGGTCTTTGATTTTCGGGGAATTGGTGATTCACTCGTAGGCCCTTTGAAACAGTCCAAAGCCAGCATCGTGCAATGGGGTCAACTGGATATTCCGGCTGCGATTGATGCCTTATTGGCGCGTACAGAGGCAGAAAAAGTACTTTTGCTGGGCCATAGTGCTGGCGGTCAGCTTTTGGGGATTGTTCCGAATTATCATAAAGTCGCGAAAGTGGTGGCGGTGTCTGGCTCAACCGGACACATCAAAGGACTCAAGGGCAAAACCAAACTGCTTGCACCGGTCATGTTTCATCTGATTTTCCCGCTGGCCCGCATAAGTAAAGGCTATGGGCCAACTCAAGCCATTGGCATGGGCGAAAACCTGCCTAAGGATGTGGCACGGCAATGGGCACAGTTCTGTAGCAAGCCGGGTTATGTCATGAATGCAATCGGCAAAACACTGCCACCAAGTTCAGACTTCCATGCCCGAATCACCTGCCCGATTATCTCGCTCTGGTCATCGGATGATGAAATTGCGACTGAGGCCAATGTCAAGGATTTGCTGCGTTTATACCCAAATGCAGAAACCCAAATGCTCGAGCTGAAACCTGGCAATTATGCGCATAAAAGCATTGGTCATATGCTAATGTTTAAGAAATCGCATCAGAATTTATGGCCAGTGATTGAACAACAGTTGGCGATTTAAATCAGATTTAGATGGTTATTTGACAGTTGCTATGTTTTAATACGCTCAGTTTGAGATGAGCCTCTTACAGTATATGGGCTTGACCTATATACGACTAGCCCCTAACCATGGGGCTTTTTAATATCTGGATATAAATAAAAGCCACTCATTGAGCAGCTTTTGGCAAAACAATTATCCAAAGAATCCGATCGTGCCTTGAATCACGATGGCATTGACAATATCGACAAAGAAAGCACCTGTCAGTGGAATAATCAGGAAAGCTTTATGTGATGGTCCATAAGTATTGGTTACCGCCTGAATATTGGCAATGGCTGTTGGGGTTGCACCCAGGTTTACGCCACATTGACCTGCACACAATACTGCGGCATCGTAGCTTTTACCCATAACCCTAAACGTCACAAAGTATAAATACAGCGCCAGTACCACGGTTTGAACCAATAAAATAATCACCAAAGGCCCGGCCAAATCAGCCAGTAACCAGAGTTGTAATGACATCAGTGCCATGGATAAAAACAGTGCCAATGAGGCATTGCCGAATACATCGATACAACGGTCAAACAATTCAACTTTGAAGATCATTTCCAGGCTATTACGCAAAATCACACCACATGCCAGTGCCCAGACAAATGTTGGCAACTCGAACCATTGTCCCCGTGCAAATTCTGTCATGAAATAGGCAAAGCTAATACAGATTGCGAACATCCCCATGGTTTTTACCGCATCATCCGCAGTGATTAAACGGGTTTTTTCAGGATATTCAAAGGGTGCCGTTTCAGATGAAGGTGGTGCTTCATTACGACCTGAGGTAGGTGCCAATTCTTCTGCCAGCTGAAAACGACGGATCAGGAACTTGGCCACTGGCCCGCCCATCATTCCACCAATAACTAAACCAAAAGTGGCACTGGCCATTCCCAGAACAACCGCTCCTTGAATGCCATGCTCTTGCTCAAATACTATTCCCCACGCACCCGCTGTACCATGTCCACCTGTAAGCGTCACCGAGCCGGTAATAAGACCGATCAGTGGATCAAGTCCTAAAGCTGTGGCCAGACTTATGCCTATGACGTTTTGCAGAAGTACAAAGACGACGACACAACCCAAAAACAAAATAAGCGATTTTCCACCTTCTTTGAGTTTACCCAAACTTGCACTCAGGCCTACCGAAGTAAAGAACATCAACATAAAGATTTGCTGGATATTGGGGTCAAAATTTACGGTAATGTTAGAACTTTTAAATAGAATAAAGGTCACAATCGCAGCTACTAAACCGCCTGCCACTGGTTCTGGAATATTGTATTTTTTTAAAATGGAAATCTTGTTAACAACAAAATAACCTATAAATAAGACAAATACAGCGATGACAATTGTCAAAAAAGCATCTAGCTCATAATTCATTCAATCTATATCCCCTTTATTTTGTTCATTTTTTAACAAAAATAGGGGGAATTTTCAGCTATAAAAATGTAATTCTGTTCAACTTTGGCTTTACTTAACTCTTTATTTTTCTGAAGTTTAAAATAAAAAACGAATAACCCATTTAAAAATGAGTTATTCGATTTTTAAAATTAAAGCTATAAAATTAATGCTTTATATCATATACCCAGTTTTTTGCTTGCTGATCTGTGGTCGTCTCACATACATAGTAATCATGATCCCAGGCATCTTGATGGAAGATTTCTTTCTTCACATAAGTGACTTTCCTTGAGTTCTCGACACACTCAAAGCTGTCACCTTGATCTTTAACTTGAGTTCCATTAAGGAAACCACCAATACAGAGGAATCGGGATTGTTTTGCCATTACTACATCAACTATTTTAAAGCGTTTTTCAATGTGAAAATTAAATGATTTATTGTATAAAGTGTAAAGATATAACTTAAATTTTATAAAGCATGATCAATTTCACCAAATACTCTAGAAAATTCTCTTAAATAATGTTCGTATACTTCATCATTAATAAATTCTCTAGGTGACTTTGAAAACTTACCTAGAATAATTGTCATGAAATTATTTTGGCTTAATTTTTTAAAATTTGGATCATGATCTGATACTAAGCAATGCACCAATTTGTAACAAAAATATTCATAAAAGTGTCCCTGTATATACATACGGATATCAAATAGACCAAATTTCACTCTTAAATCCATGAAAACTGGATCTGTAACATATATAGAATAATCTACTTTATTAAGAACTCTCGAAATTTCATCATTAGAAATAATAGATTTTTTTGTTTCGTCCAAAACAAAGTTAACACCAAAACTAGCCTTATCCTTATCTAGCAACGGCGTACCAACTCTTTGTAAAAGAGAATCAGAAATTATTATCTCATCTAATTTATTCAATTCTGTATCAAATATACTGAAAAATTTACTGCGTAATCCAAAATCTAAACAAAAATCACTAAAAAAGTCATAAACAATATTCTTATCTAATAAATCATTTTCCCAACTATAAAAACACGTCGTGATCATTTTATTTTGATATCTTTTGGATATAGTCAAACCTGTTAAGTCTTTATCAAAAATGACAAAAGAATTTTCTATATTTTCATTAGAGATTTTACTCAAGTAATCAAAAACGGTTGTACTACTTCCTTTTGGAATGAAGGTAACTTTCTTTGCAGTAAACAGCGTTATTAAATTTTCATAAAAATATTTATCATGCTTACCCTCCTGACCTTCAATATATACAATAATTTCAGAATCAATAAAGTGACGATAATTAGACAATCCAGATGCACTTCTAATTAAACTCATTTCAAAACATCCTTCATTTTAATAATTTTCTTATCAAAAATAGAAACAATATCAGGTGAATGTGTTGCAAATAAAATTTGTGCATTAGGATTTAAGCTTCTAATACTTGCTGTTAATAATTCTTGCCATTTAAGATGTAGTGATAACTCTGGTTCATCAGCAATAAATATTGATACTTTTTTATCTTGCAGTAATGTTTCTGCCAATAAAATAACTATTTGTTTCTCGCCAGATGATAAATCATTAATATCAAATTCATTTTTTGATTTTCTACTCCTCTGCTTAATAACTTCATTCTGAATTTTTGTAAAGATTAATTCATTTTGACTATTAATTACTGCTTTCTTTGTAATACCGAAAAATTTATTCAAAATTTCAACAAATCTATTTTGCAAATAATAAATTTCGTCTTTTTTCTTATTTAAATCATTATATTTTTTAATAATTGCTGAAACACGAGCCAAATTATAAATATCTACATAATTTTCTACACCAAATTTTGGACTATCCGTATTAGGCTCTAATAAGTTAATTGAATTGATATATTTCTCTAATAACTTTTCAATCTTGTTATCAGAGTCATTTAGACCCAACATATCAAATATTTTTCTAATATCGCTAGCTGTTTCTTCTAAATCAATACCATTAATAATTCCAGTTAAATTTGTATCGATAGTAGGGTCAATGAACTCTAAAAATATATTTTTTTGGAAATTAATAACTTCCTCATCATATTTTTGAGCTTGTGAACTAAAATACTTCATCAAACCTGACTTTATTTCTGAAAGTCTTTGATCTATAGGCTGATAATATGTATCAACATTTTGATAATTCTCAGTATTTCTATGTATTGATAACCAAGTAAAATTTATAACTTTACTTAATTTACTTTTTAGTAATTTTTGGCTTATAAAATCTCTTTTGTCATTTTTATTTTTATCCCAAATATCTACATCAAATAAAAGTAGTCCTCGATCATTTTTTACTAATTTTGAAACCCCATTTTCATCTATAAAAATTATTCTAAATAATTCTCCATTAACACACTTTAACTCAATACATTTACTAGGATTATTTTTTTGCTGTAGAACTAACTTACAATTATTAAAATCAAATTTTCTAATTTTATCTTCATCTAAATTTAAAAGTGATGCTAATAAATAAATTATTGTTGTTTTACCACTAGAATTTTCACCAATTAGAAAGTTAATATCATCATTAAAATAAATTTTCGCATCTTTTTCACCCCACATATCATCAACTGTAAATTCTTTTAAAATATACATATTTCCCTCTAAATAATATTTTATATAGTCATAAATAAGGGCTGATTAATCAGCCCTTATTTTATACCGCTTATTACTTAATCAATAAAGAATTAAGTCAACTGAGCAGCAGCAATTTTCTTGGTATCAACGTCTTTAGCAGCGTTAGTATAGTCGCTCATTTTGTCGAAGCTTAAGTATTGATAGATGTCAGCTGACATGCTGTCAATTTGAGCTGCGTACTGTTGATATTCTTCTGGAGAAGGTAATTTACCCAATACAGCAGCAACAGAAGCAAGTTCAGCAGAAGCCAAGTAAACGTTAGCACCTTGACCTAAACGGTTCGGGAAGTTACGAGTAGAAGTCGAAACACAAGTAGTGTTCGGAGCTACACGTGCCTGGTTACCCATACATAATGAACAACCTGGCATTTCAGTACGCGCGCCAGCTTTACCATAAATGTTATAGAAACCTTCTTCCATCAACTGATGTTCGTCCATACGCGTAGGTGGAGCAATCCACAAACGAGTATTCAATACGCCACCAGGAACTTTTTCAAGTAACTTACCAGTTGCACGGAAGTGACCGATGTTCGTCATACAAGAACCAACGAATACTTCGTCAATTTTCACGCCTTGAACATCAGAAAGCAATTTAGCATCATCTGGATCGTTCGGGCAGCAAAGAACAGGTTCTTTAATGTCAGCTAGATCAATTTCGTACACTTTCGTGTATTCAGCATCAGCATCAGCTTTAAGCAGTGATGGATTCGCTAACCATTTTTCCATGTTCTCAACACGACGAGCCATTGTACGCGCATCGCCATAACCTTCAGAAATCATCCACTTCAACATGGTGATGTTTGAACGAAGGTATTCAGCAACTTTCTCTTCAGAAAGTGTGATCGAACAACCAGCAGCTGAACGTTCAGCAGAAGCATCAGACAATTCGAATGCTTGCTCAACAGTCAGGTCAGTTTCCATTTCTGTCAAGTCGATCTCAAGGATACGACCAGAGAAGATGTTTTTCTTACCTTTCTTCTCTACAGTCAGGTCACCCGCTTGAATTGCGTAGTAAGGAATTGCATGTACCAGGTCACGTAGGGTGATACCAGGCTGCATTTTACCCTTGAACTTCACAAGTACAGATTCAGGCATATCCAGTGGCATAACACCAGTTGCAGCAGCAAACGCTACCAGACCAGAACCCGCCGGGAATGAAATACCGATTGGGAAACGAGTATGCGAGTCACCACCAGTACCAACAGTATCCGGAAGAAGCATACGGTTTAACCAAGAGTGAATAATACCGTCACCTGGGCGTAAAGACACACCACCACGGTTCATGATGAAATCAGGAAGCGAGTGTTGCATTTGAACGTCAACTGGTTTTGGATACGCAGCTGTATGACAGAAAGATTGCATAACAAGGTCAGCAGAGAAACCTAGGCAAGCCAAGTCTTTCAGTTCGTCACGTGTCATTGGACCTGTTGTATCTTGCGAACCAACAGTTGTCATACGTGGTTCACAGTAAGTACCTGGAAGTACACCTTGACCTTCAGGAAGACCACAAGCGCGACCAACCATTTTCTGTGCTTGAGTGAAACCTTTGCCAGTTGCAGCAGGTTGCACCGGAGTACGGAACAAAGTAGATACTGGAAGACCTAAAGCTTCACGCGCCTTAGTTGTTAAACCACGACCAACGATCAGGTTAATACGACCGCCAGCACGAACTTCGTCTAGAAGTACTGGAGTTTTAAGGTCAGCTTCAGCAATTTGCGCGCCGTCTTTAAATGCAGTCACTTTAGCAGCAGTTTTGTCGATGTTCAGAACGATTTCGTCGCCCATGTTCATGTTGCCAACATCGATCTCGATCGGCAATGCACCCGCATCTTCCATGGTGTTGAAGAAAATCGGTGCAATTTTAGAACCTAAGCAGAAACCACCGTCTTTTTTGTTCGGAATGTGCGGAATGTCATCACCGAAGAACCAAAGTACAGAGTTTGTTGCAGATTTACGAGATGAACCTGTACCCACAACGTCACCAACGTAAGCAACCTGGTTGCCTTTCGCGATCAATTCTTTGATCTGGTTCAGTGGACCTACTTCACCCGGAACTTCTGGGTTGATTCCGTCACGTACGTTTTTCAGCATTGCATTTGCGTGCAATGGAATGTCCGGGCGGCTCCATGCGTCTTGTGCAGGTGACAAGTCATCAGTGTTGGTTTCGCCAGTTACTTTGAAAACTGTCAGTTTGATTTCTTCAGGAACGTCTGGACGTGAAGTAAACCATTCAGCATCAGCCCAAGACTGCATAACTGCTTGTGCATTTGTGTTACCCGCTTTCGCTTTATCAGCTACGTCGTGGAATGCATCAAATACAAGAAGCGTTTTTTTCAATGCTTCAGCTGCAAGTTCTGCAAGCTCAGCGTTGTCTAAAAGTTCAACTAAAGGCGCTACGTTATAACCACCAAGCATAGTACCTAGTAAGTAAACCGCACGTTCTTTAGAAACAAGTGGAGAGGTTGCTTCGCCTTTTGCCAATGCAGCTAAGAACGCAGCTTTTACATATGCAGCTTGGTCAACACCCGCTGGTACACGGTTTTCAAGCAAGTCTACCAAGTATGCTTCTTCACCAGCTGGCGGGTTAACTAGTAATTCAACTAATGCAGCGGTTTGGGCATCGTCAAGTGGCTTCGGTGGGACTCCGAGTGCGGCACGTTCTTCAACGTGTTGGCGGTAAGCTTCTAGCACAGTGTTATTCCTCTTTTTTAAAAAATTACTTATGAATTCCTGCTTATTCCAAGCTTCACAAATAATATGGACTCCGAAATTTTACTAAATTTCCAGCTAAAAGTTAATGCAACTCAAGTGTTTCTTTGTGATGCTCGTTATTTTATAACTAAATGATGCTCTTAATGATTATTCAATAATCAGTTTCAGATCAGATCTCACGAAACAAGCCTATGAGCAGGCATTTTTAACTGAATTTAATGCATAAAAAAGGCAACTATGATGTTGCCTGATTTGAACTAAAAAAGATACTCCACCTTAGTGTACAGTAGTCGAGTTTAAATACTGCTGATATGAATCGCGGCAGCCTTGGAATTTCACCACACATTCATCTTCATAGGTGGCACTGTGATTATTGCTGGCAAAGGAAATATCTACCTGATACAGCTTTTTATCTTGTTCTAGCATTTCTTTTAAAACTACTTTGTCACCTACGCTCAGAACATAGCGACTACCACCAATAATCACCACACCATGTTCATCTTCCAATAACAAATCAGAATGATGTAAATATCTTACGACTTCCATATTGTGCTACTCCCCGGGTAATTGGAGTTAAATCCATTATTCAATATAAAGATAAGTATTTCTATATTTTAGATTTAGTAATTGTCACAAATTGTACGTATTGCTTAGGCTATTTTTATTATTAGAGAATGATTATTTTGCCTGTTACTCGACTACATCCTGATAAAGACTTCATGTTTGATCAGCATGATTCAGGCATAAAAAAACCGCTCCTTAGAACGGTTTATAATCTGGCAATTCATTATGCGGCGTGGCAATACACTTGGCAGTAAATTCAGCGCGGACTTTTTCACGTGCTGCTTTCACGTCTGCCTTAATCTCTTCGGCTGGAAGTGCATAGACTTCATCAATAATCGTTAGTATAAAACCTTTAGTGGTTTCATCATCAATCTTGTTGGCATGCTCGATAGCTTTTTCTTTCTCAATCGCATTCTGGCGATCCAGCATAATGGTACGCGCGGCATTACCGACACTTCGACAATAACCTTGCCACTGCTCTTCAGGGGTTAAGGGTTTCTTCTCGGCACAACCGACCAGAGCCAGCATAAACGATAAAGCCAGTAACTTTTTCATGAATTTCTCCTTCCGAGGGGCAATATAAAAGATCGGGAAAGATTTGTCATTTCAAAATGCCAGTTCTAAGGAATTAAAAAAAGCCCGGCAATGGGCTTTTTCATTTTGTGTGGTCAACCACATGAAGCCTGAAGAATTTTTTTACTGGCAGGATCTACGGTTACTGTGACTCGTTCTTCACGATAATCCATGGTCACCGCTTGACCCGGTTCGACCATCCGTACGGTTTGTGCCTTGGTTTTCTGCTTGATGTGTTCTTCGGTCAGATTAGACTGCCCAACCAGTGCTGCGGCCTGATCGGCGATACATTTCGGTTGATTCATGTGGAGTAATTCCCATTCTTCGACAACCTGACCATTCTTTAAGTGACAATATCCAACCTGGCCGTTAGTTTCATTACGTATTTCAAGTTTACCACCCTGATCGACACAATAAGCACTGGCCGGATTTGGCATACCTAATTTAGGAGCTTCAGTCTCTGATTGTGGCGTGGTGGTACAGGCACTTAATGCCATAGCCAAGAAACCAAGCAGCATTGTTTTTTTCATGAGTGTGTATTCTTCTTCAATAATTCTGCACCAATTTAACATATTTTTTGTCGCTATCAGGCATCAGTCTGTGTAGATTTTTAACTGTACTTTGTCATTGAAGAGTGTCAATAAAACTTTTATGAATTAAGTCCTTCAACACTATAAATTCTCTCAATGAACAAAATAAACAGAAGAGCAGAAGCTCTACCGGATAAGAAACTTCCGGATGAATCGCATCAATCAAATGATGATGCATTTCAATAGAATTACATTGTCATTACACAACTCAAATATGACTTCACTTTTAGATTTGTGATCTGTGCTGGATTGATTTACTATTTGATTGAATTTTAAACTTTCTAGCAGCATGACAGACGATCCTCAACTTTCCCTCAAGGAATATCTAGCTACGGTTCAGGAAGTGGTCAAATTCACTTTCGATACGCCGGTATGGGTCAAAGCCGAGATTCGTAATCTCAGTATCAAGGCAGGTCATTATTATCTGGAACTGGCAGAAAAAGAAGTCGATAGTGATCAGGTGATTGCCAGTTGCCGCGCTACCATCTGGAAGTTTAGCGCCCAGAAAATTGTCACCCAGTTTGAACGTGAAAGCGGGATTGAACTGAACCGCGACCTGAAAGTACTTATTAAGGTTAAAGCCAATTTTGATCCACAATATGGTTTTTCTTTAAATATTGTCGAGATTGATTCCGGTTATAGCTTGGGTGATATTGCCCGGCGCTATCAGCAAATTGTTGAAAAGCTGACGACCGAAGGACTGATTCAGCGTAATAAAAACCTGCCCAGCCCTTTTGACCTGAACCGGATTTTAGTAATTGCTCCTGAAAATGCAGCAGGCCTTGGAGACTTTAGAAAAGATGCCGATGCATTACAGCGCGCGCAAGTGTGTGAGTTTATTTATCACAGTGCAACCTTTCAGGGAAATACCGCAGCACAAAGCATTATGTCCAGTCTGGCACAGGCACTGAAGCAATGGGCATACAGCTATGACACTGCGCCAGATTTAATTGTCATTATTCGGGGTGGCGGTGCAGTCAATGATCTGGCTTATCTGAATGACTATGCGCTGGCTGCCCTGCTCTGCAAGCGCTCGGTTCCAATCTGGGTCGGTATTGGACATGAAAAAGACCGTACCATTCTGGATGAAATTGCGCATCGCTCCTTCGATACCCCGAGTAAAGTCATCGCCGGGATTCGTAATCATATCTTTGAACTGACCCAGGATGTCTTGAATTATTTACAGCGGATCCAGCGTCTGTCCCAGCAGCAGATTCAGTCCTATCAGAACCAGAATGATCAATTTTTAAAACTCATTCAGAGTCTGGCCAACAACCAGATTATGGATGCCCTGCAACGTCTCGAACAGGTCAAGGCAAATACCTCCAGTCTGGCCCAGCAACATACCCAGCTGATCAATCAGCAACTCGATGCTCTGATGCGGGAAACACTACTGCAAAACCCGCGACATGTTTTATCCAAAGGCTATGCCATCGTACGCCAGCAACAGCATGTAGTGACTTCTATTCGCCAGATTCAGTCCAGCGATCTGGTTCAGGTGGAACTGCATGACGGCATTTTTTCAGCCCAACTTACACAGGTACGTCCTCATGACTCATGATACTTTAAGCTTCCAGCAAGGCTATGACATCTTGAAAAAGAATGCGGAACTGCTCGAATCTCAGCAAGAACCGGATATTGATAATCTGATGAAAATCGTGGAAGAATCCATGACCGCATATAAAGCCTGCAAGGCACGTGTTGAAGCAGTACAAACTGCTCTCAATGATACCTTCAAAGATTAATGGCTCATCACCTTTGCATACTGCTTAGGCTATTTTAATATCTGGACGAGCTAAAAAAGCCCTCATTTTGAGGGCTTTTTATGAAATTAATTTACGCTATGAATATCCAGCTCTTCATTACTTGCCAATACGACAGAAGCTAAAATTGGTATCCCCAAAATGAAAGGTACAGCAAAAATCCATAACACCACAGTCACTTCCGGACTAAAGAAAAACTGAATGGCGAGCGCAGTCAAAATGAGTATAGTGAATAGAATCATTGCAAAACGGATGATAAATTTAGTCGCCATGCGAAAATACTCTGCTGAGTGAAATTGTACTTTCAATATACACCTAATTTTATTAAGGCTTTATTGGTTTTAAATCTATTATCATCTGATCTGATTGATTTTCTATATTTTATAGCGGATGTTGCAGTGAGTTAAGTGCTCTTAATCATCTAAAATAAGCATCATTTCCGCCATTTTCCATAATTCTTTTACAGTTCCTCGAGCTTAAATTCTGATATTTATTGCTTCTGTGAGGCTATACCAAAAGCAGTGTATGTCATGCCAAAATAAATCAAGAACAGCAAAAAGCCCAATATTGAATTGGGCTTTTTTGTTTATTCTTCGACTTCTATAGGATCACCATCTTCAGGGCGAATATGCCGGGTGCCATCGTCCGCAGGATCAACACTAGAACCGTCTTTGGTAATCGCATTGTAGATCTCGTCCTCTTTCTTGTCGTCGATGAATTCTTCATCTTCGAAGTCTTGAGGCTCATTATCATCATCGAAGTTTAAAGGCTTTTCTTCATCTATCATGGCGATCCATCACTTCTATAAACCAGAAAATATCATGCTCAAACATTTGACAGATTCATTCAATAGTCAAGCATGAGCATTTGTGTAACCAGGTTTACCTTATAACCAGGCCAGATAAATATCAGTAAATAATCATCACGATCATTTAAAGATATTGATCTATCCTTGTACTAGAAGCGCCAGTTATAGAACAAGTCGATAGCACGCTCTAAGGACTGACTCGCTTCCAGATAAAGACGCTGGTTCACCTGATAACGTAAGGTCAGTTTGTTCACAGGCGTAAACACCCCGACACCATAACGCAGATACAAGTCAGGCGTAATATAACCAGTTACCGATACCTGGGTATCATCCCCCGTGCCCTGTGCATCCAGTGCCAGACCACTCAAACCAAAGCTACGTCCAATCTGGTTGGTAAGTGCACGGGTTCCACCCAGACCTAAACTGATACCTGCTGCGGCAATGGTATTATTCACATCAGACCTGAAGCCTTCTGCCTGACTCAAACCGGATGCACCTTCATTGACACGACCGGTAATCAAGGCATTCAGGGCTTCCTGTTCTGACAAGCCAGCATCATTATAAATCTGAATACTTGGACTTGAAGCAGTACCTGTCACCCGTACCCCGACCGTGCTGCCCTGAACCGACTTGTTGGCATCAATATCCAGTGTCGGATTAGTCAACTCCCCATTGAAACGGGCAATGGCACGATTCAGATCCAGACTCTGACCATAAGCTTCAATTTTCACCCGCTGTGATACCCCGATCGCACCATTGGCACGCATGGCAGTTTCCAGACCACGCTGTGACAGATTTACCCGGCCTAAGAGCGGGATACGGCTGTCAAAGCCCTGGAATATCACCTGATTGCCCAGTGAAACTGCAACATCAGCCCGAATATCCCAAGGACGGGCCGATTTCAGGATTGCCAGCTGATCATCACCTTCATGCACAACCCGTACATCTGAAGATAGACCCACCACCGGCTCTGAGGCTTCCGGCATGGAAATCAGCGCACGTGGTACATCAACCGTGCCATTCAGACTCAGCTTCTTGTTGAATGGATACATGTCCAGAGTTAAATCTGGCGTGACTACGGCGGTAATTAATGGTGCCTGACGAACCAGCAGATTTTCGCCCTGCAGCTTTAACTGCACCCGTGGGTCGCCTTTCCAGTCCACTGAACCGGTCAGTTTACCTACACCACGACCACTGTTAAATGCACCATTAATACTGGCAGAATTTTGGCGGATTGATGAATACAGCTGAACATTGGTCAGATTCACCGGCAAGGAGATCATGCTGATCGCAGCATCTTTGACCCGGACTTCGCCCTCCAGTAAAGGATCAGTTAAGGTTCCACTCACTTTTCCGGCATAGGATAAAGTACCTTCCAGATTACGGATATCCTGAATAAATGGCTTAAATACCTTGAGCTGTACCTGATTAAAGGCAATTTCACCGCGCATCGGTTTGCTGTCCCGATATGGATCAATAATGACATTGGCATAACCGGTTCCGATATCAGGAGTTTTTACATCCAGTCGAAGCTGTAAACCGTCTGCAACACTTTTTGCCACCAGACCCACTTCATCATATTTTAGTGTAGAACCTAAATAATCCGGATCTTCAGAAGACAAGCCGACCACACCGTTTCGGGTCACCAGCCGTGCATCAATTTTTGGTTTAGCCCCTTGTGCCCATGCTGCCTTGGCATAACCATTGACTTTACCGGTCAACGCTAGTCCATCCGGCAGGAATGCGCTAAAATCATTCAGATCCAGGTTCTGGGTTACAAAAGATACGCTACCACGAGTTTTGTTGACCCGAATTGGCTGATCAAAACACAACTGGCTTTGCTGGCTCATCCAGCAATGGGCACCGATAAACAGGTCGGACTGGGCCGCGTTATAAATCACTGCTGCATTTTGACGCTGTACCAGGTGGGCACGTAAAGAGTCAAAATCACCTTTTTGAATCTGACCCAGCCAGTTGTTCTGTGCATTGAAGCCACCGGCCAGCTGTACAAAGAATTTGGACAGTCGGTTTTCGGCCTGAACTTTAAGGATATGCGCAGCACGTGTACCGGCAAGCGATATTTCACCGCGTACAATTTCCCGTGATCCGCTACGCAAGCGATCCATTGTTGCGGTCAATAAGGTTGGAGTCGACTGTGAAGTAGGCAACTGTCCGCGTACACGAACTTTCTGCACACTCACCAGATTTTTAAAAGCAAAATTATCAATCGAAAGATTTGCCGAAGCCTGCAAACGTGGCTGCGCCTGCATATTGATATAGCCCTGCGCACGACCTCTTAAGCCGGGATACAACTCGTATAATGCCGGTGCATTCACTTTCAGTTGCAGATTCTGCGCATTGCCTGTGGCCTGAATCTGGTTGCTGGCATAAGACAGGAACAGGTTATTGGCTTCAAACTGCTGCGGAACAAAACCACGCTGATTGGAGTTAATAATGACTGACAAATTACCTGTACCACGAACCGGCTTGTTATTCAGCATACCTGCCAGATTCAGACGCTGGATCTGGATACGTTTTAAGGTATCTGACCACACCCCTTGAGTCTTCACATTGCCCGACAACTCGCCTTTCAATTTGGCATTAAAATATTGCGGCTTAAAGCGGATGAGTGAAGCATTAATATCCCAGCCAATGCCATTGGCCAGATTAATCAAACCATTGGCATTAATCTTGCCAGCAATACCATCATGCCGGAATTCATTGACTCTTAGCATCTCTGGGGTACCTGAAACACGTAGTTTCAGTATTCCCTGACTGGCTTGCAACTGACTGGCATTTAAAGTGCCATCATAATTGACTGCATAACCTCTAAAACCACCACCCGCTTTTTCATTATGGAACAGCAAGGCAATAGCACTGTTACCTGTCAGACGTACCGTTTCGTTTTGCTCTGCCAGGCGCCCAGTCAGGTCGATACCAGACAGTTTAATAATCTGCTGATTCGGCTGTGCATAGCCATTGGCCTTAATCTGGCCATTTAAGCGATCTATCGGTGAAGCGGCAGCCAGACTTCGGGTATTTAGGTTTTTGGCATTTAATACCGCAGTCCATTTTAACTGGCGTTTTTCTTGCGGCAGTTCAATTCGTGCATTACCGCTTAAGCTGCCTGCCTGTGCATTGGCGCTGTAATTGAAATGCCGCACATTCAGAATATTATTTTTCAGATTCAGTTTGGCTTGATACATACCCGCAGGCAGAAGACCTTGTTCATGCTGTTCGACTTTGGTCGCCACATGAATATTTTGCTGGCCTTCAACCAGTGCCAGATTCACATCACCAGACTGGCTGCTGAGCCAGCCGACATAAGGTACGGCACGGTCGATATTTTGCCATGCAACATCCAGAAGCATCGGTTGTACTTTATCGTCTTTGACTGGATTCTGATCCAGCTTGATATTCCAGGTTTCATAGCGGTCAAAATCTACCAGCGCCGTCAGATGTAAACCATTTTCCAGATTACCTGCAGAGGCTATGTTGCCATCCAGACTTGGTGGCAAGAAATCTTGTACAACTTGCGGAATACGTTCATGTTTAGGATCAATTCCGTTCAATCGTCCGCTCAAATCCCAGCTGACCCGCTCGTTCCAGCCCACTGTACCTGCAAGGCTCAGCGCACCTTTCATCAGTTGGCCGTTCAGGTCGGTAATGTTGAGCTGATTGACCAGATCGGTGTTCATCACCGCGTTATACTGGCCTTGTGGAATATTTTCACCAATCAGATCAGTACGGACATTCAGGTTCAGACGCTCGATATTTCCATTAAATTCGGCAATTCCTTCTTTGGTAAACAGTTTCTGCTCGGTCAGAAGTGGCCAGTGATAATCCTTAAACTTCAACTCGCCACGCATCGGCACCTGAGGACGCATTGGATGTACGATGGCCCAACCGGTTAACAGATCCGGCGTATTGGTCGCTACACCTGCCTGGATCGTATCCAGCGTTCCACGCGCCCGAATCTGAATATCATGAATATTCAAGCTTTCTCTTAATGCAGGCAGATTGACAATACCTGTGGCATCCAGAGGGTATTTACCTTCAAACTGCATTTTACCCGTTGCTTCACGCACCGAGAGATATCCCATATCCACACGGGAATCTTCAAAATTTAATTCGGTACCGGACCAGAGCGCATCATTCAGTTCTATATTGTAAAAATCGACTGCTGTGGTTTGGGTTTTAATCACCAGATGATCGAGTAGCAGATGATCAACACGTAGCACAAAAGGCAAACGGATAGCATTGAACTTGAAAGGCTCATTACTCGAAGGGGTTTTATTAATAATTTGCAGATTGCTGACATCGGCTTCATTCAGATGGATTTCTTTTTTGAGAATCGCCCGCCAGCCCAGCTTTACATCGGCACGATCAATTTTGACATCGACCGGTTTCAGACTCACCAGCACATTTTTCAGAATAATCCCACGCCATAAATTTCCACCTTCATATTCATAATGAATAATTTGCTGACGTTGCAGCACCTGATCTAGCAGGAATTTACTGCCCTGATTGGTCGAGAACAGCAGCGCCAGCACAGAGAGCAGAAAAATCAGGGAGAAAAGTACCGACAATAGGATACTTCTCAATATACGGCGCTTTTTCGGCACAACGCTATCTTGTGGTTGTTGTTCTGGTTGTGGTTGGTTCTCGACCATGATGTACCCAAATAACTATTTTTAAAAAATGATGTTTTATAATTGCGAGCCAATAAAGAAATGCAGACGAATTGGATGATTGTCATCAGACAGTCCAGTCGCAACATCAATACGAATCGGTCCAATCGGTGAGGCCCAGCGTATCCCCACACCCGCACCATATTCGGTCGGGTTACTGAATTCTTTATTATAGGCATTTCCGGCATCTGCAAAAACCGCAGCACGCCAGCCATCCCTGAACTGATAATTATATTCTAAGGAGGCAACCCCTAGGGCTTGCCCACCCACTTTAAAGCCTTCAATCTCCGGAGAAAGACTCTTGTAGTCAAAACCGCGAATACTCTGGTCACCCCCTGTGAAATATCTCAGGTTGTAGGGTACTTTGGCAAAGTCTTCAGTAAAGATATAACCTGCGTCTGCACGTCCAACAAACTGATGATCTGCATTTTCACCCAATGAATAGATAAAACGCCAGCCTGCATTCACAATGGCCATATCGGCATCCGACAATAAAGCTTCACTACCCAGTTCAATTTTATAAATCTGCTTGAAACCCCTGGTCGGATTGACCCGGCGATCAGTATCGGTACGTGAAACCTCATAACCGACTAATAGCGACTGCTGTTCATCTTCGGTATTAAAGCGGAATGCTTCAGGAATCTGGTTAAAATCGACAGAACCATCCTGCTTCAAGCGATCCAGCCGGTAACGTGCTCCAAAAGTACGCTGCCAGTTACCCAGTGGATTTTTGATGATCCGGTCTGCACCCAATACCGCAGATTCAATTTGCAGCCCCTCACCCCGTGCCACGCCATCACGTTCTTCACGCTCATAACCGCCAACAATACTGACATAGTCATTCAGTGGATGGTTATAGGGAATATTATAACGGCCATCAATTGACTGCCGGATCCCGGAAAACTCGATGTTGGCATCAAAAGAATGCCCGCGTTTATTTACAATGGCACGGCGGTATTGACCACGTAACCGGATATCAGTATCTGTTCCATAACCCAGACCCAATTCAGCGGTGTTTAAACGGTCGGCATTTAAAGTCACAATCACTGGAACTTTCTTCTCTTCGCGTGCTTGTACTTTTAAACGCTCCTGCTCATTTTCTTTGCTCTGCTGTTCGACTCGCAGGGTTCTTAAATTTGGATTTTCCTGATCGCGACTACCGGCAAACTGGTCTTCATCGACGACATTTTGGGTAACTTCTTGATCAGATGGCGCTGCACGGGTAGGCTGTGTGGAGACCGTCTGTTCTTCTGAGCGTTGCTGTTCTTCTATCAGGCTTTGAATATCCGGTGCCAGTTCCAGCTCCCTGTCAATCGGATCCGGACGAACTGCATCCACCAGGGTATAGTTAAAATAGCGTGAGTTGGTCAGGTTATTGGCCAGACTATTGACCCTCCAGAACGTATAATCTGCGCCATCTTTCCAGGTCACCATACTTTCCAGTACGTCGCGATCGAGTGGAAATTCCTTTTCAGGGTCACTCATTCTAAACTCGACATTCCCCAGCTTGTAACGCTCGCCTGTCTCGAAACGCAGATTTACATCGGCAGTATTTTGTGGCTGTGCAATCCGGACATCATGCATGCGCCAGTAGGAATCAAAATAACCGTTGTTATTGGCTGCATTGTTGATTCGTTCTTTGGTCTTTTCATAATTGCCATGATGAAAAATATCGCCTTCTTCCTGTTCTGGCAAAAGACTAATCACCTGGAATTGTGGCTGTTCTGCACCCTCACCGCTAAATTCCAGATTTTGGCTGGTGATCAGCACAGGTTCATTTGGAGTGACAAAAACCCGCACCCGGCTGTCAGAAACTTTTTCAAACCTGAACTGGGCATTGTAATATCCGACTGCCTGCGCGGCCTGTCTGGATAAAGTTCGCAATTGAGGCAAGGCTGAATTGAAGTCGCCAAAAGACTCCTGGGTAAAACTGGAGAGTTTGGCTTTGACATTATTTCTTAAATTCAGATAGCCTTCGGGTGCATCACTGCGATTCAGCATCCCGTTAGTTTGCGCGACACCTTCTCCGTTTATCAGCACCACGTCGGCACTAATTCTCGGGACTCTCGCAGTCATGATCTGACGTGGCGGACGGATTTTATAAAACAGTCTTTTGAAAATATTCGGACGTTTTTCATCTTCAGCAACAAGCTGGCCCGGGATTTCCGACAAAGTCATGCCAGCTTCATTATTTTGCACAATAATCTGGCTGTCTGCCTGAATCGACTGCATCAGCTGATCGACATTTACCGGTGCCTGATTAATTTCAAGCAGTTCCTGCTGGCTAATATCTGCCACTACTGTTTCAGTGGTCTGGCTATTGCGATAATTTTGCGCTTCCTGCTTGGCTTGCTCGGCCTCACGGTAAATTTCATTGGCCATGTTCTGATCAATAGCCTGGATCGGCAACTCTTCCAGATCTTCGAACTGGATCGGAGTGAATACGTCTAGACCAGATCCCGAATTCTGCTGCTGTTCCAGCATGAGCATGCTATCGACAGGGACGTCCGGCTGTATCGCTTCTTCTATTTTTTCGCTGGCTTCATTTTCCGATGTGACCAGTCCCTGACGCATCGCTTCTTTGGACAGTTCATCCACCATTTCTGCCTGGGAAATGGCCACAGGTGTTTCAGTCTGTTCGGTCTGCGCCATGCTCTGATGGGATAACATCATAAAAAAAATGCTCATACATAGCTGTGCCCCACTATGACGTGGTATGAGCGACCCCATACTGCGATGAAGCATCGTTTTTTTAAATTTTTTCTTTGCAGGCATAGCAAACTCTAAACGAATACATTCTTTAATTGATTATTTGACCGAAAAATATAAGCTAAAGAACTTAATTAATTGGTTTTTACCTTTACATGGCTGAAAGTATCTTACATGATTTTTCTCAATGTTTATGCATAACTGACATTTCTTAATAAAACTTAATGTAGCACGCTCTATATGGACAAAAATGAACATTTGTTAGCTTCTCGGCGCTTTTTACCGATGTTTCTGACGCAGTTTTTTGGTGCATTAAACGATAATGTATTTAAACAGGCATTGCTGCTGGTGATCACTTATGGCTGGATTCAGCAGCAGTCGGCCAGCATCAGTACCTTGAATAATCTGGCGGCTTTACTGTTTATCCTGCCCTATTTTATTTTTTCAGCTACGGCGGGACAGATTGCCGATAAATACGAACGTTCACAGCTGATCCGCTATTTAAAGATTCTGGAAATTGTCATCATGCTGTTGGGAACGATTGGTTTCCTGCTCGGCAATTTATGGATTCTGTTATTTGCCCTGTTCCTGATGGGAACCCAGTCCACGTTCTTCGGCCCGATTAAATATGCCATTCTGCCGGAAGTACTGAAACCGAATGAACTGATGTCTGGCAATGCCCTGTTTCAGTCAGGAACATCGTTGGCGATTTTGTTCGGTATGATTCTGGGGGGGGCAGTCATTGCAGCCTCATCCGGCAACCTGATCTGGATCAGTTTGACGGTGGTGATCATTGCCCTGATTGGTTATACATCGAGCCGTTATATTCTCAAACAAAGTATTCCGGCGCCGGAGCTGCAAGTGGACTGGAATTTTTTCCGGACCAGTTTACAAACGCTCAAATATGCCAAAGGCCTGCCTTTGGTCTTTACCATTTTATTGGGTAATTCATGGTACTGGTTTTATGGCGCTACCTATCTGACCCAAATTCCTCAGCTGACCTTGCAAAATCTGCATGCCTCGGAAAATGTCGCCAGTCTATTACTGACGTTCTTTTCTGTCGGAATCGGACTGGGGTCATATTTATGCAGGAAAATTGGTGGCAGCGAAGTCAATATTAAGATGGTGCCTTTTGGTGCGATTGGTCTGGTGGTCTTTGCCCTGTATCTGGCCGCAAGTCTGGCCTTTGTGCCAGAACGTAGCGGCGAGTTAATCGGTCTGGCCGAAGTGTTCCAGCAAGGCTGGAGTTATTATCATGTAATGCTGGCAGTCACCTTGCTCGGAATAAGTGGTGGTTTTTATATCGTTCCGCTGTATGCCATGATGCAGGCGCATTCGCCCCGCTCACATCGTGCGCGGGTGGTTGCAGCAAATAACATTCTGAATGCCGTTTTCATGGTATCTTCTGCTATATTTTCGATTATTATTTTGAGTGTTTTAGAGCTTGATCTTAAAATACTTTTTTGTATTACTGCAGTGTTGAGTGGCCTGTTTACCCTATGGCTGCTTTTCCGACTCAAACCCATGATCAAAACCGCGAAAGCACCCTTGGAGGATTAATTCATGCGTCAATATACAGGTGTCGATAAGCTGATTCATTCTTTTGACCAGGCATTACGCAGTCTCGTCCCGGGCACGACATCGGCACAACGTGAAAATCCAGCCCAACCGGTAGAAACGCAATTGACCGTGAGCGATGCCCGTCATGTGGCAGGCTTGATGCGGGTCAATCATAGTGGTGAAGTCTGTGCTCAAGCGCTCTATCATGGTCAGGCCATGACAGCAAAACTGCCAAATGTACGTCGTGAAATGGAACAGGCAGCGATTGAAGAGCAGGATCATCTGGCCTGGTGTGAAGACCGTTTAAAAGAACTGGATAGCCATACCAGTCTGCTTAATCCGGTCTGGTACGGCCTGTCTTTTGGGATGGGTGCACTTGCCGGAATCGCCGGTGACAAATACAGTCTTGGTTTTGTCGCAGAAACAGAACGTCAGGTGAGCATGCATTTGCAGCATCATATTAGCCAGTTGCCCGCGCAAGATGAACGTTCCCGTCGAATTCTGGAACAGATGAATGAAGATGAGCTGCATCACCGCGATACGGCTTTAAACGCAGGTGGTGTAGATCTGCCTGCTCCGGTGAAAATGACCATGACTGCCATTTCCAAACTCATGACCAAGACCAGTTATTTTATTTAAATAAGAGCTGTCCAGTTTTAGCCCGCTTATTGCGGGCTTTTTCATATCTCTCGCATTTCAAGCTTGATTTATCAGCTAAAGACAAATCAGCATGCCGTACCTGTCATCCAGCTAAAATATCAGAAAACCCTCACCATTTTATATCAATACTTTTTGCTCATTTCCGAAAGCAAATCCAGCTGGATTTCCTGTATCTGTGCCAGCCGCTCCCATTGATGCATCAGCAAATGATCGAGCTTTTCATGTAAATGCTGGATTTCCAGTTCGGCTTTTAAATTGATCTGATAATCATTTTGCGAACGTAAGCGGTCTTTTGCCTCCTGTCTATTCTGACTCATCATAATGACCGGGGCCTGAATCGCCGCGATACAGGACAGAATTAAATTCAACAAGATAAAGGGATAAGGATCTGCCGGCTGCTTTACCAGAACCACAGTATTTACTGTAATCCAAATAAACAGGAAAATTGCAAAGCACACCAGAAATGTCCAGCTCCCGCCAAAAGTTGCAATTTTATCGGCCAGCCTTTCCCCCAAAGTCCACTTTTGCTCCAATGCCGTTTCTACATTTTTGGTAATCAGTTCATGCTGATGCATACTATTAATGACTTCAAACTCAAGATCGGTCACTTCACCCTTTTCCGATCTTAATAATGAATGAACATACTGCATGCGGTAGCGGGTCAAATCTGCCTGGCAAATATAATTTTGCGCTGACCAGTCTGGAATATCCTTAGCAATCTCTTCGGTGATGACCTTCCTTACCGTTCCCATCGGTGTGAGATTTTTAAGCAGATAATTCTTGCCACACACCAAACACTTATACATCTCATTTTTTTCTTTCATGATGGTTCTCTTCTTTAATGCTTGCTCAGCCCTTATTTTTATCTGCGTTATCTATTTGCGTCATTTTTATAATATGAGTATCTGCTAAAACCTAGAATCTTGGTGCATCTTTCCCGATCAAGAAATCAGATCGGTTTTACCCTTAAGTGAATAATTGGACTCAAAATTTATTATCTTATTCTCCAATATAATTTTCGCAATTATTCAATCATGATATAAATAGATGACTTAAATCTACTATAATGATTAAGATAATAAAAAAGAGGCTTTCTTGTGCGCCACTCATATCATTTTGAAAAACATTATATTGAACGAGCGGGCTGGTTGCGTGCAGCTGTGCTGGGAGCAAATGACGGGATTATTTCAGTGACCAGTCTGGTGGTCGGAATAGCGGCCAGTGGAGCCTCGACGCAAATTTTACTGGTGACCTGTGTTGCCGGCTTAATCTCTGGCGCCGCATCAATGGCAGCGGGTGAATACATTTCGGTTAAATCCCAGCAAGACATTGAAACCAATGATCTACTCATGGAAGAACGTGAACTGCAACGCCATCCTGTTCATGAATTAAACGAGCTCAAGACGATTTATATACAGCGTGGCCTGGAACCGGCTCTGGCGCAGCAGGTCGCCGAGCAATTGACCGAGCATAATGCCCTGGATGCTCATGCCCGGGATGAAATTGGTATCTCGGATCATACCTCGGCCCGACCTTTTCTTGCTGCATTTTCTTCGGCTCTGGCATTTACGGTAGGCTCATTATTTCCTTTAATTTCCATTATGATTTTACCGGAACAATATTTGAGTAACGGTGTCATGCTGATTGGTGTTTTAAGTCTGGGAATGATGGGAGCACTGGCCAGCTATGCAGGCGGTGTCAGTATCTGGAGAGGTGCGGTTCGGGTCATGCTCTGGGGAATTATTGCCATGCTATTTAGTGCCTGGATTGGCTCATTATTTAATGTTGCAGTCGCTTAATTGTTCTGCATTCTTTAAAAAAGTATCAATATATTCAGCAATGAACAGATCTCTTTCATAAAGCAAAAAATAATCGTTATATTCATATTTAAATGGGTATTGAACGTTCCTTCTCCCCCAGGGATGAGAAGTATTGCTTCGCAAGAGAATAAGGGATTTCTGAGAAAAACCTCTCCCTTGCGCAGCAGTGCTGTGTAGTAATTCAAAAACGATTTATGCAAGAACCCAAATAGATTAGATTTTTTGATTTGGCTTCTTTCAACCAACAGATAAGGATCACAAAACTTGAGTTTAATTTAATAGGCCTACTATTCTAATCTAAGCGCTTAAAACTAAAATATATGCCTGAGAGGTATAATGATGGAAACTGTAATCACTCTTGCGATTTTGGCAATCCTTGCCGTCTTGCTGATCATTTTTTATAACAAGAAAAAGTGAAATGCTGGATTTTTATTATGTTGAGTTTTTAGCGAACTTGAAACGGAATCTATAATAGCCTGTACATCTCATTTTAATGACCCGCAGGGAAACCATGAAATCCCCACTGGATAACATAAAGAATCACAAAAATTAAAATAACCGAAACCAGGATTTGTAATATTTTCATGTTTAAATTTTTTCTAGTACCTATCCGATCTTAACGGATTTGTATTCATCTAAATATAAAAAACTGAGTCAGAAAAAAGCCTGATCTTGTTTGATCAGGCTGGTTGACCATCAGTACGACATAAATTGCATCGGCAAAAAAATCATGTGATTTGGTTTAAGTGAACTGTTCGACTGTGGGGAAGCTATGTGATCCGTGCTCGAACATTGCATCATTCCAGATATCATACATGGGAACTTTTACATCCAGAGCCAAGGGCAATTTTTTTTCATTAAACTGCATATGCTTGAGATCATTTCCCCAGGCAATCAGATCCACATCCAGAGTAATCTGATGCGATGGACGTACCCGCCCTGATGCCTGTTCCAGCTGTTTAAGCAAATCAATTATCTCTGTACTGGACATCGAACTGCGTAATAAACATGCTGCATTCCAGTAATCGGCACCGATGCTGTCGCGGCACGGAATCATATAAATAGGAGAAAACTGAACTTTTCCCCAGGCGGAAATACGTTGCTGTGCAGCTTGAAAATGTTGCTGAGGATGACAATTACTCGCTAATGCTAGGGCGAAAATCGTTTCGGTGGCGTTCAAGACGTATCCCTACAGAATTGGCTTGCGCGATAATGGCAGGCTTACGGATCGTAATATTAATCGATTCAATTGCTGTAAAGGTAGTAAAAAGTGCATTCAACACCAACTTTGCTGCATGTTCAATCAATTCAGGCTTGGCCTCTTGAATGACTTGAGTTGAAATCTCACAAATTTCCGCATAATTCAGCGTATCTGTAAGCGCATCTGAGTTTGATGCCTGCTCCAAATCGGTTTGAATGGTCAAATCCAGCATCAAGGGCTGAATAATTTGACGCTCCCAGTTAAAGCAGCCCACGACTGTCTCAACCTTTAAACCTTCAATAATAATCGCGTCCATATTTTGCTCTGGGATTTAAAATTGCTTCAATAATCTCCCTAAATCCCTCTTTTAAAAGAGGGACTTTTCACATCTCAACGTATTTCTATGAGCATGTCGCTCCTCCCTTTTTTAAAGGGAGGTTGGGAGGGATTTTTATCTAAGTTAATGCTTTAACAGCAGATTCGGATCCATGCTTTGCACCATTTGCAAACGCTGGTCGGCATAAATATCGGTATACGGCGCAAGAATTCGCATAAAACGGTCGAAATACAGCATTTGCTTGAACAGCAAGGCAAAGTCGCGCGGGAAACGGATACCGTGACGCTCACCCACCGCCACCATATCCATCATGATATCGTTCAGGTCGGCAGGATTTGAAGTTAACAGTTGTTGAGGATCGGCCATCAATACACCGCTAAACAAACGCTCCAGATCCGCTGCCAGAACTTTGGTATCAATCTCTACTGCGGTCATGCCCATTTTCAGCATGTTTTCTGCCATCAGCTCATAATTGGTATGTTGCAATGAGTCCATAAATGCCATGCATGCGGTCCATACTTCCGGTTTAAGCTGACCGACAATCCCGAAGTCAATAAAACCAATACGACCATCTTCGAGTAGCATCAGGTTGCCTGCGTGCAGGTCGGCATGGAAGCTGTTACACATCATCAGGCTGCCAAACCAGGTATTCATTGCAGTAATGAGTACCTGAGATGGATCTTTAGATACTTTCTTGACCACTTCAAAATCGGTCAAGGGCACACCATACAAGCGCTGCATGGTCAGTACACGACGGGTCGAATACTGATGATAAACCTTCGGTGCCGTGGCTGCTTTATTATTGGTGATATTCAGGTAATTGACGAAATCATCCAGATTCTGCGCTTCTTCGATAAAATCGACTTCACGCACCATACGGGTTTTGATTTCATCGACAATATCGGCCAGTGAAGCGAATTTGACTTTGGGCACGGCTTTTTCCAGCACTTTGGTTGCCCAGTGCAGTACATTTAAATCGGTATATAGAATGGTTTCAACACCCGGTTTTTGTACTTTAATGACTACATCTTCACCCGACACCAGCTTGGCAGCATGCACCTGTGCAATAGATGCAGAGGCTAATGGCGTTTCATCAATCGAGGCAAAAATTTCATCCAGATTGCGTCCTTCAAATTCGGAAGCCAACACCTGCTGGATATAACTAAACGGCAAACGTGGGGTCTGATCCAGACAGCCCTGAAATTCTTCAACGTATTCACGTGGAAATAAAGATGGTGTACTGGCAATAAACTGCCCCAGCTTGATATAGGTCGAACCCAGGGATTCGAAAGTTTCACGCATAAGTTTGGCATTGCTCGGCTTTTCAGTGGCATATTTAATGCCTGCCTTTGCCGCAACGACTGCTGTTTCTCCCATGCGGGCAACTGAACGTATTCCATCTAACCAGATATTGTTTTTCATAATGTCTTAGGAAAAATTAATTACACGCAGTGTAGCAAAAAAAAATTAATTTGCAGGCTTATCTTGCCTGACAGATTGGGCAATCTGTATCTTTTTCGAAAGCGAGAATCCGCTGCTTAAAACTCATACCATCCCACAACAGCAGCTTTTGTCGAAGTGGCATCTGACCCAAACCCAGATATAACAAGGCATGATGTGCCTGCAAACTGGCCATTACATTGGGTGTTGTGGCCAATACACCGGAGTCAGCACAGCGCAGACTTTCATCGGTCTGGTTCTCGGATGGAAATAAGCAGGCATAACAGGCCGAATCTCCTTCCATCATAAACAGCTGACCTTGCAAGCCAATTGCAGAAGCACTGAGTAATGGCACATTTAGCTGTATACAGGTCTGATTGACCAGATAGCGTGTGGAAAATTGATCACATCCATCCAGTACCAGATCCTGATGTTCAATCATATGAACTGCATTTTCAGCGCTTAAGGCCTGATTGATATATTCAACCTGGACATTCGGATTAATTTGACCCAGTCGTTTCGCCAGAATTTCTGCCTTGTAAAAGCCCAGATCCTGCGGCGTAAATGCCAGTTGTCGCTGTAAATTACTCATCTCGATCGTATCCGGATCAATCAGGGTAATTTTTCCTACACCGGCACGTGCCAAAAGTTCTGCCAGCGCACAACCAATCCCGCCACAACCAACAATACAGATATTTGAAAATTTCAGTCGCTCCTGCGCTTCAATATCCCAACCATCCAAGAGAATCTGGCGGCTATACAAATGCAATTCAGCATCGGTGAGTTCAAATTCCGGGGATAACGCATCCATATTGAATGTAGACAAAATCTTTCCTTGTATCAAAAGTTTTAAGAAGCCATAACCACAAAAGCATCTTCACCAACATTTCAATCCGCTCATGAAGCTTTGGCAGCGTGATTTCAGCGTACATAAATCTATAATGGCTTGGCCAGACTGACGCCAAATAGCATAGCAGCTAAATGCCCGCTATCAAGCCATAGCCACTGTGCTATAGCAGGATTTTTTGAATGACTTCAATTCAGGAATTCCGGCATATAGTTTCTGGTTTAAAAAAGTGTCAGCTCAAGCACTGCTGCTCATTAAGCTCATGATAACCAGATACTATGGCCCTTTCTGGTGTCCACAAATAATGTCGATCGAGAATTTTCCCTGTAGCTAAAATCTGTTCTAGTTATGCGCTGTGTAAATATTGCGGTCGTGTTTAGCGCTTTTGTAGTCTCTGCCTGTATTTGAGTATGAAAATGTATGAGTTCAGTGAGAGCCAAAGTATCTGTGCCTAAATATGATTAATCTGAAAATACCAAGCGACCTTTTCAGCTTTCATAAAATCGTATGGAGAACATACATGACCGAACATAACAATACCCCGCATGACAATCGTGAAACCTTATGGGAATTAATCAAGGATGTGCGTTATACCATGATCAGCCATTTGACTGACACGCATGAAATACATTCCCAGCCAATGACCATGCTCAATTCTGAGCAGATGAATGAACGCCAAAACTTATATTTTATTCTGCGTAATACCAATGACCTGGTCAAAGCAGCAGAAAGCGGACGCGGTCAGATTGGTCTGTCTTTTGCAAAACCGTCAGATGGTATTTATGTTTCGATCAGTGCCCATGCCCAGATTAGTACCGATCGTATTCTGATTGAACAGCTGTGGAATCCGTGGGCAGAAAACTGGTTTGATGGCAAGGATGATCCGACTGTACGAGTCCTGATTGCCGAAGCGGTCAGCGCAGAATACTGGAATGTAACCGACAATAAAGTCACCCAGCTTTTTAAAGCCTTAAAAGGCGGCGTTACCGGTGAAGCGGGCGAACCGCATGCTGACCATCAAAAAGTGAATTTACAGGGCAATATCTGGTAAGTAACAACATTTAGCCTCTTAAAATCAAGAGGCTAAATTTTTGATATATTTCATTTAAAAATTAGATGTAATTTTACTGTAATGACATAAAATATTAGTTTAATTCACTTTGTTAGAAATATAATTTTAGGTAAATCAGCTCAATATCTGACTCAAATTTAACCCGAACAAGATGATTCTTCAAAAACCAAAGGCTGCATTCGCAGCCTTTTTATTACTCAATTATACGTTTCATTTTGAAAATTAACTGACCTGCTTCATCTCTTGGAGTTTGGCAATTTCCTGCTGTTTAAGTAAATTACGCTGAATCTTGCCACTAGATGTTTTAGGCAAAGATGTCAAAAACTCGATCTCTTTGGGATATGCATGTTTGGATAAACGGGAACGTACATAGCTTTGCAGTTTTAACATCAAATCCTCGGTCGCAGGATAAGCCGATTTAAGCACCACAAAGGCTTTCACAATTTCTGTTCGTTCCGGATCAGGTTTGCCCACCACGGCGGACTCAAGTACTTCTTCACATTCAAGCAAGGTACTTTCTACATCAAACGGCCCAACCCGATACCCCGAAGTTGTAATGACATCGTCCGCACGCCCGATGAAATCAATACCGCCATATTCATTCAGTTTCACAGTATCGCCCGTTAAATAATACTGCCCGACAAATGACTTGCGGTTGTGTCCGGCATAGCCTTCAAACCACATTAAAGGTGAAGCTGAACAGTCTATTGCCAAAGTTCCAATCCCACCTTTTTCGACTTCTTGATGTTCTTTGTTCAATACCGCAAAGCGATGACCAGGAATGGCAAAACCAGCTGAGCCGACTTTTTTATAATGCTCTAAAGCATGATGATTGGCGATCACCATACCCAGTTCAGTCTGTCCATACTGATCATAAATATTCACATTTAAATCATGATTGAACCACTGAATCACCTCAGGTGTAAGTGGCTCACCTGCACTGCTGACGACACGTAAATGTGAGCTAATGGCTGCATCAAATTTTTCTTTAAAGCCAAAGAACATGCGAAATGCAGTGGGTGAACCAGTCAGATTACTGACCTGATATTTTTGAATGATGTGTACAGCGTTATCGACACTAAATCCGCGCTCATCCATGATGATGCTATGCCCTAAACTGAGCGGCCCTGCAATGCCGTAATACAATCCATAGGCCCAACCCGGGTCTGCCAGATTCCAGAAAGAATCTTCATCTCGCAGATCTACAGCGTGCAGCATATAGCCTTTAAAGGCCAATAAAGCTTTTAAAGGTACAGGAACCGATTTTGCCAGACCTGTGGTGCCTGAAGTAAACATCATCAGAAAGATATCATTAAACTGGCCACTCACTGGCTCAAATTGTTCCGGTTGTTGTTGTAGCTCAGTCCAGAAATCGGCATCTGGATAGTGTTCTGTCACTGCCTGATGCACCGTCAGAATATTGGGAATATTCAAATCATGCAGTTTCAGGCGCTGCTCATCATCGGTGACAATCAATTGGGTATTGGCGGTACTGACACGATGCTCAATGGCTTTACTTTCAAAGGCGGTAAACAAAGGTTGATAAATGGCACCAATACGCCAGGTGGCCAATATGGTAATCAAGAGTGCTGGCGTTCTTGGCAGCAATCCGGCAATACAGTCACCTGCCTTTAAACCCAGCGAATGCATATAATTGGCCAGCTGTCCTGAAGCTGCTGCCAGTTGCTCAAAGCTCCACTGCTCTGCTTCACCATTTTTGCCTTCCCAGATCAGTGCAGTGCGGTTTTGCCCCAGATAGCGCCCACAACATTCGGTATAAGCATTGATGCTATCTGCATTTCCAGCCAGATGTTCCTGAACCATCTTTTCAAAATTAAAATCGGTATATGCCTGTTCTAGTGTCTTCATCACGACAACCTCTATCCTGTTATATTTTTTCAGGTCAACCTGCCTGAATCTCCATGTGTATTTATTGTTCCTGCCGATTCCATCAGCTAATTTCTTCACTTCTGCATTTATGCCCTATGGCTAGAACATGAATATTGTCATTTAGAGTTAAACCCTCTCATTTCCATATTGATCAAGGAAAATGAAGTACTCAATATCAATCAAAGTCTGTTATTTGAATCCAGAAAATATCAGCGCTGACACACTTCACGCGCAATCACCAGACGTTGAATATCTGATGCACCTTCATAAATCTGGCTGACACGTACATCGCGATAGATACGCTCTACCGGAAAATCAGAGACATAACCATAACCGCCATGAATCTGGATCGCATCGGAACAGACCCGCTCGGCAATGGTCGATGCAAACAGTTTCGCCATCGAGGCTTCTTTCAGACAGGGCAAGCCGGCATCTTTTAAAGTCGCAGCATGTAAGGTCAGCTGACGTGCAGCTTCAATTTGCGTGGCCATATCTGCCAATCTGAAAGCCACCGCCTGATGCTGCACAATCTCGATACCAAAGGCTTTACGGTCATTGGCATATTCCACCGCAGCATCCAGTGCAGCCCGGGCCATCCCTACTGACTGAGCGGCAATCCCGATCCGGCCAGATTCAAGATTCGACAAGGCTATTTTATAACCTTCGCCTTCCTGCCCCAGTAGGTTGGCAGCAGGAATTCGGCAGTTATCCAGAACAATAGTGGCGGTATCGGAACAATGCTGACCCATTTTTTCTTCTAGGCGTGACACGATATAACCCGGCGCATCGGTCGGCACCAGGAAACATGAAATGCCTTTTTTCCCTGCCGATTTATCCGTCACAGCGAAGACCAGTGCGATCTGTGCATATTTGCCTGTGGTAATAAACTGCTTGGTGCCATTTAATACCCATTCATCACCATCACGTTCGGCTTTACATTCCAGCGAACTGGCATCCGAACCGGCCTGAGGTTCGGTTAAACAGAAACAGCCCAGCCATTCACCGGTGGCCAGTTTGCGTAAATATTGCTGTTTTTGTGCTTCGGTGCCATAGCGCTGGGTAATGCCACAAGGCAAAGAGTTCTGCACACTGATAATGGTCGAAATTGCGCCATCACCTGCGGCAATTTCCTCCAGCGCCAAAACCAGTGAAACATAATCCAGACCTGCACCGCCCCATTCTTCTGTAACGGTCATACCCAGTGCGCCAAGCTCACCGAGCTCTTTGAGTTCCTGTGCTGGAAATTGGGCCGTCTTGTCGCGTAAGGCTGCGCTTGGTTTCAGTTTCTGCTGCGAATAGTTACGCATCATGTCCTGAATCATTCTTTGTTCATCATTTAAAATCATTGAACTTCCCTTTCTATATCTATTTTATTTACTTCAAGCTTTTTACTATTGAGATCGCTGGAACGTCAGTTAAGGCGGCATGGATGTCGCCTGCGAAACTGAGATACAGGGATGTATCTTCAGTTTCGCAAAGGATTTTTGTTTCTTTTGATCCTTCAAAAGAAAATGCATGCTTAAACAAAGTCATTTAAATTCAATGAGAAATTGGCAGCTGTGCAAATCATCATGTCCTATATAAATCGAAGACTTATTTAGGCTGCATACGAATCGCGCCATCCAGACGAATCACTTCACCATTCAAATAACTATTTTCAAAGATATGCCCCACCAGCTGGGCGAACTCTTGCGGCTTTGCCAGACGCGATGGAAATGGCACCATTTGTCCCAAAGCATCTTGCACATTTTGCGGCATGCCTTTTAGCATCGGTGTTTCCATAATGCCCGGTGCGATGGTCATGACACGAATCGCTTCCCGCGCCAGTTCACGCGCCAAAGGTAAAGTCATGGCGACCACTGCACCTTTGGAAGCAGCATAAGCGCTCTGACCAATTTGACCATCATAAGCAGCAACCGAAGCCGTATTTACAATCACACCGCGCTCTTCTTCACCAGATTGCAGCTGATATTTTGCCATTAACGCTGCTGCATGACGTAGCATATTAAATGTGCCATTCACGTTAATATTCAGCACTTTTTGAAACATTGCCAACTCATGGATACCGTTGCGCCCCAGCACTTTGGCAGAAGGTGCAATTCCGGCACAGTTAATCAAACCATTCAGTTGACCATACCTATTTTCGACATGGGCAAAGAACATTTCTACTGCCTGTTCATCGGTAACATCCAGTTGTACAAATTCAGACTGCTCACCGAGTTGCTGTTGTAATGCTGCGCCCTGTTCCTGATTCATATCGACCAGAATCACTTTGGCTCCTTGCTCAACCAGATGCACAGCTGTAGCAGCACCCAAACCCGATGCTCCGCCTGTTACCACAACAACTTTTCCCTGAATTTTCATATTTCTTCCCTAACTTTTTTCTATTTTAGATACGACTTAATATGCAGAGTAAACAGAGTTTTTATTCTGTACAATTTCCAAATATTGCATCTTGCCTGAGGTATTTGGACAATGAAAACAAGGATGTCACACTGAACATGCATAAGCCTGTACTGGAATATAGCAAAGGGACGATTTCAATTGATCTGGTCAAGGAAGCCTTGCTGGATGCCAAACGGCTGCAATTTGACATTGCTGCCATTTTGAAAAAAGCCAATATTCCAGCGGAAGTCCTAAATGCGCCCAAGGCACGCGTATCGGTCAGCCAGTTTGCCCAGTTATGGACCGTGCTTGCAGACAGCATGAATGATGAATTTTTTGGCATGGACAGTCATGCCATGCGCCGTGGCAGCTTTAAATTGCTATCAAAAATGGTCATGCAAGCCGACACCTTAGAAAAAGCACTACAACACATTTTGCAATTCCTTAATCTGGTTCTGGACGACCTGCAAAGCACGCTGATGGTTGAAGAAAACTATGCCTATATCGTGATTTATGACCTAAAACCAACCAAACGCATGTTTAGCTATGCGACTTATCTGATGCTGATTCATACCTTGATCTGCTGGTTAAGCGGACAACGGATTTTGCTGAATCAAATCCAATTGAAATGCCCGGCACCACCCGATGATTTTGATTATAAAGTCCGTTTTTGTGAACAGATTGAATATCAGGCCAGTGAAAACTATGTGCAGTTTGATGCCGATTATCTGCAACTGCCGATTAAGCAGGATGCGCAGTCCTGGTATCAGTTTATCCAGCAAACACCACACAATTTATTGGTGCGTTTTAAAAATCCTTATGCACTCAGTACCCAGATTCGCAGACAACTGCTACAAGTTGCACCTTCAGAATGGCTAGAGCTAAATGAACTTGCCTTAAAAATGAATATGTCTGAAGCGACCATGCAACGGCGTTTAAAAAGCGAAGGTGTCAGTTACCAGCAATTAAAAAACGAGATACGCCGCGATACTGCAATCGAGCTATTGACCCTGACTGAACAAAGTTTGCAAGAAATCAGTGATCAGCTCAACTTCCAAGAACCAAGTGCCTTTCATCGTGCATTTAAGAAATGGACAGGAGTCAGTCCAGGCGCCTATCGGCAAAATAGTATTCGATAATTTATATAAACTTAGACTTTAAAAATCTTACTTCAACATGATTACAATATAAGCCACTAGTTTTATTACAGTTATATATTTCAAGCCCTAAAACATATATTAGCAGGACTACACAGTCATCCAGAAAGCTTTGCAATCCACTCGAGAATAGATTATTTTTCACTCAATTTATAGCACTTTGCTATTGGCTATACTCCCAAATTCTCTCCTAAGTTGAAGGTATTTTCATGTTAAAGATGACTGATGTCCTTGAACAGAATCTTGTTCAAAACTTCACCAATGCTTTACTTCATTCAGCTGATCAAATCTCTGAACAACTTAATCAAGGTATTTTAAATGCCTCTGAATCAGCACTTAAAGATGTTGTCGTTCAGTTCTTTAACCGTGTTGATGCAACTGAAACTGCAGCAGCCCTAGAGATTCCGGCAGATCGTATTGTCGCCCTGCAACAAGGTATTGCGCTTAAAGATGAACAATATCTGGCAGATACCGTGAAAATTGTAGCACTTTGTCTGGCAATGGAAACAGGTAGCCTGGATCAAGTCGAAGTCTATGATGGTCTGCAAGACTATCCGGTCTAAATTGAGCCAACCCCAAAAAGCGATGCAGATGCATCGCTTTTTTTATGCTTATTCATTGCTCTTGGCGCAATTTATTTTTTATAGTTATGGCTTTGTTTTACATAAAGTTCAGCTTATTCAGTTTGATGCTAGATTTTAAAGAATTTCATATAAGTTCCCCGCAGCTAAAAAACTTATTAATTTATTTTTAATTTCAAATACTTAAAAACAATTTTTTAAATATTTTATTTTTTGATTTTCTTATCTGTTTTTCTCTTTTGTATCTTCACTCAACACCCGCTATTTATGTCGAAAAATTCATTATGATGACTTTGAGATAGACATGAAAAAAATATTGATCTCCACAAAATTGGCGGTATTGACAGTTTCTGCTTCCCTGATCAGTGGCATAACATTCGCCGCCATTCCGGCACAGCTAAAACTGGATTATGCCTACTATGCTCCGACCAGTCTGGTGCTAAAAGAGCAAAAACTTTTAGAAAAAGCCCTTCCAAAAACACAAATCAAATGGGTATTTAGCCAAGGCAGTAATCGTTCTCTGGAGTATTTAAACAGTGGCAGTGTCGATTTTGCCTCGACCGCAGGTTTGGCCGCAGTCCTCAGTCGTGCCAATGGCAGCCCGATTAAAACCGTCTATGTACAAAGCCAACCGGAATGGACTGCACTGGTCGTTGCAAAAGACTCGCCGATCAAATCGCTGAAAGACTTAAAAGGTAAAAAAATTGCCGCAACCAAAGGCACCGATCCATTCCTGTTCACCTTGCAAGCTCTGGATACTGTCGGCCTCAGTAAACGTGATGTTCAACTGGTTCATTTACAGCATCCAGATGGTAAAACCGCACTGGAACGTAAACAGGTCGATGCCTGGGCTGGCTTAGATCCACTAATGGCCTCTGCACAAGTTCAGTCAGGCGCCAAACTGCTATATCGCAATGTGGGTTTTAATTCTTATAGCGTTTTAAGCGTAAAGGAAAACTTTGTCAAACAAAGCCCGGAAGCGATTGAAGCGGTATTGAAAGCCTATGAGCAGGCACGCCAATGGGCCAAAGCCAATCCGGACAAACTGGCTGAACTTTTGGCACGTGAAGCAAAACTGCCATTAAACGTTGCCAAACTTCAGCTCAGCCGTACCAATCTGGATCAGAATATTCCTACCGCCAAACATATTAAGGCCTTACAAAAAGCCGGCACGATTCTGACCGAAGAAAATCTGGTGCGTAAAGGCACCAATGTCAATCAAGTAGTGTCTCAGCTGCTTGATGCCAAATATGCTCAAAAGGTTGTGAGCAAATAATGGCTCTAGCTAAAAGCATCCCGGAACAACTTGCGCAGAATCAATCACCTAGGTCGGTTTTTCTGTCGCGCTGTCTTTCGATCCTGAAAGGTCTGACCCTTCCTGTCATTTTAATCGCTCTATGTGAAGTACTGGTACGCAGCGGTGTGATTGAACCTTATCTGTTGCCTGCACCGAGTAGTCTGCTTCAGTCTTTGGCTGAACTGGCAGAAGGCGATTTATGGCAACATATCGGGCTAAGTAGCTGGCGGGTAGTATTGGGCTTTGTGATCGGGAGTGGTCTGGGACTAATCTTTGCCATTTTTGTGGGTCTGAATAAACAGGCAGAAGAATTTCTGGAACCTTCCTTCTCTGCAATTAAATCGATTCCAAGTTTGGCCTGGATTCCTCTTTTACTGCTTTGGTTGGGGATTGATGAAGCCTCAAAAATCACCTTGATCGCAATTGGTGCTTTCTTTCCGACCTATACCAATACCGTAGCGGCCATACAGGGCGTGGATCGTAAACTGATTGAAGTAGCACAAGTGTATCGTTTGAAATACTGGCAGCAGATCCAGCAAATTGTCTTGCCGGCTGCATCTCCGGGCATATTGACCGGTTTAAGGAATAGCTTAAGCCTGTCCTGGATGTTTATGATTGCTGCGGAACTGATTGCTGCAACCCAAGGTATCGGCTATTTACTAAGTGATGGCCGGGAGACATCCAGACCCGATATCGTGATCATTGCGATTATCTTATTAGCCATTTTAGGAAAAGTTAGCGATAAGCTCATGAAGATACTGGAAACTCGATTACTACGTTGGCGTGATGTGGTTAAAAGCAGATAAAGTGAAAGACAACTAAAAAGCGGCCATCAAGGCCGCTTTTTTAATATACAAATTTTATGCTGCAAATTAATGCGGCCACTGGCCCAAAGTCACCCGATCATTACCGCCATAATCTTTGACAGTACGAACCTGCTTATAGCCTGCCTGTTTAAACAAATGCTGTACGGCATCAGCCTGATCATAGCCATGTTCAAGCACCACCCACCCCTTGACGGTTAAGTGCTTTTTGGCCTGAATAATAATATCTTCCAAATCTGCCAGACCTTTTTTCTGTGCAACCAAGGCACGTTCCGGCTCGGTTGCCAGATGCTGCATATGCGCATCGTTCGCATCGATATACGGCGGATTTGAAGCAATCACATCAAAAAACTGACGGCCAAATGGCTTTAACCAGAAACCTAACAAGAACTCAACATTTTCAATATCATGCTGTTCTGCATTGTATTTCGCCACTTCCAGCGTAGGTGCATAAATATCCGAGGCAACCACTTTCCAGTCAGGACGTTCCGATGCAAGCGATAAGGCAATTGCGCCTGTACCTGTACCCAAGTCTGCCACACGCGCATCTTCAGGCAGATCCAACTTTAATACGGTTTCAACCAGCACTTCAGTATCCGGACGTGGCACCAAAGTATCTCTGGTGACTTTCAGGTCCAAAGTCCAGAATGGCTGTGAACCGGTGACATAAGCCAAAGGCTCACCGGCAGCAATCCGCGCCAGACCATCCTTATAAGCCTGTTCCTGCTCCGGGCTTAATTCCTGGTCTTTTTTCATCAGCAGATCGAATGAATCAATCTTGGTGATGTGTTCCAGCAACCAGGCATTTTCCTGACGTTCGTAACTCTCGGCTTCGCCGCGCAAAGCCAGGGCTTGTAAAATATTCATTATCCACCATTCTGCTGTGCAAGCATGGCCAGCTGATCGGCCTGATATTCGCGATGCAAGCTGTCCAGCAATTCGGTCAGATCACCTTCCATCACTGCATCCAGCTTATATAAGGTCAGGTTAATGCGGTGATCGGTCATACGGCCTTGTGGATAGTTATAGGTACGGATACGTTCTGAACGATCACCCGACCCGACCAGATCACGGCGCATTTCAGAAGTTGCCGCATCTGCCGCCGCCCGTTTGGCATTTTCCAGACGTGAAACGAGTAAAGCCATCGCTTTGGCTTTGTTTTTATGCTGCGAACGCTCATCCTGACACTCAACTACTGTGCCTGTCGGAATATGGGTAATACGTACCGCAGAGTCAGTTTTGTTAATGTGCTGACCGCCGGCACCTGAAGCACGATAAGTATCAATACGCAGATCCGAGGAATTGATTTCTACCGAAGTATCGACATCGACTTCAGGTAAGATCGCGACGGTACAGGCTGAGGTATGCACACGGCCTTGCGATTCGGTTGCCGGCACACGCTGGACGCGATGCGCGCCACTTTCAAACTTCAAGCGACCATATACACCTTCACCATTGATCAGGCAGATGACTTCTTTATAACCGCCATGCTCACCTTCATTTTCGGACAGGATTTCAATACGCCAGCCTTGGGTTTCGGCATATTTACTGTACATGCGATATAGATCGCCCGAGAAAATTGCCGCTTCATCGCCACCGGTTCCGGCACGAATTTCCAGATAAGCCGAATTGGCATCATTCGGATCTTTTGGAATCATCAGAATATTCAAGTCAGCTTCAAGCGATTCAATTAAAGCTTTATTCTCTTTAATTTCCTCCTGCGCCATTTCCTTAAAGTCCGGATCTGAAAGCATGGCCTGCGCTGTTTCAATATCTGCTTCAGCCTGTTTGTACTTGCTCCAGACACCCGTAATTTCTGTCAGGTCATTATGCTCACGCGATAACTGACGAAAACGTTTATTGTCTGAAATGACTTCGATATCAGCCAATAAGGCTGTGAGTTCTTCATGGCGGTCAGAGAGTTGGTCTAATCGTAAACGTAACGATTCTTTCATTTTTTAAAAAATCTCAAACATAGGCTGCGACTAAAAACCGATTTAGCACAGCGAAATCAAAAAATTGCGCCTAGTTTAACGACTCTGGCTTGTAATGAACATCATTATTGAGTAAGTCCGCAGCGCTATAATTCGCTCTCGGGTGCATTTGTTAACAAATATGCTTAAAAATACAGGAATTGCCTTTTTTATAATCAATCTTATGCTTATTTCTTGCAGATTTTACAATTCGTCAAATAAAGCAGTGAATTATGAAGATACATCTTCACATTATTCCGGGCATGATTTGTTACATTTCTCACATCGAAATAACGACAGTCCCGTAGATGGACACGGAGTGATGACATGAAACTCAATGCACTTTTAATGAGTACAGTTTTAGCTACTGGTTCAATGATGGCAGTAAATGCACATGCAGACAGCACAGCACGTGTTGCAGCAGCAAGTGCCTTAGGTAGTGTTGCAGGTACAGCACTCGGTAAGAATATGGGCGGCAATACTGGCGCGACCATCGGTGCGGCCTTAGGTGGTGCAGGTGGTGCAGCAGTCGCAAGTAGCAAAAAGAACCGTACTGAATCTGCAATCGGTGGTGCTTTGGGTGGCGGTGCAGGTTATACCGTAGGTAAAAACATGGGTGGTAGCAACGGTGGCTATATCGGTTCAGCATTGGGTGCTGCTGGTGGTGCGGCACTGGGTAACAAGATTGCCAAAGATAAAGCAGCAGAAAAACGCTCTAAACACTGGAAAAAACGTCACCGTTAATTTTCTGGGCTCACTTTAGACCAGACATCAGATTTAATATTAAAGGCACCTTCGGGTGCTTTTTTTATGACCTGTTTATAAGATTCAAATTCATGTAATACATAAATTTATTCACTCAAAATCATGAATAAATTAAGGAGATAAAAATCACAATTCGCCAACATTGCCTTCATGCTGTTTGACGCTTGCTAGATTAAATTGATCTTATCAACAAATACAGCTAGATATATAAAAGGTGTACTCATGAACTATAAATCTCTAATGATCGCTGTCGTAGCAACCTCAGCCATGGGTATGACAGCAGCCAATGCGGGTAATACAACCAATACCGCCTTAGCTTCAGCACTTGGTGGTGTTGTTGGTGCGGCAGTAGGTAATAAAATGGGCGGTACAACCGGTGCAACCATCGGTTCGGCAATTGGTGGTGGTGGTGGTGCAGCAGTTGCAGCAAACAAGCGTGACCGTAATGGTGCAATTATCGGTGGTGCCTTGGGTGGTGGTGCAGGTTATGCAGTCGGCCGGAACATGGCAGGTAGCAATGGTGGTTATATCGGTGCAGCACTGGGTTCGGCAGGTGGTTCAGCATTAGGTAAAAAAGTCAGCGAAGACCGCCGTTATGATGATCGTAATGAACGCCGTTATAACTCTTCTCGCAACTACCGTTATAACGATTATCGCTATAACAACCGTCGTCGTTAAGATTTCCCCTTTTTATTGTTTCCTCTTTGATAAGCATCTCCGGATGCTTATTTTTTTGCCTGTTATTTTAGTTTACACTTATATCGATTTTATTCGATATACAAATACAGTCTAAAGCCGTATGCTTTTAGAGATGTCTATTTAAGAGTAATAATATGCGTGCACTTAACAATACCGAGTTCTCTATTCTCGAACTGGTTCCTGTTCGTGACGATAAGACCATTCAATTTGCGCTCAACCATGCGCTGGAACTTGCCCAAACAGCAGAAAAATTGGGTTATCGCCGAATGTGGCTGGCAGAACATCATAATATGGATGGCATCGCCAGTTCGGCCACAGCAGTTCTCTTGGGCTATTTACTGGCAAATACTAAAAGCTTAACTTTGGGCTCTGGCGGAATTATGCTGCCCAATCATGCACCGCTGGTCGTAGCTGAACAGTTCGGTACATTGGCAACCTTATATCCGGATCGTATTGAACTGGGTTTAGGCCGTGCTCCCGGTACTGATCAGATGACCATGCGTGCCCTGCGCCGTGGCCGTCAGGAAACTGAAGACCAGTTTCCACGCGATGTACTGGAAATTTTGCAGTATTTTAAAGACCCAGAGCCGAATCAGCGTATTGTTGCAACACCAGGGCAAAGTACACATGTCCCGGTCTGGCTACTTGGCTCAAGTCTGTTCAGTGCACAGCTTGCCGCAAAACTGGGCTTGCCTTATTCCTTTGCTTCACATTTCGCACCGCGGATGTTGGGTCAGGCGATTCAGCTGTATCGTGAAAACTTCGAGCCTTCCGAATATCTGGAGCGTCCTTATGTCTCAATGGGTGTCCCGACCTGTGTGGCAGACAGCGATGAAGAAGCGGAATATCTGGCGACCAGTGCTTATCAGCGGGTCTTGTCCTTGATTCGTGGTCAGACTTTAAAACTGAAAGCGCCGATAGATTCAATGGACGGTCTCTGGTCACCTGCCGAGAAAATGTCGGTTGATAATTTCTTTGCCATGGCACAGGTCGGTTCCAAAGAAACTGTGAAAGCTGGGCTGGAATCACTTTTAGCCAGATATGATGTCGATGAATTTATCTTCACCTGTGATATCTATGACACCGAAAAACGTTTACATAACTTTGAACTGCTGATGCAAATCAGGAACGGTCGGTAAAATTACCCCTGCATCTACCTGTCCTCCGGAATGGGTAGATGCCTCATAACTTTTATATAAAATAGTAACAACCCCTTCAGCTACTTTATTCGGTAGCCGAACGATCCTTCTCAAGCATCCTTTAGCATTCAGGAACAGTCTGGCTTTCTGATCACATGTACAGATTCATAGTCTGGAACAAAACAGGCCTGTGCCAACTAAGCAAATAGATGACTGTCTAAGTTAAATTTTCTTCTTTACCCTGCTCCGGGTTTTTGTTTATATCTAACACAAAGAAAATTAATTATTAAATAAATTCAAGGAATTCTAATGGCCCCCAAGCAAGATTTATATGCGGGTATTTTTGAAAATCGTCCCGAACATTTTCAGCTATTTACTGGAATAAAAGTGCCTTCTTCCGAGCTGATGCAACTGGATTATGCCGACAAAAATATTGCCATTATTGGCACCGACCAGTTTACTGTCAGCCAGCTGGATAAAATTAGTCAACATGCCCGCTCGGTGAAGGTTTTTCAGATCAGTCCTGCTTTTGTGCTACCGGGTTCAGACCGAATCCTGCAACGCATTATTAATCACCCACTGATTGGTAAAAACCGTCGTCTGTTTAACAACCGGATTAAAAGCCTGCTCTCCCTCAGATTTTTGGAAAATCAGGTGCAGAATCTGTGGTTAAGACGCCAGCTCATGCCAAATCTTGCTTCTTCGCGTAAAACTTATCTGAAATCTGATCATTATTATGCCGCACTACAGCGGGAAAATTGCCAGCTGATTACCTGGCCGATTTTAAAAATTACTGAAAGAAGTATTTGCTGTATCAATGGAGATCAGCATCAGATTGACATTATTATTCATACGTATGCAGCCGAATCTTGACTGGCGCCAAGCGCTAAATATGAAAAATTAAAGCGTAAATGCTGAGATTTGACTTTATCAACCTGAATGCAATTGATGATTTATTCGACAAGATGAATAGAGATTAATCACCTATATTTTTAAATATGATACCTGACATTTTTTTAAATGATAAAAATCATACATTATTTCTATAAATCTGAGCTTAATATTCATTTTTAACTATAAAGCAGAGCCCGGCCGAAACTGGGCTCTGCCTGGTTTTTTTAACCAATTCGACGCTTCAAACCAGTCATCTGTAGCACACGTGTGGAAATCTCCTCAATCGACATTTCCGAGACATTCAGGTACTTGATCCCCTCCGAAATATAGATCCCTTCAATCGCACGCAACTCCATCTGGCACTGGCTAAAACTGGCATAGCGGCTGTTGGCCTTGCGCTCGGAACGAATGGCTACCAGGCGATCCGCGTCAATCATCAGGCCAAACAGCTTGTTTTTATGCGGACGCAATACTGCTGGCAAGCGGTTATCATCCAGATCTTCTTCAGTCAGCGGATAGTTCGCAACACGAATACCAAACTGCAAAGACAGGTAAATAGAGGTCGGTGTTTTGCCTGAACGTGATACGCCAATCAGGATCAGGTCGGCTTTATCATAATGACGGGTACGTGCGCCATCGTCATTGTCCAAAGCAAAATGTACTGCATCAATACGCGCTTTATAGGACTCAGAATCTGTTACCGCATGGGTTTGCCCGACTAAAGTTGTAGGAATCGTCCCCAACTCATCAGCCAATTTACTGATAAGCCCTTCAAAAACATCAAGATTTATTGCATTTGCCGTATTAATGATATCGCGCACATAGGGATCAACCAGAGTATCAAATACCAGCGGTTTTTCACCATCGACCTGAGCTCGTGCATTGATCTCTGCCACCACGTTGGTAGCGGCCTCTTCAGAGCTAATGTAAGGGATAATATGAATGTCAAATTTTACATGCGGAAACTGCGCCAATAGCGAGTGTCCGAGGGTTTCAGCCGTGATCGCGGTACCATCTGAAATAAAGAAAACACTACGCTGAATTTGTTTACCTTCTGACATTAAAATTCTCCTCCAACATTTGTCTTAGTGCTATATAATCTTTATAGTAAACCGATCTTACATGACTGTCGCTTAGTAAAATCAAAAACCTAGATGATTTGCTATACTCTCATGCCAAGATAGTGATTAATACTGCAAAAGTGGAGTAACAACTTTGGAAGCGCGCGTAATTGGTCTGGAAAAATTAGGGAAGCACGACGTTGAGCTGGTCGGTGGGAAAAACTCATCACTAGGCGAAATGATCAGCCACTTATCAAATGCTGGTGTATCTGTGCCAGGTGGCTTCGCAACGACTGCCGATGCCTATCGTGAATTTCTCGAGCAAAGTGGCCTAAACGCTAAAATCAATGCAGAGCTTGCAGCTCTCAATGTTGATGATGTAAATGCACTCGCTGAAACTGGCGCAAAAATTCGCCAATGGATTGTGGACACTCCACTTACGCCTGAATTGGAACAAGAAGTTCGTACAGCCTTTGCAGAGCTTTCTAACGGCAACCCTGACATCGCGGTTGCCGTTCGCTCTTCTGCAACTGCAGAAGATTTACCGGACGCTTCTTTTGCTGGCCAGCAAGAAACTTTCTTGAATATTCGTGGTATTGATAACGTACTGATCGCGATTAAAGAAGTTTTTGCATCGCTATATAATGACCGCGCAATTTCTTACCGTGTACACCAAAACTTCGCGCATGACGTGGTTGCCCTTTCAGCAGGCATCCAGCGTATGGTTCGTTCTGAAACCGGCGCTGCAGGTGTGATGTTTACCCTAGATACTGAATCAGGCTTCCGTGATGCAGTATTTATTACCGCATCTTATGGTTTGGGTGAAATGGTGGTTCAAGGTGCAGTAAACCCTGACGAATTCTATATTTCCAAACCGCTTTTAAATGCAGGCCGACACGCGATCCTGCGCCGCAACCTTGGTTCTAAGCACCAGAAAATGATTTATGGTGAAGAAGCTTCTGCCGGTAAATCTGTGGTTGTGGTCGATGTTGAAAAAGCTGAACGCCAACAGTTCGCTTTGAACGACCAGGAGCTTCAAGAGCTTGCCAAACAGGCATTGATCATTGAAAACCACTATGGTTCTCCAATGGACATCGAATGGGCCAAAGATGGCGATGATGGCCAGATTTACATCGTTCAGGCGCGCCCTGAAACGGTAAAAAGCCGTGAAAATGTCGGCACCATGGAACGTTATCTGCTCAAGCAACGCGGTACCGTGATTTGTGAAGGCCGTTCAATTGGTCAACGTATCGGTTCTGGTAAAGTCCGTATCGTGACGTCTATTAAAGAAATGGACAAAGTACAAGACGGTGATGTTCTTGTATCTGACATGACTGACCCGGATTGGGAACCAGTGATGAAACGTGCTGCTGCGATTATTACTAACCGTGGTGGTCGTACCTGTCATGCTGCGATCATTGCCCGTGAACTTGGTGTTCCAGCAATTGTTGGTTGTGGCAACGCCACTGAAGTGCTGGTAGACGGTCAGGAAGTGACTGTGTCTTGTGCTGAAGGTGATACTGGCTTCATCTACGAAGGCGCACTGGATTTCGAAATTCAAACCAACTCGATCGAGTCAATGCCTGCGCTTCCATTCAAAGTGATGATGAACGTCGGCAACCCGGATCGTGCATTCGACTTTGCACAGATTCCAAACGAAGGTATTGGCCTTGCTCGTTTAGAATTCATCATCAACCGTATGATTGGCGTGCATCCTAAAGCATTGTTAAACATTGACAGCTTGCCACGTGAAACGCGTGCTGCAGTAATGGCGCGTACTGCCGGTTATGCATCTCCAATCGAGTTCTATGTAGAGAAACTGGTTGAAGGTATTTCTACCCTTGCTGCTGCATTTGCTGACAAGCCAGTGATTGTCCGTATGTCTGACTTCAAGTCAAACGAATATGCCAACCTGATCGGTGGCAAGTTATACGAGCCAGAAGAAGAAAACCCGATGCTGGGCTTCCGTGGTGCGAGCCGTTATGTGTCTGACAACTTCCGTGACTGCTTCGAACTTGAATGCCGTGCATTGAAAAAAGTGCGTGACGAAATGGGCCTGACCAACGTACAGATCATGATTCCATTCGTACGTACCGTGGCTGAAGCGAAACGTGTTATCGAGCTATTAGGTCTAAATGGTCTTAAGCGCGGTGAAAACGGCCTGAAAGTGATCATGATGTGTGAACTTCCAACCAATGCGCTACTGGCTGAACAGTTCCTTGAGCATTTCGACGGCTTCTCGATTGGTTCAAATGACTTGACCCAGTTAACCCTTGGCCTGGACCGTGACTCAGGTATTGTTTCGCATTTGTTTGACGAGCGTGACCCGGCAGTGAAAGCGCTGCTTTCTATGGCGATTCAGGCTTGCCGTAAAGCAGGAAAATATGTCGGTATTTGTGGTCAAGGCCCTTCTGACCATCCAGATCTTGCACAATGGTTAATGGAACAAGGTATTGAATCTGTGTCTTTGAACCCGGATTCAGTGCTTGATACCTGGTTCTTCCTGGCTGAAGAAAAAGTTCAAAAAGCATAATAATCTGCATATAAAAAAGACCCTTCGATAGGGTCTTTTTTATGAGATCAATATTCTTTTATATTCCCAAAAACACGCTGCTGAAATTTTCAAAAAATATAAGCTTTTGTATTTAATATATATTTCTGCTGTCATTTTGCAATACATTCGAATTGTAATGACAAACAAATACCAACAATAAAATAAGTTTAAAATGATAATAATTAAAGCCAGGCGAATGCTACGGATGATGTACTCAAACCTTTAGATCCTTGTTACACTGTTTTTAATTTGAAGCATTTTCGTCATAAATATGATTGAAAATGCTCAATTTATCTATAATCTTAACACTAAGATCATGTTGATTTTCAAAATAGAACTCAACACCATCTTGGTTAAACTTATCATCAGTTCAAATTTATATTGAGATTCAGTCTATATGCAGATTTACTTGGCACGAAACAATCAACAAGCTGGTCCATATACGCTCGAGCAATTAAATCAGATGCTTGCCAGTCAGCAAGTCATGTTGACTGATTTAGCATGGCATCAAGGCATGACCGAGTGGAAAGCTTTAGGTGAGCTTACCCAGGGAAAATCGGTATATCAACCTGAAGGCTATGTCGCACCAACTGTCACACCTGAGACACCTGCAGTCCAAAATAATCCGTCTACGACCTCTTCGTATACTCAACCAAGTACCCAGACCACTACGCAAACAAATACGCTTGCCAGCATTCCCAGCCGGATTCTGGCCAAAATTGTAGACGTGTTACTGTGGCTGCCAGCGACTTTTATTTTGACCGCATTTTTTACGCCTGAGCAGGAAGTCCGGTTTGCAGAGTTAAACCAGCAATTCATGAATGTGATTCTTAGCAGTGATGCCGACCCTGCCATGGCACAGCAACTGCAAACCCAGATGTTCGAGATGTTTTCTCAACAGGCCTGGATTGCCACTGCGGTTTACCTGCTAATCATGCTGCTGATTCAAGCCTATCTGATTGCCAAATCTGGTCAAAGTATTGGCAAAAAAATGACAAAAATCAAAATTGTAGATGTTGAATCTGGCGAAAAAACCAGTTTATTACGTGCTTTCACCATCCGCAGTGTATTCTTTATCTTCCTGAATATTATCTTCATGCCCTTAAGTCTGATGATTGACTGGGCCTTCGGATTGGGCAAAAAACGTCAGACCCTGCACGATAAACTGGCAAAAACTCAAGTGGTAAAACAATAATCCGGAACCGGACAAAATGGGATGAAGCTCATCCCATTTTTTATACATAACTTTGAAATTGCAATAAAATTCTTATAAATATTCCTGAATCCCGAGTAACAAAATCAGTTTTTATTACAGGCATTTAAAGCGGCTTTACATATAGCTTAGTTCGTCAATCTCAGGCATAATGCCCTACAACGTAGCGGTGTATTGTGACTGATAGGATGTTTTGTAAAAAATCAGCCTTTTTAGTCATGTGCACTTTAATCGCTATCCCATATTAAATTAGGGAATGGGACTCTTCACCGAGGTTGTAAAATGAGACAAACGATTTTAGCTGTATTGTCTTTATCTGCGATGACTGCACTCTTGACCGGGTGTGGTGGTGATATGGTACTTCTGAACTCTAAAGGTCCAGTTGCAGCAGGTCAAAGTAACCTGATGATGACTGCGATTTACTTAATGCTGTTGGTGGTAATTCCATCAATTATCATGGCATTATGGTTCGGTTGGAAATATCGTGCATCGAATAAAGACGCAGACTATAAACCTACATGGGCACACTCTACTGCGATTGAAATTGTAGTATGGGGTATCCCTGTCATTATTATTGGTATTTTAGCTTGGTTAACTTGGTGGGGTTCCCACAAGTATGACCCATACCGTCCAATTGAAGCAGATAAAGCACCTTTAACTGTCCAAGTAATTGCTGAACAGTTTAAATGGATCTTCATCTACCCTGAGCAAAACATTGCAACTGTTAACGAACTGCGTTTCCCAGAGCAAACTCCGGTAAGCCTTCGTTTAACCTCTAACTTCACGATGAACTCTTTCTTCATCCCGTCGTTAAGTGGTCAGATTTATGCAATGGCAGGTATGCAAACTCACCTCAACCTATTAGCTGATGAAACTAGTCCAGCTGAAGGCTACCGTGGTTTCTCTTCAAACTATTCAGGTTATGGCTTCTCACAAATGCGCTTCCGTGCACATTCTGTGACTGATGCTCAATTTGCTGAATGGGTTTCTGCTGTTCAGGCAGGAAACGGTACTTCAGTTAACCCTAATGCAGTACAAAAAACTGTTCTAGACCAAGCTGAATTTGCAAGTTTGCGTGACGGTAACCGTGGTGTACACCAGATCGAAGCGATTATTGCAAAAGCTAAAACTCCTGAAGAGAAGGCTGCTGCTGAAGCAATGAAGCCTTACCCTACTAAGCCACATCCTGTGACTTACTACTCTTCTGTAGAGCAAGGTTTGTTTGAATCTGTGATTCACAAGTATATGAGTAACTACCATGGTGCTGATCACTCAGCTCCTGTAGAAGCTGCAGCGACTGATGCTGTTGCTCATGAAGCGGCTGCTTCTGAAGCTCATGTGGCTGGTGAACATGCGACTGCTTCTCAAGGAGAATAAGACATGAGCTTCTTAGGTAAGTTAGGTCCAGATGCAATTCCTTACGATCCAATCGTATTGGCAACTGTTGCAATGATGATCTTGGGTGGTATCGCAGTTGTTGCCGGTATTACCTACTTCAAGAAATGGGGCTACCTGTGGAACGAATGGTTCACATCTGTAGACCATAAAAAAATCGGTATCATGTATATCTTCGTATCTGTGATCATGCTAGTGCGTGGTTTCGCCGATGCGATCATGATGCGTCTTCAGCAGTTCCTTGCAAAAGGTGGCGGCGAAGGTTATTTACACCCTGAGCATTACGACCAGATCTTTACCGCGCATGGCGTGATCATGATCTTCTTCGTGGCAATGGGTCTTGTTGTTGGTTTGATGAACATCTCTGTACCGCTTCAAATCGGTGCACGTGACGTTGCATTCCCATTATTAAACTCACTCAGCTTCTGGTTATTTGCCGGCGCTGCGGGTCTGATGATGGTTTCACTTGCTCTTGGCGAATTCGCAGCAACAGGCTGGATGGCTTATCCTCCACTGTCTGGCATCGAATACTCTCCAGGCGTAGGTATGGACTACTACATCTGGGCACTGCAAATTTCAGGTCTGGGTACGCTATTAACGGGTGTTAACTTCTTTGTTACCATCATCAAAATGCGTGCGCCTGGCATGAAACTTATGGAAATGCCGATCTTTACCTGGACATCTTTATGTACAGCAGTATTGATTATTGCGGCTTTCCCGGTGTTGACTGCAACAATTGCGATGTTAACGCTTGACCGTTACTTCGGTTTCCACTTCTTTACTAACGACTTGGGTGGTAGCCCGATGTTGTATGTAAACCTGATTTGGACTTGGGGTCACCCGGAAGTATACATCTTGGTATTACCAGCATTTGGTATTTACTCAGAAGTTGTTGCGACTTTCTCGCGCAAAGCATTGTTCGGTTACAAATCAATGGTGTATGCAACAGTAGCAATCACAGTATTGTCATTCGTTGTATGGGTTCACCACTTCTTTACCATGGGTGCAGGTGCCAACGTTAACGCGTTCTTCGGTATCATGACCATGATTATCGCGATTCCTACTGGTGTGAAAATCTTCTCTTGGTTATTCACCATGTACAAGGGTCGTATTGTTTACACCACTCCAATGCTGTGGACACTTGGCTTCCTTGTGACTTTCGGTATCGGTGGTTTAACAGGCGTATTGATGGCTGTTCCACCAGCGGACTTCCTGGTACACAACTCGTTATTCCTGATTGCTCACTTCCATAACGTAATTATTGGTGGTGTAGTATTTGCGATGTTCGCAGGTATTATCTTCTACTGGCCGAAAATGTTCGGTTGGAGACTGAATGAAACTTGGGGTAAAGCAGCGTTCTGGTTCTGGTTCTTCGGTTTCTACTTTGCATTCATGCCACTTTATATCCTTGGTTTCATGGGTATGACACGTCGTTTGAATACATTTGACAACCCAGACTGGGATCCGTATGTAAATATCGCGATGTTCGGTGCAGTTCTGATTGCGCTTGGTATCGTATGTTTCATCATGCAAATTGTGGTTGGTTTCTTACAACGTGACCAACGTCTAGATTTGACTGGCGATCCATGGGATGGTCGTACGCTTGAATGGGCGACATCTTCTCCTGCTCCGTTCTATAACTTTGCTCATCTTCCAAAGATCAATGGTATTGATACTTTCTGGATCGAGAAAGAAAACGGTGTTGCGTATGCAAAACCGACGAAGTATGAAGATGTGCATATGCCGACTAACCGTGCTGCCGGTTTCGTAATCGCAATGTTCATTACTGTGATGGGCTTTGCTTTAATCTGGCACATCTGGTGGTTAGTAGTTGTTACGTTCATTGCTTCTATCATTAGCTTCATCGTGTCTTCTTTCACCAAGAAAGTGGATTACTATGTTCCTGCTGCTGAAGTTGAGCGTATTGAAAACGAACGCTATGCGATTCTTGAAAAACACTTGAAGAAGGACTAAGACAATGGCTGAAGTACTTCATCACGATAACCACGGACACGATGAGCATCATCATCACGATGATACTGACATCACTGTCTTTGGTTTCTGGACTTACTTGATGAGTGACCTTGTCCTGTTCGGTACACTCTTCATTGCGTTCGCTGTTTTGAGTAGCCACATTCCTGTGGGTACTCCAAGTGCGAGAGAACTGTTTGGCGACTCTTTAGGTTTCGTTCTTACTGAAACCTTCGCCCTGTTGATCTCTTCTGTAACCTTTGGTTTTGCAGTTCTTGCTGCATACAAAAAAGATGTTGCAAAAGTACTGACTTGGTTAGCGATTACTTGGGTATTCGGTGCTATCTTCATCGGTATGGAACTATATGAATTCAATCATTTAGTTCATGCTGGTCATGGTCCAAGCACAAGTGCGTTCTTATCTGCGTTCTTTACTTTGGTAGGTACGCACGGTATTCACGTAACTTCTGGTCTGGTATGGATGATCGTGTTAATGGTTCAAATCAAGAAATATGGTTTGACCCTTGCAAACACACGTCGTCTGGCTTGCCTAAGCTTGTTCTGGCACTTCCTTGACATCGTTTGGATCTGTGTATTCAGCGTAGTTTACTTGATGGGAGTTCTGTAATGAGTCACGATCACAACTCAGCTGGTGCAGCACACGGTAACGTGAAGCAATATACTATTGGTTTCATCCTTTCTGTCATCCTTACCGTAATTCCATTCGGTATGGTTATGGCAGGCGGTTTTGAACGCGGTATCTTGATTACAGTAATTGCGATTACTGCGGTTGCTCAGATTCTTGTGCAGTTAATTTACTTCCTGCATATGAACTCTTCTTCAGAGCAACGCTGGAACGTGATTGCGTTCGTGTATACCATCTTGACCATCGCTATTCTTTTAGTGGGTTCTGTATGGATCATGAATTACCTACACTACAACATGATGATCTAAACTGGTCGTCATGCTGAAAAAGTATTTATTCCTGACTAAGCCAGGAATTCTCTTCGGTAACTTTGTTACCACTTTGGGTGGCTACTTCGTAGCCACTCAAGGTTCTGTAGATTTCCTTCTCCTGCTTATTACCCTTCTCGGTACTACCCTTGTGGTGGCATCAGGATGTGTGGTCAACAACATGATTGACCAAGACATCGACCAAAGAATGCAGCGCACAAGAAATCGTGCTCTGGTCACCAAAACCATCTCTGAACCTGTTGCCCTCGTTTTTGCGCTGGTATTGGGTATCATTGGTTTTAGCATTTTATGGTTCTGGGTAAATGCGTACGCTTTCTTATTCGCGGTGATTGGTTTTGTTGTATATGTTGGTTTCTACAGCCTATGGACAAAACGAACCACAATTCATCAAACTGTAGTAGGCAGTATTTCTGGTGCAGCTCCGCCTGTTATTGGTTATACCGCTGTGGCCAATCAATTTGACCTGGGTGCTTTACTGATCTTTTTAGGTTATGCGCTGTGGCAAATGCCTCACTCATGGGCAATTGCGGTTTACCGCTTTGATGATTACAAAAATGCAGGCATTCCCATTTTGCCTGTGGCGCGTTCGATTCATCGTACCAAGATTGAATCCCTGGTTTATGTGGTGTTATTCACAATTACCATGAATGCGTTATTTGTATATGGCTATGCCAATTGGTTGTATGCAGTGATTCTAAATCTATTGTGTATTTACTGGTTGTATCTGGGTGTGATTGGATTTAAAGCTGAAAATGATCAGCTTTGGGCAAAGAAATATTTTCTGTTCTCTGTCATCCTGATTACCGTGATCAGTATTGTATTTAGCTTTACTTCAACTGCCCCATCTACACAGATTGTGTTTTTTTAAAAAGATAGAGTTAGTCTCTATCTTTTTTTATTCTGATTTTTCTTCCTGTTCCAAACCTCTGTATACAGAATCAACATTTCAGCCTTAAGCACTATTGATCTTGCTTGTTTACTTTCTTATATCATTCACTCATTTTTTATTTTAAAGTCCTATCTCAATAAGTTTAAGCCGACTAAGACTGTTTAAAGCTATAACGACTTGCCAGTGAAGATATGGAGCGATAGATATAATTTCGCAAAAACCGCTTATCTGGTTGAAATTATCCTTAAAAATCTCTACAATTCACCCTTCGCAAACACTGCGACACAACCCTGGTTGTGACTCCTTGCTTCAATTTACTTAAATTGGGGCTGTCCAAACCGTAAGGAGCTGACAATGCGTCATTACGAAATCGTACTTTTAGTACACCCTGATCAAAGCGATCAAGTCGTTGGTATGGTAGAACGCTACCTAACTCACATCAAAGAAGCTGAAGGTCAAATCCACCGTCTTGAAGACTGGGGCCGTCGTCAATTGGCTTACCCAATCAACAAGATCCACAAAGCTCACTACATTCTTATGAATGTTGAGTGTGGTCAAACTACTCTTGATGAGCTTGAAGAATTGTTCCGTTATAACGATGCAATCATTCGTAGCCTTATCATCCGTCGTGAAAACGCAATCACTGAAGAGTCACTATTGGCGAAAAGTGCTGAAGAAAAACGTGCGCGTAAAGCTCAACGTGAAGAAGCACAACACGCTCAAGACTCTGCTGAAGCTTAAGGAGAACATAACATGGCACGTTTTTACCGTCGTCGCAAGTTCTGCCGCTTTACAGCTGAGAACGTTACGTACATCGACTACAAAGATATCGACACTTTAAAACAGTACATCACTGAAAACGGCAAGATTGTTCCTAGCCGTATTACAGGTACTAAAGCTCGTTACCAACGTCAATTAGCGCTAGCTATTAAACAAGCTCGCTTCTTGTCTTTGATCCCTTACACTGACAATCATAAGTGAGGTTGAGCTGTGGATATTATCTTATTACAACGTATTAAAAACCTAGGTAAACTAGGTGATAAAGTTTCAGTTAAAGCTGGTTATGGCCGTAACTTCCTTATCCCACAAGGTATGGCAGTTGCTGCAACAGAATCAAACACTGCTGCTTTTGAAGCTCGTCGTGCTGAACTTGAGAAAGCTGAAGCTGATGTTTTAGCTGCTGCTCAAGCACGTGCTGACCAATTGAACGAAGTAAATATCGTAATCACTGCGAAAGCTGGTGACGAAGGTAAACTATTCGGTTCAATCGGTACTCGTGACATCGCTGACGCGTTGACAAATGCTGGTCTAGAAGTAGACCGTGCAGAAGTACGTCTTCCAAATGGCGCACTTCGTCACACTGGCGAATTTAACATCGCAATCCAATTGCACCATGATGTTACTGCAGAAGTTCTGGTTACTATCGTAGCTGAGTAATTTCTCGCCCGAAAAAGAGCATGCTTTCGCATGCTCTTTTTTTATAGATAAAAAAAATGACAGGCATCTCCTGCTTAAAAATTATTTTATTACTCATACAAATGAAAATTTATCCTTCGCATTTGATTTCAGAACGCGTATCATTTCATGTCGTAGTGAATAAAAGCTGTTCATCTCCGATAATGTTTAACCATTGTATTTAAAATCAGGGATTTATATGTCACAGGCGAATGCCAGCAAAAAGCCGACCACCGCTAAAGCCGAAATCAGTACCGAGAATAGCAATCTCAAGGAATTTCGTACTCCACCGCACAATTTAGCGATTGAACAAGCTGTACTTGCTGCATTAATGACCGTTGCCGAATCTTTTGAACAGGTCGGTGATGTGCTGACTGAAAATGATTTTTATGCGACCCGGCATAAATATATTTTCCGCGCCATTGATCAGCTCTCCAAAGAAAACTCGCCTTATGATGCAGTACTGGTACATGACTGGCTGATCAAGCAGAATTTGCTCGATGCGATTGGCGGTGAAGAATATCTGATGCAGCTCATGGCAGATTCGCCATCCAGTTTCTACAACCTGGAAACCTATGCAGGAAAAATTAAAGAATTCTCTACCCTGCGCAGCATGATTAAAGTCAGCTCTGAAATTTTACAAAATGCCTATGACACCAAAGGCCGTAGCGTCAGTGAAATTCTCGACCTAGCTGAAACCAATATTTTCTCGATTGCAGAACAGCATAATAACAATGCCAAGGCTCAAGGGCCTAAGCCGATTAACTCTGTCGTTGCAGATGTTTTTGATAAGCTGAATGAATTATCCCAAATGGAAGGCAGCATTACCGGTCTCACCACAGGTTTTGTGGAACTGGATAATAAAACGTCAGGCATGCAATCTGGCGACCTGATTATTGTTGCCGCCCGTCCATCGATGGGTAAAACCACCTTTGCCATGAATCTGGTCGAAAGCGTTTTATTTAATAACAACCTGCCGGCGCTGGTCTATTCGATGGAGATGCCAGCCGATTCGATTGCCATGCGTCTGATTTCCTCATTTGGTCGGGTGCATCAGGGACATTTACGTGCCGGTAAAATGGACAGTGATGAATGGTCTAAAGTAACCAGTACCATTGTACATTTACAGGAAAAAAATCTGTATATCGATGATTCCTCTGCCCTGCCACCAACTGAATTACGTTCCCGTGCCCGTCGTATTGCCAAAATGCATGGCGGCAAACTCGGTTGTATCATGGTCGATTACCTGCAGTTGATGAAAGTTCCCGGTATGGGCGACAACCGTGTCGGTGAGATCTCGGAAATTTCCCGCAGTTTAAAAGCGCTGGCCAAAGAAATGCAGTGTCCTGTAATTGCACTGTCTCAGTTAAACCGTGCCTTGGAAAACCGTCCCAATAAGCGCCCGGTGATGTCCGACTTACGTGAATCCGGTGCGATCGAGCAGGATGCCGACTTGATCATGTTCATTTACCGCGATGAAGTCTATAACAAGGAATCCAAAGAAGCTGGTACTGCTGAAATTATTATTGGTAAGCAGCGTAATGGCCCGATTGGTACCGTGCGTCTGGCCTTTGAAGGACAATATACCCGTTTTAGTAATCTCTCACCTGAGTTCTATGCTCAGTATGATGATGAAGAGTAATCAGGCTCACATCATCACATTTCCATCGTCCCTCTAGGAGTAATTTAGGGTGCGCCAAGCTACAGTTTATATTGACAGTGCAGCACTGCAATATAATTTAAACCGTGTCAAACAACTTGCCCCAAGCGCTAAAATCGTCAGCATGGTCAAAGCCAATGCTTATGGACATGGAGTTAAAGACTGCTTAGCAGCCTTAAGTGCAACTGATGCCTTTGGTGTCGCCTGCCTGCAAGAAGCTCTGGAAATTCGTGAATTAGGCTATCAACAGCCGATCACCCTCATCGAAGGTATTTTTGCAGCAGACGAAATGCCTATCGTGATTGAGCAAAATATCGAAGTCATTGTGCATCAATCCGAGCAAGTCCAATGGCTGATTGCACATAAAGATGCTTATATCGCCAAAAACCTGAAAGTCTGGGTCAAACTGAATAGCGGCATGAACCGGCTTGGCTTTAAGATTGATGTCATCAAAGATGTGATCAATCAACTTAAAGCCGAAGGTTTTAGCTGTGTGTTGGCGATGCATTTTGCCAATGCCGATGCCGAGCATCCATTGAATGATGAACAGATTCGTCAGTTCCTTGAAATTAAATCAGATTGTGCGCCGCTTCTGGGTTCATGTTGCAATTCAGCAGCTATTTATAAATATCCTGAACTGCATTTTGATTTTGTTCGCCCCGGGATCATGCTTTACGGCGCGTCTCCTGTTGCAGACAAAACTGTACATGATTTAGATATCAAACCGGTCATGACCTTTACTGCTGAAGTGATCGCGCTTAATCAGATTCAGGCGGGTGAGCATGTCGGTTATGGTTCAACATTTACAGCCGAGCAAGACATGACACTTGCGATTGTCTCAATTGGCTACGGTGATGGTTACCCTCGTGCTTTTCCCAAACAGAACCATGTTGTCATTCATGGCCAGCAAGCAGCTGTGATCGGTCGTGTCGCCATGGATATGATTGCAATCGATGTAACCGGCATAGCGGCCACGCCCGGCACTGAAGTCGAGCTTTGGGGTAAAACCCGTTTAGTTGATGACGTGGCCGATGCCAATGGCACAATTGGTTATGAGCTGTTATGCAGACTCAGCAACCGTCCGCTGCGTCGACTTGTCTGAGCTGACGCTGCAAGCTAAAAAAAGCCCAACAGATGTTGGGCTTTTTCTTTAGGCTGATTTTTGTTCTTCGGCCTGTTCCAGGCTCAATTGCTGCAATAAAGCTTCGACATGAGGCTGCTCAAAGGCAAAGGGATTAAATGTATTAAATCCCATATTTTGACAGAACTGCTGAATCGCACTACGTTTAGAAATATATTTCATCGACCAGTCCGGGAAGCTCGGATCGTCAATCTCCCTGGTCTCAAACAATTTAATATCCTGATGACGGGAATCCTTATGCAGTCTCTCGACCAACAGACTTTTTAAGGTTAAACACTCGCCTTCCAGACATTGAAAAAAATAACCATCGGCAAAATACAGCACACCTGTAACTTGATGCTGATGATTAAAATCACGTGCTTCTTTAAGAATATTAGTTAAATCTTTAAGCAAATCAGATTTGCAGGACGTACTTTTACTGGCATAACAAAATTGGTACATGCTTACTTCTATTCTTGTTTTGCTTTATTGCATAGAAGTTAAACACTGTACGCTAAAAAACAAGACCAAGATAGCCGCTACAGGAAATACTCGTCAGAAGGCACTGGAAGTTCTGCCAGGCCTTTTTTCAAGGTGTCCGACCATTGCCGGCTGATCGAGGTGAAATATTCATCATCTTCGGAAATGCGCTTGCCCCGTGGCATCATCAAGCTGTCTTTTTTATACACCAGCACATCGAGTGGCATACCCACGGACACATTGGAACGTAAGGTCGAAGCAAATGAAATCAGCGAACAACGCAAGGCTTCATCCAGTGGCATCTCATAAGTCAAGGCACGATCCAGGATCGGTTTACCATATTTACTTTCACCAATCTGGAAATACGGTGTATCCCGGGTGGCACAGATAAAATTCCCTTGCGGATAGACATGATATAACTGCATATCCTGATCTTTAAGTTGTCCACCGACCAGTAAATTACAGTAATAATTAATCTGTTCCGACACATCCCCGGTCACATTGGCAATGACTTTTTTAAGGGTACTGCCAACCAGTTCAGCGACATCGAACATGGTATGCAGACTCAGGATATTGGGCTCCTGCTTCAGTTCGAGCTGGTTTTTGATATGTCCAATCACGGCCTGGGTTGTTGCCAGGTTTCCGGAAGCCTGTATTACAATCATACGTTCGCCTGGAATACCAAAGGTATACAGTTTGCGAAATACAGAAATGTGATCTACGCCGGCATTGGTCCGGGTATCACTAATAAAAAGCATACCTTGCTCTAAACGTAGCGCACAACAATACGTCATTTTTTTATCCTTATTAACAGCCTAACACCTGAACGATGGAATGCATGGACTCTACACCGCCCTTTTCCCTTACACCCCGTACCGGTGCCACATCCCAGTAATCACGCCCGATTGCCACATAGACATGCGAACTTGGGCTAAACAGCAGATTACTTACATCAAAACAATACCATGTCTGATCTACAAACACTTCAGCCCAAGCATGACTGGCCAGATGTGATGCATTTTGTGCATATAAATAACCAGACGCATAACGGGCAGGTAAACCCAGATATTTACACATGGCAATGAAAATGTGGCTATGATCCTGACAGACGCCCTGTCGTGCCTCAAAGGCATCGATGGCAGAGCCATGCACAGAGGTACTGTTAGAAATATAAGGTACATGTTCCAGCAATGCCTGTGCCAGCCCAATCAGATGTTGACGGCTTAATGCAGGCACATGACGTTGTGCAAAATCTTTCATTGCTGCATTGCATTGCGTCGCTTCAGTCGGCTGCAAGAAAATATTGGGATTAATCGAATCATTCAGACCACTCTCATGCGCGGGATTCAGCTCGACAATCCCTTGTGCCATGATCGTTAATGAAGAATAAGGTTCACGCTGGCTACTGGTAAGCCACAGATTATGAAATGCATCCTGCCGGATTTCTTTATGACCCGGCACACTGACATCCCAGGCATGCACGCGCTGATGCACATTGCTGGAAGGCATCATCTTGATATACTGAATGCTGTTCCTCACTTCAGCGGTATAGCTATAATGCGTCTGGTGATTCACCATCAATTTCATACATCTGCCTCAAACATTTGATGGATATGATCACTAAACTGATAGAATTGAATCAGGTCGGGCTGGGTACGTAACTGCTCCCAGTATTGTTCCAGATCACTCCAGCCCATTTCTACCAAGATTCTGACTACATAATCAATCTTGCAGAGTGTAGTACTGCTGTCTTCACCCAGACGTAACTGGTGATCGAGCTGTTCGACACATTGGCCTAAACTGAAGAACAGAAAGATATCGGAAGACTCAGCTTCCAGAATATCCTCACATTCGGTTACGACATCACAGATATAGCCGGCATTCTTGTCTGCAGTCTTGATCAACTTCATCATTTCCGCATATCCCGATGCCGACAATACCCCGCGTAGTTCCTGAATATTGTCTTTCGCGACTTTAAACTGCTGGCTAAAAGATGCGGCTTGGGTTGAATCCAGTATCAGTTCATTTAAGGAACTGGCATCAAAAGCTGGTAAACAAAAGGCGTGAGCATAAGCCAGAGCGGTCTCATCTTCTAGAAATGGAAAGCGCGCACATAAAGAGTGAGTGCGAGATAAATAACGCCCTAACCAAAAAATATGCTGCGCATTGCTATTCAGCAAAATCATGACATTTTCCTTCGTTGGAATATTATGAATGTAAATTGTCGACCACCCAGGTATCTTTAATACCGCCACCCTGTGATGAATTTACCACCAGTGAACCTGGTTGCATCGCTACACGTGTCAAGCCACCCTGCACAATTTCAGTACGGTACGGTGAACTTAAAACAAATGGGCGTAAGTCGATATGACGTTCAGCAATACCAAAACTGGTCAAAGTCGGACTTACCGATAAGTCCAAAGTAGGCTGCGCAATATACAAATGCGGTGCAGCTAGAATTTTCTCCCTGAAAGATTCAATTTGCTGTCTGGACGATTGCGGTCCAATCAGCATGCCATATCCACCTGAACCCTGTGCTTCTTTCACCACCAGCTGATCCAGATGTGCCAGGACATAGTTTAAATCTTCTAGATTACGACATGGATAGGTCGGAACATTTTTCAAAATTGGCTGTTCACCCAGGTAAAAATGAATCATTTTATCGACATAAGGATAAATCGATTTGTCATCTGCGACCCCGGTGCCCGGCGCATTGGCAATGACCACATTCTGTTGCAAATAGGCAGCCATTAAGCCAGGTACACCCAGACTACTATCCGGTTTAAAGCATAATGGGTCTAGATAAGCATCGTCGACCCTTCTATAAATAACATCGACCTGCTGACGACCACGTATGGTTTTTACATAAACTTTCGAGCCATCAACAAAAAGGTCACGCGATGTCACCAATGGCACATCCATCTCCCTTGCAAGAAAGGCATGTTCGTAGTAAGCACTATTAAAACGCCCTGGGGTCAATACCACCACAAAAGGCTTATCGACATAGGCATTTTCAATCAGGATTTCTTTCAGAAGTTGTGGATATTGCTCAATTCCGGCAATTTTGGCCTGCTCGAATACTTTAGGCATCAGCTTTTGACTAATCTTGCGGCATTCCAGCATATAAGACACGCCAGATGGCGTTCTAAGGTTATCTTCAAGGACATAAAATTCGCCCTTGGAATCCCGTACCACATCAATGCCGCTAATCTGGCTATAAATACCGCCTTTCAGGCTATGTTGATACATGTGTGGTTGATAAGCCTCATGCGTCAAAACCTGTAACTCAGGAATAATATTGGCTTTTAAAATATCCTGCTGATGATAAATATCATGCAGGAACAGATTCAGTGCGCGCACCCGTTGTGCCGAACCCAAAGCCACCATATTCCACTGTTTGCGGTCAATCACCCGCGGAATGATATCAAAGGGAATTGTTCTTTCTACGCCTTCTTCATCGCCGTACACAGTAAAGGTAATGCCATCATGTAAAAAATGTTCTTTGGCTACCTGATTCAGGGCATTGAGTTCATCCAGCGTATGTTGGGATAGCCATTCTTCCAGTCTTTGACCGGCCTGACTGGACATGACCTGATCATCTCGCATTTCATTAAAGAATTTTGAAGAGAGCTGTTGAAATAAAAGTTGTGGATGTGCTGTAGTTGATACCGTTGCTGTTTTTGTCTCTATAAAATTTTTCCCAAGATTTTGGGAACTAAAATTATCAAGTTTTTCAATTACATTTGTATCCTGATTTCCTTTAAGCATACAAACCTCGTGTTATGTTCTATTATAATTAAATCAAAGCAATATCCATGCCATTGAACCCGTATTGCAACTACCATTAATCTAATAAATACACCCTCAACTCAATGCTATTTTTTGCCAAGTTGTTTGAGAATTGTAGAGCAAATGTTGTGCAGAAAGACTTGCGAAAAAATGTGAGTTTTCTTATTGTGTTAATCTAAGTTAAATCCCGTCCTCTTTATTGCCAGCACAAAGAACTATGTCAGCACAAGAAAAAGAAACCTCGAATAGCCTGTATCGCCAATGGCAAATCTTGTCGCGTCTTTCTACCGGCAAATGGATGGGAACACGTGAATTACAGGAAATCCTGAATCGTGAAGGTATTGATATCAGCTTGCGCACCATTCAGCGTGACCTGAATCAGATTGCGCAGCGCTTTCCTATTGAGAGCAGTAAAACCACACCGCAAGGCTGGCGCTGGCGCTCAGATGCACCGTTGCAAAGTTTGCCGCATATGACCAGCTCGCAAGCCGTGACCTTTATGATGGTGGAAGAACATTTAAAACATCTGTTGCCACCTAGCCTGATCGAAGAAATGAATCCCTGGTTCGACCTGGCCCGACGCAGTCTTTCCTCGCAAAACAATGTCCGGCAATGGATTAATCGGGTGCGGATTGTGCCAGCCACCCAGCCCCTGATCCCGCCTGTAGTAGATAAAGCCGCGCAGCAAGCGGTCTACGAAGGCCTGTTGCAGGACAAGCAACTGGAATGTGTCTATCAGGGTCGCGGCCATAATAGTGAAGAAAAAACCTATATCCTGAATCCATTGGCTTTGGTGCAAAAAGGTTCGATTATCTATCTGGTCTGTACCCGTCATGATAAATCTGATATCCAGACTTTTGCCCTGCATCGCTTTAAATCGGCAATGGTGCTCAATTCACGCGCCCTGCATCCGGTCAATTTTGATATTGATGAATATATCGATTCTGGCGCATTGGGCTTCCGGGTGGACTTCAATCATCCAACTGAAAATGTCACCTTAAAACTCAGCATGTCGGAATCGGATGCGCATTATTTTGAGGAAAGCCAACTCAGCAAGGACCAGAAGATTGAAAAAATGGACAATGGTATGTCAGTGATCACAGCCACGGTTCCCTTTACTTCCCAGTTGATCTGGTGGTTGCGCAGCTTTGGTAAAAAAATCAAGCATATTGAGCCAAACATGGTTGCCAATGCGGTCAACCAGCTGGATGAAGAAAAGTCTTAACCACCTTGGTTTGATTAAACTTTTATAAATTTTCTGGAATAAAAAAAATCCCCAAATTGGGGAATGGAGAATTATGCTTGTATTTTTATAGTTATTCTGGTGATCTGCCGTTATACCCGCATACTTTTTCTAAGCAACCCAAAACTATGCCGGATGAATGTTTTAAACCTGAATATGCCATAGACATTAGCAAGCCAGCTCTGCAGCATTAAAACGGATTGATTTTTTTGTCATAGTTTAAACTCCTGTTTGGGTGATAAACCTACTATAAGAGCATCTTGCCTGATTATGAAATAAATAGAATGCATGTGCTTTGCAGATTTTCTCCATAGAATATTTTTTGCAGAATTTATCAGTATTTTCTGTCCAGGTATTGCAGCGCTCTGTACTGGTTTGGGCATGTTTATCAAACTGAATAACAATTCTCTGCTTGTATAAGCCCTTGCCTCTGCACATCATAAAGTCCTATAGAAGTAGAAATAGGGACTTAATTTTACAATGGCTAACCCTGCTCAATTAATACGTCACAAGCTGCTCAATACCTTTTTTTCCCGTCATTCGGTCTGGTTTGCCTGCATTCTGATTGCAGTGATTTTTACCACATTTCATATCGGTTATTCACCGCGTTATATCTATTATTTTATACCGCAAACTCTGGTGAATACGCTGTGGATCCTGAGCATTTTACTGAGCCTGCTTGGTTTATATGATGTATTACAGAACCGGCATTCTATTCTGAAGAACTATCCCATCATGGGACATTTCCGCTTTATCTTTGAGGAGTTTCGCCCCGAAATCCGTCAATATTTTATTGAAGCCGACCGGGATGCATTGCCCTTTTCCCGTATGCAGCGCAGTCTGGTATATCAGCGGGCGAAAAATGAAAATTCAGATAAACCTTTCGGCTCGATCCTGAATGTCTATGAAGATAATTATAGATTTGTCAGCCATTCCATCACCCCTTGCAAAATGGCAGACCCACAAACCTTTCGGATCCTGATCGGAAATGAACAGTGTACACAGCCTTTTTCCGCTTCCATTTTGAATATTTCAGCCATGAGTTTTGGCAGTATGAGTGCCAATGCTATTCGGGCACTGAACCTCGGTGCCAAGAAAGGTGATTTTTTTCATGATACCGGTGAAGGCAGTATCAGCCCCTATCATCTGGAATATGAAGGCGATCTGGTCTGGGAAATTGGTAGTGGTTATTTTGGCTGTCGTACTCTAGATGGGCAATTTGATCCGGAACGCTTTGCCGCCCAGGCCAAACTACCGCAAGTAAAAATGATTGAGATCAAGTTGTCGCAAGGGGCTAAACCTGGACATGGCGGTATTTTGCCTAAAAGCAAGATCTCGGAAGAAATTGCCCAGATTCGAGGCATCAGCCGTGAACATGATTGTGTGTCACCTTCCAGTCATCCGGCCTTTAACACTCCGATTGAAATGATGAATTTCATCCAGCAATTACGTGAACTTTCTAATGGAAAACCGGTCGGATTTAAACTCTGTTTGGGGCAGCCCTGGCAGTTTATGAGCATGGTTAAAGCCATGCTACATACCCAGATTTATCCTGATTTTATCGTGGTTGATGGTTCTGAAGGTGGAACCGGTGCTGCACCGATTGAGCTAATTGACTTTGTGGGTGCCCCTTTAAGAGAAGGCTTACTGTTTGTGCATAATACCCTTGTCGGCGCCGGCTTGAGAGATAAGATCAAAATTGGTGCAAGTGGTAAAATCATTAGTGCATTTGATATTGCCAGTACGCTCGCTATTGGGGCAGATTGGGTCAATTCGGCACGCGGTTTCATGTTTGCCGTCGGTTGTATTCAGGCACAAAGCTGCCATACCAACCAGTGTCCTGTCGGTGTCACCACGCAGGACAAAGACCGCCAGAAAGCCTTACATGTACCGACCAAGGCCGAACGCGTGTTTCATTTTCATAAAAACACCTTACATGCCTTGTCTGAACTGATTGCTTCTGCAGGTCTGAAACATCCTTCGGCAATTAAGGCCCATCATCTGGCACAACGTGTAAATAATCACGAAATAAAAAACTTTGCCCAGATTCACTTCTGGTTAAAAGAAGGTGAATTGTTGTCCTGTGAAAACAAGGATGAAGAGAACTTCTACTTCCGGATGTGGAATCTGGCCAAGCTTGAAGAGTTTTAAATTAATGTGATTAAAAGCAAAAAAGGCGTTTTATTCAAACGCCTTTTTTGCATATTTGATGTTCAATATATTAATAATAAGTTTTACTGCCCTGTGCATGCAGAAAAGCAGGAATCAGGCCAGTCAATGCAGCACGAATATCGGCCCGTTCATTGATCAGCTGATGCGACCCTTCTTCCAGCATCAGTAAGGTCTGGAGACGGAATTTACGCCGGATAAATTCGATATTATAACGCCAGTCCACGGTCTGGTCCTGCGCACCTTGTGCCAGCCAGACCGGAATACGGCAAGCTGGACGCGCTTCCATTTCCAGCATCCAGCGCGACATCGCCAGAATCCAGTCCATGCCCATCATCCGTGGCTGTAAGGGATCTTTAAGCCGGATAAACCGCAGAAATTCCGGATTATGGTTATTGCGTCTGAAATGCCGGGGAACTTCACGCTTGATTCGGCTAATAATGCCCAGCCCGACCGAATTATGCCACCAGGCGGTTTTCGCAGGACGGATCAGCGGAGATAACAACAGTACACGCTCTACAAAAGGGTTTTCGCGACGTTCTGCAAATTCCAGTAAATGGTGCATCCAGATCGCACCACCCGTACTTTGTCCAATGCCGACCCAAGGTTTAGGCAATTGCGAGGCATGCTGCACATAACGATGCACTGCATGCAAAACCTGCTGATAATGATCAAAATTCTGAATGCTGGCAGGTGAACCATCGCTCAGACCATGTCCGGGCAGGTCATAGGTCAATACACTAAAGCCCTGTTCCAGCAGCTCTTTCACAATAGGTTGATAAATTCCACTATGTTCCAGATAACCATGCAATAAGAAAGCGGTGCCCTGAACCTTGTCAAATCGGGTATTTTCCAGATTTGGCTCAAACACCTGTACATGCAATTTGAACAGTGGCATCTGTACATAGCCTTGCCAATGCTTGCAATCCAATAAATCAAAGCCATACAGCTTGCGATAGGATTGCAGGTCAATTGGCGGTTCATCACTACGATTCAGGTTTAACGGCGGCAACAGTTGTGGCGTAATATCCCGGCTTGGAATAGGTAAATCAAGTTGCTTCAGGATTGTGGGATTTAAAAATGGGATATCAGACATTATGGCACCTCCCGACAGTCACTAGATCCAAACCACATATCGCGCATGGTCGCCAACATTTCATAATTGGCTCGACGACTATGATCATAATTTTGCGCACTTGGACGCCATCGTGTCAAAGGCTTCGGCATGGGTGCCTCCACCGGAATAGTTTGTATACCATTTAAAGCAAATAAACGGCGGGTTCTTGGCATATGATAACGATCAGTGATCAAAATCACTGTCGGTGCTCCACCTTTCTTTTGTAATAATAATGAACTGAAACGGCTATTTTCGCAGGTATTCATGCTGCGATCTTCCAGCAATTTGGCATCGACATCATGCTGTTGCAGCCAGCGCTGCATATACGGTGCTTCAACACCACTCAGCACAATCGGTAACTGATAATGCTTTTCGACCGCCAATGTGGTTTCCAGACGCAGGCGGGTATAGTGATTGACGACAATCTCTTTGCCCTGTTCATCCAGAGTTAAGCCGCCACCCAATACCACAATGGCATAAGGCTGGGAGGTATTTGCCGGCTTCACCTGCTGCTGATCCTGTATCAAGGCCAAGTCCTGCTGAATTTCCTCTCCAGCAGTCTGTTGTACTGAACTGGCTTCTTGCTGTTGTACAGGATGCGTGTTCAGAAATTCAATATACTGTTCAATCCGCTCTTTGTTTTCACTGCTGTCCCAATCCAGCAATGCACGTACATTCGCAGTCGGATCGGCTGGCTCTGCCGGTTCTTGTGAGGACAATAAAGGCACTTGGGCGGGCGGACTTTGCTCGGCTTTTTGATTTTGCTGCTCGCGCTGATGTTCATCAATGACCTGTTGCAACGCTTTATAACGTGCCTGGATCAGAATCAGGTTGGCAGAATTATTTTGCTGGATATCCTGTTCCATCACCTTGAGATATGCCTGACGGGCAATCCATAGATCAGATCCGGGTTCCAGATTTTCATGCTCACTCAGCGCTGCCATTTTCTGGCTTTGCGCAGCGACTTCATTTAATTCTAAAGATACAAACTGGTTTAAGCCCTTAACAATCATTTGTGAATAGAAAGGCGTATAGACCAATACCAGTAGACAGCCGAAAAGCACAAACAGTCCAGTGACCACTTGTACAAAACGCACCATCCAATGGGTTTTACTCATATCATTCGTCATCCTGATGAGAACGGATCAATCCATTTTTATCAAACAATACAGGCTCCGGTTCCAGCATCAGCTTGAATTTTTCCCAGACCGAATGCTGTACCGCACGATAGGTTTTACGCACATCAGTCAGGGAGGCTTGACCATAATTTACCAGAACCAGCGCCTGTTTATGAAACATCCCCACAGGCCCCAACTGTTTACCCTTCCAGCCCGCCTGATCAATTAGCCAGCCCGCTGCCAGTTTAACCTGAGCATTGGCTTGCTGATAATGGGGCAAATTCGGGAAAGATGCTGCAATTTGGTCAAAGACCGCCTGATCGACCAGCGGATTTTTAAAAAAACTGCCCACATTGGGAAATTCCTGCGGATCGGGCAATTTACTTTGACGGATCTGAATGACCTGTTGCTGCAAGTTTTCCGCTGTCAGCTTATCACCCACTGCTGTCTTCAGATCACCGTAGTTGAGTTTCAGATCTGGCTGTTTCAGTAATTTAAAAGTCACATGTGTAATCACATAGCGGTTTGGATCATCTTTAAAAATACTATGTCTATAGGCAAACTGGCAATCAGCAGCGCCAATCGAAGCAAACTGTTTTAACTGACGGTCATAGACTTCGACAGACGCAATAAACTCGCCAACTTCAACGCCATACGCACCAATATTCTGTACCGGAGAAGCTCCCACACGCCCAGGAATCAAGGCCAGATTCTGCAAGCCATAGAAACCCTGTGCCGTGGTCCAGAGCACAAACTCATGCCAGCCCTGCCCGCCACCAACGCGTAAATATTGAAACTGATCATCAGCATCCAGCATATCGATACCCTGAATATCGATATGCAGAACCAGTGCATCAATCTGCTCCGGCAATAACATATTGCTGCCGCCTGACAAGATCAGCACATTGAGGTGCTGCTGTTCAGCAAAATCCAGTGCCGCCAGCAAATCAGCAGTCGACTGGATATGGGCATAATGGGAAGCCACCGCTTCTAGATTTAAGGTGTTAAAGGGTTTAAGTTGAACCTGAGTTTGAATCTGCATCGCTTAAACCTTGTGTACATTCTGTTTAAAAATTTCAACCCATGCCCGGCTGCTGGACTCGCACTGATCAAGCACCCGTTCAAAACCGTCCGCTTCGCCATAATAAGGATCTGGCAAGGCCTGTTTCGGATAGATCTGGTCATGCTCACTCATCATTGCCACTTTTGCACGTACATGACCAAACTCGGTTTCAGCCAGACGCTGTATGTTCTGGATATTGAACAGGTTTTCCAGATCCATCGCCAGAATCAGATCATAATCAATGAAATCATGCGCAGTCAGCTGACGTGCACGAAGCGCTGACAGATCATAGCCGCGTTTTCGCGCGTGCTGCTGGCTACGCAAGTCCGGTGCTTTGCCCGGATGATAATTACTGGTGCCGGCAGAATCGACCACAATGTTCAGTTGCTGTTCATCACAATAATGTCTGAGTACCACTTCTGCCGTGGGAGAGCGGCAAATATTTCCCAAACAAACACATAACACCTTGTATGGCGTTCTGGATGACATAAACAACCTCAGAGCTACTTTATTTTAAGGATTCTTATGTTAAGTTATTTATATAATGAATCCTATATCAGCAGCATAGAATAATCTCGTATTTGCAATAAAAAAATCAAGGATAACGCCATGAATCGCTTTCAGTTTCACACCGTCCCCAATATCATTGCCGGTCTCGGCACGATTCAGGAATTATTTAAAATTCTTAAAAATGGCCGTTATCAACGTCTTTTGCTGGTAACCGACCCGGGCATGCTCAAGCAGCAGTTACACCAGCCTATTCTTGATATTCTTGAATCTGCGGGTCTGGATTACGTGATTTACTCTGATGTTCAGGCCGACCCACCTGATACCGTGGTACTTGAAGCCGCGGCCTTTGCAAAACGGGAAAAGATTGATGTAGTACTGGGCTTTGGCGGTGGCAGCTCGATGGATGTAGCCAAGCTGATTGCAATTCTGGCGCATCCCCAGCAGCATCAAAACCTGTCCGACCTGTATGGCGTCGATCATGCCACCGGGCCACGTTTGGCTTTAATTCTGGTACCAACCACTGCCGGCACAGGCTCCGAAGTCACCCCCATTTCGATTGTCACCACAGGCAAAACCACCAAAAGCGGTATTGTTGCACCCATTCTCTATGCCGATATCGCCATTCTGGATGCCACCTTTACCCAGAACCTGCCAGCACAAATCACCGCCGCCACCGGCATCGATGCCATGGTACATGCCATTGAGGCCTATACCTCCAAACACAAAAAGAATCCCTATTCCGACATGCTGGCCAAACAGGCCTTAAGACTGCTAAATGCCAATTTGCAACGTGTGTTACAAGATGGTCAGGATCTAGATGCCCGGCAAAACATGCTGGTCGGTTCCATGCTGGCCGGACAGGCCTTTGCCAATGCACCGGTGGCTGCTGTGCATGCCCTGGCTTATCCACTCGGTGGGCATTTTCATCTGTCACATGGGCATAGCAACGCTTTGGTACTGACAGAAGTCCTGAAATTTAATGCACCGGCGGCCAAACAGCTCTATGCTGAATTGATGATCTGGTTGGACCCACGCAGTAAAGGTTGTCATGATGGTCTGACCGATCTGTTTATTGATCATTTTAATAATCATCTGATGCAAAGCGGTTTGACCTTAAAATTAAACCAGCTGAATGTCCCGGAACATATGCTGCATGTCATGGCAGAAGATGCCATGCAGCAAAGCCGGCTGTTACAGAATAATCCACGCGAACTCAAGCTGGATGATGCTTATCAGATTTATCAGGCGATTTACGCCTAGATCTATTTCCACCTAAGCCTTATCTAGCCGAGGACCTAATTTTGATGAAAGCCACAATCAAACAGCGCGAACATTATAAATTTTTCTTGCCCATTCAAACCCGCTGGGCAGACAATGATTTATACGGTCATGTCAACAATGTGACCTATTACAGTTATTTTGATACCGCAGCCAATGCCCTACTAATTCAGGAAGCAAATTTCGATCCAAAATATTCCCCGATGATTGGGCTGGTGGTCAGCTCCAACTGCCAGTTTAATCAGGAACTGTCTTATCCGGAAATTATTGAAGTCGGCGTAGCCATTGAAAGCATGGGAAATTCATCACTCAGCTATGATCTGGCTATTTTTAAGCGCAACTCAGATGCGGCGGCGGCTCAAGGTAATTTTGTGCATGTATTTGTCGATCGCGAAACACGAAAAAGCACCCCGATTCCAGCTGAAATGCGGGATGCTTTATCTCGATTTGTAATGCCTTAAAATCCAGTTTACTTGAGCTGAATATTTTGCAATTCACCATCGAACTGCTGCAACAGGTCACGTACCGCAGGTTCAGCCTGTAACAGTTCTTCCGCGCGTTTAAAGGCACGAGCCTTCCGCTGATGCTGCATGGTATACGGGGTTAGCTGGTCCACATTTTCAAATTTCACCTGAAAATGAGTTTGCGGCCACTGCTGTTGTAAAGCAGCTTCCAGAGTATGTTGCAGTTGTGTCAAAAGCTGCTGGTATTGCTCAGGGATATGAAAAACGGATTGGCCATTAATCTGTCCGCTCATGACACCATACTGTGCCAGCTCCTGCACGGCCGGAGAAAGCTGGCTGTTACGGAACCAGTACTCCCATTTCTCTACAGTCCATTCGCCATCCAGCATTTGCTCAGGTATTTTTAAAATATCCTGTGGCATCAGATTTTGCGTACTGGAATCTTGGGAAATGTCATCCGGTGTGGCAGCCTGAACTGGAGCGACTGCTTCACTCATAGACTGCGTAATGAGATCCTGTGAAATTTCCGGTTCTGCTGCAGCAGCAAGACTAAATTCTTCATCAGCCGGAATAAACTCTTCAAGCAGAAAATCATCCGAGCTGCTGCTTGTAGGCATTACTTCTACGGCGGCACTCTCGATCTCATCGAAACCAAACAGGCCTTTGTCGTCATTTGGATCAAAGACAATCTGATCATTAGACTGAACCTGCTCAATGGCTACCTGATTTATTTCTGGCTGCACAGGCTCAGGCACATGATTAGTTGGCTCGTCTTCATCGAGAAAATCATCTGAAGATGGTTCAGATGAGGATGCTGTATACACCTCCTCCTCGCCTTCATCTTCAAGCGAAAAATCATCAAATGCTGCTTCAGCTTCAACAACTGCTGGAGGCACACTTTGCGGCTGCAATTGGGTTTCAGCAGGTTGTTGCAAAGGAGTTGCTATAGTTTCTGTTTGCTGAGCAGCAGCTTGAGTCACCGGAACTTCATTCGGCTGTAAAGGACGAAACGCCAATAAGCGTAGCACCGTCATTTCAAAGCCTTGTTCCTGTGTCACCGCCAACTGTAGGTCAGCGCGTCCCTTGGAGGCAATCTGGTAATACAACTGTAGATCTTGAGCCGAAATCAGAGCGGATAATTGCATGATCTTTTGATTGATTTCAGCACTGTATTTCAGGCTTAAATCTGGCAGATATTGCAATAAAGCCAGTTCATGCAAGGTCGAAATCAGCTGATCTAAAACCAGTGACACATCCAGTGCCTGCTGACGGAATTGCAGTAATAACTGACTGACCTGTGCTTTCTGATTTTGATGAATCGCCAGAATCAGGTCATAAATAATGGTTCGGTCAATCAGACCGAGCATGTCTTTGACATCCTGATGCTGAATCGCACCCTGACCATAGGCAATTGCCTGATCAGTCAACGACAGCGCATCCCGTAAAGAGCCTTGAGCAGATTCGGCAATCTGCCAGATGGCATCCTGATCGGACTGAATGCTTTCCTGACCTAAAATCTGGGTCAGATGCTCGGTGATTTCGTCCACTGCCAACGGGCGCAAAGTAAACTGCAAACAGCGTGAAATTACAGTGATTGGCAGCTTTTGAGGATCTGTGGTGGCAAACAGAAACTTGACGTGTGCAGGCGGCTCTTCCAGCGTCTTTAATAGCGCATTAAAAGAATGCGTAGAAAGCATGTGCACTTCATCGATCAGATAGACTTTAAAGCGACCTTGAGTCGGTGCATAAGGCACATTGTCGAGCAGCTCACGGGTATCTTCGACTTTGGTACGTGAAGCCGCATCAATTTCGATCAAATCAATAAAGCGTCCTTCATTAACAGCAGTACAGGTCGCACAGACTTCACACGGTGTAGAGGTAATGCCGGTCTCACAGTTCAAGCACTTCGCCAAAATACGTGCAATCGTGGTTTTTCCGACACCACGCGTTCCTGTAAATAAATAGGCATGGTGCAAACGGCCACGTTCAAGCGCGCTGGTTAAAGCACGTGATACATGGTTTTGCCCCACCAATTCATTAAAATTACGAGGACGGTATTTTCGCGCAAGTACTTGATACATGTATGCTCCTTTTTACAGGTCTAAGCATACTGTTTTTTTATAAAATAGTGAAATGAATGCCAGTACATCGGTAATAAAAATCCCTTGATCAAAATATTAGAAAAAGGGATATAAAACATATATTTTGTTAAAATCAGACCGATTCAAACAGGATAAAGTCACTTTGCATCTGGTAGCGTTTGCCTGTTTGATCTTCACGAATTTCCAGAACATGCTTGTTCAGATCGACATAGAGCAGATTTCGGGTATCAACATTCAGCAGTTCGATCTCTTGTTGTGTATCATCCTGAAAGCGAATCGGCCCGGTAATGGTTTCAACCTGATTATGCCCACTCAAGCTTTCACGTGATAAAGTAAAAGTCTGATCTTCATGCAAGTCCAAAGCAACCGCCATACCCGGACAATCTTCACAACTGGAAAAACAGCCCATACAGGGTGTACTGCCCTGATAACTCCCGACCCAGGCAGGAATCTGAGCCTTGGCCTCAATAGCAGTATTTGCAGTCGATTGGTTTGGATCCTGACAGCCAAACAAGGCACTGCTTGCGACCAGAGGAATCATGAGCACTTTTTTCATCATTTCATATCACAGACCGGGAGTGGCAACAAAATAGCATATTTAACTGCGGTGCCAAACTCCCCAATCAGGAATATTTAACGCCAGCCTTTACGTCCGGTCAGGACGGCATCGGCGCAGCGTAAGGTTTCCTGTGTCAAACCCCACAGACGATAATCTCCAGTCAATGAACCAGTCGGAAAATTATGGGTATAGGCAAAACTTAAATTCCGCTCAGGATCACACCAGGCTCCCGAACCATTAAAGCCCATATGACCAAAACCTTGCGAGGCTTTACCTAAAGTAAGCACCCGGTGATAACCCAAACGCCAGTGCATCGGCAAAGGCATGACCCGATCACGTTTTTTATATTGCACCTGACTCAGGCGTTGAAATACCTCGGGCGAAATCAGTTGCTGCCCTTGCCATTCGCCGCGGTTGGCCAGCATGGCATAGATTTTTGCCAGACTCTCTGCAGTAAATACCCCATTGGCAGATGGAATAATCGCTTGCAGGCCTTGTTCACTGAAGAAACTGAAATTTCGCATGCCTTTCGGAATCATCGCATCCTGAAAATCCTGCGGATCCTGTCCACTCCAGACCAAAGCCCGTTCCATCAGGTTCGGTTTTCTGGGTACTGGTTTTCTTGCAAGCTGTGATTGAGGTCTGGCTATTTTAGGCTTGGAAATAGGTACGGCCACCCGAGCTAATTCATTTGTCGGTACGCTAAAATAGGCACCATTTAGCGCCAGAGGCTGCAGCAGATACTCCTGCATCAGTTCAGTTAAAGTTTTAGCTGTGGCTTTTTCCAGCGCACCGCCCACCTGCCAGCCAAAGGTCAGCGGTTGATAAGCGGCATCCGTACCAACCTGAAAGCGCGGTTCAGCTGCCGCAATCCGCTCCAGCATCCGCGGCCAGTCGGCCATTTCAGTGGCGTCGGCAATAATATTACGAATATCAAACAGACCACTTTGATGGCTGAGCATATCTGCCAGAGTAATATTTTCTTTACCTTTTTGCGCAAATTCGGGCCAATACTCTGCAACCGGCCGGTCATAATCAACCAGGCCCTGACTGACCAGAATATGTGCCAGTGTCGCCAGCACACCTTTACCTGTCGAATAGCACAAGGACATGGTATCGGCTTGCCAAGCCTCAGATTCCGATTTTTTTCCGGTATAAATATCGACGACTTTTTGTTCCTGAAAATAGACAACAAGTGCCGCACCACCCTGCTCTGCTCGGGCATGCTGCAGGCGACTAAACTGACGGGCAAGATCACGGAAATTTTCATTTACCGTCCCTTGATAATGAGCTATGTCCGCAAATAAATAATCTTTGAGTGGTTGCATCATTCTATCCATAGAATATTAATTCCTTAAAAACAAAAAAGCCTAAATCAGGTTTAGGCTTTTATCGGGCTTTAAATTGTTTTTACAGTTCCCGTGACATGCGGCTTCTGATTTTTGCTGTTACGAATCAGGAATTCTGTATCATTCGCTGTTTTCGCAGTCAGGAATTGCACTTTGGAAGGTAGATATAATGGCAGTTTAAACCAGACATCTGCTTCGTAGGCATCGGGCAATGCCAGACTGGACAAAGCTTTGGCCTTGGTCCACATACCATGCGCAATCGCCTGTTTAAATCCGAATGCCTTGGCGGTTACAGCATGAATATGAATCAGATTAAAGTCACCTGAGGTCATGGCATAACGGCGACCCGTATTTTCCAGAATTTCCCATTCAGCATTTAGCTCATAATCCGGTGTTTTATTTTCGGAAATTTTGGCTGCAGCTTTAGCATTCGTCTTTTGACGGGACAGATAAGTGGTCAAAGCTTCAACCACCACTTCCTCACCGACTTTTACCGTGGTGATGAAATCAAATTGTACACCCTTATCATGTGGCTGCAATTCACCAAACTTGCAGGACAAGGTCAGAGATTCATTGACTCCGATTTTACGATACTGTTTGACCTGATTGCGAATATGCACCAGACCGAGAACCGGAAAAGGAAAGGCTTCAGCGGTCATCATGTGCATTTGCAGACTTTGCGAAAGAACAGTCAGGTAAATAGCTGGAATATAGCCATTATTTTTAAAGCCACAAACTTCATTATAGGCTTTCAAATGTTTTTGATCGACCTTGAATGAATCCACCACATATTCAACTTGCGGCAGAACTTTTTCACCCTTCGGCTTTTTAAAAATCAAGCCCTGAATCACTTTCGGATAGGCTAAATAAGGTTTTGGAAGCTGACTAAAATGGCGCGTATTCATACTGAACCTTTGAGAAGTTTTTCTAATTTATTTAATGGAGTTCTCTCTCCCTCTGGGAGAGAGCTAGAGAGAGGGTTAATAATATATCCCCTTATCTCCCTCTCCTAAATCCTCTCCCCAAGGGAGAGGACTTTAATGTGTTAAGCCCCTAACAGGCTTTGACCGCAGACACGTACCACGTTGCCATTCAAACCTGAAGAAGCAGTAGAAGCAAACATCGCAATCGCTTCTGCCACATCCACAGGATGACCACCCTGGCTCATGGAATTCATACGGCGTCCGGCTTCACGAATGGCAAATGGAATTGCTGCTGTCATTTGCGTTTCAATAAAGCCCGGTGCCACAGCATTAATGGTTATACCATTTTTTAATGTCGGTGCTGTGAATTTCACCACACCAATCACACCTGCTTTAGAAGCTGCATAGTTGGTTTGACCCAGATTACCTGCAATACCTGAAATAGAAGATACACAGATAATACGACCATTTGCATTTAGACCATCGTTGGAGATCAGGTAAGCATTGACACGTTCAATTGCTGACAGGTTGATGTTAATGACCAGATCCCAAAGCTCGGGCTTCATATTGGCCAAAGTCTTGTCACGGGTAATCCCGGCATTATGCACAATGATGTCCAGACCGCCTTGTGCCGCTGCTGCCTGTTTGATCTTCTCGCCTGCATCGGCTGCAGTAATGTCAATCGCCAGTGTAGAACCGCCAATTTCACCAGCAACACGATCCAGATCCGCTTGCTGTTGTGGGACATCCAGACAAATCACATGGGCGCCATCACGTGCCAGCACATGTGCAATCGCTTCACCAATTCCGCGGCTTGCACCAGTCACCACTACAGTTTTACCTGCCAGTGGCTTGCTCCAGTCTACATCTACTGCTGCCGCTGCAGATACACGAACAACCTGACCCGACACATAGGCAGAGCGTGGAGAAATTGCAAAACGTAGCACAGACTCAAGATTGGCTTCGGCGCCTGTGTCGACATAAATCAGGTTTGCAGCAATGCCCTTTTTAAATTCTTTGCCCATAGATTTGACAAAACCTTCGAGCGCACGCTGTGCAATTGCCTGACTCACAGATTTTGCAGATTCAGGCGTTGTGCCGATCACGACCACACGCCCAGAACTTTGAATCTGACGCGCAATCGGATTAAAGAATTCATAAAGTGATTTCAACTGCTCTGAATTTTCAATACCGGAAGCATCGAAAATAACCACTTTAAACTTGGATTCTTTATCGCCGGTATTAAAGGCATTCAGGTTCAGACCCGATTTCGCCGCTGCCTGTTGCAGTTCAGTATTATTGCCTGCATAGCTATTGGCATGAATATTGGCCAGTACCTGGGCAATCGAACCGGTCAATACACTCGCAGGTGCTGCACCGAATAAAACAGCGCCTTTGACTACTGGCGTTGCGGACTCGAAACGGTCTAGGGAAATTGGGGATGGCAGACCCAGATTTTTAATGACAAATTTACCAATAGGAGATTTTGCGAAAGTTTGGTACTGATCAGTCATGTTTATTATCTCTCATACAAATTAATTTTTGATCGATCTAAAGTTATCCTTTAACTTCAATATAATGCCAGATACTTATATTGCAATAGATCTACCAGATTCCAAGCAATCATACTTGAGATATCTGGCAGATGACTTGACCTGAGCGCAGTCTGCAATGTCATTGTAGTCAATACAGCCTATACTCATCTGTGCTAATGTAAGCGACAAGAAGACGATCAATTTGCTTGGAAAAGCCTTATGAGCAAAACAACTCAAGAAAATCCAGCAGTCGAGAATTCCGCATCTCCAGCTGTGTCAAAATCATCAACACGTGTCAAGCGTAGCACTAAAAACACGGATACAGCCGCTGCTGCAACAAAAAGTCGGGCTAAAACCTCGCGTACCCGTCGCACAGCGAGCAGTAGCAGCCAGACGACATCAACTCAGACAGATTCAGTTTCGAAAACACAGCCTTCTGTTCAACAGGATAATAATATGAGCCAAAACACAGTTCGCCGCGTGGCTATTCTTGGTGGTAACCGTATTCCATTTGCACGTTCGAATGGTGCCTATTTTACTGCCTCTAACTCGGACATGCTGACCGCAGCATTAAATGGTCTGGTAGAGCGCTTTAGTCTGCAAGGTCAACGTGTCGGTGAGGTGGTTGCAGGTGCTGTCCTGAAGCATAGCCGTGACTTTAACCTGACCCGCGAATGCGTTCTGGATACAGCATTGGCACCAGAAACTCCAGCTTATGATATCCAGCAGGCCTGTGGCACGGGTTTACAAGCTGCATTTTCAGTGGCAAACAAGATTGCACTGGGTCAAATTGAAGTAGGTATTGCAGGTGGTGTAGATACCACGTCTGATGCACCGATTGCATTTGGTGATGGCTTGCGTAAAGCACTACTTGAACTGAACATTGCCAAAACTGCAAAAGACCGTTTAAAAGCCTTGACCAAAATCAATGTCAAAGAACTGATGGATGCACCTAAAAATGGTGAGCCACGCACCGGCTTGTCTATGGGCGATCATCAGGCGATTACCACTCTGGAATGGGGTATTTCCCGTGAAGCGCAAGATGAACTTGCTGCATCTTCACACCAGAAAATGGCAGCAGCCTATGCAGAAGGTTTCTTTGATGACCTGATTACGCCATTCCTGGGTTTAGAGCGCGACAATAACCTGCGCGCTGACTCTTCAGTGGAAAAACTGGCCAAGCTTAAACCTGCATTTGGCAAAGGCGATGCGCGCACCATGACTGCCGGCAATTCTACTCCACTGACAGATGGTGCTTCTTGCGTTCTGCTTGCGTCCGAAGAATGGGCAAAAGCCAATGGTCATGAAGTACTGGCCTATCTGACCTTCCAGGAAACTGCAGCAGTTGATTTCGTTGAGAAAAAAGAAGGCCTATTGATGGCACCAGCTTATGCTGTTCCCCGTATGCTGGAACGTGCAGGTCTGAAACTTCAGGACTTTGACTATTATGAAATTCATGAAGCATTTGCATCGCAAGTTCTGTCGACCTTAAAAGCCTGGGAAGACCCTAAATTCTGTAAAGAGCGTTTAGGTCTGGATGCACCACTCGGTTCAATTGACCGTGCAAAACTGAACGTAAAAGGCTCATCGCTTGCAGCCGGTCATCCATTTGCAGCAACCGGCGGTCGTATTATTGCGACAGCAGCGAAACTGATTTCCCAGAAAGGTTCAGGCCGTGTACTGGTATCAATCTGTGCTGCCGGTGGTCAGGGTGTCACAGCGATTATTGAAAAATAATTGCTATTACTGCGATAAAAAAACCGCTCTTTTGAGCGGTTTTTTTACCAGCTAAATTTATTGGTTTGGTAATGGATTATCAGCAAAATATTGATCAATGGGATTGATTCGAGTTTTACCTGGAACAGCATTGACAATACCTTGATTAATTCCAACATAAAGCTGATCTTGCGGTGCCAAATGGAATTTATTTACATCCGGGTCCATATAAGGAATTGAACCGGGTTGGCGTTGCAAGTAAAAGTGTAACCATTCCATCATGGGCTGGAAGCCATAAGCTGAATTGGCCCAGGCACTACTATGACTACCAAAACCGTGTCCAAACTCATGAGCGATGATGCCATAGCCTGACTGGCGGTAATGCCCATAGAAAAGCCATGTATCAACCCCCAATACTTCTCCACCACCGAGACCACCGCCCATTGCAGTGACTCCAAGATTAATACTGGTACGGTTTAATATCTGCTGATACATACGTGCATAATCTTCCGCCTTGTAAATGCCTTTTTCAGCTTCCACAAAACCTGCATCACCAAAGAAATCATGGCCCATTACTTTCTTATGATTAAACCAAAGGTGCTCAAATTCTGGAGTGCTCAACATGAATGCTAAATTGGTCATCATCATGACCCATTCACGTGCATATAAGGCATTGATCTTACGCCATTTTGAATCATAATCCTGATTATAATTACCAAAGAAAATTTTCCATTTGGCTTTAATCTGATTCAATTTTTGAACATGCAAATCTGTTTCAGAATGGAATTTAAATTCGAAAAGTCCTGCAGGTATTTGTTTTATCTGACTCAAACCTGATAACTGAATTGATCCACGACCATTTACCAAAGGGAAAAATGACTGATCATTCAGCCTTAAGGCGAAACGTGTTTTTGAAAAAGCCTCTATTTCATCAATATGAGCCAATACCATCCATTGGTCAGAATTTTTTAATCGGGCATGTAGTTGCACATCTTTAACAGGTACAGCGCTATAACTTTGCAGGTCTAAACTTGTACCATTGAGCTGGGCAGATAATATCTTGTCCATAAATACATGGCGTTCTTCCTTGTTGGTCAAAGTCTCCCAGCTTTCACCGTCTTGTAACATACGAGACTGCTGTATTGCCTGAGACTGTTTTAGCCCAATAACTGCTGCAGTCTGATTGCTGTGATTTTGCTGTAACTGACGTAAAGGCAACAAGGTGATTTTCTGATTGGCTAAATGTAATAAAGTCGAATCATAAACAAACAGATCACTGGCCTTGGGTATGACCTGCGTATCTATCCCATCATTTAAACGATATTCACTAAATTGATCAAGCCGCTGCGTGGGTAAAATCTGGTGGTCACTGAAAGATTGTGCAGAATAGCTCTCAATCACGCCATTATTTCGAGAAACATAAACTTTTCCATCAGGAGCATGGTTTATAACCGTTGATAAAGCATTTTCTGTGAGTATCGGTTGAACATCCGTGTCGCCTTGCTTCAGACTCTTTAAGTCATGCACATAGGTAGTGCCGTTCGGCAAGCTGGTATAGAGAAAATCCCCTATGCTTTGCATACGTGCATTACAATTACGGGCACAATTTGGCAGACTTAAACGTGCAAACTTATTGGCTTTTAGATGGTTTTCTGGCCGAATATCACTTTGCTGCCAAACATTAATACGCCCTTGAATATCTGGCGCATAGATAAATCGATCATCGGCCGCCACGGCATTACTATGCACTAAGGCATAATTGAATATATCGCCCCACCAGTTACCTGTACCCAATGCCATAACGAATTGTGGCTGCCCTGTTGCAATATCAATCACATCAATACGGTTAGAACCATAAGAAGCCACATAGAGTCGACCTGCATGTACGCTAATATCAACAATACCGTCCCATGTTTTCGACAAACCGGTTAAAACTGCTGGATCAATAGCAGTCAAAGCACGCTTTTGCTTCAGGTCATAACGTAAAATTTGTGAGGCTGTTTGACTATTTGAGATATAGAGCATATCTCCATCCAAAGCCATCGCAGTCGGATTCCAGCTGCTTAAACCGAAATTTTGAGCCGTGAGTTCCGAACCGACATCCAAGACCTGGAATTCAGAAATTTTGGTAAGTTGAGTATTATTTCCTGTTGAGGGATTAGAGCCGACCGCACCTGATTCAGGATGAGATGCATGGCTTCCATTCTCACTGCCACCGCCGCCACAAGCAGTCATGACCAAGATGATGCTTAAACCAAGCAGGCTATATTTTAACTTCATGGATTTTCCTAGATGCAAATGCACAAAATTCTACCCTTATAAAGGGCTTTAGCATGATTACCAAGCTGAATAAATGTGCAATGTATCAAGGGAATAGCGCTATTTAATAAACTTTACACACAAAGCACAGGAAATCTCGCCTGTGCTTTATTTTTTTCTCGGTTTTTCTCATTATATTTTTCGATGCTCAGGCTGATATCCAAGCATTTCCTCTATCGCGTCATAACACCACTGAAAAATAAAGGTATAAACCAGAATACACATGGTCAAACTAAAATCGAGCACAATCGCCTGCCATAAACTCATGTTCATGGCATATGCCACCATTGGAATGGTTGCGAGCATCAAGCCGCCTTCAAAGCCAATCGCATGCAGAAGGCGTATTTTTATAGTTCGCTTCAGTTGACGTTTCGCTTCAAATTTTTCGAAATAATGGTTAAACAGCATATTCCAGATGACTGAAGTCACTGCCATTGCAATGCCCAGTACACCTGTAACTTCTAGCGGCATATTAAAAATAACACTCAAAGCGATTGCAATGATCACCAACAGGATGACTTCATAGCTGAGCGCATGTACTAGTCTTCTTCTGGAAATCAACATTTTCATTACTCGGTTTGTTTATCAATATGGTGCATATTATGTTCTTTAAGCTGATTAATCGAGTTAGAATCTTTCAATAATATTGATAGATAAAATGATATGAACATTAATCAGGAACAACTGACTGTATTTAAAACTGTGATGGAAACCGGTTCATTCTCTGCTGCGGCACGCAAATTAGGTAAAGTTCCCTCTGCCATTAGCATGTCGATTGCAAATTTAGAGATTGACCTGAATCTGCAACTGTTCCAGCGGATTGGACGTGAGCCGGTAGCCACTGAACAGGCGCAAATCCTGTATGAAAAAACCCAACAGCTGTTAATCGAAATGAATCAGTGGAAACAGCATGCGCTGGCACTCAGTTCGGGTCTGGAGTCAGAACTGAATATCGTCATCGTATCTGAATTACTTCATACCCGCTGGACTGACTATGTGGTATTGGTCGAGCAGCAGTTTCCGGAACTTCAGATCAATGTTTTTGGCGCTCCTCAAGAAGATGCCCAGCAGATGCTTCTGGATGGCAGCGCACAACTGGCGCTGATGTTTGAGCGGGAACAACTCGATGCACGTGAACAATTTGTAGAATTAAAGCCTGAAGTACTGATTCCTGTAGCAGCCAGACAGCATGCACTGAGCCAACATGATCGGGTCAGCTTTGAACAGATTTTAAACAGCCGCCAGATTGTGGTGGCCAGCCGTAACCACAAGATTAAGCCTGAACTATTATTTTCCCGTCATTACTGGCGTACTGATAATCACCACTCTGCCTGTAGCATGATTCAGCAAGGTTTGGGTTGGGGTGTTCTGCCGCAGGAAATGCTAAAAGAACAGCCGAATTTACAACAGAACCTGAAGGTACTGAATCTGTTCGACTTCACTCCAAAATTTGAATATTTTGTCGATCTGGTCTGGAGTCGGGAAAGCAACCTGGGGACAGCTGCTCATTTTTTGATTAATCACATCCGCAATCAGCGCAAAAGCAGCGAATAATCACAGAAAATCAACCTGCGCCTACTTGGGAAACAGAAGGTTTATGATATAAAAGAATGCATAAGCAATAACCATAGAACTAGATCGTAATGACATTAACCGCATTAGAGCAATTAAAAAACTTGACCACGATTGTGGCAGATAGCAGTGACTTGAGCGCAATTGAAAAATTCCGTCCTCTGGATGCAACTACCAATCCATCACTGATTACAGCAGCGGCCAGTCAGGTTGAGAACAAAGCCCTGATTGAAGCGGCCTATCAGCAGGCGCAGCAGGAAGCTTATGTAGATGATGCTCTAATTGAACGTACCATTGATATTTTGACCGTAAAATTCGGTGTCGAAATCTTGAAGTTAATTGAAGGGCGTGTTTCTACCGAGGTCGATGCTTCCCTGTCTTATGATACTGCTGCAACCATCGCAAAGGCCAAGGAACTCTTGGCACTGTATGCCCAGTATGGAATTGACTCCAATCGTATTCTGATCAAGATTGCCTCAACCTGGGAAGGCATACAAGCTGCCAAAGCTTTGGAAGAAGAAGGCATTCATACCAATCTCACCCTGTTATTCGGCCAGCATCAAGCCCATGCCTGTGCCGATGCCAAAGTGACCTTAATCTCGCCTTTCGTCGGCCGGATTCTGGACTGGTACAAGAAGGCTGAAGGTGTGGATGCTTACCCAATCGAAAAGGATCCGGGCGTATTATCGGTTAAAAGCATTTATGAATTTTATAAGGCACATGCTATTCAAACCGAAATTATGGGTGCCAGTTTCCGCAGTATCGACCAGGTTCTGGGCTTGAGTGGCTGTGATCTTCTGACTGTTGCACCGAACTTGCTTGCAGAGCTCGAGAATGATCAACGTGAAGTTCAGGCGCAGCTTTCAGCGGCAGCTATTACTGTGCAAGGTGAACTGAATCCGATCAGTCAGGCAGAATTTCTGGAACAGCTCAAGCAGGATCAAATGGCCAGTGAACTGCTGCAAGGCGGTATTCATGGCTTTATCAAAGCTCGTGAGCAATTAGCCACCCTGTTAGGTCAAAGTTTCCTTAATACCGTAAAGAATTAAGCCCAAATCCTGGAAAGAGGACGAGCCGATGTTGCTATAATGCTGCATCGGCTTTTTCTTTTGCGAATTTTTCGTGTTTGGTATTACAGATCTCAGCACCTTTATCATTGGCACTACCCTAATTGTGCTCTTACCCGGCCCAAACTCCCTGTATGTCATGTCGATTGCCTCACGTTTTGGCATCAGGACAGGTTATTGGGGTGCGCTGGGAGTTTATAGCGGTGACATGATTCTGATTCTGTGTACGGCATTGGGTGCAGCATCCTTATTGCATGCCTTCCCCATCCTTTTTATTGCGTTGAAGATTATCGGTGCAATCTATCTGAGTTATCTTGGGATCAAGCTGTTAATTGCTGCCTATAAAACCATTCGTCCAGGCAAAAAAGTCAGCATGTTGCAGATACCGAAGGCTGATGCGGAATCGTCTTGCTCTATTCAGCCATTTCGTACTGCACTGACCATCAGTATTTTAAATCCCAAAGCGATTCTGTTTTATTTGTCTTTTTTTGTGCAGTTTGTCGATCCTCACTATTCTTATCCAGCCTTAACATTCCTGCTGTTGGCCTTGATATTACAATTGATTAGCATGACTTATCTGTCTATCCTGATTTTCTCCGGGGTAAAACTGGCCTCTTATTTCAACCAGAATTACAAACTGACAGCCAGTTGTGTCGCAATGGTGGGCATTTTATTCTGTGCTTTTGGCATCAAGCTTGCCACCTCGACCCTATAAAAGTCTGAAACAGGCATTGTCTAAATACGTGAAAAGCGTATGATTTAAACGCTTTTTAAACATTGTGTCATGGACGATGCCAAAACTATTACAAGATCTCTCCCTTACTGCCATCATTGCCGGTCTGATTACCTGCCTGATTGGCATTAGTGTTTCTGCTGTGCTGGTGATTGAAGCAGCGCAAAGCTTGGGTGCGAATGCCGCACAAATCAGTTCCTGGTTATGGGCGCTCGGAATCGGCATTGGTGTTTCAGGCCTATGGCTGTCCTGGAAATACAAGTATCCGGTTTCTACTGCCTGGTCTACCGCAGGACTGGCGTTGGTGATTGCGTCTGCCGGTCATTACAGTCTGGGTGAAGCGATTGGTGCTTTTCTGATTTGTGGACTCTTGACTGCTGCGCTGGGATTTTTAGGCATTTTTGAGCGTATTTTTCATTTTATTCCCCAAAGTTTAACCAGTGCCATGCTGGCTGGGGTATTGCTGAAATTTGGTATTTCAGTATTCGGTAGCCTGCAACAGTCCTGGGGCTTTGTACTCAGTGTCCTGGCCATTTATCTGATCTCGAAAAAAATCAGCACCCGTTATAGCATCGTGATTACGGTATTTAGCGCAATTGCGCTCTGCCCGTTCTTTATTGATTTTACAATTCCGAGTTTAAACTGGAATATAGCCCAGCCAGTCTGGATTCAGCCTGAATTTAGTCTGCAAGCTGTTTTAGGACTGACTTTGCCACTGTTGGTGATCAATCTGGCTTCGCAATACTTACCCGGACTGGCCGTGATTAAAAGCTATGGTTATCCGCCCAAGGTAAACGGTATTTTAGGCTGGACCGGGATGAGTCAGGCAGTGCTGGCACCTTTTGGCTGCTTTAGTGTCAATCTCGCGGCAATCAGTGCTGCGGTCAGTCTGGATACCCAAGCCCATCCCGACCCGCAGAAACGCTATATTGCCGGCATCAGCTGTGGCCTGTTTTATATTCTGATGGGACTTTTTGCAGCGACCTTGACCAGTCTACTCATGGCATTTCCAGCAATTCTGATTACCGTTCTGGCCGGAATTGCCTTATTTGGCACCATTGGTCATAACATCGCGCTGGCCTTTCAAACGCCGCATGAACGTGAAGCGGCATTAATGACCTTTTTATTCAGCGCATCCAATATCCAGTTTTTGGGAATTGGTTCAGCCTTTTGGGGCTTGTTACTCGGATTAACAGTTTATTTGCTGTTTAAGCTCAAACCTCAAGTCGCTTAAGCCGATCTGATCATTCAAACAAATGGGGCAATACAGGCAGCTCTAAATCGCTGCCTGCTATTATCAATGCCCTGCAGTCCGGGAAAACAGGTTGATGACGAGCACACCGCAAATAATCAGCGCGATACCAATAAAGGCCGGAAGATCGAGTGCCTGTTTAAAGATGACATAACCGACAATCGCCGTCAAAATGATTCCGACACCGGCCCAAATGGCATAAGCAATTCCCAATGGAATGACTTTAATCACCTGGGAGAGCAAATAAAATGCAATACAGAATAAGACCACGACGGCCAAAGAAGGCCATAATTTGCTAAAGCCTTCAGATTTCACCAGAAATGTAGAACCTGTGACTTCGGCGACAATCGCCAGCGCCAGCAACAGATATGCCCACGATACAGGATTCATTTTTCACTCTCCAGATTGCTGTATTTATGATTGTGATAAGGACGGACTAGAATAAACGAGCAGATTTTGCATTATGCTCATTGTTTAGAGCGAATGCTGGTGCAGAAAATCAAGGGTCCGAATAAAGGTTTGCTGACTTTCTTTCTTGCCCATAAAAAATTGGTATTCATGAATCAGCCAGGCCTTAGATTCCGGATAAAATACCTCGGTCACTGCAATGTTGTGGGCTTTGAGTGCTTCTACAAAAGGCAGGGATTGGGTATCGGTGAGAAAATCCTTATTACCGCCACTAATCAACACCGGCGGATAGCTAGTTGAAATATTATGGATGGGAGAAATTTGCTTTAAAAATTCAGCATCATCTTTCTGGTCGCCGGTATAGGCCTGTACCAGATTATACACACCCCATTCGACAATCTTGATTTCATCCGGTGCCTTCTGTACAAAAGCCTGCAGATCATAAATACCACAATGCAAAATCAAGCCCTTTACTTGCATCGGCTGAATAGTCGGGCTGAAATTGGATTGTTGTGAAAATTCAGGATTGGTCAACAATGCGGCATAATGACTGGCTAGATTGGCGCCGGCAGAATCTCCGGCCAGATAAAACTGTCCTGCATTAATGTGATAGTCAGCGGCATGGCTAGTGATAAACGCCAGCGCCTGATTGATTTGCTGAAGCTGGTTCGGGTAAGTCGCCTGCGGAGCAAACTGGTATTGTACAGAAACCACATTATAGCCTTGCGCTGCCAGCAGCTTGAAATAGCCGCGGGCATGGGCCTTGGAACCTGAAATCCAGCCTCCTCCATGCATCCAGACAATGGTCGGCTTCGGGCCTAGACTCTGAATATCTGCGGGCTGATAAAGATCAAAACTTAAATTTTGCTGCGGCTCATACACAATATTATGCTGCACCAGCACAGTTTCCGGCGCATAACGATCCATCACCTTTTGTTGCAAGCTCGTGGTCATATTAAAAGCGCTGGCAATGAGCTTGCTGTTTGGGACGGTATGCTGACAGCCCGATAGGATTATCGAACTGATCAGCACAAGATTTAGCGCAATATATCTCAAAATTTCTATTTTCCGATAATGATAATAATCAAGCGCAGGCAGTTTAACTGAAACGCTGAAAAACCAGAAACTTAATCAGCTTCGTGCTGGCATCAGCAGTGAAAATCCCCACTTTTTTGCTTGGTTTAATTTGCCAATTTTTTTACGTTTTTATGTGAATAATGGTTGTAATGTAATGAGTTTTTTCATTTTTTTGGTTTTTGCAATTGCACCTGCAGGGTCACTGTGCTATCAATGAATCAGAGGCTAACAATAAACATTTGGAGTAAAAAATTTATGGCTTATCAGCATATTCTAGTTCCGGTAGACGGCTCAGAAATTTCCTTTTCCGCAGTACGACATGCTGCAAAAATTGCCAAAGCATTTGGTAGCCAGCTTTCCCTGATCAGCCTGATTGCGGAAGATCCTTTTACTGAAGCTGATTTCTATTACAGCTCATCCATCATGAAGGAATATTTTGTACAGGCGCATGCCAATGCCAAAAATGCCCTGAAAGAAGCCACTGCAATTGCAGCAAGCGAAGGTATTGAAGCCCAATCACGTATTGTTACGGGTCTGGTCAATGCAGAACATATTGCTGAAACTGCAGGCGAAGTAAAAGCAGACCTGATTGTTATGGGTTCTCATGGCCGCAAAGGCTTCCAGAAAATGATTCTGGGCAGCTTTGCACAGGATGTTTTAGGTGCCAGTGAAATTCCGGTACTGATCGTGAAAAAATAGTCAAAGCTTTGCGCATCTTCATGATGCGCATTCCTTGTTTTTTTATAGTTGATTTTGAACCCTATCTAATACTTACAGATCCAATTACTTAAGCTCACTCCCCCTGAATGCAATAATAAATATGAGGAAGCACCATGAATAACTATGATCATCTTCTCGTAGCACTCGATGAGTCCTCGATTTCCTATGCTGCCGCAGAGCATGCCCTCGAACTGGCCAAAGTATTTCACAGCCATGTCACCTTACTCAGTGTGATTGCGGTTGATCCGTTTAAAGGCGTAGACTTTTATAAAGTTGCTCCAGCGGTCACAGACTATTTCCTGCATGCAGAACAAAATGCGCTTGATCGCTTAAATGAACTGAAACAAAGCTTTGTTCGTGACGGCGTACAGGTAACCACCAAAATCCTGCATGGCATGGCGCCTTCAGAAGGGATTTTACAGGCTGCAAATGAGTCACCTACCGACATTATCATTATGGGTTCACATGGCCGTAAAGGCTTGCAAAAACTGATGCTGGGCAGTGTGGCTCAAAATGTTCTGGCACTTTCCGATATACCGGTACTGGTGGTAAGACAGTAAAAATATAGATAAAGCCTGTGCCGAGCAGGCTTTAGCGCAGCTTCTGATTCAGCTCACTTAAGAAAATTTCTGCATCGAGCTGGCTCTGGAATACTTTTTTGTATTCGCCAACCTGCTGCACAGAATGGGGGGTGTATTGAATGGAGATCTCAAGTAAACCATTTTCAGGATTCTTGCTCACATGTACGGCAATAATATGCTGGCTATTTAAATAAAAACCATCTTCAATTTTCACTAACATATTTTAAATTACCTCTAGTAAGTGGACCTGTAGATCCTTTTACCCCGCTTACAGCTTAATGAATAAATACCTGTATCCCTATAGCAATACTGTACACGCTTTAGTTGTCACATGCTGCATCAGCGTATTTCAAGTGTATCTAATCCCATCATTTGAAATAAAAAGAGATAAAAAAACCGGATCGTGTCGATCCGGTTTTTGCCATGAGCTAAATTTTATACGCTCAACATACTATTTAAAGTCTCAGAAACGTTTTTAGATTTGACCAGTGGCTTTAAGGTCTCAAGCTGAACTTTGACTTCACTGCGTTGCGGCTCGGCCAGTGTGTACCAGCGTGATAAGACCTGAAGTAAACGTGAACCGACAATCGGATTTTTTTCATCCAGATATTTTGCCAGACCAATATAATGCTGTACGCCAAAGCTCCATGTATTGACCGGATTGGCATTCAGACCGCCACTCACTGCCCGAATACGGTTCGGTACAGCCAGATCATAATCAGGATGCTGGGTCAGATAGGCAATGCTGGCATCGGTTGCTTTTGGATGTGCTGCCTGAACCATAAACCACTGATCCAAAGACAAGGCTTCATCTTCAAAACGGCGATAAAAGTCGGCTAAAACTTCTTGGGCTTGTGGCGCATCGTTCCAGACCAGAACTTTCAGCGCACCCAGACGTTCAGACATATTGCCTGTGTGATACTGCTCATAGGCCAGATCAAAGGCCGCGGCATCACCCTGACGTGCCATCATGCCGAGCATGATATTTCTCAAGGCGCGCACTCCCATAGCTTGCGAGAATTCTGATTGCGAATCCGGATCCAGATTGAGATAGGTCTCTTTGGCAGTTTCACCAAAGGCACGAGCCAGTGTATGCAGCAAAGCTTCACGCTTTTCCTGAATCATGGCCGGATGATAGTCCTGATCAATACGGCTGCCCAAATAACCTTCAGACGGCACATCAAACAGACGTGATGCCAGCAGCGGATCTTTTTCAATCACGTCTGGCAGGGTCTTGAGCATGGCCTGAATATAGATATCGGCAGGCTGGTCATCCAGCAAGATACGCTCGAGCAGAGTTTGAGTCGCTTGCCACTGGTTAAAACCGTTGGTTTCATATTGCAACAGGAAAGCCAGTTCTGCTTCTGAATAATCAAAGTCCAGATTCACAGGCGCAGAGAAATTACGCAGCAAGGATACTACCGGTTTTGCTGTGACCCCGGTAAATTCAATAGTGGCTTGTTCCTGATCAAACAGATATACCCCGTCTTTGACGCCATTTTCAAATAAAGCCTCACCATTCAGCTGCAACTGTTCGCCAGTACTGGCATCAAATAAGGCTAAAGCCACTGGAATAGGAACAGCTTTCAGATTCGGGTACTTGGCATGACTTTTCAGACTTTGCTTCAAGCTGAGACGATAAGTTTGCATTTCAATATCATATTCGGCTTTCACTTCAAGTTTTGGCGTACCCGGCTGGTTATACCAGGTCAGGAAATTAGACAAATCTACCCCTGAACCTGCGGTGAGTGCCGATACCCAGTCTTCAACCGTTACCGCCTGACCATCATGACGGCGGAAATATTCATCCGTACCCTGACGGAATTTTTCCTTGCCCAGCAAGGTCGCCATCATGCGGTTAATTTCCGCGCCTTTTTCATACACGGTGGCGGTATAGAAGTTGTTAATTTCTACAAAATGATCCGGACGTGGTGGATGTGACAGCGGGCCTGAATCTTCCGGGAATTGATGTGCTTTCAGTACTGCTACATCATCAATACGCTGGACTGCCGCAGACTGCAAATCTTCCGAGAAAGACTGGTCACGGAACACAGTCAAGCCTTCTTTTAAACACAGCTGGAACCAGTCACGACAGGTAATCCGGTTGCCGGTCCAGTTGTGGAAATATTCATGGGCAATCACTGACTGCACCCGCATGATCGCAGCATCTGTAGTAAATTCTTCATCGGCGAGCACACATGAGGTATTGAAGATATTCAGCCCCTTGTTTTCCATCGCACCCATGTTGAATGCACTGGTGGCCACGATCATGTAATTGTCGAGGTCATATGGCAGGCCATAGTGCTCTTCATCCCAACGCATGGAATGCTTGAGCGCTTCCATGGCGATTTTGCATTTTGGAATATCTTTTTCTTCTGCATAGATTTCAAGGGCTACATTACGACCTTCTGAGGTAACGTATGAATCTTTCATCACCGCCAAGTCACCTACTACACAGGCGAACAGATAGCTCGGCTTTTTGGTCGGGTCCTGCCAGATGGCATAATGACGGTTGGCATCGACTTCACCAGTTTCCAGCAGGTTACCATTTGCAAGCAAAACAGGATATTTCTTGTCTGCTTCGACACGCGTGGTAAAGACCGACAGCACATCCGGACGGTCTGGATAGAACGTAATTTTACGGAAACCTTCTGGCTCATTTTGGGTCACAAACAGATCTGAACTGGCCTGATACAGACCTTCCAGCATGGTATTCGTTTCAGGATGGATCTTGACCACGATTTCAAGCGATACCTGATCAGGCGCATTGGCAATCACCAGTTGTTCAGCATCCAGGCTGTAGCCATCAGCATTCAGTGTTTGACCATTTAACTGAATTGATTGCAGCTCCAGATCTCGCCCGAGCAAGACCAGATCACCGGCAGTTTGACGCTGCAGCTCCAGTTTGCTGCTGACCAGCGTATGATCTGCATAGACTTGAATATTCAGGTCGATAGAATCGACAACAAAGGAAGGTTTTTGATAGTCTTTTAAATAAATGGTTTGATCCGCTTCGATCACCGGGTTTGCCGCAATATTCATGTCCTGTCCTAATCTTTATCTTGTTCGACATTGTTCATGTCAAAATCATACGCCAAGTTTTAAACGCTGTCTGTGCATTTGTATTGTTAGCTCTAATATGGGCATTGCACGCACCACTTTCAATGCGTTTTTGCCTAATTGCGCAGCACTCGACTGGACTTAAGAAAAATCTGTGCCAAATAAATCGTCACAATCATGATTTTTTACATTTATATAAATTATTGATTTTAAATATATATCTAGTTTTAAATAACAATTCACAAGTCCAGATTAAAAAACGAGCACATTTCTTGCTAGCCTTAAGCTGTGTTTTTTCACACTTAATTCCACATTTAAAATGAAACAATAATGATAAGCATGAGGTGAGCCATGTATCTAAAAAAACATATTGTACGAATGGAAAATATTAAAATGCTGCAAACTCTGGATCAGGCCAATATTGATCATAAAGTCATTGCACTGTTGATGAGCTGTGAAGGCATTCCGCTTCAGGCGCATGAAGTCACAGCCATTCTCAATAGCTACGATGCACTCGGTGCCAGGAAGGTTCCATCTAAAAAGGTGCAGGCCTTGATTCATGCCAAACACCGCGGGGAGCAGGACGAAAGCTTACCCTGCCCGGTTTAAAAAGCGTCATTTCATGTTTTAAAATCAGAGCTGCTCCGGCAGCTCTGATCGTATCGGTAATGTTCTTTTGATTTGCTAAAATTGCATCTGTCACTTACATTCGCATCTCATCCGCGGTGTATAATCAAATGCCCGTCCATTCTAAAGTTGCTCGCGCCCATGGTATTCAGTGTTCTGCAAAAACAGCTTGATGAAAGTACCCACTGCCCGCTGTGCAAGGCATCGATGTATTGGATTGAGGCAGAACAATATGATCAGGAGATGAGCTACCACGAATGCAGCCATTGCCAGCATCAGCTTCATCCCGATCAGAAACATAATTGTTATTGTGACCAGTGTCTGGCCCAGCGTAAACGCATGCTCAAGGAAGTCCGGTTACAGGAAAACCGTCTCTATCATAAAAAACAGGACCGGCCGGTTCCTGAGCTGAGTCAGCTCAGTTTTATCAATAAACTGTTTTTACTTTCGCTTCTAGACGAACAGGTTCAGGAATATAGCCAGCACCGCGAATATATTGACTGGCATCAAATTCGATATTATTCCATCACTCCGAACTACCTGTTCCAACATGGTCTGATGAAAAGCCTGATCAGAGATCAGATCCTGATTCCTAAAGATGTCCAGCAGGAAAACCAGCACTATTATATTAATGTACGTCTGGATGGCTATGCTGAGCCAACACTGTTCAGTATTACCCAGCAGCTGCGGCACTGGTTTTACCAGAACCTGAGTAAGGGCGTGCCCTTCAAAAGTGCAGATGAAGTCAAAGATGCCCTGTATTGCCTGCTATATGAAGAAATCATCCAGTTTGCACAATTTTACTGTCGTAGCTGGAATGTGCAGATTGCCGGAAATCAGAGCTTTCAGACCTTTTGCTATCGCCTTTTAGATGTGCTGGCGGTAGGACAGATTTATTATCTGGTGCAGACCGGCCTGGAATATCTGTACAAACAGAAAGCGCTTAAGCCACGCAATGAAAACTTTATTAATACCAATCTGCTCAAAAAAACCTTGCAGCAGTATCGGGAGCGGTCCGTCACTGAAAAATGGGAAACATCTACCCTGCCACGCCCGCCACAACTGCCATTCAGCAAGATGAGCGAAATCCTGTTTTATCGCTTTCTGGGCTATGATGAGCATATTTTCTTTCAGCCTGTCTGGCGCTCATGGCATAAAATTGAACCTCGCCTTAAATTCTATTCGCAGAAACGCTGTATGCACTGCGGTTCACAGGAACTTTCGGTAGATTATGATGCCAGTGACTATGTCAGCCTGTTCTGCAGAAACTGCAAGCATCAAGACCATTATTTTACCCGCTGAATGAATACACCACTTATATTCCCTGTTGACAGATGATCATTATGAACACTTCTACGCAAGCACTGCAGCACACGCTTCTGGATCAAATCTGTGAAGCATGGTTGAAACTACAGCAACAGCAGCCCCTGGTACATATCATGACCAATGCCGTGGCCAGCAACTATGTCGCCAATGTCGTACTGGCGGCCAATGCTTCCCCTGCCATGATCGATAATCCTTTTGAAGCCGAAAGCTTTGCCAGCATTGCAGCGGCGATCAATCTTAATCTGGGGACGCCAACCACCGAACAGGTACAGGCCATGCACATTGCTGCAGAAACGGCGCATCGGCTGCAAAAGCCCTGGGTACTGGATCCGGTCGGTTATGGCGCGGTACTGCATTGGCGCTCGAATATGGTAGATCAGTTATTAAATTCGCATCCTACGGTTCTACGTGGCAATGCCTCTGAAATTGGTGCCTTGGCTGGCAAGCGGATCGAGTCTAAAGGCGTAGACAGCACCATCAATAGTGCCGATGTCTATTTACAGGCAAAAGGTTTATTGGAACATTGTGACTGTATCGCGATTTCCGGCAAATCCGATTACATCATTTCCAGAGATTATCCGGTGATACAGGTATCAGGCGGTTCTGATTTACAACCCCGGGTCACAGCCACAGGTTGTGCGCTTGGTGCACTGATTGCAGCCTATAATGCAGTGAGTTCCCCTGCAATCGCGGCACTGGCTGCACATGTACATTTTGCCATTGCAGGTCAACGGGCCTTTGAACGTGCGCCACAACTCGGCAGTTTTAATGTGGCCTTTCTGGATGAAATCCATCAGCTCAATACTGAAACTATTCGAGAATATGCCAATTTTAAAATTCTGCCGGAATCTGTTTAAGCCGTCAGTTATTGATCATGAGAATGTTGATACTTTCGAAACAGATCAACATCCATCTCTTGATTTATTCTGCGGATTTGTTCTGCTATTTCCGATACAGCCGTTTGGTCTTCAATCCTCCCTATGCTGAAATCAGTTTGAAATAAGCAGAGTGCTGATTGAGTGAGCTTCATGCAATTTATCGACTGTTTTCAGAAAAGGCCGTTGTTTTTTTAATCGCTGTATTTTGACAGAGTATAAATTAAATTCATGTGAATTATGATTTGATTCTCGACAGCATTTTCAATACTACTTTTAAGTTTTAGTTAACGAGACTTGATTTATCAATATTTGCAGGCTTATTTAGTCGAGTTTTAAGTATGGATGACATTTTTTAGACTCATTTTTAACTTAAAAATCTGAACTCTAAACAGGATGATTACTCACCACATAGAACTTGAATTAGAAAGTGAATTTAAATAAAAAATATCTTTGTTTGGCAATAACTTATCTGCATTTTAATCTAGCATCTTTAGAACAAAATATAAAAAAGCCAGCTACTGCTCGAGTAACTGGCTTTTGAAATTTAAAGCAAATCTGACTTTAAAACGATGGTTTAAGCTGCATAATGAATGCTGACAGACTTGATACGATTGCTTTCAATTTCAGTGACTTTGAATTGCACACCCTGATAATTTAACTCGGTACCCACTTCAACGGTACTGTTGGTTTTATCCAGGATCAGACCCGCAACACTGATATAACCGGCATCTTCATCAATCAGATCAATCATGCCCAGTTCAAGTTCAAGCTGATACAGATCCAGCATACCTGAAGCGATCCAGTGCGAATCATCCACTCTCACCAAATCAAGCTGTTCGTCTGCATCCGGAAACTCACCGGCAATCGCTTCAAACACATCTAGCGGTGAAATCAGACCCTCCACATTACCAAACTCGTCGCTTACCAGCACCAAAGAGCCCTTTGACGTACGCAAAGTATTGATCGCATCAATGACTTTCATTTTTTCAAAGATATAAATTGGACGATGACGTTTGATCAGTGCTTTTAATTCTTCCGGCTCTTCCAGTACATCCAGCAATTCCTTGGCACGTACAACGCTAATCACCTTATCCAGGCTACCGCGACATACCGGGAACAGGCTATGTGGAACCGATAGAATTTTTTCACGAATCTGTTCCGGGCTATCCTCTAGATCGACCCATGAAATCTGACCGCGCGGTGTCATGATCGAAGCGACTGAACGCTCTGCAAGGGTTAACACCCCACCAATCATGTAACGTTCTTCATCTGCAAAGGTTTCTTGAGCTTCATTTTTATCAGTATCGGTGGTTTCAAGCTTGCCGCCCATTAATTTCAAAATGGAATCTGCTGTACGATGACGCAAAGGAATCTTGGATTCATGCTTTGCGACATTACGCTGTCCGAACTGGTTGAATGCTTCAATCAGGATCGCAACACCAATACCCGAATAGATATAGCCTTTTGGAATATGGAAACCAAAACCTTCTGCAATCAGACTGATACCAATCAGAAGCAGGAAACTGAGACACAGAATCACCACAGTTGGATGGCGGTTTACAAAGCTGGTCAATGGTTTCGAAGCCAGCAGCATCACCCCCATTGCAACAATCATTGCAGCCATCATGACGTAAATATTGTCGACCATACCAATTGCGGTAATCACTGAATCTAAAGAGAAAACAGCATCTAAAACTACAATTTGGGCAACAACAGCAGTGAAACTTGCATAAACCACATTGGTGGTCAGTTTGACTTCAGGCTTGCCTTCTATCTTCTCATGCAATTCTGTGACGGCCTTGTACACCAAGAACAAGCCACCAAATAACAAAATCAGGTCCCGACCGGAGAAGGTCCAGTCAAACAGGGTAATCAAGGGCTGAGTCAGGGTGACTAACCAGGCGATAGCAAACAGCAGTCCCAGACGCATAAATAATGCGAGTGAAAGACCGACAACACGGGCTTTATCACGTTGTTCAGGAGGGAGCTTTTCGGCCAGAATGGCAATAAAGACTAGGTTATCAATACCTAAAACAATTTCAAGAATAATAAGAGTAATTAAACCTACCCAGATTCCGGGATCTAATAAAAATTCCATTAGAGAACTACCCCGTTCGAGTAAGCTATAAATAGAGATGGAAGATCAACGCACGGCGAGGGATCCATTAAAGTTTAACCTGTGTAACTTAAGACTGTTCCATTATGCATAAACTGAATATTTTGTAATGTATTAATTTATAAAAAAATTACATGATCATGATTTTCCTTAAACTTTTTCAATGCATCACTTGGGATAAAATGGCATCTCGCCTTCTTTATTGTGTATTTTAATCTGGGTAAAAATATCCAGCCCTTATGATTGGTCAGTTAAACCACTGCTAAAGCCCATTAAAAATCCGGCTACCTTTATCTTATTATTTAAAAAACAATTAGTTATAACTATATTTTGAACTATTTTTGAGGGTTGTATTTATTAGAATCAAGCCTTAGATGCATCTCTGTAAATACGCTAAACAGCTTAAAATAAGATGGATGATATTTTAGCCAGTAAGTTATTGATCTGCTGGAACGATAAAATGTTGCAGAACATCGCTCTGCGCTAAAATATACAATTAAGTATTAATTTCATACAAAATATTATTACCTTTCATCTGATTTAAAATGGCAATTGGCTGTCCTGAACCGGCCTATATACAGAATTAATCAAGCTTTGATGATGTTAAGAAAAACTAAAAAGTACAATCTCTTTAACATTTTTGAAATAAAGGTTGAAACATGCATAAACTTTTTCATAAAATGGTTGGGCCCTAGAAAAATAAATACAAGGAACATTTCATGACTAAGAAATATGCAAAATTTTTACCGTGTACGGAAGAATTTAATTTAGAAAATTTTCCCTATTATTGGGTTACTCAGGTTCATGCCCAATATGTCCTTAATGTCGATCACGCCCTTAAAAAGTATGGTGTTGACAATTCCCGCCGCCGTATTCTGCTTGCCTTAAAATCAAAACCGCATGCCAGTGTTTCCGACTTGTCAGAAATGGTCGTGTCTAAAATGTCGACCACAACTAAAATCGTTTATCGCTTAAAAGATGAAGGTCTGGTCGAGACCTATTCATGCGAAGATGATGCACGGATTACTCGGGTATTCTTGACCGAAAAAGGCATGCAAATGACACATAAGATCAACGATCTGACCAATGTGGTACTTGAGCAGTCTTTCGAAGGCCTGACCCCTTTGCAAATTGAAAAAACCATGGAAAGTTTACGTCATATTTTTAAAAATCTGGCTCGTTAAAAGTCTTACTTTTTATTTTTAAATAGACACTGGTAAATTGGCATACTTTCAATAATAAATAATTTATCAGAACTTTCTAAGAATCAAAAAAGTTCAGTTGCGGGCTGACTTTTTTGATTTTTTCTTTTGGCACATGCGAACATTCAAACTCTTCTTCCGGAAAGCCCTGTACAAAACTACGAATATCCGGATGACGCAATGTCAGCCATTCTTGCAGTCGCTCATGCGGGATCACGATAACCGAACGTTGGATGTTTCCAGGTTCATGGAATTCTTTCATCATCGGATGGTCGATGGCATCCATGGTGATCATACTGGCAGAGCGTACAATTTCTCCCTGAATCCGGGCAATCTCGTAGACTGCGGCAATGAAAGTCGCCTGACCATCTTTACGTCTTACTCCCCAACGCTGCGGTTTATTGTCAAAATATTTGGACTCATAAAACTCTGATACCGGAATAACGCCAAAATGACATTTGGCCGTAGCTTCAGCAAAAGTGGGTTTCTGCAATAAAGTTTCATTTCTGGCGTTATAGGTCTTGGTTCCTATACTTTTGTCTTCTGCCCATTTCGGAATGAGGCCAAAATTCACCGAGCGCCACTCCAGCCCTTGAACGGACTGGAATAAAAGTGGTGCAGCATAATTGGGATAGACTTCTTCCGGATATTCAAAAGGAATGTCTGGTAATCCCAGATCATGCAATTGTTTTAAGCTTAAAGGTTTAAAGTTGGCACACATGGCTCATACATGTAAATCATTCGTCTATGAGATTATAGCCTGCTGCCAAACCTAAACCTGTAGTATTTATATAGCTCTGAGCATCATGACTGCGGCACTGTCAACCAATGTGTCCGGGTGAATTCCTCAAAGATCCAGCGGCCATTAAAACGCCCCAATCCCGAGTTTTTCTCGCCGCCAAAGGGTGCATTGGACTGATCCGCAACACTGATACCGTTAATATGGGTCATACCGATATCCAGCTGTGCCGCAAAAGCAGTCCCGCGCTGAATATCCGATGTACAGACTGCACTGGACAATCCAAAATCGGTATGGTTGGCCAACGCTAAAGCATGAGCTTCATCACGCGCTTTTAAAATCGGTAAAATCGGACCAAAACTTTCTTGCTGCGCCAGATCGGAATCGGCTGCGACATTAATAAAGATATGAGGATAGACCAGATTGCCTTCAATTCCTCCCTCATAAACCAGCTCTGCCCCCTGCTCGCGACCTCGCTGAATAATCTGCTGATGTTTTTTCACCTGACTCTGGTTAATGATGGGTCCGATAATGGTATCTTCCAGATTTGGATCGCCGACTGGGATCATCTTCACCCGATCCAGAAGTTTGTCCACATAGGCATCATGAACAGAAGCATCAACAATGACCCGGTTGGTGCTCATGCAAATCTGACCCTGATGCATAAAACGCCCCATCAAGGTAAGTTCAACGGCCAGATCAAGGTCTGCATCATCCAGAATGATCAAGGGTGCGTTGCCACCCAGTTCCAGTGCCAAACGTTTGATTCTGGAACTGGCCAGGGCTTTACTGCCGACACTTTGTCCCACTTCGGTTGAACCGGTAAATGAAATCATTTTCGGGACCGGATGTTCCACAAAATAGTCACCAATTTCACTACCGGAACCGGCAACAATATTTAATGCACCTGCGGGCAAACCGGCCTCTTCAAATAGCTTGCCAATTAATGTACCACCCGTTACCGGCGTATCGCTGGCTGGCTTGAGTACCACTGTATTGCCACAGGCGATCGCGGTCGCAACTGAACGCAAGGACAAATGAAAGGGAAAATTCCACGGGCTGATCACGCCAATTACCCCCAAAGGCTTACGCAGTACCAGACTTTTGCGTGCCGGGTCTTTGCTTTCTAACTGCTCCGTTTGAATCTGATCGGGAAAGCTCAGACTTTCCTGAATAATGCCCAAAGCTGCATCTACCTCAAGACCAGCTTTAAAACGTGTACTGCCTGATTCAATAATCAGCCAGTCAACGATTTCGTCGCGACGCTGCTGAATAACCGTGATCAAGTTTTGTAGTACTGCCTTACGTCCTTCAACAGAAGTCAAAACACCCTGCTGGAAAGCCTGTTCTGCTGCGCTATACGCACTGTCCACATCGACCGAACTTGCAGCCGCAAGACTAAAAATCTCGGTTTGGGTAAAAGGATTGATATTTTTTATTGTTTTGGTTGAGGTTCCACGTCTCCACTGACCATGAATAAACTGTTGATCCAAGTCTTCATATACTGTCATCATTTTATTGTTTCCTCGTGTACTTTACTTCACTGTAAGAGTTCAGCTGAAAAATTTCTAGTCAGAATCATAGTCACTTACCATTAGACAATAAAAAAGCCTCCGAAGAGGCTTTTTTAGCTAGACAGGATTAGTCACCTGTATAACCTTTCAATTTTAAACGCGCTGCGTGTAACAGTGGCTCGGTATAGCCTGATGGCTGCTCACCACCTTTAAAGATCAGGTCAGACGCTGCCTGGAACGCGATGTTGTTGGCAAAGTCAGCAGACATAGGCGTGTACAGTGGATCATTGGCATTCTGCTGATCTACAATTTTCGCCATGCGTTGCATGACTTCTTCAACCTGTTCACGGCCCACGATACCGTGACGTAGCCAGTTGGCAACGTGCTGCGAAGAAATACGTAGAGTCGCACGGTCTTCCATCAAACCGACATCATTGATGTCTGGTACTTTAGAACAACCTACACCAAGGTCTACCCAACGAACCACATAACCCAAGATTCCCTGACAGTTATTTTCAAGCTCTTTGGTTTTTTCTTCGTCAGACCAGTTGGTGTCTTGTGCCAATGGCGGTGTCAACAAATCATCTAGAGATAAAGGCTGAGTCGACAACAGTTCTTGCTGACGGTCTGCAACATTAATCTGGTGATAGTGAATCGCGTGAATCACGGCACCTGTAGGTGATGGCACCCATGCACAGCTTGCACCCGCTTCCGGATGTTCAGTTTTAGTCTTGTACATGTCAAGCAGCATGTCTGGTTTTGGCCACATGCCTTTACCAATTTGCGCTTTACCACGTAAACCTGCTTGCAGACCAATCATCACGTTACGGTTTTCATAAGCCGGGAACCAGATTTGACCTTTCACTTCGCCTTTACGTACGAATGGGCCTGCTTCCATGAAGGTATGAATTTCATCACCAGTACGGTCCATGAAACCTGTGTTGATGAAAATGGTACGGTCTTTGGCTTGTGCAATACAGTTCTTCAGGTTTACAGAAGTACGGCGTTCCTCATCCATGATCCCGATTTTTAAAGTTTTTGCAGGTAAACCCAGTGCCTGTTCTGCACGTTCAAACAGCTCAACGGCAAAAGCCACTTCTTCAGGACCATGCATTTTCGGTTTAACGATGTACATCGAACCTTGACGCGAGTTCTTGATGGTATTCTCACCTTTGATGTCTGCAAACGACAATAATGGCGTTACCAGTGCATCCATGATGCCTTCATAGATTTCTGCACCATCCACCAGGATTGCCGGGTTTGTCATCAGATGCCCTACATTACGCAGCAACATCAATGAACGACCATGAACCTTGGTTTCACCGCCTTCCACATTTTTGAAAGTACGGTCATCATTCAGTTTACGGGTAACTGTTTTACCATTTTTCTGAATAGACTCTTCCAAAGTGCCTTTCATCAGGCCTAACCAGTTACGGTAGCCTTCCACTTTTTCTTCAGCATCAACGGCTGCAATCGAGTCTTCCAAATCCTGAATGGTGGTAACCGCAGCTTCAAGTACCACATCTTTTACGCCAGCGGCATCAGTCTGACCAATCGGGCTGGTTGCATCAATTTGAACAATAACGTGCAGGCCATTATTTTTGAATACAATTTCAGTTGGTGCTGAAGCTTCGCCGTTAAAGCCGACAAATTTAGCACTATCCGCAACAGTGGTGGTAGAACCATCTTTTAAGGTTACAACCAGTGCATTGCTTTCAACTGCATATTGAGTTGCATCTGCATGAGAGCCGGCAGCCAACGGGAAAGTTTCATCGAGGAAGTTTTTCGCAAATGCGACAACTTTCTCACCACGTTTCGGGTTATAGCCTTTGCCTTTTTCCGCGCCATCTTCTTCAGAAATGACATCGAAACCGTAAAGCGCATCGTACAAAGAACCCCAACGTGCGTTAGCTGCGTTGAGGCAGTAACGTGCATTACGTACCGGAACGACCAGCTGTGGGCCTGCCAATACAGCGATTTCCTCATCTACATTTTCAGTGCTGATCTGGAAATCTTCTACTTCTGGTAACAAGTAGCCAATTTCAGTCAAGAAAGCTTTGTAAGCCTGTAATTCAAATGTGTTATTGCGGTGCCATTCATCAATTTTTGCCTGAATGTCATCACGCTTAGCCAAAAGTGCTTTATTTTTAGGGCTAAGATCAACAACGACTTGTTCAAAGTTTTTCCAGTAAGTTTCACTATCCAAACCCGAACCTGGTAGTGCTTCATTTTCGATAAAATCGTAAAGTTCTTTAGCAATCGCTAACTTGCCTTTTTGAATACGTGCAGTCATTGTCTTTCCTGATATTGCTACTTTTTATACAAGAGATTCTAGTATACCGATTAAAATTTAGCTGAATAGTATTATCAAATTGCTAAATACTGAGCATTTTTCATAATATGAGTACCCTCATATGCATATTAGCTGTCGCTCAGCTGCATTTAGATATCATTCTGCTAAATACCTTAATGACAGTGTATAAAGTTTTCGAAATGTAGAAATTAGACTTAAGTTCAGATTTTCGAGTAAAAATTATGCATTATTGTTATACACGATCATATTTAGATCAAGATTAAGCCATGTTTGGCCATACTTGTCGATCATTTACCTGCTTATTTTTATAAAAAAAAGCGCCGGTTCATGACCGGCGCTTGTATTGTTTTTTCTACTCACTCGAGATGGTTTTCTGGATCTGACGATGTTCAGAATTCAGATATTCATCCGACTGCATTTCCAGCAAACGTGAACGCGTCCGTTCAATTTCGAAGACCAGTTTTTCACCCTGATAGATGTCAACAATATTGTCTTCCGAGGTCAGTAACAGTTTGACGCCGCGGTCATAAAACTCATCGACCAGATAAATAAAACGGCGCGTACCATCATTGAGGAAATCGGTCAGATGCGGTACATTACTGACCAGCACCGTATTATAAATATTGGCAATTTCAATAAAGTCAGCCGGGCTGCGTGGTTTTAAACACAGTTCAGAAAATTCGCACCACAACACATCTTCGGTATGTGACACGGTTTCGACAATACGGTTATTGATGATAATCGGCTCTTCAGAGCAGGTTTGGGTCTGGGTCAGCGCGCTGAAACGCTGGGCAATCCAGTTTTTATGATCATGGGTCAACGGGAATTTAAACAGTTGTGCCTGTTTTAAGACGCGTAAACGGTAATCGACACCGGCATCGACATTTAATACCACACAGTTTTTCTTGACCAGTTCAATCGTAGGCAGAAAACGGTCACGATGAATGCCGTTTTTATACAGGCCATCCGGGGCAATGTTTGAGGTGGCGACCAAGGTAATTCCGCGTTCAAACAGCTTCTGGAACAGATCACTGAGAATCATGGCATCGGTAACATTGGATACAAAGAACTCGTCAAAACAGATGATTACGGCTTCTTTATAAATCTGATCTGCCACCAGATCGAGCGGGTTACGCTGACCAGATAGTTTATTTAACTCACGATGCACATGCTGCATAAAATGGTGAAAGTGCATTCGGGTTTTACGGCGAAATGGAATCGATTCATAAAACTGATCCATTAGCCAGGTTTTGCCTCGTCCGACTCCACCCCACATGTACACACCCTTAGGAGACGTCTGACGGCGAAAGCGGCGAAATGCTTTTTTTGAGGCCTTAAAGCGCTGAATCAATTCCAGCCAGACACGATTCAGTTCATGTACTGCCATTGCCTGTGCATCATCAGGCATAAACTGCCCTGAAGATATAGCTTGTGCATAACGTTCTGCAGGAGAGATCGGACTAAAGGCGGTGCTGTGCTGTGAATTAAAATCGGACATAGGGTTTCGTACTATTTGGGATCAATTTAATTATAGCGAAGTTTAAAAAACTCACTATAACACTTTGGCATAAACAAGCTTAGGCTATTTTACATATTGTCGAGGGCTTTGCCCAAACCAGCGTTTAAAGGCGTGGTTAAAAGCGGCCGGCTCGGAATAGCCCAATAACTCTGCAATCATTTCAATTGAATATTGTTTGTATTCAATCAATCGCAAAGCTTTATCTTTAATAATATCTTCGCGAATCTGTTTATAACTGGTATCAAACTGTTGTAACTGATGCCTTAAGGTCCGTTCGGGAATATTCAAGGCCTGGGCAGTTTCCGCCATACTTGGCATCAAACCGCTTTGGATCTCCAAATAATCCTGAACCCGCTGCACCACGGTCGGGGTCTGCTCATCCTGTTGCAGGCGTTGCAATTCGGCAAAACACTTGGCTTCATACAGTGCAAATGTCACCGCATCCGCCGATGGAATCTTGATATCCAGCACTGCCTCATCAAACCAGAAGGCGGCATCGGGTGCATCAAACTGCACCTGCGTACCATAATAATCATGGTAAACCTTTAAGGTATTGATATCCTCCGGAGGAGCAAAAGGCAATTCGATCCGCAGATCAGGCTTGGACAAGCCCATCATTTTATAAATATCACGGATAAACTTAAACGTTCCGGAAACCTCGGCCTGTGCCACCAATACTCCCAAATTCTCATCCAGAAGTTTTGGTCGATAACACAATGCACTATGATGCTCGCTTTGCTGTACAGACAGTTGACCGGTCAGATGCGTCAACTGCTGAAAACGAATCACCTGATGCAGCGCATCACGCACCGTCGGACTGGTCACCAGCAACATCAACAAGGGGCCATAACCTGCCAGGGCATAATGCTGACCAATCAATAGCCCCTGCTCTGCCTCAATTTCCTGCCCTACCACCTTAAGCACATCATGTTCCAGACTCGGATGAATAATTGAACCTGGATCAAAGGCATCTACACGCAATCCAATGTTTTGCAGTTTCTGATCGACATCTATGCCCGCCTTGCGCATCCCTTGAATCAAATACATCAGACTGAGAACAGAACGTTTCATAACCATACAATTACAATGTGATAGTCTTAGTTGTACTATAAAAATAAGCTGACTGCTATTGCCGTTTAGATCAATTTTAGATCTAATATTTTATCAGTAAATTATGATAATAATCCCTTATTAAAATAAGCAAGGAATGCCATGATGTTAGACAATACGACTGCCACAAGTCCCCATCCCTTGACCAAAGTTGCCATTATTGGCGCCGGTTTTGGCGGTATTGCCATGGCAATACGTTTACAGCAGCAAGGAATACATGATTTTATTCTGCTGGAAAAAGGCCATGAATTTGGTGGAACCTGGCGAGACAACCAGTATCCTGGCGCAGCCTGTGATGTACAGTCTCATCTGTATTCGCTGTCATTCGCCACAAAAAGCAACTGGTCGAAACGCTATGCCGAGGCACCCGAAATATTTTCCTATATTCAGGATCTGGTGACCGAGTACAAGCTGCGCGCTTTCTGCCGCTTAAATACCGAAGTCCTTTCAGCACATTACCAGTCAGACCGCTGCCTGTGGCAATTACAACTGCATGATCAGAGCATCCTGGAAGCCCAATTTGTCATATTTGCTTCAGGACCTTTGCATGTCCCTCAGACTCCTCATATTCCAGGCATTGAAAAATTTCAGGGCAAAGTCTTTCATTCTGCACAATGGGATCATGCTTATGATCTGAATGGCAAGAATGTCGCTTCAATTGGCACAGGGGGCAGTGCCATCCAATATATTCCGGAAATTGCACCACTATGCAAGCAACTGTATGTCATGCAACGTACTGCGGCCTGGGTTATTCCTCGTGATGAACGGGTCTATCACCAGCTCGAAAAGAAACTATTTACAAAGTATGACTGGTTCAGAAAACTGCATCGCGCCCGCTTGTACTGGTCAAATGAATCACGGGTAGTACCCATCGTTAAACCTGGAATCATGAAATATACCCAGAAGCTGGCAGAACTGTTCATCCGATACCAGGTCAAAGATCCTGAATTGGTCAAAAAACTGACCCCGGATTACATCATGGGCTGTAAACGCATTCTGGTTTCCAACCGTTATTTTCCGACCTTTAACCGTAAGAATGTAGAACTGGTAACTGAACAGATTCAGGAACTTACCGAAAACAGCATCATCACTCAAGATGGCAAGGAACGACCGATTGACTGCCTGATTTATGGCACAGGCTTTATTACCGATCCACGCATTTACATGAAGAACTTTCAATGTACAGGACTGGATGATGTAGAGCTGAATGAGGTGTGGAAACAAGGTGCTGAAAGTTATTATGGAATTTGCATGAAAGCTTTTCCAAACCTGTTTCAGTTATTGGGGCCAAATACTCTATTGGCGCATAACTCGGTCATTTTCATGATCGAATCCCAAGTGGAATATATCTTGCAACTCATACAACTGGTCGACCAGTCTCATAGCAACGCAATTGTGATCAAAGATCAGGTTCAGGATGCATTTAATCAGCAGGTGCAACATATGTTTGAACAGACCGTATGGCAATCTGGCTGTGTCAGTTGGTATCAGCAGCCAGGTGGCAAGAATTTTGCGCTATGGCCCACATATACCTGGAAATACTGGCTGAAAACCAGAACACCCAATGCCGCAGATTATCGCTTCCTGAATAAAATCGCCTAAAAGCTTTCACTATCCAGGCTCAAGCGATGGCATAATTTAAAAGTAATTTTTCAATACCTTGAATTTATGCAATCGCTTTGGCTCATCTTTCAGCTTCTACTCTGCCTCGTCCTCGGTTTTGCTTTGGCAAAACGGATTCCAGCTCCGATCATTCAAATCTGTTTCAGGCTTTTGCCCTATTTTAGCTATATTTTACTGATTGCAATTGCCTTCGAATTTTCCCAGCTCGTTGATGAATTACAGCATCCTCTTCAGATTTTGAGCACCTCCATCAGTATTGCATTTCTGACATCACTGGGTGCTTTTGCATTTTGCTATCTACTGTTTAAGTGGTCAGGCTTTCTTCCCGCTTCAGGCCGGGTATCTACAGATTTGGTTATCAAATCCTTGCTGAATATCAGTTATGCTTTTTTAGCACTTGCAGGTGGATACTTTTTACATACCGGCTTAAATCTGTTGGATGTATCTTTACAAATAAGTACCTGGCATTTATTACTGCTGTTTATGTTTTTCATTGGCCTTGATCTGGCTTATTCACCGCTGGATCGCTCATGGTTGAATATTAAAATTCTTCTGGTTCCTGTTGGCTGCATATTCGGCTCGTTATTCGCAGTGATGCTTTATTCACTCTGGAACACACAAATTGGCCTGAAAGATTTGATCATGCTCTCGCAAGGTTATGGCTTTTATTCAATGTCAGGAGTTGTCGTGACCGAGCTTAGAAATGCAGAACTTGGCAGTATTGCTTTAATGAATGATCTGTTTAGAGAAATTTTTGCGATTTTGCTGATGTACTGTATAGGCTGGAAGTACCCGAGATCTGCGATTTCTGCAGCAGGTGCAACTGCAATGGATGTGACTTTGCCCATGGTTAAACAGGCCTGTGGGCATGACTTTATTCCGCATGCCATGGTGAGTGGATTTATCCTGTCCCTGTTAGCGCCGGTGATGGTGAGTGTGTTGGCGGCTATTTAAAACTTCAGCCCTCTCCTCAATCCTCTCCCATAGAGAGAGGAAGATTTTTTAATGAGGAGCTTTCTCACCCTTTCGAAGAGCGTGAGAGAGAGGGTAAATTACAGTGTTGCCAAAATATCTTTTAAAGTCTGACGCATATTTTCAGACCGGGTAATTGGACGACCAATTACCAGATGTGTCGAACCATCCAGCATTGCCTGTTTCGGTGTCACAATACGCTTTTGATCATCAGCATTTGAACCTTCAGGACGAATGCCCGGGGTTACCAATGCAAAATCTTTTCCAAGCGTTTCACGCAACATTTTCGCTTCTTGCGCGGAACAGACCACCCCATCCAGACCACTGTCTTTAGTCAGTTGAGCCAGACGCTTTACATGCTCATCCGGGTCAATATCCAGACCAATATCCTGCAGGTCTTCACGACCCATGGAAGTCAGCACTGTCACAGCGATAAGCTGGGTTTTATAGTTACCAGCCTGTAAACGTTCCACACAGGTTTCCATCATTTTCCGGCCACCAGATGCATGTACATTGACCATCCATACACCCAAATCAGCTGCCGCACAAACAGCCTGTGCCGTCGTATTTGGAATATCATGAAATTTCAGATCCAGAAAAACATCAAAACCTTTATCTTGAAGTGCTCTGACAATGATTGGACCTTCATGGGTAAATAACTCTTTACCAACTTTTAGTCGACACAAGGCAGGATCTAGCTGTTCTGCAATGGCTAAGGCATCAAATTGGCTTTTGGCATCTAGTGCAACAATGATACTCAAGAGATTATCCCTTCAAATAGGCAAAAAATAAGCCCATTATAATGGGCTTTGATTTTCATTGGTAATATCTAATACAGTTTTTTCATGCCGGGTGTGGGCTGCTGCTTCAGCGGCCATCAACTTGGCGGTATTTAACTGTTCTTTACGCAGATGTTCAATGTCTTTACGTAGTCGTTTAATTTCCCAATTGTTCTGGAAAACCCGGAAGATTTGAACGCCCAATAGCAGACCTAAAACCACACCTAGACATAGGGTGAGGAGAAGCAATAATCCCAGACGCATTGCAGGAACTTGAGTAAATAACAAGTCCACGGACAGCTCGGTACCATTTTGCAAAACTAAAGCTAATGAATAGCCAAACAGCACCAATAAAAGAACGACCAGAACGTAACGCATGAACACCCCGAAAATATTTACAATTATTTATTTGCAGATTCGTTTACAGCATCACGAAGTGCCTTGCCTGGCTTAAAGTGTGGAACTGCTTTTGCAGCCACTTCTACAGATTTACCAGTTTTAGGGTTACGACCCACGCGTGGCTCACGATGATGCAATGCGAAACTACCAAATCCGCGAATCTCGATACGGTTGTCAGATGATAAAGCTTCTATCATTTGATCAATCATGATTTTAACTGCTTCTTCCACTAGAGGCTCGGCCAAATGCGGATTTTTTAAGGCAATGCGCTCTATTAAGTCAGACTTGTTAAGTGCTTCAGTAGTCATCTGCGACCTCTTTAATTATCAAGCTACTTGGGATCTATTTCCCGATAATAACCTGTTTAAATACAAAACGGTAGCGCAATAATTAAATACTACGCTACCGTTTACAGTATTTGTATAAAAAGTATTAGTTAACTTACATTAACAATACAATTTAGACGTCTACTTAGTTGCCCATTTGAGCTTTGATCAAGTCACCAATGGTTTTAGGACCATTGTCTTGACCAGCAGCTGGAGCTGTTTTCAAGTTAGCAACTGCTTCTTTCTCTTCAGCTTCGTCTTTCGCTTTGATTGACAAGTTGATTGCGCGAGATTTACGATCAACGTTGATGATCTTCGCTTCTACTTCTTGACCAACTTCAAGGAACTTAGTTGCATCTTCAACGCGATCGCGGTTGATTTCAGATGCTTTCAGAGTCGCTTCAACTTCGTCAGCTAACTTAACAGTAGCGCCTTTAGCGTCAACTGCAGTTACAGTACCTTTAACCAACGCACCGCGTTCGTTAGCAGCAAGGAAATCATTGAACGGATCGTTGTTCATTTGCTTGATGCCAAGGCTGATACGGTTGCCTTCAGCGTCTACAGAAAGGATAACCGCTTCAACAGTGTCGCCTTTCTTGTAACGACGAATCGCTTCTTCGCCTTGTTCGTTCCAAGAGATATCAGACAAGTGAACTAGACCGTCGATACCGCCTGGTAAACCGATGAAGATACCGAAGTCAGTGATAGATTTGATCGTACCAGAAACTTTTTCGCCTTTGTCGTGGTCTTTAGCAAACTCTTCCCATGGGTTAGCACGAGTTTGTTTGATACCAAGAGAAATACGACGACGCTCTTCATCAACTTCAAGAACCATAACATCAACTTCGTCACCAATCTGAACAACTTTAGATGGGTGGATGTTTTTGTTAGTGTGATCCATTTCTGAAACGTGTACTAAACCTTCAACGCCTTCAGCGATTTCAGCGAAACAACCGTAGTCAGTCAGATTCGTTACGCGCGCTTTAACGATTGAACCTTTAGGGTAACGGTTCATGATCGCTAACCATGGATCTTCGCCAAGTTGTTTAAGACCTAGAGAAACACGGTTACGTTCGCGGTCGAATTTAAGTACTTTAACAGTAACTTCTTGACCCACTTCAACAACTTCTGAAGGATGCTTGATGCGTTTCCAAGCCATATCAGTGATGTGTAGAAGACCATCAATACCGCCAAGGTCAACGAATGCGCCGTAGTCAGTAAGGTTTTTGATCGTACCAGTAACAGTTTGACCTTCTTCAAGCTGAGCAAGAAGCGCTTCACGGTCAGCTGAAGATTCAGCTTCCATAACAGCACGACGTGAAACAACAACGTTGTTACGTTTAGCATCAAGTTTGATTACTTTGAATTCTAACTCTTTGCCTTCTAGGTGAGTTGTATCACGAATAGGACGAGTATCAACTAAAGAACCTGGAAGGAACGCACGTACTGGACCGATGTCAACAGTGAAACCGCCTTTAACTTTACCAGAGATAACACCAGTAACGATTTCGCCGTCTTCAAAGATTTTTTCAAGTTTAGTCCAAGTCTCAGCGCGTTTAGCTTTTTCGCGAGAAAGAACAGTTTGACCCATACCGTTGTCAAGAGCTTCAACAACTACGTCTACAGTATCGCCAACTTGAACTTCAAGTTCGCGCTGTTCGTTTAAGAACTCAGCACGGTCAACAACGCCTTCAGATTTAAGGCCAGTGTCAACAGTTACCCAATCAGAGTCAATGCTTACTACAACGCCCTGGATAACTGCACCCTTTTCAACGTTGAGGTTTAATTCACTTGCTTCAAAGAGGGCTGCAAAAGATTCGGTCATGATATATCCGATAAAGTCAGCGGTCTTGGATCAGACAAGGCCGGTTTAATTAAGCATCTACATAGTCCATATAAAACTGATCAAGCTATGCGTTTGCTGATAAAATTAGGTTAATTGGCTAACTGCTGATCGACATAAGTTGTCATCAGCTGAAATACTTCATCAATATTCAAATCTGAACTATCGATAATGTAAGCATCATCGGCAGGCTTGAGTGGAGCAACTGTTCGTTCCATATCTCGTTTATCGCGTGCGATGATGTTAGCTAAAATATCGTTTATTTTAACATCCAGCCCCATACCCTGCAACTGCTTTACACGTCTTTGCGCGCGCGATTCAGCCGATGCAGTCAAATATATTTTAGCCTGGGCTTGCGGGAAGATACTTGTGGCCATATCGCGGCCATCTGCGACCAGACCCGGTGCCTGTGCAAAGGCATGCTGACGTGAAATTAGTGCAGTTCTAAGCTCAGGAATTGCAGCAACTTTTGAAGCAAACTCACCGACACGCTCAGTTCGAATGGTCTGGGAAACGTCTTCGCCATCTAAGTACACCTGTACCCCGGTATCGGTGCTGAGAAACTGGATCTGCAGATTTGTTGCGATTTGTACGCATTCGGGCAATTTACTGTCCAGCGCATCCAGTAAATCATGGTGATGCAATGACAATCCCAACAGCCGGTAAAGCGCACCAGAATCCAATAAGTGAAACTGATAATGTGCAGCCAGTTTTGCTGCCAACGTGCCTTTGCCCGACCCACTTGGACCATCAATGGTAATAATTTGAACTGTCATTGCTTTCCCGTTGTTGTTTAAACAGATTTTGCGAGTTTTGTCAGGCCTAGTTTAATCGCTGCCTGTAACTGTGCAAGAATTAATTTACTCACAAAAGGTGCACGCGCCTGCAATTCAATCGTGTAGGTGACCAGGGTTTGCTCATCGGCCAGCGTTTCAAACTCAATAATACCCAGATGATGCTTGATCAATGGATTCTTGATAATCTTATATTCAATACGTGCATTCGGTTCAAACAAGGTGATCTGTTCCTTTAGCGGCTTGAGCGGCCCTACGCCCATTGCGCGCACCGAACCTAATCCATCTGGATGTTCAGCATCCGCAGAGTCCTTGATCCGCTCAACCTGCAGCGGCGCAAAAGCAATATTATAGGTGGCATGCTTAGACATTAAAGCAAAGACGTCATCAATCGATGCTGGAAATTCTTTTTTTACTTGTATGCTGTTCATTATTTTTCCTGAAATTACAGATTTGAAAGTTAGAAAATTTTAGCGATAAAGCACATTTATTTCTGCGTATTTAATAATTTTTCTTGTAACTTGAGTTGGCGTTTCTGCTCACGACGCAACTTGAAAAATGCACTAAGCTGTTCAGAACATTGCTGCTGCATGCAGCCTGCTTCAAACGTAAATACATGATTATAATAGCCAGTCTCGAATAATTGACGTGCGCTGACCAGTGAACCTGCTTTAGACTCGAATGCACCAAATACCACCCGTGATACCCGTGAATGTACCAGTGCACCGACACACATAGTGCACGGTTCGAGCGTTACATACAACACTGCATCATGAGGCAACCGGTAATTCTGGATGTTCTGACATGCATCACGCAGCGCAACAATTTCGGCATGTGCGGTCGGATCATTTAAAGAAATTGGCGCATTAAATCCCTGCCCAATGACCTGATTTTGACTTACGATAATTGCACCGACCGGAATTTCTCCCTGTTCAGCGGCAAGTGCAGCCTGCGCATACGCAAGCTGCATCCAGTCTTCATCGGTTAATTGCGGATCGGACATGTAAGGCTTAAATCACACCATACTGCTTGAGCAGCTCATTCCAGCTTTCAATATGGGTCACTGGCGGGTTTTCAGACAGGATACCTTTTAGACTCAGATCTGTGCCCTTTTTCCATTCAGGAGCAAGGTCTTTATCGACCAGACGTGCACGCACACCTTCGACAAAGTCATGATGCCGGATTTTCCAGTCAGAAATCTGGGTTTCCAGTTCAAAAATTTCATTCCAGGAATGCACCTGCTTGCCCCATTGCCATAACAGCCAGGTCAATGCAGCAGTGGTCGGTGAACCTTTTTGCAAGTTTTCACTGGCCTGACGTAACCAGTCACTACGTGCATCACTGAGGCCGATAATCGACTCGTAATCATGTTCGAAATTTACTCCCCGACACACACTATGAATCACGTCCAGAGAGTTTTGCAGTGGTCCCGGCCCTACCGGACGATGCATGCTATTAAGCGTGTCATCAATGGCACGGAAGTCACCGGCAGGATAATGACCCCAGTCGATATTAACCACTTTATTCAATACAGAATCACGATGCGCATCACAGATATGCGTTGCCCAGCCAATCCCGTAAGCGCCTGCAGCAGTCATGATGGAGCCGGTCAAACCGGTAAACAGACCAATCGCACCACGATCTGCCAGGAAACGGGTCGCACCAACATCCGGATATAAACCAATGTTAATTTCCGGCATGGCCAAACGCGAATATGGTGTCACCAGACGGAAAGGCGCTGCCATAAACAGTCCCAAGCCACCGCCCATCACATAACCTTCACCCCAGACCAACACCGGCTTGGCATAATTATGCAATAACAGATCGAGCGCATATTCCTGCTCAAAGAATTTATTGGCAGTTGCCACTTCATCATTAATGACCAATTGACGTAATTTACGTACATCGCCACCAGCACAGAATGCCTTCGGGGTGGTTGAATCCAGCCAAATGGCTTTTACGCTGTCATCTGTATGAAAATCCTGAAACACTTCCAAGAGTGCGGAAGCAATAGATTCATCCAGAGCATGTAAAGATTTTGGACGATTTAAACGTACGATACGCCAGCCATTGTGCGCTTCTTCAACGATCAAATCCGGATGATAAGTTTTATTAAGGGGAGAATATGTCATGCGTCCAGCTGCCAATTTATAGGCTCAATGCCATGTTGTTTGAGATAGTTATTCGATTTCGAAAATACTTTACAACCAAAAAAACCACCACGGTTTGCGGCCAAAGGCGATGGATGTGCGGCCTTTAACACGAGATGTTTGTCCTGATTAATGCGCTGTCCTTTACGCTGTGCGTATGCGCCCCAAAGAATAAAGACAATATGTTCACGCTGCTCATTTAAAACATCAATGACCTGATCGGTGAATTCTTCCCAACCGCGCTTTTGATGCGAAGTCGGCTGACCTGCTTCTACAGTCAGTACTGCATTTAACAGAAGCACACCCTGCTCTGCCCAATGCGTCAAGTCACCATGCTTCGGGCGTTCAACCCCGACGTCTGCATGCAACTCGTGAAAAATATTACGCAAAGATGGCGGCAATGCAACCCCTTTTTGCACCGAAAAGCTTAATCCATGGGCCTGATTCGGGCCATGATAAGGATCCTGCCCCAAAATCACCACTTTGACCCGATCCAACGGCGTGGTATTTAAGGCATTAAAAATCAGATGATTGGGAGGATAAATCGTTTTATCTGCTTTTTTTTCTTCAACCAGAAACGCTTTTAATTGGTCCATTTTCGGACTGAGTAAAAACTCACTCAATCCATATTTCCAGCTTTCATCCAACTGAACCTTATTCAGTTTGGCCAGTTGCTGTTCATTTAAAGACATTCTTCAATCCTAAATCTATGTCAATGGATTTAAAGTCACGCAGACTTTAAATCTGTACCTGTAAATCTACAGTTGGATTCTGAAATGGCGTACCCTGTTTCAGCTTGCTCAACATGTCCGGATCTGTCCATTCAGATTGAACCTGTTCAGAAAACTCGATTTGCTCAAGACTTAGCAAGCCCATCTGTTCATTCTGGATATCTTCTAGAAAGCTCTGCGCATAACCGGTATCGGTTTCATGCACAATCACAGAATAGACTTCGACATCACCTTCGCCATTTTGAGTCACGGTCGATGCCAGTACTTGTTGTGCCAGAAAGAAGAAAATCCGGGAAAACTGTTCAGCCGACGGCGATACCGGTAATGATACCCAGCGTGCACTGAAAGTTTTGCAAGCCTGAATATATTCCGGATCATCATTTTGCCAGAAACAGATCGCATGATCGAAAGAATCAAAAAAATCCTTAATCACACCTTTAAGCAGACCAAAGTCATAAACCATTTGCCCATGATCTAATTTCGATGCTTTCAATAACAGCTCGACTTTATAACTATGGCCATGGATCGAACGCTTACAGCGATCTGACGTGCAGTTACGCACAATATGAGCATTCTCAAACTTAAATAACTTACGAATTAACATATGCCGTAATGTCGTCAAAAAATAGGTGAATTAATTTTGATTATAAAGCAAAACCGCTGACTTGAGGATTAATTTTGCTGTTCAGCCTGATAGGAAAAAGGGATTGACCTGGCAGCCTTATATAGCGAGGCCATAATTCAGCAGCTAGAATTAAAATGGGGCCATGCTGCGATAAGCCGCATATACCTGTTTGTCCTGACGGACAAAATCACTACTGAACTGACGCTTGCGTTCGCTTAACACCACTTCAATCCGCGCTTTAAAATAATTGGATTGTACCCCGAGCAGGCTATTCAACAGATTACGCTTGCTCGCCTCGACCTGAGCGAAAGGCTCCAGCGACCACAGATCAGTCACATTAGAAAAGTGCTCTAAATTGGCCTGACGCTGATCCAGCAATTGCTGTACTGCATTTACATCCAGTTTTTCATCCATACTGGCCAACAGAAAAGCCGAAGCTGTATTGATATTGACCGTGCTATCGACTACAGGTGCTGCACTCAGATAAGCTGCAATCAGCTTGTATTTATTCTCGTCAAAACCGCGCACCAGTTTTAACTGGTCTACGCTATGAAATTTTGCATTCGATGGCAAAGCCGCATTCTGCAAACCTTGATAATAGTTAGATTCTGCCCCCATGCCGCCACTGACCAGCTCATCTTCATCCTGCCAGTCAATCACTGCCTCACTAAGCTGCTCTGACAGCCCCGCACGCTTCAAAATCAGCTCGAACCATGCTTTGGCATTTTCATTGACGGCGCCTTCAGCGGTGACCAGACTATTTAAATTAAACTTGCCCGATTCATCCTGGATGATTCCAGAGACATAGCCATCATCAACCGGAAAAGCTGGCATCGGCTGCGCCCAGGTTTCTTGCAGATGATCTACTTCTGCGGCATTCTCGGCATCATCAACCAAGAGTTCAGAAAAAAAAGCCTCGGCACTTTTGGCATACATCAAAGACTGGTTTTGTCGCATCAGATAGGCTGTACTTTCAGCAGTCGCCGCCTGACGCTGGGCAATCGTGGCAGCCAGAATGGTCGCCAATGCCACCATCACCAGAATGGTAATCAGGGCAATGCCTTGCTGCTGTTTCATGATGACCGGTTTATTTCTGTTCATGTCTTGTTATTCTTAGTCGGGTTAACCTGTGTTCTGGGAATTCAGCAGAAAATCTGTATTTAATAAACTAAACAGCCATTCATAACTGACACCATTTACAATTAAATTAATTTTGATCCCCTTAGGCAAGCGCTGCTTCTGCTCCTGCTGATTTAAATCCATAGCAGGATCAGGCCATTGGGTGAGTTCATTCGGATTTAGCACCACAATCTGGAATTGCTCGACTTCTGACAATAAAACACTGGATTCTGGCTGATCACGACCGGTCTGGTTCAGGTTGCGGTATTTCAAGCGATAAAGTTTCTGCTCATCGGCCCGATACTGATATTCAATCCGCTCATCTGGCGAAATACCCTCTTCCAGAGGATCTGTCACCCCGGTTTTACTGAAGTTAAAGCGTCCATTCTGTAAAACCAGAGCTGGCTGAATATCACCATTGATATTGGCAGTTAAAGGCACTGCCTGTACCGTATCCCGCAAAATTTGCTGATAGCTTTCCTGTAGCTGACCTAAACGCTGTTCATGTATCGTATTTTGATCTTTGGTTTTGACAATATAGTCAAACACCTTCCAGCCCAAGGCAGACAGCACCGCAAAGATCGCAATGGCGACCAGTAGCTCGACCAGGGTAAATCCTTTAGGCTTCATGGATTATTATTCATACGATGGTTAAAGAACATCAGGTTACTGATCCCGGAGTCAACCTGACCGGTCTCCTGATTGACCAGACTGATCTGCAGCTCAATACGCTGTACATTCGGGCTGACCGTTGGCTCACTGCGCTTGTCAATCTGCCAGGTTTCGCCTTGCTGGGTCAACTGCTTGGAAGCAGTGCCATCCATCCATTCCTGATTGATTTCCATTTGCGCCACTTCATTTAAGGCAACAAACTGAGCTTTGGTACGCAAAATGGCATTTGAGGTGGATTGGGTATATTGCATCGCAACTTTGCTCAGGGTCATGGCAGCGGTGGCAAAAATCACTAAAGCCACCATGACTTCCAGCAAGGTAAAGCCTGAACTACGATGAGTGAAGTGCTGCTTTACCGCTGTACGTGATGAAGAACGATGCTGAAAGTCTCTAGATTTCATTAATTTTACCCAGATGATCTAGTTCAATCGCAGCACCAACTTCGCGATCTTCCAAAAAGAACTGAATCCGCACCGGCTTGACCTCACCATTACCGAGCCAGATTAATTTTGGAGAGTTGGCCTGAGTCAGATCCCGATTCTGTGCTTTGGCATAGCGCTGTTGTTCAAGCGCCTGAATCTGAAAGGACACATGATCAGGTAAATTACGCAATTTGAAATCTGTATAACTCTGCCATTTCTCATTTTGCAGGCTCTGTTCAGATTGTGCTTGCGCACGATATTCCACTACCCCATACCGAAATGGTGAAACATCGGTTGCTGATTGAACATCCAGTGCCAGTATTCTGGACTGGTCATTCGCCTCGCGCATGACCCGCTGTAAATCCAATAACAAAATCTCGCGTGCCTGCATCGCCTTACGCTGATCAACCCCACTGGTATTTAACAATACCAGAGAAGCCATGATGCCCATAATCACAATCACCACCATCAATTCGATCAAGGTAAAGCCACGAACTGCAGTGTGATGTGATCTGATCATGGCAAGGCCTTAAGCGAACTGCTCGGCAGAATGTACCTGCTTCGGCAAAGCCAGCGCCTGATCTATATAGGCCACACGTAAAGTATCACGTGAACCCAGATAGCGCTGATAGAAACTGGAATTAAGAATTGCGGCTGCACCATGGGTCAGCGACCAGATCGACGCCAGATAATCACGTACCGACATGCGGCTGTTGATGGAAGCCAGATAACTTTCGGTCATGCGGATAATCAGGCGTAAACGCTGTTTGCGCACCTGATACAGCTCACTGAACAAATGCTGAATGCCGACACCGGTAGTGGACAGGCGCTCTTCAATCTGATGAAACAGCACCGTACGTTCCGGATGATGTAAATGATGCAACATAAAGAAGGCCAGATGTTCAGGAAAGGCTTTATCGGCATCCTGAATCATTTCCAGCAACATGCGCTCATTACGGATAATCAGCAGCATATACAGTTCATCTTTACTCTGAAAATGTTTATAAAGTGTCCCTTTGGCCAGATCCAGCTCGGCAGCAAGCGCATCAAGCGTCATTCCTGCTTCACCATTTTCCAGCAGGAGCTGTTCTGCAACTTGAAAAATCAAGGTTTCTCTTGCTCGAAACTGAGCCTGACGATCCATCTTCACCCTATAAACTCTCTTGTACTTTATATAACTTTATTTACTTTAAATTCAGAAGATTTTCGAAGTTCTGCTTTGTGATATAAGCCATTTCTTCTATTGACTTATCATATACATCGCAAAGCGCTTTGGCTACATAAGGAACGTATTTAGGCTCATTAGATTTGCCACGATACGGCATCGGCGCAAGATAAGGGCTGTCGGTTTCGATCAGCACGCGATCCAGCGGAACCTGTTTGGCCACATCACGCAGATCCTGGGCATTTTTAAACGAGACAATCCCTGAAAATGACACATAGTAGCCGCAGTCCAGAACCGCCTTAGCGGTTTCCCAGTCCTCAGTAAAGCAATGCAAAATGCCATGGGTAGACTTTTCCGCACGGATAATATCCACGGTATCATGCTTGGCGGCACGGGTATGCACCACCACCGGCTTCCTGGTGATTTGCGAGGCATGAATATGACGGGCAAAGCAAGCTTTTTGTTCTTCGACAAAATCTGTGCTGTGATAATAATCCAGTCCGGTTTCACCGAGTGCCCAGACTTTTTCGGGCTGTGCCAGTTCGACCAGATATTCAGTCGTGGCACGCGCCATGGTGGCAGCATCTTCACAAGGATGCACGCCCACAGTATAGCCAACATCTGCATGCCGAGCGGCAATTTTTGCCAGCGCGATATGATCATCCAGATCGACCGAGATACTCATGAATCTGGATACACCAGCTTCACGAGCCTGAGCCAGTGCCTGATCCAGATCACCGTTGTACGGTGTTAAATCAAGCATCGTTAAATGACAATGAGTATCTACAAACACAATGCGTTCCTACCACGGGTAAATGAACTACATAGTGTAACTTTTACGCCCTTCAGATTTAAGACCTGCGACCAGACGATCTGCTTCATTTTTGAAATAAACGCCTTTTTCACCGCTTAACTGGATGCCAAAGCCTTGTGGCTTAATGCCGTTCTGCTTTTGCGAGACCCAGATCACCTTACCGGTTAAGGGAATTTTCTGGGTTTGTTCAGGTAAAGTGGTTAATACAAACACCTCTTCACCCAACTTTACTGCTTGCTTGGAAGGAATAAACAGCCCGCCACCCAATACATAAGGCATGTAGCTGGCAAACAATGTTTCGATATCAGGAATATTGGCCTGAATAATACCGCCCATACGTGGTTGCATGTGATTTCCCCCTCATTAAAGATTCATCAGCTTGATACACAAATCATCGACCACCAGATTGCTTTGGACATTCTGCTCGAGATATTGTTTGGAACGCTGAAAATCCTCATAAATGCTAAAAAGTGCTGCTAATGAATATTGTTCGGTCAGAACATTGAAGTCCAGATCAATGTTTTTCACCGTTTGATTTAGCTTGACACAAATTAAATCGGACAACAAGTATTCAAACATTTGACCAAATTCACCAAAACTCAGGCTTTTATTCCATTTGGTCGCAATTGCCATGGGCATATTCTTTTGCATGACCAGTTTTTGCCAGTCTTGCAGGAAGTCCTGACGCAATGGCAGCCATGAACTTTGTGCAACCTCGAGTGCCTGTAGAGGCATCTGATTGGACAGGTTCATCAATAACTGCTGCTGGCTAGTGCCTGCATCTGGTAACTGGGTCTGAATATAAGCGCTAAATTGTTGTTCAGAAATCCGGTCTAGCGCAAAATGCTGCAAACGGCTGCGTATGGTTGCCGGCAATTTTAAATAATGATCGGCCAGCAAAATAATGACCGTATTGTCACCGGGTTCCTCCAAAGTCTTGAGTAAGGCATTAGCAGAAGCAATATTCAAGGCTTCCGCCGGCTCAATCACGATCACCCGCCAGCCATCGACCGTTTGCTGTACAAAAGGCAACAGATCACGAATCTTTTCAATCTTGATCTTGGCATTCTGTTTTTTATTATCATCGTCAGTACTGATATGCACATAATTGGGATGCGTATCGGCCTTGAGCCATTGGCAACTGCCACACTCACCACATGCACCAGAAGGCTGCCGATTCAGGCACAAAACCCAGGCCAGAAACTGCTGGGTAAATGCTTCTTTACCACAGCCTTTTTTTCCATAAAACAGTAAACCATGCCCAAGCTTGGGAAAACGTCCGGTCAGCGTCTCCCAGACCTGTTGCTGCCATGGATAAATCTGTGCATTGACATCAAAAGGCATGTATTCAACTCTTCTTAAGCAAAATGAGAAAGATCCATTTGATTCAGACGATCAAGGTCTTCCTGAGTATCCACACCCGGTGGTAAATTGGCTTCGGCCACAGCAATCGCAATACGGTGACCATTTTCCAGTACCCGCAACTGCTCTAGGGATTCCAGTTTTTCCAGAACACCCATCTCCCAGGTGACATATTCTTGTAGCAACTTCACCCGATAGGCATATAGACCTAAATGACGATAGGCCTGATCATGCAATTTTGCTTCAGCCAGCTTGGCGCCATCACGGTCATAAGGAATGGTGGCACGACTAAAATACAGGGCCTGATTGTGTTTTGACATCACTACTTTAACGATGCTGTCGCGTTTAAACTCATCTAATTGATGAATTGGCTCACATAAAGTCGACATCGAAGATTCAGGCTGATCTTCCAGGAGTTGCGCCACCTGCTTCACCAGTTGTGCTGGCAATAAAGGCTCATCGCCCTGCACATTGACGATAATATCGTGACTGTCCCAACCTTTAATTCGCGCCACTTCACTCAGGCGATCTGTCCCGGAAGGATGATCCGCTGAAGTAATTACCACATCAACACCTTCGGCACGGCAAACATCAGCAATACGCTGATCATCGGTCGCCACGCACAAATCGTCAAAACCCTGGACTTTTTTGGCCTGATCCACCACACGCAAAATCATGGGACGACCATGAATGTCAAGCAAAGGTTTACCCGGCAAACGTGAACTGGCAAAACGTGCAGGAATAACGATATGTTTCATATTAAATAAGCCTTAAGAAATTTGAATGCCGTATTGTTGTAACTGCTGCTGCAAGACCGTATAACAGGCTGGCGATAATACTGCATCAACTGGCACCACCCAGATATCCTGCTTAAAATCGGGATATTGTTTGAGCAATGCCATAATTTTGACTGCATCTTTTTCCGTGGTGATGATTGGATTGGCATCATCAAACTGCAAATCCTCAATGTCATAATCATGATGGTCTGGAAACTCATGACACTGGAATTGTTCTATGCCTAAGTTTTGCAAGGTCTGATAAAAGCGCTGCGGGAAACCAATGCCCACCACGGCATAAAAAGCCGATTGAGGATTAAAGATTTTAGTGCCGTCCTGATTGAGCAAATAGGGTTGCGACGCAGCCAGATGCATATGCAGCTCAGAGCTTGGCTGGGCCGAATGTTCAATCACCGTTCCTGTTTCTAAGCGGCTTACCGGTTCACGCAGATAACCTTCCGGAAGCAGCTTCTGATTGCCCAGCCCCCGATTATTGTCCAGCACAATCCATTCAATCTGGCGGTTCAAGGCCCAGTGCTGTAAACCGTCATCACAGATAATCAGATCCAGCTGATGTTTTTGCAGCAACAGTTCAATGCTTTTTTGCCGGTTCGGACCCACGGCCATGGGCACACCCGTCGCCTGTACAATCAGAGCAGGCTCATCACCAACGATTTCAGGCAAAGTATTAAAGTCGACATAAGCCGGAAATGGACCTTGACCACCATAGCCTCGACTGATCACGCCTACACAAACATTTTTCTCGGTTAAATAATCCACCAGATGAATCAGCAAAGGGGTTTTACCGCTACCACCGACAGTGATATTACCAATCACCATGACCGGAACCGGGGCGCTGTAGCTTTTCTTGATCCCTTTCTGGTACAGCAAGCGATTGCTGACAAAACCCAGGCGATATAAACATGACAAAGGACGCAGCACCACCAGCCACTTTGCCTGTGCGTTCCAAGCATCCTGAATGATTTGCGCCAATGCCATAATTTAGTGTTCCTCAAAATTACGTTGATGTAACTGATAATAAGCACCATGCAATGCCATAAGCTCGGCATGACTGCCCTGCTCGACAATATGACCCTGATCCATCACTACAATACGATCCGCATTTTCAATCGTGGATAAACGGTGTGCAATCACAATGGTGGTGCGATCTTGCATGGCTTGATCAAAGGCACGCTGGATAAAATATTCGGACTCATTATCCAGTGCACTGGTCGCTTCATCCAGAATCAAAATAGAGGCATTTTTTAAAATCGCACGTGCAATCGCGATACGTTGACGTTGACCACCAGACAGGTTCAAGCCCTGAGCACCGAGTGGCGTATCATATCCTTGCGGTAAAGCCATAATAAAATCATGTGCATAAGCGGCTTTTGCTGCGGCAATAATATCTGCATCCGAGGCACCTTCAAGCTGACCATAAGCAATATTTTCACGTACAGTCCGATTAAACAGTACCACCTGCTGATTTACCATCGCAATCTGGGTACGCAAGGCAGTCAGCTCAAAATCTTCGATCGGTTTCTGATCCAGCAGAAGCTGACCGGAAGTCGCATCCTGATAACGCACCAATAGATTTACCAGTGAGCTTTTACCGGCGCCAGAGCGCCCAACCAGAGCAACTGTTTCGCCTGCCTTGACCTGTAAACTAAAATCACGAATAGCATGATGACCATCATCATAAATCAGGTTGACATCTTTAAACTGGATATCGCCTTTCAAGCTATCGGTTAAAGTCCCGGTATTTTTTTCTTCCGGCATATCCAGCAATTCAAATACCGAATGCGCTGCAGCCATACCACGTTGAATCTTTTCATTGATATCGGTTAAAGCCTTGATCGGTCTTGCCAGCATCCCGGCAGCGGTAATATAAGCAACAAATTCACCGGCAGAAGTATCACCCAGGATTTGTGGACGCAAGGCAATAAACATCACAATACTGAGTGAAACAGACATGATCAGCTGCACCACAGGACTATTCAACTGTTGTACCGCAACCATTTTCAGGCCACGACGCAGGTTTTCCAGCGAGTTCTGTTTAAAGCGTTCCTGCTCATAACTTTGGCCGCCAAATCCCTTGACGATCAGATTGGCATTGACTGTTTCCTGAACCACATGGTTGACATCCCCCATGGTATCTTGCACTTGCTGTGACAGTTTGCGCATCCGTCTGGCCGCTTTACTGATCACAAAACCAATCACAGGTGCAAAAATCAGGATACACATGGTCAGACGCCAGTTGCTGTATAACAGGTAACCCAGGAGCGCAATCGTAATCAGACCTTGTTGTAACAAAGTTCTCAACGCTTCAGTTGAGGCAGCCGTCAACTGCTCAACGTTATACATGATCTTGGCGGTAATATGTCCGCTGGTATTGTCCAGATAGTACTGCGATGGTAACCGCAGCAATTTTGCAAAGACTTCCTGACGGATATTAAACACCAGATTACGGGAAATCACCGCAGTAAAATATCCCCCCATGAACAACCCCAGTCCCCGGAAGAACATCAGTATGACCACTAAAAACGGGAAAAGTGAAGTAGAACTCTGGTCTTTGTTTTGAATTGCCTCAATGATATATTCCAGTAACTTGGCCACAGAAACTTCTGTGGCTGCATTAATAGAAAAACCCAGCAGGACAAGCAGTGCAATGCCCCAAAACGGTTTTAAATAACTTAAAAGGCGAAGATAGACCTTAAAATCGTGCTTCACTAATAACCTCGGGTGGGTACTTTGGTACTGATATTAATATTGACAAAGCCGAGCTGTCCAGCGACATCCATGACACGAATCACATCCTGATGGCTGGCTTTTGCGTCAGCGGCAATGACAAACATTAAATCACGGCGCTCATTGGAAATCTGTTTAATTGCAGTATTTAAATCTGCCACTTCTTTGCTGGCCAGGGATTGACCATTCACTGCATAGTGACCATTTGCATCCACAATCACTTCAACTTTTTGATCATAACTTTTAGGCGGAACACCCTGTGCATCCGGCAAGGTCAAGTTCATTCGGCTCATCTGGCTAAATGTAGTGGATAACAGTAAAAAGACCAGAATAAACAGCAGACAATCAATCATAGGGGTCAGATTGATATGCACATCTTCGACCTGGCTGCGTTTGAATTTCATCATCCGCCTCCTAACTGGCTTTTTGCATATCTTGATCTAGATCGGCAACATTAGAACAGAAAAGATCTGCATGGAACAAAGTCGCCTGCTGCTCAAGCTCTGCCACGTATTCCTGAACCAGACGCTGAAAATAACGATGTGCAAAGAGTGACGGAATCGCGATCAGCATCCCTGCTGCTGTGGTAATCAAAGCCTTGGAAATACCTGGCATCATCAGCACCGGATCACTTCCTGTACCCACATCAATCATCAGGAACGATTCAATAATGCCAAGCACCGTACCCAACAAGCCCAGCAACGGCGCAACCGCACTTAGAGTTCCCAGAAAGTTAATATTTTTTTCCAGATAGCCAATTTCCTGAGAGGCCGCCACTTCCATTTGCGCTCGGGCATATTGCTCGCCTTGCTGCTTGCTGGCATAGCCTGCAGAAAATATCCGGCCTAAACTACTCTGTTTCAAGCCTGCACTTTGTTGGATTTTTTGCATGACCTGTGAAGCATTTTTCGAAGCCCCCATCAACAGTGCAGATGGAAGAACGCCTTTCTTTTTCAAGCGAATCAGTCGCTCAATTGAAATCGCCAGCATAAAAATAGAACACAAGACCAGCGGCAGCATGAGCCAGCCGCCTGCTTTGACCAATTCCCACATCCTGATGTATCCCCAATAAAAAAAATTATAAATTATTCATCTTCTAAAATAGACAAAATACCATCCAGTTCTTCTAAAGAATGATAACTGATGACCAGCTTGCCCTTACCTTGCTTATTATAGTCAATTTTAACATCAGCACTAAAACGCTCGGAGAGACGCTGAGTCAGTTGTTGAATATCTGGTGCAACTGCCTGTTTTACTTTTTCTTGTTTAGGTGCATTAAAATCACGTACCAGCTGTTCGGTCTGACGTACCGACAGACTCTTTTCAATCACGATATCGGCCACTTTCAGCTGATCTTTGGCTTTGAGCGTTAAAATCGCACGCGCATGTCCCATATCCAGCAGGCCTTGCTGCATGAAATCTTTCACTTCTTCTGCCAGACTGAGCAGGCGCAGCAGATTACTGACTGTGGTACGTGCCTTGCCAACCGTGTCGGCAATTTCCTGATGGCTTAAGCCAAATTCTTCATGGAAACGCTGCAAGGCCATGGCCTGATCAATCGGATTCAGATCCTGACGCTGAATGTTTTCAATCAGGGCCAGGGCAATTGCGACCTGATCCTGAAGTTCGCGCACAATCGCAGGAATTTCAGTCAGACCTGCCAACTGCGCAGCGCGCCAACGGCGTTCACCAGCAATAATTTCATAAGGATAACGTTCGTCATCGACCGGACGAATTACAATCGGCTGCATGATGCCGTGTTTTTCAATCGATGCCGCCAGTTCCTGTAAATCCTGCTCGTTAATATAACGGCGCGGCTGGTATTCACCGCGCTTGAGCAGGTTCACATCAATCTGTTTCAGCTGACCATGGTCCAGTCCCTGCGCTTCCATCTGTAATTTTTCTTTTTGAATTGATCCTAATAAGGCATCCAAGCCACGACCTTTAGCGAGTCCACGTTTCTTGACGGTCATGCTTTACTTCCTTTTTTCACTTTACTTTTCTTTAATAATTCAGCTGCCAGATTTAGGTAAGCAACTGCACCCTTTGAACTTTTCTCGAAATAAATCACCGGCAGACCATGCGCTGGCGCTTCTGCCAGACGAATATTGCGTGGAATCACGGTGTCATACAGCTTTTTACCAAAATATTGTTCTAATTCTTCAGACACATCACGGGTCAAGGCATTACGCGCATCGTACATGGTGCGTAATACTCCGACAATTTGCAGATCCGGATTTAAGGCTTGCTGAATCCGGTCAATGGTCTGGGTTAAATCAGCCAGGCCTTCAAGTGCATAGTATTCACACTGCATCGGAATCAGTACACCATCCACAGCAGCCAGCGCATTCACTGTAATCAGGCTTAAACTTGGCGCACAATCGACAATAATATAGTCAAATGACTTTTCAACTTCCTGCAATGCATCACGCAGGATGAACTCACGTCCTTCCTGATCGGCAATTGCCAGTTCAACCCCGGCCAGATCACGGTTGGCACCCAGCACCTTATAACCGACTTCTGCCTTGGCGATCGCCGTCTCAATAGGCACTTCACCCAGCAGTACATCGGTCACCGAATACAGCAGGTCATTCTTTTGAATGCCAGATCCCATGGTCGCATTGCCTTGAGAATCCATATCGACCAGCAAAACACGTTTTTTTAACACAGCTAAAGATGCCGCCAAATTTACTGCGGTTGTGGTTTTACCAACACCACCTTTTTGGTTTGCAATCGCAATAATTTGTGCCATGTTGCCCCCAATCCCTGTAAAAATCTTAAATACGTTTTAATAGAAGTAAATGACGCTGTTCGTCTAGGCGCGGAACTTTAAGTTCAATAATCTTACAACTAAATTCATTTTTTAAAGCAGTGACTTCATCTTCAGGAATTAAACCTTTCATCGATGCAATAATGGTCTGTTCATGCATATACGGTTTAGATGCATCAACAAAGTCCGTTAATGATGCAAAGGCGCGACTGGTAATTACATCGAATTGACCCAGCTCATGAATACTGTCTTCATTTTCTACACGAGTTTGCACGGCAATGACATTTTTAAGTTTCAGATCGGCAATAAACTGCTTCAGGAAACGGATTTTTTTACCGTTTGAATCCAGCAATACACATGCCCGTTCAGGCTGACATAATGCAATGATCATGCCCGGCATACCACCACCTGTGCCAATATCGAGCAAACGGCCTGCTGGCAAGTCTTTCAGAATACTGAGACTATCCAGCAGATGCTTGACCAGCATTTCTTTCGGATCACGGATCGCAGTCAAATTATATGCTTTGTTCCACAGCACCAAAGCATCCTGATACTTGAGTAATAAATTCAAAGCTTCTTCAGATAGCTCTAAACCCAAAGCCTGGCTACCCTGCTTTAGTTCTTGAAAAAACATGTGCATAAACAATCTACGCTCGAAAAAGTTAGGTGGAAGTATACCGTTTTCTATATCTTGTCATAGTAGGCAGTGCTTAGTGAATATTCAGTTAAGCAAACTTAGCTTCACGGATTGCCGAATCCAGTGCCGTTAACCGCTCAGGTGTACCGACATCCACCCAGCTACCTGCTAGTTTAGAGGCGGTCACCTGATGATCTTGCATCGCTGCTTTCAGCAAGGGTGCCAGAGGACGTTTTCCAGCCTCTAGACCTGCAAACATTTTTGGACTAATTACAGAGATACCACTAAAAGTCAGGTTTTCACCTGAAACCTGCTGATCAAAAGTGTAAGCTTTTCCTTCCGCAAGGGTGAAGTCACCTTCTGGGTGTTGCTCCGGATTTTCAACCAGAACCAGATGTGCCAGATTATCGTTCAGGTCAACATCCAGTAACGGTGCAAAATTCATCGTGGTCCAGACATCACCATTGATCAAAATAAAAGCCTGATCACCGAGTAACGGCAAGGCATTTATAATACCACCTGCTGTTTCCAGCCCCTCACCTTCATGCGACCAGAGAATTTTCACACCAAACTGTGAACCACCACCCAGGGCCTGCGCCAGCTTCTCAGCCAGCCATGCGGTATTGATGACAATTTCAGTCACGCCAATTGCCGCCAGTTTCTCGATATGCCAGACAATCAGCGGCTTGCCACCAACTTCAAGCAAAGGCTTTGGTGTATGCAAGGTTAGAGGTCGCATACGATTACCGAGACCTGCGGCCAAAATCATCGCTTTCATTTAGGCAGCTACCTCATATGCACCATATTTTGCTTCAAAAGCCGGCATGACTCTGTCACGCATAAATTGTATAAACGGCTGTAATTCTGTGTAGGGTTGAGATTCTTCTAACAAGTACCACATCACCCGCGGTAAGTCTTTGAGATAGCCTGACTTGCCATCACGTTCAAACAGACGCACAAAAATACCCAGAATCTTGATATGGCGTTGAATCGCCATCATGTCGGCATCTTTTTTAAACTGGGCGAAATCGCGATCTTGTTTCGCCGATGCCGGCAGTAAATCGTAAAAAGCCTTGAACCAGCGATACACACGATCTGCATTCCACTGCACATAAGCATCACGGGTAATCGAAATCAGGTCATAAGTATCGGCACCAATCACCGCATCCTGAAAATCGATCACACCAAGTTCGGTTTCATGCTCGATTTTCATCAAATTCCGGCTATGAAAATCACGATGCACAATCACTTGTGGCTGTGCAAGCGCAGCATTGGCCAAAATTGCAAAGGTGCGCTTGATCAGGGCATTTTCTGAGTCAGTAGGTTGAATCTTTAAAGCAGGTAGCATCCAGTCGGTCAGTAACTGCATTTCCGAAATCAGTTTTTCATAAGAATACTCAGGGAAATGGCCTTCTCCAGCAATCGATTGCAGTTGAATCAATTGTTTAAAGCTTTGTTCATAATAAGTATCTACTGTTTCTTCATTCAGCAGATTAGACAGCAGAACATCGCCGAAATCTTCGAGCAACAGAAAGCCATTTTCCAGATCTTTGGCCACGATATGCGGCACACGTACGCCATGTGCATCAAAAAATTCATCAATCGTCACAAAAGGCACACAATCTTCTTTTTCTGGTGGTGCATCCATCAGCATAAATGTTTTATTATTCAGTTTGATTCGTGCATAACGACGGAAGCTGGCATCACCTGCTAAAAAATGAGTTTCAAATTGATCTGAACCGAGTACAGAGGCAATCCAAGATTGTATCAATTGTTCGCGTTGTGTATTCATTTGCAATTAATTCTAATACAGGCTGAGTTTTTAAAGTGCTAAGTGTAGCTACTTATCAACTTTTTCTCTATGATGCGACAATAATTAATTGCGATAAAAGCATGATTGGTTAATGAGACAAATGAAGCATCACTTTAAAATCAACCCTCTAGCGACTGCGATCTTAACCCTTTTATGTGGCAGCTCAGCCTCAAGCTATGCTGCATCAAATGTCTCATCCGATGTAAATGCAGAACAACTCAAACAGCGCATTAATGAGACCTATCCAGGTGAAGCATTCTTTTCACAATACTATGTCGATAAGTCCTCGGCTGAAGCACAGCAACGTCAGGGACAATATTTAAGTTCGGCTTATTGTGCCGGTGCCTGGGTCACCCCGATTGCCCCAGATGCCCCAACGGTTGCGCCAGACCAGGCCACTTCGACCATTACCGCTGATTATGGACATTACAATCCGGCAGGCGATTCCTATCTGGAAGGAAATGTGGTCATTGATCAGGAAGGTCGTCAAATCCGTGCCGAACGGGTAACCATTGACCAGACCCAGACCTATGCCAAAGCAGAAGGTCAGGTGCAACTGGCCCAAGGCGGCCTGATTTCGCAAAGCGATGATATTAACTATAATTTAAAAACCCAACAGGGTGATTTAAACAACAGCTTCTATATTGCAGAGCAGCAACATGCACACGGTCGTGCGGAAAAGATTGCCAAAACATCAACTGACACCATAGAACTGGAAAATGCCACCTATTCCACCTGTCCACCAGAGCAAAAACCGACCTGGAAAATACAGGCAGAAAAGATCAAGCTGAATCAGGAAACTGGCCGCGGTGAAACCCGCAATACCAAGCTGTATGTCAAAGATGTACCTGTACTGGCAGTTCCCTATTTCAACTTCCCGATTGATGACCGCCGCACTACCGGTATTCTGACCCCGACTTTTGGCTTTACCAACGATGGCGGTCTGGAACTGGGTGTTCCCGTTTATCTGAATCTGGCACCACAGTATGATGCAACCATCACCCCGCGTTATCTTGGGGATCGTGGTGCGATGCTAGATGGCGAGTTTCGCTACCTGACAGAAAATTATGGTGAAGGCCGCATCTGGGGGGGCTACCTGCCTTCAGATGAAAGTTATGCTAATGAAGACCGTAAAAGCTTACATTATTTGCATAACTGGCAGATCAATGATCAGTTTTCAACCAACCTTGAATATAACTACGCTTCGGACAAAGACTACTTTGCCGATCTGGACAATAACCCGAACTCAAAAACTGACCTGAACCTGCGCCGTGCCTGGGAAGTTAATTATAGAAATGGCATTCCCGGCTTAAAGGCTCAATTCAAAGTTGAAGATTTTCAGACCCTCGATCCAACTGTACTGGATGAAGACCGTCCTTATGCACGCTTGCCACAACTTTTAGTCAATTATAAAACCGGCAATCCGCTCGGATTACAGTTTGAGTTTAATAACGATACAGCTTATTTCCAGAAAGACCTGAAAAACTTTACAGATATTGATCCAAATGACGAGCAGGTTTACCAACCAAGCGGCACCCGAATTTATAATGATTTTTCAGTGCGTTATAACCACTTTACGCCATGGTCATTCTTTATACCGCAGGCGTCTGTACGCAATATCAACACGTTTTACGATGAAAAAACCCAAGATCGCGGTGCATCGAGTGAAAGCCAGTCGATTGTGGTGCCACAATTCACTCTGGATACCGGCCTGACTTTCGAAAAAGAAGGCAGGTATTTACAGACCTTAACACCGCGTCTGTTCTATGCTTATTCACCGTATGAAAACCAGCAGAATCAGCCAAATTTCGACTCAGTCGTGGCTTCGATTAATTATGATCAACTGTTCAGTGCACGCCGCTTTTATGGCAATGACCGTCTGGAAGACAATAACTTTGCCTCTTTGGGTCTAAGCTATAGCCTGTTTAATGAAGAAGGTCTGGAACGCCTGCGTGCAAGTGTCGGGCAAAGTTTCTTCTTTGAAGATCGTCGTGTAACACTAGAACCTGATGTAGATCAATTTGACCGTGAAAGTCATACAGGCCCTGTGATTCAGCTAACCAGCCAGCTTTCAAATAATGTCCATGTCAATCTGAATTCGAGCTGGATGTCGAATGGCCAGAATGCCCAGCGCGATGTACAGGTCTATTATAGCGGTGATCAGGGCAATCTATACAACTTAGGCTATTTCTATCGTAAAGATATTCCGAACCGCCAAGACCGTTATGATCATGTGGTCGGTTCCTTTATCCAGCCGATTGCCAACAACTGGCGTCTGGTTGGGCATGCGCAGTTTGACCTCGACAATAGTGTCGCACGAGAATATTTACTTGGGGTCAACTATGAGTCATGCTGTTGGGGAGTTTCTGTGTATGGTCGCTCATATTACAATGACTTAGACGACGTTAATGATTCAAACGTCAAAGCCAAACGTGCCATTATGGCCGAGGTCAGCCTGAAAGGCTTAGGTGGGTTAAGCAGCAAACTCACCTCTTTACTAGAAAATCGTATTCTAGGTTTTAACAATATCAATCAAACTTGGACAGAACGTTAATGAAGACAAAACAGTTAAAACAAATTTTTAAAGCGACTGCACTTGCGCTATGCCTTTCTTCAGCGATGACGACGTTTGCTGTTGCCCAACCTAAAGATGAAGTTGTAGCTGTGGTCGACAATAGTGTCATTCTGCGTAGTGATCTGGCCCAAGGTGTGGCCGAAATTTCTCACCAGCTGCAAAAGCAAAATAAGACCGTTCCGCCACAACAGTTTCTTGAGCAACAAGCCCTGGAGCAACTGATTATTCGTCAGGCACAGCTTGAACAGGTCAAACGCTACAATATCCGTCCAGATGAAAAATCCCTGAATGAAGCCGTTTTGAAAGTTGCCCGTGATTCCGGCTCGCCAAGTCTGGAAGCTTTCCAGCAAAAACTGGATGCCATGGCACCCAATACCTATGCTTCTTTACGTAACCGGATCGCGGAAGATCTAGCGTTGAACCGCTTACGCCAACAAGTGGTAACTTCACGGATTCAAATCACAGATCAGGATGTCAAGAATTTTCTGAATACGCCACAAGGTCAGGCTCTACTCGGCAGTCAGGTCCATGTACTACATTTACGTGTAAGTGGTGAAAATGCCGAACAGATTACCAGCCAGGTAAAACAAGAGCTGAATAACAGCAATGATATTCAGGCGATCAGCAAAAAATACAGTACAGGTGGCATTCAGGTTGAAGCTGCTGACATGGGCGTAAGAAGTCTGTCAGAAATTCCTGCGGAACTGGCTGCACGTGTTACCACCCTGCAAGCCGGTCAGACTTCTGAACTGATTCCGGTTGCAGATGGAGTGCATGTCCTGAAGCTATTAGAGCGCAAAGGTGGAGAACAAAAAGCCTTGGTGCCTCAATACCTGACCCGTCATATCCTGATTCAGCCTTCTGAGGTAGTGAGTCCGGAAAATGCCAAGCAGATGATCGACAGTTTGTATAATCGTCTTAAACAGGGTGAAGATTTTACTGTCTTGGCTTCGACATTTTCAAATGATACCGGTTCAGCACGTGATGGTGGCAGCTTGGGCTGGGTAAGTCCCGGCGTGATGGTTCCTGAGTTTGAACAACGTATGAAAAGCACCCCAGTGGGTCAGTTCAGTGAGCCATTCCAGTCCCAGTTTGGCTGGCACATTCTGCAAGTGAGAGAAACACGTCAGCAGGATATGACCCAGGAATATCAAGAGCGGATGGCACGTCAGCTACTTGGTGAACGTCAGTTTGATGCCGAGCTGGACAGCTGGTTACGTGAAACACGTAGCAATGCCTATGTAGAAATCAAAGATCCACAACTGGATCCTAAACGTAGCCGTTAAACCGAACACAACTCAAACAAGCCAGCGCTATAGCGCTGGCTTTTTAATTTTCGCCCTTTCAAAACCAGCAGATATAAAAAAACCTCTCATTGAGAGGTTTTTTAATTTTTAAACTCGATTAACGATTGTTTTCATCATCTGAAGAGTCTTCAAATTTAGTGTCGTTGTCGAAGCCAGCGCCTTGACCGCCGAAGCCGCCTTGACCACCGAAGCCACCTTGACCACCAAAGCCAGCGCCTTGACCACCAAAGCCGCCTTGACCGCCGAAGCCACCTTGACCGCCGAAGCCTGCGCCTTGACCGCCACCGAAGCCGCCAGCAGCGCCTTGACCGCCGAAGCCACCTTGACCGCCAAAGCCAGCGCCTTGACCGCCGCCGAAGCCGCCAGCAGCGCCTTGACCACCAAAGCCAGCACCTTGTGGACCAGCAGGTGCGCCAGCAGGACGAGGATTACGTGCAGGCACTACAGTTGAAATTGCATGCTTATAAACCATTTGGCTTACTGTATTTTTTAATAAAACAACATATTGGTCGAAAGATTCGATATGACCTTGTAATTTAATACCGTTTACCAGGAAAATAGATACTGGGATACGTTCCTTGCGGAGAGAATTCAAGAATGGATCTTGTAAAGTTTGACCTTTAGACATGTTATAACTCCAAAAAAAATTAAAAATCAGCGCAAAAACTATCTCTATTTTTCAATTAAAAATTATAAAAAAGATAGTCCCTAAATTTTGCTTTATCCGTGACAGTTTCGCAAGTCTTGTTGAGCCTGCTGTAGCGTAAAATATGTTGTAAATTTATGCTTTTCTTGCAAAGACCTCAGCCACGTATATTGACGTTTTGCAAGTTGTCGTGTCGCAAATAAAGCCTTATCCTCCATTTCTTGTTGCTTTTCCCTACTTTTGTCCGCATTTTTTAAGAATTCTATAGCTTGACGATAACCGACTGAACGCATGGAAGGCAAATTTTCATTAAAATCGTATTTTTCAATCAAATTTACAACTTCATTTAAAAAACCGTTCTTCCACATAATTTGTAGACGTTGTTCAATACGCCCGTGTAATTCTAACCGATCTGGCATGAGGGCATAATTATAGAAACTGTAACGATAAGGTAAGTTTTTAGGTTGTTCTGCTTGTAGTTTTGTAATCGGCTCGCCGGTCAGTTTAAAAACTTCCAGAGCACGGATAATACGCTGCTTGTCACTGATCTTAAATTTCTCACCTGCAACTGGATCGACTGCTCTTAATTCGGCATACACCGCATCCCAGCCTTCTTGCTCAGCTTTGGCCTCGATTTCAGCACGGACGGCATAGTCTGCGCTTGGTAAATTGTCCGACAAACCTTCTAGTAAGGCCTTAAAGTACAGCATGGTTCCGCCCACCAGAATGGGTGTTTTGCCACGCATGTGAATATCATTAATTAAGCGGCTCGCATCTTCGACAAAGTTTGCAGCAGAATACACTTCGAGTGGACTGATAATATCAATCAGATGGTGCGGATAGCGTGCCAGTTCCTCTTTAGACGGTTTGGCTGTACCAATGTCCATTTCCCGATAAACCAGCGCAGAATCGACCGAAATCAGCTCAAAATTTCCTTGCTCATACAGTTCACATGCCAAAGCGGTTTTACCACTTGCAGTTGGCCCCATTAAATTGATGACCGGCAATTGATTGGACATGTAAAACTACTCTCCTCGAGCAAAAAGTTTATCTAGTTGAGCCAATGGAAAGGCACGCCAAGTCGGACGGCCATGATTACATTGACTGGCAAATTCAGTCTGTTCCATCTGACGCAGTAAAGCATTCATCTCGGACAGGCTTAAAATCCGGTGCGCACGTACTGCACCATGACAGGCCATACCGGCCAGAATCTGGTCACGCTTCTGTAATAGCCCCTGCACCTGATCATTAGGATCTAAATCATTCAATAATTCAGGAATGAGTGCATCAAAATCGGCCTTATGCAAAATGGCAGGCACGCCGCGCACAATGACCTGTTCATCACCATACTGGTCAAGCTCAAGACCCAGTCGCATTAACTGCTCCTTAAGCTCTTCGACCCGCATCGCCTGCATTCGGGTAATCGTCACCACTTTAGGGATCAGTAATTGTTGTGAAGTCCAGAATTCAGGCTTGTCCCAGGCCATTTTCATTTGCTGCAATACAATACGTTCATGGGCAGCATGCATATCGACAATGATCAGACCTTCGGTATTTTGCGCCAGAATATAAATTCCATGTAACTGGGCAATCGCGATACCGAGTGGATGTTCATCGACCTTGGCCTGTATATGATTTTGCAAGGCCTGTTCGGCAGCTTGTGGCTCATAGGTAGCCGTATGATCACGCAACGGCGCCAGATAGCTTTGCAGGGCATTGTTGAGCTGCTGTGAACCCGCATAAGCAGGATTGTAATCTCGTGCATAATGTACTGTTTGCGGACGCGAAGATTCAAAGTCGTTCAGCACATCCGATGCCGCATTGTCACCCTCAGCGGCTACAGGCAGGCCAGAGGACAATGGCTGCTGCAAGTGCGCAGCCTGATGCAGGCTAAACTGTTCCTGATAACGCGGCTGCGCTACAAGTGCAGCAGCTTCATCGTCAGCTTTCATCGCAGTTGCTAAATCCGCAGTCGCAGTCTGAAATTGTGCCAGGGTCTCTTTGGCATAATGACGCACAAACTCGTGTACTTCACGTTGATTCAGAAAGCGGATCTCGTGTTTGGTCGGATGGACATTGACGTCCACATTTTCAGGATCAACCTCCAGAAACAGCAAATAAGCTGCATGCTGATGCCCATGCAAAATACCGTCATAAGCCATGCGCAAGGCATGGGAAATGGTTTTGTCTTTGACGATCCGGCCATTTACATAGACATATTGCAAATCAGCCTGTGCACGTGCATCTGAAGGATGCCCCAGCCAGCCAGACAAACGCATGTTAATGCTGTCTGCATCGATCCAGTAGGCATTTTCAGTAAACTGGCGACCCAATAACTGCTGCACCCGCTGGAAACGCAAAGCACCGCTATCCGCAACAGGCAAATTCAGTTTGATGCTTTCGTTATGCTCCAGCACAAAACGGATATCAAAATGTGTCAGTGCCATACGGCGCACAATTTCTTCAATATGACCAAATTCAGTCCCGGCTTTCTTTAAGAATTTACGCCGTGCCGGTACATTAAAAAATAAATCCTGAACCCGGATGTGCGTCCCTTTTGAAGCTGCGACTGGCTGAATTTCCTGATGATCAAAAGCCGTACCATTCACTTCGACCTGATAACCGATGCCATCCTCATTTTGACTGCTGATCATGGTCAGGCGCGAGACTGCTGCAATCGAGGCCAAAGCTTCGCCACGAAAGCCCAGACTGTTAATTGCATACAGCTCGTCTGCCGATTGAATCTTGCTGGTCGCGTGACGCATCACCGCCAAGGCCAGATCTTCAGCATGAATGCCACGCCCATTATCCATGATTTCAATTAAGGTACTGCCGCCCTGTTCCACCCGAATGATCAGTTCGGTCGCGCCCGCATCAATCGAGTTTTCCAGTAATTCCTTGACCACGGATGCCGGACGTTCAATCACCTCACCTGCGGCAATCTGGTTGGCCAGTGCAGGATCAAGGGCACGGATACGGCGTAGGCTTAAATCATTCGACATGTGAAAATTGACGCTCCAAAGCCTGTTGCAAAGCAAGATTAGAGGAAATCAGGCTTGCGGTACGGGTCAGTTCATCTTCAGATTTTAAAATTTCAATAATCAGGTCAGCTTGCGGAATTTCATCGCCACCCTTGGATGGCCATTCAAATAAAAATAGCGCATTCGGTGTTTCCAGATAATCCCGGATACCCATCAATTCCAGCTCATAAGGATCATTTAGACGATACAGGTCGAAATGAAAAATCTCCTGACCATTGATCTGATACGGTTCAACCAGGGTATAAGTCGGGCTTTTCACCGAACCTGTATGACCCAGCTGTTGCAAGTAATAGCGCGTTAAGGTCGTTTTTCCTGCCCCCAAATCACCGATCAGATACACGACTCCCGCAGGAAAATTTTCGGCCAGAACCTGGGCCAGTTTCTGGGTATCGTCTTCATGATTTAAAGTGACATTAAATGAATAAGGCATATTACTCACGACATGATGCAAAAGAATAAATATGATAGCATCGCCACGCTTTAAAAGCCTATTCACCTGTGTGAGAAACTGTATTTTTTCACCATATCTGTTCCTGAGAGGTTGATCTGACTGCCATGCATCCGACTGTTGAGTTTAATCCGCCCATGCTGAACGGGGTCAGTGCCAGTAAAGTGTTCCTGCAGGCCAGTCCAGATGCTCCCTCGACAGTTTTTGCTTACTTATCTGCCCAGTTCCAGCATATCTCGGCCGAAGAATGGCAAACGCGTTTTGCCGATGGACTGGTTTATGATGCACAGGGCAATCCATTAACTATAGAAAGCCCATTTCAGGCCAACAGTCATTGTTTCTATTATCGCTTCCTGGCACATGAAGTGCATGTTCCTTTTCAACATCAGATTTTATTTGAAAATGAGCATTTCATGGTGATCGATAAACCGCACTTTCTGACCATGAGCCCGACCGGACAATATGTGCAGGAAACCTTGCTGGTTCGGCTTAAAAAGCAAACCGGCAATGAACATTTAACGCCAATCCACCGGCTGGACCGTGAAACAGCCGGCGTGGTGCTGATTTCAAAATGTGTAGAATCACGTGGCCTGTATCAGCAGATGTTCGCCACACGTCAGGTTCAGAAAACCTATCACGCCATTGCAGCATACAAGGCTGATCTGAGCTTGCCACTCATCACACGACTAAGAATGCAAAAAGGCCAGCCCTTCTATACCATGCAAGTGGTCGAAGGCGAGCCAAATAGCGAAACGGCGATTGACCTGCTGGAACATAATACCGAATGGGCCAAATACGAGCTGAAACCGCATAGCGGCAAACAGCACCAATTACGGGTACATCTGAATCATCTGGGCATTCCGATTCGGCATGATCCGTTTTATCCGCAGGTCGCGCACAAACCCGATGATGACTTTTCCACACCTTTGAGTTTGCTGGCCAAACACATTCAATTCATCGATCCCATCACGCAACAGACGATGGATTTTAGCTCCAGACTTGAATTGACACTGTAAATCGCTTGTCATTACAGATTATTTTCTAAAATCGGTCGCTTTAGGATTGAATTTCAAAAGTAATTGATTAGAATAAATGCGAAAAGTTAAGTAATTTAAAGCTTTGAAAATATTATGAGAAAAACTGAGGTTTATCAGGTTCGCTTGGACTCGCAAGAAAAGAAGCAAGCCTTTGCAGTATTTAAGCAATTGGGGATTACGCCGGCTCAGGCCGTACGTCTTTTTTTCAAACAGGTGGTACTGACCAAATCGATTCCCTTCTCGATTGAAAACCAGAATATCAATCTGGAACAGCTGATCCGCCTGCGCAAACTTAAACAGAATGAAGCTAAAAACGAGCACGCAGTTGGTGCAAGTCCGGCGCTGAATGGACTGGATGATCAGGAAATCCAGCTCGATGATGATCATCTGGATTTATTTGAAGAACTGAATGCCATTCTGGGCGAAAGCGACAAAATTTAACATTGTCGCATTTCCGAACAATTTCTAAAGCCTGCCACTGACAAATTTCGCTATGCTTTATGCTGATAATGAAGAATAAATTAGCATGGAGTAAGCAATGCTTGTACGACGCGCCCAGTCAGCAGACCTGAATCAGCTTGCGGTATTATTCGATGAATATCGACAGTTTTATGGTACGTCCTCTAACCCTGAACTCTCCTACCAGTTTTTAAAACAACGTTTCGAAGATGGCCAGACGGTAATCTTCATCAACACCAAAGATGACACCTTTACCGGCTTTATTATCCTGTATCTGGGTTTTTCTTCGGTAGCCTGTTCTACCTATTACATTCTGGATGATGTGTATATTTCCCCGATTTTCCGGCGTCAGGGTGCAGCCAGACAACTGATTGATACCGCAATTTTATTTGCCAAACATGAACAGGCCTTAAGAATCACGCTGGAAACCCAAAAAAACAATTATCAATCGCATGAATTGTACGAATCGATGGGATTTATCAAGGATGACGAATTTCAGACCTATCACTGTTTCCTGAGATAAAGTCCGGTGATTCAAATCAAGCTGAAAAGCATAATGCCATCATTCTTCTGAACGAAATTTTGCCAAAGCGACCTGCTCGGCATTTAAATATATCCATTCACCTTGCGCCAGTTCCGGCAGAGCCAAAGCACCAATTTGTGCACGATGTAGCTGTTCAACTTTATTGCCCACAGCGGCCAGCATACGTTTTACCTGGTGATACACGCCCTGATGAATGGTCATTTGCAGATGATGCTCTGCTAGACGTATGACGTCAGTAGCAGCAAAAATACCTTTTTCATTGCGCAGCTCTACCCCCTGTTCCAGTTGCTGCATTTGCAGATCAGTCACCGGATCGGCAGTGTGCATCTGATAGACCTTGGCCACATGTTTTTTGGGATGAGTTGAAGCTTGCAGAAACTGGCCATCATCAGTTAGCAATAACAGTCCGGTGGTGTCCTGATCCAGACGACCTACACACTGAATGCCACGATTCAGCAAAATGTCATCAAACAGATCAAAGACACTAAAGTGATGTGTCGCCTGATGCGAACATTCATACCCTTGTGGCTTGTTCAAGGCAATATAGACCTTTTCCCGATATGCATAGCGCTTGGCATAGACCTCAAAGTTTAAATCAGCCAAATCCAGTTTGTGTTTGGGGTTGTCAATCACTTCATCCTGGATTGAAACAGCACCATTTTTAATCAGTTGCTGACAATGCTTGCGTGAACCGAAACCTTGTGACTGCAACATTTTTTCCAATAGCATCTGCTTAAACCTGTATCGCGTGAGGAGCTGTGCATTTTAGCCTGAAATAAGCATCAATTTGGCTGCTTCAGCTATTTTCTTCGTATCACTGACCGAAAAGCTCTACAATAGCTGCATTTTTCACGTATCTTCTCCCCTCATGTCGCAACTTGATCTGAATCTGATTGTTCTTTTGGTGTTACTGGCTTGCGGTATCTTTAGTCATAATAGTGCTGTCACCATTGCTGTGGCAGTATTGATCGTTTTGAAAATTACCCCACTCAGTAGCCTGCTGCCCTATGTACAAACTCATGGTTTAAATATCGGCATTATTATTCTGACCATCGGTGTACTGACGCCGATTGCCAGCGGCAAAATTGCAGGTGAAAGTATTCTGAAATCTTTCCTGAGCTGGAAATCTTTGCTGGCAATTGTAATTGGTGTTTTTGTGGCCTGGCTCGGGGGCCGTGGGGTAAAGCTAATGTCAAATCAGCCGGATGTAGTGGCCGGCTTATTACTCGGAACAATTGCAGGTGTGGCGGTATTACGTGGTGTGCCGGTAGGCCCTTTAATTGCGGCCGGGATTCTATCCTTGCTGATTGGAACGCGATAGTCATGCTTCAAGCATGCTTACTGGATAACATCCAGCAAACTAAAACAAGCGATCCACAAGAATATATCGGCATCAAATTACACTACCTGCGACATGGATGTCACAAGTTTCTCAGCTTAATTCATCAGGCAATATTCTAATTGCCCAGCACCTAAATATATTCAGATGCCAACGCATATTAAAGTGGACAAAACGCCGATTATTCTACAAATAACAGGGCCAGACGGACCTGATCATAAGCCATTTTAGGTGTGGTGAGCTCAACAATTGGTCGCAGTTTAATGGATCCATCATCATTAAAATGTTCCGAGTGTTGACGCTTGGTTAGCCGTTTATAAATCTTGCGTACCTGCTCCACCACCTCATCACCCGGATGTGCCAGTGAAATATCCAGTCCCTGCTCTTTTTGCAAGCGCCCCAGATGATTAATGATGGTTGCCGGGGTCAGACCACGTTCAGTGGCGATATCGGCAATCTCATAACCTTCTTCAAACAGTTCACGTGTTTCATCCAGGGTGGCAGTGGCATAGCTCTGCTTGCCCGCATTTTTGGAAATTTTCTTCTCATTGCGCTGGATTTCAGCTTCATTCAGCGTACCACCACAATGCCGGATAAAGGCTTTATGTTGCGCAGTCAAATCAACCGCTTCAAAATTATTTTCAGCTTCGGCAGACAGTTCCTGAAAACGGCGATCGGCTTTAATTGCCAGACTATCGAGTTCCAAAGCCTGCTCATTAAAACCTTTTAGACGTAAGCCATTTAAGCTTTTCAAGCGTGATAAAGCGACATAACCCTGACCTTTTTCAAAAGTATGACTCAGGTCAATTTCTGCGGCTTCCAGGGTCATGCCCTGAGATTTATGAATGGTAATCGCCCAGGCCAGACGTAATGGAATCTGCTGGAAACTGGCAATGGTTTTCCCGGCTTCATTGTCCACCGACCAGGTTTCCGGCTCAACAATCAGTGTGGTGCCATCCGTCAGTTTCACTTTGGGCAGCACGCCATATTCATCATCTTCTTCAAAACTGATGACTTCGCCTAAACTGCCATTGATATACCCCATATCAAAGTTATTTTTCACAAACATCACTTTGGCATGCTTTTTCAGGCTTAGTGATTCAGGCGCACGTACCGAAGATTTCAAGGTTTCGATCAGCTTTTCATTGCCATCGCACTGCGCATCAAACTGGCGCGGATCATTGTCGATTTCATTCAGATGCTTAAAGTTAATATTGTCCACATCCATATTATGGGTATACAGACGCGTATAGGTATCGCCAATGTCCTGCTGCCGGGTGGCCTGCAAGGCTGTGCGATGCTCATGGCTAATTGCCTGCGCACGGATCGCATTTAGAATATCATTCAGATAATCATTGCCCTGACGATGCTGCTCGGTCAGATAACAGACCCGAAACTTGGCTTCTACCCAGGCATCCGACATAAAGCAGAATTTATCGCGGTTACGTTCGTCATTTTTACCCACTGGCGGTAGCTGGAAAAAGTCTCCGGCAACAATGACCTGAATTCCGCCAAAGGCCTCATCGCTGTCTTTAAAATATTTCAGCACCTGATTGACCAGATTCAGCTGCTTGACATGCAACATGGAAATTTCATCAATAATCAGGACTTGGGCATTTTCCAGATGTTCTTTTAAGTATTTGCGCTCTTTCATGCGCTTTAAGTCTTCTTCAGACAAAAAGTCTTTAATGCCAATGCCTGCCCAGGTGTGAATGGTCATGCCATTCATATGCGTAGCTGCAATACCGGTCGATGCAGTAATCGCAACCGCGACCTTACGCGCCTTGAGATAAGTGATATATTGATTCAGCGTATAAGTTTTGCCGGCACCCGCAGAACCGGTTAAAAAGACATTTTCTCCTGCTTTGAGTAACTTAAGGGCAGTTTCCTGTTTCATAAGAGCAATACCGTAAAAGAACGGCTATAGCCTAACGATTTTTGGCAGAAAAGTTAAGCGTCATGGTGGAAAACCACCTAATCTTGCGCTTAAGCCTGCAAGTTGAGCCAGTTAATAAAATGCATCGCAATATTATGATATTCAGCTTCGGCCTTTTGATTATTGGGATATTCCAGCTGATCGAATACTACCTGTGCGTTGACCATCCGACAGCCCAAAATCAACGGTAAACGCACTGCTGGATGAGACATACGAAAGGCCACATATTGCCCTTCAATAATCTGCTGGGCATAACTTGCCGCCAGACAATTCCTGAAAACCTTGGATTCTTCCAGAATACGATCCAAATTTTTAAGTTCCTCAAAGCGCCAGTTGAAATACAGTAAAAATGAAGCCTGGGTACGAGGTGACCACCTTGCAAGCGCAAACTCCTTTTTCAGCTTGCCGATAATTTCCTGCTTTTGAATCTGGTCATGCCAGGTCACTGCCTGATGAAATAACCCCGTCCAGCTGAGGTTTTTTGGAATCTCCTTCGAGCTGGAAAAATACTCCACCAGATAATCACGGACATAACTGTCAAATACCGACTCACGCACATGAGCAGCACGCAAATAAAACCGCTGTCTAAACTCGACAAAGGGAATCCGGTAGCGCTGCAAAACATTGTAGAAATCGCGGTTCTGCTGGCTTTGAGGCTGGATATAGGCCAAAACCTCTTCCGGAAAATCTAGCGTAATCTTATACAGATACTGCATATAAGCCTGCATTACCCGGCTTAGTCTCAGATACACCTTTTTGGTGATCTGATCATCCATTTTCACCACATCCCGCAGCAGGCCAATCCATTCATCCAGATATAAAATTGAAGGACTGATGGCAATGCGTTGATCATCCATTGATTGACGCGTGCCTTTCAGCACCACTGCCTGATTATGTTCATGCTGGAACCAGCCATACTGGATGGCATACTCATGCATGCTATGAATAAAAAGCCGGGCCGAAACATACTGAAAGTATTGCAAGGTCGCCAGAATAATCTGCGGGTGAACATGATGACTATCGATATAACTTAAGGCAGTCACCGCCACCCTTACACTGCTGTGCTGGATATTGCTACTGATCCAGTCCAGCACCTCGGCCGATTGCTTGAACAGCCAGTTTACTGCACGATTACAGTCAAATAAGGGCAGCCGGGCCACCTTTTTTTGCCATAAATAAGGATGATTTTCCAGAAAATGCCGTTTCGATAATAAGTCATCGCGATGCCAGACCTCACGGTTCATCAAACGCACAAAACCGAGCAGATTGCGCTGCTCCTCGGCATGTCGATACAGCAGCCGAATATCATCAGCATGATCATTCAGCTCATGCAGATTAAAGCGCTCTTCAAACGACAACGACATAATCCGAAATTTCGCCGGATGCAGAAATTGTTCGGCGCTAAAACAGAATTCATCCAGACTGTCCATTAACGACTGAATCGATAGGAACTCATCCTGTTGTAGAAACGCTAATGAAAATACCTGTTGCAGACCTTCAAGTATCTGCTGCGGAATATCTTGCCCATCTTGAACAAAATTTTGCATGATGGGTGTGGTACATAGCCCGGCTTTGATCAGCTGCTGATCGATAATCTCGGCCTGAAGCACCGACATCTGTTGCAAAAAACTGCCGACCCGCTCTGGGCCATTTACCGCCTCATAGACCTGAGTCAAAATAAGCTTGCGCAACTGCCTGGCTTTATCACGTAAATATAGCGAATGCTGCGGTTTCAAATCTCCAGTCAGAAAATAGATATCCTGAAAAAAGAATTCTTCTAGTGCTTCTGCCTTGAACTGCTGTAAATAAAAATGACTTTCGGCCAAAGCTGTTGCAGTCCCTGAATCAAGTGCCTCTGGTCGATGAAACTGGATATAGAACAGCCCATCCAGCAATGCAATCCGATGCTGATCCTGCTGGATTTTTAAAAGATTTTGTGCAGTGAGATGACCGATCAATGCCATCTGATCCAGATAAAGCTGATTCAGATCAGCAGAAATACGCAAACACTGTTGTGCCAGCAACTTTAACCGCGGTACCAAACCATCCTGTTCCATACACGCACCTATATTATTTTATTTTTATATTGAATCATGTGAAGTCCTTGACCATCGATCAGTGACTATTTGAACATACATTATGGCATTGCTTGCACAATAAAACAGCACTGCAAGATGACTGCTAGATATAGCGCATCTCAATATCTCATAACCTTGATTTACAATGAAGATTCGGTTGCCTGCTGGTCTTGCTGACGCTACACCGTGAGCGCTGCCAAAGCGCTATAAATATGCTGTTGCAAGCTATGCCGAAATTCAATCAGCTCTTCTTGGCTCTGAATTTGGGTAATCGATTGGCGCGGCATGAACTGAAAATAAAAGGGCAAGCATTTTGGAAACAGGTGTTTCGGCAAAGAAGGAATGACATCGCCCTGTCTCAGCAATTTACCGATCTGCGGCACTTTGAGTAATTTCTGGAAATATTTATGCTGAATGATCTTATTGGCATCAAAGCCAATCTCATACACTTCATCGCCACCCAGTGCTGCAAATGGCACAATATCGTAATTAAACTCCTGCGCCAGCTTTAGAAAACCGTAACGCTGCTTCCAGATCAATTGATATTGCTCACCTGGACGTTTTAATACTTCACGACCGCCACCCGGAAAAACCAGAATCGAATAGCCCTGCTGCATTGCAGCACGTACATAGTGTTGCATACCATCAATGGCGCCAAACTTTTTTACGGCTTCCCGCCATAGCGGCACATAAAAATGGCTATGATCGGCAATACTGACCACAGCCACCTTGTGTTCGTTATAGAGATAATCAATCAGCATCGGCGCATCAAAGATGCCGTACATGGAATGATTACCGACATACATTGCAGGCCGACTGGCATCAATATATTCAGCCCCTAAAAATGTCGGCGTAAAATATAATTTGGATAAGGCACTCAAGCGCTTGATCCACTGCCCATCATGTTTGACCTGCAATCTGTCTGCTCCCTATTGACTCCGGATTATGCCACGCGCTTTTGCACCAGAATTGAGCCGACTGAATAGCCCGCACCAAAAGAGCACAAGATGCCATATTCACCATCTTCAACTTCATGCGCAGTACGGTGTAAGGCAATGATCACGCCGGCAGAAGAAGTATTGGCAAATTCATTCAGAATGATCGGCACCAGATCAGCTTTGGCATTTTCCTTACCCACCACCAGTTTTAAAATCAGCTCATTCATGCTGGCATTGGCTTGGTGTAGCCAGAAACGCTTGATGCCAGTCGGTGCGATCTGATTCTTCTGCAATTGTGCGGTAATCATTTTCGCCACCAATGGGCAGACTTCTTTAAACACCTTGCGGCCATCCTGACGGAAACGCTTGTCATCAATGTCGGCATTTTCAGAGGTATTCAGGAAACCAAAGTTATTGCGGATATTATTCGAGAACTGGGTAAACAACTCGGAATCCAGAATTTCAAAACCGGTTTTGGTTTCAGTATTTTCAATGATTGAAGCAGTCGCCACATCACCGAAAATAAAGTGACAGTCACGGGAACGGAAGTCGGTATGCGCAGAAGTAATTTCTACATTGACCAACAACACACGGCGTGCGCCTGCTTTGATCGCATCATAGGCCTGTTTCAAACCAAAGGTTGCTGCAGAGCAGGCCACGTTCATGTCATAGGCATAACCTTTGATCCCTAACGCAGTTTGAATCTCAATGGCGACGGCAGGATATGCACGTTGCAGATTCGAGCATGACAGAATCACGATATCAATGTCTTCGGCAGTCACACCGGCATTTTCCATCGCCTGCTTGGCTGCGATGACACCCCACTCTGCTTGCAGTGAAATTTCGTCATCTGCACGTTCACGCAAATTTGGACGTAGACGTTTCGGATCTAGAATACCTGATTTTTCTACGACATAACGGCGTTGTACACCAGATGCCTTTTCAATAAAGTCTGCGCTAGAACCACGACGCGCTTCAATTTCGCCTGCAGCGATCTTGTCGGCATTTTCGTGATTAAATAGTTCCACATAAGCATTTAAACTTTCAACTAATTCTTCATTGGTAATGACATTTTCCGGGTGGAACAAGCCAGTACCCGTAATGCGGATGCCCATGTAAAACTCCTTCTCTGAATTACCTATATCTTAACTGATTCCAAGACGATCCCATACTTTTTGCAAACGAGTTGGAGAAACGGGTGCTTTCGTTTTCATCGGTTGTGAAAACAATGAGATCCTTAACTCCTCGACCATGAAATACAATTCTTTGAGGCGAGTGTCATCTTTAAACTTAAATAATTTATCCATCCATTGATCAATTTGATCAATAGCAGAATCGTCCCTTTGTAGATTATTGGGCAAGCGGTCTAAACGCAAGATCAAGGCTTTCAAATAACGTGGAAATTCTAGCCATACGTCGGAAGGTTTACGATAAACAAAGTCAGAAAGACTCATTAAATCAAGCTGATCCTCAATATCATTGATATTTTTTTCAAATATGGCATGATCCAAAACCAATAATTTCCGGCGAATTTCCTGCCACTGGATATAAATTTCCGTGATCTCTTTCAGTGCAATCTGGCCATGACTGAGGAAAGATTTTTTTACATCTTCAACCAGTTTTTGAAATTCTTGCGCATTGACAGGCAGCTCATTTATGGCCATATGCAGCGTCGCATAAACCAGCATTTGCTCCAGTTGGGCTTTGTCACCGAGTGGTGAATAAGCCAGTGCCAAGGGCTTGGAAATCTGTTTTTTCAACTGTCTTACCAGATCACCCAGCTGCATATGCACCAGCCGAATCACCCCTTCACGATGTTTTTTAATCGCTTCGGTCTGATCATTAAAGGTCTGGATCACCACACCAGATTCGTCTTTTTGCTCCAGTGCAGCAAAGCTTTTACTCGGAACCAGCGCCTGATACTGTTTGACCACCACACCGGTGACTTTTTGTGAGGCTTCAAATACAAAACTTTCCGGGAAGGTTTTAAATTCACCTTTCAGCTGTTTCACTGGACTATGTGTTTCTGCTCGGCAACGTGCTTTCAGCTCTGCCAAATCACGTCCCTGTTCAATCACCCGACCTTTTTCATCAGTGACTTTGATCAATGGCAGCAGATATTGCTCTACCCGGTCGAAACTGAAATCTTTTTCCGAGATCTGTTCACCGCGGAGCTGAAAGGCCAGAAAACTAAAAATATGTTCACGCAGATGAACGGCATCCATACGCGCGACCAGCTTTCTTGCAGTATCCGGAATCGGTACCAGTCCGCGGCGCTTATCTTTAGGCAGGCTTTTTAGCAAGGCTTCGATCAAGTCCAGACGCCAACCCGGGATGCCCCAAGACCAGATGCCTTCATCGACTTGTGCCAGGGCCTGCAATGGAATTTTGACCGTCGCGCCATCTTCATCATGGCTTGGATCGAAACGGTAGCTTGCCGCCAGACGTAGCTGTCCATTCTGTAAATAGTCTGGAAATTGCTGTGTGGTCGGACGGTCATTCAGCCACAGCGCATCATCATCGACAAATAAATAACGTGGTTGCTGCGGTTCAACCGTCGCACGCCAGTCTTCAAAGCTACGACGACTGGCAATTTCAGGCGGTACTTTAGAGGCATAGAACTGGTAAATGGTTTCTTCATCCACCACCAGATCACGACGGCGCAATTTATCTTCAACCCGCTCCACTTCTTCCAGTTTGAGCAGGTTATGCTTTAAAAATGGTGGAGTAATACCTAAATGCCCAGTGGTTAAAGCATCGCGTAAGAAAATTTCATGTGCGGCTTCCTGATCCACTTTTTCATAATTAATCGGGCGTTTTGGCTCAATAATCAGACCAAACAGGGAAATCTGATCATAAGCATTTACCACACCGGCTTTTTTCGACCAGTGCGGTTCAAAATAATGATGCTTGAGCAAATCACGTGCCGCCAGCAGAATCCATTCCGGTTCAATCTTGGCCAGGGTACGTAAATATACCTGAGAAGTTTCCACCATCTCAAAGGCCATGACCCACGGGGTATTGGTCTTGTGCAAAGTCGATGCCGGGAAAATACGGGCTTTCTGCTGGCGCACGGCCATAAACAAATTGCGTTCATCTGTCTTGTTGGCAATGAAAGACAACAAGCCGGTTAATAAAGCACGATGCAGATTCTCATAACTGGCGGGCTTGTCATTAAATGATAATTTTAAGCCTTGCGCCAGATCCACCAGTTGCTCATGAGTCTTCTTCCATTCGCGCAGACGTAACCAGCTCAAGAAATGATTCCGGGCAAAGGTACGACGTTTGTTCTCGCTCATTTCCCGGTTAGAAACCAGCGTGTCCCATAACTTGATATAGAACAGAAAATCAGAATCAGCTTCACGGAATAAGGCATGCTTCTGGTCGGCCTGCATCTGCTTGTCTGCCGGACGTTCACGCGGATCCTGTACGGCCAGAGCAGCAACAATCACCAGCACTTCATTCAATGCACCAAAATGTGCCCCACCCAAAATCATCCGTGCCAGACGCGGATCAATCGGCATTTTTGCCATTTGCTGGCCGATTTTGGTTAGAGTATCTCCCACCTTAGCATTCCCCCCTTTTTTAAAGGGGGCAGAAGTTGCAGATTGCTTTTCATCTGTAACTTCAGGGGGATTATCTTTAAAATGAGATGCTTTCTTTTCTGTCATCGCCCCCAGTTCAATCAACAGCTTGCGACCATCATTTACCAGACGATGATCTGGTGGTTCAATGAAATCGAAGTCTTCGAGTGAACCCAGGCCCAGACTTTGCATCTGCAAAATCACCGATGCCAGGTTGGTCCGCTTAATCTCAGGTTCGGTAAATTCAGGGCGGCTGAGAAAATCATCTTCACTATACAACCGGATACAGACACCCGGCGCAATACGGCCACAACGGCCTTTACGCTGGTTGGCGGCAGCCTGAGAAACGGCCTCAATCGGTAGGCGTTGCACCCGGGAACGATAGTTATAACGTGAAATACGTGCAAAACCGCTATCAATCACATAACGGATATTCGGTACAGTTAAAGCGGTTTCTGCAACGTTGGTGGCAATAATAATCCGTCGCCCACCACCGGAAGGATTAAAGATTTTCTGCTGTTCGGCTAGCGCCAGACGCGCATATAAAGTTAGGACTTCGGTATGGCGTGGCCCATGCTTGATCAGGGTTTCCTGCAGCTCGCGAATTTCCTGCTCCGTGCTGGCAAAAATCAGGATATCGGCATGTTCGGGATGCCCTTTTTCCTGTGCATCCTGAAAGCATTCTTCGACCGCTTTGACCACAGCGCGTGGCAGGTTTTCCTCAAAGTCATCAAACTCATCATCATCACTACCGCCAATACTCATTTCCGAGATCGGGCGATAACGCAACTCGACCGGGAAACTGCGGCCCTCTACTTCAAAAATAGGCGCCCCATTAAAGTAATTACTGAAACGGTTTACATCCAGGGTTGCAGAGGTAATGATGACTTTCATGTCTGGGCGTCGTGGCAACAGCTGCTTCAGATAGCCCATAATGAAGTCGATATTCAGCGAACGTTCATGCGCTTCATCAATAATAATCGTATCATATTTGGTCAGGTAGCGCTCATGCGTCAATTCGGCCAGCAAAATACCGTCAGTCATCAAACGTACAATCGAATCTTGTGATCCCTGTTCAGTAAAACGGACTTTAAAAGAAATCGATTCACCAAGTTTTTCACCGACTTCTTCCGCAATACGCTGTGACACGCTACGTGCCGCCAGTCGACGCGGCTGGGTATGCCCAATCATTCCCGTCAGACCACGTCCAGCCAGCATGGCAATTTGTGGTAACTGGGTGGTTTTACCCGAACCTGTTTCGCCAGCCACAATAATCACTTGATGCTTTTGAATGGCTTCAATCAGCCTGTCCGTGTACTGGGTAACCGGGAGATCCTGATTGAGCTTGATGTTCGGAATACGCTCAAGCCGTTGCCGTACTTTCAGATTGGATTTTTCAAATAATTCCTGATACTGCTTGGCATTGGCGTCTTTCCCCTTTTTCAGTCGATTTAAACGGTGACGGTCACGCGCCATTATCCATTGATCTACATTTAAATGACTCTGCACAGAGAAAACACCCACATCAAAAAACCGGAAAAGTTTATTTTACTTGGTTCATTGGCTTTCAGATAGTCGTAGTTCTGTTAAGTGCCGGACAAATTGGCTCTGGTCACTCATTTCCCTCAGTTCAGCCCGACAAGTTGCTCAAAAATTATACAAAGCCAATATGCGTTCTTGTGATGAGCTTGAATCATAGGTCTAAATTTTGAATTGATATTTAAATTATTTTACCCAAAGCATGATTTTTTCCTGCCTGACCCTTGAATTTTTTGGTTTCAACATCATGTTTGCTAGCACGAGGAAAAAGAGATAGTTTTGTCAGCAGGTCTGCATCTTGATGCGGCTGAATGAATAAAACGATTTTGCAAAAGTGCAATGTTTTTACTTAATTCGGTTTTTCCGATGTTTGTAATGTAAAAATACCATTTTAGCATCAACCGAAATTTCGATACTCTTATTCAAAATCAAAGACTACCTCAATCATGGAGACAATGATGAGCTTAATTAATACTGAAGTTAAACCATTTAAAGCAACTGCATTTCAAAACGGCAAATTCATTGAAGTTACTGAAGCTGACCTGAAAGGCAAATGGTCTGTTGTATTCTTCTACCCAGCTGACTTCACTTTCGTTTGCCCAACTGAACTTGGTGACCTTGCTGACAACTATGCTGAATTCCAAAAACTAGGTGTTGAAATCTACTCAGTTTCTACTGACACGCATTTCACTCACAAAGCTTGGCACGATTCTTCAGAAGAAATCAAAAAAATCCAGTATGTAATGGTTGGTGATGCAAACTGGACACTTGCTAAAAACTTTGACGTATTAATCGAAGCTGATGGCCTTGCTGATCGTGGTACTTTCGTTATCGATCCAGAAGGTAAAATCCAAATCGTTGAAATCAATGCTGGTGGTATCGGCCGTGATGCTCAAGAACTTCTTCGTAAAGTTAAAGCAGCTCAATACGTACATGCTCACCCAGGCGAAGTTTGCCCAGCTAAATGGAAAGAAGGCGATGCAACTCTTGCTCCTTCAATCGACCTAGTTGGTAAAATCTAATTCTTCATTAGATTAAACTGATTTAAAAAAACCACGCTTTTTAGCGTGGTTTTTTTTCTTTAAAGATTTATCACAGTGCAATATTGCACTTCTTGTTTTTAAAGTTTTTGTGTTCTCACTTAAAATATTGCAGTGTCGATTTTTCTTCATTCCCCATATAAAAAATCAGGCTGATCTTTTACAGCGTCTTCTAATAATCCTTACCCACTCTTACAATTCAGCAATACATCTACAGAGCTACATGGCATAAGTTCAGAGTATAAGATCATCGATATTCAGGGGAGGAAACAGGGATGCAAAAACTGCTAACCGTGATCTCATGGGCTTATAATCCTGCTAGCCGCCATCTGAAAATCATTTATAGTAATGGCGATATAGAGCTTTATCATCCTGTTCCCGAATTTGTTTATGACAACCTGCTAAGACGCCAAGATAAAATGGCTTTTGTGCAAAAATATCTGGAATACAATCTGCATTTTGACCGGGTTTGTTTACATTAAAATCAAACTATAATTGACCTAGCGATAAGCGACCATCAGCAAACCTGCACCAAGCGGCAGCGTACTCATAATAAAACGCGAATCTTGCTGAATCAGCTGAATAAATTCTTGCACTTCTGCAGCATGAGAAATGACATTATCCACCAGCAATAGTCCTCCTTCCGGCTTGAGTAATCGAGCCAAATGTGCCCAATAGTCAATATAAGCATCACGTTCTGCATCCAATAATATCAAGTCGAAAACACCCTGACTTTGTTGCAAAAACTGTAGTGCATCACCGACTCGATACTCAACCCAATGATCAAGTTGTAACTGGCGTGCATGCTGCTGAGCTTGTATTGATCGTTCAGCATTAATTTCAACTGTAATCATCCGACCGTGGGTCTTCGATAAGGCCTGTGCCAGCCATAAAGTTGAGTAACCGGTTGAAGTACCAATTTCAAGTACCCGTTTGGATTGCTGGGCACGGATCAGCATGGAGAGAAACTGTGCTGACTCGGGTTCTATGTTGCGAAAGCGTTTTAAACGGTCTGTCTGCCCGGCATCGTGTACTGTAAACTCTTGATATAAATCTGCGACATAGCTTTCAAAATCGGGTACTCGCCGCATAATAGAGCCCTCTGTTTTTTTTTAAAGAAAATATTTATAAAAATAAATTAAACTGGCTGAATCAATTTAAAACGCTCTACTTCACGATCATCGCTGGGGGTGATGGTTTCAGTAAACATGGACAGTGGTCGTACCCAAATCGAATAATCACCATAAAGACATTGATAAACCACCAGTTTTTCCTCCGTTTCACTATGTGTTGCCACATGCAAAACCTGATAAAGCTGCCCTTTATAATGCTGATAAATACCGCGCTGTAATGACATATGGTCTACCCTATTTAAGATACATCTATAGTAACGAAAACAACTCCAAACAGGCAGACTTACTTGAAATTTAAAGCAATTGCCTCATATACAGAACTGAAATTATTGATGAAACCTTACTAATATCTACTTTTCCGATTGTATTTATAAAAACTAACCGTTTTATCTATTTATTGGATTCTATTAATATTCTTTCATCGAATAAACATTTACTCCTCTGGAGACGTTAGCAATGTTAGACCAAAATACTTCAGCTCAATTAAAAACACTTCTGGAACGCCTTGAAGGCCCAATCGAACTGGTTGCAACCTTAAACGATTCCGACAAATCTGCAAAAATCAAAGAACTGGTTGAGGAAATCGCTGCATTATCCGATCTGGTCACTGCACGTTTTGATGGCAAAAACCAACGTGCCCCAAGCTTCGGTATTGCCAAAGCAGGTGAAGAACCACGCGTCTACTTCGCAGGCCTGCCAATGGGACACGAGTTCACCTCACTGATTCTGGCCTTGCTGCAAACCTCTGGTTATGCACCAAAAGTATCAGATGAAGTTCTGGAGTCGATTAAAGGCCTAGGCGTGCAATCAAACTTTGATGTATTCGTATCCTTGAGCTGTCATAACTGTCCGGACGTGGTTCAGGCATTAAACCTGATCGCAATCTACAACCCGGGCACCACAGCCACCATGATCGATGGTGCCTTCTTCCAGGATGAAGTGGAAGAACGCAAAATCATGGCCGTACCGATGGTATTCCAGGACAATGAACATATCGGTCAAGGCCGTATGACGCTGGAAGAAATCGTAGCGAAACTGGATACCAACTCTGCTGCCAAAGATGCGGAAAAGCTCAATGCCAAAGAAGCCTTTGATGTACTGGTGATTGGTGGTGGCCCTGCCGGGAATACTTCTGCGATCTATGCAGCGCGTAAAGGTATCCGTACAGGGATCGTGGCTGAGCGCATGGGCGGTCAGGTCATGGATACCATGGACATTGAAAACTTCACCTCAGTACAAAAGACCCAGGGGCCGAAGTTTGCAGCCGAGATGGAAGCACATGTACGTGAATATGGCGTAGACATCATGAACCTGCAACGTGTATCTGACATCAAAGGTGCGGATGAAACAGCCAATGGTCTGGTTGAAGTCACTTTAGATAATGGTGCCAAACTTGAATCAAAAACCGTGATCCTGTCGACCGGTGCGCGCTGGAGAGAGATGAATGTTCCGGGTGAGCAGGAATACAAAACCCGTGGTGTAGCCTACTGCCCACACTGTGACGGTCCTTTATTCAAAGGCAAACGTGTTGCAGTAATTGGTGGTGGTAACTCGGGTGTAGAAGCAGCGATTGACCTGGCAGGTATTGTGGAGCACGTTACTCTGGTGGAGTTTGATACCAAGTTACGTGCCGATCAGGTACTGCAAGACAAATTGAACAGCTTGCCGAACACCACAGTGATTAAAAATGCCTTGTCGACTGAAGTGGTCGGTGACGGTGCACAGGTGACGGCGCTGAAATACAAAGACCGTGCTACAGATGAAGAGCATACCGTTGAACTGGCGGGTATCTTTGTACAGATCGGCTTGTTGCCAAACACCGACTTTTTGAAAGAAACACCAGTTGCACTGAGCAACCGTGGTGAGATCGTGATTAATGATCGCAATGAAACCAATGTCAAAGGTGTATTTGCGGCGGGTGACTGTACCACAGTGCCATACAAGCAGATCATCATTGCCACCGGTGAAGGCGCGAAAGCATCACTGTCTGCCTTTGATTACATCATCCGTTCAGGTCAGTAATAGTTCATTAGTTTCACATAAAGCCCGCTTCAAGCGGGCTTTATTGTTTATGCTTGTCCATGTTTAGCTGTGTAGAGACAGCACATGTTGTGAGCATTGAGTCCTTGCCTCTTCTGCTTGATCTTTCTTTAAGCATGTAATTAATTTTAATTCTATATAGATCGTATGTAACTACTGACAATCGCATATTGCAAGCCTGTACAAGCTCTCCTATGATAGGGTGATAAATCATCTTTCATGATCGAAGAATAAAAAGGATAACATCCTGGGAGAAGAACAATGCATTATCAATATCAATGTGCCTGTTGTGAGAAAGTCGTCGACTCTACAGAAAAATCATGCCCGGATTGCGGTTCGCATCATATTCGCAGTCCGTTTGGTTTTTGGGTTTTATGTCTGGTGGCCTGTCTCGCTACAGCAATAATCTTTAAAGTCGTACATGTATATGTGCAATCACAACAACAAGAAATGCCCGTACCCCACTCTATACTTGATGTCTTGCAGGAAGAAAATAAAGGCCTGCGCTAATTTTACTCAGCTCTTGGCAAAAGACCTGTTACTTGCAACAGGTCTGTTTCATGACGTACTCATACTCAAACAGGCATGCGTAAAAACACACTTATAACTCCCGGATCTGATTTACAATGGTGCTTATTGAAATGGGAGATGTGCCATGGTGCAATTAATTAAAAAAGGTGGATTACGCGAACGTGCTAACCGTAGCCGCAGCTATCAGGGTTCTGAAAATACGGAAACGACGTTAATACCTAACCGCTATCCAACCGCGCTTAAACCGCAGAACCATTGCCTTTCTTCTGATCCGGCACCACAGAACTCTGCTGCCTTAGCAGATGCAGAGCTTAATTCATCAAAATAAGTGCGTCATACCATAACCATAGCGCAAATAGCAGAAATAGCCCGCCTGAAACCAGATCAATATAGCTTCCTGAGCGCTGGTATAAGAGTTTAATTTTCGGCTGTGAAATCAGTAGCATGAGCAAGGTAAAGGTAATGAAAGTCTGCAAGGGAATTATCACCGCAAGCTGGGCTTTCAGATATTCCGAGGCGGATGAACTCAAGGCCAGCGAAAAAACGCTGCTAAAATAGATCAGCGTTTTAGGATTAGAGAGATTGGTCCACAGACCCAACATAAAGTAATTTTCAGGCTGAGCGAGTCCATTTGTGTCTTCTTCAGGCTGATGTCTATTCTTGAAACTGTGCATCCCGCCCTTGAACATCGCCCAGCCCATTTTTGCCAGGAACATTCCCCCCAAAAGCATCAACACTTGCTGGATCCACGGAAACTGGTCAATTAAAACGGTAAATCCGGCCAGTGTCAGTACGACCCACAGCACAATCCCGGCCGAAATACCAGCAATAACCTTCAGGGCATTTTGGCGTGTGGTAGATGCAGCACTTTTGGCGATGAGTAAGATATCGGGACCCGGGCTCAGTTGAGCAACAAAATGCAAAAGACAAATGGTAAAAAGCAGAGACATTAAAATAAGGTTAAATTATAAAAACTTATTATAGCGCTTGTGCAAAGTGATGAGAACATTCCAATAAAAAAACCGAATCATCAGATCCGGCTTATAGAAAACTTTTGAACATTTAAGATCGATATCTTATTTTGAATTGATATCTTTCATTTCAATTTTTTTCGCTTCAGGCTTCACTTCACGTGCTTCGCCATCAATAATGGTCGAGTCACCGCGGCCGGATTGCTGATTTTGCATATCCTGCATTTGGCGCATCATCTCGGCAAAAGGGTTCTGGCCTTGTGCGCCGCCCATATCGCCCATCATGCCACCCATCATTTTTTCCATCATGGCCTGCTGGCGTTTCATCATAGCCTTCATCATTGCTGCCTTGAAGACCCGCTGCACGGCTGGAATCAACATCAATACCGCAAGTACATCGGTAATCAATCCGGGAATCAAAAGGAAGAAGCCTGCCAGAATTTTAGGTAAATTACCTGTTAATGCCGGGTCTGCACTCATCTGCCCCATCTGCATTTGCTGCATCTGTGGCATCACCCCGGCCGAATATTTACGGATCAGGTTCATACCAATAAAAAATGCAGCCACAAACCAGAAAAATACGTACCACATGCTCCCGACGAGGTCACCCACGCCAATCCAGACCAGTACTTCCAGGATTACGCCTGCAAGGATAATAAGAAATAATTTCATGAAAATTAATCTAATCTCAGTAAAATAAATAATAGGATGATGTAATCAACTGCTTCATCAGGATCAAGCTTTTTTGATACGCTTATGTAACAATATGGGCATTATTCTATTTTTAAAGTGCAGGCATGTCATTAATTATTGGGATTGACCCCGGTTCTCGTTTAACCGGTTACGGGATTATCGAAAAAGACGGCTCCAAACTGACTTTTGTCGATGCCGGGACGATCCGCACCGAAACCACGGAAATGCCTGAACGTTTAAAACGGATCTTTGCCGGCGTAGAGCGGATTGTAAAATTTTATGGCCCGACCGAAGCCGCGGTAGAACAGGTCTTTATGGCACAAAACCCGGACTCTGCCTTAAAACTGGGTCAGGCCCGTGGTGCTGCAGTTGCCGCGCTGGTCAATCTGGATTTAAAGGTTGCTGAATATACCGCGCGCCAGATCAAGCAATCTGTTGTCGGTTATGGCGCTGCCGACAAAGAGCAGGTACAGATGATGGTGATGAATATTTTAAAACTCAGCATCAAACCGCAACAGGATGCTGCCGATGCCTTGGCAGCTGCCATTTGTCATGCACATGCCTCCGGCAGTATGAGTAAAATGGCAGTCTTGAATGCGCTGGGTGGCATGGCACGTGGCCGTAGCCGGGTCAGCAGCCGTCGCCGTTAAAGATCAACGCAGTATTTTAAAATCTTGAGCATCTACAATGGATTGCAGATGCTCTTGAATAATTGACTGTACGCTTGCAGCAGCAGATCCTTGCCAGCTTCTTGCAATCATTTCCTGAAGCTGTGAATCTGTACCAACAATAACTGCCTCAACGTCACCACTGCTTAAATTTTTCACATAGCCTTTCAGTTCCAGTGCTTGAGCCTGTTCGGCAAACCAGTAGCGGTAACCCACACCTTGTACTTGACCTGAAATGTTCAGTTTGATTGTAGACATATTAGCGCCCTTCACGATTAACCACCTGATAAATTGCCTGCTTCATGTCTTGCGCCTGCAAACCGCGTTCGCCGTTTTTGGCCAGTTCATCCCCCGCCAATGCATGTAGCGTCACGATTTCATGTAAATGAACAGATTCATGGAACTGGGCTTTTAGACTGGCAATCATGCCGGCCAGCACATCTCCCATGCCTCCTGTCCCCATGCCCGCATTTCCGGCTGTGCAAATATACAACTGATCTTCCAGAATCAGGCTACCTGAACCTTTCAATATCCATTGCCCGCCATACTTCTGCCCTAAAGCATGAATCGCTTGAATCCGATCTGCTTCAATGTCTGAAGTTTTACAATCAAGCAAAGTTGCTGCTTCACCCGGATGTGGAGTTGAGTAAGTTTTAGAGTTTAACTGCTGCGGCTGTTTGGCTAAAAACCACAGCGCATCTGCATCCAAAACAGTTTCCAAGTCTGAGTTTTGAATCAGATCAAACCATGCTCGATATTGTTCTTGTGCCCATTGATCACGTCCCAGACCCATCCCGAAACAGAGGGCATCGACCTGTTGAATTAAGGTCTGACGTTGCGCCTGAGTCAAAAGGTTGATATCACACAGCATAATATTCGGCGCACGGGATAAAATGGCAGTATGGTGTTTTGCATCACAGACAATGGTGACTTTTCCTGCCCCGGCAGCAAATGCTGCTTCTGCTGCCATAATTACTGCACCCCCCATATCGGCATGCCCGCCAATCACCAGAACATGACCATAACTGCCTTTATGACCAAATGCTTCACGTTTGGGCAAGCTAATTTCATGGGATGAAAGTTGTGCAGTTGGTCTCAGTTCGGCATCGGTAGGTATGGCAGATATCAGCTCCAGTTTTCCGACATATTCCTTGCCTTGGCCGCTAAACAGGCCTGCCTTTAAGCCTAAAACCGTATAGGTAAAATCTGCTGTAATCGCAATAGGTAAAGGCTGGCCGGTATTGGCATGCAGTCCACTCGGTATATCAACCGCTATTTTCAGACCTTTCTGCTCATTGATCCAATGGATGATAGATTGCCAGTTTGCATCCAGCGCACGATTTAAACCAATACCAAATAAGGCATCAATATAAGCATCGTATGTATGCTTAAACTGAAAATGCGGCTCTATTTGCAATCCGGCATCCAGCGCTTCTTGCTGAGCTTTGGCCAGATCAGCTGATTGGCCTTTTTCAGCAGCATAAATACCTACATCGAAACCTGCATGTTTTAAATATTTTGCAATCAGATAACCATCACCGGCATTATTGCCCTGACCACAACACACGGCTATTTTTTGTATATTTTTATCTTTAAATAACCTGCCCAAATGCTGTGTGATGGACCATGCCACCTGCTGCATCAAACCATAAGAACTATTTTGCTGCTGAAACCAGCGCTGCTCCCATGCCTGAATACTTTGGCTATGGTAAACTTGTTGCTGCATTTATTATTCCCTGTCTTTGGTTTATGACAACTCCCGATTCTCCAGCACAAATTCAGATTTATCAACCAGATCCAGTCGAGCTAAAAGCCTGGATTAAAGCACAGGCCTTAGAATTGGGTTTTTCCGATTGTGTCATTGCCAAACCGGATGCTCAAGCAGAATTAGCGCGCTTACAAGAATATCTGGATCGTGGTTATCATGGTGAGATGAAATTTCTGGAAGAGAATCTGGAGAAACGCGCCAATCCGGCCTTGCTCGTTCCCGGCACGCGTAGCATTATCTGTGTACGTATGGATTATCTGGTCGAGGCTCCAAAACCGCGTTATGTCCCTTATGCGCCTAATTCCGCGATTATTGCGCGCTATGCCCGTGGTCGGGATTATCATAAAACTATGCGCGGTCGCCTAAAAACATTGGCGACAAAAATCCGGGAAAAAGTTGGTGATTTTGAATCACGTCCTTTTGCCGATTCTGCACCGATTTTTGAAAAATCACTGGCGGAAAGTGCTGGCATGGGCTGGACGGGTAAACACACCCTGCTGATTCATAAAAATTCCGGGTCTTTCTTTGTACTGGGCGAACTATTTACATCTCTGGACTTAGCTTTTGATGCACCTGCCAGCAAGCATTGCGGCTCCTGTAGCGCCTGTATCGACATTTGTCCAACGCAGGCCATTGTCGAGCCTTATATGCTGGATGCACGGCGTTGTATTGCTTATTTGACCATTGAATATAAAGGTATTATTCCAGAAGATTTGCGTCGCGGAATTGGTAACCGGGTTTTTGGTTGTGACGATTGCCAGCTAATTTGTCCGTGGAACAGTTTTGCCCAAGTCACCTCGGTAGAGGATTTTCATCCACGGCATGGTCTGGATCAGGTCAGCTTGCTGGATTTATGGCAATGGGATGAAACCACCTTCTTAAGTGCGACTGAAGGCAGCCCAATGCGCCGTACCGGTTACCAGAGCTTTATGCGTAATATCGCCATTGGGCTGGGAAATGCCCCTTTTGATACCCAGATTGTTGCTGCTTTACAGCAACAACGGGCATTACATGACCAGATTGTGCAGGTGCATATTGATTGGGCTATTCAGGAACAGTTAAGCAAAACAGCATAAATTTTCAATTTATTACCTCGGTTCACTATATCTCTTCAAAGCCTTACACAGCATTTGCTGGCTTTGTGGCATAAAGAAAGAGAAAAGCAAATGACGAGAGGGATTAAAAATGCAAGAGCAAGATAAAAAGCAGCAACAGCACGAAGAACTGGATCAGCTTAAACAGCAGAAGCAACAACAGCAGCAACCGCAACATGGGCCAATTGACTCACCGAAAAACAACCAGCATGAACAGGATGATCGTGTGCTGAACAAGCAGCATCGTGACGATATGCAAAACCAGAATATTCACGGTGGTCATCGTGAGTAAATTTTTGCAGAATTAATACAAAGACAAAGTCCACCTGGTGTGGACTTTGTTGTGTATAGAAGGTCATATTTTGCTAGTGAAGCAGGCACTCATTTTTATTAAGATGATGCGAATGCTAAATCAGCACACACAGGGACAGACAGATGAATACGAACAATGCAGTACGAAATGATTGGTCACGTACAGAAATACAAGAGCTGTATCAACAGCCTTTAATGGATTTACTATTTCAGGCACAACAGGTTCATCGTGAACATTTCACTGCAAATACGATTCAGGTCAGCACCCTGCTCTCGATCAAAACAGGCAAATGCCCGGAAGACTGCAAATACTGTTCCCAATCTGCCCATTATGATTCCAAGCTGGAAGCTGAAAAACGTATCGCTGTCGATAAGGTCATTCAGGAAGCCAAACAGGCACTGGCTTCAGGCAGCTCGCGTTTCTGTATGGGTGCGGCATGGCGTAATCCGCATGAGCGCGATATGCCTTATGTTCTGGAAATGGTGCAGGAAGTTAAAGCACTTGGTCTGGAAACCTGTATGACGCTCGGCATGTTAAATGAATCTCAGGCACAGCGCCTGAAAGATGCTGGTCTGGATTATTACAACCATAATCTGGATACTTCTCGTGAATACTATTCACATATCATCAGCACCCGAAGCTTTGATGACCGACTGGATACGTTGGATCACGTGCGTCAAGCCGGGCTAAAAGTATGTAGTGGTGGTATCGTGGGGCTGGGCGAAAGCCGTAATGACCGGATTGGTTTATTGTATGAACTTGCGACCTTGGCCATTCATCCAGAATCTGTACCGATCAATATGCTGGTTCCGATTGAAGGTACCCCAATGGCAGATGTAGAAAAACTGGATGTAATTGAATGGATTCGTACCATTGCGGTCGCACGTCTGCTCATGCCAAAAAGCTATATCCGCCTTTCCGCAGGTCGTGAATCTTTAAGCGATTCAGATCAGGCACTGGCATTTATGGCTGGTGCCAACTCCATTTTTTCGGGTGAGAAACTTTTGACTACCCCCAATACAGCCCAAGGTCGTGACCAGCAGCTGTTTGAGAAATTAGGTCTGGTTGCAGAGCAAGCTAAGCCGAATGTACGTGCATTGGCGACCGATGCAATGACAAGTTAGTTTAATTCGCTGAAAAGTTATGGGCAGTAATTAAGATCCCGTAGCGGGCATTCAAATAATCTCCAACCCGGATTTGATCCATTCCATTGGCATGATGCACCACCAGTTCTTGGGTGATTGCATCATAGCGAAAGGAATCATAGCTGTCCTGATGCAGACTAAGCCAATGCAAAGTATCTGCCAGACTGCCATCTACGATATAGGTATCTGCTTGAAAATTTTTGCTCATATGCCCGATCATCAGGTTGGAATTTCATGCTAATTTTAACGGAAATTCGCAATATACAAGCATAAAAAAAGTGAGCCCTCGCTCACTTTTTTTTGCAAAACCTCAGTCTTTATTGGTACCACACTTACGACACTCCCTGTGTTCCCCGATTTCCTGCATTTGCTCGTACTCATAGATATGCAGACAAAATAATTTTCTTAATAGCTGAAGCATCATTGAAACTCCTGTTTAATCATTTTTTTTAATAGGCTTCTTAAGACATTCCTTCCTGAAACATCATGATTCTTGATTAAAAAATCACCTCCTATTTATTAGCATAATTTTCTCAGTTGTAAAATGCATTTCATCTACTTTTCATCTTATTTGCTGAAATTTATCGGAGTCCATCACAGTTCATTCATAAATATAAACTTTTTTTGTAAATGAAGACGCTTGTTGATAAAAAATCTCCACAAGCAGCTCAGCCAGTTTTTGTTAATGAGGGGCTAGATATGAGCTGATCGTTATTTAAGACACCACGACGATTTTCTAAGCGCATCATTGATAAAGATAGAAAGTTCACCAATTGCGTTGGCTGGAGGTATGCTTTCAGTGCAGGTCACTGGTGTACTTAGGACGTATTGGGTATTGCCATGATTAAACTCCCAGCGGGTATAGCGGCATGCTCCCGTCCCTTCAATGAGCTGTTTTCCTCGCATGATCACCAGGTCGGGTTTATCCGTCATATTTTTAGGTTTGTTCCAGGCGGTATACTTGTACTGGCCGGATGAAAGTGGATTAATCAGCACAGTATGCGTTGAGGTCTTACAAACAAATTTTTCCGCTGCCCATGCATTAGAAAAAAGCAGCGATGCAATAATTATAGAAACAAAATAGTTCAACATAGCTTACTCCAACAAGAGATAGAAACTCATATTCGAATTCAATGACCTTTAGGGCGTCTGGAGCTCAGTGCAATAGGAGTTTTAGAACTGATCTGCTTGGATCTGGCCGATACCAAGGAATAGGTAAATCGTTTATTGGTTATTTAATATTTACAAGACTTCTCCTTGCGTAAAAAGGAAGCTAAATTTTTAGTCTGGTTTTAGTTGATCTTTAATTACTATACTTACCCAGTAATTCCGATTAACTATAAGTGCAAAACTAGATGTTCTCGCAGTGAGTTAAATCAGAAATAAAATCTGTGGAAGGATAAATTCATCTTTTTCCTTTCTCCTTATCTGAACCTCTTATTTAAGAGTAAAAGACACAGGATAAAACTCAACCGGAGTATCGTTTATTTTCTTTTCAAATTTATTCGTATATGAAGCGAAGGCAGACTGACATATTATTTTTATAAGCAACCAATAGAAAATTATCAAATTGAAGCAACTGGATTCTAGATAAATCCTTTTTGATTTAAATAAGAATATTAAATTTATTAGAATTAAGGGTTTATATCTTTAACAGAAAATTCCACTTTTGAATCCTATTGTTTTTAGAATTAATCACCATCTGTGAGAATAAGAACTTACAATCTTTTTTATAATAATTTTCATTGATATTTACCATTCAGTTTTGAACAGTAAATATCAATCAAGCTTAACTCAAAAAATATTTAGCTTATTTTTTTAGCTTCGATCTGACTCTGCACCAACGCTGTATGAATTAAAATTTTACGACGCTTATAACGATACGCTATAAATAATCCTCCAAACCAGATTGGAGAAACCAGAAGTGCAATCAAGGTGTCATGATCCAATGCGAGAATCACCACAGTAAATAACAAGAAAGCAAATGTAATCCAGGCCATCGGTACACCACCTGGCATTTTATAGGCAGACACAGCATGTACTTCAGGTGCTTGTTTACGGTAAGCGATATAAGACAATATAATGAGTGCAAAAGTGAAAATATATAAAATGGACGTGAGTGCGGAAACAATGGTAAATGCCGTCATCACATCTGGAACAATAAATAAAATAGATGTCCCAATCACAACGCAAAACATTGAAAAGAACAAACTATTCAGTGGTACTTTGCTTTTAAACAATTTACTGAAACTTTTTGGCGCATCCTTGTCGACTGACAAACCATACAGCATACGGCTGGTTGCAAAAATACCACTATTAGCAGAAGACAATGCTGAGGTTGCTACCACAAAATTCACTACACCTGCGGCAACTGGCAAACCCACTAACGTAAACATTTCAACAAATGGACTTTTATCCGGTGAAACCTGTGACCATGAAGTAACTGCAATAATGCATAGTAAGGCACCAATATAGAACAATAAAATTCGGACAGGAATAGAATTAATCGCACGTGGTAAAGATTTATGGGGATCTTTGGTCTCTGCTGCTGTGGTTCCCACCAACTCAATCCCGACAAAGGCAAAGACTGCGATTTGGAAACCGGCTAAAAATCCCATGATGCCATAAGGAAACATCGAACCCTTTTCAATTGCATGGCTTAATGATGCCTGAACACCACTTGGTGATACAAAGCTAATCAAAATCAGGTATAAACCAACGCATAAGAATAAAACAATCGCAATAATCTTAATTAAGGCAAACCAGAACTCCATTTCACCAAAGATTCTTACTGCAACAAAATTCAGTAAGGTTAAGATGACCAAGGAGTCAAAAGCCGGAATCCAGACCGGTATGTCAGGGTACCAAAATTGAGTATACCCCCCCGATGACAATCACATCAACAATCTTAATTCTTTTGATAGTTCGAAAAGCCTGTTTCTTTTATCGCGATAAATATTCAAACGATGACCTGCAATCAGCCCAATTAAAAAAGTAAGAATAGATATTCCGCTTATGCCCAACCACGAAATCTTGAACACTTCTCCCACTTTTAATCCCTCTTTTAAATACTAACTATTTATTTTTATTGCTTACATAATGCTTACATGGATTCTAAAAACAAAAAAACCACTTAGGATTAGTACACCTAAGTGGTTGTTTTATATGGTGGGCCCAGACAGACTTGAACTGTCGACCAACGGATTATGAGTCCGCTGCTCTAACCAACTGAGCTATAGGCCCTATATGCTGAAAACTTTATTTATCAATAAGTTCAAGCGTCATGAATACTAGCTAAGATTTTTTTGAAAGACAAGTACTTTCGCACCCACTTGAACACTTAGACAGCAATCATCATGGCTTCATTCGACAGAAATTATCATTCTTTAAGACTTCAGTCTAAAGATATACAAGAAATCGACGACATACTGAATAATTCAAGATGACTTAGACTGAAAAATTTGATTCACGGGCATAGAATAAAATAGAAATTTAATAGATTTCACGTCTCAATATATTTATAAAGTATCAAAAAATATATGAGTCGTGTAATAAACAGAAATTAGAATTGAGACTCCATTTCTTTTTCTTTACGTAAATCCTGCTTGATTTCGATTAAAGACCATACAATTATAAGCGCTAGAATCAGTAAAGAGACCATAAAGGCTGTAATGTATGTCATAGTTTTCTATCTCAGACTAGGAAGAATAACAAAATAGAAAAGATCCGCATCGGCTCTCTTCTTCGACAAAAGTCTAATAACTAAAGTTTGCTCTGGATAGTCATTTTTTCATCATTTTAAGACTTTTTTTGTATCTACTGATATTTATAAAATATTATTAATTTTTTAGTTATATATTTTTCCTCTTAATAGGTCAGCCTGAAAAACACAATAGAGCATAGATTTTTTACATTATTTACCACGTTTTATTGGCAAGCCTATTGACTGTATCGCTGAACAGGAAGAAATTATGCAGTTCTCCACCTATCGCTTTTATTTAATCTGTGCTTATGCTAAATAAATTCATTGGCAAATCTGCATTCAAACTTGCGGGTTGGCAATATCATGTCGAACCAGATGTACTCGAAGATAAACAGGTCATTATCGGATTTGAACATACTTCAATGATGGATGCAGTGCTGTCAATTGCCCTGTTCCAGATTTATGACCTCAAGGTTCATACCCTAATCAAAAAAGAATTATTTAAAGGTCCTTTCAAACCGCTGTTAAAAGCTGTCGGCGGTATTCCGGTTGACCGCAAGGCCAATAAAGATATCGTGACCCAAATGGTTGAGCATTTTCAGCAGAATGAAAAGTTTAATCTGGTAATTGCACCAGAAGCGACACGTGCCAAGCAAGGTGAAGCCCGTAAACCGATCCGTACCGGTTTCTGGCATATTGCCAAAGCTGCCAATGTGCCGATTGTATTGTTATATGCCAATTCCAGGACCAAACAAGGTGGCATTTTAGGCAAAATTTATCCAACCGACCTTGCTCAAGACCTGGCCTTAATCAAACAGCTTTATAAAGATAAAGTAGATCTGGATATTGTCATTCCAGAATAAGCTGGGCATAGGTATTCGACATGAACAGATCCATCGCTGTTCATGTCTTAAAAACTATATCTAAACTTAGAAAATAAAATCCAAACTGCCCTATCGCACTTTGTTTTTTTATCAATTTAAGGCAATTTTTTTGTTTTATCCTGAAATCTCAAATCCAGGCACTTTTTTTTAAAAAAAAGCTTATGGTAGAATTTCGGCATTCTGATAGGCATACAGCCAATCTACAAGGAGCAAAGTTCGCATGGCGGGTCATTCCAAGTGGGCCAATATTAAGCATCGCAAAGCAAAACAAGATGCGAGTCGTGGTAAGCTTTTTACCAAATATATTCGTGAATTAACCACTGCTGCAAAACTCGGTGGTGCAGATGCAGGCAGCAATCCTCGTTTGCGTGCGGTTGTTGAAAAAGCATTGTCTGTAAATATGACACGTGATGTGATCAACCGCGCCATTCAACGTGGTGCTGGCGGCGAAGATAATGATGACCTGAAAGAAGTAACCTATGAAGGTTATGGCGTAGGCGGTGTTGCTGTACTGGTTGAAACCATGACAGATAACTTGAACCGTACTGTGCCTGATGTGCGTCATTGCTTCTCGAAAACCAATGGTAATTTAGGTACTGCTGGTTCGGTGGCCTATCTGTTTACCAAACGTGGCGAGATCACTTTTGAAGATGTTTCTTTAGAAGATCAAATCATGGAAGTGGCTTTGGAAGCAGGTGCTGAAGATATTGAAGTTGCTGAAGATGAAATTCTGGTCATTACTACACCTGAAAGCTTTGGTGATGTACAGGATGCACTCACTGCAGCAGGTCTGAAGTCTGATAATGCTGAAGTAGTCATGAGCCCTTCAACCAAAGCTGAAATTACAGATGTTGATCAAGCCAAAATGATTCTGAAAATGATCGATATGTTTGAAGATTTAGATGATGTTCAAAACGTGTATACCAACGTAGAGTTCACCGATGAAGTGATGGCGCAATTAGACGCTTAATCTTGGCTCTAGACAAAAAACGCACCTGAGGGTGCGTTTTTTTATGACGGTCTGCTACTCTCGCACTGGATTAAACTTTATTGAGTAATCCGCTACAGTTAAAGACATTATATTCTTTAATGACAAAACTCGAATGCAGTGCAACTACATGCTCAATTTTCCCGATACGCTTGAGCAGAATTTCACTATAATTTTCCATATCCCGCGCCACCACTTCGACAATGAAGTCTGCAGACTGACCGGTGACCAAAAAAGCATTAATCACTTCGGGAATACTTTCCAGTTCTTCCAGAAATTTGGCAAAAGTATCACTATCATGCTTACTCAGCGACACCTGTAATAGCACATGCAGACTAAAGCCCAATTTTTGGTAATTAATTTCACGTTTTAAACCACTGATAATATTCTGATCGATTAAGTGTTTGATCCTGCGATGAACCGAACTTACAGATAAATTCACCCGCTCTGACAGTTCATTCAGATTGACATCTTCATGGGTCAATATTTCTAGAATATGTTTATCGAAACGATCCAGTTCCATTTTTATACTCTTTCTCAACAATCAATAGAAGTCGCAAAATATTGCTCTCTCCCAGTTATACAATATTTATTTATTTTTCACAAAATTTTCATAACTTGAAAATATTTTCCAAGCTCTCTAATATTTTCTAAAGAAAATTTTAATTCTGAGCCAGCCCGCCGTTTATCATTTAATTTTAAAAAATGACCAATGGCAATTTCGGTTAACTATTTATTTTTTAATTATTTAAGTTTAACTCATACAGGAAAATATACCCTCCCGCCTTAAGTCCTTGAACAGCTCAACCACTTATCTTTTACAAGTGTATAGAAATAGATTAAAACAAAGCCGCATTAAAAATAAAAAAGCATATTTCAAAAAGTATTATAAAAGGAATGCTCATGGCTTCTAAAATTTTAAGTTTGATTAAAACCAAGGTGAGTCCTGTTCTAACAGCTGAAACCCAAAGCAAAAGCTTATTAGATGGTTTGTTCGGTGGAACCCCTAGCGCTAATCTTAGCAATCTGATTGGCAATCTCGCTGGCTCTAATTCACAGCCTTCCGTAAGCTCATTATTAAACAGTCTTCTCTCTGGCAACAGTCTGAGCAGCACCAACCTCAGCAATTTATTAACCCAGCTCTCTGGTTCAAATGCTTCGAACTTAGATATTCAGAGTCTGATTAGCAGCTTAACCCAATCCAATGGCGGCAGTTTTAATATTAGCCAGATTACTAAGCTGTTAAATGGCCTGATGAGCAACGATAGCAGCAATCTGGATATTGGAGCTATTTCCCAACTGGTCGGCGGTCTTATCGGTGGCAATGGCGATATTGATATCGTTCAAATTGCACAACTGGTTGGCGGATTGATTGGTGGTTCTAACGCATTAGTCGATATCGATATTGGCGCGATCGCAGGTCTGGTAGGTAATTTAATTGGCGGTAATGGCGACATTGATATCGCTCAAATTGCGCAGCTGGTTGGTGGCCTGATTGGTGGTTCTAATGGATTAGGTAATATCGACATTGGCGCGATTGCAGGTCTGGTGGGTAATTTAATTGGCAGTAATGGTGATATTGATATTGCTCAAATTGCGCAACTGGTTGGCGGATTGATTGGTGGTTCTAATGCATTAGGCGATATCGATATTGGCGCGATCTCAGGTCTGGTGAGTAATTTAATTGGCGGTAATGGTGACATTGATATCGCTCAAATTGCGCAACTAGTTGGCGGCCTGATTGGTGGTTCTAACGCATTAGGCGATATCGATATTGGCGCAATCGCAGGTCTAGTGAGTAATTTAATTGGTGGTAATGGTGATATTGATATCACACAAATTGCACAGCTGGTTGGCGGCCTGATTGGTGGTTCTAATACATTAGGCGATATCGACATTGGAGCGATCTCAGGTCTGGTAAGTAATCTAATTGGCGGTAATGGCTACATTGATATCGCTCAAATTGCGCAACTAGTTGGAGGATTGATTGGTGGCTCTAATGGATTAGGCGATATCGACATTGGCGCGATCTCAGGTTTGGTGAGTAATTTAATTGGCGGTAATGGTGATATCGACATCGCTCAAATTGCACAACTGGTTGGCGGCCTGATGGGTGGTTCTAATGCATTAGGCGATATTGATATTGGCGCGATTGCAGGTCTGGTGGGTAATTTAATCGGCGGTAATGGTGATATTGATATCGCTCAAATTGCGCAACTGGTTGACGGCCTGATCGGAGGTTCTAATGCATTAGGCGATATCGATATTGGTGCGATTGCTGAATTGGTCGGTGGATTAATCGGTGGCAATGCGGGCAATGATTTTGATCTTGGTGCTATTAGCGATTTAATTAGCGGCTTTATAGCTGAAGAGGCAACGGGTAATTTTGATCTCGGCGGCTTCACCGACTTACTCAGCGGCCTGATCGCGAATGGCTCAAATGGCCTAGACTTGGGTGGGTTGTTGGGTAATCTCAATCTAGCTAGTGATTTAGATCTGGGCGCTATGATCCCAGGTATTTCATCTGGCTCCAATGGTTTTGACCCCGGAAGCATTGCCGAAGGCATTGGTCAATTGATTGGCGATAGCTCTTTGATTAAATTGCCTGATCTAGGTGATCTGGTTCAAGGTGTTGGCACCCCTGATTCCAATATTGACCTGTCTGCAATTCTGCCTGGTATTCAAGATACGATTCAGAATATCGGCAGTGCTGGTTCTGCAACGGGCTTTGATTTTGGGTCACTCTTCAATAACTTCACTAAAAATATTGATATCGACCTCAATAATCCTTGGGGCTAATCACAATCTCATTAAAAACGCGCTTAAAGCGCATTTTTAATTCTGAGAATCGTATTGAAGCTTATACACCCCGCCAGTCTACCCGTGCATTACGCTCAGTCTGGTAAATGCGGCAAATATATTCACCTAATGGTAATTCATTCAAATACTGCTGATAGTCGCGATATTCTTCGGACAAGGTTTCAAAATTTTCTTTTTCCCACGGCGTACCCGGAATCGCCAATAATGGTGCAAGCATGGAGCAGACCGCAATATCCGCCAGACCTAAACGGTTGCCGACAAAATAGTGCCCGCCTTGGCTGACCAGGATCTGATTGAGTTGCTGTACCACGACATCGATATGCTGTTTTGATTCAGCCACAGTTTCCTCATTTAAGGCATAACCCTTGGCCACCATCGCTTTCAACAAAGGCTTGGAAAACTTTTCAAACTGGCGCAGATAACCTTGCTCACCAATTAAAATATCCAGGGATTCATGATCGGAAGTCAACGCCTGAGATAACATCCAGCGCCGTACATGGCGACCCAGTTCCAATGTGATTTCATTAATTTCAAGTGCTTTTTTTCTTAAATATTCTTCGGTATAGAGTAAACGATGTTCCGGATAAGTCTCATCCAGATAAAGTGCAATCTGGGTTGAATCTGCAATCCATTTATCCTGATCGCGCAAAATAGGCAGACGATTCTGTCCTGTTTTCAGTCGGGCAAAGGCCCGATGTACTCCGGGGATCAGATTATGAGCAACATAGTAGAGCTCTTTATGGTCCAGCATCCAACGTGCTTTTTCACAAAAGTGAGATAAAGGAAACTGGTATAAAGTTCGCATGCATGCTCCATGTTTATGGTTATTGGATGATGGTTTTCAAGCCATGGTTCTCTTGAGATACTTTAGACACTCACTTTTAGAAAAACAATGTGATTTTTATTTAAAAACTTAGATTTCCAAATCAAGTTGCCTTTGCTACAGCTACCCAAACCCTTGCCCCGATTTTAATCCTCCAAGATGGCGACTATTTTTAACAGGGGGCGTTCCGACCCGACATGCAAATCATGTCTGCCCTCATTATTGTGCTGGTCATTCTGGTGATGCTGCTACAGGCCGCCGGCATGACCTCTGCAATTGGCCAGATAAACCTGAAACTTAAACTGCTTGCATTTGAGGAGTTTTCATCAAAGCACCGGAGCATGACCTGACTTTGTCATGGCTTTCATGTAAAATCATCGGCAATTTTTAAATAACACCTTGTGAGTCCTTTTATGGGTTTTAATTGCGGTATTGTCGGCTTGCCGAACGTTGGTAAATCTACACTTTTCAATGCCTTAACCAAAGCTGCTATTGCTGCAGAAAACTTCCCGTTCTGTACCATTGAACCAAACACCGGTATTGTGCCTGTTCCTGATCCACGTTTAGACAAATTAACTGCAATTGTTAAACCACAACGTGTTATTCCGACCTCTATGGAATTTGTGGATATTGCAGGCTTAGTCGCAGGTGCATCTAAAGGTGAAGGCCTCGGTAACCAGTTCCTTGCCAACATCCGTGAAACAGATGCAATCGCTCATGTGGTACGTTGTTTTGAAGATGAAAACGTTATTCATGTGAATGGTCGTATTGACCCATTAGATGATATTGCCACGATTAATACCGAACTTGCGCTTGCTGACCTCGATGCAGTAGCAAAAGCGATTACCCGTTTGGCCAAATCTGCCAAAGGTGGCGACAAAGAAGCTTTAGCGACCAAAGCCGTTCTTGAAAAAATCCAGCCCTTACTCGATGAAGGCAAACCGGCACGCGCAGCCGATCTTGATGATGACGAGCGTAAACTGGTACGTGGCTTTGGCTTAATGACGCTGAAACCGACCATGTATATTGCCAACGTTGCTGAAGATGGTTTTGAAAATAACCCGCATCTGGATGCAGTGAGAAAATTAGCTGCTGAAGAAAATGCGATTGTAGTACCACTTTGCAACCAGATTGAAGCTGAAATTTCATTGCTTGAAGATGAAGACCGTGCTGAATTCCTGGAAGCAATGGGCATGGAAGAACCTGGCTTAAACGTGGTAATTCGCGCAGGTTATTCATTACTTGGTTTACAGACTTACTTCACTGCGGGTGTACAAGAAGTTCGCGCCTGGACTGTAAAAGTAGGTGTAACTGCCCCACAAGCCGCTGGCGTGATTCATACCGACTTCGAAAAAGGCTTTATCCGCGCAGAATGTATTGCTTATGATGATTTCGTACAGTACAACGGCGAAGCCGGTGCCAAAGAAGCTGGTAAATGGCGTCTAGAAGGTAAAACCTACATCGTTCAGGATGGTGACGTTCTACACTTCCGTTTTAACGTTTAAATCTTGGTTGTGTGAAAAAGCCCCTTTTGGGGCTTTTTTTATTGTCTAGAAAATAAATCAACCCTGCTTAGCAAACCTAGGGGTAGCGCATAAAATCAACACATATTAACAATAATGATAACCATTATCATATAAAAATGTTTATTTAGAGCGTATCTTGAATTTAATGAAAAATAACATGACCTCATTCTAGTAAAGGAATCCTGACCATGAGTTATACCCTGCCTGCACTACCGTATGCCTATGATGCCCTAGAACCTCATATCGATAGCAAAACTATGGAAATCCATCATAGCAAGCATCATCAAGCCTATATTAATAATATTAATGCAGGGATCGCAGGAACCGAATGGGAAGATTTATCGGTCGAAGCCTTGATCAGCAAATTTAATGAAGTACCCGAACAATTAAAACAGAATGTAATCAATAATGCCGGTGGACATGCCAATCACTCCCTGTTCTGGACAGTGATGAGTCCAGACGGTGGCGGCCATCCAGAAACTGAAATTGCAAAGGCCATTGAACATGAATTGGGCGGATTTGAGGCCTTTAAAGAGGCTTTTAGCAAGGCAGCACTGAGCCGTTTTGGGAGTGGCTGGGCCTGGCTGAGTGTTGCGCCAGATCAAACCCTGATTGTAGAAAGCAGCGCCAATCAGGATTCTCCACTGATGCATGGCAATATTCCCATTTTAGGATTGGACGTTTGGGAACATGCTTATTATTTACAATATCAAAACCGTCGTCCGGAATATATCTCGGCTTTTTTTAATGTTGTGAACTGGAAAGAAGTGAATCGTCGTTATCTGGAAGCGTTAAATACGCTTTAAATCGTGAAGGAGATCGGCCATGTCTACAGGTATCCTGATTAAACGCATGATTGGCAGTGCGCTGCTGATCTTTGGGGTATTGGTAATTTTATTGCAACATGTGTGGATACCTTCTTTTTAGAACTTATTTTGCTAAAAAAGCCAGTCTGAATGACTGGCTTTGTATTGCGAGGTTTGAATAGGGTTGCTGCATAAAGCACTTTTTGATTTATGAAAGTGATCCAATCAAATAAAGGTTTATTGCATATTGGCAATCGCCGTGCCTTTTTGCTTCGGATCGGTATTACCCAGTTCAGGATTAGCAATCGCATTCTGACATTGCAGTTTATCCCGCTCATAATCTGCCTGTTTTTGTGCCAGACTGCTGCCATTTTCGATCACGGTACGCGCCCAGATTTCCAGACTGGTCAAGGCCTTACGACAAAGAGCATATTTACCTTCAGTCACCGAATCAGTCATTTTGACATTAATCCGCCAGTCTGTGCTCAGTTTACGTGCTGGTTGACGTACCTGGGTTTCCAGCTGATCCACTTCTTTATTATAAACCAGGGGATCGACTTCATTGATCAGTTGCCACGCCGCATTGGCATAGGTGGTCGCATCATTCGTCAGCTTAGGTGCCGGTTTAATTTCTGGCTTATCAGTCGATTGACTATCATTCCCACACGCTTGTAACAACAATGCAGTGCTCATTAAAGCAGCTGTCAGCATCGTACGTGTCTTGAACATCCACATATCAGGCTCGCCAATTTAAACATTTCGGCACTATGCTATTAAATTCACGTAGAATACACAATCTTCATTTGACCCATCGTTCAACTCTCCTTCAAGGTGTGTCGTGTCTGAACAGAATCAACTCGCTACGCAACCTGCTGGCTTCTGGCAAGGTGCAAAAGATAGCCAAGCGATTATCTTCACTTACCTACCAGTGTCGTTTGCTTTTGGTGTTTCGGCCACTCAATTTGGCTTTACCGCCTGGGAAGCATTATTCCTCTCCTGCTCGATGTATGCGGGTGCCAGTCAGTTTCTGGTGGTTGCGCTCTTAGGCAGCGGAACCTCGATCTGGATGACGGCATTGACGGTGATTGCCTTGGACATTCGTCATTTACTGTATGGTCCGGCGTTGCAAAACCTGATTCAAGAGCGGCTCAATTTAAAGAAAACTGCGATCTGGTCTTGGGGTCTCACCGATGAAGTCTTTGCCTCCGGCATGATCAAGCTCTCGCAACGGCGTCAGGAATGGTCGGAATCCTGGATGCTCGGTTTGAGCCTGTTTAGCTGGATGTCCTGGGCACTCGGATCTTTCCTCGGTGGTCTGTTTGCCGATCAGGTCAGCAACCTGCCGCAGTTTTTGCAAGCCGCGCTGGATTTCTTGTTACCAGCACTGTTCCTGAGTTTCCTGCTGGCTGCTTTTGAGAAGAAACATACTTTTGTGGTGGCTGTGACCATTCTGGTTTCTGCAGTGGCCTGTTATTTTATCGATCTGTCTGCTGCGATTTTTATCGGCATCAGTTCCGGTATATTTGCCGGCCTGTTCAAGCACTATATTATGAAACAGCCAGATCCTGAACATGCAGGAGATCAGGCATGAATCTGGAAATTATTCTGGTCGGCATTGTAGTCGGAATTGCCAATTTTGCCTCACGTTTTGGCCCATTTTTTGTGATTCAGAAACTCCAGCAAGGCTCGCAAAAACGTGGCGCATTGTGGCTAAAAATTGCCTTGGGCTCAATTGGTATTGCCGCGATCAGTTCCATGCTGGTGGTGGCTACCTTGCCGCCACTACTGGAAACACCAAATAAAAGTGTTGCGATGCTGGTCGGATTTATCGTACTGACAGCACTTTATTTTAAGTTTAAACGGATCGTGATGGCGACCCTGACCGCGGCACTGACTTATGGTCTGGTTTATACTTATTTTCCCATGCCCTTATAAGCTTTAAATTTTTCATCCATCAAGACGAAGACTTAGGCTAAATTCACCGCCTAGGTCTTTTTTATATCAGACTAAGCAGTAATATAGGCAAGTTTGAACCAAACCAGGTGGTTATATAAAAAATCTTTATTTATCAGAAATATGATATATTTTATTGGCCATTTTTCCGAAGCATCATAAGCTGACCGATCTTGTTTCTCTCATTTTTACAGACAGCAAGACGACAATAAAATTATTGCTGGCAAGACCAGTTCAGTCACTCACCAGTATTTCAATTTTAAGCAGCGATTATATTAAAAAACTTTATAAATAAAATTGTTGGACAATATCATAATTTTGTATGAATCTTGGCTTAACTCCCCCTCCAGTTCTGCTATGCTAAATATCCATAAAATCAAGCATGGATGACACACATGAGCGTGACTATTGGTACTCCCCTTCAATCTTCTGCCTATAAAGTTCTATTATTGGGTTCTGGTGAGCTGGGCAAGGAAGTGGTGATTTCATTACAACGTCTTGGAGTCGAAGTTCATGCCGCTGATCGTTATGAGCATGCACCCGCCATGCAAGTCGCCCATCATTCATATACCTTAAACATGGCCGATGCCGAAGCATTAAAAAAACTCATTTTAGATATCCAGCCACATTTAATCATTCCTGAAATTGAAGCGATTGCCACACAGGTTCTGGTTGAAGTTGAAGAACAGAACATTGCCACCGTCATTCCCTCAGCCAAAGCGGTTAATCTGACCATGAACCGTGAAGGCATTCGCCGTCTGGCCGCAGAAGAACTGGGGCTGCCTACCTCAGCGTACCGATTTGCCGACAGTTTAGAGTCCTTCCGTGCTGCCTGTGATGATGTCGGCTATCCAAACTTTGTCAAACCGGTAATGTCCTCCTCTGGCAAAGGCCAGTCTCGGGTAAAAAGCTTTGCAGAAGTGGATGCAGCCTGGGAATATGCGCAAACCGGTGGCCGGGTCAATCAGGGTACAGTGATTGTCGAATCACAAATTGACTTTGATTTTGAAATTACCTTACTGACGGTTCGTGCAAAAAATCCGGCCACCGGCGAAATTGAAACTTCTTATTGCGATCCGATCGGACATCGTCAGGATTCAGGTGACTATGTAGAAAGCTGGCAACCTCAGCCGATGACTGCGGCCGCTCTGGAAGAATCCAAGCGTATTGCCCACAAGGTCACCACGGCACTCGGCGGTTGCGGAATTTTTGGTGTAGAACTGTTTATCAAAGGCGACCAGGTGTGGTTTAGTGAGGTTTCGCCGCGTCCACATGATACTGGACTGGTCACGCTGGCTTCTCAATTTCAAAGTGAATTCGAGCTGCATGCACGTGCCATTTTGGGCTTGCCAGTCAATACTGCACGACATAGTGTAGCTGCCAGTGCGGTGATTTATGCCGGGATAGATGATCGCAATCTTTCATTTTCTGGCCTGAATCTCGCTTTAGCAGATGGCAATACCGATTTGCGCCTGTTTGGCAAACCTGAAGGTTTCCAACGTCGTCGTATGGGCGTTGCCACTGCACGTGCAGAAAGTATTGAACAGGCACGTGAACTGGCCCTGCAGGTCGCAAACCAAGTTAGCGTCAACCAAAACTAAGCTGAAATACCAACGGACGACTGTACATGATCAACACCCATCCACTGCTGAATTATGCTAAGAGCAACCATGACATCAAAGCCATCAATCAATGGCGCAGTGATGTCGAATGTCAGTTTCAGGAAAGTTTTGAAAATGGCCAGTCGATCCGGGATATTATTCTGGCGCGCTCCAACCTGATCGATGAAGCATTGCAATTTCTGTGGCAGCATGCCGGACTGGATCAAACCGATCTGGCCCTGTTTGCAGTCGGGGGTTATGGCCGCCGCGAAATGCTGCCCTATTCTGATGTTGACATCATGATCTTGTCGGAAGATGAAATTAGCCAGGAACAGGAACAGCTGATTTCTACATTCATTTCATCGCTTTGGGATGTGGGCAATTTCAAACCGGGTATCAGTGTCCGTACCATCAATGAATGTGTCAGTCAGGCCAGCAGTGATCTCACTGTTGCGACTACGCTGATTGAAGCACGTCTGATCATTGGCAATGAAAACCTGTGCAAATGGCCACGTCGTATCGTATCCCGCACCTGGACTGACAAAACCTTTTTTGATGCCAAAATGGATGAGCAACAGAAGCGTTATGCCCAGCACAACAATACCGAAAGCAATCTGGAACCGGATATTAAAAATGCACCGGGCGGTATCCGTGACATCAACCAGATCGGCTGGATTGCGAAACGGCATTTCCGTGTCAACCGGATTTATGATCTGGTGCATCTGGGCTTTATTTCGGAATTTGAATTGGGTGTGCTCGAAGAAGCCGAGAGTTTTCTCTGGGAAATCCGTCACCATCTGCACCGCCTGACCAAGCGTGATGAAAACCGTTTACTGTTCGATTATCAGCGTGATATTGCTGCCAAGTTCGGCTATGTGCGTGATGAGGCCCATCATCAAAACTATCCGATCGAACAGTTCATGAAGCGCTATTACCGTAGCGCCCAGCAAGTGTCTACATTGAACGAAATGCTGCTGGCCTATTTCAATGAGTCAGTGATCACACCACGTTTGCCACAATATGAACGCCAGATCGAAGAAATTAATGAAAATTTCAAACTGGTCGATGGCAAGCTGGCTGTGCAGCATCATAAGATTTTCTCGGAAAATCCAAGCGCGATTCTGGAAATTTTCTATTTGCTGGCCAATCGCCCGGAAATTCAGGGGATTCGTGCGCGTACCTTGCGGCTGCTGACTCTGGCAGGAAAACGCATTGATCAGGATTTTCGTAACAATCCGGTGCATCAGGCGCTGTTTATGGCGATTATCCGCTCACCACATCGTCTTTACGATACGCTAGTGGCGATGAAACGTTATGGCGTACTGGGCAATTATATTCCGGCCTTTGGACAGATTCTGGGTCTGATGCAATATGACCTGTTCCATATCTATACGGTCGATGCACATACCTTATTGTTACTGCGTAACCTGAACCGCTTTAAAGAACCTGAATTTGCCAAGGAATTTCCGGTAGTCAGTTCGGTATTCCAGCGTCTGACCCGTCGGGACATTGTGTATCTGGCGGCACTTTTCCATGATATTGCCAAAGGTCGTGGCGGTGATCACAGTGAACTCGGCGCCAGTGATGCGATTAAATTCTGTCGTAGCCACGGCTTTACCGAACGTGAAAGCAATCTGGTGGCCTGGCTGATCCAGAATCATCTGGTGATGTCGGTCACTGCACAGAAAAAAGATATTTCCGATCCGGATGTGGTCAAGGAATTCGCCGAAAAAATGGGCGACATGGAACATCTGGACTACCTGTATACCCTGACAGTTGCCGATATCAATGCCACCAATCCCAAGCTGTGGAATACCTGGCGCGCATCGCTGATGCGTCAACTGTATACACAGGCGCGTGATGTAATCCGTTCTGGTCTGGGCCGCCCGGTCGATTATCAAATGCTGATCGAAGATACCAAGTTTTCAGCCAGCGAACTGCTGGTTCAGGATTTCTCTCTGGATGAAGTAGAGAAAGTCTGGCAAGAACTTGGGGATGACTATTTCCTCAAAGAAACAGCAGATGAAATTGCCTGGCACACCCGCGCCATTTTACAGCACGGCGACAATCCTGCCCCGCTGGTCCTGATGCGCGCGCATCGTAGCTATGCCCAGGATGCAGTACAGATCTTTATCTATACTCAAGACAAGCCCAACCTGTTTGCGACTACGGTGGCCATTCTGGATCGCATGAATCTGGATGTTCAGGATGCGCGTATTATTACCGCGACCAAAGCATTCAGTCTGGATACCTATGTGGTGCTGGATCGATTCGGGACGCTACTCACCGATCCTGAACGCGAATCTACCGTGATTGAAGCCCTGAAAGATGCCTTGAGCCATTCAGACGAATATCCGGGGCTGATGCAGCGCCGGATTCCGCGTCAACTCCGTCATTTTGATATTGAAAATACGGTCGATATCACCATGAATGCGGCCTTGAATCAAAATATGGTTGAAATTGCGACCCTAGATCATCCCGGTTTACTTGCCAAAATCGGTGGTTTATTTATGATGCAAGGCCTGGATATCCACTCTGCCAAAATTGCCACCCTTGGCGAACGTGCCGAAGATATATTCTTTGTCACCAAAAAAAATGGCATACCAATGACCCGAACTGAGTCTCAAGAATTTGCAGCCGCACTCAAAGCTGCGCTGGATGAGGCTTCACATCAGGTCAGCGGTCAACACTAACACTCTGCTCGGTAACATATTCATGAACTCTAGCTTGTCTTTATTGCACCCTTATCCGTTTGAAAAGTTAAACCAGCTTTTCGCGGATATCCAGCCTGCAAATATGCCGTTAATTCCCCTGTCAATTGGCGAACCAAAGCATCCTGCGCCAGAGTTTGTGAAACAGGCGATTATTGACAACTTCAAGCATTTATCGACTTATCCCAACAGTAAGGGCCTGCCGGAGCTACGTGAAAGTATTGCGAACTGGTTAAGCCGCCGCTTCAAGCTGAATAGCATCAGTGCAGACAGCAATATCCTGCCTGTTTCCGGTACGCGTGAAGCGATTTTCTCGTTTGTACAGGCTCTGGTAAATCGTGAAGAGGCACCTTATGTGGTGATGCCAAATCCGTTTTACCAGATTTATGAAGGTGCAACGCTGCTTGCAGGTGCCAAACCTTATTTCATCAATTGTACTGAAGAAAATAATTACCTGGGTGACTTTGATGCCGTTCCGGCAGAGGTCTGGGAAAAAACCGCATTATTATTTGTCTGCACTCCGGGCAATCCAACTGGTGCGGTACTGTCTAAAGAACAGTTTAAAAAACTGATTGCCCTGTCGGATCAATACAACTTTGTGATTGCTTCAGATGAATGCTATTCAGAATTATGGTTTGATCAGGCACCCGTGGGTTTACTGGAAGTCTGTGCTGAAATCGGCCGTGATGATTATAAAAACTGTGTGGTATTCCACTCGCTGTCTAAACGTTCAAATCTGCCGGGCATGCGTTCAGGTTTTGTTGCCGGTGACGCGACTTTGCTCAAACCCTATTTGCAGTACCGGACTTACCACGGCGCAGCCATGCCGGTACAGCACCAACTGGCTTCTATTGCTGCCTGGAACGATGAAGCCCATGTGGAAGAAAACCGGGTGCAATACCGTGCCAAGTTCGATTTGTTCCAGCAAGAACTCGGTCACTTGTTAGCATTGAAAAAACCGGATGCCGGTTTCTACTACTGGCTTAAAGTGGACAATGATGAAGCCTTTGCCAAACGCCTGATGCAAGAAGCACATATCAAGGTTCTTCCAGGTCGCTATCTATCCCGTGATACTGAACACGGCAATCCGGGCGAGAATCATGTTCGTCTGGCGCTGGTGGCCGATCTGGCACAATGTGAAGAGGTTATTCGACGCCTGAAAGCCATCCTCTAAATTTTGATCAAAATTAAAAAAACCCACTGGTTTAAAGTGGGTTTTTTAATTGAAATCAGATGAGCTCTATTTTTATCTCATACTGAGAAAATGATGCTAATGATTACAATACTTTGGCAATTTCATCTTCAAGATCTTCAGGCTTGGTGGTAGGTGCAAAACGATTGAGTACCTTACCATCACGACCAATCAGGAATTTGGTAAAGTTCCACTTGATGCCATTACCTAGAATCCCTTTGGAATTATTGGTCAAGTAACGGAAGATGGCATGTGCCTCAGGACCTTTGACATCCACTTTGGAAAACATCGGGAAAGATACCCCGTAATTTTTCTGGCAAAACTCACCAATCTGCTCATTCGAGCCCGGATCCTGACCGCCAAACTGGTTGCATGGAAATCCTAGAATCTCCAGACCCTGTTCTTTGTATTTTTCGTATAATTTTTCTAATCCTGAAAATTGTGGGGTAAAACCACATTTACTTGCTGTATTGACGATCAAAAGCACCTTGCCTTCATAATCGGCAAGCGGCTTGTTTTTACCATCTAGCAATTCAGCTTCAAACTGATAAATGTTGGTCATGGATAGGTTTCCTCATCATTTTTTTCTTGTGTTTCTAATTCTAGAGAAGCCGAGTTTACACAATAACGTAAACCTGTAGGCTGTGGACCATCAGGGAACACATGCCCTAAATGTGCATCACAGTGGTGACAAACAATTTCTGTTCTGACCATACCATGAGATGTGTCTACATGCTCTTCAATCGCAGCGCTATTGATCGCCTTGTAGAAGCTTGGCCAACCACAACCACTGTCAAATTTGGTTTCCGAGGTGAACAAAGGCTCACCACAACAGCGGCATACATAAGTACCATCTTGCTTGGTATTCCAGTATTTACCGGTAAATGCGGGTTCAGTCCCTTTTTGACGTGTAATACGGAACTCTTCAGGTGATAACTCTCTTTGCCATTCTCGCTCTGTTTTATTGAGTTTTCCCATGATTACGCACCTTTCAATCTTGCCATTTAAAATAGGATAATCCTATATCTACGTGATTCTTCTTAAAATTTCTAGTGTTTATTTAACATTTTACAAAAGACCTATAATGCCTAAAAAAGCAAAAGGTAAGCAAAAATAAAAACATAGTAAGCATTTTCTTCATTCAGTGCTTTTTTGTGAGCAAATTTAATGTTAGGCTTAGTGATATTCTTGCACAGGCTTAAAAAATGTCGCAAAAAAAGAGCGTTATTTTTAAAAATCTGCTTCCTGTCATTAGGCAGTATCAACAGGCAGGATTTACGCATGAAAAAATTGTTGCCTTACTCAGAGATGAATATCATCTCGATCTAGTCACAACTGAGACATTTAAAAGTTATTTATATCGTTATGCAAAAGTGACCTCCACTCCTTCCGAGAACATCAAAATGCCGAACACTTTCCAATCCCCACGCGAAATCAAGAAATCGTCCAAGCTCGAGCATGTATGCTACGACATTCGCGGGCCTGTGTTACGAGCGGCCATCGAGATGGAAGAAGCTGGTCATAAAATTATTAAACTCAATATTGGCAATCCCGCTCCCTTCGGTTTTGAAGCCCCACAAGAAATTATCAATGATGTGGCTTTAAACCTGCCGAACGCAATTGGCTATACCGATTCTAAAGGGATTTTTCCGGCGCGTAAGGCCATCTGTCAGTATTACCAGCAAAAAGGCATTCTGGATATGCACGTCAATGACGTCTATATCGGTAATGGTGTGTCTGAACTGATTGTCATGGCCATGCAAGGCCTGCTGGATGATGGCGATGAAATGCTGATTCCGATGCCGGACTATCCGCTTTGGACTGCGGCAGTGAATCTGTCGGGTGGTACTGCGATCCATTATAAATGTGATGAGGAAAATCACTGGTATCCGGACATTGCCGACATGGAAAGCAAAATCACGCCAAATACCCGTGGTATTGTGATTATCAATCCCAACAACCCGACCGGTTCGGTTTATCCGCGTCATGTCTTGCAACAGATTGTTGACTTAGCCAAGAAATATGACCTGATTTTATTTGCTGACGAAATCTATGACAAGATTATCTATGATGGGATCGAGCATGTTGCTGTAGCGGCCTTTGCAGGTGATCAGCTTTGTGTATCATTTAATGGTTTATCAAAGGCTTACCGTATTGCTGGATTCCGTTCCGGCTGGATGGCCATTACCGGCGACAAAGCACGTGCAGCAGATTATATCGAAGGTCTGGACATGCTGGCCTCTATGCGCCTGTGTGCCAATCATCAGGCACAATATGCAATTCAGACAGCACTTGGCGGCTATCAGTCTATCAATGACCTGATTCGTCCGGGTGGCCGTTTATATGAACAGCGCAACATTGCCTGGGAAATGCTGAACGAGATTCCAGGTGTGTCTTGTGTCAAGCCTGAAGGTGCCATGTACTGCTTCCCGAAACTGGATCCGAATGTCTATCCGGTTCAGGACGATGAAAAGCTGATGCTGGACTTGTTACGTGCCGAGAAAGTGCTTCTGGTACAAGGTACCGGCTTCAACTGGCCGACACCAGATCACTTCCGGGTGGTGTTCCTGCCAGCCGAAAATGAACTGCGTGAAGCCATTACCCGGGTTGGCCGCTTCCTGGCCAAGATGCGTTAATTGTTAAAATAGATAAAATAAAGAACCGCGTTTTGACGCGGTTTTTTCTTACTCTGAAAATTCAGCGGTTGGACTGATGATATTTTAAAAAGCATACAGGCTTTCTTGAGCAAATTTCTGCACGCTATGGTTTCTTATCAGGCAATTTTTCCTCAATCATGAGAATTCATGTTATTTTTTGACCAAATATAAAATTCCATGAGTACACGGATGTCCTCAAACACAATTAAACTCAGTCTGTTTCTCTGCCTTAGCATGTGCCTGGGTATTGGCATTTTTCGTTTCTCTTATACTGCGCTGTTACCGGGTACCCGCGAAGCCTTTGGCTGGAGTACAGAGTTTGCCAGTCTTTTAGGCAGTGCCAATTTACTGGGTTATTTAATGGGTGCCTTTACTGCCATGCGCTTGCCCCAAGACCGCAGTATGAGTACCTATATCCAAATCGCGGCAATTGCCGGCATGTTTAGCCTGCTGTGCTGTGCATTCTCAGGTTTCTCGGAAATCTGGTATATCGGCTGGCGGGTGATTTCCGGGATCAGTGGCGGACTGTTGATGATCTTGTCGCCTAGTGTGGTCGCACAGTGCTGTGAGCTGCAAGACCGGCTTAAAATCAATTTCATCGGGTTTAGCGGGATCGGCTTAGGCGTATTAATGGCAACCCTGTTTCTGCCTTATCTGGATCAAATTTCCATACAGACTGCCTGGCTGATCTTATGCGGTTTTGCCCTGCTGATTTGTATCGTTTTAAGTTTACTGATTCAGACATTCACGCCTTATTTGTCTGCACAAGCGCCAACAGAACTTGCGAAAATCTCCCTGAACAGCGTCTTTTACAGTTTACTGACCGTTTATGCCTGTAGCGCCTTTGCCTACATACCGCATTCACTTTTCTGGATTGACTATTTAAGCCATCAACTGCAATTAAGCCTGTTCTGGATTAACTTTAACTGGATTCTTTATGGTCTAGGCAGTGCTTTAGGTGCCTTGAGTGCTTATACATTGGCAAGAAAATTCGGTAATTTTACTGCGCTGAAAATTCTTTATACGCTCTACATCATGGCCATTTTTTTGGCTACCTTAAACAGCAGTCCACTGCTGACTTTTAGTTCTTCCTTTTTGACAGGCATGCTGAATCCGGCAGTGGTATTTCTGACATCTTATACCATTTTGCAGCTTTATGGACTGGCTTATAAAAAGCTCTGGAGCATTGCAACACTGTGTTTCGCCGCTGTTCAGCTGATCGGTGGACTCAGTTTTAGTACCCTACAATATTTTGCCCTGAGCTATCATCAGCAGTTTGTACTGGCCGCATTCATCTTGTTATTAGGTACATTACAATTGTTCTGGTATACACGTTCAGATAGATGCAAACCTGTTGCACAGGCTTAACGAATTGCTGCTGAAAAAGATGCCGCTCATTAACAACTCAGCAGCCAGCATAAAGAAAATAGCAAAGAGAATAACAGCGGGAAATCAGGTACTTTAGAGTGGTACATTTGATTGATCTGAGTGCTTTCAGTTTTATTCTTCTACTTTTAAATAAGGATAAGGATTGGTCGCACCCTGCCCGCTGAGATAAATCCCATAATGCAAATGTGGTGGAGTATTTTTGGCATTTCCAGTATTGCCGACATAGGCAATCACTTCTCCGGCTTCAACCCAATCACCTTCCTGAATATGCTCAGCATAATCATCCAGATGTGCATAATAATGCTGACTCATATTTGGGCCGGTCACCCAGATGATTTTGCCACCCAAATTATTGGTGCCAATCTTGCGTACAATACCTGGGGTAGCACTGAGCACAGGTGTACCACGCTGGGCAAAAATATCTGTTCCTTCGTGTTTACGTCCAGCACTGCGCGCGGCTCCCCAAGTATCATTGATTTGACGGACTGTTACACCTTCAACTGGAATATGAAGTGGTACTTCAAGCTCGGTCCTTTGCAATTGCCAGTAAAGATAGGGACTTTTCCATCCCGCAGCTTCACCTGAAGGCGGTGGCTGGCAGGCAGTCAATACAAAACTTGCGGATAATATCAAAATTAAAATTCGCAGAAATTTCACCAATATTCGCACTAATGCTAGATAGATGGTTTTTATCTTAATCAGAACAGGGCCAGTTAAAGTCGTAATCCTGTATTTTTTTAGTGATATTTTTATCGAATCAATTACATAACAATGCCCTCAATTGAGGGCATTGTTATGTAAAGTAGATCAGGATTATTTACGTCTTTTTGCTCGGGAGGGTTTCGCTGGTTGTTGCTGTTGTTGCTGCTCTTCATTCTGAGCACTGTCCTTCTTCTCCTTCTGTTGGACCTGCTTATGTTTCGCTTTAGCTTTAGCCATTGTGTGCTCCTTCGGAGAAACGTCTCTACACTGGAAGTTCCACTCATCACTCTAACGTTTTTGTAAAATAAGCCAATGGGTGAGCTGTATCCAAATACGTCAATGTAATCAAGCTTTTTCTAAGCCATTCAGTCCAATAAAAGATCAACTTCGGCTCATTACATTTTTTACAAAAAATTTCAGCGTGATACTTATTTTAACTTTTTAGTTTTTTCTAAAAAATATTTTAGCCTGAACTGGCTAAGTAACCTTTGAACGATACCGTCTCTTCTGATCGTACTTCAGGGGTTGCTTCGCATCTGTCAGGGCCTTCAGTTTTGTCAGCTTTTCAAGTCACTAGGCTTTCATCCGCTCAACTGCTCACTTGCCAGCGTACGTTTTTTGTACTTGAGCATCTATCATAGCCGGCAGTGTTGGTGTAATATCAGCACCAATTCCATCCCTTCAATAAACGGGATATTGGATTGTTTGCTACGTTCAGTAACAGGTCTGCATTAATGCTAATTTTGGTACCATCTACAGGTACGATGATCTTTTGATATCCTATTATTAGTATTTTCCCCAATGCCGTTGACAAATCTAAGAATAATTGCCAATTAGGCAATACTTTCAACTGTTCTTAACGCATAATATTCTGATCCAGATTTGTTGTTTTTGAGATTTATACGGGAAATAACTACGTTTCCCTTTAAAATAAGCCTCTACATTTTTAAATTTATGTAATTATAGAAGTTATTTCCTATGAAAATCGTCATTTTAAACAAGCCCTATGACGTCCTCTCCCAATTCCGTCCGGATGAAAAGCACCAAACGATGGCTAATTTCATCGACGACAAAGATTTACGTCTTGCTGGTCGTCTGGACATGGACTCAGAAGGTCTGGTTTTCTTAACAGATCACGGTGGTTTAAACCAGTACATCACTAATCCTGCCAATAAAAAGTTTAAAACCTATCTGGTCCAAGTAGAAGGTGACGTGACTGAAGAAGCACTTGAACAGCTTCGTAAAGGCGTAGAACTGAAAGATGGCATAACACTTCCTGCCAAAGCTGAAAAAGTGTCTGAGCCAGAATGGTTATGGGAGCGTAACCCTCCTGTACGTTTCCGTGCCTCTGTTCCGACCTCCTGGATTGAGATTTCAATTTGTGAAGGCCGTAACCGTCAGGTTCGCCGTATGACTTCTGCTGTCGGCTTCCCTACACTGCGTTTAATCCGCACTAAAATTGGTGATATTGATCTGGTACGGATGGAAATTAAACCGGGTGACACCAAGGAAATCGAACCGTTACTTTATCCGGACTTCCAGAATGTTCCTGCTGAAGAACCTTACCGTTCACGTTCTTATGTGAAAAAACCGGGTGGTACTGGCGGTAAACCAATGGTTCGCAAGAACAAAGATGGTTCGGTAAAAAAATCGGGGACAAAACGTATCTGGCAGATGGACGACAGCGAAAAGCCGAAACGTCGTACCAATGGTACAACTCGTCCAAATAGCAAAGCACCACGTGGTCGCGGACGCGGTCGTGGTTAGAGCATAGTCTGCTCATCAGGTAGTAACAGGCTGAATACCACGCCAGACGGCGTATTTTCTACAGTGGCCTGCCCCTGATGAAGCTGCATGATCGACTGTACAATGGCAAGGCCCAGACCACCGGTCTGGGCTTTTTCATGCCGGCTGTCATCAATCTGATAAAAACGTTCAAATAAATGCGGATGATGCTGGGCGTCAATCCAGACCTGCGGCGTCAACACGTCTATTTTAATACCCTGCAGCAAACGCTGCGCTGACACCACAATATCACTGCCGGCTTGACCATAGCTAATAGCATTGCTGACCAGGTTGGCAACTGCGCGCTGTAACAAGGCCTCATTGGCATCCAGGTTGAGCTCTGAGGTGATTTCTACCTGAATCTGCATCTGCTTTTCTTCTGCCAGAAAACTGAAATATTCCAGTAAGCCTTGCAGCATATTATTCAGATTAAAATTATGCTTTTCAATTGCGTATCCGCCATGCTCTACCCGGGCAATAAACAGCATGCTTTCAATCATCTGGCTCAGACGTTCGTATTCTTCCAGATTGGAATAGAGCAGATTTTCCAGTTCATCAGCCTGGCGTGGCCGTGATAACAGAATCTGTGTCTGCCCGATTAAATTGTTTAATGGCGTACGCAATTCATGTGAAATATCTTCGGAAAAACGTGCCAGCTGCTGATAGGCGGACTGAATATTACTCAGCATCTCGTTCATGGCCTGACTCAGCTCTTGCACCTCAAGCGTCTTGCTTTGAACATCGATGTGCTGATTGGGCTGTTGAATATTGACCTGTGCAGTGGCCAGCATCAACTGGCGCATTGACTTCAAAATGTAGCGTCCTGCCAGCCAGGCCATCAAGGTCGAGAGCAGAATACCAAGCAGACTATATAGCACCAGTTTGGACAAATAGCTGGCCAGTGTTTTCTGTCCTTCTGCCAGCTGCTTGCCGGCCACCAGTTGATAGCTGCGACCATCAAACTGTACCTGTTTAAAAGCCAGCCGCGTGGAGGGCTGTTCCCTCTGGTTATTCTGAAACTGTAATTCCGAGGAATAACGCAGTGCCGGAATATGAATCTGCAACGGGTTGATTTCAATCAGGTGACTATTTTGATCCTGCAACAGCAGCAAATTATCTTCCTGCCCCAGCATGTTTTCATATAGTTTGGGATGTTCCACCAAAAGCTCGAAACTCTGGGCGTCTTCCAGAAAGACTTCAATCCGGGAAATACGCGCAGCCAGTGCCTGATCCTGCTGGGTCTGAATCATCTGCTGCATATTTTGATAAGACAGCAGCGCCACACTCAAGAACACCACGCAGGACACCAGTGCAAAGGCGATACTTAAACGTGTTGCCAGCGGTAACAACATGGGATTTTTCATGGGCATTCATCAAGCTTATAACCCATACCCCGTACGGTATGAATCAGTTTTGGCGTGTAATGGTCATCAATTTTGCTGCGCAGCCTGCGAATGGCGACATCGACCACATTGGTATCGGTATTAAAATTGATATTCCAGACCATGGACGCAATCTGGCTGCGGGTCATGACCTGCCCCTGATGCTCCATCAACAGTTGCAACAGCGCAAATTCTTTCTGGCTTAAGACGATTTTTTGCCCGTCACGGTGTACCTCATGCTTTAGGCGATTCAAGACCAGACCTGACACCTGATAGGCTTCCTGCTCCAGTCGCGGTACACGACGCAGCAGACTTTTAATCCGGGCCAGCAACTCAATATAGGAAAAAGGCTTGGTCAGATAATCATCGGCGCCAAGCTCCAGGCCTTTCACCCGATCCAGCACATGATCGCGGGCAGTAAGCATCAATACCGGAATCTTGCTAAAAGTTCGCAAGGTTTGTAATACCTGCCAGCCGTCCAGGTCCGGCAACATCACATCAAGCAGCACCAGATCAAAAGACTGTTGCTGCAAACACGATAAAGCCCGCACACCATTTTCTGCGATGGCAGTGCTATAACCTGATTCATTCAGTCCTTTTGCCAGATATTCAGCAATCTTGACTTCATCTTCTACAATTAAAATATGCATCTCAGTAGTTTAGCTGTTTTTGCCCTGAACTAGATTACAAATTGGTAATCTGATTGTCATGCTAAACAGAGAGATTTCTTTTTAAGATAGCTGCAGTACCCAATTGCATGAATGATAGCCATGAAAAATTCAATTGCCAAAACAACTTTAGCCTTGCTCAGCAGCTCATTACTACTTAGCTCACTGGCACATGCAGAATTAAAAACAGCACCAGTCATGTCGCTAGAAGCAGCAAAGCTTATGGCCAGCAATGTCATGCTCGCCTGCCAGAAACAGGCCAAACCTGCGGCAGTCGTTGTTCTGGATCAGGGTGGCAATACACTGGCCAGCCAGCGTCATGAATCTGTCGGCATCCACAACCTGATTGCAGCAGAACGCAAAGCTTTTACTGCCTATTCAACTAAAACCAGCACACTGGATTTTATGCGCAATGCACAGAAAAATCCGGATGCACAAAACCTGAATAGCTTGCCTGAACTGCTCTTGCTGGGCGGCGGTGTACCTGTGATGTACCAAAACCATATTTTAGGTGCGGTAGGTGTTGCAGGTGCAGGTGGTTCAGAACAGGATCATCAATGTGCAAGTCTAGGCATTCAAACCACCTTAAAGCAGCTTTAATTCATTTAAGTTATTGTTATAAAAATATTTTACTCAACATCATTCAGTCACTCTATCGAGGAACAGCACATGAAAAAAATCTTATTAGCAACTCTTGCCAGCACAGCAGCCACGCTTTCTTTTGCCCAGAATCCACTCAGTGTACATGTGCTGAATCTGGAAAATGGCCTGCCTTCTCCAAATGTAGAAGTCACTCTGGAAACACAGAAAAATGGCAAATGGGTACAAATTTCACAAGCCACAACCAACCCTCAAGGCCGTATTACTGCGCTATACCCTGAAAATAAAAACTTTGATAAAGGAACCTATAAAGTAACCTTTAAAACTGGAGACTGGTTCAAAACTCAAAAACAGAACAGTTTCTTCCCGGAAGTACCTGTGATTTTTGAAGTAGATGGTTCGGTTAATCACTACCACATTCCACTGTTATTAAGCCCGTATGGTTATTCAACCTATCGCGGTAACTAACTTAAAGTTCTTTTACTTAAGGCCCACTGTAGTGGGCCTTATTTTTTGCTTGCCATCCTTATTCTTCAATGCTATTCATGATTCATATTGAATTAATTTAAAAATAAAATGTATCTAAAAAAAGGAGCTTTGCAATGGATCAGCAAGTCAACCAAATGTTTAACCAGGACCGGTTAATGCAACATCTCGGTGCTCACCTGGTTTCCTATCAGCACCATCATGCAAAAATTTCTCTAAAGATTACTGAGCAGCATTTACAGGGCCATCAAACCTGTAACGGCGCCGTGATTTTCGCCCTGGCTGATGCGGCATTTGCCATTGCCTGCAATACCGGTGAACATCCGGCTGTTGGTCAGCATTGCGGAATTCACTACTTAAAACCGGGATTTCTGGGCGATACACTGACTGCTGTAGCAGAACATAGGGCCAGTAGTGGCCGTAGCGGAATTTATGATATTCAGGTGATCAATCAGCATGATCAAATTGTGGCTGAGTTTCGTGGTACTTCCCGACTGATCATGAAATAGCTTTTCTAAGACTTGAGGCAATAAAAAACCGGTGTATCAACACCGGTCGTTTAAGTCAGTCACTCTTAATCAGGCTTTCAACCATTGTTCAGCTTTGGCTTGATCTTCAACTTTTAATTCAACTTCTGTCAACTCAGCACCGCCTGCCTGAACATCAAAACTCATCAACTCATCACGACGGAAAGCATGTACTGTAAAAGTACCTTGCTGTTTTGCATAACTTTCAAGTAGCTTGGTTGTGGCTTTTAACCCATCAATGGCAATAATCAGGTCATTGGCAGACAGGCCAGCTTGCACAGCAATGGCATCGCGACGCGCAGATTGAATCAAGACGCCTTCCGACTTATCCACCAGCTTCAACCCAAATGGCAAAGACTTGTCATTTTTCAGTGTGTAGCTCACACCAAATTCAGGGAACAATTGATCCAGCGGTAATTCATCTGTGGTATTGATCAAGTGATTAATCTGTTCTGACCAATCATCACCAGTCAGTTCTTTGCATAATTCAAAGATGGTATGCTCATGTACCTGAACACCTTTCTGAGCATTCTCATACAAACGGCGCATCAAGGCATCCAGACTTGAACCGCGTAAACGCAGACCTAAATCCAGACATAATGCCACCAGACAGCCTTTGTTATAGTAGCTGGTGCCGGCATTATTGGAGTTTTCATCCTGACGGTAGAACTTAACCCAAGCATCAAAACTGGATTCAGACACCGACTGAATGCTACGACCCGGATTTTGCAGGTAACGATCAATCTGGGCTTTTAACAAGCTGATATAAGATTCCTGATTAATCACGCCACTGCGTAGCAAAATCAGATCGTCATAATAAGACGTGAAACCTTCAAAGATCCACAGCAAAGAGGTGTAGCCTTCACGGTTTAAATCATAATTGACAAAATTTTCCGGACGAATAAATTTTACCAACCAGGAATGGAAATACTCATGGCTACATAGCCCCAGAAAACGCTGATAATCTTTTGAAGGCTCTTCAGGTTCATTGGCTTTTGGCAAGTCATCACGTGGCGAAATCAGGCTGGTCGAGTTTGGATGTTCCAGACCGCCATAGCTGTTGCCGGTTGCCATGGTCATAAAGGTATAGTCAGCAAACGGCGCTGAACCGAACATGGAAATTTCAGTAGCACAGATTTTTTCAATATCCTGCTGCATACGTGCTGCATTCATCGCGTGCTTGCCAGACACCACAAACTCATGCGGAATGCCATTGGCTTCAAAACTGAAACGGGTTTGTTCTGCCAGTTCAAACGGTGCATCAATCAATTCAGCATAGTTCTTGGCTTTCAGGGTGAAACGGCCCTTGACCAGACTTTTCGATTGCATGCCGGTCGCCAGCTGGAAATGCTTTAATTCGTCTGGCAGGAAAATTTCCAGTTCAATTTCTTTATTTTCCTGGCCTTCCAGTCCCAAACATGCACAGGCCGGATTCACATAGAGACGATTTTGATCCACATATGCACCACGAACAGACAGGTCATAGGAATAGACATCATATTCAACTGTAATCAGTTCATGATCGGTGTTGAATAAACGCCATTTGTTTTTTTCAAACTTCTGGATTTGTAGCTGACGGCCATCTTCATCATAAGCCTTGACCGCTTCAATGTGCTTGGAAAACTCGCGAATCAGATAACTGCCCGGAATCCAGGTCGGTAAGGATAAGATTTGCGTTGGATCTGCCAGAAAGCGAACAGTCACGTGAATAAGATGCTGACGATAATCGTCAAATTCGATTTGATAATGCAACATAATAGACGATATAAAATGAAAATAAATGAGGTATAGCTTAGCTTAGCATTTTTTAAGCCAGGATGGTTTAGCTGTATTATTTGTCTACATTTGCGACTAGCTATCTGTATAAAAAAGGCATAGCATGCCTGAAAATTTAATCGTTCAACACCCGCCGGTTATCAAGGAACACTTTTGAAATACATCATCTCGCTGATTGCAGTATTCAGCTTATTTATTTCTGCATTCTCACATGCTGCCCTGCTGAATATTGTGCCCGAAAGCGTTGAAGCAGAAGCCTGGACTATTCTGGACTCACAGTCTGGTCAAGTGATTGCAGAACACAATGCCGACGTGCAGCGTGCTCCGGCTTCACTGACCAAAATGATGGTGGCTTATATTGCCCTGAAAGAAATTGAGGCCGGAAAATTAAATAAGCATGAAATTTTGACTGCGACTGCTGTGGTGAAAACTGTGATGTGGGATGAGTCACAGATGTACCTGAAAGAAGGTGATCTGATTTCAGTCGATCAGCTGCTGGCAGGTTTGATTATCATGTCTGCCAATGATGCAGCCGTCACACTGGCCGAGAAAATCTCGGGGAGTGTTCCGCAGTTTGTAGAACGCATGAATCAGGAAGCCAAAGCACTGGGCATGCAGCATACCAACTTCCAGAATCCGGCCGGCATTACCATGCCTGAGCATTATTCAACTGCAGCCGATCTGGCCAGACTGTCTATGGCGGTAGTGAATGAAACACCGGATTATCTGTATTACTCCAAACAGCCCAGCTTCACCTACAACCAGCATTTTCATCGTGCCACCAACCGTGTCCTGCAGGTTGACCCGAGTGTAGATGGCCTAAAAACCGGTTTTACCCGTGCAGCAGGCTACAATCTGGCGCTAACCGCCAATCGTGTGACCTCAGATTTTGAAATGCCAAACCGTCGCCTGATTGTCGTTGTTTTGGGTACCAAAAGTGCCGCAAAACGCGCTGAAATATCACACAAGTTAATGAATCTGGCCTATACCTATACCCGGAATGAAGTCGCAATCAAGGATCAGCAATTGCTTGCAGAATTACCGGTAATTAAATCCACCTTAAAAATGTTTAAGGTGCAAACCAAGCAGCCGCAGATCATTACCACCTCGCTCTACGATCAGGGCTATAGCATTGACCTGAATCAGTTTGACCAGATCCAGCAGCGTGTCATGCTGAATACAGGTGATGGGATTTTAAAAAGTATCGAGCCTTTACAGGAAACCCAGACCCGTATCAATGTCGAAATGAAAGCTTCTGAACTTATTGCTCCTTTGGCGACCATGGTGCCTTTGGCCACGATTCAGGTTTATCAGAATAACCAGTTGATCCGCACTATTCAGATTGAAGATCATGTCGAGATTGCAGAAGCCAACCCGCTGCAGAAGTTCTTTAGCTGGCTGCAAGGTCTATTCAGTTTCTTTTCAGACTCGACACCCGGCGTAAAACTGTATCCTCTAGATAAATAACCTATCCCAATATCAAGTAATCTTTCTTTCAAGCTAGAAGCGCTAATGTAGCCTTCTAGCTCATCATGCATGCATGCAGATTGCCACAGCCTGCACTGAGCATAGTACTCATTACCCGCTTTCACAGAATTGCTACGTTTTGTAATGTGTATAACAATTTTAATCAAGACGCGATTTAGTGCATGCCATAGTATATTTCCTTTCTATTTCTCTTATTTTTATTAAAAAAATAAACAGGTTAATAACGTATGACAGTACATAAAATCGTGATTGTAGGTGGTGGTGCCGGCGGTCTGGAACTGGCAACGCAACTGGGTGACAGTCTGGGCAAAAGCGGTAAAGCCCAGATTATGCTGGTCGATCAAAAACTGACGCATCTCTGGAAACCGCTGCTACATGAAGTGGCTGCAGGCACCCTAAATCCGCACGAAGAAGAAACCAATTATTTTGCCCATTCTGCCGCGCATCATTATGAATTTGTCTTGGGTACATTCACCGGTATGGATCGTGAAGCTAAACAAATTATGGTCGAAACAGAATATTTCTCTAAAAAAAACCAGTCCAAGAAAAACCAGTTGATTGCTTATGACACTTTGGTACTGGCCTTGGGTTCGACCTCGAATGACTTTAATACTAAAGGCGTCAAGCAGTTCTGTCATTTGCTCGACAGCCGCCAGCAGGCCGATATTTTCCAGCAGGATCTGCTGCACCTGTATTTGAATGCCCAACATGAAGCCTCAAGCCGTGAACTGAATATTGCCATCATTGGTGCCGGTGCGACTGGAGTAGAACTGGCAGCTGAACTGGTAGAAGCCAAACAGAATTTCTTTAAATATGGCTTAAACAAGGTCGATCCTGATAAAGTCAAGATCACCCTGATTGAAGCGGCCGACCGGATTTTGACTGCACTGTCGCCAAGAGTGGCTGAAAACACCCTGAAACAGTTAGAACAGTTTGGTATTGAAGTGTTGACCAGTCACCGTGTTGCCAAAGTCGATGCAGACAAAATTTATTTTGCCGATGGTTCCAGCCTGGACGCTGAAATTAAAGTCTGGGCCGCCGGCATCAAAGCGCCGGAAGTCTTGGCACAACTCGATGACATGGAAAAAGACCACATTTACCGGCTAAAAGTTTATGCCACTCTGCAAACCCGCTCTGATCCGAATATTTTTGCTTTGGGTGACTGCGCACATTGTCAGCCCGCTGCAGATCAACCGGTATTGGGTCCACGTGCTCAAGTCGCCAGCCAGCAGGCTAATTTTCTGGCCAATGCTTTAAAGGCCCATATAAATGGAGAGAGCTATTTGCCGATGTTTAAATTTTCTGACAAAGGCTCACTGATTTCCTTAAGTCAGAATAAAGCCGTGGGAGAATTGCTGGGTAAAGTCAATGTACAAGGCTTTGCTGCCAAAACCATGTATGTTTCTTTATACCGGATTCATCAGGCCACCATTCATGGTTATGCCCATGCCGGCATTCTGACGGCAAAAGATTTTGTTACACGGAAAATCTCTCCAAAGCTGAAATTGCATTGAAATTTCAGAATTTGGCCCAATATATGAAAAAATCGTCAATAAAATTGTCTAATTGCGTTTTTTTGCTAATTTTAGTCTACAAAAATGCAATTTCACTTTATGATGTACCCTTAAAAAATTGAATGGATCAATTCACATGACTGCTATTGCAAATAACCTCGTGGTTTCTTTCCACTACACATTGACTAACGCAGAGGGTGAAACTCTCGACCAATCTCAAGGTGAACCACTTGCCTATTTGCACGGTGCAGGTAACATCATCCCAGGTTTAGAAAATGCGTTAGAAGGTAAAACTGTTGGTGAAAAATTCACTGTAAACGTTCCTGCGGCTGAAGGTTATGGCGAATACAACCCTGACCTGGTTCAAGAAGTTCCTGCGCAAATGTTCCAAGGCGTAGACAACATCCAAGCAGGCATGCAGTTCCAGGCTCAAACTGATGACGGCGTACAAATCGTAACTGTTAAAGCAGTTGAAGGCGACAATGTTGTAGTTGATGCCAACTTCCCGCTTGCTGGTCAAGACCTGACTTTCGAAGTTGAAATCGTATCTGTTCGTGAAGCTTCTCAAGAAGAATTAGATCACGGCCATGTACACGGTGCAGGTGGTCACCAGCACTAAGATCTTCTGATCGAGTGTGATAAAAGGCAAAGTGAAAACTTTGCCTTTTTTATTGCCGCCAGAATACTCATTTTAAAAAGGACAATAAAAAAGCAGAACCACTGTCCTGCTTTTTCAATCCGATTAAGAGATCCTTTTTAAAGGATAACCCTCAGATTATTTGCTTTGATTATAAATCTGCATGGCTGCCGGTAACTGCTGGCGCATCTGTCCAATACGCTGGCTATTCGATGGATGCGTAGACAGGAAGGTTGCACCATTACTGCCACCCAATTTGTTCATTTTTTCCCACAGGGTAATCGCTGCATTCGGGTTATAACCTGCACGCGCCATGAGCATCAAGCCACCCTGGTCAGCCCGGCTTTCCAGATTACGCGAGTATGGCAGGCCAATCCCGATCTGACTTCCCAATTGGGCTGCTGCGGCACCACCCTGGCCTACACCGGCTGCATTCAGACCAATACCCAGTGCCAGATCTGTAAGCGCCTGAGCACCAATTTTCTGCTTGGAGTGCTCTTCTAGGGCATGTACCATTTCATGACCCATAATGGCTGCAATTTCTGCATCGGTCAGATTCAGTTTATTTACAATACCGGTATAGAAGACAACTTTACCACCTGGTGCAACGAAGGCATTGACCTGGTCAGACTTGAGCACGGCCAGTTGCCACTGGAATGCTGTACCGGTCTGGTTCATCTGGTTGGCAATCGGCTTCAAGCGGTTAAATACGGTATTAATACGTTTATAGGTTGCTGAACTGGTGTCCAGTTGGCCTTTATTTCTCGCATCAGTCACCATGGCATTATAGCTTTGGGTCGCAGATGCATTCAAAGTCGCAGAATCAGCCCCAGCAATATCGGCAATAGTGGTACAACCCGACAATGTCACGACTGTGGCAGCCGCCATACTCAATAAAAGTTTATTCTTCATTATAATCAACTCTACCTTAGCTCAAGCTTAATTTACATTGTAAAAATTATAAGTGAAAGCCTACAGGAGCTAAACGCTTAATTACTCCATCTTCTTATAAATTCTGTAATTTTTAAGCCAAGTACTGTATCGCCAGCCAGTAAATCAGGCAGCTAATATTCAAGCCCAGATAAACCTGACTTAACGGTTTTATTTTCTGTTCCAGAACTTCATCTTTACGTTTAAAAAATAAATAGGCGTTTTGCAACAAAATGACCGGTACCAGCACACAGGCGATAATCACACTCAAACCGACCAGTGCATTATAAATAATTTCAGGATTCCGGGTTTGTGCACGGATAATCAACATGGCAATGGTGGGTGCGCCCCCCATGGCGAACAACAATGAATAAAACATGGTCGCCGATATATTTTTCTGCATCCTTTCGCTCATTTTTCTTGCTTTATATGCGGTTATGTTAAAGCACATCATTGATCGTACCGATGCAACTTTAGTCTTGAGCCAAACCTATAATTTCTGGATATAAAAAACCCATCCGGAGATGGGTTTTATCATTGGAGCTTAAAACAGATTAAGCATCGAATGGATGACGAAGAATGATCGTTTCGTCACGGTCTGGACCAGTAGATACGATGTCGATTGGACATTCGATTAACTGCTCAAGACGCTTGATGTAGTTGATTGCTGCTTCTGGCAATTGGTCTAAAGATTTAGCACCAAAAGTAGACTCAGTCCAACCCGGCATAGTTTCGTAGATTGGTTTTAACGTTTCAAATGCAAGCGCATCTGAAGAACCGACACAACCAGAATCTGCAGCTTCATAACCCACACAGATTTTGATTTCTTCCAAACCGTCAAGAACGTCAAGTTTAGTCAAGCAAATACCTGAAAGTGAGTTCACTTCTACAGAACGGCGCAGAATTTCAGCATCGAACCAGCCACAACGACGTTGACGGCCAGTAGACGCACCAATTTCGTTACCGACAACACCTAAGTGTTTACCAATTGCATCACCCACATCGTTTGCAGCGTCATATACCAACTCAGTCGGGAATGGACCTGCACCTACACGCGTGGTGTACGCTTTGGTAATACCCAGTACATAATCAAGGTGCAAAGGACCAAGACCTGAACCTGAGCTTACGCCGCCAGCAGTCGTGTTTGAAGATGTTACATACGGGTATGTACCATGGTCAACGTCAAGAAGTGAACCTTGCGCGCCTTCAAACATGATGTTGTCACCGTTTTTACGGTATTTATGCAGTTCACCCGTAACATCAATAACAAGTGGTGCAACCACTTCACGCCATTGGTCACAAAGTGCAAGTACATCTTCTAAATTAACCGCTTCTACGCCGTAGAATTGAGTCAACTGGAAGTTATGGTATTCAAGAAGTTCAGCCAACTGTGCTTTAAGATGTTCGCCACCACGTACAAGGTCAGCAACGCGAATAGCGCGACGTGCCACTTTGTCTTCGTATGCAGGGCCAATACCACGACCAGTCGTACCAATTTTCGCATTACCACGTTTTTTCTCACGTGCCTGATCCAGTGCGATGTGGTTTGGAAGGATCAGTGGACAGTTTGGCGAAATGCGTAAACGTTCTTTAACAGGAACGCCTTCTTTTTCAAGAATGTCCATCTCTTTGATGAGCGCTTCAGGAGAAAGAACAACACCGTTACCAATTAAGCACAGTACGTTTTCACGTAAAATACCAGATGGAATGAGGTGTAAGACAGTTTTCTTACCACCAACCACGAGAGTGTGACCTGCGTTATGTCCGCCTTGATAACGAACTACCGCTGCCGCTTGATCTGTGAGCAGGTCGACGATTTTACCTTTACCTTCGTCGCCCCATTGGGTACCAAGTACCACAACATTCTTGCCCATAATAGCCTCATTACATCATGCTGTTAAAGTTGAAAGCCCCGCTCAGCGACATGAACACTGAGCCAAGCAATTAAATCGTTTTGACTGTCCACTCGCCATTTACGTTCACCAACTGGTGCGTCGCATATGGAACTGAGCTTAAATCATCATTACCCAATAACTGAATTACACTTAAGCCTTGTATACGAATATTCTGAATCGCATTCAGAAGCGCCGCATCGGAACCTTTAGGCGCCACCACGACTTGTACAGCGTCAAACCGACCTGCACTCAAAGCATATAAGTCACAAGAAAAACCGGTTGCAGGACGCGCACGACCAAAATGTTCGCCAATACCATCATAACGACCACCTTGTGCCAATGCAGCTGCACGGTTCGGTGCATATACCGCATACATCAGACCGGTATGATAATGATATGAACGCAATTCAACCACATCAATACCAATACTCAAGTTTGGCCAACGGGTTTGAACTTCCTCTTTGGTGGTGTGCAAAGCATCAAAAGCTTGCTTGAAGGCTGGGTTTGCCAGCACTTCAGCACTTAAATTGGCTTTTAATTCATCCAGGTCACTGGCATAGCGTCCGAGTGCATAAAAATCCTGACCAAATTGTAGATCTGCCGTGAATTCTTCTAACTCTGGCAACGCCTTGCGCTGGTATAAATCAGACAGTTGACGTTCAGCAACTTTGTTCAAGCCTGCCTGAGCCACCAGACTGCGGAATAAACCGACATGACCCAAGTCCAGATGGATTCCGTCTGCCAGACCGGCTTCCTGAATCAGGCTGATCATTAAATCGACCATTTCCACATCGGCATCGATGCTGTCTGAACCAAACAGTTCGGCACCCAACTGCAATGGCGCACGCGAGGTATTAAAGCCGCGCGGTTTGGTATGCAGAACGGTTCCTGCATAGCAGTAACGAGCCACCCCTTCCACTGGATGTACATGCGCATCAATACGCGCCACTTGTGGTGTCATATCGGCACGCACACCAAGTAACCGACCAGAAAGCTGATCGATGACCTTAAAAGTGGCTAAGTCTAAATCTTGATTCGATTCTGAGAGAGAAGATAGAGATTCGATGTATTCAATGAATGGCGTGTACACCAACTGATAACCTCGAGATGCAAGGAAATCCAGTGATTTACGGCGCAAACTTTCAATGACTTGCGCTTGTTCTGGTAATACATCAGCTACACCATCAGGTAATAACCATGTCTCTGAAATGGGCATGTTGTAAACCTAAATTCTTGTCAGCGCGGAACGAATCCGCATAAAAAAATCGGGAGCACACCCGATTTCTCCTAGTCTAGCACGATAGTTTTGGCTGTGCATCGCAAATTTTATAATTTTCTCTGCCGAATGAGGGCAATCATAATTACGCCAACTATCAGCGCGTTATCAGATAAGTTTAGCCTGTGTAATGATGATATTTACTTGAGAGACCAGATTAGACTGCCGCAATTTTCGGCAGTTATCGCAGAATACCGATTTTTATACTTTAAATATCTTTCATAAATCAGAAAATGATCGTTATATTCATATTTAATGGATTTTTAAAGTTCCTTCTCCCTCTGGGATGAGAAGCATAGCTTCGCAAGAGGATGAGGGTAATTCTTAGAAACAACCTCTCCCTTACGCAGCAGTGCTACTCATCCCCTATTAAGGTGAGGGAATTTCTTTTTAATGATTAAAAATGACTTATGAAAGAATCCTATAGTTCTGCAATGATAGTTTGAGATAGATAAGTTTAATAACCCCTCTCATATTGTAATTCTTGAAGATTTTTAGAAGCCCATTAAACGAGAATTAAAGGGGCTTCTGCTTATTTCTGTGGATCAACCACCTTGGTGAGCAGACTGACCAGCTCGGCATTTTGTAACTCGACCTGCTGGAGTTTGGTGGTGGTCTGATCCAGTACTTCTTGCTGCACATGCATTTTCTTGGCCAGATCCTGCATGATTTCCAGCGTCTTTTTTAAATTTTCTTCCAGATGTGCAACTTTTTCTTCTACCGGTACACCGCCTTGTACGACACCTGAATCATCATTCTGATTAAACTGCAGCCAGATTAGAAAAATTACCGCCAAAGTGAGCAGTATAATAAATCCCCAAACCAACATCATATGCTTGCTCTTATTTCATTTTATTGGCTTTATCTTAACGAAAAACCAGACAGATAATGCAAATAATTCCGGCTTAAACGCTGCTTTTCGATCAATTACCAGCAAATTCTCTTAAAACACCGCTTTTAAAAAATATTCAGCTCAAAAAAAGCACCGTATATCAGTGCTTTCAAATCTCGATGACTTGAACTTAATGAAAAGATTCACATAAATCCAGTAAGCGGTTGGCATAGCCCCATTCATTGTCATACCAGGCAAAGACTTTGGCCTGATGTCCGACCACCAGCGTTTGGGTCAAATCCACAATCAGTGAATAGGGTGAATGATTGAAATCACTCGACACCAGCGGTTCATCCGTCACCGACATGATTTCGGCAAAATCCTGCCGTGCCGCCTTAATTAATACTTCATTCAGCTTGTGATCAGTGATGGGTGACTGGGAAACAAAGGTCAGGTCGATTGCCGCGACATTAATGGTCGGCACCCGAATGGAATAGCCATCGATCCGATCTTCCATTTTTGGCATGACCCGCTTTAATGCGCCCAGCGCGCTTGAGGTGGTGGGAATAATATTATGTCCTGCTGCACGCGCACGACGCAAATCACGGTGTGCCTGATCCAGCACCGACTGGTCTGCGGTCACCGCATGAATTTCAGTCATCAACGCGCTGCTGATACCAAAAGCATCATCGAGAATTTTGACCAGTGGCACCAGAGCCTGAGTGGTGCAGGACACACTGGAAATAATCTGGTCTGTGGCTTTGACTTCGTGATGATTGACCCCGTAGACAATCGCAGCATCTACTGTATCAAAGGGTGCAGCCCCAATAATTACACGTTTCGCCCCTGCCCCGATATGCTGGGTCGCGGCTTCACGGGAACGGAACAGGCCGGTACATTCCAGTACCACATCTACCGCCAAGTTTTGCCAAGGCAACTTAGCCGGCTGTGACTCACACAAGACCTGAACTTTTAGGCTGGCATCATGATAGCTGATATGCATATAGACATGTTCAGCATCATAGCTGACATCTACCTGTCCGGGAAAACGGCCATGGGTCGAATCATATTTAAATAGATGAATCAGGGTATCAACATCGGCAATATCGTTAATGGCAACGATTTCAAAATTAAAATCTTTCGGATTCTCAAACCATGCGCGCAATACATTACGTCCAATACGTCCAAATCCATTGATTGCCACTCGTTGCATGACTCAACCTTTTATATGCCTATGTTAAAACGCTTCTATGTTAAAGGATTTCTTGCGCCGTATATGAAAAACTTCAGTGAAAATACTGATTTTCGATTATTTTATTTCTGATACATCGCCCGCTATTTAGACCTTTTACCATTCCGATTCTGTTTCAACAGATGAATACAACCCAATTGTGGTTATAGAAAATTCACTTTATGAATTCAGCAAAAAACCCGACTCAACAATTCCTTAGTAATTGGTTTTAAAATGATTGGTGCATACTGCTTTTTCCGTTATAATTTGGCGTTTTAAATTTTTAAGCCCCGCATTGCAGCAGAGCTCTCTTGTGCTTGTCAGACTGTGGTGCTTTAGCCAAATCGGAAATTATGGAGTGACTTGGTTGTGAGTACTCGTTTTATGACATCAGCTGAAATTCGTGAAGCATTTTTGCGTTACTTTGAATCGCAAGGGCATACACGTGTCGCGTCGAGTTCACTAGTACCCGCCAACGATCCAACTTTACTGTTCACCAATGCGGGTATGAACCAGTTTAAAGATTGCTTCTTAGGTCTAGAAAAACGCGATTATGTCCGTGCAGTGTCATCACAAAAATGCGTACGCGCAGGTGGTAAACACAACGACTTGGACAATGTGGGTTATACCGCACGTCACCACACCTTCTTTGAAATGCTGGGTAACTTCTCATTTGGTGATTACTTCAAACGTGATGCGATCAAATTTGCCTGGGATTTTCTGACTGGCGACGAATGGTTGGCACTACCAAAAGACAAATTATACGCAACGGTTTATCACACCGATGACGAAGCCTTTGAGATCTGGAACAAAGAAATCGGTCTAGATGCATCGCGCATTATCCGCATTGGCGACAACAAAGGTGGTCAATACGCATCAGATAACTTCTGGGCGATGGGCGATACCGGCCCTTGTGGTCCATGTTCTGAAATCTTCTTTGACCATGGTGAACATATCTGGGGTGGCCTGCCGGGCACACCTGAAGAAGATGGCGACCGTTTCATCGAAATCTGGAACAACGTATTCATGCAGTTCAACCGTACTGCAGATGGCGTATTACACCCGCTTCCAGCGCCTTCTGTAGATACAGGTATGGGCCTGGAGCGTATTTCTGCAGTTCTGCAACATGTGAATTCAAACTACGAAATCGATTTATTCCAGCACTTGTTAAAAGCTGCGGCTGAAATCATTGGTCTGGACACCTCTGAACTTGAAGCAAAAGCGCAAGAAACAGGTAAACCAGTTGAATACCCTGCATCATTAAAAGTGGTTGCTGACCATGCACGTTCATGTTCATTCCTGATTGCTGATGGCGTAAATCCTTCGAATGAAGGTCGTGGTTATGTACTGCGTCGCATCATCCGCCGTGCAGTTCGTCACGGTAACAAACTGGGTGCAAGCGGTTCATTCTTCCATAAAATGTTGCAGCCTTTGATTGAAGTGATGGGTCAAGCGTATCCGGAACTTGCGGCTAACCAGGCACGTATCGAAGCACAACTGCTGAAAGAAGAAGAGCAATTTGCCAAAACTCTTGAGCAGGGTTTGAAATTACTTGAAGGCGAACTGGCGAACTTGAAAGGTTCTGTGATTCCGGGCGAAACAGTATTTAAACTTTATGATACTTATGGCTTCCCGACCGACTTGACCGCTGATATCGCACGTGAACGTGATTTAACCATTGACGAAGCTGGCTTTGAAGTTGAAATGGCTGCACAGCGTCAACGTGCACGTGATGCAGGCAAATTTGCGATTGACTATAACAGCGTGGTTAAAGTTGAAGGCGAAACTCAATTTGACGGTTACGATGCTACTGCTGGTGAAGGTCAAATCATCGCGATCTATAAAGATGGCGAGCAAGTAGATGAAGTGGTTGAAGGCGACGAAGCGCTTATCGTTCTAAACCAGACCCCTTTCTATGCAGAAAGCGGTGGTCAGATCGGTGATACAGGGATCTTCAAAAACGATACTGGTATTTTCGAAGTTCAGGACACCAAAAAATCTGGTGGCGCTTTTGTACACCAAGGCATCGTGACCATGGGTAACTTGAAAGTTACTCAAAATGTAGAAGCAACAGTGCAAGCCGAGATTCGTGCGGCCACTGCACGCAACCACTCTGCAACTCACCTGCTACATGCTGCATTGCGTCAAATCCTGGGTTCACATGTACAACAAAAAGGTTCATTGGTTGCGTCTGATGTGTTACGTTTTGACTTTGCCAATGATCAACCGGTTAGCTTTGAACAACTGCAAGAAATTGAACGTCTAGTCAATGCTGAAGTGATTGCCAATACTGCGGTGTCGACCGAGCTTCTGGATATCGAGTCTGCCAAAGCCAAAGGCGCAATGATGCTGTTCGGCGAGAAATACGGTGATGAAGTACGTGTACTTTCTATGGGTTCAGTGATTGAAGAGAAAAACTTCTCGATCGAGCTTTGCGGTGGTATTCACGTAAAACGTACCGGTGATATCGGTCTGTTCAAGATCACTTCTGAAGGTGGTGTAGCAGCCGGTGTACGTCGTATTGAAGCCGTGACGGGTACCAAAGCAGTTGCAGTTGCACAAAAAGCCGATCGTGACATCAATACGATTAACGCTTTGCTCAAAGCGCAAAAAGACCAGACCTTGGAAAAAGTTGAGGCACTGGTCGATACGGCTTCGAGCTTGCAGAAACAGATCGAACAACTCAATCAGAAACTTGCTAGCCTGCAAGCTGGTGAACTTCTAAGCCAAGTTCAAACCATTGCAGGTCGTGCAACCTTGATTACAACCGTTGAAAATATGGATGCGAAGGCACTTCGTAACCTGCACGACGGAGTGAAATCAAAATTAGAAAATGCAGTGATTGTTCTTGCAGGTGTAGAGGGTGACAAGGTGAGCTTGATCGCATCTGTAGCAAAAGACTTCACTGCTTCTATTAAAGCGGGTGACATCATCAAACATCTGGCAACCGAGCTGGGTGGTAAAGGTGGTGGTAAACCTGACTTGGCACAAGGTGGCGCGCCACTTAACGAGAAGTTTGCACCGGTGATGGCAGATTTGACTGCCTGGCTTGCAGCAAAATAAAACTTCAATTTTGTGTAACTGACCCTGATAGGCATATCAGGGTCATGGCTTATATGGAACAACTATGGCATTAATCGTTCAAAAATATGGCGGTACCTCGATGGGTACTCCCGAGCGCATTTTAAATGTTGCTCGTCGTGTGAAACGCTGGCATGACCACGGCCACAAGGTGGTAGTGGTTGTATCAGCGATGAGTGGCGAAACCAATCGTCTGCTTGCTCTCGCGAAAGCCATTACCGAAACCCCTGACCCACGTGAACTAGACCAAATGGTATCTACGGGTGAACAGGTTACGATTTCTATGTTAGCAATGGCGCTGAACTCCATTGGAGTTGAAGCAAAATCACTAACAGGCCGCCAGGTTGGTATGAAAACCGACAGCGCATTCAACAAGGCACGTATCGAATCAATCGATACCGCCGTGTTGAATTCGAATCTGGATGCAGGCCGCGTACTTGTGGTTGCCGGTTTCCAGGGTTTTGATGAGCATGGCAATACCACAACCCTAGGTCGTGGCGGTTCAGATACATCAGGTGTTGCCATTGCTGCTGCGCTCAAAGCAGATGAATGCCAGATTTATACAGACGTTGATGGTGTCTATACCACCGATCCGCGTGTTGCACCAAAGGCCAAAAAAGTTGACCGTATTTCATTTGAAGAAATGCTGGAAATGGCGTCGCTTGGTTCTAAAGTCCTGCAAATCCGTTCAGTTGAATTTGCTGGTAAATACCAAGTGCCTTTACGCGTATTATCAAGCTTTGACAATGACAACGATGGCGCATTCGACGAAGAGTTTAAGCAAAACGTCGGTACACTTATTACGACTGAACTGGAAGACAACATGGAACAGCCAATTATCTCTGGTATCGCATTTAACCGTGACGAAGCAAAATTAACCATTTTAGGCGTACCTGACGAACCAGGCATTGCCTCTAAAATTTTGTGCCCGATTGGTAATGCCAATGTTGAAGTGGATATGATTATCCAGAACGTTGAAGAAGATGGTACAACTGATTTCACTTTTACGGTAAATCGTAGTGAATTAAATAAAGCCAAAGCCATTCTTGAAGCAACAGCGCAAGAAATTGGTGCACGTGAAGTTGCAACGCGTTCAGATATCGTAAAAGTATCGATTGTGGGTGTAGGCATGCGTTCACATGCAGGCGTGGCAAGCAAGATGTTTACCGCACTGGCAGATGAAGGCATTAATATTCTGATGATCTCAACCTCTGAAATCAAGATTTCAGTGATCATTGAAGAGAACTATCTGGAACTTGCAGTGCGTTCACTTCACACCGCGTTCGGCCTAGACCGTGAACAAGGTGAATCCAGCGTGCGCGCTTAAGCATAAAAATAAAATATTGTCATTGTTTGACAGTATTTTATAAATCTCTACAAAAATTCAGAGCCACTATAGTTTTTTTTATAGTGGCTCTGTTATATTAAGCCTGAGGATTTTTAAAAAACTGAGATAGATTAAAATCTTTCACCCAGATGACAGAATTTCTATCCAGATTTTATTTTTAATTTTTGGTTGTGTTTTTTGTTTTACATTCAATAGATTGCAGGTTTTGCATTTTGCAAGGAGAGAAACATGCTGATTTTGACTCGACGTGTCGGGGAAACTTTAATGATTGGAGACCAAGTCAGCGTGACTGTGCTTGGCGTGAAAGGTAATCAGGTTCGTATTGGGGTCAACGCTCCGAAAGAAGTCTCTGTGCACCGTGAAGAGATTTACCAGCGTATCCAGCATGAACGTGCAATGCATGAACATCTTCAGCATATCGATCAAGATTTCCAGCCTTCGTACGAAGATGAGAATCAAACACAAAATAATTTTAACCGTTAATTTGTGTATAAATCATAAAGCGGCTTTAAAGCCGCTTTAAATTTTTGTGTAGTTTAATTTTTAAATATTCAATACTTAAAGAACTTTAATAAAAATTAAAGTTCTGCGCCCTGCTGTTCCAGCAAGGCCGCAATCACCTTTTTCACCGGCCCAAAGCTGCGACGATGTTCATCAATTACCCCATGCAAGGCTATCGCTTCAAAATGTGCTTTGGTGGGATAACCCTTATGCTTGGCAAAACCAAATTGCGGATGTTTCTGATCCATTTCAATCATCTGGTGATCCCGTGTCACTTTGGCCAGGATACTTGCCGCTGAAATTTCTGCATGCAAGGCATCGCCACCAATGACCGCATCACAGCTCATGGTCAATCCTTGAGGGATTTTATTGCCATCGACCCGCACATGCTCAGGTTGAATTGCCAAAGCTTCTACGGCACGGCGCATTGCCAGCAAAGAGGCCTGCAAAATATTATGCTCATCAATTTCTGCTGCAGAGGCTTCAGCGATGGCCCAAGCCAGCGCTTTTTCCTGAATTTCTATAAATAGTTTTTCACGTTTTTTTTCGGTCAGTTTTTTAGAATCATTTAAACCTTCAATCGGGTTATTTGGATCTAAAATTACAGCGGCTGCCACCACTGAACCGACTAGCGGTCCACGACCTGCTTCATCTACACCAGCAATTATCATTTCATTTCCCATAAAAAATAGGCTGAACCGGTCAGCCTATTTCAATTTGATCTTGGCTTAGTTTACAGCTTCAGCCACACAAGCGTTAATGGTTTTTGCAACCACATTTCCCACGATGGTGGCACGTGCAGCCGGATCAATCGCAGCTGTTGCCAGATCCACTGCTGTCACACTTTGCGGTGCTTTTTCGCTGACACAACCACAAATTTCAGACTGGATATCTTGCTTTTGTGTAGTAGTCATTAAACGGGTGGCCGTTTGCCATGCCGGAATATTATTCAGTTCAGTGGTACATTTTGCATTGATGGCAATTTTAAGTGCGGCCCCACCCAGTTGCTGAGTCGCTGTTTGTGTTTCAGGGGTAGTTGTTGTAGTACAAGCCGATAAAACCAGAGCCAGTGGAGCAAGTGCCGCTAATAATTTTTTCACAAATATATTCCTTATTCATTCATATATGAAGCGTGTCGCTATTGTGCCGAAATTCACCTGAATAAGAAATCTAAAAATCATCTGGCATGTTTAATCTGCAGCCAACCAACTAGATAGATGTTGCAGGAAAGCCACCATAGCGTTGCAGATTTGGAATTGCCGAGTTTAGTCAGTGTTTGCTAAGGTTCAGCCTTGTTTAAGCGCACCAGAAAATCTATATGAAGAAATCACTTTATTACACACGAACAGCGCAATGGCTGCATTGGATCATGGCAGTTATCTTTATTGTGGCCTGGCTGATTGGCTTTTATAGCGGTAATTTTTTAAGTTATGAAGTGGATGGCAGCTTTAAAGGTGATGTGATTTCATTGCATAAAAATATTGCTACCACCATTATTTTCCTGTTGGTGGTGCGAATTTTCTGGCGTTATACCCATCCGGCACCTGAACTGCCCAACAGCATGTCACCGCTGATGAAAATTTTGGCCCATGCCGGTCATCTGGCCCTGTATTTCATGCTGATTGCCCTGCCCCTTACAGGCTGTTTATATAGCTGGAGTTTAGGTTATCCGGCACCGGTACTGTATCTATTTGATCTGCCTGCACTGATCGGGGAAAATCCCGCCGTTACTGCAATTGTAAAACCTTTACATATCTGGCTTTCCTGGGCGGTCGGACTGCTTTTAATCGGACATATTGCCGCAGCGCTGAAACATCATTTTGTCGATAAAGATCATGTATTGAAAAGCATGACCCGGCAGGATAAATAATTAGAGCATTAAAATGAGATAAATCATCTTCTCAGCCTGTACTTGCAGGCTGTTTTATTCAGTAAATTTCTTGAGACAGCCTTTGAGGCTGTTTGTAATTGCTTTTTGGGTCAGCTCTTTCTTGGCTGCTTCATCTACTGTCGCTTTTAATAAGGTTGTGGCAGGTACATCGTTTAGCGCATGCTCTCCCACACATGCACAGACACTCTGCTCAAGTTCGACTTTATTTTTGTCCTGCATGAAATAGGTCGAAACTTTCCAGACCTTGGAATTTTGCAACTCTTTGCCACATTGATATTCAATCAAGGGCTTTAAGGTACGTTGTGTCAAAGTCATATCTGCATTTGAGCAGGCAGATATGAACACGGTACTGATGAGCAGAATTACATTTTTCAATTTCATATCCATCTATAAAAACAAAGGCAGAGCGAACTCTGCCTTTTAAAACTCAAACCAAGGCACGGATCTGATTAATCCATTGCTCTTTTTCAGCCTCTGAAATAAAGGACGCTTCAAATGAGTTCATTGCCAACTGCTTTAATTCCGCATTGCTCAAGTCTAGCGCTTCAGCAATCGCAATAAAGTTGTCATTCATATAGCCACCAAAATAGGATGGGTCATCTGAATTGACGGTCACATGTACGCCCTGTTGCAACAGGCGACGGATATTATGCTGCTGCATATTATCGACCACACACAGCTTTAAATTTGACAGCGGACAAACTGTTAATGGCATTTTTTCAGCAATCAGGCGCTGCATTAACTCAGGATCTTCTTCTGAACGCACGCCATGATCAATGCGATTCACTTTCAATAGATCCAGCGCTTCCCAGACGTATTCTGCCGGACCTTCTTCACCTGCATGCGCAACCACCAGAAAACCGGCTTCACGTGCTTTGGCAAAGACACGTTCAAATTTTGAGGGTGGATGCCCGACTTCACTTGAATCCAACCCCACTGCAATGATCTGGTCTTTATAAGGCAAAGCCTGTTCCAGCGTTGCAAAAGCAGCTTCTTCACTTAAATGACGCAGGAAGCACATGATCAAATGTGAGCTAATCCCAAGCTTGGCTTTGGCATCATCACAGGCTTTTTGCAGACCATTGATCACGGTTGCAAAGGCAATGCCACGATCGGTATGGGTCTGTGGATCGAAGAACATTTCCGTATGCAGCACATTGTCTTCGGCACATTTTTCAAAATAAGCCCAAGCCAGGTCATAAAAGTCCTGTTCATGGATCAGTACATTGGCCCCGGCATAATAAATATCCAGGAAAGACTGAAGATTATGGAAATTATAAGCCTGTTTAACTTCTTCAACAGATTTATACGGGATGGCAATCTGGTTACGCTGAGCGATTGCAAACATCAGCTCAGGCTCAAAGGTGCCTTCAATATGAACATGCAGCTCGGCTTTTGGCAAAGCTCGAATCAACTCAAGACGGTTCATCGCTTCTCCTCGTGAAACCTTTAAATAATAAAAAAGGGTGCAAACTGAGTTTACACCCTTTCTGAAACTGGAAATATTAGCCGCCGAATAATGCGAATTTTAGTGCCCAAAGTGCAGCAATAATCCAGACCATATACGGTACAGTTGCAGCCTTACCGGTAAGCAACTTGATCAGTGCATAGCTGATAAAGCCCATCGCAATACCATCTGCAATTGAATAGGTAAATGGCATGAACACAATGGTTAAAAATGCAGGAACAGCCTCAGTAATATCTTCCCAGTCAATATGGACGATACCCTGAATCATCAACACACCCACAAATAGCAGTGCTGGTGCCGTAGCAAAACTTGGCACAGACTGTGCCAGTGGTGCCAGAAACAGACAGGCAATAAACAGTAACCCGACCACAACAGCTGTTAGACCGGTACGGCCACCTGCTGCCACACCGGCAGAAGATTCAATATAAGGTGTGGTTGAAGAAGTGCCGAGTGCAGCACCGGCAACAATTGCCGATGAATCAGCAAAGAGTGCTTTCTTCAAGCGTGGCAACTTGCCGTCTTTTAACAGACCGGCACGATGTGAAACCCCAACCAAGGTGCCGGTAGAGTCAAACAGATCGACCAGGAAGAATACAAAAATCACCCCAATCAAACTAGCAGTAAACAAGCCTTCAAAGTTCATTTGCATGAAGGTTGGCGCTAGCGATGGAATATGACCCACAACACCCTGAAACTCGTTATAACCGAGCGCTGTAGCAATCGCAGTCACCACCAGAATACTGATGATAATGGCACCACGGACTTTAAACTGATGCATTACCACTACCAGTAAAAAGCCTAAAAGTGCCAACAATACTGAAGGCTGTTTCAGATCACCCAAACCCACTAAAGTTGCTGGATTATCTACAATAATACCGGCATTTTTCAGTGCAACCAAGGCCAGGAATAAACCAATCCCGCCACCAATCGCGAGTTTCAGCGACATTGGAATTGCATTGACAATGGCTTCACGTATTTTGAACAGGCTAATGGCAATAAAAACCAGACCTGAAACAAAAACTGCACCCAGGGCAGTTTGCCAAGGCACTCCCATTCCCAGACATACGGAATAGGTAAAGAAGGCATTCAGACCCATACCCGGTGCAAGCGCGATTGGATAGTTTGCAATCAGGCCCATGACCAGACAGCCAATTGCGGCCGCGAGACAGGTTGCTACAAAGACAGCCCCATGATCCATCCCCGTTTCGGACAAAATCATTGGATTGACAATAATGATGTAACACATCGTTAAGAATGTAGTTACACCTGCCAGAACTTCTGTACGGAAACTGGTTTTGTTTTCACTCAGTTTAAACAGACGTTCCAGTATATTTTCTGAAGATGGATTAGGAGTCGTCATGACCTAGCCCCTATTGAGTAAACTTTATGCTTTAAGCACGCCGCCAAATAAATGAAATCTTATAAAAACATTCATTTATGATGAGGATGTGTTAGCAATGAATATGCCAGCATAGCCATTTGACGGGTTAAATGTTTGAACAGCTGACAGCCCCTAGGGCTATGCTATAAAAACCCAAAAAAATCTAAACAAAAAAGCTGCATAACTTTTATGCAGCTCTAATTAATGATATAAATCAAATGTTTAGAAAGATGAAATCTACTTCACCTTTATCGTCGGCAAATTATAACACATTGATTTCTTATTGCTTCTTCGATTTTATACATTATTAAAAATTAATATATTTAAAATAAATATTTTTAAAATTTCATTATAATTATTATCCAGTTAATTTTATTAACTCACCTGCTGGGTAAATAAAAAAATGATGCAGCGGTTAATGTCGATGCCGGTTAGAATCTAGCAGTTTGTCTGAGTCGCGCACTTCACTCAAGACATGACGAATCTTTTCATATTTTCTGATTTCTGCCTGCCTATGTACACAGAATCCCAATAAACTGACCATTAACACAAAAACAGGAATAGCATGTATTTTCATTTTTATTATTCTGCTTTGTAACATCCTGCAATTATGCTAACAAAAAACATAATAAACTTGTGACATAGTTTACATTTAACCCGATAGAATGCATTTTTTTAACAAATTACTCATAATTTTCTCTAGTTTTATTTATTATTACTTAATTAATTTGTAATTCTTTCGCAAATTTTTGTGTCTATTGGCAATATTTATAAAATTTAAAGCAAGCAATTGAATTTAAATGGTTTTATTAAAAATAATAAGCACAATTTTTAAAACACTCTCATAGCAATTAATGAAATTTCACTTATTTAAAGTATATCGATTTGAATTATTTTATTCGGATTTTCCCAGAAATATCAGCTTCAAATTTCAGCTCAAAAACGCTCAAATAAATGAGATTTTGCTCGTTATTTCAATCAGTTCGCTACTAAATCTAAGTTTTCATCCGCTTGAAAGCCTCTCAGATATTATAAAAGATATATTCACAGCAAAACGCTGCCGCTTAATTCTATCCTTGCTTCGAGACCTTAAATCCGGTTGTATTTGGATAAATAGCATCTCAATACATGTTTTGCCAATACCGGTATAGACACAGCAGCCTATCCGGTACTGGCAAGAGGCTCAGTTATGCACTGATTTGTTCATCACGCTTAAAGACCAGTTCACCTTTAAGCGAACTGTCTGCATCGAAATAATAACCGTCAGTGTTGAAAGCCTTCAGCTCTTCAATACGATCAATTTTATTTTCAACCATAAAGCGTGCCATCAAACCACGTGCCTTTTTGGCATAAAAACTAATTACTTTATATTTGCCATTTTTCTGATCCAGAAATACCGGCTTGATAATCTCGGCCTGAACCTTAGATTCATTGACTGATTTATAATATTCATCGGAAGCAATATTCACCAAAATTTTAGAATTTGCTGCTGCCAAGTCCTGATTAATCAGATCTGTAATGTGATGTGCCCAGAATTCATACAGGTTATGGCCACGAGAATTGGCCAATTTGGTTCCCATTTCCAGACGGTACGGCATCATCAGATCCAAAGGACGCAATAGGCCATATAAACCAGACAGCATGCGCAAACGCTGTTGTGCGTAGTGCAAATCCTCATGCTTTAAACTATAGGCATCCAGACCTGTATAGACATCCCCTTTAAATGCAAAAATGGCCTGACGTGCATTGGCCAGATTAAAATCGGGCTGCCAGTCCTTGAAACGTGCTGTATTTAAATTGGCAATTTTTTCACTGACACTCATTAAACTGGAAATTTCCGTCGCAGAAAGTTGACAACATACCTCTATCAAGTCCTGTGAATGTTCCAATAATCTTGCTTGTGTAAATTGATCGGTCGGTAATGGGCTATCGTAATCGAGAGTTTTGGCTGGAGAAATTAAAGCGAGCATGGCAACCTGGTCAAAAAATGATTAATCAAACTATATCAGTCTACTTATTTTAATTCCAATTCATGTTTTTATTCACCATAATCGTTAAAATGCACCATTCTCCTGCTAATCATCGGTTTTTCTATGTCCGAGCAAATTTTCCTTCAAGGACCTGCGGGTCAGATTGAAGTTTTTGTGGATTATCCTCAGGGTGAAGTGAAAGGATTCGCGGTAGTTTGTCACCCCCACCCCTTGCAAGGTGGTACTCCCCAACACAAGGTTCCAGTTTTACTGGCACAAATGTATCTGGAACGTGGTTGTGTTGTGTATCGTCCGAGTTTTCGCGGTTCTGGTCAAAGTGAAGGTATACACGACGAGGGCTTTGGTGAGACTGATGATGTATTAGAAGTCATTAAGTTTGCACGCAGTCAGTATATTGCCTTGCCTTTTTATGCAGGTGGTTTTAGTTTTGGTGCACATGTCATGGCAAAAAGCTATGCTGCCTTGCCGGTAGAACTGCAACCTAAACAGACTATTTTATGTGGTCTGCCAACGGCAACAGTCGCCGGTATTCGCCATTATGTTACACCAGCAATCAAAGGCGACATTCTATTTATTCATGGTGAAGGTGATGAAGTAACCTTGCTATCTGACATGATTGAGTGGGCAAAACCACAGCGCCATTTGGTCACGGTATTGCCTGGTGCCAACCATTTCTTTACCGGCTATTTAAAGCAGTTACGTATTGCCATGACCCGCTACCTGGCGCTTGGCTAAATAATAAAACCCATCAAATGATGGGTTTTTATGTATTTTATAGCCCTTTTGCAGTTAAGTAATCAATCAACGCTCGAATATTCAGGTCGTTGTACCACAGCAATGACCTTCTCCTCCCAACGTTGAATCAGTTTTCAACGCGGCCTTTGCTTTAGCTACAGGGTAGTAAATCCATCGTTGAGGAGCTAACTCATCCAAGGCATAAATTGCCAACGCATCAACCGCTGCATAGTCTTCTTCAGCGGCCCTATTCTCTAGTCAGCTTTGCCATACTGTTGCAAATGCATGTTCAGATTCTGGCAGATCCATGTCATAGAACGTGTCAGGCCAGCCGTATCACGGTACGGTCTTCTAGGGCATGAGATGCAAAAAATAGCTCGGTATAAGACCTTCATTTTTCAGTGAAGCGCGAGTTTTAGCAGAGTTAAGATTAATTCTTCCATTCAAACTCGCTAAAGCTTTCCTGTTCTTTTAGTGAGGTTTCGACGGCCTGTGCCAACTGATTAAGCAGACTGCGTTCGGTAATACGATCCAGCCAGTCTTGTTCTTCTTCCGGATATGAGGCAATTTCACAGATCAGATGGCCCTGCTCATCTCTGGTTTCACAGCTGACTGATAAAGGCAATGCATGTTCATCCACGCTCACGGCAACCTGGGCACCACTTTGACTTAAGGTCTGAAAGCCATATTTGCCTAATTCTCCGGCAAGCAAACGTGCTACATATTCCTGGGTTTCCTGACCATCATGTGGCTGTTGCAGGCTTTGTGCATTTGCCATAAATTTTAATTTTCGCATCGCTCTATCCAAATGGCTTTTTTGTTGTATGGTTTTAGCATAAGCAATATAAACAAAACAGCCAAGCAAAAGCTTGGCTGTTTCACATAATTGTTAAAAATTATTCTGTGACTTCAATCGCCAGACCAGCCTGTGAAGTCAGTGCGGTAAAGGTCGGGAAACTGGTAGCGACCGTTTCTGTACCGACAATCTTGATTTGTTCTGAATTACGCAAACCGGCAATCGAGAAGCTCATTGCAATGCGGTGATCATGATGCGATTCAATTTCACCACCCGTAAAGATTGGCGACCAGTCACCTGACTTACCTTTACCTTCAATAATGATGCCATCTTCAGTTGGGGTGCAGTCGATGCCCATGGTTTTTAAGCCATCTGCCATGACTTGAATACGATCCGATTCTTTGACACGAAGTTCAGCAGCACCAGTCAAAACGGTTTGACCTTCCGCACATGCCGCCGCAATAAATAATGCCGGGAATTCATCAATCGCCAATGGCACCTGATCTTCCGGCATATGAATGCCTTTTAGCGTACGCGACCCTTTGATCCGGATGTCTGCAATTGGTTCACCGCCAGCAATGCGTTCATTTTCAACACTAATGTCCGCACCCATCTGTTTCAGGATTTCGATCACACCGATACGGGTTGGGTTAATACCAACAGCTTCCAAGGTCACATCCGAATTTTCAGTAATCGCAGCGCCGACCATGAAGAAGGCTGCAGAAGAAATATCAGAAGGCACCTGAATATTGGTTCCAACCAGCTTACCGCCACCTTGCAGTGAAATACGATTGCCTTCAGTTTTTACCTCATAGCCAAAGGCACGCAACATACGTTCGGTATGATCACGTGTTGGTTCAGGTTCAGTGACTGCCGTTTCACCATTTGCCCACAGACCTGCAAGTAAAATCCCTGATTTCACCTGAGCCGAAGCCATTGGCAAGTCGTACTGAATACCCTGTAGCTGTTGATTGCCTGTAATCGAAACAGGCGGTGTTCCACGCTCACCCGTGGTTTGAATCTGCGCACCCATTTCACGTAAAGGCTTGGCAATACGTTCCATCGGGCGTTTAGACAGTGAAGCATCACCGGTCATCACGGAATCAAATTTTTGCGCAGCCAGCATGCCTGACAGTAAGCGCATTGAAGTACCTGAGTTGCCCATATAGATAGCAGACTTAGGTGACTTGAGACCATGCATGCCGACACCGTGAATAATGACTTCACCATTTTTAGGGCCTTCAATACTCACACCCATATCACGGAAAGCCTGCAAGGTTGCCAATGCATCCTCACCCTCAAGGAAACCGGTCACATGTGTCGTACCTTCAGCAATGGCACCAAACATGATCGAGCGATGTGACACAGATTTGTCACCTGGCACGGTAAATTTACCCTGAAATTTCTTGGAACCCGGCTGAATGGTAAATTGTTGTGTCACTTTATTTTTCTCCATGAAAGGTGTCTTGGTGAGCATATGGTTAAAATGCTGGCGTGCTGCCTGCGCATGACCCAATAAGCCCATCAATGCTTGGGAATCTTCATCTTCAATCAATTTTCGAATGATGGCGAGCTGCTGCTCAAAACCATCGACGGCATTCAGAACTGCTTTCTTATTTGCAAAAAAGATGTCATGCCACATTTGTGGATCACTGGCCGCAATCCGGGAAAAATCCCGGAAGCCACCGGCAGCATAACGAAAAATGTCTAAGTTGTCTTCACGCTTGGCCAGCTGTTCGACCAGGTTAAACGCCATCAAGTGTGGAAGATGACTGGTATGTGCCAGCACTTCATCGTGCTTGTCCACATCCATACAAATCACTTCGGCTTTTGCCGCTTGCCACAGTTGAATCAGTTTCTCGACAGCCCAGTCTGCGCTTGTTGGCAGCGGGGTCAAAATTACTTTGTGATTGGCAAACAAATCGACTTTTCCAGCATGTACCCCGGTATGTTCGGCACCGGCAATCGGATGTCCCGGCACAAAACCCTCAGGTAATCTATCACCAAACACCGCTCTGGCCGCTTCGACCACATTGCCCTTGGTACTGCCGACATCCGTAATGATGACATTAGCGGATAAATACGGCTGAATGACTTCAAGTACTTTCTGGGTAGCACGTACTGGCAATGCCAGCACAACCAGATCAGCGCCTTTGACAGCGTCTACAGGATCGGCATAGCCTTCGGAAATCAGACCCAGCACTTTGGCATCTTCCAAGGTTTTTGGCGAACGTGTCGATGCAACGATGTCATTGGCCAGATGCTCGGCTCGAATGACACGCGCCAGGCTGGAACCAATCAGTCCAAGCCCGATAAATGCAACTTTTTCAAACAGTGGCTGCGACATGGTTTAAGCTTTTGCCTCTAAACCCAATACTTTAGCAAGCGCGCTCAAGAATTTCGCGTTTTCTGCTTCAGTACCAATCGATACACGAATGTGATTGGAAATACCGACCGGACGCACAATCACGCCTAATTTAAGCAAGCCATTAAAAGTTGCGGCTGGATCTGCCTGTACATCAACCAAAATGAAGTTGGCACGAGAAGGCACATAGTTCAGACCCAAAGCCTTAAAACCTGCCTCAAGTTGCGCCATACCGGCTTTATTCACTTCACGTGAACGTGCAATAAACTCTTCATCTTTCAGTGCAGCCACTGCAGCCACCATGGCTAAATGGTTGACGTTAAATGGCTGACGAATACGGTTTAAATAATCCGTCACTTCAACCGATGCCAGAGCAAAACCAACCCGCAGCGCTGCCAGACCATAACACTTCGACAAAGTACGGCTAACAATCAGGTTTGGATATTGATGCAGGAATTTCAGGCTATTGAAGTTTTCCGGGAAATATTCCACATAGGCTTCATCTAGCACCACAATCACATTGGCAGGCACTTTTTGCATGAAAGCTTCAAATTCAGCTTCTTCAAACCAGGTCCCGGTCGGGTTGTTCGGATTGGCAATGAAGACAAGTTTGGTATTGTCCTGAATCGCCGCAGCCATCGCATCAAGGTCATGGGAGAAACCTTTGGCTGGCACTTCAATTGCTTGTGCATTAATCGCTTGAGTCACTAGCGCATAAACCGCAAAGGCATGCTGGCTATACACCACAGAATCGCTTGAAGAAACAAATGCACGTGCAAATATTTCCAGCAAGTCGTTTGAACCATTACCTAGCGTAATCTGATCGTGATTAAAACCAAACTGAGTTTTGATTTGATCTTTCAGGATAAAACCACCACCATCAGGATAACGGCCAATTTCGGCAATTTCCGCAGCGACCGCTTCTTTGACTTTATCTGAACAACCCAGCGGATTTTCATTTGACGCCAGTTTCACGATATCGGTAATACCCAACTCACGCTCAAGCTCACTGATTGGCTTACCCGGTTGATATGGCTTTAATTTTGAGATGCCTGAATTAGCTGGAACAAACGACATTTTAGACTTCCAATTTTAGGTACAAAACAGTGGTCAGCACCCTTGCCCTGACCACACATAGCTGAATTAAAGTACAGCGGCAGGATATGAGCCCAGCACGCGGACTTCTTTCACCAAAGGACGAATTTCTGCAATGGCAGCTTTGACATGTTCCTGCTCAATATGGCCTTCCAGATCAATGAAGAACACATAAGCCCATTTTTCAGGAAGTGCGGGACGCGTTTCAATGCTGGTCAGACTGATGTTATGCTTGGCAAATGGCGCCAGAATTTCCAGCAATGCCCCGGCACGGTCATGTGCAGAAATCAGCAATGAGGTTTTATCATTGCCACTTTGCGGCACTTTTTCACGACCAATCACCAGGAAGCGCGTGGTGTTTTCCGGATTGTCCTCGATATTGCCATGCATGATTTCGAGTTCATAGATGCTCGCAGCAATTTCAGAGGCAATCGCGGCAGAATGCCATTCATTCCGGATTCGGCGCGCAGCTTCAGCATTGGAACTCAAAGCAACCCGCTCTACTCCTGGATAATGGGCATCTAGCCATTTACGACATTGTGCCAGGGTCTGCTGATGGGCATAAATCTGTTTAATACTGTCTTTACGGGTATTTTCAGAAATCAGGAACTGATGATGAATCGGCAATTCGACTTCACCAATGACATTCAGGTTAGAGGTTTTAAAACAGTCCAGGGTATGATTGACCACACCTTCTGAGGAATTTTCTACCGGCACCAAGCCATAATGGGCACTGCCCGCCTCTACTTCACGGAAGACTTCATCAATCGTCGGCAAAGGTCGAACCACGGCATCATGACCAAAGTGCTTCAGTACCGCAGAATGGGTATAGGTCCCGACTGGGCCAAGGAAAGCAATACTTTGCGGAGCTTCAAGCGCAAGACAAGCGGACATGATTTCACGGAACAGACGCGCCATGGTGGTATCTGACAATGGACCTTCATTGCGTTCCATGACATTGCGTAAAACTTGTGCTTCACGTTCTGGACGGTAAAACAGCGGATTCTCTTCTGACGCAAACTTTGCTTTTGCGACAGCCTCAGCCAATCGTGCACGACGGTTAATCAATTGCTGAATTTGCTGATCAACAGAATCGATATCTTCACGAATTTTTGCCAAATCAAGAGAAATCGTGGTGTTTTGATCGTCGTTGATCATTGTTATGTCGCCCTTCATAAACCTTATCTGTTCAGTATAACAATAGTGAGCTTTAAAATGTTACGCAATATGACATTGGTAGATTAAGTCTTAAAAACAGACAGTTGATTTTAACCATTCATCGCTTTTGGTCATATCTGGTAACACTTAGTTCAGCCTTTTTGCTTGATTTACATTATGAATTTGTAAATTTCGCCCACTCATCTTAACTGATTTTAATGAAGATGAAATATCACTATTTCTTAATCTATATAGCGGTTTTAACCATAAGAAAATTAAAATAATCGCTCCAAAAATATCTTTTCTAATTTATAAAAATCTGAGATATCTTTCACAATAAAATGCACACGAATAAACTGAATTTTTTCTATTTTTCGTTGATTTTACTGGTTTTTTTACACAAAAATACTACTGCGTTACAAAGCAGAGACGTTTTTTCAACCTTTAACCGCTAGTCTAATTTAAATCAAGCATTGGGGGTGTCAGTCATGCCAAAAAGAATAGCTGTCCTTATAACAAATAATTTTGAAGATCAGGAATACCTTGAACCAGTTGCAGCCTTGCTGGCTGCCAAACATAGTATCTGCAATATTGAACTTCATGCAGGTAAAGTGGTTTATGGGCTGCATGGCTGTTCTGCTGTTACCATCGACCGTGGCATCGAACAGATCAGTATTGATGACTTTGATGCCTTGCTGATTCCAGGAGGAGAGTCTGCAGTTTCCCTCTCTACAGATGTTCGGGTGCTACAGTTTATCCATGCCTTCAATCAGGCCAAAAAAGCCATATTCAGTCTATGCGATGCGTCATTATTGCTGTGTGAAGCAGATGTACTGAAAAATCGGATTATTACCAGTATCCGGGCACATGCGAGCCGTGTACAGCATGCGGGTGGAACCTATTATGATGTAGAGCTGGTCAATGACAATAACCAGTTGATTTCATCGCGCCTGCCCAATGACCTGCCCATTTTTATTCATGAATGTCTCAATGTCCTAAAATCATGAAATTTAAAAACAGGATAATTCTATGTTGACCAAGCGTTTCCAATAAAAAAAGAGTCCGTGAAAGACTCTTTTTTTTATAGGTGTATTAACGTCCTAGCAGACCGCGTGCCACAATCTCTTTCATGATTTCATTGGTTCCCCCATAAATCCGCTGAATCCGCGCATCGACAAAGAAACGTGAAATCGGGTATTCAGTCATATAACCATATCCCCCAAAGAGCTGAAGCAGATTATCAGCAATTTTCATTTGCATATCGGTAGAAAAGCTCTTCAATGCCGCTGCTGTTTCGACATCCAGTTTGCCTTGCATATAAAGTTCAAGATTCTGGTTATAAAATGCGGCTGTCGCCAGTTCATCGATTTTTGCTTGCGCCAGTACGAAACGGGTATTCTGGAATTGACCAATCGCCTGACCAAAAGCCTGACGCTCCTTGACATATTGTGTAGTCACATCAATAGAACCACGGATGGCTCCCAGAGCCGTTGCTGCGATGGCGGTACGCTCACGCGGCAATTCCTGCATCAAATAAGCAAAACCCTGTCCCGGCTGACCCAATAACTGGTCTTTTGGTACTTTGACATTGTCGAAGAACAGCTCGGAAGTGTCCTGTGCATGTAAACCGATCTTGTCCAGATTGGTGCCTTTTTTAAAGCCGTCCAGATGGGTATCAGCCAGCAACAATGAAACACCCTTGGCACGCGCCTGAGGATCGGTTTTTACAGCCAGTACCACCAAGTCGGCATGCTGACCATTGGAAATAAAGGTTTTTGAACCATTTAATAAATAGTAGTCATCTTGCAAGATGGCGCTGGTACGCATCGCCTGTAAGTCTGAACCGGCACCCGGCTCGGTCATGCCAATCGCGCCGACCACTTCACCCGTGACCATTTTCGGCAACCAGTATTGCTTCTGCGCTTCTGTGCCGATATGCAAGATATACGGTGCAGCAATATCCGAATGACAGGATAGCCCTGTAGAGATTGCACTGTATCCGGCACGTGCGGACTCTTCGATCAGCATCAATGAATAATCGGTCGGTACTCCGTAGCCACCATATTCCTCCGGAACATCGACACACAAGAAGCCATTTTCACCGAGTGCATTCCAGACTGAACGCGGCATCAATCCTTCACGTTCCCACTGCTCATAATACGGTGCGACATGTTCGTTCATGAAGCGTTTAAAGTTATCGCGGAATAATTCCAGATCGGCATCGTAGGCAAGCATTCTATTGTCCTTATACTGTTTATCGTTTTATTTCCTGTTCACAGACTATCCATTTTCAGCTTGCCTGTCATGTACTGCTCTTGATCTTTTTACTAACTTCACAGTCAGATAAAAACAAAAAAAGGAAGCCGAAGCTTCCTTTTTTCCTAGCCAAAACTGGAATTAATGCGCGTTATTGCCTTCTTGCGCCATTTTTTCATCAATTTCTGCCGGATTTGCCAATGCATAGTTCAGCTTGTCCATATCCAGCTGACCTACCCATTTTGCAACGACTAAAGTCGCCAGAGAGTTACCTACCAGGTTCGTTAAAGCACGAGCTTCAGACATGAAACGGTCAATACCAAGAATCAATGCCAGACCTGCCACAGGAATATTCCCTACAGCAGCCAAGGTTGCCGCCATCACAATAAAGCCTGAACCTGTTACGCCTGCCGCACCTTTAGAAGAGATTAACAATACCAGTAGCAGTGTAATTTGATGTGACAAATCAAGTTGCGTATTGGTTGCTTGCGCAATGAAGATCGCAGCCATGGTCAAGTAAATTGACGTACCGTCCAGGTTAAATGAATAACCCGTTGGAATAACCAGACCGACAACCGACTTCTCGGCACCTGCAAGTTCCAGTTTCTTCAGCATACGAGGTAATACCGATTCTGAAGAAGATGTACCCAGTACAATCAGCAGTTCTTCGCGAATCAGGCGAATCATTTTCATGATGCTGAAACCCGCGAAACGCGCAATTGAACCGAGAACAATGAAAATAAACAGGATACAGGTGACATAGAAGCAAATGATCAACTGTGCCAGCTGTGCCAGAGAACCGATACCATATTTACCAATGGTAAAGGCCATCGCACCGAATGCACCGATCGGTGCAAGTTTCATCACCATGTTCACAATGTTAAAGAATACATGTGAAATCTGGTCAATAAGTTTAAGGACTGGCTTGCCTTGCTCACCCAGCTTATGCAGCGCAAAACCAAAGATGATTGCGAACAACAATACTTGCAGAATTTCGCCTTCTGCAAATGCGCCGACTACAGTATTTGGGATGATATTCATCAGGAAGTCGATGGTCGATTGTGACTCGCCCGAAGCGACATATTTACTGATGCCCGTAGTATCCAGTGAAGCAGGATCAACGTTCATGCCTACACCTGGCTTGACCACGTTAATCACCACCAGACCGATCACCAAAGCAATCGTGGAGACGATTTCGAAGTAAAGTAAAGCAACACCACCAGTTTTACCCACTGATTTCATGCTTTCCATACCTGCAATACCGCTGACCACGGTACAGAAAATCACAGGTGCGATGATCATTTTAATCAAACGGATAAATGCATCACCTAGCGGTTTAAGCTGTTCACCCAAGCCAGGAACATACTGTTCTGCACCATTGATAATTTGCGTACCACTAGGCGAGAAATGCCCGACCAGGATACCTGCAATAATGGCCACAATCACCTGAAAATACAGTGACTTATAAATTGGTTTTTTCGCCATAATAAATCTACTTGAACGATATCAAAAATAAAAAGACCATTTTAAGAAATGCAGTGACCTATTCATCTGCTCTAAAGATGAATATGATCAAATCTCAATAGGCTTAAGAGAGTGTTCAAAATAAAAAATCAGCCACGCATTCAATCTGACATTCAATATCAGATTAAAGTATTAGATGGGAGAAAGAGATTAAGAAAAATTAAACAAACTCTGTAAATTGTCTAAATTTTACCGAATAATCCGACTAAATGTGCATAAAATATGATGCAATTGTCTGTTTTTTGATCCAGATCGAATTAGACATTAGTCGATAAGCAGCTTTAGAGGATGGTTTTACGTATACTGAAAAGTTTTGTGGATTTTTGCTCGTTCCCTTGAATTAATATTTGCTGAAAGCTGTGTAAGTTATGAATACCAAAAGAAATATCTATAAAGATTTCGAACATCCCTTCGCCCAATATGTACGCATCGTGGGTAAAGGAAAAAATGGTGCCCGTTCGCTCAGTTATGATGAAGCCTATCAAGCCTTTAGCATGATTCTGAAAAATGAAGTGCTGGATGTGCAGTTAGGCGCATTCTTGATGTTATTGCGGGTTAAGGAAGAATCTGTAGAAGAGTTGGCCGGTTTTGTTCAGGCAACACGGGATCAGCTTGAGTTTAAACCTCTAAATGTCGATCTGGACTGGTCTTCTTATGCCGGTAAGCGCAAGCATTATCCATGGTTTATTCTGGCAGCGCTGACACTGGCCAAGCATGGTTATAATATTGTGATGCATGGCGCCTCAGGTCATACCATGAACCGGGTCTACACCGAACAGGTACTGACTTACTTAGGCTATCCTATCTGTCAAAATGATGATGAAGTAGAGCAGCAATTACAGCAACGACATTTTGCGTATATCCCGCTAGACGTGATTTCCCCGATTCTGGCCGACCTGATTGCCTTACGCAATGTGATGGGACTTCGTTCCCCGATTCACACCTTAGCGCGTCTGATCAACCCGTTTAATGCCAAAGCTACCCTACAAGCGATTTTCCATCCGGCGTATCGCGGTTCGCATCAACAGGCCGCTTATCAGCTCGGTTATAAAAATAGCGTCGTAATTAAAGGCGAAGGTGGCGAGTTTGAGCGTAACCCCGATGCCAAAACCCTGATCTGCGGTATTAAAGATGGCGAACTGTACCAACATGAACTGCCAAAACTGACGGATAACCGCAGTCCAATTGAAGAAGAACTCGATCTGGACATTTTTAAAGCGGTTTGGGATGGTCAGCAAAACCATACTTATGGCGAAATTGCAGTCACCGAAACGATGGGTATTGCACTGTACTGCATGGGCGTATGTGACAGCTATGAAGTTGCGATGCAAAAAGCTCAAGATTTATGGGCGACCCGTCACACAGTTTAATGTCCTGATCATCAAGAAAAAGGCATTGTTCATTCACTGAACAATGCCTTTTTAAATATCTTTCAACTGACTCGACGCCAGTGCTTAAACAAAACGGATCGGCTTGAATTCCGGCTCATTCTTGTGATGATCATCATCACATTCCTCGCCTTCTTCTTTGGTGCCACGATCGATAAAACCGCTGCGTTCATTTTCAGGCAGGTTTTTCATTTCCCAGGCATAGACTGCCTGCATACAGGTCTGACGCTGCTCTTGGGTTAAAGCTACACCGTTTGGCCATTTTCCAATTTCAATTGCTGTTCTTAGGCGTTCAACAATCTCAGGATTGAGTACGGCAAGCATTTGTTCAATATTCATGATTTAATCCTGCTTAAAATAATCAAAGTCCTGATTCCACCCCAGTTTGGTGCGACAGGCATTATAAAAGTCATAGCCAGGTGGATGCAGAAGATTCAGTTTAAATGGATGCTTGCGAATATGGACACTATCGCCCACATTCAAAGACACACTGTGCTGTCCATCCGCACTAACCATCGGTAGTACGCGATTTTCACGAATCAGTAATTTAATTTCGCTGTGTCCACCCACCACAATCGGGCGTGAAGACAGGGTATGCGGATGCATCGGTACCAGCGCAATCGCATCCATGCTCGGATGCACAATCGGCCCGCCCCCAGAGAGTGCATAAGCAGTAGAGCCAGTCGGCGTAGATACGATCAGGCCATCACTATGCTGACGATAGACATATTGACCATCAATATTCAGCTCAAAATCGATCATATGCACCGATTTTCCTGAATGTAGCACGACATCATTCAGTGCAATCGCATCATAAATGACTTCACCTTTGGAACGAATTTCAAGTTCAAGTAAAAAACGTCGTTCGGTCTGAAAGTCACCTTTTAAGACCTGATCCAGCTTAAAGATCACCTCGGTCGGTTTAATGTCGGTTAAAAACCCCAGACGACCACGGTTAACACCAATGACTGGTGTATTGTACTTTACCAGTGCACGTGCTGCATGTAATAAGGAACCGTCACCACCCACCACAATCACCAGATCCACCACTTCACCCAATAAGGCACGACTGACGGTTTGGGTATTTTGATATGGCACAAGTTCAGCTGTCGCTGCATCAAAAACTGGATGTAGGCCTAAATTGAGAAGATGATCGTGAATAAGGCATAAGGTTTCAACCACCGACGATTTATCAGGACGTCCTATTAACCCGATATTTCGAAAGGTCTTATGGGAAATTTGCACCAGTGTCGTCGCTCCGCTACGAATCTTGCATATCATAACATTAAGCTCTACCTGGATGACAATTTATAACAGTGCTTCATGCGTAGGAAATTATTTGAAATATATTTAAATTAAGGAGAAATTGTGAGGTTTAATTTTAATTTTAAGCGCATTTATGGATTAAATATTGCAAAATAATGAAAAGCTTCGCATGATTAGCACAATTTCACAGGATCTTATAAGTATTTATGAAATCTGAGCGTGGCATGGGGTTTCTTGCCTTAATTTTCTCTATTATCGTCATTTCCATCTTTGTAGCATTTAGTATCTATCTGATTAAATTAGATAATATTGTACGCGACAAATTTGAAGGTCAACGCTGGGATATACCCGCAAAGGTCTTCGCACGTCCAATGGAAGTGTATGTCAATGCCCCGGTCAGCCTGCAGGATTTCCAACAAGAATTAAAATTACTCGGCTATAAAAGTTCTGACAGTTATACCAAATCAGGTAGTTTTGTTACTACAGGCAATATTTTATATGTGCATACGCGCGGCTTTGATTTCGGTGACCGGGTCGAACCGGAACAGATCTTAAAAGTCAGTTTCAGTGGTGAACAGATTGCTGAAGTCAGCGCAACCAAACCCTCTTCAAGCGGGATTGCCCGTTTAGAACCATTACTGATTGGCGGGATTTATCCGCAGCATAATGAAGACCGGGTACTGATCAAACTGAATAAAGTACCCAAACCCTTGATTGAAGCATTGATCGCGACTGAAGACCGTAAGTTCTATGAGCATCATGGCGTATCGCCACGCGGTATTGCACGTGCCGTGGTCAGCAATATTACCGGTGGTAAACGTCAGGGTGGTTCGACCCTGACCCAGCAACTGGTCAAAAATTTCTATTTAACGCCTGAACGTACTTTAAAACGTAAAGTAAATGAGGCGTTTATGGCGATGCTGATTGAATTGCATTATGACAAGAATGAAATTCTGGAAGCATATCTGAATGAGGTAAATCTGGGCCAAAATGGTAACTATTCTATCAATGGTTATGGCTTGGCTTCCCAGTTTTATTTTGGCCTGCCGCTGCGTGAACTGAATATTTCCCAGCAAGCGTTTCTGGTGGGTCTGGTTCAGGGGCCAAGCCTGTACAACCCATGGCGCAATCCTGAAAGTGCAAAAAAACGTCGCGATATTGTCCTGAACAATATGCTGGTGATGGATTATCTGACTCAGGAACAATATGAAAAAGAAACTGCCCGTCCACTCAATGTTATCTCTAAACCGACATTAGGCCCTGCCCGCTTCCCGGATTTCCTGGATATTGTACGTCGCCAATTACGCACTGACTATCAGGAAACTGACCTGACCAATCAGGGTCTGCGGATTTTCACCACACTGGATCCTTTGGCTCAAACCCGGATTCAGGACAGCTTTAAAGAAACAGTGGCACGTTTAAGCAAGTCTAATCCAGGTCGTTTAAAGGACTTGCAAGGTGCCGTACTGGTATCACATCCGGAAAATGGTGAACTGGTCGCTGCAGTAGGTTCTACTCAGGATTTTACCGGTTTTAACCGGGCAGTTGATGCCAAACGTCAGGTCGGTTCCCTGCTAAAGCCTGTGATTTATCTGAGTGCACTGGAGTCGAACCGTTATCATTGGGCCAGTCCAATTGAAGACAGTGAAATCAGCATCAAGAGTGATGGCAAAACCTGGACCCCGAAAAACTATAGCGGTCGTGGACATGGTGTCGTACCTATGTCACAGGCATTATCACAATCTTATAACCTGTCTACCGTACGTTTAGGCCAGGAATTTGGTTTATCTACCTTTATTAATCATCTGAAAAAGTTTGGCGTGACTTCCGATATTCCATCTTATCCGTCGATTTATCTGGGCGCGGTGGATATGTCTCCAATGGAAGTCATGAATATTTATGGTAACTTCGCGACCGGCGGCTTTAAATATCCAACCAAGTCCATTCGTTCTGTGGTCGATGCCAATGGACGGATACTTGACCGCTATAGTTTGAGTGTGCAACCGACCATTGATCCGGCATCAGCCTATGCCCTGAATTATGGCTTGCAACAGGTAATGTCGAGCGGTACAGGCCGTGCAGCTTATAACAGTCTGCCAAGCAGCCTGAATCTTGCAGGTAAATCAGGTACTACCAATGACAGCCGTGATTCATGGTTTGCCGGCTATTCAGGTAATTATATGACCGTGGTCTGGCTGGGTCTGGATGACAACAAAGTGACTGGCTTAACCGGTTCCTCTGGTGCACTTCCAGTCTGGGTCAATGTCATGAAACAGCTACGCCAGAAGCCGGTCAATCTGCCACAACCGAATGAAATTCAATGGCACTGGCTGGATCGTTATACCGGCTTGTTGTCTGCGCCAGGCTGTGAAGGTGCCATGTATATTCCGATTTCGCAGCATTCGCTACCGAATCAGGCCACCCCTTGCGGTCTCTCGCGCTATGTGACGGAACCAGTGACCATCGACTCGGAACCTTCTTCTTCCAATCCGGACGAGATGGATGATATCAGCCGTTATATACAAGAAAGTGAAACAGAAATAGAACGCGATCTTGCCAACGAAACCCGTATCATCGCGAGTGGAAGTTATAGCCATTAATTGAGTATGTTTATGTTACAAAAAATCATCCCTGGCCTGCTCATCCTCAGTTTGGTGGGCTGCCAAAGTTTTCCAGAGCCAGAAAAGCCAACTGCTCCTGCCAAGCCTGCGGCAGAAAAGCCTAAAACACAGACACAGGACGGCGTAGTCATTACCCCTTATGACCGTCCTGAAATCAAACGCCAGAAAATTGTGATTCCCGAGCAAAAGCCAAAAAGTCAAAAATTTGATGATGGCCGTAATCTGCCTGTCTTCAAGCGCCTTATGCAGCAAACCCAGCAGGCCTATGCCAAGCAGCAATTTTCTCAGGCCGAAGCAGCAGCGGTACAAGCCCAGCGCCTGGCACCTCAAGCATCTGAAACTTATCTGTACCTGGGCATGATTGCGAACCGCAAAAATCAGCCTGCACGTGCAGATGCTTTTGCATTACGTGGGCTGAGCTATGCGCAATCAAATGCGATGAAGAAACAACTCTGGCAGGTTCGTTTAAAGGCTGCACAACAGCAAAAAGACACCAAAGCCATTCAAAATGCCCAGCAGGCTTTAAAAAAACTTTAATGTCTTAATTAGAGCTTACTAATATAAAGTAGCTTACTTATATATTGCGTATACCTGCAATGCCATAGGCATGCTGGCGTTGTGCATAGCCCAGATCTTCTGTTTTCAGCCCGCCCAAGGCAAATACCGGAATCTGTACCTGGATTGCCAGCTGTTGGAACTGCTCCCAGCCCAATGCCTCAGTACCCGGGTGTGTCGGTGTCGCCAGCACCGGACTGAGCAAAGCTGCCTCACAGCCAATCTGTTCAGCCTGCTGTAATGTCGCCAGATCATGGCAGGCTGCAATATAACGATAGCCTCGCAGCAACTGACCGGCTTGCAAGGCCATTAACTGGGACTGGTTCAGGTGAAGGGTGCGAATCGTTTGCTGCTGTAATTCGTTAAGCTGTGACCAGAGCTCCTGATTAATTATTAGCTTGGAAAGCAGTTCAATCGGAAGCTGTTGTAATTGCATAACACGTTCAGGTGTGATTGCCACTCGCCAATATAGCATCTGATCCGGATCGAGTTGCTGCAAAGTCGCCAGATCCTCTGCAATCTTGATACGCTGCGGCCATTGCAGCTTTTGCAGCATGGACTGGTTGGCTTTGGGAAAATTCAGACTGCTGAGCTGTTCACGCGCATACCAGCTCCAGGGTTTTTTAATTCCTGACAATTGTGATGCAGATACTGATGCATGAAAGACATGTAAATTGACGATGACATCTTCATACTCATGACTGATAAAATCGAATGCATGCCAGTGTTCCAGATCAATTCCGACCTCTTCCTGCACTTCACGCCGACAGGCTTCGACAGGCTGCTCGCCCTGTTCTACCTTTCCACCTGGAAATTCATATTTATTGCCTTGATGCTGTTTTGCCTCACGCCAACCAACAAGCACCTGATTTTGATGAAATAAGATTGCAATCGCAACATGAATTGTAGGTTTAGACATAATTTTACTGCACTCGAAGTTTTACAAATTGTAAGCAAATTGCACTATTTTATAAATTACAGAATAATTCGTTGACAGACCTATTCGATAATGATTATCATTTAAACCAATCCAAACAGATACCACGGAGTCGATGGAATGAACGCACCTTTTAGCTTGTTTAGCCGCAATAATAGCCATCATGCACTACCTATGTTGCATTCAAATAACCTTTTCGCGCTTGGGCGTGAAATCAGAATCATGCATGCCGGCGAAGAATACCGTTTACGCCTGACCCGTAATAACCGCCTGATTCTCACAAAATAACCATAACACCCTGATTATAATAAACGTGGGAACAAGCAGTATGAATCAGCGCATACTGCTTTTTTACTGGCGGGATTCATGCTTTTTAAAATTAAGGATAATTTTCAGCCCACCCAGATCAGAAGCAGCAATATCAATTTCTGCTGCATGCAATTGCATGATCTTACGGCAAATCGAAAGTCCCAAACCCGAACCTGAAGTACGTGTCCCCAAGACGCGATAAAACCGCTCTCCAAGATGTGCCAATACTTCCGGCGCTATTCCTGTTCCCGAATTTTCAATCAGCAAGCGCAGATCTCCTGTGGCATCTACATCAGTTTTTATCTCGATTTTGCCCTGTTCTGGTGTATATCGAATTGCATTATCTATCAGGTTACGAATACAGCTAAAAATTAATTCCGGATTTGCCATGATCTGGCCATCTCCGATGCTCAATTGCCATTCGATCTGCTTTTCTGCAGCAAAAGGTTGCAAGGCCTGTAGTACTTCCTGAACCATCATTTTCAGGTTTACGGGCTGCTTGGGCAGCTGTTCTGCCTTTTCAGGATCTAGTCTTGCCAGCAAGAGTAAGTTTTCCAGTACCTGGGCACCACGATTCACATCATTCTGAATAAGTTGTAATGCCTGCGGTAACTGGGCATCCTGCTGATATTGACGTTTCAGTACCTGCAAACGCATCTGAATTGCAGAAAGCGGTGAACGTAATTCATGCGATGCATCTGCGGTAAAGCGCTGTTCCGCTGCCAGTGATTTTTCCAGCCGGCTGAGCATGGCATTCAACTGATGCACGATCGGTTGCAATTCCGTGATTTCAGGATCCGGACTGCAGATCGGACTTAAATCTTCGGCCGACTTGGCGCCTATCGCTCTGGAAATATTGTTTAAAGGCCGTAATTGACGTTTCACCCCCACGTGTAAAATCAGCCATTGCAATAACCAGAGCAGGAGTAAAATTCCGGCAAAACTTAAGGTGGTTTGCCATAATTCATTAAAACGTACTGATAAAGGCTGCAGCACTTTGACCTGCAATCCTTCATCTTCCGCAATCAAAATCCGGATAAAATGGCCATTTTCATAGGCGAACTGAAAGCCACTTGGTTCATCTGCCTGTAGGCTGTTGAGCAGGTCATCCTCAATAGAGGTGGTCAAAATATCCTGATTGAACAACAGCGCATATTGAATATCGAATTGCTCGCTGATTTCATCGACCTGATCGCCTTCGGCCTGTCTGACATCCCCAAGTAATAACTCGGCAATCTGTTCCATCAAATCATCATGCAGCTGAATCGCCTGATAGCTGGAAATCCCGAGCAGCAGCAACCATGCCAATACTCCTGCCAGTATGGAGCTGAGCATGGCATTCTTGATCAGGCGGGTTTGCAGGGAGACGGGTGCAGACATATTTATGCCTCAGGTTTATGCATGCGATAACCCAGGCCACGAATGGTTTTAATCATCTGGCTGCCAATTTTTTTACGCAGTTGATAAATAAACACTTCAATGGCATTACTTTCAATTTCATCACCCCAGGCATATAGCGATTCTTCCAGTTGCTCGCGGGTAATGATATGTTCCGGCTGCTGCATCAGTTTATATAAAATCTGAAATTCTTTCGCGGTCAGACCAATCGCCTGACCAGCCTTGTTCAGTGCCTTGGCCTGGGTGTCCAGACTTAAATCCTGCCATTTCAGAATATGATTTGGCGTTTGCTGTTTCAGTCTTAACTGCGCGCGTACCCGGGCAGAAAGCTCTTCCAGACTAAAAGGTTTGACCAGATAATCATTGGCACCAAGATCCAGTCCCTCAACCCGGTCATTAATACTGTCCCGGGCGGTAATAAAAATTACCGGTGTATCTTTCTGTGTGCTGCGCAGGCTTTTTAGAATATCGTCTCCCGTTGCATTGGGAAGTCCGCGATCCAGCAACACGCAGTCATAGTGATGTTGTTCGATGGCCAAAATGGCATGATCGCCACGCTCGACCCAGTCAATCACATAGCCATCCATTTCCAGCCAGGTCTGAATACTTTCTGCCTGAGACTGATCATCTTCTGCCAAAAGAATACGCATGCTGTGCTCCGCTTTGCCAATCTCTCTATCTTGCCCTGAAAAATGTCCAGACTCAAAAAAACCACATGCTTTTTTGTATGATTTGCATGTGGTTTTTTACAATCCTCGAATCCAGAACAAGCTTCAGATTCAATTCAGCTGTTCATATTAGAATTAGAAACGAAGCTGCTCGACATCAATTTCAACTCGTTTTGCCGGTTTATAATCAATATCCACTTCACCGATAATGGTCACTGGGATTTTGGCTGAAATCGGTTTGCCCTGCCAAAGTTCATCATCAATTTCTACGGTGATGCTGCCGGTGCTATCACGGAACTGATATTTTTCATCACCGACCGCTTTAACCACATAGCCTTTAAGCTGAACATTGCTATCATCTTTCATGCCCAAAGCCTGTTTAACGGTAGTGACTTGAGCAAAAGCGGCCTGATTCACCACGGGCTGGTTCACGGTTTCGCTACTCGCCACGGCTGCTGTCGCGATTGAACCCATCAGGGTGGCTGCTAAAACGGTATTCATCATCATTTTCATTACATATACCTCTATGTGTATCTGTGCTTGGTTTCGATAATGCAATTAAAACAGCCGAAGATGAGCTGAATCTTAAGAAACCCTCATTTTCAAAAATTAATTTAAGGGAACCACTCTCAAGACTTCTTCCAGTGTGGTCATTCCTTCCATGACTTTACGTGCGCCGGCAATACGCAGCGGTTCTACCCCCTCTTTTTTGGCCTGCTGGCGTAACTGGTTCAGATTGGCATCGGCCCCAATCAACTGCTTGGTTTCCAGACTCAGGGGCATAAATTCATAAATGCCGACACGACCTTTATAACCGGTGTGACGGCATTCCTCGCAGCCTACTGCTTTAAAGACAAATTCCGGACGTGGTAGTGGATAATCTGCCGCCAGATGCTGCCATTCCTGTTCATTCAGGAAGCTTTCCTGCTTGCAATGCGGACACAGTTTACGCACCAGACGCTGAGCCAATACCCCAAGAATAGTGGCTGCAGTCAAAAACGGTTGTACGCCCAGATCATGCAAACGGGTCAGACTCGACGGCGCATCATTGGTATGTAAGGTAGATAACACCAGATGGCCGGTCAGTGCCGCCTGGATCGCCATATTGGCAGTGTCCTGATCACGAATCTCACCGACCATGATAATGTCCGGATCCTGACGCATCAGCGCGCGCACGCCATCGGCGAAGCCCAGCTCAATGCCATTATTAACCTGCATCTGGTTAAAACTCGGTTCCAGCATCTCGATCGGATCTTCAATGGTACAGACATTGACCTGTTCGGTGGCCAGCTGCTTCAAGGTCGAATACAGGGTGGTGGTTTTACCGGAACCGGTTGGCCCGGTGACCAGAATAATGCCGTGACTATGACTGGTCAGCGTATTCCAGTCATTGAGCAGATGCCCTTCAAAACCGAGTTGCTGAAAGCTTCTGACCAGGACTTCCGGATCAAAAATACGCATCACCAGTTTTTCGCCAAATGCGGTCGGCAAGGTCGACAGACGCAGTTCGGTTTCCTGCCCTTTTGGTGTTCGGGTTTTCAGACGGCCATCCTGTGGCTTGCGCTTTTCTGCAACATTCATCCGGCCCAGAATCTTGATCCGGGAAATCACCGCAGTCAAGGTATTGGCTGGCATGTTGTAGATAGTATGCAACACCCCATCGATTCGAAAGCGAATCTTGCCGGTGCCTTTACGTGGCTCCATATGAATATCACTGGCACCCTGCTCAAAGGCAAATTGCAGCACCCAGTCCACCAGCTTGACAATATGCTGGTCATTGGCATCCGGATTTTGTGAATCGCCCAGTTGCAGCAAGGCTTCAACGCCTTTGTTTTCCCGGTCATAGGCCGAAGATTTTTGTGAGCCACTGACTGCCCGGCTGACCTGATAATATTCCACGATATAACGTTGTAACTGTTCCGGATTCAGCAACACCCGCTGGATTTTTCTTGGGGAAATATTCTGCTCAAGATTCGAGATCCATTCGGTCTTATAAGGCTGATCGGTGGCAATTAGCACCTTGTCGGCCTGAATCTCCACAGCGAGAATATGGTTACGTAGCGCATATTCCTGTGACATGACCTGAGTCAATGCCTGCACATCCGCTTTTAAAGGATCAATGATATAGAACATAAATCCGGTCTTTTCGGCGAGCCACTGACACAAGCGGTTCAAGGTCAAGGTGGTTTGAGGATGGGATTGATCAATGAGATTGAAGTTGGCAATCCATTGTAAGGGATGCCATTTTAACTGGTCACGTTGCCGATGCGTGGTCTGTATCAGCATGCGGTCACGTTCACTTATTTTGCCATCTTTAAACAGTTGGTCTAAACACCAGGCCGTATCAATTTCAAAATCAAATTTCATTATTATCAGTCCCCAAACCTGCCTTCACTATAGCAAGTTTTTGTGATTTTTTCGCATTCCCCAGTTGCTCCTGCCGGTGACTTTTACCGAATGGATGTAAAAACAACAACACTTCCCGAGCTTTATTCACTCCTCGCTGTATTTCCGGCTTGCTGCTACCTGAAGGAATCGCCTATATTTCAATCAGCATGTTTTGTTTGGTGACTGAGGTGAAACTTGGATTTTAGCGTGGTGCCCTTTAATAGCAGTAGCTCTTTTCAGGACCTTCTGGCCATTCTGACAGCGGCTCTGGGCTGTGGTTTGTTAATTGGTCTGGAACGAGAACGTCATAAACAACGTGAACAGCAACCCAGTTTTGCCGGATTACGCTCTTTTGCCATTTGCGCCTTATTGGGAACGCTGTGCTTTTTATTCGGTATGGGTATTGGGCTTGCCGGTGCGCTAATTATTGGGGGAATGGTGATTTTTTCGATCCGAAATCAGCCTGAAGATCCTGGAATTACCACAGAACTGGCGTTCATCATGACATATTTCATTGGGGCAATCTGCCTGTGGAACATTCCGCTGGCTGCCGGGCTCGCGGTCATATTGACGATTATTCTAATGGCCAAACATTCCATGCATCATCTTGCCGGGCAATGGATCACTGAAGCAGAATTTAGAGATGGACTGTTATTACTGGCACTGATTCTGATCGGTCTGCCCCTGACACCTGATACGCCTTTATGGGGAGAAGTCCTCAATCCGCACCTGATCTTGAGACTACTGACTTTAATTCTGGTGGTACAGGCACTTGCTCACGTGGCCAAGCGGCTTCTTTCCACTAAAAATGCCCTCATGCTTTCTTCCCTTGCTTCGGGCTTTGTCTCGAGTACCGCGACTATTGCCCATTTGGGTCTACAGGTACGTAAAGGTGAAGTCGATGCCAAATCCAATGCTGGTGCAGCCCTTATGTCCTGTATTTCGACCTTGGTATTGCTCTTTATTGTCGTGGGAGGCGTTTCATGGAACTGGCTTAAAATTCTGATTGCCCCCTCTTTGGTTGCGATGGTGCTATTGGCGGCCTGTGCATTTCTGCTGTTACGCAAAGCCAGGTCACCTGAACAACCTGAAAAGGAACAAGATAGTCAGATATTTAGCCTTAAAGAGGCCGTCATTATTGCGGTTACACTGACCCTGATTCAGGCTGGAGTATACGGTCTTGAACTTTGGCTTGGAAATGCTGGCTTGCTGGCCGGGACTTTACTTGCTTCTTTGTTCGAGATTCATGCAGCTATGGCCAGTGTGGTCATTCAAGGCGATCCGTCCAATACCCGCCTGATTTATGCCCTACTCTTGGGGCTGGGTGCTCATGCTTTAGCCAAATCAGTCAATGCCGCGATAACCGGTGGCTTTAAATTTGCCCTGTACTTTGTTCCAGTACAGATTCTGCATATGACAGTGTTGATTGGTCTGTTGTGGTGGATGGTTTTTTGATTATTAAGTATATTTAAATATTTAATTTTTATATATTTTGCAAGTTTAATTTTGGTGTTTACTGATTATAATCAGTCCGCTTTACTTTTAAAAAACAATTTTATTACTATAATTTTTATAGGGACTTTTTATGAAATTTAAGAATTTATCACTCGCAATTTTTAGTGCATTAATGCTAAGTGCTTGTGGTGGGGGCTCATCTTCTTCTGATTCAAATTTTGGAACTGGAACTGGCACTGGAACTGGCACTGGCACTGGAACTGGAACTGGAACTGGAACTGGAACTGGAACTGGAACTGGAACTGGAACTGGAACTGGAACTGGAACTGGAAATACTACAACAAATGATTCTGAATGGTCTGCCTATTCTCCTTCATATTTTACTGGCTCCGATTATTTATTCGACAAAATCACTTTTACAAGTAAAGGTGATACGCAGTATGTCCGTGTAGACTATTTAAGCAACCGAAAAGATATGGAAAATCTTGATATAAGTGAATTATATATTTTTGGGGATTACTTAACCAATGAAGGTCTGTACGAATTAGAGTTAAATAAAGATCCCGAATTAGGCTACAAAATTGGATCACTTCTGAAAAACTCGGTGACTGAGAAAACTTATATTCCATCCTCTAAAATTGGACATACAGGCCTTCAATTAACTGAAAAATATGATTTAGTCGATTTATCCGGTAAACCATTGAGTGAATATATAGATACTCATCTGTATCTAGTCTCTTCCGAACCTAAGCTGAATAATTATGGTGATTTCGGAACCCGTTACCTTTCAAAACTTAAAGGCAAGACATTTCCAAGTGGCTCAAAATGCTTAAGAGGATTAAGTTTATCTTCGAGTAAAGACTTCATTCTGATGTATAAAAATTCATATGACACTTATGATAGTTTCCAAGACATATTCTCTGAGGGATATAAAACTATAAACTTAGGCGGTTATAAGGCTTTCATCTCGAATTCAATTTACCCAAATGAATATATTAGTGCTCTTGTACAAGTTGATAATAAATATCGCATGGGTGAGTACAATAAAGCAGGCACCTATTACTCTTTAAATAGAGAAATTGAACTTGAAACACAAATTTTAAAAGAACTTAAGTCTGATAAAATTACGGATGCAGAGGAAATTTTAGAAAGAGAGTTATATATTCAATCATTACAAAAAGAATGTACTGTTTTCAACTCCACTGCAAGTAAAGAGATTGATAAATACAGTGTAATGTAATTCATCTAGATCAATTTTTTGGGGGAATATTTCCCCCAAAAATTTTAAACCTCAATGATCTGGACATAGTTCAGATTAACTTTAAACTTCACATCTAAATCCGCAAATTTCATCCCATAAATCCGTTCCTGATCTTCCTGATAAGCCGGTCTTGGATCTAAAGACAAAACCTGTTCAAGTTCCTGAACAAGCTGTACAGAAATTTTCCCATTTAACAGTAACTGTTGTTTCTGCTGCTCTGCCTGTTCTGTCCAGATGACGCTCTTACGATCAGGCTCATCCTGCGCATAAGCACTCTGTGCATCAATTACGGCATCTGAATACTGAATATAAGGCTTGATATCTACAATCGGCGTTCCATCCAGCAAATCACTTCCATTCAGATAAACCCGTACGTTCTTGCCAACCTTTTTAACTTCTTTAAGTTGCACCACGGAGAGACCTATGGGCGACGGGCGATACATGCTTCGGGTGGCAAATACACCGACCTTCTGGTTACCGCCTAAACGTGGTGGACGTACCTGAGGACGGAATTTATTCGTATCCTGATGTTTATTTTCATGAAATTGCCAGATCAACCAGAGATGACTAAAGGCCTCAATTCCTTCAAATGCCAACAGGTCATTATAGGGACCGACCATTTCAATATAGCTTTCAACCTGAACCAGATTGGGCTGACGAGGAATGCCGAATTTTTCTTGGTAGGGAGAATGCATATAACCAATTATCGGCAGTGTGAGTTCATTCATCATCACTTTTTTTGATAAGCTCAATTAAATATATTCAGTTTATAGAGAATGGATTTAGTTTAGAATAGCAAGCTGTTCTAATTTGATAATTTATTGAGACCTTTAATGGCTGCTTTTAACGTCGAAAAGATTACTCACGTCCACCACTGGAATGATACTTTATTCTCTTTTAAAACGACTCGCGACACTGCTTTGCGTTTTAAAAACGGTCAGTTTGTAATGATCGGCCTTGAAGTCAATGGCAAGCCGTTAATGCGCGCATATTCAATTGCAAGCGCCAACTACGAAGAAGAGTTAGAGTTTTTCTCAATTAAAGTGCCTGATGGTCCACTGACTTCGATTTTACAGAAAGTAAAAGTCGGCGATGAAATCTTGGTTTCTAAAAAACCGACAGGTACATTGGTACTCGATGACCTGAATCCAGGTAAAAATCTGTATCTGCTGTCTTCTGGTACAGGTCTGGCGCCATTCCTGGCAACGATTCGTGATCCTGAAACTTACGAACGTTTTGAAAAAATCATTGTGGTTCATGGTACCCGTTTTATCTCTGAACTGGCTTATCAAGATTTGATTCTGAATGAAGTACCAAATCACGAGTTTTTCTCGGAACTGGGTGCCAAAGAAAAATTAGTCTACTACCCGACTGTAACCCGTGAAGAATATCCGAATCAGGGCCGTGTAACGACTGCGATTGAAACCGGTGAGCTGTTTGAAAAAATCGGTCTGCCACGTTTCAACCCAGAAACTGACCGTGCCATGCTATGTGGTAGCCCGGCATTCCTGGACGATGTAGCTGCGCTGCTTGACCAGCATGGTCTGAAAGAATCACCGAAAATGGGTGTTCTGGGTGATTATGTGATTGAACGTGCATTCGTTGAAAAATAAGATCTGATCTAAAGATTCAGAGTCAAAAAACCGAAGCTTTAGGCTTCGGTTTTTTATTTGGATCGGAGTTAAAAATTAACGATCACGGCCTTCCTGATTGGCAGAACCAGAACAGCCTGCGCCACCACCAATGATAAAACCACTCTCTGCCTTACATGAACCGATCATACGACCATGTGAGTCAAATGTGGTTACTGTCGATGCGCAGCCTGTCAATACCAGTGCCAGTGCAATAACTGCTGATAATTTCATGATATTCCCCTCTATTATTTACGGTTTTAAATTAATTTGATTTTGACTTGGCAGTACTGGCAATAACCCGGTCTTGGCATCTACCGTATTGTAATTCACGCCAAGCGCATTGCCTGAACCACCACAATGCGCACTGGCAAGCGAAAGCAGACCGCGTGTTGCTTTGCATGATCCAATCAGCTGACCTGTTGCATCATAAGTGATGACCATAGAGCTACAACCGCTCATTAGCACCAGAGCCGAAAGTGAAAATAGTTTGATGAAGTTCATTGTTCCCCCTCAAAAACAATAAAAATTAAAGCGTTCAGTTATATAGCTATTCTATAAATTTCGCGGATGATTCTTTCTAAATTTAGTGGATTTGTAAAGCTTTATTTTTCATGTATTTTAACCCTGGAACTCATAAAAAAAGCCACCTTTCGGCAGCTTTACTTTCTAAAAAATTTATCTGTTAAGTCGACTTATGCTCTAATCCTCGTTCAGCCCGGGCCTGTTTCACAATCTGATATCCTGCCGTCAATCCCAGCCCTGCCATAATCATTGCAACGATCATATCTGGCCAAAGACTGCCTGTACCAAAAACTCCGACTGCTGCCAGAATCACTGCCGCATTTCCAATCGCATCATTTCGGCTACACAGCCAGACTGACTTCATATTGGAATCACCTTCGCGAAAGGCATAGAGAATAACTGCTGTAAAGACATTTGCCAGCAATGCCAGCACACCAATCAAGCCCATGGTTAATGCTTGCGGAGGAATGCCCTGTAGATAGGTATAGATGACTTTGCCCATGACCACCAGACCAAACAAGGCCATGGTCAGCCCTTTGAGCAAAGCCACTGTTGCGCGCCAATACAGGCTTGCGCCGATAACCGCCAGGGAAATCCCATAATTGACGGCATCACCAAAAAAATCCAGTGCATCTGCCCACAAGGCCGATGAATGTGCATAAGCTCCGCCAACCAGTTCCACCACAAACAAGGTCAGGTTCACCACTAAGGCAATCCATAACGCCGTTCTGAATTTACTGTCGGGCTTGGATGGAGCAGGTTGATGACTACAGCTACAGGCCATGTTTATCGTCCATACTTTTATGCAAAAATAAGTTAAAGTTATTAGAAACTATGGAGTAACTCCAAGGTCAAGCATGAGGTCATGATGTCCACCTATTTAATTTCAGAACTGGCGAAAAAGACCGCTTTAAGCACGGATACTATTCGGTTCTATGAGAAGAAAGGCCTGATACAGCCGAATTTTCGAGCAAGTAATCGCTATCGTTATTATGCTGAGGACGCACTGAAAAGGCTGCTTTTTATCAAGCGTTGTCGTGCCTTGGATATGTCCTTAAAAGAGATTGAAACCCTGATTGAACTTGAACAGAATCCGCAGCAGAAATGTAGTGCAGTGAATCAGCTGATTGACCGGCACTTAGAAGATATATGCAGAAAAATTAAGGAATTACAGTTGTTTCAACAACAGCTCAGTACACTTCGTCAAAGTTGCAATATTCCGACCACCATTGATCATTGCCAGATTTTAAAAACACTCGAGCAGACCGAAACTCATTGAATATTGAGCCATTCTTATTACTATATTTTACTCAAAATAAAACATTCATTTTCGTCCAAACAGCTTATTTCCGAGTGATTTACTAGGTTGAATCCAAATTTTAGATGACTAAAATAAAGCCGTACTTTTTATATGTCTTTCGATTTGATCATGAGCATCACGACCGTTACTGAACTTCTCTCTCCTGCCGGTTCACTGAAAAATATGCGCTATGCTTTCGCTTATGGTGCAGATGCAGTCTATGCAGGTCAGCCGCGTTATAGTTTGCGCGTTCGTAACAATGAGTTTGATCATGACAATCTGGCAATTGGCATTCAGGAAGCCCATGATCTGGGTAAAAAATTCTATGTCGTGGTCAATATCCAGCCGCATAATTCCAAACTGAAAAATTTTATTCGTGACCTGGAACCGGTGGTCGCGATGCAACCCGATGCCCTGATCATGTCCGATCCGGGTCTGATCATGATGGTGCGTGAGCATTTTCCACAGATGGATATTCACCTGTCGGTTCAGGCCAATGCCGTGAACTGGGCGACGGTAAAATTCTGGAAAAACATGGGGCTGACGCGTGTGATTCTGTCACGTGAACTGTCTATTGAAGAAATTGCCGAAATTAAGCAGCAAGTGCCGGACATGGAGATTGAAGTCTTTGTACATGGTGCGCTGTGTATGGCCTATTCTGGCCGTTGCATGCTATCTGGCTACATGAACAAGCGTGATGCCAACCAGGGTGCATGTACCAACGCCTGTCGCTGGGAATATAAAGTTTTGGAAGCCCAGGAAGATGAAACCGGTGATGTCATTCCGCTAAAAAATCTTGATTCTGGCTGCTGTTCTCACAAAGCGGATGAGCAGCATATGCAAGCACAGCATCAATTTGATGAACCGGTATTATTGCAACGCAATGATGAAGATATGTTTGCTGCCGAAGAAGATGAACACGGCACTTATTTTATGAATTCCAAAGACCTGCGTGCGGTACAGCATGTTGAGCGCTTGATCAAGGTTGGGGTGCATTCGCTCAAGATTGAAGGTCGGACCAAATCCTATTTCTATTGTGCCCGTACCGCCCAGATTTATCGTAAAGCGATTGATGATGCACTTGCAGGAAAATCTTTTGATCCATCTTTAATGACGCAACTAGAAGGTCTGGCAAATCGCGGTTATACCGAAGGTTTTTTGCGCCGGCATGTACATAGTGAATATCAGAACTATGAAAATGGTTCATCCAGTTTCGATCATCAGCAGTTCTGTGGCGAAGTACTGGAACGCAATGCGGATTACATCAAAATTGATGTGAAAAACCGCTTTGTCGTGGGTGATTCACTGGAACTGATGACTACTCAAGGCAATATCAGCTTCACTTTAACTGAAATGAAAGATAAAAAAGGTAACCTGATTGAAGATGCCAAAGGCTCAGGTCACATTGTCGAAATTCCGGTTCCGGCAGATGTCGATATGACCTATGCCCTACTGATTCGCAACCTGCCCACATCAACCGCAGATATTTCGGCATCTTCACTGGCTTATCAGGCGAGTTAAACATGGCATTGCTGATTACTGACAAATGCATCAATTGTGATATGTGTTTGCCCGAATGTCCCAATGATGCGATTTATGAGGGCGCAAAAATCTATGAAATTGATATCAATCGCTGTACAGAATGTGTCGGTTTCTATGAGCATCAGACCTGTGTGGATGTCTGTCCAATTGAGTGCATTATTCCACATCCGCAACACCGGGAAACAAAGAACCAATTGATGGAAAAATTTAAAGCTTTGAATTTATTCCAGTCTTGAACTGTGAATGCGATATTGGAACAAATATTGCAGTGAGTAAAAATAACCTTGGGGAAGGCTGAATAAGAAGAATCAAAACAAAAACAGTACAGAGGAAAGAAACAGCCAGAAGCATTTGGGGAGGCTTCTGGCTGATCTATAAAGAAGAAAAACAAGGATAAAAACAAAAAAAGGAACTCTGGTGTTAGCGTCCGGAGTTCCTATAAAAAGGTATAACAAAGATAATCGGAATAGAGCATCCAGGTTTTGGGGAACCTGGATGCTATTTTTTTACTGACCTGAACGGATGATATAATCAAAGGCAGACAGTGATGCTTTTGCGCCTTCACCGGTGGCAATGATGATCTGCTTGTATGGCACTGTGGTACAGTCACCCGCCGCAAATACACCTTTGACATTGGTTTCATTGCGATCATTAATCATAATCTCACCACGGTTGCTCAGTGCAACTGGCGTTTCTTTCAGGAAATCGGTGTTTGGCAACAAGCCGATCTGTACAAAGATACCTGCCAGTTCAACGGTATGCTCTTCATCTGTAGCACGGTCTTTGTATTTCAGCGCCGTCACCTGTGCACCGTCACCGACCACTTCAGTCGACAAGGCATTTTTGATCACTGTGGTATTCGGCAAGCTGTTCAATTTGTCTTGCAGTACCTGATCGGCACGTAACTTGGTATCAAACTCCACCAGAGTGACATGCTCTACAATACCTGCCAGATCAATCGCTGCTTCAACACCGGAGTTACCCCCACCAATTACCGCAACACGTTTGCCTTTAAACAGTGGACCATCACAGTGTGGGCAGTAGGCAACACCACGGGTTTTGTATTCCTGCTCACCCGGAACATTCATCTCTCTCCAGCGCGCACCGGTCGACAGGATCACGGTTTTTGATTCAAGTTTGGCGCCATTTTCTAAAGTGACTTCAACCAGACCATTGGCTGTTTCATCTGCACCTTTGATGTCAGAGACACGTTGCAGGTTCATGATGTCCACACCATATTCACGTACATGTGCTTCCATCTCGGCTGCAAACTTCGGACCCTGGGTCTTTTGCACTGAGGTGAAGTTTTCAATGTCCATGGTATCCATGACCTGACCGCCCATGCGTTCAGCCACGATCCCTGTACGGATACCTTTACGCGCTGCATAGATCGCAGAAGTATTCCCCGCAGGGCCACCACCAATCACCAGTACATCAAAGGCTTCTTTGGCATTGAGCTTTTCCGCATCTTTGGCAGCAGAGTTGGTATCCAGTTTCGCTACGATTTCTTCCAGCGTCATACGGCCTTGACCGATATGTTCATTGTCCTGGAATACCATCGGTACGGCCATGATTTTGCGTTCTTCCACTTCATCCTGGAAGAAGGCCCCATCAATCATGGTGGCTGTCGTACCCGGGTTGTAGATTGCGATCAGGTTTAATGCCTGAACCACATCCGGACAGTTATGACAGCTCAAGGATACGAATACATCAAAGTTTGATTGCACGCCTAGGCCTTTAATCGACTCCAGAACTTCATCTGATACTTTTGGTGCATAACCAGAGGTTTGCAGCAAGGCCAGAATCAGTGAGGTGAACTCGTGACCCATTGGCAGGCCTGCGAAGTAGACGCGTGGTTCTTCACCTGCTTTGGCAATACCGAAGCTTGGGGCACGTTGGTTTTTGCCATCAAAACGTGCAGTGACCAGATCGGATAATGCTGCGATTTCCTCAACCAGTTCTTTGATTTTTGCAGATTTGTCAGAATCGTTTAAGGTTGCAACCAGTTCGATTGGGCCTTCAAGGCGTTCCAGAAGTGTTTTTAATTGAGCTGAAGTATTTTGGTCTAACATTGCTAACGTCTCCAGAGGAGTAAATGTTTATTCGATGAAGCTATAGTAATGCATAGATTAAAATAGTTAAAACAGTTTGTTTTTATACTATTGATCGATTTTATAGATTATCAATCTGATTAATAGATGTATCGCCATTTTTATCTAGGTTTAGGCTCTGCCCAATAAATTGCCTAGACTCACTTAAAAATCATATACAAGTTTCAAGTGAAAATTGCCCCTATTTAGGGGCAATTCTGATCATTAATGAATCCGTTGCTCGATACGCAAGGATCGGCCTTTGATTGAATTGGCCAACAAAAATAGAATCAAACTCAGAAATGCCGATAAAATCGCAATACCAATAATCACCAGATTGGTGACCTGACTTAACTGATCCGCCTGTTGTACCTGCGTATTGACACTCTTGGCAACTGGTGTCATGGCTTGACCATAAACCTGTTGTTGCATGGTCCAGATTTGTTCCGGCTTAAAGCCATATTGCTCAAATTTTGCATCCTGTTTTTCAGCTTCCACCAGATTCAAGACATAGGGTTTTGCCGCAGATAAATCTTGAGGTTTATGCAATAGTGCGGTTTGCGCCAGCAAATAAGACTTCACCGGTGCAGCAATTTCTGAATCGGCCAGGTAGCGGGCAATTTCACTATCATTGATATTGCTTTCGTAATACACCACCCGCTGATAAGCGTCATCCCGATCATTGCTTAGGTCATGTTGCCAATAAGTCAATCCCGACCAGATCAGGATAAAAGCAATTAGCCAGGCCACAAATTTCAATACAAAAGACTGAAAACGCACATAAAAGAAGCGCAGCTTTTTTAATATGCCAATAATAAAAAATGCACCAATAAAAGCAGCAAAAATTTTAATAATCAGCCAGCCAAACCAGCTCAGCAAACTAAAAAAATAATCCGGGCTATCGCCAATACTGGCCAAGGTAGCATCTACACTGACCGGCAAATGTAACTGCTGCACTTCAGTACTCAGACCAAAAAAGCCATAGACCAGTTCCTGTTGAAAAAACAGACCAATGATGGAGGCAATCAATACTGTAGAACTGGTGATGCCCAATAACATCAAATTGCGTTGACGTTTCTTGAGCGCGACCACGCCTTGCTTGATCTCACCAGGAGATACCGCATATTCATCTAGGGGAGGCAATCTTTACTCCTTTCAGATTTTCAACCACAATTTTTAGTTGGGTTTTGATCCGCTCGTACTTGATTCAATCACCAAGTGATTCAGATTATCCTGCAAAGCGTTTAAACGCACGGTGGCTTCTGTACGTTTTTGTACACCTTCTTTCTGAATCTGAATCACATCATTTACAGTTTTAATGAGGGTGTTTTGCACATGTTCAAGCGTTTCGATATCAATCACTGAACGCTGGTTGGCTTTTGCGGTATCCACCGAGTTCTGATGCAACAGGTCTGCATTGCGGCGCAGCAGCTCATTGGTGGCATCATCAATGGTATTGGCCAGCTGTACACTATTCTTCTGTTCGCTCAATGAAATCGCCAGACTGATCTGGTTTTTCCATGCCGGCAAAGTAATGTTTTTAATCGCATAAAACTTGTCGACCAGCATCAGGTTATTGGACTGGATAATCCGGATCATCGGCAAGGTTTGCATGGCCGACTGTTGCAATACCTGTAAATCACTGACACGTTTTTCCAGATTGTTGGCCAGATGATTCAGGTCATAAATTTTTTGTGTTGTGCTCTGATCTTGCGGCAAGGCAGTTAGCGCGGAAATTTCCTGTTGCAGTTCCTGCTCGCGTAAACGGCCAGCAGCAATATGTATGCCTAACTGTTTATATTCATCCTGTACCCCGTCGAACATTTTATCCAAGGTATCCACTCGCGCTTTTAAACCGGATTGCGAGGTTTCAATTTCTTTGACCAGTACATCCAGCTGCTCTTTGGTGCTATTGAAATGTGCATCAAAGTTGCCTTTTGCACCTTTGAATTTACTGATGATATTGCCAAAAAAACCTGAACTTTTTTTCTGGTTCAATATGCTGCTGGTATTGAGTTGCTGGGCGACCTGCACCACCTGATTCAGTTTCTGTCCTGTGGCATCCAGATCTCGGTTTTGAACCAGATTGAGGAGTTCATCGGTATAGGTCGAGGTTTTGGTCGCAATATTTTTACCATATTCAGCCACACTGTTATGACTCATGTCCTGCAACTCATTACGTGCAGCCAGCACTTCCTGAAAGTCTGCAGGTTGCAAGCCCAGTTCTTTCAGGTTCATTTGCTGAAATTTTTGTTCGACCAGTTCATTCGAGCTTTCAACAGGTAAATTTACTAAATCAGACTTGGTCATGGTTCACCTTATATTGTTATGTTTTCGAGGGTTTCTCGAGGGATTTTTTTAACGTTTTAATCAGACTTTCACGGCTATTATCAAGTTTTTCCAGATCACTTGTCGAGTGTCTGGCCTGGCTTTGTTTGACATGATATTGCCAAGCCGGAATCAACACCTGCTGTGCTTCCTTAAAGCGATCCAGCAAGCTAAAGGACAGTTGCTGTGAAAGCTGCATCTGGGTAATGGCAATGTCATTACTGCTTTGCAAGGTACGCAATGTATTGATTTTCTTGGAAAGTCGCTCGGAAAAATTATCCAGTGGATGCTGGTTTTTGATAAATAGCGGATATTCTGATAAAAACTCTTCAGCTGCGACAATATGCTTGGCCATCTGTTCACGTAAACCGACCAGCTGCTGAAACCGGGCCTGAGATTTCTGTATTTCAATCTGCAACTTACGGCTTAAATGATCGGCCTGATCGAGCAAACGATCCAGTCGTTGATAGTATTCCACCTGACTTGAGCCATAATCCAGATCGATACCCAGCCATTTCTGTAACGCATTAAATTTGCGTTTTTTCAGATATTTTTTAGACTCTGCCAAGGCCTGAATCAAGTGTTCAATGGTCTGACTCAACTGCTGGGTTAAATGTGGATCGACGCCATTGAGCAGGACTGACTGTGCCTGAATCAAAGAATCCGCATAATGATTCAGTCCATACTGATGACTCAGGACAGGCACAAGTTCATTACGCTTGATCGCCAGTATTTCTTCACGATCAAAAGACATGTCAGTCAAGGCAGGTAAGGCTTCAAATCGCGACATGGCGGAGGCTGTATCCTTCTAGAGAGATTAGATGAAGAGATCTTGAATATCCTCGAATGTAGCAAAAAAACCGGCAGCGTTGTGTATATTTATCCTGAAATTCGTTACATCACTTTAACTAAATCCATGTTTTATATTTATTTTCATTATGATTTTTGCAATACAGGCAAAATTTCCTGATAAGTTTTACTGCCCTTCCGGCTTAATCTGGTCAAGTAGTTAATATTTAGATCCAGAACGCAGTCTGATTCAATTCGCGATATATCGCTACAAAGCACTTACTCATCATTGCCCTATAAAAAAAAGCCATATTGCCATTAATGCCAGTCAGTTAAGGCGCTTAGAAATAGACCCAAAGGCATTTATCATCGGCAAAAATCGTCAACTCCTATCAACTTAGCAAATTTATCGCAGAAACAATCATTTTTTAATGTAGTCCTGTCTCACATAGTTGCAGATGACTTTTGCTTCTATCAAATATAATCATGAATTTAAAAAGAAAATGCCAGTCAATTTACTAACTGACTGGCATGACGTATTGCTATGGCTTTCAAGAATGCTTTAAAGAAATGTTAGAGATAATCCCCTGCACTCTCCGGCTGATAAAGCACTTTCTCAATGGTCACTTTCATGGTGTGGCCATCTGGTTGCGGCCATTCAATGGTTTGACCTTCGGCTAAGCCCAGAATGGCTGCGCCAATCGGGGCAACCACATTCACCTGACCTTTATCACCCTTGAACTCATGTGGGTAAACCAGCGTCACTTCTACCGGCTCTGGGGACGGCGCAATGGTCAGTAAAATACGCGAATGCATGGTAACGATATTGCTTGCGATTTTCGCAGGTTCCACGATTTCCGCACGTGCCAGCTCATCTTCCAGACGAATCATGGTTTCACTTAGCTTGCTTTGATTTTCCAGCATGGTTTCCAGACGATGCAAGTCTTGCTCAGATAAAATAATATTGGGTTTATTCATCCTGATTACCTTTGTTAAATTCATAAGTGAAAAATTAATTAATCAACAGCCAACAGGATCTCGAGATATAGACTTTAGCCATACCTGAATGATTCCTATAAATACCACGTTCAAATCAAAAGAAAATGATGTTATTTGCCGCAGTGATCTCGCCAGTAACTTGTAGTGATTTATCATTTACCTAAAATTTTTCATCTATACGTTAACTTAACCAAATAGATAAATTTTTTAAATTTTCAGATTTCTGAGCATACTATTTGTAGATGGTTTTAAACAGCCGACAGTAAATACATCAGTGCTTTTAAAAGTTTAAAAATAAAATTGCTTTATAAAAGACTTTAAGCCAGATTCAGAAAAACTCAATATGATTTTATTAAGCACTCACCTTTTTACTAGATGCACATTGACCATAAAATCTTAAGTTTGAATCATCGTTCTGCATAGATATGCCCAGCTTAGATGACACTCCAGCACATCTGCCTTGGTGGTTTCGGCGTTTTAACAGCTATAAAAAAAGCTCCCGGTTGGGAGCTCCTTTCCGATTAAAACCGATTATGCATAAACTGGGAATTTAGCACATACAGTTTCAACCTTCGCTTTTACCGCATTGATAACCGCTTCATCGCCTTTCGCGTCCAGAATGTCAGCGATCCAGCCAGCAAGATCACGTACTTCTGCTTCACCGAAGCCACGAGTCGTTACCGCAGGTGTACCAATACGGATACCTGAAGTCACAAACGGAGAGCGTGGGTCGTTTGGTACAGAGTTTTTGTTCACAGTAATGTGAGCAGCACCTAACCAGGCATCAGCTTCTTTACCTGTGATGTCCTGTTTGATCAAAGACAACAAGAACAGGTGGTTTTCAGTACCGCCAGAAACCACGTCATAGCCACGCGCCATTAATACTTCAGCCATAGCTTTCGCGTTCACCACAACTTGTTGCTGGTAAGCTTTGTATTCAGGTGCCATTGCTTCTTTAAAACAGATGGCTTTCGCTGCAATCGCGTGAACCAAAGGACCACCCTGGTTGCCCGGGAATACAGCAGACTGTAATTTTTTCTCGATTTCTTCGTTTGCTTTCGCAAGGATTAAACCAGAACGTGGGCCACGAAGTGTTTTATGCGTGGTGGTAGTGGTTACGTCAGCAATTTTTACCGGGCTTGGGTAAACACCCGCAGCAACCAGACCAGCAACGTGAGCCATATCAACAAACAGGTAAGCGCCTACTTTGTCCGCGATGTCACGGAAACGCTGCCAGTCTACGATTTGGCTGTATGCAGAGAAACCAGCAACGATCATGCGTGGCTTGTGTTCTACCGCTAAACGTTCAACTTCTTCGTAGTCGATCTCGCCAGTTTCAGGGTTTAAGCCGTACTGAATCGCATTATATGTTTTACCAGAGAAGCTTACTTTGGCACCGTGTGTCAAGTGACCACCGTGAGCAAGGCTCATACCCAGAACTGTATCGCCCGGGTTAAGCAGCGCCAAGTAAACTGCTGAGTTTGCTTGTGAACCCGCATGTGGCTGAACGTTAGCATAATCAGCACCAAAGAGTTCTTTAGCACGGTCAATTGCCAATTGTTCAATCACGTCTACATATTCGCAACCGCCATAGTAGCGTTTACCTGGGTAGCCTTCCGCATATTTGTTGGTGAGTTTTGAACCCTGAGCTTCCATTACTGCTGGTGAGCAGTAGTTTTCAGAAGCGATTAGCTCAATATGAGCTTCTTGTCGAGCATCTTCATTCGAGATTGCTTGAGCTAATTCTGGATCAAATTCAGCGATAGAGATATTGGCAAACATTAGCGAGGTCCTATTGATTTAGGGCTTTTAAGCCGTGCTAAGATTGGCGCGTATTGTAGCATGAAGTTTTGAATTTTCGATCATGAACTTTCTGCAGTTTGCAATAAAAATGACCCATGTCTAAAAAAACATGAGCCATTTAGATAAAAATAAGTTATTGAATTGGCATTAGAGATTTTACATCTGAAATAATATTAGGAATATTGAGTGCATAGACACTACCATGATCCCATTTAGTGGCATTTGACTCATCTGTAATATAGCGTACTGAAGTTTGTTTCTGATTGGCGAGTGCGACCAAAACATCTGTTGCTGCTTTTGGCACGGTGCGATCTGCAGAACCCTGATAAATAATCACTGGCGTAGACACTTTGACCTGTAAAGGCTGAGAATCTTTATCCAAGAAGTTTTTCACCACCGGAATACTCATGAAGTTGGGCTGGGTACGCGGGTATCCTTCTAAATTTCCGTTATTTTGAGCATACTGTCCCATTGCAGCACCAAATTTATTACCCAGTACATCATAGCAATCAGTTTCCGCATTCTTGGCGATCTGGTCAGTCGGTGTTTTAAAAATCTGGCTATATTGCAGATTTGGGTTTGGATTACGTAAACCGGCAGTAATCAATGCCGTGAACGTATCTAAAGACGCCAAAGTTTCAATCTTTTTACCCAGATCGGTTTCTTGTCCAGCTTGCGCCTCGCCACCTGATAAAATCAGGCTAAAATTAGAAGCAGGGGCTAGAGCCACTGTCCCCTTATAAGTCATTTGAGCAGCCCGTGCTGCATATTGTGCAGCACCTAAAGCTGCCTGCCCCCCTTGGGAATGCCCAACGGCCATCCATTGACTAGATGCATCTGTCCCTAAATAATCTTTTGCAGCGACAACGGCATCGGTAATCGAATAGGCTTCACTCTTGAGATTCAGGAAAGGATGGAGCTCTTTTCCACCAGGTTCACCTAAACCTTCATAATCGGGTGCAACGACCACATATCCCGCTTGAAGAAATCCAGCAATCATATTCCTGATAAAAGGATTCAGTGCATTTCGACTTGGTGCACATTGGTCAGCAACGCCAGTCGTGCCATGAGCCCATGCGACGATCGGCCATCCCTGTGCTGGAGGTGTTCCCTCAGGGGTGAACACCAATGCAGTCGCTTGTGTTTCTTTACCATTAATCCCTAACATCTTATAAGTCATGATCACACTTTCGTCAGCGATCCCGGCGAAATCCGTTTCAGTATAGGCCACCGGGGTTGCCACCACCGGATTGTCTATATTATTTACAGGGAGAGCGGGTTTGGACTCATAAAAACGATCATTATCGCTATCATTACAAGCAGTTAAAGCCACGCTTAAAGCGAGCAGCGTACCAGTCAATACATGACGTTTCATTGATCTTATCCTTGTCTTAATTATTATCTCTTGTGAGTCTTATGGTTTTATCTTTACCAGACGATAAAACAATGATTAATTTCCCAATTTATTTAAATAATGGCAAGCACTTATTGAGTTATTTTTCAGTCAAAATCAAGTGAGTTTGAACCAATCTTAAAGCAATAAATTTAAGTCTCAGAAATGATTCCAGTATTTAGTAAAAACATTTATTTACCAGTCATCATAAAAAGTATCTGCTATAAGCTAAAAAGCCTGCAATCAATACCGAAATAGAGCAATTCAATTGTCACTAGCAAAATAATAATGTTAGATTTTACTCTCCTCTCTTTTCAGGCACATTTCCGATATGCAGGCCATTATTCTTGATACCGAAACCCACACCCTGAATGGTCAGCCCATTGAAATTGCCTATGCACCTGTAGACATTGTAGACCATAAAATCAGCCTGGATAAAAGCCGCCTGTTTGATCAGCTTTACTCATGTGATGAAGCGATTTCTTTTGCTGCCATGGCAGTGCATCATATTCTGGAATCTGATCTGGAAGGTCAGCCGCATTACAGCACCTTTCGCCTGCCCGATGAAACAGTTTATATGATTGGCCATAATATCGATTATGACCTGCGTGCCATCGAAAAATGCGGGGTGGATACCTCGAAGATCAAAGCTATTTGCACACTGGCTTTAGCTCGCCGGGTCTGGCCAGATGCAGAAGCCCATAACATTTCTGCACTGATCTATATGATCACCAAAGGCAGTGAGCGAGCGCGTGAAATGATCCGTAAAGCGCATCGTGCTGACATGGATATTATTTTAACCGCCAATATTCTGATGCATATCGTGCATCATTTAAAAATCAACACTATGCAGGAGCTATTTGAAGCTTCTGAAGATGCCCGAATTCCGCGCACGATCAATTTTGGCAAACATCGCGGCACCGCAATTGCAGAACTGCCTGCAGACTATGTGCAATGGCTATTACGCCAGGATGAACTGGATCCTTATTTGCGTAAAGCACTGGAAAATAATGCGATAACAACATTATAGTTTTTATCGAACTCCACATTTGTACTTTAATAAATGCTTCATATTAATGTAATTTTTCCGCACTATGCTCTAGCTGAATTTGGTGAACCCCCTATTTCAGCTATGATGCAATTTTATAAAACTCAACGTGGGATTGAGGTGTTACAGGATCGTTCCATCCCACTGACTGCACGGCAGCGCCGCTTGCTGGTGCTGATTGGCAGCAAAGATTTTGACTTGTTAAATGATGGCTTAAAGCAGCAACTGGCTCCCGCCGAGCTGTTAGAGCAGCTTTGTGAGCTTAATTTAATTGCGCAAGCCGATACCAAAATTGATTTGGCACATTCCGAAATTCGCCGTCCCTTAAACGCATTTCTGGCGACCCCGTCCATAACCCCGGATCTTAGCCTATCAGCGCCAATTGCAGAGCCACAAGAAAACTCATCTGCTGAAACGCCTCCAGACTCTCAGTTTATTAACCGGTCTGAACGCCAGGCCTTATCTTTTGAAGACCTCAAATACCTGATGATGGACACCCTGCAAAAATATTGTGGATTGATGGCTAGGCAACAAATTCAGCATATTTTACAGGTACAGGATCTGCGCAGTTTAAAACTGTGCCAAATGCAATGGATTACCTCATTGCAGGAAAGTCGGCTCGCGCCACAAGACTTAAACCATATTCTGCAACAAATCAATTTTTCTTTGGCACAATTACAGCAAAATGAAGCGCATGAATAAGAAGCTCTTAGTCTTTTAAGCTCTTAAATCAGTAAATTTAACAATCAAGTTGTTTTATTTTTTTAATATAGACAACTGATTTTATATAATATTTATTATTTTTATAAGTTTAAAGCCCAAAATATAAGACTTAAGCGGGATAGAAAAATACTCACAATCCCGCCATATAGTGACCATTAAAATCTGCCTAGATCATGTATATGTCACACTATTTAGAGTTCGATGCTTTTGATAATCCCATGCAGCTGAGTAAAGTCGGTAATTGGGTGATCACCTTTTTAAGTCCAGTCGAAGAACTGGAACTCGTGCAACTGGCGATTAGTTATGTACTTCCGCGTCAGCTCAGTGACAGCTTACAACCACGCCGTGTATTGATTCAAAAAAGCCCCATCGAACATCATTGGCTTATTCAGGCCATTGAATGTTTTGACAGTTTAACTGGTCAGGAAATTTCCTTAAGTGCTGAACACAGGACAGCTCAGCAAATCTTGGAGCAGATTCTGCAAGAGTTTAAAAAATATGATGTAGATGTACAGTTCAAGCAGATCTAGACTGTTGCTCACACCAATAAATTTTTTATCAAGACCAGACAAATTCTCGCGATCAATTGAAACTATAAGTCTTGTAACTTAAATCAACTTAGCCGGTATATGCCTAAATCAGGCTCGAAGCTATTGCTGCATACATAAAAAACTCACCAAGCAGGTGAGTTTTTTATTTGCTACCGCTGTAGTTTTGAATAAATGGGCTCAATTTTTTCACCTTTCTATAACTTACTGATCCAGTTATTCCACTACTTTATAAATAATTGGAGATTTCCGACTTTCAAATAACAGCTCAATACTCGGCAAAATTGTTTCGCCATCCACCACAATATGTTCGATTTTCTTTACCAAATCCATTGCATCATGCTGAGTCTGTTCGGCAAAAGAACGTAATAAAGCTTTCGCCTCAACGATCTTGCTAAATTGGTCTTTGACTTTTATATCAATTATTTTTGACATTTTTCTCTCCTCCTTTATTTAATTTCCATTTTTTTATACCACACTTAAATCATTTGTTTAGCGTCAAGATGTTAGCGAATTTGGCAATGTAAACTTTTTTATATGGCTCAATCAAAACAGGCCATACTAAGGAGGAGTCTGATAAAATTTTATGACCGGCATTAAAAAAGCTCGCATTGCTGCGAGCTCTGTGTTGGATGGCTAGTGCTAGATTTATTGTCTGGTGATAAACATCAAACTCAACTAACTGTCATTGATCCGTCCAACTTATCGGTAGCGTCTTATTGGTTTTACGACCTACCATGAGTTCAATATAACAAGAATTTTTAAAGCTACAAGCCTTATTTACACTTCTAAAAGAAGACTTATACAAGATTTAAATTGTCATTTTTCCAAAATAAATTATGATATTGCTGGTTTGTTAATCTCGACAGATTACCCTGTTTCAAGATTAATCCTTAAAGAAATAAATATATAATTTTTATAGAATTTCAAATTAATTAAACTAAACTCATTAGATATCTTTCATAAATCAAAAAATGATCGTTACATTCATATTTAATGAAGTTTGGAAGTTCCTTCTCCCTCTGGGAGAAGGTTAGGATGAGGGTAATTCTTAGAAATAACCTCTCCCTAGCCCTCTCCTACAAGGAGAGGGAATTTCTTTTTAATGATTAAAAAATGATTTATGAAAGAACTCTATTACAGATTTAATATCTGTTTACGCAGTTTTGCAGTTTTTTTAAATATATTTTCCATGATCTGGATCACTCCAGTTTTTGCATATTTTGAATAAATCATTTTTATAATGCCTAAAAAGGCAATTCCCTCTCTATGCATGAAAGTTATGGCATATACGCTTCAGGAAGAGACCTTATATCTTCCTTTAACCTATTGCTAAGCAGTGCTTTCCATCCCCGAGGGAGAAGATATTTTTAATCTCTATTTTGATATGCGCAGCAATATCACTTTTTGATTCTTAAAAGTATAAAGAGTTCTCATATGGAGTGCTTAAAAGTCATAACAGGAAAATTTTTTATCTCTACAACAAAGAATCCTGTAATACCACCAATCAATTATAAATATCCTTACAATTCTGCCTTCTTATTATTCCGGCTAAAGCTATTAATTTTTCATTAAAAACTGAGCCATAGCTATATTTACAAGAACGTCCATTTATCAGATTAAAAGCGCTATAAAAAACAACAATGTCATGAAATCCCCTATATACAATAAAGAGCTGCACTTAAAGCAAATGCCAAGCAGATCTTAATCACATCTATTATTTTAATAAGGAATAATGCCATGATAAATCCAGATGAAGAACTGAATGAAGAGTTTCCAGAAGAGGAACTCGATCCGCAAGAAAAACAGGACCGGGAGCTTCAACGCGGTCAGTTAGGCGTGGATAAAGACCCTCAGATCAAAAGGGATCAAGTCCGTCAAAAACATCAGGATGAAGAGCAACAGAATCCTTAATTCTTACCTTATTGATTCTGTTGTTTTGGGACTAAAATCAGTCGTAATAATGTGCTCTCTTTTTAGAGAATCGGTCTAGTTGCTTTAAGAAGCCCTCAAAGTAGTCTTTCTGCTTTTCTTCGGCTCGATAACCTGCATATAAAGTACGACGTAAGCCTTCAGCTGCAACGCAATCCAGACGGCGTGAAGTCACCCAGCCCTTCTGTTCATATTCATTGACCACCCAATCCGGCAAAGCCGCAATTCCACGTCCGCTGGCAACCAGTTGAATCAGCATTTGGGTCAGATCAGTGGTTCGAATCTGTTTAGGCAGAATATTTGCAGGAATAAACAAGCGTGACATGATATCCAGACGGTGCTTATCTACCGGATAAGTGATCAATGTTTCCTCTGCCAGCTCCTGTACGCTAATATCTGTGGCACGTACTAACGGATGGGTATTCGAAAGTACCAAACGTGATTCGTATTCAAAAATCGGGAAATATTCCACCCCTTTTAATGCAATCGGATCGGCTGTAATCAGCAGATCAAACTCGCCTGTTTGCAACAATTCATGCGGGTTGGCTTCAAAACCTGAAGCAAAGTCCAAATCGACATCCGGATATTGAATCCGATACTGATTCAATAAGGGCATTAGCCAGTCAAAACAACTATGACATTCCGAGGAAAATATGATGCGGCCTGTCTGTCCATGCACTATACGGCTGATATCACTTTGGGCAATTTGTACTTGCGGCAGTACATCATCTGCCAATTTCAACAGACGTAACCCCACATTAGAAAAACTCACCGGGCGACTACGGCGATTGACCACTTCCACACCCAACCATTGATCAAGTTCACGTAATTGGTGAGACAAGGCCGAAGGTGTTAGACACAGATCCCCTGCTGCTGCAACCAGTGATCCGTGTTCTCTCAGTGCTGTCAGCGTTTTTAAATGTCGTAGCTCTATCATGGGGCCATCCAGAAAATACAAAGGTTAAGCGGACTCAGGTTTACTGAATAGCATAATCTATTCCCATGCCACTTAATGCATTTTCTTCACTTTTTTATAAAACTAATGAATTCTTCTCAATAAATTATTTATAAAAAACCATTTTCAATAAGCGTTTAACTCTCGATCATCAAGGTGATAAGAAAATTGATACTTTGCATTCCAAGTGATTTTTTAGACGTAAAAAGATGCCATGTATTTATTTTTTTTAACCAAACACGTCTGCGCAGGAAATTATAAAAGATGAATAGACATTGCATCTGTATATAGCTGCTTAAAAAATTTCATAATTCTTAAAAAGTATTATTAAAGTACAGGCCAATGAGTCAGCGGGAGAGATGATTGAATAGCTAGAATGCAAAAGGCAAAAGGCAAAAGGCAAAAGGCAAAAGGCAAAAGGCAAAAGGCAAAACTGAGTAAAAAAGATATCTTAAAAGAAAGCTAGCATAATGATTTTATTTAGCATGCAACAAGAAGATGGTGCGCTCAGCGGGTAATGAATTTAGATTTTATGGTAGGATTTTATATAAAAAATATAATTTAAGGAGTCTTTGCCATAAAAATACTATGAGCTATTATGGTTGATAACTTAAACTTTATAGTGATGACATTAATTAAACTTAAGAGCCTAAGCCAATGATTTTAAAAGAATAATCTTTTAATCATGGTTTTGAAGATACGTGATGATTGTTTTGTTTGTACAATTATCTTAATGTGAGTGCACCTCCTCAGAATAAGATTAAGAAGGGTTGTTGCCTCGACAACAACCTATTTCTATTAAACATCAATTTTATTGAAGATTATAAAAAATCATAATTTTAGAATGTAAATCCTAAATTCAAGTTAACACGATATAACCACTGATCTGAATATTTAGAACCAGCACCTGTTGTAAAACCTGTACCATTTTGTGCACCACCTAAAATATTGGCATTTTTACCCCATGTATAATCTGCCCACACCATAAATGGTTTTGCGATAAACATTGCACCTGTAGTATTCATTTGCGATGCATTCCAGTCTTTTTCTGACTTATGGAAATAACTATAATCATTATAAAAGCGAACAGCTTTTAATATCCCCATATCTTGCACAGGTAAAGTATAAGCGACGTTCAAACTGCCGATAGTCCCTTCAGAAGCAATAAAATACGATGGGGTAAGACCATTTGCACCCATCAGCGTCATACGATTATCTACACCATCTGGATTCTTAGCATCATATTCATAATGAATAATCGAAGACTGTAAATTCCAACGTTTGTAATCACTATTGGTATGCAGACCTAGCGCATAGTAATTCCCATCATTCTTCGTAGTGGTGTTGTAAAGCTCAGAAACTGCACCAGATACTCCGACCTCATGCTTACCGAAATTTTCGGTACCAATCTTATGAACAATACGTGTATTAATTTGATTATGCTTCTCATTTTGGTAGCCAGATTGGAATGGCAGATGATTTTTATCAAAATCATCATATGTACCAGACTCTGGGGAATAACGTAAATCCGCATCTAGCATACGTGGATAATAACCCAGTTTAACGTCCCATTGTACATTGTTAAAATTCCAGTTCAAACCAGGCGCAATATTGTTACCGTATCCTAAGAAGAATGGAATATGGTATGTCCAACCATTTTGCGGATATGGGTACAGCGCAAATGGTTTATAGACCAAACCTGCTTCTATGCTTTGCTTTTCATCTATTTTGTAGCCAACATATGCTTTTTCAATAGACGTCATTTCTTGGTCTTGAATAATAGGACTAGCATTAAAATATAAATCGCCATAATTTCCTTTTAAATCTATACGGAAAATATCGAAATCTAATTTACCAGCGCCACGATTTTTACTTTCGTCCCATTGCTCATAACGATGATTAAAACGAAGTACACCACCTACTTTAAATGAGTTTGCACCATCTTCACTTTTCCATTCCAATGGGTCATCTTTTGCATGTAACAATGGACTCGTTGACGCCATCATAAATAAAATGGCAGTACCTAATAAAGTTTTTTTCATGTTAACCCCTTCATATAAACACCGCTTTGTTTTGCATACAAAACAATGTTTAAACTCGATTTTACTTAAAAAAATTTAGCTAAATCCTTAGCTAGTGGTGTTTGTTCTTCAATTTGCTTCCTCTGGATAAAGCACATTAAAGATTTTTTCAGTCCATTTTCCTTTTCTAACAAAACTTTCTGAATAATTCCTTTACATTCTTAGGCTTGAAGCAATGTATTGCTCGCAAACTTCACCATTTATTTAAAAAGACTGTTTTACTTGTCGTGACGAGTTTCGGTTATTGTTCGCTCATTTTTGCTATTTGTTTGACATCTTTTTTAAATTGAATCATTGCATTTAAAACAATCGAAACTGTGCTCCATGTCCTATGTAATCCACAATTAAAGTTTTGGGAACTGACCACCCATCTAAATGAATAGTCAGTACAATCAGAATTTAAATATGAATTAGTACAATTTCTTCTGCGGAGGACCCGCAAACTTAAGTGGACCAATAGAGTTCATATCTAACTCAATAACTGCCGGACCATTCAAATCAATCGCTTCTTTAATTGCAGTTTTGAACTCTTCAGCACTGCCCACTTTCCAACTTTTCACGCCCATAGATTCACCTAAGGCTTGATAATTGGGTGTGTGTAGTTCATTGAAATATTGACGACCACCAAAGTAGTTATTTTGAATGCCACGCATTACGCCATAACCACCATCATTCATGATCATAAGAACCATGTCGGTATTTTCTTGTGCCATTGTGGCAATTTCACCAATACCGAGCATTAATCCACCATCACCTACTAAGCCCACAACTTTCTTGGTTGGATTTGCAATAGATGCACCAATGGCATGGGCAAGACCTAAGCCAATTGCACCTGCAAGTGAGTGAATATTTTTATTTGGTGTTTGTACTGGGAATAATCGACTTCCCCATGTACTACCTGACATGGTAATGTCACGAACAAAAATGCCATCTTCAGGAAGTGCTGCACGTAAGTGATCACAAATGAGGGCGTATTGATCCATTTGCGTACGTAAAGCTTCAATTGCATTTCCACGAGCAGCTTTAATTCCTGCATCGTAAGCTGCATCTACTTTTGATACACCTGATAATGCATTTACAACACGTGCAAGTGTATCTTTCGCATCGGCACAAACAAATTGACCAGTTTTGTAGTTACGTTGTTGTGCGACTGGGTTTGCATCTACCTGAATAATATTTTCTGGGAACACTACCGAATACGTTTTGGTTTCATTACTACGTAAGCGTGAACCTACCACAACCAATAAATCTGCCTCTTTAATCAGTTGTTCTACCGCTGCTGAGTTATGAAATGCACCCAATGTACGTGGATGGTTATCTGCCAAAACACCACGTGCATGTGTAGATGACACAACAGGAATACCTAAGTCTGCAATTGCTTTTACTTCGTCAACTGCAGTTAAAGTACCACCACCAATCCAAAATACAGGACGTTTTGCAGTTTTAATCGCATCTGCAATTAAACTTACTTCAATATCTTCAGCGACAGGAAGTTGAAGCGCTTTTACAGGACCTAAATTTGCAGGTAAATCAATTTCTGCTGCTTGCACATCAATTGGAATTTCAACACTCACAGGTCCCATTGGCACTGTTGTTGCAACACGAATAGCTTCACGGATTACACCTACCGCATTGTCTGGGCTTGTAATACGAAATGCTGCTTTGCTTGATGCTTTTAAAAAAGTAAGCTGATCTTTGGTTTCATGAATGAAGCTTGCATCACGGTCTAAATATTCACGTTCTACTTGACCTGTTAAATGTAATACAGGGCTTCCTGCATTCATTGCTTCAATCAGTGAACCTACAGCATTACCTGCACCTGCACCTGTACTGGTAAGTGCAACACCCAAACCTGTAAAGCGTGAGTGTGAATCTGCCATAGTCACACAGCCTGCTTCACCGCGTGCTGCAATAAAACGAATCTTTTCACGGCGACCTACTGCATCTGCAATCGGTAAATTATGAATCGAGATTACCCCGTAAATACTATCAACTTGGTGTGCTTCTAAAACACGTGCGATTGCTTCACCTACATTTACTTTTTCTTTCATTTTCATATTTCCTTAATTCTACTTTCCTAAATCTGTTGCTGTGTAGGCGGGTATTAATCTGCCCAAGGATTTGCTTGTTCGTTTAAACCTAAATAAATGCTTTTCTGTTGCATGTAAGACAAAATGCCCAAGCGACCTTTTTCACGACCAATACCACTGTCTTTAAAACCACCAAATGGCGCGCTAATCGAGAATTTTTTGTAGGTGTTAATCCATACTGTTCCAACTTCTAAAGTACGGGCAATTTTCCATGCTTTACGATAGTTTTCTGTCCAAATACCAGCTGCCAAGCCAAAGCAACTGTCATTTGCTTGCTCAATTAAATCTGGCTCATTGTCATAAGACATCACCACAAGAACAGGGCCAAAAATTTCTTCTTGGCATGTTTGAGCACTATTTTTTAAGCCTGTAATAATGGTTGGTTTGTAGAAACTACCTTTGGCAAATTCACCTTCAGTAATGGCTTCACCACCTGTGATAACCGTACCGCCCTCAGACTTTGCAAGCTCTACATAACGATGAACCGATTCCAAATGTTTTTGGTTAATGAGCGAACCCATATGAACATCTGGTGTTTCAGGATGACCTACGCGTAAGCCTTCGGTAATTTCAACAAGGCGTTTTAAGAACTCGTCGTAAATTGACTTATGAATAAATAAACGTGAACCTGCGATACATGCCTGACCAGCCGAACTAAAAATACCGTAAACAATGCCTTTTGCAGCAATTTCAATATCTGCATCTGATAATACAATTGTTGGAGATTTCCCACCAAGCTCTAGCGAAGTTGTGATCAGTTTTTCAGCTGCAATATGCGCTAAATGACGACCAGTCGTTGTACCACCTGTAAATGAAATTTTACGCAACAATGGATGATGTGCAATCGCATCACCAATGACTGAACCACGACCAACAAGTACACTTAAAATACCTTTTGGTAAGCCTGCTTCTTCAAAGATTTTTGCAAGCTCTAAAGCAATGAGTGATGTCGCTTCAGCAGGTTTCAAAATAACAGCATTACCTGCTGCAATTGCAGGTGCAAGTTTTTGTACTTCACTGGCAATTGGTGAATTCCAAGGTGTGATTGCTGCAACTACACCAACAGGCTCATACACGCTCATGGTCATGAAATCTGGTGCGCGTTGAGTTGTTAACTCTTCATTAAAAGTTTCACATGCAGCCGCATTAAAACGTGCAGTTGCAGCAGCACTCATCACTAAAGCACGTGTTTCAGATAAAGGCTTACCGTTGTCACGTGTTTGCAGTTTTGAAAGTTCATCAACACGCGATTCAATAATATCTGCCACGCGATACAAAATTTTTGCACGCTCATGTGGTAATGAATTACGCCATTCGGGCTTACGCCAAGCTCGATCTGCTTTCACAATTGCTTCTTCAACATCTTCTAAAGTCGCAGTAGAAATTTCAGCATTGACTGAGTTATCTGCTGGAAATAGGCTTTGAATGACATTTCCACGACCTAGACGCCATTCACCTGCAATATATATTTCTTTTACCATGGCATTCACCTATCCCTTTTAAATCTGAATTGCATCTACGCTATTTCTACATGCACGAATGACACTCAGTGCGGCCAATGTTGAAGTTTTTGGATTACTTTCCAAAGGCACCCCAATCATTTCAATACTCATTTGACCAAAGCGACCTTCTGCCACAATGGTGTGTTTGTTTTGATTAATATTTGGATCAACCGTTAATTCAACTTGCGTTTCATCCATTCCAATGCCAGCTAAAGCAATGGTTGCAGCGACATTGGCATTCGCAGGAAAATTTAGCGCTGCTTCACGGGCTGTGCCTTTATAAAACACTGTTGCTTCTTTCACATTGTCTAAATCAATGAGTTTTTCCGCATAGCTTCCACGCCAGCTGTTTGGGCTTTTACAACCTTTATAGGTCACTTTTTCTAAGCCCCCTTCTTTAGCAGCTGCAATACCATCAATACCCGCAATAGCTCCTGCAAGAAGATGAAGATGTGCACCCGATTTTTCTGCAGTTTCTTGCAATTTTTCGAAAAATTCAGGATCTGCCAATGTGCCTACAGAAATCAGACCAATCGTCCAACCACGTGCCAAAACTTTTTCGGCATGTTCTTTTACCGCTGCTTGCCCTGCAACCTCAATGACATAATCAGGCTCACCTAAACAGTCATCGATTTTAGAAATGACGTGTACATCTGCTGCGACCTTTTGCTTTACAGCATCAACACTACGCTCAGGTACAACCACCCATTTCAATTCAAGATCTTTTGGCAAATGACTACACACTTCATTTGCCATTGCTCCAAATCCAATCATCATTAACTGTTTCATATATTCACCTTATAGATGCTTATTGAAGCCGCCAGACACATCAATGGTTGAACCTGTTGTGTATGAAGCCAATGGTGATGCTAAGAAAACAAGCGCGCGAGCTGGTTCTTCAGGCTTACCTAAACGCGCCATTGGAATGCCACGTTTTTTCGCGATATTGCCAATCCATTCTTCCCAAGATTGAGCTTGGTCAGAACGATCTGCAAAACGACGTTTCCATTGCGCAGATTCCACCATGCCTAATAGAATCGAGTTCACACGAATGTTGTATTGAGAAAACTCATGTGCCAACGAATGCGTTAAATTCAGTAAAGCAGCACGTGCTGAAGAAGTCGCAATCATGTGAGGTTCTGGCTGTAAAGCAAGTAGTGAATTTACATTGGTAATAGAACCAAAATTCGACTGCTTTAAAGCAGGTAAAAATGCTTTTACAGGATGCAATACACTAAAATATTTCAGCTCAATTTCTTTTAACCAATCTTCATCTTCCGTGTTTTCAAAGTTTGAAACACGCCCCTGACCAGCGTTATTAATTAGAATATCAATACCGCCAAATTCTTTTTCAACGTTGTTTGCAAATTGAATAACTTCCTGTTTATCTAAAATATTACATGTTGCTGTGAACACTTTTGCATTTGGATAATGCGATAAAATAAATTCTTTCGATTCCGCTAAGCGTTGTTCATTACGACCACACCACGCGACATTGGCACCTTCTGCAACAAGTAATTCAACTGTTGCTAGCCCAATACCCGACGAGCCACCCGTAACAACTGCATTTTTTCCATTCAATTGGAAGCTCATATCCATAACTCACATAAACGCTTACTTAATTAAGCGATAATAAAATTTGATTGAATTGTTCTGCTTGGTCGAGATAACTCAAATGCCCAGCATCTTCAATTTGATAGCATTGGTTCAATTCATACGTTTCTGCCAATACTTGAATATCTTGTGCAGGTGTAATTCCATCTGACATACCCATTACTACATGCGTATTTTTTTGCTTTTTTTGCAAATAACTTTGTATTGAGTCGTAAGCCAGTAAATAAGATGCATGCGTAAAACCATCTAAGCTAATGCCTTGCATAACAGCTGTAATAAGTTCCATCGCATGCTGTGTTGCATGTGCAACTAAATAAGGTCCACGTGAATTTGCCATTCCCGTTGCACCTAGTTCTTTCAACATTTTTGGTCTTTTTTCAAAAACATCTTGTTGTTTCTGAGCACCAAAACCTTTATATCCTTGCGCTACATTCGCAAGAACTAAAGCATTTACATATTCAGGGTATAAAGCATTAAATGCTGCTGCCTGTAATGCACCCAATGAATGCCCAACTAAAATAATTTTTTTAAAATTCAATGCATCTAACATGCCTTTTAAACGCTTTGCATAATCAGTTGCATTAGGTTTTGGAGTATTTAATAAGTCTGATTGACCATAGCCTGGTGCATCCCAAGCAATGATATGAAAGTCATGGCTTAAATCTTGCAATTGTCTGATCCAAGAACCCGAACCTGAACTAATACCGTGGAGCAATACCAAAGTTTCACCCTGTCCTGCTTCTCTATAAGACTGCTTCACGCCATTAAATTGAACAGTTTTCAATTCAACTTGTGCGAGTTGTTCGATATAAGTCATGACTTGGTATCCTGAATAAATTAACGCTTGATTTGAGACAATGGATGCTCAGGTGGATAGTTAGGAATTGTTGGTTTCCCTGTACCCAACATCACGCACATCAATGCGTCTTCAGTACCTGGGTTAAACAAACCACGATAAATACCAGGTGGAATTGAAATCAAATCACGCTCTTTTAAACGTGTAGAAAATTTTTCACCCTCATGCTCAATAAATAGATCAATCTCACCGCGAAGCATAAAGAACACTTCTTCCACATCATGGTGAATATGCAATGGACCTTCACACTGAGGTGGTAGCACCATTGTTGAGAATGTGAAGTTTTCTGCAGGAACAGTATTGCTATCACTCGCTACACCCGTAGCACCAGTACCCATATAACGCATTTGTGCACGACGGTATTTAGGGTCGTAATCTGCTTGAAACTTCAAAGCATCAAAATCATATTTACGGGTTTCAAAGCGAGCAATACGTCCACCAATCCACTCTTCTAAAGTTTTGTCTTCTGGTTGTTTCCAAGATTCAAATTGTTGAGTTGACATGAAACTCACTCCTTTAAATTTTAGACTGAATCGTAATGTCTTAAGATTTCATTCAGTCCGTTTGTTAAATTCTTGTTTTCCAATCACGCCTTGTGACAAGTAAACATTTTAGTTTTAGTAACGCTTCAATAGTGGAGCAAGGAAGAACGAACCAATCACTGCAACAGCAGCAAGGAAGGTAATACCTAGATTGAAACTCCCAGTTTGCATCACAATGGCACCAATAATGACTGGCGCTGCCGCACTCGCAAAGTTACCTAAACCATTGAAAATACCACCTGCAGTTGCACCTACATCTGCAGTAGTCACACGAGCTAGCAATGCAAATACAGCTGCCACACCAAAGCCCCAAGCCATTGCACTTAAGGACATTGCTAAAATCACCATCATTGGATTTGTTGCAATGACCATGAGATACATAAAGATCCCTGCTACCAACAAGCCACCACTTACTTGGATTGCACGTTTACCGAGTTTGTCTGAGAAAATAGCACCTACAATTTCACCTATTAGCATGGCAATAAATGGCAAACTTGAATAAAAACCAAACTCTTTTAAGTTAAAGCCTTTATCTTGAATCAAATAAGAAGGCACCCAACTATTTAAGCCCCATAAATAAGTCATCAAAGCAATGTTAAAAATACAGATCAACCAGAATGCACTATTCGTTAATAGCTTTTTAGTATTGGTCACGTGATCTTTAAAATTGACACGTTGAGCCACACCTTCTAAATCCACTGTACGTTTTAGCTCAAGACCGCGTAAACCAAAGTAAACTAGGGCCATGACTACAAGTGTTAAGGCAGCCATCACAAAAAACGTACTATGCCAATCATAGTTCGCAAGTACATATGCCGTAATTGGGAAACCAAGGAAGGCACCAATTGGTGTACCAAGTAAAAACATTGTGGATGCACGAGCTTGCTGACGATCAGTATAGGTTTGCTTAACAATGGTATATGCTAATGCAAACAAAGGACCTTCAGCTAAACCGAGTAAAATTCGAAGTACAACAAGTGTGATGAAGTCTGAGGTGAATCCCATCGCTAACATGAGTAAACCCCATGAAGCTACACTCCAAAACAACATTTTCTTAGGACAAAAAATATCTCCCAAGAAACTTAAGAACATTGATGAAAAACCATATGCCAGCAAGAAACTGGTCATCAACCATCCAAGTTTTGCTTTGTCATTACCAATCCCCATCACATCTAAAAATGTTGAATCGGAAAACAATACTGCGATACTAATTTTGTCAAAAAAAGCGAGGACTACGCAGATCATTAAAATGACGGCTGGTGTCCAATGTTTTATACCTGTCTTTGTTTCACTTTCCATTGTACGTTCCTTCGAATATGTGCTAAGTGATTTCTCTTGCTTAACTATTTCAATTTCATCAGATTAAATTCTAAATCTTGTAGTTGTTGTGGATTAAGCTCTATAGCATTTGCTAACCATCTTTTTGCAAGCTTTACTAGTTTTGCTTCATTCACGGCAATCATATTGATGAGTCGATTTTGATCATCAAGGTAAAAAAAGCTTTGTTGATAAGAGTTTGTTTTACGTATAACCACCTGAGCTGTTCTTTCAGGCTGATACGTCCCCAAAATTTGAATATTGCATTGATATTGATCTGACCATAACCAAGGTATATCTTGATATGCCGTCAAATCCCCTAACATTGATTTTGCCGCTGATATTGCTTGATTTTGAGCATTAGCCCAAGATTGAATACAGAAACCTAGTTCAGGATGGATTGCGACATCACCTGCAGCATAAATATCCGAATCGGAAGTCTGCCCATATTTGTTTACGACTATTCCATCTTTGACTTCGAGACCAGCTTCTACTGCCAGGTCCTTCGCTATTTCAGCACCTGCTCCTACAATGACACAGTCAAAAATTTCAGGCTGTCCACTTGTATTAAAGACTTCGACCTGTTTATCAGAATGCTCAATCAAATGAATCTTTGTTGCATTAAGATGAATTTTTGTCCCAGATGTTTCATGTAAATCCTTTATATAATCTGAAACTTCAGGACTCACACTACGAGCACATAGACGGCTTCCATATTCAAATACCTCAACCATCTTTCCTTGTTTACGTGCTGTAGCAGCTATCTCAAGTCCAATCCATCCTCCACCAATTACTGCAATCTTATGCGCTGTTTCTAAGCGTGCTGAGAGATTGTGACAATCTTGAATATCTCGAAGTGTAAAAACGTTTTTTATACTCTTCCATGCATTTACTGGAATCCTAGCTTTACTCCCAGTTGCAATGAGTAATTTGTCATAATCTAAACATTTTCCACTTTTCAACAATAAAGTCTTATTCTGTTTATTAATCTGTATCGCATAATCCGGCTTATGCCAAATCACTGAAAACTGATTGACTTGATCAGAAGAAAATAGATTCAAACTTTCTACAGTCGCTTCTTTAGAGAGAACTTGCTTCGATAGCGGTGGACGTTCATAAAAGACATTATCTTCATTCGATACAACATGAATTTCACCATTATATCCTTGGTTTCGCAGTGTATGAACTGCCCAGCCCGCAGCTTGCCCAGCACCTACAATCACAATTTGATTCATGTTGTCGACATCCTTATCTTCTATTGATTACACTGGTTTTACTTGGCGACGTGTTTCGTGGTCTAAACCGCCTTCGATCGCCCACTCCGTAAAGAGTTCTAAACGATGTTCTTCTTCACGGGGTTGCCATTCTTCCGTTAGGTAGTCATCGTTGGTGTAGTACTCAAACGCACCACCCAATGGCGAATTCACATACCAAAAATACGCAGATGAAATAGGATGACGACCAGGACCAATGAATGTTGACCATTGCTGACGGTTCATACTCAAACCACCACCAATCACTTCGTGAATATCACGAACCACAAAGGCAACATGATTTAAACCAGCAGGTTTATTCGGAATAGACAATAGGAATAAATCGTGATGGAAGCCTTCGCTACGACAGCGCAAGAATGCACCACGGTTTGTGTAAGCATCCGATAAATGGAAGCCTAATTTTTCAATATAAAAAGCTTGAGTTGTTTTCAAATCTGGTGTGAAAAATACAACGTGACCAATATCAACAGGTTCTGCTTTTTCATAAACAGGGCTTGCTGCATTTACACGTTGAACGTTACCAAATTGGTTAATGCCTTCTGTACGTGCTTGTGCAACAACTTTTGTAATCGTTTTTTCAAAAACAATGGTCATGCCATTTGGATCAAGACATTGCACTTTGGTGTCGTCTGCTAAGAATTTTGGTTCAGCAGAAAGCTTTTCTTTTAGAGCCTCAAGGTCTTGATCACTTTCAACACCCCAAGTCACTTCACGTAAAGTAGAACCTGATTCAATCGCTTCTGGTAAACGTGCATCAGCAATATCAAATAAATAAACTTTGCAGCCATTTTGTGTTTGGTATAAATCTGCGCCATCTATATCTGAAGTAGTTACTGTTAAACCAAAATCTGCCAAGAAGGTTTTTGCTTCAACTCGATCTTCAACACCAAATTTTAAAACTTCAATACCTGTAATCATGTGTTGCTCCTTAATTAAATACAAAGCCGCCATTCACAGGAATGTTTTGACCCGTCACAAAAGAAGACATATCTGAAAGTAGATAAATCGCTGTGCCGTTTAGATCCTGTGGATGTTGTTGACGTTGTATCGCTCTTCCATTGACATACAAATCATGGCGAGCTTGAGGTACATATTCGGTTGCTTCTACCAGCGTTAAACCTGGGCTAATCGTGTTGACACAAATATTGTCTTCACCCAATTCACGTGCCATTGAACGTGTCATTGAAATAATGGCACCCTTACTTGCAACATAAGCCATTAAACGCTGAGCACCCCACATTGCAGTGTCCGATGCAATGTTGACAATTTTTCCTGAACCCGATTTTTTTAAGTGTGGAACACATGCTTGTGTCACCAACCACGTACCTTTCACATTGACAGTCATCACTCGATCCCAAAGATCTTCGTCATATTCCATTAGTGACACGCCGCCAACGCCTGTTGCCAAAGCTGCACAGTTGATTAATCCATCTAAGCCATTTAACATTGCAACAGCTTGATCAACCGCTTGCTGAACTGATTTTTTTTGACTTAAATCAATTTCAACTGCAGAAACATCCAATCCTTGTTCAGATAATGCCTTCGCTTCTTGCTGAACTAAGTCTGCCAGAATATCTGCCATCACAACCGATGCACCAGCTTCAGCAGCAGCTTGGGCGAAATCACGCCCTAGGCCACGTGCTGCACCCGTCACAAGAATACGTTTTCCCGCTAAAATTGGCAGATTAGCCATTAGATGCTTCCTTCATGTCAATACGGTTTTCATTTTGAGAGCCTTGAAGTACTACAAATTTTTTAAGCTGTTTTTCTGCTTCTTTTTTCATTAAGCGACGTAAACGTGATAAGCCAACATCATGCTGATAAAGGAATTCATGCTTACGTGCATTTGGCGCAAGATTTTCTAAAATAATGCGGTCTTGTTCTAATACATCCCAATGCAATTGTTCTAAATGATTGCGGTATAAGAAACGCCATACATTACGTTGCCAGCCTGAAACTTTACGGCAACGCCAGAAGAACACACGTGTATTATTTTCATCAATTGGAGTCGCAAAACCAACGATCCAGAATTCGCCACCCGGACCAAACTGTTTACGATAAGGAATAGATAAACGTAACCAAGCTGCACCTGTTTGACCGTATTCAACCCAGTCAAAGTTCACACCTGTTTGACCTTCTTTTTCAAAAACAAAACCATCTTTCGTCGGGCGATGCTTCATTTCTGCGGTTTTTTCACCATCTGCCATTGAGTGCGATGTGCAATGCAAGTATGTACCATGCATAGGATCCATCACGTTATCAACTGCATATTGATGGTTTACTTTCCAGTCTGCCATGCAAAGGAACGAACTCCATTCTTCGCTAGAAAGCTGATCTGGAAGCACAAGTTCAGCAGGTGCTTCATTAGCATCAATACCAAACCAAATGAAGATTGCTCCATTTAATTCTTGAACTTGATAATTTTTTACGCAGTCACTGCCTTTTAATGGGCAATCATGAACAGCAGGTACGTCTTCAACAACACCATCATGACGAACTTCAACACCGTGATACCAACAAGCAATACGATTACCTAAGTTCCAACCTAAAGATAAACGTGCACCACGATGCGGGCAGCGATCTTCAAGTGCGTGAACCTGACCTTTATCATCACGCCATACGACAATATTTTCACCTAAACGTGTGATGCCAACAGGGTTCGCCCCCACTTCCCAGCCTGCCAATACCGGATACCATTGGTCACGTAAACCAAGGTCTAGATATTGTTCAACATTCATTTCTGCAATAGTCATCATGATGTCCTTGTGTGTTAATAACCTAAACGTTGCATTTCAGTCGAAAAACTTCCAACTGACCATAGATCACCAGATTCATCTCTGAATCCCTGATCATTTAAGGCATTCACTAAGTCATCTAATTCAGTTACACCATTGGTGAATGCAGTAATTAAATACTGAACAAAATCTTGCTCATACGGGCTTGGTTCTTTGTAACGGTTCTGCCATATCAAGTGCTCTACTTGACCTGGAATTTGAATATTATTAATCCCAGCATAGCTTGAAGGAGTTGCGGTGATCCATCTAGCTAGCTTTTCGTTATATTGCTTCATTTGATCTCTTCCCTAATCATTCGTGCTTAAAGTTGAATTTGAATTTCTTCGTTTTCAACTCGAACGGGATATGTACATAAATCGCGACAACCTGGGCCACTTTCTAAACGCCCAGTTGGAATATCGAAAATTGCCTCATGTAATGGACATTCAACTGTTGAATCTTCAATGAAACCTTCAGTTAATAGAGCAAATGCATGAGGACAAACATTTTCAATTGCGAAATAATTTTCATCGATTACAAAAACACCAATTTTTTTGTCATTGATCTCAATTGCCTTCGGCTCTTCTTCTGCAACTTCATCTACTTTACAAACAGATATCCAATTCACGAGACCACCTCTATGTTTTACCAACAAAACTTTATTTAATATTTAAAACACAATATCAGAATAAGCTTTAACCAAAATATTTGTCAATTAATATTTATTAATTATTTTCATGCACTTATATAAAATAAATACCTTGTTACGTTTTGATTGATAAATTTTGTTTTGTATATAAACATTGTGAAGGAGGTGAAAGACCGTTAAGATATGGTGCAGGGCATCCCCTATATGGGGCAAAGTTAAATATAGTCAGAGCAGGCTCGTTGATGAATTCAAATGAAGTAGAAGTAATGCAAGATCCAGAAACAAACAAAAATGAAGATCGTTACTTGGTTCCTGGACTGATACGGGGATTAGCAATTCTTGCATTATTTGATGAAAATAATCAGGAAATGACTATTTCTGAAATTGCAGAAAAAATTGATGTGAATCGTTCTAGTGCTTTTAGATTAATTTATACTTTAGAGCACTGCGGTTACCTTAGAAAACTGACACAAAAAACTTATGCATTAGATAGCCGCGTCATGTCTCTTGGTTTTAATAGCCTATCTAAACTATCACTAAATGAACTTTCATCACCTATTATGAAAGAGTTGCGTGATAACTTAAAAATTGCAGTCCATCTATCTATATTAGAAGGTACAAATGTTGTATTTATCAATAATGTACAATCTACAGGTGCATTCACAAGTACAGTTCATATAGGTACACATTGGCCTGCTCATGCAACTGTAATTGGTCAACTTATGCTATCTAAACTACCTACAAGTGAAGTAAAAAGACGTTATGCAAACTTTAACGATTGGAAAGTTTTTTCTGAGCTTACACCTCATAATATTGAAAGTTTATTAAAGCGACTTGAGCAAGTAAAAGAAGAACCGTTTTTAGTAAGTTGGGGACATTTCAATACAGATATGGCTGCATGCGCAGCTCCAATTTACAACCAATCAAATAGAGAAATGGTTGCTGTACTTTCTGTTAGTTGCCCAATTAGTACTTATGATAAAACAGCATTCTATTCAACCATTGCTCAAAGTTTAATCGAAAGTGCTAATAAAATTTCTAGCTTCATTTACAAATAATATGCACTTTTCAGGTGCATTCTTTTATTTTATTATTTTTACTATTAAATCTATGAAAACTAAATTTAAAAAAAATTAAAATTAACTTTTTTATTAATAGAAATTTCCAATTATTTCTGTTGGTAAATAATATGTAATAGAGCATACAGTCTTAGAGAAAAATTTTCTTGTTATTGCTTACAACTAACTTTTTTGCATAACATCATGTCAACTTGATTTTAGGAACTTGATTGAGTAGCCACCGATTTTATAGACACTTTTTAGCCAAACAATATAGCTAATTAACGAGGTGTTTATGAGCAATAGCAAACGATATCCTGAAGAATTCAAAATTGAAGCTGTAAAGCAAGTGACTGAAAAAGATCATAGCATGGCTGAAACTACCACACGCTTAGGTAAAACCATGCATAGTTCTTATGTCGGCATCAAGCGTTATGGATCGTAGAAATCTAAAATCACAAAATCTAGCGATGAAGTTACAGAGTTGGCACAGCTAAAAAAGGAGTTGCAACGGGTTTGCAAAGAAAGGGATATATTAAAGAAGGCCGCGGCATACTTCGCAATCCAGTTCAAATGAGGTACACCTTTATTCAGGATCATCAACCCATATGGTCTGTTCGTTGTATATCTTCGACTTTAGATGTTCATCACCTTGGTTATTACGCATGGTTAAAGCAATCCACAAGTAAAAAAGTAGATGGTTGACTGACAACTGAATTCTTTATTCAGTTAGTTTCTAGGATTATCTTAGTAGAATTTAAATCATTTCGATTGCTTTTAGGGCTTTTATAATACTTAATGTCAATCTTCGATCGTTCTAAGCATATATATGAAAGCAAATTAATTCATCAGAAGCTACGATATTTAATCTAAATATAAAGGTTGTAACTCATCGAAAAATTTTTCTCCAATCGCAGATAATATAAAAGCTTTCGAAGTAGTTTTTTCTAATAGAATGTGACGTTCAACCAAAATATTTTTGATTTGAGAATATACATCCGCCCCCATACCAGCCCGATTCAATAGTTCTGTACATTCAGGCATATTTTGAATATTCAAAATATCTGAAAGGGTCAGACCTAAATTTAACTGTTTTATCTTTTGTAAGCTAAAATTATTGTTATTTAGGTATTTTCCAATCAAGAGCAACAGAATTTGAGCTCTCATTGCAATCTCAGTCTTGTTCTTTTCATCTTCAGTAATGTAGACGTAATCACCTGAGTGAATAAACTTAAAACCACTCATTTCATACTGTTTTTGGTAATCTTCTAAATAATCCATAATCTCATTAAATAAAGGATTAGGTATCAAAACATCGTTATCGATGATTTCACGATTAATAATGCGTCCATTCATTAATGTATTAAAAATCTGTTCACTTCTTTGAAAATTAATCACGTACTCGCCCCTTTCTTTTGCCATGAAAGCACTGAATATTCTAAATAATATTGTATATCTTCCACACGCCCCCTTGTTTGTTTCCCTATAAAATCACTTCTTAATAATGGCAATAACATTTCTAATCCAAACAAAATATCTTTAAGCGAGTAATCATTTAAATTCTGTTGAAGTTGCTGATGAATGTACAAATAAATATCTTCAACCTGATCAGGTAATGTTAGATTTGCCACAAAATTCATTATCATTTTTTTACGAGTTTCTTCCAAACGAATAGTTTTTGGCAGCGCCACGCGTTCAATAATCAGAGTTTCTTTATAAGGTTTTGAGTATAACCGTTCCAAATAATATTCGAATGGAAATAGGTTTTTATCAGGCTCTAAATTCAGTTTGGCTTGATATTTCTTTTTATGATCTGCCACCCCATCTAAAACAGTTATATTCTTAAAAAAATCAGCATATGGCTTTAATTTAATATTTTTAGAACCTCCATGACGTAAAGGCTCTAAAGCATTCATCAATTCAGCAAATGCATTTTCAATTGCCAAATAACTGGAACGATCTTGTCCAATTTGATGTAAATAGCGAGTAATTCTTTCTGAAATATGTTGGATATCTTTATAATAAGACGTAATTGCAGTCAATCGATAACTCAGCTGATAAGACAATTCAATGTCACATTGCCCTTCAAAAAAATCAATGATGGATGACACAGCTTCATGAAAAGACTGCACCGATAAAATTTGGTCCGTTGAAGTAAAATCCAAAAATGGTTTCACATTACGCAAAAATAATTGATTAACTTCAGTATATAAATCTTGAATGGTCAGCTTGCTTTCACCTTGTTCAAATAACCGATATTCCTCAGCAAAACCTTCTAAACGGCTTTGCAGCACCATACAGTTTTCTTGTACTTTACTGTGAATCTCATTAAGTAATAATTTGAAATTTAATACAAATTCACGATATGACTGACTCCCAATTTCAGCATGTTGTATCTCTGAGGCAACATCAACCGTGCGCTTCCGCATATCCTCAAACTGTGCGTTGACCAATTGACGACTACGTTTGGTGTCTAGAAAACCGAGTAAATCGAGCACTGTTTTATTCAGTACCAGTTGACCTGTCGAAGGAAAGTCAGCAAATATATGATTATCAATGAGCGACTCTAAACTAAGTAATTGAATCAAATTTGTTTTACTCAAATCGAATTTCGCTCGCGTGCGTATCTGCCGCTCAAAAAAATCAATATATAAGGTTTTAGGAAACTCCCCTCCAGAGTGGTATTCATTAATATAGTCAATGAACACCAGGAAATGACTTTTTTCATCGATAATTGCTTTAATGATCAAGTCACGATTAAACTTCATGCTCCCCCCAATGATTAACGTGGTGTGGCATGATATTCCATTGACACTCAACGTCTATAATATTCTTAGCAACATTTTGATTGATATGAATATAACGACCAACTTCTGAAACCAAATATGCTGTCAATTCAGGTGTTGCACAGAATATTGAGAAACCATGCTCACTAATTTGCTGAATGGTTGATGCCGTATTTTCAGCATCTAAAGCAGAAATTTCATCAACAATTATTGGAATGCGTACGGAAGTACCAATTACCTGAATCTCCTTTAATAACACAGCCAATACAAAGGATGTGATGGTTGTGGTGGTTCCACCAGATTGTGATTTAATCACCTCTTGACCATCAACTTTATAACGATATTGAATCGACTCGATAAGATTAGCCATCTTCAAGCGCCCTCTGTCTTGGTGTTTATTAAAAAATGCAATAAGTGATAAATAAAAGGATTCTTCTGCTAGAGTTTCGCCTGAGATATTATGCTTTTCCAAGGTATTCTTTAGATGATCAAAGTCTGAAACCGTTTCAAGTTGCAAACGAATTTCAGTTAAATTAGAAATTTGATGATGATTAATTTTTTTATTAATCATGGCGACCGCACGGTGTAATTGATCTTGAGCCTCATTAATTTCTTGCACTTGAGAGCGAATTTCTTCATTATGACCCAATACCGCATGTCTAAATTGTTGTTGCTCTAAATCTAAATTTGAAAACATACTATGATAAATTTCGAGACTCTGTTCTAATTCATTTAAACGTATATGTACCCGATTTAAATCAATATCTGCCGATGGAACAGCATTGGAAAATTGACTAAATTTAACGATAAAATCGTTATATTGTTTTTGAAGTTTTTTCGCTAACTCGCTTAAGTCATGCGCCTGATCAAACAATTCATGAACAACAGTTGTTTTAGGTTGTAAATCTTGTTGTTGCAATGCTGATGTTGGTAATACCTCATACATATGCGATGCATGACCAAGAAAATCAGTAATTTTTTTGAATTTTTCTTGCTGATCACTCAATTGATCGAGAATAGACTGGCAACGACCCTGTTGAGCCAAGAAATCATCAAATTGAATGGTGTGAATACGTAACTGCTCATCCAAAATATTTTTTTTCTCAATCAGAGCAGTGATTTCCTGTGTATATTTTTTAGCATGCTCGGTATTTATATCAAAAGCATCTAACAAAGCGATATCTGCTTCATTTTTTTGAATATCGTTCAAGAGCTTCAAGACTTTAGCTTGGTTTAATTCAGGGTTATTAGCATCACAAATGAGTTGTTCTAATTGCTTAAACTCTTGCTCTGAATCTTGTACCTGTATTAAGAGTGCCTGCTGCTGCTGCTCCATTTTGAGTAATATATCTTCTGGTTCATACAGTTTGAGGGGTATAGTTAAAGCTTTATCTTTAAAGGCAAGCATTGATAAATTGGTATGAAATAGCGCCGTGAATGACTCAATACTATGTTTTTCTGATGCTGTTAATATTTGACTAATATTAACTAATTTAGCATTTAAACTGTGTATAACGTGCTGACTATGTTCGCTGATTTGTTTGACCAATAAATTGTCATCTTTCTGATTTTTAATAGTTTCAATTTCAAGATTCAGTTGTTCTAATTGGTGTTGTAATTGATGAAATTGTTTTCTTTTAGCCTGATACTCTTCTGTTGCTTTAGCACCATTTAGTAAAAGCTCCCGCTTATTAATCAGGTCTTGGATATCTGAAAATAGTGCATTTTTGATTTCATAAATTGACATTTCGAGCGGATATTCATAGCGAACTTTTAGCGTTTGCTCTATTTGCTTTTGCGTTTCATTAAAATACCTTTCAAGTAGCTTGATTTGTGCTGCACACTCATTAATCTCAGATTTAAATTGATTCATCTTCGCTTTTAATTCACGAAACTGACGATTAATCTCATTAAGCTGACTTTGCTGTCTAATTTGCTCTGGCTTTAATTTATTTAATTGAGAATTAACATATAAATCAATGGAATGATGATCGACAGAATAATTAAAATTTGATTGGTATATGGATTTAAATTCGAGAGTAAGCTGATTAAAACGTTCTAAATTGTTTTGTTTTAATTTTAATGTTTGACTCTGTTGATTGAGCTGTAAATATTTTTGATATGTTTCATCTAAATCATGATCGAGCTTTTCTTCCGCACGACCACGCTGCATTTCAATGAGGGCTGCGATAGCAGATGACAAAACATCTGAAACACTCCTCGACATTGAAAAAGCCAAATTATAGACTTTACGAAAAGCGTTGAGCGAGTCGGCATTGTTATCTTTTAATGGAATAATACAGTACTGCGCATCTGGACTGCCCAACCGTGCAAAAATCATTTGTCGAAGTTTAGCGGCTTCTTGAATAATCACGCCACATTGTTTTTGAGTAAACTTAAGCAAACTTTCCGTACCCAAAATTGTTGCAAAATCCTGTTCTGGTTCATTCCAAAATAAATGTCTCACCTCTTGATAAGGCAATGGAATAAATGCACGGTGGTAGGCATAGTCCTGACTTTTCTCACTACTTGCAGCACGAAATAACACCATGGTAAAAGTACCGCTGGGGTTTTCAACTTCCAACGCTATAAAGGATTTAATAGTGGGAAAATAAAAACGAAATGACTGCTCTGCATCATATGGCCCATCTTTGCCTTCAAATCCAAATTTCTGAAAGCAATGCTTAAAGTTCACCTCTGGAAAAAGTAATAACTTAGTTGCCGCTAAACTTGCCGTTTTACCATTATTATTGCGCCCAAACATCGCTAAATGCTGATCTAATAGAAGCTCTGAATACGCATGCTTCGCAGAGTTAACAAACACTAATCGCTTCAATGTAAACTGCAATAGAGACAAACTATTATTGATCATATTAGGAAACTCTCTTGCTCAAGACTACGTTGGGCATTACACATTAACTGTATATAATGTTGTATAAATGTTGGGGCTTGCAAGGCAAACTGAGCCAGTTTTTCTAGTTCATCTGAACTCAAAGCATGTACAACTTGAGCCAAACGCTGTTGAATGTCATTAGGTTGTACAAAGGTCATCTTTTTATTTGGTAGCAGTTGAAATAAGTTTTTAGCTATTTTAAGACCACCATAATCACAATCAAAACATAGATACAGGTGTTCATACTGATTTAAAAAATTTCGATGTAAAGAGTTTGAAATTTCATTTCCTGTACCAAATATAAAATCAAATGGTAAATCGCATGGTACATCAGTATGATCTTTTAAAAATATTTGGAATTTTTCAATATTTAAAAAGACTTGACGATTTTCGACAATAACAGCGTGACGCGACAAATTTACAGGGGATTGATAATTACCACCTTCGTCAAAAAGAATTACGTGAGGATGTTGTGGAGATTGTCTTATTAAAATGAATGAACCAATAACTTTATGCAGATGACTAAAATTTTGTTTAGCTGCACTAATACGATTGTTCCCCATATTTGCTATTAAACATTTAATCTCCATTTCAATAGTAGGATGTATATACTAAATCAGATAAAGATCACCTTTAATTTTGATACCTTGAATATCAACAGCCTCAACACGATGGCGAATATTTAGATTTAAAATTAAAGCTTTAAACCGAAGCATATTAATAGGTTGCTTTCTTTCGATGTCGAACATCATTTTTTTTAAAGTATTTAAGCTCAAAGCATTTTCCATTTATATGATTTATCATTGAATAAAAAATAATCATTTAGATCTATATGAGTCAATCTGTTTTTTCTTTTTTTAAACTTTATGCGACATTTCATGTCGTTTAAATACTCATAATGTCTAAAATAACTTAAGGAGGGGCAGATAACTAATCTTAATTATTATGAACAAACACTCACTTACCAAATATCAGTTAATGGTCGCTTATACAATTGTTGAAAATGGTTAAATATCTAGGAAGAAAAATTTGGAAAAAGTGGTCTAGGTATCATTCCCAAAGCTTGGTAGAAACCAAGATGCATTGCATCAAATTATTGGGAGATAAACTCAGTACCAAGAACTTTCAAAGCTAGGTGAATGAGATTCCTGCATATGTGGCAGTCATAAATAATTTTATGGAAGCAGACCGACCCCACACAAATTTTAATCTTAAATTTTAATACCTTGGGTGAAATTAAGATTTTGATTTTTTATACAACAAAGCCATTTTAATCTGTGCATGTCTAAGACCGATGGCTTCTGCAACATGACTATTTAATTTCAGATCATGATTTTAATGACCTAAAACGCCTTGCTAAAAGGCATAAACTGGTTGAAAAATAGTAAGGCTTAGAGACTTCAAAAATTAAAGTAAATTTGCTTCGTACCTTGGGATTGGGTACTCAAGCAGGCCAATTGCAGCAAGTTGTTAATGATACAGAAAGTTGTATGAAGATAAATCAATGACAGCAATGGCGAACATCGGTAACTTTATAATTGCTCTGCCACCTTTCAGTTATTTAGTTGACGGATGACTAGGCAGCAAAATTTCTAAGTTACGAAAAAATATTTTAAAGCATCGATTATTTGTTTAAAGGGATTTCCAAAACCAAAGTACATCACTGAAACTATAAAAAGTCGAAGAGGTAATTTAAAAAAAGTTATCTGACTGGCTAGAAAGTAGGCCGGAAGATTTGAAAAAAGCAGTAGGCAGACCCCGCAAAATATAGCGGGGTTTTTCTTAATTAAAATATGGATTACGCCAGAATTACGCCAAAGGCATTATAAGTTATTGATTTTATAAGTAGTAGTGGTGCGCTCAGCGGGACTCGAACCCACGCCACAGGCTTCGGAGACCTGTACTCTATCCAGTTGAGCTATGAGCGCGCGATGCACATCATAACAAAAAAAATCATAAGGTAAAGCAACTATCTACAACTTCCGCATTTTATGCTTAGACTTTATACAATGTTCCAAAATGGCAACACAGAATTGCATATGAATTACTTGGCTTATTTTCCAAGATCACTCACAATATCTCAACTTTTCACCATTTGAGATATTCATGACTGATGCACTGATCTTAAGGGATTTGTCAAAGACCTATCGCAATGGCTTTCAGGCATTGAAAGGAATTAACTTAAATGTACCGGAAGGTGAGTTTTATGCACTACTGGGACCCAATGGTGCCGGGAAATCCACCACCATCGGTATTATCAGTTCATTAACAAAAAAAACCTCTGGTACGGTCGAGATTTTCGGTCATAACCTGGATACACATCCGTCTCAAGCAAAACAGTGTTTAGGGGTGGTACCGCAGGAATTCAACTTTGCCCAGTTTGAGAAAACTTTCGACATTCTGGTGACTCAAGCGGGTTATTACGGCATTCCTAAAAAAATTGCACAGCAACGGGCTGAGCTCTATCTAACCAAGCTGGGTCTGTGGGAAAAACGTTCCACTCAGGCTCGCATGCTTTCTGGCGGGATGAAACGCCGCCTGATGATTGCGCGCGCCATGATGCATGAACCGAAACTTCTGATTCTGGATGAACCAACTGCGGGCGTCGATATCGAACTGCGTCGCTCGATGTGGGAATTTCTGAATGAGATGAATGAGCAAGGGACATCCATCATTTTGACTACCCACTATCTGGAAGAAGCGGAAATGCTGTGTCGTCGTATTGCGATTATTGACCGTGGTGTCATTAAAGAAGATACGACCATGAAAAACTTCTTGGGGCAGCTCAATGAAGAATCGTTTATTTTTGATCTGGCAGCACCTATTGAACCCTTGCATCTGGAGATTATCGGGGTACGTTTTAATTTAATCGATCCGATGACCCTGGAAATTACCATGGACAAGGCACACAGTATGAATGATCTGTTCCAGTTACTGGAATCGCAGAATATTCAGGTGCGCAGTATGCGTAACAAGTCCAATCGCCTGGAAGAACTTTTTGTGAAAATGGTCGAGAAAAATCTGGATGGAGCTGCGCAATGAACATTAATCAACTCGGCATTGCTTTATATACTATCGTTTATAAAGAAGTACGGCGCTTTATGCGCATCTGGCCGCAAACCTTGTTACCACCTGCCATCACCATGAGCTTGTACTTTGTGATTTTTGGTAATCTGATCGGTTCGCGGATTGGAGACATGGGTGGCTTTAGCTATATGGAGTTTATTGTGCCTGGCCTGATCATGATGGCCGTGATCACCAATAGCTATGCCAACGTCTCTTCCAGCTTTTTCAGTTCTAAGTTTCAAAAGAGCATTGAAGAACTGATCATGAGTCCGGTGCCGATGCATGCCATTCTTTGGGGGCATGTGCTGGGCGGCGTGATTCGCGGAATCCTGGTGGCTATTATTGTCAGTGCCGTAAGTTTGTTTTTTGCCGACTTATATATCACCAACTGGTTTGTGACGATCTATACCGTATTGATTACTTCCCTGCTGTTTTCGCTGGGTGGCTTCATCAATGCTGTCTATGCCAAATCTTTCGATGACATTTCAATTATCCCGACCTTTGTTTTAACGCCACTGACCTATTTAGGTGGTGTGTTTTATGCCATTTCGAACTTAAGCCCGTTCTGGCAAAACTTATCTTTGATCAATCCTGTAGTGTATATGGTCAATGCCTTCCGCTATGGCATCTTAGGACATAGCGATGTCAATGTGACTGTTTCACTGACAGTGATCACCTTATGTTGTGGCCTGCTATATGCAGTGGCCTATCATTTACTCTCCCGTGGTTCAGGAATGCGTGAATAATGAGTGTAGAACAATCTCTCCTTGGTAAAGACACCAATTACCCGACAGAATATCAGCCCGATGTTCTGTTTCCGATTTCGCGCGCACCTGCCCGTGAACAATATGCCCATGTTGACGCAATTCAGCAAGGCACCGACTGGTGGCATGTTTTTGAAATTTCCTGGTTAAATGCGGTTGGTGTTCCTCAAGTCGCGATTGGCCGGATCAGTCTGCCCGCTTCTTCACCAAACCTGATTGAATCCAAGTCCTTAAAGCTGTATTTCAATAGCCTGAATTTTGCCAGATTTGATTCTCAAGCTGACTTTATTGCTACAGTGGAAAAGGATTTATCGGCTGCGGCTGGCGCAGAGATTACCCTGGATTTATTTCAGGTTGATGACTTGGAAATTACGAAACCTGCAGGCATCTGCATTGATGAATTAATCCCGGAACGTCTGGAAAATCACCCAGATGCCAGTTTATTGGCTTTGGACGCGGATGATGCAGCAGAAGGTGAAATCCAGCTGTATTCACATTTGTTAAGAAGTAACTGCCCAGTCACTGGACAACCGGATTGGGGTACAGTATTTATACGCTATCAGGGCAAAAAACCTTGTTATAAGAGTATTTTGGCTTATATTATTTCTTATCGTCAGCATAATGGTTTTCACGAACAATGCGTGGAGCAGATGTTTGCCGATCTCTGGCAGCAACTGAAACCGGAAAAGCTGATGGTCTACGCAACCTATACACGCCGTGGTGGATTGGATATCAACCCTTGCCGTGTATCGGATTTAACATGGATGCCTCGCCCTATTCGATTAGCGCGACAATAAAAACACTGAGGTTTGACAATGCCGTTTTTTGGTTTTATTCCTTCTGCAGAGCTTTTAACTACAATTCAGACTGCACAACAAAACAAAAACTCAAGTGAGCCGCTTTATCCATTGCGTGATAAAACTGCGTTGATGATTAATGATGAAATTATTGATGCGATTCTGACGGAACTGGTGCGTCGCTTTCCTGCCAGCGATAAACGCGATACCGCAGAAAAGCTGGCCGGTTATATCAAGTCAACTGTAGCGGTCTTGCTCAAGCAGTTATTGAGTAAAGCACCAAATGATGTGGTCAGAGAGTCGATTGCCTTCTCTGAACGCAGTCTGTTTAAGGACCCTGCGGGACAGATGCGTATTGGTGAATCACTGGATGCCAATCTGGTAACCAATTTAAAACATCATTATGCGGAGCTAAAAGCCGGCCAGAGTATCGACAAACAAACCTTCAGCAATCTGTACAAACAGTTTGGTGAAGCGACAGTACGTCACTTTATGGTCGACTTTAATAAAACCTTGGATCTCGGCATGATCAAGCGCAAGGCAGCAGATATTGGTGCATCTGCAGTGATTAAAGCCATTAACATTGCCGCAGATAAAATTATCCTGAACCTAAATAAGGATGAGTTGCGTGCCATGGCGGAATATCACGACACCTTGTTCTATACAGAATAGTGCCACCTAGATGCTTCTTGCAGATTGTATTGAATTAGCCTGACTCCGGTCAGGCTTTTTTATGACCAGTGAAATAGCTTGTTACAGATAAACTGCTATAAAAGAAAAACTGCCTTAAAAATAATCACTCTTGCACTATTTTTGTATAAGCGTCTATATCTCTTAATCATCCGAATGTTATCTTAATCTCGCTTTTAAAGCCTCATGATTGAAAAAAATTAATCAATCTTTTTCATGGCATGATTCAAATAACATTGCCAGCAACTCATCAAAAATTGGAAATCGTAGCAAGATGTTGAAATTAGATTTTTATAAAAAATTTAAACAGTTTTCAATCGCGTTGACCGTCCTTGGACTCAGCAGCTTTAGTCTGGCCAACGATTTCCAATCTAATCCCGCGTATGCCAGTTTCAAATACAACACCATGCAGAAGTACGGCCTGAGTGCCGAGCAAATCGATTCAGCCATGAATGGTGCACGTAATCTGCCCAATATCATCAACATCATGAACCGTCCAGGTGAAAGTAAGCCATGGTATTCCTATAAAACCAACTTTCTGGCTGAATCGACCATTCAACGCGGCGTGCGCTTTAAACAGCAATATGCAGAAACACTGAATCGTGCGGAACAGCAGTTTGGTGTTCCACAGGCAATTATTCTGGGAATTTTAGGTGTAGAAACCGGATTTGGCTCAAACAAAGGCTCATTTGTGACGCGTGATGCGCTGGCCACCCTGGGTTTTGGTTATGAACGTCGTGCCCAGTATTTTCAGGATGAACTGGCGGCCCTGATTGCCTGGACCTATAAAGATGGTGTGGCTACCTCTTCGGTGGTCGGTTCTTATGCCGGTGCAGTGGGCTATCCGCAGTTTATGCCAAGTAATATTCCAAAATTCGGGGTGGACTACGATGGCAATGGACATATTGACCTGCGTAATTCTGCAGTAGATGCAATTGGTTCGATTGCTAACTATTTGGCTCAGCATGGCTGGCAGCGCAATCAGCCGATTGCTTTTCCGGCCCGTTACAGCGGCTCAAATCCAGATGCGGTGATTGCCAAAGATCTGACTCAACCGACTCCCTATGGTGTGCTAAAAACCCAAGGCATCAGTCCAATGAATCCGATTGTTCAAATTGATGATCTGGATCTGGTCAATGTGATTCAATTACAAGAAAATTATGGGCATATTTACTATATCACTTATCCAAATTTTCAAGTGATTACCACCTATAATCGCAGTCGCATGTACGCCACTGCATTGTGGTTATTAGGTACAGAAATTACCAGCCGTTAACACTAAAAATTAATACCAATTATTAAAGTCAACATTTTTCTTGGTAAAAATGCCTACTTTATAGGCATTTTTAATATATTGTTACAATATTGATTATTATTTAACCAGTTATTGTTTATTTTGGGTTCTTTTTTTAACTATTTTAATTAAACACTAGACAGGATATTACCGGCATGAATATTATCCATTTCGTTAAATGTCGTTGCATAAGTTAAATATCAGGCATGTTTACATGGTTTTTCAGCCACTTATGAACAACCAACCAGATATGCTGTTAGGAGTTGATTCGATGCATTCTTCAATTTTGAAGTATTTTATGGCCATTGCCACGATCGTCACGCTGACGCAATCGCAGGCAGATATGGTTCCGTCATCTTCGTTTAATCAGGAAAATGACAATTCGCGCCTTGCAACGCGAGTATTAAACAAAGAAGCTCAAAGCTTCAATTCAAATTTTACCAATTTGAACAGCCTTTCAATCACTGAGCGTTCTGGCGATAAAGTTCGCCGTGAAACTATTGCAGCGAAAATTGAAATTCCTGCAGAAGAGCCTTCAGTGATTGAAAAACTGAATACGGTTGCTTCGAACACTGTACGTAAGTTCAGCCAGACAGGTACAGCCTCTTGGTATGGTCGTCAGTTCCACGGCCGTAAAACTGCCAGCGGTGAAACCTTTGACATGAATGCCATGACTGCTGCTCACCGTAGCCTGCCATTGAACTGCTATATTCGCGTGACCAATCGCAATAACGGCAAGAGCGTTGTCGTGAAAGTCAATGATCGTGGCCCATTCCATGGCAATCGTGTAGTTGATTTATCTTACGGGGCTGCAAAACAGTTGGGCATTACCAGCGCTGGTGTTGCTAAAGTTAGCATCGAACGTGTTGCTGGACCAAATTCTTAAAATTTAGCTTCATAACGCATTTAACCCAAAGCCACAGTGATGTGGCTTTTTTATTGCTTCGGATTTATACAAGAATGATCAACCCTGTGTAGCTGCACTCTTTTCCTTCTTGTGTATTCATCACGGTTTGAAACTTGCAAGTTTGCCAACTAAAAATCACAGGCTTGCATGATTAAGTTTTGACCACGCCCAGATTCTGCTTTATATTTCCAGATAAGCAAAACGCACTCATGGAATGGAGCGAAGAATGAAAACAATCTCTGAATGGCTAGATGAATATAGCGAGAGCCATCAAAATCATACCAACAAGCTCATCCATTGGGTCTGTGTACCAACCATCTATTTTTCGATTATTGGCATTCTGGCACATTTCAGCGCTTTACTGACCGCCTTGCTCCTGGCGCTGGCTTTTATCTTTTATGCACGCCTGGATCTTGTATTAGCGGTCGCCATGGCTGTTTTAACCTCAATCATGGTCTGGTTAATCTGGATACTGCCAGCCGGTATCGGGTTTTATATTGGGGTATTTGTTGTTGCCTGGGTTGGGCAATTTTATGGACATAAGATTGAGGGGAAAAAGCCTTCTTTCTTTAAAGACCTCCAATTCCTTCTCATTGGCCCCATTTGGTGTATGGATGCTTATCTAGGCAAAGTTACCCCTTTCTGGAAAAGTCGCCAAACACGAGAAATGAAGAGCATCTAGCGCTATTGCTGATTTTCTTGGATTGGAAGAACCTGATGGATAGGTTCTTCCCTCAAGTTTCAGCCAGTCTCATTATCGTTATACCCAAGATCAGGATGGATTCAATACATCACACATCCCTTTTCAGCTTGTGCCTATTCGCCATAAAACTCGATTCGATTTGCTTTTTAAATACTCTGGATACTTTTAAATACCGTAGATATATGACACTACATTGATATTACGAGCCATTTCTAGAGACTATGTCTTGAATAGTCGCAGAATAAAGTTGTGATAGCGTGGCCCGTGATGATGATCTTTTTATAGCGTGATCAGTTTGGCTTAAGAACGAGCCTCAATAGCACTCTAGCGATGTTCAAAAGCATTCTGAATTTTATTGGGCCATCTTAAATGACTTTGCTTCACATTTAGTTCTGACACGATTACTTTGCTGGCTTTATATGTGCAGCCTTGCTCAAGCTGGTTTTACTGCGTATCAACTCCGCTCTGCAATAATTGTTAAGGTCATCATCACCCTAATGCCCTGTTGGGTTTATCTGCCATCCGATAATATTTTTCTTTAAGTGGTGGTGATTTGATCAGGTTCATTTTCTAGACTCAAGCCACACGTCCAGCTTACTTATATTTTATACAGACATAAAAAAAGCCCCACCAGGTGGAGCTTTTTTCTAATTCGTTACCGAATTATTGAGCAGCAGCCTGAGCAGCAGCAACTTCTTCTGCGAAACTCATTTCAGCTTTCTTCTCAATACCTTCACCAACTTCGAAACGAACGAATTCAGTTACAGTAGTAGCAGTTGCTTTAAGAACGTCAGCAACTTTCTTGTCGTTGTCGATTACGTACATTTGACGCTCAAGAACAACTTCATTCAAGTATTTCTCAACAGAACCTACAACCATCTTCTCAACGATGTTTGCTGGCTTGCCAGATTCAAGTGCTTTAGCTTCAGCAATTTCTTTCTCTTTCGCGATAAGCTCAGCAGAAACGCCTTCAGCATTTACAGCGACTGGGTTGAACGCAGCAACATGCATTGCCAAGCCTTTACCAGTTGCTTCATCACCAGTGTAAGAAACAACAACACCGATACGAAGACCGTGTTTGTAAACTGCAAGGTTAGCACCTTCAACAATTTTCGCACGACGTACTTGGATGTTTTCACCGATTTTTTGAACAAGAGCGATACGCGCTTCTTCTACAGTTGCGCCATCTTCTAGTTTCAATTCAGCGATTTGAGCAACATCAGTTGTGTTTGCAGCAAGTGCAGCAGCAGCAACTTTTGCAGAGAAACCAGCAAAGTTTTCGTCTTTAGCAACGAAGTCAGTCTGGCAGTTCACTTCTAGAAGAAGTGCTTTGTTGCCTTCTTGAGCAATTGTGATCGCGCCGTCAGCAGCGATGTTACCTGCTTTTTTAGCAGCTTTTGCTTGACCAGATTTACGCAGGTTGTCGATCGCTAGTTCAACGTCGCCGCCCGCTTCTGTCAAAGCTTTTTTACATTCCATCATTGCAAGACCAGTACGATCGCGCAATTCTTTAACCATGCTCGCTGTAACTGCAGTCATGTTTATCTCCTAAATTCGGTAGAAAATGAATTCTTTTTAGAACAGAAACGGCCCAGAGGAGTTCTCATGGGCCGCCTGCATACATAACGCTTACTTTGCCACCATCACATGTCGCAAAAATGACAAGCTAGCGTCAAACGCATTAAGCCTCAGAAGCCGGAGCTTCTTCTGCTTTAGCTTGTGCATTTGCTTGTGATTGAGCATATTCTTTACCAGCAAGAATCGCATCAGCCATAGCAGAAGCATAAAGAGTTACTGCACGGATCGCATCATCGTTACCCGGAATAACGTAGTCTACGTTGTCTGGGTTAGAGTTTGTATCAACGATACCGATTACAGGAATACCAAGGTTCTTCGCTTCTTTGATTGCAATCGCTTCGTGATCAACGTCGATTACGAATAATGCGTCAGGTAAACCACCCATGTTTTTAACGCCGCCTAAGCCACGCTCAAGTTTTTCCATCTCGCGAGTACGCTCTAGAGCTTCACGTTTAGTCAGCTTAGCGAAAGTACCGTCTTGAGATTGAGTTTGAAGGTCTTTTAAACGGTTGATAGATTGGCGAAGTGTTTTCCAGTTCGTCAACATACCACCTAACCAGCGGTGATCAACATATGGTTGACCAGCACGTTGCGCTTGTTCACGGATGATTGCAGAAGCTGCACGCTTAGTACCAACGAACAAAACCTTGTTCTTTTTGCTAGCCAAGTTGTTAGCAAAGTTCAAAGCATCATTTAACGCAGGAACAGTGTGCTCAAGGTTAATGATGTGAATTTTGTTACGCGCACCAAAGATGTAATCACGCATCTTTGGATTCCAGAAACGAGTTTGGTGACCAAAGTGCGCGCCAGCTTGAAGAAGGTCGCGCATGCTTACGTTGTAATCTGCCATTTTCTTTACCTTAAAGTTTGGGTTAGGCCTCCATATACCCGCATTCTCCACCCCAAAGGGCACCCAGAGTAATGTGTCGATATATGTGCGGATTTTTTTGCCTCATCGCACAAAGCCCGTGAAATTTATTCACGAAAAAGCATTTGATAAAATGGGCGGCTATTTATACCATAGTCACACACAAATTTCCAAAAGTTTTTAGAGATCATGAACAACACTTACCAAGCGCCACGTCGACTCATCAAAACCCCTGACGAAATTGAAAAAATGCGTGTGGCAGGGCGACTGGCGGCAGAAGTTTTGGATATGATCAAACCGCATATTGTTCCGGGTGTCACCACCCTGGAACTTGATACGATTTGTCATGACTACATTGTCAATAAACAAGACGCAATTCCTGCCTGCTTAGGTTATGGTGCTGCACCTGGCCGTCCGGCATTTCAACACGTGATTTGTACTTCTGTGAATCACGTGGTCTGTCACGGCATTCCATCGGATAGCAAAAAACTGAAAAAAGGTGACATTTTAAATATCGATGTCACTGTGATTAAAGATGGTTACCACGGTGATACCAACATGATGTACATCGTCGGTGGTGAAACTTCAATTCTTGCTAACCGTCTATGTAAAGTAGCGCAAGAAGCGATGTATCGCGGTATTGAAACTGTAAAACCAGGCTCAACCATTGGTGACATCGGTCATGCCATTCAGCAGTATGTCGAATCGGAACGTTTTGGCGTGGTTCGTGAATATTGTGGTCACGGAATTGGTACGACTTTCCATGATGAACCGCAAGTGCTGCATTATGGCCAACCCGAGACTGGCATGATTCTAGAGGAAGGCATGACCTTTACCATCGAGCCAATGGTCAATGGTGGAGACTGGAAAACTAAACTTCTGGGCGACAAATGGACCGTTGTGACCAAAGACCATTCACTTTCGGCACAATATGAACATACGATTTTAGTGACCAAAACTGGCGCAGAGATTTTAACGGCACGTCCGGAAGAAGATTTGTCACGTTTTAGTTCTTAATATTATTCAATTAAGATAAAAGGTTGTCTGCGGACAGCCTTTTTACTTTACAGCTAGAATAAACCAAATTATTTAAAGGATAGATTAGTGTTCTTTCATAAATCGTTTTTGAATCACTACACAGCTCTGCTATGCAAGGAAGAGGTTTTTCTAAGAAATCCTCTCACCTCTGGCAAAGCAATACTTCTCATCCCAGAGGGAGAAGGAACTTTTAATATCCATTTAAATATGAATATAACGATTATTTTTTGATTTATGAAAGAGATCCATTCAAAATAAAGTCCTAAATGCTTTTTAGCATCGACGTTCAAGATAAATTTATACAACTACAACACTTTTTCCTTTAAAGCTTGCAAAAATCTTTGCCCTAAAACAGTGAAACTGAGCTAAGATATTGTGCTTTTTATTTTTTAATCCCTATAAGAAGGAATACTGCCGTGGACGTACGTCTCTCTGATCGTGTGAATGCCATCAAACCGTCCCCTACGCTTGCTGTGACCAACAAGGCTGCTGAATTAAAAGCTGCTGGTCATAACGTGATTGGTTTGGGCGCAGGTGAGCCAGATTTTGATACCCCTCAACACATCAAAGATGCAGCAATTGCAGCGATTAACAACGGTTTCACCAAATACACCGCTGTTGACGGTACGCCAGGCCTTAAAAAAGCCATTATTGCTAAATTTAAACGTGACAATAACCTGGACTATGCAGCAAACCAGATCCTGGTTTCTTGTGGTGGTAAGCAGTCTTTCTTTAACTTGGCACTTGCCCTGTTAAACAAAGGTGATGAAGTCATCATTCCTGCGCCATTCTGGGTCAGCTACCCGGACATGGTGATCATTGCTGAAGGCGTGCCTGTTATTGTGAAATGTGGCGAAGAGCAACGTTTCAAAATCACACCTGAGCAACTGGAAGCTGCAATCACTGACAAAACACGTCTAGTGGTATTAAACAGCCCTTCTAACCCGACAGGCATGATCTATACCAAAGCTGAGCTTGAAGCTCTGGCTGCGGTACTACGCAAATACCCAGAAGTGTATATTGCATCTGACGACATGTACGAACCAATCCGCTGGGATGACGAGTTCTACAACATCGCGACCATTGCACCAGACCTTTATGAGCGCACTATCGTGTTAAACGGTGTGTCTAAAGCCTATGCAATGACTGGTTGGCGTATCGGCTATGCAGCGGGTCCTGCAAAACTGATCGGCGCGATGAAGAAGATCCAGTCTCAATCAACTTCTAACCCGACTTCTATTTCACAAGTTGCTGCCGAAGCTGCATTGAATGGTCCTCAAGACGTACTTGAGCCAATGATTGAGGCGTTCAAACGTCGTCATGACCTGGTTGTGAAAGGCTTGAATGACATCAATGGTATTTCTTGCTTGCCTGCGGATGGTGCATTCTACGCATACGCAAACATCAAGCCGTTGATTCGTGCCAAAGGTCTTAAATCTTGCACAGAATTCTCTGCTTGGTTACTGGAAGAAACTGGCGTTGCTGTAGTTCCTGGCGATGCATTTGGTCTAGGTGGTTTCATGCGTATCTCTTATGCAACTGCTGACGAAGTACTGGTTGATGCACTTGCACGCATCAAGAAAGCGGCTGACTCAATCGAAGGTGTTGATGCTGCAATTGCTTCAATCGAAGCTGAAAAAGCTGCTAAATAATCTGACTGAAACATCAGATTTGAAAAACCCGCGTTGATCGCGGGTTTTTTTATGTCTTTACCAAAACTTCAGATATTAAATTTTTAAACAGCTTAAACACATGCTTACAGTCAAAGTGTTATGCTACATATCGTATTAAAAATAACTTTTAAATAAAACAGAAACAGCTAGAGAATAATCACAGGAAAAGCACAATGAATCCAAAACAAATGAACGGTTTAGCTTTATTGGAAGCAATGCGAGATGGAAAAATTCCCGCTCCCAGTATTAGCGAAACCATGTCGATGCAACCTGCCGTCATCCAAAGCGGATACGTAGAATTTAAGGTCAAAGCCGATCACCGGCATTTAAACCCGCTTGGGGGTGTGCATGGTGGTTTTGCTGCAACTGTTTTAGATACGGTGACAGGCTGTGCGATTCATACTTTACTTGAAGCAGGTGTCGGTTATGGCACGATTGATCTGAATGTTAAAATGTGCCGCCCGATTCCCCAGGACCTGCAACTGACTGCTATCGGAAAATCGATCAATCTTAGTAAAAACTTAGGCATTTCTGAAGGTCAGATTGTGGATCAAGAAGGTCGCCTGTATGCCCATGCTACCGCGACCTGTATGATTATTCGCAACTAAATAAGTATTGATAGCGCCTAGCATCCACCAGACAATTTACTTAAATGATGCTGCGCTTTACTTGCCCTGCATCAACATGCGACAAACGTGGCCGGCTTAGACCTTGAAACTCGAAATAATGTCTGGAAACATTTGCCACGCTGAGTGTCTGGATCTGCTCAACAGATGTCTGCCAGACTTTAGACTGATTACTCCCCGTCAAAAGATTGCCTGAAATTGCATAGATATAAAGATCTTTTTGCTGGGTTTCAGGCGCATTCAGGAACACTTCAAAGCTAAATTGACGTTCTTTTTCTACCAGCCATTTTTCTGCAAACCATAATTGCAACAAGTCGCCTAAATACAACTGTTTGGTAGCTAATGGCCATAAACGGATTTCTGCCTCGGCAACAGGCGTAAAATATTGGGTGGGATCCTGGATAATATCGAGATAGTTGTCTTGATAATAAGCCAGTTGAGAGAAAATTTGAGGGATGCTGAGCGTATTCATTCGCTGTCTCCGGTTTAGCCATTTTTGTGCTGGCAAGTAGGTTTAAATCCACACTGTTTGACCATCTGGTCAAACGACTTTATGTTTTTAATCTAGCAAGTGAAATTTATTCTGACAAGTATTTTTGATGAAATTTATGCAATTGCCTAAATTAAAAACAGACAGCCTGTATTTATAATAAATATGACAATTTTTGCTTGACCCCTGTCAAAATCTCTCTATAATCGCTTTCAGATTCTCCAATAGCTCAGTCGGTAGAGCGACGGACTGTTAATCCGCAGGTCCCTGGTTCGAGCCCAGGTTGGAGAGCCAAATTCAAGAAAGCCCACTCATAATGAAGTGGGCTTTTTTATTGTCTTGAATTGCTAAAACTGATGATATTGAAAAGTTGAAAATCAGTATAAATACTAAAAATAACTAAACCATGAACAGGCTAAAGCTAGAGCAGCATTCGATAGAATGCATGCTGTTATTGGGAAAATTAAGCGATAAAAAATCCCCTATGAATGGAGGATTTTTAGATTTCACTGGGATTAAGCCGCCTGAGCCGGAACACCGCTATGGAAGCGGAAAGTTTCATCAGGCGTTAAGATGAGCTGTTTTTCGACTTCCCGAATATGATTGATCCGGTCCTGAATATCCTCTTTCGGATTTTTCAGTTTTGCTGTGGTAGCTGCATCCATCGCCAAGGCCAGATAGTCCTCAAAATGACGAGATTCTGACTTGAGCAGGTAACGGTAGTAACGTGCCAATTCATCGTCCACACGCGAAGCCAGCGCATAGAAACGCTCACAGGAACGTGCTTCCACAAAGGCACCAATCACCAGTACATCAATCAGGGCTTCAGGCTCAAAAGTCCGGATTTCCTTGCGTAAACCACCGGCATAACGCCCTGCACTCAAGTTCTGCCACGCCTGACCGCGCTTGTTCATCAATTCAAGCACTTGCTCATAATGCAGCATTTCTTCACGAACCAGTTGTGCAAGTTTTACCTGCAGATCGACAAAATAGCTGTAACGAAACATCAGGTTCATGGCGGTACTGGCAGCTTTTTTTTCACAGTTGGCATGATCCTGCATCAGGATTTCAAGATTTTCAACTGCCAGATCCAGCCATGCTTGTGGCGTTTCACAACCGAGGAAAGCAATTACCGGCTGCATCAGTTCATCATAATTTATATTCGACATAACTGCTCTGATCTTAACGCGCTGACTTGATCACGGCTTTCAATTGCTGAACTGCTTGTGCCAGTCCTACAAATACCGCATCGGCAATCAAAGAATGGCCAATATTAAGTTCATGAATCTGTGGAATTGCAGCAATCGGCGTCACGTTATCCAGATTTAAGCCGTGACCGGCATTTACCACCAGACCTTTCGATGCCGCATATTCAGCACCTTTAATAATGCGCTCAAGCTCCGCCTGCTGTGCTTCTGGGCTTACTGCATCGGCATAGGCACCAGTATGAATCTCAATCGTCGGTGCACCACAGGCTACTGCTGCATCAATCTGGGCAAAATCTGCATCAATAAACAAAGATACATCACAGCCAATCGCTGCCAGTTCTTGTGTAGCTGCCTTGACCGACTCAAAATGGGTCACGACATCCAGACCACCTTCAGTAGTGACTTCCTGACGCTTTTCAGGCACAAAGCAAACATGCTGCGGCTGGATTTCCCTGGCAAAGGCAACCATTTCATCGGTTACCGCCAGTTCCAGATTCATACGGGTTTTCAGCGCATGACGCATACGACGTACATCTTCATCCTGAATGTGACGACGGTCTTCGCGCAAGTGCAGAGTAATGCCCTCTGCCCCAGCCTGTTCGCAGATCAATGCAGCATTGACTGGGTCTGGGTACGTCGTACCACGTGCTTGTCTTAATGTTGCGACATGGTCAATGTTGACACCAAGTAATGCAGCCATAATCTTTTCCTAACTACGTTTGAGATTGAGAATTTTGAATCCACAGTTGCCGACTTTTTAACGGGCGATCACCGAGCAAGGCCGTGATCATCTGTCGATACAGTTTGGTCAGTAATTGTAACTGTTCCGGCTTAAAATCCCCACCATTTTCATGATCGAGCATGCTTAAAATCTGCTGACCTGACATGGTAGAGCGCAAGGCTTTCGCCGATGGCATGAAACCGGCATTGAGCTGAAAATAATAGTGCTGTAGTGGATCAATTTGTGCCTGATTGGCATCTAAGGAGAAATCCAGCGCATAACCAAGCTCTTCCAGTAAAACATGTTCAAACTGACGCAAAATCTGTTTGAGATGTAAATTTGGATTGGATTGTGCCGAGAGCTGCTGTAATCCTGTTAAGGTTTCTGCATATTTGGCAAAGGTTTGCGGCATTTCGACTTCTAGGGGACAAAGTCGTAACAGGATTTCATTCAGATAAAAACCCGAGAAAAAGGCATCACCGAAAAAGAAAATCGGCTGATTGACAATTTCCAGCTTGGTAAAGTTCTTAAGTTCTGACTTGCCCGAAGCTTGCAAGCGAATGGGCTGGTATTGGGGAGGTGGCATCTGCCGGAGAATCCCGTCAATACGGCCATATTCCTGGGTAAATAAATGCACGATATGACTGCGTTCACGGTACTTACGATGATGAATCAAATAGCCATGCAGTACTTCATTACGCATAAGTAAGTATTTTAATCCTTATCTTTTTTTGATTTTTTATCATCTTCTTGGTCATCTCCATCCGGGATGACTGCACCAACGACAGCCGCAGTACCTTTGACCGCGACTTTCGTGGTTTTATAAGCCACTTTCACAGGCACCGTGACCACTTTATGAATACAGCCTTGCAGGAATAAAACACATGCAACCACTGCCAACATTTTCATCATCACGGAATTCCTTGAAAGGTCTTATCAATCTTATCGCTTAGATATCGCTATAACCTAAACTTTTCAGTGCACGTTCATCATCCGACCAACCACCTTTGACTTTCACCCAAAGGGTCAGCATGATCTTCTGTTCGAACATTTTTTCCATGTCGAGACGTGCATCCATACCGATTTTTTTCAGCTTGACACCTTTTTCACCAATCACAATGGCTTTTTGGCTTGCACGATCGACAAAAATCGTCGCATCAATATAGGTACATGCTGCTTTCATACGACCGGTTTTTTCATTCATCACGGGCTGTTCAGTTTTGAACGACTCGATTTGAACTGTCAAATCATATGGCAGTTCTTCACCCAGCTGGCGCATGATCTTTTCACGGATAATTTCAGAAGCCAGGAAGCGCTCTGAACGGTCAGTCACTTGATCCAGTGAATAAAGTGGCGGCTGAAATGGAAGATACTTGGCAATCGTGTCACGCAGATGTTCAAGATTGGCACCACGCAATGCAGATACCGGGACGATTTCTGCAAAGTTCATCAGCTTTTCACGCTCACGAATCAGAGGCAATGCTTCGTTCTTGTTCTCAAAAGTATCTAGCTTGTTAATCACCAGAATCACCGGCATTTCAGCATTTTTCAGCTTTTCCAGTACCAGGTCATCATTCGGTGTCCATTTTTGTGCATCTACCACAAACAGCACCAGGTTCACATCACGTAAAGCTGAATGTGCAGCGCGGTTCATCATTTTATTGATGGCACGGACTTCTTTTTTATGCATCCCCGGAGTATCGACAAATACTGCCTGAGATTTTTCACGCGAATCAATTCCCACGATCTTATGACGTGTGGTTTGCGGTTTACGTGAAGTAATCGAAAGTTTCTGACCCAGAATATGGTTCATTAAAGTCGATTTACCCACGTTCGGACGACCGACAATGGCAACGAAACCACTGCGATAATCTGACGGGATTTCGGTGCCTTGGGCACTAAAAAACTGACTAATAAGGTCGTGACTGTTGTCGCTTTGCGACTCGTGATCAGCATCAATGTGATCGGAATGAGTAGTCATTAAGACTTATGCTCCAAAAGTTTTAAAATATCTGCCGCAACGGCTTGTTCTGCAAAGCGTCGGCTGGCGCCTTCACCAAGCATGGTTGGCAATCCATCCACCTGACATTCCACTTTGAAATGCTGATTGGGTGCATCGCCCTGAATATCTACAACCTCGTACACTGGGAGAGGTTTCTTACGCGCTTGCAGATACTCTTGTAAACGAGATTTCGGATCTTTCAGCTGATCTGTCGGCTCGATATGGTCTAAATAAGGTATGTACCATTTTAACACAATTGCTTCTAGCACGGTGAGATCAGCACAATCGACATAGATTGCCCCGATAATGGCTTCTACCGTATCTGCCAGTATAGACTCGCGATGATGACCGCCAGATTTCAATTCACCGGTACTGAGAATTAAATGTTGGCTGAGTTTTAAATCATTGGCGATTTTTCCCAAGGCTTCCTGACGAACCAAGGTCGCGCGCATACGCGTCAGCCGACCTTCATTTTCGCTCGGATAGGCAGTGAAAAGATAATTCGCAATGATCATCCCTAAAAGAGAATCGCCTAGAAATTCTAGGCGTTCATAGTTGTGTTTATGACTGACTGAACGATGAGTCAGTGCCAGTTTGAGCAGTTCAGCTTTTTTAAACTGATAACCGATCCGTCTGGCAAGACGTTCATCATTGAGTTTTGACTGCGCTTTGATCAAAATTTTTCTCAAACTTCATCACTAAATCGATATTCATTATGAAATTTTTACGAATTTCATAATTCTTGTGTACTTGCAAACCATCGGTCTGGGTCACCTTGGCAATTTCATCAAATTTCAGATCACGAATATTATTCATCTCCAAACGCTGATTCATCTGCTGACGGAATTTTTCTGGCGTTATATTGGCCGGCGCACTTTTTAACAGCGCCTCAATCTCACCATCTACCATACGGTCATCAAAGTATGGCCCCCACACTGCAATCGCCACTTTGGCCAGAAATGCAAACCCCACGATTGCAAATAAAATCCCAATATACGAAGCACCTTGTTGATGTCTCATTTTTTATTTTCCTGATTGAAACAATTAATCGATTGTTCCGTTTCGACTAAACGATGGCAGTTTAAAGCCAGGTTCTTTATGCATCCAGATATAGAATGCGCGACCTGTCAGGTTTTCTTCCGGAACAAGCCCCCAGAAACGACTGTCAGCACTCTGATCGCGATTATCCCCCATCGCAAAGTAATGACCTTCTGGCACTTTCACTTCCCAATATAAACCATTTTCACCTGAATATTTACCATTTTCCACGAAGTTAATATAAGGTGCCTGACGTGCGACATTGACCCCTTCCAGCTCACGCATGGTAAAGGTATGTTCACCCAAAGTCTCTTTATGATAGATGGCATTCGGTGTATCCAGACGGTCTTTTTCACGGCTAAACTCCACCGGAACTTTCGCTACTTTTTCACCATTGATGCTCAACTGACCATGATCATAAACAATATGATCACCAGGCAAGCCCACAATACGCTTGATATAGCTGATGGTCGGTTGCGGTGGATAACGGAACACTGCGACATCGCCACGTTCCGGGCTACCGGTATCAATAACTTTAGTGTTCACCATCGGCAACTTGATGCCGTAGTCAAATTTATTCACCAGAATAAAGTCACCTGTTTCCAGGGTCGGCACCATCGAATCGGATGGAATGTTAAACGGCTCAAACAAAAACGAACGCAAAACCAGCACAATCGTCAGTACTGGCCAAAAGTCATAAGCCCAGGTGATAATAAAATTTTCATTGCCCTTGCCCCGGGTTTGTCTCTGTTTCAGGACAAACTTGTCGAGCAACCACAGTGCGATAAAAAACAGCGTCGCAGGAACAAGAATCAAATTAAAATCAAAATCCATGGGCTTATATCCTTCTTATTTTAGCGTTCGACTTTTAATACAGCTAAGAACGCTTCTTGCGGGATTTCGACACTGCCCACCTGTTTCATGCGTTTCTTACCTTCTTTCTGTTTAGACAGAAGTTTTTTCTTACGTGACACGTCACCACCATAACATTTCGCCAATACGTTTTTACGCATTGCTTTTACAGTCGAACGTGCAATGATTTGCGCACCAATCGCCGCCTGAATTGCCACATCAAACATTTGACGCGGAATCAGGTCTTTCATTTTTTCAACCAGTGCAATACCACGATGACGTGCGTCATTGCGGTGACAGATCATTGCCAAGGCATCAACTTTTTCACCATTGATCAGTACGTCCACCTTCACCAGTGACGAACTTTCAAAACGGACAAAATTATAGTCAAGCGATGCAAAACCACGTGAACAAGACTTCAATTTATCAAAGAAATCCATGACCACTTCCGCCATTGGAATTTCGAAAGTAATTGATACCTGGTTGGCCATAAACTTCATGTCTTTTTGCACACCACGGCGCTCAACACACAAGGTCATCACATTGCCCAGATATTCCTGTGGTACCAGAATATGACATTCAGCAATCGGTTCACGCAGGTCTTCTACAGTTGAACCATCCGGCATTTTAGATGGGCTGTCGATATAAATGGTCTGGCCATTTTTCATCACCGCTTCATAAATTACAGTCGGTGCAGAAGAAATCAGGTCAAGATCGTACTCGCGCTCTAAACGCTCCTGTACGATCTCCATGTGCAGCATGCCGAGGAAGCCACAACGGAAACCGAAACCGAGCGCATCCGAACTTTCCGGTTCAAAGAACAGCGCCGAATCGTTAATTTGCAGTTTATGCAAGGCTTCACGGAAAGGTTCAAAATCGCTGGCATCAATCGGGAACAAACCGGCATAGACCTGTGGCTTAACCTTTTTAAAACCCGGTAAGGTTTCAACTTCAGGCGTTGTAGCCAACGTAATCGTATCACCGACCGGTGCACCGAAAATATCTTTGATACCGGCAATCACAAAGCCAACTTCACCCGCTTCCAACATGCCTGTTTCAGTATGTTTCGGGTTAAAGATTCCCACAGAAGTAATGATATGCGTTTGGCCGGTTGATTTAATCAACATCTTGTCGCCTTTACGCACACGACCCTGCTTGACACGTACCAGAGAAACGACACCTAGGTAGTTATCAAACCATGAGTCTACAATCAGGGCTTGAAGCGGCGCGTCACGGTCACCTTCCGGTGCCGGAATCACGTTCACCAGTGTTTCAAGCACACCTTCAATACCTAAACCGGTTTTTGCAGAACAGGTCGGCGCTTCTGTGGCTTCAATCCCGATAATATCTTCGATTTCCTGAATAACACGTTCAGGTTCAGCTTGTGGCAAGTCGATCTTGTTCAGGATCGGCAGTACTTCCAGACCTTGTTCAATTGCGGTATAGCAGTTGGCAACAGACTGTGCTTCTACACCTTGCGCCGCATCAACGACCAGCAATGCACCTTCACAGGCTGCAAGCGAGCGTGATACTTCATAAGAGAAGTCGACGTGTCCCGGTGTATCAATAAAATTCAACTGATAAACTTCACCATTCGGGTGAGTATAATTCAGCGTCACCGAAGTGGCTTTAATGGTAATCCCACGTTCGCGCTCAAGCTCCATTGAATCGAGGACCTGAGCCTGCATTTCACGATCCTGCAACCCTCCACAGGTCTGAATAAAGCGATCCGCGAGGGTCGATTTACCATGGTCAATGTGCGCAATAATCGAGAAGTTACGAATGTTTTTAATATCAACAGATTTTTTAGCTTGCGCCATGGGTTACCTTGAAAAAAAACGCGCTATGTAATTTAAAAATATTACATAACAAAAGCCGAATAGAAATTGCGAAGGATTATAGCAGAATGGTGATCTAGAAAAAGAATTATATTTTTTCCTTTATCCATCAAGCCGGATAGATCTAAATCGGTTTAAAGCTGAATCCGCTTGATGGCAGTGCACGTTTCAAGACATGCGCCCAAATGAATACAGATCCCGCGCTACAATCAGGTGAGTGAATCTATAGTTCATAGATCCAGATATACAGTCGAAAAATCATAAGGATTTATTTGATCAGAAATGAGCTGATAGGCCTGGGTAAATGTCGGTGACATGCGTTTTGGACGTCCAGTGGCTATTTCGATACAGGCCCACTGCGTATTGCCGGTAAATAACAGGGTTTTATCCTGTGGCCGATAGAATGCATATTGCCGAAATGAATACAGGGCGTTGATATCGTTGAGCCAGGTGCGCAAAATAATTTCATCGCCCTCGAAAGCGGCCTTGCGATATTGCACCTGATGTTCAACCGCCACCATGGCATGTTTCAGCTCCACATATTCCTTCAATCCCAGTCCCAGCTTTTCAATATGGGCGGTGGCGACATCCTGCATCCACTGGACATAGATCACGTTATTGACATGACCTAATCCATCAATATGTTCAGGCTGAACCTTTAAAGCAAGATCAAAAATACCGCTCACTTTTCTCTTATCCTTTGCATGAGTTTTGATGTTTTAGAGTCTACCGAATTTAGCGCGGAGATAAATCGCAAATCATAAAAAAACCGCCCATCAAGAGCGGCCTTTTGTTATATACAGAGGTGCGACCAGAATTAGATACGCATTCCCACAATCGCCCGCTGCCCTTGGCGCATAAGGGTAACGCGTGCAACATTACCCTTCTTCAACTCAGAAACTTCCTGTACAAACTGCTCCGAGTTCAATACTGCCTTGTTATTAATATGGGTTACCACATCATTTGGCATAATACGTGCCTGTGCGGCAATTCCCCCTGAACGTACATCCTGAATCATTACTCCGCCTTTGATCTCCAGTCGATCCATTTCTAGCGGCGTTAGGTCACGAATCGCTACACCAATTACCGGCCCTTTAGTTGGTTGCGCCTGTGCTCCCGCTTTCGCAGGGGTATCATCCGGTGCAGTACTTAAGGTTGCCGAGATGGTACGGCGCTTATCATCCCGTAAAACTTCGAGTTGTACCTGCTGCTGAGGTGCAGTACGGTTCAGATAATTTAATAACTCACTGGTACGCGAAATCGCAGTGCCGTTGTATTTTAAAATCACGTCACTGACACGCAGACCGGCACGTGCAGCAGGTGAATTTGGTGCAACCTGAGTAATGAGCGAGCCTTCAGGCTTAGACAGATTATAAGACTCTGCCAGATTACGGTCGATATCCTGCAAACTGACACCGAGATAAGAACGGGTCACCTTACCATTCTTTTTCAGCTGCTCTGCCACTTCCATGGCAACGTCAATCGGAATCGAGAAAGACAGCCCCATATAGCCACCGGTTCCGCTAAAGATCCGCGAGTTCACACCGACCACTTCACCGCGCTGGTTAAATAAAGGGCCGCCAGAGTTACCCGGGTTCAATGCAACATCGGTCTGGATAAAAGGCACCGCTGTTTCGCCCATCATGTTGCGCATTTTGGCACTTACGATTCCGGCAGAGGCCGAGTAATCGAAACCAAATGGCGAACCGATCGCCAGCACAGGCTCCCCAACACGTAAGCGTCCTACATCCCCGGTACGTAATTCCGGGAAATTCGAACCGTTGACTTTCAGCAAAGCCACGTCGGTACGTTCATCACTTCCCACCACCGTGGCATCAATTTCACGGCGGTCATTCAGGGTGATGGTGACTTTAGAGGCATCTTCCACCACATGGTGGTTGGTGAGCAAATAGCCATCTTTACTGATAAAAAATGCACTGCCATAGCCGGTTTTTTCCTGAGGCATGCGTTGCTGCGGGATAATCACCTGATTTCCAAAGAAGCGACGTAGAATTTCCGGAACCTGTTGTTGTAAGAGTTCTTGCTCGCTCATTTTTTTAACGACATTGACACTGACCACAGCAGGACTGACCTGCTCTACCAGATTGGAAAAATCAACAGGTGTGACCGCCTGTAGCTGTGCAGCACTCATGGTCAAAGTTGCTGCAAATAATCCTTTTTTTAAGTCCAGAATTTTCATATAAATTATTCACCCAAATTGTTGATAAATTTATGTAAATAGGTTTTATCATAAACGCCATAAGGTTTAAGTAACAATATGTTCCAAAGCTTTATTCTTGTTAATGCCGCATTATTAAAACACTAAATTAAGGCTTTAATTCATTTTTTTAATCATTAAATGAGCATTTCAACGCTTGCCTTTTGTGTCAAAAAGCGCTGTTATTACCAAACTTTTTTTAAAATTAGCTGATGGACATGTCTAATTTATCTCTTACCCATCAATTTGACGTCATTATCGTGGGCAGTGGCGGTGCCGGTTTAAGTCTAGCCTTATCACTGCCTGACCATTTTAATATTGCAGTTTTGGCGAAATCGACCCTGACCGATGCCAGCACCTTTTATGCGCAAGGCGGGGTAGCCGCAGTGCTGGATGAAATGGATTCCATTGAACAGCACATTGATGACACCATGATTGCAGGCGCCCAGCTTTGTGAAATGGAGGCAGTCAAACAGACGGTAGAAGGTGGTAAACCATCAGTTGATTTTCTGCTGAAACACGGTGTGCAATTTACCCTCGATGAACAGGAACAGTTGCACCTTACTCGTGAAGGTGGTCATTCTCAGCGCCGGATTATTCATGCTGCAGATGCCACAGGTCGTGCCATTTCGACCACTTTGGTACAACGCGCGCAAGAAAAACAGAATATTAAAATCTTTGAAAATTATATTGCGATTGATCTGATCTGCTCACAAAAACTCGGCTTAGACGGAGAAAATCGTGCCCTGGGTTTATATGTACTGGATGAAAAGACTGAAAAAGTACATACCTTTTTAGCGCCATTTACTGCCCTGGCCTGTGGCGGTGCCATGAAAGCTTATTTATATACTTCCAATCCGGATATTGCCACCGGAGATGGTATTGCCATGGCCTATCGTGCCGGCTGCCGGGTTGCCAATATGGAATTTAACCAGTTCCATCCAACCTGCCTCTATCACCCACAAGCACGTTCTTTCCTGATCACTGAAGCCATGCGCGGTGAAGGTGCTTATCTGCGCCTGCCAGACGGGGAACGCTTTATGCTGCGTTTTGATGAGCGTGCTGAACTTGCCCCGCGTGATATCGTGGCGCGCGCCATCGATTTTGAAATTAAGCGGTTGGGTATTCGTCATGTCTGGCTGGATATCACCCACAAAGATGCTGACTTTGTCAAAGCACATTTCCCGACACTTTATGCCCGTTTGCTGGAGCTTGGGATTGATATTACCCAAGATATGATTCCTGTCGTTCCTGCCGCTCATTACACTTGTGGTGGAGTTATGGTCGATGAGCATAGCCAGACTGATGTCGCAGGTCTGTACGCAATTGGGGAAACCTCATATACCGGCCTGCATGGTGCTAACCGGATGGCTAGTAACTCACTTTTAGAATGTTTTGTTTATGGCATGAGTGCAGCCAAACATATTGAATCGCATTTTGACCGTGAGTATCAGTTCCCGATAGTACCGGCCTGGGATGATTCTCAGGTGACCAATCCGGATGAAGATGTGGTGATTTTACAAAACTGGGATGAGTTACGTCAGACCATGTGGAACTATGTTGGCATTGTGCGCAGCACCAAACGTCTGGAACGTGCCCTGCATCGTATTGAAATGCTGAAAAAAGAAATTACCGAGTATTATCAGGATTATCAGGTCAGCAAAAACCTGGTTGAGCTTCGCAACCTGGTACTGGTCTCCGAGATGATTGTGCGCTGTGCCATGCACCGCAAGGAATCTCGCGGTCTGCATTACACTCTGGATTATCCGGAATTATTGCCTGAACTACGCAAGACCATTCTGAATCCGGTGAATTTTGAAGTAGAAACGCCTTTGGTGAATCTTTAAGTCATTGGGGAGATATTATTTTAAAAATCATATCTCCCTGTCTTTTGACGTTCATCAGCTTGATTAAGCTTAGGCTATTTTATAGCCAATCTTTTCACTTTAAATTTCTAGCGTTGAGGTGGAATGGAATAGGTTCCAGTAACATGTGCCACAGGCTCTTCGAGATCGATAGAATAAATCCAGACTTCTCCAACAATCAGCGCCTTACCGACTTTCATTAGCTTACATTCGCCACGTAGGTCTTTTCCACCGGAGGGTTTACGTAGAAAATTGATATTCAGGTTAGTGGTGACTGCCAAACCCACCAGCCCAATTTCGCCCAGAATGGCAACATATAAGGCAAAATCTGCCAGGGTCATCATGGTAGGACCAGACACCGTGCCACCTGGACGCAGTTCTTGGGCGCTAACCTGATAAAGCAAAGTCGCTCCACATGGAAAAACGGCTTCAATCCGGCATTTCTCTAGACTTTGTGGAAATTCTTGTTGTAAAAATTGTTCAATCTCGGTTTTGGTCGTTTTCATATGATTAAAAAATCTTCTATATCCATCTCAATATAGAAGATTCTTCATAGATAAACCTAGAGAAAATTTAAATAAAACTATATTAATACCAAGCTTATTTTAAATAACTTAAAGCTTGCTCAAATACCTGTTCAGGTGTTTGAGTCGCATCCAGCCGCTTGATCCGCTCAGGATGACGTTGCCACAAGGCTTCATAACCGGCTCTTACTTTCTCAAAGAAAGCTACTTTCTCCTGTTCAAAACGATCCAGCGCACCGCGTTCACGTGCCCGGTTCATTCCCAGTTCAATCGGAGCTTCCAGCCAGAAAGTCATGTCTGGCATGCGTACCACAAAATGATCATTCAAAACCTGTAATTTTGTTTCACTGAGTCCCCGCCCTGCGCATTGATAAGCAAAGCTGGCATCGGTAAAACGGTCGCACAACACAATTTTTCCGACTTGCAATGCAGGCAGAATCACTTGTGCCAGATGCTGGGCACGTGCTGCATACATCAACAGCAATTCGGTATCATGTGCCATGCTTTCTTCATGATTAACCGCCAGAAGCAAGGAACGGATCTGTTCAGCCATCGGCGTACCACCCGGCTCGCGAGTCAGTACTACATCTTTGCCTTGCGCGATAAAATCATCATAGATCGAACGAATGAGCGTGGTTTTACCTACACCTTCTGTGCCTTCAAAGCTAATAAACATACTCATTCCTTATTTTTCGAGCGTAAAACGGTCAGATATTCCTGCACTGCTTTATTGTGGTCATTCAGATTGGTAGTGAAGGTATGTCCGCCATTGCCTGTGGCCACGAAATACAGGTTGTCTGAATTATCCGGATGCATGGCCGCTTCAATGGCTTTTTTGCTTGGCAAGGCGATTGGCGTTGGCGGTAAACCTGAAATGGTGTAGGTATTATAAGGCGTTGGGGTGCGTAAATCCTTACGGGTAATATTGCCGTTATAGCTGTCACCCATGCCGTAAATGACGGTTGGATCGGTCTGTAAACGCATGCCGATTTTTAAACGGCGCATAAACACTCCAGAGACCTGTTCTAGCTCACTATCGACACTGGTTTCTTTTTCAATAATCGACGCCATAATCAACGCTTCATATTTATTCTGATACGGCAGATCAGCTGCACGTTTTTCCCAAGCCTGGTCCAGGGCTTTCATCTGGCGCTGATACAGACTGGTCAGAATCTTGCGGTCCGTTTCGCCTTTGGCAAAGAAATATGTATCTGGTGCAAACAGACCTTCAGGATGTGAAAATGGAATATTGAGTTCTTGCAGCAGTTGCGCAGTCGGCAAATGCAGTACTTCTTTGCTGACCAGATCATCTTTCTTCAGCGCATCAATCAGTTGCTTAAACGTGGTTCCTTCAATCACCAAAATACGGTTCATTTGCGCATTTTCAGCATTAGAGATCATCTCTAGCACCTGACGGATACTCATACCCTGACGTACTTCATATACGCCGGCTTTCATGGTGTCATGAATCATGATGCGCTGATACAGCTTGAGAATAACCGGGAAGCTAACCTGATTTTCTTTGGCCAGACGGTCAATAAAAGCAGAATAGGTTTGACCAGATTCAATCGCAAGCAGCTGTTTTTTGCCTTTGACCGGATAATCTTTCCACAGACTGCTTTTCAGGATCAGTGTCACAATCAAGGCAAGCCCAATCAGGAGCAGCGCAATACCTTTGAATGCTGACGGAGAGTTGGCTTTATTTTTCTTTTTGGCTTTAGGCTTGGACGCTGACATATTAAAAAATCTGATTTAATTGAAGACGGTTAAAAAGTTCAATACAAGCCTCTCCATCCAAGGAGCGTTGCTCGAATTGTGTGACAATTTTCATCGGGCTCAGTGCATTACAGAAAAACAGGCTCTGAATATGCGAAATTTCATCCATCTCAATACAACGTTGCTGGCAGGCAAATCCCTGATCCTGCATACGTTGCAGAATTTCTGCACGCATTACACCAAAGACGCCATTATAACGAAGTTCGGGTGTAATCCATGTATTGTTTATACGAATGAAGCAATTACTGCTCACCCCTTCTACAATTCCACCCTGCACATCTGTTACCAGTGCCTCAGGCCAAGCCCGTTGCTCGGCTTCCTGCTTGAGTAATACCTGCTCCAGACGGTTTAGGGTTTTCAATCCCACCAGACTCGGCATGGTCAAACCTAGCGCCTGCTGCAATACACCACTCTGAATCTCTTCAAACTTAAAATCCTCGACCACTTGAGGATAATAGAACAGCCAGAGATCCGCAGGATGATCTGGCAGACTGTAACCGCGCTGGCCAATACCACGACTCAGTACGATCTTTAATGTTCCATTCAGTTCACCTTCTGATGCAAGCAAGATCTGTAAACTTTGTGTAATCAGATCCAGATCAGCATTCAGGCTTAACTTTTGCTGGCTGAGCTGTAAACGTGCCAGATGACGATCATATAACTCAATCCGGTTACGTCGAATCCGGGCCGTGGTAAAACAGCCATCGCCATAATGAAAGGCGCGATCCAGCACATCTATCTCTCTGACATGTTGCGCATTTTTCAAACAAAGCATGTTTTATCGCCTCTCAAGTGATGTATCCGCTCATAAAAGATAAGTGCTGTGCACATATCTGTTTTACTCACATAAACTTCGTTTTTAATTATTTTTTATGCAAATAATCTGCAGCTATTCTTGCCATCACCAACAAAAGCTAAAAAACCTGAGGCAAAAATGAATCTTCATAACTTAAAAATTGGGGTATTGGCAGCACTGCTCTCTGCAAGTGCTTTTAGTGTATCTGCAAAAGACTTTCTCAACGTCTCTTATGATCCAACCCGCGAATTATATGACAATTTCAACAAGGAGTTCAGTGCATACTGGAAAAAAACCACGGGGCAGGACATTAACTATAAACAGTCCCATGGTGGTTCCGGCAAACAGGCACGCGCGGTGATTGATGGGCTGGATGCAGACGTCGTAACCCTGGCGCTGGCAGCCGACATTGATGAAATTGCAGCGCGAGGTCTATTGCCAAAAGACTGGCAGAAGAAATTTCCGCAAAACTCGACACCCTATACCTCGACTATTGTATTCCTGGTGCGTAAAGGCAACCCTAAAGGCATTCAAGATTGGGGCGATCTGGTAAAACCGGGCGTAGACATTATTACCCCAAACCCGAAAACTTCAGGTGGCGCGCGCTGGAACTATCTGGCTGCCTGGGCATGGGCCAAGCATCAGCAAGGTGGCAATGATGCCAAAGCTCAGGAATTTGTCCGTCAGATCTATAAACAGACCAAAGTTCTGGATTCAGGTGCACGTGGTGCGACTACGACTTTTGCTGAGCGCGGCATTGGCGATGTGTTGCTGGCCTGGGAAAATGAAGCACATCTCGCGACACGTGAACAACCGGGGAAATTTGAAATCATTACCCCGTCTCTTTCTATTCTGGCTGAGCCACCAGTCGCGATCGTAGAAAAAAATGCCAAAAAAGATGGCAATGAACATCTGGCCAAAGCCTATTTAAATTATCTCTACTCACCGGCCGGACAAACTGTGGCAGCGAAAAACTTTTATCGTCCCCGCAATCAGGCAGTGCTGAAAAAATATAACCATGTATTTAAAGCACTTAAACTGGTAAGCATTAATCAGGAGTTTGGTGGCTGGAACAAGGTACAAAAATCACATTTTGATAACGGTGGTATCTTCGACCAGATCGTGAAAGCCAATCACGCAAAATAATGGCCTGTTCTACAAACTATAATGGCCTTTATTGATAAGGCCATTGTTATTTCAAGCAATTAAGATTCCGCTTATCTCTTATTTTCATATAAAATTCATTTTTAATTATTTTTTACGCATAAAGAATAGGTTTATTCTGCAGCTATGTTACAAAACGTGTAAGAGATTGAGATTTCTATGAGCATTTCAAAAACAATAAAACTTGGGGTTCTGGCTGCTGTTATTTCAGCAACATCATTTGGTGCTGCAGCACGCGACTTTCTGAACGTTTCCTACGATCCGACACGCGAATTGTATGAAGATGTTAACAAGAATTTTGGCAAATACTGGGAAAGCCGTACTGGTCAAAAGATTAACTTCAAACAGTCCCATGGTGGTTCCGGCAAACAGGCACGTTCTGTTATTGATGGCTTGAATGCAGATGTAGTGACTTTGGCACTCGCCGCCGACATTGATGTGCTGGCAGAAAAAGCCAAGTTATTACCTGCAGACTGGCAAAAGAAATTGCCACAAAACTCGACACCGTATACTTCAACAATTGTATTCCTGGTGCGTAAAGGCAACCCTAAAGGCATTCAAGACTGGGGCGATCTGGTGAAACCGGGTGTCGGCATTATTACCCCGAATCCGAAAACTTCGGGTGGTGCACGCTGGAACTACCTGGCAGCATGGGCATGGGCCAAGCATCAGGCAGGTGGCAATGATGCCAAAGCTCAGGAATTTGTCCGTCAAATCTATAAACAGACCAAAGTCCTGGACTCAGGTGCACGCGGCGCGACCACCACTTTTGCTGAACGTGGTATAGGCGATGTGTTACTGGCCTGGGAAAATGAAGCATATCTGGCGCTTCGTGAGCAGCCGGGCAAATTTGAAATCATTACCCCTTCCCTTTCGATTCTGGCTGAACCGCCAGTGGCAATTGTAGAAAAGAATGCAGAGAAAAAAGGCAATAAATATCTGGCTCAGGGTTATTTGAACTTCCTGTACTCGCCATTGGGACAAGACCTGGCAGGTAAACATTATTACCGTCCACGTAGCGAAGCAGCTTTAAAGAAATATAGTCATGTGTTCAAACCGCTTAAGCTGGTGACAATTGATCAGGAATTTGGCGGCTGGGCAAAAGTACAAAAAGCGCATTTTGAAAATGGCGGTATTTTTGACCAGATTGTGAAGGCCAACAATACCAAGTAAGACTGAGCTGATCTGACAGGAGCATCGACATGATACATACGCTTATTGTTCCAGGTGTGGGTGGTAGCGAATACAACCACTGGCAGACCTGGTTACAACATCAGCTCAGTCGATGCTCTCGGGTGCAACAACACGACTGGAATCGTCCGGTATTGCAGGAATGGATCGCCGAGTTTGTCAAAGCCCTGCAAAATATTCAGGACGAGGTACAGATAGTGGCGCATAGCTTTGGCTGTTTGACCTCGGTTGCGGCACTGGCACAACATCCAGAATTAAATGCTAAAGTTAAAAAACTGATTCTGGTTGCGCCGGCCAATCCGGCACGTTTTGGGGAAAATGGTTTTGCACGTGACAGCCACAGCGATTACAGCCATTATTTTCAACAATTGCAGATTCAGGTTCCAACCACACTCCTGATTAGCGAGAATGATCCCTGGTTAAGCTATGCAGATGCACAGCTGCTGGCCAAAGCCTGGAAACTCAAGCCGATCAATCTCGGGCAAGTTGGACATGTCAATGTCGCCTCAGGCTTTGGTCCTTTTCCTGAAATTGCACAATATCTGATTTCAGAAAAGACCATGCAACATATCAGTAATACTAATGACAGCAAGTACTATTTCAAATTTGCATTTTAGTCGTTGCAAATTATGCTTGTGTCCAATTTCTTTTTTCAATTTTCGCTGGTTAGTTTTAACCAGCTTTCTCTCTTTTGAGGAGTCATCATGTCGCAGCGATCCCGAGTGCTGCCAGGATTTGGTCTTTCTCTAGGCTTTACCCTAGCGTATTTATCATTAATCGTTTTAATCCCGCTGTCTGCTGTTTTTATTAAATCGCTGGGCATTGGCTGGGAAGGCTTATGGGAGATCCTGAGCTCTGAACGTATTCAAAAATCACTGCAGCTGAGTTTCAGCGCGGCCATTATTGCTGCGTTGGTGAACGTGGTGTTTGGCCTGCTATTGGCCTGGTGTCTGGTGCGCTACAGTTTTCCAGGCAAACGTATTGTCGATGCTTTAGTCGATTTACCCTTTGCCCTGCCAACCGCAGTTGCCGGTATTGCACTGACATCCCTATATGCACCAACGGGCTGGATTGGTCAGTATCTTGAGCCATTGGGGATTCAGGTTGCCTATACGCCGATTGGTATTACCCTGGCATTGATCTTTATTGGTCTGCCTTTTGTAGTACGTACCGTACAGCCTGTCCTCAGTGACCTGGAAACTGAACTGGAGGAGGCGGCATCTGCACTCGGGGCAAATCGTCTGCAAATTGTGACCAAGGTCATTTTCCCGATTTTACTGCCTGCACTTATCACTGGCTTTGCCTTGGCCTTTGCTCGCGGTGTTGGTGAATATGGTTCGGTGATCTTTATTGCCGGCAACCAGCCTTTTGAAACAGAAATCGCACCTTTAATGATTATTTCCCGTTTAGAAGAATATGATTATGCTGGTGCAACCACAATTGCTGTGGTGATGCTGCTGATTTCATTTGTGTTGCTGTTCCTGATTAACTTATTGCAAGCTTGGGCAAGCCGTCGCACCGGGAGAACTGCACGATGAGTTTAAATACCAACAGCAATGCGCTGGCCGAAAAGTTGCAATCCCGTGATGCAACCCGTGAGCCAACCTGGGTACGCTATACCCTGATTACCATTGCACTGATTTTCTTTTTAAGTTGTCTGATCCTGCCCCTGATTCTGGTTTTTGTCGAAGCCTTTAAACAGGGTGTGGGTGTTTATGCACAGGCGCTGGTACATCCGGATACTTTATCTGCGGTCAAACTTACCCTGTTGACTGCTGCAATTGCAGTACCGCTGAATGTGGTATTTGGTGTAGCTGCTGCATGGTCGGTAGCAAAATTCAATTTCCCTGGCAAGTCTTTCCTGACCACTTTGATTGATATGCCATTTTCAGTCTCTCCAGTTATTGCCGGTTTAATGCTGGTACTGATTTTTGGTACGCAAGGCTGGATGGGTTCCTGGCTGATGGACAATGACATCAAGATCCTTTATGCAGTGCCTGCTATTGTCTTGGCGACCATCTTTATTACTGTACCGTTTGTCGCACGTGAATTGATTCCTTTAATGGAGGCGCAAGGTACCGAAGAAGAGGAAGCTGCAATTGTCCTCGGTGCATCGGGCTGGCAAACCTTCTGGAAAGTGACCCTGCCAAATATCAAATGGGGTCTGATTTACGGCGTGATTCTGTGTAATGCACGGGCCATGGGTGAGTTTGGTGCGGTATCGGTTGTCTCCGGCCATATCCGCGGTGAAACCAACACCTTGCCGCTACACGTCGAAATTCTTTATAACGAATATACCTTTAGTGCTGCGTTTGCCGTGTCTTCGCTTCTGGCTCTCCTCGCAATTGTGACCCTGATTTTAAAAACATGGGTTGAACTGCGCCAGGAAAAACAAGACAAACGTAATGAAGATTCAACAGTTTCTTAAGGAATGCCAACATGAGTATTCAAGTACAAAATATTGAAAAACACTTTGGTGCATTCCATGCACTTAAAAATATCTCGCTCGACTTTCCAGATGGGCAACTGGTGGCCCTGCTCGGTCCATCGGGTTGTGGTAAAACCACGCTGCTACGGATCATTGCCGGTCTGGAATCTGCAGATGGCGGTCAGGTCATTCTGGAGGGTGAAGATGCCACCAATGTTCATGTGCGTGAACGTGAAGTCGGCTTTGTGTTCCAGCATTATGCCCTGTTCCGCCATATGACCGTATTTGACAATATTGCCTTTGGTCTGCGTGTTCGCCCGCGTAAAACCCGTCCATCGGAAGCGGAGATTAAAAAACGTGTAACGCGTTTACTTGATCTGGTTCAGCTTGGCTTCCTGGCAGACCGTTATCCTGCACAATTGTCAGGTGGTCAGCGTCAGCGTATTGCACTGGCACGTGCCTTAGCCGTTGAACCGCGTGTGCTGTTGCTGGATGAACCTTTCGGTGCACTGGATGCCAAAGTGCGTAAGGAATTGCGTCGCTGGTTACGCACCCTGCATGATGAATTGCATATTACCTCGATCTTTGTAACCCATGACCAGGAAGAAGCCCTGGAAGTCGCCGATCAGATCGTGGTGATGAACAAAGGCAATGTTGAACAGATCGGTTCGCCACGTGAAGTCTATGAAACACCGGCAACCCCATTTGTGTTCGACTTTTTGGGTCAGGCAAATCGTTTTGAAGGACAAAACAATGGCGGCATTATTCAACTCGGTCAGGACCGTATTCAGTTTGACGGTGCCAAAAATGCCGCTCAAGGTGAAGTGATTTTATTCGCACGCCCGGATGAGCTACGCATCCATGCCCAGCCACAAGATAACGCCATCCAGGCCACTTTCATTCGTGAATTATGGATCGCGGGTAAAGTGGTTGCAGAACTGAATGACCGTCAAGGCAACCTGATCGAAATTTTACTGACACCTGATGAAGCAAGAGCACATCAATTCCGCCCAAATCAAACTGTTTGGTTAAGTGCGGTGAATTTGCATTTATTTGAAAATCAGGTCGCTTAAGACTAAAAGATGGGGCTGCGAAATGCCCCATTCTCTTCTAGGGTAAAGAGTATTATGAATTTCCAACAACTAAGAATTATACGCGAAACGGTTAGACAGAACTTTAACCTAACCGAAGCATCGGCTGCGCTTTATACTTCACAGTCTGGAGTAAGCAAGCATATTAAAGACCTGGAAGATGAGCTTGGCGTGCAGCTCTTTATCCGTAAAGGTAAGCGTCTACTGGGTTTAACCGAGCCGGGACAGGCTCTTTTAGGAATTGTAGAACGCATGCTGGTCGATGCCGACAATATTAAACGTCTGGCTGATGATTTTAATAAAGTGGATGAAGGCACCCTGACCATTGCCACAACACATACCCAGGCACGTTATGTCCTGCCGCCGATCGTGAGCCAGTTCAAAAAAGAATTTCCTAAGGTGCATCTGATTCTGCAACAGGCCAGTCCGATGGAAATTACGGAAATGCTGCTGCAAGGCCAAGCCGATATCGGTATTGCGACTGAAGCCCTGACGACTGAAGACAATCTGGCCAGCGTGCCTTATTATAACTGGCAACACAGTATTATTACGCCGCAAAATCATCCGCTGGCGAGTAAGGAAAACATCCGGATTGAAGATCTGGCTCACTATCCGATTATTACCTATCACGGTGGTTTTACCGGCCGCTCCAAGATTGATACTGCTTTTGAAGAAGCCGGCTTTGACGTCGATATCGTGATGTCCGCACTCGATGCCGATGTGATTAAAACCTATGTAGAAATGAACATGGGCGTGGGTATCGTCAATGATGTCGCTTATGACCCTGAGCGCGATTATCGTTTAAAGCAAATTAAAACAGACATTTTTGGTGTCAATACCACCTGGATTGCGGTACGTAAAGGACATTTACTGCGTGGCTATGGCTACGAGTTTATTTCATTGTGCTCGCCAGATGCCAATATTAAAGCGCTTAAAAAAGTCGCTTATCCAGACGACTGAACCCAATTCAGGCTTTAAACTCAAGAGGCTCATTGGCCTCTTTTTTATTTTTAAGTAGATAAATTGTATAAATATCAAGCATAATCACATTAATAATAAATTGAAATATAGCAATATGATTAACTATAAATTTTTTCTTTTTTGCATGGGCTGCACTTTTTCCGGGTCAAGTTATAGCGCTGCTTTTGAACAGTCCAATCAAAGTATTCAGTCTTTTTTTGAAAAAAATCATTATGCTGAAATTTCACTGGCCTGGGTTCGTCCAGATATTAAAGGCCAGGTACAACATACCGAGCAATTGCAAGAACTGGGCATTACTGACTTTTCTACCGGTCAACTCGCGAGTACACAATTGATCACCAATCTTGCACTCAAACTGCAATTGCACCCTCAGTTATCATGGGGACTGATTTATGATCAGCCCTATTATGTAGATGTTGCCTATGCTTATAATCCGGTTTTTGCAGGTGAGACGCTGCCTGTTGAAGCGGCTACCATTCAGTTTAATAGCCACAATCTCACTTCTTTAATCGGTTTTCAACCGGATGATGCCTGGAATTTTTATACAGGTTTAAGTTACCAAAGCCTGGAAGGAAGCTTGTATTTATCTGGGCAAACCTTTTATGTATTTAATGGTTATCAGGCTACATTTGAACAAGATTCTGCCTGGGGCTGGCTTGCAGGGTTCAGTTATCAAATTCCAGAATATTTTTTCAGAACTGCACTGACATACCGTTCAGGCATTACTCACCAGAATAAAACGACCGAATCTATTGCAGTGGGTACCCATCCATCTCCCTATACCAAGATTCAAACCCCTCAATCTGTCAATCTGGATTTTCAAACCGGTTTGCCTTATCAGAATGCATTTTATGCCACCTTACGCTGGTTAAACTGGCAAAATTTTGTCATTCAACCTCCTAAATTCGCTGCAGTGATTGACTATGCTGCTTTAGAGTTTCCAGAAGTACAAACATTCAGGATGATTGATTATCGTGAGGATCAATGGTCGGCAAAAATTGGGCTTGCCCATCAATGGCCCTCTTTTGGCATAAATTCTATCGAGCTTTTATGGGATTCCGGTACAGGAAATCCGGCTTCAACATTAAATCCGAGTGATGGATATTGGGGCATCGGACTAGGCCATCTTTATAAGATTCAAGAGACCTGGGATATTGCTACAGGACTCTATTATTTAAAATTTCAGAAACCTGAGGTGGCAACATCTGATTCGCTTACTCCCCAGATAGCGGGTTTATCCGCTGTTTCTGACAATAGTGCCTGGATCGCAGGTTTAAAACTGGGTTATCACTTTTAAATTACTTATTACAAAGCATAAAAAAACGAGCCGAAGCTCGTTTTTTTATGCAGCTCAACCTTAGAAGCGGAAGCTGACACCCAGTTTTGCTACTGGTAGCCATTCGTATTTATTGTCGTTACGAATATCATCAGCTTCTTGGTTTACTTCATCTTGTAAATTTGCATTAAGATTTTCTGTTGTACCAGTTGCTGTCAAATTAGCTCTAGGATTACCATTATAATAGGCACCAACCTCACCAAATACGCCCCAACGGTTAGTAATTGCTGGCGAGAAACCAATACCTACGTAAGGAGCGATATTGTTTTTGTAAGATAGATCGCCATTGATACGAACACCGCTAGGTCCAGCAACAAAATCTGTACCATTTACACTAAAACCTTCACCAGCGCCGACACGACGTTCAATTTCATAGTCGTTATCAACATAACCTACACCGGCAGCCATATAGAACCAGTTCGCCCAAGGACGAATCTCAGCATTTAAATAGGTCAGGTTATTATCCATATCTAGGTCATATTTAGAACCATTGATTGACAAGTCATCAGACCAAGAGATGTCACCACCGTTATAACCTAAAGTCACACCAACATATGGATTCACATTCCATGAAAGTGCACCACCATAACCGGTAGTACCGACTTCAGCACGAACAGCTGCGGGTTTAAAGAAAGAGAAAGATGCTACACCTTCATCTGTTACGATCGTTTCATCAGCAGCCATAGCAGAACCAGCTGCTGCAGCCAAAATGGAAACTGCTAAAATTTTATGTAAAGATTTCATTATTTCTCTCCTCAAAAGAACTTATTTTGATCATTAGTTATTCGTGATGGGTTCAATATAAAGGACTTAAAAAATATTTTTTATTCACGTTTTGCTGATCTTTTGTTATTTTTTGATACAAATTAATTTTTCTTGTTGATAAGCTGGTTTTTTCTAACACTTCTCCTACATTTTAAAATAATGAAAAATAACACTTATCACGTTCATTATTTCAGACATGCCACGCTTTTGGCGATTTTTCATCTATTTTAGCTCTGCTCAACTATTTTTAATGCAATATAGTGTAAAATCTAGAAAATTTTTTTCTGGAAGGAAGATCATGTCGCAGCTTTCAACAATCATTGAACAAGCGTTTGAAGACCGTGCGAATTTCACAGCTGCAGATTGCTCTGCTGAAATCCGTCAAGCAGTTGAGGAAGTAATTGCTGGCCTAGACAATGGTACTTTACGTGTTGCCGAGAAAATTGAGGGTGAATGGGTTGTTCACCAATGGATTAAAAAGGCGGTATTGTTATCATTTAAATTAAACGACAACAAACCAATGGAAGCTTGTGATCTTCGTTTCTATGACAAAGTAGATACTAAATTCTCAGGCTGGACTGAAGAACAGTTCAAGGCGGCTGGTGTACGTGTAGTGCCTCCTGCTGTGGCACGTAAAGGTTCATTCCAGGCTAAAGGCGTGATCTTGATGCCTTCTTATGTCAATATTGGTGCTTATGTAGATGAAGGCACCATGGTTGATACATGGGCAACTGTTGGTTCATGTGCACAAATTGGTAAAAATGTACACCTGTCTGGCGGTGTCGGTATTGGTGGTGTACTTGAGCCACTTCAAGCCAACCCGACTATTATTGAAGACAACTGCTTCATCGGTGCACGTTCTGAAATCGTGGAAGGCGTGATTGTTGAAGAAGGTTCTGTAATTTCAATGGGCGTATTTATTGGTCAATCGACCAAGATTTATGACCGTGCCACTGGCGAAGTTCACTATGGTCGCGTTCCTGCAGGTTCAGTCGTGGTTGCCGGCAGCCTGCCTTCTAAATGCGGTACTTATAGCTTGTATGCTGCGATTATCGTGAAAAAAGTAGATGCTCAAACTCGTTCTAAAACAAGCCTGAACGATCTATTGCGCGAAGACTAAGATGTCTTAAGTTAGAGGGCACACTGGTGTTCCTCGGAGCCTCAACCGCTCCTCGTCTCTACGATTAGCAATGATCGTAGGGATTTTTATTTTTATACCCGGTTATTTATTTTTCATTGGTTAATTTTGTTATGAATACGCTTCGATCTTCCGCAATTCCAGTTTCTGATCCGTCTGCGGGTTTACGCATTACGGAGATCTTCTATTCATTGCAAGGTGAAGCCAATGCTGCGGGCTTGCCAACGGTTTTTATCCGTTTAACCGGTTGCCCGTTACGTTGTAGCTACTGCGATACCACCTATTCATTTGAAGGTGGCGAGCGTCAATCGCTGGAAGATATTATCCAGACCACGCTCGATTTTAAAACGCCCTATGTCTGTGTGACCGGTGGTGAACCGCTGGCGCAACCCAATGCCCTGCCTCTCATGCAGCGCCTTGCCGATTTAGGCTGTGAAGTCTCACTTGAAACCAGCGGTGCTTTAGACGTGGCTAAAGTAGACCCGCGCGTTTCCAAAGTTTTAGATTTAAAAACTCCAACGTCAGGTGAAGTTGCACGAAATTTGCTATCCAATCTGGATCATTTAACGCCACATGATCAAATCAAGTTTGTCATTTGCAACCGCGAAGACTATGAATGGTCCAAGCAGCAGCTTGAACAGTACCAACTTCAAGAAAAAGTAAGTACAGTCTGGTTTTCGCCTGCATTTGCAGTTGAAAAAGGTGCAGTTCGCTTACCGCAACTGGCGCGTGATTTGGCTCAATGGATTTTAGAAGACCATCTCCCTGTTCGTTTCCAGTTACAGCTGCACAAGTTGTTATGGAATGATGAAACTGGTCGTTAATTTTTTGTAAAGTTATTTTTTGGAGAATCAGCTTATGCGCCCTCGTGCCATTGTTCTGTTATCTGGTGGATTAGACTCAACTACATGTCTGGCTTGGGCACAGGCTCGCTACGAATGTATCGCAATCAGTTTTATGTATGGTCAGCGTTCGACCACAGAGCTCGATGCTGCCAAAGCCCTGACTCAACGTGCCGGTGTGGAACATCGTGTCATCAATATCGACTTGGGCAATCTGGGTGGCTCAGCCCTTACCGATCATAGCATTGACGTGCCGGATCATGAACAGTCAGGTATCCCGATTACCTATGTTCCTGCACGTAATACCATCTTCCTGTCTTATGCCCTGGCAGCAGCAGAAGTGTTTAAAGCCGAAGCAATTGTGATCGGAATTAATGCGGTTGATTACTCGGGCTATCCGGATTGCCGACCGGAATTTATTGACGCATTTGCCAATATGGCACGCCTTGCTACCAAGGTTGGCGTAGAGGGTCAGGCGCTCAAATTTGAAACCCCTTTGTTACATTTATCCAAAGCAAATATTATTCGCTTAGGTATTGAACATGGCGTAGACTACAGTCAAACGGTGTCATGCTATCAAGCAGATGACCAAGGACGTGCCTGTGGCAAATGCGACAGTTGCCGTTTACGTAAACAGGGTTTTGCGGACGCAGGTGTTGAAGACCCGACACGTTATATACCGTAATAACAAGGTAGAGTTTATGAAGAATTTAAAATCAAGCATCGTGCTTTCAGCAATTGTTTCAGCTGCTGCTATGTTCGCAACAACAGCTCAGGCAGCTGATGACAAATTACAACAAGCTTATAAAAGCACCAATGTGAAATCTGCATTGATCAATGTTTGTAAAGATGAAACTGGCAAAGGTAAAAAACTGACAGCTGCTGAAGTCAGTAAGTATTGTACTTGTGCTGTTGAAGCAGATGGTAAATTAACCAATGCGCAAAAATGGGAAATTCAAAGCACCATTAACCAGAAGAAAAGCCCAGGCACTTTAGCTTTTGTCCAAAAGCAAAATAAAGACCTGCAAGCCTGTTTTGGTCCACAGTTGACAGGCAAACTGAAAACTTTGACTGAAGAAGCCATGAAATCAGCTCAAGCTGCACCGAAGAAATAATATCTGATTATTCTTTGATAAAATAAGCCACTATAATGTGGCTTATTTTTTTGAAAATTTTAAAGAAAACAGGAGTTTTTATGTCTGGAATAAGTTTATTGAATCAGAACTTCCCTGCAACCACAGGTGAAATCAATTTAACCCAGCTTGATACAGAATGGCTGGTGATTTATTTTTACCCTAAAGACTCAACTCCAGGCTGTACTACGCAGGCCATTGGATTTTCATGTTTAAAAGACCAGTTTGATGCCTTAAATACCACAATTATTGGCGTTTCTCGTGATTCGGTGAAAGCACATCAAAACTTTACTGAAAAGCAGAATTTGAGTATCAACCTGATCAGTGACAAAGAAGAAGTGCTGTGCAATCATTTTGATGTGATTAAAGAAAAGAATATGTATGGCAAACAAGTCATGGGAATCGAACGTTCGACTTTTATTTTCCATAACGGTGAACTGGTTAAAGAGTACCGCAAAGTTAAAGCAGCAGGTCATGCAGAACAAGTCCTGGAAGATTTAAAAGCCTTGCAGAGTGCTTGATGGCATATTTGCTATAAAGATAGAAGCCCGAAAAAAAATCGGGCTTTTTTTATGATCGTTTTTACGCAATCAGGCATTTGATATGTCTTCTATTCTTTAATTTTTAAACTTGGGCAAGGACAAGTGTGCAGCAGTCTCTCTATCTGAAAAAAGACTGTATCAAACACCCTTAATTCACCTCACAATAGCCTGAGAGATGCAGATTCACTTTCTCTCCTACGCCTGCAATCCCCTTTCTCATGCCAAAATCGCTGCGGTTAATCACTGCAAAGGCCTGGACTTCGAGTAAATTTTCATTGGACAGATTGGGCTTGAAAGTGGTTTCAAAAACCACTGGCCTGGTCACGCCACGCAAGGTCAAATTGCCTAAAACATTGTACTTACCATTGCCCAAGTCTTTAAACTGGATGCTTTTAAAACTTACCGTTTTGTACTTTTCCACATAAAACAGGTCTTCTCCCAGCATCATATGTTTCAATAACGGTTTATTAAAAGTCAGACTTTGCACATCCATAACCAGATGCGTTGAAGCATGTTGCGGTGCTTTAGCATCAAACTGCATACTGGATTGCACCTGGTTGAACTTGGCTTTGACCACAGTCAGTCCCATCGACTTGATCTCAAAACCGACATCACTTTGGGGAGTTAAGGTCCATGATTTTGCAAAAGCCTGCCCACTCAAAAATAAACAGATTGCCAGACTAATTAGTCCGGTTTTTATTGTTGTTTTCAATTTAACATCCACCTTGTTTAATTTCTGATTAACCGGATTTAGCCAGACCGTTCACTCTGAAATTAAATTTTCTTTCAGTTTTAGAGTTTTTGTTTTGGTTATTTTTATACCAGTTAACTGAAGTTTTTGTAAAATGCTTAATGACTAATGGAAAGAATAATGGTCAGTATTTATTTTTAAGAGATGCTCCAAAAGAAGCATTCTAATCAAATGAGCGCGGTTAGTAGCTTGAATTAAAAAAATTATCTTATAAATATGAGCATAGATGTTTAATAATCTTTGAACTGAAGTACGCCTATACAGGTAGCACTGTAAACTCTATTTTCTGACGTGCGATGGAAACTGTTTAGAATAGAATACCGAGACTGCTATTCATCACAATCTTTCATCGTCTTCCCTTTGCAATATATAAAAACCTCAATTAATAAATTTCATAATACCAGTTGAATTAGACACTTAGAATTAATGACCCTGCGATGATCCACATCGTACAAGCAATCAGGGCATCCAGAACTTTCCAGGCACGGGGATGTTGAAACCAGGGAGTCAATAGCTTTGCACCATAGCCTAAACTGAAGAAGAACAACCAGGATGCGCAGACTGCGCCTAAAGCAAACCACCATTTTCCCAGACTATATTGAGTTGAGATTGAACCCATCAATATCACGGTGTCCAAATAAACATGCGGGTTCAGCCAGGTAAATGCCAGACAGATCATCAGCACACGCAGAAAATGCTCTGTAAACTGCTCGCTTGGGGCTAAGACCGCTGTTGATTTAAATGCACTGATTGCATGCTGTAGACCATAATAAAACAGGAATCCGGCACCGAGATATTTAGAAAACATAAGCGCGTTCGGATAATGTTCAATCACTCGAGCAAAACCAAAAATACCCAACAGAATCAGAATAGTATCAGACAGTGCACATGTCACACAGATCCAGAAGACATGCTGCTGTTTCAAACCTTGTTTTAATACAAAGGCATTTTGTGCCCCGATACTGACAATCAGGCTCATTCCCACAGCAAAGCCGCTGGCCACATAACTCAACATGATATTCCCCTCTTTTGAATACATGCATTATTCAACAAAAATGAGTTGATTAATTAAAACTAAGTTAATATCAATCTAACTAAAAATTTCTCAGATAAAAACCATGCTGAATGCGAAACAATGTGATGCTTTTTATGCAGTTGCAAAAACAGGAAGTTTTGACCTGGCTGCAGAACAGCTAAATATTACCGCCTCTGCTGTTACGCTGCGCGTCCAGAGTCTGGAAAAACAATTGGGACACTTGCTGCTGGTCAGAGACCGGCCATGTCGGGTGACTCAATCCGGACAGACTTTATTGCATTATTTACAGCATCAGCGTTTATTGGAACAGAATCTGATGCAGGATCTGGGCGGAGAACTGCAACAGGAAGGTTTTTACCGTCTGAATATTGCCACCAATGCCGATTCACTCGCGACCTGGTTATTGCCAACCTTACAAACCCAACTGATCCAGCATAAAATTGTGTTGCATTTCCAGGTCGATGACCAATCACAAACCTACCATTTACTGGAAGCCGGACTGGTCAATGCCTGTTTGAGTACCGAGGCCAAAGCCATGAAAGGTTGTCTGGCCGAGCTGATTGGTGAAATGCAGTACCGTCTGGTTGCCACGCCTGAATTTGCCCAAAACTGGTTTCATCAGGGTGTGCATCGCGAAGCCTTAGGTCACGCACCGGCAATTCTGTTTAATGAAAAAGATCAGCTGCATACCCAGTATATCCAGCAGGGATTTGGCCTGAATCCGGCCCAATATCCTCATTTTTTTATTCCATCGACGCATGCATTTTTTGATGCGATAGTCATGGGCCTAGGTTATGGCTGGCTACCGGATTATCAAACCCGGCACTTACTGCAATCAGGTCAATTGCTTGAACTTTCGAATGAAATGCGGATTGAAGTACCGTTGTATTGGCATCACTGGAAACAACAGTCTCCTGCTCTGGCGCTTCTGGGTGAGTGTTTAAAACTGCATGCCCAAACTGCCATGAACCAGCCGACGACTGTATCACTTTAAAGATTGTTTTAAACCAGATTGGTCTTATCGTTCTGGGCAAATTTTTCACTAAGCTGCTGATAGGTTTCAGTTGCTTGGAATTGCTCCAGAAAATCAATCGTGCCTTGTGGAAATTTATCCCGTTGAATTTCACCACGATAATAAGCTTCACGCATTGGTGTAGCGGATAAAGCGCCTTCAAGACTTTCCAGTTCAACCATTTCCCATTCCGGAAAAAACTTCAAATAATAGGAAGAATCATCTTTAAAATGCCCAATCAACCCAACGTTGGCATTCGGTTCAACAACCTGATTTACCAGTGATTTCACCAGTTTCTGCCATTTTTCATCATTATAAACATCAACCACTTCTACAAATTTAAGCCGCGCCTGATCTTCTGGATTAAAGTTTGCAAGGATCATGGCTTCACGTTCCGAGGCCAGAAAGGGATTTTTGATATTGCGTTCATTTTGCGCAGAACCCAGAGCCAAAATCACATTCTGACTGTGTTGCAAGGCAATCTGAATGGTTTGCATATGCGCCAGATGAAAAGGCTGAAAACGGCCAATGAAAACCAGATAATCAAATGTATAGTTCATAACAGATCATTTTTATGACTCATGAGTTGTGCCGCCCCAATAAATATGCGACATAATCAATCTCATAAAATCAAATTAAGTTTTAAAGCAAGGATAGTACGATGACACTGAGCTGTATTCAACAACCTCATGAGCATTTGAATGCGAATTTAGAACATGGTGTACTTACTTTAGCCATCAATCGCCCGGAAGCGAAAAATGCCTTATACAGCGAACTGTATTTATGGATTGCTCAAGCACTCGATGAGGCAGATCAGGATAATCAGGTGCGTGTCGTAGTCTTACGCGGTCAGGATGCGGATTTTAGCGCTGGTAACGATATGCAGGATTTCATGAAATCTGTTGCCAGGAAAGGTCAGGCACCTGCTGCTGAAGGCCCGCCATTTATTTTACTCAAAGCGGCTGCCAAGTTTTCCAAGCCTTTAATTGCAGCGGTACGTGGCGTTGCGATCGGGATTGGGGTGACGATCCTGTTGCATTGTGATCTGGTCTATAGTGACAACACTGCCCTGTTCCAGATTCCATTTGTCAGTCTGGGCCTATCGCCTGAAGGTGCATCCAGCAAATTACTGATTCAGCAGGCAGGCTACCATAAAGCCGCCGAATTATTGCTGACTGCACAAAAATTCAATAGTGACAAAGCACTCGATGCCGGTCTGGTTAATAGCATTGAAGATGATGCCTATGCCGCTGCACAAAAACAGGCACAGACTTTAGCGGCTTTACCTTTGGCCTCTTTAAAGCAGACCAAAGCGTTGATGAAACATAATCTGGATGAAATCGTGGCATGGATTGACCATGAAGCAGAAATTTTCATGCAGCGTGTCGGCTCACCGGAAATGCTGGAAGCGGTCCAGGCATTCATGCAAAAACGTAAATCTGATTTCACACAATTCAACTAATTTTCAAACTTATAATGTGAATGAGGTGGTTTAGACTGCCTCATTGATTCCTTTAGCTGCCAGAATAAAGAATATGTCTACTGAAAATTCCTCCCCTATTGATAAATCTCATGAAACCGTGGATAGCGCCAATCCAGATAAAAAACGCTATTACGAACCTGCGCCGCAGGATATTGATGTCGACAATTTCCGTAAAGTGATCGAAAGTCGTCGCTCAGTACGTAAATTTACCAAAAAACCAATTCCAGAAGATGTAATGGATGCATGTCTGGATCTGGCTTTGCTGGCTCCCAATTCATCAAACTTGCAGCCCTGGACATTTTATGTGGTACAAAATCCGGGCAAGAAAAAGCGTCTGGTCAAGGCCTGCATGAGTCAGCTGGCAGCAAAAACGGCTTCTGAACTGATTATCTGTGTGGCACGTACCGACCGTATTGATGAAATGGCCAAACGCAATGTCAATGAATTTCCATATCCGGAAGCGCCAGCTGCGATCAAAAAATACTACAAATACATTCCGTATAACTATAAAACCGGCTATTTAAATGTCTTTGGCAACTTTAAAAAAGTGGCGTTTAAAGTTGCCCGCACTTTAGACAAACAGATGCCGGTATCTGCTTTCAGTCCGGCCGATGCCAAACTCTGGGCGACCAAAACAACGGCGCTGGCTTGCGAAAATCTGGTTCTGGCCTTGCGAGCGTATGGCTTTGACAGCTGCATGATGGAAGGTTTTGATGAACCGATGGTACGCGATATCTTAGGTTTAAATGATCAGCAATATCCAGTCATGGTGATTGGTGCCGGTGAGCGTGCAGAAGATGGGGTGTTCTTCCCGCAGTATCGTTTTGATCATGATTTATTCATTCAAAAGGTTTGAATTACTCAATCATCCAGCTAGTCACTATCCCAATTATCAGCTTATGTTTTAAATTTTATGGCGTAGGTATTACTTGTTACTTTGAAAGATAAGGAAGATATTTCCTAAGCTAACCAAAATCCTTTGTTAGACAGAAGATTCAGCCCTGAATCTCTGTCTAACGGATGACATCCCTGTCACCGTGCTTGTGTCAAAAATCAATCTCTAAAATTTGTATAAACTCAAAAGCTGGCTCTTCATAAGGATGACTTGCTTTCAGAGCTTTGGCGGCCTCGACCACCTTTTCATCAGGAACAAGCATTTCCACCCGCCACTCTTCGACCTGCTCTAATTCCCCGACCTTACCTATATAAGGATCTGCCCCTTGCTGCGGCTTAAACTGTCCTGTTCCGAGTACTTGCCAGGCACAATGGGTATAATCCCCGATACCGCCTGCACCCGCCTTAAATAAGGCCGCTTTGGTTAGTTCAAGATGTTCATCCGGCACATAATAAATAAGTTTTAGCATATTTTCCTGCAACCTTTTCAGTGGCTTAGTTAAGGTCTATTGTTCAGTGCCTGGGTAATGATATTCAATGCAGGATTATGAGAATTCTTGTTAAATGTTGCATAGAGTCCCAATTGCGGCAGAGCTTGATCAGTCTGCACGATTTTCACATGCTCATTCAAAAAGCGCAGCAGATATTCCGGAACAAAGCTAAAACCCATGCCCATATTGATCAGGTTAATATGTTGCAATACATTGGTAACCCACAGTATTTGATCATGCTGCAATTGCTCAAAAGACATCAGCCGATTCAGCTGCTCATAAAAGACCGGCGAGGCATTTTGCTCACACATAATCAACTGATGATTTTTCAGTTCCTGTAATTTAAGTAGCCGATCGGTGGGATGTAAATGCCCGGCGGCCACCAGATAAATCTGTTCATTCATTAAATGAATATTGTCAAAATCGGGATGCTGCAGACAATAACGGGTAAAACTCAAATCCAGTTCGGCATTTTTCAGGCGTTGAATCTGCTCCATACAGGTCAGACTATGCAGATGAATTTTTAAATCGGGAATATTCTGCTTCAGTTTGGCCAGAATATTTGGCATCACTTTCAGTTCTGCGACATTTAAAAAACCAATATGGATCTGGTTATTTTTCTGCTGCGCCACTTGACGCGCCGCAGCAACTGCCAGTTTGGCACTTTCAAGCGCCTGTTCAGCATGAATCAGAAAAGCCTGCCCTTCATCCGTCAGTTTAATTTGCCGGGATGAGCGGTCAAACAGCATCACACCGACTTCCTGCTCCAGATCCTTAATCTGCTGACTTAAAGAAGGCTGTGCCGTGAACAGCCTGTCTGCTGCTTTGGTAAAACTCTGTTCCTGAGCTACCGTTAAAAAAGAACGTAAATGTCGAAGTTCCATAAACTAAGCCACATATTCCCAGGCATTTTAAGCTGCCCAGCGAGAAAGTAGTAAAAATACCAATAGACCCATAGTTTATATGAATACTCCTCCTGCATTGCCTGAATTTCACTACACTGGATTATAGATATATTCAAATCTTGTTCTTTAGACACAGACATGGAGTCATGTATGACACAGCATTACGATACTGACGTATTGGTGATTGGCACAGGACCTGCAGGATCTACCTTAGGTTTGGCGCTGGCAAACTACGGAATCAAAGTTCAGCTTTTCACCCAGTTTAACTGGCTGGCCAATAGTCCACGTGCGCACATTACCAATCAACGTGCCATGGAAGTATTACGTGATTTAGGCATTGAAGAACAAGTCAAGGAAATTGCGACACCGTGGGAGCACATGGGTGAAAGCCTGATTACCACCAGTCTGGTCGGTGAAGAAATTGCCCGCTTAAGTGCCTGGGGTACAGGGGATGAACGCCATGGTGACTACATCAAGGGTAGTCCATGTCCATTGGTCGATCTGATTCAGCCGAAAATGGAAGCCTTACTGGTCAAGAATGCCGGTGAGCGCGGTGCAATCTATAACTTCAATACTGAATATTTATCACATGTTCAGGATGAAAATGGTGTCACTGCTACGCTCCTGAACCGGATTACCAATACAGAATTTAGCTTAAGAGCCAAATATCTGGTTGGTATGGATGGCGCCCGCTCCAAAGTGGTAGAGCAACTCGAACTGCCACTCGAAGGTGTGATGGCGCGTGCTGGTACAGTCTATGTGACCTTTAAAGCAGATCTGTCTAAATACGTTCAACATCGTCCTGCGATTTTGCAATGGATTGTCAATCCTGAAGCCAGCTTTGGTGATCTCGGTATGGGCTTGTTACGTGCCATTACGCCATGGAATGAATGGATTATGGGCTGGGGCTTTGACATTTCCAAAGGCGAACCACAAGTCAGCGAAGAACAAGTTCGGGCACGCCTAAATACCTTTGTTGGCGCCGAAGTAGAAGATGTTGAAATCCAGAAACTGTCTTACTGGTATGTAAATCAGACTTGGGCAACCGAATATTCCAAAGGCCGCGTGTTCTGCGGCGGTGATGCGGTACATCGTCATCCACCTTCAAGCGGCCTAGGTTCCAATACCTGTATGCAGGATGCGTTTAACCTCGGCTGGAAACTGGCCTATGCAATTAAAGGTTGGGCAGCACCGTCCCTCCTCGATTCGTATACAGCTGAACGTGTACCTGTGGGCAAACAGATTGTCGCGCGCGCCAACCAGTCCCGTTTCGATTATAAACATTTAAAAGAAGTCTTTGGGTTTGACCAAGGCATCACGACGCAAAAACAAATGCTGGAACGTATTTTCTCTGAAGATGAACAAGGGGCAAAGATTCGTCAAAAACTATTTGAAGCTCTTGAAATCAAGCATTTTGAATTTAATGCCCAAGGTGTGGAGCTAAATCAACGCTATAGCTCAAATGCAGTGATTAGTGAAACTGAGCCTGAAATTTTCGAGAAAGATGAACAGCTTTATCTGCAAGCCAGCACTCGTCCCGGTGCCAAAGTTCCACATACCTGGCTGATCAATAGCAAAGGCCAAAAGCAATCCACTTTGGACATTAGCGGTAAAGGCCGTTTTACGCTGCTGACAGGTTTATCAGGCAAAGGCTGGAGATTGGCTGCCGAGGCTCTAGATTTACCTTATCTGGACGTAATTCAGATTGGTTCACGTGATTATCGTGATGTCTATGGTACATGGAACAGCAAATCTGAAATTCATGAATCTGGTGCTGTGTTGGTTCGTCCAGATGGTTATGTGGCTTGGCGTTATCAGGATCAGACCAGTGATGCTTTTGATTATGAAAATACGTTAAAGGCGGTATTGAAGCAGGTTCAATTGGTTGTTTAAATTATAAAAGCCACCTTAATGGTGGCTTTATTAAAGCTGATGATCAAGAACCCTGCAACAAGTAACTGCCCGCAACAAACAATACTTGTAGTCCTACGACAATACCAAACAACATCCAGCCTTTCTGACGCATTGCCGCCTTATCCATTATTCTAAGTGTTTTAGCCATGTCATCACCTCATACTTGAGAATTGATACTGAACTGATCTATTCCATCTTTCTTTTATAGTGCAATAAAGTTGTGCATAAAACATACCATAGCACTTTATATACAATATGAAAGCAAAATCTAAACCAACTCAGCAGGAGAAGTTAAATTAAAAAATCAAAATACTTAAAAACAAAAAGCCACCTAAAGGTGGCAATTGATGAAGCTAGTCTAAACAAAAGCTGAAAAATTTTCCAGTCTTGTAATTATTACTATAATGACAGCATTAAAAAAGGGCTGCTGACGCAACCCTTTTTTGAATCTATAACCGATTAACCAATAAACTTACGTGCATTACGGAACATACGTAACCAGGCACCATCTTGATCCCAATCTTCTGGTTTCCAAGAGTGCTGAATTGCACGGAAGTTACGCTCAGGGTGCGGCATCATAATCGTTGCACGACCGTCTTGCGACGTTACACCGGTAATCCCTTCTGGCGAACCGTTCGGGTTCAATGGATAGTGCTGTGTTGCATTACCATGGCTATCTACATAACGCAGAACCACCTGATTTGATGCGTTTAGCGCAGCAAAGTTTTCCGCAGTTGCAACTGCACGACCTTCGCCATGTGCTACAGCGATCGGTAGAATTGAACCTTCCATGCCCTGAAGCAATACAGAGTTTGATTGTTCTACACGAACATTCACGCTACGTGCTTCAAACACTTCAGAAGTATTGCGGTGGAAACGTGGCCAAGCCTCCGCACCCGGAATCAGTGGAGCCAATTGAGACAACATTTGACAGCCATTACAGATACCTAGTGAGAAGGTTTCTTGACGGTTAAAGAATTTTTCAAACTGATCACGCAGTTTCGTATTGAACAATACTGATTTCGCCCAGCCGCCACCAGCGCCCATTACGTCACCGTACGAGAAGCCACCACACGTCACCAGACCTTCAAAGTCATCCAGGCTGATACGACCTGCCAGCAAGTCGCTCATATGTACGTCAACAGTATTGAAGCCTACTTTATCAAATGCTGCTGCCATCTCAATATGACCATTGACACCTTGCTCACGCAGAATCGCCATGTTTGGACGACGCGAGTTGATATAAGGTGCTTCAATCGCTTCATTCAGGTCAAATGTCGGTTTCGCAATGATTCCTGCATGAGATTTGTCAGTGATAAGCGCAAATTCCTGATCCGCAGTTTCTACGTTGTCACGCAGACGCTGGATTTGATGCGACACTTCCGTCCAAGCCACTTGCAGATCAGCACGTTCAAGTACTAAACCATTTACAGATAACTGATCCGTATTGTTGACTGTACCTACAACCTGAATGGCATCTTTCAGGGTAGATGCTGCAACTTCAGCTTCTAATGCTGCCCAATCTGCTTTCGCGATTTGCAGAACTGCACCGATTTCTTCTGCAAACAGGCTTGCAGTAGACTGATCTTCTAAAGCCACACCCAGACGTGATGCAAACATCATTTCTGCAACAGTTGCCAATAAGCCACCATCGCCGATGTCATGATATGCCTTGATCAGACCGCGATTGTTCCAGTCTTGAACTAAAGCAAAGAATGCTTTGAAGTCATCGAAGCTATCTACATCCGGAGTGACTGAACCAATGGCTTTGTACACCTGTGCCAGGATCGAACCGCCAAGACGGAACTGACCTTTAGACAAGTCAATACGTACCAGTACAGATTCAAGATCTTTCAATTCAGGTGTCAAGGTTTTACGAACATCGGTCACTGGTGCAAATGCAGTGATTACGCCTGACATTGGAGAGGTCACTGATTTGTCTTCGCCCTCGTCATTCCAGGTCGTACGCATTGAAAGCGAGTCTTTACCGACTGGAATTGCAATACCCAGTGCTGGACACATTTCCATACCGATGGCTTTTACACCTTCGAATAGCGCTTGATCTTCGCCCGGTTGACCGGCAGCGGCCATCCAGTTTGCAGACAATTTAATATTGCTGATTTTTTCAATCTTCGCAGACATGATGTTCGAGATTGATTCAGCCACCGATAAACGTGCCGATGCAGCAGGATTCAGCAATGCTACAGGTGGACGTTCACCCATTGCCATCGCTTCACCGGTGTAACCGACCAGGCTGGTTGTGGTAACTGCAGCATCTGCCACAGGAACCTGCCAACGACCTACAAACTGGTCACGTGCCACCATACCGGTAATCGAACGGTCACCAATACTGATCAGGAACGATTTAGAAGCAACCGTTGGATTTTTCAGAACGCGATAAATCGCATCTTTTAAATCAGTCACTTTCGATGCATCAAAATCATCGCCTTTACGTTCAATGGTTTCATATGAACGGCTCATACGCGGTGTACCGCCAAGCATGACCTGCATTGGCATATCCACTGGCTTGTTGCCAAACAATGGATCTTCAACCGTTAAGTGACGTGCTTCAGTCGCTTCACCCAGTACCGCAAACGGACAACGTTCACGTGCACAGATTGATTCAAACAATTCTAAAGAAGATGGACGAATCGCCAGTACATAACGCTCTTGCGCTTCGTTTGACCAGATTTCCATTGGCGACATGCCTGGCTCAAGCGATGGAATCTTACGCAGATCCAGCACCGCACCAAGTTCATGGTCATTCACCAGTTCAGGCATCGCATTTGATACACCACCTGCACCGACATCATGTACAGACACGATCGGGTTCTGGTCTTCCATACGCCAGCAAGTATCAATCACTTCCTGACAACGGCGTTCCATTTCCGGATTCTCACGTTGTACTGAAGCGAAATCCAGGTTTTCACCGAGTTTACCGCTGTCTACAGAAGAAGCTGCACCACCGCCAAGACCGATCAGCATTGCAGGGCCACCAAGCACGATCAATAAATCGCCCGGCAAAATCGGATCTTTTTCAACGTGATCTGGACGGATATTCCCGTAACCACCAGCGATCATGATTGGCTTGTGGAAACCTTTAACATCGCCATTGATGTTTTGTTCGAAAGTACGGAAGTAACCATTTAAGGCTGGACGACCAAACTCGTTGTTAAACGCAGCACCACCAAGCGGGCCTTCGATCATGATTTGTAGCGGCGATGCCATACGTGATGGCTTGCCGTAATTTTCTTCCCAAGGCTGTTCAAAACCCGGAATGTTCAGGTTAGAGACAGTGAAGCCAGTTAAACCTGCTTTAGGTTTACCGCCACGACCGGTCGCACCTTCATCACGGATTTCACCGCCAGAACCCGTGGCAGCGCCGGCAAATGGCGCAATTGCTGTAGGATGGTTGTGGGTTTCCACTTTCATCAGGATATGCGCAGCTTGGTTCTTGTATTTATAAACCTGCTGGCCATTGTCTTCTTTGGTTGGATAAAAACGCTGGGTATCCGAACCAACAATCACCGAAGCGTTGTCTTTATAAGCCGACAATACATCTGTAGGTGATTCTTTATACGTGTTCTTGATCATCTGGAACAATGACAATGGTTGAACTTCACCATCAACTGTCCATTCAGAACCGAAGATTTTATGACGGCAATGCTCAGAGTTCGCCTGCGCAAACATCATCAGTTCGATGTCATTCGGATTACGACCCAGCTTGATAAATGCGTCAGTCAGGTAATCAATTTCTTCCATCGACAATGCAAAACCAAACTCATTGTTGGCTTTAACCAGTGCGTCTTTACCTTCACCCAGAATATCAATTGAGTTCAGTGGTTTTGGCGCCGTTTCAACAAACAGCACCGCAGCTTCTTCAATCGCATTGAAGACGCTTTCAGTCATACGGTCATGCAAAACCTGTTTGACTTCATTTGATACGTCGTTTAGACCCTTTAAAGTAAATAAAACGCCGCGCTCAAGACGATGCACCGGTGTATTACAGTTTTTAAAGATGTCCGTAGCTTTAGACGACCAAGGTGAAATGGTGCCGACACGCGGGGTCACTAAAATTTGGATTTCATCACTTGCAGCCTGGTGCAATTCAAAAGATTGCCCATCGTTGAGAAGCTGTAAAGCTGATTGCTGTTGTTGCTCGTTGAGCGCTTGGTCAAAGAGGTAGACCCATTGACTTTCAATTGATTGAACAGAACTAATTGACGTCAAACGCGATAATAGTTGAGTTTTCTTAAAAGAAGAATGTGCGGGTGCACCGGCAACGATAAACATGCTGATTTTGGCTCCACGGGATGGTCTGAACGACCATGCCACAATGTGACTTGAGAGAGCGCATATTCTACTGTGAAATAAGGAAATCGGCTAGATGGCAAATACGAAAACTATGCCTGAAATATTCTGTATTTTTAAAATATTGTGTTTATTTTCAGACAGGAAAATTGAATGTAGTCGCGTAGATTAACACACTTTTTTAACTAAAAATCAAAACCGCCCAAGAATAATTTCACTGAAGAAAATTGTATTATTTTTCAACAGCAATACGCCTTAAAATAAGTCCAGAATTTATCTTAAATATCTTTTAAAAGCCTGATGGGAAACCGGATGAATTCTCCCACAATAAACTGCGATAGCCTTTTTTTATTGTTCAGTGGATTGCTGTGAAAACTGCCTGTAATAGTGAAATAATTTTATATCCATTTATGCCATGCCTTAGCTCCAGAACAGGACTCCATCTCACTGCTCTCCCTTTTCGAGCCTGTCTGTATGAGCAAACCATATTGCCAGCTTCAAGTCGCCTTTTACGATATTCAGGACGCATGATTATTCTGGTCATACACATTAATATCTCAGCTAGATTTAAAGATGCTTGAATCCTGCCATATAAGACCTGCACAGCGTTTCTAATCAAGGTTAAAGTTAAAATCAACCAGCCAAATTAATTAAATATCTGACCAGGATATTAAGCCTGTTTTTATTCAGAGCATGATTAATAAAATTTATGCAAATTTCAGTGAATATCTTGCTCTGAAAAATCCCGATTTCCTGCTAATCAATTGAAAGTTCAAAGCTTAAAATTCAGCCCATTCTTAGCTTCTGCTCTTATTCCAAATGCCAGAATATATCAGAAAAACCGGGCATACATTAATCAAAAAAACCTGCGTGATTATGAGGAAATTTATTGGAAATAATGAAGAAACAATTAAAATTAAAATTTTGTTACTTTTTTATTTTCTAGCTCATACCTACTTTTATTCAATTTCAATACTATTAAATAAACCACTGTAATTCCTATAAAAATATAAAAATTTTGGATCGACATTCAACAAGTGTACAAAATTCAAACCCGCCCTATATCAGCAAAAAATCTCCATACCTCAGCACTTCATCAGTAAATTTGATGATTTTATGTTAATCTCTCTGCCAATTGCTGAGGAAGTGTCCAAATTCAGGACCTATAAATACCCTCTTTCTGCTGCAGACATGAATATAAAATTTATATTCAAACGCTGATTTTTTTATTTTCTGTAGCTTCACTGCTCTGTCTAATCTAGAGCCTTAATCTGTTGCCAATGAGTTAATTTTTTAAAAACAAAAGGTGACCCGCTTAAGGAGTATGTATGTTTCAATTCACTAGTACAGCAACTGTACTATTGATGGTGCTTTTCTACGGCATCACCTTTCTATTGTCGTTACGCATTAAGCAAAAAAATGAAAATGTCGATGGATACATGGTTTCAAATGGCTCTATCGGATTTGGAATGTCTGCGGCCAGTATGACCGCCACCTGGATCTGGGCTGCCTCGTTTTATGCAGCAGCTTCGTCTGGATACAAATACGGTGTTTCCGGTGCCTTACACTATGGTTTGTGGGGGGCATTGATGATTTTATTTATCTATCCCTTCGGCAAACGCTTCCGCGAACTGGCACCAAATGCCCATACGCTGGCAGAAATCATGCATGCACGGCATGGCAACCAGAGCCAGATGATTCTGGCAGGCTCCAACATTGTCGGGAGCGTGATCAGCCTGATGGTGAACTTTACCGCAGCCGGGGCACTGGTCGAGATTCTGTCACCACTGAGCTTTATCCATGGGGTCTTGATCACCGGGCTTGGCGTCCTGTCCTATACCTTATGGTCAGGTTTCCGTTCTTCGGTGTTTACCGATTTTGGTCAGCTGGTGGCCATGATTGTCGCGGCCGTGATCATTATTCCGACCCTATTTTTTACCCTGGGCGGCCCTTCACTGTTTCAGAGCGGCATGCATAATCTGCAACCAGAACAACTGGATTTCTTCTCGAAAACTGCATTTTTAGAACAGGGTGCGCCGTTTTTTGTAGCAGTACTGGCCTATGCCATTGGTAACCAGACCATCGCGCAACGCCTGTTTGCAGTCCGTAAAGACCTGATCAAACCCAGCTTCATCACTGCAACTATCGGTTATGCCGCAATTGTTGTCGGTTTAGGAATGCTCGGATTATTGGCGCTATTTGCCGGGATTCAGCCGATTGATGGCAACCTGAACAACCTGATTCCACAAATGGCAGCAACCTATCTGTCTCCATTTATGGTGGCCTTGCTCTTTGTCATGGTCATTGGCGCACTTTCTTCGACAGCGGATTCAGATTTATCTGCTCTGTCTGCGATTGTAATGACCGATATTTATGGCAAGCAGATTGCCAAAAATCGCCCTGATCCGAAAAAAATGCTGTTTATTGGCCGGATGACCATGATTGTCGCCACCATGCTCGGCATTTTAATTGCCACGCTTAAATTCGATATTCTGGCGATGCTGATTTTCGTGGGAGCACTTTGGGGTGCCATCGTATTCCCCGTGATTGTCAGCCTGTACTGGGACAAGGTCAATGCGCGTGCCTTTAACTGGTCTGTCGGCATTGCATTTTTCAGCTTCCTGGTGGTTCGATTTGAATGGCTACCGATTCAGGGCTTGACCGCCTATGGCTTTGAATTTATGGCGACGATCGGTCTGGGTGTGGTGCTTGGCCTGATGAGCTTTGGCTTTTTTGGCAAAAAAGTTGGTCTGGTGGTAGGTATTGTAGCCAGTATTGGCTTCTTGCCGTGGACCATCGGATTCCTGCGTGATTATGGCACCTTATTAAGCTCTCTGACCGCTTATGGTAGCAGCGCCATTGTCTGTACCGTACTGACCTTAATGAATAGCAAAGAACGATTTGATTTTAAACAAATCAATAAAATGGTGATTGAATTTCACCAAGCATCTGAGAAAAGTAAATAAGGAGATTTCAGATGAGTAGTCAATTTATGACCCTATATGTACTTTTTTGGCCATTGGTGGCGAGCCTGATTTTGTTCGTCATTTGTATGGGTGTCTATAAAGATGTCCAAGAAGCCAAAGTCACTGGTGACGATCTGCTTTAGTACACAGCGACTATTGCAGCAAAAAACAGGTCTTTTGACCTGTTTTTTTATTGCTCGTGTGCTAGTGAAGGAACAGAGCCGAAAGTCTGATAGCCGGCTTAATATAAAAAGTTCAGACGATTAGGGTTGTGATGCTATTGCAGATAAGCCAGCAAGCTCCCCATAAGCTAGCCTGAACTATAAAAGCTCCTCAGGGGGGGATACTAATCACGTCCTTATCTTCTACATACATCTCGTGATTTTCAATCAACCGGGAATTTGATTGTCTGGACGATCTGCTTCAAAGGTAGAATGTCTGGTCGCACCTGACAATCAGAAAGGCTGTTTAAAGTAGTCATATACCGGAAAATAGTCAGGTTGAATCCATCAAGCGCAATCGTATGCCAACCTAAGCTTTGATTTCCCCTCATATCAAGCACTTCAGTCAGACAAGCCCTCTTGCACGACACTGAGTAAACGATTTGGTTGTGAGTTCTATTCAACCTGTAAAATGATTTTATTCCGCTTCTTATTTACCTGAAATTATTGAGACAAGCCTATAGACCATTTAACGATTCTTCACCAGATTTCAGCCAAGCTCACTTCAAATGACAATTCATGTCGCAGCGCCCTAGTGCTGTCGCCACTTTTTTGGCATGATGCACTTAGTAAAGAATTGAATAATGATAAATGACTCAAATGCGTTGGTTAGAGCTGCTTTCGACAGTTCGGATTGGTCGTAAAAAGCAAAGTACTGAGCTGGCACGTAGCCCGTTCCACAAAGATTATGACCGTATTATTTTTTCGCAAAGTTTCCGTCAGCTGAACCGCAAAACTCAGGTGCATCCCTTAACCCAGCATGATGGCATTCATACGCGACTTACCCACTCACTCGAAGTCTCCTGTATTGGACGTTCACTCGGCATGCTGGCCGCAGAAAAAATCAAGGATCAGCTCCCACCCTGGATTTCTCCGGCCGATGTGGGTGCGATTATTCAGGCTGCTTGCCTTGCTCATGACATTGGCAATCCGCCTTTTGGTCATGCCGGTGAATATGCAATTCGGGAATGGTTTGATGATGTATCGCATACCGATTTCTTAAAAGACTTAAGCCCGGAACAGGAAGCCGATATACGTCAGTTTGAAGGCAATGCCCAAGGCCTGCGCCTGTTAACCAAAATCGATTATCATCCCAATGATGGCGGTATGCGTCTGACTTATGCCACATTGGGGGCTTATTTAAAATATCCGTGGCTGTCAAAAACCATGGCCTCTCAAGTCGACTTACCGGCCAGCAATCGGGCCAAATTTGGCTGCTACCAAGCTGAAAAAGAGATTTTAAAGCAGATCGCCGAAGAGCTTGGCCTGATTCAGTTGGCTGAATATCATTATTGCCGTCATCCACTGACTTATCTGCTCGAAGCGGCGGATGATATCTGTTATGCCCTGATTGACCTTGAAGATGGCATCAGTCTGAATATGCTGAGCTATGATGAAGTTGAACCAGTCTTTCTGAACCTGCTCGGTGAGTATGGCGTTCCTTCCGAAATCGCCATGAGCAATACCACCTGGCAGCAGAAAATTGCTGCTTTGCGTGGCCGGGTCATGAAGCGTCTGGTCGATGAAGTCACGACAGCCTTTGCCCGCCATCATGACCAGATTTTATCGGGTCAGTTACAAGGTGGCTTATTGCAATACTGTACTGCGGACATTGAAATCGGGATTAATCGCGCCAAAGAACTGGCACGTGACAAAATTTTTGAACATCCTCAAAAAGCCGGCCTGGAAATTATTGCGCATCAGAGTTTGCAAAATATTCTGGATGCCTTTATTCCCTTGACCACGCCGCATAAAAACCTGAGTTTTAAAGAACAGCGCTTGATGTCGATCTTGCAACGTTCAGGCGCGGATTTTAGCACGAGCCATTATGACAATATCATGCAGGTGCTCGATATTGTTTCGAAATTTTCTGACCATCAGGCTTATAACCTGTCGCAGGAATTACAAGGCAACAAAGCCGGACTCTTGTCATGACACCAGCTGAACAAGATTCACGTCAACAACGTAACTTCGCTTTAGGCATTGGCAGTTTTTGTGCATTGGTGATTCTAGGCTTGTATGGTTTGAGCCAAATCAGTCATACGCCTCAAATTTCCGAGTCACTTTCAGAGAAACTTGAACGTACACCAAAACAAATGAGTCATTTACATCATGAAGTTGTACAGATTTTTGCTGATGATCTACCACACTTGTCTGCTGATGCCATGCGTTATACCCCGCGTTTTGGCACAGAACTTCAATTTGAGATACAAGTTGCACAGTTAACAACTGATCGATGGAATACAGAGATCGTTCCTCGTTTTTTAGACCGTGGCTGGACCATACATGGCAATGAGCCAAATGATACTCGGCTTTATCACCCAACATATGGCTATGCACGTGCTCAGTTAAAACCGACTCAGAATCTTTGGCAATTTAATTTCCATCGATCTAATCAATATTTATATGAAATGCAAAAGTAAGGCCAAAATAGATTTTGATTTTTTTGCCTTTTCAATTCAGCCTCACTACTATGTCACACATGAAAAACAGAGTAATAATTTAAAATGATTGGATGTCTGATTGGTGAAGTACTGGCTCTGGAAGCACCGACCGTACTGTTAAATGTAAATGGTGTGGGTTATGAAATTGATACGCCGCTGACAACTTTCTGCCAGTTGCAAAAAGGTCAGAAAGTCACTCTATGGACGCATTTAGCCGTTCGTGAAGATGCGCAATTGCTGTATGGCTTTATCAATGCTCAGGAAAAAACTATTTTCCGTACCCTGCTGAAAGTCAACGGCGTTGGTCCAAAAATGGCGCTGGGTATTCTTTCGACCTTAAGTGTGGAAATGCTGATTCATACCGTTGAAAATGAAGATGTGAATACCTTGGTCAAAGTCCCTGGTGTCGGTAAAAAAACCGCAGAACGGTTGATGATTGAATTGCGTGACCGTTTCAAAGCCATGGCTTCGGGTACGGCACCGACCAATTCTACCGCGCCACAAATTCAGTTTATGGGTAACTCTGCAGTGGCAGAAGCCGAAGCTGCATTACAGTCTTTGGGCTATAAACCTGCTGAAGCACAGAAACTGATTAATGCGGTAAAAGCAGATTATACTGAAGCCAGCGACATCATCCGTGCTGCATTGAAGTCGATGAATCGCTAATGATTAACGTCAACCACATATGTTAAGCACTTAGTTTTGCTACACGTTGGACGAGATGGATGTCGTCCGTCAGATTGGGATATAGGGACATATCCTCAATCTGACAAAAGGGTTTCCTTGCGGAATTTAAAATGTATTTTAAATTCCTCATTTTGTCCCGTCAAAAGTAAAATACCGCCAACACAATGGCAGTGAAACACAAATCATTATTTGAGGCTGTTCCATCAGCATCAAAACAGCTTCAATAAAGAGATGAATTAAATCGATATGCAAGACCGTCTTATCAGTGGTTCTGAAAAACCAGAAGATCATTTTGATCGTGCCATCCGCCCAACCTCACTCGACGACTATATCGGTCAGCCAGTAGTCCGTGAACAGATGGAAATCTTTATTGGCGCAGCGCGTGGCCGTGAAGAAGCACTAGATCATACATTGATTTTCGGCCCGCCCGGCTTAGGTAAAACGACGCTGGCGAATATTATTGCCCGCGAAATGGGTGGCAACCTGAAGTCGACCTCAGGTCCGGTACTGGAACGCGCCGGTGATTTGGCAGCAATGCTGACCAACCTTGAAGAGGGTGACGTTTTATTTATTGATGAGATCCATCGTCTGTCACCGGTCATTGAAGAAATTCTCTATCCAGCGATGGAAGACTATCAGCTCGATATCATGATTGGTGAAGGTCCGGCAGCCCGTTCGATTAAACTGGATTTACCTCCATTTACTCTGGTTGCAGCAACCACACGTGCAGGCCTGCTTACCTCTCCTTTGCGTGACCGTTTCGGCATCGTACAGCGTTTAGAGTTCTATTCGGTTGAAGATTTAACTCATATCGTCAAACGTTCAGCCAATCTGATGGATGTACCCATGACTGGAGATGGTGCAAAAGAAATTGCCCGTCGCTCGCGGGGAACACCACGTATTGCCAACCGTTTATTGCGTCGTGTCCGTGACTATGCCCAGGTCAAAGGCACCGGTGAAATCAATCAGGATATGGCGCAACGTGCTTTGGACATGCTTAAAGTCGACAAAGATGGTTTAGACACACTCGACCGCCGTTATCTATCAATGTTACTTGAACGTTTTGATGGTGGCCCTGCCGGTGTAGAAGCCTTGGCTGCTGCTATGGCAGAAGACTCAGGTACTTTGGAAGATGTGATTGAGCCTTATCTGATTCAGCAAGGTTATGTGATGCGGACTGCGCGTGGTCGTATTGCCACTAATATGGCGTATTTACAGTTTGGGTTGACACCGCCTGAACCAAAGGATAAATGATTAAAAGCAGCTTAGGCTGCTTTTTTATTTAAAATTTTAATTAGATTAATAATAAAATTTCTTATAAGTAACCCAATAACCTTTAACTTATAATCCTGCTCAAGATCTTCTAAAGCATAACCTTGCATTAGTTCCTTTGGCGTAAATTCAGAAATTTCAAATTTCTTTAAATAAATTAAATTATCATCTATATAATCATTTAAAAGATCTTCAATGACAACACATATAAAATTTCCTAAATGAATAATTTTTTCAAAATCCTTAGAATTATCTGAATCCAATTCTAGACCAACAATATCTAATAGAATTTGATCACTTAATTTTCTAAGATTTAAAAATAATTGACCAGCTTCACAATGGACATCCAATTTAATCTTTGATGTTAAATCAAAATAGTTTTTCTCAAAATTTTCAGCATAGAGTATAAATTTATTAACAGAAGCAATAAATCTCCCTCCCGAATTCTTAACATTAGAGAGTCTTATTTGATATCTATTTTCTTCTGCCTGAATATAAAGTAAGCTCTTCTGCTGTTCAAATAATCTCGTATTCAAATCTATTGCCGACTTTTGAGAAGTTCTTATTTCTTCAACTACTGTTTTAAAAGACATCCCCGTTAACTTAAAACTTTTACGACCATACCAATATGCTAGCCAAGTTGCTAACAAACCTAAAATTAAAGCAATAACAACAGATAAAGCAAATGAGCTAATGGCTGTGGTATCCGTCGAATGCTGCAGATCTAAATATACTTTCTGATCTTTAGACTGTTCTATAACGACCGCTTGTTTTTCTTCTACTGCCACAATCTACCCTTCTTGTTTTAAATCGACTATTTATCTCTCGCATTCTAAACATTTTCAAATCATTACAAAAGAAAAAGCCAACTGACCATGCCTAAATCAGTTGGCAAAAATAAATTTTTAAATATTGAAATTATATTTAAGGGTATTACTTCTCGTTTTTAAACTCCTTAAAATCTGCTTTACGAATCATGGCGTGAATGCCTTTGGTTTTATCCACTACTTGCGATACTTCAAAATCAGTTGCAGCACTTAAGTAGGCATAAGCAATTTCTTCTGAAATTCCGTATTCATTAACCAAGAAACGGATCGCTTCACGGGTAGACTTACGCATCGCTTCATCAAGGTCTTCATCTAAGCCCGGCGTAATCCAGAATTCATCATTTTCACCCAAAGGCTGTGCCAAGGATTTACCCGGAATCTTGTCACTTCCTGCTTTTAACACTGAAATTTTAAAGGTTGCACGTGCCGAACCTTCCAGTGCAGTCAAAGCAACTTCACCATCCCCCTGAACAAAATGACTATCTCCTGTATAGAACAACGCACCCGGCACTTGCACAGGATAGTATGCGGTTGCTCCTGCGCTTAAATCATTAATATCAATATTGCCGCCATAAAAAGATGGTGGCACAGAATGTACAGGTTCACTGGTATTGGCTGCCACGCCCATGGTGCCCATGAACGGATTGAGTGGGAAACGAATGGATTTACCCGATTCAGTTTTGAGTACCCCTTCCCAGACACCAGCTGCATTTTTTTCAATCGGGGTAAACACAGAAACATTTCCATAAGCTTCAGGGTTTGCAGCAGAGGCATGATCATGTTTCTGACGTTTCGGAAATTCCGGCAACGTTCCTTTCCCATGACGGTTTGAAATCACGCCATAAGGCACACGTGGTTCTACCTTCAAAATCTCTACTTTCAAAATATCGCCGGGCATTGCACCTTGTATAGCCACCGGTCCGGTAATGATATGTGGCCCATCTTTATGAAAATCATGTTTCAGCTTGGAGCCTGTAATCAGTTTGGCTTCATCTAAAACCTGCTCCGGCTTTACACCTTTCGAGACAAAATATTTTTCGGCATTGCGCCCCTGATCTTCGAGCAGTCCTTCATGCGAGACTGTATCGAAGGTTACTGTGCTACCCGATGCAACAGTCAGAATAGGTTTTGCATCTTTATTTGGCAGATAACCCCAGCTAATGGTATTTAAAGTACTCGGCACATAATAATGACCTTTATATTCACCACTTTTGAGTAATGTCGGTTTATTTTCTAGCTGTTTCAGTATTTTAAAGTCTTCAGCCCATAGGCTTGTCGAAATAAAACTTAAGCTTGAAGCCACTGCCAGAGATAAAGCCAAAGGTTTTAACATGTGTTCAATTTCCGTCATAAAAAATATTATGAAACAGTGCATGCAATCTAAGTGCCAAAATTATTTTAAAATGTTTAAAAAATCTTCACTTCATCGAGGCTATAGATATATATGGAAGTATTTTTTCTTTTTCATAATCATTTTTCATCTGGTTATTTTATAAGCCTCATACCTTATAAATATAAAAAAATTAATATAGATACATATTTTTACAATGTAAATGAGGAAATAAAGCTCTTTTAGAACAGCCATTAACATCCAAAATACCTTTAAAGTATCAAAAAATACTCAGAGGGTTTTGGTTAAATTTAGATCAGCATGCCATCCTAAAGAATCACTTTAACCATTTCAAATTCTTAAGGTTCTCCCGAAGTATGAACATGTATAAGCAGATCTCCTTGTGTTTACCTCTTCTTTTCTGTACCCAGTTCAGCCTGGCCGACTGGATTGATGACTCTGTACATGCTGCTGAAGCACACACTATCAAATTACGCCAACATATCCACCAGCATCCAGAACTGGGCAATATGGAATTTAAAACCTCGGAACTGGTACAAAAAGAATTAAAATCTTATGGCATTGAAGTACGTAAAGGCTATGCTAAAACTGGTGTAATCGGTGTATTAAAAGGTGGCAAACCTGGCCCTGTGATGGCCTTACGTGCAGATATGGATGCCTTGCCAATTAAAGAAACAGCGCCTGTGCCTTTCGCCAGTAAACAAAAAGCCATTTATCAAGGCAAAGAATCTTATGTGATGCATGCCTGTGGCCATGACGCGCATACCGCCATGTTATTGGGTGCAGCCAAAGTGCTGGCAGCCAATAAAGATAAAATTGTGGGGACAGTGGTGTTTGTATTCCAGCCGGCTGAAGAAGGTGGTGCAGATATCGATAACTTCACTCATGGCGATCAGATTGGCTCACGTAAAATGATTGCCGACGGTGCCTTAAAAAATCCAAAACCTGAAGTCATTTTCGGGATGCATGTAATGGCAGGAATGCCAAGCGGCAATATCTTCTACAAAGATGGTGCAATTTTAAACAGTGCCGATCATTTACGTATTCAGGTCAATGGCAGTCAGGTGCATGGCTCCATGCCTTGGGCAGGTAAAGACCCGATTTATGCTTCTGCCCAGATGGTGACCAATTTACAAAGCCTGATCAGCCGTAAAGCTGACCTGACCAAAGGGATGGGGGTGGTGAGTATCGGCAGCATTCAGGGCGGTACCACAGGTAACGTCATTCCAGATCAGGTCAATATGGTCGGCACCATCCGTTCCAATAGTGAAGATGTACGTCAGGGCATTTTAAAAGACTTGCCAAAAATGCTGGAACATAATGCCGTAGCCAATGACGTCAAGGTGAAAGTCGAAATTGCACCTTATGCCCCGGTAACCACCAATGATAAAACCTTGACTGAATTGATGCGTCCAACCTTGGCGAACGTACATGGTGAAGATAAATTGCATGTTTTAGACAACAATGCCAGCGCCAGCGAAGACTTTGCTTACTATGGCCAGCTCATGCCATCGCTCTTCGTGTTTGTCGGCGCTACACCGGCAAATCAGGATCCTGCAAAAGCCGCACCGAACCATAACCCGAATTTCATTGTTGATGATGCGACCCTGAAAACCGGTGTTGAAAGCCATGTCCGCTTTATTCTGGACTATCCAAAAGTGGCTGAGCAGGTTCAGGCCAACTGGAAACAGAAAAATAAAGGCTAATCCTCTGCTACAAAAAATGCGCGGCTCCATGGACTCGCGCATTTTAGTATCTGCTGCTGTTTTATAAATGAGCTGTTAGCTGTTCTATACTTCCTCGATACCACTTCTGTCCAGATTTGACACCTTGTGCCATTGGTCTCAAAACTCAAAATGCTAAACTTTGTCCCGCTAAATTGCTTGACTTTGGACAGAAATCCGGTGAATCCTCTGATTTTCCTATCTCCAATATAATCAGCAAAATTTTCGAACATCTGCATGGAACAAAACTATGGCGAATCATTTTGAATTCAATATCCGCGTATATATTGAAGATACGGATCTAGGTGGTATTGTTTACCATGCTAACCACATTCGCTATATGGAACGTACCCGTACCGAATGGTTACGTGCTGCCGGAGTCAGTCATTACTGGCAACAGGCAGAATACAATTTTGTAGTACACAAAATTAATGTCAAATATATGCGTCCGATCCTGATGGATGATTTAATTACTGTAACTGCACGTGTCATTTCATGTAAAGCTTCATCATTTGTATTGCAACAAAATATTTATCGTGGTGAAATCATGCTTGCATCAGGTGAAGTTGAGTTGGCATGTATCAGTGCAGAGATGCGACCACGTCGACTTCCGGATGAAATCCGCGAACTAATTCAAAAAGAATTGGGACAAGACTAAAAAAATTTATTGGCACACGTAACAACTATGGCGACTCAGTTAGAATCATCTCTTCAAGTTTCAGATCTTATTTTACAAGCAAGCCCTGTCGTACAACTGGTGATGCTTTCTCTGCTGTTAGCCTCTATATATAGCTGGTATCTGATTGCCAGGTTATATATGAGTTATAAAAAAGCCCAGGCCGATGATGAACATTTCCAGAAAATTTTCTGGTCTGGCGCCGAGCTGAACACCCTGTATAACAATGCCCAGCTCAATTCTAAACGTACCGGCCTTGAAGATATTTTCTATCAGGGTCTGGGCGAATTCCTGAAGCTGAAAAAACGTCATGCGCCGACTGCCCAATCCATTGAAGGTACCGAGCGTATCTTACGTGTCGGTTTGAGCCGTGATCAAGGCCATCTGGAACAAGGTCTGGGCGCATTGGCCAGTATTGGTTCGGTTGCACCCTATGTAGGTCTGTTTGGTACGGTCTGGGGCATCATGAATGCCTTTATTGGTCTGGCAGATGTCGATCAGGTGACTTTGGCAACAGTGGCACCCGGTATTGCAGAAGCCCTGATTGCAACAGCAATCGGTCTGTTTGCAGCAATCCCAGCCGTACTGGCATTCAACCATTTCACTGCTAAAGGCGAAACGGTTTATTCTGACCGTGCCCTGTTTGCAGAAGAAATGGTGGCATTGTTGCAACGTCAGTCTGTGGGCGTAACTCAGGACAAAGGCTAATGGCGATTCAAGGTTCAGGACGCTTTCAGCGTATAAAAAAACCACTGAAAAGTGACATGAATGTCGTGCCTTATATTGATGTCATGCTGGTGCTGCTGGTGATTTTTATGGTCACTGCCCCGATGATCACCAGCGGAATCAAGGTTGATCTTCCTCAGGCCAATGGCTTACCGATTGAATCTAAAGATGCGCCGACCATTGTCACCCTGAAAGAAGATGGTTCCTATTATCTGGAACATCGCAATCAGGAGACTGGCCCGATTACACTGGAAGAATTGACGCGTGCCCTCGTTGCCGCACAAACACAGGCACAGAATGACAACAAGGTGATGAATGTCGTGATCAATGGTCACAATACCCGCCCTTATGGTGATGTGATGGCCTTAATGTCCAGCCTGCAGGATGCCGGTTTATCCCAAGTCGGTTTACTGACCAAGCCATTAGAATAATGTATGAAAGATTATAAAAAGCCGCCATTCCAGAAAAAAGCCATCGCGATTGGATTCACTTTGGGCATCCATGCCGTGGCTTTGGTGGGCTTACTTTATCTTGGCATGAGTAAACCACCTGAGCCGCCCAAACAGATTAAAACTGTGCTGATCAAGCCGGAAGACCTTAAACCAGTTACCCGTGAAGAAACCCTGTTTGAGGAAACTGCACATGAGACTGTTGCAGAAGAAATTACACAAACGGCAGAACCTAGTGTAGAGCCAGCTCCCGTGATTCCGACAGCTGCCCCAGCAACACCGGCTGCTCCAGCTGTACCCAAAGTAGATACCCAAAAAGCTCAACAGGAATTAAAAGCCGCGGAAGCAGCGCAAGCCAAAGCTGCACAACAGGCGGCCGAAGCAGCAAAACGTGCTGAAGCTGCCGAACAGGCCAAACAGGCAGCCGCTAAAGCCAAAGCTGAGTCAGCGCAAAAATCCAAGGCTGAAGCCGAAGCTGCACGTCAGGCAGAACTCGATGCACAGCGCAAAGCCGATGCTGCACAAAAAGCCAAATTAGACGCACAGAAAAAAGCAGATTTGGCTGCTAAACAAAAAGCAGATGTGGCAGCAAAAGCTGACGCGGATGCAAAACGTAAAGCGGATGCCAATGCAAAGGCGAAAGCTGATGCAGCAACGAAAGCAAAAGCTGACGCAGAGGCAAAACGTAAAGCAGATGCCGATGCAAAGGCCAAAGCTGATGCAGCAACGAAAGCAAAAGCCGACGCAGAGGCAAAACGTAAAGCGGATGCCGATGCAAAAGCCAAAGCAAAAGCTGACGCGGATGCAAAACGTAAAGCAGATGCCGATGCAAAAGCCAAAGCTGATGCAGCAGCCAAAGCAAAAGCCGACGCAGATGCAAAACGTAAAGCGGATGCCGATGCAAAAGCCAAAGCAGAGACTGACGCTAAACGGAAGGCCGAGGCAGATGCTAAGGCTAAGGCGGACGCAGATGCCAAAGCAAAAGCAGAGGCAGACGCCAAAGCTTCAGCAGCCAAACAGGCCGCTGAAGAAGCTGCACAGAAAAAAGCGGAATCAAAACGGATTGCATCCACAGCAAAACGTGACTTTGAAAATAAAATTAAACGTGCCTGGGATACACCCGTAGGGTCATCAGGCCAGCGCGCCACTGCTCGTGTGACCTTGAATGATAATGGCGGTGTCGTTTCTGTTATCGTCAATTCAAGCGATGCAGATATGAAAGCCAGTGTCGAAGCTGCGGTGCGGGCTGCTGCACCTTATCCGATGCCTTCCGATCCAGATGCACGCCGAGAAGCACGAAGTTTTACTTCAACTTTTACCGCGCAATAAAACTGGAGCCATCACCCAAATAATGTGGTGATGGCTTTGATTTTTTAAGCTAAACTTCACTTTAAATTGATTGAATAATATTCACTTTTCACAGTGTCATAACAGTTTGGTCATAAATTCATGGTTTTATTCTATTAAATCCATGCGATGATGTAGCCCAAGCACCTATACAATAAATCCGTTGATCTGAGTAAATAACGAATGATGGAAAAGACTCGCAAACACCTACTCTGCCTCGCAATCATTGGCGCTTTAAGTCCTGTCTTGGCAACTCAGTCCTATGCTCAGCTGCATCTTGAAATTACCAAGGCACCCGAGGCAGCTCCTAAAATTGCCATTGTGCCTTTCAGTCAGGATCAGAGCATTTATCCGATTGTTGAAAATGACCTGAATCGTTCAGGCAGATTTACCAGTGCTTCAAAAAACCTGCCTGCCACGGCAACACTGAATAATCCGAATGCAGAAGCCTGGGCAGCTGCTGGCGTTCCCTATGTCGTGACCGGCTCATCAAAAACCACCGCAGATGGTTCATTCCAAATCCAGTACCAGCTCTACGATATCGAAAAAAAACAATATCTCTTAAATGAATTGCTAACTGTTCCAGCCTCGCGTACCCGTCAGGCAGCGCATATGATCAGTGATGCCATCTATCAGGCATTGACCGGAATTCCGGGTGATTTTAGCGGTCGTATTGCCTATGTGCTGCGTAATCCGGCAACCCCTGATCAGCGTTATACCTTACAGATTGCCGATACCGATGGCGAACAGCCAAAGACCATTCTGACCTCGCGCGATCCGATCCTTTCTCCGGCCTGGACACCGGATGCCAAAAAAATTGCTTATGTGTCATTTGAAACCAAACGTCCAGCGATTTATGTCCAGGATCTGGCTACAGGACAACGTGAAAAATTGGCCAGCTTCCGTGGTTTAAATGGCGCACCAAGTTTCTCTCCAGATGGCAAGAGCATGCTATTTACTGCATCCATGCACGGCAATCCGGAAATCTACCAGATGAATCTGGAAACGCGGCAGCTACAACGCATGACCAATGACAGTGCAATTGACACTGAAGCACGTTATGCACCAGATGGAAAATCTTTTATTTTCACTTCGGACCGTGGTGGTTCTCCGCAGATTTATCGCTATGATTTTGCATCGAGCAGCAATAAACGTCTGACTTTCCGCGGTGCCTTTAATGCGCGTGGTACACTCAGTGCCGATGGTAAAAAACTGGCCCTGGTGCATCGTCCAAGCGGCAGTAATTATCGCGTTGCCGTTCAGGATATGGCTTCTGGAGTGAACAACATTCTGACGCCAACGACCCTGGATGAATCACCAAGCTTCTCGCCAAATGGCCAGATGGTGGTCTATGCCACACGTGAGGGCGCACGCGGACTCCTGTCGATCATGTCGCTGGATGGCCGCTTCCGCATGAACTTGCCAAGTGAAACAGGTGAAGTTCGTGAACCGGCTTGGGCACCAAAATAACATTTTTGTATAGCTATAAACTGTTTACCCCATAATCAAACTTCATGGAGATGAAGATGAACAAAGTAAAATTATTTGCCTTGCCACTTTTAGCAGCAGCAGTTGTTATGACCGGTTGTGCAAGCCGTAAACCTGCCGCTGAAGTTCAAACGGGTGGTTTAGATACCACTGGTTCAACCACAGTAAATACCCAAGGTTTGAGTGAAGATGCTGCACTAAACGCACAGAATATGGCAGGTGCTTCTGCAAAAGGTGTTACTGCAGAAAATAAAGCCTTCCTGGCAAAACGTGTGGTGCATTTTGACTATGACAGCACTGAACTCAGCAATGAAGATCTGCGTACGCTACAAGCCCATGCGCAGTTCCTGATGGCCAATGCCAATTCACGTGTCGCACTTACCGGTCATACCGATGAACGTGGTACTCGTGAATACAACATGGCGCTGGGTGAGCGTCGTGCCAAAGCCGTAGAAAGCTTTTTGGTCACTACCGGCGTGAATGCTGCTCAATTAGAAGCTGTGAGCTATGGTAAAGAAATGCCAATCAATCCGGGTCATGACGAAAATGCCTGGAAAGAAAACCGCCGTGTAGAAATTAATTATGAAGCGGTACCGCCATTATTGAAATAATATTCAATGATAGAGTATCCAATAAAAAGCACTCCTGATGGAGTGCTTTTTATTGAGTTCAATGAAAGAATCTGTTTATTCTGCAGGCTGGTCTGCTTCAGCCGGTTGCATCGATTCGATCAGGTCATGTTTATTGAATTGTTTGTACTCTGGTTTTGCTTCATAATCCCGCCATGCTTCTTTCATCTTGTCTTCAGAGATGCCCTCTAAAGTAATGCCTTCACTTGGCGTTGGAGTCGCATCAAACTTTAATGTTGTCATATCTGTGCTCCGATTCTCAATTTTCCCTTGCATTCAACATAGCATTTTCCACAGGAGTTGCAAGGGCAAAATCGATACAAATAATCCAGTTTGATTTTTCTTTTAGTACGTTCTCATCTAAAATATAGCCGCATATCGTTTTGATCATTTTTTCCCGATTTAAGTCTTGGAGTTTTCCCTTATGTCATACCGCACCCTATCCCAGTTTTTACAAAAACAAAGCGGGAATCTCACACCTGAGCTTGCGCAAGTCATTGAAACGATTGCAAAAACTTGTAAAGATATCGATCAGTTACTGCAAAAAGGTGCTTTAGCGGGTGTATTGGGAAGTGCCCAGCATGAAAATGTTCAAGGCGAAGAGCAAAAGAAACTGGATGTCATTTCTAATGATTATCTGATTGATGCCTTACAGCAACATCCGCATGTTGGTGGTTTGGCTTCAGAAGAACTGGATGACTTCACGCCTGCACAGGAAAATGGTCAATTTCTGGTCTTGTTCGATCCACTAGATGGCTCAAGCAATATCGATATCAATATGTGTGTGGGTACGATTTTCTCGATTCTTCCTGCAAGAAATGCCGTGACCCAGGCCGAAGACTTCATGCAAGCCGGTGTTCATCAGGTTGCTGCAGGTTATGTGCTGTATGGCCCGTCGACCATGCTGGCATTGACGGTCGGTGCAGGCGTAGTGTTCTTTACCTATGACCCTGAGACTCAAGAATTCCTGCTGACCTCTGAAGCAATTCAAGTTGCTGCAGATACCAAAGAATATGCGATCAATGCATCAAATCAGCGTCACTGGGAAGCACCAGTACAACGTTATATCGATGAATTACTGGCAGGCAAAACCGGCTCACGCGAAAAAGACTTCAATATGCGCTGGGTTGCCTGTATGGTGGGCGACATTCACCGTATTCTTTGCCGTAGCGGTATCTTTATGTATCCATACGATCTTAAAGATCCGGCTAAAGCGGGCCGTTTACGCTTAATGTATGAAGCCAACCCGATGAGCATGCTGATGGAACAGGCTGGCGGTGCATCGACCACAGGCCGTGTGCGTATTCTCGAGATCGAACCGACTGATCTACATCAACGTGTGCCCGTGATCATCGGCTCTAAAAACGAAGTTGATCTTGTGACCAGCTACCATAACTAATTTTTTATAGCGGCAGCCGATATTGAATCGGCTGCCGTGGATTATATCTCCCATGCCAACTTTTTTTCTTGACTCAAAAGACAATCCAAAGATTAAACACTTACGTGGTTTGATTGAACAAAATACCTATCGTAAAAAACAGGGCCAAACCGTTCTGGAAGGCACACACCTGGCGCTGGCCTGGTTGCATGAAAACCGTAAAATTGATTCGATTTTTACTACTGAACATGCACTTTCACATCCTGATTTCGAGAAAATTCTCGCAAAATACACAGGTATGGTCTTTGTTTTAAGTGAATCTTTATACAAAGATTTAAGCACACTGGGTACTTCATTGGCCTGTTTAGCTGTGGTCACTTTGCCCACGGCCAATTATGCACTTGATTTTAAAGCAGACACTTTAATTCTGGAAAATGTACAGGATCCGGGAAATGTCGGCACACTGCTTCGTTCTGCTGCCGCTGCCGGTATTGAACAGATTGTATGTACCAAAGGTTCTGCATCACTCTGGTCACCGCGTGTGTTACGTGCAGGCATGGGTGCGCACTTCACTTTGCTGACATTTGAAAATATTGCACTTGAACAAATTCTTGAGCAATTTCAAATTCCTGTATACGTCACCAGCTCACACCGTGCCGAAAGTCTATATTCAAAAGATTTACGTAAACCTTGCGTATGGATTCTGGGCAATGAAGGTCAAGGCGTTTCTGATTATGCCATGCAACACGCAGAAGCTGTCAGTATTCCCCAACCGGGCGGCCAGGAATCTCTAAATGTGGCGATCGCAGGATCAATTTGCTTCTTTGAAATGGTACGTCAACGTATCTAATTAAGGATTTAGGTTACAGTGTTTTAATTCAGTCCTGTCTGTTTACAAAATAGATTACACTACAAAAATAATAAACTTAATTGTCAACCAAACCATGAGTCCCAACGTTATGTGATTATGAACTTGGGAATCATGGTGGGTGTCCAATGACGGGATTTTCCATCTCTATGGATTTAGCGCCAAAACAGTTGCAGTCACACGATGCGAGTATTCTAAAGAGTACGGCTGAAGCACGTCTGAAGAATTTTATGCAGGATGTGACTGGACGTGCCTTGGTCATGATGGAAAGTGCGACCCAAAGTCAGCATGGTATTGCCATGGATCTGGTTCAGGAAGCATTTATTTCGCTGCATAAATCCTATGCAGAAAAAAGCACTGAAGAATGGTATCCCCTGTTTTATACTATTCTGAACAATAAGTTACAGGACTGGCGTCGTAAAGAAGCACGACGTGGTCAGATGTTTTCCTTTTTCAAAAAAGTCAGTCTGGATGATGACGAAATTGAACTGGACGATGTAGTGGACGAATCCACACCGACGCCTTTGGACTTTCTTGATCAGGCAGTAACTGCTGAAGAAATTCAGGACGCAATTGCCAAACTGCCGGTACGACAGCAGCAGGCATTTATGCTGAGGGCTTGGGAAGGATTTGATACACACACCACCGCACAAATTATGAACTGTACAGAAGGCAGTGTAAAAACCCACTATCACCGTGCTATTCAAGGTTTACGTGCCTCTTTAGCACATTTAAATCCATATCTGGGAGGGTCATCCGAATGAATCAAGATGATTTCTTAAAACAAGTAACTTCCAAACTTGATGGACTGGCACAACAACATAAAGACAAACCTGTTGTCATGCACCATGTTCTTGAAGAAATTCAGGATTCTAAAAATTCACGCTTTGCATTTCTAAAAATGTCTGGTTTTGCCCTGGCAGCGGCAATTGCCGGCGTTGTGGTCTTGCCGAACTTTGCCAGTCACAACGAGCCGCAAACCCAAATGGTGTCAGTACCAAAGCTGTCTCCTCAAATGCTTGAAGATTTAGAAATGTTAATGGTTCTAGGTGAGGACAAAGTTCCACATGGCAGCTAAAAAATTGGCAATTGCTTTTTGTGCATTCAGTTTTCTGCAAACCAGTTTTGCAGGATTTGAACGTTTTTGGTTGTTTTCCAAAGATGCAAATGCCCAGGTTTCCGATACCTGGGATAGTCTCTCTGATTCTGAACAATTGGCACTGATTAAGCGCTATCAGTCTCTTAAAGAAATCCCAGAACAACAACGTGTCAGCTTACAACAACGTATGGACTGGTTCACCCAACTTCCTGAGGCCGAAAAACAAAGAATGCGTGAGACCTGGCAAATGATGAGCAGTCAGGAGCGTCGCGAACTTGGCTTACGCATGCAAAAAGCCAAACCTGAAGAGCGACTTGCCATTCGGGAAGAATACATTCTCAAATATCAGCAGGCAACTCAACCAGCCTCTAGCTCACATTAAACAAGCATCAAAAAAGCCTCCATCTGGAGGCTTTTTTGATGACGTAAATTATGCTTTATTTTCTTATACGGCGATAAGCTGCAAGTCCGAATAATCCGATTAATCCCCAGATTCCCAACGAACCACCGCCACTCGAAGAAGTATTGGTATTTTTTACTGTATTGCGCAACACAATCATGGCGGTTCCAGACATTTTTTCATCCGCATCAAAAATCGTATATTCCATGCTGTAATCTGCTTGGCTCAGATTATTCTTCACACTAAATGTCAGCTGTCCACCATAGCAGGTTTCACGTTCATAAGTAGCTGGACAAGGCCCTTGTCGCTCTGCCTTAAGAGAAACCCCGGCAGGAATCTTGACAATACGAATCGGGATCTCTTTGCCATCTTTATCCTGATAAAAAGCCGGTTTTTCTGCAGCTAGAGAACCATCACCGGCATCACTATCATTTTCAAGCGGATTCACGGTAACAGTGAGGTTGTTTTCTGGGCTAATCCGATATTCATCATTTTTTGCAATCGGTGCAATATTAGTAAAAGCTGCTTTTAAAATCCCTGCACTGCTGGCTCCTGTGGCCTTATCTTTCAAGGTATAGCTACAGAACTCCATATCAGCTGCTTTGGTCGTTTTTCCATCAGTACGATACATCATGATCCGGTTGAGATCAGGCTTCCATTCACATTTGAGATTAGGGTCATTCGGATCACCGTTCACACTGGTCGAACTCCCTGTACCCACTAATTCACCGACTCCCAGAGATTTAACACTAAGATCATAATTTTGTGCATTCAGGGCTTTGGTTTGAACAGTATTGCCGGTCAGGGTTTCTTCAGGCATGGCCAATACAAAGGGATTGACATAAATTGCCCGATATTTCTGATATTGCTTGGTATATTTAAGTAGATCCTGGTACTCTTTTAATTCTTCTCTTAAGCCGGGCAGCTCTTCTGCCGGGGTATTTTTATTCGCAATAATGCTTTCGATATCGTCAATATTTGCCTGATAAAAATCAGTGAGTTCTATCAAACTGGTATTTTTCAAATCGGTGATATCTGCTGCAGTCAGACGCCGGATTTCGACTGAACCAATCTCACAGGTGTTTTTTGCATCCGGATCCAGGGTAAGCGTTGATCCGATGACACGGTCAATCCCACGCTGATCCTGTTCTAGGCAACCACTGACCCCCACATCGACCAAATCTGTTGCTGTTCGATTATCACGCGGGTAATACATGCCTAAAAAACGGTTATCAATTGCAGGTTCAATATAGGCTGTTAACAGGCTACTTATATCACTCCCGGAAACGTCAAGGTTTGTTGAGCGGACATCTTCTGCGGGTTCAGGCAGTACACAACGCGATGATCCCGTACTTTGAATGGCATTGTTACCATTATAAAATCGGACTTCCTGAGCTTTATCCGGATTGCCCTGATTCAAGGCATATTCACAAGATAAGCCCTGATTAAATGCTAAAACATTAAAACTGAAATATTTAGTACCGGTCTTGTCATAAAATAAGGTAGAGCGAGCTGCATTCTCAACAATGGTATTACTTAACGCCGTTAAACTGGAAGAATTACTGAGTGGACGATTGACCTGATTGGTCATGCGTACAATATGCCCTGTCGGACTCGCAGTATTTCTGGCAATGGTAGAGTTACTCATCTCTACGGTAGCATAACCACAAAAATCAAGAATGCTGGCGGTATTTTCCGAACCGTTTTTAACAATGCTACTATAAGCAATTTTTACATTGGTTTGAGTCGCACCTAAATTTCCCTGGCAATCCATTGCAAGCACACTACCAAATGAATTTGCCTTATTCTGATGCAGCAAAGAATCCTGAATGATCAAACTTCTTTCCGTATTCAGGGATACCGTATAAATCGCTCCACCTTCTGCATCGGCACGGGAATTCACAATTTCACTGGTATTAATGCTTAAAGGACCCGCCACATAAAAGGTGCCACCATTGCCTTTGTCGTTTGTACCGACTGCTGCATAGCCATCTTTTAAGATGAGATGATAGATATCCAGACTGGATTGACTGGCAATACTATTAAATAGACGTGTTTTTCCTTGCCCTGAAATCGTGGTTTTTAAAGCTTCACGGGTTGGATATAAAAGCGTAATCGGACTACGGCTGGTATAGCTAAGTGGAGTTTTTCCATAAATTCGAAGGGCTGACTCGACGATCAGCTCTTTATCCAATTTATACTCACCTGCCTCAAGCTGAATCACATCAGGGGCTGAACCATCCAGTCGAAGGGTACGACCGACATTACAGCCCCCATAGGATTTATCTAGTTTTGCCGTTTTAATCGCTTCCCGTAAAGAGCAGGCATTACTATTTTCCCCGTCCTCATCAGCAAAAGTGGTGACATATATGGTTTTATCTTCGGCTGCCATCAAACTCATGGCAGATAAAATCATGGCCGCAAGCAGTCCCTTTTTATAATTTTTCATGATTTTTCCTTAACCCCTTAATTCACGGCGTAAACCCATCAGTCCAAGTAAAACCAGCAGCCCACCGAAACCCCACGCGCCACCTGAAGTTTTGACAGATTTGTCTTGCATTTCATTTTTTGGCTCCTGCACGATTTGAGTGGTAATCGTCAAATAAGGTCTGCTTTTATTAAACCGTGTGGAGGAGGTCACCACCTGTAATTCGAAAATATCGGCTCCGTGCCAAGACGAATTCGGGCTATAAATGACATTGCCATGAATATCGATCAGAGTTTTACCCTTAGACACGGTTTTGGTTTGCACGACTTGCAAACAACCATCCTGCCAAGGTTCACCTGTTGGGTTCTGACCGATGATGGCATTACATTGTTCTTTGGGAATTAAATCACTATCTCCCAAGAAAGATTCAATTGAAAACTTGGCAATTTCACCCTTTAACAGGTCTTGTCCAACCAGACTGCCTGAAGTTGGCACTGTGATTTCAATCGCCCCACGATCACAAAACAGGTTATCCATCAAACGGTTAATACCGCGCTGATCTGCAGCCTCACATGCCACACTCGGGTTGGCAAGATCGAGCGCTGTACCTTGATTGACAATGACCGATTCACTGAGCTGATTATGGCTCAATAAAATACGTGGGCGCATATAGCCCAGGAATTGCCCTTTGGGAACACTGTACGGACAGAGTATCGCCGAGCTGTTTTCATTCAGAGTTTGACAGATACCTTCACTCTGACCTGAAGCTTCAGCCAGAAGTGAAGTTCCGTTCCAGATTTCATTCGGAGCAATAGCATCACCGGCCCCACATGACGCGCTAAGCAGATTATTTTGTATCAGGCTTTTATCACCGGTTGCGATTTGGCAATCCTGTGCGCCATTTTTTAAAATAATACTATTGGCCACATAAGCCCTGCCATTCGGCGCATAGATGCGTAAAGCAGTATCAGTATTGTCAACGATGGTCAGATTATTCAATCCCATTCCATCCATGACATTGATGAGAGCACCCTTATTTTTTAATATGGTGCTGCTGAGTACTTCCGCACTAATATTTTGAGTATCACTGGAGTCAGAAAATTGTCCTGCGCTATAAATATTGGTCGCAGTATTATCCAGTGTCTGGTTATTTTTAAGTACACTTTTGCTGACAAGAAAAGCAGGCAGCTCGCTATATAGAATACCGCCCTGCTGTGCTTTATTATTTTCGACCAGGGTATTTTTAATTTCGATCCGGCTGATAAAATTCTGGCCAAAATTTCCCGCATTATAGACTGCACCACCCCGATTGGCTGCGCCATTAAATAAGCGGCTATAGTCGATGACCACCTGACCCTGATTATAAATGAGGCCACCTTGTTCAGCACAACTGGCTTTATCACAGCCTTCGAGGTCCAGTTCCTTTAAGTTGAGCTGGATCAGTTCATCTGCACTGTTAATCCGAAAAAGATTATCAGTACCTTGCATTTGAATATAAGCATTGTGCAGACCCAGTGTTTTTTCAACTGTACTAAACTCGCCATCATTGTCAGCGACAGAGCGGATGGTCATGGATTTTTTAATTACTATATGCTTATTAAGAATGTACTTATTTTTTTCTTTTAAAATAATGGTACTGGATGAATTCTCACCACCACAGCCCATAAAACCTTCTTTAGCTAAACCCCGGTTAATATATTCAACAGCTTCTCGAAGTGAACATTCCTTGTCATCTTTTTCAATATCTTCTGTCGTGGTTACAATAACATCTGCACTATACGCCTGCCCTGCCATACATAGCAAAGCCATGCCTATGCTCTTCTTGAGCATAACCTTCTCCTTAATTTTTATTTCTTTCTTTTTCTTCTAAAGTTGCAGAATCCTTGCAACAGCGAATTATTTTGCCTTACTTTGGCATACACTGAGTAATTACTCAAGATTTTTTATGATTTACCGATATTCGTCAATCAGGGCATAAATCTGGCGTAGATTGGCATTGCTGACCTTCAATTTTTCTCCTTTAAGCAGTTGAATAATCTGCTCTAATCGTTGAAGAAGCACCGAAGTCTGATGAGGTCCATGACTCAGCAAGTAGTCGAAAATTTGAGGGTCTAAATGAATTCCACGGCGATCCAGTACTGAAGAAACCAAGGCATAACGATCTGCATACAGGCTGCCACTCGGAACACGGGTACTGACCGCTTGGGTTAAACGTGACTGTAAATCTGGCAGCTCAAGCTTCAGCTCAATTGGCGCAAAGCGTGAAGAAAATACCAGTTGGCCACCCCCTTCATTATTATAATTAATCAGATGAAAGACCGCGCGCTGCCAATGTGGCACACCACTAATGGCTTCAATATCATCCAGTGCAACCAGATCAAAACGGTCTAGAGAGGTAATCGCTTCTGTCGGCGCATCTAAAAGCTCAAGCAAGGAAACCTGAATGGCAGATTTCCCTACTTCCAGATAGGAATCACAAATGGCCGACAATAGATGACTTTTGCCTGTTCCCGCCCCACCATAGACATAGAACCGGTTAATGAGCCCTGCATGTAATTGACGCACGGCATCAATCACATGCCCCCAACCCGGCCCTGAAAAATCACTGATTCGGGCATCGAGCTGAGGTTCTATATCTAATTGCAATTGACGCATATGATGTTTGAGCCTTATGAGTCTTTACCATGGGGATCATGAATTTTACTTGAGTTCTCATCTGCTTGCAGTGATTTTTTCTCCGGCTTTTTCATTTCAATATCAACATCTAAGTCTGCTGTTTCAATATTGATTGAACCGGTAGAAGTATCGTGCATCACAATGGCCCGATCACCATAAAATGGCGTGTGCTCATAATATTCACGCGCGTGTCTTAATAGAACCACAATCACGGCTGCAACCGGCAATGCAATCAGCATTCCTAGGAAACCTGCCAGTTGTGCACCTGCCAGTACCGCAAATACAACAGCTACTGGCGATAAGCCAATTTTGTCTCCAAGCAGAAATGGCTGCAGCACATAACCCTCTACAGCCTGACCAACCATGAACACCACGCCCACCAGTACCAGTTGCCACCAGTCAATCCCAAACTGCAGAAGGGTTGCTATCACTGCGGCAATCATACCGACCGCAAAGCCCAGATAAGGAATGATACTGGCCAGACCGGCGACCATGCCAATGATCAAACCGACTTCAAGACCGATCAGTTGCAAGCCGACTGCATAGACAATGCCCAGTAAAATCATCACCAGAAACTGGCCTTTAACAAAAGCGCCCAGCACACTGTGACATTCACCTACAATTCTTAAGGTACTTTTCTCATAAGGACGCGGAATCATGCGACGCAAGCTGTCCAGCATACGATCCCAATCCAGCAGAAAATAGAAGGCAATGATGGGAATCAAGACAATAGTACCGCCGATCTGGAGAAAGTTGATGCCAGATTGGGCAAGACGTAGCAAGAATGCCTGAATGCTATCTGCACTATAATTGGTCTGTACATAGTCCATGACTACGTCAGAAATCTGATTGGTATCAATTTCCATTTCGACAATGTTAAAGGTACTGGATAACCAGGGTAAGAAAGTTGAATTAATCCATCCAATTACTGCCGGTATATTGTCACGTGCGTATACCAGCTGCTGCCAGATCAGGGGAACCAGATACCAGGTCGCCAGGGTCAGGACAACTCCAATCCCGATAAAAACAATACTAATAGAGAGCCAGCGCGGCAGTCCCACATCATGCAGTTTATCGACCAGCGGACTGAACAGATAAGCCATTAAAAATGCTGCAACAAATGGAATTACAACAGGTTTTAGCAGATATAAAACCCATAGCAATAAACCTATCCCAGCCAGGATAAACACGCGACGCAATGTGCGATCCACCATAAAGTTTCGCCTTTTCTCTATTAATCATTATAAAAATTAAAATATTTTAATAAAGATAGCATTTTAGGCCACAAATACCATAAGAGTTTTGCATATTCAGGTTATAATCCCCGCGCGAATGCGGAGACTTCATTATGAGCAACTCAACTTCTACCCCAAATACTGGTTTAAGCTACAAAGATGCAGGTGTCGACATTGAGGCGGGCGACGCGTTAGTCGATCGTATCAAATCTGTTGCTAAGCGTACCTCACGTCCTGAAGTGATGGGCGGTCTAGGTGGCTTTGGCGCACTTTGTAAAATTCCTAAAGGTTATGAAGAACCTGTTCTCGTATCTGGCACAGATGGTGTTGGTACAAAATTACGTCTGGCACTGAATTTGAACCGTCATGACACAATTGGTCAAGATCTGGTTGCAATGTGCGTAAATGACCTTCTGGTGTGTGGTGCTGAGCCACTGTTCTTCCTCGACTACTATGCAACTGGCCATTTGAATGTTGATGTTGCTGCCAATGTAGTAACAGGTATCGGCGCGGGTTGCGAGCTTGCAGGCTGTGCGCTTGTTGGCGGTGAAACTGCTGAAATGCCAGGCATGTATGAAGGCGACGATTACGATCTTGCAGGTTTCTGTGTCGGTGTGGTTGAGCAAAGCAAAATTATTGATGGCTCTAAAGTCAAAGCCGGTGATGTTCTGATTGGTGTGGCCTCTTCAGGTGCACACTCGAACGGTTACTCACTGCTTCGTAAAATTTTAGATGTGAAAAATGTTGATTTAACTCAAATCATCGATGGTCGCCCACTTGCAGACGTTGCAATGGAACCTACCCGTATTTATGTGAAATCGATTCTTGAACTGTTAAAACACGTAGATGTACATGCCATGGCACACATCACTGGTGGTGGTTTGCCAGGTAACCTGCCTCGTGTCCTTCCGAACGGTGCTCAAGCAGTTGTGAATGAGTCTTCTTGGGAATGGCCAGAACTGTTCAAACTTTTACAACGCGAAGGTGGCGTGGAACAGTTTGAAATGTACCGCACCTTTAACTGTGGCGTCGGCATGGTACTTGTTGTTGATGCAGCAGAAGCAGACAAAACGGTTGAACTGCTTAATAGCCTCGGCGAAAAAGCATGGGCAATGGGCCAGATTCAAGACAATGCTGAATCGGTTGCAGGCGCAGACGAAAAAATTCGTGTGATCTTCGCATAATTTCGCATGATTAAAATTGCTGTACTTGTTTCAGGTAGCGGATCGAATCTACAAGCCTTGATGGATGCCAATCTTTCAGGGCAAATTGTCGGCGTGATTTCCAACAAACCTGAAGCATATGCGCTGACACGCGCACAAACTGCCAAGATTCAAACTGCAGTTATTGAACACAAGCAATATCCGAACCGTGAAGCTTTTGATGATGTGATGCATCAGCAACTGCTGGGCTGGGATGTGGATCTGGTGGTGCTTGCCGGTTTTATGCGAATTTTGAGTGAAAAATTTGTGAAAGCCTGGGAAGGGAAAATGTTGAACATTCACCCTTCTCTATTGCCTTATTACAAAGGCATGCATACCCATCAGCGTGTACTCAATACCGGTGATGTTCTGCACGGCTGTACGGTGCATTATGTCACGGCTGAGCTGGATGCAGGACAAGCACTTGCTCAAGGCGTTCTCAAGGTTTCTCACCACGATACGGTAGAAAGTCTGGCAACGCGTGTGCATGGCCTCGAGCATCTGATCTATCCACAAGTGGTTGAATGGATTTGTAACGGTACGATCCAATATACCCAAGATGGCGTGCTATATCGAAACCAGAAAATGCAACAACCTGTTCAATTCTGCAAGTTTTAATATGATGTACATAGAAAAAAACGCATCCTCGGATGCGTTTTTTTATTTTCTTTTTAAATAATTCAAACAGATTGCTGCAGAATCAACTGCTTGACCAAGTCTGCCACTTGAAGCGGTTGTTCCAGTGGAAACATATGACCGCCATCCATCACGGTAAAAGGAATACCAAACTTCTTCTGTACTTGCTGCGGGAACTTGCGCGCCAGAAATGGGCCTTTCTCCGCCACGACCAGATGTACCGGAACTTTTGGTTTTGCCTGAGGCAACCACCACAATGATGGATTGGTTCTAAAGACTTCGACTTCATCATTTTTAGGGATCGTGAGTTCTACCCCGCCGCGTACCGGATCATCCTGCAAAGCATGGTCAATATAGGCCTGGAAACAATCAGCATCAAAGTCCTGATAAAAGCCCTTGGGACGCAACAATTCCGCCGCCTGTTCACGTGAATCCCAATGATCACGACGGCGTTTGGACAGACCTGCCGGAGACATTTTATCCAACGCTTTTAAGCGAAAAGTCTTTGCAATATGCAAGGCCAACGCTTCCTTGCCCATAATCATTGGCGGGTCCAGCATGATCATCTGTGAAAACAGTTCGGGACGCTGTAAAGCGGCCTGAAAAGTTAATACCGATCCCAAGGAATGCCCCAAACCAATGACCGATCTTCCATGTGACTGACGCACAATACTGTCAATCACTTGCTGAGTCAGACTTTTCCAATGGTTATCAACTGGATAACGCTTATCAGGCCCCAATAGTGGCACATAGATAATATCGTAATCATCTTGCAGTCCATCAAACAGCTTTTGATAGACTTTCGATGGCACGCCATTGGCGTGCGCGAAATGAATCAATGCTTTCATTGCAGTGTAGTACTGTTTTCTGACTGAAGTTTCTGTGCAACAGAAGTGGCAATTCCTTCACCAATCGATGAACCCATACGCCCCAAAACAGACTCAAATGGACTATATTCAATGGTGTAATTCAGGGATCTTTCAGTTTTCAGTTCACGTTTCAAGGTATTTAAATTGCCGATACGATCTGCAATTCCCAGTTTCACTGCCTGATCACCGGTCCAGAATAAACCAGAGAAAATTGCAGGATCCGTTGATTTCAGCTTATTACCACGCCCCTGCTTTACGGCATTAATAAAGTGACTATGCACATTATCTAGCACACCTTGTACATGGGCTTTTTGTGCAGGATCGACTGGTTGAGTCATCGACAACAGGGCTTTATTTTCGCCTGAAGTCATGGTGCGGTCTTCAACACCAAGCTTTTGCAGCAAATTACTCACACCATAATTCGGCATGATCACACCGATAGAACCGACTAAACTGGAAGGATTGACAATAATTTCATCCGCAGCCGAGGCAATATAATAGGCCCCTGAAGCACCGGTATCACCAATTACCGCATAGAGTTTTTTCTGAGGATGCTGCTTTTTCAGATACTGGATTTCCTGCCAGATCTCATCAGACTGCACCGGTGAACCACCCGGTGAGTTAATATTCAGTACCACCGCTTTACTTTGTTTATTTTCAAAGGCTTTTTTCAGTGATTTAATCGTATTGTTACTATTCACACTTTGCTTGTCAGCGGCAATCGTACCCACAATATCCACGACGGCAATATGAGCACCGGCACCAGCGCTGGCATCTGAAGAAACTGAACTACAGCTCTTGCCCAATGCCAGAATAACCACAAGCAGATAAGCAAAAGTCAGGAATTTAAAGAAAATTCCCCAACGGCGCGCACGGCGCTGCTCCTCAACCGAAGCTAAAACTGCTTTTTCCAGCAGTTTCCATTCCGGGCCAGTCGGTTGAACTGGCTGTTGCGTATTTTGTATTTGATTTTCAGGTTTTGGTGGCCAATCGGACATAAATAATCCAATAAATTGATTTATATTGAGCCCATTATATACACTGAATCGGGTAATTCTGTCTAAACAAAACGTTTTCGCCTATAATAAATTTTGTTCTCTTTTTTTGTACTTATATTAAATCAATGACCAAACAGGACTCACGGAATTCAGCTTACGGTTTACTCAAATACATTAGCCGCCAACCGCTTCCGGTTTCTCGATGGATGGCCCGTCTTCTGGCCTTTATTGTGAACAGTTTCAAAGTCACCAAAACTTCGGAAATTATTCGCCTCAATCTCGAGATCAGCCTTTCTGAACTGTCCAATGACGAACGTGAACGTATTAACCGTGCTGCAGTTCGCAATGAATTAATGTCATATTTCGAGTTTTTTACCATTTGGGGTTCAAGTAATCAGAAAAATATCAAACGGGTGCATCGCGTCATTGGCGAAGATTTACTGCATGATGCACTGGCACAAAATAAAGGCGTGGTATTAATCGTGCCACATTTTGGTACCTGGGAAATTATGAATGCCTATGTCGCCCAGTTTACTTCCATGACCATTATGTATAAACCTGTAAAAAATCAGGCAGCGGATCAGTTTGTACGGGCTGCGCGTAGCCGCGAACAGGCACATCTGGTGCCGACCGATGAATCTGGCGTCCGTCAGATTTTTAAGGCCTTAAAACAAGGTGGCACCACCGTGATCTTGCCAGACCATACCCCAAATGTCGGTGGTGAATATATTCCGTATTTTGGAGTGCCTTTGGCCACCAGCAATTTAAGTGCCAAGCTGATTCAAAAGACCAAAGCCCGCGCCCTGTTTCTATATGCCCTGCGGAATACTGAAGATGGTTTTGATATCTTTATCGAGGCAGTTGATGAAAAAATTTATAGTGGCAATGCCAATCAAGGTACGCAAGTCATTATCAACAGTATTGAAGACTTAATCCGCCGCCATCCTGAACATTATCACTGGAGCTATAAACGCTTCAATGCACATCAAGATTTGGGTAATCTTTATAAACTTGAGCATGAACAGGCTTTGGCCAAGGTGAACGCCTTAAGAATTCAAGCTCTGCCTAAAGATCAGCCTGTACTAGAATCAGTGATTTAAAGGCTGTCGATATAACCATTGCCATTGATGCCGTTCGGCAGAAAGTATCAGTTTTGAATCTTGTTGCTGAAAGCGCAAACTGCCCTGTTCCGCTGTAGTCAGTAATGGAATATTGAGTGCTTTGAGCCGTTGCTGCGTCAGTTGGCTCGGATGACCATAACGGTTAAATTTTCCTGCCGAAGCAATTGCCAGTTTAGGCTGTAAAGCTTCTAAGAACTGATAAGCAGAACTGTGCTGGCTCCCATGATGTCCAAGCACCAGTATATCGACTTTAAGCTCAGGATAATCTTGGAGTAGTTGATATTCTGCCTCCCAGCCCGCATCCCCCATCAGCAAGAAATTCTGATAAGGCCCTGTATTTTTAACTTGTAAGTAGACGATACAAGAACGGTCATTTTTATTGAAATTGGCTGTATTCAGCTGATGCGGTTGAGGTGCCAGAATTTTAAACTGAATATCTTCAGACCATTGCCACTGCTGACCCTGATGACAGAACTGAAAACGTGAGGAGCTGGCAATTTCAGGAATCTGGTTGGAGAATACTTCCTTAATTTTCAATTGATGTTTAATACTGTGATAAGCAGCACTATGATCCTGATCCAGATGGGTCAAGATCAATTGATCCAACTCACCCACACCTTGTACTGACAGAAATGGCAGTATCACCTGCCGGCCAATACTAAATTTATCTTCATCATAATAGCCACCCATGTCGATCATCATGCTGCGTGGCCCATCACGGATAAATATCGCCTGTCCCTGCCCCACATCCAGAATAGACAATTGAAATGCATGCTGATTGAACTGGGGCATGCATAGCGGTACACAGGCCAGGGCCGTCCAGCTTTTGGGTAACAGGCCGCGTGGTAAAAATGCAATCATCAAGGCCAAAATACACAGCATAATCATCCAGACATTCATCGCCACTGGAATCAGTTGTGGATGAAACAGCTGATCAAGTAAATCCAGAAATACCAGTAGCATGTGGACGAGAATGTTATTGAACTGAAATACCACACTGGAAAGCGGCTCTGAAATAAAAAACAGTAAAGCCGCCAGAATATCGACTGGAACGATGAGCAGCCCAATCCATGGAATGGCGACCAGATTACTGAATGGCGTAATCCAGGCAATCTGCTTAAAAAACAGCATCATCAATGGAAATAGTGCCAGAAAGATTTTCCATTGTGACTCCACCAACACTTTTACTGCAAAATATAGCCGTTGTAATACTGTCTGTTCTGTCTGACGCGGTTGTTGCTGTATGGTTTGATAAATTCTTAATAAAACAAAACAGGCTCCATAAGACAGCCAGAATGCAGCCGATAAAATGCTAAAAGGATCGAAGAGCAATAATAAGGCAGCACTTAGAATCAGCAATTTTAAGGGTTGTACATTTTGCCTGATGAATAAAGTCAAAGTCACGATCACACAGATCAGTAAGGTTCGTAGTGCCGGGATTTCAAATCCGACAAAGGCACAGTACAACAGCACACAGAGTAAAAAAGGCAGGCTTAAAAAATACTGCCTTGGCCATTTCAGATAAATATGCGGTATACATCTTGAAATCAGGTATTGCAAGATGCCACAGAACATAAAGGCAAAGATCAGCACATGCGGTCCGGAAATCGCCAGCAAATGGCTCATGCCAAAACGCTGAAATTGTTGCTCCGTTGCCGGATCTAACAGGCTTTCATCCCCAGTTAATAAAGCCAATATTAAACCTTTATGCTGCACGGGTTGCCTGGCTATAAATTCTCTGAACAGCAGACGCTGCCGCTCCACCCAAAGTAAAAATCTTGATTTTAGCTTTTGCTGCTGACCTAAATATTTGCCATAGCCTGATGCATAGAGTTGTTGCGGTTGCAGCTCTTGAATATGCTTAATCCTAAACCCGGCCATGAGGTTTTGCTGTAATGCCCACTTTTCTGCATCAAAAGAACCAGGCGTAGCATAGCTGTGATGAGGTCGGATCTGGCCTTGAAGTAGGTAATATCGTCCCAGTTCAAGAGTCTGCTGCTGTGTTTCCCGATTGATGAAACTGGATTGAGTCACTGCTGCCGGGACAGGTACGACGCCCATCCATTTAACGCTACTGCCATCAGGATTGAGTACATGCAGGGCTTGCTGAATAGTCTGAGTACCAAGCTTGTTCAGATCCTTGATGTATACCACAATCTCTTTTTCAGAGACGTCATGTTCACGTGTAGCCAAACGTTCAGTCAGTTGCAGATTGGCATAGCCATTCCCCAGACACAGTCCTAGAAGCAGGCTTACACCAGTCAGGATAAAACGTCGCAGCGGTGAGTGAATCACTGGACTGAATTTATGAACAATCAGATAGCATAGCAGCACACAGATCAGAACTGCCGTAGCGCTCAATTGAATAGACAGGAAACTTTTCCCCATACAGGCAAGGCCTAAAATCCAGCCGATACACAGCCACTGCAGCATTGAATCTTATTCTGTCTTGTTATTATTTTGCTCAATAATAAAGCCCACCGGAGTGAGCTTCAATCAAATACGATTATTCTCTTAATTTAGGGTGTGATCCAGAGACCGTCCTGCATATGCAAAATCCGGTCTGCTGCATGAGCCAATTGTTCATCATGAGTCACAATCAGCATTGCCATATTGAACTCACGACGCAATTCAGTCAGCAGTTCAAAAATTTTCTCTGCAGTCTTACGATCCAGATTACCGGTCGGTTCATCCGCCATCATCAGTTTAGGTTTACCCACCACGGCACGCGCCAAAGCGACACGCTGGCGTTCACCGCCAGACAATTCGCCCGGTTTATGGGTCAAACGATGGGAAAGCCCCACGCGTTCCAGCAGGTATTCTGCCTGCTGTTTGGCCTGCTTGAACTTCATGTTATCGCGTAACATCAGTGGCATTGCTACATTTTCCAGTGCCGTAAATTCTGGCAACAGGTGATGGAATTGATAAACAAAGCCCAGATGTTCATTGCGGACATAACCGCGTTCTGCTTCCGACAAGGTATCAAAACGCTGACCGTTTACAATCACCTGACCCGACGTTGGACGGTCTAAGCCACCCAAAACATGCAATAAAGTACTTTTACCTGAACCACTCGAACCGACAATCGAGACAAATTCACCCGCATTTACCTGCAATGACAAGCCACGGATTACATCCACAGTGGCTTTGCCATCGGTAAAGGATTTGTGAATATTCTGGGCATCTAGAATCAACTTACTCATAACGCAATGCCTCTGCCGGTTGGATTTTAGCGGCACGTAAAGCCGGATAAATGGTCGCGACAAAACTGAGTGCCAGTGACAGGCCAACGATCACCAAGACATCCTGCCAGCGCAGATAAGAAGGTAAATAATTGATAAAATAGGCATCAAACATATTTAGACCCAAGGTATTGTTGAGCCAGCCAATAAAGCTACTGATACTGGTCGCTGCAATAATTCCGAGAATTGCGCCGGCACAGGTTCCAATCACCCCAATCACGGTGCCTTGTACCATAAAGATTTTGGTAATAGTGGCAGGCGAAGCACCCAAAGTCCGCAAAATGGCAATATCCGATTTCTTATCTGTTACTACCATCACCAATGATGACACAATATTAAATGCCGCCACCAGAACGATCAGGAATAACAACAGGCTGACCATGGCTTTTTCCATCTGGATCGCGCTGAACAGATTACCATGGGTATAGGTCCAGTCAGATGCATAGAAGTTGGCCGGCAAATCCCGGACAATTTCCTGAGAGACTTGTGGTGCGACAAAAATATCGTCCAGTTTCAAACGGACGCCTTGGGCACCATCAGGTAGGCGTAACAGAGTTGAAGCATCATTTAACGCGATATAGCCCATCATCGAGTCGACTTCAGCACCAATACTGAAAATCCCCACGACTTTAAAACGTTTAAAGCGAGGTACCACGCCGGCTGGTGAAGGAGTCGCTTCTGGCAATACCAGGGTAATGTTATCGTTTAGACCCACGCCCATGGCATCAGTCATCTGCTTACCCAAAACAATACCGAATTCACCTTTTTTCAGGCTATCGATACTGCCTTCGACCATATGGTTTTGGATAATTGATACTTTTTTCTCGTACTCGGGCTCAATCCCGCTCACCATAATACCGGCAACCTGTCCCTGTGCGGTTAGCATGCCCTGTAACTGGGTAAAAGGTGCAACCCCCTGGACATGTTCATGCTGCTCAATCTGCTTTGCAAGTTCAGGCCAATTTGTTAAAATTTGCGTTGAAGAAACAGTCGCTTGAGGTATCATTCCCAAGACACGATTTTTCAACTCTCGGTCAAACCCGTTCATCACAGACAAAACTGTAATGAGGACAGCCACACCGAGCGTGAGGCCGATCATTGAGACCAACGCGATAAAAGAAATGAAGTGGTTACTACGCCGTGCGCGAGTATATTTCAACCCTATATACAGCGAGATTGGTTTAAACATAACCATCTAGTCCGAGGTAATAAATTATGGAAAATGTACAGCATCCAAACGGATTCACGGAAAGACGCGTTATGTCTCGAATCGATGCTGCCTTACGAATTAATTATCAGATTATTTCCGATGATGTTGCCTTAAATGATCCTTATGACTCTAACTTTGTCTTGCCCCGCTATTTTCTACTACTTGCAGAACTAGATCAATTTGATCACGCGGTTAACTACGAATTAGAACAATTATCTGAAAAAGATCAACAAATTGCTCGAATCTTATCCTTATTCAACCAAAAATTAAACCTTATTACCGGTTCTTTGTATGACGCAATTGTACAAAGCATGTTACCTGTACCGGAGCAGGTCAACTTTTCAGAAACCGGTTTTAGCTTCTTTAGTGATCGCCCGATCACGGAAGGCACCTATCTGCACGTGACTTTAAGCCACCCGGAAAATTTCTTCCATATTGCCGCAACCGCTCAGGTTGCCTACAGCCGTGAAGAAGAAAATGGTAAATTCCGAACCGGTGCCTATTTTATTACCATGCATCCACAGGACCGGGTCAAACTGGGTGAATGTGTCAAAGCCGACTTTGCTTAAATCGCTGACTTAGTGGTGCTGGTTTGTTGATGGCAGGCGGGCAGCATAGCTGGCTTTAATTTCTCTGGAAAAGTATAACAATAAACCTGCCAGCAAAATGCCGACACCAACAACTGCTGCACCGGATAATTTTTCATCATTGAGAAGTACGCCGACAAATAAAGCCAGCATCGGTGTCAGCACTGTGGTCAAAGACAAGGTCGTCGCTTTGATTTTCTGCACCAGTTTAAAATAACAGAACATGGCAATCAACGAAGCCATCACCACAGCATATCCCAGTCCGATCAGTGATTTCGCCTGTGGCATCTGGGTAGGCGCAAATTGCCAGATAAAAGGCAGCATGACACAGGCCATGAGGGCTGAAACCGCGATCGAACCAGCCGCTTGTGCCATGGGCTGCAAAGGCGCATTGACCTTTTTCACCCAGAACATCGAAACACAGTAAATAAACACGCTGAGTAACATCAGGCCGATGCCCACCGGCTGAATATGCTGGTCTTGTCCACCCACACAAATAATCCCCAGACCCAGCAATGCAATTGCCATGCCGCACCACTGTGAAGGATAGAGTTTGAGCTGAAAAACGAAACGGCCAATCAGGCCGGTAATAATCGGGGCCAGACCAAACATCAGCGCAATAATGCCCGAACTGAGATAACCCGTGGCCAGATAGGTAAAAATCTGCGAGCCAATAAAGCTGCAAGCACCAGCCAGATAGCTGTGCATTGAGAGTGAATCGACAGGAAATCGGGTTTTAAACAGCCACAATAAGGCAAATGCAAAAGGCAAAGCCAGAAAGAAGCGTAGTGCCAGTGCCCAGAGCGGATGCAGATCGGTCACGCTCCAGACAATGGCAAGCGGTGTCGTCGCCCAGATAAAAACCAATAAAATATAGGTGGCGATCATATTGGTTTGTGTGGGCATGCGAGTTACTCTGAATAATGCTTAAAGCGCGGAAGTCTTGCGTTTTTGTTTTTGAATAGTTTGATCGAGTGCGCTAGAGAATTCACGTTTATCCCGCTCTGAAATGGGTGGCGGGCCACCAGTTTGCACACCGGCACCACGTAAGCTATCCATAAAGTCACGCAGATGCAAACGCGCTTTGACATTGGCCGTGGTATACACCTCACCGCGTGGATGAATCGCAATCCCGCCCTTTTCAATCACTTCTGCGGCCAGGGGAATATCTTGGGTCATGACAATATCATGCTCTTTCATGCGCAGAATAATCTCTTTATCTGCAGCATCCGCCCCACTCATTACCTGAATTGAATTAATTCTGATCGAAGGTGTGATACCAACCGGCTGATTGGCCACAAAAGTCACTTCCAGCTGATAGCGATCCGAGGCACGGATAATCACATCTCTCAGAATACGGGGTAATGCATCGGCATCGACCCAAAGTTTGAATGGCAACACAGGGCTTCCCATTAAGGTATTAATCCTGCTTATTCTAGCAAATTGGCAGGATCAGGTTGATGGTTAAATCACTTCATTTGTAGCAGATCTGCCCTGTATACTTGAAAATATACTTGCTCTGCCCAGTTAGAATAACTCAAGCCAGAAAAAAATTGACTTCACATGATTTGCATTTTAATTTTTAAATTCATTCGATTGACTTGAAAAATCGCAATGACCCTCGATTAACTATAAATAAGTCATCCAAGATCAATTGTGCATATGAAAAATCAGAATAGCCCAGAGATCATCACCATTGATGATCAAAATTTCGGTAGTCATGTCGAACACTGGACCCTGCTCACGGAAAACCCCGGTAGCGATGTTCCACAGTGGTTAGGCAAAGCACTCGATGCACCTGTGATGCCGATGGGTCTTTGTACACAAGAATGTGATATGGATGGAAATACCTGGCTGATTCAGGGGCCGAACAAAGCTGCAGTGCAGTTAAGTCAGGTAATTGCCGTGGCAAATAATAAGCCACAGGCCGTAAAAACTGCCTTCCCCTGCTTTGAAAGTCCGTATCAGGTAAAAGCCACGATTGACCGGATCATTTCCTGTAAATCCAATACTCAGGCGGTATTACGTTTGAATTTGGGTGCCAATAATATCATTTATGCTTTCGACAGCCTGTATAGCGTCAATCATGCGCATTATGAAAAAGACCAGCCTTATGTGGTGAACCTGAATGCCTGGGCCTATGAGCTTGAAGCCGTTGCCGAGCATGAACATTTGGTGGTGGATGACCCGGCTTCGATCAAGCATCACCGTGCCTTGAATGACATTCTGGCCGCTAATAATGGTGTGGCTCCTGATAATTTACAGGAACAGATTGATGCCTGGCAGCCACAGTCAGAAGAAGATAAAGAACCTGTTACTGTAGATTTCTCTAAAATGGTGGCCTACCTGTATGGCGAAACCATGGGGCAGGAAGATGAAGCCTGGTTCCAGGGCAATATTGTCGGTAAAACTGCAATGCAGTTTATGGATCAGGACTACACCCTATATGATGTTACCCTGATTCATGATGAAGGTCAGCCCGCCACCTTGATCCGTATTGCAACGCGAAATGAGCAGCATAAAAATTTCCAGATTGGCCAGTATATTCGTGGAAATCTGTGGATTCAGGCCAATATTTATAGAAAGTCGGCTTAATTTAAACTAAAAAAGAAGATACCCTCTCACCAGGGATCTTCTTTTTTAATCTGGATTTTCTGTTTTTAATTTTGATTATTTTTTATCCAGTTTTTCTTGCTTAATAATCTATTTAAATGATTTAAAAATCGTTTTATCCACACCTTTAAATTCAAACTATGCCAGTTTAAATACTCGCACTAAATTCAAAAATCTTGTAAAAATAAGCATTTGATTTCCTATATAAATAATTTCAATCGATTAAAAGCGGATATTTAAATAAAATGCAATTTTATGTCCTTTAATCAAGAATGTACTTTATTTAATCAATTTTTTATGATAAAAATACTCACAACAAATAGTATTAACGATAAATAGATCGGACAATGAATATCTATGAAAATCGTGCAAGAAGAAACTTTACAACAGGTCGAACATCATCTTAGCTCTCGCTATAATATTGATATGATGTCGTGCTTTTTTTTCATGCTGGGGATGCTGATCTGCGCATTCATCCTGCATACTTTTATTTTTTAAAAATACCGAATCTATAAAAAAACCCAGCCTAAGCCGGGTTTTTTCATTTCAGGAATTAACCATTGCGTTGAGCAAAGTCATCCATGAAGTTCACCAATGCCTGTACCCCTGCAAGTGGCACAGCGTTATAAATGCTGGCACGCATACCGCCCACAGAACGGTGACCCGCAAGGTTCAATAAATGCTGTGCTTCAGCTTCTTTCAGGAACTGTTTTTCCAGATCGGCATTGGCCAAGGTAAATGGCACATTCATGATTGAACGGTTTTCTTTTACGATTGGATTGGCATAGAAATCGCTTTGATCGATATAACCATACAGCAGATTGGCTTTCTCAAGGTTGACTTTATGCATGGCCTCTACACCGCCCTTTTCCAGTAACCACTCGAATACCAGACCAGACAAGTACCATGCATAAGTTGATGGCGTATTCACCATTGAACCGTTTTTGGCTTGGTCTGAATATTTCAGGATACTTGGAATTTCAGCTTTGGCCTGATCAAGCAAATCGTCGCGAATAATCACCAAGGTCAAGCCTGCAGGGCCGATATTCTTTTGTGCACCGGCATAGATCAGGCCGAACTTTGATACATCAAGTGGTGCAGACAAAATACTTGATGAATAGTCACATACCAATGGCTTATCTGTTTCTGGAATAGATGCAAATTGCAGACCGCCAATGGTTTCGTTATCGGCATAATGCACATAGGCTGCATCTGCTGACAGATTCCATTCACTTTGCGCACTAATCGCATGTTTACCATCAATTTTAATGCCGGCATTTACGACATTGATATCGCCATAACGTTGCGCTTCTTTCAAGGCTTTTTCAGACCAGATCCCGGTATGGATATAATCTGCTTTGTTATTTTTGCCCAGCAAGTTCAATGGAATTGCCGAGAATTGTAAGGATGCCCCACCCTGCAAGAATAAAACTTTGTAATTCTCAGGAATATTCATGAGCTTACGCAGGTCTGCTTCCGCTTTTTCAGCCACGGCAACATAGTCGGCACTACGGTGACTCATTTCCATGATCGAAAGACCTTTACCTTGCCAGTCAAGCATTTCAGCTTGAGCTTTTTCAAGAACGGCAGTCGGTAATGCAGCAGGACCAGCACAGAAGTTGTACGCGCGCATGAGTTTTCCTCATCTATGTGAAACACAATAAAATGATGGCATTTAACCATATCTGGCAAGGTCTTGCACAAAATTATTTCAATCTAGAGCCCAAGGTACAGTCAAAAAATCAATGTAGATTCGAGGGATAATTTTAATAGACGCCTAAATCCGGCCAGAATTTAAACCTGTCTATCAAGATTCTCCAAAAACCTGAATGTTGAAATTACGAATCTTGTTACTACCATTCGGCTGGTCGAAACTGACATCATACTGCACCAGATTATTGGGATAGGCAATTTCATAGCTGATCTTATATTGGCCCGGCTGGGTAGCACTGGCTTCCTCAATCTGCTTGGTCATTAAAGTCTTAGACTTGTATTCACCTTGCGGGATGGAACGTGAAAAGCGCTTCATCAGCTTTTCATTGTCCTTAAACTGGGTTTGCAATTGGGGTTCTAGCTGATCCAGAAATTCTTCGTACTTTCCGTCACGTAAATCGTCATAGGCAAGCTGTGCCGCCTTTTCTTGTTCAGGACTCGGATTCGGAATATTGTCCGTTGAATTACAACCACTCAATGCAACTGTTGCAGCGAGCAACATGAATTTGGTTTTCATAATTTACCTTTATTCAGTCAAGGTTTATAAAAAAGGACGCCGAAGCGCCCTTTTGATCAGTAAAAAACTTATTCTTCTACTGAATTTTCACCGTCTTTTTCAATTGATTCAGCGTCAACTACTGCATCTGTTTCTGCCACTAAAGATTCCTCACCTTCAATCGCTTCAACAAACTCATCTTCTTCGACCGCTTCAATTGAAACCACACCCACCAGTAATTCTTCATTACCAAGGCGGATCAGGCGAACACCTTGTGCATTACGGCCCGTTTGCGCCACTTCAGAAGCACGGGTACGAACCAGTGTACCGCCATCAGAAATCAGCATGAGTTCCTTAGAGGCATCAATCGCCACTGCACCAACTAACTGACCGTTACGCTCAGAAGTCTTGATCGCAATTACGCCCTTACCGCCACGTTTCTTGGTCGGGAAGTCATCAACTGGGGTACGTTTACCATAACCGTTTTCAGATGCACACAGCACTTCGCCAGTTTCAGGAACCACCACCAATGACACAATACGGCTGATCAATGCTGAATCTGAACCATCTTCATCATCAGAATCAATGTCGTTTTCGTCCTGGTCTTCAAGTGCGGCTGCTGCACCAATGGTCACGCGCATACCACGCACACCTTTGGCAGAACGGCCCATTGAGCGCACGTCAGTTTCTGCGAAACGAATTGCTTTACCTTCGTTCGAGAACAGCATGATTTGCTGTTCGCCGTCAGTAATCGCCACACCAATCAGGGTATCGTCGCCATTCAGCTCAATCGCGCGTAAACCATTTGAACGCACATTCGAGAACTGTTCAAGTTCTACCCGTTTAATCGTACCGTACTCGGTCGCCATAAACACATAGAAGTTTTTACGAACCGCTTCAGCCTGCTGGGCAAAATCATTGATGATGTCATCATCAAGATCGGTCGTTGAAAGTGCTAGACCAAGCTCTTTCAATTGAACACGAAGCGCATCAGAAATATCATCTGCACCATCTTCAAATTCAGCAAGTGCCGCTTCAAGTGCCGCAAAGTGAGTATTAATCACTTCATTGCTTTGCAACTGTGCTGCATTGGCTTTTACAAAGGCCTTGAAAGTAGCCAGACGCTCTTTGAATTTCTTCGGTGCATCAATCACAGGCAAGATCGCTGTAATTGTTTCGTTTTCATCTAATGGCAACAAGTTCACCATTGGACGACCTTTGGCACCACGTGATGCCTGTGGCACTTCATACACTTTCAGACGATAAACCTTACCGACATTGGTAAAGCACAGTACAGTCGCATGACTTGAGGTCACAATCAGATGTTGAATGTAATCATCTTCTTTCATGCTGGTTGCAGATTTGCCGCGACCACCACGACGCTGTGCAGCGTAGTCAGACAGTGGCTGGGTTTTCGCATAACCTGACTTCGATACCGTCAGAACCATTTGTTCTTCAGGAATCAGGTCTTCACGAGAGAAATCGATACGTGATTCAACAATCGAAGTCTTACGCGCGTCGCCATATTGCTGAAGAATTAACGCAAGTTCTTCACGAATCACGTTCATCAACAGATTGAAGTCATTCAAAATTGCAGTCAGTTCAGCAATTTGTGCCAGAATTTCACTATATTCAGCATGTAACTTGTCTTGTTCAAGACCGGTTAAGCGATGCAGACGCAATTCCATAATTGCATTGACCTGAGTCGGTGATAAACGATAAATATCACCATCCAGACCAAATGGACGACTTGGGTCTTCACCTTCAATCTCATCCGGACGCACAGACACCGAACCGGCTTTTTCCAGCAATGCCAATACACCGCCACCGGCCCACTCGCCTGCCTGTAAACGTTCACGCGCTTCAGCCGGGTTTGCAGAACTCTTGATGGTTTCGATGATGGCATCAATATTGGCCAGAGCAACGGTTAAACCTTCCAGGATATGACCACGTTCACGCGCCTTGCGTAATTCGAACATGGTACGACGTGTTACCACTTCCTGACGGTGACGGATGAACGCTGCAATGATGTCTTTCAGGTTCATCAGCTTCGGCTGGCCATTGTCCAGACAAACCATGTTGATGCTGAAAGAGTTTTCAAGTTGCGTGTTCTGGAACAGGTTGTTGACGATAACTTCGGCGTTTTCACCACGCTTCAGGTCAATCGCGATACGCATACCGTCTTTATCCGACTCGTCACGCAGCTCTGAAATACCTTCCAGCTTTTTCTCTTTGACCAGTTCAGCAATTCGCTCAATGGTTTTTGCTTTATTGACCTGATACGGAATTTCGGTAAACACGATCGTAGTACGACCATTTTTCGGGTCTTCTTCGAAGTGATACTTGCCCCGGATATGCAAACGGCCTTTACCGGTACGGTAGGCATCAACAATGCCCGACTTACCGTAAATGATACCGCCTGTCGGGAAATCCGGACCAGAAATATGTTCCATCAATCCTTCAATACTGATCTGGGGATCATTGGCATAGGCCAGACAGGCATTCACGACTTCAGTCATGTTATGCGGTGCCATATTGGTCGCCATACCGACAGCAATACCGGTCACACCGTTAATCAACAAGTTCGGCACGCGGGTTGGCATAACCTGAGGAATTCGCTCAGAGCCATCGTAGTTGTCTTCCCACTCCACGGTATCTTTTTCAAGATCGGCCAGCAGTTCGTGGGTCAGTTTACGCATACGTACTTCGGTATAACGCATTGCTGCTGCGCTGTCGCCATCGACCGAACCAAAGTTACCTTGGCCATCGACCAACTGGTAACGCAAGCTGAAATCTTGCGCCATACGTACAATGGTTTCGTATACGGCAGAGTCACCATGCGGGTGATATTTACCGATCACGTCACCGACGACACGTGCAGACTTTTTATAAGCTTTGTTATAGTCATTGCCTAATTCGTGCATTGCGAAAAGCACACGACGATGAACAGGTTTTAAACCATCTCGTACATCGGGCAATGCACGTGACACAATCACGCTCATCGCATAATCGAGATATGAGCTTTTAAGTTCATCCTCAATGGCAATCGGTCTAATTTCCGATACGCTCATGCATACTCCTTATTCTACAAACCAGTTTTGGCTTGTATTTATATGTCGTAAAACTAGCAAAATCATTAACTCAAAGGACTGAGTTAAAAACTAAAATACAGCCCTAAATTATAGCATAAACACTTGTATTTTTGTGTCTAAAAAATCAGCTTAACCTTGTTAATTATCTTCATTTTAGTGAGCATTTTCCTGTTCTTTCAGATCTAAAAACCAGTGCATCACACCCGCATTTTTCAATGCCTCAAATATGAACAAAAACAGCAGTGCAAAAAAAAGATGCACGCAAAAAATGCTGCATCTTCCTGAGGTAGAAACTGTATTTTAATGGGCTTGATTCAGTACCTTACGATAGCTCAATACCGCCACAATCAATAGAATCGGCAATAGCATCTCTACCCCTTCCTCAATGGTCATGATCATGATCTGAGTATGTGGAACCAGCTGAATGCTAAATTCTTCTTTTAAGGTTGAAGTGGTACGATCCAGCACCTTGCTCAGCCCGCCACAGGCAATGGTCAAGAAAATAAAAAAATGTGCAATATTCAAAGAATCTTTCATGCTTCGTATGGTTTGAACCAGTTTTTTTGCCAGTACCAGAAAAACCACAATAATCCCGAGCAATAACACAAAGCCCAGCAGCTTATCCATGAGCGGAATTTCAGCACTGCGATAGAAATTGGTTTTAATGAAGCTCATGTCGAACAGTCGCTTATGAAAATCCATTTCCCGCAATCCGAGCAATACTGCTGCCAAAGCTGTAAACACCCGGGTATTCAGCTTGATTTCAGTATTAAGCAAGCACAGCACGGCCAGCAAGTACCAGAGCCACGGGCTAAGTACTTCAAAAGCGCCTGATTCACTGAATAAATACTGGGTCACTGACGGCGGTGCATTCAATGCAGTATGCACACAGATACTCACATAGAGCGCAATCAACAGAAAACTAATAAACAGGATATGGGCGGTTCTGGAAAAGGACATGATTCAAACAGGAGAGAAAGCAAAGCAGGATTTTATCACTTTTCATCTAAATGACCCACTTTAGTTTCGACTGACCAGTATTCTCCAGTCAAAAAACTGTTTTTATTGTTTTCTATGAGTAGTATTAAAAATACTTATTTAATAACTCAACCAGTAACTTAGTGAATGGATGTTTCCTTATCTTTGTTGATGAATCAACCTCTAAGGCACATCCACCTCTTGTATTCTGTGTGAACCTTAAAAAACTCAGGTTTTCATAGATAAATTTTAACCCTGACTGCTTTAATACTTGTGAAACGGCATCACCAATCTAATCATAAACGTTAAAATCAACGCAATGACGCCAATGACTAATCCAACAGTTATTATGAATAAGATATACATCACCAGCCCAATGGGATCAGCTGAAGGTCCCTCAAATAGCCAACCTGTCCTTCGATTGAGTATTTCAGTATCAGCGAATGCTGCCAACATAAATAGCATCCCGACATAAGCAAAACAGCCACATATTAAAAAAGCAGCGACTAAACTCAAAGATAGACTCGACTGGATGCAATAGACCAAGCCCCCCACACTTAGAAGAAAGATAATCAAACCAGTAATCAGAATAAAAATACGCTGAAATAAAGGATCATTAAAAATCATATTTTTTTCAGATTGCTGTAAGGCTGACATTTATTTTCTTATTTAAAGTTTTTATTATTTTAGTTTATCTCATATATCCACCAACATAAATAATATTTTAGAAAAGATAGACAATAAAAAACGCCTCTTGGTACTCAGACCAAGAGACGTTTTTCGAACCTGATTCAGGAATTAGATTTTAGAAACCAATTCAGGAATAACAGTATTCAGGTCACCTACTAACCAGTAGTCAGCAACTGCATTGATTGGTGCTTCTTCATCTTTGTTGATCGCAACGATCACTTTAGATTCTTTCATACCCGCCAAATGCTGAATCGCACCAGAAATACCGACAGCGATATACAGGTCAGGCGCAACGATTTTACCGGTTTGACCAACCTGCATGTCGTTTGGTACGAAGCCAGCATCTACAGCCGCACGAGATGCACCTTGCGCAGCACCCAGCTTGTCAGCCAACGGATCAAGGATCGCGTGATAGTTCTCACCTGAACCCACACCACGACCACCAGAAACTACAATACGAGCCGCTGTCAGTTCAGGACGTTCAGATTTCACGATTTCTTCGTTGATAAACTTGGAAACGCCTGCATCGCCAGCAACAGTCGCAGCTTCTACAGAGGCAGAACCGCCTTCAGCAGCAACAGCATCAAATGCTGTACCACGAACAGTTGCCAGTACGACATCTTCGCCTGATTCTACAGTTGCAATCGCGTTACCTGCATAGATCGGACGCTTGAAGGTCTTAGGACCATCAACTGCGATGATGTCAGTAATCATGCTGACATCAAGAAGCGCAGCTGCACGTGGCAAAATGTTTTTACCAGTAGTAGTCGAAGCAGCAAGAATATGGCTATAACCTTTGCCTAATTCTGCAACCAGTTTCGCTACGTTTTCAGCCAGCTGGTTTGCATAAGCAGCATCATCAGCAAGTACGACTTTGCTTACGCCAGCAACTTTAGCTGCCTGATCAGCAACTGCCTGAGCGCCAGAACCAGCAACCAATACAGTGATATCACCACCGATTTTTTGCGCCGCAGCAACAACGTTTAAAGTAGCAACGTTTAATGCTTTGTTGTCGTGCTCAGCGATAACTAAAATACTCATGATTTTTATCCTTCTGTATTAGATCACTTTCGCTTCGTTTTTCAATTTTTCTACAAGCTCGTCTACAGACTTCACTTGTACGCCAGCTTTACGCTCTGCAGGTGATTCAACTTTCACTGTTTTCAGTTTAGTTGTAGTGGTTACACCAAAATCTGCAGGTGACTTGTTCTCAAGCGGCTTTTTACGTGCTTTCATGATGTTTGGAAGCGCTGCATAACGCGGCTCGTTCAAACGCAAGTCAGTGGTAATGATTGCTGGAAGTGCAAGCTCAACAGTTTGTAAACCGCCGTCTACTTCACGTGTTACTTGTACTTTGTCGCCATCTACTTTCACTTCAGAAGCGAATGTACCCTGACCCGCACCCATTAGGGCACCCAGCATCTGACCAACCTGGTTCGAGTCGTCATCAATGGCTTGCTTACCCAGAAGGATTAATTGTGGTTGTTCAGCTTCAACAACACCTTTCAGGATTTTAGCAATTTCCAGCGCACCGAGTTGGCTGTCATCAGCTTCAACCAGAATACCGCGGTCAGCACCAAGCGCCATTGCAGAACGGATTTGTTCTTGGGCTTCTTTAGGACCAATAGAAACAACAATGATTTCTGAAACAGTTCCTTTTTCTTTTAAACGAACCGCTTCTTCCACTGCGATTTCACAGAATGGATTAATTGACATTTTAACGTTGGTTAAGTCAACACCACTGTTGTCCGGTTTAACACGAACTTTAACGTTGGCATCAACCACACGTTTTACAGCAACAAGAGCCTTCATGTAATCCTCGGCTGTTTTAGCAAATGTAAATGTTGAGAAAAGTTAGTGTAACTCTTCACTTAAATTTTTTTAGGTGCCCTATCTTGCAATGTGTACGGCATTTCGGTCAAGTCACAATTCACCAAAGAGCTGTAAAAATGCGTAAATTTAGCTGAACGATGCGTTCACAATTAATTGTTATCCTTTTATTACAATGAAAAGTATCAATATTTACTTAAAATTTAACCATTGATTTATATTATTTTATTATCTGATTAGTCACATCAGTAGTTCTGATTGATACGCTTTAGGCAAAATAAATTGCAGGCCATTTATAGCAAAACTGCCGAGCCACCCGGACAATCACTTTTGTCATTTTAGACAGAAATCTTGTTGGCAATCGATTTGGCTCACTAAAAGGACAAACTGGATGAATAATCGAGCAGCTCGCCTATAGCTAGACTGTCAAAGGATGAGCTGCTTTTAAATGTGCTTGAGCATAAAAAAAGCATACTGTGAAAAGTATGCTTTTTTGAATCGGGTTTAATTGATGATGAGCCAGCTCGCTGCCAGAGCCAATAATCCACCGGACGTTCCGTCTAGCCATTTCTGCTTACGTTCATCAATCTGCGTTTTCTGGCTGATCTTGCTAAACAGAATACTTAAGCCGCAATACACCACAAAAATAAGACCAATAAAAATGCAGGACAGAATCAGCCCCTGACTGACTGTATTTGCGGACTTATCAATAAACTGCGGCAAAATCGCAAAATAAATCAGCATGCCTTTCGGATTCAACAGTGCAGTAAAAAAGCCTTTTCGAATCGGATTGGCTGAGCTTTTCTGCTCGATATTTAAGGTATTTTTACTCAATACCGATTTAAACAGACTAAATGCCAGATACAGCAAATAGGCAATGCCGAGCCAGCGAATGGTTTCAAACAATACCGGAAAGGACACAATGATTGCAGCAATGCCGAGTGCGACCAGGATCGAATGCACCAGATAACCGCAACATACCCCTATAGTTGCCATCATGCCTGCTTTTGCATCTTTACCCATCACTTGAGACAGGATAAACAGCATATCGGGTCCAGGCGTAAAAATCAGGGGCAGCACGGTCAGTGCAAAGAGTACAAATACAGACATTTCCTTTTCCTTTCAAACTCCAGAAAGTGAAACAAGTATCTGCGAATTTTTACAAAATTGGCTTTCAATTTATTTTATAATAGATCTTATTTTTCGAATATTATTCTAATTTATGAAAATATCCACTAAGTCTGTTCGAGTAAAACTTGATCGACTTGATAAAAATATCATTCGACATTTACAGGCCAATGGCCGTATTCAGAATAATGATCTGGCACGTGAAATCGGACTTTCGCCTTCATCCTGTTTGCGCCGGGTCAAATTACTGGAAGATGCAGGGGTGATTCAAAATTACACCACGATTGTCGATCAACAGAAAATTGGCTTTCAACTGATTTTGTTTTCACGGATTTGGCTGGTCGGTCAGGATGCCGAAACCATTGATACCTTTATCGAAGCGATGAAAGAACTGCCTCAGGTGATGGAGTGCTATATTATTTTGGGAGAAAGTGATGCCATGCTTAAAGTGGTGGTGCCGGATCTGGAAAGTTACCGTAAATTCCAGTCAACCCATTTGACCAAGAAAAATGGCATTACCAGTGTCAAAACCGACTTACCCAGCCAGATCATTAAACAGAGCTTCCAGCTGCCATTAGAAGATTTATAGGCAAATCGATAAAAAGCCATTCGGATGAGTTCTCGACTTCAGTGCTGAATTGACAGCCTGTATCTAAGCGCAAGAATTGCAAGTACGACTATAAGAAAAAATTGAGGTGACCTGTAGAAGGCCACCTTTTCCTCTTGCGCAAAGCCAGGATACGAACTGAGTGTTATTTTTATGAGGTGGATGCTTCAGAATTCAGTCATGTTCTTGTGCCAAAAAATCGCGATGTACATGACTTAAATCAACCAGTTCATAGTCAGCCAGGTTGAAAACGTTCCAAATGGCAATTGCATCTTCTTTAAGGTCAACCGCCTGTGTCATGCGATTGGACAACTGCCACTGTAAATCTGAAATCCACAAATAGTATTGACCTGTGCCGGCATTATAGGCTTGAACTTTACCGTCTGCGTTAATTCCTTGCACGACAGCACCTTCCGGAAGCTCAGCTTCAATTTTAGGCAGATTGATTTCGACAAAATGCTTGATTTGACGCAAACCGTAACCGGCAAACATTTCTTTTTGCGCTGCGCTGAGCTGTGCGTATTTTTGTTCTATATCCGCAATAACCACTGTATCCATATCACCCTCGATCTGCGAAATGCTGGCCACTGCTCAGCAATCGCGTTATTTAAAATATTCAATATTCTTTATTGTTATACCTGAAATTGAGGCTTTGGCGAATAAGACAATAGTGAAATATCCACAAGGATGCCAAAGCTGAACCTCAGTACATGTTAAGCCTTGTATATGAAAGTTTTATGCCAAAATATAGCCACATTAAACTTTAATATGCGTAGCCGCAGAATTTATGATTCTTGCTTATGCTGCGCACGCGGATGTGCCTGATCATAAATCTGGGCCAGATGATCAAAATCGACATGGGTATAGATTTGGGTGGTGGTTAAATTACTGTGTCCCAGCATTTCCTGTACCGCGCGTAAGTCGCGACTATTCGACAGCATATGACTGGCAAAACAGTGACGTAACAGGTGTGGATGTAAATCCACATTCACCCCTGCGCGCTGTGCCTGAAACTTGACCCGGTTTTCAATTTGACGTGCACCGAGCGGATTGCCCTTCTGGGTAATAAATACATTGGCCTCCGGCACAAAATCACCATTCCATAAAGGATAAACCTGCAACCATGCCATGACACTTGCTTTGGCCTTGGAGCCAAAAGGCACGATCCGGGTTTTATTACCTTTACCGGTAATACGTAATAACTGCCGGTTAAAATCGATATCTTTGATTCTGAGGCTTTGCAATTCTGCCAGACGCAGCCCACTCGAATACAGTAACTCTAAAATTGCCTTGTCCCGGAGCCACATTTGCTGCTGTGCTTCAGTTTCAGGCGCAGGCTGATCGATAATCTGATTCACGGTTTCAATATCGATCATGCCCGGCAACGGACGCGATTGACGTTTTAACTGCAAGTCATCCGCCGGATTAAAAGCCAGATGCTGGGCCTGCTCGGCCCATTTCATAAACTGGCGAATGGATGACAGCATGCGTTGCAGACTACTGGGACTCAGCTGATGCTGTTCAACTTTTTCTGCCAGAAACTGTCGTAGATCTGTCGCTTCCACATCATTTAAGTTTAGTTGCTCACGCTGACAAAATCCTAAAAAATCAGACACATCTCGTTCATAGGCTTGCAAGGTATGTTTAGACTGGTTCTGGACTTCCCGCTCTTTCAGCCACATGTTGAGCAAGAGTTGAGGTGGGACAATCACGGCCTGTTCCATTTAGAATTGCTCCAGATAATCTTGAATCAGCACTGCCACCTGATCTGCATGAGTGTTGGCAAAGAAATGATCTCCACCGCGGATCATATGCAGTTTTGCATTTTTAAAAATGCCGGCCAAGTATTGTCCGACTTGAACAGTGCTTAAAGGATCACACTCACCCCAGATCAGCAAAATAGGAATTTCCAGACGGCTAAGCTGAACCAGGTTAAATTCGGTGTGATCTTGCAAAAACCAGTCCGGTACTGTTTTAAACTGTTCACGATAATCTGTTCGCCAGTCGGCACAGTTAAACCCACTTAAATTTAAACCACCGGATGTCGCCAACAATACCCGCCCTTTGACTTTTTGGGGATGACTCAAGGCAAGGCCGATTGCCAGTACACCGCCCATCGACTGGGCAATCAGAATAGAATCATCCTGAATTTTTTCTTTCACGAATTCTTGCAGATCATCCAGGTTTTGCATCGCTGAATCTGGCGTTACCCCATCAAAGCCCGGATAGGCAATGACCTGCTGATTGGTATATTCAGCTAATGCTGCCCTTAATGGCTGCCAAAAATGCTGGCTTCCTGAAGCACCAGGCAGAAAAACAAGCCTATTCATCGCGTTCAAATTCTAAGGTTTTTTCCATCCTAGCATAAAAAAAGCACCATCAATCCGATAGTGCTTTTTTCTCAAGCTGAACCTTGGAAATAACGTAAATCCAGGCGTCCTTCATATACGGTAGCTGTGGGTCCGGTCATCCAGACCACATCGCCTTCTTTCCACTCGATCTGCAACTTGCCACCTGCCAGCTCGATTTCCACCTTGCTCGACAGCAGACCACGGCGCATACCGGAAATAGCTGCGGCACAGGCACCTGTACCACAGGCCAGAGTTTCGCCGACCCCACGTTCATAGACACGTAAACGGGCATGCTTTTCATCAATAATCTGCATAAAGCCAGCATTGACCCGTGCCGGGAACCGCGCATGCGCTTCTACTTGCGGACCAATACGTACCACATCGGCAGTAATCACATCCGGGACAATCGTCACTGCATGCGGATTGCCCATATTTACCACATCAATGGTCAGCTTTTCACCACCAGCAAGCTCAATGTCATACAAGCTTTCTGGCGCATCGGCCAGAAATGGAATCTCCTGCGGCAGGAATTTCGGATAGCCCATATTGACCCGCACCCAGCCATTCGCACCCAATTCCGGTTCAACAATACCAGACTTCGTCTGTACCTTGATTTTGGTTTTGCTGGTTAGCTGACGGTCATGTACAAACTTGGCAAAACAGCGCACGCCATTGCCACATTGTTCCACTTCCGAACCATCGGCATTAAAAATCCGGTATTTAAAATCCGCACTTGGCACATCAGGTGGCTCGACCACCAGCAGCTGGTCAAAACCAATACCAAAATTACGGTTGGCCAAGCGCTGAATAGTGACCGGATCCAGATAAGCACGCTGGCTGATCAGATCAACCACCATGAAATCATTGCCCAGACCATGCATCTTGGTAAATTCTAATAACATCTTGATTTAGTCCTTAAGGCAATAAACGCTCACGTTCCCAGAGCGATTCAATCGTCTCACGTTCACGAATCAGATGCGCCTGATCTGTATCAACCATTACTTCAGCGGCACGGCCACGGCTGTTGTAGTTCGAGCTCATCACAAAACCGTATGCACCTGCACCCAGAACTGCCAGCACATCATTTTCCTTGATCGCAAGCTCACGCTCTTTGCCGAGGAAATCCCCGGTTTCACAGATCGCGCCAACCACATCCCATTCTTTGGTTTCCACATCCGAACGAGGGGTAACAGGTTGAATATCCATCCAGGCTTCATACAAAGCCGGACGAATCAAGTCGTTCATTGCAGCATCAATGATGGCAAAATTACGGTGATTGGTCGGTTTAAGCAAATCGACTTTGGTCAGTAATACACCCGCATTCGCAGAAATACTACGGCCCGGTTCCATATAGACTTTCAGGCCCAATTTTTCTAAAGCTGGACGCAGTGCATTGGCATATTCTTCAACCGTAGGTGGCACTTCGTCTTTATAGGTCACGCCCAGACCACCACCAATGTCGATATGTCTTAACTCGATACCCAGCTGCTTGAGCTGCTCGATCATCACGATGACACGATCCAGTGCATCAACAAATGGCTGGGTTTCGGTCAGCTGTGAACCAATATGACAGTCAATCCCGACCACATCCAGATTGGCCAATGACGCTGCATATTGATAGGTTTCAAATACGCTATCTGACGGAATACCGAATTTATTTTCTTTTAGGCCGGTTGAAATATAAGGATGGGTTTTGGCATCGACATCCGGATTGACACGCAATGAAATCGGCGCTTTGACATTCAGTTCAGCTGCCACTTTCTGGATACGATCCAGCTCGGCATAAGATTCCACGTTAAAGCAGGCAATGCCAACTTCCAGGGCTTTTTTGATATCTGCTTCAGTTTTACCCAGACCCGAGAACACAATTTTCGAGGCATCACCACCGGCTTTCAGCACACGTGCCAGTTCACCGCCAGTCACAATATCAAAACCGGCACCCTGTTTGGCCAATACATTCAATACCGCAAGATTAGAGTTGGACTTTACCGCGAAACAGATTTGGTGATCGATAAAGTTAAAAGCACGGTCCATATCTAAAAAATGCTTTTCCAAGGTGGCTTTGGAATAAACATAGAGAGGTGTGCCAAATTGCTCTGCGAGCTGTTGTAATGAACATTGCTCAGCGTGCAATACCCCATTAATGCGGGTGAAACTCATGAAGGTATCCTTTCTTTGAAAGCGTTAAGGTGTAGTCGTTGAATCTGATGCTTCGGGTGCAGCAAACTGCTGTTGTACAGGTACATCTCGTTCTGCATCGGCTGCTTTGGATTCAGCCTCGCTATTTTTATAAAGTAAATACTTGGCGCGCTTGTCGTAATTCGGATCATTCGGCAAGTGCAATGCACCCGATTGTCCACAACCCGCAACAACAAGACCTGTCGCTAAGATACTGATGTAGCAAATGACTTGACGCATCTGACCACCTGATTGAATAGTATTTCGATGAAGTATAACGCGATGATCGCGATGACCAAAGCGCTAAAGCCTAGAGATTATCTTTAGCGCTAAAAAAACGCCAGCAGATCGCTGACGTTTTTATTGATAAGGTTTATTTATGTTTCTGTTTATAGAAACCGAAATAGCCAATAATCAGCAGAATAAACCAGATCGGGCTAACCATCAGTGCTTGACGGGTATCGTCTTCCAGGGCCAGGACCACAATCATGCTCAGGAAGAATATAATCACCACCCAGCAGGTCACCAGACCACCCGGCAACTTGAAAGTCGATTTGGCATGCAGTTCTGGACGTGTTTTGTAATACACGATATAGCTCCAGATAATGATGATCCAGACACAAATAAACAGAATCGTGGATAAAGTCGTTGCCAAGGTGAAAGCGCGGACGGTATCAGGTACAAAATACTGCAGGGCGGCACCCAGCAATAAACATACTGCAGAGAAATACAGGGCGTTTGCAGGCACTGCACGACGGTTCAAGCGACCAAAAGCCACCGGTGCCTGTTCTTCACGTGACAGACCGAACAGCATTCGGCTGGTCGAGAATACTCCACTGTTCATCGATGACATCACCGATGACAGCACCACCAGATTCATGATAATCGCTGCAGCAGCAATACCGGCCTGGCTAAACAGGTTCACAAAGGGCGAGATATTTGGATCAATCTGGTTCCATGGTGTCACGGACATCACAATCAGGAGTGCCAGTACATAGAAAATAATGATACGAATCGGAATCGAGTTCACTGCTTTCGGCAGGTTCTTTTCCGGATCTTTGGTTTCAGCTGCGGTGGTACCCACCAACTCTACCCCGACGAAGGCAAAAATCGCAATCTGGAAACCGGCCAGGAAGCCCATCGCGCCTGTAGGGAAGATACCGCCATGTGACCAGATATGACTGAATGAAGCCACGCTGCCGGCATCCGAGGTAAATCCGGTAAAAATCATCCAGAAACCGACTGCAATCAGCACCACAATCGCGATAATTTTAACCAGAGCGAACCAGAATTCCATTTCACCAAACAGTTTGACCGTGACCAGGTTCAAACCCATGATAAACACAATCGAGGCAATACTGATCATCACCCCCTCTTCAGGAGTAAAGGGCAAACCATTATTAAAGAACTGCAGGTAATAAATAATCGCGGATAAATCGGCAATGCCAATAGTGATCCAGCACAACCAGTAGGTCCAGCCGACGAAATAGCCGGCCCATGGGCCAATCAGGTCGGTGGCAAAATCAATGAATGATTTATATTGCAAATTTGAAAGCAATAATTCACCCAGTGCACGCATCACCAGAAATACCATAAAACCGATGATCATATAGATCACCAGAATAGAAGGGCCTGCAAGACTGATGGTCTTGCCCGACCCCATAAACAGGCCGGTTCCGATGGCGCCACCAATGGCAATGAGTTGTAAGTGCCGATTGGACAAACTTCGCTGTAATTCACCATGCTCTGCCGATGAACTGTTATATTTTTCTGACATTATTGATTTCAACTTCGAGTTTTACTGGCGATAAATTAACGTAAAAAAGCCTGAATACAAAAAGAAATATGACATCATCTGTATTTTCCGACTAAAGTGTAAAGTTCATTTATTTTTCTTATATCCTGCCCGCACCAGCCTGGTGTTTATATTTTCAGCAACAATGAGCGCAGAAATTTCTTGTCAAAGTCTTAAATCCATGTAAAAACTAGAACACAATTCCGCCATTTTAGGCATTCAGGATGAATACCTATGGCATGACAATTGCTTTTTAATCAATATCTCAAATCATATAAACACGGATCAATAAGAAGAATTTTATGCAAAATTTACAAAGTTTAATGGAAACTTTAAGCGGCTGGGTCTGGGGCCCTTATATGCTGGTACTGATTGTCGGTACAGGGATATTCCTGACTTTCCGTTTATTGTTCTGGCAATTCCGCATGCTGCCACTGGCTTTCAAACAGGTCTTTGGCAAGCATCCTGAGCATTCAGGTGATATTTCACAATTTGCTTCACTCATGACCGCCCTCTCTGCCACCATTGGTACCGGTAATATTGCCGGCGTGGCAACAGCATGCGTACTTGGTGGCCCTGGAGCCGTGTTCTGGATGTGGATGACTGCCCTGTTCGGGATGGCAACCAAATACGGCGAAGGTGTGCTGGCAGTCAAATACCGGATTAAAAATGAGAAAGGTGAAATGTCAGGTGGTCCGATGTACTACATCGAACGTGGCCTGAAATGGAAATGGCTGGCACTGATTTTTGCTTTATTCGGCACACTGGCCTCTTTTGGCATCGGTAGTTCAGTGCAGTCCAATACTGTCGCACTGGCGGTTGAGAACAGCCTGGGCATTGAAACCTGGATGACTGGCATTATTATTACTGCCTTTTCAGCACTGGTAATTTTGGGCGGGATTAAATCGATTTCCAAAGCTTCCTCGGTCATTGTTCCAATCATGGCGGTGGGCTATGTGGCGGGTGGTCTGATCATTATTCTCAATAATCTGGAACTGGTTGTACCTGCACTCAATATGATCTTCACCTATGCCTTCACCGGTGAAGCCGCTGTTGGCGGGGCCATTGGTGCAGCAATTCGTTATGGTGTGGCACGTGGGGTATTCTCCAATGAAGCCGGTATGGGGTCTGCACCGATTGCAGCCGCAGCAGCAAAAACCGACCATCCTGCCCGTCAGGGCCTGGTCTCTATGACCGGTACCTTTATTGATACCATTATTGTCTGCTCGATTACCGGTATTGTTCTGGTCATGGGCTACATCATGGCCGGCAATTCATTCGGTGATCAGACCGGTGCAGTACTGACCATTGGCGTATTTGATAAACTCCTGCCGGGTGTCGGGGGATGGGTGGTGACTTTCGGGATCATTTTCTTTGCTTATTCCACGATTTTAGGCTGGAGCTACTACGGCGAGAAATGTGCCACTTATTTGCTCGGTGAGAAGTTTGTGCTGCCCTATCGTATTATGTATATTGCATCGGTTTTTATTGGCTGTATCGCGACTCTGGATCTGGTCTGGTTATTTGCCGATACCTTTAATGGTCTCATGGCAGTACCGAACTTGATTGCCTTGTTATTATTGTCCGGAGTGATTGCCAAGGAATCGAAAGACTTTATCGCAAGACGCAAATCTGGTGAACTTTATTAAGCGCCTGGTTGGGTAAATACTTAATCCAAATCCTAAAAAGCCACGTTCATCGTGGCTTTTTTCATCAATTATTGAAATATAATTCTATTGTCATTCTATGAACGCAAACCACCCCATTGTGATACTTTGCCATCCGATTCGAGTTCCAGTGCCAATCCTAAAGAAAGCACAAAAAACATAATCCCGTCAATTTTCATATTGCCCTGATCATCTTCCAGATACTCGCTCAGTTTTTGGTAGGTTTTATGCTGAAGGTCAAAAGGCACATCCAGATACAGGCCACCCGAATACACCTCGCTACCCACGGTTGGCTCAATGCCCAAACATGGCATATAACGGATATCTTGTTGTTCTAACCAGTCGATAAACTGTTGCCGAGCCGAATTGGCGTCCTGCTCAGGATGGACATAATGTTCAAAATGCACAAATAGCACATCACGGTTTTTTTCACGTGCGATCGCATCAATATGTTGCAGCAATTGTGACAAGATCTGTTCCATTTCAGCATGACAAGACGGGCATTATAGACGGCGTTACTGCACAACATCTAAAAAGCGCAAATAAAAACGATAAGCCTTGTCGTAAACACCATGAATTTTCAGGTGAAAGACTTGGTTTTCGATGACATTCACCGTTATGCTGTCAGTCAATTTCAATCGCTTCCTCTTAAAATATGGCTAAAGCAAAAAGTGTCTATCGTTGTGAACAATGTGGTGCGGATCATCCGAAATGGTCGGGGCAATGTTCGGAATGTGGGGAATGGAACAGCCTGACTGAGGTCAGCATTGCACCTGCGGTTACACATCGGGCTCAGCCAAAAATCGCTGGTGGATATGCAGGCCAGGCATCAACAATCACCACCTTAAATCAGGTCTCAGTCTCTCACGAAACCCGTCTGCCAACAGGTATCAGTGAATTTGACCGGGTTCTGGGTGGTGGACTGGTAACAGGTTCCGTGGTTCTGATTGGCGGTGATCCCGGAATTGGTAAATCGACTATTTTGCTGCAAACAGCCGCGCACATGGCTTCTGCCAAAAATTCGGCCTTATACGTCACCGGCGAAGAATCCTTGTCTCAGGTCGCGCTACGTGCCCAGCGTCTGGATCTGCCGACCGATCAGCTCAAGGTCATGGCCGAAACCTGTGTTGAACGTATTTGTGAAGTATTGGCCCAACAACGCCCTGCCATAGCGATTCTGGATTCCATTCAAACCCTGTATACCGAGACCTTACAATCGGCTCCGGGTGGTGTATCGCAAATTCGCGAATCTGCCGCCCTGCTGACCCGTTTTGCCAAAAATAGCGGTACCTCTTTATTTCTGGTTGGCCATGTCACCAAAGAAGGTGCATTGGCAGGCCCGCGTGTCCTCGAGCACATGGTCGACTGCGTACTGTATTTTGAAGGTCAGTCCGATTCACGTTACCGGATGATCCGTGCCGTCAAAAACCGTTTTGGTGCGGTGAATGAACTCGGGGTATTTGGCATGACCGACAAAGGTCTGCGTGAAGTGTCCAATCCTTCAGCGATATTTTTAAGTCGCTATGATGAAGCCATTCCCGGCTCAATCGTAATGATCAGCCGTGAAGGGACACGTCCCCTTCTGGTCGAAGTTCAGGCGCTGGTCGATGATGCACATGGTCAGCCACGACGTGTGGCACTGGGTCTGGATCAGAACCGTCTGAACATGCTACTTGCAGTCATGCATCGGCATGGCGGCGTACAAACCTCAGGGCAGGATGTGTATGTCAATATTGTCGGTGGCCTTAAAATTACCGAAACCGGGTCGGATTTAGCTGTGCTGCTGGCCTGTGCTTCCAGTATTCGTGGCAAAGCCTTACCGCAGCAACTGGCTGTTTTTGGCGAGGTCGGGCTGTCTGGTGAGATTCGTCCCGTACCAAATGGGCAGGAACGTCTCAAAGAAGCCATCAAGCATGGCTTTAAATATATTATTGTGCCGCGTGGCAATGCACCGCAAAAAACCATTGCTGGTGTACAAATCATTGCTGTTGCCCGTTTGCATGAAGCCCTGAGCGAAGCCATGTCTTTAAGTGACGAGCTAAATTAAGTACAAGGCCATGAATTTGCACCGAACCGCAAAAAAATACAGATTTTTGATTGAAATTCCACACAAAGCCTATATAAATAGACTGTACAAACAGGTTTTATTCTCATAGGAAAAATGAATGGAAGTTCGACAGCGCGGTTTGATCACAGGTATCTTGACAGCAGTATTATTGGTTGCGCCTTTTGCTGCTGAAGCAAAACGTGCCGGTGGCGGTAAAAGTCACGGTATGCAACGTTCTGCACAGCCTACTCAATCTTATCAACAACCTCGTCAAGCTGCGCCTGCCCAACAAGCGCCAGCTGCCGGTGCTGCAACCCAGCAAAAATCTGGCCCGGGTGTAGGTGGTATGGTTGCTGCGGGTGTAGCGGGTGCCGCGATTGGTGCCGTAGCTGCCAATGCATTGGCAGATGATCAAAGTGTAGCAGCGTCTGAAGCTCAGGCTGCTCAAGCAGAAGAGGAACAAGGTGGAATTCCGGGCTGGATCTGGATTCTTCTTGCTGCTGCTGTTGCCTTCTTCATTTTCCGTAAGATGGGCGCAAAAAAAAAAGTAGCGTCTAATCCATTTGCGCCAAATAGCGGTGCTGGCAATACAGCACCTTTTGGTCAGGCACCGGCTGCACCTCGCGGTGGTGACAGCACCAATATCTTTGGCCAGAACGTTGGCGGTCAAACACCAAGCAATAATGCGCCGTTTGGTTCTGCTCCGGTAAATAACGCGCCTTTTGGTACGGCTTATACCCAAAGTGGCAGCCAGTTACCCGATGGTACTGAACCGGCAGCCTTCTTGCGTGTCGCACGCCAGCGTTTTAACCATATTCAGTCAATGAATACGGCAAGCAATATTTCGGAAATTCAGCGTTACCTGACGCCTGATCTGTATCAATCGATGTATAACGACATCATGAACAATCAGGATCAGGATGTTGCCGAGTTTTCAAATCTGAATGCCATGGTGGTAGATTCATCTACAGACAATGGTCAGTATATTGTCAGCGTACGTTTCACCGGTACGGTCAGCGAAGATTTGAACAGCTTGCCACAGCCATTTGCGGAAATCTGGCACTTTACTAAACCAGCAGGTTCAAATCAGGACTGGGTGGTTGCAGGTATTCAGCAAGACTAATTCTTGATCGATTATTTTTAAACAGCGGCTTTCGAGCCGCTGTTTTTATTTTTAAAGCTTCTATATTTTATTCAACACTTCTCGTACTGCCCTCCTCGTTTAAAGTCAAAAAATAGTTCTTTTTATTTTTCATATAAATACTTTTATATTTCGTATTTAAAATATAAACAATAATTGTTATCATTCGCATCAAAATCACTTAACAAGTTTAAAGACAGAATTTTCGATGATGAATAATCTGAATATGCATGCGATAGCTACTGAAACAATGACTGCAACCTATCCATCGAGCAAAAACAAAGTTAAAGCAAATCTGCTGGCTTATCGGGGGATGATTTTATATCGCTTTATGCTGGCGGGTATCGGCGGTTATATCCTTGCTTCGCTGGCCGCGATCGTGATTGCCCAGTTATTTATGGATGCTGGAAGCAGTGCCGCCATGTCGGCCACCCTGATTGGTTTTAGCTTGAATACTGCGGCCTTTATCTGGGTCTTTATGGTGAACAAGACTCTCATGGCAACGCTCGGGATCGTGATTCCCAGTGTTTTGCTCTATATCGCCTATAAGTTCTTAGGAAATTAAAATGAGAGTAGATGCAAAACAGGAAGGGCCACGCCAGTCAATGTCCTGGTTACATACCTGGGCCAGCCTGATTTTAGGCTGGCTTTTATATGCAATTTTCCTGACTGGAACCTTAAGTTTTTTCCAGAATGAAATCAGCATCTGGATGAAACCAGAGTTGCATCAGTCAATCCCACAAAAAACCCAGATTGAACAAACCCGTGTCGCATTGGCTTATCTGCAACAGCATCATCCGGATGCAGGCAGCTGGGCAATCCAGCTTCCTAACTCGCGCCAAAATACCACAACACTCAATATTCGCGGTGCCGGCGAAGATCCGCGTGCACGTCGTGGCGGTACTCGCGTAACCATTGACAGTGCAACGGGGGAAGTTTTGCAAGCTCGTGAAACCCGCGGCGGTTCATTCTTATACCGCTTCCATTTTGAACTGTACGGCCTGCCCCGGATCTGGGCGCGCTGGATTGTCGGTATTGCAACCCTGCTGATGTTGGTAGCGATTATCAGTGGCGTGATTACCCATAAGAAAATCTTCAAGGACTTTTTCACCTTTCGTCCAGGTAAAGGTCAGCGCTCCTGGCTGGATGCTCATAATGCCACTGCAGTATTTGCCCTGCCCTTTCACATCATGATCACATTCAGTGGATTGTTATTATTGCTCTTCACATTAATGCCTTGGGGCGTGAACCAGATTTATGAGAATCGTGGAGCATTTCTGCAAGATCAGCGTAAGAGCCTGATTCAGGAGAATAGTATTCAGACTGAATCCCGTGACGGCGAACAGCGCCAACCGCGGGGCGAAGAACGAAATCGTGCTGAGCGCAGCGCAATGTCTGCACGCAGTGAAGGTCGCCGCTCTCATGATGCAATGCCAGCTGCACCTCCTGCACCGTTAACCGATCTGGCTCCGATATTGGCAATAGCCGAGAAAGAATGGAAAAATAACCCGGTGGGCACGATAACTGTTATCCAGCCAAATACCGCCAAAGCCGAAATTGAACTTCGTGCCTCAAATGGGGTTAGCCTAGCCTATCGTAATGTTTATCCGAGTCTGGCGTTCAATGGTGTGACAGGTGAATTAAAGCCGGATCAAACCGCATTGAAAACGCCTTCGGTTGCAAACGGTATTTATAATGTATTTACCACATTGCATGAAGCACGTGGCGTGGACTTGGTGCTACGCTGGTTACTGTTTATGTCAGGTGTAGTCGGTACACTGATGATTGCGACTGGTCTAATTCTATGGTGTGTCAAACGTGCACCGCAACAACAAAAGCAAGGTTATAAATCCTTTGGTTATCGTCTTGTAGAAGTCACCAATATCGCTGCCATTATTGGTTTACCGATTGCCTGTGCCGCCTATTTTTATGCCAACCGTTTTATTCCGGCAGATATGGACATGCGACTGAACTTGGAGATTCGTAGCTTTTTTATTGTGTGGTTGCTGACCTTAGTTTACGCCATGATTCGTAGCAATCGACAAGCCTGGCTAGAGCTACTCGTGCTTGCAACTGCGGCATTCGCATTGTTGCCAATCATTAATTTCCTGACTGGGGGTCAGGCGATCTGGAATACCGTCCTGAATGCTCAATGGATGATTGCTTCTTTTGATCTGGCGATGTGGGTGCTTGCAATCCTGTTCTGGTTTGCATTCAAGAAAGTGAAAAATCATAAAGGTTTGCCACCAAAAAAACCCAAAGCAATGCTCAAGGAGGATCAGGCATGATGTTCTTCTTATTGATTTGGGCTTTGACGTCTTTCGGTTTGTTTGCACTTGCCGCGTCCATGGCCAAACATCAAAAACAGATCTTTGCTCAAGAATTAGATACGTCCAAAACCAGACTGGCCAGCATTCTTGGCTGGGTAATATTGATTCTGGCACTCATGCTGTGCCTGTTCGCTGGAACGATCAGCAACATGATCAGTTATTGGCTCGGCAGTTTGACTTTTGCGGCCTTGGTCGTAGCTTTAAGCCTGAGTTATCTGGAAAGTGAAATTAAAATGATTGTATCAATCTGTGCGGTGATTGCCGTCATTTCAGGCATCATTTGTTTAATCTAAAGTTCTAATTTATATATCCTCATTTGAAAAGCTGATCTTCGGATTGGCTTTTTTAGTTTAAAGCATTAGTCTACGCATAATATTTTTGAGATGTTGATATGACCCAGCGTGTTTCTCCCTCTGCTGCCCTGACCAATCTTGCCTTAGCAGGCAATGCTAAAGCGCAATTTGAATTGGCTGAACTGTATATGCAAAGCGAGCATGATGATGACATCATTCTGGCTGAAGAATGGGCATTGAAAGCTGCCAACGGCGGGCTGGTTGATGCAATGTACTGGTTAGGTGAAGGTTATACCGTTTATGCCAAAGAACTGGCAGAAGAAGATCCTGAAGAGTCTAAAGCTCACTTTGAGTTAGCCTATTACTGGTTAAGTAAGGCCAATATCGAGAAGCACCCTGCTGCGACTTTAGAGCTGGCAGGTTTTTACCGTCGCGGTGATGTGATTGAAAAGGACGTCGAAAAATCGATTGCTTTGGTTAAACAGGCTGCGGAATGGGGCGAAGTTCAAGCGATGCGTGATCTTGCATTTATTTATGCCAATGGTTTAGGCGTAGATGGCAATGAAGAACAGGCTGAGTTCTGGACTCAAAAAGCAGATGCTGCTGAAGCTAAATAAGTAAAAAAAGCCCGTCAGATGATGGGCTTTTTATTCTCATATATGATTCACAATAAATTCTATTTCCCTTATCAAATGATCTAAAAGCTCATTCAATACAATTAAATCGTTAAACCTCATAACACTATAATTACTATGAGCTATCTTTTCTTTTGATTTTAATAAAGCTTTCGTTCTCTCTGCTTCTGCATATTTATAATCCTCTCTCTGCGCATTAGCACGTATTTTTTTTAATTCACTAATGTCATGAGACAAGAAAACGATGTACTTATCTTTTATTAGAGTAGGAATTGAATGAGCAATTAAATTTCTAACAAATAAGTTCTGCTCAACTTTCCCCAATAAGTAAATTATTTCACCATTCAAATGCTTATGTAACTCTTTCAGATTTATAAGCTGTGATAAAGGTAAGGTTCTCACTTCATCCTTATATGTAGGTATTTCTACATATGTTACGAGTCTCTTGAGATGGACCTCCAACCTATTAAAATTTATAAGTAAATCTATGATCAATAATTTACACCCAGTTTTCATCTCATGGTGCCCAAGGAAATCCATTGGTTTATCTTGAATCAGCACATCGATAGATTCTGTAATTTCTTCTAAGTCATCCATTGTTCTTCCTTAGTATATTTTTAAGTCAATGTATTTGTATCGGATTTTATATAACTTGGCTATCACTTTAAATCCAAGTACAATACTGCGCTAGTCGAGGGATGCTGCGACGTTTTACAGGTACTAAATGTAAAATCGCTAGGCTCGACCATCGGTCAGACATTCGTTCTGATCAACAACGGCATCCGCGAACAGAACGATCCAATCTATTTTTTCCTAGGAGATCCTGATGAACGCGGTTACTGCTTCATTTACAGATTACAAAGTTGCTGATATTTCACTTGCTGATTACGGCCGTAAAGAAATCAAACTTGCAGAAGCTGAAATGCCAGCCCTGATGGGTCTGCGTAAGCGTTATGCTGCAGCTAAACCACTTGCTGGTGCTAAAATCTTGGGTTGTATCCATATGACAATCCAAACTGCTGTTTTAATTGAAACTTTAGTTGAATTAGGCGCAGAAGTTCGCTGGACATCTTGTAACATCTTCTCTACTCAAGATCACGCTGCTGCTGCAATCGCTGCTGCGGGTATTCCTGTATTTGCTTGGAAAGGCGAAACTGAAGAAGAATACATGTGGTGTCTAGAACAACAAATCAATGTTAATGGCACACCTTGGGATGCCAACATGATTCTGGACGATGGTGGTGATTTAACACTTCTTGTTCATGAAAAATACCCAGAAGTGATTGCAAAAATCCACGGTGTAACTGAAGAAACCACAACAGGTGTTCAACGTCTTTACGAAATGCTTCGTGATGGCACGTTGAAAGTTCCAGCAATCAACGTAAACGATTCTGTTACTAAATCTAAAAACGACAACAAATACGGTTGCCGTCACTCACTCAACGATGCAATCAAACGTGGTACAGATATGCTTTTATCTGGCCGTCGTGCGCTTGTGATCGGTTATGGTGACGTGGGTAAAGGTTCTGCTCAATCACTTCGTCAAGAAGGCATGATTGTACGTGTTACTGAAGTCGATCCAATCTGTGCGATGCAAGCATGTATGGATGGTTATGAAGTTGTATCTCCATACAAAAATGGCGTGCAAACAGGTAAGAAAGAAGATGTAAATCTTGATCTTCTTCAAAATACTGACCTCATCGTAACAACAACTGGTAACTACCACGTTTGTGATGCAGCAATGCTTGATTCACTAAAAGCTGGCGCTGTGGTATGTAACATCGGTCACTTTGATACTGAAATCGACACCAACTACTTACGTGGTTACAAGTGGGTTGAAGTGAAGCCACAAGTACACCAAGTATACCGTTCAGAAAATGAAAACGATTACCTCATCCTTTTATCTGAAGGTCGTTTGGTGAATCTTGGTAATGCGACTGGTCACCCGTCACGTATCATGGATGGTTCATTTGCCAACCAGGTATTGGGTCAAATGCACTTGTTCGCTGAAAAATTTGCTGATCTTCCTGAAGCTGAAAAAGCTGCGAAAATCCGTGTAGAACTTATTCCTAAGAAATTAGACGAAGAAGTTGCTGCTGCGATGGTTGCAGGTTTCGGTGGTGTCTTGACTCAATTGACTCAAGAACAAGCAGATTACTTAGGCGTTGCTGTTGAAGGTCCGTTTAAAGCTGAAGCTTATAAATACTAATTAGCCCTCACCCCATCCCTCTCCCATAGGGAGAGGGTGAAACTCTCAAGTCATTTACATCTCAGATTTTATTTATGACATGTAAATAATTTGATTCAAAACCCCTGTGCTATTCAGTAATGAATACTCCTCTCCCTTTGGGAGAGGTCAGGGAGAGGGTGAATAAAAAGTACTTATAAAAAAGGATTTCAACATGTCTAAGCAAATTCCAATTTCATTTGAATTCTTCCCGACCAAAACTGATGTAGGTGCGGAAAAACTCAAAGTTGTGCATCAAGAGTTACAACTCTTAAATCCAGAATTCTTTTCTGTAACCTATGGTGCTGGTGGTTCAACCCGTGAACGCACCCTGTCTACCATCAATGACTTCAATGGCAAAGGCGCACCTGTTGCCCCTCACCTGTCATGTATTGGCGATGACAAAGCACGTATTGCTGAACTCTTAGATTTGTACAAATCTCAAGGGATTGATCGTATTGTTGCGCTGCGTGGTGACTTGCCTTCAGGTCAGGTCGGTCTAGGTGAATTGCCTTATGCTGCCGATCTGGTTCGCTTTATCCGTGAGTATTCAGGCGATCATTTCAAGATTGAAGTTGCAGCCTATCCGGAAATGCATCCTCAAGCAGAAAGCTTCGATAAAGATATCCAGCACTTTGTTGAGAAAGTTCAGGCTGGCGCCAATGCCGCTCTCACCCAGTTTTTCTTCAATCCAGATGCTTACTTTTATTTTGTAGATCGCATCCAGAAAGCAGGAATCGATATTCCTGTGGCACCGGGTATCATGCCTATCACCAACGCCAGCAACCTGATTCGTTTTGCTGATGGTACTGGTGCTGAGATTCCACGCTGGATTCGCAAGCAACTGGCTACCTATGGTGATGATACTGCCAGCATCAAAGCCTTTGGCCATGAAGTCGTGGTGAAATTCTGTGAGCGCCTGCTTGCCGGTGGCGCACCAAGCTTGCACTTCTACACCATGAACACCACTGACCCTACCCGTCAGCTGGTCAATGATCTTGGTTTAGCTTAAGTCCTTTATTTCACCGATTTTTTTTGAGTAGAACTGTCAATGCCACGTTTTTATATAGATGCTGATTTAACTGTTGATGTCAGCCTTGAGCTTACGGAAACCGTATTTCATCATTGGGTAAAGGTTTTACGCGCACAAGTCGGTGAAAGTGCCACCCTGTTCAATGGACAGGGCGGTGAATATGACGTGACCCTCACTGAAGTGGCTAAAAAGTCAGCCACAGTCTCGGTGAATGCATTCAATCCCGCCAATCGCACTCCCAAGTTTAAGACTTTACTGGGGCAAGTGATGAGTAAAAGCGACCGCATGGATTATGCGATTCAAAAAGCCGTAGAACTGGGTGTTTCCGAAATTCAGCTACTGACGTCTGACCGTTGTGAAATGCGTTTGAAGTATGATCGTGACCAGAAAAAACTGGATCACTGGCAAGGAATTGCTATTGCCGCTTGTGAACAATGCGGGCTGAATATTATACCCAAGATTTTAGCACCAGTATCACTTGAAAAATGGCTGGAAACCGAGCTGCCGAAGACCAAACTGGTTTTAGCACCCAATAAAGATGAAACAGATGTACTGGCGCATGCAAGCCTGGATCTTGCGCTGCTAATTGGTCCCGAAGGTGGTTTGAGTGAGGCTGAAATTACTGCGGCAAATGCAAAAGGTTTTCTAAACTGGTGTATTGGTGAGCGCGTACTGCGTACCGAAACAGCCCCCGTGGTTGCCCTTTCAATTTTGAACTATGCCCTCTAGTTCATCAGATCAGTAAAAATTTGTCTTTAATTTTGTTGATTTTTATTTACAAGAGATCTAATCTGGACCAGAGAATAATAAGTATTTATTAATTGATTTCACACATTTCCTGGGGCTTTATAACAACAATGCACAAGGGACACCCCCGTTTAGGATGAATACAAGGCATTGAATTACATGGTTGATCATCAAGAGGACTACATCCAGCAGCATTTACATCATGCTCAGATTGCGAACACGCTTCGTCATAGTCGCTATTTTTTAATCAGTATAATGGTGATCTGCCTTTATATTTTCTGTATTTATCATCTTTACTATAGCCCCTCGAATACTTATTTTAATACCTGGTTTATTTTGACTGAACTTCTGGTCAGCATGTGCTGGCTGGTGAGTACCCTTTATTTCCAGCCTGAACAATATGACCTGAAAAGTGCACATCGCTGGTTACAGATGCAGAGTCTTGCAGTAGGAAGCTGTATCGCGGCCGGTATCTATACGATTTATTACTATTTACCACAGGCCAATCCGGCATTTGAAGATATTGAAGCGCTGACCTTGTCGGCCCTGCTGCTGATTGTAACTCAAGCCTTTGGCCTGACCTACCTGACCCAGAAACTGAGCTATTTTTGTCTGGTCTTTTTGCCGTCCTTATTCCCTTTTTTATTGTCGCAGCTTTATCATGTCGGTCATTCCAATCCCTTTTTCAGTCTGGCCTTAAACTTTGCACTCATAGTGATCCTGCTGTGTGCCAACAGTAGTTATCGCATTCATCGCCGGACATCGCGCCTGTATGCAGAAAATAATCTGTTGGTTCAAAATGCCGAACAGCAAGTACTCTGGAGCGATGAACTGTGTCAGCAACTGCAAACTGAAGTCAATAAATCCAAGGATATCGAATTACAGTTACAGCTCAACAATCAACTGCTGGAACAGAAAGTCCGGGAACGTACTTATGATATTGAACAGATTAATCATCATTTAAAAAATCAGCAACAAAATCTGCAACTTGCCCATGAAATTGCCGGCATTCGGCCATGGGACTGGAATATCCAGGATCGTACAATTACCCTGACCAATCATAAAGATGAAAAAATTCTGCGTGATTCTAAAGACCATCATCTGCAATTAGAGTATCTGATTCATCCGGATGACCTGAACTATTTTAAAAGCAACATGAAGCAGCATCTACGTGGCCGGATTGAACGTTATGATGTCACCTACCGGATCCAGCTCAGTGATGGCAGCTGGAGCTGGGTGCATGATATTGGCCGTGTGATTCAGCGTGATCCCAAAAATAATAAGCCGTTACGTATGGTGGGCATTCGTCGGGATATTCAGCAGGAACGCATTTCTCAGGAACGTTTGAAACTGGTCGCCAGTGTGCTGGAGCAGGCAGCAGAAGGGATTTTCATCCTCAACTCCGAGCTACGTTATATTGATGTCAATCCGCACTATGAATACCTGAGCGGCTATGATCGAGAGCAGATTATCGGTAAGTTTTTATTTGATATTGCCGCGCAAAATAAGGCCGAACAACGCACCAGCCATGCCAGCATTATCAAACAGTTGCAAAAGATTGGCTCCTACGATGGAGAAGTGCAGGCAAAGTTTCTGTCCGGCAAGCAATCCACTTTATGGCTGCATATCAATGCTGTCACCGATGATGAAGGCCGGATTACCCATTATGTCGGAATTGTCTCAGATCTGACCGAACGTAAATTACAGGAACAGCGCCTGTCTTATCTGGAAAATTATGACACCCTGACCGATTTGCCGAACCGCTTTTATTATAACTATCAGCTGCATCAGTATCTGGTCTCGCAAAAAGACTCTATCCAGCAGATGGCAGTGATCCGGCTGAACATCGATCGCTTCCGGCCGTTAAATGAATATCTGTCCAATAATGGCGGTGATGAACTTTTACGTCAGGTGGCGCAGCGCCTACGTATGACCAATGCAGAAGCCCTGTTTGTAGCACACCTGAATGGGGATGATTTTGCAATTATCTACGAGATTTCACACATTCGCCCTTCGGTGCAGCATCACTGTGAACGCATTGCCCAGGCCTTTAGCGCGCCATTTAATATTTATGGTCAGGATTATGTAATTACTCTTTCTATGGGAGTGGCATTTTATCCGGATCATGGCCGACAACTCGATTATTTAAATAACTGCGCCGAACAGGCGCTGAATGAAGCCAAAAATCTGGGTGGCAATAACATTCATTTTTATTCCAGTCAGAATGAGGGTTTACAGGAACAGGGAATTTTCCTGGAACGGGATCTGCGTAAAGCCATTCAGAACAATGAACTGATTGTCTATTATCAGCCAAAAATCAATTTCAGCGATCAGAGCATTTATGGCTTTGAAGCATTGATTCGCTGGAATCATCCAGAAAAAGGCATTATTCCACCCGGCCTGTTTATTCCTTTAGCCGAACAGACCAGCCTGATTTCAGACATTGGCCGTCTGGTGATACAGCAAACTGCCAAACAGATTCGCCAATGGAATGATCTCGGTTTTAATCATATTTGTGTATCAGTCAACATCGTGGCGCAACAATTGCGGCGCGGCCAATTACTTGACGATCTGGATCAGGCCATTGCCGATAACCAGATTTCAGGTGCCAGTCTGGAACTGGAAATTACCGAATCGTCTTTAATTGAAAATTCAGAAACCGTCAAAAACCTGCTGAACGAAATTAAACAGCGACAGATTCATATCGCCCTGGATGATTTTGGGACAGGCTACTCATCTTTGTCCTATCTTGCTGATTTTCCGATTGATACCTTAAAAATTGACCGTAGTTTCGTTTCCAAGATTGGAGAGAACAAGCAGGAAGCCATAGTCAGTGCCATGGTGGCGATGGGTAAAGCCATGGGGATGACCGTGGTGGCAGAAGGTATCGAGACCATCGAACAGTTAGAATATCTGCGTGATTTAGACTGTGATATCGCTCAAGGATATCTTTTCTCCAAACCGCTGCCCGAACAGGAAGCGACCACTTATTTGAAGCAAAATATGATTAAGGACTCTTATATCTATCAAGTCTAAGTTTATACATGCTTCCGCAAGATTGTTGGAAAAACGGCCGCCATTGGCTGTGCGAACAGGCTAACAAATGGTATATTCAGGGACATAAATAAATTTTTTACCCGCTGACCGGGTAATCTTTACAACGATCGAGAGACTGATGGACGAACAATCTTTAAAGCAACAGGCCCTTTACTATCACGAATTTCCTACCCCGGGAAAAATCAGCGTTACACCAAGCAAACAATTGGTCAACCAACGTGACTTAGCCCTTGCTTACTCGCCTGGCGTAGCTGCACCATGTCTTGAGATTGAACGCGATCCTTCAACTGCTGCACTGTATACTGCACGTGGCAACCTGGTCGCTGTAGTGACCAACGGTACTGCGGTGTTGGGCCTGGGTAATATTGGTCCTCTGGCTTCTAAACCCGTCATGGAAGGTAAAGGCGTATTATTCAAAAAATTCGCTGGCGTAGATGTCTTTGACATTGAAATTGCTGAAAATGACCCGGACAAAATTGTTGATATTATCGCATCATTAGAACCGACTTTTGGCGGGATCAACCTTGAAGATATCAAGGCGCCAGAATGTTTCTATATTGAGCAAAAATTGCGTGAACGCATGAACATTCCAGTGTTCCATGATGATCAGCACGGTACTTCGATTATTGTCGGTTCTGCTTTACTTAACGCACTGCAAATCAACGGCAAAAAAATTGAAGACATCAAGATTGTCGCTTCAGGCGCGGGTGCTGCAGCCTTATCTTGTTTAAATCTGCTTTGTGCCCTTGGCGCGAAAAAAGAGAACATCATCGTTGCCGATTCACGTGGTCTGCTGACGACGCACCGTGAGGGTCTGGATGAGTCGAAGAAAGCTTATGTACAGGACATTGAAGCCACTCAGCTTGGTGATGTGATTGCTGGTGCAGACATGTTCCTCGGCCTTTCTGCTGCGGGCATACTGACCAAAGAAATGGTGAAGGTGATGGCAAAAGATCCTATCATCTTTGCCTTGGCGAACCCGGATCCAGAAATTCTGCCAGAACATGCACACGAAGTTCGTGATGATGTCATCATGGCAACTGGTCGTTCTGACTATCCAAACCAGGTCAATAACGCACTTTGTTTCCCGTACATCTTCCGTGGTGCGCTGGACGTTGGTGCAATCACCATTAACGAAGAAATGAAAATTGCCTGTGTTCATGCGATTGCACGTATGGCACATGTTGAAGCGGATGCTGCAACCTATGGCGAAAAATCTGCATCATTTGGCCGTGAATACCTGATTCCAGGCCCACTGGATCAGCGCCTGATTCTGGAAATTGCACCTGCAGTAGCACAAGCCGCCATGGATTCTGGTGTAGCAACACGTCCAATCAAGGATTTCTCGCACTATCGTCAACGTTTGTCTGAGTTTGTATATAACTCGGCATTCGTCATGAAGCCGATCTTTGAACAGGCGAAATCGAATCCTAAACGTATTGCCTATGCGGAAGGTGAAGATCTACGTGTACTTCGTGCAGTACAAATTGCGGTTGATGACGGTTTAGCGATTCCTATTCTGGTCGGTCGTCCTGCCGTGATTGAAGCCAACATCAAAAAACTGGGCTTACGTCTTGAAGATGGTGTGAATATCACGATTGTCGATCAGGAAAAGAACCCGAACTATGAAATGTTCGCGGATGATTACTACAATATCATGCAGCGCAAGGGTGTTACGCCTGAATATGCACAGCGTGAAACACGTCGCCGCTCTACCCTGATCGCGGCAATGCTGGTGAAACATGGCATGGCAGACGGCATGCTGTGTGGTACCTATTCAAGCTACGACATCCACTTGGACTTCGTCAGCAACATTATTGGCAAGAAAGATGGTCATAACACTTTCTTTACCCTGAATGCGCTGATGCTTGAAGATCGTAACCTGTTCATCGCAGATACCTATGTCAACACCAATCCAACCGCTGAACAGCTGGCGGAAATGACCATTCTGGCGGCCGAAGAAGTGCGCCGTTTTGGTATGACTCCACGTATTGCTCTGTTGTCTCACTCAAGCTTCGGTTCAGACCAGCATGATGCCAGCGCGCAAAAAATGCGTAAGGTCTATGACATTCTGTCTGAAATCGCGCCTGAGCTGGAAGTTGAAGGTGAAATGCACGGTGATGCAGCGCTGGATGAAAACATCCGTCAGTTTGCATTCCCGAATTCACGCTTCAAAGGTTCTGCTAACCTGCTGATCATGCCGAATCTGGATGCTGCCAATATCTCGTTTAACCTGTTAAAGGCAACTTCAGGCAACAACGTGACCATTGGTCCAATTCTTCTGGGTGCTGCGAAACCGGTACACATCTTGACGCCGACTGCGACCACGCGCCGTGTAATCAATATGACTGCCCTGACTGTTGCAGAAATCCAGCAAGCAGAACAAGATGCACTTTAAGCCAATGACAAGATAACGACGCATCAGCCTCGTTTCTTAACTTGAGAAAACCTCTATTCTGTAGCATGATGCTTGTAAGAATAGAGGTTTTTTCATGCAAGTTTATTTAGTAGGCGGTGCAGTTCGGGATCATTTGCTCGGACACCCCTATCACGAAAAAGATTATGTGGTCGTAGGTGCAACTCCTGCGCAAATGCTTGACTTAGGCTATCAGCCCGTAGGCAAAGATTTCCCTGTTTTTCTACATCCACAAACAAAAGAAGAATACGCACTGGCGCGTACTGAGCGTAAATCCGGCACCGGTTATCATGGTTTTGACTTTCATACCGATATTAGTGTGACACTGGAGCAGGATCTGATCCGTCGTGACCTGACCATTAATGCCATGGCCATGGATGATGCAGGCCAGATTTATGATCCTTATGGTGGTCAGCAAGATCTGGAAAACCGCATTTTACGTCATGTTTCCGATGCCTTTGTCGAAGATCCATTACGGGTACTGCGCATTGCGCGTTTTGCGGCCCGCTATACCGGTGCAGGTTTTGTGATTGCTGATGAAACCTTAGCATTGATGCAACAACTGACTGCATCCGGTGAATTGAATGCATTAACCCCGGAACGGGTCTGGAAGGAAACTTCGCGTGCATTGGCCGAACGTCATGCTGATGTGTATTTTGAAGTACTACGTCGTTGTGGTGCCTTAAAGGTTTTATTTCCTGAAATTGATGCCTTATATGGTATTCCACAACGTCCTGAATATCATCCAGAAATTGACTGTGGCATTCATACCATGATGTCCTTGCAGCAGGCGTGTCGACAAAACTATAGTCTGGATGTGCGTTTTGCAGTTTTAGTGCATGATTTGGGTAAAGCTTTGACTCCGGTTGAAGAATTACCACGACACATCATGCATGAAGAACGGGGTGTCAAGCCGGTCAATGAACTGTGCGACCGTTTAAAAGTGCCCACCTATACCAAGCAATTGGCTTTGGCAGTGTGCAAAGAACACCTGAAATGCCATCAGGCATTTAATCTGAAACCGGGAACCTTATGGCGTTTATTACAGCGTCTGGACGTATTACGTCGGCCGGAACGGGTCGAAGCCTTTATACAGGCTTGTGAATGTGATTCACGTGGCCGTCTGGGTCTGGAAGATCGTGCCTATCCACAAGCACAATATATGCTTGACGCCATGCAGACTGTACGTGCCATCAAGACACAGGACTTGCCTGCCGATATTCAGGGCCCGGATATTGGCGAAATGCTGATTGAACGACGGATACAGGCACTGGCTGAACTGAAAGCCCAGCAAATTGTAGCCATCGAATAAAGATAAAGCACCCGAGGGTGCTTTTTTATTAGCTCAGTCATCTGATATAAAAACTTGCCCACCTGCTTTCTCAAAAGAACTTAGCAAGCATTTAAATCTTTCTTAAGAAATATCTGCGGGAAAAGTCACGACCTGCTCCAGTTTCATCTGCTGGGTCGCAATCATAAGCAAGCGGTCAACTCCCAAAGCAATTCCGGAACATTCCGGCATATTCGGTAAAGCTGCCAGTAAATATTCATCGATCGGCATTACATGCAGCCCAAGTCTGGCGCGTTCTGAATTATCTGCCTCGAAGCGTGAGCGCAATACTTCGGCATCAATCAGTTCATCATAGGCATTGGCGAGTTCCAGCCCTTCGATATACAGCTCAAAACGTGCAGCGATCAGTTCACCATCTTCATCAATGCGGGTTTTCGCAAGTGAGGCCATTTCTGGCGGAAAATCGGTCAGGAACACTGCAGTATCAAAACCCAGACTTGGTTCAACCATATGGGAAAATAACAGATCGATATAGCCAAGTCGATCATCACCCAAATCCAGACTCAAACCTACCCGGCGGCAGCAGTCTTTCAGTTCCTGCAAAGTTGCTTGCAATGGATTAAGATCCAGACGATCCATAAAAGCATGTTTATAACTGAGAATGGTCGGACGAATTTCCCCAAAACGCGCTTTAAGCGTCACATTCAGCAGATCCGACACCTCAAACATCAAATCTTTTAAACCAAAGCCCGGACGATACCATTCCAGCATGCTGAATTCACTATTGTGTTTTCGCCCGTGTTCATCATCACGGAAAACTTTACAGATTTGATAAATAGGCCCACTACCACTGGCCAGTAAGCGCTTCATGGCAAATTCGGGTGAAGTCTGCAAATAATGGGTATGCAACTTGCCCAGCACATGACGCTGCGCCTGTACCGAGGCCAGATGTACATCAGTCACACCGGCTTGAGATAAAATCGGGGTTTCAACTTCCAGTACTTCCCGCTCCGCAAAAAACTGACGGATTTGTGTATATAAAGTGGCACGCGCACGCATGGCATTCAGATCACAAGTCGGCTGATAAGTGATACTCATGCTTTGGGTCCACCATGTGCAGCCCATTCACGACGCAGCGGATAGGTTTTACGTAAATGATCGAAGGCTTGCTGATCGACTTTACCGTCTTTAAGACAGCCTCGCAGATTCTGGTCATCACGGGCAATATCATAGATTTGTGCCAAATGCTGCTGCAATGCTATTTTAAAATCCTGATCTTGGAAAAACTGCTCACAGACCGGCAACTGGGATTCAAACTGTTTACTGGCAGTAAAACCAAATGTTTGACAAAAGGCATCATAGATCATCTGGGTTCCACGTGCCTTGCCTTCCAGACTATAACCGGCAATATGCGGCGTCACTAACGTCAGTAAATCCAGAAGTTCTGCCGAAATCACCGGCTCATGTTCAAAAACATCCAGAATCACGCTTCGTTGTGTTGCTTTAATATCCTGAATCAGTGCGGCCTCTTCAATCACTGGCCCACGGGCAGAATTAATCAATATTGCATCAGGCTTCATTTGAGCCAATACAGCCGCATTAAATAGATGATAGGTCGGATGTAAGCCGGTTTTGGTTAAAGGTACATGAATGCTGATTGCATCGGCCTGCTGAAGCAGTTCCGACAATTCGACCTGATCAATCTGCTGTTGCTGTACAAAAGGATCGCAACCGATCACACGCCAACCCAGTAGTTTTGCCATATAAGCCAGACGGGTTCCAACATTACCCAAACCAACTATACCTAATGTAAATGTCGCATTGGCCTGTAACAGTTCAGGACGTACATGCAGTAAAGCGCTAATCACATATTCAGCTACTGCTTGTGCATTACAGCCCGCTGCATTGCTCCATTGGATCCCCTGCTGTTCCAGTGCAGCAATATCCAGATGATCGGTACCAATCGTAGCACTGCCAACAAACTTGATCGAACTATTCTGTAGCAGTGCTTCATTCACTTGAGTGACAGAGCGAACCAATAATGCATCTGCATCCCGAACATCCTCTGCACTTAAAGTACGCCCTGGATGATGACGAATGTCTGCAAACTCGGAAAAGAAATAATCGGTAAATGCCAGATTTTCATCTGCGACAATTTTCATAATGAGATCCATATGATGCTTGGGCATATGATAACGCGTTGAGGTCTCTGACTCTATATTTAGCCGATTCGTGCATTTTTCAAGTTTTCAAATAAACCGGCAATGCAAGCCTTCAAGAAATTAGCCCTGAAATAAAAAACCCCAATCTTTCGACTGGGGTTTTTAGAATTTGGCGGAAGCGGTGAGATTCGAACTCACGGAGGGGTATAAGCCCTCGTCGGTTTTCAAGACCGGTGCATTAAACCGCTCTGCCACGCTTCCTTGGCCGCCATCATATAAATAAATCAGATTTTTGGCAATAAAATTTAGTAAAACTTTTCGCAAAAGCTGTTTATTCAGTTAAAAATCAGCCGAAATAAACACTGAAATGCATATTTTATTCAAAGAATTGAATATTCCAATCATCCTGAGCTAAATTGCACCTGATATAGAAATAACACTCTTAATCATGATGATAGGGACAATCAATAGAATGATTTTATAAATCATTTTTTATCATTACTACACAGCACATCGCTTTTCCTTGCAGGAAATTTACTGAGCATGCTTATCAGAGAGAGCTTGTGATCACCCCTCTTATTTCCTTGCAAAGCAGTGTTTTTCATCCTAGAGCGAAATGAAAATTTAATGTCTATTTAAAGATGAATAGAACGAGTATTTTTTTGATTTATAAAAGAGAACTAACGCTCAAAAAATCCAATACCAGATTTGACAAAATACCGAAACAACAACATTTATCTTAACTTGAGCAGTTGTTGGGAAAAATATCAAGATATAAAAAAACCCAGTCAGATGACTGGGTTTTTCGAATTTGGCGGAAGCGGTGAGATTCGAACTCACGGAGGGGTATAAGCCCTCGTCGGTTTTCAAGACCGGTGCATTAAACCGCTCTGCCACGCTTCCTTGGCCGACATGATATAAACAAAAATCACGCTTGGCAAATATTTTTATGCTTTCGCTGCATCAACTGCACAAAATAAAGTCAATTCTATTAATTTGCTGAATTTTCTGGCTTTTCATAAAGAATTGAATTGATGAACCAGAGTTTCTTTCCAGACGGCGTCAGCACTTCGGCCTCATCATCCACCTGCTTGCCCAATAAGGCCCGTGCCATTGGGGAGCTGATCGAAATATGCTGCGGATGATGATCATAAATTTCATCTACCCCGACGATACGTAAAGTTTTCTGCTCGCCTGCTTCATTTTCAATCTCGACCCAAGCACCAAAATAGACCTTGCCTTCCTGCTCTGGAGAAAAATCAATGATTTTCAGCTCTTCGAGGCGTTTACCCAGGTACCGTACCCGACGGTCAATTTTACGTAGAATCTGCTTGTTATATTGGTAATCTGCGTTCTCCGAACGATCGCCGAGACTCGCTGCCCAGTTCACTTTTCTGGTAATTTCCGGACGCTCTTCATGCCAGAGATTCTTAAGTTCTGCCACCAATTTATCGTGGCCAGCACGGGTGATTAAGTTGGATTTCATATGTCTTGCTGATCATATTTTCAGTGTTTTAACTTACAAACAGCTTATTTTATTTAACCTTTTAACACAATGCCAAATTTATAAAAAAATTCATATTAAATTTCAATAATTTAAAATTAATTTTAGAAATAATTTATGTACAAAATTTGACAATCTTTTTTCAGGACATTAATATGCCTGCAACTTCCGGAAATGCTTAATTTTTAATCTATGTAGTTTTTCTACATAATTATCTGTAAATCTCTTGTCATTTTGAATGACGTCATGACTGCCCAACCCTTATTGAATTTATCAAACTGTTAAAATTTCTGGCTGTGTTGGCTGTGATTTTTAGGGCATAAATTACTTGTAGCGGAGACAACATGCACAGTAGTTCATCCACTGGATCGAGGCCTTGCCTACGATCTGTAATTTCTTCTCTCCCTTTGAAAGCACTTGTACTGAGCACTGCATTTATTCCTTTTCACAGTATCAATGCAAGCAAGACCACACTTCAGTTTGATCATGTGGTCAATAGTAATAAGCTGACCGTCGTTGCGGTCGAAAATCCGACCACCGTATTTCAGGATGGGCAACATTTACATGGCTTTGGTTATGACCTGGTACGTAACTATGCCAATAATCTGAATGTGAAACTGGATTTTAAAATCGTTCCTGATAACAATACCGCACTACAATGGGTTGCTCAGGGCAAAGCCAATCTGGCCATGACCACCACCGATATACGTACCATTGAAAATAAGCGTCTGACCTCATTTTCAGCCACTTGTGGCGATGAGTCGATTCTGGCGAATAATGGCCTGAATACCGATTTAAATCTGGTGTTTAAATCTGCTACAGATCCTTTGAGCCAGACAGCCAGTGCTTTTGTCTGTCAAGGCAAACAAAGTGGCGCCATCAAGCAGCTGGCTTCATTTTATAACCAGAATGTGGTGAAAGAGGAATCGTGGACGACCATTCAACGTGATTTGAGTAACCGTTTACCGATTTATGAGGCGAGCTTTAAACAGACAGCGCAGCAGTATGATCTGGACTGGCATCTGTTGGCCGCAATTGGCTATCAGGAGTCTTATCTGAAACCGAATTCAGTTTCTCCGACCGGTGTTCGCGGCCTGATGATGCTGACCAACAGCACCGCCAAAGCCATGGGTGTTAATAACCGGACTGACCCGACCCAGAGCATTCAGGGCGGTGCCAAGTATTATGATCAAATGCTGGATCGCTACGATCATATTCCTTATCCAGACCGGAACTGGTTTGCACTGGTGGCTTATAATATGGGCCCGGGTGCAGTCAATCAGCTGCAAAAACGTATTGAGGCGCAAGGCAAGAATTCGAACAACTGGGTAAACCTCTATGCCTATCTGGAACAGAACAAAGCCAATAACGGTCGCTACCGTCAGGCATTGCAATATGTAACCCGGATTCGTGCTTATCTGGAACATATCAAAACCACACCACAACTGGTGAATATCTAGCGTCTGATCAGACGGGTTCTATACTATCCGCCTATAAAAAAAGCTTACCTTCTGGTAAGCTTTTTTTTTTGTGCTTATTTCAGCTGAGGTTCAGCAGAATCAGGCCGTGGTGTTTTCAAGCACTTTTTTGAATAGATCTTTTTGTTCCTGACTCGGTTTGGCAGTCTGAAGTGCCATCAATTGAGACATATCGCCCTGTACTTTGATTTTGCCAGTCATAAACGCCTGCATCGCTGCAGCCATATCAAACTCCAGGAAAACTTTACGTAAAGTTTCGCCGTCCATATTCAAAGTGGTTTTGGCATTTGAAGACAAACCTTTCTTAATTGCTCCACCATCTAAAGATAGCTCAGTATTACCTGTAGTGTCCGCTACAACCAAATTAATCGCCAGGTTCGCCAAAGCTGGTGGCAAATTCAAATCGCCAGCTTGCGCAGTAAGAGTTTCTACAGTTGAAAACCAATCATCAGTTAAAAAAGCAGGCATGATCTTTCCTCAAATTATTTGTTCATTTGTGTCGACTATCCAGACGACATCATGTTGAAGCTATTAGGCTCGTGCTTTGTTATATCATGATCATTAGCGCAAAGGCTAACGAATTTTGTACGCGCCGTTCAATTTTTGTAGTTCTATTTTTATCTGTTTTTCATAGTGCCAGACATCAACCCGAAGGCTGATGTCTGCATGCTGAAATTATTCTGCAGCAAAGCCCAGATTGACCATGTTGATGCGGCGGTTCTCGCCTTCCACGGCTTCTTCAGTCGAACAGCTGTCTTTGAAATCAAATTCACGCTGGCTATCCAGCACTTCAAAGTCAAATAATTCACGATCGACCAGCTGAGATGGTGAAACATTCTGTAATGCGCCAAAAATGCTGTGCAGACGTTTTGGATGTGCCTTATCCCAATCACGTAACATGTCATTAATAATCGCACGTTGCAGATTTGCCTGAGAGCCGCATAAATTACATGGAATAATTGGAAATTGACGCATTTCCGCATATTTGATGATGTCTTTTTCTTCCACATATGCCAGTGGACGAATCAGAATATTCTTTTTGTCAGAAGACAACAGTTTCGGTGGCATTGCCTTTAAGCTGCCGCCATGGAACAGGTTCAGGAAGAAGGTCGCCAGGATATCATCACGATGATGGCCTAAAGCAACTTTGGTCGCCCCAATTTCCTGGGCAAAACCATATAAAGAACCACGACGCAGACGTGAGCAGACGGCACAGTAGGTCTTGCCTTCAGGAGTCAACTTTTTGGTGATGCTGTAGGTGTCTTTTTCCAGAATGTAATACGGAATGTTATTTTCTTCTAAATAACGCGGTAATACATCTTCCGGGAAGCCGGGCTGCTTCTGATCCAGATTGACAGCCACCACATCGAAGTTGATCGGTGCAATACGCTTGAACTGCAACATGATATCTAACAGGGTGTAACTGTCTTTACCACCTGAAATACACACCATGACCTTATCGCCTTCTTCAATCATCTTGAAGTCACGAATAGCATGTCCGACCTGGCGGCGAAGCTTCTTCAACAAACGGTAGTAGGCTGAGCTTGTTGGCAGTTCAGGTTTGAAATTAAATCCTTGTTCGGACTCAACTGGCGAGTACATAGACGAGATTAACCCATAAATAAAAATACCGCGCAATTTTAGCCGATTCGGACCGCTATCGCATCAAAAGAATTTATTTTCATGCAAATGTCACATTGCTTTCATTTTCATGTTTTATTTAGATTGATATATTGAACGATTCAGTTCAAATAATAAGCAAGATGCTTATCTTTTGGACTTTTCCACAGTTGTCCACAAAAGCTGTGGATAACTTTGTGGATTGAAACGCACTTGACAACTTCTCCGGCTCAAAAGATAAGGCTTTTCTTCAGATTGATCATTTTTTAACCAATTTAATTTTATATAAAAATCAACTAGTTAAACCTGTCAACCCTAAGGTTTTAAATTAAATCAAATTTTTTTTCCGATCTCTAAAATATAAAAAATGACTTGCATTTACAAACTCGTTTATAAATGCAGCGCACAAGTCTTTTCATTCCGTAATTTTTTGTTAAACTCATCATTGAATTTTTCTCGATTGTGTTTACTTAATATAAACAATGAAAATAAATGTGCATGTTTTGGGGTGTCACGGGATCAGTGCTTTGCTATTGGCGAGCGCTTGCCACTTTGCCTATGCCGGTCAAACCATTTATCAGTTACGTGATAGCAACGGCAGTACCTTATTAACCAACAAGAAAAGTCGTTATAATCACCTTCAGGTTGAAAAGAAAACCTATTATCCTGACAGTAATATGCATAGTTATAGCAATTGGGGTTCGAGTGAAGCTTCAGTCTTGCCAAGCTATAGCAAAAATAAAAATGCCTATGATTCGATTATTCGTCAGGCAGCACAAACTTATGGTGTTTCTGAGGGCTTGATTAAAGCCGTCATGCATACTGAATCCGGTTTCAATGTACAGGCACGCTCTCCGGTTGGTGCACAAGGCCTGATGCAACTGATGCCGGCAACAGCACGCCGCTTTAATGTCAGCAACGCTTATGACCCGCAGCAGAATATTATGGCAGGTGCCAAATATCTGGCCTGGTTATTGAAACGCTTTAATGGCAATACCACCTTGGCACTGGCAGGTTATAATGCCGGTGAAGGCAATGTGGCGAAATATAAGGGTGTGCCGCCTTTTCGTGAAACTCAGGATTATGTGCGCCGGGTCAGCAGCCGTTATCAAAACCTGTATGCGCAAGGTCTAGGCAATACTGGCACTTCTACAAGCTCTTCCGATACAGGTCGTATCATTGCCAGTTCAGCCAATTATTCAACGGAAACCACGACTGCATCGAATGTTCAGGCTGCAAAATATCAGCGTCAGATCATTGCACAGGCAGATGGCAGCTTTACCGATGCCCCGATGGGATCTTATGCCACGGCTAATGCCACAGCATCTGCAAAAATATATTTAAGTGAATAATTTCGAAACAGCTTTGTTTTTAAAGACCTATCTTTCAGTTTGAGCAAAAAACAGTCTGAGTTTTTTGTAGCCAATTGCTATTTTTTTCTTGAAATCTTGTTGATTTCACCTCATATTGATTTCAATGATTTTCATTCAATAATCAGATTATTTTTCTGTAATAAGAGGATTTCTCAATGATGCGGATTGGTTTGTTCTTGCTAACCAACCTCGCGGTACTGGTTGTAGCTGGCATTATCTTGTCACTCTTCGGTGTCGGTAGTTACCATGGCGCGGGTGGCTTGAATCTGGGCAACCTGTTGGTCATCTGTTTCGTGTTCGGTATGGTTGGCTCAATGATTTCTCTGTTCATGTCTAAATGGATGGCGAAAAAGACCACGGGTACTGAGCTGATTGACCCGAATGCACCTCGTAACCAAGCTGAAGCCTGGTTACTCCAAGAAGTTGCACAACTTTCCCAGCGTGCAGGCATTAAAATGCCGGAAGTGGGTATTTTCCCATCGTATCAATCCAATGCCTTTGCAACTGGCTGGAATAAAAACGATGCTTTGGTTGCGGTATCTACCGGTCTGCTTGAGCGCATGAATAAAGACGAACTGCGTGCAGTCTTAGCGCATGAGATCGGTCACGTGGCCAATGGTGACATGGTCACTCTGGCACTGATTCAAGGTGTTGTGAACGCCTTTGTGATGTTCTTCGCACGTGTTGCCGGTGATTTTATTGACCGCAATGTCTTTGGCCGTGAAGAAGGTGAAGCACCGGGTATTGCCTATTTCGTGATTACCATTGTGCTGGATATCGTCTTTGGTATCCTGGCGTCGTCAATTGTGATGTGGTTCTCGCGTCAGCGTGAGTATCGTGCCGATGAAGCAGGTGCACGCCTGGCCGGTAAACAGGCCATGATTTCAGCACTTCTGCGCTTACAGGCAGAATCTGAAATGCCGGATGCCATGCCAAAAGAGATGAAAGCTTTTGCAATTTCTGCTGGTAAAGAACAAGGTTTTAGCCTTGCTGCCCTGTTCCAGACGCATCCAAGCATCGAACAGCGTGTTGCAGCATTACAACAGCTTGACTGTGCTTAAGCCATGTTCTTTTGTTAATTAAAAAAAGCCTGCGATTGCAGGCTTTTTTTATGGCTCATGTTTTAACAGGCTTTATGGACTGATCCATTGATACAGTGCCATCGCCCCCCACCCGATTGCGAAAACAAATAATATCAGGAACACGGTTCCTAAAATATCCGGGATATGAATCCAGAGCCAAGCCACCAGCGGATTGCGCCAAAACGCAGAGTGCTGCTGTTTGCGTTCCAGACTTTCATGCAGAAAAGGATGCACCACATGCCGGTCACTATGAATCTGATATTCTTCTCGGATATGCACATGCACCACATCGAGCGCCTTGCGGCTAGGCCGAATAAAAATATCAAAAATGGTGCCTGCTACAGGAATAAACCCCACCACTGCATCCATCACAGCCAGTTTCATGACCGGATTGAGTTTTTCACTCGGTACGCCTATCTGTCTGGCCTTGTAAATGGCATAACAGGTCAGGACAAAACCGGCGATATCTCCAGCGACCGGAATGGTGCTCAGCGCGGCATCTGCGCCTACGCCCTGCTTGGTAAACGGAATACGCACCACAGAATCCATCATATTGGCAAACTTGGCCAGATCACGTTCCAGACGAATGACCTCTTGTTGGCTCAGTTTTGTTTTTTGTCCAGGCTCAGGCATAGCTTATTCCAGAAATACTGCTGATTATCATGAGCATAAAGCATTTTTCCTCAGTTGATGTAGCAATCTGTGAATCAAAACAACAATTTGGAGGCCACAAACAAATACACAATCACACCGGTGGCATCACAAATCGAAGTGACCAATGGCGCGGAAGCACTGGCCGGATCCAGCTTGAGCTTATTTAAAATGAAAGGCAGACTCATGCCGATCAAGCAGCCCATCAGCACAATACCGAGCATGCTGATCGCCAGCACCAGTGCCACCATGACATCTCCCCGAACATAACCCAAAATAGAGACGGCAATTGCCATGGTACCGCCGAGACAAAGTGCAACCAGAGATTCACGACTCAGCAGCTTAAACCAGTCCTTAAATTCAACATCACCAGTGGCCAAAGCACGTACCATCAGGGTGGCAGATTGTGAACCAGCATTTCCGCCACTCCCCACCAGAAGTGGCAGAAAGAACACCAGTACAATATGCGCGGCAATGATCTCTTCAAAATGGGCAATCCCGATTCCGGACAACAGACTGCCAAAAACCAGAATCACCAGCCAAAAGACCCGCTTCTGATACAGGGTTAAAATCGGTGCAGTTTTGAGGCTCAGCTCGGTCAACGGCGTGACTGCGCCCGACTTTAAAATATCTTCAGTGGTTTCTGCCTCGACAATATCCATGGCATCATCATAAGTCACAATACCCAAGAGTTTCTTCTGGGCATCCACCACTGGCAAAGCCATAAAATCATAATAAGCCAAGGCTCTGGCCACAATTTCCTGATCATCACTCACCTGGGCAGAAATCACCTCACGTTGCATGACTTCGGCAATGGTCTGCTCAGCCAAGGCCTGAATGATCTGCCTCAAGGAAATCACCCCGATCAGACGCCCTTCTGTATCGACAATATAGATCAGATACAGGGTTTCCTGCCCCGATGCAATTACACGTAAGGCCTGAATGGCTTCATCCATGCGCAGGTCGGGTGACAGCGTCACAAAACTCGAGCTCATCATGGCACCGGCAGTACCTTCCGGATAGATGGCCAGATCTTTAAGGGTTTGCTGGGAATCTTCCGACAACAAATCCATCAATTGCAATTGGAGCGGCGGCGAAAACTGCTTATAGATATCAACAAAATCATCTGCAGGCATGGCTTCCAGAATCGGTACCAGCCCGGGAAGATCAAGATGCTGTGCCACGCTCACCTGCTGCCCTAAAGGCATAAAAGTGTAGACCCGACTCGGTTCATCCAGTTCTGTTAAAATCCGGGCCTGCTCCAGCGTATCCAGGCCCTTTAAAATGCTGGCCTGATCTGCAACATTCAGCTGATTCAGCAGGCCTACAGCGATATCATGATTTTCTGAATGTAATTGTTGTTGAATATGCTGGATTTTTTCTGAAATTTTCGGCATAAGCAGCTCATTATAAAAGTCTGGCGATCCATGGTCTTCTTGTTGCTGTTGCGAGTATTGCCTATTTTTCATTTTTATGTGAATGATCTCGATGCTTATGCTGCAATATCATTACATTTTTTATATCAATCGTTTACTCAGCATCTAACAAAAAGCCTGACTGAATCAGGCTTTTTATCAGTGACACCGGTGAGCAGCTTATTCAGCGACCGGCTTTGTCTTGATCAGGCTGCGAATCAGCACATACATAAATGGAATAAAGATTAGCACCAGTACCGTTCCAAAAACCACCCCGCCGAATACACTGACCCCAATTTCCTGACGGCTCACCGCACCGGCACCTGTGGCAAACACCAGCGGTAAAATCCCCGCGCCAAAGGCCAAAGAGGTCATCAGGATCGGACGAAGTCGTAAGGAAGCACCTTCAAGTGCTGCTTCGACCACCGATCTACCCTGCTGCTGTGCCAGTGAAGCAAACTCTACAATCAGGATCGCATTCTTGCAGGACAGGCCAATGGTGGTCAGCAAAGCAATCTGGAAATAGATATCATTCGGGAAACCGGCCAGATAACTGAAAATGATGTTACCCCCGATACCCAGAGGAATTGCTGACATCACCGCCGTTGGAATACTCCAGCTTTCATACAATGCAGCCAGACAAAGGAAGATGAAACCGATTGAAATCAGATAGAGCCAGATGGCCTGATTGTTGGACTGCTTTTCTTCAAAAGATAAACCGCTCCAGACCACATCGACGCCTTCCTGCCCGGCGACCAGCGCTTCCACATCCTGCATGGCCTGCCCCGAACTGCTACCTTTAGTACGATCCGCTTCCATCTGCAAGGCGGTATAGCCCATGAAACGGTTGACCACTTCAGGGCCACCACTCCAGTCTACTTGCGAGAAATTGCTAAACGGCACCATTTGGTTCTGGTCATTACGGACATGCCACTGCGCCAGATCTTCCGGTTTGGAGCGGAATTCGGCATCGCCCTGCATGATCACCCGTTTAATCCGGCCACGGTCAATAAAGTCATTGATATAACTGCCGCCCCAGGCCGTGGATAAGGTACTGTTAATTGCCGATTGGGTCAGACCATTGGCCATGGCCTGTTTCTGGTCAATATTGACACGCAGCTCTGCTTTCTCGGGATTGGAACGTTTGCCCAGATTTTCAAAGCTTGCATAATTGCCAGCCTGAGCCTCCAACGCCTGATATTGCTGTTCCAGATATTGCCGGCCATTGCCGTTGATATCGCGAATCCAGAAGTCCAGACCATCGGTTTGCCCCAGACCATTGACAGAAGCAGGCATGGACACATTAATTTGTGCATTGCGGTTGCTTTGAAAATGCTTCAAGGCGCGTTCACGAATCGCCTGGGCGGTATTGTCCTGACCGGAACGCTCATCCCAGTGTTTCAAGGCCACAAAACCGGTCGCCAGGTTCTGACCAGTTCCCGAGAAATTTCGACCATAACGAATCATGACCAGACTGACATTGGCCTGCTCCTGATCCAGAAAATACTTGCGCACCTCTTCCCCGATCTGAATGGTATTTTTCATCGGGGCGCCTTCCTGCAATTTAATTTGCAGGCTTAAAATCCCCTGATCTTCACTTGGCAAAAAACTGGTTGGCAAGGCCCGGTAAAACAGCGCAAAAACACAGATTAATCCGGCAAATAGCAACAAACAAATCGCCTGATGCTGAATCGTTACTTTGGAAAGACGCAGATAACGATGTTTTAAATCATCCAGTTTCTGGTTAAACCAGGATGCCCATTTTGCCGGCTTGGGATTGGGTTTTAGAATAAGCGCACACAGTGCCGGTGTGAGAATCAGGGCCACCAATAACGACAATGACATGGCCGCAACCAGGGTAATCGAAAACTGCCGGTAAATGACACCGGTAGAACCGCCAAAAAACGCCATCGGAATAAAGACAGCCGTCAAGACCAGGGTAATTCCGACCAGTGCCCCACTAATTTCCTGCATGGACGCCAATGCAGCCTCTTTGGCAGACAAATGCTGTTCATGCATCAGCCGTTCCACGTTTTCTACTACCACAATTGCATCATCAACCAACAGGCCAATGGCCAGAACCAGCGCAAACAAGGTCAAGGTATTGATACTCATGCCTAGTGCATACAGCACTGCCATGGTGCCCAAAATCACCACCGGCACCGTCACCGTCGGGATTAAGGTAGCACGCCAGTTCTGCAAGAAAATGAACATCACAATGATGACCAGAATCACGGCTTCGATTAGGGTTTTAACCACCTCTTTAATCGACTCTTGCACAAAGGGCGTATTGTCTCGCGGATAGGCAATTTTATAGCCTTCGGGCAATTGCGAGGAAATACGGGCAATTTCAGCTTTAATCCGGTCAGAGGTTGCAATGGCATTGGCGCCAGAGGCCAGCGAAATGCCCAGACCAGCCGATGGATAACCATTGTTGGTACTGTATGAAGAATAATTTTCAGCACCGAGTTCGACCCGTGCAATATCCTTTAAATAAATAAAGCTGCCAGCACGATCCGATTTGACAATAATATTCTGGAATTCTTCTACGGTTTTTAGCCGCGAACCCGAGGTGACTTTGGCATTCAGATATTGTTCATCCACTGCCGGCAAATCCCCAATCGCACCGGCAGCCACCTGGGTATTCTGTGCTTCAATGGCCGCACGAACATCACTCGGCATCAGGTTATATTGTTTGAGTTTTCCTGGATTCAGCCAGATCCGCATCGCATATTGAGAACCAAAGACATCGACTTCACCAATACCTTCAATCCGGGAAATGTCCTGCTCCAGATGGGTCATCAGATAGTCGGAAAGTTCAATATTATTACTGCGACCGGACTCGTCATACAGGCTGATCACCATATGGGTATCACCCAGGGATTTAAAGACATTGACACCCTGACGCTGTACTTCTTCTGGCAACCGGTTCAATACCCCATTAATTGCATTTTGTACCTGAACCTGTGCAGTGTCCGGATCGGTACCATTTTCAAAACTGATGCTGACCCGGCTGCGCCCTGAAGAATCACTACTCGAACTAAAATACAGCAGATGGTCAATCCCCTTAATCTGCTGTTCCAGGACTTGGGTTACGCTTTCTTCTACGGTTTCTGCAGAAGCGCCAGTATAGGTTGCTGCCACCGTTATCCGCGGCGGGGCAATGTCCGGATAACGTTCCACTGGCAGGTTCATCACTGCGAACAGGCCGATTGCCATCACGACAATCGCCAGTACCCCAGCAAAGATCGGGCGGTGGATAAAAAATTTAGACAGCATAAGTCCGAGTCACTTTTTTAATTAAATAGGAGTAAATGAAGACCAAACACAAGCAAACTATATCTAAATATTCAGTGACATAGCATCAAAATGCAAGAATTAAACACATAAAAACTGTGATAAAAACCAATCATGAAGAAATTATGAATAAAGCCAACTGAATACTTTTCCAGGCTTGTCCTTGCCTATTTATTAATAGCATTTTTCCAAACAAAAAACCCTGCAGATGCAGGGTTTTTTGGTGAATCAATTTAGCGGATTAAGCGCTGAACTGGTTCATTGTGTTTTTAGCGTCATCACCAGCTTTCAATGCATTGTCACCAGCGAAGATTTCTTTGTGATCATCACCGATGTCTGAACCAGCCATTGCCTGGTGTTTAACACATGCGATACCACCGCGGATTTCTTTACGTTGTACGCCAGCAACATAAGCCAACATACCTTCAGAACCGAAGTAACCTTGAGCAAGTTCATGCGTAGAAAGCGCAGCAGTGTGGTAAGTCGGAAGTGTGATCAAGTGATGGAACACACCCGCTTCACGCGCAGCATCTGCCTGGAAGGTACGTACTTTTTCGTCAGCTTCAGCAGCCAGTTCAGTTGCATCGTACTCAGCGCTCATTAACTTCGCACGGTCGTAAGCAGAAACATCTTTACCTTCAGCAACCCAACGGTCATAGGCTTGTTGACGGAAGTTCAGCGTCCAGTTGAATGATGGCGAGTTGTTATAAACAAGTTTCGCATTTGGAACTGTTTCACGTACACGGTTAACCATGTGAGCAATTTCAGCTACGTTTGGAGTCGCAGTTTCGATCCAAAGCAGGTCAGCACCGTTTTGAAGGCTGGTTACACAGTCAAGTACAACGCGGTCAATTTGAGTGCCTTCGCGGAACTGGTACAAGCCAGAAGCTAAACGCTTAGGACGGTGTAATTTACCATCACGTTTGATCAGGATTTCATCTTCTTGTGCATCAGCGATGTCAATTTCAGAAGTTTCCAGGTAGCTGATGTATTGAGATGCGATGTCGCCTGGCTCTTTAACCACTGGGATTTTTTGAGTCAAGTCAGCGCCTTCAGAGTCAGTACGCGCAACGATGATACCGTCATCAAGACCCATTTCAAGGAATGCATAACGTAATGCATGGATTTTCGCGATGAAGTCTTCGTGTGGAACAGTTACTTTACCGGCCTGGTGACCACATTGTTTCGCATCAGACACCTGGTTTTCGATTTGAAGTGCACACGCACCCGCTTCGATCATTTTCTTCGCTAACAGGTAAGTCGCTTCTTCGTTACCGAAACCAGCATCGATGTCCGCAATAATTGGCACAACGTGAGTTTGGAAGTTGTCGATTTGTGAAGTTATTTCAGCTGCTTTAGCCGTATCGCCTGCTTCTTGTGCTTTTTTAAGCGAACGGAACAGGTCGTTTAATTCTTTCGCGTCAGCTTGACGTAAGAATGTGTAGATTTCTTCGATCAATGCAGGAACAGATGTTTTTTCGTGCATAGACTGGTCAGGAAGTGGACCGAATTCTGAACGAAGTGCTGCAACCATCCAGCCAGAAAGGTAGATGTAGCGACGTTCAGTTGTACCGAAGTATTTTTTGTTCGCAATCATTTTTTGTTGTGCGATGAAACCGTGCCAGCAACCCAATGATTGAGTGTATTTGCTAGAGTCTGCATCATAAGCAGCCATATCACGACGCATAATTGCCGCTGTATATTTCGCAATGTCTAAACCGGTTTTGAAACGGTTCTGGATTTGCATACGCGCAGCATCTTCAGGACTGATGTCTGCCCAAGTGTTACCGAATTTCGCTTTCAATTCGCGGATTGCATCAATCGCTGTTTGGTATGTAGTCATGATATATTCCTGTAATAATATTAGGATTTTTCTGCAACGAACCGTTCAAATCACACCCTCAGTAACTTGTTCAGATTTTCGCCGATCCGTTGGGATAGCTAAAGATTAGTGGGCTTCTGAAAATTAATCCAATAGTCTGTAAGAATCTTCAACATTTATTTAAAAAATGGGTAGATGAAAGTCTTAGTATAATCCCCGGTATATAGATTAAGTTTTTGTTTTATATGTATTTTAATTAAAACAAAGATGCGTATTTTTGCACCAATCTGTTTAAAAATAATTCATTAGACTTAAGTCTGGACTAGGTCTGGAAACACTTTTATTGAAAGAAAATAATGATGTTCGAGTATCTCTGCAGCTCAACATATTTTCATAATAGTGTACTTTTCACACGATTATTCACACAAACAAAGTCGCTTTTTGAAGCGCTAAAGTACAGATATGCAATCTGCACCTGCCTGCTTGAACATACTCATTTCCAGATTTGAAATGATCTGAATTCACCCTGAAAAAGAAGCTGATTGTTCTGGTTTAAACCGGGATAAATTCCAGCATCTTCATCGGCTTTGTCATGGCCTTTTTTTCATCGGTGCTTTACACAAAGCCCGGCAGTTATGGCATAATCAGCATAATTTCTTGTATTTATTCTCGGTATTTCTTTTATGAATCTGGAGCGGGTTGATCTCAATCTATTAATTTATCTTGATGTACTTCTTCGCGAAAAAAATGTCACCCGTGCAGCAGAACAATTGGGCGTGACCCAGCCTGCCATGAGTAATATTTTACGCCGATTACGCAATTTATTTAATGATCCCCTGCTGATCCGTTCTTCTGAAGGGATGACCCCAACCGAACGTGCGCTTGAGTTACAGCCACGTATTCGCGATGCACTTGCTGACTTGTCCATGATTCTGGAACCGCGTACCGAGTTCCGTCCTTATACCTCGAATCGTGTCTTCCGGATCATGACTTCGGATTATGCGGAAGCGACTCTGGTACCACGTCTGGTCAAGGCATTACGTTCCGAAGCGCCAAATGTGGTTTTGGACTTCCTGACTCCGAGTGATGTATCTTATCGCGATATGGAGCAAGGCAAGGTCGATCTGGCGATTAACCGCTTTAATGAAATACCGCAAAGCTTCCATCAGGTTTTAGTCTGGCGTGACAGTTTTTCCTGTTTGCTGAATCATAAACATCCGGCTGCAACCAATCTGAACTTGAAAAGCTACCTCGATGCTCAGCATATCTGGGTGTCTAAAACCGGTATGGGTGTTGGCTTCGGTGTTAATCCCGAGAAACAGGCTGGGCTGGGCTGGATTGATCAGGCTTTAGAACGGATTGGCCAGAAACGTAAAATTTCGGTGTTTACCCGTCACTATCAAATGCCGGGCTTATTGGCTTCCAATGTCGATCTGGTGGCAACCCTGCCGTCACGTATCGCACGTCTGCAAGCCAAAAATCACAATCTGATTCTGAAAGATCCGCCATTTTATATTCCGGAATTCGAATTGAAAATGGCCTGGTGTCCTTTATTGCATCATCACCCTGCCCATCGCTGGTTACGTCAGCTGATTTTATATGTTGCCCGACAAATGATTGAAGAAGAAAATCGTGAATTCTTGAACAATAATTCGCAATTTTCACATTATTAAACTCAAATTCTTCTAAATTCTTATTTTTTAAGATTATACTTTGAAGGCTTGAGAGGTAGTTGTTACACCTCAAGTCTTTTTTTGTGTTAAAAATATTCCAAGATACTATTCATCCACAGGTGGATTTGTGAGCCTCTTACAAAATATCGTGATTATCTTAATACTCATCGCGGGGGCCGGTTTTTTATCTTTAACAGAAATCGCCCTCGCAGGTGCCCGTAAAGTCAAACTGAAAATTCTGGCTGAATCGGGTGAACATCGCGCTCAAAAAGTTTTAGATCTACAAGAAAATTCTGCTGACTTCTTTGCAGCCTCTCAAATCGGTTTAAATGCGGTCGCCATTCTGGGCGGTATTTTAGGTGAAGGTGCCTTCCGTCCTTATATTTTTAATTTTGTTACCCGCTTTTATCAGGGTCCCTGGGCTGAAAATATCAGCTTTGTACTTTCCTTCACTGTCGTCACTTCATTATTTATTTTATTTGCGGACTTGATGCCGAAACGTCTGGCCATGATTGCGCCAGAAAAAATCGCAGTCTTGGTGATTGAGCCGATTCAGATTTTCATTAAAGTCTGCAAGCCTCTGGCCTGGTTTATCAATGCCATTGCCAATATGCTGTTCCGCCTGTTTAAGGTGAATACCATTCGTGATGACAATATTACTTTTGATGATATTTCTGCGGTGATGGATGCCGGTGCACAGGCCGGTGTATTGCAGAAACAGGAACATCATTTTATCGAAAATGTATTCGAGCTTGAAGAACGTAACGTGCCTTCAAGTATGACGACACGGGAAAATGTGGTGTTCTTCACCCTGAATGAACCAGAAGTCAGTATTCGGCAAAAGCTGGCGGAATATCCTTATTCCAAGTTTCTGGTATGTAGCAATGACATTGACAGTGTGATTGGCTATGTGGATGCCAAAGATATACTGGTACGTATTCTGAATAACCAGTCGCTGCTACAGTTAAATGAAAGCACCATCCGTAACGTGCTGACCATTCCTGACACCTTGACCTTATCGGAAGTACTGGACCGTTTTCGCTCGACCAAGGAAAAGTTTGCCGTTGTTATTAATGAATATGCGCTGGTGGTCGGGGTGATTACCCTTTCCGACATCATGATTACCGTGATGGGTGACTGGGTGACGCCTATTGAAGCCGATCAGCAAATTATCAAGCGTGACAATAACTCCTGGCTGATTGAAGGCAGCACACCGATTGAAGATATGAAACATGCGCTTGAAATCGACTCAATGCCCGATGAAGATAATTACGAAACGCTGGCCGGTTTTATGATGTTCAAGTTGCGTAAAATTCCCCGTCCTGCCGACACGGTAATTCATGCCGGTTACAAGTTCGAAGTGGTCGATGTCGATCATTTCAAGATTGACCAGTTGCTGGTGACCCGGATCATCGAAATCAATCCATTAATTCAGGAAGAAGCAGATTAATCTGCTTCTTTTTTGAAGCCCTGTATGCTCAAAAATTATTTTAATAATATCTAATCATCAGGTGAGCTATGAATATTTCTGCACTCTTGGGATGTCTGTTTTTCTATTCATCCTTATATTTGCTTTATTATTTTTTTGCGAAACAGCAGAACCCATTGCTGTTATTGGCAGCCATCATCTTGCTGATTGCCACCGCATTTATTATCCCCTATCCGCATCAACGTCGTCGCAATGGTTTCAATTCCACCTTAAGTTTTGGGGAGTATTTTTACTGGCCGCTTATCACCTGGTGGCGTCTATTTATTTTGCCCATCAGCTGGCTGATTGCACTGCTATACCGTGATTAAAAAAGCACCCGAAGGTGCTTTTGCCGATCTGTATTTATAAGCTTAGATTTTTGCCAATAAAGCTTCGAGAACAGCTTGATAATGAATCTGAATATCATCTTCCAGAATCTTGTAGGCATTATCAAATTGCACCATTGGCCAGCCTTCTTTCCAGAATGGGAAAATATTGTGCAGATCGCGCGTAACAATCGCATCTTCACGCAAAATTGCTTGGGCAATTTGTGATAGTACTTGTGCCGTTTCAGCGCCATCAATCGCCATATAGTCGATACCGCGCGCTTTTAAAATACGAATCCGGTCTTTTTTATAACGGATTTTCTTGATTTGTGCTGCATTCAGACCCAAAGCCAAAGATACCGCTTCGACAAACTTGTCTTCAAATGACTGATTCAATGCCACTAACGCTTCTTTGTGCGCTTCCTGACGACCAGCTTTACCACCCTGACGAATCACTTCTTTCGCCTCAGTATTTAGCTCATCCTTTTTCATGCTTTGCAGGATGTCTAAAATTTCGATGTCGCTTAACGCCTCAGGAGATTGATCAGTCATAAACTGTCCTTAAAAAATAAATCTTGAATCGGCTATTTTCGCATAATTTGTGGCTAAAAAACTAAAATCTTCATGATTAAAGCACTGATAAGCGCTGAAAATGGATTTGTTCTGTGATTCTGCGCCAAATCGACTATAGTGGCCTGTGTCTATTTTCTGAATTAATCTCTGGATGATGTCCACTAGCCAAGTGACTTTATTACTGCAACAACTTCAACAACAGTATCCTGCTGCATTCAAAGCGAATTACCTGTTTTACGGCCAGATCAAAATCCGCGGGATCTGGGATCAAGGCAAAGTCTTGGTTCCCTGGGTTTTGGCAGCCATGATTTTTGTTCCCGGCAGCCTGATTTTACGAGATCTGATCCAGCAATCTTTGATGTCAATCAGCGAATTTCAGGCGCAGAGCTATGCCATTTTGGCGATTCTGCTTTTCCTGATGTTGATGTTTACCCTGATTTTGCAGCAGATTCAGCATTCCTCTTATTCCCTGTATCAATTCTTGCGTCAGACACCGATCAAGATGACAGCCGTGATTGGCCTACAGGTTTTAAATCAGGTTTTTCTGGAAAATAGTCTGCTGATGTGGAGCTTATTGTTTTTTGGAATCAGCTTTGGCTTTGTACGCTTTTATAAGGAAAATTTATTTCGCCAAAGCAGTCAAAGTACAGAACATTATCAACTACAACAATTACGCAAAATCTGCTTCTGGGCTTATAAACAGACCTGTCTGCTGCGACTAAAATTACGTTTTTGTTCAAGCTATGATCCACAACATGCCCAGATAGAACAACAGCTCAACCACTATGCCAAGCTCTATACCCAGCTGCTCAAACACGAGCATCAATATTGCAAAACTATTAAGCATCTGGATATCGACAGTTATCTGGATGAAAATTCATAGTTTTCCCTATCATTTTCAATTGGCTGCCCTGAATATCTGAAAATATGGAATTAAAAACAGATTGAGTGGCGGTATTTTGAAATACACACTCGGAATTGCTTGAAAAGAAAGCAATCATTTAGAAATTTGCTTGCCAAGCTTTATTTCGTCCTCTATTATTGCGCACATGCCCGAGTGGTGAAATCGGTAGACACAGGGGATTTAAAATCCCCCGCCCACAAAGCGTGCCAGTTCGAGTCTGGCCTCGGGCACCATTTTAATCTTGATTAAAATGGTGCAATAAAAAATCCAGCATTAGCTGGTTTTTTTGTGCCTGAATTTTATCTTTTAACGCGAAATCCTCATGTCAGAATTAAAACACTTCGATCTCGCTACATTACAATTACGCCATCCGGATGCATTCTTTCTTAAGCTGCGCTATAGCCGCTTTAAATTTAATGCCCTGCAAAATCTGCAGTTTGTTATTGCGATAAATTTACTGTCTCTCCTGATCTGTGTCGCCTGCAGCATCAGCTCAGTATTTCTGGAATATTATTTTTTCAAGAATGCCACCATTGCCTTTAATGTCACTTTAATTGTGCTGATGGCGCTGCTCTATCCCTATATCTGCTATGCACAATATCAGGCCCAATTCAGCTCCAGAGCCTATAGTCAGCTTTTGCAAAACTGCCTCTATCTGCAAATTCCTATTTTTCTGGGTTTATTGCTGAATCTTTATCTGATTCATTCAGACATGCTGGTGATCATCAGCATGCTCATGCTTGCGATCTCATCTTTTGGTAGTGTGATCCTGGAGCCTTTATTTAAAAGTTCCTCTAGCGCAATTGATCAGATCAAATTACAAAAACTGCGGCAACTGGCCTTCTGGGCCTATCAGCAGTCCAGATCCAAAACACCGCAACAGATTCAAGGTCAGCCGAATCTACAAGCTTATTATCAGAAACTTTATCAGCAATGCATGCATGAAGAACAACAATTACTCGGCTCAATCCGCTTTAAAAGCTTTAAAGACTATTTCCGCAGACAATAAAAAACCCTGCCATTGCAGGGTTTTATCAATCACCATTCACGGTTGGTAATCAGCTCTTCCATTTCAATCTCGAACAGGCCATACTCTTGCACCACCATCATCATGGCTTCAGCAATATAATCTGCAGCGGTATCATCCAGCGATGAATCCAGATCTTCAAACTGCGGTTTCATGACATTAATATCAGCCACGGTCAGATTGGCAAGCTGGTAAATTTCCTGATCTGACAAGCCTGATTTAGCGACTTTTTGGGCAAAACGCTCGATGTGCTGCTTGATTTCAGCAACCAGAATATCGGGATAATATCCATCATCGAACATGGGGAGAAGTAAATCTGCAAACATTACAGGCACTCTAAAAGATGACAATTTAATCTAAGCGTGCCTATATAGCATATTGTTGCCTGAAAGCCAAACAACATTCTCCTCAGTCATGGATTTACCGTTCTCAATTTCAAGCGGTTTGCATGGCTCGCCAGACTTTAATCGCATCTGCAGTGGCTTTAACATCATGTGCCCGTACCATACAGGCGCCCTGCTGGATACTGAGCAAATGTGCTGTGGCCGAACCCACCGCACGTGCCTGCGGTTCTGCGCCATCCAAAACTGTACCAATAAAACGTTTTCGTGATAAGGCAGACAAAATCGGATAGCCCATTTCAGTCAGCTTATAAAACTCTTGCAGCAATTTCAGATTTTGCTGAGCATTCTTGGCAAAACCAAAACCCGGATCAATCATGATATTTTCCGCTTTCACTCCGACGTCCAAAGCATCCTGAACACGTTGCGATAGTTCGCGAATGACCTCGGTAGTGACATCCTCATATTGGTCCAGATTGTTCATGGTGGTCGGTTCACCACGCATATGCATAATGATGACCGGAATATTCAACTCTGCGGCTGTGGCCAAGGCATTGGGGCGGGTCAAAGCACGGACGTCATTCCAGATATGCGCACCAGCCTGAACGGCTGCACGAATGACTTCTGGCTGTGAAGTATCAATCGAGAGAATGACCTGATGTTTTGCCAAGGCTTCAACGACAGGCACTACACGGCGGATTTCTTCCTCTACCTCTACCACTGAAGCGCCCGGACGGGTCGATTCCCCGCCGATATCAATTACCGTCGCACCTTCGGCGATCATTTGCAGCGCTTTTGCGACAGCCTGATCTTTCTGGTTATGCTGACCGCCATCACTAAAAGAGTCTGGGGTGACGTTTAAAATCCCCATCACATGCGGCTGAGATAAATCCAGTGTTAAATTACCAAATGTCCATACATGGGGTAATAAAGGCATCAACTGCATGTTGTAATCCTCATTAAAATAATCCGAATATTGTCTTATGGATAGCCCAATAAAGCAAAGCTCGATAAGAAATTTACTGCGGTGTTTTGGACTAAATAGCGCCTACAGAAAATAACGCCAAGATAAGCGCAATAAAAAACCACCCGAAGGTGGTTTTTTTATTTCACTTAGTTCGCTGGTAATGGTGGCGGAGTCAACGGACCATCATCTGGGGTTACATCAATCACCGGATTTTCTGCAACATAGACTTTTGGTGGCTGAGGTTCACGACCTTCCATGATGTCACGGATTTGATCACGATCAATGGTTTCCCATTCCATCAAAGCTTTTACCATCGCATGCGCAATATCTTTTTTGCTTTCCAGAATATCACGTGCGATTTTATACTGCTCGTCTAGAATGCGGCGAATTTCACGATCGACTTCTAACTGGGTAGTTTCTGAGATACTGCGGCTACCAATACTGCCCATGAAGGATTGCTGTGCATCTTCTTCATAAACCATAACACCGAGTTTGTCAGACATACCGTATTTAGTCACCATCGCACGTGCCATTTTGGTAGCACGTTCGAAGTCGTTTGAAGCGCCTGTCGACATCTGGTTAATGAAGACTTCTTCTGCAATACGGCCACCAAACAAAATAGAAAGTTCATTCAGCATTTTGTCTTTGTAATGGCTGGTTTGATCAAACTCAGGCAACTGCCAGGTCACACCCAAAGCCCAGCCACGCGGCATGATCGTTACCTTATGTACAGGATCTGTACCTGGCAAGCTTTCAGCCACAATCGCATGACCCGCTTCATGATAAGCCGTCGCTCGACGCTCTTCATCACGCAGTACCATCGACTTACGCTCAGGACCCATATACAGCTTGTCTTTTGCATCTTCAAAGTCATGCATATCGACAGTATTCTTGTTACGGCGTGCCGCAAACAAAGCCGCTTCATTGACCAGGTTGGCCAATTGCGCACCAGAGAAGCCAGGCGTACCACGTGCCAGCACTTTAACGTCGACACCGGTCACTGAAGGCAATTTTTTCAAATGCACATTCAGGATCTGTTCACGGCCTTTGATGTCTGGCAAGCCAACCATCACTTGACGGTCAAAACGGCCCGGACGAAGCAAAGCTTTATCCAGTACATCTGCACGGTTTGTCGCAGCAATGACGATAATACCCTCATTACCTTCAAAGCCGTCCATTTCCACCAGCATCTGGTTCAATGTCTGTTCACGCTCATCGTGACCACCACCGGTACCTGAACCACGGTGACGACCAACGGCATCAATCTCATCAATAAAGATGATACATGGTGCATGGCGTTTGGCTTGTTCGAACATGTCACGCACACGCGATGCACCAACACCCACGAACATTTCTACGAAGTCAGAACCGGAAATACTAAAGAACGGAACTTTCGCTTCACCAGCAATGGCTTTGGCAAGTAAGGTTTTACCCGTACCTGGAGGACCGACCATTAACACACCACGGGGAATACTGGCACCGAGACGTTTAAATTTGGTTGGATCTTTCAGGAAGTCAACGATTTCTACGACTTCTTGCTTGGCTTCATCACAGCCGGCAACATCGACGAAAGTCACTTTAATCTGGTCTTCAGACAGCATTTTGGCTTTAGACTTACCAAAACTCATTGGGCCGTTTTTACCACCTGCACCGCCACCCATGTTGCGCATAAAGAACATGAATAACAAAATGATTAAAAGCACAGGGAAACTTGCAATAAGCAACTGCATGAGCAGGCCTTGACGTTGTGGTGCTTCACCTTCAACCACAACATTGTTTTTGATCAGGCTTGGCATCAGTTCAGGATCCTGAACTGCCGGACGAATACTTTCAAACTCTGAACCGTTTGATTTTTCGCCACGGATTCTTTCGCCGTCAATCACAACTTGTTTAATTTGGCCAGCATTGACCGCGGCAACAAACTCTGAGTAGTTCATTGTAGTCGGTTGATTGCGGTCACTGACGTTGCTGAAGATTAACACCAGCACACCCAGTATTACGAGCCACAATACGGCATTCTTAAAAAGATCGCTCAAAGCTTTATTCCCATTCCAATCTAATTTGATCATGCCCTGTTCAGGGTGACCTTAATACTTAAGCTGTAAATCAACTTACAATTATCTGAAAACGTACAAAATGCACAATTTTTAACGACTTGGCAAGTAGACTTATTTTAAAGTCTTCTTGCGTCCCTGCCCGATCAGGAAAACTTCTTTAGAACGGGCACGTGATGCCAAGGGTTTAGATGTTTTCAGAACATCAAAACTATCAACTACTTGTTTACGAAACTCATCAAAACCTGAGCCTTGGAAAACTTTTACCACAAATTGACCTTTAGGGCCTAGTACCTTATTGGCAAAATCCAGTGCAAGTTCACATAAGTAAATCTGACGCGGTTGATCTACAGCCTTATTACCTGATGTATTGGGGGCCATATCCGAAATTACAACGTCTACAGTACGACCATCTAAAATTTCTAGCAATTTCTGGAACACTTCTTCTTCACGGAAGTCACCTTGCAGGAAAGTTACATCCGGTAAAGCGTCCATCGGTAAAATATCTGATGCAATCAATAAACCATTATCACCTACAAGCTTACCGGCAATCTGTGACCAGCTGCCTGGTGCTGCGCCCAAGTCGACCACAGTCATGCCTGGTTTAATGATTTTATACTTTTCCTGCATCTCCAAGAGCTTATATGCTGCACGCGCACGATAGCCTTCCTTTTGTGCCTTTTTCACATAAGGATCGTCTAAATGCTCTCTCATCCAATCACGACTACTTTTAGATAACTTTTGGTTGGTAATGCGTGTAGCCATAACTCTCTAAATAAAAAAATGTCTAATTATTAATTGTACGTGAAAAAGACTTATTTTGCAGTATACATGTGTATCTAAATCTATGGCTTTTGCGCTCTAAGTGGACAGATTGAGTATGATTATTTCCTGATAATTTACAGCGTTTATTTTTTGCTTTTGCTATACTAAGCCGTTTTAAAATTCAGGTTATCTCTCATGGCGGCTTTATCTATTCAGGAACGTAAGCGTTTACGTCAAATCGGACACACTCTCAACCCAGTCGTGATGCTAGGTGACAAAGGTCTGACTGAAACTGTAATCGAAGAATTGGCACGCGCTTTAAACGATCACGAACTGATTAAAGTTAAAATTGTGGCTGAAGATCGTGAAGCCCGTGCAGCACTGATTGCTGAAATTTCAGCAGCAACTGGTGCTGAAGTAGTGCAAACCATTGGTAAAATTGCACTTCTTTATAAGAAAGCGGCAAAACAGAACCAAAAACTGTCCAATCTTGTCCGCTTTGCTCATTTGTCTAACTAAGTACAGGACTTATGGCAAGTTACGAACTTAGCGCATTTGATCGCCGTTTTCAGGCCATCTCTCTGGTTGCTGCCATTGAACAGCAAGGCCCATGCAGTCTAAATGTGGGCTTCTGGATCCGCGACCCCAACCAGTACATTCTGTGGCCCGACATGGTCGCTGCACATCCCCGTCAGGATTTTTTGTGGGAACAAACCTGCTTTGAAATTTTTATCGGGGTTCAGGGCGAAGATTTTTATCGTGAGATCAATCTTTCCCCGTCTCAGGCCTGGCAGGCTTATCAATTTGAAGAATACCGCTATCCTGAAGATATGCCACCGCAAGCTGCAGATGATATTGAGCTGAATCAGCTCAAACGTACGCATTATGGTCTTAATGTCAGCGTAGATCTGACGGATTTTATGGCAACACATAAACTGAAATGGGAAGATTTATTCCTGGGTTTATCTGCTGTTTTAAAAACCTCGCAAGGCGATCAGTACTACGCGATGCAGCACAGTAGTCCTCAGGCAGATTTTCATAATAAACGAGACTGGCTACATGTGTTTTAAATCAGGCACCGCTGTCTGAATCTAGCATAGGCTGATAAAACGTGAGACTTGAAGTCTCACGTTTTTGTTTATGCCCAGAAAAGTAGCCAAGCTCTGTAGCGTTGTTTTAAAGATTTTCAATATTGCTAGATATGTATATTTTAATGATTTAGCTGATGCTGTTTCTGAATGGATTTTACAGCGGCATATAGAATAAACGCAAAAGTGAGTACAGTAAGCAGGATGGTGCCAAAAACCAGCCCCAGCACTCCCAAACACAACACAATCACACCCAGATAAAGCATGCGCCCTAGCCCGCTTTCCAGATTCAGTAGCATGATCAATATCAGCAAACCAAGTACACCTACGAAATAATGCTGTTGCATCGTGACCCCCTTCAATTGTTATTGTGAGTCCGTTTTGCTGCATAAAGACAAAGGAGAACATAGCGTGCTCTCCATTTGAATCGTGGCCTTTTAGCGCAGCCTAACTGTTCAGCTCCGGTTTTTTATCTGAACTTTCCGCTTTCACCACCGGTTTGACTTTTTTAAGCACTTCAATAGTGCTGTCTTTAGAACGCTTCAAGGTATCGGTCAAATGCTCTTTATGCTTGGTCGAGATCTGACTGACATCTTCTTTCAGTTCTTTGCCCAGACTGGACAGGTCTTCGACCACTGCATTGAATTCTGTTTTGATAAAGCTTTTTAATTCGGTTAATTCTTTTTGTGAACCAAAAATCTGCTCCTTTAAGGTATCGATGAGCTGTAACACTTCCTGCTTAAATTGGCGCAATTGCTCCTGTACCGTATCGGTCAATTGCTTGGCTTCAACTTCAAGCTTTTCCTTACTTTCTTCGAGGGTTTCAATTGCCTGATCTTTCGCCTCGACTGCTACTTTTTCAAGCTTTTCGGCAGTTTCTGCCACCACGCTTGGAGTCGATTTCTTGGATTGGGTAGATTTTGATGCTGTAGTCATTGCTTTTGTTCCTATTGTTATATTGACCTAAGCTATCTTAGTAGATTCGATAAAATTTAAGATTTGATTTGTCTGACAATTATTAATTGCTTACATTTTTTGCCGCTGTATACAAAACAGACTTCCACTCAAAAAGCAAGGTATTTATCTTATACTTTCGCTGCAAAGCCATTGGACTTCAACAGTCATTCTGCGTATAATGCCGTGTTAAGTTCAAGCGAGCAGACATAGGAGGGTAGGTTTAAAAATTAGCCTTCCTTTTTTTTCGTCTTCTCGCTTTTTTACAGCCTAAATTTCAGGAGCTTTGGTTTGAGCACCCCAGCAATTTTAGCCCTTGCCGACGGAACTATCTTTAAAGGTATTTCGATTGGCGCATCGGGTAGTACGACTGGCGAAGTCGTTTTCAACACTGCCATGACTGGCTATCAAGAAATTTTGACTGACCCGAGTTATGCACAGCAACTTGTGACACTGACTTACCCACATATCGGTAACACAGGCTGCAATGAAGAAGACGCTGAATCAGGTCGTATTCATAAGGTTTGGGCTAACGGATTGATCATTCGTGACCTGCCTTTATTGCACAGTAACTTCCGTTCAACCCAATCATTAGCTGAATATCTGGTACAACACAATGTTGTAGCGATTGCTGATATCGACACGCGTAAATTGACACGTATTCTACGTGACAAAGGTGCGCAAAACGGTTGTATCCTTGCTGGCGAAAATATCACTGAAGCTGAAGCGCTTGAAAAAGCCCGTGCCTTTGGTGGTTTAAACGGTTTAGACCTAGCAAAAGAATGTTGCGACCCTGAAGGTTTTGAATGGACCGAAGGCTCTTGGGTATTAGGCAAAGGTTTCTCCCAACCTGAACTTAAATTCCATGTTGTTGCATACGATTACGGTGTCAAAACCAACATCTTACGTATGCTTGCAGACCGCGGTTGCAAACTGACGGTTGTGCCTGCACAAACTCCTGCTGCCGATGTACTTGCACTGAATCCAGATGGCGTGTTCCTGTCGAACGGCCCTGGCGATCCGGCTGCATGTGACTACGCAATTGAAGCTGTAAAAACCATTGTAGAAACCACTGAAATTCCAGTATTTGGCATCTGTCTGGGTCACCAGATCCTTGCGCTTGCAAGTGGTGCTAAAACCTTAAAAATGCCTCACGGTCACCACGGTGCGAACCATCCTGTACAGAATCTTGACAACGGTACAGTGATGATTACTTCTCAAAACCATGGCTTCGCAGTCGATGAAAGCAATCTGCCTGATGTGTTGCGTGTAACGCATCGCTCACTGTTTGATGGCACCAACCAGGGTATTCATCGTACAGACAAACCTGCGTTCAGCTTCCAGGGTCACCCTGAAGCAAGCCCGGGCCCACATGACTGCGCACCATTGTTCGATCATTTCATCGAACTTATCGAAGCATCTAAGAAGTAATTAAGGAAGCATCATGGCTAAACGTACTGACATTAAAAGCATCTTGATTATTGGTGCTGGTCCGATTGTCATCGGTCAAGCATGTGAGTTTGACTACTCAGGTGCTCAAGCATGTAAAGCCCTTCGTGAAGAAGGCTACCGCGTTATTTTGGTCAACTCGAATCCAGCGACCATCATGACCGACCCAACCATGGCGGATGCAACTTATATTGAGCCAATTACTTGGCAAACTGTTGCAGCAATCATTGAGAAAGAACGCCCAGACGCGGTTCTTCCGACCATGGGTGGTCAAACTGCATTGAACTGTGCCCTTGCCCTCGATGAGCATGGCATTTTAGAAAAATACAATGTTGAATTGATCGGCGCGACCAAAGAAGCAATTGAAAAAGCTGAAGACCGTAAACTGTTTGACCAAGCAATGCGTAAAATTGGTCTTGAATGTCCAAAAGCTGACGTTGCTGAGTCAATGGAACATGCTTTAGAAATTCAAGCACGTTTCGGCTTCCCAGTGATTATCCGTCCATCATTCACCATGGGTGGTTCAGGTGGCGGTATTGCTTACAACCGCGAAGAATTCATCGAAATTTGTGAACGCGGTTTCGATCTTTCTCCAACCAAACAGTTATTGATTGATGAATCTTTAATTGGCTGGAAAGAATACGAGATGGAAGTTGTTCGTGACAAAAACGACAACTGTATCATTGTATGTACCATTGAAAACTTTGACCCAATGGGCGTGCACACAGGTGACTCCATCACTGTTGCTCCTGCGCAAACACTGACTGATAAAGAATTCCAGTTACTACGTAATGCATCTTTAGCGGTTCTCCGTGAAATTGGCGTAGAAACAGGTGGTTCTAACGTACAGTTCGGTATTTGCCCAAATACTGGCCGTATGGTGGTGATCGAGATGAACCCACGTGTATCACGTTCATCTGCACTGGCTTCTAAAGCAACGGGTTTCCCGATTGCGAAAATTGCGGCGAAACTGGCTGTAGGTTATACCCTTGATGAGTTGAAAAACGACATCACAGGCGGTACAACTCCTGCATCGTTTGAACCTGCAATTGACTACGTAGTGACCAAGATTCCTCGTTTCAACTTCGAGAAATTCCCACAAGCTGACGCAACGCTTACAACTCAGATGAAATCTGTCGGTGAAGTGATGGCGATTGGTCGTAACTTCCAGGAGTCTGTACAAAAAGCCCTTCGTGGTCTTGAAGTGGGCGCTTCTGGTTTTGACGAAAAAATTGAAGTGGGTGCAGAAGGCGCGCGCGACAAAATCTTGCAAGAACTTAAAGTACCAGGCCCAGAGCGTATTTGGTACGTGGGCGATGCATTCCGTCACGGCTTTACCTTAGACGAAGTATTCGCTGCAACAAACATTGACCGCTGGTTCTTGATTCAAATCGAAGACATCATCAAAACTGAAAACCAGATCAAAACTTTAGGTTTTGGCGACTTGAATGCGGACAACATCCGTGGATTCAAACGCAAAGGTTTATCAGATCTTCGCATTGCGGACTTGATGGGCATTTCACAAAAACAATTCCGTAAACACCGTTGGAACCTGGGCGTAACTCCAGTTTACAAACGTGTCGATACATGTGCTGCAGAATTCGAATCTGATACAGCCTACATGTACTCAACTTACGATGAAGAATGTGAAGCGAATCCGTCTGCTAAAGACAAGATCATGGTGATCGGCGGTGGTCCTAACCGTATTGGTCAAGGGATCGAGTTCGATTACTGCTGTGTACACGCTGCCCTTGCAATGCGTGAAGACGGCTATGAAACGATCATGGTGAACTGTAACCCTGAAACGGTTTCTACAGACTACGACACCTCAGATCGTTTGTACTTCGAACCGATTACACTTGAAGACGTTTTAGAGATCGTTCGTATCGAGAAGCCTAAAGGCATTATCGTACAGTACGGTGGTCAAACACCTTTGAAATTGGCGCGTGCTCTAGAAGAAGCCGGTGCACCAATTATCGGTACATCACCTGACGCGATTGACCGCGCAGAAGACCGTGAACGTTTCCAGCAAATGATTCAACGTCTGCAACTTCGTCAACCAAACAACAGCATCGTAAAATCTGCTGAAGAAGGTATGGCTGAAGCATCTAAAGTCGGCTACCCACTTGTGGTACGTCCTTCTTACGTGCTTGGTGGTCGTGCGATGGAAATCGTGTACAACGATGAAGAACTCAAACGCTACTTACGTGATGCGGTTCAAGCATCTAACGAAGCGCCTGTACTTCTTGACCGCTTCCTGGATGACGCGATCGAAGTTGACGTAGACTGCGTATCTGACGGTAAAGATGTGGTAATCGGCGGAATCATGCAGCACATTGAACAAGCGGGTATTCACTCAGGTGATTCAGCATGTTCGATTCCTCCTTACTCTCTCTCTAAAGAGATTCAGGACGAAATGCGTCGTCAAACCGTGGCTATGGCAAAAGAGCTTGGCGTAATCGGTTTGATGAACGTTCAGTTTGCGGTTAAAGGCAATGACGTATACATTCTGGAAGTGAACCCACGTGCATCACGTACGGTTCCGTTCGTTTCTAAATGTATCGGCGAATCTTTGGCAAAAGTAGCGGCACGTTGTATGGCAGGTCAATCTCTGGAATCTCAAGGATTCACTACAGAGATCATTCCTGAGCACTTCTCTGTAAAAGAAGCCGTGTTCCCATTCAACAAGTTCCCTGGTGTTGACCCGATTCTTGGCCCTGAGATGAAATCGACTGGCGAAGTGATGGGTGTTGGTAAATCATTCGGTGAAGCGTTCTATAAAGCTGTATTAGGCTCAAATGATCGTTTACCTGGTAAACCAACCGAAGGCGAAGTGAAACATGCATTCTTGTCTGTACGTGATTCAGATAAGCCACATGTCGCACGCATTGCCCAGCAACTGGTAGATTATGGCTTCAAGCTGCTTGCAACAGGTGGTACACATACCGTGATCACTGAAGCAGGTATTGCATGTGAACGTGTAAATAAAGTAACCGAAGGCCGTCCTAATATCGTGGACCGCTTGAAAAATGGCGAAATTCACCTCATTATCAATACATCTGAAGGTAAACAGGCTCAGCAGGATTCGTTCTCGATCCGTCGCTCGGCACTACAAGGCAAAGTGTATTACACTACCACCTTGAACGGTGCTGATGCTGTGTGCCAAGCTTTAGCAATCAAGTTGCCAATGGATGTATATCGCTTGCAAGACCTAACTAAAGGTTAATTAAGTTTCCAAGAAGTCCCGCTGCCTTCTTGGTGGCGGGCTTTTTTTTATTTATAGATTTTATATCTTTCAACTGACTTTTGAGGGACAACATGCAACGTTATCCTATGACACCTGAAGGCAAAATTGCCTTAGAGAAAGAATTACATCAGCTGAAAACAGTTGACCGCCCCCGTATCACGGCTTCGATTGCAGAAGCGCGCGAACATGGCGACTTAAAAGAAAATGCGGAATATCATGCAGCCCGTGAACAGCAAGGCTTCTGTGAAGGCCGTATTCAGGACATCGAAGGTAAACTTGGCGCTTGCCAGGTCATCGATGTAAAAGAACTGGAACAATCAGGTCGTGTGGTTTTTGGTGTGACTGTTACCATTGAAAACCTGGATACTGAAGAACAAAAAACCTATAAAATTGTAGGCGATGACGAGGCAGATTTTAAGATCAATAAAATTTCTGTGAACTCTCCGATTGCACGTGGGCTTTTGGGCAAAAACGAAGGCGATGACGTAAAAATCAATACGCCAAACGGTGAAGTTGAATACGAAATTGTGAAGGTTGAATATCTTTAATATTTAAAGTTATTTAATTTAAAGCCCCTCTTTTGAGGGGTTTTTTGTTTTATTAGTCCTCCCTTTTCAAAGGGAGGTCGGGAGGGATTGCTTTTTATTCACCTCTCCCTACCCCTCTCCTAAAAGGAGAGGGAATTACTTTTTGCCTATCCAATAAAATTTATATTCACAATGAATGCTCCTTCTCCCGTTGGGAGAAGGTTGGGATGAGGGCTTAAAACTTTTACGCTATAATCCCACAATCCTATCCGCTCCTTTTTCCTATGTCTGAAAAGCTGATTAACTCTCCGGTCAATCATTGGTGTGAGTTCGAGTTCATCTCTAAAACGGTGAAAAATCCGAACATTCATATCAAAGGGAACTATTCTTACTATTCGGCCTACTGGGATCAGGGCTTTGAGCGTTGTGTGGTGCGTTATCTGCATGATAAGCCCTCTACGCCTGAGAAGCCGATTGACCAGCTTCATATCGGTAATTTCGTCTGTTTTGGCGCAGAATGCGTGATTATGATGGGTGGCAACCAACTGCACCGTACCGACTGGATTTCGGCCTTCCCGTTTGATACACGCAGTTTTGTCCCTGCCGGTGACACTGTCATAGGTGACGGTTGCTGGATTGGCTCTCGCGCCATGATTATGCAAGGTGTGACACTTGGCGAAGGTGCTGTGGTCGCAACAGGTGCGGTTGTGACGAAAGATGTACCACCTTATGCAGTCGTTGGCGGTGTACCTGCAAAAATTATTAAATACCGCTTTCCTGAGGAAGATATAGAAAAACTGCTTTCACTTAAACTCTATGACTTAGATGAAAAGCAGTTTCTAAAAATGCGTGAGCAGTTGCAGACGGATGATGTGGTTAGCTTGGTAAATTTTATATATAATTCATAAAATTACAGTCCAGTTCTTATATAATTCATCCAAGATTCAATAAAATCACTAGTTTTACTCAAAGGGCTTATTGAAAATGCAGACAAATACTCTATGTACTTGCTTTCTTTCCAACTAGCATCATCTCTAATTCGCTCAATATTATGATGCTCATGAATAAAGCTACTCATAAAAAAATCTTCAATTTTATAATCCCATTTCAATATATCTCGCACCCATGTAGCATCAGTAATTAAATCAAACTTAGTATCAAAATTTAAATTAAGGTTATGTTTTTTCATAAAATCCCTCTTATTTAAATACAGATTATTAGATAAGATTTTAATAATTATTTCAAAATACCTAATATAATCATGTTGTACTGATAACGGTGTCATTATTAGGCTAATAAGAATTAAATTCTTGTTAGTTTCATTTGTCCTTAATAAAGCATATTGATTTAGCTTTTTAACCAACTCACGCGGATTTAATTTTTTCTCTAATTGTAAAGCTAAAACCCAAAAATAGAACTCGTTCACTTCATCTTTATTAGCCAACTCTCCTATTCGAAAGAGTTGTTCTTTGATAATATTTTCATAATTTTTTTCACACTTTTCTGAAGAAAGGTGTACTGTAAAATCAATAAATTTTTCTAAATAATCACCATTCATTTCCGCTTCATAACCATATACACTTTTGATAGATTGTAATAATTGTGGCTTATTCATTACTAAAATAAATACAATTTTAGGAATATCAAAAAAATGCTTAATCCGCTCAATTAAACGAATGGCAAAATCAGGACGACAACGGTCTAATTCATCAATAATAAAAACTAAAGGTTTTTCTAGCTGTGATGCAAGTTGAGCAAGCTCTTTTTTAAAATCTTGAATTGTTTGTTTTTCAATATGATGACTTTCTATTTTCTTTTCTATTTGCTCTTTTACTTTAGATGCTACTTCCTCACTAGCAACATCAAAAACATCCTTTCCCTCATCATAAACTGCTTTTATTGTTTCGCCTGCTCCCCCTAAACCTATCCAGTGCATTCCTGCTTTAGCTGCAATCATTGGTATTACAGCTGCTAGAGAAATTAAAACCGAGGCAGTCTTTGAATTAAAATCATTAATCTCTTCAATACCAATTTCATCAGAATCTTTAAAAGCTTGGCTAATCTCTGCTGCAATCGTTAAGAAAGGATCTTCTAAATAATCATTTGCAAAAGCATCCAGATAAATCACATTATGTTTTGTATCATCCAAATGCTTTGCCCAATGGCGAACAAACCATGTTTTTCCCTCACCCCAACGTGCATCTAGAGCCAATACAGCTCCACATTGCAAACGATCAACATAGCGTTCTAATTGCAATCCTAGGCGTTTTCTATCCCATAAATCTCCGTCCCATGCGGTTTCAATATTCTCGAAATCATCACGTTTGATATTGACTGGATTGTTTATCACTGTTCTTTAAATTCAGTTGCTTATTTAGTAAACATCATATCATTGTAATTCTTACAGCCATAAAAAAACCCACTCAATCGGAGTGGGTTTTTTCAGAATATGGTGGCTATGACGAGACTTGAACTTGTGACCCCCGCATTATGAGTGCGGTGCTCTAACCAACTGAGCTACATAGCCTTAAACTGTGCGCGCATTATGGGATTTTCTGTAAATCACGTCAACCCCATATTGTGCTGTTTGATCAAAATTTGTTGAAGTGAGCCGATAAGCCGGGTTCTGTCGTGAACGATCATTCCTCTAGGCGCACAATCACTCATGCGCTCAAGCGACCTACCCGAATCCAGCATGGGCCATGCCTAATGGATTCCTATTTGGTCTTGCTTCCGGTGGGGTTTACCTCGCCATGAACTGTTACCAGCCATGCGGTGCGCTCTTACCGCACCCTTTCACCCTTACCTCCGATTCCGATTGCTCGAAAACATAATGAAGGCGGTCTTCTCTCTGCTGCACTTGCCGTCGGTTTACACCGCCCAGGCGTTACCTGGCACCTTGCCCTATGAAGCCCGGACTTTCCTCCCCTGCTTCAATCACGGAGATTTCCACAGCAGCGATCGTCTGGCTCACTTCGAGCGGCATAGTAGCAAATATCTCAACTAATTGCTTGATGTTTTTTGAGCAGTCAGTTTTTCATACTTGGCTTGCAGCTGTTCCTGCGTTTCCGCATGGTTCGGATCTAGGGGAATGCAATCCACCGGACAGAACAGCTGACACTGCGGTTGATCATGATGCCCGACGCACTCTGTACAGAGGTCTGGATGAATCTCATAAATAAGTTCACCCATGAAAATGGCCTCATTCGGGCATACAGGTTCACAGACATCGCAGTTAATACATTCATCGGTGATATATAAAGACACGCTACCAACCTTGTTGAAGTTTACGCTCGAAGGCAGCAACCACGTTTGGTGGTACAAACTTGGTTACATCACCTCTTAATCGAGCAATTTCACGCACCAAAGTGGATGAAATAAAAGAATATTGCTCTGAAGGAGTTAAAAACACCGCTTCAAAGTGGGAGTCAAGCTGACGGTTCATATTCGCCAGTTGAAATTCGTACTCAAAATCAGACACTGCACGCAAACCACGTAATACAGCCGTCGCCTTTTGTTCACGGAAAAAATTGACCAGCAAACCGTCAAAACCTACAAATTCAACATTGTCCAAATGACTGAGTGACTCTTTTGCCAGGGCAACACGTTCGTCCAGACTAAATACCGGATTTTTATGATGACCGATGGCAATTGCCACAACCACCTCATCAAACATTCGCGCTGCGCGGGTTACCAAATCAATATGTCCATTGGTAATTGGATCAAAAGTCCCCGGATAAATCACACGAGTTTTAGACATCCATTTGTACTCTGTTTGTTATGTAGAATCTTATTTTAGCAAAAACTTGTTTTTTTGGTGAATAATCCTCATTAATTTAAAAAACTTCACCTTATTTCTAGTTGCGGTACAATAGCAGCACGTTTGGAAGTATCAGATTATGGCGAAAGCATCTATTGTAGTAAAAAAAAATAATGGCGGTACCATTGCACTGAATAAACGTGCCCGCCACGATTATTTTATTGAAGAGAAATTTGAAGCGGGGCTGTCATTAAAGGGCTGGGAAGTCAAATCAATGCGTGCCGGTCGTATGACCATTGTGGAAAGTTATATTACCTTTAAAAATGGTGAAGCCTTCCTGTTTGGTGCGCAAGTTCAGCCGCTGCTGAGTGCTTCAACCCACGTGGTGCCTGAAGCGACCCGTACCCGCAAGTTGCTGCTAAACCGCCGTGAAATTGAAAAGTTACAAGGTGCGATTAACCAGAAAGGTTATTCATGTGTACCATTGGCCTGTTACTGGAAAGGCCCGCATGCCAAGCTGGAAATTGCCCTGGTCAAAGGTAAACAGCTGCATGACAAACGTGCCACTGAAAAAGACCGTGACTGGCAACGGGATAAAGCGCGAATTTTCCATAAATAATGGATTGAAAGTTAAAGATAAAAAAAACCTCCAATCTGTGGAGGTTTTTTTATCCCTGACTAAGCAGGACTATTTAAGCGCGCCAAGGTCAAAGCAATATATTCACCAAACCAGAGAGCGGTTTTCAAGTCCCCTTCAGGTGGGGTGACTTCTACCGGTGCATTATCAGATTGGGTCATCAACCCCAAAAAGCTCGACATCCGGTTCAGATCAGTATGACTACGCCCTGTCGGCATTAAAGGCAAACCTGACCACAACATGCCGTGCTGCATCGCAAACAGGTTAATCTGCTGCAATACTGCCAGCTTGTCGCCACTGAGCCCACCACCATTGGTAAAGGCGGCTGCCAGTTTACCCTGCCAGCTACGTGCCAGCCAGCGCTTGGAAGACTGCTCCATAAACAGCTTCATGGCGGAGGTCAGGCTACCCATATAGGTCGGACAACCAAAGACAATCGCATCTGCAGCATCCAGTACTTCCCAATCAATCTCTTCGACATTCATCATATGCACCTGAACACCGGTTTCCCGTGCGCCATCGGCAATAAAATTCGCCACTTTCGCGGTGTGTCCATAAGGACTATGATAAACAATCGCAACAGATTTGGAAGATAGGGACATAATGCTCAACAGCCAAAGGTTTCAGTGAAGTTTAACATTTTCATGTCATAAACACGAATGTCGCCATACGTCCGGTTTTAGCTTCACGGCGATAAGAAAAATACTCATCCGCCTGACGATAAGAACACTGATCACCACCCAATACGCTATTTATGCCATGTTGTTGCAGGATATAACGCGCAATCGCATACAGGTCGGCATAATATTTAGCTGCCTGTTCACCCGGCTGAAATGCACCGTCCAGTTCAGGATATTTACCGCAAAAAGCCGCTTTTACTTCAGCACCAATTTCAAAGCATGGCTGACTGATCGCGGCACCGAGCCAGGCCCAGGTCGGCAGAGTCTGCATGGCTGCAATGGTATTTTCAACAATCCCACCGGCCAGACCACGCCAGCCGGCATGTAAATTAGCAACTTCCGTACCATCAGCATTACCTAGTACCACAGGTAAACAGTCTGCGGTCATCATCATCAAAGCATGGGCTTTGCGCTGCGTCACCAGACCATCGCCGACCAGTGCCTCAAAAGGCATCTGTTCATTGATGGTATGACAGATGGTGCTATGTGTCTGGGTCATCCAGGTGATCTTATCCACACCCAAGGCAGCGAAATCTTTCAGCAACCCGATGCGATGCTTCTGCACGCGCGCAGCATCGTCATTGACATGCAGAGCCAGATTAAAACCGGCAAGCTCAGGCTGTGCTGATGGCTGTACTTGCGCATGATGAACACGGGTCTGACCCACATATACACCTTGTGGAAGTCCTGCTACAAATTGCATCTCGATTCCTTGCTTTGACATGGGCTAACTAAAAAAATTAATAAGCTTTGTTTTCAGTGCGCAACACTTCAATCAGATTGGTAAAATCTTCCGGCCACGGCGCTTCAAAAGTCATTTCTTCTTTCGTACGCGGATGGGTCAGACCCAGTTTCGTTGCATGCAAGGCCTGACGTTTAAAACCACGTAAAGTATCATCCAGTAATTGTGAGGCACCTGCCGGCATACGGACACGCGGCATATACACCTGATCACCGATCAAGCCAAATCCGATATAGCTAAAATGCACACGAATCTGATGGGTACGACCAGTTTCCAGACGGGCTTGAACACGGGTGAAATGCTGGAAACGCTCTTTGACATTGTAATGCGTCACAGCATCTTTACCGCCCGGAAGTACGGTCATTTTTACACGATCTACCGGATGGCGTTTGATCGGTTCGTCAATGGTACCGCCCGCAATAATATTGCCGTATACCACCAGATCATACAGACGATACACTGATTTTTTTTCAAGCTGCTTGCTGAGAGAAAATTGTGATTCCAGGTTTTTAGCAACCACCAGCAAACCACTGGTGTCTTTATCGATACGATGTACCAGACCGGCACGCGCCAGTTCGGCCGACTTCGGATAGTGATGTAACAATGCATTGACCAGTGTTCCCGAACTATTGCCCGCGCCCGGATGTACCACCATGCCGACAGGCTTGTTGATGACGATAATGTCATCATCTTCATAAATGATGTCCAGTGGAATATCTTCCGGCAGGCTGCGGGTTTGCGCTTCAAGCTCGACATTTAAGGTCAGGGTTTCAAAACCGTCACTTTTAAATTTCGGCTTAACCGGTTGACCATTCACCAATAAATTGCCATCTTTGATCCATTGCTTTAATTTTTCTCGGGAAAAATCGCTCCAGACCATCGCCGCAATCTGGTCGATACGTTGCCCGATATAAGTTTCATCCAGTTGAAATTGCAACGATAAACGTGTTGCAGTTGCTTCTGAAGTATGGTTATCTGCATCCTCAGAATCTTCAAGTAAATTGAAATCGGTATCAGGGATATTAGAATTGGAAGATTGTGCTTGACTCATTTGCTCATTCAGACAAAAGTGGTTTAATAGTGCAATTGTAGCTCATTGCCCGTATTAACAGAGGAATTTTTATGTCGCTACCACATTATAAAATGACAATGCTTGCCCTCACGATTGGCATAGCATCGGCAATGGTAGGCTGTAGCAGTAATCCAAAAAAAGAAGTCGTGGATAAAGGTCCGGAATCTAGCGAACAGGTTTATATTCAAAAAGCACAGAAAGCGCTAGATCGTAATCAATATACCGATGCAGCAAAACAGTTAGAAGCGCTGGAAACCTATTTCCCGACCAGTCAGTACGCTCCGCAAGCGCAGCTTGAACTGTTGTATGTGAAATTCCAGCAAAAAGATTATGAAGGTGCGGTGGCGCTGGCAGAACGTTTTATCCGTCTGAATCCGCAACACCCGAACGTTGACTATGCCTACTATGTACGCGGCGTATCCAATATGGAGCAGAATTATAATGGTCTACTGCGTTATACCTCGCTAAAACAGTCGCATCGTGATGTCAGCTATCTGAAAGTGGCTTATCAGAATTTTGTCGATTTCATTCGCCGCTATCCGTCTAGCACCTATGCCGTGGATGCTGCACAGCGCATGAAATTTATCGGTCAGGAACTGGCTGAGCATGAAATGAATGCAGCACGTTTTAATTTAAAACGTAAAGCCTATCTGGCGGCAGTTGAGCGTGCACAATGGGTGGTGGAACATTATCCACAAACCCCACAGATCCCGGAAGCTTTGGCAACCATCGCTTATGGTTATGACAAGCTTGGCGATAAAGCGACTTCTCAGCAGTATGTTGATGTGTTAAAGCTGAATTATCCGAATCTGGTCAAATCTGATGGTAGCGTCAACTTGCGTGCAGCACGTAATGAAGCCAGCTGGATTAACCGCGCCACCTTGGGAATTTTTGGCCAGGAAGCTCAAACCGTGACTGATCCAAATGCACAGCCTGCAATTGCAGAAACTGAAAAGCGTAGCTGGACCAACCGCATCTCGTTTGGTTTGCTTGACCGACCAAAATCTGCTGATTAAGTACAGCACAACTGCCGAATAAGGCATTTGTTTCAGATGTATTTTTGCGAAGGGTCAGGTATTATACCTGCCCTTTTGCGTTGTTCAGGCCATGCTTAAACAAATCGTGCAAAAGATGTACAAAGGATTTAGAATGGATGGGGCTGAAGCATTTCAGCCTTATTGATTCAATAACTTAGGTCTTAAACACAGCACGAGAAGCTCAACATATTATGGCAATTCCTCAGCATACGATTGATCAGATTCTCGATCGCACCGATATTGTCGATGTGATTGGTCAATTCGTGAAACTGAAAAAGACCGGCCGTACCTATTCCGGTTGCTGCCCTTTCCATCAGGAAAAATCGCCTTCTTTTCATGTCTATCGTGACAAACAGTATTTTCACTGTTTTGGCTGTCAGGCCAATGGTAATGCCATCCGTTTTTTGATGGATATTGGCAGCCGTAATTTCGTCGAAGTGATGAAAGACCTGTCCAGTCAGACCGGCATTGAACTGCCAAAAGACAATACTGATTCCAGCAAATTAAAATACAAACGCGAAGCTGCCAAGCCGAAACCTGTTGCTACAACCAAGGTTGAGAATACGCAAACGCTGCCAAACTCAGGAGCAGAGACTTCGGTGTCTGCCCCTCCTGCCAATTTTGATCCCTTTGCAGAGTTTCAGGCCCCCGAACAGGATTTCTATGGCGATCCTTTTGCTGCATTTGAGCAAATGCCGATGGCCGAAGTCCAGCAAGACGGTAATCTCTACGACCTCTTGGAAAATATTGCCCAGTTTTATGAGCGTCAGCTACCCAATAGTGCCAGTGCCCAGCAATATTTCAAACAACGTGGCCTGACGGCAGAAACGATTGCCTATTGGCGCTTAGGCTATGCACCTGAAGACTGGCAACATCTGGAAAAAGCCTTTCCTCAGGATATTGAAGGCCTGAAACTTCTAGGGCTGATCCGTACCAGCGACAGTGGCCGTGATTTCGACCTGCTACGTGAACGGGTGATTTTCCCGATTCGTGACAGCAAAGGCCGGGTGGTCGGCTTTGGGGGACGTGCGCTGAATGACGAGATCAAGCCCAAATATATCAACTCGCCAGATTCGGAAGTCTTCCATAAAAACCAGTTGTTGTATGGCCTGTATGAAGGTCGCAAGCAGAAAGCCCAGGAATGGCTGATGGTGGAAGGCTATATGGATGTGATTGCGCTGCAGCAATACGGCATTCATGGCGCAGTCGCAACTTTGGGTACAGCCAGCAATACCGATCACCTGAATATTCTGTTTAAGCAGAATAACCGGCTAACTATCGCCTTTGATGGGGATGCTGCCGGACAAAAAGCTGCACGTCGCACCTTGGACATTGCCCTGCCACTACTGAATGATGGCCGTGAGCTGAAGTTCTTTGTCTTGCCTGCCGACCATGACCCGGATTCATTGATCCGGCGTGAAGGGATTGAAAACTTTAGACGCCTGCTCGATCAGGCACCACTGATGTCAGACTTTGTCTTTGCATATCTGACTCAAAATCAGGACATCACCACGCCTGAAGGTAAAAGTCAGGTCATGGGTGAGCTGAAAAACCTGACGGAATTGTTGCCTAAACATGGTTCATTCCGCTATTTGCTGCAGCAATTTTTTCGGGAAAAACTCGGTTTTAACCGTAAATGGCAACCCAAGGTCAATACCGATGCATCCTTAAGCTTTAGCACCAAAATTGATGCTGAAGAATACGTGATTGCGATCCTGATGAACCACCCATATTTGTATATCCATTTTGAACCACTACGCGCTCTGGTATCTGAAGATCAGCTGTTATTTAAGATTCTGAATATTCTGAATGTGATTTTTGATGACCTGCCGGATGATCCTGAACTTTCGGTCTATTATGTACTGGGTGCCTGCGCAGCCCATCATCATGAATTGCAGCATATTTTACAACATGCCAATGTCAGTGATTATACCTCTTCGCCTGAACAGGCCGACAAACTGGCGGCAGACTTCTCGACCAAGCTGCAATACCAGTGTCTGAAAAATAAAATTAAATCGAAGAAATTTAGCAGCATTGCGGAAATGAAAAACCTGAAAATGCGGATTTATGAAATTGATAAAAAGCGCTCCATGACCTTACTGGAAGATTAAACAGGTTTGGATTTATACGTTGCATGCCACATAGCTTATCCTTCATAAAAAATTGATTATATTTCTTTGATAAGATAACGTCGCTGATTTTATATATAAATATTTGATATAGATCGTTTTTAATAAAAATATTAAGTTGTCAATTTTTTCAAAATTAACCAATAACATAAACTAGGAAATAGCGCTAAAAGAATTGTTGGTATATCAGCATAGATTTTCCACCATTGTTTAGAGAACTCCCCTGTATGACTCCATCCAAAAACAATGAAAAATGGCGTAGCAATAATTAGAGAGCTAATACCAACAGTTAGCAAATTGAGAAGGCTATAACGATTTAAAATAATTGAGATTATAAAACTAAAAGGTACAGTCAAAATACAATAAGCTAAATAAATGAAAGCATGCACCGCAATAACCATGACAATTGAATATAGGCTATATTCACGATTTATTATGATAAACAGCAATGCTGTAAAGAAAAATAAAGGCAAAGGAGCAAGTAATAGAGCTTTTACTATTTTTTCTGCCGTGTATTGCACCAACTTAATTCTCTTATTTATTGGATAAGTATTAGCACTATAACAACTCTCAGATTGAAATTCTTTTTTAGCAAGCCGCATGAGTTATGTTGCAATGGCGTCTAGGTTACTAAATTATAATTACTGCAAATGACAACTGATGTGATCACATAAACAAAACAAGGCGCTTATTTCTAAACGCCTTGATTCCCAGCAAATACGGTAAAAGAGTTGGCTAAGATTTGGTTTTGCGACGTGTATCGACTACTGCTTGCAAGGTATCGCGCATCAGGTCAAAACAACCCGGATCTTCCGCTTTTGCCGTTTCACGCAGTAAAATTGAGGTTGGATGCAATAGTTTTTGCGTTAGGCGGTGGGCAAATTCCGTCATGACTGTTTCAGCTTTCTCACCCTTGGCAATACGCTGCAGCGCCAGCTCTAATTCTTCTTGGCGTAAGGTTTCACCATGATCACGATAGGCATGAATGGTGGCACCAGCCTGATTCACCTTTTGCTGGGTCATCAGTTCAGTGGCCAGCTGATTGACCATCACCTCGGCTTCAACAGCAGCCTGACGGCGCTGTGCCAGATTTTCCTCAATCACCGTTTGCAGGTCATCGACACCATATAGATAGACCCCATCCAGACTTTCAACTTTGGCATCAATATCACGTGGAACGGCCAGATCGACCAGCAGCATTTGCTGATAACGGCGTTTTTTTAATGCCGCCTTGACATCGGCAAAGTGAATCACCTGATGCAAACTGCCAGTACAACTGGAAATCACATCGGCACGGTGCAGGTTTGCCGCCAACTGGTCGAAGTCAATAATTTCCACCTCTACCCGATGGGCAATTTCCTTCGCCAGAAGGTCTGCACGTTCGCGGGTACGGTTACAGATAATAATCTTGCCCACACTCATTTCTGCAAGGTGCTTGGCAACCAGACTGTTCATCTCACCCGCTGCCACCACCATAATGGTCAGCTTGTCCGGGTGACTGAACACCTGTAAGGCAAGTTGTGCCACTGCATAACCCATGGATACTGCATGACTGCCGACAGCCGTTTCCGAACGCACCCGTTTGGCCGCATAAAAAGCATATTCAAAAATTCGGTTTAAATGACGTGAAACGGTCTGGGATTCTTTGGCCAGAGAAAGGGCATTTTTGACCTGTCCCAGAATCTGCGGTTCACCGAGCATCAGGGAATCCAGACCACTGGCGACACGCATCAGGTGAGTCATGGCCTGAGCATTTTCATAACGATAGACATGATTTTGCAGTTGCTTGACATCCACCCCATTTTTTTGGGCGAGCCAGTTTAGCACCATGTCGATATTTTCAGACATCGCGTAAACTTCGGTTCGATTACATGTAGACACCACCACCATGTCGTTCAGTTCAGGGTGCTGGCTTTGTTCAGCAAGAATGGCGCTTAACTTTTCAGGATTAAACGCGACCTGTTCCCGCAGTTCTACAGAGGCAGTTTGATGGTTGACACCCAATGCAAAGAAAGACATATCAGGTCATCATTTCAATAAATTTATGCTATTGTGCAACATCGGTGTCATAAAAAGCATTACTTGGATCAAGAAAAATTGCGTCAAACAATCAGCCGTATCAACGGCCCTACAATTAAGCAATATTCTACCACATTCTTATTGGTGGGTAGCATGGCTTCAACTGCTCATCTTTATGCAGCGGAAGCAGTTTACCATGCAAATCAAAATTATGATGCTATAAAACAAAGTATGATGGCCGAGTTTTCACTTGCCGCGCATGATATTCCCACGGCTTTGCACAACTATACCGTTCTGGCGATCAGGAGCAACTCAACCACCGTCAAGCAGCGCGCACTCAATGTCGCCCTGGAACACAATGATTTACAGGCTGCTCTGGATATCTCGACCCACTGGGTGGTACAAGAGCCGCAAGATGTTCCGGCTTTGTTTTATTTATCTCATATTGCACTAAAGGCACATGAATATGAGCTGGCTGCAGAAACCCTGGAAAAAATCCTGCTGATTGATGACAGTGCCGATCTGGAAGAAATTCTGGCTGGAATTTCACCGGAAGGAACAGAGGACCGCAGTTATTTAATTCGTGCCCTCAGTGCCAGTAAAGCCAAAGATAATCCATCTATTCTGGTACTGGTGGCTGGTCTGGAAGCACAGAATGGCCAACTGGAACAGGCTTTAAATACGGTCAATCGCGCCTTAAAGAAACGTCCGAATACGACTGGCTATATCCTGATGAAAGCCAATCTGCTCAACGCCTTGGGCGATACCGATGCCACCCTGAAATGGTATGAAAAATCCAGTCGCAAACACCGGAATAATCTGGATATACGTCTGGCCGAGGTTAAATATCTGGTCAAGTTAAATGAAGCGACACTGGCACTCAAGAAACTGCAGGATATTCTGAAAAAATGGCCAACTGCTGAAGAGGCCCTGTTTATTGCCGGACTGACCAGTATTGATCTGGAAGAATATGAGAAGGCTGAAAAATATCTGGTCGAACTGCGTTATTCTGCACAGTATCAGAACGAAGCCTATTATTATCTGGCGGTCAATGCCGAACGTAAACAGCATTATGAAACAGCCAAGGCCTATTACCGTTTGGTCGATGGCAGCCTGTATACCGTCTCGCGCCGCAACATGATCTCGATTTTTGCCCAGCAGGATAAACGCAATGATGCACTGCGTTTCCTGACTCAGGAAAGGGTCAACTATCCGCAACATGCCAGCTTTTTGTATCAGGCTCAAGCCGAAATTCTAAATCGTATGCAAAATAAAAAAGCTGCGATTCGCCTGCTGGAAGAAGCCAGTAAAAACCTGCCGGATGATCCGGAACTGGTCTATGCGCAAGTCCTGTTGATGGACCCGCATCAGGATCGTGACAAGCTGGATGAATTACTCAGCACTTTACTTAAAATTGAACCAAATAGTCCAACCTACCTGAATGCCTATGCCTATACCCTGGCCATGCAGAACCGTCGTCTGGAAGATGCGCGGCGTTATGTCGAGCAGGCATTGGAATATGCGCCAGAACAGGCGTCAATTCTGGATACCTATGGGTATATCTGTTATTTACAGAATGATTTTGCTACCGCTGCAGATGTGCTCTACAAAGCCTATCAACTCAATCCAAGCGTCAAGATTGGGGTACGTTATGCACGCTCGCTTTATATGCAGGGTGATCTACAACATTTCCATGAAGTGTTACAACAATTACAACAAAACCATCCAAATGACCCAGAATTGAAACAACTTAATTCGCTATTGTTAGCACCACATACCCAAACGAGTTAATAAATTTATGCGCAATATAAGCCAATTTGGTTGCTGTGCCTTTGCAGCGACTGCTTTGTTTTTAACTGGCTGTCAGCAGATGATCAAGCCACAAACTCCGGCTTCGCCAAGCGTACAGGCAGATAATCAATTCCAGCTGCAAGGCAAAATTGGTGTGCGCACACCACAACAGACCGGCAGTGCATTCTTCACCTGGGTACAGCAGCAGGAAGAATTTGATATTGAGCTGAGTGGCATTTTAGGTGTTGGCAAAACCCAGATTTCTGGTACGCCCGGACAAGTGACCTTAAACAGTGCCAAAACAGGTGTGATTCAGGCAGCCAGTGCCGAAGAATTATTACAACGCGCGACCGGCTGGCAAGCGCCGATTAGTCATCTAGTCGACTGGGTACAGGCACGACCTGCCACCGCAGCAGCACAGCTTAAAAAAGATGATGCACAGCGAATCAGCCAGATTATTGAACAAGGCTGGACAGTCGATCTCAATTATAACCAGCAGTCACGACTACCAAACCAGTTGATTTTAAAGCAGTCACTTGGAAATGGTGCAGAAAACCGTATTACAATGCTTATTCAAAACCGCTAATTGACCTGATTCAAGCCCATGATGATTCGTGTTCCCTCACCTGCTAAACTGAATTTGTTTTTACATATTACCGGTCGCCGCCCGAACGGCTATCATGAGCTGCAAAGTATCTTTCAACTGATTGACTTGTATGACTGGCTGGAATTTAAACAAAGCGCTGATGATGCGATTCAGATAGAAGGTCTAGCCTCCGTCGATCTGGAACAGAATTTAATCTATCGTGCTACCCAGCTCTTGAAACCCTATGCTCAAGCGCCATCCGGCCTGAACATTTCTCTGGAAAAAAACATTCCGATGGGAGCTGGTCTTGGTGGCGGTTCTTCCAATGCAGCCACCACCCTGATTGTGCTGAACCAGCTATGGCAATGCGGTCTAAATATTGAACAACTGGCCGAACTCGGGGTCAAGCTGGGCGCGGATGTTCCGATATTTGTACATGGCCGAAATGCCTGGGCAGAAGGCATTGGCGAACACTTAACATTCATAGACTTAGATCAAAAACAATTCATTGTGTTAAAACCTGACTGTTTTATCAGCACTCAACTGCTTTTTTCGCAAAAAGCATTGACAAGAGACACGAAGAGCACTAAATTTTGCGCCTATCAGCAAACGCCATCTGATTTTGGAAATAACTTTGAGCCACTGGCAAGAAGCTTATATCCTGAAGTAGATGAAGCGATGCAATATCTCGACCAGTTCGGTATTGCAAAACTTACAGGTACAGGTGCTTGTGTGTTTATTGAAGTCACTGAAAATCTGAATATCGAAGATATTCTTGCAAATGCACCATGTAAAGCTTACCTGGTGAACAGTTTGAAAGAATCACCTTTAGTTCGGTTTAAAGTGTAGATAGGGGTATCGCCAAGTGGTAAGGCACCGGGTTTTGATCTCGGCATCCGTTGGTTCGAATCCAGCTACCCCTGCCATTTTTCACCTGTAGATGTACTGTATTAGGGGTATCGCCAAGTGGTAAGGCACCGGGTTTTGATCTCGGCATCCGTTGGTTCGAATCCAGCTACCCCTGCCATCTTACAGTCCATCAAATTTAGGGGTATCGCCAAGTGGTAAGGCACCGGGTTTTGATCTCGGCATCCGTTGGTTCGAATCCAGCTACCCCTGCCATTTTCTCGAAAAAAGACAGAACAGATTTGCAGCAACACTGTTAATTCACCTTGACACTTTGCCGCAAAAATATTAAAGTTCTGCCGCATTAGGGGTATCGCCAAGTGGTAAGGCACCGGGTTTTGATCTCGGCATCCGTTGGTTCGAATCCAGCTACCCCTGCCATCTATTCCCATATATCCCAACCGCCAAGGGTGCTTCATGCCCAATCTTGTCGTTTTTAGTGGATCTGCGCATCCACAATTCGCTCAAAAAGTCGTAAGCCACTTACACATTCCTCTAGGCGCTGCCTCTGTAGGTCAGTTCTCTGACGGTGAAATTGCTGTCGAGATTACTGAAAACGTTCGTGGTAAAGACGTATTCGTTGTACAACCTACTTGTGCCCCTACCAACGATAACCTGATGGAAATCTTGGTAATGGCTGACGCTTTGCGTCGTGCAAGTGCAGGTCGTATTACTGCCGTGATTCCTTACTTTGGTTATGCTCGTCAAGACCGTCGTCCACGTTCAAGCCGTGTGCCAATTACTGCCAAAGTAGTTGCAGACATGCTGACAACTGTGGGTATCGACCGTGTCGTGATGATCGATCTGCATGCTGACCAGATTCAAGGTTTCTTCGATATACCTGTAGACAACATCTATGGTACGCCAGCATTACTGGCTGACTTGCGTCAGCAGTCACATCATAACCTGATGGTGGTTTCACCTGACGTGGGTGGTGTAGTTCGTGCACGTGCTGTTGCCAAGCAAATGGGTGATATCGATCTTGCAATCATCGATAAACGTCGTCAAAAAGCGAATGAATCACAAGTGATGCATTTGATTGGCGATGTTAAAGATCGTGATTGTGTCATCGTCGATGACATGGTAGATACAGCGGGTACTTTATGTAAAGCTGCTGATGCATTGAAAACTTTCGGTGCTCGCAAGGTTGTTGCTTATGCAACGCATCCAGTGCTTTCTGGTAAAGCGATTGAAAACTTAAAGAATTCTGTGATTGATGAACTGGTTGTTACTGACACCATTCCACTTTCTGATGAAGCTTTAGCACTTGGTAAGATTCGCCAGGTTTCAGTAGCCAGCATGGTTGCCGAAACGATTCGTCGTATTAACAACGAAGAATCTATTAGCGCAATGTTCGATTCTTATCTATAATAGAGCGCTGAATTTCAAAGCCCTGCCATTTGGCAGGGTTTTTACTCACTAGATCGGTCGCAGGTCTAGTTCATTTAAAACTTAAATAGGATGTCTATCATGGCAAACTTCGTATTAAACGCTGAAGCACGTGAAGTAGCATTACAAGGGAAAGGTTCGAGCCGCCGCCTTCGCCATGCTGCTAAAGTACCAGCAATCATCTACGGTGGCGAAGCTGCTCCTGTAGCTGTAACTGTTGAACTTCGTCAGCTTGTTAAATTCCTAGAAAACAATTCATTCTTCGAAGAAGTTATCGAAATTGAAGTAGACGGTAAAGTTGAAAGCGTTAAAATCCAAGCTTTACAACGTCACCCAGCTAAAAACACGCCTATGCACGCTGACTTCAAACGCGCATAAGTGTTAATGGTGTAATTAGTGTCAAATATTTCACTGATTGTTGGTTTGGGCAACCCAGGTTCTGAGTATGCCCAAACCCGCCATAATGCAGGGGCCTGGTTCGTAGAACGCCTTGCAGGACAATATGGCATTAACCTCAAAAAAGACCCGAAATTCAATGGATTTAGCGGTCGTGGCAATATCGAAGGTCAAGACGTCCGTCTCCTTCTACCAACAACCTTTATGAACCTTTCCGGTAAAAGTGTTGTTCCTTTCGCCAAATTCTACAATATCGCACCCGAAGCCATACTCATCGCCCATGATGAACTGGATATGAATCCCGGTGTCATTCGCCTGAAAACAGGTGGTGGTCACGGTGGTCATAATGGTCTGCGCGATATCGTGCCGCATATCGGTCCGAACTTCCATCGCCTGCGAATCGGAATCGGCCATCCTGGTGCCAAAGATCGTGTTTCCGGTCATGTACTCAGCAAAGCCCCAAGCAGCGAACAGAATTTGATGGATGATGCGATTTCCCATGCACTGGGACGTACCAAAATGCTGGTCAATGGCGAAGTACAGCAAGCCATGAATCAAATCAATGCCTACAAGCCGAACTAAGCATTCAAAAATTGCTGGACAATTCCGCTTGCCAGAAAGTTCATTTAAGCGCAAAATGCCTCTGCTCGATTGTTCACCATACAGCAAGCAAGATTGATTTAACCATATGATCAAACTCTTAGGTCAACTCAGGGGACGCTAGCCATGCTATCTCGTTTATTAAAATGCAAAATTCACCGCGCTCACGTTACACATGCAGAATTACACTATGAAGGTTCATGTGCAATTGATGGCGTTTTGATGGATTTGGCTGGCATTCGTGAATACGAAGAAATTCATGTGTGGAACGTGACCAATGGTAAACGTTTTGCAACTTATGCAATTCGTGGCGAAGACAATTCAGGCATTATTTCAGTCAATGGCGGTGCTGCACATCAGGCCGATGTTGGCGATATCGTGATTATTGCAACCTTTGGTGATTTCACCGAAGCAGAAGCCAATGCACATCAGCCGCGTCTGGTTTATGCCAATCCAAACAACACAGTTAGCCACACTGCCAACTGTATTCCGGTACAAGTCGCATAAGCCGATTTGACCAGATATTCCAAAGCTCGCACATCGCGGGCTTTTTTATGCCCAGAATATTGTGAGTACTCAACTGCCCTGTCGCCAGTTTTTCCAACTTTCGCAATTTAAGGGCTTTAACTGCGAATCGACCAGATCCAGCAGCAAAGCCTTGCCATTTTCCTGAAGCTTGATTTCAGCAAATTTGGCATTGCGATAACACGGCTCCAGGCCTTCGGCGAACATAAAGCTGTTTGCTGCGGGATACAAAGCCTCAAAACTATTGCGTGGATTCTTTAACAGCAGTTGGGCGGAAGATGCCGGATAGGCCTGTAACAGCCGCGGATCAAAACTGGTTTTAATCAGCCGTCGCTGGGCATCTAACAGTATATAGCTCATGACCTGAGACTGATGTTTGAAATCTTGAACACGAATGTCTGAACTTGCTGGATTTGGAGAACTTGCATCCGTAGCCATAGCAGCAAAATGCAGCTGATAATTTAGCGCCATATAATCGCCCTGCAGCATCGAACGTGGATCGACGGGTGCCAATTCTATGAAAATACTCTGGCTATTTCTTAAGTGCCATTCATGCTGAACAATCAGACCCACAAATAAGGCAATGCTAAAAATACTCAGGTGTAATGCCCAGAACTTTTTCATAAGGCTACTCCTGTTTTCGACTGAAATTTCGGTGAATCCAATACAGAAGCCAAGAGCAAAACCAGCAGACCTGAAGCAAAAATACTGATGCTTTTAAATAAAAAACTCAGCCCGAGATTGTAATACAGCAGCCATAACCAGAAGATCAGCAGCAAGATCAACAAGGCTTGCATCAGTCCTTGTCGATTGACCATTGCCCAGGCCAGCAAGACCAGAATGATAAAAATCTCAAAATAACCCAGCGCAATCAGCAAAACGCCCATAACAGGAATCAACCAGAGCGCTGTCAGTGAAAATTGCTTCAGATGTATGCCAATAAAACTCAGCAGCCAAATCACGGGCAAGATATAGAAAACAATCAATTCATCTACGCCGCGCGGATACAGTTGCTGCGCCACGTCAAATTGCAACAAACATTGAAACATGGCCGTTGCTGCCAGAATACTGATCATCCACAGATGCATCGTTTTGGCATAGCATGAAGCGAGCCATCGTCTTGCAGTAAGTAAAGCTCCTGTCAAAGTGCTGTAATTCAACAGCATGACCCAGGTGATGAGATGTTCATCCGAAAATGAATGCTGTTCGATTAAAACAGCTATTGCTAACGCATGAGCAAGTAATAGTTGCAACAAGACCACCAGCCAATGCATGCGACGCATGATACTTGCCAAGCTCATAGCCAACTGTATGAGCCAGATCAGTAACAAGCTATCAGTCAATATCTCAGTATGAATCAGGACAGCCGCCTGACCACAGACCCACAGACAATACGCCAGCTGTCGTAGAAAAACCGAAGGCGCGCTACGAATCAGCCAGCATGCCACTGCAATGAAGATTAGCCCCATCAGGATGGAAAAACTTTCCCAATAAGTCAGCAATAACATGGCTAAAATCACACCAGCAATCCACGCACCTAAAGCCAGTGGAATGACCGAGAAGCGGCTCTTGGGCAACAGTTTCATCAGCAGCGCGCTAATCGCCGCGAACCAGCCAAATATCAGCAAGGCCAGTACCAACAAGCCTGCTGCGGAATTTTGTAAATATTGCTCAGTCAGGTCAAAAATCAGAATACTCAAACTGAGTGCCAGCCCTGCCATCAGCAAACTGGTTTCCAGCTGTCGCTGCCGGGTATAGAAATAAGCACTCACTAACAGGGGTAAGACCAGTACCGAACACAGATACCAGAGCGAATCCACATCGATAAATCGCAACATGCTCCATAGCGAAATAAGCACCACCACGGCAATCAACAGATAACGCAAAACCGGATAAGAGCGTAATGCATAGATTAGACTTAGCCCGGTCAACAAATTCAGACCGAGCAGATAGGCAGTTTCAGCACGCACCAACCAAAAGCTTTGCTTAAAATAAAAATAAAGCGCCAGCTGACTGACCACGCAAAATAAAGCAAAAATACCGATATTCGGCCGATACAACCAAGGCAAGAGCAACAATGCCCAAAGCAAAAATAGTTGATAACTATCCGCACCAGTCTGATAAATCTGTCCGATCACCGCCAGACTTAAGCCCAGCATCAAGCCGGATACCGTATCCATACTTTGGCGTAATTTCTCTTTCTCAGCAAAACGTATACTCAGCAGCGCCGAGCCCAACAACAAAACCTGAGGAATAAACAGCTGGACAAATTTGGGCAGCATCCACCAGTTGGCAGCCAGCAGATAGAGGACACTGATAGCAATTAAAGCCATTCCAATAATTTGAAGAATCTGAATAACAGCAGGTTGAATAAATAACAGCGGTGAGAATGGATGATCTGGCTTGAGTACTGTTTTAGACATGCTGGTCTGTTCAATTTTTATTTGATTTTACCTTAGCATGATTTTTAACGCATATACCAGGCAACAACCTTCCAACTGTGCAGTACTTTTTTAAATCAGGATCTGATAAATGCCGTAAAGCGCAATAATGAGCAAAATTAGGCCACACAGAGCCAGCAAATACGGATACAACCGAGAATGTGATAAACGATTAAATCCCAAATACACCATAGATAAAGTCAGAAAATCCAGTACGATCCAGCTCAGGGTCAAGATCATGAGACTCAAATCGAGATCAGATGTAATAGCAATAAACTGCGGGAAAAAAGCCGCAAAGAAAATAATATCTTTGGGATTGGAAATACCGACCAGAAAACCCTGCTGAAAGCCGCCACGTACCGGAGATAAGGTCTTTTGAGTTGATTCGGCTTGTTGAAAGATCACCTCGCGGAATATTTGCAGCCCCAGATAGCCAATATACAGACAGCCGAGCAGCTTGATGGCATCCAGCCAGTGTTGATTGATCACCAGCAACCCTTTCAAGCTTAATACTGATAAAGCAATCAGGAGCAGTGAGGCTAAATTGGTACCAAAGATGGTTCTTAAAGCCGCTGCATAACCACCTTTGAGACCGGCACTGGCCACCAGGAGCATCACTGGCCCAGGCGTGGCAATCATCACCACAACAGCCAGGCAATACAAGAGATACTCACTAATATTCATGCTGCCCCCTTAGTCCTTGATATTCTGCAGTCCAAGAAAGACAATCTAGTTCTCTTCTTGCATCTGAATCAGACGCTGGCCGATGCTATCCGCACGTAAAAAAGCCAGATCATAACTTGCAGTGGCCAAGGCCAAGATCCGGCGCTCAAACTCATCCCAGAGCGGACGTACCTGCTTGTAATGAATTCCCAAGCCGCTTGCATCGGTAAAATGGCGGTTCTTTTCACACAATTTCAATGCATGATAGAGCTTACGCCCTCTGGATGCATCCTCACGCAAACGCACACGTTTCGACAGGACAAAGCTCTGCACCTGGACAAGATCGGCATGCGGGAGCATGGGCACCAGAATCTGATCTAATTGGGCATCCAGACGCTGCCACACGGCATGATGCTGTTCAGTGCTATAGGCATTCCAGTGAATGACCTCATGATTGAAACGGCGGCAACCACGACATACCGCATCACCAAATACGGTCGAGCAACGCCCTGCACATGGGGTTAAAGATGCAATACGACGATCTGAACTCAAAACATACTCCAACGATACTGAATTTTCAGTAGCTGATTACTGCCTAAAACGGCATAAAACCTCGGCCCGGGCATGACTATACACGCTCTCCCCCATGAATTGAAGCCTGTTAAAAGAGCCGTGTTTTACTCGCTTATTCACTCGAATCACGCTAAAATATGCGCCTTTCAAATTATCATGCTACGTTGGAGTATTCCATGAACGCTACTGTAGAACAGCTTGCACCTGTAGAACAGCAAGCGACCTCAGGTTGGGTTGTTGCCGCACTTTATCAATTCAAAGAAGTTCAAGATCCTGCCGGTCTTCAGCAACGTCTTTTAGACTTGGTAAAAACAATCAACCTTTGTGGAACACTCATTGTAGCGGGTGAAGGGATTAACGGTACGGTTGCAGGCGACCGTGCATCGATTGATCAAATTCACCAGTTCCTTCTAAATGAAGGCTTTAACGAAATGGAATACAAGGAATCAGACAGTTCTGAAAAACCATTCCGTAAAATGAAAATTAAACTGAAAAAAGAAATCGTGACTTTGGGTGTGGAAGTAAAACCGCGTGATCTGGTCGGTCACTACCTCGATCCAAAAGAATGGAATGAACTGATTGCACGTGATGACGTGATTCTGGTCGATACTCGTAACGATTATGAATACAAAGCTGGCACATTCAAAGGCGCGATTGATCCAAAAACCGAATCCTTCCGTGAATTTCCAGAATATGTAAAACAAAACCTGGAACAACACAAAGACAAGAAAATTGCGATGTTCTGTACTGGCGGGATTCGCTGTGAAAAATCAACATCACTTCTTTTGCAGGAAGGCTTTACAGAGGTCTATCACCTGAAAGGCGGTATTTTAAAATACCTGGAAGAAACCCCTGCTGAAGAAAGTATGTGGGAAGGCGAATGCTTCGTATTTGATGGCCGTACAGCAGTTACCCACGGTGTTGAAGAAGGTCAAAATACCAAGTGTCATGCCTGCGGTTGGCCGCTACTGCCTGAAGAAGTGGCACTGCCAAGCTATGAACATGGTGTATCTTGTGTCTATTGCATCGACAAGACCAGTGAAAAACAAAAAGAAGGTTTCCGTATGCGTCAGTCACAAATTTTGGCAGCAAAACGTAAACGCCTTTAAGCCAGCCTTTTGTAAACCAATATATAAAAACCCTCTTCGGAGGGTTTTTTATTTACATAAAAATTACAGCTGTAATAAAACTCTTACCAATTTCTTACCAAGAACTGCATTTTTTCCTCAACAAGATTGTTAGTCTATTGAAAAGTCCATTTTAAGCTAAGTCTTTCATTATTAACTTAAAATTTTAAATGAAAAGGAATATAAAATGACAGGTTCACTTGCTCAAGATCCAGATAATCTGGTTCAGTTTCAACCCAAAGAGAATATAAAACGACAACGAATTGACCAGATGAATGACGAGCTTGAACGCCAGTCCCATTTGTTTGTGGTTATTCTGGGAACAATGATTGGTGCGATTTTAGCCCTGTTCATTGGCTACCATACCAATATCAGCATAATTCATTTTATGCTGCTGAGTCTTTTACCGATCTGTCTGGCCTATGGCTTACGCAAAGTCTATATTTATACCTTAACCCATAGCTGATTCTGCCTCGTCATTTATATTCCAAGACTTTACCGCACATAAAATACTGCTTAGGATACAGGCAGTATTTTTTATTTTGACCATACTATGAATTTAACTGAATGGATTATTTCCGTCATGGAACAGCTGGGTTACTGGGGTATTGCCCTGCTCATGTTTCTTGACAATGTTTTCCCGCCAATCCCTTCCGAAATCATCATGCCTTCTGCCGGTTATTCAGCCTCTCAGGGCCAGTTAATGCTAATGGGTGTGATCATGGCCGGCTGTATCGGCTCCCTGCTGGCAGCAGCCGTGCTGTACTGGGTCGGTTACAGATTCAACCATGAATCCATTTTTAAATTTGTCGACCGTTATGGCAAATATTTATTTATCAAATCAGCTGATGTGAAAAAATCATTAAGCTGGTTTGAGCATTATGGGCACCGGATTGTATTCTTCGGCCGCATGATTCCTGCAGTCCGCTCACTGATCAGCATTCCTGCCGGCATGAGCCGGATGCCTTTCTGGAAATTCATGTTTTATAGCGCCCTGGGCACCATCATCTGGACCACTTTTCTGGCCTGTGTCGGATTTTACTTCGGTGAAAACCAAGAGTTGATGCAGCAAATTTTTAGTCAGGTCAGCTATTTGATTATTGCTATTGTGGTTATCATTATTGGCTGGATTTTATACCGTAGACAGCAGCGCAAAAATCGTCCATCCTGAATAGACCTCAGCATAAGGAGGCTAGAACGATGTCGCACTATCTTAAATATTTTGCCACCGTTTATCTCAGCTTGGTTCTGTTGGTGGGCGTACTTATCTATACGCTCAACCTGGGCATCATCCTGCTGATCCCTGCCCTGATCGCGTCTGCCTTTCTCAGTGCCCGATATTTTGTCAAGAAAGAACAGCGCTTACCCAGCAAGCAGGAAAAGAGCAAACTGGTCTGGGGCTCTACCGTGATTGCGATTACATTTGGGCTGATCTTTATATGGATAGTGATCTGGATGCATCCACACACCGAACACATCCTGAATAATATAGCGTATGCCGGAAGAGGTCCGAATTCATTTCTGATGGCAGGAGCGATTGCCCTGCATGGCTTGCTGTTTCATATCGCCTATAATGGCTATGCCCGCTATAGCCTGAATAAGCGTATCAAGTTAAAGGGCCACTAAGATCAAACAGGATGGGATCAAACAGGGTGGCCAAGCTGCAAAGCCAAAAAAAGCACCTTAAGGTGCTTTTTTTATGAATTATTCTGGTGTGTGATACATCAGGTACAATTCATTCAGGTTTTCTGGAATTTCTTCTGCAAGCTCGTCCATTAACTGGCCATTGCGGCGGAAAGTTTCCATTTGCGGATCTTCATCATCAATGCCGCTGAAGACCATGATTGGCAGAGTTAAATCAACCAGCTGCTCTTCAAATTCTTCAGTGAACCAAGCCTCTTCATTCAGGAACATGGCATCGACAAAGCCCACACTCCAGTCACCCAAGCTTGATTCGGTATCTGCTTCTTCAATTTCAAACGGGAATGTAATCCCTTCTTCATTGGCTAAGCTTTGACGGATAGACTCTAACCATGCTTGCACCTGAGTGATGATTTCTGCAGGCACTTTCTTTTGATTGCTATCAAAAAGTTCGTCTAGCCATTTGTCAAATTTTGGGCCTACTGCAATAGCACATAAGAAACCATGGGTTGCTGCGAAATCTAGACCATGTTCATTTTGGTCACCATCTAGATATTCACTCAACAGGTCTAAATCTAAAGCACTCATCTAACATCCAAACTTAGAAAACCGAAAGGTTTAGCATAGCATTTATTCAGGCCATGCTAAATCCGAATTCGTTAATCTTCGTCATCAAAATCGTCGTCATCGTCGAAGTCATAGTCAAAATCTTTGAGTTCGCGCTCTAAACGACGTTGGGTCAGCAGATCATCGATCAGACGACGTTTTTCCAACGACTCTTTAGCACTGAGCTTGCTAGAAGCCTCATCGAAATTAACATCATCCTCACCGAAGTTATCATCTAGTTCAAAATCTGTAGAAGACACTAAAACTTCCTCATAGTGAAAAATGTAAAGGTTTTAGCGCTATTTATCTTGCCTGAATTTACAAGTCAAGTTTTATTTAAATTTTCGTATTTTAAATTTGTAATTAGGGCTTTTTTTCGAAGTACATTGTGTGGCATGATATAATCCACCCTGCGTCCTTATGTTTTTTGACTACACATTTTTTGGTCAGATACAGAGATGCCGGGGTTGGACTTGAAAATAACAAATTCATCCCCATCTTAAATTACTGAATTTCATTTTAAATATTTTATCAGACAGCTTTCATGCTGAATCCTCTGATGAAATAGGTAAGCTATTCAATAAATTTAATGAGCTTAAATCGTGCACAGTTGTACGGTTTTTCCTGTCACAGATTCAACGAAGAGTAAGCAAAAGATGAGCGATATGACTTCCCCTACTTCTCAAGTAGCGGCTCTGATTAGCCGAGGCAAAGAACAAGGTTACTTAACCTTCGCTGAGGTTAACGATCATCTACCGGACTCCATCACAGAAAGCGAGCAGATTGAAGACATCATTCAAATGCTGAATGACGTGGGTATTCCTGTACATGATCGCGCGCCTGAATCTGATGATACGATGTTCGAGGATACTGCAGAAGCTGCCGACGAAGTTGCAGAAGAAGAAGCTGCAGCAGTCCTTGCATCTGTAGAAAATGAGCCAGGTCGTACCACTGACCCAGTCCGCATGTATATGCGTGAAATGGGTACTGTTGAGCTTTTAACACGTGAAGGCGAAATCAGTATTGCAAAACGTATCGAAGAAGGTATTCGTGACGTTCTGCATTCAATTGCCTACTGGCCAAATGCGGTAGAAGTTGTACTGCAAGAATATAAAGATTATGAAGCAGGCGAACGCCGTCTTGCTGACCTGTTATCAGGTTATTTAGATCCTGAATCTGATGAAGAAATTCCTGAAGTTCTAGAAGAAGAAGCAGTTATTGCTGAAGATGATACAGCTTCGAAAAAATCGACCAAAGATGTAAAACTGGACGATGATGAAGAGGAAGAAGAAGCTGAAACTGAAGATGATTCTGAAGCAGATTCTGGCCCCGATCCTGAAATTGCCAAAGCGCGTTTTACTGAACTGGAAAATGCTTGGTTAAATACCAAAGCAACGATTGAGAAACATGGTCGTGACAGCAAAGAAGCCGATGTGGCACTTGAAGCACTGGCGACTGTATTCATGATGTTCAAATTCACGCCGCGTCTGTTCGACATCATTTCTGAAATGATTCGTGGTACGCATGACCAGATCCGTGGTGCGGAGCGTGAAGTGATGCGTTATGCCGTGCGTCGTGGCCGTATGGACCGTACCCAGTTCCGTACCAGCTTCCCGGGGCAGGAATCGAATCCGGCCTGGTTAGATGAACAGATTGCAAAAACGCCTGCAGACCAGAAAGGCTATCTGGAAAAAGTACGTCCGGATGTATTGGCATTCCAGCAGAAGATTGCCGATATTGAAAAAGAACTCGGTCTTGATGTAAAAGGTATCAAAGACATTGCCAAACGTATGGCGGTCGGTGAAGCCAAGGCACGTCGCGCCAAGAAAGAAATGGTTGAAGCCAACTTGCGTCTGGTAATTTCGATTGCGAAAAAATACACCAACCGTGGCTTACAGTTCCTGGATCTGATTCAGGAAGGTAACATCGGTTTGATGAAAGCGGTCGACAAGTTTGAATACCGTCGTGGTTATAAGTTCTCGACCTATGCCACCTGGTGGATTCGTCAGGCAATTACCCGTTCGATCGCGGATCAGGCACGTACCATTCGTATTCCGGTACACATGATCGAAACGATCAACAAGATCAACCGTGTATCCCGTCAGCTTCTTCAAGAAATGGGCCGTGAACCGACTCCTGAAGAACTGGGCGAACGTCTGGAAATGGACGAAGTCAAAGTACGTAAAGTATTGAAGATCGCCAAAGAGCCGATTTCGATGGAAACTCCGATCGGTGATGATGAAGATTCGCATCTGGGTGACTTCATTGAAGACAGCAACATCACATCACCGATTGATGCTGCAACGTCTGAAGGCCTGAAAGAAGCAACACGTGAAGTTCTGGAAAACCTGACTGAACGTGAAGCCAAAGTCCTGAAAATGCGTTTTGGTATCGACATGCCGACCGACCATACTCTGGAAGAAGTGGGCAAACAGTTTGATGTGACCCGTGAGCGTATTCGTCAGATTGAAGCGAAAGCACTACGTAAACTTCGCCATCCATCACGTTCAGAACACTTACGCTCATTCCTTGAGAATGATTAAGATTTGATGCTTGTTCTGGAGACTTGAAATTTGCTTCAGGGTCTCCATTTTAACTAGCCAAGACAGACCCAAACGCCTGCATGATTGCAGGCGTTTCAAATAAGGGGACTACCATGTTAGACCGTACACCTTCTCGTGAATTACAGGAACATCTCTGGGTGTTCCCGATGGACTATCCGATCAAACTGATTGGCCTTGCTGGTATTGAGCTGCATCAGGCGGTAAATGAGATCTTTGTAAAGCATTTTCCTGAATTTGATGGCAGTAAAATGACCGTTACGCCTTCGCGTACAGGTAAATATCATTCGATCACTGCCCAGTTACGTTTTCTAGAACTGGAACAGGTTCATGCCGTATATGCCGACCTGGCCGCTTGTCCGCTGATCAAAACTGCGCTTTAAGCCTGATTTTGCTTCATGCCGGCTGCATAAAAAAGACACGCTCATGGGCGTGTTTTTTTATGCTTATGAATTTACTGTAGACAATGACGAGCAATCACTCCCCTATCTGCCGCTGAAATCATTATAATTATTGGCAGTATTATTTAATTTTCTAAGGACGCACACTGTGACAGATGCGGTTCAAAAACCCTCCCTCATTATTCGCCAATATAACGACCTAACACCTTATGCAGATCGTTTTCTGGAAATGAAATCCTTGACAGAAACGCGTGATCAACACAGTCCGGATCAATTGTGGATTTTGCAGCATCAGGAGGTACTCACTCAAGGACAGGCCGGCAAGCCAGAACATATTCTGATACCCAGCAATATTCCGGTGATTCAGAGCGATCGTGGTGGTCAGGTGACCTGGCATGGGCCGGGGCAACTGGTGGCTTACTTCATGTTTGACCTGAACCGTCTGGGCTGGAATGTGCGCACACTAGTTTCTTATGCTGAAAACCTGATGATCGACCTACTGAAAAAATATGGTATTGAGGCCTATGCCAAACCGGATGCACCGGGCGTCTATGTCGCTGAACGCAAGATTGGCTCACTGGGTTTTAAAATCCGTAAAGGCCGCAGCTATCATGGCCTGTCCCTGAATCTGGATTGTGACCTGAGTGGATTTAATACGATTAACCCTTGTGGTTATGCCGGACTGGAAATGGTTCGCATCAGTGACCTGCTACAACAACCGCCGCAATTCAGCCAGTTATGTAGTGAAATTATTGAAACTTTGCGCAACAGCGGGTACTTTAATCAGGTAACTGTCGAGCAAAGATAAAGCCTTTGCATTTCGCCCGCAAATAAATTAGAGTATTTACTCTAAACTAATAATATTGAGATAGGGATTATCACGTGATTACGACAAAATCCGTAAAACCCGCCTTGCAGCTTGCCTATGTCAAACTCATGATGGATGTGATTGGCCGCGGTCTGGTCATGGCAAGTCAGGTAGATGATGAAATCAAACAGGAAGTTGCTCATTTTCCGGCGAATTTCAGTCTGTCCATGAAAGTTTTTCCGAATGGCCCGGCCTTTGTGGCACGCGTCACCGAGGACAAACAGCTGGAACTGGTCAAAAATCTGGAAAAGGCACCGGACTTAACCATTACGTTCAAGCATCTACACCATGCCTTTCTGGTGTTTTCTTTTCAGGAAAGTACTTCTCAAGCCTTTGCCAATGACCGCATGATTGCTGATGGTGATATTTCTAATGCCATTCGTCTGGTACGCTGCCTGAATAAAATGGAAGCCTTGATTTTACCGAAACTGGTGGCACAACTGGCCGTCAAAGAATATCCAAACAATCTGAGCTTAAAAGAAAAATTAACTGAAGCGAGCAGCATTTACCTGAAAATCGCTCAATCCTATTTAAAACGGAGTGTATAACATGGCTAAACCTTATTATGAATTTTTTTGTCCGGTCAAAGTCATTGCCGGTCATGCCGCGTTAGAACATATTCCGTTTGAACTTGCAACCTTAGGCGCAAAACGTCCTCTGATCATTACCGACAAAGGTGTGCGTGCCAACAATCTGCTGATACCCATTGAAGCGGCCTTTGAAATGGCTGATGCAACGATCGCAGCGATTTTTGATGATGTGCCACCCGATTCCAGCTTAGGTACAGTGCGTCGCGCTGCTCAGCTGTACCGCGACAACAACTGCGATGCGATCATTGCCGTAGGCGGTGGTTCAGTGATTGATACCTCAAAAGCGACCAATATTCTGGTGTCTGAAGGGGGTGATGACCTGCTGAAATATTCAGGTGCGCATAACCTGCCTAAGCCGCTGAAGCCATTTTTTGTGATTCCAACAACTTCCGGTACAGGCTCGGAAGTCACTATGGTGGCGGTAGTATCCGATACTGAAAAAAATGTGAAAATGCCATTTGCCTCATATTATCTGATGCCACATGCAGCGATTTTAGATCCGCGCATGACCCAGACCTTGCCAGCACATTTAACCGCGATGACAGCGATGGATGCCATGACCCATGCGGTCGAAGCTTATACCTGCATGGCTGCCAATCCAATTTCGGATGCTTATGCAACCGCCGCAGTCAAGAAGATCAGTGCCCATCTATTCAATGTGCTGGACAATCCTGCTGATGCGCAAGGCCGTCTGGAACTGGCACAGGCTTCAACCATGGCCGGTATTGCTTTTTCCAATTCGATGGTGGGAATTGTACACTCACTTGGACACTCGCTTGGTGCGGTTGCACACCTGCCACATGGCCTGTGCATGAACCTGTTCCTGCCTTATGTGCTGGAATACAACAAAGAAGTCAATGGCGACAAGATTGCTGATCTGTTGCTCCCTTTGGCCGGCCCCGATATTTATGCACAAACCCCCGCACATTTACGTGCTGACAAAACCATTGCCACCATTCTGACCATGCGAGACCGCATTTACAGCCTGACCAAATTGCCGCGTACATTACGTGAAACCGGCAAGATTTCTGAAGCACAGTTGGATGAGGTCGCGGAGAAAGCCCTGAATGATGGTTCTATCATTTACAATCCGAAAGAAGCCACGCTGGAAGATTTGAAATCTATCTTAAAAAAGGCTTGGTAATTACTGAAAAATAAGCCAATATAGCGAAAATTCAAGCCTGATGTTTTTTTAGACATCGGGCTTTTATCTTGCAGAAGAAAATCATTCTGTTGTACTGAATGGCACACTTTATGCACCTCAGAAGTCAAAAAAATTGCTAGTAAAAGCCCTTCTTTTCAAGTAGATTGGCGGACTTTTATAGAAAACTGTAGGGGGGATCGTTCGTCTCAAACGATCCTTATAAATATGACTGATCCTTGATCAACGATTAAGAGGATAACGCCGTTGACTAATATCTCTGGGACTCAATCGGCAGCTAAACTGCAAAAAACGCTGGGACTCTGGCACATCATTATTATTGGTTTAGCTTATATTCAACCCATGACCCTGTTTGATACATTCGGTCTGGTATCTGAAGAAAGTAACTTCCACGTCCCTACCTCTTACATTTTTGCACTGATTGCAATCTTGTTAACCTCCTTGAGCTATGGTCATATGATTCGCCGCTACCCTTCTTCGGGTTCGGCCTATACCTATGCGCAAAAATCCATTCACCCGAATGTGGGTTTCATGGTGGGGTGGTCATCTTGGCTCGATTATTTATTGTCGCCAATGGTCAATATCATTCTTGCGGTAATTTACCTGGAAGCCCTGTTCCCCGATGTGAATCACTGGGTCTGGGTGGTGGTACTAACCGCATTTATGACCGGAGTTAACTTACGTGGGGCGCGCTTTGTAGCAAACTTCAACAGTATGATCGTCTTCGTACAGCTGATTGTCATTGCGGTATTTACTTGGATGGTCTACAGCAAGCTCCAAGCCGGCTTTAATGCCGATGGCCCGATCACGGCCGAGCAACGCTACCAGCTCTGGAGCCTGGAACCGTTCTGGAATGAACTTACCTCAGTCGGTGCATTAATTACCGGTGCTACTTTATTGTGCTTCTCCTTTACCGGTTTTGACTCTTTAAGCTCGCTGGCTGAAGAAACCAAAGATACTGAAAAAACCTTGCCTAAAGCGATTTTCTTGACCGCTTTAATCGCCGGTATTATTTTCATTATCAGTACTTACTTCATGCAGATTTACTTCCCGAATAATCCGGGTTCATATTTCCAGAATATTGCTGAAACTCAGCCGGAAATCTTGATGCTGGTCGGTGGTTCATTATTCCAGGCCTATGTACTTGGTTTTGCAATCATTACCGTAATGGCATCTGGGATCTCTGCACATGCAGGTGTATCTCGCTTGATGTACGTGATGGGTCGTGATGGCGTGATCAACAAGAAGATCTTTGGTCATATCAGCCCAAAAAACTACACACCGTCTTATAACATTATGATTGTCGGTGCTGTAGCTTTAACGGCTGGCTTCATGGACCTGGATTTTGTGATCTCACTGATCAGTTTCGGTGCATTAACAGCATTCAGTTTTGTGAACTTGTCTGTCATTTCACGCTATGCTTTACGTGATGGTCGTACCAAAACTGCAAAAGAAATTCTGAACTTTGTGGTGGTACCACTGGCAGGTTTCATTGCAGTATTTGCCTTATGGCTCGAAGTTGATCAAACCTCATTGAAGTATGGTCTGATCTGGGCATTTGGCGGTATCTTGTACCTGGGTTATAAGACCAAGGGCTTCAAGCATCCTGCACCTCAGCACAACGAATTTGACGATAAATAATATCGTTCCAGTTCAAATAAAAAAGGCGCTTTAAGCGCCTTTTTTATGTTTTTCACTTGTTGCTTTTAGTTAAAATAATCGACAATCAAAACCCATCTGGGTGTTGACCCGATTATTTTCATAACCAAGTTTTTCAATAAACAGACTTCTATTGGACAATAATTTTTGCTCTTCCGGATTTAGTCTGGCTTTATTCTTGAGCGCCAGCTGATACATTTCATTTACGACGCCCTGAAAAATATCACAAACTTCCTGACGTTTTGCCTGCTTCAACTTACGTCCACGCCAGGTCCATTCAAAATCGTCTGCAGTCAGAGTCTGTCCCCAGTTGTCGATCCGCGTATCTAAGCGTTGCTGCATGTCAGTCAAGCCCTGCCGTATTTCGGCTTGCGTAATCGGCTGAACTTGTTGCGTTCCCCCCATTACATCACTTGCTTCTTGCGCACCGAGATGTAAAGCAGTCATTCCAATACAACAGGCCAAGGCAAATTTTAATATCGGCTTCACGCGTATATCCTTCTTATTCCAATCAATTGTCTTTCTCTATCCTAGCAAATAAAAAAGCCACCCAAAGGCAGCTTTTTAAATTATTGTAAATTTAAGCTTAGAGTGTTTTAAAACCCTGCTGACGCCAGGCTTCATACACAATCACGGCCGTGGCATTGGACAGGTTGAGACTGCGGGAATTCTCTGCCATCGGCAAACGAATCCAGTGCTGTTGCGGAAACATCATCCGAACATGTTCAGGCAGACCGCGCGTTTCTGGCCCCATCAGCAATGCTACAGGACGGTTTAAGTCCGAGGTATGTGGCGTTTCAGTGCCTTTGGTGGTCAGTGGATAGACCGCATCTAGAGCAATGCCTTTGCTTGCAAGATCGGCCAGACAATCTTCGATCGTGTCCCAAATCTGCATACGTGCATATTCGTGATAATCCAGACCGGCACGTCTCAGTTTTTTATCATCCAGTTCAAAACCTAGCGGCTTGACCAGATGCAACTGTGCTCCCGTATTGGCACACAGACGAATAATATTGCCTGTATTTGCAGGAATTTCGGGCTCATATAAAACAACGTGGATCACTTATTTCTCACTTTATACATTTCATTTAGATACAACCTGCGACTTTTAGATCAAATAGCGAATCCGCACGATCTTTTTCAACTACAACTTGTGCCTGCATTCGGACTATAAGATCAATCCTCATATCCTCTTACTCAGGCACAGCCTTCGTCTTGCAGTCAAACAAAGTGAACTTGTGCTTATCCTCTTACTCAGGCGCAGCCTTTGTCTTGCAGTCAAACAAAGCGAACTTGTGCTTATCCTCTTACTCAGGCGCAGCCTTCGTCTTGCGCTCGGGCAAATCAGTGCTTTGCTTATCCTCTTACTCAGGCACAGCCTTCGTCTTGCAGTCAAACAAAGCGAACTTGTGCTGATCCTCTTACTCAGGCATAGCCTTTGTCTTGCAGTCAAACAAAGTGAACTTGTGCTGATCCTCTTACTCAGGCGCAGCCTTCGTCTTGCAGTCAAAAAGCGAACTTGTGCTTATCCTTTTACTCGGGCGCAGCCTTCGTCTTGCGCTCGGGCAAAGCAGTGCTTTGCTTATCCTCGCTCATGCCATTGCAGTTGTTCACGCAAGCGAACCACCTCACCAATAATGGTGAGGGTCGGTGCTTGAATCTGATGTTCAGATACCTTGGAGGCAATGTCTGCAAGGGTTCCCACCACAACTTTCTGCTCAGGCGTAGTGCCTTTAGAAATCAGCGCTACCGGCATATCGGGGCGTTGTCCATGGGCAATTAACTGCGCACAGATTTTTTCCAGTCCCACCAGTCCCATATATAGTACCAGCGTCTGGTTTTCATAAACCAGCTCAGGCCACGGCAGTTCTGGCGAACCTTCTTTTAAGTGCCCGGTCAGAAAACGCACACTCTGTGCATAATCACGATGGGTTAATGGAATACCGGCATAAGCAGAACAACCTGAGGCTGCGGTAATTCCCGGCACCACCTGGAAAGTGATGCCTGCCGCAAACAGTTCCTCAATTTCTTCGCCACCACGCCCGAAGATGAATGGATCACCGCCTTTCAGGCGACACACCCGCTTGCCTTCGCTGGCATATTTGACCAGTAAGGCATTAATACCTTCTTGCGGAACTGCATGATTGGAGCGCGCCTTACCCACATAGATCTTTTCCGCATCACGGCGACACAAATCCATAATCGGCTCAGACACCAGGCGATCATAAATCACCACATCGGCTTGCTGCATGAGACGTAAAGCTTTCAGCGTTAACAGCTCAGGATCACCAGGGCCAGCACCCACCAGATAGACTTCACCCTTCGGCTGTTGCCATTCTTGTAGTGCTTGCTCAATCAGACGATCTGCTTCAGCAATATTATCGTTAAATACCTGCTCTTTCAGCGGACTGGCGTACAGCTCTTCCCAGAAAATACGGCGCTGATCCGGATTGACAATTTTAGCTTTTACGCGACTTCGCCAATTCCCTGAAAACTCGGCCAGTTTCCCCATACCATGTGGAATCGTCGTTTCAAGCTGAGTACGGATCTGACGTGACAACACTGGCGAGGTGCCATTGGATGCCACCGAAATGACCAATGGTGAACGGTCAATAATCGCGGGCACCATAAAACGGCAATGCGGAATGTCATCGACACTATTGACCAGCACATTCTCTGCTTCACACAGCTCAAAAACCTGCCGATTGGTATCTGCATCATCCGTCGCGGCAATTACCAGACGATATGGGCGGAGTGCTATCTCGGGACTGAACGCCGCCTGGACATATTGTCCCTGGCTACCTTTCACAATATGCAGTAGACCTTCTTCAATTTCAGGTGCGATCACATCAATGACCGCGCCTGCTTTTTGTAGAAGAACCGCCTTGCGGTAAGCAATATGTCCACCACCGACAATCAGACAAGGTTGCTGTTGCAACTTTAACGAGATTGGAAAAATATCCACGAACTACCTCAAAATTTTGAATCTGACTGTCTATGCAATTTTCATGCACATTTAGCGATGCCAATATCAACGATTAGTCGATAGAGGTCGCACCACCCATATATGGACGCAATACTTCAGGAATCTCAATCGAACCGTCTGCGCGCTGATAGTTTTCCATCACTGCAAGCAAGGTACGGCCCACTGCCAGACCTGAACCATTCAAGGTATGGACAAATTCAGTTTTTTTCTGGTCAGCACGATAACGCGCTTTCATACGACGCGCCTGGAAATCACCCATATTTGAGCATGATGAAATTTCACGATAAGTATTCTGGCTTGGCACCCAAACTTCCAGGTCATAGGTTTTTACTGCGCCAAAGCCCATATCACCACCACAAAGGATGATTTTACGGTATGGCAGACCCAATGCCTGCAAGATCCCTTCTGCATGACCGGTTAATTCTTCCAGTGCCTGCATAGACGTTTCAGGTTTAACAATCTGAACCATTTCTACTTTGTCGAACTGATGCTGACGGATCAAACCACGGGTATCACGGCCATAAGAACCCGCTTCACTACGGAAACATGGGGTATGTGCTGCATATTTCAGTGGCAGACGATCTGCATCAATGATTTCATCACGCACGAAGTTCGTCACTGGCACTTCAGCAGTCGGAATTAAATAGAATTCTTTTTCGCCTTGAAGTTTAAACAGGTCTTCTTCAAATTTTGGCAATTGGCCTGTACCACGGAGCGAATCGGCATTCACTAAATACGGTACATAGGCTTCGGTATAACCATTTTGGTCGGTATGGGTATTCAGCATGAACTGGGTAAGTGCACGTTGTAAACGTGCCAATGGGCCCTTCAATACGCTAAAACGTGAACCGGTCAATTTGGTCGCAGTTTCAAACTCCAGCCCACCCATCATTTCACCAAGATCGGTATGGTCTTTGATCTCGAAATCAAATTGACGTGGTGTACCCCATTTCAGGATTTCCACGTTATCACTTTCATCTTTGCCTTCCGGTACAGATTCGTCTGGCAAGTTTGGAATAGACAATGACTTTTCTTCAAGCTCCGCTTGCAGCTCAGCCAGTGCTGCTTCAGCGGCTTTGATTTCATCACCAATCGCAGACATGCGTGTCATAATTTCAGAAGCATCGCCGCCCGCTTTCTTGATTTGACCAACTTGTTTTGCACCCGCATTACGTTCAGCTTGTAATGTTTCTGTCTTGGACTGAATTTCTTTACGGCGCGCTTCCAGGGATGCCCATTCTTCAACATTGAGTTGAACACCACGTTTTGCCAAGGCTAAGTTTACAGCCTCAATATTGTTTCTGAGTAATTTCGGGTCGATCATAATCAATCTTTGGAGAAGAAAAAAACTGGCTATAGTGTAAGCTCTTAACGCCAAAAAATACAGTGACTACCACCACAGCTGTGCCCTATTAGCACAATATTTAAGACGTTCTGGACTGTAAAATGGCTAAATATTCAGGCCGGATCACTTCATTTAAATCGGCATAGGACAGATTTAATTCAGACATCGCGGTTGTTGCCGAACTCAATTCACCTGACGGATAAACCATCACCAGACCCTGCTGATCAAAATAATAATTATCACTCAGCTTGAACTGCTGCAGATTAATTCCCTGCTGATCCAGCCAGCGCGCATTGGCCCGATATAAGGCCTTAAGCAGCTTCTGCTCGGCACCACCTGACATTAATTGATGCAAGGCCAGACGCTTTTTCTGCTTCAGATCAAAATTGATATATTCCACATGTTGCCATGACGCCGCCTTGTTCCGCGCCAGATTGGAACTCTTCAAGGCAAAAGTCGCCAGATGATCACGCTGAGCAATAAACTCGACCTTGATCAAACGCTGATCCAGATAATGGGGCTCATCGGCTTTTTTAGGATTTTTCTGGGTGACTCTGGTGAATGCAACCGGCTCGGTATCCCGAATACGCGCTATAAAATAGTCATCAATCCAGTCAAGATTGGTGTCCAGGGTATGCAAGTCAAAACGGACACAGCCTTCTTTTTCACACACCACTTGGGCTGCCCCTTTGACCGGCACAGTCTTGGCTTCAATCGTCATCAGCTGATCTGTTTGCGCGAGCGTTGCAACTGAATTGGCTGGCGGCTGGCAGCCGAGCACAGCCAGACTCATGAATAAGACCGGACAGATCTTTAAAAAAGCAAACCGCTTCACCTTCATTCTGAGCTCCTAAAATTTTGCAATTTCACTGACTCGCGTATATTTATACTAATACTCTCCACTGCCCGGAAGTAGCTGAAACTTGTAGTCTGTCCCTACTCTGCCTGATCAGCGGCAATAAAAAAAGCAACCTGAATCGGCTGCTTTTTTGTTTTACTTGCTACGTCTCATTATTGATCAATAATGTCCGTACCTTTTGGCGGAGTAAAGTTAAAGGTAGAAGCCGGAATACTGCTATTCACTTTTACATTACTGAATTTGATCTGGGTAGTTTGTCCCAAGGAATCCTGCAGGATCATCAAGCTAGGTGCCTTGTTTGCACCAAAACTGATGGTCAGGCTCTCAAAGATGCCATCGGTATTTTTAGGATACAGCGTGTAATAGGTTTTTCCCTTATTCGGCTGGGTCACCCGGTAAGACTGCATAATCTGGCTGGTATTTCCTGACAGAAGCAAAGCCGGTGTATTGGCAACTTGCTCATCCAGGTTTTGACGAACTGCTTGCTGCAAATCCGGATCATAAATCCATACTGTTGTACCAGTCGTGGTAATGGTTTGCTTCGATGGTGCAGTGGTTTCCCAATAGAATTTACCCGGACGCTCAACCTTCATCACCCCTTTAAAGGTCTGATTCATATGTTGTGCGCTCAAGCCTTTTTTCTGGGTCGCTCTCGGATTGGTTATCTTGGTGCTTTGTTCAAAATTTGCCGTCATGCTACGTACATAATTCAGCTGTTTCACCAGACTGGCAGTGGCCTGTTGCTCCGACGCTGCCACAGGTGCAGCAAACACGGTTGTACTCATCACCGGTGCTAAAGTCACTGCACCCAGAGCCATAGCACAGACGGTTTTACGAAGCATATTCATAATTTCACCTTTATATTTTTGCGTGATCGCAATTTATTTGATGTCTCATCTTAAACCAAAATTAAAAGCTAAAATGATAGAAAATAAGAACTTTTGTATTATTATTAATTCGAAATCCATTTTTTTGTTCATCATGATGAAGATTCGGACGCAATTTTTACATGATTGAATATCGCTTAATCTGCCGGTCAATTTTCAGACATAAAAAAAGCCCACAGCAACTGTGGGCTTCTATTTCTATTTCAGCGAATTACGCTTCAACAGATACGTAGCGACGACCGAACTGGCCTTTCACTTCGAATTTGATTACGCCGTCAGCAGTCGCAAACAAAGTATGGTCACGGCCCATACCTACGTTTTGACCAGCGTGGAATTCAGTACCACGTTGACGAACGATAATGTTACCAGCAGTCACAGATTGACCACCGTACATTTTAACACCTAACATTTTAGGATTCGAATCACGACCGTTTTTAGTCGAACCACCGGCTTTTTTAGTTGCCATGTCTATTTACTCCTCGTAATTAGCCTGAAATAGCTGTAATTTTCAACTCAGTGAACCATTGACGGTGACCTTGTTGTTTACGGTAGTGTTTACGACGACGCATTTTGATGATGCGGATTTTGTCGTGACGACCATGGCTAACTACTTCAGCAGTTACAGTAGCGCCAGCAACAACTGGTGCACCGATTTGAATGCTTTCACCGTTTACAAGCATCAATACGTCATCAAACGTAATAGTTGAGCCAGTTTCAGCTTTCAATAATTCTACTTTAAGGGTTTCACCCTCGATTACACGGTGTTGTTTACCACCGCTTTGGATTACTGCGTACATAATGTACTCCAAACAAGCCCGTGTCGTCGTGCCGATAAAGGAAGATATCGATCTTAAGACGTACGCCACTGGGGGATATCTAAGGGCGAGGATTTTAAGGGATATTCAAAAAAACAACAAGCCATTTTACCGAAATAATAATGGCAGGTATGTGCTAATTGTTTAACACTTAAATAATTTCCATCAAATCAAACACTCAAGATATATTCAGCAACAAAATAATACAGCAGCAATTCGACCAGTTTGATTAAGATACTCAGCCGGAGAAATACCGTCACTTTGCTGAGCATTCCTGATTTCTTAGGGCAGCCAATATAGTTCGAATCTGAATAAGATCTATAAAAAGCTGATTTTTAGTGGAGTTTATGCATTTCTTAGGTTTCACTCATGTTATAAATTGTTAAACTACGACCTGCGATTTACCAGACTAGAGGTTTTCTTTCACATGACCATCGACTTTAAGCAAGACATTCTCGCTCCTGTTGCTAACGACTTTGCTGCGATGGATACATTCATTAATGAAGGAATTACTTCAAAAGTCGCCCTGGTGATGGCCGTGAGCAAACACGTGGTGGAAGCCGGTGGCAAACGCATGCGTCCGATTATGTGCCTGTTGGCTGCCAAGGCCTGTGGTGCTGAAGATTTAGCAGCACATCGCAAGCTGGCCGCAATTATTGAAATGCTGCATACAGCGACCCTGGTACATGATGACGTGGTGGATGAATCCGGTTTGCGTCGTGGCCGCCCGACTGCCAATGCAACATGGAACAACCAGACTGCTGTTCTGGTCGGTGATTTTCTGATTTCTCGTGCTTTTGATCTGCTGGTCGATCTGAACAATATGGTCTTGCTGAAAGATTTCTCGACCGGTACCTGCGAGATTGCTGAAGGTGAAGTGCTACAGTTGCAATCCCAGCACCAGCCAGAAACCAGCGAAGCAACCTATCTGAATATCATTCATGGCAAAACCTCGCGCCTGTTTGAACTGGCAACCGAAGGCGCTGCGATTCTGTCGGGTAAAGACGAATTCCGTGCACCTTTAAAAACCTTTGCCGGTCATTTCGGCAATGCTTTCCAGATTATTGATGACATTCTAGATTACACTTCCGATGCTGAAACCCTAGGCAAAAATATCGGCGATGACCTGATGGAAGGCAAACCGACCCTGCCATTGATTGCGGCACTCAAAAATACCTCTGGCGAGCAGCATGAAATCATCCGCCGCAGCATTGCCACTGGCGGGACTGAACATCTGGAACAAGTCATTCAAATTGTCCATCAATCTGGTGCACTGGATTATTGTCGTCAACGCGCGACTGAAGAAACTGAAACGGCAATTCATGCCCTGCAGACATTACCTGACTCGGAATATCGTCAGGCTCTGATTAATCTGGCCAAACTGGCCCTTCACCGTATACAGTAAAGTTTAAGCCCGCCTATGCATATTAATTTTCTTGATCTTTTCCAAAACATGCAGCATCAGCTTGAACAACCTCAGGCGGTGCTGGATGAAAATCTTCTGATTGAACTGATAGAAAGAATCAGACCAGAAGACAGCAGAAATACCGAAGAAATCGAAGCAAAATTCAATGCATTTATCCAGGCTTTGTTACTGACGCCAAATGCAGTGTCAGCACTACAGACCTTTACCCTGCGGATCATTAACCGTTATAAGCAGACCAGCCTGTTTTCCGATACCGGCATTTTGTCTCTGGATGGTTTCTGGAATCAGCTCAATCAGCGTATTGGTGCGCATGTCCTGCCGATCATTCCAGACCATCAGCAATTACAGGAATTGTTTCGCAAGGTTTTTTATCAGCCTAACGATAAATACTGGCTCGACTATTTTGATGAAGATGACTGGCAACGGTTATTTTCAGTTTTGAATCAGGGACACTCCAATCAACCTGAAAAGACCCGGATTAAAGATCAGATCATCAAGGCCCTGACCATTTTGTCTTACCGTATCAGTGGTATTGGTCTGCATCCTGAATTTATTAATGCACAGCCGGAACTGATGGAATATGAATCTCCTTTTCTGGTACAGAACCGTGAGATTAACGAATTTATTCAGGAATACAAAAAACGCTATAACACGGTCATGCTGGTCGATTCGATCACCCCACCCGATGCATCACAAGCGCTGGTAATGCTGGAACAGTGTCATGATGTGGTAGCAAAAATTCGTCGTTCCACCAAACGGATTGGGGTCAGCGTAAGTTTGACTTATATGCTGGCGCTGCTGGAACAGTGTCTGGAACGGGTAGAAATTCTGCTGAATATGGTCATGGACGAGGATGATCTGCGCTATCAGTCCATCGGACTGTTTATTGCGGATATCACTGAAGCCATTTATAGCGAACGTAGTGTCCGGGCCCTGCTGGCGACCAATAGTGAACTCCTGGCCTTACAGGTCACTGAAAATGCCAGCAAAACTGGCGAGCACTATGTAAGTACCGATAAAAAAGGCTTCCTGGCCATGTACCAGTCGGCCGCCGGTGCAGGTGCCATCATCGCAACGATGGCCACCCTGAAAATCCTGATGACACGCTTTAGCATGGCACCTCTCATGCAGGCCTTTAGCTACAGCATGAACTATTCGCTGGGCTTTATGCTGATCCATGTACTGCATTTTACCGTTGCGACCAAACAGCCAGCGATGACAGCAGCAGCACTGGCAGCCACAGTCCAGCAACGCAAAGGCTCAAAAATGGCCCAGATTGCCGAGCTGGCCGCGCTGATTGTGAATATCATCCGCACCCAGTTTGTCGCCATTCTGGGCAATATTTCCATTGCGATTCCGGTGGCTGCATTGATTACCTTGCTCTGGGATGTTGCACTGCATGAGCCTTTAATGAATCATGCCAAGGCGGCCAAAACCCTGCATGACCTGAATCCATTTACTTCTCTGGCGATTCCCCATGCGGCAATTGCCGGAGTCTGCCTGTTCCTGTCCGGCTTATTGGCCGGTTATTTTGACAATATGGCAGTATATCGCAAGGTCGGCCCTCGCCTGAAAGCGCATGTACGTTTGTCGCAATTGATGGGACAGGAACGCCTGTACCGTTTTGCAGACTATATCGAGCGTAATCTGGGGGCGCTGGCAGGTAATTTTATTTTCGGGGTCATGCTCGGCAGTATGGGCACCATTGGTTTTATTCTGGGCTTGCCACTGGATATCCGTCATATTGCCTTTGCCTCCGCCAACTTTATTCAAGGTCTGATCAATATTAATGGCCCCGACATCGGCTTGATTGTGGTGTCCTTCCTGGGGGTACTGCTGATTGGCCTGACCAACCTGTTTGTCAGTTTCAGCCTGACCATTATCGTGGCCTTGCGTGCGCGACGGGTACGTTTCGAACAGTGGAAACCCCTGGCAAAACTGGTCATGACTCACTTCCTGACCCGTCCTAGTGATTTCTTCTGGCCACCCAAGCAAAACATTGAAATTGACGAAAATCATACATCGACAAAATCTTAAAACTGAGATAATTACAGTATATTTAACAACAAATTCCTTATTTAAAAAATGGAATTAGCATAAAATACGCACACTTGAAAAAAAGTGTACTGACAAGTACACTTCACTTCAGACAATAGGCCGATTTGCGAACGGTTAAAAGGACAAGGATTTTTTGGCATGCATTACTTGTTACTTTTTGTCGGTATTTTTTTTTAATTTTCAGTGTGTTCATCCTGAATATTCCTGCTTTAAGCAAGCTCGACTTGCAGCTGGTAGAATGGATGAGTCTGTATCGCACCGAGTTTTGGAATCAAATTACCCAGTCCTTATCCGTAATAGGTGGCATGCCATTTGTATTATTTTTATCCACACTATGGTGTATGGCCTTGCTGTGGTATAAAAAGCATACAAGCGTAATTTTTATATGTATCGGAATTATCGGAGGAATACTCCTAGCTTGGCTGTTAAAGTTTGCAATTGCCCGACCCCGGCCCCCAGCATCCTTGCATCTGGTTGAAAGTTTTGGAAGTTCCTTTCCAAGTGCCCATAGTCTGTATGCGGCCTGTCTGGCATGTCTGGCAATTTACATGTATCGGCAACATTCCTGTTCTACCATCATCCTGATGGGTGCAGGGTTATGGATGCTGATAATGGGGATTTCAAGAGTTTATCTAGGCGTACATTTTCCTTCAGATGTCATATCCGGCTGGAGTATCAGTTTTATTTGGATTTCGTTGTGGTATATGGTCTGGATCAGATATTGCGCGGCTCACAAATAAGAAAATTTAGATAAAGATCTAATAGAGGTGGAACAATGATGTCTGCAAAGCTTTGGGCACCTGCCCTGACTGCTTGCGCATTAGCAACAAGTCTTGCACTTGTTGGTTGTAGCAAAGATCCTAAAGAGGGCCAGCAAGCTGGTGCTCAACAACAAATGCCACCGACTGAAGTCGGTGTTCTTGTTGCACAACCGCAAAGTGTGGAGCAGTCTGTAGAGCTCTCAGGTCGTACAACAGCATTTGAGATTTCAGAAGTACGTCCACAAGCCAGTGGTGTGGTGCTTAAACGCTTGTTCACTGAAGGCAGTTATGTCCGTGAAGGTCAGGCATTGTACGAAATTGACTCAAGCACTAACCGTGCTACCGTGGATAATGCCCGTGCAGCGATTGCCCGTGCTGAAGCCAATCTCGGTGTATTACGTGTCAAGGAAGGCCGTTATCGTCAACTGGTCGGTACCAATGCCATTTCCAAACAGGAATACGATGACATCGTGGCACAGGTCAAGCTCGCTGAAGCTGATTTAAATGCAAACCGCGCAACCTTGCGTAATGCAGAAATCAACTTGGGCTATTCGACTGTACGTGCACCGATTTCTGGCCAGACCAACCGTTCGTCTGTGACTGCGGGTGCCTTAGTGACGGCCAACCAGCCAGACCCCCTGGTCACCATTCAGCGCCTAGATCCGATTTATGTGGATATCAACCAGTCGAGTGCCGAGCTTTTGCGTTTACGCCAGCAGCTCAGCAAAGGCGACTTGAACAGCTCAAACAACACCAAGGTCAAGTTAAAACTGGAAGATGGCAGCATCTATCCGGTTGAAGGCCGTCTGGCATTTTCCGATGCCAGCGTGAACCCGGAAACAGGTACCGTGACTTTACGTGCCGTGTTCCCGAACAAAAACCATTTACTCCTGCCAGGTATGTTTGCCACTGCGCAAATCGTACAGGGTGAAGTTCCGAATGCCTTCCTGATTCCGCAAGTCGCTTTGACCCGTACCCCTACAGGTCAGGCCATGGCAATGCTGGTCGGTGCGGATGGTAAAGTGGCACCACGTCCAGTCACTACGGTTGGCTCTCAAGGCAGCAACTGGATTGTGACTGAAGGTCTGAACCCAGGCGATAAAGTGATTGTGGATGGTATTGCAAAAGTCAAACCTGAACAGCAGGTGGTGGCTAAACCTTATCAACCTCAAGCTGCTGCCCCACAGGGTGCTGCACCGCAACAGCCTACAGCAAGCGAGAAAAAGGCAGATGATGCAAAGAAAGAACAACCTGAACAAAAACCTGCTGCAAATGCATAAGGAGTAATGGTTCATGGCTCAATTCTTTATTCATCGCCCGATTTTCGCGTGGGTGATTGCCTTGGTCATTATGCTGGCCGGTATTTTAACCATCAGCAAAATGCCGATTGCACAATATCCAACGATTGCTCCACCGACCGTCACCATTTCTGCGACTTATCCAGGTGCATCTGCTGAAACTGTTGAAAACACAGTGACCCAGATCATCGAGCAGCAGATGAACGGTATGGATGGTTTACGTTATATCTCGTCTAACAGTGCGGGTAACGGCTCATCTTCTATTTCCTTGAACTTTGAACAGGGTGTTGATCCAGATATCGCACAGGTTCAGGTTCAAAACAAATTACAGTCTGCGACTGCACTACTTCCTGAAGATGTACAGCGTCAGGGTGTACGGGTTACCAAATCAGGCGCCAGCTTCCTGCAGGTACTGGCATTCTATTCGCCTGATGGCAGCCTGACCGCCGATGACATCAAAGACTATGTAAACTCGAACATTTCCGAACCTTTAAGCCGTGTGGCCGGGGTTGGTGAAGTTCAGGTCTTTGGTGGTTCTTATGCCATGCGGATCTGGCTGGATCCAGCCAAAATGGCAAGTCTGCAAGTTACGCCAAGCGATATTGCAACCGCAATCCGTACCCAGAATGCTCAGGTCGCGGTGGGTCAGCTCGGTGGTGCGCCTGCTGTTGCAGGACAAGTGCTGAATGCAACTGTAACTGCGCAAAGCCTGCTGCAGACTCCGGAACAGTTCAGTAATATCTTCCTGAAGAATACCACTTCAGGTGCACAAGTTCGCCTCGGAGATGTAGCACGGGTTGAACTCGGTGCAGATAATTATCAGTTTGATTCCAAGTTCAACGGCAAGCCTGCTGGTGGTGTCGCAATTAAACTCGCGACTGGCGCGAATGCGCTCGATACAGCACAGGCTGTTGAAGAACGCTTAAAAGAATTACGTCCCAACTATCCGCAAGGCATGGTCGATCAGGTGGCTTTTGACACCACACCATTTATTGAACTGTCGATCAAGAGCGTGGTCAAAACGCTGATCGAAGCGATTATTCTGGTGTTCCTGGTCATGTTCCTGTTCTTGCAGAACTGGCGTGCCACGATCATTCCGACCATGGCCGTTCCAGTCGTGGTCTTGGGTACCTTTGCCGTGATTAACGTCTTCGGCTTCTCGATTAATACCCTGACCATGTTTGCCATGGTGCTGGCGATCGGTCTTCTGGTCGATGATGCCATTGTTGTGGTCGAGAACGTAGAACGGGTCATGGTGGAAGAGCATCTGGATCCGGTTTCTGCGACTGAAAAGTCGATGAAACAGATTTCTGGCGCACTGATTGGTATTACCTCGGTGCTGTCAGCAGTATTCGTTCCTATGGCATTCTTCGGTGGAACCACCGGGGTTATTTATCGTCAGTTCTCGATTACGCTGGTTACAGCAATGGTCTTGTCGCTGATAGTGGCATTAACCTTTACCCCTGCCCTGTGTGCGACCTTGCTGAAACAGCATGATCCGAACAAGCCGCAAAGTAACGGTATCTTTGCCCGCTTCTTCCGCTGGTTTAACCGCAGCTTTGACAATGTGGCGGTGAAATATCAGGGCGGCGTAAATCGCATGACCCACAGCAAGATTTTCTCAGGTATTGTCTATGCAGTAGTGCTGGGTGTTATCGTGCTGCTGTTCCAGAAACTGCCGTCTTCATTCCTGCCGGATGAAGATCAGGGTGTGGTTATGGCGCTGGTTCAGCTACCGCCAAATGCTACCCTGGAACGTACCGACAAAGTGGTCAACACCATGACCAACTATTTCTTGGAAAACGAGAAAGATCATGTCGAGTCGGTGTTTAGTGTGGCAGGTTTCTCCTTTACCGGTGTGGGACAAAACGCAGGTCTGGCCTTCATTAAACTGAAAGACTGGTCTGAACGTAACAGTCCGGAATCTCAGGTCGGTGCCATTATTCAACGTGGTATGGCGCTGAACATGATCGTCAAAGATGCCTCTTATATCATGCCATTGCAGCTTCCTGCTATGCCTGAACTGGGTGTGTCGGCTGGCTTCAACTTACAGCTCAAGGCTGCAAGTGGTCAAAGTCATGACCAGCTTCTGGCAGCACGTAATGCAATCCTGGGCATGGCAGCACAAGATTCGCGTCTGGCAGGTGTACGTCCAAACGGTCAGGAAGATACTCCTCAGTACCGTGTGATTGTGGATCATGCGCAAGCAGGTGCACTGGGTGTTAGCGTTGCCGAAATTAACAGCACCATGGGTATTGCCTGGGGCGGTTCATATATCAATGACTTCATTGATCGTGGTCGTGTCAAGAAAGTCTATGTTCAGGGTGAAGCTGACTCGCGGATGATGCCGGCAGATCTGGACCAATGGTATGTGCGTAATAATCGCGGTGAAATGGTACCATTCTCGGCATTTGCAACAGGCGAATGGACCTATGGTTCACCACGTCTGGAACGTTATAATGGCGTATCGTCGATGAACATTCAGGGTACACCTGCTCCGGGCATCAGCTCTGGTGATGCAATGGTGGCCATGGAAGAAATTGCAGCCAAGTTACCAGAAATGGGCTTGACAGGCTTTGACTTCGAATGGACAGGTCTGTCTTTAGAAGAACGTGAATCTGGTGCACAGGCTCCGTTCCTGTATGCCCTGTCACTCCTGATTGTGTTCCTGTGTCTGGCAGCCCTGTATGAAAGCTGGTCGATTCCATTCTCGGTGCTGCTGGTCGTACCATTGGGTATTGTCGGTGCATTATTACTCACCTATGGTGGAATGGTGCTGCTGCAAAATCCGAACCTGTCGAATAACATTTACTTCCAGGTGGCGATTATTGCCGTCATTGGTCTGTCAGCGAAAAACGCGATCTTGATTGTCGAGTTTGCGAAAGAGCTGCAGGAACAGGGTGAAGATTTATTCGATGCGACCTTGCATGCGGCAAAAATGCGTTTACGTCCAATTATCATGACCACATTGGCCTTTGGTTTTGGTGTATTACCGCTTGCCCTGGCTTCAGGCGCAGGTGCAGGTAGCCAGCACTCGGTCGGTTATGGTGTACTCGGTGGTGTAATCAGCTCGACCTTGTTAGGTATCTTCTTTATTCCGGTATTCTATGTCTGGATTCGAAGTATCTTTAAATACAAACCAAAACAACAAAATCAGGAGTATAAGTCGTAATGCAAAATGTATGGTCTATTACAGGTCGTAGCATTGCGGTATCTGCCCTTGCGCTTGCTTTGACTGCCTGTCAAAGCATGCGTAGTCCAGAGCCGGTTGCACAGGCAAATATCCCGAGCAGCTATACCAATGCGTCTGGTACTTCTGTAGCAGAACAGGGTTATAAAAACTTTTTTGCCGATCAGCGCCTGTTACAGGTGCTGGATCTGGCACTAAACAATAACCGTGATTTGCGCACTGCTGCTCTCAATATTCAGCGAGCTCAGCAACAATATCAGATTACTGAAAATAACCAGTTACCGACGATTGGTGCTAGCGGTAGTGTTTTACGTCAGGATATTGGCAGTAATAATCCTCAAAGCCGCGGTGCCGTAACTACTTATAATGTAGGTCTGGGCGTAACTGCGTATGAACTGGATTTCTGGGGACGTGTCCGTAGCTTGCGTGACAATGCGCTGGATAACTTCCTGGCGACCCAGAGTGCCCGGGATGCAACACAAATTGCCTTGATTGGTCAGGTGTCTCAGGCCTGGCTCAGCTATTCCTTTGCCAATGCCAACCTGAATCTGGCAGAGCAGACCCTGAAAGCGCAGCTTGAATCTTTCAATCTGAACAAAAAACGTTTTGATGTCGGTATCGACAGTGAACTGCCAGTACGTCAGGCACAGATCTCGGTTGAAACCGCGCGTAATGATGTGGCGAATTACCGCACTCAGGTAGCACAGGCACAAAACCTGTTAAACCTGCTGGTTGGCCAGCAGGTACCGGCGAATTTGTTACCGGCACAACGCATTACCCGTATCACTGCCAATACCGCACTGGGTTCGGGCTTGCCAAGTGACCTGCTGATTAACCGTCCAGATGTCCGTGCAGCAGAGTATCGTCTGTCTGCGGCGGGTGCCAATATTGCCGCAGCACGTGCGCGTCTGTTCCCGACCATCAGCCTGACCGGTTCGGCAGGTTATGCCTCAACTGATTTAGGCGATCTGTTTAAGTCGGGCAGTTTTGCCTGGTCTTTTGGCCCAAGTCTGGACATCCCGATTTTTGACTGGGGTACCCGTCAGGCCAATATCCGCATTTCTGAAACCGATCAGCAAATTGCCTTATCAGATTACGAAAAGTCGATTCAAACGGCTTTCCGTGAAGTGAATGATGCTTTGGCGGTACGTCAGAATATTGGTGATCGTCTAGCGGCACAGCGCCGTCTGGTAGAAGCCACCAATACCACCTATCGCCTGTCGCAGGCACGTTTCCGCGCCGGGATTGATAGCTATCTGACCGTACTGGATGCACAGCGTGCCTCTTATGCCGCAGAACAGGGCTTGCTTTTGCTGGAACAGGCCAATCTGAACAATCAGGTTGAAGTCTACAAGACGCTGGGTGGCGGCTTGAAAGTCAATACCACAGATACCCTGCCGAATCCGCCGTCTGTGACTGAACAGCGCCGCGCAGCAGAACAGCAGGCAAAATAGATTTGAAATAGAAAAAGAAAAGCTCACTTCGGTGGGCTTTTTTTATTGCATTTTCAAGGCAGTTTTCCTATTGTCATAGACCAGCAATCTATTTAGAAAACATACGCATGTTACTTAGCAATCTGGAATCTGTACCGGGACACACTATTCGCCAGCAAATTGATGTGGTGTATGGCAGTACGGTACGCAGCAAGCATGTCGGGCGTGACTTACTCGCTGGTCTGAAAAATATTGTCGGGGGTGAACTCACCGCCTATACCGAACTGCTGGAAGAATCCCGTCAGGAAGCCATGAACCGGATGATTGAAAAAGCCCACAGCATGGGGGCCAATGCCATTGTCGGTATCCGTTTCTCGACATCCAATATTGCCCAGGGTGCATCTGAACTGTTTGTCTATGGCACGGCAGTCATTGTTGATCCAGTCACGCCAAAATTACCCGACCCTTTTCCGCAGGCAGATTAGATCATGGATGGTTTAATTCTTCAGATCATCATTTTTGCTATTCTGTTTAGCGTCGGTTTTGGCTTTGGCCGTTATAATGAACGCAAGCACCTGCTTTATTTAAATGAACAGGAACAACGTCTGGCTTATATTCGGGTCAACAGTAGCCGCTTTATGGTGTCCGAATATTCCGGACAGATGATTAGCAGCAATGTAGTGATTTCCCATGATTATTTTAAATATGCGCTTGCCAATGTGCAGAATATGCTCGGCGGACGTTTAACCAGCTATGAAAGTGTGGTCGAACGGGCACGACGTGAAGCGATAGTACGCTTAAAACTCGAAGCCGAAAAAATCGGAGCCACCCAGATTATGGGCATTCGGCTCAGTACCACGGAACTCGGTATGCAAGGCGGTATGGTCGAAGTGTTTGCTTATGGCACTGCGATCCAGCACCCTGCTTCATTAACCTGAAAACCATTCTAGAAAAATTTCATTTAGGCGGGATTTCCTGTTGCAGAATGCCTGCAGGAAAATTGCCGGGCGTGGATCAACTCACCAACTTGGCAGGATATTTCATAAAGAGCGTGATTAAGCTTACTATTTAAGCCGGCACAAGATGGTTTATTCCAAATCGTTCTGTGCTAGGATCTTGAGACGTCAGCAGAATAACTATAAATGACATGATGCAGCTTCTTCAGTCTATCAAGACGGCGCTTCAATCCCGTCTGTATTTCTTTATTATTTTTCCTGCCATACTACTGTTTTATCTGATTTTACAGACCACCAGCCCGTTGAGCTGGTCCAGCTGCCTGTTAATCAGCTGGAATATCGCCATTTATGCGTATTTAGGCTTTACCATCAAAAAACTCTGGCCGATTGATCATGCTCATATATTGCAACGTGCCATGCAGCAAGATGCCAGCAAATGGATCATTCTGTTGCTGGTGATTTTTGCCTTAATCATGTGTTTTATTGCAATAATCATTGAAATTAATCATTTACCCCAAGACGCCAGCATCCGGACCGGGCATTTAATTTTGTCAGTGCTGACCATTATTTCGGCCTGGTTCTTGATGCATACGATATTTGCCATTCATTATGCCCATGACTTTTATTTGGCACTCGACAAACAGCAACACGGAGGACTGGATTTTCCCGCGACTCCAAGACCAACTTATCCGGACTTTCTATACTTTAGCTATATTATTGGCACGTCAGCCCAAACTGCAGATGTCTCGATTTGCGGCCAATCCATGCGGGTTTTAAATACCCTGCATTTACTGCTGGCATATGGCTTTAATACCACGATTCTGGCCATCAGTATTAATGTCACGGCAAATTTCATTAGTAGCTGAGTTGCCTTTCTAAAATCACAGCAGCAATTTGAAGATGATATATGGCCCAATGGATCACCGCCGTCTAGATACAATACAGCCCACTTAAAACGCGGGTTGACAGGACTGCTTTATGGATTTAAGCGCTAAGATTCTTGCGTAATTCATCTTCAACAATGCCCAGTTCAATTTCACTAAATTTACGAATCTCGCCTTCTGCATGCTTTTCCAGCATACCGCCGAGCAAAGGCACTTTGACTTTAACCGTCCAGTGAAGCTGAAACTGAATCTGCGCTTCATCTCCGGTGACTGCACGCTGACAGATCGCCTCGATTGGCAAGTTCGCACCGAGTTGCACGGTTGAGGTCATTGCATCCAGATCGCTAACATCGGTACGTTGCAAACGGAATGCATCTTTGAGTAATTTTTTTGCCATATCTGGAATATTGACGTCCAGATTATAAGCACGTTTCAGGGTATACATATGTCCCTGCTTTTCTGAAACCAGAATTTCTAGATTTTGGGCAGGAATTCGATGACAGACTGCCTCGTGCAAACGGATATCATTGGCCAAGCGCTTAAACTCATCAATAGACACGCCATTGATAATTGCTTTCACGGTAAACTGATGTGCCATGCTATTTTTTCCTTATTTTTATTGCCTGATTGGCTTGGGTCATTCCAGCTGCTACAAATAAAAGCCAAACACAGAGATGATTCTACAATTTATATCAACTGTAGGGTGCATGTCATTATTCTTTTATCGGGAAGTAGCGTCAATCTGGTCAATGTTGATTCCCTGCTCAGTGTTGAAATGTAGTCTGGCAGATGCCTGCCGATCGCCACAACTGATCTGTAGCTGCACTTCGCCATAGGCTATCACTGCATAAAATGCATCGGCGCCATCATCCAGACCAGAGACATAACATTCAACTCCATGAGGAACATCCTGCCACCAGTCCGCTTTATAAAAGTCCGAAACCGAATCAAACTGCAAATATAGTTGAGGCTGAGCTTCGATCTTCATGGCCAGCGTTATAAACTTCTGCCGCTGTGCTTGCTGAAAATTAATAATCATATCGTTCTGCCCTTTTCAGCTCTGATGCTACCACCGCAGTGTTTAGCTATTTTTAAACTGTGCTTTGCCTATGCGGCTGCCGAGTTTTGACATCTGACCCAATCTTCAATTAAACCTCATATAGCTCATAAAAAAAAACCAGATCTCATCTAATCCAGCAAAGAACATGCTCATCGTTCAGGAAAAAATACAGATAGAAAATATACAGTTTCGGACAGAAGCAGATTCTAGATATACTTTTATGCAACATTCTTGTCAGGCAAAATTGTATTATATAGATATCAACGCTCAAGATTATGGCTTGAAAGCCATTGGTCATACGGGATATTTCCGTCAGGAAGCAGAAAAATCTGGGATGAAGCTTTGAATACTTTTTCCGAACTACACCGGCTTAAGTATGCGGCCTGGCTATTCAACAGAACAGTATGAGCGGGAAGCAAATTTCTAAGCACAATCTGACTGTAAAACATCTGTACGGATTTCCTGACGATGCTCTACTCCAAAACGGTCAACATGAGCATAAAATACGCCATAGCGGCCAACATAATATTCCAGTGATTGATCATAAAAATTCCAGAAAATTGACCACTCGCCTAAATCCATCTGGCGAATCTGGGTGCTGCTCTGCAGCGGCATTTTTTGTAATACGTCCTGCTGTAACTGTTCGGCCTGTGCCCGATTCTGGACAAGCACCTGTCGCTGAAAGAATAACTGAGCCACATCATCAAACAGTTCCAGTTCATAGGCATCTACCACATGCACCTGCTCGGCTTGCTGGCTTGAATCCTGCGCTGTAATACTGGACACCTGTACAGGTTTTACCGGATGCTGGCGAGCCAGATAACGCTGGGTTTTATAAATTTTTCTGCCCACGATCCAGACGGCATTCAAGATCAAAAAAATACACAACAAGAGCAGTAATTTAAACATGATTGGTCATCTCGTGTGGCTGATTTTATTTTTATCGTGCAAGGCTCAATAGTGATTTAGATAGCGATGGAAATATCGTCTTCTGATTTAGAATACGACTATTTTTTATACAGTGCAAACCGAAGGCTTATTTTATTGTTCAGGAAATTATTTGCATGACCTGTCTGGCACGTCATCTAGCGACACCTAGCCAACAATAAAATACCCGAAGCCTTTATCTTCACTTCAATCCTGAACTTAAACGATTTAGATAAATAAACAGAACAAATCAGTAACACAACCGCTCTTCATCCCGGTAGATAGCAGCAAATGTTCTCAAAAAACTACAATATTGACCTGTTTTTTACCCCTTGGTTTTTCATCCAATACAACCTCGCGGTAAATATTCGAGAAAATGAATAACATTATGATTCGTGAAGGGAAGGTTGAAGATATACCTCAAATTATTCAGGTCATTCATGACAGCATTCAGTCTTGTGTACTGGATCATCAACGTGAAGCCAGCAAGATTCAAACCTGGCTAGAACATTTTAATCATGCCAGCCTGATTGTGGATATGCTCTACAATGATTGTTGGGTTTATATCCTGCACGACAAGGTGGTCGGTTTTTTACTGGTCAGTGATACGGGAGAAATCCTGATGCATTATGTGAGGGCAAGTTGCCAGAGGCTCGGCTTTGGTACACAGTTATTTGATCAAATCTATATCTCCTTGTTAAAGAAAAAAATTCATCAGATTCATATACGGTCGACCCAAACCGCCTTAAGCTATTATCAGCGCTGTGGTTTCTATCCACAATCTGTAGACTCTGAAGACAGCGCGCTTTATCTTTATAAATACGTTTTTTGATCGCTCTCTTTCTCGATTTTAAACTGATCTCGCCCTGCCTGTTTGGCGGCATAAAGCTGTACATCTGCAGCTTTCATCAATTCATGTATATCTGCATAGCGCTGTTTCTGTTCTACCCAGGCTGCACCAATACTGACCGTAATCCAGGGTGTGTCATCCGGCCGGTTCAGATGTTCAAAGTGCTGTTCCCGAATCTGCTTGACGAGAGTTTCCAGATACTGCACGGCGGCCCGAACGGGCATATCGGTGAGCAGAATTGCAAACTCCTCCCCTCCATAACGTGCCAGATAACCTGATTCAGGCAAGCTGGCTTGAATGACCTTGACCAGATTTTGAAGAATCTCATCACCCTTCAAATGGCCATAATGGTCATTATAATTTTTAAAATAATCGACATCCAGCATCGCAAAAACCAGGGTGCTATAGGAATGTTGTCGGCTCTTTGAAAACCGCTGCTGGATTTCAATATTTAAAGCATGCCGGTTAAAAGCACCGGTGAGCGCATCAATCTTCATCTGATGTTCAAGTTTGGCATTCAGTTCATGCAGTTGCCGGGTACGGTCTTTGACTTTTTGATCCAGCGAGCTGTTCAGCTCGATCAGGCTCAGATTCAGCTGTTCAGTCTGATAGGTTTGATGTGCATAGTTCTTGGACTGCTGAACCATAATCAGCAAGGCATATAAACTGGTTGAAATAAAAGAGAGATGCGTGGTTTTAATCACATTAATCAGCAATAAATAGTCATTTAGAAATGTCGCACACAAGAAAATAATGGCAAACAGATTCAGCGCTGAATAAGATTCCTTGTGCTGCAGGGTCTGATAGAACCCATACATAAAATTGCCAATGATGACCAGCGCATAAATCGCACTATATAAGGCCAGACGTTCAAATGATTCTGGAGGAGAAAATAGCGTCACCCCGACATTAATGATCAGCAAGCCAACAGCAACATAATAAATCAGCGGGTTTAAATAGCGCCGATTAAACAGATGCATATAAGTGAGGAAAAACAGTATGGCCAGAAATGCAAACAGATACTCTAAACGCGTTCCCCAGAGCCAGTCGATATTGATAAATATCGAATAGGCATAAGGTGCCGAAAACATATTATGCAATGCCAGAAAAATGATAAACCAGCCAAAAACAAAAATACTTTCGCTATTACGCTCTTTCGATCCACGAAATACCGAAAACAGGATATTGAAAATTCCAACCCCGAGCACTGCACCACAGGTCATGGCAATACTCATCATTAACAGCTGGAATTGACGATTGATTGTACCTCCAAGCCCAATCTCGATTGGCCGTTCTAACCCACCATGCAAATGGGTATAATTTGAGGCCTGAATACTCAAAGTCATGTATTCACTGTCTGCCACAAAATAGCCAATCCGAGGCGCTTTTTCAGTCAGCTGTTGTCCAGAGGTCTTGCTGATTTGCCCCAGTCGAATAATAAAGTTTCCATTTACATAGACCCGATAAGCACCATACTGGGCAGGAATCCGAATGGCAATCCGGCGTCCGATAAATTCTTTGGGAATTTTATAATGGCCAATGAAAGTGCCATACCCGATATTGGAACCGGTCAAGATTTTAAAGGAAGCAGGCAGTTCCACTGTTTTGGATAACAGTACCGGACTGGGCTGGACAATAAACTGGCGCGGATAAAACAACCATTTCCCCTGCAGGGGGCTGCTGCTCTCTTCGGTAAAATGAACTTCAGAGATATAATCGCGGAACTGCTGCTGCACAGCGGAGGAAGTGGCAGGGACCTGGGCAAAAACGGAATGGGTCATCAAGAAAACCCAGCTCATGCTCCAGACAAATACTACAAAATAGACATTCCTTATCACGTTCTGCAAAGACTGTATTTCCCTGAAAAAAGAGCTTTATTCTTCTTATAATCTACTTGGAATATCAGGGAGTTCAAACTTTTTTTTGTATATTGTCAAAAGAAGCTTCTGGTACTGAAACTTCTTCTGATTCGGATTCATTTACAACAGTTAATGCGCATTATTTCAGCAAATTAATCACGTGTTTTTACATCAAATAATTCAATTTCAAAAATCAGGTTTGAATTGGCTGGAATTACTTTGCCCATTTTACGCTCGCCATAAGCTAAATGTGCAGGCACCAGCAGTTTACGCTTGCCGCCAACTTTCATCCCCAGAATACCCTGATCCCAACCTTTGATGACACGGCCTGTTCCAATCACGGTCTCAAAATAGTTGCCGCGATCCACAGATGAATCAAACTTGGTTCCATCTTCCAGCCAGCCGGTATAATGGGTGGTAATCAGCGCGCCTTTTACCGCTTCTTTGCCTTCACCTACTTTTAAATCAATAATTTCAAGTTCGTTGATCATGGTAATTTACCTAAGCCGGGTATAAATTCAAAACCCAGTATAAACCGGATTGATCATTTTTTTTAGCTCTTGGCCATTGATGGGTTAAAAGCTGAGTTCCTGAATATTATTATCATTGAGTAAATGCTGGGTTAATTGCTGATGATTCCTGGCCGATCCCATCAAGACCCACCTTCCGCTAATACGCTGCTCGACCTTTTGCTGTGAAGAATGCATGACTTTCAGCTTATATTGTTTGAATAGTGATTGATAATGATCCAGTTCATGCTTCTCGAAAGGACAGACTATTTCATAACTGCGTTCCTGATTCAGTGACTCGATCCACTGCTGTACATACATCAGTAAAACCAGTACCAGCATCACAATAAAAGTGGCCCAGATACTCAGGATTTCATAACCTGCCCCGGCGGCCATGCCCAGTGCGGCGGTCATCCAGATGGTGGTGGCAGTGGTAATGCCGGAAATACGGTTATCATCTTTCAGAATCACCCCTGCACCTAAGAAACCCAGTCCCGTCAGGACATTGGCTGCCAGACGGTCAGGATTTTCCACACCTATTTTCAGGGAAATGATGGTAAACAGGCAGGAACTCAGACTGACCATGATCATAGTTCGCAGTCCGGCAGATTTACTGTGATATTCACGCTCTGCACCAATAATCGCGCCAATCGCAACAGCCAGCAGTAAATCATAAAGTTCATGCTCCATTATACCGCCCTGCGTATTTTTATCCTTTAGATATACGCAATTCAAGCAGCAGGATACAAGCCCAGACGTGCATCCTTATGGACTCTTATTGTAACTGTTCCCAGGCGACCAGCACCTGTCCCTGATCGCCAATCAAGGTCCATTCACCATCCATGACATTGAGTTGTAACTGCATGGTACGTGCACATAACTGTGGCAATGCATCGGTGGTTGCGGTCGATAATTTCCACACTTCCACATTTTTTAAAGTTTTTAATTTGCTGCTGCGTTTATACCATTCATCTACTGCAGAACCATAGGTGACAACTGCGACCTGCTTGCAACGCGCACTGGCCTTTTTGACTTTATCTTCATCCGGGCTGCCGACTTCAATCCATTTGACCAGTTGACCGGTCAGATCCTTTTCCCAAAGTGCCGGTTCATCGGTTTCAAACAGATCCTTGGTAAATTCCAGTGCTTCATCGGCAAAGCGTGCATAAGCCAGAATACGTACCATCAGGCGTTCAATGGTTTCAGAAGGATGCAGCGCCATGGTCAGCTGATAGTCTGCATAACGATGCGTATCCATATCTGCAATATTCAAATCAACCTTATAAATCGTCGCTTTTAACGCCATAATACAATCCTCAAATTTGGCGCCTAGCATATAAGATTTGGCAGTATTTTGCTGAACAGATTTAGCTCAACAACTGATTCAGCAGTTGAGCAGTGGAGCCTTATTTTTCCGGATCCATACGACACTGCATCAAGGCAGTTTCAAACGCCAGCCAATCGCGTGACTGTTGATAAATCACTTCGACCCGGTTATCGATCCCCTCTTCTACCGACTGATAATTAAACTGTTCCGGATTGAAATTAAAACTTTTCCAGCCCTGATCTGTGTGAAAAATCCCCTTGATTCTCAGCCAGTCTTTTTGCTCACAGAGTAAATCCAGCAGATCATAAAAATTAAACTGCCAGCGTTTTGGCAATTTCCAGCCTGCGACCTGATAACCCTGCGCACTTTCGACATAATGATAAGGCAGCTGTTGAATCACTACAGGAATGTCCGCTGACAGCATGCTCTGTTGCTGCTTTAATAAAGGCTGGATCTGACGAGCAGATCCTTGATAGTCCTGTTTAATCTGTTCAATCTCAAGCTGGCCGTGTTCGGCCAATAGCCATTTTTGAGCATAGGCTTGATATTCAGCCTGGAGTTGCGTGAGCGCAGCCTGGTCTGCGGCCGTCATCAAATCATTATGGGAAATCACCATAATATGCGCAGCCTTAAGCTGGTCTGCATACAGGTTTTGCTGAGTCCAGTCCCGGTCATGCAAACGTGAACCATCGACCACCGTGACCAAGGCCTGCATGTTTAAATGGCTATGCCAATGCGGTTCGGTCAACTGTTCCAGGAGTTGCCCGGGATGCCCCAATCCGGTGGGCTCGATAAACAGCCGATCCGGTTTCACCTCTGACAATAGGCGTGACAAAGCAATCTGCATCGGCAACTGGCTACTACAACACAGGCAACCGCCTAGCAGTTCTTTGACTGCATAGCCCTGATCTTGTGGCAATAACTGCTGATCCACCCCGATCTGGCCAAATTCATTCATCAGTACAGCCCAGATTTCCTGTTCAGGCTTCTGCGCTAATAAATGTTTAAGTAGTGTGGTTTTACCCGCCCCCAAAAATCCGGAAATAATATGTACAGGAATCGGTTGTGGTGCTGACAGAATTTTCAAAATCGGTTCTCAAAAGACTGAATAGACAGAGATAAGCTTTTTATTATAAAGCACAGGGCCGGTTTAAAACGATTCCTCTCCTTCAATCAGCCCTTAAAATAGCAGGACCACAAAGCGCTAGAGTGCTACACACCCTCAAGTTCCTGTGTTAATTTTCTATTCCAAAACCACTTTTTGAAATATTTATACACATTTTTATTAAATAAAACTGCGCATAATTAACAGTAATAAAACAACTTTCCCAGTTTTGTATCTACTCAGTTATTCATTCGGTGTCGCTTTTGTTAATTGATTTGCTCAGTAAAATTTCAGTGCTTAGGATGGGCATCTGTCGAATTGATGTGATGGTCAGCTCGGCAGATTACTTGAAATGAATAAAAGGATGCCAACAATGAAATATGCACAAATTTTACTTGCTACGACTTTAACTGCTGCTGCAGCAACCAGTTTTGCTGCTACGACAACGACCACTGAAGAAGAAAAAGTGGTTGTGAGTACGCAGGAATTACCTGAGGCGAATAATCCGGCCGCAGGTGCAACTGCTGATCAGCCTGCAGCATCTGAAGCCGCTGCAGAAGAAAACACCGCACCAGCACAACCTGCTGCACGCTAAGTAATTTAACGACTCGTTAAATGATGAGAGCAAATATCAGGGCAGTATTTCTCCAGTAGGCTAAGCCCTGTACTGTCCGATATACCTCGATGCTGAATCATGCTTTGTGCTGGTTCAGCATTTTTATTGCGAAAAACCTGCGTACCACCATAGTCAAAACTGATCATAGAATTAATACTGGCTATCAAATTTTTATTAATTAAATATTAAAATTCAAATATTTAATTATTTAACATGTATTTTATTACAATATCCCCTATATACCCAAGCTACTATCGCCTAACTTGTTTCTGTCGCGTCATTGCGTCTTAATAGTCTCAAATGCAAGTCGATTGAATGGACATTCGCTATGAGCAATACTAATTACACCACTGATGTAGCAATACTAGGCGCAGGCCCTGTAGGCTTAACCATTGCCAACTATCTAAGCAAACAAGGCGTAGGTGTCACGATTGTCGAGCAGTTGGATAGTCTGATTGATTATCCACGTGCAATTGGCATCGATGATGAATCTTTGCGTACCATTCAGTCTTTAGGTTTAGTCGATCAGGTTTTACCGCATACGACACCAAATCATGCGATGCGCTTCTTGACACCTAAAGGTCGCTGTTTTGCAGATATTCAGCCTTTAACCCGTGAATTTGGCTTCTCGCGCCGTAATGCCTTCATTCAGCCACAAGTCGATAATGTGCTGCTTCAGGGCTTAAAACAATATAAAAATACTCAGGTGCTGTTTTCACGCCAACTTACCCATTTTAGCCAGGATGCAGAAGGCGTAACGCTCAACCTGCAAACTAAAAAAGGCGATACGGAAGCAGTCCGTGCTCAATACCTGATTGCCTGTGATGGCGGTAACTCTTATGTACGCCGTAATCTAGGAATCCCGTTTGAAGGTGAAACTGCGCCGAATCAATGGATCGTTATCGATATCGAAAATGATCCACTGGCAACTCCGCATATTTATCTTTGCTGTGATCCGGTGCGTCCTTATGTATCAGCTGCATTGCCGCATGGAATTCGCCGCTTTGAATTTATGGTTATGCCGGGTGAAACTCAGGAAGAACTCAGCAAACCGGAAAATATTGCCAAATTACTTGCCAAAGTACTTCCAACGACAGATGGCATCGAAGTCATTCGTCAGCGTGTTTATACCCATAATGCCCGTATTGCGGACAAATTCCGGATAGACCGCATTTTACTGGCAGGTGATGCTGCTCACATCATGCCGGTTTGGCAAGGTCAAGGTTATAACAGCGGTATGCGTGATGCCTTTAACCTGGCATGGAAAGTAGCACTGGTTGTTCAAGGCAAAACTGGCCCAGAGCTTCTGGATTCCTACCAGATTGAACGTAAAGACCACGCCAAGGCAATGATTGATCTTTCAGTGATGGCTGGCCATGTTCTGGCACCACCGAAAAAATGGCAAGGTTTTGTCCGTGATGGTATTGCCTATGCGCTGAACTACATCAAGCCGATCAAACAATACTTGCTGGAAATGCGTTTCAAGCCAATGCCGAAATACCATGATGGTGCACTTTTGACAAATGGCGCTAAAAACTCTCCAGTCGGCAAGATGTTTATCCAGCCTCAAGTACAGCTTGCATCAGGTGAAACTGTTTTACTGGATGAAGTGATTGGTAATGACTTTGCGATTATTGCCTGGGGTGTAGATCCAAAATGGGGTCTGAGCCCTGAGACATTGCAACAGTGGAAAAAACTGGGCGTAAAATTCATTCAGGTGATTCCTGCGGTACAGTTACAAAATACCCAGCGTAAACAGTTTGAAGATGTTATCACCATTGGTGATATCGGCACGGAGATTCGTTCTTGGTTTGGTCAAACCAATGACTCGGTTGTAGTGCTACGTCCAGACCGCTTTGTGGCTGCACTGGCAATTCCACAATCAATGGAAAGCACCAGCCAGCAACTGTTCAAAAAGCTGCATCTGAAATAAGACATAGAGTCACTTTAACCACGCTTCGGCGTGGTTTTTTTATGCTAAATGAAAATCTGCATCAGTCTGGATTACACACTGTATTCCTGAAACCAGGCTATATCTTTTAAGGAATCACGCGCGGCCATCTGCTTTAGAAAAGGAATAAACTCGTCAAATTTAGGTAAAATCTGCGCAGAGATGGCAAAGACCAGACAATAAGCCACATACACATCTGCTGCCGAAATCTTCTCACCTAATAAATAGGGCTTGGCCTGACTGATGCCCTGTTTCAGAAAATCAAATACTGCAGCTTCATTGCCAAAGCTTAAACTGTTGCGGTTTTTTTCAATATTTTCTGCTGAGACCTGCAAATTTTTTATGTCAATATATTCGGTCAAGGGGCCGTGACAGAAAAAGATCCATTTTAAATATGCACCCCGCATCGGGTCATTCCAGCCAGGTGCCAAGCCTTTATCAGAATATTTATCTGCCAGATACACAATGATGGCTGCCATTTCGGAAATAACCACATCCTGATCGACCAAACAGGGAACTTTGCCCATCGGGTTAATCTTTAGATACTCAGCCTGATGCATGTGTTCATAGGACACCTCTATCTGCTCGATCTGGCATTCGATCTGCAGTTCTTGCAGCAAAGGTAACAGGGTCAGCCCCCGTGATTGAGGGTTGTTATAGAGCTTGATCATTCTGCTTCAACCGGTTTTTATTTTTAGAATGTCAGTATAAAGCGGTTTTCTGTGCTGATTTAAAAGGATGTGCTACAGATCATTTCTGTCACACATCCTTGTTTGGTGGGGGAATAGCGAAGGTTTAGTGCTTAAAAAAGGTCTACACAAAATTTTTCTTTTAATACTTTTAAAATCAGATCAATTACCACATGTTTTTGATCCTTGCGATAATTGGCATACAGCCCTATCATCGGCAACGGTTCCAGGGTCTTTTTCACCACAATGTTATCGCCAAGCAGTGGAATGACATAGGCTGGCACCAGACTCCAGCCTACGCCCATGCCGACCAGATTGACATTGAGCAGAATATTGGTGGAATACTGCACCACATTCACTTTCAACTTGGACTGTTTGAAGAATTCCTGTATCAGCTTATGCAATTGTGGTGAAGCCAGCTCATCACTAATGACAAAATCCTGATTTTCAAAGCTTTTGATACTGACATGCTGCAAGGCCGCGACCGGCGAATCTTTAGGCACAATCAGGGTCAAAGGCTCATCAAAAATCCGGATCGAATCAAATTCGCCTGACTGGGCCGGATAACGGGTAAAAGCAATATCAATCTGTCCCTGTCTTAGAGCACTAAATTGCTCGGCATCGGTCAGACTATGAAACTGCGCTTTCAGTTCAGGAAAATGCGCACGGATATTGGGCATGATATAAGGAAATATTTTCATTTCCGCCACCGGTACAAATCCGATATTGAGCTGGTCCTGATGTGCATTGGCAATCTGTCTGGCCGCCTGTATTGCACGCTCTGCATGTTCAAGACTGAGCAAAGCTTCGTCTAAAAATGCCTGCCCTGCTTCGGTCAGCCCGACCTTGCGATTATTGCGTTCCAGTAACTGCACGCCCACTTCACGTTCCAGATCCTTGATTTGCTGGCTCAGTGATGGTTGTACCGTATTCAACTTTTCTGCAGCACGGGTAAAATTCAGTTCCTGTGCCACCGTCACGAAATAGCGTAAATGTCTTAATTCCATTTTTAAAGCTCCAGATTTGCCGGGCGGCGGCTGCGTTTCTTGGCGACGTATTGATAATAAACCCATATGGTCAATATAACGAGTGCTGCACTGGACACATACATCATTTCAAAACCCCAAGCAGCAATTAATAGACCCATAAGCACAGATCCCGCCGCCAGACCAATATCAAACAGGGTGAAGAAAGTTGAAATTGCATGCCCCATACGCTGCTTGTCCACCGACTGAATCGCCAGTGTTTGCAAGCAAGGGAACAGTGAACCATAACCGATACCGATAAAGACTGCGGCTAACCACAAGACCCACTGATTGGAAATCAGGCTCACAATGACCAGACCAATCGCAAAGAAAATGAAAGAAGGATAAATCACTGCACTTGGACCTTTCAGATCATAGATTTTCCCGACCCAAGGTCTGACCAATAACATGGAAGCAGCAAAGACGATAAAGAACACACTGGTATAGGCCAGAAGCTGTTTGGTCTCACTAAATGCAGTGATAAAGCTCATGATACCTGAATAGGCAAAGGCGGTGAGTAAAGCCACAAAACTGACTGCCAGCACTTTAACTTCCAGAATATCGCGCAGACTGAGCTTTGCTTTTTCCGTGCTTTCGATCTGGCGTTTAGGCAGTTCAGTAATCTTCAGCATCCAGCAAAAAATAAGCCCGAGGGAAATAGTCACCGCCAGAATCCCAAATAACACCTGAAAGCTGGTAAACTGAATCACGGTCAGGGCCAGTAATGGGCCAAAAACCACACCCAAATTGGTCGACATGACAAAATAACCCATGCCCTCACCTTTACGATGCTCAGGAATAAATTCGTTGGCCACAGGCACCGCAACGGTCGTCAGGATACTGAACCAGATCCCATGTAAAAATCGTACCAGCAACAGTGACCACATGCTATCTACCAGCAGATAGCTAAAAGCAAACAGGGCAAAAATGACCCCTGCGCCGCGCATCGAAACTTTCTTGCCAAACTTTTCGATGATCATGCCGGAGAATGGCCGAATGGCAATCGAAGAGGCCAGAAACAGGGTCAACGCCAGACCGGCTTCTTTTACTGACCCGCCCAATTCATTCATAATATAAATCGGCAAGATGGTCAGTAAGGCAAAGTAATAAACGAACAGGAAGAAATTATTAAATAAACATAAAATAAATGAGCGATTCCAGAGACGCTCGGTGGCTACGGACATAAAAACCAACTTTTAGGAAAATTGAGCAAACTTAGGCTTGAATCATCACAGGATGCAGGGCCAACTCGACCAGATTCTGCATATAGTGCTCATCCGGAATCCGGTTAAAAAAGATAATCTGGTAATGGATTGGCCCATACAGACTGTCTAGCATCAGATCGAAAGGATAATCCGCACGAATCTCTCCGCGCTGAATGGCTTTCTGAATCAGGACATGCATCTGTTGACGGCGGGGTAATAAATATTGCTGAAAGAACTCACCTGCAAGTTCACGGTGATTGGCAATGACCACCAGCAAAGCCCGCCCCACTGGATGATTCAGGGCTTGGGATAAAATGCCCAGCTGTTGTACCAGATTGCTTTTCAGACTTTTGGATGCATCCAGCTCAAATACAGGCGCGGTATGCTGTTTGAAGGTATCTAGAACCAGTTCCGATTTATGCTTCCACCAGCGATAAATCGTGGACTTGCCAACGCCAGCACGTGCCGCTACATCTTCAATGGTAAGTTGATGATATTCACATTCTGCCAGTGCCTCAGCCACCGCCTGCAAGATGCATTGCTGTCGTCGAGAGCTTTTTTCTTCAATACTCATGTCTTTGATTTAAGCCCTCTTTACATAAAAACGATACGATACGTATCGTTTTATATTAGGTGAAAACATTAAAAAGCTCAATACTTAATTTTTGTGCAAAAAAAAAGGCCTTCTCATGAAGGCCTTTTTTGAATCATCGCTTAATTCTGTGCAGTCTTTTTATAAATGCTGCATGAAGGATGATGATTTTCTTGCAAACGTGCGACTTTACGCTGTTCTGCTGCTTCAAAACGGCAACGTTTCCAGTCATTGTCCAGGTTCAAAGCAGGAATCTGTTTTGGCTTACCATTTTCATCTACGGCTACCATAGTGAAATAACAGCTGTTGGTATGACGTACCGTTCTTTTCTGAATATTCTGTGCTTCTACACGAATGCCGATTTCCATTGAGGTACGGCCTACATGGTTGACACTGGCCAGAAAGGTCACCAGTTCACCAACATGAATCGGCTCTTTAAAGTTCACCTTGTCCACCGATAAGGTCACGACATAACTGCCCGAATAGCGACTTGCACATGCATACGCCACCTGATCCAATAGTTTCAGAATAGTCCCACCATGAACATTTCCTGAAAAATTTGCCATATCTGGCGTCATGAGAACTGACATGGTTAACTCTGACTGGTCATCCGACACTGCTGCAATTTGATCTAAAGGGGCCATCGTTTTCTTTGAACTCTTTGAATGACAAGGTTATCGCTTATTATTATAGCGTTTTTAACATAAATAAAATGTTCAATTCGGCAAATGCAGCATCATAATTATTGATAAAGAAGTTGCAGTCATACAGAAAAAAATATATTTAACAGTTTAAAACCCTAAGTTATAAGCTAAGTCCTAAACAAATAAATACTTATTTATCTAGCGCTGATTTTTGCCTGCTAGATTGTTTTAATCTTAGCGGGTTTCAGTAAAAATCAAGATATCCTATAAATTATTGATGATTTAAGGCAGCAGCGGTTTTAACATTTCCTGTGCCACATTTTCATAGCTCAACACTTGCTGGCCATCCAGTGTAGTGGTAACCGTGAAAGAACCATCCTGATGGATCGCTGTGACTGTAAAAATATAATGTTCAAATTGTGCCAGCTGAACCTGATGTCCGACTTTAATATCATTCATTGTACTTACATCTATATCATGATTTTTTCAGAGCACATTCTGTCATGAACGATATTTAAGTATTTGATCAACTTAAGTATAGGAATAACAAGATTTGAATTTCAACCTATTACAAACAACACATGTTAATTAAAATAATTTATTTACCATTCAATTACTTATATTTATTATCAAGATAATTACCCATTAAAATTCCGGCCGTTTTATAGGCAAAAACAATAATTCAATCTTTTATAACGCTTAGCTCGTCTTGGGATTGCCATCTCACTAGAGCATCTAGATGAAATAGCCCTGCATCCCTACCCCAATATCAAATATGAGCAGAAAATTTCAAGCGACAGTGCATTAAAGGTTTCTGCTATTCCTGAGCCACAAATTGTGGAATTCGATGACCTTGGGCATAATCATATTTTTGATAAACTTGTGAAATTTCCATCAGCTTTAACTGAGCTGCATCAATACCGGCCTGCATGGTCAACTCCCTACCACGCACATCAAAAATATGGCCTTTCTCACGCAAGTCCGGTTGGATCACCACATCTGCATGCTTTAATTCTTCATGTGCCAGGTGTTGCTGCATAATATTGATGTTCTGGTTAAACAGTCCCCAGACATTGCTGGTTTCAGTATGAATCGGCTGTGCCAGAATATCGACCGCAATCACAATATCTGCGCCCAGCTCACGTGCGACATTGACCGGGACCGGGCTGACCAGTCCACCATCGACATATTCTTTTTCTTCAATTATGGTTGGAATGAACATACTCGGGATCGAGACTGAAGCACGTACCGCCTGTCCGGTATTGCCATAGTTAAAAACGACTTTTTTACCTTCTTTGAGTGCGGTTGCTACCACAAACATTGGAATCTTCATGGCCTCAAGCGGGGTTTGATCCACTTGTAAATTGACATAATCCTCAACTTTTTTACCATCAAAAAAGCCTTTTCGCGCCAGTTTGATATCACGGACATCCGTAGGTCGCATGCTCAATGCAATATTGCGCAGTTCAACCGCCGGTTTGCCACTGGCATAGATTGATCCGACAATACTGCCTGCACTGGTTCCAACGATAAAATCCGGCCGGATACCTGCCTGCTCCAGCACTTCCAGTGCACCGATATGTGCATAGCCACGCGCTCCGCCACTGCCTAGCACCAAGGCAATTACTGGACGGTGTTCAGTTTGCTTGATCTTTTTAAAATCAATTTGATTCGGACGTGCCTGAGCGTCTCCACCTTGTGCAGCAGGTTGCAGATGGCTGGTAGCCGACTGGACTGTCATTGGGGTGGTTTGACAACCAGTTAAGCCGAATACGCCCAATGCCACAATACTCAACACATATTTCTGCATGCAGAGAATGTCCTCATTGATCTAAAGCAGCATAGTGTATAAACACATGCATAAATAATCTGTAGAATTTCGTAAAATTGTCATACAGTTCGGGTAATTTGTCTTCATTTTTCCAGTCGCGCCATGCCATCAATTTCACTCTGCCGGATTTTTCTGATTTTTCTGCAACTGGGCTGCGTTTCATTTGGCGGGCCAGCAGCACATCTGGTGTTTTTTCACCGCAAATTTGTGACCCAATTACAATGGCTTAATGATAGCCAATACAGTCAACTGGTGGCTTTGGCGCAGCTTTTACCGGGTCCGAGCAGCAGTCAGGTGGGCTTGTCAATCGGTTATCTGCAACGCGGCTATACAGGGGCAGCGATTGCATGGCTGGGCTTTACCCTGCCTTCGGTCATATTGATGACGGTTGTCGCCCTACTTGGCCAAAGTTATTTTCATATTCTAAACTCAAACAGCTTTCATACCATCCAGCTCATTGTATTTTCTGTAATCGCCTGGGCCTTCTGGCAAATGCTGCAAAGCTTCTGCAAAACCGCCTGGCAATATATAGTTTTGCTGCTGTCGGTCGTATTACTGACAGTAGTTTCGGTAAGTTATAACCAGATTCTCGTCATCCTGCTCGGTGCAATCTGTGGACTGCTCATGGGGCATTTTTCCAGATTAAATCCGGTGCAGCTCAAAGAAACGGATACTACGGAAATCCACTCGCCTTATTTGCGACCGGCTGCAGCACCGTATTGGCTGCTGGCATTTATCTTGCCATTTTTATTGTTGCCGCTGGTCAGCACATTATCGAATGGCTCAGGCCTGCAATTCCTGAATGATTTTTACCAGACCGGCTCGCTGGTCTTTGGTGGCGGTCATGTGATTCTGCCACTCCTGCATCAGGATTTTGTGGCGACAGGTCTGGTCAATGCACAAGCTTTTGATCTCGGCTATGCATTTGCCCAGCTCATGCCCGGGCCTTTATTCAGTTTTGCCAGTTATGTCGGCACTTTACTGCCGTGGACACCTTATTTCTGGCTAAATACGCTTTTGGCGACCTGTGCGATTTTTCTACCTTCATTTTTCCTGATTTTTGCCACTTTGCCCTACTGGTCATGGCTCATGCGGCAAAAGCGTATTCATCAGGCGGTGATGGGTATCAATGCAGCGGTGGTCGGCCTTTTACTGTATTTGCTGCTGGATCTGTCACAACGTTATTTTAACCATGTCTCTGACCTGCTATTTGTCGCAGTGATGATTGTGCTACTGCGTTCAAAATTACCGGTCTGGTTCAGCCTGATTTTGGGTTTTGTGCTGTATCAAAGTTATTTAAATTTCTTTTAAAATATGCCGACCATAAAAAAGCCCCGAAGAATCGGGGCTTTTCAGTTCAAGTCTTACCAGATATCGGATTTGACCTTATCTTTAAATTTAGGATGATTATCCAGCTTAAATTCAGGCTCTTTCACACCACGCTTTAACTGACCGGTATAGTCTTTGAGCAACATCAGCAGGAATGGCATCAGCAACAGGATCGCGATCAGGTTAATACTGGCCATGATACCCATAAACAGATCTGCCATATTCCAGATCAGTGGCACACTGGCGATAGAACCGAAATACACCATGATCAAAACAAAAATCCGGAAGATCAACATCACCCGGCGATTGTTATTGATGAACTGCACGTTTCCTTCGGCATAGGCATAGTTACCAATAATCGAAGAATAGGCAAACAGGAACAGGATCAGGGCCAGGAAGTCATCCCCCCAGGCACCAATCTGGCTTTCCAGTGCCATTTGTGTCAGGGTCACGCCTTCAAAGCCTGCATTTTCATACAGACCAGAAACCAGAATAATAATCGCGGTACATGAACACACCACAAAGGTATCCACAAAGACCCCGAGCATTTGTACCAGCCCCTGATCGACCGGATGTTTCACATCCGAGGCTGCTGCAGCATTCGGCGCAGAACCCATACCGGCTTCGTTCGAGAACAGACCGCGCTTGATCCCCATCATCATGGCCATCGAGATCATTGCACCGAAGAAACCACCTGCGGCCGCTTCAAACTCGAAAGCTTTACTGAAAATGAGCTGGAAAATAGAGGGCAAGACATCGTAGTTGATTACGGCAATATACAAGGCAACTGCCAGATACAGCACTGCCATAAAGGGCACAAAACTTTCAGCGACTTTTGCAATCCGTTTAATCCCGCCAAAAATGATCATTGCGGTAATGACCACCAAAAACAGGCCAACCCAGGAAATTTCAATATCCAGTCCACCCAATGGCAGCATCAGGTTCGCCTGATCCCAGCCCCAGGCATGAGAGGTTGCCCCGCTAATCGCATTGGCCTGAACCGCATTGAATACGAAACCATAAGTGGTGATGAGTGCAATCGCAAAGCTAATCCCTAACCATTTCTGCTTCAGGCCTTGAGTAATATAGTACGCAGGCCCACCACGGAATTGCTGGTTCTGGCTATCCCGCACTTTAAACAGCTGCGCCAGAGAAGATTCGACAAATGCAGAACTCATGCCTAAAAAGGCAGTAAACCACATCCAGAACACGGCTCCGGGACCGCCAATTGCAATGGCAATCGCAACACCCGCGACATTACCGACGCCAACCCGGCTGGCCAGTCCGGTTACAAAGGCCTGGAATGGAGTAATCCCATGTGCATCTTTAACCTTGTTCCGGCTGCCTTTCATCACTTTCATGCTGTGCCAGAACAAACGAATTTGTACTGCACCCGTCGCTACCGTATAAAAGATACCGACGGCAACCAGAAACACCACCAGAAAGTCCCATAAAGGACCATTCAGGGCATTAATCCAGCCAAGCAAGGTTTCATTTAACTGATCATTCATGTCATATCCTTATGAGCCTATGACTCATGCTGTCAGGCCTACAATTATGCAAAGAACTTCAGGATCATCTGAATAACAGTGGCATTGATTAAGTCAACAAAGAATGCACCACATAATGGGACGATCAGGAAGGCCTTATGTGAAGCACCATACATATTGGTAATCGCCTGCATATTTGCTACTGCGGTTGGCGTTGCTCCCATACCAAAACCACAATGACCTGCTGCAAGTACCGCAGCATCGTAGTTTTTACCCATCAGGCGGAAAGTCACGAAAGCTGCATATAAAGCCATGGTAATGGTCTGTGCACCCAGAATCACCATGAGTGGTCCTGCAAGATCAGCCAATTGCCACAATTTCAATGACAACAATGCCATCGCCAGATATAACGACAATGAAGCATTACCGAAAACATCAATCGCACGATCAAAGATCTGAACTTTAAACATACCTTCCAGTACATTACGCAGGATTACACCACCGGCCAATGCCCACACAAATGTTGGCAGTTCAAACGCAGTACCTTTACTGAAACCTGTCATAAACTCTGCAAAGGCCAGACAGCCTGCAAACAGACCCAAGGTCGTAATGGCATTATCGGCAGTGATCAGTCGGACACGATGCGGATGTTCGAATTGTACATACTCATCTGAAGTACTATCCATCGGAGTATTGTCACGGTTTTCGATCTGCTGATCAGTACGTGCAATGGCCAGATTATGGCGGTTAATCAGCAATTTTGCCAAAGGCCCACCAATAATACCTCCGATAATCAGACCGAAAGTCGCACTGGCCATACCCAGTGCCAAAGCACCCTGAATCCCATGTTCGACTTCTAGAATTTCACCCCATGCACCTGCAGTACCATGACCACCGGTTAGGGTAATAGAGCCTGCAATCAGGCCAATCAATGGGTCAATACCGAGTAATGTCGCCAGACTCATACCGACCGCATTTTGCAAAATAATGAAAGTCGAAACAGCCAACAGGAAAATCACCAGACCAATCCCGCCTTCACGCAACTTGGAGAAGTTGGCGCTCAAACCGATCGAGGCAAAGAAAATCAGCATAAAGCTGGTTTGTAACTGTGCACTGGTGGTAATGCTATAGCCCCACACTGAATGCACCAGTAACGAAATGATCGCAGCGACCAAACCGCCTGCAACCGGCTCAGGAATATTGTAGCGCTTTAAAAAATCGATTTTATTGACCAAGAATCGACCGAGTAACAAAACAATTACTGCGGCAATCAGGGTATAAAATGCATTAAAAGTAAAATCCATAATTTTTGGCCCAAGATGATTTTGAATTTTTTATTCTTCTAAAAGACGTAGAGTGGACTATAGGTCTAGCTCTCATTAGATCTGCATCCGGTAATCTCCGGATTTAATCTAAAATCTTTAGAAAATAAAACCTGTATCATCTCTTTCAAACTTATGAATATCATCATCATGATCATATTCAACAAATGAGAGATTTATAAAAGCAACACCATGTCTATGGTGAATGTTTTCAAGCTAAAGGCTTCATTTAAGTCCGCTGAAATAGCGTTACTTAATGTAAATCCTGTATATGCAAACCCTGAATTTTCTCAAAGTGCATGAATTAAGATGAAAAGTCGCATATTATGCTGTTTCTTTGTATTAATTTTTATTTCTTTTTATTAACAATAGTTAGCAATCCTATAAAAAATAATTATTAGTCTAGGTATTTAGACAAGGCTCAGACTGCCTGTATAAGACCTAATAAGATGAACTTGTTGCGCATAACAGCATCCAACCACAATTTTTTAGTTAAATTAGCTGGATTTTCTCTCGAAATAAACGTCTTCTCTGTATGCAATTGTTATTCTAAGCCGCTTTAATCATTCGAATTTTAAGCTATTTTTATTTCAATAAAGCTTTTTAAGCAACAGTATCGCTATTTGACTTAGGCTATTTAATGTATCAAGGCAGATGTTTAGATGCAGTTGCCCCACCCCATCATTTTTTATTCTGGTTTTATACGGGCCTAAGATTAAATTTTTCTGGCCACCCGACTGTTTGTTTAGTTTATAGTCATTTAAAACTTCATATGGATATTCGACTGGACATCAAAATGGATCAAAAACTCGTTCATGCTGTAGATCAAACCATCACCTCTCGCCATTCGGTGCGCGCTTTTTTAAATACACCCGTCAGTAACGACACCTTAAAAGAGATTCTCGCCGTGGCCAGTCGTGCACCTTCTGGAACCAATACCCAACCCTGGAAAGTCTATGTGGTCACTGGAAAAAAACGCGATGAAATTGTAGAGCGCGTCTGTCAGGCACAAATGCAAATCTATGCCAATCCCGAGCTGGCTGGACAGTACAAGGAAACTTTTGCCTATTATCCTGAGCAATGGATCTCACCGTTTATTGAACGTCGTCGTGAAAATGGTTGGGGTTTATACGGTTTGCTGAATATTCAAAAAGGCGAAAAAGAAAAAATGGCCCGTCAGCAACTGCGTAATTTTGAATTATTTGATGCCCCTGTCGGCCTGTTCTTTACCGTGCATCGTTCCTTGGCGATTGGTTCCAAAATGGATGTTTCCATGATGATCCAGAATGTCATGATTGCGGCAAAAGCCCGTGGTCTGGACACTTGTCCGCAGGCGGCCTGGAATCATTTCCATCCAATCGTGCTTGACTTGGTAGGTGCACCTGAAGATGAAGAGCTTGTTTGCGGCATGGCATTGGGCTACGCCGATCCAGAGCAGATCATTAACCGCTTTATTACCCCGCGTGTTCCGGTAGAAGAGTTTGCCGTGTTTATAGATGAGTGATGTCATGAGGGCGAAGTCAATTGACTTCGCCCTCTGTTTATTCATCCAACTTGAGCAAGCTCAGCAGCTATGCATTTTTCAGCACGGGCAGTTTAAGTTGAAAAATTGCCCAAGCAGCAATACAGACAAAAACCAGCATGATCAATGCCATATTCAACAAGGCATTCCAGAGCAGAAAATTCAGCAAAATCCCGCCCAATAAACCACAGACAAACTGCATACTGCCCATAATTGCACTGGCGGTTCCTGCACGCGCCCCCTGTTCTGCCATGGCCAATGCCATAGCATTCGGGCCAGTAAACCCGATCGATGCCACCACGATAAACATGCCCAGCAAGACCACTGGAAGAAAATCCACATCCAGATAACCCAGCAGTACCAAGGTCGAAACACCGGTGAGCTGTAGACACGTTCCGATTTTCAGGCGCTGCAAGATAGAGAAACGTCCAGCCAGACGTTTATTCAGGGTCGAAAACAGCATGATTCCGAAAGCATTCGCACCAAAGGCATAGGCAAACTGTTGCTCGCTAAGTTGATAACGGTCCATCAGAATCCCCGAAGAGGCACTGATATAACAGAACATCACCGCACCGGAAAAGCAGCCGGCATAGAGCGGATGCCGAAAACTTTGATCCTGAAAAATGCTACGGTACAAGTTCAATACCTGTCGAAAGTTCAGCTTGAGACGGCGTTCTGGCGCCAGGGTTTCTTTAAAAAGAAAATGGACACAGGCCAGACTCAGCAGACCGCAGCCCATCAATACCAGAAAGATCACATTCCATTCATAAAACATCAGTACCCAGGCCCCCAGACTTGGGGCAATGATTGGCGCGATCGCGGTCACGATCATCATGCTGGCAAAAGCCTGAGCGGCCGAATGCATATCCAGACGATCACGAATTGCAGCCCGCGCTATGACCACACCGACACAACCACCCAGGGCTTGCAGAATCCGTGCAGCAATCAGACTCCATTCATTCTGGGCAAACACACACAGCAGACTTGCCACAATGTATAAACACAGCCCAAAATACAGCGGTGGTTTACGCCCAATCCGGTCACTGATCGGCCCATAAATCAGTTGCCCCACAGCCAGACCGAAGAAGTAAGCCGGCAAGCTATTCGAGACCATTTGGGTACTGACGCCAAAATCTGCAGCCATCGCCGGCAAGGCAGAAAGATACATATCAATGGATAAAGGTCCGAGCGCACTCAGTGCCGCTAGCAAAACAATCCAGGACATGGCATAAGGTGGTTGTACGATTTTATTCGATGGCATAAGCATGAAGATTTAAAGCGCTAATATGCAGACAAGTTAACACAGTGCATAGTATGATTTAACTTGAAATGAAATTTTATAAACCTACTATTTTTCATTGGCATATTCAGATTCACCTGTAAGACTGCAGTATAAAGGACGACCTTTGAAATCTTGGCTCACTCGTCTCAAGCAAACCACCTATAATACGACCTTGATGTATAACCTGCGAATGATGACGGCATTTGCAGGTACCGCCTTTGTTCCCTATTTTATGGGGCAACAATTGATGACGATTCCCCTGACTTTAGGCGTGGTCGCAGCCGGTTTAAGCGATATTGATGACCGCTTTTCGGTGCGTATTCTCAATCTGCTATATACCTACATGGGTTTCTTTATTACTGCGGTTGGCGTTTATCTGCTCTATCCTTATCCGCCGCTGTTCGCCCTGGCTTTGATTGTTTCCTGTATTGGCCTGATTCTGCTCGGCTCACTGGGCAGGCGCTATGCCACGATTTCCTATGGCTGTCTGGTGGTTTCAGTCTATGCCATGCTCGGCGTTGAGCTGTTTGATGAATGGTATAAGCAGGCCGGCTTACTGGTTATCGGCGCGATGTGGTATGGCATTCTGTCGACCCTCAGCTTTTTGGTATTTCCTACCCGGCTGGCGCAAGACAAGCTTGCCACCTCCTATTCCTCGCTGGGTGATTTTTTATATGCCAAGTCCAATCTGTTTGATGTGGACATGACACCAACCAGTTATCAGCAGAGCATGATTGAGCTTTCTCTTGAAAATGGCAAACTGATTGCGATTTTTAATGAAATGAAAACCGCCCTGCTGACCCGCCTCAAAGGTGACCGTGGGCAAAAAGATACCCGTCGCAGTCTGCATTATTATTTTGTGGCGCAGGATATTCATGAACGTGCCGATTCAGCGCATATCGATTATCAGAAACTGGCCAAGATTTTCCAGCATAGCGATATCCTATTCCGCTTTCAGCGCATCATGTCCATTCAGGGCAAAGCCTGTAAGGATCTGAGTGAAAGTCTGTTGCAGCGCAAGCCTTATGTGCATAACAAACGTTTCAAGCATGCTTTTGACAACCTCCGCCTGTCTCTGGATAAATTACGTCAGGATCAGCATTATGATCAGGTCTGGATTAATGCGTTATTTTCACTCTTTCAGAACCTGAAATCGATTGATGCCCAGTTACGCAACCTGGAAACCGAGCAAAGTATCAAATCCGAGCGTTTTAAACATATCGAAAACCAGCTCAGGGATGATGACCTTAAAGGCTGGGAGGATATCAAGGTTCGAATTAAACAGCACCTTACTCCCGAGTCGGTGCTGTTCCGGCATGCCATCCGCCTGTCCATTGTGTTGCTGATCAGCTATATCTTCGTACAGGTCAGTAATATTGAATATGGTTACTGGATTTTATTGACGGCCCTGTTTGTCAGCCAGCCAAACTTTAACGCCACCAAACGGCGTTTACGTCTGCGTATTGTCGGTACACTGGTGGGGATTATTCTCGGTTATGCCATTCTGTATTTTGTGCCTTCTGTCGAGGGGCAATTATTAATTCTGGTCTTGAGTGGAATCCTGTTCTTTGAATTGCGCAGTAAACAGTATGCCCAGGCCACTGCCTTTATTACCATTCTGGCGCTGATCAACTTTAATTTAGACGGCATGGGCTTTGCTGCGGCCGTCCCGCGCATGATTGACACCCTGATTGGCTGTGCGATTGCCTGGTTCGGGGTCAGCTTTATTTTTCCAGACTGGAAATTCCGACGTTTGCCGCGCAGTATTACACGCAGCTTGCAGGCCGAGGCGGATTATTTAAGTGAAGTCATCGAGCAATATAAATCAGGGCGCAATAATGGTCTGAAATATCGGATTGTACGTCGTGCTGCACACAATACCGATGCCGAGGTGGCCTCGCTGATTTCAACCCTGGCCACTGAACCGGATATTGATCCGGTGCAAAAATCGCTGGCCTTTGAGTTCCTGTGTCTGAACCATACCTTTATCAGTTATATCGCAGCGCTGGGCGCACACCGGGAAAAAATTGAGGATCAGGACATCCTGAATTTACTCGATCAATCGTTGGAGAACATTCGTGGTGCATTACTGCGAGATGAAATGCCCGATTTAAGCGCACAAAATCTGATTGTCAGTATTCGACAGCGCCTGTCTCATGATCAGGAACAGGATCAGAAATCTCTGATCATTTTGCAGCAGCTATCTTTAATGTTCAGTATTTTAAATCAGTTAAGCCAGTTGAAACAAAGTTTGAGTCATGAGCGTGATGAACAGGCGACCGAACTCGGTTCATTATAATTTGGATGATTTTGGAACAATATACTCACTGAATTGGTACAATTAGTGCTAAACTTTTTACAGTTTTAAATCTGCTAGTTTCACTATGACCGCGAAAAATTTATACGCTTATACCTTACAGCCTGTGAACTATGAAATTTCCGAAGCCGAGCAGCGTCATGCTCAGCTGGTGATCTGGCGTAGTACCAATAAAATAGGCATGAAAGCCTGGCTGATCATGGGTGCTGTTGTTGCACTTTCTATTCTGGGCCTTCTGCTTCTTAAGAACTATTCAACCGTGTTCTGCTGGGTGGCGATTGCCTGTGTGGTGTTGTATTACCTGATCCGTACCTTTGGTCTGGAATGGTATGTTAAACGCAAGATGAACGAATTTCCGGTACAGGAAATCAAAGGTGTTCGTCTGGGCGTTCAACCGCACGGCATCATAATGCGCCAGAAAATGGGCCTGCAAGAAGGTGTGGGCGCGATCAGCTGGAAAGACATTTATGAATGGTACAACACACCAGAATTCATGTTGGTCAATTTTAAAGTAAAAGGCCAGCAAGGTGCTTATATCCTGCCTAAACGTCTGGACAGCAAAAACTTTTCTTTCAATACGATCCGTAAGCATCTAGAAGCAGAAGTTGGCGCAGCCAAACAAATCTAAACCGTACCCGTTTCAATAAAAACCTCCTGCCCCGGCATGGAGGTTTTTTTTCATCATAAAAAGATAAATGATAATGAGAATAAATATTATCCTCAACATCTATAATTCAGTATTAAAGTTCAGTTATAATTTGCCCACTTTTATCAATCGCACCCTTGATCTGACGCCCATGTTTAAAAAGACATTTTTCCAAATCCACTGGTTTCTGGGGATTACAGCAGGTTTAATCCTCTCGTTAATGGGGGTCACTGGCGCAATTTATTCATACGAACAACAAATCTTAAAATGGATAAATACCGACAGTTACACGGTTCAGGTTCAGCAAGGTGACAAGCTTACGCCGGCCCAGCTGTATCAGCATTTTCACAGGACTGCCCCTGAGATGCAGATCAACAGTATTACCGTGGCACAAGATCCAAGTGCTTCGAGTACCGTAAATATTGTCAAAGAAGGAGCACGGCGCGGTCAGAACATCCTGATCAACCCCTATACGGCCGAAGTCTTGCCTGAAATTAAGGGTCGGGAATTTTTCCAGTTTATTCAGCAATTGCATCGTAACCTGACGGTTGGCCCGGTCGGCAAACAGATTACCGGTGCCTGTACCCTGATGCTGATCTTTTTTGTCTTGTCCGGTCTTTACCTGCGCTGGCCAAAACGTCATTCAATCAAGCAATGGTTGTTTGTCAAACCACAGCTGAAAGGCCGTAATTTTATCTGGGATCTGCATGCCGTCGTCGGCACCTGGGTGGTGATTTTCTATCTGCTTTTAGCCTGCACCGGTCTGTACTGGTCCTATGACTGGTGGCGTAGCGGGATGTTCAAGGTGCTGGGGGTGGAACGTCCACAGCCTGCCATGCAGGCCAATCCCGGCAATCATCGCGGTGAGGGCCGTCAAGGTGGCGAACGCGGCTCGCGGGGTGAAGGACGGGAAGCAGCGATCACTCCAGAAGGTATTGTTCGTGCCCTGGATCAGAGCTGGATCGGGTTTAGTACTGAATTTTCAGACAAATATTCGACGGTAACCTTTAATCTTCCGAAAAAACCGGACGGCAACATGCAGCTTAGCTTTGTCGATCCGGTAGCTCAGCATGAACGTGCGCGCAATAGTGCCACTTATAATTACCAGACAGCAGAATTTAGCGAAGTTGAGCTGTATGAAGATAAAAAGCTGAATGAAAAAATCATGAGCAGCATGTTACCCGTGCATCGTGGCAGCTTCTTCGGCCCGTTCTACCAGTTCTTTGCAATGGTCGCAGCCTTGTTAATGCCATTGTTCTTTGTGACAGGCTGGATGCTGTATCTGAAACGTCGTAAACAGAAGCGTCTCACTTTGGCAGCCCGTCAGGGTGCCACTGCAGTGGACCTGGATGAAAATGCCAAACCGTGGTTGATTGCTTATGCATCGCAAACGGGTGTCGCGGAACAACTGGCCTGGCGTACAGCAACTGCTTTGCAGGAAGCACGCCAGCCGGCAAGCGTGAAACCGGTACAACAACTGACACTTGCCGATTTACAGCAAACCGAACAGCTATTATTTGTTGCCAGTACTTATGGTACGGGTGAAGCACCAGATCTGGCCGCTTCTTTTGAGAAAAAGATCCTGTCTGCCAAAGCCGATCTGCGGCATTTAAATTATGCAGTATTGGCCTTGGGCTCTCAGGAATATCCGGACAGTTATTGCAGTTTTGGTCATCGTATTGATCAGTGGTTACAACAAAATGGTGCCCAGCAGCTATTCAGCACCATTGAAGTGGACAATGCCAATAACCAGCACATTCAGCAATGGAATACGGCACTGGCACAAGTGACCCGACTGGAACTGCAGGCAATGGGCATTGATAAGATTTTTGACCAGTGGACATTGACTAAACGTGAAGTCCTCAATCCGGGCAGTCTGGGTGCCCCTGCCTTTAATATCGAACTGGTTCCTGAGCATGAAGCCATCTGGCAGGCTGGTGATATTGCCGAAATTCAGCCGGGTAATAGTCCGGAACGTATTCAGGCATTTATGCAACAAAACAATATTGCTGCCGGGACACAGGTACCTTCCCTGCAGCAAAGTATTGAACGCGCGCTTTGGGATCGGGATCTGACTCAGCTTAAACCTTTTGATTCTCTGGATCAGCTGCTTCAGCAGTTACCGACGCTGGCAACACGTGAATACTCGATTGCCAGTATTCCAAGCCAGCAGGTTTTACGTCTGGTGGTACGTCAGCAGGCCGATGCCCAAGGCCAGTTAGGCCTGGGTTCAGGCTGGCTCACCCAGCATGCAGCCCTGAATGCACCGGTTGCCCTGCGTATTCGCAGCAATGAATCTTTCCATCTGATTGATGACAACCGTCCAATTATTTGTATTGGTAATGGTACCGGTATTGCAGGTTTGCTAAGTCTGCTCAGTTCACGTAACCGTCAGGACTATAACCAGAACTGGCTGATCTTTGGTGAACGTCAGCGTGAACATGATTTCTTTTTTGAAGAAACCATTCAGGCCTGGCTGCAAATGGGAACCCTGAAACGTCTCGATCTGGCCTTCTCTCGTGATCAGCAGGAAAAAGTCTACGTGCACCACAAATTGCGTGAGCAGGCCGAAGAACTAAAAGCCTGGATTGCTCAGGGTGCGGTGATCTATGTTTGCGGCAGTATCAATGGTATGGCCAGTGATGTCGATCAGGCCCTGAATGACATTCTTGGGGAAACAGCACTCGATCAATTACGTCAAGAAGGACGTTATCGTCGTGATGTCTATTAAGATAATCTGATATGCTAAAAACCGGGCGCAATAGCCCGGTTTTTTATTGAAGATCTAAACGCAATAATAAGAATATAAATAAGAAAAAAGGAAACCTGGATGCTCACTCTCCTGAAACGTAGTCTCAGTCTGATCTTTGGCTTGATCCTCTGCATCCATAGCATGTGGTTACTGAGCCAAGGTCAAAGGCATTTTGCCATCAATCTGTCTCTCCTGATGGGTACAGGACTGATTCTGTATGCTGTGCTTTTTTCTTCTATTCAGCGCTGGAAACAGAATTCTCGCTTTAGAACCTTGCTGTGGAACAGTCTCTGGAGCGGATTTTTACTCTGGATAATCAGTGTCGCGATGTTTTTCGCTTATATCCAGATGTCGATCAACTCAAATCTTCCAGCACAACCTGCTGCAGCGATTTTGGTCCTAGGGAGTGGTATTAATCAGGGCCAGCCATCACCCAGCTTAAAAAGTCGTCTGGATACAGCAGCAAAGTATGCACAACAATATCCAGATACCTTGATGATTATGACAGGGGGACGAAATTTTCGGGAAAAACAGAGCGAAGCTGAAGTCATGCAAAATTATATTTATAGCCACTATCCGCAGCTCAAAAATCCCATTCGCCTGGAAGATCAGAGCAGAAGTACCCAACAAAACCTGCAATATTCCCAGGCAATCTTGAAACAGCAGAATATTGGCCGCAATGAGCCCATTGTGATTGTGACCAATGATTTTCATAGCCCGCGTGCCCGCGCGATTGCCAGACATCAAGGCTATCAGCACGTGATCAGCCTGAGTGCCAACACGCCTCCGCAGGCTCGTTACAATTCATGGTTGCGCGAATATTTTGCTTTGATTAAGGGTTGGCTATTGCATGAATATTCATTCTGCAAATCACCTGATTAAAAATCAAAAATTAATGTAAGCGGATCTGCCGCGGTAAAGGCATATCCGGATTTTTAAACAGTTCCGGCTTTTGCACATAAATCTGATACAGATAATTTTTAATATCCAGTAATAATTTTTCTGGTGCCACCAGAATATTTTGTCCTTCTGGGGTCAGATCAAGCGAGACAATGGTGCTTTCCTGACGTAAAAAGGGAATCACTTTCTCAACAAAATCCTTGAGACTAATCTCCTGAATAGCATAATTTACCCAATTGTCTTTAATCAGCAGTCTGGCCAGACTTTTACTGTGCCAGCAGGCAAATGCACGTTGTCCGGTCGGAGTCGCACATAAGGCCCAGCCATCCTGATATAACGCAAAAATGCCGGCATTCGCGACAATAGCTTCAATATACTGTTTATAGAGGTGTTGAGGATCGTATGCAGTCTGGGATCTGGTCGCTGCCTTGCGCTGATATGGATTTCTCATCGTCATGAAATCTTCAAATTATTATAGACTTCAAATTCTATGAAATATTCAGGATTTAGGCAAGAAAGATATGGTGGGCGCTGACGGGATCGAACCGCCGACATTCTGCTTGTAAGGCAGACGCTCTACCAACTGAGCTAAGCGCCCTGAGAAAAACAACAGGGTTGTTTTTTATGACGCAAGACAAGGTGTCTTGGTATCTTGAAAACTTAAATCTCAGGAATTTAAGCCTCTCATCTTAGGATGGCGCAGCGGACGGGGCTCGAACCCGCGACCCCCGGCGTGACAGGCCGGTATTCTAACCAACTGAACTACCGCTGCATCGTAAGAATCTGGTGGGCGCTGACGGGATCGAACCGCCGACATTCTGCTTGTAAGGCAGACGCTCTACCAACTGAGCTAAGCGCCCTGATAAAGAGTGTCAATCTTTAGTTTAATCAAATTTAAGCTCAGGGACCTAAATTTAATTTCTTTTGGAATGGCGCAGCGGACGGGGCTCGAACCCGCGACCCCCGGCGTGACAGGCCGGTATTCTAACCAACTGAACTACCGCTGCATCGCAAAAGATTATGGTGGGCGCTGACGGGATCGAACCGCCGACATTCTGCTTGTAAGGCAGACGCTCTACCAACTGAGCTAAGCGCCCTCAAAAGGTCTATCATGTAAATGGCGCAGCGGACGGGACTCGAACCCGCGACCCTCGGCGTGACAGGCCGATATTCTAACCAACTGAACTACCGCTGCATTTACACAATGTCGCTATTGTGGCAAACGAAAATCAAGATCTTAAAGTGGCGCAGCGGACGGGGCTCGAACCCGCGACCCCCGGCGTGACAGGCCGGTATTCTAACCAACTGAACTACCGCTGCAACTATAAGGTCTCAACATGAAAGAGCTTGGTGGGCGCTGACGGGATCGAACCGCCGACATTCTGCTTGTAAGGCAGACGCTCTACCAACTGAGCTAAGCGCCCTTTCTAAACGTCTATCATCGTTTGATGGGTGCATTATAGAGAATCTGCACAGCCTGTCAAACGCTTTTCGGAATGTTTTCTACTTTTTAGGTGTGAGTGATTAAAAAATAGGTTATTTGTTAAAAAAAACAACACTTTTTGTTTATTTTTTAAGTCTCTACCGAAATTTTTTAATCTTCATAATGAAAACTACAGCAAAATTTCCTATCTTGCCTTGCGAGATTTCAGGCTCCCCACGCAACATGCTTGAACTCTGCTCAAGGATTATACAAAGCTTTAAAATACTCGACGTTGTGTTGATGTAATCACGCCACATGAGCTGGTTTTAATACTGGAAATCAGGGTTGGACTGATTTCTGGATTGTAATTACTCTATTCGCACGCCATAAAAATATACTTTAGATCAGCCTTGGCCAGCTTTTAAAATAGATCTATTTATTCAAGTCAGTCAGCAAAAATAAAAGATTTTTCACATAACTTGAGGCTATGTCCTTTTATCTGACATATGAGATTTTCAGCATATCCATATCCAATGCCTGTTCCGAGATATATACCAAGGCATTCTCAGCAACCAGGTCAAACAGTTCAGCGATCTCCGGATTACGCATACGGATACAACCATGCGACAGGGGCTCCCCCATTGCTTCAGTATCTGGTGTGCCATGAATATAAATATAACGCTGATAGGTATCGCAGCCCTCACCCTGGTTAAATCCGGCTTCTAAACCACTCAGCCACAAAATACGGGTCAGGATCCAGTCACGTTGCGGAAATGCTGCGGCCAATTCGGCATTATAAATTTCACCCGTTGCCTGACGCGCCACAAATACGCTGTTTAAAGCTGCATTCTGACCAATTTTTTCAGCGATCTTGTGCCAGCCGCGTGGAGTCTTGCCACTATTTTCAGTTTCACCAATGCCATTTTTGCCACTGGAAATCAGATATTCTTTGTTTAAATGTGGCAGATATAGTTTTTGGTTGGCAAGATCAATCAGGATATCTGCCTGATCCAGTTGCAAGATACTCATGACTTGTTTTTCTCTGACTCGACTTTGTTTAACTCTGTATTCGACTTTATTTCTGTCTTTTCAGTATGAATAATTTCTTGATGAGGAACAACCTGATCCGGTTCAGGACGTCGCCATAACCAGATCGCCACAATCAGCATGGTAATATTGGTGAAAGCTTTTACTGCCAATGGTGCCGTGGTAAACAGCATGATAGTCGCGCTAATCAGCATCATGATACTGGCAAGCCATTTTGCCTTGCGCGGTACAGTCCCGTGCGCGCGCCAGTCCCTTAGGGTCGGGCCGTATTTGGGGTGATTCAATAACCAGTCATCCATTTGCGGCCAGCCTTTGGAGGCCGCCCAGGCAGCAAGAATTAAAAAGACCGTTGTTGGCATACCCGGCAAGATTGCACCGATAAAGCCCAGGATCACAAACAGCACCACCAGACTTCGCCAAAACAACACTTTCATAAATCTACCCTAGCCGCGGAATTCAGGTAGTATAAAGTGTTTTTGCATACTGTCCGTTGTATTTCTGCACTTATCACAGGTTGTACCATGCCCTTTTCCAGTTTGAATCAGAATCTTGTAGAAGCATGGCAACGTTATCAACATCCTCTGGTGCGTCAACTGGCATTTGCGGTTGGCAGCCCAAATATCCTGTCTCGTGTGCCGGATCAATTTGAAGTCATTCATGCTTTTGAACTGCATGACAGCCAGACCTGGCGGCAACATCTCAGCCATTATCAGCCTCGGCTCGAATTCCTCGATCAGCATCCAGAAGAACTGATCGAGTTTGTCCGGCAACTGAAAAGCACGCGTTTGGGGCTGCGTTTTGAAATGCTGGTCTGGTTCTGGCTACTCGATGAAGCTTATCATCCCTATCAGTTGCTCGGTCACAGCATTCAAAAAATTGCGGGTGCAAAAACCTTGGGTGAACTGGATTTCTTGCTTCGCAATACTAATACTGGCCAGATTGAACATTGGGAAGTTGCACTGAAATATTATCTGGCTGAAGCAGATTTTAGTCTGCCGCATTGGTATGGTCTGAACCGCACCGACACCCTGATCAGAAAAATGAACCATTTCACACAAAAACAGTTCCAGTTTGATGAGGCCTTGGCACATCCGATTCAAAAACGTTTTTGCATTCTTAAAGGACAGTTATACCTTCCTGTCCCGCTTGCCGATCAGCCCATTCCCAACTGGATCAATACCGAGCGTCGACTGGGTTTATGGGGGCAGCATATTCCTGCTGCACAGCACGGTTTCTATCGCCTGCAACGGCATGAATGGATTTATCCGCAAGCACAGCCGAGCAGTTTGGCTGCGGCCTGGTGGACTGATGGTCTGTATAAAAAACCGGATACCAATGACTTTTATATGTATCGCAAACCGGTGCTGATCCAGCATCCATCACATAAGCCCCTATAAAGCATTACATTTATTAACCGAAGCACTATGAAAACCACATATTTTTTAGTGCGTATATTTTCTACTCTAAGTTCCACATCATAATAATTTTATTATTGATTATACGGAGATGATGATGAAAAAAATTCTTGCTGCTTCATTAATGATGGCTTTTGTACTAACTGGCTGTAACACTGTAAAAGGCATGGGTAAAGATGTGTCTAAAGCGGGCGATGCAGTAACCAATACTGCTGAAAAAACTTCTGACGAAATCCGTAAAAACTAGTTTTTTCTGGAATGCTCATAGAACCCTATCTCAGATAGGGTTTTTTTATATCCATCGTTCACATTCAAAGCTATATTCGCCTATTATAGAGCCGAGAAAATTATCGACTGTTGAACCCCCCGCATGAGCTCTTCCGCTACCCTCGATTTAAGCCTGCAACTATTACGTCAGCCTTCTGTCACACCTATTGATCATGACTGCCAGAATATTATGGCAGAACGTTTAAAGAAAATTGGTTTCAATATTGAATCCATGCGTTTTGACGATGTAGATAATATCTGGGCACGTAAAGGCACCAAAGATCCGGTATTCTGTTTTGCTGGCCATACCGATGTGGTGCCAACGGGTAACCTGGATGCCTGGAACTCGGATCCTTTCCTGCCAGAAATCCGTGAAGGCAAACTTTATGGTCGTGGCAGTGCCGACATGAAAACTGCCTTGGCTGCCATGGTGGTGGCTACGGAACGTTTTGTAGAAAAATACCCAAACCATAAAGGTTCAATTAGCTACCTGATTACTTCAGATGAGGAAGGCCCGTCAATTAATGGCACAGTGAAAGTCATTGAGACCCTTGAAGCACGTAATGAGAAAATTACCTGGTGTCTGGTCGGTGAACCTTCAAGTACCCACAAACTCGGTGATATTGTTAAAAATGGCCGTCGTGGCTCTTTAAATGCCAAGCTGACTGTAAAGGGTAAACAAGGGCATGTGGCTTATCCGCATCTGGCAGTAAACCCAATTCATATGGCCTCGAAAGCCATTGCCGAGCTGTGTGACACTGTCTGGGACCATGGCAATGAATATTTCCCGGCAACCACATTCCAGATTTCTAACATCAACTCAGGTACGGGCGCGACCAACGTTATTCCTGGTACTGCGAACCTGCTGTTTAACTTCCGTTATTCAACTGAAGTGACTGCCGAAGAACTTAAAGCACGTACTTTGGAAATCCTGGATCGTCACGGCGTGGACTATGATATTTCCTGGACCCTGTCTGGCTTACCTTTCCTGACCCCGGCCGGTGAGCTGGTCAATGCTGCAAAGAGCGCCATTTTAAATGTCACAGGCACTGAAACCGAACTTTCTACCTCAGGCGGAACCTCAGATGGCCGCTTTATTGCGCCGACAGGTGCACAGGTTCTAGAACTTGGAGTGTTAAATGCCACCATCCACCAGATCAATGAGCATGTTGATATTGCCGACCTGGAGCCACTGGCTGAAATTTATGAACAGATTCTGGTGAATTTGCTTGCGGACTAAGTCTGCTGATTACAGAATAAAAAAGGAACTCTCTAGAGTTCCTTTTTTATTGCTCGGTTTTTTACTTAAAGTCCGATTGAAGCCTGAATATGGCTCATATTCGGGATATGGAACAGCTTTTCATCCATGCGTACATATTGAAAGATGGCGGGATCATTGACTGGCTGATCGACATCGACCACTTCAGAAATACGGATCCGGATAGTTTTTGGCATTTCATTGCACATCAAGGCAAAACGCTGGCTAATTTCATCCCCTTCAATGACCAGTGCCACACCATTATGACGTGAAGGTTCATTGACAGCATAGACTGGCAATTGTGCTTCATGCCATTCTACGGTCTTGACCTGTGTATTGCTGTCCAGCGCCGACAGGACAATATTTTGTGGCAACAGCATCGGATCTTTGCCATGACAGTCAATGATATAGGCATCGATAAATCCGGTAGACACCGTAATCAGATGCTGAAGTTCCTGCTGGCTAATCTGATCTGCCATTTTGCTTGTCGAATTGCTCTGACTCATCGATTACCCCTGTTTTTCAGCGATTAATTGTTGAATATTGGCCAGCAGTTCAGCTTCCTGGAACGGTTTACCCATATAGTGGGTTACGCCCAGACTGAATGCCCGTTCACGATGCTTCTCGCCAGTACGTGAGGTAATCATGATAATCGGCAAATCACGGTGAATATCGTGATGGCGAACCAGATTGGTCACTTCAAAACCATCCATACGCGGCATTTCAATATCCAGCAACATCAGATCCGGTCTGACATTTTCCAGCTGCTCGATTGCATCCACACCATCTTTGGCGGTGACAATATCATAGCCCTGACGTTCAAGCAGACGCGAAGTTACCTTACGTACTGTCACCGAGTCATCGACAATCATCACCAGACGGCGTGCATTGGAAGAACGTGAACCATCACGCTGCTCATTGATCTGTTTAACACGCTGTGTCGCCTGGATTTGACGCGCAATATTCTGGCCATCCAGAATCAGACAGACCTGACCATCACCCAGAATCGTGGCACCGGCCACTACCCCGATATTGGCAAACTGCTGCCCAATCGGTTTCACCACAATCTGTGCACGAGAGCCTACCAGCTGATCGACCAGCAAGGCAATGGTTTGGCCACTGTTGCCTTTAATCAGCAGTACCGGCAATGAATGGCCGACATTATTCAGACGTGGAATAGGCTGGTTGCCGACAAATTCGGACAGATAACGCAGCTTGTAGTTGTCACCATCAATCTTGAAGTAATCATCTTTGCTGCTGAAATAGGATTCCAGTGTAGTTGGCGCAATCCGCACAATACGGTCAATCTGTGCCAGAGAAATCGCATATTGCTGATCGCCCACTTTTACCATCAGCGCATCACTGACCGCAACCGTGGTCGGTACGCGAATTGTGAAGACCGTGCCCTTGCCCAGCTCCGAACTTACCGATACATGACCACCGAGCAGTTTGATTTCGCTTTGTACCACATCCAGACCTACGCCACGACCAGAAATCTGGGTGACTGCTTTTGCAGTACTGAAACCAGGATGGAAAATATATTGCAGCATTTCATCCTGATCAATCGACTGCTCAGCTTTGATCAGATCCAGACTCAGGGCTTTTTCACGAATTTTTTCCGCATCAATGCCCTTGCCATCATCACTGAACGACACAATCACATCGGTTCCTTGACGGCTGATATTCAATATAATTGAACCCACTTCCGGCTTGTTCAAGGCCAGACGATCTGCGGTATCTTCCAGACCATGGTCAATCGCATTACGCAACATGTGCTCAAATGGGGTGACCAGACGTTCCAGAATGTTACGGTCCAGTTCACCTTCGGTATTCTGCACGATCAGTTCTGCAGGGCGGTTCAAGGTGGTCGAAGTTTGACGCACAATACGTTGTAAACGCGGCAACATCCGGTCAAACGGTACCAGACGGGTACGCATCAGACTTTCCTGAATCTCGGCCTGAATACGTGATTGTTGTAGTAACAAACCTTCCGTTTCGCGAATCTTGTCAGCCAGAGTGCTCTTGAAGTCGACCAGATCCGATGCGGATTCTGCCAGAGATTTGGACAACTGGTTCAAGGAGGAATACTGGTCCATTTCCAGCGGATCGAAGTCGGCATAGCGCGAATTTTCTGAACCGTGTTTGGCAATAATCTGTGATTCCAGCTCGCCTTCCATGCGGCGTAACTGATCGGCCAGACGTTTGATCGCCAGTTCCATCTCGTTCAAGGTATTGCCCAGCTGCCCCAGATCCATCTCGATACGCGAACGGTTAATCGAGTTCTCACCAGACAGGTCAATCATCTTCTCGACCAGATCCGCAGAGATACGGATCATTTCGTTATTGCTGTCGCTAGTGCCGGTATTCGCCCACTCACCCATCATTTGTGGTGGTTCAGTACCATCGCCTTCAACAAAACCAAAGTCGGTGCTGACCACCAGATGTTCTGTTTTTGCCAGACGCTCCGGTAATTGCGCAGTGACATCGACATAGGCGATCTTTTTCAGACTGCTTTGAATCTGTTCAAAATTGCTATAATCGCGCTGGAAAATCGCCTGTTTTAACCACGCCAGTGTTTTCTGCAACAAGCCATCATAGGCATTCGAGTTAAATTGATAGACCGCAAACTGCTCGAAAGTGCTTTCCAGCTCATAGGCGATGCTGGCCACTTCTTCCACTTCAATCATACGTGCGCCACCTTTGATACTGTGGGCAGCACGTTGTAATTGCAGCAACAGGCTACGGTCACTACGCTGATCAAACCATTGATTGAGCAGTTTCTCGGCATTGGCCAGAATTTCTTCGGACTCTTCCAGGAAAGTTTCTTCAACAATGGATTTCAGTTCATCTTCTTCAGAGCGTTCAACTTCAGTTTCAACAGCTTCAGTAGACTCTATTCCGGTGCTTTCAACCTGTTCTTCTGGGTCAGTCAGCTCAGTTGCAGGCAGTTCAGTGCTTGCTGACGCTGCAAGTTCCGGTTCAGACGTTACTGTAGTTTCAACCTCTGTCACTTCATTTGCAGCCGTAGTACCATCAACAGCAACAGACTGGCCTGAAACCAGTGCCTGAATATTTTGCAGAATTGCAATCGCTTCAGTCGCCGGATAATCAATGCCATCATCTCGAATGGACTGAATACGGTCGGAAATGTTGTCCTGCACCAGACGGATAATCTGGATAAAAGCAGGTGTCACCGCAATCTGCTGACGGATTACCCGTTCATAAATGCTTTCCAGCTCATGCGCAATCAAACCGATATGCGAAGCTGCAATCATGTTTGCACCACCTTTTAAGGTATGCAAATGACGCATCAGATTGTTCAGTGAAGTCGTATCATCCTGTTTTTTGCTCCAGGTATTCAGATCTTCATCAATGCCTGCCAGCAATTCATCCGCTTCTTCCAGGAAGATACTTAACAATTCTTCATCGAAATCACGATTGGTTGCAGCACTTTCCCGCTGTTGACGATCGGTAGCAATCCGCTGGCTCAGGACAGCAAAATCCACACTGCCGGAACTAAGCGTTTCAGCAGCTGGTGTGGCATCTGCACTGCTCTCCACACCTGGAGTTGCTGCATCTTCAGCAAAGATCTCAAGATCCTGTTGTACAAAGGCCGACAGCTCACTTAAGGTTTTTTGAATCTCATCATTTAGAATGACACGCTGTCCTGCGGCCAGGGTATCAAATAAATGGATAAATTCCTGATGTGCCTGTGCAAACAGCTCATAAGCATAGTCGCTGTTTAATAGCACCGGTTTTTTAAGCAGTGCATCATAGGCCGATTTCAGATCGGCCGTGAATTCATGAATACCCTTGGCCGCACGGCTATCTGTATGCGCCAGCAATTCTGCAGCCTGCTGGCTGAGTGCCTGGATATATTCCGGATAATCGACTTGTGCACGTTTATCAAATTCAAACTCGGCATCCAGCAACAGGTCAATATCCAGCTCAACCAGTTTCGATACCAGACCTTGTGTCTGAACTGCCTCTGTTTCAGTGACTGCAAAGCCATAATCCTGCCAGACATGCTCAAAGGTCGCATACACCGTATCGAGTTTTTCAGTATCGCCCTGACGCAATAAATGCAGATAATCACTGACAAATTCGGCATATTGAATCAGTAAAGCAATTTCTTTTGAGGTTGAGACAATTTCATCTTGCAGCAAGGTTTTAAATAACTGTTCAACCTTGGAACTGGCCTCAAAAATCTGCTCAATCTGCGCCATTGACGAGCTACCCCGCAAGGTATGAATGGCACGAATCAGGGCATTATAATCCTGGGATCTTTCGTCTTGTGTCCGAAGGAAGGTTGCAATCGTTTCCAGATGCTCTTCGGCTTCTTCAATAAAGATGGCCACAGTCTCTTCGATATCACTACGAACAGGCACACCTACTGTCTCTGGTATCGACACAGATTCGGCCGGATCATGATCTGCAATTTCCAGCCCGGTCATTTGACCTTCGGCTGTCAAGGATTCGGCCAGGCCTAATAACTCTTCCAGCGCAGGCTCAGGTGAAATTTGTTGTTGTAATTGTTGTCCTAACAGCACCATTGGGCGCAGGTCAAGATCGATTTGCTGCACATGTTTGAATTTTGGATAGAGCGCATATTGATAGACATTCAGTACCGCCTGGGCAAATTTCTGCACGGTCGCTGTCAGCTGAATGGAACCGGACAGCACCCGATTCAGGGTATCTTCAACCGCCCAGGCCATTTCCCCGGCCGATTTTGCACCAACCATACGGCCTGAACCTTTCAGGGTATGAAAATGGCGGCGAATAGTCTTCAGATGTTCCGGATGATCTGGCTGTAACAACCATTCTGGAAATAAAGCATTTAACTCAACGAAGATTTCTTCAATTTCCTCAACAAAAATTTCAAGAATTTCTGCATCTTGATCAAGATAACTATCTTCAGGAAGCGTTGTCGTTTCAACTAAATTTTTTAATATTTCTTTCATAGCTAATGCTTCTTACGTTATGCCGCCAAGAAGGGCGCTCAAACTTAATTGTGACCGTCACGCGATACCTAACGTTATGAAGTTAAGTATATCTTGTCGAGGCTTTATCTGTATTTTTGAATGTGCCTCAATCGTAATCAAGACACATTCTCCCATCATCTCTAACTTTATTCTGGTAGTTTAAAGTCGGCTACAGATTCACGTAATGCATCGGCCATGTTTGCCAGTTCAGATACCGAACGTGCTGTATCGAAGGTTGCACTGGTGGTTTGCGAGGTAATTTCCTGTACGACATTCATCGTGGTTGCAATATGACCTGCAGATGCAGACTGCAGTTTCGCTGCATCGGAAATGTTCGCAATCAGTTTCGCCAGGTTATTCGATACGGTTTGAATCTCGTCGAGTGCCACACCGGCATCTTTAGACAAGTTCGCACCACGCACAACCTCGGCTGTGGTTTGTTCCATCGAAATAACGGCTTCGTTGGTATCTGTCTGAATGGTTTTAACCAGTCCTTCAATCTGCTTGGTTGCAGATGCAGAACGTTCTGCAAGACGCTGTACTTCATCGGCTACGACCGCGAAACCACGACCTGCTTCACCGGCCATCGATGCCTGAATCGCTGCATTCAATGCCAGGATGTTGGTCTGGTCGGCAATATCGTTAATCAGGGCAACAATGTTACCAATTTCCTGAGAAGATTCACCCAGACGTTTAATACGTTTTGAGGTTTCCTGAATCTGTTCACGAATCGTGTCCATACCCTCAATCGAGCGTTGTACAACATCAGCACCGTTTGCAGCAATTTGTACTGAACGGTCTGCTACCACAGCGGATTCATCAGCGTTGGCAGATACCTGGTCAATCGACATCGCCATTTCGTTAATTGCCGCAGAAGCACCGGCAATTTCCTGCGCCTGATGTTCAGAAGCTTCAGCTAACTGGTTGGTAATGCTCTGTGTGGTCGCGGTATATTGTGCAACTTCCTGTGAAGTTTCAGTAATACGCGATACCAGGTCTCGTAACTGGTCAATTGCGAAGTTAATCGAGTCGGCAATCGCACCGGTGAAGTCTTCCGATACAGTTGCGTATGAACGCAAGTCACCATCTGCAAGATCGGCAATCTCGTCAAGTAAACGTAAAATCGCGTTCTGGTTACGGTCATATTCTTCTTGTAAACGGCCTACACGCTGTTTATCGGAAACGCCACGTAGTGACAGCAGTCTGAATACACAAAGCAGGAACCCTACTAATAGTGCAATCAGCAATACTGCTGGAATAATAGTTTTAAGACCCGAGTTACCTGACAATTTGTTCAGGTTATCTAACAGCACATCAGATTGAGCAAAAATAGATGCAGCCGCCTGACGAACTTTTACAATGTCAGTGGAGTTTTTCAGAATAATCGCAGATGCTGATTCCAGTACATCATCATATTCAGCCTTGATGCCTTCTAGAGATTCACGCATGGCCGGATCAGTAATACGCTGTACACCCAGTTCAGCAGAACCATTCAATTGTGCATTTAAATAAGCACCGAAAGTTTCGGTATCGGCACTAAAGTCATCTGCCGATTCACGAGAACCATCACTACCGGTCAGTACCAGACTGATGGAACGTAAAATACGTTCTGCGATAAATACCTGGTTTTTGGCAATCACCACCTGGTTCGATGGCATATCTTGACGCGCCATCTGGTCGACCATCAGGTTATATTCTGCCTGAATCCCCGGAATGGCTTCACCAATTGCAATGTTGGTGTCATATAACTGGTTAATGATTTTCTGTTGTGAAGCAATCAGGTCAATACCGCTAGAAACTTCTGTCCACTGCTTATCTACAGCCTGAAGTGCCTCATTATCTGAATGGATACTTTTAACGGTTTCCAGGTTCTCCGCAAAGGATTTTTGCGAGTCAGTCAGGTTTTTCATTGACTCTGGTGTACCCGAAGCCGTGGCTTCAGTTGCTTGGCGCGAAATCGTTTGCGAGAGGAGACGCAAATCACCCAGGCTCTGAGTGAGTTCGTTGGCACGTGGCACACTATAGAAAAGATACAATAAAGTGATCAGCGCGGCCAACAGACAGCCTGCTGCCCCATAAATCAGCGGTTTTGACTTTTCACTATCACCAAATACACGTGATAACTGATCTATTTGTGATTGAATCTTGGCGAAAAAAGCATTACCGCCTTTACGGCTGGTGCTTTCCCCTGTATTTTTCTTTTTAAGTTTAAAGCCCATGCAGCCTCTCCCCGATTGACGCCTTGATCACTTTCGTGCGCGACATTTAATTTATAAATTTTATAGATGCGTTCATAAAGTTTGGATTTTGCAACAGACGACTGAATAAGAACACATGCCACTGCTGGTTGTGCTGATGGAAAAATCCTTGACAGTATTCTTGTAAGTTTTTATCCAGTTCAGATTTCTTCGAAAAGAAACTCTTCTTATTGAAATGTTGTATACCCAAAACTTGATCTACGACCAAACCGACATACTGGTCATTATGGTTGATGCACAATACTTTTTGAGTCGGTGAAAACTGACTGCTATGCCCTGATACGTATTGAGTCAGATCAGAAACTGATAACAGTCTTCCCCGGATATTCGCCAGACCCAACACCCATGCTTGTGTCTTGGGTACCGGCGTATATTTTGGGGGATAAATCACTTCTGATACTTCCCCCAGCGGGGCAACAAAATATTGCCCCATCATCTCAAAAGCAATGCCTGACCATCGGTTCACTTCATTGTCATTCGAAACGTAGTTTTTATTTCCCCGTTTCGCAATGCGAAGTAATTCGATAAATCCATTTGCTGCCATAGAGCTTATCCTGCATTGAGGTGTTGCTTAATTACTTCTATTAATTGTTTTTCATCTACTGGCTTGGTTAAATAATCTGCTGCACCCTGACGTTTGCCCCATACGCGGTCAGTGGCCTGATCCTTGGTACTGACAATCACAATTGGAATGTGTTTGGTGGTTGCCCCACGCGCAATCTGGCGGGTTGCCTGAAAGCCATTCACACCCGGCATCACGACGTCCATCAGGACCAGATCCGGCAATTCAGCCTGTGCCATGGTGACGCCATCTGCCCCATTGGCTGCTTCAATCACCTCAAAGCCGTGTTTAGAAAGAATTTCTCTAAAGCGAAAAGTTTCTGTCGGTGAGTCATCCACAATTAGGATACGTGCCATGCCAATTCCCCAAAAAAATCAAATGTTAAGCACTAATATGGTTACGGATTGCATTCAGCAATTCATCTTTACTAAAAGGTTTGGTCAGGTATTCATCTGAACCCACGACACGACCTTTGGCCTGATCAAACAAGCCATCTTTACTAGACAGCATAATCACAGGAATATTCTGGTAATTCTGAGAATTTTTAATTAACGCACAGGTCTGGTAGCCATCTAGACGCGGCATCATGATATCTACAAACACGATATCTGGATTTGCTTCAGCAATTTTTGATAAAGCTTCAAAACCATCTACCGCAGTAATGACTTCATAACCTTCGCGTTGAAGAAGAGTTTCAGCGGTACGACGAATGGTCTTTGAGTCATCAATCACCATCACTTTTAGATTTTGGAATTTATCGTCCATTTGTTTAACCCTTCCCATTTTAGAAACTATATGCCATAAGGCTCATAGGATTATTTTATTACGATCGATAAACATTTTTAACATAAAGTCACTTGTATTATCAATGAACATTTTCTACACAAGTAGGCAAAATCAATTATTTTTAATAACAGCTTCACATTTTATTTGTACCGATGTTTTTTTTTTGACTAACGGTAGTTTTTAATTGGTAAATTTAAGTCTAATATAACAAGATTATTACTTTAAAATAAGTAATTTAGTCAACTTTAAATTCGGGGAGCCAATGATGAGTCAGTTTTCAGAAAAACTTGCTGTCATTGATAAAAAGAAAATGACTGGTCAATTCATTGTTGCTGTGCTTTTACTCTTACAAATGACCTTGACTTGTGCCAATAGCAGCCAGCTCCAGCAAAAAGCCACCTGGTATCGCTATTATGACAGTAAAGGCGTGGCCAATATCAGCACCAATGTGACCCCCAATCATATCCGTTATGGTTATGAGGCACTTGACCAGAATATGCAGGTCATTAAACGTGCTCGCCCCTACAATGCCGAAGCCGATATCAAACAGGCTCCCCAACGTGCTCAACAGGCTCAACGGATCGCTGAAGATCATCGACTCAAGCGCGCCTATAATAATAGTCAGACCGCTTTGCAGAAAAAAAATGAAAGCTTGTTGCAGCTAAAAAAACAGATTGATTTTCAGCAAGAACAAATGAAACAATTGCAAAAAGATCGGGTGATGTTTGTACGCCAAGAACGTGAATATTTACGTAAAGGTAAAGCACCACCGGCACAGCTGAAAACCACCCTCGACAACAATCAGAAAAATCTCGTTTCGCAAAAAGAAAATATTCAATCTTTACAAACTCGCTATCGAAATCTGGAAGCAGAATACGACAAAATTATCGCCCGTTTAAAAGCACTCGAATAAATACAAATAGCTTGTTTTGACTTTAATCCACAGCAGGCTAAAAGGACTATTATGCAAACTGCACCGCATGCTTATGCTTTCCATATATCCTCTTCACGCGCTGTACTGATCATGAGTGCACTTTGCTTAAACATGCTGTTAGTGGCCTGTAATAACAATGAAGCTAGCCCCCAAGCCGAAACACCCAAGTCCATTGAAGTGATTCCTCAAGATTTAGTTGCGGTAAAGTCCGGTCATTCCGTACAAAAAACTGCATTTACCGGCACGATTCGGGCCGTCAATCAAAGCAGCATCCAGGCGCAGGTTTCTGCCACCGCCACCAGTGTCAATGCACAGGTCGGTCAAAGCGTTTCCAAAGGTCAGGTGCTGGTACGTCTGAACAATCAGGACAATGCCGCACGTCTGGCTCAGGCACGTGCCAATCTGGCGTCTACCCAAGCACAAGCCAATCAGGCACGCAACATGATGCAGCGAAAAAAGCGCCTGCTCGATCAGGGTTTTATTTCACAAGTAGAATATGAGCAAAGTCAGGTCGATTATCAGGCACAGATGGAAAATGTCCGCGCCCAACAGGCCAATGTCGATATTGCCCAGAAAGCAGATCGTGATGGCACCATGACCAGTCCCATCAGTGGCGTCATCACCCAGCGTCAGGTCGAACCTGGCCAGACTGTTGCAATCGGACAGACCCTGTTTGAAATTGTGGATCCTGAGCGGCTGGAAATTCAGGCGCGCGTACCTGGTGATCTGCAATCAGGTTTAAGGCTGGGCAGTCAAGTCGAATACAGCATTCAAGGGAATCCAGATCGACTCACTGCGGTGATTAGCCGGATTTCTCCAATCGCAGATCAGGCCAGCCGTCAGATTGAATTTTTTGCTACCCCAAATGAAACGATTCCCTCTCTCAGTATTGGCGCCTTTGTTGAAGGCAATATTCTCAGTTCACGCCAAATCAGCGGGCAAATTATTCCACTAGATACCGTTCAGGACATCCAGAACAGTCCCCATGTCTGGGTAATTCGCCAGAATAAAATCATCAAGGTCAATATTCAGGTGCTGGAGCAACGCTATAACGATAATATTGCGGTAGTTAAAGAACTGGAAAATACCGATCAGGTTAGCCGGATTAAGTTTAGCGAAGCCGATCTGCAAAAAACTGTCACTCTTCGCTCCAACTAAAGCGCGTCACACAGGATCATCGATATGTGGTTTACCCGAATTAGTGTGAAGTATCCGGTTTTCACCATCATGATGATGTTTTGTCTGATGGTACTGGGACTGGCGTCGTGGCAGCGAATGGGCGTAGAAGAGTTTCCCGATGTCGATTTCCCTTTCGTAGTGGTGTATACCAACTATCCGGGTGCCTCTCCGGAAACGGTTGAGTCAGAAATCACCAAAAAGCTCGAAGACCAGATCAATACCATTTCCGGTTTAAAGCAGGTAATTTCGCAGTCCAGTGAAGGCCTGTCGATGATCACCACCGAGTTCAATCTGGATGTACCTTCAACCACCGCCGCTCAGGATGTACGGGATAAAATCGCCTCGGTCACTGCCGAATTTCGTGACGAAATTCAGGATCCGATTGTCGAACGTTATGATCCAACCGCAAATGCGGTCATGTCGATCGTATTTGAATCCGACAATATGGATCTCAAAGCGCTGAGTTCCTATCTGGACCAGCGCATTGTCCCGCAACTGCGCACCGTTGCCGGCGTGGGAACGGTAAATTTGCTCGGCGATGCGCAGCGTCAAATCCGGATTCAGGTTGAGCCGCAAAAACTGCAGGCTTTTGGTATTGGTGTAGACAGCGTCATCAACACTTTAAAAGCTGAAAATATCGAAGTTCCAGGCGGCACACTCAAATCTGGCAACTCCGAACTGGTTATCGAAATCAATTCCAAAGTGCTGCATCCCCTGGCCTTCGGCGATCTCATCATCGCCAATAAAAACGGCGTACCGATTTTCCTCAGACAAGTCGCAGATATTCAGGATAGTCAGGCAGAGCTAGAATCTGCTGCCTTTTTGAATGGCAAAACCGCAGTTGCGATTGATATCCTGCGTAGCTCGGACTCGAACGTGATCGAGGTGGTCGATCGAACTTATAAAACTTTAGAAAGTATTAAGGCACAGCTTCCGCAAGGTACCACCTTGCAAGTGGTGGTGGATTCTTCAAAAAGTATCCGGGGTACCATTGGCGATGTAGCCCGCACCATTATTGAGGGTGCAGTACTTGCCGTTCTGATTGTGCTGTTGTTCCTCGGTTCATTTCGCTCCACCGTAATTACCGGTTTAACCCTGCCGATTGCGCTATTGGGTACCCTGACCTTTATCTGGGCCTTTGGCTTTAGCATCAACATGATGACCTTGCTGGCGCTGTCTTTAAGTATCGGCCTGTTAATTGATGATGCGATTGTGGTCCGTGAAAATATTGTGCGGCATGCCGACATGGGCAAAGATCATGTGACTGCTGCACTGGATGGCACCAAAGAAATTGGTTTAGCTGTGCTGGCAACTACCCTGACCATCGTTGCGGTGTTCCTGCCTGTGGCCTTTATGGGCGGGATTATTGGCCGCTTCTTTTATCAGTTCGGGGTCACGGTCAGTGTGGCTGTGCTGATTTCGATGTTTGTCAGTTTTACCCTGGATCCGATGCTCTCTGCACACTGGGCCGAAAAGAAAAAAGATCCAAACAAAAAACCTGGACGGGTGAAACGTTTCTTCGCCTGGATCTCTGGCAAGCTGGACAACTTAAGCCATGTCTATGAAAAGTTGCTTAAACTGGCGCTACGCTTCAGATTCATCACCTTGCTGATTGCGGTGGCTTCTCTATTTGGTGCCTTGGGGTTATCTAAACTGATTGGGACTGAATTTGTACCGGTTCCCGACAAAGGCGAAATCCGCATTAAGTTTGAAACACCGGTAGATTCATCGCTTGAATATTCACAAGCCAAACTGCAGCAGGTCGATCAGATTATCCGACAGCACCCTGACGTGAAAGCAACCTACGGCGTGATTAATGGTGTGACGGACCGCGGCAAGAACCATGTCAGTTTAAGGGTAACCGTGACACCACGGATCGAACGCGAAAAAAGCCTGACTGAGCTGAATAATGAGTTCCGTCAACGCTTGCAATCGGTTGCCGGGATCAGTATTACCTCTGTTGCATCTGCCGATGAAACAGTTTCGGGTGGTCAAAAGCCGATTATGATCTCAATCAAAGGACCGGATCTGGATGAACTGCAAAAAATTTCCGATCGCTTTATGACACAGATTGCCCAAATTGATGGCATTGTCGATTTGGAAACCTCACTCAAAGAACCGAAACCAACACTCGGCGTACAGATCAATCGTGTCTTGGCCAGTGATCTGGGATTGTCGGTCAATCAGATTGCCAATGTAGTTCGCCCGCTGATTGCCGGTGATGATGTCACCACCTGGCAAGATGAAAAAGGTGAAACCTATGATGTAAATTTGCGCCTGACTGAAGACCAGCGCAGCTTGCCACGTGATTTACAGAACATGTATATCACTTCCAGCAAAACCGATGTCAATAATCAGCCGATTCTGATTCCTCTTTCAAGTGTCGCCAGGTTTGAAGAAAAACTGGGAGCCTCGCAAATTAACCGTCGCGACCTGGCGCGCGAAGTCTTGATAGAAGCCAATACCGCGGGACGCCCTGCAGGGGACATTGGTTCAGATATCAGTAAATTGCAAGCTGAATTTGATATGCCTGCAGGTTATAGCTTCGACACCCAAGGCTCAAATGCCGATATGGCCGAATCTGCAGGTTATGCCTTGACAGCCATCACCCTGTCGATTGTGTTTATTTATATTGTACTGGGTTCTCAGTTCAACAGCTTTATTCACCCTGCGGCGATTATGGCCTCCTTGCCATTATCCTTGATTGGCGTATTCCTGGCCCTATTCCTGTTTAACTCGACCATGAACTTGTTTTCGATTATCGGGATTATCATGCTGATGGGGCTGGTGACCAAGAATGCCATTCTGCTGATCGACTTTATCAAGAAAGCCATGGATCGCGGTGAAGATCGTTATGATGCGATTATTGCCGCGGGTAAAACCCGTCTGCGCCCAATTTTGATGACCACCAGCGCGATGGTGATGGGTATGGTGCCCTTATCCTTAGGCCTCGGTGAAGGTGGTGAACAAAGTGCACCGATGGCTCATGCAGTAATTGGTGGGGTAATTACCTCTACCCTGCTGACCCTGGTGGTCGTTCCCGTGATCTTTACCTACCTGGATGACTTTAAGAATTTTATGCTGCGTCAGATGCGTAAAATCATGGCATAATTTAATCCAACACAATGAGGTGACATTGCCAAATGCTCACCTCATTTTTTATTGTATAATCCCTGCTTTAACGCTTAATTTTTTAGGACAGTTTCCATGCGCGCGAGTCGCTTTTTATTTGCAACGTTAAGAGAAACCCCGAACGATGCTGAGGTTATTTCCCATCAGCTAATGCTTCGTGCCGGTATGATTCGTAAGTTGGCTTCAGGTCTATATACCTGGTTGCCGATGGGCGTTCGCGTATTAAATAAAGTTGAAGCGATCGTTCGCGAAGAAATGGACAAAGTCGGCTCACTTCAGGTCTATATGCCTGTGACTCAACCGGCGTCTTTATGGGAAGAATCAGGTCGTTATGTGCAATACGGCCCTGAGCTGTTACGTTTCAATGACCGCCATGGCAACCCGTTTGTACTGGGTCCGACACATGAAGAAGTGATTACGGACCTTGCACGTAATGAACTGAAAAGTTACAAGCAATTACCAGCGAACTTCTACCAGGTACAAACCAAATTCCGTGATGAAATCCGTCCACGTTTTGGGGTAATGCGTTCACGTGAATTCATCATGAAAGATGCTTATTCTTTCCATGCCAATCAGGAATCACTGCAACAAACCTACGATGACATGTATGCAGCTTACTGCAAAATCTTTACCCGTCTTGGTCTGGATTTCCGTCCAGTTCAAGCGGATACAGGTTCAATTGGTGGTTCGGGTTCACACGAATTCCATGTCTTGGCTTCAAGCGGTGAGGATGATATCGCATTCTCAACCGAGTCAGACTATGCAGCCAACATTGAAATGGCTGAAGCCGTACTGGTTGGCGAACGTGCTGCACCAGCGCAAGAACTTAAACTGGTAGATACACCAAATCAAAAAACTATTGCGGATGTATCTGCGTTCTTGGGCACGAATCCAGCACATTCAGTAAAAGCATTGCTTGTTCAAGGCATTGCCAAAGAAGATGGTTCTGTTCCTGTGGTTGCTTTATTCCTTCGTGGTGATCATGAGCTGAATGAAATCAAAGCCGAAAAGCATGCACAAATCGCAGCACCACTCACCTTTGCAACCGAAGAGCAAATAGCAGCACTTGGCCTGACTACTGGTTTTGTTGGTCCACAGGGTCTGGTAGAAAAAGGGGTCACTGTGATTGTTGACCGTGCAGCCTCTGTTCTTTCAGACTTTGTTGCAGGTGCTAATGAAGCTGACAAGCACGCAACGGGTGTAAACTGGGAACGTGATGCGAAGTATTCTGAAGTCTATGACCTGCGTAATGTGGTTGAAGGTGATCCATCTCCTGATGGCAAAGGCACATTGCAAATCAAACGTGGTATCGAAGTCGGTCATATCTTCCAGTTGGGTCAGAAATACTCTGAAGCTTTGGGCTGTAAAGTTCTCGGTGAAGATGGCAAACCGTTTACTGTGACGATGGGTTGTTACGGTATTGGTGTAACCCGTGTAGTAGCATCTGCGATTGAACAAAACTTTGATGAGAAAGGCATTATCTGGCCGACAGCGATTGCACCGTTTGAAGTGGCAATCGTACCGATGAATGCACATAAATCGCCTCGCACAGTAGAAGCAGCCGAAGCACTTTATGCTGAACTTAATGCTGCGGGTTATGACGTGATTCTAGATGATCGTAACGAACGTCCAGGCGTGAAATTCTCTGACTTAGAGTTAACGGGTATTCCACATCGTATTGTGATTGGCGAAAAAGGTCTTGATGCAGGCACTTTTGAATATAAAGGCCGCCGTGATGCTGAATCGGTCAATATTTCAAAAGAAGAATTGCTGGCAAAGATTGCTAAATAATTTCTCTTTTGTATAGAAAAATCCCGCGTAATGCGGGATTTTTTATTCTTTTAACTTAACAGAATTTATGCCCGCCGAAGCAGTTCGGTTTAAAGTTCTGGCCTGCCAGTTTTAAATTATTCAATGGAAAATCAATCAAGGTAGGGTTTTTGATTTCACTTACATCTAGAGAACCACCTGCAATACATCCACTAATAATACCACCACAACTACGGATATTATTTGTTAAGTCATAATTAATCCCGGCGATGGTTTGTTTTAATACATCATTGGTAATTTGCACTTTATCTGTTGGAGAAATACTACCTAAATCTACCTCATCTTCCATTGCCAGCCACCAGCCTTGATTAGCAGCAACTGCAGCACCTGGCCATAAAATCTCTTGTGACTGCAATGATAATGATGCAGGGTTATTCAAATACAAGGCATGAATTAGACCCAGGTTTTGATTTACCGTAATATCTGTTTTTAGACCTGTTAAATATCCTGTAACGTCCTTATTAAGATTTAATAGCCCGCCCAAAAGCTGTGCTTCTAACGGACCGTTAAAGTCGATTCGATCAACTGTTCCTGTGCCTTTTAACACGATCTCCTTCATACGCGTACCTGAAACAATAGTAGCAGGGATAGCAAAAGGTGCTGTTGATTCCTGCAAGGTGAAACTGTAACCATCTGATTTATAATGTAAATCTAGAGGCAAAGTTAAACTGCCTAATTTCCCTCTTACAGTACCTTCAATAAATTGACCTGTAGCTTCATAATCCATAATACGAGAAGCCGTGTTTGCCACACCCGACGCAGCTTTAGTCTTCATGTAACCACTAAAACTATTTATACCATTAGGTGTATTGCTATTTTCAGTACCTAAAGTCAAAAGACCTTGAATTTTTTCAGCACTGAGACGAAAGCCCAAGACTTCACGAGTAGATGCCTGATTTGGATTTTTAATCGCAAATTGGAGGAAAGGGTTAGTAATCAGTGCTGAACTATTTGCACGATCCTCGGAAGTATAGTTCGAATTTGCAGGCAGGCCACTTAGAGCAATATGATCAATATCAATATCACAGCCCGTAGCACCATTGAGGCCTCCACAACCAAGTTGTAGCTTTTTAATATTGGTATTGATTTCTATCTCGGCTTCAAGGCCCAATTTATAAAATGAAATATTGGACTGATCATAGTTATTACCAAGATTATCCGCCTGGTTATAACCTTTCTGTACTTCCATCGAAAGTAGTGCCTGACCATCTACAGTAGACAACTCTTCATCATTTAAGATGGTCATTGCAAAATTTTGTTGTGTAATCGCGCACACTGCCACAACCAGACTATTCAAAATTGTTTTTTTCATTTTAATGTCCTTATATTCTTATTAGCGTGGCGTAATACCCATTGTGCTACGAATGGTTCCACCAGTCAGTGCAATACTGGCCATGTTTTGCATATTGCCATTGGTCGCCATGGCAAAATTGGTTTTAAATGGTGTCGCAATATTATTCTCATAATTGAGTTTGACCTGATTATCCAAGGTCACGGTATCGGCACTGACACGCACCTTTCCTTTTACCCCTAAATGTCCTTCCATCCGGTTAAAGTTGATTGATGAAGTCCTTAATACCCCGGTTGAATCAATATCTTCATTGGCGATACTAAAATAGCTACCTAGATTTTCGTTATTGGCACTTTCTTCAGCAGTTAAAGGTCTAAATTTAAAGTTTGCATCAAATGATAAAAAGTTAGTATCTGGTTCAGCAATGGTTGGATCCACGCCGGGGATAATCAGCAACTCACCACTACCATCAAGTTTAAAAGCGATATTAGTCAGGACATCATCACGTTTGGAAAAATTATCATGAGGCACATAGCTCCCGCATTTAGTAACCGATGCATTAGTACAATTATATTTAGAACCGGGTAATTGACCAATCGCAAGCTCTGCTTTTGCTCCGATCAGCAGTTTATCAGCGCGAATATAAATACCTTCATCTTCATAGCCTATAATCCCTTCGGACTTGATCAAAGCATCGATATTTCTAAAACCAGCATAATAGTTAACTGCCTCACCATGATCACCATTTTTACCATCAATCAATATAATCGAGGTTGTACTTGGTAAACCGGTTTTCTTGTCAATTCCGTAGCCTTCAGTAGAGGCCATGATGTTATAAGCAATTGCTTGCTTATTCTCTGTACCATAAGTTGTTCCAGACAACGCGACATTGGCATTTAAATTATAAATAGGAATACCGATTCCCCATGAACCACCATCGCCACCAATTTCCGCCAAAGAGTTATCTGATATGAAACGTGCTTTCGCAGCAATAGACTGAAAATCCATGCCTCTTACTGCTATAAAAGCAAAATCCTCTCCATCCACTGTTGTACTTAGTGTCTGTTTCAGTACTTCACTACTGTATCCCAAGGTCTTTCGCATATTTTCATTGATGATAAAATCGAGACTTTTAGCAGTGATGGTATTTATATAAATATCACCAAAATCGATGTAGGCATTTTTACCGTGTAAAGCTCCATCCGCATTCCGTGTTGTTAGAGGTCTAATATTAGAAAATTGGACTGCATAGCTTCCATTACCAGTATGTCCAATTTCAAATACGGTAGGTGCCATGGTGTCCGGACGACCATTAGCAGTAACGCCAGTAAAATCTGCAGATAAGCCTAAATGCAAACCACCCTCTCCCACCAAATCGCTATATCCTGCTGCAGTTTTGTCCTGGCGCTCTGAAACTCCATTTATCTTGTTACTTACATCAAAGGTACCAATTTGAGTCTGATCAGCACTCATGGATAATCTTGCGTTAGTAACTGCACCCGAAGCCCCTAAACGCATAATATTTTTACGCTCATTATTCGGCGTGTGATAACGCAGGTCAATATTGACACCGGGATTAGTCGGATTAACCCGGCCACTAGCAATATCAGTCGTATCTTCAGCACGCTTTAGATCCACGTAATGGTCTTGATTGCCATTTCGTGTTGTTAATACAACACCCTCATCAGGGTCAATATACATATACCCCAAACCTGCAAAATTAAAATTAAAGTCATTTAAAATCAGACTATTTTCACCTAATTTATGACTAATCGTGGCATTTTTCAGTTGAAACTCAATACTGGCAATCGAGTCTTTATTAAATAAACCGGCGCTGGTCTGTAATAGAACGCTAAGCGGTGTGGAGGTACTCATCCCTAATGTACCTAGACTTTGACCTGATTGTACACCGGCAGTTCGAATACTATTCGCAGCCTGGCTACAGGGAGTGGTGGTACAGGCAATCTTTACCAAGTTTAAATCTGCAGTGGCTTGAAATGGTGCAACACTTGCAGCAAGCCGGAGTCCAGCTCCTTGTGGGGTTGCACCTACATCTATTTCAAGTTGACTAAGAATAGGATTATTATCTACACCAGTAATTTCAACATTATGTAGCCCTAAACCCATTTTAGTATGAGTAACTGGATTTGGATCATACCAGTTGACTTGATCAATACTGGCTCTAGAGATTTCATGTCTAATGACCAGACCATCTTGACCAGTCACCTCGCTTAATGCCTGCTCTTCGATTAAATCGAGTGAATAGCCTTGTTGTGCGAGACACATACACACTGTCAGCAGCTTCAATTTTATTGTTGTTTTTTCCATTTTTATATCCTTATGCTGTACTTGACGCTGCGATTAACAACGACTTTGTGCCCCACCTGTACAGTTATAACCAAATATTTTCAAATTACCTGACATATGCAGATTTCCATGGATATTCAGCCCCATAAAACCTTTTTCAGCGCCCTTATCAAATAAAGGTACATCTTGCGTCGAAGTAGTAAAATTTCCTTCGGTATCATAAGTGCGCGCTGTATAAGTGTCATAAACACCTGTATTGGCATAGCCTTCTAGTGCACCAGTTCCTGTACCTGTTTCAACTGATACTGTATTAAAACCTAGGTTTCTGATTTTCAAAGGCTTATCATCATAAAAGCTAACTTTCATCGCTGTTTGCGGTTCATTACGATGATTAATGATAGTTGTTCCATCGATAGAAAACTTGTCAATCTGAATCGTGCCCTGAATACCTTTAAATACTAACCATTTTTTGTTTTCATTAGCATCCACATGATTATTTGGGGCTATTGCCAAGCGGCAAAACTGTTTTGTTGCACCGCATGTTTCCGGATCTAGAACATAAAATACTTCTACAGGATTAGCATTTGCATCAAGGCGAGAAATTGTATCCTTCGTTAAATCTGTAGCGTAAATATGGTTTAAGGATAAAGTCCAGTTAAGGTCTGCTCCACCCTGCCCTACGGTATCAGTTAACGCTTGCTGATCCAAAACCTCCAATCCGGCATAAATAGACATCGAAGTACAGAGTAGCGTGCAGAGGGTAAACAATTTGGACATATTTGTACTCCCTTATAGACCTGTGGTTTTTATTTTTAGATGCTGAATCAGCACACCATCAATGACTGCCGAACCAAAGTTTTTACTTGAACCATCAACACTTTTAAATACTACTCCGGTTGAGTTGACACCATCCTTAGCGCGCAGCAAATTTGTTCCTGGAATACGCTCTGTAGTCCCTATTGAAATGCTGCTATGAGTCGCATTACGCCCTTGATAAAGTGCGGCAGTATCTGAAGCATTATTTTTAATCGGTGTACCACAACTATAGACATTACAGGTTGAACCGTTTAAATCTGTTGTTCCCAGTCCGCCTCCATAATTCTGATAGATTTGATTATAAATAGCAGGAATATCGGGAATACGGGTAACTTCTAAAATAATATTATTACCTTCTGAACCAACTACGAAAGGCTGGTACATATTCCCGAGTACCAGGTTAATATTTGGGCTGTATAAATATAAACCCTCAGAATCATGAAATATGGGAGCAACACTCCCGTTCAAGGCCGGGGTTGGACCATCACCATCAAGTGCATTCGTTCTTGCTGCAGTACTGAGACGAATACCTTTACTATTGAGATTAGTATCACTACTGCTTAAATTTTCTGGCTGGTCATTGGTATTTAGTCGAATTAGACTTGCCATGCCTAATGTTTGGTCGTAATCCTTATTGTCAGATTCTAAGGTTTGAAACAAACGAACTTGCGAACCATTAAAACTCAGACCATTGGCAACAAATTGGGTTCTTAGCCGGTAATCCATATCAAGCCCTGAGGTTGGCCCACCTGTTATGGGATTGACGACATTGGAGGAGTTAAGCGCGCGCGCAAAAATATCACTCCAGAAGCCCAGCTTAATATTATTATCACTCTCGACCCCAGTAATCGGGCTTAATGGAGCTTCTAAAGCGATATAGCCTACGTCTTTAGCAACGTCCTTAAACTGTTTGACATTCTCAGTACCCGCCCGGAATAACCAGGGATTATCTGCCGATCCCCAGCTAAAGCCCTGATTGCTATATCGTGTACTCAGCGAGTCATCACTTTTCGATAATGCCAGACCATAAATAAATACATCTGCTTTGGTTCTTAAAGAACTGACTGGCGTGTTTTTCGCCTCTAACAAAGCCGCAGTTTCCGCATCACTCAGAATGCTGGCATAAAGCGCCTCTGTTTGTCTTTTCGCTTCTGCTTCTGCAATTTGACCTGCTTCAAATTTTGCACGAATATCTGCTGCCGCATATGAGGCATCACTTAATCGTTGCACTAAAGTAGTAATTTCTGGCCCAATAGCATTGGTACGAGTAAAGTTACCTAAACTTCGATAAAAAGCAGAACTTGTTAAATTATTATTGACTTCATTTGCCCGATTACCAAACAGCAACTGAATCATTTCTAAAGTGTTGTTCTTTGCATATTTGACTGCATCTTCCTCTTGTCCAGGAAGAAACCAATGATCAACTGGCCGCATAGTGTATACAGTCGTACCATCACGAACTACATTACCATCCTCATCTAACCCATTATTAGTTCCTGCACGATAATAAGCTAAACGCTGGGTATAATAATTTCTAATAATCGTATTTGACTCAAAATACTGTTGCGGAATTTCATCGTTTAGCTTGGTACGTTCAGCCTGCAATTTTGCAGGAATAGGCTGGGTATAGGTGCTGTATAGGCTTGTGTAATTCGTATCGTAAATTGAACTGTAGGTAGAGGTATATAGCGTGTTATATCCTTTATCTATTTTGCCTTGCAGAACATTATTATCATACGAGCTTTTATAAACTTTATTATAGGTACGCTCACCTAGCTGCTCATAGTTTTCACCCGTTGGAATAATCCGGATAAAACCAGTATCTGCCTGTCCCGGATCTACAATACCACGTGCATAACTGGAGCCAGCAGAAAGATCCTTGGGACCTTGAAATACCATTTTAAAATCATCAAGGACGAGCGCCACACCTTCACCAGTGGTGTCAGAAAGAGAAGAATCCGATAATTCCTGCATCGCATGTGCAGAAGACAACAGGCTTAAACTGATGGTCATTGCCAAATAACTTTTGCGAAATTTAAATATGTTTTTTATCTGAGTCATCCCGCTCTTTCCTTTTTATTCGATGCTCCGCACCTTATGCTTCAGCTTCCCAGCCGCCAAGCTTCAATTTTTTTATGATGCCTTGCATCTTTTTTATGGTTATGCGAAATCTATTATGCTGATTTTTAATACAGATGCCAAAGCCAATCAGGCGAAAAATAAGAGTTTCCGATGAATGAAAATTGCAAAAAAAAATAAACGGGACATATAGCCCCGTTATTCAATATCTTAAATTGCTTAGGTCTTCGGCAGAGTAACGCCGGTCTGACCTTGGTATTTACCACCACGGTCTTTATAAGAAGTTTCACACACTTCATCAGATTCAAAAAACAGCATTTGCGCTACACCCTCACCGGCATAAATACGCGCAGGAAGATTGGTGGTATTTGAGAATTCCAAAGTCACATGACCTTCCCACTCTGGCTCAAGCGGCGTGACATTGACAATAATGCCACAACGCGCATAAGTAGACTTGCCTAAACAAACCGTCAACACATTACGCGGGATGCGGAAATACTCAATGGTACGCGCCAAAGCAAATGAGTTCGGCGGAATAATACAAACATCCGACTCGATATCAATAAAGCTGCGTTCATCAAAGTTCTTCGGATCGACAATTGCTGAATGCACATTGGTGAATACTTTAAATTCACGTGCACAACGCACGTCATAACCATAGCTCGATACGCCATAAGAAATCAGCTTTTGACCATTTTCATCCAAACGTACCTGGTTTTCTGCATACGGTTCAATCATGCCGTGTTTTTCGCTCATTTCGCGAATCCAACGATCAGACTTAATTGCCATTGATATAATCCAAAAATCTTAAAAACAAGTTATTGCGACGTACTTTAACTGAAATTGCCCCCAATGAAAATAAGTGAAGCGCTTACAGCCAAAGTTGATAAAAATTTGCTGATTGGTATCCGCTTATAAACTTAAGAGTGCGGAATAGCTTAAAGGAATCGAAAAGCTCATTAACACCAATGATGCGGTTTTCTGCAGGTTTTTCTGATTGAGCCAGCGACTGTTTTTTCTGGCCAAAATTGAGCCCAGAAAAGTCCAGAAGAACGCAATCGGAATCAGCAGCAGCAAGAACACAAGCATATGAGCCACATAGTGTGAACTGCTTTTCCAGACAATGACCGGAAAGATCGCTGAAGCAAATAAAAGTGCTTTAGGATTCAGCAAGGTTGCCAGAAACAATTCTCGGGCACGAATCGAGATATTTTCAAAATTTTCACTGAGTTCTGCCGTGCGCCATAATTTCACAGCCAGAAACAGAATATAGCCGGCACTAAAAAGTTTGAGAATGGTTGGTAAAAGTGGAAGATGAACGGAAATTTTTCCAATCAGAATGCCCCAGAAGCTAATGGCAATCAGATAACCAAAGGCTTCCGCCGGAATTAAACGAAAAGTTTTTTTAAATCCGACCTGTATGCCTGAAGATGCCAATAAGGTATTGGTTGGGCCTGGTGTTAAAAGAATGGTTGCCACTAAACCAATAAAAAACCATGAAATCATAGTTTGACCTCGCTCTAATCCGCGTAGCATAGAATAGTTCGGTCAATGCTGCAAAAAAATAATTGTAAGAGAACTTATAATCAAAACTCATATTAAACTAAATCTATTTAATTCAAATGCTTAAAAATATATAAAGGATCAATACGCAACAGTCATTTCAGTCAATTTCCTGAATTTGATGCGCTTTATTCCCATACATGATCAATAAAAAAGCCCTAGTCTAACTAAGGCTTAAATATTTGAAATATCTATTTAATTTATCAATTAGAAAATCCGGCTCTGATCTTTTTCTGCTTTTGGCAACTGTGCTGCAATTTTTTCTGCAATCAGCATATAGCTTTCGGCTGCCTCATCTCCAGCGATCACTGAAGGTGTGCCGGCATCAGCATTTTCACGAATCTTGGCATCTAAAGGTAAGCGACCCAACAATGGAATCTGATATTGCTCAGACAGTTTATCGCCCCCACCTGTACCAAAAATCTGTTCTTCAAAACCGCAATTTGAACAGATATGGGTCGACATATTTTCAATCACGCCCATGATCGGAATTTGCACCCGGTTAAACAGTTCAATACCTTTGGTTGCATCCAGCAAGGCTACATTTTGTGGTGTGGTGACAATCACCGCGCCGGTTACCGGAATACGCTGTGCCAAGGTTAACTGGATATCGCCTGTACCAGGTGGCATATCAATCACCAGCACATCTAGATCGGGCCATAGGGTCTGGTTAAATAGCTGCATCAGTGCGCCGGTGGCTTTGGGACCACGCCAGGCGACTGGGGTATTGTGATCACCAGTTAAATGGCCAATCGACAAGACCGCCATTCCATAAGCCTCGATAGGAACAAACTGTTCTGCTTCAATCATCGGGGTTTTGCCGGCATTGCCGAGCATGGTCGGAATACTTGGACCATAAATATCCGCATCTAACACACCGACCTTTAAGCCCAGTTTTTGCAGGGCAAGTGCCAGATTCACGGTAGTGGTCGATTTACCTACACCGCCCTTGCCTGATGACACCAGAATCACATTTTGAATGCGTGGATGTTTTGGCACGTCACGTTGCTGAGGCGCAGCTTTCTGAATCGGTGGATTATTTGGATCAGCTTGTTCTGCTTTTGCAGGCTGAGCCGATGCATCCACGACAGGAGGAAGATTTGGTTTTGCTGCCGCTTGAGGCTGGCTTGAACAGCTTTCACCTTCGGCATGATTATGCCCACAGCCACCCGACTTGTTACTTTTAGGCCCGGTTTTTTGCTGGATGACATGCATATTCAGTTCTTTGATACCGCATTTTTCCAGTGCTTCTGCCAGTTCGTCATGAATCTGTTGCAGCTGTTGTTTTTCTTCAGGATAGGTATTTAAGCTGATTTGTAGAATTTCGCCCTGTACATTGACCTGAGTAATACGCGCTTTGAGTGGCTCATTGGAATTTGGCAGCAGATAGTTTTGCAATACTCTTTGCACAGCTTCTTCATTCACCTCCTGCGAAGGTGCAAAGACCGATTTGAGCGAAGAAAGCCACGACATAGGTTACTCCAAAACTATAGATAGATATCTGAATGACATAGTTTAACGGGGTTTTAGCTTAAGGTTAAGCACTCTGCCGGGAAGATGAGGGAGATATCTTGTATTTCCAACCCTTTTACTTGGTTTTATGAAATATTTTATAAAATCTTGGCAAATAGAAATAATAAGAAGGAATCAAAAAAAGAAAAGCACATCAATTATGCCTGATTCAGGAATAGTTTTTACACGCCTGTAAATAACATGGTGTAGTAGCGCTTATGCGCAAATGAAGCCACTTCAATCTCTCCCTGCTTGATTAAAGTGGCTCTGCAATCACAGTCTATTTATGATTTTTATTGTTTTCAGACTTGTCCTGCTGATTTTTTCCGTTTTTATCCTGATCTTGCTTAGATTCATCTTTGCCCGACTGATCTGATTTCGATGCTGAATCTTGATCTTTAGCATCTTTTGGCTGATCAGAATCATTGTCCTGATTTTGACTTTCTTTCATCTTATTCATGGTATCAGTTGCTACCTGTTTCAGCTCACCCAGTTTCAGCGAAGCCTCATTGACCAGCTCAGTCAGTTTCTGTTTTGTATCTTCAAACTTATGTAGGGCTTCATCCTTTAAATTGGCCATACTTACCTGCTGATCGGACTGCCCATCTTTAGAATCTTGTTTAGCTGATTGATTAGATGACTTATCTGCTGAGGTCTGATCGGTGTTGGACTTTTTCGCCTGACCTGATTGATCAGCATTTTGCTGGCTATCAGATTTGCCATGTTTCAATTCATTCAGAAGCTTTTCGCCTTTTTGTAATAACTCCTCACCAATCGCAATGGCTTTGGCTTTTAAGTCATCCATCTTGAAGCTTTCGGTTTTGTTGTCTGACTGCCCGTCTTTTGAATCATTTTTTTGATCAGACTGCTGCTCATTAGAGGCTTTATCCTTGGATTCCGAGTCAGTGTCTGAATCTTTAGTGTGCTGTTTATTTTCAGAATTTTCATCAGTCTGATGTGGCTTGGTGTTTTGAGTATCATGTGACTGATTATGTTTCTGATCATTCAGATTCTGCTTTTGCTCTTCTTTGGCCTGCTGATTCAACTGTTTCTCATCTTGTTGTTTGTCTTGATTTTGCTTCGAGCTATTGCTTTGGTTATGCTGAGTCATGAGCTACCCTCCTTAGGCATGTCATATAAACAATCAAACGTTTTTTTAGCACAAAGTCTCGAGCGAAGCGGGTGAAGTAAGCAAACTGCAACAAAGCCTGTACATGTTGTTGCTATTGTTTGCAGTCTGTAGCATGAGGCTAAATATTGCTATGTCTTCCAATAATCAGATTTTCTGTCGCTTGCCAGTTTAATTGCCATCATAGATGGCAATTTTCACAGCTTAAGCGTACTTGTTGCCTATCCCCATCAGATGTTTATAAGAAAGTATGTATCAAGAGGTTTCAGTTTAAACACGCAAGGTACTCATAAAGCTGACTGCAGAGAACAACCAGACAAACAGAATGAAGCTGCGTGCTTGGTTGAAGTTCTCGACATCTGTTCCATGTAACATGTTGTGACGGGTCATGCTCACATTCGAACTCGAATCCATTTTATAGGCAGCAAGTTCAGCAAAATACGGATTCAGTTCAATGGCAATTTTGGACTTATGCCACAGGCTTTTAATCTCATTGCCTTTTAAACCCGGTACAATTTTATAGACATCGACAAACTTGGTGCCATTTTGCTTGAGGAAGCCTGCTTTGATCAGGATATCTGTCAAAATCCCTTCAAGCTGCGCATAAACATTTGGAATGCAGCCGCTATAGAAACCCAGCTTGTACATTTTCAAGCTTTCAAGTAATAGCAGACGGCGCTTGGCTTTCATCTCTTCATCAATCTCTAGCGCATCGAAGGCTTTCAGCAGCTCAGTCTGGAAATACTTGCTATCGATAAGATCAAGCAAATTGAATTGTTCGATATTTTCAAATTGATGAATTTGCGGCCAAAAATGCATCAGGTTTAAAGCATCATTGGCAAACTTTGCACCAATCGGTTGATCAAGCTGATTTGCCAGGACCTGGAAATAAGCATCTTGCGCAGCTAAATCCGATAAGGTTTTGATTAAAAGTGTATGTTCATCTGCCGAGATGTTTTCAAGATAAGCTTCTGCATCTTTTAAAATCTGACTGCCCAACTGTTTTTGACTGGCTGCATTTCGTTTAATACGCGTGACAGGCTGGTCAAAATCAAAATCAAAATCATCTTCGTCAATCATGGTTTTCTGGCTCAAAGCTTTTACATCAATAGCCTATTATCACTATTATTGGCAACGCAATATAGAGAAATCTACATTTCCAAGACATTCTGCAAATACAAAGACATTTAGACACGAATTAGCGTTGAAATGGAATTGATTCGCTTAAAGGATTGCTTTGTATTCGGACCTGCATCAGGTAAAATCATCCACCTTGCATAATATACGAATGAGAGAGTCATATCCGTGCGTAATATCCTAGTCACTAACGCCCTTCCATACGCCAATGGCCCGATTCATATGGGTCACCTACTCGGTTATATCCAAGCTGATATTTGGGTACGTGCGATGCGTGCAATGGGTCATGATGTGACTTATGTCTGCGCGGACGATGCTCATGGCACAGCCATCATGTTACGTGCCGAAGCCAACGGGATTTCACCAGAAGCTCAAATTGCCAACGTACAAAAAGAACATATCCGCGATTTTGACGGTTTTGGGGTGCACTTCGATCATTATGACTCTACCCATAGCGATACCAACCGCGCCCGTGCGTCAGAAATCTATATCAAAAACCGTGATGCCGGCAATATTGCAGTTCGTCCTGTCACCCAGCTGTTCGATCCTGAAAAAGGCATGTTCCTGTCCGACCGCTTCATTAAAGGCACCTGCCCGAAATGTAAGGCGGAAGATCAATATGGCGACTCATGCGAAGTTTGCGGTGCAACTTATAATGCAACCGAACTGTTGAACCCGCACTCGACTTTAAGCGGTGCAACACCTGTCGAAAAATCATCTGACCATTACTTCTTTAAATTGCCGAATTTTGGTGAATACCTGCAAAAGTGGACACGTGACCAAGGTCGTTTACCGGTGTCGATTGCCAACAAACTGGATGAATGGTTTGAAAATGGCCTAAATGACTGGGATATTTCACGTGATGCGCCATATTTCGGTTTTGAAATTCCGGATGCACCAAACAAATATTTCTACGTTTGGGTCGATGCGCCAATCGGCTATATGTCGAGTTTTGAAAACTACATCAAGACCAAACGTCCTGAACTCAGCTTTGACGATTACTGGAAAAAAGATTCTCAAAATGAGGTGTATCACTTCATTGGTAAAGATATCGTTTACTTCCACGCATTGTTCTGGCCGGCAATGCTGGAAGGTGCCAACTACCGTACGCCATCAGGTTTATTCGTAAACGGCTTCTTGACTGTCAATGGTCAGAAAATGTCGAAATCTCGTGGTACCTTCATTAAAGCGGAAACCTATTTACAGCATTTAAACCCTGAATATTTACGTTATTACTTCGCGTCTAAGCTTTCTGACAAAGTTGAAGATTCTGACTTGAATCTTGATGATTTCGTGCAAAAGGTAAACTCTGACCTTGTGGGTAAAGTGGTGAACATTGCCAGCCGTTGTGCGAAATTCATCAACACCAAGTTTGATAACAAGCTAAGTGCAACCTGTGCAGAACCTGAACTGGTACAAAGCTTTATTGATGCAGGTACTTCAATCGCTGCGCAATATGAGTCACGTGAATTCTCAGCTGCGATTCGTGAAATTATGGCGCTTGCTGACAAAGCCAATCAATATATCGATGAGAAAAAGCCTTGGGCTTTAGCGAAAATTGAAGGCCAAGAGCAACAGGTTCATGACGTATGTTCTGTCGGGATTAACCTGTTCCGTCAATTGGCAGTTTACCTTGCACCTGTATTACCGACTTTGGCGAAACAAGTTCAAGACTTCTTGCAACTTGAAAGCTTCGATTTCGCTTCTCGTGAAACGATTCTGGTCGGTCACGAAATTGCATTGTTCCAGCCGTTGATGCAACGTGTAGATCCAAAAGCGGTAGCTGCCATGGTGGATGCATCTAAAGACTCTCTAGCTGCACCTGCTGCTGAACCAGCAAAAGCGGAAAAGAAAAAAGAGAAGAAAGCTGAGAAAAAGCCTGAAGCTAAGGTCGGCGAAGCTGAAATCATTAATATTGATGACTTTATGAAAGTTGACCTGCGTGTAGCGGAAGTATTGGAAGCTGCAACGGTGGAAGGTTCTGACAAGCTGCTTCAGTTGACTTTGAATGTTGGTGAAGCTGAGCCACGTAATGTATTTAGCGGTATTCGTGAGTTCTACCAACCTGAAGACCTGAAAGGCAAATTGGTGGTGATGGTGGCAAACCTTGCACCACGTAAGATGCGTTTTGGTATTTCCAACGGTATGGTTTTAGCTGCGGGTAATGGCGACGGCGTTTGGGTGATTTCACCTGAATCTGGTGCTAAACCGGGTGATAAAGTGTCTTAATTTTTAAAGTTAAGATTTGAAAAAGCCTCTACCTTGTAGGGGCTTTTTTGTTTTTGGGATTTCCCTCACCCCGACCCTCTCCCATAGGGAGAGGGAGCTTTCATTACTAAATAAATTTCGGGATATTCCCTCTCCTTTTAGGAGAGGGTTAGGGAGAGGTAGTTTTAGACACTTAAATAAAGCCCTGCTATATTCCTAGTAGGGCTTTTTGTTATGAATAAAATATGAAATTCTATCGATTTAGATCATTAGATAATTTATTAGGAAAATATAAAGAATTAGAAAATCAGGAAATTTATTTTGCATCACCAAGTGAACAAAATGATCCTATGGAGGGTTATCATGAAATTTATTTTCAAGGGGATGAAATTGTTTGGACTAACTTTTTCAAAAACTATTTAATTTTACTTAATGAAGTCGCTCAAGATATTCTTTTAAGAAAGGCAGAAAAAGTTTATCAAGTGCCAGAACATTTAGGGCTATTTTATGTCGGGGATCATTTTTCCCCTCAATTACAATCTCACTTAAATAATATTTTTGATAGCTTTTTATCATTAGATCACATACAAAAATTAATATTTAATCTTGGAAAAAATCAAAGGAAATTTTCGTGGCAAGATATTACATTTTATTTGAGGTCTATTCATCTAAATGCACTTTCTAGTGTAAATGAAATTTATAGTCAAACTGATGTACCATTATTTAAGTCGTTACCAAGTGATTTAAAGTATCCTACTCAACTGAATGATGAATATTATTCCTTACTCGATCAATTAACCGATGAACAACGTCCTCTATTATTTCAATTATTCAATTTACTAAATGAGGAAATAGATTTAGCTCATCATTTAACTGTAGAAAATCTAACTTCTGAAAAAACTTTCTTAATACAAGAGTTTTCTTATTTCTTTCAAAGAAAACTAAAACAACTTATGCACAGAGACTGGTATACAGCCTGCTTTATGAATGAAGAATCTAGTCAGTCATCCTCCGTTTGGGGATCATATGGGTCAAATCACACTGGTATTTGTCTTGTTTTCAAAGCGGATGCTAGAGAAGAAAACTACTACCTAACTTTAAATCAACCTAATTCATTAGATTCAAAGAATGGTATTAATTATGGACTTCAATCATCTAAATTTTACTCTATAGACTATACAAGATTCCCCTCACCAATTAACTTTTTTACTTCGCTAGGACAACTACCAACGCCACAACTAGTAAATAATTGGCTTAGAAGTGCTGACGGAAAATTAAGTAATCTCTACAACTCGATATATTCAAATATTGAGTCTTGGCGAGATGAATATCATAAAAACTTTTTAAGTAATATTACCCGAAAATCAAAGGACTGGAAGTACGAAAATGAATATCGACTTATCTACTCTTCAATGCTCCATGATTGTTCAGAGAAAAGCTTTAGAAAATTTAAATACCAATTTTCAGACTTAGATGGACTAGTTTTTGGTATCAATACTCCTCAAGCAAAAAAAATCGAAATTATCGAAATCATTAAACAAAAATGTTATGAACATAAAAGAGCGAAATTTAACTTCTATCAAGCGTACTTTTGCCATAGCACACAATCGATAAAACATATGCCATTAAGCCTGATTAAGTTTAGATTTTAGAAGTATGCCTAGTAATGATCTGCGACATGGATGTCGCCCGTTCGTTAGGGGCACACGGACGTGCCCTCTAACGAACAAAGGATTTTTGTTACTTTTGATCCTGCAAAAGTAAGGCTAAATTTCCCAAATACTAAGATATCCTCCCCCCGACCCATATATGGTGCAAGAGAGGGAGCTTTCATTACTAAATAGATTTCGGGATATTCCCTCTCCTTTTAGGAGAGGGTTAGGGAGAGGTTTTTTAAATTTGTACTTTACGTTAGAAAGATCATAAGGAAATAGGAAATAGGAAATAGGAAATAGGAAATAGGAAATAGGAAATAGGAAATATACTTTGATGGTTATTAATGCTTTTTCTAGAAAATCTAATAATGAAACTTTCATACGATCAAAAAAAGCCCCTATCTCTAGAGGCCCTATATCGCTGGGTCACTTAGCCTTGCAGCAAAAATTCCCAAATTACATAGCCTAGTCCAAAACCAATTAGCGCATATAAGGTAATGATGAAAAACACAAAGCTTGCATTGTTTTTTCTGTTCCAAAAACTCATAGCGACACCCAAAGCTTGTTTGTAATACCCTATGTTAACGAGCTTTTAATAAAAAGTGAAATATATCTAAGCATTTTATTTATAATAATATTTTTACAAAAAACAGCTGATTTAATTTCAAAAAATCAATATACAGATTCACACTGAATTTTTAGTACAGATGCCAAATCGTCACTTCTATTTTAAAAAATGGTAAATATATTCATATTCTTTTTTATCAATATCCATGTTAATACATAGAGTTGACTTTAATTACACAAGAATAGCCATGAAATATTTCAAACCATCTCTCGTCATCTCGCTGCTTACTTTAGGTTCAATGGCGGGTATCTCTCAAACCCATGCACAAACCGTTTCTAGCACCCAACAACAAAAACAGGTTCCCGGCCATTATCAGTATGGCTTCGGGGATTACCAGATTACGGCACTGCTGGATGGCACCAATTATTTATCCAAAGCTTTGTTTAAAAATATTCCTGAAGCAGAAGTGAACCAGATTTTAAAAAAATATTATGTCGATCATAGCAAGGGCATCCAGACCTCTGTGAATGCTTTCTTGGTCAATACAGCTAAGGAGCTGGTCTTGGTAGATAGTGGTGCTTCAAGCTGTAATGGGCCGAACTTTGGTTCGATCTATTCCAACTTGCAGGCATCGGGGCAAAAGCCTGAGCAAGTCAATACAATCTTATTAACGCATTTACATCCAGATCACGTTTGCGGGATCAGCAATAATGGAGTTGCCAACTTCCCTCATGCAACAGTGTACATATCTCAAACCGAACTGGATTTCTGGATGAATCCTAAAAGTGTAGAGAAATTACCAAAAGCCAAGCAAGCCGGCTTTTTGGCCACGGTCGATAAAATCAAGAAAGCTATCGCGCCTTATCAGGCCAAAAACCAGTTAAAGACCTTTAAAGTTGGCGATCAGATTCATGGTTTTGATGTCATCAGTTCGGCAGGACATACGCCGGGACATTTTGGATTCAGTTTAAAATCCAAGGGACAGGAGATGATATTTATTGGAGATATTGTGCATTCCCATACCATTCAGTTTGACCGTCCACAGACCGCTGTGGATTTTGATGTCGATCCCAAAAAAGCGGTTGAAACCCGCTTAAAGCATTTTGCTGACTATGCCAAAAATGGCCAGACAGTGGCTGCACCACATTTACCATTCCCGGGCATTGGGCATATTTATTCTAAAGATAACAAGAGCTATCAGTGGATTCCGGTACATTTTAAAGATTAATTAAATATTTCAATAATTTTATCTAAGCATGAAACCCTAATTTTTTAGGGTTTTATTTATTTTAAATATCTTTCAGCCAGATTCCCTATGACTTGGTAAATTTAAAATTTGAATGACGCTTTGAAATTTAAAAGCAATGATTTCGTTTATTTTTAAATTTTTTCTTAAAAATCTTTCACTTTTCATGTGCACCTTTAGCATGCTTTTTTAGCACCGTTTTTCTTACGATAAATATAAACACCTAAAAATATAATATAAATTTGAATTTCATGAACTCTTGCTGTGTCTTAGTTTAGTGCAAAAAAATAGCAACGTGCTTTATATCGAGTCTTATCAATTTTAAGAAATTCTTCATCAAAATTTCCCTTGCTTAGCCCTCTTTTACAATCAATTTGCCTCTATATACTGATTTTCTTTTGTGATCCCGCGCACTAAATTGGAACGCACCATGCAAAATATAGACTTATTATTTCTTCTTCTCGGTGCAGTTCTAGTGCTTGCCATGCATGCTGGATTTGCTTTTTTAGAGCTTGGAACAGTTCGACATAAAAACCAGGTCAATGCCTTAAGTAAAATTCTAACCGACTTTGCTATTTCTGCGATCGCCTATTTTTTAGTGGGCTACTATATTGCCTACGGTCAGCACTTTTTCCATGATGCTGCAACCTTGTCTGCCGATCATGGCTACAATCTGATGCACTGTTTTTTCCTGTTGACCTTTGCTGCAGCAATTCCAGCGATTATCTCTGGAGGGATTGCAGAGCGTGCCAAAATGCGTTCACAGGCTTTAGCCACCCTATTCCTGGTTGCGCTGATCTATCCTTTTTTTGAAGGTATGATCTGGAATGGCAACCTTGGTTTTCAGGATTGGCTGGCCCATACATTTGGTGCCAGTTTTCATGATTTTGCCGGCTCAGTTGTCGTTCATGCAATGGGCGGCTGGATGGCACTTGCCGCAATAATCCTACTTGGTGCGCGTCATGGCCGTTACAAAAAAGATGGCCGAATCACCGCGCATCCTCCTTCATCGATTCCTTTTTTGGCTTTGGGTTCCTGGATTCTGATTGTTGGCTGGTTTGGCTTCAATGTCATGAGCGCGCAGCGGCTGGATGCCATTTCTGGACTGGTCGCCATTAACTCTTTGATGGCCATGGTCGGTGGAACAATAGCAGCCAAAGTTGCGGGGAAAGATGACCCCGGCTTCCTGCATAACGGTCCTTTAGCAGGTCTGGTGGCGATTTGTGCCGGATCAGACGTCGTTCATCCGTTGGGTGCTTTTTTTATCGGGATCAGCGCCGGTATTATTTTTGTGAAACTCTTTACCTATACCCAAAATAAACTCAGAGTGGATGATGTACTGGGAGTCTGGCCTTTACATGGCGTTTGTGGTGCTTTTGGCGGATTAGCTGTGGGTATTTTCGGTCAGCAATGGCTTGGAGGAATGGGAGGAGTTTCTTTAATTTCACAACTCATAGGTACAGTGCTGGCGATTGTCATTGCTTTGGCGGGTGGTTTTTTGGTGTATGGCCTGCTTAAGGTTTTTATGGGTATTCGCCTGACTGAGGAAGAAGAGTTCAACGGTGCAGACTTGTCGATTCATCGTATTTCTGCTAATTCGGAAGAAAATACTTTTTAATTGATACAAAAAAGCCTCTACGACTAGGGGCTTTTTTTATTTATAAGCAGCGCATCTATACGAAATAATTACTTCATACCAAAGATCAGTTTTAAACCAAGCACCGTCATCACTGCACCTGCTGCGCGGTCAAACAAGGCTTTAAACTTCAAATAAACACGACGCGGCTTTTCCGCAGAAAGCGCAACGGCCACCAGTGAGCACCAGCCAGCATCAATAAAGAAACATAAAAGGGGCAAAACAAAATAAAAATAAGTCGGAATTTCTTTTGGCAACAATGCAGTAAAAATACTGGCCAGCACAATTGCAATTTTTGGATTCGACAACTGTGTGATTAAACCTGTGGTAAAAGCGCGACGTAAAGACATTTGCTTGCTTATGCTGGTATCTGCTTCAATCGGATCTTTGGCATGCTTGATAATTTTAAAAGCCAGCCAAAGCAGATATAAACCACCACAAATTTTTAACACCAGATAAGCTGAAGGCACAGCCAGTAAAAATGCCTGCAAGCCTAGTACTGCCAGCAAACCAAAAACTGCAGCGCCTAAACCAGTTCCCAGTGCAGTCAGTAAACCATGGCGACGTGAAATTGCAATTGAATTTTTAGCCACATAAATAGAAGTCGGCCCAGGACTCATTGCACCCAACATCAGGGCAACAGCAATCGAGCCTAAAATCCAGAATGATTCCACGAGATAACCTGACTTAAAATTTGAAAGGCTAGTTTAAGCAAAAACCGGATCATTTGCTTTAAAAATTTCGGTATTTGGCCGGAATTTTAGCTGCTGCAACTGCTTAGTGTTTAAGCTGATCCTGAGCATTAAACTGTTTGTCTAGCAGTTGATAATCCTGATCATGTACCGGTACACCACCAATGATCATGGTACGGGTCTCTGTTTTAGGCTTATTCATGGCATCATCACAGCCTGATAGGGCAAATAGCAGGCCGGCCAAAACAGCATAGGATAATATTTTCATTATTCTACCCTCCTCAGGGTTTCCTGTATTTAGATTAGCATTTTTGCTTAAATAATCAGCAGGATATTTGTGACATTCTGCTTCAAGATTTTTATCTCACGACTGAAAATAACTTATTCTCAATCCCCGATATTTACTGCTTTGGCTATAATGGCCAAATAACTGACTGTGCTAATTTTTATGTTTGCAGAGATTGCCCAAAATATTCCTGATCAACAGATTCTTATTAAAGATATTGCGCTAACCATACGTCGTCTGGATCTGGTTCATCCACAGATTTCCGGGAACAAGTTTTTTAAACTGAAATACAATTTTCTGGAAGCACAAAAACAGGGTTATCGGCATATTTTGAGTTTTGGCGGTGCATATTCCAATCATATTGCTGCCACTGCATTTGCCGCACAGCAGTTTGGTTTTCAGAGTGTCGGAATCATTCGTGGTGAGGAACTGGCGCATCGACCACTCAACTCAACTTTAGCCACCGCACAACAGTTGGGGATGCAGCTACATTTTGTCAGTCGTGAACATTATCGTTGCAAGCAACAGCCGGAATATCTAGCTGAACTTGCACAACAGTTTCCTGAGCATTATGTCATTCCTGAAGGTGGTACCAATACTTTGGCAATTCAGGGCTGTCGGGAGATTTTAACTCCGTCAGATACTCAGTTTGATATGATTTGCTGTGCAGTCGGCACTGGCGGAACCATCACCGGTCTGATCGAAGCCAGTCAGGCGCATCAGCAGGTTTTGGGATTTTCAGCACTAAAAGGTTCATTTTTAAAAAATGAAGTTGCCCAAATGACCAATAAAACCAACTGGAACATTCTCGATGATTATTGCTGTGGCGGTTATGCCAAAACCAGCACTGCTCTCCTGCAGTTTATTCGGGATTTTGAAAGCCTGTTCTTGATTCCTTTAGAGCAGGTCTATACCGCTAAAATGTTGATGGGTATCTTTGATCTGATTGAGAAAGACTATTTTGCAGCAGGGTCTCAACTACTGGTCATTCATAGTGGCGGACTGCAAGGTCGTCATCTGGATACGGCTTGTACTGTCGCTTAAGCCTGAACCGCTTGATTATTATTGAGCGCAGTCATTCCTTTGACCAGACGGTAGATATGCCAGATAAAGACCACAAATATGATCAGAAAGCCGACCAATATGACGCTCAATAGACCACCGACAATATAACCGAGCAAGCTGATCCAGAAGGTTTTTATCTGCCAGTCCACATGACTTTCCAGCCAGGTACCGCGCACTGCATCACGTTTAAGATAATTCATGATAATGGCGATAAATGGTGTTATACCAAGAAAAAATCCCAGAATATAAAGAATATAACTGATCAGGTTATATTGTTTTAGATCCTCTGACGTTGCCATAAGCCTGCCTTATTCTTGTGATTCTGATGAGTTTGCACAAAAACTATGCATGATTTGCAACCGACTTACAAATATTTTATGTTTAAAATCCGCTGTGAATCTGCAATTGGCCTGCGGATTGTTCAGGAATAGAGAAAGCTGAAATAAAATTGTCTATAATGCTTTCCTTTTGTTCTCCCTCGAGTGTTTCATGTCTTCCAAGCAATACGATGTTCTTGTCATAGGTGCCGGTGCTTCAGGTTTAATGACGGCGTATATGGCTGCACAACGTGGGCGTAAAGTCGTGGTGGTGGAAAAAGCCAATAAAGTGGGCAAAAAAATCCTGATGTCGGGCGGCGGTAAATGTAACTTTACCAATATGGATGTCGAACCGAGCCATTATATTTCGCATAATCCGCATTTTGTGATTTCAGCATTAACGCGTTATAGCAACTGGGACTTTATTGGTCTGGTCTGTGAATATGGCATCGAATATGAAGAACGCAAACATGGACAACTGTTTACCCTAAATGGTGCAAAAGATATTCTGTCGATGCTGCTAGCAGAGTGTGACAAAACAGGTCTGGTCGATATTAAAACCAGCTGCGAAGTAAAGGCAGTCAATTCGGTCGATGAGCAAGGCTTTCAAGTCGCCACATCACTGGGATATTTTGAAGTTGAATCTGTAGTAGTGGCATCCGGCGGCTTGTCCATTCCGACTCTGGGTGGTTCGGGCATTGGCTATGAAATCGCAAAACAGTTTGGACATCATGTTTATCCGACCCGTGCCGGTTTAGTGCCCTTCACTTTCTCTGATGGATTTAAGGAAGTGACCACTCGTTTAAGCGGGAATGCTGTAGAAGCGACACTTTCCAATGAGCTCAACAGTTTTACCGAAGCGCTGCTATTTACCCATCGCGGTTTAAGTGGCCCAAGCTCGCTGCAATTGTCCAATTACTGGAATGTTGGTCAGAGTTTTAAGGTCGATTTCTTACCAAGTGCAGATTTACTGGATTTCTTTAAAAGCAAAAAACAAAGCCAGCCCAAAGTGTTATTACGCACCTTAGTCAATGAATTTTTACCAAAAAGTGTCGTGGCTGAATTACAGAGCCTGATCTGGGCTGAGGTCGCAGAAACCGTAATTGGTAATATCAGTGATGATAAACTGGAGCAGATTGCAACACGTCTGCATGGTTTTGAAGTAAAACCTTCAGGAACAGAAGGCTACCGGACGGCAGAAGTCACTTTGGGTGGTGTAGATACCAGCGAAGTCTCTTCAAAAACCATGGAAAGTAAAAAGCAGAAAGGCCTGTATTTTATTGGTGAGGTGCTGGATGTTACCGGACATCTGGGTGGCTATAATTTCCAATGGGCATGGTCATCTGCACATGCCGCATCGGAATATATTTAATGAACAGAGCATCTGGTCAAGATTTGACTCATTCAAGATAATCTGTCTTAAACAGGTTGAGATTGGCCGTATTTTCTAAACGGTCAATCGTCAGCTGCATTTTTCGGGTCGCTTCTCGCAGATATAGCGGTGCTTGATCTGTTGTAGATACAATAAAGTTATGGCGTACTGCTTTCCACATATTGTTTATCTCCTTGTCTTTATATTTTTAATGCAATAAAAATACCAAAATCATTTTAGTATTCAATTAAATATTCTATATTTTTTAAAGAAAGAATTCTATTTGCCTTAGTGGACAGTTTTTTAATTGAATTCCTCTGTGTCGGGTATTTTCTTTTCTAGTGCTTGCTCAGACTGCTTAACCTGTTTGCTCTTAGCAAAAATAAATTTATAGGCAGCGGTAAAAAAGCCAATGGTAATTCCCGCAATGACTAAAGGTGCCAGGACTGTGTTGGGTTTCTTGCTATTCATTGATTTTTCCTTAGGATTGAACAAAATCGACCACATCAGCGTGGTCGATTTTGCTTAAAAATGACAGGTTATTTCAGGTCATCTTTTTTCTGAGTAGAACGATTAATATCTACTTCAGGCTCTTCTTCTCCAGTTGAACCAAATGGATTGTTGACTGGCGGATGTTTAGGATCGACCTCTACTGAATCAGGTACGATCTGATCCGGATCTAAACTGTTCTCATCCTGCGGTGCAGTCGTAAGAATTGCCGGGGTGGTATTGGACAAGTCAGTATTCATTGCATTAGTTGCATCTGAATCCTGATCTGGCACCAGACCTGTTCCCGGAGAGCTAATTGAAGAATCAGCAGTATCCGTCATGTTTTGTGCACGGTCTGAGTATTGTCCCATCGATGTTTCTGTAGAACCCATACCCATCGCTGCACCGGTAGTGCCTGCCATATCTGTTGTACTTGTACCAGAAGTACCAGTCTTGGCACCTAAACCTGAAAATATACTGTTTTCAGCCTGGTCTTTGACTGTATTCGGCTCTTTGCCTTCACGTTTTGCTTTATCAATCAGATCGGTCAAAACGCGCTCCGCAGGTTGACGACCACCCAGACCAAAGGCCAGAGCAAATGCCACTGCTACAGCACCCAAAGTTAGACCGAAAGCCAGGTTCACGATTGAATCGGCAATACCCATGGCACGCAGACCCATGGCCACGACCAGACCCATAATCAGAACACGAACCAGATTTGCTAACCAGCGCGAGCTGTTATATTCACCACGTTGTACGATATTCGCAACGATATTGGCCAGCCAGAAACCGATCACCAGAATCACTGCGCCGAGCAGGATGTTGGCACCGAAGTAGATAAACATTGCGATCAGGCCGCTGATCTGTTCAAAGCCAAGACGGTTTGCTGCTTCAGACACTGCAAAGAGCATGGTGAACAACACGATCAGGGAACCGACTACACTTGAAAGTTTAGTAGTGCCTAAAAAGCGCTGGATATCCAGTTTGGCTGGAATTTCATCGACACCTGTACCGGCGACAACTTCAACCACCAGACGTGCCACCAGTTTAGAGACCACATAAGCCAGAATCAGGATTAACGCAGCAGCGATAATATTCGGAATGGCATTCATGATTTCGTACAGCATTGCTGTGGCAGGCTGAGAAATCGCTTCAATACCCAATGCTTCAAAAGCAATGATCAATGCAGTAATGATCACAACGGCGAAGATGAATGAACCAATCACCTGAGCCACATTGGAGTTTTTGAAAATACCTACTTTTTCAGCTTGCTGTTGTACATTCAGACTGTTTAATAGCCCTTCAACAATACCGCGAACAATTTTTGCCAGGATATAACCAACAAAAATGATCACTGCAGCAATGAAGATGTTTGGTAAATAACTTACGACATCAGTCAGCATATTCTGAACAGGTAATAACAAACCGTTAAGACCTAGAATAGACAGTACAATTGGCAAGAACAGCAATAAAATTAACCAGTAAGCAATTTCACTGATGTTCTGGCTAATCGGACTGACACCGACTTCTGCACTGAGTTTCTCATCCAGTTGCGTTCGATCAAGTAACTTTTGTAGCCCTATTTTCACCAAGTTGGCGACAATCCATCCTATGAATCCGACTGCAATTGCACCTAGTAACTGCGGGATAAATAACAGGAATTGCTGAATCATATTACTGAAAGGACCACTCACACTGGTCAGGTTGAGTACATTCAGTGAACCAATCACGGCAATAATCAGAATAATCCAGAACACCACCCGGGCCAGAATCCCCTCGATATTAGAGCGATGACCTGTGGCAGTATTTAAGTGCGTATTGGTTCCAAGTTTTTGCAAGAGTTTTTTCACCCCGGCCGAAACAAGCAATGCTATGATCCAACCAATGACTAATATGGCAATTGCACTCAGAATGGGATGAAACTGATCCCAATAATACATGGCGTCGAAGCCGCCACGCGGACTTCTCATATAATCATTCATGTTGTTTTACCCTCTTTGTTATTAAGCTATTTATCTGAAATTGGGAGCCTATCCTTGAAACGTTCAGCCCCTTCTTCTTTCGGATTCGGATTAAGATTTGATGTTTCAGACTTAAGCCAGGTAGCGGTAATTACCTTAAACACCACAATCCATTGCAAAAAAGCCCCAGTGGTTTCACTAGAGCTTTTGAGATATTCCCGAGTTATCGAGCCGCCTGTGCATCATCTGTCGCAGTTGCTTCTGTTGCATCACCTACTGTGGCCGTCGCTTCTGTAGGCTCACCGACTGGAGTGCTATTGTTTGGTGTAGCCGGTTGTACATTAGGGTTAGGATGTCCAGCAGGTGCATCACTTGCATCTGGATTCATGTCAGCAAACATATAGAACAGTAATGCCAGTAAAAAGATACCTACCAAAATCAAGATATAAACAGGAATACGCTTTTTTTGCGTTACATCTGCCTGATGATTTAAAGGTGGTTTTTTATTGAAATCATCGACCATAATCATCCTCACTCTTTGTTATTCATAAGTAGATTTTTAGCATAACAAGCAGTCAAAACTGCTTCTGTGACAAAACATGGTGAGATGGTGACGGGATGTAAGTTATATGTATGAATAATATTTAGAATAATCACCAATCCATAGAATTGGTTTTGCCTGCATTCTGGATATGGGTTGATCTTGAACACGTCTGGCTCGGCATGATTATTTCATTTATTTTTCTAGTAATTTTTATGCAATATAAAGGTGTTGAGTCGCTCTGTATCAAATTCGGTTGCTCTAGCGTGAAGAGCTTCCGTCCAGTTTTTTCATTCAAGCTCAGCATTCAAATTTGTGCCGGACAATAGCACTGCTCAGTTTGTATAAAATGAGCTATAATGTGTCCCTCATTTTTTTATTTCATCGAGCTCTATGGCGTATCGTCAACAAAGTGTATCGCTGGATCTTGACACTGACGTCACACACCAATGCACTTTGCATCACACCCGCGATCAGCATCTGATAGGGATTATCGAGTTTAGTAAACCGAGTTTTGCCCTGCGCTGGCAAGACCTGGAATACTTCCGTCGTCGCACCGAAGAGTTTTCCGTGATGCCCTTCCCCGACTGTGTTAATGCGATGATTATCGATATCCGGGATATCACGGCATGGCTGGACAATGAAGTGCCGATTATTCCGTGGCGCTTGCTGGAAGAAGACTGTCCGGTGCGCTTAGTAGTGCCTGCTGACCGTCTTGAGCACTACGCTGGCTTCTTTGAACCGACCTGGCTCAGCTCGGATGTCGAAACGGCTATTCAGGAAATCCGTGAATCGATGGACATGTTTGTTCATTAAGATCAATACGATTAAATTGTAAAAAACCTCCGAAAATGGAGGTTTTTTTATTGCCTGCCCGGTACATTTTTATTTTGGCCATTCCAGCTTTTTGTATTTTTGGCATCAAATCTGTTGTCCGGCAGATTTCCTTTTCTAATTCAGTAACATTTCAGCAATAAATTCAGCTTGAGTCATGTTAGAGGTTTCACCTAAGATGAGTATAAACGAGCACTTAGACTTTATAGCAATAATCAAGATACAGTCTCAGTACAGTCTAAAAACTGGCTCAATCATAATAAACGAAAAATGGAAAATGGAGTTTTAGGATGAAATCAAACTATAAGTTCGCTACGCTGCTGTGTGCCAGTGCCCTGACCTTGGGACTGAGTGCCTGTAGTGACAATCAGGCACCAAGCAATCAACAGGGCAACGAGAATACGTCGGGTACACTGAATAAAATCAAACAGTCTGGCACGATTGTTTTGGGTTATCGTGACTCCTCGATTCCATTCTCCTATATTGCAGACAACCCGAGTCAACCGGTTGGTTACGCACATGACCTGCAGCTGAAAGTGGTAGAAGCGGTCAAGCAAAAGCTGAATCTTCCCGATCTGAAAATCCGTTATAACCTGGTGACCAGTCAGAACCGGATTCCGCTGGTTTCCAACGGCACCGTTGACCTGGAATGTGGTTCAACCACCAACAACAAGGAACGTCAGCAACAGGTTGATTTTTCAGTCGGTTTCTTTGAGGTTGGTTCTCGCCTGTTGACTGCCACCAATTCTGGTATCAAAGACTTTAGTGATCTGAAAGGTAAAAAGCTGGTGACTACCGCCGGTACTACTTCTGAACGCTATATTCGTCAACATGAAAAAGAACTGGGCATTGGGGAAATCATTTCTGCCAAAGACCATGCAGAATCGTTCTTAATGTTGCAAAGTGGCCGTGCAGCAGCTTTCATGATGGATGACATTCTCCTGGCCGGAGAAAAATCCAAAGCCAAAAATCCTGAACAGTGGCAAATTGTTGGTACTGCTCCGATCCATGAAATTTATGGCTGTATGCTGCGTAAAGGCGATACTGAATTCAAGCAGGTGGTCGATGATGCAATTAAAGCCACATATAGCTCTGGTGAAATCAACAGCATGTACCAGAAATGGTTCCAGTCACCAATTCCACCCAAAAATATCAATCTGAATTTTGCCATGTCTGACGCACTGAAAGGCTTGGTGAGCAACCCGCATGACCGTGATCAATAGGTTCTAAATCTTATCTGTCTTGCTTAAGGCACAAGCTGCTTAAGTATATTGTTGGAGTTGCAATGAATTACAGCTGGAACTGGGGTGTTTTATTACAACCGACCGGGATTGGTGATACCACCTATCTGAACTGGATCATGACCGGCATCGGCTGGTTAGCCGTGATTGCGGTTGTGGCCTGGTCGATTGCCATGCTCTTGGGCAGCCTGTTGGGCATCATGCGAACCTTGCCCAGCCCGACTGCCCGAGCGATTGGTACTGCTTATGTCACTATTTTCCGGAATGTGCCGTTACTGATCCAGTTATTTATCTGGTTTTATGTGGTACCTAATTTTCTGCCGGGCAGCATCCAAAACTGGTGGATCAATGATTTGGGAGCCAATACCACGGCGCTGATTTCTGCCAGTATTGGTTTGGGACTCTTTACCGCAGCACGCGTTTGTGAGCAGGTGCGTACCGGAATTGAGGCTATCCCGCCGGGCCAGGTCAATGCCGGCTATGCAATGGGATTCAGCACGGCACAGTTATATCGTTATGTGATTTTACCGCAGTCATTCCGCATGATCTTACCGCCACTCAGTTCAGAACTGACCAACTGCGTCAAGAATACCTCAGTGGCCTCGCTGGTCGGGGTCGCGGAAATCATTTCCCAGATGAAGACCATCAGTGAATATACGCAAAATACCATCGAGATTTATACCTATGTCACGCTGATTTTCATCCTGATCAATATCTGCCTGATTGGCTTGATGAACTTTCTGGAAAAACGCTTCCAGGTGCCTGGTCTGATTGCGGGAGCGAAATAATGGAATGGTTCACTGCATTTTTTCAGGATTTACAACTATCGGCGCCAGCACTGTGGCATGGTCTGAGCATCACGTTAAAAGTCTTGTGTTTCGCTACCGTGGGCGGGGTCTTTATTGGCACCTTACTCGCCTTGATGCGGCTGTCTTCAATCAGGGTGCTGAACTGGATTGCCAAAGGCTATGTCAACCTGTTCCGTTCCATTCCCTTACTGCTGGTACTGATGTGGTTCTACTTTGCCGTACCCTTTATCTATACCGGGGTGACCGGGAAATACCTGAACATGGATACAGCGCTGGTGTCCAGTATTGTGGCCTTTATGCTGTTTGAGGCAGCCTATTTTTCCGAAATTGTGCGGGCCGGTATCCAGTCTATTTCCAAGGGACAAACCGATGCGGCTTATGCACTGGGCATGAGTTATAGCCAATCCATGCGCTTGATTGTACTGCCTCAGGCCTTTCGCAAAATGACTCCGCTGTTATTGCAACAGACCATTATTTTATTTCAGGATTCCACCATGGTCTATGCGATTGGCCTGTTGGACTTTTTCCGGACCAATTATGTCCGGGGTGACATGATGTCATTACTCACCCAATATATTCTTTTTGCTGGTCTGGTGTATTTCACCATCAGCATGATTGCCACCTATACCGTAAAAAAATTACAACAGAGGTTAAGTATATGAGCGAACCTAAAGTCATGATTGACCTCCAGCATATTAGTAAATGGTATAAAGATTTTCAGGTGCTCACCGACTGCACCACACAGATTTGTCAAGGTGAAGTGGTTGTGGTGTGTGGGCCCTCTGGTTCAGGAAAATCCACGCTAATTAAAACCGTCAATGGCCTGGAACCCGTTCAGCAAGGCACGATTTTGGTAGATGGCATCAAAATCAATGATCCTAAAACCAATTTAAATAAGTTAAGAAGCCGTGTCGGCATGGTGTTCCAGCATTTTGAATTGTTCCCGCATCTCAGCATTACTGAAAACCTGAGCATTGCCCAGATCAAAGTCTTGGGACGCTCTGAAGCCGAAGCCAAGAAGAAAGGTCTCGCCTATCTGGATCGGGTCGGCTTAAGTGCGCAGGCCAATAAATTTCCGGCACAACTGTCGGGTGGACAACAGCAACGGGTTGCAATTGCCCGTGCACTGAGCATGGATCCGATTGCGATGCTTTTTGATGAACCCACCTCCGCACTTGATCCGGAAATGATCAATGAAGTATTGGACGTAATGGTAGGACTAGCCAAAGAAGGCATGACCATGATGTGTGTCACCCATGAAATGGGCTTTGCCCGGCAGGTGGCCAATCGGATCATCTTTATGGATCAGGGAAAAATTGTAGAAGATTGTAGTAAAGATGATTTCTTTAATACCCCGCGCGGGGAACGTGCCCAGCAATTCCTGAACAAGATTCTGCACTGAAATATCCTGAATTCAATAGGTCTGCTCATAAAAAAAGCTCATCCAAGGATGAGCTTTTGCCAATCAGCACTTCATTTTACCAGTAATTTTCCACTGCAATATTGCCTTCACCCCGACGGTTCATGGTCAGGCCACGAGCTTTTAGCGCTTCTTTGGTATCATCTACCATTTCCGGATTACCACAGAGCATGACATGGGTGGTTTCCGGATTGAGCTGCATACCGGCTGCTTTTTCCAGTTCACCATTGCCAATCAGTATCGGTAGCCGGTCATGTAAAGGTGCATCGGGTTCACGGGTAATAATCGGGATAAATTTAAAGCCGCTATGCCCTTCACCAAAAGTTTCGGCAATCTCTTGAATCCGTTCTACATACGCCAATTCCGCTCGGGTACGCACGCTATATACCAGATTGATTTTCTCGTATTTGCTCCAGGTTTCAAAGTCTTGCAACATGCACAGAAACGGCGCCAGCCCTGTACCCGTACCCAGCAACCACAAGTCTTTAGGTAAAGGTAACTGATAACGTGCCAAGGTCAGATAACCATAGGGAATTTTTTCCAAATACAGCTCATCGCCTACTTTCAGGTGCTGTAAGTTGGAAGTAAATTTACCTTCTGGCACCACAATCGAAAAAAACTCCAGAGTTTCATCAAAAGGAGATGACACCACCGAATAGGCGCGAACCACCAGTTCATCTCCCACTTGCAGGCCAATACGCGCAAATTGCCCCGCAGTGAATTTAAAATGTGCCGGGCGTGTCATGGTGAAACTAAATAATGTATTGGTCCAACGATGTACAGATAAAACTTTTTCTAGGCTAAATTTTTCAATTGACATGATTTCAACGTGGCATGAAAGACTGTGCTCATGGTAGCATGGCAATATAATTTATTAATATTTTTTAAATGTTAAGGCTCTACTCATGCGCATGACTTTACGCCAATTGGCTGTTTTTGTAGCAGTGGCACAAGAGGGTACCGTAACGAAGGCTAGCGATGCCGTCAAACTTACTCAAAGTGCGGCGAGTATGGCTTTGGCAGATCTGGAAGATGGTCTCGGTGCTCCCCTATTTGACCGTCTAGGCAAGCGTTTACAGCTCAATGACCTGGGGCGCTTTCTTCTCCCGCAAGCGCTGGAAATTCTGGGTCGCTGTGAATCTTTTGAACAGGTCGCTAAAGGTGAGCTTCAAAGTATCGATTTACGTTTAGGTGCAACCCTGACCATTTCAGATTACCTGATTCCTGACCTGATGGCCGATTTCCTGAAGATTCAGCCGCAGGCCCATTTACAGCTTCAGGTCGGCAATACCCGTCAAATGATTGAAGCAGTGAATCAGTTCCAGTTAGATTTAGCGCTCATTGAAGGTTCTTGTCATTTGCCACAACTGCAATGTATCCATTGGCGTGATGATGAGCTGGCAGTGTGCTGTGCACCGGATCATCCTCTGGCGCAATTGAAACGTGAACTGACCGCTGAAGATTTCAAATCTGTTGAATGGATCTTGCGTGAAGAAGGTTCCGGTACACGCGAAGTATTTGACAATGCCATTTTAAAAGATGTGCCAGATGCCAATATCCGTCTGACCCTCGGTCACAATGAAGCGATCTTGAAAATCGTGGCAGGCGGAATCGGCATGTCCTGTATTTCCAAGCTGGCGATTGAGCCTTTACGTGAAAAAGGTCAGCTGGTGATTCTTGACACACCATTCTGGTCGCTGACCCGTCCATTATATATGCTGGTACATCGTCAGAAATATCAGGGGCCGGGTCTGAGAGCCTTTATGAATTTCTGTGAAGCCTAGATTTATTTTTCAATAAAAAAGCACCTTAAGGTGCTTTTTTATTACCATCGTGAATCATTCTCACAAGGCTCACCATCGTTATCACCATCCATTTTAGTATTTGGACAGTTCCGGATAAAGAATAATGCCTCCTCATAAGAACCCATTTGACTACAATGTTCCCGGCCATCGCATTTGAATTGAGAGGTCGGTTGCGAAGTCGTCTTTGAAGTTTCCGGATTAATCATATAACTTTGACTTGGTAACTCAGTGCCACGATTTTCTAGATTCTTAAGCCCCTGCTCAGATAATCCCTGCATAGATAAATCACCTTGTGCTGCTCGCTGCTCAGTGACAATCCGTTGCTGCTCTAGCATCAGTTGTTCAAGCTTCTGCTGTTTTTGTGCTTGATAAGTTTGGTATTTTTGATAAATAAGTCCAATAAGGAACGTAATAATAATTAATCCCGATATTGTGATGAGTTTTAATCGAGTTGATGATTTTGTTTTTTCATAACGTGGAGCAGCATGTATTTCAGATGCTTGATCTCGGTCATGATTCTCTTTAATAGTGAGCTTTGATTGAATATCCAGCCGAACAATATGCTGTGCCTTAAACTTAGCCTTATCCTCAACCACCAAAAACTTTAAATTTTCCCCAATTTTTGGCGGAATATTCTTATTAGGAATGTCCTTGATATGAAAAAATAAATCTTGAGATTCCCCTTCGACCTGAATAAAACCAAAACCACGATCTTCGTTATAGGTTTTGATTCCCCCTCTTGAAACATAATTCACTCTTATCTTTGATATTTTTAATGATTGTCATGAAAAACAAATCAAAAAGCTTTCTGGATTATTTTCATACTGAGCAAAAAAAAGCACCTAGAGGTGCTGTTTATAATTAAAAATGAGATAAAGGCTGGATTGAAAGTAGAAACTAAAATCTCTCTTTTTTAAATTTTATACTTCGCCAAAAATCATAAAGCCAACTGCTGATACCAATGCCAACCATAGCGTGGGGCTAAAAAGTATAGAACGCTGTACCGGTACAGATATTGTCGGTGCCAAGGATGGCAATGCCACGACTTCTGCTACAAACTCATCCTGAACTTTGACATCCAGACGCACCAGATTGTCCCATTTTATTGTGCCCTGATGAGGAATAATCCTAAGTTTAAGCAGTTCTCCAACTTGAGGTTCAATTTCAGGTGAAGGTAAATCCTGCAGCTTAAAATCTAGCTCCTGCGCTTCCTCTCCGAGCTCAATGGTGCCTGTACCACGTTCGGAATCATAAGTCTTAATTTTTCCATCCCTAAACATGACATTTATCTCTATAAATCAATAAATGTAGTTTAAATGAGAACAAATAGAGAATATTGTAGGGCTTTGGTGGAAGTTTTATTGTTTGCGTAACGGAGCACACACTTTAGGTTACAAAGCTTGCTCCAGATCAACACCCCGACCACTTTTCCTATTCATAAAGAGGCCACGAAGGCCTCTCTTTTTAGCAAGCGTCATGCCTGATTAACGTTTAAGATTGGATAGTAATGCAGAAGTGATTGACTGGTTATGTGCAGCGACCTTGGATTTTTTAGCTTTCTTCGAGGTATCCTCAACACGTTCAATCTTAATGGCTTTGTATTTATCGCCATTTTCAACAACATTAAATTTCACGCGTTCATTGCGTTTTGGCTCACCTTCTGCCGCTGGAAAGTCTGAAATATGGAAAAAGACATCTCCCTCAGCTGAACCAATAAAACCGAAACCTTTGGCAGGGTCATACTGTTTGATTTTGCCCTGATATAATTCATCTTTCATGCTGTTGTCCTATGCTGAAAATGCCCGATCTACATTATATAAAAAAGAGGCTGTAGTAGCCCCTTTTTTCGTCCTGTTCAAAAAATTAGTCTTTTTGAACCGAACCAAAGATTTTATCGCCCGCATCGCCCAGACCCGGAACGATATAACCATGTTCATTTAAACCGTCGTCGATTGACGCCGTGAACATGATCACGTCAGGATGTGCTGCTTCTACGCGCTTAATGCCTTCCGGCGCAGCCACCAGCACCATGACCCGAATATCTTTACAACCACTGGCTTTGAGTACATCAATCGCAGCCACCAGAGAAGAACCGGTCGCCAGCATTGGATCAATGATCATTGCAATACGGTTCTGTACGTCTGGAACCAGCTTTTTATAATATGTACGTGCTTCCAGGGTTTCTTCATCACGCTCTAAACCAAGGACAGATACTTTGGCACTTGGAATCAGATTCAGGAAACCGTCCAGCATGCCAATACCGGCACGCAGAATCGGTACAACCGTGATTTTTTTACCCGCAATACGGTCAACCTTTACCGCACCATTCCAGCCATCAATATCATGCTCGACCATTGGCAGGTCTTTAGTGGCTTCATAAGTCAGCAGCATGGTGACTTCTTGTGCTAACTCACGAAAGTTCTTGGTACTGATATCTGCACGGCGGAGTAAACCGAGCTTATGTCGGATGAGCGGATGACGAATTTCATGGATTGCCACGGGAGAACACCTAAAAGGTTAAAAATAAATCTCCGCTATTATAAAGGCTTTTATTGATTTGTATAAATAAAAAAGCCCCCAATCATGGAGGCTTTTTTGTAATAACATCAATCTATGCAGATATTAGTTAAAACCACTTTGCACCAAAGTGAAAATGAATTGCTGTAATTCAGGTGACATGGCAAAGAATGCATATTTAGACACCGCAATCACTGGATCTGGATAGACACCAATCACCAGTACCGCAAGTGCAGCAAGAAGCACCATGATACCACCCACTTTTTGACCCCAGTGATTAACCGCATCCAGGCGTGGTGTTTCAGGCGGTGTCATGTATAACACAACCATCACACGCAGGTAGTAGTACAAACCAATACCTGAACCCAGGATCACCATTGCAGTCAGGAACCAGGCTTCGCCTGCCACTGCAGTTTTAATCACCAGGAACTTACCGATAAAGCCAGCAGTTAAAGGAATACCTGCCAGAGACAGCATCATCACAGTCAATACAGCAGTCAGGACTGGACGGCGCCAGAACAGACCACGGTACTCAGCCAGACTACCTGCCTCATCGGTATTGTTATACGGACTCGACATCAGCGTCACCACACCGAATGCACCGATCGTGGTTAATACATAAGTAATCACGTAGACGTTTACACTTTCAAAAGTCGCGAAACCTTGAACCTGTAAGAAATCAGTATTACGTGCACTAACGATCGCCACCAGCAAATAACCAAAGTGTGCAATTGAAGAGTATGCCAGGATACGTTTCAGGTTGACCTGACGAACCGCCAGCAAGTTACCTGCAATAATCGACAGAACTGCAATAATCGAAATGATCGTTACGAAGCTGTCTGCCAGGATTAGGCCTGAAGACAAGGCATAACGAACAAACAGACCAATCATCGCCACTTTCGCTACTGTCGCAAGGAAAGTCGCGATTGGTGCTGGTGCACCTGCGTAAACATCTGGTGTCCATTTGTGGAATGGTGCCAGCGATAATTTAAATGCCACAGCAAATACGATTAACGCCAGACCAATCACCACAGCCGGTTGACTGAATACAGTAAACAGTTTGCCCGGTTCTGCAACGAAACTTAAAGTACCGGTGTAGGCATAAATATAGGCCATACCCATCAGCAGCATGGCAGATGCCGTTGCTGAAAGAACCAGGTACTTTACACCCGCTTCAAGCGATTGAGAGCGCTGATGTGTATATGCCAACAGGCCGTATACAGGAATCGACATCAACTCAAGGCTAATAAAGAATGACGCATAGTGCGAGCTTGCCACCATTAACATTGCACCCGCAACGGATATCAACATCAAGATGTACAGCTCTTCACGGTTATCTTTATAAGTTTCGATATAGGCATGTGACAAGGTGCTACAAGCAAGTGCAGCAATCAGGATCACAAACTGGTACAGCATCGTAAATGGATCTACGATGAACAGATTCATCACATTGGCAGGTGCAAATACGCCCGCCAACAGTACGAAAATGATATAGAACGCTGCTAAGTTCAGACCAATAACAGTCGTCGTCGCAACAAGATTATGGTTACGCTTGATTGCAGTCAGCAACATCACCACGATCGCAGTTAACGACACGATCATCACAGGTGCGAGCGGCATAAGCTCAGAAAAAGACATTGTGAAGTTCATGGCTTATCGGATCTCCACATTTTCAAGTTGAGTCGTTACTTGATCAGCAACTTCAACTACTTCTTGAACTGGAATGTAGCTATTCGCTAACCACGCCATGCTTGAGTTAGACACATCAAGGAAGCTTTGTGGGTATAGACCAAGCCAAAGTAGACCAAACGCACAGATCAACAATAATGCGATTTCACGTGCATTCAGATCTTTTAACGGATTTGTATAGTGCTGCTGTTGCGCTTCATTTGGCACACCAAACAGGGCTTTGTGAATCAGGATCAGACCGTACAGACCTGCAAAGACCAGACTGATTGCCGCAAGAATGGTAAACGCCGGGAATTGTGCATAAGCACCCATCAGGATCAGGAACTCACCAATGAAGTTACCCAGACCCGGAATACCTACAAGCGCCGCAACAAAGAACATCAGGAAGAATGCAAGATACGGGAACTGACCACGCATACCACCCATCAAACGCATGTCACGTGTATGTACACGCTCATATACCTGACCACACATAATGAACAGTGCAGCAGATGAAATACCATGTGCCAGCATCATGATCATCAGACCCTGGAAGGTCAGAATGTTACCTGCGTAAATCGCAAGTAGAACAAAGCCCATGTGGGAAATAGATGTGTACGCAAGTAAGCGTTTCATGTCGGTTTGCTGGAAAGCACACCAAGCACCGTAGAAGATACCGATTAGACCAAGAATGATCGCGATATCTGCAAACTGCGCAGATGCTGCCGGAAAAAACGGAATCACAAAACGCAATAAACCGTACGCCGCAGTCTTGATCAAGATACCTGCAAGGTCAACAGAACCCGCCGTTGGTGCTTGCGCATGTGCATCTGGTAACCAGCCGTGTAATGGGAAAACTGGAAGTTTTACCGCAAAACCGATGAATAAACAGATCATGAATGCATAAGCAACCGCTGGAGCCTGAGCGTCAAGCGTATTCGCCACACCTAATAAATAGTTGTAGTCGAAACGGATTTCGCCGGTCATGCTATAGCCAACAGTCACCAGACCCAAGATACCAATCAGCATCACCAGACCAGCAACCTGCGTGTAAATGAAGAACTTGTTTGCTGCATAAACACGTGACTTGCCTTCTGCCCCTTTATGACCCCAAAGAGCAATCAGGAAGTAGATCGGCACCAGCATCATCTCCCAGAAGAAGAAGAACAGGAACAGGTCAATCGCCAGGAATACACCGATGACACCACCCAGAGACCATAAAAGGTTGAGGTGGAAGAAACCAACGTTCTTTTGAATCTCGCCCCATGAACAGCCTACTGCCAGCACACCAAGGAGTGCAGTCAAGCCAACCATAAGCAGAGATAAACCATCCACGGCAAGGTGAATGTTAATGCCCAGGGTTTGAATCCAAGGCAGTTTGAATTCGGCAGCCCACGAAGGTGTCGCAGCGCCCAATTCATAGTTATAGGTACCAGTCTGCCAAAGGACGATGGTCAAAACCAAAGTCACCAGCATACCGATCAGCGCGATATAACGCGGCAAGTGTTGGTCGAGTTTATCGACCAACCAGCATATGAAACCTGCAATGAACGGAATGAGGATCAGAGCCGGCAAAATAATATTGTTTGGAGCTTCCATTTTATTTCCCCACGACCTGAATCACGATCAAGATCATCAGTAGGACAACGACACCGAGCCCCATACTAGATGCATATTCACGCAATGAACCGGTTTGACGTGAACTTGTAAAGCTGTGACCACTTTTGACCAGTGCAGGAAGTACCAGCCATAGACCATCAATTGGATCACGACCGAACAGTTTAGCGAACAGCAAATATGGCTTCACGAAAATAAGGTCGTATAGCTTGTCGAAACCTAATGCATTCCGGCAGATATTGACCAGACCAGCACCCACAGAAGTGGCAGCAAAACGTTTGACTGCATTGTAAGCAAAAGCGAACAGCACTACACCAACCACAAGACCCGTCAATGCAACAGCAATGGCGATGTATTCAGCACCATGTGCACCCGCTTCAAGCGCTTCAGGAATAATGAAGGCTGGAATTTGGGCTGCATCCAGAATGCTCATCACTGGTGCTTTCAGTACGATTGCCAGACCTGTTGAAAGGACTGCAAGAATCGCTAATGGGCCCCAGTAAGTTGCACCTTTGATTTCATGATAAGGCGTGTTTTCCTTGCCGAAGAATACCACCCAGATTAAACGGAATGTATAAATCGAAGTTAAGAAAGCACCTGCAACACCGACCCAGTACAGCGTGTTATACACTGGTAAACCAGCAATATGACTTTGCGTCCAGACTGCAGCAAGAATTGCATCTTTTGAGAAGAAACCAATGGTCAGGAATGGAATCGCTGCCAAGGCACCGCCACCAATCGCGAAACATGCAAACAGGAATTTGTTCTTGTAGAACAAACCGCCCATCTTGAAGATATTCTGTTCATGATGGTAAGCCAGAATTACCGCACCAGACGACAAGAACAAGAGCGCCTTGAAGAATGCGTGAGTCAGCATGTGGAACAGACCGGCCTGGTATGCTTCAGCACCAACTGCCATAAACATATAACCGAGCTGACTCATGGTTGAGTAAGCTAGAATACGTTTGATGTCGGTTTGAACCAGTGCTGCAAAACCAGCAACAAGCAAGGTCACCGCACCTGTGATTGAAATGAATACCATCACTTCTGGTGCAAGTTCAAAGACTGCGAACAGACGGCAGCACAGGTAAACACCCGCGGTTACCATGGTCGCAGCGTGGATCAATGCAGAAACAGGTGTTGGACCTGCCATCGCATCGGCCAACCATGTTTGTAATGGGATCTGTGCAGATTTACCTGCCGCACCCAAGAACAGGAGCAATGCTGTCCAGATGGTCAATGAAGAACTTTGTGTCATTACAGTCGCTGCATTTTCAACGATGTACTGAATGTTCAAGGTACCGAATTGCTGGAAGATCAGGAACATGGCAATCAGCAGGAATACGTCACCAATACGGGTAACGGTAAATGCCTTGATTGCTGCCAGACCATTTGCAGGGTTCTGGTAGTAATAACCGATCAGCAGGTATGAACACAGACCTACACCTTCCCAACCCAAGAATAACAACGCCAGGTTGTCACCCAGAACGAGAAGCAACATGCTTGCAACGAACAGGTTGAAGTAAGAGAAGAAACGTGCAAAGTCTTCTTCACCGCGCATGTACCATGAGGCAAAGATGTGAATCAAGAAACCCACGCCTGTGACCATGCCCAGCATCAGTAAAGACAAACCATCAAGCTGCAAGCTGATACCCGGTGCAAAACCGCCAACACTGAACCAGGTCCAGAGATGTTGAACAGTGGCTTGTGAGCCATTATTCACAAAGTCCAGGCCTGCAATCAGTGCAAACAGTGCAGATAGACCCACTGCACCGACACCAATAATGGCTGCAACTGACTCAGGCAGCTTGTTGCGCCCCGCCGCTAACAGGACAAAACCAATGAGCGGAAATAAAATTGTTAGATATAAATAACTCATCCGCGCATCTCACTAGCAGCATCCACATCCAGGTGATGGAAGCGATGATAGAACTGAAGGACGATCGCAAGACCAATACAAGCCTCTGCCGCAGCAAGTGTCAAAATCAGGATAAACATGATCTGACCATCTGGCTGTGCCCATGCACTGCCCGCCAGGACGAATGCCAAAGCAGCAGCATTCATCATGATTTCAAGGCTCATTAAAATAAATAGTAGGTTGCGTCGCACCATTACACCGTAAAAACCCAGTGCAAAGAGAATAGATGCAACGATCAAACCATGCTCTAAAGGGATGTTGCCCATTATTCTTTTTCCTCTTCTGCATCTGGTTCACGTTTACCCAAATGAAATGCAGCTACCAAGGCAGCAAGCAATAACATCGCGGCAACTTCAACCAACAACAAGTATTGCGTAAAGAGTGCTTGACCCACTGCTTTCGGGCCCACCATTTCTGTACCCATCACCAGTGAAGGCTGTGTGTAATCCGAGTTTAATACCCATACCAGCACCAGACCGATCAGGAAGCTCATCAGCGCCGGGTAAGCCCATGCCGATGAAGTCAACCATTTACGTTCCTGTTCAACCGTATGCTCACCCAGGTTCAGCATCATCACCACGAACACGAATAACACCATGATCGCGCCAGCATAAACAATCACTTCCAGCGCACCCGCAAATGGCGCACCCACGATCAGGAACATACCTGCCACTGCAAGCAAGGATACGATCAGGCTTAATAAAGCATGTACCGGGTTCGCGTTAGTCACCACGCGTACCGTAGAGACAATGGCCACAAGGGCCATTAAATAAAATGGCCACATCATGGTAATAGACTCCGTACATCAACAGGTGCACTTTCACGCTGTGCTTGACCTTTGTCCTTGCCTGCAACTGCCATACCGGTTATACGGTAGAAGTTATAGTCAGGGTATTTACCAGGACCAGAAATCAGCAGGTGTTCTTTTTCATAGACCAGGTCTTGACGAACATATTCACCAAGTTCGAAATCCGGGGTCATTTGAATTGCTGTCGTTGGACATGCTTCTTCACACATACCGCAGAAAATACAACGCGAGAAGTTGATACGGAAAAACTCCGGATACCAGCGACCATCTTCACGTTCTGCTTTTTGTAATGAAATACAGCCTACCGGACAGGCAACCGCACACAGGTTACATGCCACACAACGCTCTTCGCCATCAGGGTCACGCGTCAACACGATACGACCACGGAAACGTGGTGGCACGATTTCTTCGGCCGGCACTTCCGGATATAAAATGGTGTCACGTTTACGTGTTGCGTGGCTGAACACCATCCACAACGAACGCACGATTGACCCGAATCCAGCTAGAAATTTAAACATTTTGTTCTCCCTGCTGTCTTAGGCCTGATTCATCAGAATCACAGCACCAGTCACCAAAAGGTTAACCAACGCCAATGGCAAGCAAATTTTCCAACCAAAGTTCATCACCTGGTCATAACGTGGACGCATGAGTGAACCACGCGCCAGTACAAACATCATTACAAAGAATGCTGTTTTGATAATGAACCAGAATGCTGCTGGAAGGAACGGAATATCAAGGTTGAATGGCGCAAGCCAGCCACCGAAGAATAAAGTCACGATCAATGCAGAGATCAGTACCACGTTGACGTATTCCGCAACGAAGAACATCCCCCACTTCATACCGCCGTATTCGACATGGTAGCCTTCTGCCAGTTCTTGCTCTGCTTCTGGTTGGTCAAATGGATGACGATGCGTCACCGCAACACCCGCAACCACAAAAATCAGGAAGCCGAGGAACTGAGGAATCACAAACCAGACATCACGTTGCGCTTCAACGATTTCACGCATGTTGAATGAGCCGGCAATTGCCACCACACCCATGAGCGAGATCCCCAGGAACACTTCATAAGAAATGGTTTGAGCTGCAGAACGTAAACCGCCGAGTAAGGCGTATTTGTTGTTTGATGACCAGCCACCGAACAGGACTGCGTAGACTGCAATACCTGCCATTGCCATAAAGAACAACAGGCCGATATTCATGTCTGCCACACCTAGATAAGGTGAAACAGGAATGACCATGAACGACAGCACAGCAGTTGCCATCGCAACTGCTGGTGCCATACGGAAAGTCAGTTTGTCAGCAAACTTTGGTGTCCAGTCTTCCTTGAACATGATTTTCAGCATGTCGGCAACAATCTGGAACATACCGCCCGGACCGACACGGTTCGGACCGTAACGGTCTTGCCACAAGCCGAGTAAACGACGTTCAATAAAAGACATCAACGCAGCGATCAATACCACAACCAGTAAGATCACGATCGCTTGAATGACTGAATAGGCGATTGGCCAGTTTTCAGCCCACAACGGCGTTTGACGGATTAATTCTTGTTCCATGAATTACACTCCAACCGCGACTGAAACAGGCTCTGCCAGAGATACCGTCGGTGCAAGACCGATTGGGTAGCCAATATAACCTGTCGGTAAGTATTCAATAACTTGTACAGGAAGAACGATAGAGGTCTCGCCTGCTTTTACTGTCATTGTTTGACCATCTTGAACATTCAAGCGAGCCGCATCCTGTTCACCCAGTGCAAAGACTGCTTCAGGAATACGTGTTTCCATTGCCGGAGTTTTGACAGTGAATTCACCTGAACCGAAGATATGGTGCATTGGTACCAGACGGAAGCTTTCAGAATTGACCAGAACAGGTGCCGGTGCAACGAAGCTACGTGCTGGACGTTTTGCCAAACGGTCAAATAAACGTACGCCTGAATCACCACCTTTCAATGAACCGCCGACATTGTCCTGGAATTTGTTCCAGGCCTGTGGCGAGTTCCAGCCTGCAGACCATGCAAATGGTACCAGGGCTGAAGGTGTTTGATTTCCGACATAACCTTCCATCGAGAAGGTCAATGCAGAGTCTTTGTCCACGGGCTGTTTTGGCTCATGTACAGACAATGGCGCACGCATCGAAGTACGACCTGAGTAACGACGTGGTTCACGTGCCACTTTCAAGCCATGGACACGGAAGCCCGCATCAGGTGCAACATCCAGAATGCCTTCAAGTGCAGGTACATTTTTCGCAACTGACTCGATTACATCATCCAGCAATGTCCAAGAAATCGCTTTGCCTTTTACGCCTGTTTCCAGAGCGTGCAACCAGCGCCAAGATTCTTTGATCGCCAATTCAGGATTGTAGTAGCTAGGGTCATACACTTGGTAGAAACGTTGTGCACGGCCTTCTTGCGATACCACCGTACCATCACCTTCAGCAAATGATGCAGCAGAAAGCACGATGTCGGCTTTTTTCACTGTTTCAGTTTCAGAGTGATCCAGTACGATCACATCTTTGCCTGCCAGTGCAGCATCGACCTGTGCAGCAGGTAGACGACGATACAGATCATTTTCAACCACGATCACTGCATCATAATCCTGTGCAAAAGCTTGCTCTAAACTTTGACCACCAAAGATCGCCATACCCATCGAGTTCACTTCAGGAACAGTCAAGGTCAGGCCGGCATTACCCAGATTCTGTGCAACTTGTGCAGCAGCTTCCATGATTGATGCATCTTGTAAGCTGGTACCCGAGATGATGAGTGGTTTTTTCGCAGCTTTTAAAGTGTCGGCAATGGTTTGTGCAAATGCTTTCGCATCGTCATCCAGACCAAGAATTGCTTCGCCCTTCACGCCCGCAGCAACAGCGAAACCTAAACGTGCGATGTCGTTTGGAGAAGCAACCACTTCGCCTTCGGCAACATCAGACAGACGGGTTTGTGTTGCAGCCAGGATGTAAATCGGAGATTTCGCATCTTGTGCAATACGTTGCACCGGCTCAGCCAGCCATTCCTGGGTACGACGTTCCGCTGCCATCTCTTTGCCTTTATTTTTCGCAGCTTGGCGAACAGATAAAGCCATACGAGGCGCAGTTTGGGTTAAGTCTTCACCTAAGATCAGAACTGCATCATAGCTTTCAATTTCACGCATGTTCGGGTTGTAAACACCCTCGGTTTGCATGATTGAAGCTGCAAGTTCAACCAGGTTTTGCTCTTTTTGAGACAGACCGGTTGAGAAGTTCTCTTGACCAACCAGCTCACGAAGCGCGAAGTTAGATTCAAGTGATGCACGCGGTGAACCGATACCCAAAACTTTTTTGTCCTGGATATTTGCAATCACCGTATCAAGCGCTGTATCCACTGAAACAGTTTCAACAGTTGCACCTTTACGGAATTGTGGTTGACGCGGACGGTCTTCACGGTTGACATAACCCGTACCGAAACGGCCTTTGTCGCACAGGAAGTATTGGTTCACTTCACCATTAAAACGGTTTTCTACGCGGCGAAGTTCGCCATAACGCTCACCCGGAGAGATGTTACAACCTGAAGAACAGCCTTGGCATACGCTTGGCGCATACTGCATGTCCCACTTACGGTTATAACGTGCCGAATGGGTTTTATCGGTGAATACGCCTGTTGGACATACTTCAGTCAGGTTACCCGAGAATTCAGATTCTAGAGTGCCTGATTCAGGACGACCGAAATAGACACGTGATGCGTTGGCATACACGCCGAAGTCCGTACCACCTGCGTAGTCTTTGTAATAACGCACACAACGGTAACACGCGATACAACGGTTCATTTCGTGGGAAATGAATGAGCCTAGCTCCTGGTTGTAATGGGTACGTTTGGTGAAACGGTAACGACGACGGTCATGCTGCGTCATCACCGTCATATCTTGTAAATGACAGTGACCACCTTCTTCACAGACTGGACAGTCGTGCGGGTGGTTGGTCATCAAGAATTCAACAATCGAAGCACGGAAATCTTTTGCTTCTTTGTCTTCAATCGAGATGTAGGTATTGTCAGCAGCAGGCGTCATACATGACATGACCAAACGACCACGGGTATCTTCCGGATTCGCGTATTGAGTCACGGCACATTGACGGCAAGAACCGACAGAACCTAAGGACGGATGCCAACAAAAGTATGGGATATCAATGCCAAGACTCAAACATGCTTGTAGCAAGTTTTCCGAGCCGTTGACTTCATACGATTTGCCATCGACATGAATTGTAGCCATAGTCGAATTCCTTAAGCTTGTTCTACGGAGCTAACTTGAGCTGCGGCATTGACTACCTTCGCTTCAAATTCGCCACGGAAATGTTTGAGTGCGCCCATTAACGGTTCCATTGCACCCGGTGCGTGGGCACAGAAAGTCTTACCGATCCAAAGCTTACGCGTCAGTTCTTGTAAGTGATCGATATCTTCCTGTTTACCTGTGCCATTTTCCAGCGCTTTTAACGCTTTCACAGCCCAAGGCAAGCCATCACGGCAAGGTGTACAGAAACCACATGATTCGCGTGCAAAGAATTCTTCAAGGTTACGCGTTGCTGAAACCATACATTGAGTTTCATCAACCACCATCAATAAACAAGTCCCTAGACGAGAACCTGCTTTCATGATGCTTTCCGCATCCATCGGAAGATCGATATGTTCAGCCGCCAGGAAGTCAGTTGATGCACCACCCGGTAACCAAGCTTTCAGTTTCAAGCCGTCACGCATACCACCCGCATGTTCTTCAATCACTTCACGCGCTGTGGTACCGAATGGAAGCTCCCAAAGACCCGGGAATTTCACCTTGCCTGAAGCACCATAAATTTTGGTGCCTGGATCTTTCGATTTACCCGCAGATAAGCCGATATACCATTCAGGGCCACGCAGCATGATTGCTGGCAAGTTATTGTAGGTCTCTACGTTGTTGACAATGGTAGGACGACCCCAAGCACCTGCAACCTGCGGGAATGGCGGTTTGGTACGTGGGTTGGCACGGCGACCTTCAAGCGAGTTAATCAATGCAGTTTCTTCACCACAGATATAACGGCCCGCACCGGTATGCACGTGCAACTCGAAGTTCCAGCCGGTACCCAGGATGTTGTCACCCAGGTAGCCTTTGGCACGAACTTGCTCAAGCGCTTCATTGAGGTATTTTGCAGCTTCGATGTACTCGCCACGGATAAAGATATAACCATGGGTTGCTTCCAGCGTATAGCCTGCAATCAGCATGCCTTCGATCAACTGATGCGGAAGGTCTTCCATCAACAGACGGTCTTTGAACGTACCTGGTTCCATCTCATCGGCATTACAAATCAGGTAACGTGGACCTGAGTTGTCATTTGGCGCCATAAGCGACCACTTGATGCCTGCCGGGAAGCCTGCACCACCACGACCTTTTACAGTCGCTGCCTTAACCACGTCCAATACATCTTTAGGCGACATCGACAAGGCTTTTTTAAAGCCTGCATAGCCTTCCAGCGCTTCGTAATCATCTGCATTACGAACATTGGCCTGCTTGCTTAAACGCCAAGTCAATGGATGCGTTTCCGGGTTACCGTCGCCATAAATTGGTTTTGGTTCAGTATTCATACATACTTCTCCAACAGCTGTTTCACCGAAGTCACTTCAACCAGACCGTGCGTGTCTTCATCAATCATTAAGGTTGGACCTTTGTCACAGTTGCCCAGGCAGCAAATTGGCAGCAAGGTAAAACGACCATCTGCAGTCGTTTGACCAAACTGAATGCCCAATTCACGCTGGAATGCTTCTGCCAGAGTTTCCGCACCCATCAGGAAGCAGGCAATCGAATCACATAACAAAATCACGTGACGACCGACCGGCTGACGATAAATACGGTTATAGAAGGTTGCAACGCCTTCCAGGTCTGCAACACTCATGCTCAGCATTTGTGCGATGGCATTCATTTGCGCATCATCTACCCAGCCATTACGGCGTTGTACACACTTCAGCGCATCCAGACACGCTGCACGTGGGTACGGATAATGACCCATGTGATGTTCGATATCGTGAATTTCGTCCGCAGTCAAAATTCCTTCAACATTCACACGTGGCTTTTTATCAGTCAAAATCATCATAATGCGTTTACCCCTTAGCGATCCACGTCAGCCATTACGACGTCAATGGTCGCTAAATAAATGATTAAATCCGACATTAAGCTGCCGTTAATCACAGAAGGCATTTGCTGTAAATGCGTGAAGGTTGGTGTACGAATACGGGTACGGTAACTCATGGTCGACTTGTCTGAAGTCAAGTAGTAGTTCGATGCACCTTTCACCACTTCCGCCATCACAGATGCTTCACCCGCCGGCATTACAGGACCCCAAGATACGCTCAGGAAGTGCGTAATTAAGGTTTCAATATCTTGTAATGTCTTGTCTTTTGGTGGTGGAACAGCCAGTGGATGGTCTGCTTTATAGGCACCAGACGGCATGTTGTCTAGACACTGCTTGACAATTTTCAGTGATTCTTCGATTTCACGGAAATGCACCATGACACGTGCATAAGCATCGCCTTCGTACTCTAAAGGAACTTCGAAGTCGTAGTTTTCATAACCGCTGTACGGACGATATTTACGTACGTCAAAATCAATACCTGTTGCACGCAGACCTGTACCTGTCACACCCCATGCCAATGCAGATTTCGCATCATATTGCGCGACACCTTGAGTACGACCCATGAATACCGAGTTGCGTAAAGCAGCCGTGTAGTATTCATTCATACGTTTCGGCATCCATTCAAGGATTTCGCGAATCAGGTGCTGCCAGTTGTTTGGCAGGTCATGCGCTGTACCACCGATACGGAACCAAGCCGGGTGCATACGGTAACCGGTGATCGCTTCGATCGCGTCATAGATTTTTTGACGGTCAGCGAACATATAGAATACAGGCGTCATACCACCGGCATCCTGAATTGCAGTACCGATAAACAGCAAGTGGTTATTGATCCGGAACAGTTCCGACATCATCACACGGATACATTGCGCACGGTCCGGCACAGTAATACCAGCCATTTGCTCCACGCCCATCACATAAGGCATGTTTTGCGCACAACCACCCAAGTAGTCGACACGGTCGGTATACGGAATGAATGAATGCCAGGTCTGACGTTCAGCCATCTTTTCCACACCACGGTGGTGATAGCCGATATCAGGCACACAGTCTTTCACTTCTTCACCGTCCAGCTGCAAGATCACACGGAATGCACCGTGCGCAGATGGATGGTTAGGACCCAAGTTCAGGAACATGAAGTCTTCATCGGCATTACCGCGCTTCATACCCCAATCTTCAGGCACGAAACGAAGATGTTCCTGTTCGTAGTCCTGCTTGGCCTTGTCTTGCAAATACGGTGTATATTCGGTCGCACGTGCAGAATATTCTTTACGCAGCGGATGACCTTCCCAATAGGTCGGTAACAAGATACGACGGAGCATTGGATGCCCTTCGAAATTGATCCCGAACATATCGTAAGCTTCACGTTCGTACCAGTTGGCATTTGGCCAGATGTTGGTTGCCGTCGGAAGATTCAGATCACTTTCAGCTAAAGCAACTTTAATACGAATGTCAGTATTACGCTCGAGCGACAACAAGTGATAGAACACTGTGAAGTCAGACGCAGGTAAACCGTCGCGGTGGGTACGTAGACGCTCATCTACCGCAGACAGGTCGAACAACATCACGTAAGGACGTGACACTGTACGCAAGAACATTAAAACGTCTTGTACACGTGCGCGCTCAACCCAGACTGTCGGGAAATCCTCGAAAGTCGTTTGCACATAGAAGTTCTCACCAAATTTGGTTTTGAGTTCTTCAATGATCGCAAATGCTGGGCGTGAATCAACTGGAGTTGATTCTGGCATAGCAATGTCAGTTTCAGCCATTGGCTTGGCTTCCTATTTAATACAAATTCAGTCAACCTAAACGACAATTACACCCATAGCGGGTGCAGCAAAAAAGACCAGTCGTTTAAATTATTTAATTTCATCCATCGAGCGCAAGTTCTTCACAGCAACACGCTGATCTTTCTTACGGTCACGTTCCGGCATCATCTTTGGCTTATACACTGGCTTAAGATCATCACCGATCACCGCAGAAAGCGGACGACGCTCGAGTTGAATCTGGTCTTGCAACAGCATTAATGCCTGAATCAAAGCTTCAGGACGTGGTGGACAGCCTGGAATATACACATCGACAGGAATGATTTTATCCACACCCTGTACCACTGAATAAATGTCGTACATACCACCTGAGTTGGCACATGCACCCATGGAAATGACCCATTTCGGTTCAAGCATCTGTTCATACAAACGTTGAATTACTGGTGCCATTTTTACAAAGCAGGTACCCGCCACAATCATTAAATCTGCCTGACGCGGTGAAGCACGAATAACCTCGGCACCAAAACGCGACAAGTCATGCACGCCGGTTAAGGTCGTCGCATATTCCACATAACAACATGATGTACCGAAGTTAAACGGCCAAACTGAGTTTTTACGACCCCAGTTGACTGCTGTATGTACCACATCCTCTAAACGAGTCATGAATACATTTTTATTCACTTCTTCTTCTAGCAACGGATCTTCTACAAGGATACGTTCTTGAAGTGGATATTGATCAGCATCCGGATTCGCACGGGTTAATGTATATTTCATCCCGTCTTACTCCTTATCAGATGATTTAGCCGGTGAGCTTTTCACACGACCAGAGGATTGAGCTGGGATTTGACCTGTAGGGTCGATTACCAATTCTTCAATTGAGTTAAAGCGCGTAATTTCTGCTAGATCCATATTTGGCGAACCAATCTTAGCTTTAATTCCTGCGGCCTTACGTCTGTCTGAAGGTGCCCAATTGAGTGCGCCTGTGGATAATTCGTAAACCAAACCAACAAGTAAAACTAAAATAAAGATAGCTGCAGCTGCAAAACCAATCCAACCTACTTCACGAACAGAAACCGCCCATGCATATAGATAAAGTGCTTCTAAATCAAACACCACGAAGAAAATTGCAACTAAATAGAATTTTGCAGACAAGCGGATACGAGCACCACCTGCACCAACAACACCTGACTCAAACTGCTCCTGCTTGGCACGGCCCCATGATTTACCCCCAAGGAGTAACGGGACGGTCAGCATAAAGACGCATAAAAATGTAACGCCGATCACGAAGGCAATAATTGCCCATTCGTATGGAGTAATAGCACTCATGCGGGGATAACTCCTGGCAGGCCTATTTGTTAACAAAGAATGTATGTATTGGCCTTCAAATACACCAAACACAAAATTAATCCCGCCAATTGTACCTGATTTCTGATTTCACTTGCTAGTTTATAAGCCTTAGTCTTTGGGATGATTTTTTAGGCATATCAGCATTTAATTTAATTTTAATCTCGCAAAATCCGATTTGATCGTTTTATTGAATTACATTTTAATTTTCTATTAATTTTTCTATAAACAGCCCTCCCAGTCTGCACACCCATCTCTGAGCATTATTTTCTGTAGCTTACTGTTCAGATATAGACGCTTTCGTCCGCAAATCAAAGCCAAATCAGACAAAAGCCTGTTCTAGCGACAGTTTTTAGGCATAAAGCTTTTGATTTGATTGGATATCCAGCATGAGTTTTTATATTTAGTTACCATCTCATGCACTTTAATCCCAGTTTAATTTCAGACAATCAATTGTGTCTTTTTGCAACACACTCAACAGACTGATTCAGAATATGTTATTTGTATTTCTAAGCCACATAATGACATTAATAAAGTAACAATAAGGAGTCCTTGCATGTCTCTACGTTTTTCCCATAAGCCGAATTATTTTTTATTTGCTCAACTGCTTGTTCGACACATACAAACTCATGTGCAGAAACACCCGGATACAAGTCAGGCGGCTTTTGATTTACGTGATATTCATGCGCTGTTTCAAGAAGATCATGCCTCTTCCAGCATTAACCTGGACGGCATTATGAATATTGCCGATGAATATAAAGTAGAAACTTTATCCGGTGACCAGAAACTGATCCAGCGCTATAGCATCGATGCAAAAAATACCAAGCTGCTGATTGACTTCAACCCTGAAGCCCTGCATAGCTTAAAAGAAGGTAAACCCCTGATTGAACCAGACGCTACCATTCAGGAATAAAATTTTTCCCAGAAAAAAACGATGCCAATGCATCGTTTTTTTTATAACTAAAAGTCATCACACCAGCCTAGACTGAATGATCACTGGTTTCCTCAGCCTTTTCTATCGATTTACGCTTGCTCTTCTTCACATAACGCTGTGCAGGCCAGCTCATAATAAAACGCGCACCACCCAAGGTCGGACTCTGATCTACATAAATCTTGCCACCAAACCAGTATGCAATCCGGCTCACAATGGATAGACCCAAACCATAACCACCCGAAGCACGGGTACGACTGTCATCCAGACGGGCAAAGGCTTCAAAGATCCGGGCACGATCCACTTCCGGAATTCCCGGCCCGTCATCTTCGACACATACATAAGCCTGGCCATTCTGATCCAGACCGCCACTGAGCAATACCTTGTTATCACAATAACGTACCGCATTGCCGACCAGATTCTGAATCACACGATGCAGATAACGGCGCTCCGCTTCTGCCACTACTTCAGACATCGGTTGCAGCTCAATGATTTTCTGGGTTTTCAGCGCTTCGGTTTCCAGGGCGACCTGATTTAGCACTTCAAACAGATTGACCTTTTCAAACTCGATCGACGGCATGCCCTGTTCCAGTTTGGCATAGGTCATGATCTCGTCAATCAAGGTATTCAGCGCTTCAATATCTTTATCAATCTGTTCGACCTGTTGCAGACGATAATCGTAGTCATCTTCATCAGCCATCATTTCTACGCCAAAGCGAATCCGCGCCACCGGCGTACGCAATTCATGCGAAACGGCGCGCATCAGCTCGCGCTGCGCTTCAATCAGGCGCTGGATATGATCTGACATGTTGTTAAAGCTGGATGCCAGCGTTGCCATCTCGTCACTCCCCTCTACAGGAAGACGCAATGACATATTACCGGTTTTCATTTTATTCAAGGCATAGCTGACTTCACGCAACTTGCGTTGCATCGGCACCAGCAGGCCATAAACCCCGAGACTCAGTACAAACAGGCTTAACAAGGTAATACCGGTCGCCAACTGGAATGGCATCCAGTTAAACAGTGGCACTGGCCCCATCACCAATACTTGCGAAGTGGAACCTGGAATCGGAGAAATAATTGAAATCGTGGTACCGCGAATCGAGGCACTGTCACGGTATAAAATAATGCTGTGATCCAGACGCAGCCGCCCGATCTGCTCGGAGTCCAAAGGCAGGTTCTGGACATTTTCGATAGAAACCGGATAGGAGAAATGATCCTGAATACGGGCAAGATATTCTTTTTCCTGACCTGGATAATAGACCAGATAGTCCAGAATAAACACCGGCAAGGCTTTCATCTGCCGTTCAGTAATACTGTCGGCTTTAATATAAAGATAATGATTCGGGTCATCACGCAGCCCGACCACAATATAGGCAATACCAGATTCGGCATCCCAGCGCACCACAGCCTTACGATTGGCGATGCGGCGTCCTTCAGCCCTGGTGATATCGACCTTGCTGGCTTCTACATAATGGATGGGCAGTTCCAGCAAATCGGAAGCATCAGAAACCCAGTCCATTTTTTGCTGGAGATTGGGCTGGCGCGCCACCCCTTCACTGATGATATACGCCATACCATCAGTCAGGGATTCGCGATATTCTTGCGCACGCTGATAGTTGATAATCTGTACCAACAGGTAGCCGAACACCGCCACCAATACCACAAGGATGACGAGTCCGGCGTATATACGCAAAAATATACTGTGCTTAAACACCTATAATTTATCCTGTTTGTTCAAGCAAAAACTACATCTGCTTAAAGACCATTGGTTTCTTTAACGAAGAGATAACCTTTACTACGTACTGTCTTAATACGTTTCGGATTTTCTGGATCGTCACCAATTTTTGGACGGATACGCGAAATACGCACATCGATTGAACGGTCTTGTCCGTCATATTCGATGCCACGTAAACGCTCGAAAATATCTTCACGAGAAAGAATACGGCCGGCATTTGAAGCCAATAACCACAGCAGGTCATATTCTGCACTGGTAAAATCAACCAGATCCCCATTTAAGGTCACCGAACGGCCACCATTATCAATCACCAGATCATCAAACTCGATACGCTGCGCAACTTCATCTTCAGGCACCTTGTCAGTACGACGCAGCAAGGCACGGATACGCGCCAGCAATACACGTGGCTGTACCGGTTTAGCAACATAATCATCTGCACCCATTTCCAGACCCAGAACCTGATCCATGTCTTCGGTACGTGCAGTCAGCATCAAAATCGGTTGATGATAATGTGGGCGCACTTCACGACAAATAGTCAAGCCATCAGCACCAGGCAACATTACATCCAGAACCACCATATCTGGTTGCTCGGCAATAATCCGACGAATGGCACGATTACCATCCGGTTCTACCCCGACCTCAAGTCCGTTACGAATGAGGTACTCTTGCGTTAAACGAGCAAGACGCTCGTCATCTTCAACAATTAAAATCTTGGGTAACTTTTCTTCTTGGCTCATGTATTGCCCCTTATTTGGTGGATCTACGCTATAGGCGTATCCTTTTGAAATCCAATAGATACGTTTTTAATATGCTTGCAATATACACACGTTTACATTGTAAACAAGATAGCGTTCACCAAACTGATACATCAAAATAGCATTTTGTAATATTTTATCGGGCACTTTTTGTCCAGTCTTGCTTGAAACAGGGGTTTGGATCTGATTTGCACTTTACACAACTCTCACATGGACAAAATATGACTGCTTGATTCAGCAGTTTTTAGTTATCCACAGTGTTATCTATAAGCAGTTTCTTTGGACTTTGTTATGCTATGCCTTGCCTGATAAGGCTTATACAAAAATCAATAAAAATAGCGATATTTTTACAAGGATTAAAGCAGAACTTAAGAAAAATATTTAGCTAAATGTCAATATTGATCTACCCTAAATTTTCCCGTATCTTGTGTTCAATTAATTTTAAAACCACTAGGTCTTGTGTTTATTCCTCAAATACTGTGGCATAAAATTTGCCCAGTTCAAACGGTCCATAAACATAAAAATAGATGACAATGGAGCTATGCTAAATGAGCGTAATCACTTCAACTCCTGGTCAACTTCAGGTGATTAAACGCACCGGTGATGTTGCCGCTTTTGATGCAGAAAAAATTTCTGTCGCAATTGGTAAAGCGTTTTTGGCGGTTGAAGGCCAACAAAGCGCTGACTCGAGCCGGATCCATGATCGTATCGAACAACTGACGGAAATGGTATTAAATACCTTTAAACGTCGTTTACCATCTGGCGGAACGATTCATATTGAAGAAATTCAAGACCAAGTTGAACTTGCGCTAATGCGTACGGGCGAACAGAAAGTTGCGCGCTCTTATGTCATTTACCGTGAACAACGTTCTGAAGCACGTAAACAGCTGGGTGCACATCATCATCCGACGCTGCAAGTTACCGATGCCGAAGGCAAACTTAAGCCACTTGATTTAAGTGCCTTGACTGCGCAAGTGAATAAAGCAGCAGAAGGACTGGAAGGTATTGATGTACAGGCCATTGTCGATGAGACCGTGAAAAACTTGTACAACGGCGTCAAAGAGTCGGACATCTCAACTACGATGATGATGGCGACCCGTACCCGTATCGAACAAGAGCCTAACTATACTTATGTCACTGCACGTTTATTGCGTGATGACCTTGTAGCGACTGGTTTAAAGTTCCTCGGCTTGTCTACAGAGACCAATGAAGGCGATGCGCTTGAAACTTTCCTGAAAAAAGGGATCGAGCTTGAGCTGATTTCTCCAGAATTGCTGAATTTTGACCTGGCTAAACTGGCTGCTGCGATTCAACCGGAACGCTCAAACCAGTTTACTTACCTCGGTCTTCAAACATTATTTGACCGTTATTTCATCCATTCAGATGGCGTACGTTTTGAACTTCCGCAATTGTTCTTTATGCGTGTTTCGATGGGCTTATCGCTCAATGAAGAAAACCGTGAAGAGCGTGCCATCGAGTTCTATAACTTATTGTCTAGCTTTGACTACATGGCGTCGACGCCGACCTTGTTTAACTCAGGTACGCTTCGTCCACAGTTATCAAGCTGCTACTTGACCACCATTGATGATGACCTGTATGACATTTATGGCGCAATGCGTGATAACGCCATGCTGTCTAAATGGGCAGGCGGTTTGGGTAATGACTGGACACCAGTTCGTGCCTTGAACTCATATATCAAAGGGACTAACGGTAAGTCTCAAGGTGTGGTTCCATTCCTTAAAGTGGCGAACGATACTGCTGTTGCGGTGAACCAGGGTGGTAAGCGTAAAGGTGCAGTCTGTGCGTACCTTGAAACCTGGCACCTGGACATCGAAGAATTCCTGGAACTGCGTAAGAATACCGGTGATGACCGTCGTCGTACCCACGACATGAACACGGCAAACTGGGTTCCTGACCTGTTCATGCAACGTGTATTCGAAGATGCGGAATGGACATTGTTCACCCCTTCTGAAACCCCAGATCTACATGATTTGACTGGTGCAGAATTCGCTGAGCGTTATACGCACTACGAAGCAATTGCCAAAGAAACAAACATGTTGCACAAAAAAATCCGTGCAAAAGATTTGTGGCGCAAAATGCTGTCGATGCTGTTTGAAACAGGTCACCCGTGGATCACATTCAAAGACGTATGTAACTTGCGTTCACCACAGCAACACGTAGGTGTGGTTCACTCTTCTAACTTGTGTACAGAAATTACTTTGAACACCAGCAAAGAAGAAATCGCGGTATGTAACCTGGGTTCGATCAACCTGGTACAACACGTTCAAGGCGGTGTTCTTGATCGCGAAAAACTGGCACGTACAGTTAAAACTGCGGTTCGCATGCTGGACAACGTGATTGACATCAACTACTACGCGGTTCCGCAAGCACGTAACTCGAACCTGAAACACCGTCCAGTTGGTATGGGTATCATGGGCTTCCAGGATGCTTTATACGAAATGAACCTGGCCTATGGTTCTGATGCTGCGGTTGAGTTTGCTGATGAATCGATGGAAGTGATTTCTTACTACGCGATTGCAACATCAAGCGATTTGGCTGTTGAACGTGGTACATACGAAACATTCAAAGGTTCATTGTGGGATCAAGGTATTCTGCCAATCGACTCACTTGACCTGGTTGCGAAAACTCGTCCAGAGCGCATGTTTGAAGTAGACCGTACCCAACGTCTGGACTGGGACACGTTACGTGCCAAAGTTCAAAAAGACGGTATGCGTAACTCGAACGTGATGGCGATTGCTCCGACTGCTACGATTTCAAACATTTGTGGCGTGTCTCAGTCAATCGAGCCGACATTCCAGAACTTATATGTGAAATCGAACCTGTCTGGCGAATTCACCGTGATTAACCCGTACCTGGTACGTGCGTTAAAAGAACGTGGTCTTTGGGATGCAGTGATGGTCAATGACCTAAAACACTTCGAAGGTTCTGTACAGAAGATTTCCCGTATTCCGGAAGAGCTTAAAGCCATCTTCGCGACTGCGTTTGAAGTTGAAACACGCTGGATCGTAGATGCTGCATCACGTCGTCAAAAATGGATCGATCAGGCTCAGTCTCTAAACCTTTATATCGCTGGTGCAAACGGTAAGAAACTGGACATCACCTACAAGATGGCCTGGTTACGTGGTCTTAAGACAACTTATTACCTACGTGCATTGGGTGCGACTTCTGCTGAGAAATCGACCATTAATACTGGCGCACTAAATGCTGTTAAAGCGACTGCAACCGCAGCACCTGTTGCAGCAGCCGCTCCGGTGGTTGAAGCGAAAAAACCTGAAGTTCCTGCAGAGGAAGAAGGTTTTGCGCAAGCGGCTCCAGTGCCAATGGCATGTTCAATTGACAATCCAGATTGTGAGGCTTGTCAATAATTGGCGAGTTTCTAGAATCCCCCTAAATCCCCCTTTTCCAAAGGGGGACTTCCAGAAATCAAAATAGGTGGATGGAAGCCCCTCCTTTATTAAAGGAGGGGCTTGGGGAGGATTTAGAATTTAATACAAATAAGGAAACCTCAATGTCCCATATGACCCACAACTACATGTTAGGACTTGCGGCATTGCTGATTTCCTTTGGTATTACCTTTTACGCACCGATTGCTTATTTCTGGTTCAAAGTTCGCCAGCAGCGTAAGCAAAATAAGTAGTTTTTGAGACGAATTACTTCTTTTGATTATGTAGCAATACAAGATCAAATCTAGATTGAAAATTACGAAAGATAGAAAGTAATTAGAGATTTAGAAAAAATTTGAGAAAAATGTTGGGGATACTGCAATATCCCCTCCATCAAACTCAGATAACCGAGAATACGGTCGACTGAAGACTTTCAGCAAAGAAAGTAACGAAATCTTCGTTTACTTTGAGTTTTGAGTCAACCGTTAATTCTTACATTTAATCTAAAACATTGTTTTTAGGAGTTTTAAAAATGTTTAGCAATTTACAGCTTGATTCAACCAAAGTAAAAGGAGCTTTCTATGCACTACATGTGTCTAAGTTACGATCTACACCATAAACCACGCTCAAACTATTCAAAGATTTATCAAACACTTGGAAAGTATGAGCATGAACGATTACAAAAGTCGATGTGGCTATTAAATACAGCTAAATCGCCTGATGAAATCATGCAAGATTTTAGGCATTGTGTTGATCTGAATGACCATCTTGTTGTCTTTCCGATTGACCAAAATTTGTTAAACATTTTAAAGGAATAGAGAACCCCAACCAATTTAGTATTCGTATTAAATGGTTTTGAAATAGAGACAGGTTTATAATTTTGTTTCTATTTCAAATGGGGTTCACCTTTTTATACTTAAGGAGAATCCCATGTCTATCCTAAGTTGGGACGATTTCGAAGATGATTCGCAAAAACCGGCTGCACCTGAACAGCAGCCTGCGCCCGTCGAGCCGCAAAAAACGTCTAATTCACAGATGGTATCTGATGCAGGCAACGCATCGCCGGATGTGGCAGCTGCACAACCCCTTAGAGCCACTCAAAACCGAGGATCAAATCCAACCGATTCGCTGGCAAGAGCATCTGCTTCCCTAGAGCAACTTGATGTTGCTCCAGGCTTGGAAGAGCTTGAAATGGGTGCGCAGCGTGTACAGGTTGACGACAAGGCAATGATCAACTGTCGTGCCGACTTGAACCAGCTTGTTCCATTCAAATACGAATGGGCTTGGCAGAAGTATCTGGACGGTTGTGCAAACCACTGGATGCCGCAAGAAGTCAATATGAACCACGACATTGCGTTGTGGAAGTCTGAAAATGGCTTGACTGAAGATGAACGTACCATCGTGATGCGTTCACTCGGTTTCTTCTCGACTGCGGATTCACTGGTAGCTAACAACCTGGTATTGGCGATTTACCGTCACATTACCAACCCTGAATGCCGCCAGTACATCTTGCGTCAGGCATTTGAAGAAGCGATTCATACACACGCTTACCAGTACTGTATCGAATCACTGGGTATGGATGAAGGCGAAGTCTTCAACATGTACCGTGAAGTTCCATCAGTAGCGCGTAAAGCTGCGTGGGGCCTGAAATATACCCAGTCTTTGAGTGATCCTACTTTCAAAACTGGTACACCAGAAAACGACCAGATCCTGCTGCGTAACCTGATTGCATTCTACTGTGTACTTGAAGGTATCTTCTTCTACTGCGGTTTCAGCCAGATCCTGTCGATGGGCCGTCGTAACAAGATGAATGGTGTTGCCGAGCAATTCCAGTACATCCTGCGTGATGAGTCAATGCATCTGAACTTCGGTATCGATATGATCAACCAGATCAAGATCGAGAACCCGGCTTTATGGACGACTGAGTTCCAGGAAGAAATCATCCAGATGATTCTTGAAGGTACCATGCTGGAAATCGAATATGCACGTGACACCATGCCACGCGGTGTATTGGGTATGAACGCAGCAATGATGGAAGAATATCTGAAGTTTATTGCCAACCGTCGTCTGGCGCAGTTGGGCTTGCCTGAACAGTTCGCTGGTGTGAATAACCCGTTCCAGTGGATGTCAGAGATGATGGACCTGCGTAAAGAGAAGAATTTCTTCGAGACGCGCGTGACAGATTATCAGACTGGCGGAGCGTTAAGCTGGTAATTAGAAATATCACATGATACATAAAGTATTATGAGTAAAAAAACCGCCATTAATGGCGGTTTTTTTTATTAGATAAATTTTAAGTTATTTCATCTTTTCAACAATTTGTTCAGCTTTCTTCAAATGTGCAGCAACCGCAGTACGGGTTTGCGTCAGCATATTTTTTAATTCCACATTTTTAGCATTTGGAATCAATTGCTGGTCTAGCATCTTCACCACTTTACGATGAACTTCAACCTGATTCATCATATAGTCTTTGTCCGGAGTAGCTGATCGAGTCAGCTTGGCCACGACCTTATCGCTATCATTTTGCAATGCGGTACTGATATTACTGGTCTGGGGGGTTAGGTTTAAGCGATTTGCCAAGGCCTGACCTTTTTTCTCATTGGCTGAATGATCATTAATCATCATTTGGGCATACTTGCGGACTTCATCCATTTTCAGTTTGGGCAAGGCTGTTTTTGCCTGCTTAATCTCACCGTTATTCGCGGTGCTTAATACCTTAATCACCTGACTATCAGTTAAATTTACACGACTCTCATTCGATATTTTCGAATCCTGTTTAGCATCGTGTGTCGATTGCTGGTTCATTGCCATGGTCTGGCCTGTAGCAAAAATTAATGCACCACTGACTGCAATACAGTTAATCATCTTCTTCATTGGAATAGCTTTCATAACGGCACCCTTTAAGTTTGGATTGATTAAACTTGTCCTTCTAAAATAGGTGAATTAGATTGGAGGCAGTGTAATAGTTGAGTTGTTTTTTTAAGCAATATATAAAGCGTTTATTAAGTTAAGCAAAGACTGTTGCTGATTAGTTTATTTAAGACTCGCATCAACCAGAGGCCCAGATCTGTTGTATAAATCGATCCATGATTTTTCTATTCATTATTTAAAGCCATATTAAAAGTCCCTTCTCTCTTTAAGATAAAAAGCACTGCTTGGCAAAAGGATGAGGAAGTTTTCTTTAAAGTGATTGATAAGAGAACTTTACTACATGAATTTATATGCAGTCATTTCTGGTTTGATCAGGAAGTCAAAATATCCCGCTTATACGTTGAGATGTTTGACTGTCTAGCTTCAACAAAAGTGAACTGAGTTTTCATTTGTTTGATTAAAATGCTTTGGTCACACTCAAACCTGCGCCCCAATTGCGCCCTTCTGCCGGCTCATAGAAGCGGCCATTACTTTCATTGACGATGACTGAACCGGAATAGTCTTTGTCCAGCAGATTATCGATACGTGCAAAAGTGTTCACCGACCAATCCTGTATTTGCCATTGATAAGCCACATTGATGCCAGCGACCATGTAGCTGGGTGCAGTTTCATAGTTGAGATCATTCACATAAATTTTGTCACTATAACGCAGCTCAAGTCCTGCCTGCAGACCATATTCAGGCTTCCAGCCCAGACTTAAAAATGCCTGATTTCTGGCAATCCCCGGAATATAGTTTCCTTCTGCAATCGCAGCAACCGTACCAATAGCCGGAATATCGGCATCAAAGGTGGCATCAATATAGCTATAGCTGGCTTGAACTGCCAGATCACGCCACACATCTTTGTTCCAGGCCAGCTCCACCCCTTCTCTAAAGGTTTGGTCTGCATTGCGAAAGGTGGCGCGTCCACCGTCATTGCCCGCAGAAACGATGTCATTTTGGGTTCTGGTCTGAAAGGCTGCGAACGTGAAGTCTCCCCAAATATTGGCTGATTTTAAACCGATTTCATAGCTTTCACTTTCTGCTGCTTTCAAATTAAAGCTGCGGTTTTCAGCAGTATTTGCAGGATAGGACATTTCGGTAAAAGTTGGGGTTTCAAAGCCTTGTGCATAACTGGCATACGCCATCAGCTCAGGTAAAATATGCCAGCTTAAAGCCAAGGATGGCAATAATTTTTGATAATCGGTTTGCCCCGAGTTATCGCCATTATCCAGAAACTTGTCTTCCGACTTAAAATGGACATTGCTATAACGCAGGCCGGCATCGAATGTCCAGTTCGGCAAGAATGCATAGGAGGCTTGCAAATAAGGATCAAGATTCCACAAGTGATTGTCTTCATTTCGGCGAAGCTGACCTTTCACACCTAAAATATCACCGGCAAAGTTTTGATAGCCTTTACGTTCTTCGCTCATAGCATCTATTGCGACACCTGCAATCATCTGAATATCGGGAAGAAGAGCTTTGCCGGTCCAGCGCAGGTCAGCGCCGTAAAAATGACGATCAAAATCAATCACACCGCCCGGATGATTGATTCCAGCTTGTGCTGTACGGGGAATCGACTGGTACTGGGTGACTGCGCGCTGTCCCCAATAGGCCATGCCGTAAAGTTCCTGCTGATTACCGATCGGTTTATTCCAGGTGATGCCGGTTTGCAGCTGTTCGATGTCCTTACGTGCATTATAGAGCAGAACATTTGAGGCAACCTGTTGCGGATTGGCCTGCCACTGTTCACGAGTTAGACCACCCGGATCATCCGCAGCAATTTTAAGGTAATTATTAATCCAGTTAATTTTGGAACCATCGTCCAGCTCCCGGGTGAGCTTGGCATTATTCAGGACTTTATGCGCACCGCTATGCTCCCGAAAACCATCAGTATCGAAATAGGACGAACTGATGATATAGCTCGGCTCAGCGGTACTTTCTGAACCACCTTGCAAGACCAGTCTGCTCTGTCTTTTACTTTGACTGCCGGCAGAATAGCCGAGTTCAATCGAGTCGGCACCTTGCCCTTCCCGTGTGGTGGTCAAAATTGTTCCGCCCGAAGAATTGCCATACAGTGATGAAAATCCACCACCTAAAACCTCAATACGATCCAGACTGTTTAAATCAATATTTGAGGTTTGCCCCTGTCCATCCGGCATGGTCGCCGGAATTCCATCAACATATAAACGCACGCCACGCACCCCGAAGCTGGAACGCGCACCAAAGCCACGCATCGAAATTTGCAGGTCTTGTGCATAGTTTTCACGATTATTCAGCTGCAAGCCTGGAACGCCCTTTAAGGTTTCCGAAAGATTCACATTCAGGCTGTTCGGTTGTTGCTGCTTGAGATAATACACCGAAGCAGGTGTACTTAAGCGCTCCCGATCAGTACGGGTCGCCTGCACAATAATCGGTGCGAGTTTTTGTACTGCTGTTGCCGAATTTTCAGCATACAGTGTCTGGCTCAGATAGCCGATGAAACAGGACAATGTGATCTTTATAGGAAAATATTGAAGTCGTTGCTGCATAATTTTTAGTTCCTGTTTCTACCTGAGCCAGACAAAGCCCTAACGAACGGAGCGCACTAGATTATTTATTCTATAAGCCGGCTTGATCTTCAATGATCTACAAACTCTGGTTCTAGTTATCAAAATACAGAGATAAATGTTTTTTAAACCTTTTGATCGAGTGAGTTGATTCAACACAGCAATTTATAAAAATCTTTCCTTGAGTTATTCAATATTATGCCCCTTAATTATTTGTTTAATATTTTATAGGGTTATCCGGCCACGTATAAGCTCATAAAACAAATTAACATCATTTCTACACAAGCTTAACTGCTGTATTTTCTGAAGCAGTATCCATCATCAAAAATGATGCATCAGAGCTTATTGTAAAGTGTTAAAGACTTTTTGTTCAAAGCTAAAATCATGCAGATAAAAAACATTCACTTTCACACAAAGATTAAAGTACTTTTATTCTAAAGTTACTGAAAATGTATCAAGCCTTAAGTCACTTTTTTGCTCTGGGATTTAATTTCCATTTAGATGAGTAGACACTCCAGTCGAGATCAGGGTGAAGAGTGTGACAGCAGTCTTAGCTGCTTGTAAAAATATCCAAACAAGGATTATGCAAATTTTTCAGGCCATATATGGCGTAAAGAATTTTGGCTGTTGATGCTATTTTATGTAATTTAAGTAGTAGGAATCGGGGCGATTAAGACAATTTGAGCGATGAAATGATGCGTGAACAAGCTATTCCATGCGGTCATTCTTGTCCCAAATCTGAGCGTTGGCATTCATCGCTTGTATAAGGCAGAACGTTGTAGCTGATGGCAAATGCTGGTATTTACCCTCATGCGCATTCTTGTAAAGATGCAGATGCCAAGCGACTGAAACCTGACAAGAAAATAATAAATATATTGCTACAGCCAAATAACCAAGTCTTACAAATCCGGTCTTGATGCAGGCCTGGTTTATGGCTTATTTAATGGGTAAATATCAGCAAGATAAGAACATTTCCATGCTGCAAGATCAATTAGTAAAATTTCCCGATGCCCTATGGGTGCAAATCTATAAGGACAAAATGCAGTTGATGAATGTCGATGGCACGATTACGCATACGTTACTGCCCGAGGTGCCTTATGCCCATCCACGGAGTATCATTGCGGACTTTGATGCAGCTGCGGTGACTCTGAAGCAGCTTTTGCCGACCTCTATGATGCAAAAATTATTTAGCTCTATTGCGTTGCTGCAAATCATGGATTTGCCTGAAGATGGCTTGACTGAACTTGAAAAACGAGCTTTGCTAGAACTTGGTTATGAAAGTAGTGTGCAGAATGTCATTCTGTTTGACCATGCAGGCAATGCCCTGACCAAGGCCAAACTTCCGCCACAACATCGAACGACCATTATTAAAATTTTACTGGTGATCATTATTATGGTGGTAATTGCATCGACCTGGTTTTTGACGCTTTAAATAATACTTAGACTCTCAAATTTCTAAATCCTAAAAGAATCTATAGCAAAACATAGGTACATCTTATTTTTGTTTTGACCTTTAATGACGCCTTAAACAGATGGCGCCCCGCATAGCAGTCAGTCTGTATCCAACCTATTGTTTCATAGGATAAAAATAAATAATAATATTGGTAAACTACTTTAAGTTCATATTGGCTTTGTTGCACAAAGGTTTGAAAGATAGAGCGATCCTAATTGAGCCAAATTCAAGTGACAACTTAGGTGTGAGCGTACCCCAATTCTGTGAATTTGTTCAAGATGGCTACACGTGCATGAATCTCATTCACCTGGCTAGGAAAACTCCTTGCTGTTAATTTATCGCCTAATAATTTAATGCAATACATCTTGGTTTCCAGCAAACTTCGACGATGATAACCAGACCACTTTTTCCAAAGCGATCTTCCTAGCCGTTTGACTGTCTTCAATAACTCATTTCACTCTATAGACCTTATTTTCTGGTCTTTTCAAGGCTTTGCATTCTTCCTTGGTGGAATGATCGCATGTGCATCTCGATCTAAAATGACTTGTCGGCAGTGCTTTGTGTCATAAGCACCATCAGTATAGACTGAATCAATTAGTTCATCCAAGGAAACTTGAGAAAGTAAATCTTCGAGTATTTGTGAATCACTGAGATTATTTGTGGTGAGTTGTACTGTACGTATTTGAAGGGTTTCAGCATCTATAGCAATATGGAGTTTATGCCATTGGCGACGATATTCAGGTCTATGTTGCTTGTGTTTCCATTCACCTTCACCTAGAAACTTCAAGCCAGTAGAGTCCACGAGTAGATGCAGCCCCTTGCTACTTTTTTGGTAGCTCATTGCAATATCAATATGCTTTTGTCTTCTACAAAGCGTGGTGTAATCTGGCGCTGTTCAATTTAATCCGCAAAGTTTAATTAGACTTTGAACAAAACCTGTGACTATGCATAAAGAGAGTCGAAATAAAGATTTGATCTTTAAACAGCACTGGATAGCTATGTTGGAGTAAATTTGATTTCGACTCTTAGCTTATGATTGTGCATACCACTGAGTCTTTGGATCAAACCAAATGGAAATATTACCTCGGTTAATTAGGGCCCGATTATAGAAAGACCAATTGGTTGTGCAATAGATTTTAGGAGCAGGTTTATTCATTTTTAAATTATATGGCTGAATAAACCCTCTATGCTAAGTTTGTGTAACAAAGCCGTTAATATTGTAAAGATTAAAGTTGCAATATTAATATTTTGACAACAGTTTTTTATCATAAATTCATATTTTTTATTTACAATTTACAGCCTCATTAATTCTTTCTTCCATATTTCTGCTACAGATGGCATATTATAGTCCAAAGCTGTAAGGTATGCATTATTCGATAAAGTCTCCAGTGAATCTAAGTTTCCTATTAATTTAATAATTTTTTCAGCCATTAATTTTTTATTATTTTTTTCAACAATTAAACCATTCAATCCATCCTTAATAATTGCTTTTGGTCCATATTTTATATCATAAGAAACAATAGGAACTCCATAGCTCATACTTTCTAGAAAGGCAAGAGGGAAACCTTCAACCTTACTTGTGGATAAATATAATACTGATTCATTCAATTCTTTTGCAATATCTTCTATATATCCGGGTAAAAATACATTATTCCCTAAATTTTTTTCTTCAATCAACCTTTCCAAATCCTCTCTTAATTTTCCTTCACCATAAACATATAATTGAATATCACTATTTTCTTTAATAACGTAACTCATAATTTCAATCATATGATCAATTTGCTTCAGATCATCAAAGCGAGCAAGTGAAATTATTTTATTTTTAACTCTCTTAGAAAATTCAATTTTTTTTATTAAATTATCATTTGCATGCGGGATATTCAAAATTTTATATTTTGGATTAAACTTCGCTTCAATATCATTCGTCTGTTGTGGTGTCAAAACCACACAAGCATCAATACAAACACGTCCTGACAAGAAATCTTTATAATTACTATTTAGTTTATTAGAATAAATGTCTTCATATGGTGCTGAAATATGTACACTATGAACGGCTGAAACTAGCTTAAAATCTCTTTCTTTTCTTAAACTTCCTAGAGGATTTATCCATACTCTATTTTTATCTATGATACAAATTGATTCTTCTTTAATATTTTTCTTACACCAATAATAGAAAAGATCCTCTTCTTTAGAAAAAATTTCTAATAAAATCCCATTCTGAGATATCAAATAAATTTCATCTAAATTATAATCAGGTTTATATTTTTTTATTAAACAAAGATTACCTTGAGGTGTAAAAAAATCTTCTCTTAATATTTTACCATTAGTGTCCAATATTTGTGTAATAGCCAGTTGGCCATATATATTAAATTTATCCCGTCTTATTTTAAAACCTGAGCATATATAATTAATATAATCTATTTTTGTTTTTTCTTCATCTCTCCAAACTACATACATATTAAAACTATTATTCTTTTTATAAAAACGTTGATGAGTGGCTGAAACATCTTTTACTGTATATTGATCATATGCAACTTGAGCAGGCTTCAAATTCTGTCCTTCTTCTATATGCATAATATCTTCGTAAACATTAAGTAGCTTACTTTCTTTTGGCACCCACCCAATACTCTGATAATGTTTCCAATTTTTTCTCAAATTTAAATTTAGCTTTGCTGTTACAAATATCGGAATAATATTTAAATATTCAGAAAATAAGATTGCTCTTTTAAAAGATGATCTCTCAATTCCAGTCAGTTTTTGCCCAAAATCGATATTAAAGAAAAAATATTCAGGTTTCATATCAGTTCTCAAAATGTAAGAGGTAGGCCACATACCCAGACAAATTATGCTCTTGATCATCTATACGTGTTCTAAAACGATCATGACGTACATAGAATGCATTTAAGATTTTTTCAGGTTTTGCCATGTACATCGCAACTTCAGGATAGAAATAACCGGTACTTCTTTGAAATTCGACGCGTTGCTCAATCAGCTGTTTAAGCTCTTCAAATTTTGACTTTTTATATAGCTCTTCAAAGCCCTGTTCACGCATACGCACAACCATTTTATAGGCCGACATCATCATTTCTAAAAAAGTGGCATAGGCTGTTTTACGCTCAGCAATAAACTTCATATGCTTTAAGTAATTATTTAAACCAAACTCGAAATATCTTTCTTCAGGACAAATCTTCGTGAGTTCATTGGTACAGTAACTTAACCAGTCATGATATTTATCGTATTTTTTTTCTATAAAATGCTCAAACATTAATTTAACGGTCTGCAATAGCTTTGGATCCTGATTAATTTGATATAATCTCAGCAAGCCTAAAGCAGCCTCTCCATCATAGTAAACGATACGAAATTTTTCTTTAATTTCTAAACTCGGATAATCAAGTACATGGGTGGTCTCCCCCTGATCATCGACCATATACAAAATACCTTCAGCTAATTTTTCGGCAGCAGCTTGATATTGATTATCTGAGGTAATTTCCTGATATTTAGCCAACATAAAAATAGTGGCAGCATTTGAACCGAGTTTAATTTCGTTATCATTTTCACCATCAGTCATAAAACCATGCCCTTTTACTTCTTTATAAAAGGTTTTGATGGCATATTCGATCGCTAATTTAATTTTGCTTAAATATTCTTTTTTATAATCGACTTCTAACGTTTCAAGTAAGGCATACACTGCTGTGCAATGACGTACAGTATTATAACTTTTTATTTCACGATTATAGGCTGGGAAATATCCATAGATAAATTTCCCATCATCCTGGATTTCACCATGTAAAAACGCTGCATTCTTTTCAACCATACAACGAACATGATCTTTTAAATCCGAAGTTAGCTCACGTACCCCATTAACAGGTCCTAATGTTTGTAACGTCAATATAGTTTCATTTTCATAAAGGGCTGAAACTGTATCAAATACCCAAATATATTCGAGCTTATCCAGTTCGAAAGTTTTAGTGATGGTTGGATATTTTGAACGAATAGCGCGGTTAACATTGTCTTGATCCCAAAACGTTGGTTCATTATAAACAATGCCTCGGATTAAGGCTTTACCATATAACTCTTGCTCTAAAAAGCAAATATCAAATTTTGAATCAAAACTTACACTCTTTCTAAAATGATTATTATGTAATTGGGTATTTAGGTTTTTTTTAACATCCTGCCATGATTTTTTCTCAATATTCACAGCAATATCAAACTTTAAAAATTCAGGTAAACTTCGGTTTTTTTCATATAGCTTTTCTAAAAATTTTAGTGTTCTACTTATAGCTGTTTTTGTATTGGGTGCAGCAGAGCTCCATACCTTACAACGCTTGCCTGGATCACCATAAGAAATAAAAATCACATAAATCTTTCGATGCTCATGACCTAATTCTTTATTTAACCATTCTGTTAACTTATGTTTAAACTCGAAATATTTAGTTTGCGTATTAATCATAACAGCTCATATATAACTATTTTATATAAAATTTTTCATTAAAATCAGGATACTTGAAAGATATTAAGTGGCAATGTTATTTTATGTATCATTTGTTTTTTTTTGTATATTTAGCAATGGTTTAAATAAAAAGAGGCTCCGAAGAGCCTCTTTTTAAATCAATGAATATTCAATTAAATCATTAGAAGAGAATTTGTTGATTTTTTAACAAATCATCCAATGTAATTTCTTGACGCTGATTGGTCAGAATCAATAGATCAGTTGAACTGAATGCAGCATTACTACCATCACGATCAATTTTCACAGTAACAGTCGATGCAACATCATCATAAACAAGTGCAATGTACTGACCTAAATTATAACCTGTCACCTCATCACCCAATAGCTTAGACACATCGATCACATCGCCTTGTACTAAACTGAAGTCTGTCCAAGTATCGAGACCATTACCGCCAGTCGCATCTGTGTTATTAAGTAAGTCAAAGACCACTGTGTCTGCACCTATACCACCAGTGATGATGTCATTACCAGCACCACCATTGAGGTAATCATTACCAGCACCTCCATCTAAGATATCGTTACCCTCTCCACCTCGTAAGATGTCATTGGCACTACCACCTTTTAAGGTGTCATTACCTTCATAACCATAGATACGAACACCTGATGTTGCTGCTGAATGATCCAGAAGGTCTCCTTGATCCGTTCCTTCTTTAAGGTAATCAGGCCCAGAGCCACCAAGTAACCCTGCTAGTAAATCTAAATTAAGTAGACTAGCAACATCAATAGTTTTAGGGGTTCCAGTACTATCAGTTGCAGTTATACTCAAAGTTTGACCCAGGTTAAGTCCTAATAAAGAAATACTAGAATTTACTGTACCAAGGAATTCTGTGATCTGCTGATTATCTAAATATAAGAATTGCGATGAATTCTGGGGATCTGGTGCGTCAATAGTGATCTTAACATTTCCGCTATAAGTAGATATTACTCCCGGTATAGTAATCTGTCTCCAATCCGGTGTTACGCTAACATTGTAACCAAACTCGTTTGCCAGAGTTTGCGAGAAAAGCCAAGTTGGAATAGAAGTTCCTACACCTGCTGAAATAGCTAAGGTAATCTCTACTTTCTGAAGATCATCATTGACATCCGCTACCACAAATTGTTGCTGTGATAAATCAATAAGCCCCGCTATATTGCCACCAAGTAATCCTAATAATCCACCATTACTAGCAACCGCATCTGGTTCAGTATTTGGACTGTTTATAAACAAACTAAAATCTTCAGAACGAGTGTTACCTGCCACATCTGTGGCTTTAATCACCCAGTCATTTTGTCCTGTCGTTACTGTAGTAGGGATATATTGCCATTGACCACTTGCACCAACAGTAAGAATTTCCTCAACACCACCACCACTAATCTCAATCTTCGTGCCTTGCTCTGCAGTACCATACAAAGTTGGTGTCTCGTCATCAGTTACTGCACCGTTATAAATATGACCTTGGGTTAGCCCAACATTATCAAGCGCTCCGTATACACTGAACTCTAAGGTTTGATCAACAGTGACTTCAAAATCAGACTCTGTTACTGGTCCAACTACACCTGCCCAGTTGGTTTGACGAACTTGAATATCACCTTCTGCATACACACCTTCGGAAACAGTGAAACGATCACCCGTACCACGTAACCATGTTGTACCGCCATCAGTGCTGTATTCCCACACTGCACCAATCTCAACACCTGTGAGTACAAATGTACCGTCTGTGGTAATACCATCATCCGAGATCTCGGTATCATTAAACAAGTCTAGAGTCAGTGTATCTGCCTCAAAATCATTGATATTAATGGTCAGTGTAGTGGATTCACTTATGCCATTATTGGTCACGGTGTAAGTGAATTCTTCAGATTGACCCAAGATATCAGCATCCAGATTAACCGTATAAGTATACGTACCATTTTGTTGCATCACTAAAGTGCCATACTCACCATTCACGGTAATCACACCTGTACCAGGATCAACAAATGATGAACCAGCACCTGTCACATCAGTTATTTGGCTTCCTGTGATAGGTTGGTCATCGGCAATCACATTTCCATTGACACTGTCGTTAACGAAATTAAATTCCGTGATCTGTGTGGTGATATCTGTAGCTTTTAGTAAAGTTAACGTATTGTTAACTAGAGCCTCTGTTAAAGCATCTAGTACATCGTCGACCAAATCGACTGCACCAACACTATTTAAGATTGACACCAATGGCTGAACAATTTGATCTACACCTAGGCCATTCAATAAGCTTAATACTGGGCTCAACAGTGGTGAGACAATAGCATCTAATGGACTACCTAATGCTCCTGTTACTGTATCTAAAACTAGTTGTTGGTTATCGGCACCCAGAATCACACCATCTTGACCAAGATCGGCAAGCGTCAAGTCACCCACAATTTGACTCAATGTACTTTCATCATTCACGACCAACACATAGTAATCACCTGACTCAAGCGCACTGACTGTCGTACTTAAACCACCATCATCCGTCAAGCCAAGCAGAGGAATACCCACCAGATCACCCAACACTGGATTATCAGATGTCATCGCTCTATGAACAATATTTCCATCTTGATCAAATACATAGACTTGAACAGCCTGGGCAATAGATAACAGTGAAACTTGGTCAACTTGAATATCGAGACTACCCAAGGTGTTTGGATCAATGGTGACCTTCTTACCATTTGCTTGAGCTTGGGCAAATGTTGGTATATCTGAACCTTCGAATAAACCAAGAACTTGTAGTCCTGCTTGCGTATTTTCTGGTTGAACAGTTGTTTCAGTTAAACCTTCTAAATCAAGATCGACATTATCTGGATAAGCCACCAACGCTAAATTTACCGTTTGAGTATTTGAGTTTGTTGTTTGAGCTTGGTCCGTTGCTACAGCAGTATAGTTACCAACAGAGGCTGGTGCTGAAACTATGCCAGTAAATGTACCACCACCATTATTCGTTAACTGAATAGGCGTGTTATCTGGTCCTGTTACTGTAACATTTGCATTTGGATCATTCACTGTAACAGTAACTGTCGCAGTACCATCACTATTCGCATCGACAATGAAATCAAGAATTTCCGGAGCAACATTATCCGTCAAGGTCGCTGTGTCACTTGAACTATTCGTACCATCTGTTGCGGTAACCTCATAGTCACCTTCAACCGCAGGGGCTGGAACTGTAGCGCTGTGCGTACCGTCACCATTGTTGGCTAATGTAATCACCGTATTATCTGGAAGTGTCACCGTAACAACCGCCTCTGGATCATCCACAGTCACTGTAATGGTTGCACTGCCATCGCTGTTCGGGTTAATGACAGCATCTTCAATTTCCGGAGCAACATTATCCGTCAAGGTCGCTGTGTCACTTGAACTATTCGTACCATCTGTTGCGGTAACCTCATAGTCACCTTCAACCGCAGGGGCTGGAACTGTAGCGCTGTGCGTACCGTCACCATTGTTGGCTAATGTAATCACCGTATTATCTGGAAGTGTCACCGTAACAACCGCCTCTGGATCATCCACAGTCACTGTAATGGTTGCACTGCCATCGCTGTTCGGGTTAATGACAGCATCTTCAATTTCCGGAGCAACATTATCCGTCAAGGTCGCTGTGTCACTTGAACTATTCGTACCATCTGTTGCGGTAACCTCATAGTCACCTTCAACCGCAGGGGCTGGAACTGTAGCGCTGTGCGTACCGTCACCATTGTTGGCTAATGTAATCACTGTATTATCTGGAAGTGTCACCGTAACAACCGCCTCTGGATCATCCACAGTCACTGTAATGGTTGCACTGCCATCGCTGTTCGGGTTAATGACAGCATCTTCAATTTCCGGAGCAACATTATCCGTCAAGGTCGCTGTGTCACTTGAACTATTCGTACCATCTGTTGCGGTAACCTCATAGTCACCTTCAACCGCAGGGGCTGGAACTGTAGCGCTGTGCGTACCGTCACCATTGTTGGCTAATGTAATCACTGTATTATCTGGAAGTGTCACCGTAACAACCGCCTCTGGATCATCCACAGTCACTGTAATGGTTGCACTGCCATCGCTGTTCGGGTTAATGACAGCATCTTCAATTTCCGGAGCAACATTATCCGTCAAGGTCGCTGTGTCACTTGAACTATTCGTACCATCTGTTGCGGTAACCTCATAGTCACCTTCAACCGCAGGGGCTGGAACTGTAGCGCTGTGCGTACCGTCACCATTGTTGGCTAATGTAATCACTGTATTATCTGGAAGTGTCACCGTAACAACCGCCTCTGGATCATCCACAGTCACTGTAATGGTTGCACTGCCATCGCTGTTCGGGTTAATGACAGCATCTTCAATTTCCGGAGCAACATTATCCGTCAAGGTCGCTGTGTCACTTGAACTATTCGTACCATCTGTTGCGGTAACCTCATAGTCACCTTCAACCGCAGGGGCTGGAACTGTAGCGCTGTGCGTACCGTCACCATTGTTGGCTAATGTAATCACTGTATTATCTGGAAGTGTCACCGTAACAACCGCCTCTGGATCATCCACAGTCACTGTAATGGTTGCACTGCCATCGCTGTTCGTGTTAATGACAGCATCTTCAATTTCCGGAGCAACATTATCCGTCAAGGTCGCTGTGTCACTTGAACTATTCGTACCATCTGTTGCGGTAACCTCATAGTCACCTTCAACCGCAGGGGCTGGAACTGTAGCGCTGTGCGTACCGTCACCATTGTTGGCTAATGTAATCACTGTATTATCTGGAAGTGTCACCGTAACAACCGCCTCTGGATCATCCACAGTCACTGTAATGGTTGCACTGCCATCGCTGTTCGGGTTAATGACAGCATCTTCAATTTCCGGAGCAACATTATCCGTCAAGGTCGCTGTGTCACTTGAACTATTCGTACCATCTGTTGCGGTAACCTCATAGTCACCTTCAACCGCAGGGGCTGGAACTGTAGCGCTGTGCGTACCGTCACCATTGTTGGCTAATGTAATCACTGTATTATCTGGAAGTGTCACCGTAACAACCGCCTCTGGATCATCCACAGTCACTGTAATGGTTGCACTGCCATCGCTGTTCGGGTTAATGACAGCATCTTCAATTTCCGGAGCAACATTATCCGTCAAGGTCGCTGTGTCACTTGAACTATTCGTACCATCTGTTGCGGTAACCTCATAGTCACCTTCAACCGCAGGGGCTGGAACTGTAGCGCTGTGCGTACCGTCACCATTGTTGGCTAATGTAATCACTGTATTATCTGGAAGTGTCACCGTAACAACCGCCTCTGGATCATCCACAGTCACTGTAATGGTTGCACTGCCATCGCTGTTCGGGTTAATGACAGCATCTTCAATTTCCGGAGCAACATTATCCGTCAAGGTCGCTGTGTCACTTGAACTATTCGTACCATCTGTTGCGGTAACCTCATAGTCACCTTCAACCGCAGGGGCTGGAACTGTAGCGCTGTGCGTACCGTCACCATTGTTGGCTAATGTAATCACCGTATTATCTGGAAGTGTCACCGTAACAACCGCCTCTGGATCATCCACAGTCACTGTAATGGTTGCACTGCCATCGCTGTTCGGGTTAATGACAGCATCTTCAATTTCCGGAGCAACATTATCCGTCAAGGTCGCTGTGTCACTTGAACTATTCGTACCATCTGTTGCGGTAACCTCATAGTCACCTTCAACCGCAGGGGCTGGAACTGTAGCGCTGTGCGTACCATCGCCATTGTTGATCAGTGGAATGTCCAAACCATCTGGACCAGTCACGCTCACCGTTGCATTTGGATCATCCACTGTCACCGTGATGGTTGCTGAACCATCGCTGTTCGGGTTAATGACAGCATCTTCAATTTCCGGAGCAACATTATCCGTCAAGGTCGCTGTGTCACTTGAACTATTCGTACCATCTGTTGCGGTAACCTCATAGTCACCTTCAACCGCAGGGGCTGGAACTGTAGCGCTGTGCGTACCATCGCCATTGTTGATCAGTGGAATGTCCAAACCATCTGGACCAGTCACGCTCACCGTTGCATTTGGATCATCCACTGTCACCGTGATGGTTGCTGAACCATCGCTGTTCGGGTTAATGACAGCATCTTCAATTTCCGGAGCAACATTATCCGTCAAGGTCGCTGTGTCACTTGAACTATTCGTACCATCTGTTGCGGTAACCTCATAGTCACCTTCAACCGCAGGGGCTGGAACTGTTGCACTGTAACTGCCATCTGGGTTTTGCGTTAAGACCACAGGGTTACCATTAGGGTCTACCACAGTAACGGTTGCATTCGGATTATTAACTTTTAGAGTAACTGTTGCTGAACCATCACTGTTTGCTTCAACAATGAATTCATCAATATCCGTATCACTGTCCGAATCCGAATCGCTGTCTGAATCCGAGTCGCTGTCAGAGTCGCTATCGCTGTCTGAGTCTGAATCGCTGTCAGAGTCGCTATCGCTGTCTGAATCCGAGTCGCTGTCAGAGTCGCTATCGCTGTCCGAATCCGAGTCGCTGTCAGAGTCGCTATCGCTGTCTGAATCCGAGTCGCTGTCAGAGTCGCTATCGCTGTCTGAATCCGAGTCGCTGTCAGAGTCGCTATCGCTGTCTGAATCCGAGTCGCTGTCAGAGTCGCTATCGCTGTCTGAGTCTGAATCGCTGTCAGAGTCGCTATCGCTGTCTGAGTCTGAATCGCTATCAGAGTCGCTATCGCTGTCTGAATCCGAGTCGCTGTCAGAGTCACTATCGCTGTCTGAATCCGAGTCGCTGTCAGAGTCGCTATCGCTGTCTGAATCCGAGTCGCTATCTAAATCCGAGTCGCTGTCAGAGTCGCTATCGCTGTCTGAGTCTGAATCGCTATCAGAGTCGCTATCGCTGTCTGAATCCGAGTCGCTGTCAGAGTCGCTATCGCTGTCTGAATCCGAGTCGCTGTCAGAGTCGCTATCGCTGTCTGAGTCTGAATCGCTGTCAGAGTCGCTATCGCTGTCTGAGTCTGAATCGCTATCAGAGTCGCTATCGCTGTCTGAATCCGAGTCGCTGTCAGAGTCGCTATCGCTGTCCGAATCCGAGTCGCTGTCAGAGTCGCTATCGCTGTCTGAATCCGAGTCGCTGTCAGAGTCGCTATCGCTGTCCGAATCCGAGTCACTGTCAGAGTCGCTATCGCTGTCTGAATCCGAGTCGCTGTCAGAGTCGCTATCGCTGTCCGAATCCGAGTCGCTGTCAGAGTCGCTATCGCTGTCTGAATCCGAGTCGCTGTCAGAGTCGCTATCGCTGTCCGAATCCGAGTCACTGTCAGAGTCGCTATCGCTGTCTGAATCCGAGTCGCTGTCAGAGTCGCTGTCGCTATCTGAATCCGAGTCGCTGTCAGAGTCGCTATCGCTGTCTGAATCCGAGTCGCTGTCAGAGTCGCTATCGCTGTCTGAATCCGAGTCGCTGTCAGAGTCGCTATCGCTGTCCGAATCCGAGTCGCTGTCAGAGTCGCTATCGCTGTCTGAGTCTGAATCGCTATCAGAGTCGCTATCGCTGTCTGAGTCTGAATCGTCCAAATCTACAATATAATTTGTAGAGTCTGATTTGTTACCAGTGGCATCAGTAGCTATCACCTCAATATCATCACCATTAGCTAATGGTGTTACTAAAGTGACTTTGAAATTACCGTTGATATCAGTTTGGGTATTACCAATTTCGTTACCATCTTCATCAGTAATAGTGATTTTTGAGCCTGGTTCTGCTTGACCTGTAACCTCTAGTCCATTTTGACTTATAGCAATATTTATTGGTGCATCTGGTGCAGTAGTGTCTGGTGCATTAACTGTAGTTACATCAGATTTATTGCCCGCAGCATCGGTTGCAGTAACTTTAAGCTCTTCACCATTAGTCAATGGTTCATCAAGCTCTACACTGAACTCACCATTTTCACCTGCTGTAGCTTCACCAATCACTTGGCCATTGGCATCTGTAACGGTCACTGTCGCGCCAGGTTCTGCTTGTCCTGTTACCTTTGTACCATCTTGGCTTACAACAACATCTGTTGGTGCTTCTGGTGCAGTGGTATCTGTTGCTAGATCTGCAACTGCTGTCGCTGGCTCAGATTCGTTACCCGCGGCATCGGTCGCTGTTACTTTGACTTCAGTGCCATCCGCAACTGGACTATCTAATGCAACAGAGAAATTCCCTTCCGCATCAGCTTTAGCTGTACCAAGGATATTGCCAGCTGCATCTTTCACTTCTACTGTTGAGTTCGGTTCTGCTTGACCTACGACAGTTTCACCATCAAAGCCAGTGACTTCTGGCACATTTGGTGCAGTAGTGTCTGGTGCATTAACTGTAGTTACATCAGATTTATTGCCCGCAGCATCGGTTGCAGTAACTTTAAGCTCTTCACCATTAGTCAATGGTTCATCAAGCTCTACACTGAACTCACCATTTTCACCTGCTGTAGCTTCACCAATCACTTGGCCATTGGCATCTGTAACGGTCACTGTCGCGCCAGGTTCCGCTTGTCCTGTCACCTTTGTACCATCTTGGCTTACAACAACATCTGTTGGTGCTTCTGGTGCAGTGGTATCTGTCGCTAGATCTGCAACTGCTGTCGCTGGCTCAGATTCATTACCCGCGGCATCGGTCGCTGTTACTTTGACTTCAGTGCCATCCGCAACTGGACTATCTAATGCAACAGAGAAATTCCCTTCCGCATCAGCTTTAGCTGTACCAAGGATATTGCCAGCTGCATCTTTCACTTCTACTGTTGAGTTCGGTTCTGCTTGACCTACGACAGTTTCACCATCAAAGCCAGTGACTTCTGGCACATTTGGTGCGACTCCGTCTACCACAGCAACGGCTTCTTCAGAAACATTTCCTGCAGGATCAGTTACGATGACTTTAACTTCATCACCATCTTTAAGACCTGGATTCGCTACTGACCATTTACCATCAGGACCTGCAGTAGTTTCAGCAGTTGTTCCATCCGGGAATGTAACAGAAACTTTAGAGCCTGGCTCAGCTGTCCCTGTGATTGGATCAGTCGCATTCACTGGATCAATTACCGGGAGATTTGGTGCTTGACCATCTACACGAGAGGTTGATTCAGCAGATGGGTTACCTGCTGCATCTGTTGCGATGACTTTAACTTCATCACCATCTTTAAGGCCCGGATTCGCTACTGACCATTTACCATCAGGACCTGCAGTGGTTTCAGCAGTTGTTCCGTCCGGGAATGTAACAGAAACTTTCGAGCCCGGCTCAGCTGTTCCTGTGATTGGATCGGTCGCATTCACTGGATCAATCACCGGGAGATTTGGTGCTTTACCATCTACCACAGCAACGGCTTCTTTAGAAACATTTCCTGCAGGATCAGTTACGATGACTTTAACTTCATCACCATCTTCCAGACCGGGATTGTCTACTGACCAGTTACCATCTACACCAACTTCAACTTCTGTTTTCGAGCCATCCGGGAACGTCACTTCAACCTTCGCACCTGGCTCAGCCTTGCCTGTAATTGGATCAGTCGCATTGATCGGATTAATAATTGCCGCATCTGGTGCTGTTGTATCTTTAGTATTTTTACTACCAGAGTCATCTTGTACTGCCGCAATTGCTACTCCTAGGCCTGCTGCAAGTCCCGCGCCAATTAACCAAGGTGAAATAGCAGCACCAGCTACTGTCTCACCTGCTAAGGGAGCGATATTACTTAAAGGAATATAATTTACACTGTCTAAAACAGCACCTGTAGCATCCGTAAATTGTGCCCAGATCAATTCTCCTTCATTTTCAAAAAGAATTTGGCTGGTTTCAATTGGATAATCAAAATAATTTTCTAGTGTTATGGTTTCACCATTTTTAAGGGTGATAACTGCTGCATTACCTTGACGAGTAATACTTGCAACTTCATCTACATTCAGATTTATCTTAACAATAGAACTTTGATTAAGACTCACAACACTATTATTAGTGCTTTGAATCACCCCACCGCTTTCCGAAGATATTATTTCAATATTTATCATATTGTATTTCCTACTCTTATTAAGAAAGTAATTTCTAAAAACAACTGAAATTACATAGCATTAAATTGAGTAGTTGATAATTGCAAAAAATTACCTGAATTTATTTTGGATTTTTAAGTATATAAATCACTAATTTTATATTTTCATTAATTAAAATAAGCAACTGTATTATAACAATTTAATATTAAAAATCCCTTAAAAATCCCTTAAAAATATTAAGAAATAAAATGTGATATTAATCACACTTTATTTCTTAATTACATGATTATTATCGGAATATTTTTTTGATTAAAAACTTAGTATTAGTTTTGTAAAAAAAATAATATATATGTAACCAAATATTGAAATTATAGGAATAAATTAAATAATTAAACTTTATTTAAAATTAATATATACTTTTATATTTAAATAAAAAATATTATTAATTTCCGTATATTTATAAAAAAACTTTATTAAAAAACCTTTTAAAAACTTATTTTTTGAGATATTAAAAATAAGTTAACTTGGGAAAATTAATATTTACTTTAAATAATCTACTAAATGATCAAATTTTTCTATTATATATTTCGGCTGTGCCATCCCTAATTCCTCTGCACTCCCATAACCATATTTGACTGCAATAGATTCTATTCCATTACGGCGTGCGCCAAAAATATCGTACTCTCGGTCACCGACCATCACGCAATCTTCAGCCTTTAACTGTTGCTGCTCTAAAATATACTGAATCAGGTCGCCTTTATTGGTTCGGTCACCATTGAGTTCACTGCCATAAATTTCAGTAAAGTACTGAGCCAGATCAAAATGCTCCAGAATCTGTCGGGCATAAATAGTAGGCTTCGCTGTTGCAACAAATAGTTGATAACCACGGCGTTTCAGTTCTGCCAGTGTTTCTGCTACACCCTCAAACACATGATTTTCATACAGGCCCTTAACTGCAAAACGCTCGCGATATGCCATTAATGCCTGCTCAGCTAGAATATGATCGGCATCGACATTCAATATTTTTGCCAAAGATGCTTTAAGTGGTGGTCCAATAATCCAGTCAATATTGACCGCATCGCTAATTGGGTGACCAATCTTTTCCAGGCCATAGCGTGCAGACGTAGTAATCCCCTCTTTGGGGTCGGTTAATGTCCCATCCAAATCAATCAAAATATTCTTAATCACAGTCCATCCCCTCTGTTCAGCACCGATATAAATTAATATCGAGTGTTCATTCAAATTTGCCTATACTAATGTAATTTTAGTGAATGAAGGACATCATTTTGCGCCCTACCGTACTTTGCTTTTCCGGTTTAGACCCTTCTGGTGGAGCCGGTCTTCAGGCAGATATTGAAGCCATTGGTCAAAGCGGTGCACATGCGGCAATTGCCTGTACAGCCCTCACCATTCAAAACTCACAGGAAGTGTTTGGTTTTCAAGCTACCTCAAAACAATTGCTGCTGGCTCAGGCAAATGCGATCGTCAATGATCTGCCTATTCGTTGCGTAAAATCGGGCATGTTAGGCACTACCGATAATATTGCAGCACTGGCAGAGTTTTTAACTGCACATCCAGACTATCTATATGTGCTGGATCCGGTTCTGGTAGCAAATAGTGGTGGCTCACTCGGTAATCAGGCGACACTGGTCAAAGCATTTACCCAGCTCATTCCCCTGGCGAGCATTTTGACTCCCAATACGGTGGAACTACGTGCCTTGACAGGTGAAGAAGACCTGCAACTGGCCACCCAAAAATTATTTGAAATGGGTGCACAGGCCGTTTTGGTGAAAGGCGGACATGAAGATACCCCGGAGTATATTCAGAACAGCCTGTATATTGCGGGTGAACTGGTCAATGAAACCCGCTGTCCGCGTCTGGAAGGTGAATATCATGGTTCGGGCTGTTCTCTGGCCAGCTTCATCGCTGGACGTCTCGCCATGGGTGATCAGTTAAAAATTGCGGTACAACATGCAGAAACCTGGTTATTTGGTGTATTAAAAAATGCCGACACCCCTGTCCCAAATGGCCAGAGAATTCCAAAACGTTTTTAAAAATCAATATTCGCAAACTCAAAGTTAAAAAAAGCCTGCATCATTCAGGCTTTTTTATCGCGTCTATTTTATGCTGCGGAATATCGTCTATTTGGCTTGACTGACTGTGCTGAGATGAATCGGCAGATTCCAGGCACCACCGGCGAAACCCTTACATTGCACCGTCAGACTACTGAAACTTTTGACAAACTTTTTGCCATTCCAGGCCCATTGTTCCTGACTCAGACAATCACCCAAACCACGGACTTTATGCGCGGAAAATATCTGGCCTTGGCTAAAGGTTTCTCCGGAAGTGGTCACTAGCTGTTTTAGTTGCCTGTTTTGATCCATCAGCCAGAAACCACTACCCATATTATAAGCCCCGCGCCAGCATGGAATCTGAATCAACTGATTTTGCGGATTGAGGGGATAAATAGTCATGATCTCATCACGCAGGAAATGCTGGCTAAACAGTAAATCGCATTGCTCCTCATCAGTGGTCACCTGCAATGTTCGAAGCATCTGCTGACTTGCTGCTGTATTCAGTCTCGCTCGGAATATTTTGGCTGGTTGATTTTTAGGTATGAGGATTTGCGGTATCGCTGCGGCCTTGAGCACTGTTTGACTGGATTTGTTGCCCGGCTTGATCAAGGCAGATGGCGTAGCAATCCGTTGCTGGAACTCATCCATTTTTAATAAAACTGCACTGGCTCCCGCTGTCGATACACTCCAGCGTACCTGTGCATGCTTAAATACAACCGGACTGCTTCCCTGCACAGCTTTCAGCAAGACACGGATTTGAGTGCTATTCAGCTGACCGATCCCCTGCGGATCCAGAGCAATCACGCTATAGGACTTACTGGCAATTTGCATTTGCAGCTGCCGGATCGGTTTGGTCGTCGCTGAAGCTAAAATCTGGACTTTGCCTGTGACTGCAGTGTTTGCCCCAGCCACACGCTCTAACAACACCGACACTGGCTGATCAAAATTCTGGTCGGCCTGATAACCGGCAGCCCGACAGGTTCCGGTATTATCACAGGCAATTTCCCAGTCTTTGTGTGAAAAATGCAGCCCCTGAATGGCAGCCAGACTGAATGAGCTGAAACTGGCCAGGACGGATATGATACTGATGGTTTTGATGCGGTATAGCCCTTTCAATTTCATCATTTATTCCTTGTGGAAATGCCCGCCGAAGTAGCGGGCTGCATCTGCTCTATCTGCTTCTGCTTATCTTTTTTCTTGCGCTCATTGCTTAAGGTGGCCATTAAGTCCTGTGCCAGGGCATTGAGCAGAATCATATCTTCGGCCTGCATCTGTCTCGGCTGTTTATCTAGCAGACAGAAACTGCCGAGCGCGATGCCATTTTTATCCCTTAACGGCACTCCGGCATAGAAGCGAATATGCTGCTGCCGTAATTCCGATAAATGCGGAAAACGCGGATCGCGCTGTAAATCTTCAATGACCAAGGGCTCATTTTGATAGAGCAGATGGGTGCAGACCGAATCCTTGCACAGTTGCTGTATTGCAACAGGCTCCTGAGTAAAAGGACTGACTGGAATATGCATTTGCTGCTGATCGAGCCAGGAGATTTGCGCATAATCCACATCAAAAGCCTGGCGGGCTTCTTCAATATACTGTTTATACAGCGGCTGATGACTAGGATCCAGCAATGCCAGGTCAGTCAGGATTTGCTGCCGTTCCTGTTGATTGTGGATCTCCAGATTTTCAAACCAGCTCTCCCCTTCATTTAAGGTCGCAGTTTCGATGGTCAGAATCAGGTCATCAAAATTATTGACCAGTGCATCTAATTGAAAACGTTGTTGCAGTTCATCCAGCGTCTCGAGCTGCATGACGCCCCAGGTCGCAAAAATGACTTTCAGCTCAGGGTATTGCTGTGCCAGTTTATATTTTAGCAACCGAATCTGTGCAGCGGGCGCATGATGAAAAATAGAAACGCATAAAATCTTGATCGAAGCAGGCAAGACAATCCCCTGCTCAGACTCCCCCGATTGGATCAATAAATCCGGATCATTGCGGGCAGCCATCTGCTTTAAATTCAGGACATGTGCCAACATGGCAGAAATCTGGGTATCAATTTCCCAACGGGCGCCCACACAATAAATTTCCGGCTGCTCGGCACGCATGGGACTCGGATAGGCTTTTTGAAAAGCATGATTGAAAAGCTGCAAACCCTGATAAAGGCGCAAGCGATGTTCGGCAGTGACATCGGTATCATGTCCTTGCGAGAAAATTCGAATCGCCGGAATCGCCACCTCGGCATAGAATTTCTGTATCTTTCGCGCTACCACTTCCGCACTGGGCTTTTTCGGCAATTGTGCGCAGATATAATCATTGGCAACCTGCATCGCATCATTGACTTCATCGGCCACCAGACGCTGATAAAAGCGCTCAGAGGGTGACAAGACTGGGGTACTGCCGAGCAAGGTTTTGACAAAACCCAAGGCAGGCACATAATTGGACAAGACCAGCAGACAGGCGGTTAAAGGGGTCGACAAGATCAGGCCCACTGGCCCCCACAGCGTGGTCCAGAAAGTGGCTGCCAGAATAATTGCCAAGGTAGACAGGCCGGTACTCTCACCATACAGCCAGGGTTCAATCACATTATTGCTGATCAGCTCCAGAACCACGATCAGGGCCACGGTCCACAGCACCATGTCCCAGCCGGGGTCGACAGCGAAGGCCAGTGTAATCGGGAAAATAGCCGAAACGATCGGGCCAACATACGGTACAAAACGCATCACTACTGCGACCAGTCCCCACATAATGGCTGCCGGCACCCCAATCAGCAACAACCCTATCGCCATGGGAATACCATAGGTGACATTGACCAGCAGCTGCATGCGCAAATAGGTTCCGATACTTTTGGCGGCATCATCCAGTGCATCGGTGCCGATATTCAGATTTCCCCCCAGTAGCTTTAAAAAGCGGTCGTGCAGATCCTTGCCATTCAGCAAAATCAGCACCATGAACAGAAACACGATCCCGATCACCGCCAGCGGATTCAGAATCTTATTGAGCCAGTCCAGTGCAGCTTCTTCACTCGAAGGTTCCAGGCCCACCACTTTGACATTCTGTACATTCGGATCTTCAGCCTCTTGCTCCGGGCTATCTATCGAACTTTCTACCGTATCAAAGGTCTGAATCGCGCCGTCCCACATACTCGGCCCCTGACGATAGTCTTTGAGCATATTCAGTTTTTGCTGGATGGTATCCTGATATTGCGGTAATTCCTGACTCAGCTTGCCTAGTTGCATCCCCAGATAAGTGGCTGCACCGCCCAACAGGGATAAAGTCAGGCACATGACCAGACCAATTGCAGCCCATTGCGGACAGCCCCGGCGCTTTAGGCGGGAAACCAGTGGCGACAGTAAAAAAGCCAGCAGAATGGCCAATGCCAGCGGAATAAAAATATCACGGCCAAAATACAATGCCATCATCACCACAGCGGCAATGACAAAGCCGGCCATCATCCTGAGGGCATGCTGGGTTCGTTGCCGCTCCGACTGGTTCGGCATAAGCACTTCGGTCTGCTGTTGCAGATTGGCCTGTAAAGGTTGAGCTTGACTGTTCTTGTTATTATCCACTTGAAAAGTCCTGAATTATTCTTGCTTTACCCTAATTTAGGACTTTCTGTATTTTTGTTACAAAGGTATTCCTGTAATCATTTGCAAAGATATTTCACTTAATTATTGAGTTATGCATTAACTGACACTCTTGATCCTGCGCATTTTACGGGTTTCCAGCTGCACCGGTACTGAGGTATGTTGATGCAGCAATTGCCACCGGTCCTGCTGTTTGCTAAGACACATACTGACCCGGCACCACCCCAACTGGAAAATCGGTTCAATCACCGCATAACTGACCCGCACATAAGCATCAATCAAGGCCAGATCGCTACTGACGTGAATATTGAGTTCTTGACGCTCTATCAGGATTCCTTCAGGTATCAAGGGCCGATATTGCTGCCAAAGTGTCTGATAGGCTGCTGTGCCTGTTATTTCGGTGCTGACATCGACCAGACGGATGTCCGGCCTGCATAATTGAATAATATCCTGGATCTCAAGCCGGCATATGGCATTGTCCCATGCCTGAAGAAATGCCACGACCTCTTGTCCCAGTTGTTCATCCCCAAAAATCTGCATAACTTCTTCCCTTTATCAGGTGATTCTGACCTGAAACCGGAATTTAACAATCCGACCGGATTTCTGATCTTTTACTTTTCTTGTTGTGATTGTGCGCAAGCATGCTGCCCGCCCGGCTATCTGCTTGGCCTGATTCGCTACAGCTCAGCTGAATATCATGTCAAAATTATTTGATGGCAGCCCATACTCAGGCTCAAAACTTGCTATCTTGTAATCCGAATATAAATCTCGCAGCACAGCTATATACGGCTTTATTGTTTTTAAATCAGGTATTAATATTTTTTTAAATCAGGCAGATTCAGGAACTGCTTGCTTTCGAAAGCCAATTTAAGGCTTCTGCCCTGACATTGTAAATGACCGAAAATATCATTTAAAAATATAAATATGCTGATAGATCACTAAAATCAAATAAGTCAAAAACAGCCTCTGCTCTTGTTTATTTCATTTATTCTAGACTCAACAAGAGCAGATTTTGTCCATAAAACCATTCAACTACCCTGAGGCAATAACATCCCAGGCAGGAGTTAAATAATCACTTTGCTATAGATCTGCTTTTGCATTTCAAGGATTTCGACGCAGAGCTGGATATTTAATTCCGGCTGTGGAGAAACATGCTGCTGCATCACCTCAAGTACCAATCCGGCAATCTCCTGCCGGACTTCTACACTGCGCCCGCTCAACAGCGAAACTTTGGCATGTACATAAGCCTGATCTTGCAGCGTACCCAGTCCAACCACATAATCCTGCTGCATAATCGCACGACTTTTTAAATCATTCGGCGTCTTGATATGACCTGTTTTGAACAGTGCCTGATGAATGGCCAGCATGAGAGGCTTGGTTTCAATAATGTGTTGAAGATTGTCAGAATATTCCAGATGTATATGTGGCATAGCGCTTATCTCGGATAAAAAGCATCATGATCACGACGCTATCAACAAGTCGTGAATTTCAGGAATGAGACGATTGGTCCAGCGTATCATTCCGCAGTTAAAATTCTAGTCGAATATCAGCTTCAAGCTTTTTTTACATATTCCGATTTCAGCTTCATCGGGCCAATTCCTTCAATTTTACAATCGATATCATGACCATCGGCAGCATCCGGCAATAAACGGATACTTTTTACTTTAGTACCTACTTTAACCACTGAAGATGAGCCCTTGATTTTCAGATCTTTAATGACGGTGACGCTATCGCCATCTGCCAGCACATTGCCATTGGCATCCTTAATGATCACTTGTTCTTCAGTGATTTCGCCTTCTTTCCACTCATGTGCACATTCAGGGCAGATCAGCAGATCGCCATCTGCATAGGTATATTCAGATTGGCATTTTGGACAGTTAGGCAGACCCATAAGAACCTCGAAAAAAGAGAAAAATTAAATAAATTAAACAAATAAGCGCACAGTATAGCATCTTTACAGCGCTACGCTGCCTGACTGGAACTTCGATTAAAATCAATACTGAATCGTATAAGACGCTATTAATTATCCGGGATATAGGGATTCACCAGCAGGGAAAGCAACTGCAGTGATTCCTGCCAGCTTAAATGACATACCGCCGGTGGCACCACATCCGGATAGCCGACCTGAATAATATGCAGGCCGGTACCGACTGAAACCTTTTCAAAGATGATAGTGACTTCTATCTCGCCTTGCAGATCTGGCGTCGAAAACTGGTCGGTATAACGCAGTAACTGGTTGGGAATTACCTCATGATAAACCCCATAGAAATGATGCTGGGTACCGGTAGAAAAATTGGTAAAGGTGGTTCTATAACTGCCCCCCGGTTTGACTTCGGCATGTTCTACCCTAGCTATAAAACCATGCGGTGCCAGCCATTTTGCCAGTGCATCCGGATCAACAAAAGCACGATACACCCGCTCCGGAGGTGCACTAAACACTCGATGCATTTTCAGGGTGTAACTCATTTTGCCTTGTCCTTTATTCTTATTATGTATTTTTTACTGAGGGCTATTGCTCCCTTCTCTGCTATAGATCTACAGACTGAACTGACTCAGCTGGACACCAACAGAGCTGATTTTACGCAATCGTGAATCCAGTATATATAATGACTATGTATCTGTAGCCAGACACCGATGCAGCGCGCAAAATTCAGGATAAAGCATAAAAAAACCCGGCAGCACCGGGTTTTTCATTGAAATACAGACAGAATCAGCTGTTACGCAGACTGTTTTCTTCTTCATCCAGCTCGTCATCATAGACATAGGCCATACAGCCCCAGCCATCATATTCGCCCTGAAACTGTGCAGCGATGATGCCAAACCATTGTTCCAGATCGACAATGTCCTCATAGGCCGGTTCCATATACACATAAACCGTGATGATCCATTCCAGGTTCGCACTTTCTTCATCCTGAAACAGACTGATTTTCTGTTCTTCTTTTAATAGATGCAAGGCACAACGATCCGCCTGCTCTTCATCACTAAACACAATCGAGAATTCAATTTCATGTGCTTCTTGCAGGTCGTCGCCATCCTGATGCATTTGCCACAGTACATTGCCATTTTCATCGTCAGGGAATTGATTGTAATCACGTGACATAGGAGTATCCTTATTATGATGCCGTTTTATTCTGCTTTTAAGATTAGCCGATTTTTGTACAATTATCGAGATCCGGACAAAAAATATTATCTTTTAACCATAATTAAACATATGATTTTTATAAATATAAGAATCGGCTATAGAACCCCTGCATTTCATCTCTTTCCGATCTAAACAATCTGGGTATAGCAGGCTTGATATGCAGCCATGCTGAGCCAGCATAGACGGTCTAGGCAGAGCTTTATTACTCCATAGAAACATCAGGCGCGCACTGACTGCGGCTGTTGCTGCCTGATTTGCAACACCAGTGCAGCAAACTTGAATTCCTGCAAGCGTAGATTGAGATAGGATTCATGAATCATGGCCTGACTCAATTGTTGCCCGGTATGATTGAGCAGGACATACTCATCTCTTAAAGCTTGTAGCATCTGACCAAGATTTTCTCTGTTTAATTGAGCAAGATATAAATCTGCCTTACTGTTAAAAGCCAGACTGAGCATGTCGATGGTACTTCTACGGCGCCTGTCGTCAATATAATTACAACTGGCGATCTGTTGTGTTGCTATAGCCTGCTGAATTTTTTCACGGACATCCAGCAAATGCCGAGCGGCATCTGTTTCGCTATAGCCTGCTATCAGCTGGTCTAATAATTGCGGCACAGGAAGATGCATCCCGTAGTGCCTGGTGTGTATTTTATGTTCTAAAGCCGTCAGCACCTCCTGCAAACGATGCTGTTGCCTGGCCTGTTCATAATAACCCTGCAAAGTTTTTCTGGCCTGCTGTTCAACTTCGACCAAGGCTTTTGCCTGAAACTGAGCGATATAATCTTTCACGCTTTTAATATAAGCCTTGAGATCATCAATCATGATCGAAGCATCCAGCTTGGTTACTTCAACAAAGTTTTCGACCTGCAAGGTCCGGTTGATAATATATTGCTCGATATCACAGATATCCTGATATTTTTTAAATTTATTCAGTGCAATAGTTAAACCGCCATGCTGTACTCGCAATTGGGTCATGTCATAATTCAATTCATCGACCTGAGTTTCATAATCTGCCAATTTGCCGCGCGAATGATCCAGGTTTTCCTGTAAAGACCGGATATTGTGGCGTAATGAAGCCTGTACCTTCAAGCTCCAGAGCAATGCACAGAATAAGATACTCGCGAGAACGAAGAGAGCCATACTAAGCATCGTTCTTTCCTTTAACCCCGGGCATTGCCCTAAAAAATAAAATTAAAAATTTATTATCAAGTAATGGTTGATTTTGCATCATTTTGACTAGCGAATCAAAGTCATTGATCGCTACCAAGCCATTCATTCATTTTATTTTTCTGTGAATTTTTTCTGTACATGCCACTAATGACCGAGTGATTTCTACTTCCAATCCAATCTATTCCGAAACAGGTGATCATCTTGTTTTTATATCAAAGGATATAATTTGACAGTTTCAACCCAGTCAAATAGAAATTAAAAAATCATTAAAAATAAAGATATTAAGCTTAGAAGAAGAGATAAAAACAATAAAGATTATTTAAGCGGATTATTCAGACAGGCAATGAATATTAAAATTCATGTTCTACCGCGGCAGTGGATCAGGCCATGTATAAGCATGCGGATTCAACCAAAAACTATTGAAAAATCATTAACATTCAGCGTATAGGTTGAAATAAATTCTCACACTTTCACTGGAACAGCTTGATTTAAGACTCTGATCCGCATCATATTTATATTTCATAACAAGTATGCACTTCGTTGGATCTGACTATTAAACTGGATTCAATCAGAACGGTACTGCGACTTCAATCGCAACCAGCACACCACTCAGCGGCTGGGTAAAAGCCAGATAACTGGCATGCAAGGCCATACGTTTTAAAGGACTGCGCTGTGGTTCTGGATGATAGATTTTGTCGCCAGTAATGGGATGACCCAGATGCAGCATGTGTACCCGCAACTGATGCGAACGCCCGGTAATCGGCGTGAGTAAAACCCGGCTAATATCTTGCTGCGGCAAATACTCTATTGCCTGATATAAGGTTTTGGCGGCTTTGCCCAGTTCATAATGCACCATTTGACGCGGACGGTTTTCCCAGTCAGTTATCAAAGGCACTTCGACGCTGCCCTGTCCTTCAAGTTTGCCTTGTACCAGCGCGACATAATTTTTATGCACGCTGCGCGCCTGAAACATTTTACTCACCGCCACTTCTGCATCGCGGTGTTTGGCAAACATCAAGATACCCGAGGTGGCCATGTCCAGACGATGGGTAATTTTAGCCTGCGGATATTGCTCTAAAACCCGTAAATAAGCGCTGTCATGATGTTCAGGTAAACGTCCTGGCACCGACAATAATCCGGCCGGCTTTTCAATTACCAGCAGATCGTCATCTTCATAAACAATCTGCAATGGCTCTTGCGGCGGGCAATAAATAAAGTCGGGGTTAATCGGCATGTGGATATAGCATCTGGGACAATGCGCGCAAAATAACAAGCTGGATTTAGCCTGTCAATCACTGCGCAGAGCCAGATAAATTAATCTGCCAGATAATAATCGACCGTCGAGACCACGCGGACTTTCTTTAAATAGGGCGTATTGCTGTCACGATCTTCAATACTAAACAGGCCCTGATTGGCGGATTTGATTTTACCCAGACTGCTTTTTGAATCGGCAGCAAATTTTTCTGCCACACTGCGGGCATTTTCGGTGGCTTGTTCAATCATCGCCGGCTTGATGTCATTCAGCTTGGTAAATAGATATTCGGTTCTTTGTCCAGAATCATCTCCAGCAAAGGCAATGCCTTTTCTGCCCAAAGCCACCAGACGGCTTTGCGCCTTGCGGACTGCATCGATGTTGTGGGTGTAGACGGTAATGGTCTGGCTAGCGGTATAGCGCAATGCGACATTGGCATCACCGCCATATTGCTGTGCATATTTATCGGTAATACTCGGTGAGGCACTGGTGATCTCTTCGGCACTAAAACCTTCATTTTTTAGAAAAGTCTGAATTTCCTGGGTATTGCTTTGCATGGTGTCATACAACTCGGCCAGATCCTGACTACCAGCGTTAAAGCGGATCGGCCACACTGCTACATCAGCCTTGACTTCACGCTCTGACAAGCCTTTGACCGAAACAATACGTTCATACTGTTTAATTTTCAGGGCACTATTGCCTAGAATCCAGCCAGCAAGCATCATCCCTAAAGCAATCAAGGCACCCAAAATCAGTGCCGGTTTGACTTGATTCATCTGCATCCACTCCTTTGAAATCCTGTTTTAATTGTTATTTAACTGGACTAATCCCAATCTATTTTTTGTCATTGAAAGATTCCGTTCAGGATCGCGCTTAACTTTGTTTCATCAAATAGATTGCAATTAAAGGCGCCAGGTTAAACAGCAAAATTCCAATTTTATACAGCGCCATACCCGAATAATGAATCACATCGAAACTGGCTTCAGACAGCCGGAACCATTTTCCGTGCACTTGTTTCATCCAGTTGCGGGCAAATACAAAAACCGTGAACCAGAGCATAAGAATGACGTAATTGATGAGCAAGGAAAATAGCAAAAAACGACACCAAATATCGAGATTCATCACGATTCCCCACCGGGCAGCTGATGCTTTAAAAATAACAGTTTTGATCTGGGAAAATGAGAACTGATTTGTATCTTGCTTGAATGAATATTTTCTTAAGTTTTTGATTTATTATTATTTTAATGATTTCTTATATTGCCTTACTGGAAAATTTTTTAGGGTGTTGGGAAAACGTTTCATGGTTTACTTCAACTATCAATCTTTGTAAGACTTGATCTTATAGCCTATAAACTTGTGGTCTATAGCGTCCTAAGCCGGATCGAGACCTTTTGGGTTCGTACTGCACTCGCGTTTTGCGCCGCTCGCAGCATGCTACTCTTTCCGATCCCATCACACCCTTGAGAGCTATATTAGGCAAAGATGGACGGGATTAATTTCCTATGTTTTTTTAATTTTTAGAATTTTTGAAAATTTATTTCATTATTAATCTAATTTAAGGGAAATAAAACCCATCCTTCAATTTTTACGCTTTTTTCTTCGATAAAAATGGACTTTATTGCAATTTATCTTCAAGACATGATGACTATTTATTGAAACAAAGCAGCCTGAATCCATTGTGCGCTAAACCACCAGATACTGATCGCCGACATCCCGCAGAGCAGATTGGCCAGAACCTTATTGAGTCTCGTCAGTTCAGAATTATAGATTTTCAGATTCAGTAAATAGGCCATCACGCCGTAGAGCAAGCCAATTGCGCCCCCAAACAGGATCAGAATTAATGGCCATGCAGAATAAAAATGGGCTTTTTTGCTTAATTTGCCTGATTCTGGTGCGTAGTCTCTGATTTCCATATGCGCTTGCCCTCTTTCCAATATGTGCACATGCACTATTTCAAGGCAAATATTTAGCTGTGATTAAATATTTGCCGACTCGGACTTGGATTGAAGCAAGAAGCAGACCAGTTTTAGTGTACAAAGAGCTGACGGGTATGCTGGTTAATATAGGCATTTAGCCCATCGCCATATCGGGCAAGCTGTTTCATGTTCTCGACATGCTGATAACCGGCACTACTATAGCTGTAAGTATAGACTTTCGAGGTTTTCTTAAATTGCACACGAATAAACTTATTACCAATCTCATAATTGGCCACACCTGAGTCGTGATTAAGATCAAGATAATGTTGCAATTGAGCAGCCCTAAATACGGTGAATCTAGGATTTTATATGGGGATAATTTGGTTAATTTTCAATCGAAATTTAAGTTATCAATGAGGATATGCAGATAACAAAAAGCCCTATGGAGTAATAGGGCTTTTGTTCAAAACAGAGGGTAACTGTTTGAATTGTCCTGCTTAGGCATTCTTATTGTTAAATTGATTGCCTTGGCATTTGGTACACGGTGGTAAACGATCAGTACCAATTTCTAAGTAGGTGCGGTGTCCGCATTGAATACAAAAATAGAAGCCTGTTCCGGGTTTTTCGCCAGCAGTAACCATCTTTGTTCTCCATAGTTTTAGAAATGGTAGATCTAGTATAACCCTCTTATGATGAATGTCTATTGTCCATTTCGACGAGTGATGTGGGCGTTTGGGCGAAGAACCTAATTTGACGTTGTGTTAATACTCCTTTTAGTTTCTTCTGCGCTGTCTTTTTTGCTTTGCTTCCTGCGCCTGCTTAGTTTCCACATTTTTTAGATGTAGTGCCTGACGAAAAACTGGATGTATTTCCCATAACATACCATCATCTACGTTTGTTCTACTTTTTAAGAGTGACGGATTTTTCTCAAATGAAATATGGTCATAACTACCATCTTCATTATCTTGGCGTGCTGTAATAAAAGCTATTTGAAAAAGAAAATGCGCAACTTCTCGATTATTAGGCGTTCCAAGTACTCCAAAAATTTTTAAGTTAATATGATTTAAGATTCTATTATCAATAAGAGTTAATAATTCAGCAGTCTTATATCTTTCATTTTGTTTTGAAAAAGCAACTATAAGTTCTTCAATCTGAGGACATTGTGATACAAATTCGGCGATAGTATCGTCAATTCTCCTTTTCCCAAAATCTTCAAGTTGATTATCAATCGTGGAGAAACTTATTCTATCTCCATTATTATTCAAAGATTTTGCTGATTCTTTACATAATTCAACAAGCCATCTGGGTCTATATCTCGATAGGGTTGCTAAAACAATAGAAGTAGGTCTAGTACGATTATTTGTTCCCCACTTCATATTTTCTTCAAAAATTAATGAGATTAATTGAATATTTTTTTTACTTATATCATTAGAAAGTCCATTGCTGAAACTATTCCACTGACCTGTTCTCTCTAAATAACCTTGTATACGTTTAGCTAATAACGTTTCAATATCTTGATGCACCCAACGTATATCGACCATATATTGTTCGATATGAGACAGTGCTTCGTATTCTCTTTTTATTATCTTCCATACATTTGGTCTAACGCTTGTTCTAATTCTTATTTCAGGCAATGCATTAACAATTTGTCTAATAGCTGTAAAGTAAGTTGCAACTTTTAACTTATTTTTTGACGTGTTTTGAAAATTTTGGTCTATGTCATCAACTATTAACCATATTCCTCCACCGTCTGTCCATCGCGCTAGAATGCTTTCTACGTCCTTAACACCTTGCCTATGGTTCTCGGGAATACCATTAATTTTTAGTCTATCAACTATATGAGAAATAAAAGATCGAGATTTAAAACCATTCATTTCGGCTTGTTCAACCAAACTAGTTGCATCATCATTGAAAGCAAAACCAATTTTAGCCCCAATTTCATTAGCTATGATACCTAGAATTTTTTTCTTCCAAGCTCTAGTCCAAGTATCTGAATCATCTGATTCTAAATCAGGTGATAAAGCTACTCCTGTTGAATTAATAACAATTAACTTATTATTTTGTTCTAATTTTTCTTTCACCATTCTAAGAATAGCTGATTTTCCTTCCCCCTTATATGCCCTAGCAATTTGAATTGTTTCAGAGTAATTCAGGAAATCGCCTAGCTCCGCTCTCTCCATAGCATAACTTTTAAAAACATCATCCTTTTCTTGATCAGCTGCATCATTTCCGAATAAGTCTTTATCTTTTAAATTAATTTGAACGTTTAGCATGTTTTTAATTTTTTATAAATAATAAGCAAGTTAGTTTATTTTAACTCATTATTCAAACATAAAAATATATTAAATAGCCTGATTTAATTATAAATATAAATCAGGCTATTTACTTTAGATCAAGCCACATTCCCTTCCAAGAAATCCTGTGCAAAGCGTTGCAATACCCCACCCGCTTCATACACATGTACTTCTTCTTCAGTGTCTAAACGGCAAGTCACAGGCACTTCAATAATCTGGTTCTTACCATCATCGGTTGAACGCTCAATTACTAAAGTTAAAGTCGAACGTGGCGCGATATTACCAATTACGCTATACAGCTCCGTACCATCCAACTTCAATGTCTTACGATCCGTACCCGACTTAAACTCAAGCGGCAATACGCCCATACCGACCAGATTGGTACGGTGAATACGCTCAAAACCTTCTGCCACAATCGCTTCCACACCAGCCAGACGCACACCTTTCGCTGCCCAGTCACGGCTTGACCCCTGACCATAATCCTTACCGGCAATAATGATCAACGGCTGTTTACGGTTCATGTAAATTTCAATCGCTTCCCACATCCGCATCACTTCGCCTTCAGGCTCGACACGCGCTTTCGAACCCTGCTTGATGGTGCCATCAGAACGCACCACCATTTCATTGAACAGTTTCGGGTTGGCAAAAGTCGCACGTTGCGTGGTCAGGTGATCACCGCGATGCGTTGCATAGGAGTTAAAGTCTTCCTCAGGCACACCCATTTTTTTCAGGTATTCACCAGAGGCACTATCCAGCACAATCGCATTCGATGGAGATAAATGATCGGTGGTGATGTTATCGCCCAAGATCGCCAGCGGGCGCATGTTGGCTAAGGTACGCGGTGCAGCCAGAGCACCTTCCCAATACGGTGGACGGCGAATATAAGTACTTTGCGGACGCCAGTTATATAGTGGACTTGTCGCCTTTTCATTGACACCCAAATCAAACATTGGAATATAAATCTGGCGGAACTGTTCCGGTTTCACGGCTTGTTTCACCAAGGCATCAATTTCTTCATCCGACGGCCAGATGTCTTTTAGATAAATCGGGTTGCCATCTTTGTCATTACCAAGCGAATCGGTTTCGATATCAAAACGAATCGTTCCGGCAATTGCATATGCCACCACCAGCGGCGGAGAGGCCAGGAAAGCCTGCTTCGCATAAGGATGAATACGACCATCAAAGTTACGGTTGCCCGAAAGCACCGCTGTGGCATACAGGTCACGATCAATAATTTCCTGCTGGATTTTAGGATCCAGCGCACCGGACATGCCATTACAGGTAGTACATGCATAGGCCACAATGCCGAAGCCGAGTTTTTCCAGGTCTTTCAGTACGCCAGCTTCTTCAAGATATAACGCCGCGGCTTTAGAACCCGGTGCAAAAGATGATTTCACCCAAGGTTTACGCACTAAACCGAGTTCATTGGCTTTACGTGCAAGTAAACCGGCTGCCACAGTATTACGTGGGTTTGAAGTATTGGTACAAGAGGTAATCGCCGCGATAATCACCGCACCATCCGGCATTAAACCTTCCGCTTCTTGTGCGCGGGCAGCATCCAGATTGCCTGCAATACCTTTTTCTTTCAGATCAGAGGTTGATACACGTGCATGCGGATTGGACGGGCCAGCAATATTGCGGGTTACTGTTGAAAGGTCGAAGCGCAGCACACGTGGATATTCTGCCTGGGTCATATCCGATGCCCATAGCCCAATTTCCTTGGCATAAGTTTCAACCAGCTTGACTTGTTCAGGCTCACGACCAGTCAAAGTCAGATAATCAAGGGTATTCTGGTCGATATAGAACATCGCAGCGGTTGCGCCGTATTCCGGAGTCATGTTGGAAATCGTAGCACGATCCCCGACCGACATGCTGTCGGCACCTTCGCCAAAGAACTCCAGATAAGCCCCAACCACACGTTCTTTACGCAGGAATTCTGTCAGTGCGAGCACAATATCGGTTGCGGTAATGCCCGGTTGACGCTGGCCAACTAACTCGACCCCAATAATATCCGGCAGACGCATCCAGGACGCACGACCCAGCATCACGTTTTCAGCCTCTAACCCTCCGACACCAATCGAAATCACACCCAAGGCATCGGTATGTGGGGTATGTGAATCTGTACCGACACAGGTATCCGGAAAAGCAATGCCATCACGATTTTGAATCACCGGAGACATTTTCTCCAGATTGATCTGATGCATGATGCCATTACCGGCTGGAATCACATCGACATTTTCAAAAGCAGTTTTGGTCCATTCAATAAAATGGAAACGGTCTTCATTACGGCGGTCTTCAATGGCACGGTTTTTCTCAAAGGCATCCGGATCAAAACCACCAAATTCTACGGCCAGTGAATGATCGACAATCAGCTGGGTCGGTACCACCGGATTGACTTTAGAAGGGTCCCCGCCCTGTTCAGCAATCGCATCACGCAAACCGGCTAAATCGACAAGTGCGGTTTGACCCAAAATGTCATGACAGACTACACGGGCCGGATACCACGGGAAATCATGCTCCTGTTTACGCTCAATCAGCTGGCGTAAGGACTGTTCTAATAGGGCAGGATCACAACGACGAACCAGCTGCTCGGCAAGGACTTTGGAGGTATAAGGAAGTTTGGCATAGGCGCCTGGCTGAATATCTTCCACGGCCTGACGCACGTCATAATATTCCAGCTGGGTGGATTGCAGCGGTTTACGATAATTGTTGTTCATAGCTTACCTGCCCTCGTTTATTACTGTTTTTTGTACATCAAAATTTGTTGATGACTTGTTTTTTAATCAAGGCATTGTACGATGCCGAAAGTCCATTTCCCAAATCTTATAATTTTCAACAACTTGAATATTAGTATTAGCTTATTTAAATAAATTTGCTAGCTAAGCCCTAGAATTTTGCCGCTAAACCTCTATTTTTTGGAAAAATTTGCAGAAAATCTCCCTCATTCTTTAGTATAAGACCCTGCCGATAGTATAAAAAATAACCCGAATATAGATGCAATCAACAGGTGTGTTTATTCATATTTCAGGAGTTTTATTTTTAAGCCCGACATGGCACTTCGGCTCCATCTAATCACCTAGATTTCTCAGTTCAAATGCCGGATTCCCTATCAGACTGGCAATTGATATCTGCCAACTGTTCAGCAGATCTACAAAATATCATCGGAGAAAATCCGTTAAATTATGCAATTTCTAAGCTCGAAAACAGGTCAAAGCCGCTTCTCACCTTAATTCCTTAAAATTAGTAAGACTTTCTTACAAATTTTCTTATTATTTTAATATTTTTAAATACCATCGAATAATGAAAGATCTACAGACACATTAGCACCTTAAACCCATCAGAAAAATACTTTTAGCCTACCGTTTATCTCCCTACCCCCTAATTTGGTGATAACAGTTCTGCGCCGATTTAAGTAAATCTAAACCGTAATTACTTCACAACAACAACACTCATCACAAAAGCAAATCAAGGTGATTACGATGTTACAGCTCGCCATTATTGGTGCCATAGTCGCGGTTTTCGCCCTACTGGCATCGAACTGGAATGGAGGTAAAAACCCTCCTCATCCATCAAACCCACCCCACCCCGGCAATCCGTCAAATCCAAACCCTCCAACCCACCCGACTCATCCTTTACCTGCTCCAACTGCATCAGAATCCCTGATCAGTAATCCGCCCTTGTTAGCCAAAAATGCCAAGGGCAAATATGACCTGATCGTGGCCTACAAAACCGATAAACTTTATAACCCGAGAAATGGCAGCTGGGATCAGCTGGTACTGCGAGGCTATGTCACCAAACCTAGTTTATTTGCCAAGAAAAAAGCGGGAGAATATGTTGAAGACCAGCTGGTCGGACCACAGATTCGGATCAAACAGGGAGAAACCTTTTCGGTACAGCTGAGTAATCAGTTGCCCACCGAATCGACAGCCACCTGTCCGGAATATATTCTCGATGCCAATGACCCGCACTGCTTTAATACCACCAATTTACATACCCATGGTCTTTGGGTCAGCCCGCAAGGCAATAGCGATAATGTCTTTCTTAAATTTGCGCCCAAAGAAAAATTTGACTACCAATACAAGATTGAAAAGAACCATCCTGCTGGCACCTATTGGTATCATGCCCATCTGCATGGTTCAACTGCCATTCAGGTCTCTAGCGGCATGGCCGGCCCTCTCATTGTTGAAGGCTCAAGAATACCCAAATATAAAAATGGCAAACTCTCTGAAAGCGGTGATCTCGACATTCTGTTTGCCGACAAGGCCAAGAAAAATGATGCCGATGAAAAAATTCTTTTATTCCAGCAAATCCAGTATCGCTGCATGAACTCGCAAGACCCGTTAAATATCAATAACTGTCAGGCCAATGATATTGGCATGCTGGAAGATTATCAGGGTTTGAATGCGTTCAACTCATGGGGAGCCAATCATTATTACACTTCAATTAATGGCAAAGTTCATGGTGAAATTCAGGTCGAACAGAACCAGTTTAACCGCTGGCGTATGATTCATGGCGGTGTGCGTGATACGCTTGGCCTGATCATTAAGGAACTGCCAAAATCAGAAAAATTTAGCGCTGCACAAACCATTCAAGCCTGTTCAGAATTTCAGGAAGAAAGTAAAAAAGCAGATTTCGATCAGCTCAGCAGCTTGCCAATGTACACCATTGCCCAAGATGGTCTGACCATGGACCATGTACAAACACGCAGAATCTCGATATTCCAGCCAGGATACCGGCATGATGCGATGCTGGCTTTTCCGACCCGGAACAAATACTGTATTTTCGATACCAACCTGAACATTGATGATGAAATCAATACCATTCCGACCTCGGGACAAATCACCCCACAACTCGCCCCCGCCAACACCCTGAATGCACAGCTTCTGGGATGGGTCAATGTCAAGGCGAGCAAGTTGAAAACTCAGACACCGGCGCAGTTTTTACAGGCTCAGGCACAGAAAATTGGCTTGAGCAAAGAGATTCAAAGCCAGCTTTCACAGTTAAAACTTTCGGCCTTTGTTGATCATGCATCACTGATGAGTACTGAAATTGATCAACGCTTAAAGAACCGTCCACCCCAGCTTTCAGCCTTCGATGCCAGCTTTGGGCCAAATGCCAAATTTGGCTACCGTTACAGTAATATAGAAGGAATCTATAGTTTTGGTGATCTGTTTAGCGGCCCGGGTGCAGTAGAAGATAGATATGTACGCAAACTGGAACTCGGACAAATTGATGAATGGGTTCTGAGCAGTAATAACCTGAATCATCCCTATCACATTCATGTGAATCCGTTCCAGATCGTCAAAGTGCTGGATCCGACAGGTAAGGATGTCAGCGATATTCCACTGGCCATCGATCCGAACCCGAATCTGGAAGATATTCAATACCGTGGCTTAAAAGGACAGTTTAAAGATACCATCTTTGTGAAACAGGGATATCAGGTGATTGTCCGCAGCCATTACAAGAAATTTGAAGGTGATTTCGTGCAGCATTGCCATATTCTCGATCATGAAGATCAGGGCATGATGGAATATGTGCGGATTTGTGGCGGTAAGTTTGACTGTAATGCCCCTTTACCGGGAACACATCATCACTAGAGTATTAACACGCTTGTTTTAATATGCAAAAGCCTGCAATTGATATTGTGGGCTTTTTTATTTGCCTCTGGATAGTGCTTGCTGCACAATAGTCTTATTGATTTATAGTATTCAAACTGAGGCTTATCATGGCAACGTCTCCTGCTTTTACATTGTTTAGTCTGAATGGTGTAGATGCGCAAAAATTCCTTCAAGGTCAGGTGACTTTGAATACTGAAACATTGGTTGAAAACCAGACCCGTTATACCGCAATCTGTAGTCTGAAAGGACGAATCCAATTTGGCTTATGGCTTAAAAAAATCAGTCCGGAAAGCTTTGAAATTGTCAGCACTGCAGATCAGGCCACTGAACTGGCCAATCATATTAAAAAATTTGGTGCCTTTTCAAAAATGAAACTGGAGTTGCTGGGTGCGGTTTATCCTGTGATCAATGATATCCAGACTGACTTTGTCCAGACTGAAACCGATGTTGCAGCATGGGCACAGCAAGCGATTGAATCAGGTCAGGCCTGGATTCAGGCCACAACTGCAACCCTGTTTCAACCACAAGAATTACGTTTGCATCAACGTGAAGGCATTCACTATGACAAGGGCTGCTATCTGGGTCAGGAAGTCATTGCACGTTTATGGTTTAAAGCCAAACCGAAACATTGGCTGCATCTGATTCAAGGCACAGGTCCCGCACCTGACGCCGGCACTCAGCTCAACAACAATGTTGAAGTGGTGAATAGCATCAGCGTGAATGACGCTTATAAAGCCCTGGTGGTCGCCAAACCTGAAGCATTGTCTGAGTTAGACCTGGAGGTTCTGGATTTACCTGAAGCCTTAAGTGGTGATGTGGCACGCCCGCAATAAGATTAGACCCGGATCGAAAAAGGCTTCTTTAACAGAAGCCTTTTGTATTTTAAGGCCGGCTATTTGGCATTTGGAAAATCATAATCGCCCCACTTGCTGGTTTTCAGGCCCATTCCCTTTAAAGCCTCAAGCAGTTTGACTGCGGCACTTACACCATCAATCACCGGTATATCAAGCTCTTGAGCAACCTGCTCTGCCATTTCTGCCATGCCGCCACAGCCCAAGACAATTGCACCGATATCATCTTGTTGTTTCGATTGACGACAGGTTTCAAGCAAAGTCTGATAAGCATGTTCTTTGTCATTTTCCAGAGCCAATACTGGTAAATCGATACAGCGAATTTTGGCGCAGTGTTGTTTAAAACCATATTGCTGCAATAAATGTTCAGCAATGATTTTGGTACGCGGCAAGGTGGTCACAATGGAAAATTTGGTCGCAACAAGGGTCGCCATATGAAAGGCAGCTTCTGCAATACCAATCACAGGCGCTTCCGCAATCTCTCGCGCTGCATGCAGTGCAGGATCACCAAAACAGGCAATCACATGCCCATCTACCTGCTGCTGTCGCCCCTGTTTTACCAGCTCCAGTATGCCGATGGCAGAGACAGCTTCATCATAATGGCCTTCGATGGAAGCAACCCCATGTTGAGGCGAAACGGCAAAAATGCTTGTGGTTGGCAAAGCAACTTTCTGTGCAGCTCTGCCAATGGCCTGCGTCATTTCAAGGCAGGTATTGGGATTAATGACCTGAATCTTTACATTCATACGTGATTTCACTGTGCTTAAATCTATAGAAGAGGGTTAAAACAGTCATTGCTGTTTCAACAAGGCATAAGCACATGCAAGAATCAAACCATACAAATCAATAAATATATTACTTTCAATTACTTAAAAAATTAGAGCCGGTACTTGGCATACATTCTGCTCAATTCAGCAAAATGAATCGCTAATGGATCGGTATGGATAAGACAAAATTCAGCCCAAAACTCAGTAATGAGGATTTGATGCCTGCAAAACAAAATTGGACTTGGTATAACATTTTTTCTTTCTGGATGTCAGATGTTCACAGCATGGGGGGCTATCTGGTGGCAGCCAGCCTGTTTGCTCTCGGACTTGCTAGCTGGCAGGTATTTGTTGCCTTAATTGTCGGTATTTTAATTGTGCAGCTCGCCGCCAATCTTGTGGCGAAACCGAGCCAAGTTGCAGGTGTGCCTTATGCTGTCATTGCACGGCAGTCATTTGGAGTCTTTGGCGCCAATATTCCAGCTTTGATCCGTGGTTTTATTGCGGTGGCATGGTACGGCATTCAAACATGGCTGGCCTCGAATGCATTAATGCTGATTTTATTAAAATTCTATCCAGGTTTAAGCCCATTGACCGAAACAGGCTTTGCCGGCCTGTCTACAATTGGCTGGATTTGCTTTGGCATTATGTGGGTATTACAGGCACTGGTGTTCTGGAAAGGCATGAATACCATCAAGGTATTTATTGATTGGGCAGGACCTCTGGTTTATGTCGTCATGCTCGCACTCGCAGCCTGGCTTGTGCTTCAGGTCGGATGGAGCAATATTTCATTTAATCTGGGCAGTCAGTCACTGACCTTGTCTGAGCAGGTCATGCAAACCATGGTTGCGATTGCCTTGGTGGTGTCTTATTTTTCCGGACCATTGCTCAATTTTGGCGACTTTTCACGTTATGGAAAATCCATGCAGCAGGTGAAAAAAGGCAACTTTTGGGGATTACCATTTAACTTTATCTTTTTCTCGCTGATTACCGTGATTACGGTTTCGGGCACCTACAGCCTTTTTGGAAAAATGGTCACCGACCCGCTTGAAACAGTGGTTATGATTGACAATACATTTGCAGTTGTACTGGGTTTATTGACGGTTCTCACTGCCACGATTGGTATTAACATTGTGGCGAACTTTGTTTCGGCAGGTTTCGATTTTTCCAATATCTCACCACAAAAACTGAGCTTTCGTAGTGGTGGCATGATTGCAGCAGTCGGTTCGGTATTAATTACCCCATGGAACCTGTTTAATTCACCAGAACTCATCCACTATACCCTAGATGTACTGGCTGCATTCATTGGCCCATTGTTTGGTATTTTGATTGCAGACTTTTATTTTGTTAAAAAGCAAAAGGTCATTGTTGAAGATTTATTTAAAGATCAGAAAGACGGTGCATATTGGTATAAAGGTGGATTTAATCCCAAAGCCATCGGTGCTCTTATGCCCGCAGTCATGATTGGGCTGGTCTTTACTCTGGTACCCAAATTACAGTATCTGGCCGCGTTTAACTGGTTTATTGGCGCTTTCCTGGGGGCAAGTTTCTATTATTTCTTGGCACGCGAATCTGCAGTAAAACTGAAGTCTACTGTCAAAGAAGTTCTTTAAATTCCCAGCCAAGAAATCCTGAAGCCTCCGAATGCGGAGGCTTTACCCAGTTATACGTTAAAGTGGTGAAACAGCTTATTCATGTCTTTTACCACATACTCTTTAAAATGAAAGGCCCGCGCATGTTTTGCATCAAATCTTGCGCTATGTCCTTCATGCTCAAAAATATACACCCGATCTTCACAGCTCACCAAAAAACTAGCACCGAGCTTCATCAGTAATGCATCAATCTTGTCTTCATCAGCAATCGATTCATCTGCATTGACTCTGTCATAGTGACGTCTAATAGTTTTGACAAACATGGTTCAATTCCGCAAAGCTGGCTCAAACCGAGATTTAAACAGAGAAGCCCACCGAAGCAAAGTCATCTTGTGAATATCTGCCTGATTTATCTTGAATCTGTCAAAAATGAAGATGAATTGCGCGTCTAAACAGGACTCGGTGATTTGTATCTAATCATGCTTTGCATATTTACAAAGTGAAAAATCCTTTTATGATGTAAATGAAAACGATTAAAACCACACCATGGAATTAGGTGTCAGCAATAATAAGGTTATAGGAACCATGAAAAAATTAGTACTCGCTGTCGTTGTTGCCATGTCTGCACAATTCGCTCTGGCAAATACAGCAAAAGAACAGCTTGATCCGCAATTCGCAAAAATCGAAGCAATGGTCAAAGCCAATAACTTTAAAGATGCCTATGAGGCCTTAAACAGATTAGCCAGCCAGGGCAATGCACAAGCCATATACAACCTAGGCTATTTAACCCAGACGGGCCAAGGTACTGCCAAAGACGAGAAAAAAGCCATTCAACTCTATGAACAGTCAGCTGCTAAAGGCTATCCTGTGGCCAATTATGTACTGGGTAAAAACTATGCTGCTGGCACATTGGGACTAAAACAGGATTTAACCAAAGCCAAACAGTATCTGGAACGTGCCTCGGCTGCTCAGTTTGATGATGCCAGTATCGATCTGGCCATCCTGTTATTTGCGGAAGGTACACCTGCTGCAAACAAGAGCGGACTGCAAAAGCTGCAACCCTTAATCACCAAAGGCAATATGCAGGCGATTCATGCCAAAGCCTTATATGACATCAGTATGGGCTTTAAAAACAAAGATGAAAAACCGATTCAGCAAGGTTTAAGCAGTATTCAGGATCTGGCAAAAAAAGGCTATATCCCTGCCCTGATGGCAGTCGGCAATATGTTCGCCAATGGCAGCATCGTGCCGCAAAACCTGCCAGAAGCGAAAAAGATCTTTGCTGCACTGGCCCAGCAAAATATTCCACAGGCCAAAGAATCTCTGGCCGCAGTCGACAAAATGATGCTGGAGCAGAAAAAAGCACCTGCCAAAAAGAGTTAATCTGGACTGCTAAAATTCAGACCAAAAAAGCCCCATTACAATCTGGGGCTTTTTCATTATATTAAAATTATTCTGAAATCTTATCCCCACCATAAGGCAATAAGGCCACTGGTCACGATAAAGCCAACGATGGTGCTCATCAACAATGGGGTTAAGGCCCGGTCATTTAAGCCATAGGCCTGCCCCAGCATGCCAAAGATGGTTGGCATCGGCAAGGCCGCAATCAGGGTGCCGGCATAGACCATTTCCTGACTTAAATCGGTCAATTGACTGAGCCCGAGATACATCAGCAGTGGCATCATGATATTGCAGGAAAATACCAGATAAAAACTTTGCAGATTGACATATTTCAGACTCATTCCCACAATACCGCCACCAATCGCAAACAGGGCCAAGGGTGATGCGGTCTGTCCAATCAAGGCAAAGACCTGATCGATATACAGTGGAATTTTAATCTGGAAAACCGCACAGGCTATACCCAGCATGACCCCCATGAACAAGGGGTTCTTAAGCAAGGTCAGGATGACATTTTTTAGAATAGCCGCCAGATTGGCCTGATGCTGCGTGCCCAGCGCCGCCACGACCAGCACCAGAGGAATCAGCAATACACTCTCGATGATGACTACCAGAGAAGTATAAGTCATGGCCTGCTGCCCGATGAGCAGACTGAGCACCGCAGTACCAATCAGTCCGGTATTCGACATCGCACCACCTAGCGACAAAACTGCACTCTGTGAATGACTGTTCTGAAAATGACGGCGCATGATCCAGAACCCGCTGCCATACAGCAGCAAGGTTACGCTGCTATACACGGCGAAGTATTCGAAATACCAGATTTCATGCAGATCTTTCGAGGCAAGGGACTGGAAAAACAGCAATGGCAAGGCCACTTTAATCACAAAAGCACCGACCGTCGCCACTTGCTCTTTGTTCAACACTTGACTTTTTACAGTCAGATAACCCAGTGCCAATAATAAAAAAATGGGCATAATGACCGCAAAAATCATAATGCAGCGTCCGCTTGCCAGTGATGAGCCATTATAAGACGTTCTAATCTAAAACAGTGTTAAAAAGACTCAAACAGATGATTCAAACCATGCGGTGCACTGCGTAAATATTGCGGTGAAATTTTCAGTTTTTCTTCAAGCGTCGCTGCCGCATGCCAAGGCCAGTGTGGATCGTAAAGAATCGCCCGCGCGATAGCGATGGCATCCGCCTGACCTTGTTGCAGAATATTTTCTGCCTGTTCGGCTTCAGTAATTAAACCCACAGCGATCACCGGAATATTCACCGCTTTCTTGATGGTATCTGCAAAAGGCACCTGGTAGTTCGGCTTCACATCAATATTCTGTTTGACATGCAGGCCGGCACTGGAAATATGAATATAAGCTGCACCCACCGCTTCAAGTGCTTTAGACAGTTCAACCGAAGAATCAATATTCCAGCTCTCCTCATGCTCCATCCAGTCACTTGCTGAAATACGAACCCCGATTGGATAACCTTCCGGAACCGCTGCCTGCATGGCTTTAAATACTTCCAGCGTCAGGCGAATCCGGTTTTCCAGTGAACCGCCATATTGATCATCGCGTTTATTTGAAAGGGGTGACATAAACTGATGTAACAGATAGCCATGTGCTGCATGCAGCTCGACCAGATCAAAACCGGCCTCAACGGCACGTTTGGCGCTTTCGGCAAAATCTGCAATGACCTGATCAATTTCCGACTGGCTTAAAGCTTTTGGCGGATGTTCATCTGGCTGAAAAGGCAAGTTACTCGCAGAGACAGTTTGCCAGCCATTCGGCTGATCCGGGGCAATCTGACCCTTGCCTGACCAGGGTTTATCGGTAGAAGCCTTGCGCCCCGCGTGTGCCAGCTGGATCGCAAATGGCATTGGTGATATAGATTTGACCTTGGCCAATAATGCTTTGATTTTGGCAGCTTGCTGATCATTCCATAAGCCCAGATCGGCATAACTAATACGGCCTTCGGGTTGTACTGCAGTCGCTTCCACAATACATAGGCCAGCGCCAGAAAGAGCATAACTCGCCCATTGCTGCTCATGCCAATATGTAATTTCACCCTGATCTGTGGCCGAATATTGACACATCGGCGCAATAATAATTTTATTGCTGAGTGATAATGAACCGAACTTTAGCGGTTGAAATAATAATGTCACGTGGCATTCCCTCTTTATTCATGTGAAGTATGATCGGGCAATAAAAACAGGCTCTAAAAAGCCTGTTTAGTTATAACGTGAACCGTCACTTTTTAGAAGATGACAAGACGGGTTAAACCAAGTGTGAATGCATTATCTGGCTTGTTGCTAGACTCTGGATTGACCATATATTGCAGGCTTGGCCCTAAGCTCAGCCATTTTGTTGGATTATGGCTAGAGTTGAGTTCGATATTGTATTTTGCATCTATATTGAAGGTCAGATGTGAAGTTGCTAGGCGATAATTCACATGTCTAGGGTAACAGCCAAGCCCAGAATATGATGACCTAACAATCTAGCGCAGCCCTATATTTCACTCCGAGCTTTTGTGCAGGAGAGAGTTCACTCAGGCAACTCTGCTATTCGGGTAAACTCCCTTATACATTGATCATTGGTGAGGAGGGATATACGCCTCATTACCAATAACGTCTGCCAGATCGGCAAGCTCAGTGAACAGACTGGCTGCAAACCTAATTCTTTTGATTTAAAAGACTTTTCATAAAAATAATTAGCCTGTCTTGAAAATCGGTATGTTCCTGAGATCAGTATAAGTAATATCAAGTTAAGCTACTCCGGTATTTTCTCAGGGGTTGATGCTGATTAAGGCTTGCAATCACAGCATATTCACCCAATATTAGCTGCATCTCCCTCGCCTTTGATGTGTTATGCCTGAATTACCAGAAGTTGAAACCACCAAAACCAGTTTATTGCCTTTATTGGAACAGCGGGTAAAACGCGTTGAAGTCCGTCAGTCCAGTTTGCGCTGGCCCATCCCGACAAATATAGAAAAACTGGTAGGACAGAAATTACTGCAGCTCACGCGCCGTTCCAAATATATTCTGGCAGAGTTTGAACACGACACCATGCTCTGGCATTTAGGCATGTCGGGTAGTTTTCGTCTATGTGATCACAATGAAGAATTACGTAAACATGATCACTTGATTATCCAGTTTGATGACATTGAACTGCGTTATCACGATCCGCGCCGTTTCGGCTGCATTCTTTGGCTCGATGACCAATCACAAAGCAAACTGATTGACACACTCGGACCGGAACCCCTCAGTGAAAATTTTAATGCGCAGTATTTATTTGAAAAACTGAAGAATAAAAACGTTGGCACTAAAGTTGCTATTATGGATAACCATGTCGTGGTGGGCGTTGGCAATATTTATGCCACTGAAAGCCTGTTCAATATGGGCATTCATCCGGCACAACCTGCCTCGACCTTAAGCTTGGCACAGATCGAAAAGTTGGTGCTGGAGATCAAGCGCATATTAAAACAGGCGATTGATCTGGGCGGCTCGACCTTGAGAGACTACACCAATGCCATGGGCGAAAATGGCTATTTCCAGCAGACCCTGCTGGCTTATGGCCGAGCTGGGGAAATGTGCGTGAATTGCGAAACCACACTTGAAAATATCAAATTGGGACAACGTGCTTCAGTTTTCTGTCCAGAATGCCAACCTTTGAAAAAGATCGCACGCCCTGTGAAAAAAGTGGCCACTGTAAGAGGGAAAAAGTCATGAAAACAGCGATTGTGCGTCATATTCTGGTCAAGGACAAAGACACTGCCGAGCAGCTTAAACAGAAGATTTTGAGTGGTGCCGATTTCAATAAAGTCGCCAAACAATATTCAACCTGTAATTCTGCCAAACGTGGCGGTGAACTGGGCGAAGTGAAAAAAGGCCAGCTGGTTCCAGTGATTGATAAACTGGTCTTTACTGCTGCTGAACGGGTATTGCATGGCCCGGTCAAAAGCCAGTTCGGTTTTCACTTAGTGGAAATTAAGTTCCGGATGGATTTTTAATTCCTTTAAGCTTCCCTCTCCTCTCAGGAGAGGGTTAGGGAGAGGTAAAAAAATCCAATTACCCTCACCCCAGTCCTCTCCCATAAAGAGAAGTTAAAAAAACAGCGCATCTTGCGCCGTTTTTTTATTTCCAAGCCAGCTTAAGCTTCTGGACGCTTTTTCAATTCATCACGAATTTCACGTAACAATGCAATATCTTCTGGGGTGGCTGCTGGTGCAGCAGGTTCTTCGGCCTGTTTACGGCGCAGTTTATTCATCATTTTCACTAACCAGAACACGACCCATGCCAATAACAGGAAATTAATCAGAATGGTCAGAAAACTACCATAGGCAAAGATGTTTAGCCCTTCTGCCTGTGCCGCAGCCAAGGTGGTGACATTATTTGGATTATCGCCGAGTACCACAAACCAGTTGGAATAATCCACATCGCCGCCTAAAATCCAGCTGACCAGCGGCATGATAATATCTTTGACGAAGGAATCGATGATTTTACCAAATGCCCCACCGATGATGACACCCACGGCGAGGTCCATCACGTTGCCTTTGACAGCAAACTCCTTAAATTCTTGAATAATACTCATTTTTCTCTCCAAATAATTCATTTTAAAGTCTGCGATGGATTATACATTATTCGTATGCAGTTACATTTTCTTATAATTTACCCGCTTTTCGAAATTTTCCAAGATTGGTTAGAATTTTAATACAAAAAAAACCGCAACCTTTGAAAAGATTGCGGTTCTTCAAACCTGGATAATAATCTACAGATTATTTACCTGAACGGTTACGTTTACGTTCGTTTTCAGTCAAGAAACGCTTACGGATACGGATTGATTTTGGTGTTACTTCAACCAGTTCGTCATCTTCAATGAATTCAAGCGCTTGTTCAAGCGTATATTCAATTGCAGGAACCAGTGTTAACGCTTCGTCAGTACCTGATGCACGTACGTTAGTTAACTGTTTCGCTTTAGTCGGGTTAACTGTCATGTCATCAGAACGAGAGTTAATACCAATAATCATACCTTCGTAAACTTCTAACTGAGGTTTAGCGAATAGACGACCACGGTCTTGCAGTGTGAACAATGCATAGCCCAGGCAAGTACCTTGAACCATAGAAATCAACACACCGTTTTGACGTTTCGCAACAGTACCTTGTTTCATTGGACCGTAATGCGAGAAGCTCGACGTCATGATCCCTGTACCAGAAGTCATGGTCAGGAATTCTGAACGGAAACCAATCAAGCCACGTGAAGGAACAGTTGCTTCAATACGGATACGGCCTTTACCGTCAACTTCCATATTGGTCATTTCGCCTTTACGGTGACCCATTTGTTCCATTACAGAACCTTGATGCTGTTCTTCAACGTCAAAAGTCACGTTTTCATACGGTTCTTGTTTTACACCGTCAACTTCTTTCAAGATTACTTGTGGACGAGATACGCCCATTTCGAAACCTTCACGACGCATGTTTTCGATCAGAACTGAAAGGTGAAGTTCACCACGACCAGATACTTTGAAACGGTCTGGACTGTCAGTATCTTCAACACGTAATGCAACGTTGTGAATCAATTCGCGATCAAGACGTTCACGGATGTTACGTGAAGTTACGAATTTACCTTCTTTACCAGCAAACGGTGAGTTGTTTACCTGGAATGTCATTGTAACAGTCGGTTCATCAACAGAAAGTGCAGGAAGTGCTTCAACAGCTTTCGGATCACAAATCGTGTCAGAAATGTTGAGTGCATCAATACCTGTTACACAAACGATATCGCCTGCATTTGCTTCTTCGATGTCAACACGCTCTAAACCGTGGTAACCCATGATTTTCAGGATACGACCGTTACGTGTTTTGCCTTCTTTATCGATTACAGTCACTTGTGTGTTCAATTTTACTGAACCACGTTGAATACGACCTACACCGATAACACCTACGAAGCTGTTATAGTCAAGTGAAGACACTTGCATCTGGAATGGACCATCAACGTCAACTGCTGGCGGTTCAACGATGTCTACGATTGTTTGGAACAATGGCGTCATGTCGTCAGCAAGTTCTTCTGGAGAAGGACCAGCAACACCACGAAGACCAGAAGCATATACAACCGGGAAGTCTAACTGTTCGTCAGTACCGCCTAAGTTATCGAACAAATCGAATACTTGGTCAATTACCCAGTCTGGACGCGCGCTTGGCTTGTCAACTTTGTTGATAATTACGATTGGTTTCAAACCACGTGCGAACGCTTTTTGCGTTACGAAACGAGTTTGTGGCATCGGGCCTTCTTGAGAATCGACAAGAAGAAGTACGCAGTCAACCATCGACATTACACGTTCAACTTCACCACCGAAGTCGGCGTGTCCCGGGGTGTCCACGATGTTAATACGGTATTCAGTATTGGTACGTGCATCTGTCCATTTAATTGCAGTGTTTTTTGCAAGAATGGTAATACCACGTTCACTTTCAATAGCGCCAGAATCCATGACACGCTCAATCTCACCCGCGCGATCACCGAGAGCACCTGATTGTTGCAAAAGTTTGTCTACAAGAGTGGTTTTACCATGATCGACGTGCGCAATAATGGCGATGTTACGGAGAGTTTTAATATCTGACATGTAAATTCAATGCGTATGTAATTTGAGGGCAAATTATACAGAAAAATACAAAACTTTTATAGTCACTGTTACCACACTCCTCAATTTTTTTTAAAGAGATGGGCTTTTTTTGATTTTGTAAAGACGTGTAAGTCGATTAGAATAGCGCCATCCTGCCTTAATTTGCATTGACACATGTCTGATTTTAATCAATCTCCTCCCCCTAAAGATCAACTTGACCTGGTATATGGTCTCGATGATCGTCCCAAACCATTTATCGCTTTTTTAGCTGCATTTCAGCATTTATTGGCGATTATTGTCCCGATTGTAACCCCTGGCCTACTAATTTGTCTGGCACTCGGGGTGTCTAAAGAAGACACCAACATGATTTTGTCCATGTCCCTGGTGATCTCAGGAATCGCGACATTTCTACAGTCCAAGAAAGTCGGTCCGTTTGGGGCCGGCCTGCTGATTGTTCAGGGAACCAGCTTTAACTTTATTGGGCCAATTATTGGTATTGGTTCTGCCATGGTTGCTGCGGGTACACCCGTTGAATCGGTCATGGCCGCAATTTTTGGTGTGGTGATTGCTGGTGCATTCATTGAAATGGGGGTGTCACAAATTCTGCCATGGATCAAAAAACTGATTACCCCACTAGTCACGGGAATTGTGGTGCTCCTGATTGGTTTGACCTTGATCAAAGAAGGTCTGATCAGCATGGGCGGTGGTTATCAGGCCATGAGCGACAATACGTTTGCCAATGCCGATAACCTGATCATGTCCTGTACGGTACTGGCCCTGATCATTATCCTGAACCGAATCCGGATTACCTGGGTAAAGAGTTCTGCAATTTTGATTGCATTGGTTTGTGGTTACATTCTGGCCGGCTTTATGGGTCATCTGGATTTTTCAGGTCTAAAAGATACACCGCTGGTACAGATTCCCACTCCGATGCATTTCGGCCTAAGCTTCTCCTGGAGTCTGTTCATTCCGATGGCATTTATTTACCTGGTGACCTCTTTGGAAGCCATTGGTGATATTACGGCGACCTCAAAATTGTCGAATCAACCGGTTGATGGTCCAAAATGGATGCAGCGTATTAAAGGCGGCGTACTGGTCAATGGTGCCAACTCGTTTCTAGCCGGTATTTTCAATACTTTCCCGAGTTCGGTATTTGCACAAAACAATGGCGTCATTCAATTGACCGGTGTTGCGAGTCGCTATGTCGGCATCTGGATTGCCGTTTTGCTGGTGATTCTGGGACTACTGCCTGCAGTTTCCGGTATTATCCAGGCGGTTCCGCAAGCGGTACTCGGCGGTGCAGTAATGGTCATGTTTGGCGCAGTGGCAGCTTCTGGTATTAACATTCTGTCTGGCGTCCATCTGGACCGTCGTGCCCTGCTGATCATTGCGATTTCACTGGCACTGGGTTTAGGTGTTGCACAAGTTCCACAAATTCTTGAGCATCTTCCTGAGTTATTCCGTAATATCTTTAGCTCAGGCGTTGCCACTGGCGGTATCGCTGCCCTTATTCTGAATATTGTACTTCCTGAAACAAAGAAGTAATTTCATGTCCAGAGAACACTGTCTAGGTCAGACTTAGGCAGTGTTCTTTATATTGGAGAGATACCCATGGATCCTAAAAGCGAAGTTTTATTAAGACAATATGATTTTTTGTCGGGTCGCATCCTGCTGATTAATGCCCCAACAGATGATCTGCTCGCTGAATTCGATGCCTCTATCAATCCGGCTGTTTGGACATGGAATTTTAATGATTTTCACTATTTCCAGTCGCAACAGGCAGATGTCCACTTTGGTGCCGAAATGCCTGAAGCTGAATTTGATCAGGCGGTTATTTTCGTACCCAAATCTAAAGAACTGTTAAATTATTTATTGCACAGTGTCGCAGCACAGCTTAAACCGGGCAGCAGTGTCTTTTTAGTGGGCGAAAAGAAAGGCGGCATAGAGCGTGCGGCAAAACAGCTGCAACCTTATGGTAAAACCCTGAAACTGGATAGTGCCCGTCATTGCCAGCTCTGGCAACTGGTTCTAGATCGCACAGTCGAGAAAAAAGCACTCGCGGACTGGGCGCAGCGTTATACTGTATCTACTCCAAATGGTGATCTGAATATCTGTGCACTTCCCGGCGTGTTTAGTCAGAACCGTTTAGATATTGGTACTGCCACACTGCTACCTTATCTGTCACAAGTGACTTCCGGTAAAATTGCCGATTTTGGTTGTGGTGCCGGTGTCATTAGTGCCTATCTGGCAAAACTAAATCCGAAAAATCGTATTTTTGCGATGGATGTCGATGCCTTTGCGCTGGCTTCTACGCAAATGACCTTTGAAGAAAACCAGCTCACCCCTGAACAGATTGAAATCAAAGCAGTCACAGGCATTGAGGATGCACCGTTATTCTTGCATGCCATTGTCAGCAATCCTCCATTTCATCTGGGCATCGAGACCGATTACACGGCCAGTGAAACCTTGTGTAAAACCTCACGCCGTCATTTAAAATCAGGCGGTGAACTGTGGATCGTGGCCAACCGTTTCTTGAATTATCCGACACTGATTGAACAAAACTTTGGCCGCTGTACAGTGAAAGCAGATCAGCAGGGCTTTAAAGTACTCTTCGCCAGTACACAAAAAAATACAAAGGAATCATGATGAGCGAAACGCAAAATACGATGCAACTGCAGCGTAAGCTGGGTGCGCGTCATCTGAACATGATCGCGATTGGCGGGTCCATCGGTACAGGTTTATTTCTGGCCTCGGGTGCAACCATCGCCAATGCCGGGCCAGGCGGGGCATTACTTGCTTATGCACTGATTGGTGTCATGATTTATTTCTTGATGACCAGTTTGGGTGAGCTAGCCACACACAATCCGACCTCTGGTGCCTTCTTTACTTACGGTACCAAATATGTCGAGGGTGGCTTTGGTTTCGCCTTAGGCTGGAACTACTGGTATAACTGGGCCATTACCGTGGCTTTTGAACTGGTTGCGGTGCAGTTCATCATGAAGTTCTGGTTTCCCGATATTCCCGGCGTATACTGGAGCGCCATTTTCCTGGCCATTATTTTCGGAATTAATGCCCTGACCGTGAAAGGCTTTGGCGAATCTGAGTTTTTCTTCTCGCTGGTAAAAGTTGTCGCAATCATTGCCTTTATCATCATCGGAATCTGGATGATTGTGAAAATCATGCTGACTCCGGGTGCCGAAGCATTTGCCAACTGGAGCATTGGTGATGCACCCTTTGTCGGTGGTTTCCAGGCCTTGATTGGTGTGGCGATGATTGCCGGATTCTCCTTCCAGGGCACCGAAATGGTCGGCGTCGCTGCGGGCGAATCGAAAGATCCGAAGAAAACCATTCCGGTCGCCATCAAACAGATTTTCTGGCGTATCCTGTTGTTTTATATTGTGTGTATTTTCATTATCGGCACACTGATCGCCTACAATGATCCACGTTTATTACAGGCGGCTGCGACCGACAATATTGCGCTTTCTCCGTTTACCCTGCTCTATGAAAAAGCCGGTTTTGCTTTTGCTGCCAGTATCATGAATGCTGTGATTCTGACTGCGATTCTCTCTGCGGGTAACTCGGGTATGTATTCATCGACCCGTATGCTATTTGATATGGCGCGCAAAGGCAGCGCACCAAAACTGTTTGGTCGTCTGGACCCACGTGGTGTACCGATGAATGCGCTGTATGCCACCACTGCAATCGCGGCACTTTGCTTCCTGACCACATTCTTTGGTGAGCAGGAAGTCTTTAACTGGCTACTTAACATGTCCGGAATGTGTGGTTTTATTGTCTGGCTTGGTATTGCAATTTCACACTATCGCTTCCGTAAAGGTTATCTGGCACAAGGTTATAAACTGGAAGATCTGGCTTATCGTGCCAAGTTCTTTCCCTTTGCCCCTTGGTTTGCTTTTATTCTCTGTGCGATTGTGGTTCTCGGTCAGAACTATCAGGATGTTCTGGCAGGCCAATGGCTGGGTGTACTTTCAACCTATATCAGTATTCCATTGTTCCTGGCGATCTGGTTCGGATACAAATGGAAGAAAAAATCCAAGCTGGTGTCTTATCAGGAAATGGATGTACAGCCAATGAAGCTGGATCAGGAATAATATCCTCGATACCAAAAAGCAGTCTCAGGACTGCTTTTTTTATGTATTCATTTTAATTATGCCGCATCACGAAATTACGGTCATCAATCACAATCACTTGCTGACAGATTCCTTCTGCTTGACGCTGCTGCTCAAATACCTGGGCTGACATAGTATCAAAACTGTCAAAGAAACTGATTTCGTGCTCATCGATTGTATAGATCAATGAATGATTGCCTACCCCGTCTAAGGTGTCGTAGAACACTATCACGAAGCAGCCCGCTTCAACCTGCTGCCGAATCTCTGCATAAGAGATCACACGCTGTTCCACAGGTATTTTAAGTTTCTCAGCTTGTTGATAAAACTCAAGCTCGACCGGCTGTTTGTCTGCATCATATTCACTAAAAAAAGTGACATCCAGTCCTAAGGTCCGCAAAGCAACCGCAAGGGCAATAGTTGAAGTTCCCATCTCGGGATCATGGCGACAGAGCTGAACCAAGTCCGGAATATGCAGATCAATCCCATAATGATGAAAAATCATCCAAATCGAAAAAATTCCGCTATTGGCTTCCAGATTTTGCAAATCTTCCGGAATTTCTATACTCACGCTTTTACTCAACTAGATTTTCAGTGCTTAGGTAGTGTAGTTAAAATTCAGAGATAAAAAAAGCGGCTCATATGAGCCGCTTTTTTAACAATTCAATAATTAATTATTGAGCTTGTTGTTCTTGACCTTCAACAAGTACAGTACGGCTACCAGTGATTGTCGCGAATACACGACGGTTCATAGCACGACCTTCTTTAGTGTTGTTGTCAGCAATCGGTTGATCCCAAGCGAAACCTTGAGTAGACAAGCGAGATGCATCTACGTTGTATTCATTCACAAGTGAAGATTTAACAGAGTTAGCACGAGCCAGAGATAAACGTTCGTTTAGTGCACGTGGACCAGTGTTATCAGTGTGACCTTCGATGCGAGCAGTAGCGTTTGGATATTCAACTAGCTTCTCAGCAACTTTCGCGATTTCTGGTTTGTATTGATCTTTGATGTTTGATTTGTTGGTATCAAAGAACACACGAAGTTCCATGTTCAGATCTTCAGTCAACTCTTGTGGAGCTGGAGCAACCGGAGTTACAGGCTCAACTGGAGCAACTTCTACTACTGGAGCAGCTGGTTTCAGACGGCCACCTAGAACTACGTTAAGACCAGCAAGTGCTGTATAGTTCCAGAATTTTTCGTCAAAGTGGTAAGTACCACGAGCTTCAGTACGTAGTGCCAATGCATCGTTGATGTGCCAGAATGCACCGATACCCGCGTTACCTAGCGTACCTTCTTCTTCAAAACCACGACCAACACGACCTAATTGAGCTTCAGTAGCACCATCAAATTCATATTTGTAGTGACCCGCACCCAACAGCATGTATGGCTTTACTTTGCTGTCATAGTTACCAGTGAATACATCAGAAGTTGCATAGAAGTTACCTGCAATATTCTGACCTTTGTATTCAGCACCAGGTAGATCTGTCATATCGCCTTTTACTTGGCTATATTCAGCTTCAAAACCTAACCAAGGAGTAAGTTCTACACCAATAGCAGCACCTACAAATAAATCATCTTCCATTTGACCAGAAGTTGTTAACTCACCATCGTTACCGCCATTGTTGTGCTGAGTGTCTTGGAATGTATAACCTAACATCAACGGAGTAACAGTTACGCCTGCATTTGCAGCAGCAAAAGGTGCAGCTACAAGCATAGCTAAAGCAATACGACTCATTTTCATGGATTTATCCTCCAGAGATAACAATTGTTGTTCAAGCTCAAGCCCGTAATAGGCCATCCTGAGATAGGCTTTTTATTACCCCAGTTTTATTCTTAAGCTATTCACATGGCATCATACAAACACTTTATTATTTTTCCAAGTGCTTGATTAATTTAATCAAGTAAATTATTGACAAAATTACTTACAATTTCCGTTGTAATTCAGTAATTTTTTACTCAATTTTTTATTCTGAATGACCTATTGTGATTGCCAATTATTTTTTAATAGCTTTCTTGAATTTTGAGTAACAGCTAAATTACACGCTCAACAAAGCATAAAAAACGCATAATTAATAACATGTTTCCTATAAAAATAATATATAAATCAGGTAACTCTATGTATAGAAAAATAACAAGAGCGTTCACTATTGTTGAATTAATTATCTGTGTTGCAGTGCTTGCAATTTTGACCAGTATTGCCCTGCCTTACTTTCATGAATATCAGTCCAGACAGGAAGCCAAACAGATTCCTATCAAATTATCTGCGGTTAACCGTTATGCACGTAGTCAGGCTGCCGTGTTTCACCAGAATATTGTGATCTGTCCCAGTCAGGATTCACTCAGCTGTCACCCCAATCAATGGAATAAAAATATACTGGTCTTTATTGATAAAAATAAAAACCGGCAAGTCGATGCAGGCGAACAAATTTTACACATTGATGCACTAAATCTTAAATATGGCAACCTGAGCTGGCGGGGTGCTTTAAGCTCGCCGAGTGTCACTTATCAGGCGCATACGGCCCTTCCGATTGGTTCAAATGGCAGTTTCTATTATTGTTCTACTCAGCTTTCGAGCCAACAGCGCATCGTGCTGAGTAAAATGGGGCATATCCGGGTAGAAAGCCTCTCCTCATGCTAACAGAACTATGCAGTTTAAGATTGACTGCGATTAACCCTTCAATCCTGGGTTTTTTTCAATATACTGCTTATGTTTGAAAAATTGATTAAAACTTATACGGAGATATAACAATGACCGACATCGTGATTGTCAATGGTGCACGTACAGCCATGGGTGGCTTTCAAGGCAGCCTTGCCAGTGTAACTGCTCCTGAACTTGGTGCCGCTTCAATTAAAGAAGCAATTGCTCGTGCAGGTTTACAACCCGCAGATATTGAAGAAGTCATTATGGGTTGTGTTCTTCCTGCAGGTTTAAAACAGGGGCCTGCACGTCAAGCAATGCGTCAGGCAGGTCTGCCGGATTCGACTGGGGCTGTAACCATTAATAAGCTATGTGGTTCTGGCATGAAAGCAGTGATGCAAGCAGCCGATATGATTAAAGCCGGCTCTGCACATATTGTGGTGGCCGGGGGTATGGAATCAATGACCAATGCACCTTATGTGCTGCCTAAGGCACGTGGCGGGTTCCGTATGGGGCATGGTGAAATCAAAGACCATATGTTCCTTGATGGTCTTGAAGATGCCGAAACTGGTCGTTTGATGGGTTCATTTGCCCAGGATATGGCCAATACCAAAGGCTATACCCGTGAACAAATGGATGATTTCGCCATTCGCTCATTAAAACGTGCACAAACTGCTGTAAATGAAGGCTATTTTTCTGATGAAATCGTAGCTGTGACGGTAAAAACACGCAAAGGTGATGTGGTTGTTGATAAAGATGAACAACCCTTCAATGCCAATATCGACAAAATTCCAACCCTGCGTCCGGCATTTGCCAAAGATGGCACCATTACCGCAGCCAACGCCAGCTCGATTTCTGATGGCGCATCAGCTTTAGTCATTAGCTCAGCAGATCATGCAGCAGCAAAAGGTTTAAATCCTCTGGCAAAAGTTATTGCCTATGCATCTAACTCGCAGCATCCTTCCGAATTTACCATAGCACCAGTCGGTGCAATTCAAAAGGTTCTCGATAAAGCAGGTTGGAATGCTCAGGATGTCGATCTTTGGGAAATCAATGAAGCCTTTGCCATGGTCACCATGTGTCCAATGGATGAGTTCAAACTCGATCCTGAAAAAGTCAACATTAATGGCGGTGCCTGTGCACTCGGTCATCCGGTCGGTTCAACCGGTTCACGTATTATCCTGACCTTGATTCATGCATTAAAACGTACTGGTGGTAAACGCGGTATTGCAGCACTGTGTATTGGTGGTGGTGAAGCGACTGCTGTGGCGATTGAGTTGATCTAATAAATTATCTCTCCTTCTAGGAGAGGGCTAGGGAGAGGTCGCCTCCCTCTCTCTAACTCTATCCCAAAGGGAGAGAGGATTTAAAGTTGCAATAAAAAGCCTCCACTCGGAGGCTTTTTATCATTCAAATTAAAAGTAGTACTTTTAACAATAAGGCTTAAAGAATTTCTTTACGAAGCTGCTCAGGCGATTTCATTGATAACAGGCCCGGTGCCACGTCAAATGCCGTCTTGGCACCATACTGCTGCATCTGATTCAAGCGATAAGTGGCACGTGCATAGGCGACCAGAACACTGGCTGTAAACTCTGGATTACTTTCCAGTTTTAATGAAAACTCAAGCACTTGTTTATGTGCATCACTGGTATTTCCACTGCGAATTACAAAACCACCATGCGGCATACGTTGATGATCTTGTGCTAAAGTTGCTTCATCAATGAAATTTACAGTCGTGTCATAGTCAGCGAAGTAATCCGGCATGGTCACGATCGCCTGTTCAACCGCCTTTGCATCTGCACCTTCTTCAAGTACCACATAGCACTCACGTGTATGTTTTTCTTTGGTACTCAAGACTGGGCGCGCACCACTACGCACTTTATCCATCGCATCAGTTGATGGAATCGTGTATTGCACACCCGCTTTAACACTCTCAACACGGCGAATTGCATCTGAGTGACCTTGGCTTAAACCCTTGCCCCAGAAGGTATAAGTTTCGCCATCTGGTAGTAAGGCTTCACCAAATAAACGGTTGATTGAAAACATGCCTGGATCCCAGCCAATCGAAATCATCGCAGTTTTTTTGTTGGCTGTGGCAGGTGCATCTACTGCTGCATAATATTCAGGAATACGGGCATGAGTATCAAAACTGTCCACAATATTAAACTGGCTGGCTAAGATAGGCCCTTGTTGCGGTAAATCGTCTTTTGAACCGCCACATAAAATCAGGACATCAATTTTATCTTGAAAATCTGCAAGTGAGTCCATATGGAACACTTGGGTTGCAGCGAAGCAAGGAGATACCGTTTCAGGCGCACGACGGGTAAAAATACCCACAAGTTGTAAATCAGGATTTTTTTGAATGGCAGTTTCAACGCCACGCCCCAAGTTGCCATAACCAGCAATACCAATACGGATCGAATTTTGCATAAAGACAAGTCACTTCGTCATGAAAAAATTAAAAAAAAAATCAGATGACGATCGCATTGAAATCGCCTTCTTGATTGATTTTGCATGCTTTAAAAATTGGCGCTCTGCTCGCATTACTACCAGCAGAAGCGTACTTACGCTACATGATTTCGCACCAAATTAAAGCATTTTTAGCTTGGTTAAAAATCATATCTAAAGAGTCAACGCAAACAAAAAGCCTGCTACGCAGGCTTTTTGTTTGTAAATAAGTGCATACTTATTTTTTGATAAGACGCTCAAGGATGACTTTAAGCACCTGTTTGATAATTCGCTTGATTCACTGCAGTTGATGCCTGGTACGGATTTTTAAAATCATTTAAACCGGCAGCAGCTTCCTGAACATCTTTACCTTCTTTAATCACAAAGGTATCGAAGCCAGAACGCTTCATGTAGTTCAACACGTCTTTGAATACATCACCTGTGGCACGAAGTTCGCCTTGGAAACCTTGGCGACGTAATAATGCAGCAAATGAATAACCACGACCATCATTAAAGCCTGCAAATTCAATGAAAATTGCATCTAGCTCGTCAAGCGGAAATTCATTAGTTTCAGGTGAAGCATCAACGGTCAAGTACAATGCTTTTTTACCTGAAACATTCGCAATTTGATCTAACTGTTCAACCGTTAGAACTACATCACCTTGCGGTAATACACCGTCTTCACCGATGAGCTGGTATGTATTTTCTGTCACTGTGCCATCTTTAGAGAGCACTGCGAGTGCGGTATTAAGCATATGCACGCTCCTTGAATGGTTGGATGCCAACACGGCGATAGGTATCGATAAACTCTTCACCGTCCTGACGCAAGTCAAGATAGGTATTCAGAATTTCTTCTACGATATCCGGCACCAGGTCTGCTGCAAATGATGGGCCTAAGATGTCACCGATTGATGCGTCATGGTCTGCATTACCACCAAGCGTAATCTGGTAGAACTCGGCACCTTTTTTATCAACACCCAAAATCCCGATATTACCGACATGGTGATGACCACAGGCATTCATACAGCCTGAAATATTCAGATCCAGTTTACCTAAGTTATAAATGGTATCCAGATCATCAAAACGGCGTGAAATTGCTTCAGAAATTGGAATCGATTTCGCATTCGCCAATGAACAGAAGTCACCGCCCGGGCAGCAAATGATGTCGGTCAAGAAACCGATATGCGCACGTGCCAGGTTGTTTTGCTCAAGGGTCTGCCATACCGCGAACAAATCTTTTTGCGGCACATCGACCAGCGAGATGTTTTGTTCATGTGTGGTACGCAGCTCACCAAACGTGTACTGATCGGCAAGGTCGGCGATCAGGTTCATTTCTTCAGTGGTCACATCCCCTGGTGCAATGCCGGCACGTTTCAGTGAAATCGTGACAATACGATAACCTTTCACTTTATGGGCATTGGTATTGATGTTGAACCATTGTTTGAATTTTGGATATTGCGCAAACAGTTCAGTGAAATCTTCATCTGCATAATCCTGGTAGTCAAATGGTGTGAAGTTCTCATCCATTTTTGCCAGAGTTGCAGCATCGATTTTCAAGGTCTTAACAGTATGCGCAAATTCAGCTTCAACTTTTTCTGCAAATACCGCTGGCGTTAAAGCTTTGACCAGAATCTTGATACGCGCTTTATATTTATTGTCGCGACGGCCATGCAGGTTATAGACACGCAGTACTGCTTCAAGATAAGCAATCAGGTCTTCACGTGGCAAGAACTCACGAATAAAGCTGCCAATTACCGGAGTACGGCCCAGACCACCACCAACCTTGATCTTGTAACCCATTTCGCCAGCTTCATTTTTCACGATATATACACCAATATCGTGGAAAGCCGTTGCGGCGCGATCGGTTTCTTCAAGGGCAGACACTGCAATCTTGAACTTACGTGGCAAGAAGGCGAATTCCGGATGGAAAGTTGACCATTGACGGATCAATTCACAGGTCGGACGCGGATCAGCAATTTCACCAGCTACCACACCTGCATACTGGTCAGTCGTGGTATTACGGATACAGTTACCTGAAGTCTGAATCGCGTGCATTTGCACAGTCGCCAGTTCAGCCAGCATATCCGGCACATTTTCCAGCGCAGGCCAGTTAAACTGGATATTTTGACGGGTCGAAATATGCGCGTAGCCACGGTCATATTCTTTTGCCAAATCAGCCACTTTACGCAGTTGTTTTGAGTTCATCAAACCATAAGGCACGGCAATACGTAACATTGGCGCATAACGCTGTACGTACAAACCATTTTGCAGACGAAGCGGACGATACTCATCTTCAGTGAGTTTTCCGGCTAAATAACGTTCCGTTTGGTCACGGAACTGCGCAACACGTTCATTAATCAGTTGCTGATCAAAATCAGTATATAAATACATGGCGTACAGCTAGTAGTTTCTATTATATCGAGCGCAAGGATAGCGAGATTAAACCTATCAATAAAATGCTTTTTATACATATTTCATAGCGGTTTTATTGATAAGCCTGCCAAAGTTTCATTGATCTCAGTATTTAGCGCAGATACTTTCCTTTTCAGCTAATAATGATTTAATTTTGAGATTCTTAGCATTTATTTTCATAAAGAGACATTGCTATCTTCTACCCTTAACATAGCCATTAATCCACTAAAAATATTACCAATTTTGAGATTCTCCTAAAAGTTGTCCGACAAAATCATAGCGTATCTTGGAGCGTGAAAATTTAATCGGACAGGCCAGTTGTGCTTCAGTCTGCTGACTATTCAGTTTTAATGGTACCTGCGCCACCCAGCCTCGCTGTTCGGCCAGATCAGAATGCAAAGCTTCTTCAAGACTAAGAACCGGTTCGACACAGACGTCCAGTACTGCAAATAACGCTTGCCATTCGGTTAAGGGTTTCGACTTTATTCTATTTTGAATCGCCTGCTTCACTGCAGCACGATCTTCTGGAGCAAAAGAATTGCCTTTTTCCAGAATAATCGGCAACTCTAAAGCCTGTGCCAGTCCCTGCATAAACTGTGGTTCCAGACTGCCAATTGACAGATAACGTCCATCCTGGGTTTCATAATAATCATAGAAAGTTCCACCATTCAGATAACCAGATTCTGGCGATTGATGCTGATTGCCAGCCAGACTGGCGGATGCGGCCAGAGTATTCATCGTCACCACACAATCGGTCATCGAAATATCAATATACTGGCCTTGACCGCTTTGCTGACGTTCAATGACAGCAGCCAGAATTGCAATCACGGCATGCATGGAACCACCTGCCACATCGGCGACCTGAATGCCCAATGCTGGAGGGCCACTTTTAATCCGGCCACTGTGTCCGGCAATTCCCGACAGGGCCAGATAATTGATGTCGTGCCCTGCTTTAGCTTTGTAGCTCCCCGTTTGGCCATAGCCGGTAATGGAGCAGTAAATCAGTTTCGGGTTAATTTCAGTTAAAGTTTCATAGTCCAGTCCAAGACGTTGCATCACGCCGGGGCGGAATTGCTCAATCACAATGTCATAATTTGCAATTCTGGATTTGACCAGTTCGATATTGGCTGGATCTTTTAAATCCAGCGCCACCGATTGCTTGTTTCGGTTCAGATAACTCTGTGAAGTGGCCTGTCCATTGGCAAAGGGTGGCATTAAACGCAACAGGTCGGGACGGCTCGGTGATTCAATATGCACAACCTCAGCACCGAGATCAGCCAGATATAATGTCGCAAACGGACCAGGTAGAAGTGTAGAAAAGTCGAGGATTTTCAATCCTTTTAAGCTATATGACATTGGAGTATTTGCTCTACTTATATTACTTTTTTTAGCATCATAGAAACATAAATGCATAAAAACAATGTCATGTTCAGCCATTTACCTTGATAGTTTCGGCAATCTAATATGTAAGAAAATGGCAAAGGTATTCTTGTAAATTGCCATTGCTTTATTATTTTTCGTCATTTAGGTCAAATATTAGTGAACATTAAAGAGACTGAAGGATTAAACATGAGTCGTGATACGATCAGTATCCATTTCGTCAATGCAGCCTTATCTGGCGTGAAGCGCCTAGGCATGGATGTCGATACTTTATTGTCTCACGTCGGAATTGAAGCAGAATTACTGCATCAACCCAAAGCCCGTATTTCACCTGAACAATATACCCGTTTTATTAAAATGTTATGGATGGTGACCCAGGACGAGCATGTCGGCTTTGACAAGCAACCGCGTCGTCTGGGAACTTTTGCCATCATGTGCCAGCTGGTCATTCATGCCAAAACCCTGGGTGATGCACTGGAACTGTCTTCACAGTTTTATAAGCTCTTTGGTGATGACTGGTCGGTAACACTGGAACGCGACAAACACGAAGCACGTCTGGTACCACTCATTCCAAATGCAATGGATCCGGATCATTTCATTACTGAAAGCATGCTGATGATCTGGCATGGTCTGGCATCCTGGCTGATTGAACGCCGTTTACCATTGGAACGTGTCCACTTTAGTTATCCCCGTCCTGCACATGCAGATGAATATGATGCATTGTTCTTCGCACCTGTGATGCAGTTTGATACGCCACGTACCGAAATTACCTTCGCTGCGGATTATCTGGACCTGCCAATCCGCCAGAATGAAGAAACCTTAGAAGAGTTTTTAAAAGCTGCGCCGGCACAATTGCTAGTGAAATTCAAAAACACCAACTCGCTGACTTCACGTATCCGTGATGTACTGAAAAGCCAGATTGGTGAAGAAATGCCGACATTGAATGATGTTGCTTCGATGCTGTACTTATCGCCACAAACTTTGCGTCGCCGTCTGGCCGCCGAAGGCAAAAGCTATCAGGGTGTAAAAGATGCCCTGCGCCGTGATGCTGCAATTCACTTGCTCCTGAATCCAGAGCTGACCTTGGAAGATGTCGCGCAGCAAGTCGGTTTCAGTGAAACCAGCACCTTCCATCGCGCTTTCAAAAAATGGACCGGTGTGACACCAGGTCTGTATCGTCAGTTGCATGGTTATCATTAATTAAGTTGCAAGATATCCGCTTCTCCAGCCCAAGTTTCTACTTGGGCTTTTTTTATTGGCGAAAATCGTCAAATGATCTGGCCCGTTTTCGTCATTGCACTTCAAAAATTAAGTATTACACTCGAATCATTAGAATAATTTTCATTAAATCAATAAAAGGGACATGCTATGAGCGAGGCATATATTATTGACGCCATTCGCACGCCACGCGGAAAAGGCAAAAAAGATGGTTCACTGCATGAAGTCAAGCCGATTACATTGCTCACCACCTTACTCAATGAACTGAAAGACCGTCATGGGCTGGACACCTCAAAAGTCGATGATATCGTGCTGGGCTGTGTCACTCCGATTGGGGATCAGGGAGCGAATATTGCCAAAACTGCAGCAATTGCAGCAGGCTGGGACAATAATGTCGCTGGCGTGCAGATCAACCGCTTCTGTGCTTCTGGCCTGGAAGCGGTCAATCTGGCCGCACAAAAAGTCCGTTCCGGCTGGGAAGATCTGGTCGTTGCAGGCGGCGTCGAATCCATGTCCCGCGTGCCGATGGGTTCCGATGGCGGCCCCTGGGCGCTTGACCCGGAAACCAATATGGCCTGTGACTTTATTCCGCAAGGGATCGGTGCTGACCTGATTGCAACGATTGATGGTTATAGCCGTACAGATGTCGATACTTTTGCCGAACAATCCCAGAAGAAAGCCGCGACCGCACAAGCCAATGGCTATTTTAAAAATTCAATCGTGCCGGTCAAAGACAAAGCTGGTGTCGTCATTCTAGATCAAGATGAATTTATCAAACCAACCACCACCGCGGAAGGTCTGGGCAAACTCAATCTAAGCTTTGCCACCATGGGACAGATGGGCTTTGATGCCATCGCCCTGCAAAAATATCCTGAAGTCGGTACTGTCAACCATGTGCATCATGCCGGGAATTCTTCCGGAATCGTCGATGGTGCTGCCGTGGTCTTGATTGCATCAGAACAGGCGGTCAAAGAACAAGGACTAAAACCACGTGCCAAAGTACTGGCCACGGCGCTGGTCGGAGCCGATCCAACCATTATGCTGACCGGCCCTGCCCCGGCTGCACGTAAAGCTCTGGCTAAAGCCGGACTCACGATTGAGGATATTGACCTGTTTGAAGTCAATGAAGCTTTTGCGGCTGTAGTGATGCGTTTTATCAATGAAATGAAGGTCGATCCTGCCAAAGTAAATGTCAATGGCGGTGCCATTGCCATGGGTCATCCTTTAGGAGCAACTGGTGCCATGATTTTAGGCACACTTTTAGATGAGTTAGAACGTCAGGGCAAAAAACGCGGCCTGGCTACACTTTGTGTCGGCGGCGGCATGGGCATCGCCACCATTATTGAACTGGTATAAGGAGAAGAACAATGAGCGCAATTCAGTTTGAAAAAAATGCCGACAATATTGTTATTTTAACTTTTGATTCTCCAAACCAGTCTGCCAATACCATGAATGCAGATTTTCGTGCTGCCTTGGCTGAAACTGTAGAAAAACTTAAAGCCGATGAAAACATTAGCGGTATCATTTTCCGGTCTGCGAAAAAAACCTTTTTTGCTGGCGGCGATCTGGATGAACTGATTCAAGCCACACCTGAACATGCGACTGAATTCTTCAACATGATTGAAGAGATGAAAGCACAAATGCGCTATATCGAAACTCGTGGTATTCCGGTTGTGGCTGCCTTGAATGGTACGGCGCTTGGCGGTGGCTGGGAAATTGCCCTGTGTGCCCATCATCGTATTGCACTGAATGACCCTAAAAGCAAGTTTGGCCTGCCTGAAGTCACACTCGGATTATTACCCGGTGGTGGTGGTATTGTCCGCATGGTCCGCCTGCTTGGCCTGCAAAATGCCTTTCCTTTATTGATGGAAGGCAAACAGTTTGGCGTCGATAAAGCCAAATCTTTAGGACTGATTCATGATGTCGCAGAAAGTGCAGATGAACTTTTAGACAAAGCCATTGCCTGGATTAAAGCCAATCCAAAGTCACAACAACCATTTGATCTAAAAGGCTATAAAATTCCGGGGGGCAGTCCATTCACACCGGCGGTTGCACAAATGCTGGCAATTGCTCCGGCGATGCTACGTGATAAAACCAAAGGCTGTTATCCCGCGCCTGAAGCAATCATGTCAGCCGCAGTCGAAGGTGCACAGGTTGATGTCGATACCGCGCTGACCATTGAATCACGTTACTTTACTTATCTGGCCACCGGTCAAATTTCTAAAAACATGATTGGTACCTTCTGGCATGGCCTGAATGCCATCAAGTCCGGTGCCAGCCGTCCTCAAGACATTGCAAAATGGAAAGCAAGCAAAGTGGGGATTTTGGGTGCAGGCATGATGGGTGCAGGGATCGCCTATGCTACTGCCAGCAAAGGCATTCCAGTGGTTCTGAAAGATATTTCACTTGAAGCAGCTGAAAAAGGTAAAGCTTATAGCCAGAAACTGCTGGATAAAAAAGTTGCTCAAGGACGCTTATCAGCCGAAAAACGAGAACAGCTTTTAGGTCTGATTCAAGCGACAGCATCCAATGAAGATCTGGCCGGTTGTGACCTGATCATTGAAGCGGTATTTGAAAATCAGCAACTCAAGGCACAAGTGACGCAAGAGGCTGAACCATATCTTGCCAGCAACGGCGTCATGGCATCCAATACCTCGACCCTGCCTATTACTGATTTGGCCCAGGCTTCAAAAAATGCTCAGAACTTTATCGGTCTGCATTTCTTCAGTCCGGTCGATAAGATGCAACTGGTCGAAATTATCAAAGGTCAAAATACTTCAGCAGAAACATTGGCCAAAGCTTTTGATTTCGTCCAGCAGATTGGCAAACTGCCGATTGTAGTGAATGACAGTCGGGGATTCTTTACCAGTCGTGTCTTTGGTACCTTTGTGCAGGAAGGCTTACGTCTGCTGGCAGAAGGTGTACATCCGGCGCGAATCGAAATGGCTGCACTCAAAGCCGGCATGCCAGTGGGCCCATTGGCGATTCAGGATGAAGTGTCCTTAACCTTATCTGAACATGTAGCCAATGAAAGATATCAGGCTTTGCAGGCACAAGGTCAGACCATCACTAAATCACCCGCTGATGACGTGATTCATTGCATGATTCATGAGTTTAACCGTAAAGGTAAGGCTGCCGGTGCAGGTTTTTATGACTATCCAGCCGATGCCAAAAAGCAGCTCTGGGCAGGCCTCAGCCACTGGAAACAAGACAACGATATTTCTGAACAGGAAATGATGGATCGTTTCCTGTTTGTGCAAGCACTGGATACCGTGCGCTGTCTGGAAGAAGGTGTACTGGAATCTGTCGTGGATGCCAATGTCGGTTCCATTTTTGGCATTGGCTTTGCGGCCTGGACGGGCGGTGCAGTGCAATTTCTGAATCAGTATGGTCTGGCCAAGGCACTAACCCGGGCCAAGGTGCTGGAAACCAAGTATGGCGAACGTTTTAAAGCTCCACAACTCCTCAAAGATTGCGCAGCACACGCCCAGCCGATTCAATAATTTATAGATTCTAGAAAAGAGGAGTTGTACTCCTCTTTTGTTATTTTTGCTCTCAGGCTTAAGTTTTTATACAGCAACCCGAACACAGATTTTGATCCATTTTTTGATCTATGTATGTTATAAAGTTACATAAGTTTGATATTTACATGGTTAATGCAATGACTGATCACAGTTCACCTGAAAAATCTCCTTGGGGTTGGAAAGCACTTATTATCTTCTGTATTTTAGGTGGATTATTCATGTTGTTATTTTGGCTTGCGGTGAGCAATGAACCGGATTATATGCCAAGCCAGCAAAACAAGCAGAACACCCAGCAGCATGCTTTTAAGAATGCACCAACCATGTCTCCGGAAGCGATTGCAAAAGCTCAGGCCGATCGTGAAGCACGTGAAGCTGCCACGATGACCCAGCCCAATGCTGCGGACAATCAGCACAATATGCCGGCTGAAGAACATGCCAATATGGACAATACCGAGCACAGTTCCAATGCTGCACATGGCCACTAATTCAGATTCAGTCTATGCATAAAAAAGCGAGGTCAATGCCTCGCTTTTTTTATATCTAAATCAATAAAGAAAACACTTAAAGCTTTAAATACATATCAATATGCGGAATGCCACAGTCCAGATATTCTTCGCCTTGAACTTCGAAACCCAGTGCCTGATAGAAACCGATGGCATGTACTTGCGACGACAGTTTTAAATTTTCCCGATGATCTGCATGAGCATAATTGATAATCGCCTGCATTAATTGCTGTCCGATCTTCAAACCACGATATGACTTTAAAACTGCAACGCGACCTACACTGTTATTTGCCAGCAGCCTTGCAGTTGCTACTGCCTGATCCTGTGCATGGACCACAAAATGGATGGAAAGAGCATCTAGCTCATCCCATTCATCTTCAGCAGCGATATTCTGTTCTTGAATAAATACGGCTTCACGGATGGCCTTGGCATGCTGCTGTAATTCGTCCCAGCTCCCGGCAACAATTTTTAGCTCCGAATGGTTTAGCATTTAGAACCAATCCCCTGCTGATCCCACTGATTATTTAATAACAATTCCAGTGAGTGTTTCTGAATACCATACATTTCTTTCAAGGCCTGAATCTGTGCCAAGACCTCCTGATCAGGCTGTTGATAATCCCGGCGTTTTGTCGCCAGAATCATTTTATTTTTACTGGTATGTTCTAATGCCACAAATTCAAAAACCTTGGTTTCATAACCATAGGCTTTGAGCAATAAAGCGCGAATGCTATCGGTCAGCATTTCGGCCTGCTGCCCGGCATGAATGCCAAATTGCAACATCGGACTCAATACTTTTGGCGCCTGTAACTGTGGACGCAGTTCTTTATGACAACATGGCGCACACATGATCATCTGTGCATTCAGGCGTATACCGCTATGAATCGCAAAATCAGTGGCGGCATCACAGGCATGCAAAGCAATCATCACATCCAGGCGTTCGGGTGCATAGGTACGCACATCACCCTGAAAAAAGTCGAGCTGCTGAAAGCCTGACTGATCTGCAACATTTTGGCAGAATTCGACCATTTTCGGATTCAGCTCGACTCCGGTCACCCACGGCGTCTGACCCTGTTTTTGCATATAGTCATATAAAGCACAGGTCAGATAGCCTTTACCGGAACCGAAATCGACCACACGCAGGCCTTCGGCTTGTGGCTTGATTTGTGCCAGGGCACCAGAAAAGATCTCGACAAACTTGTTAATCTGTTTCCATTTACGCGCCATGCTGGGAATGATCTGTGCTTTTTGATCGCTAATGCCGAGATGCTGTAAAAAGATGCTGTCCTGATCCACAAAACGCTGTTTGATCCGGTCATGGCCCTGCTCCGCAGGCTTGGCCTGAAGCGCCGGGTGTTTGTTTTTAGTACGGGTCAGCATGACTTTTTTCTTGTTTTTCTTGAGCTGTAATTCTTCGTCTAGCGTCAGCAAATTGGCTTGCTTGCACGCTGCGAGCAACCCGGTGACCTGCGACAACGCATCGGCTAAAGGATAGTTTTTGGTGACATCCTGAGTCTTGTAACGATACAGGCAGCTCAATATTTTCTGTTCATTTAATGAAATGACTCGCAAGGTCATTTTCTCTAAATCCTGCAGTTCACCTTTATACTGGCTTAAGATCAGACGATCAAATTGATCACTTTCAACAGCTTGTTGAAATGTAGCTAAGAACTGCTGTTCCTGATCCGAGAGAGTTGCCAACGTTGACATAGATAAAACCTGAAATGAATTGCAGATCAAGTTTAAATCTTCTTAACCTAAAAGCAAAATTGAATTACTATACAAGTGTATATTTTAAAGAAGAATGACAATCATGCAGAATGCTCCACTGATTCCAGATTATGATCACAATGAGGAACGGATTAATTATATCAGCCATGCTATAGGTGCCGGGCTATCGGTAATCGCTGGCATTCTATTGATTGTTAAAGGATCTTATCTCAGTACTGGACAATGGATCGGACTCTGGGTCTATGCGCTGAGCATGATTGTGCTGTTCTCTGCATCCATGCTCTATCACATGGCAACCTCGGCAGATCGTCGCTATTTTTACAAAAAAGTGGATCATACCGCAATTTATTATTTAATCGCCGGAACCTATACGCCGTTTCTCTCGATTGCCATTCCCACCGCCAAAGCCCAGTATTTACTGATCGCGCTGTGGATCATTGCCATTATTGGAACACTTTTCAAGTTCGTATTCATTCATCGTTTCCAGAAAATTTCTTTAGTGGCTTATCTGGTGATGGGCTGGCTGGCCCTGCTGGTCATGGATGATATGCAGCAATATCTCAGTGCTCAATCTTTAACCTTTCTGATTATTGGTGGTTTAGCATACACTGTAGGTGCATTGTTTTACGCTTTAAAAAGAGTAAGATATACTCACGCTATCTGGCACATATTTGTATTGATAGGCGCAGGATCACATTTTCTGTCTATCTATCTTTACGTGATTTAATCATTTCCTTTTTCATTTCAGTGACCCTGAGCGAGTAAAAGCGAGAAGATTGCAGTTGTTTTTTTAAAAAATTACGCCTTTTTTAAAAAGATTACGCTTTTAAAACTAAGCTTTTTTATTTTTAGTAAGTGTAAGGTTCTTCATGGCGTCGTCTAATTCTGCTGCTCAGCCAGCACAAAATTCAAAATTTCGCGTTTTAACTGCGAGCTTGGTCGGTACTACAATCGAGTTCTTCGATTTTTATATTTATGCCACTGCTGCTGTTATTATTTTTCCATATCTGTTCTTCCCTGCAAGCACAGACCCAATGACGGCAACAATTCAGTCACTGGCCACTTTCGCCATTGCTTTTATTGCCCGTCCGATTGGTGCAGCACTCTTTGGTCATTTAGGTGACCGGATCGGACGAAAGGCCACATTGGTTGCAGCCTTGCTGACCATGGGGATTTCCACCGTTGCAATTGGCTTGCTGCCTACTTATGCACAGATTGGTATTGCTGCGCCCTTATTGTTGGCGCTGTGCCGTCTGGGTCAGGGCTTGGGTCTGGGCGGTGAATGGTCGGGTGCGGTTCTGCTTGCCACCGAAAATGCGCCTGAAGGTAAACGTGCCTGGTATGGCATGTTCCCGCAGCTAGGCGCTCCCATCGGTTTTATTCTGGCGACAGGTTCCTTCTTGACCCTTGGCGCATTGATGTCTGAAGCAGAGTTTATGGCTTGGGGCTGGCGTATTCCGTTTATTTCAAGCGCCTTGCTGGTAATCGTCGGTCTATGGATTCGTTTAAAACTGCATGAAACACCAGCCTTCCAAAAGGTGCTGGATAAACAAAAAGAAGTAAATATTCCGTTTGTTCAGGTCTTTAAAAAGCATTCTCGCATGCTGGTGCTGGGCACCATCGCTGCAATCTGTACCTTCGTGGTGTTCTACCTCACTACAGTCTTTGCATTGCAATGGGGCACCAAACAACTCGGTTATTCTCGTGAAGAATTCCTGCAATTGCAGCTGGTTGCAACACTCTGTTTCGCGGCCTTTATCCCGCTTTCAGCAGTATTGGCCGAGAAGTTTGGTCGCAAGACCACCTCGATAGCAGTATGTGTTATCTCTGCCATTTTCGGGATCTTCTTTGCCGATATGCTAGAGTCTGGTAGCACCTTGGTGGTGTTCCTGTTCTTGTGTATTGGTCTGGCGATCATGGGCTTGACTTATGGGCCAATCGGCACGGTATTGTCTGAAATCTTTCCGACTTCAGTACGTTATACCGGTTCTGCATTGACCTTTAACCTGGCAGGCATCTTCGGGGCATCCTTTGCACCGCTGATTGCAACCAAACTGGCAACCGCTTACGGTTTGTCAGCAGTAGGCTATTATCTGACCGCAGCATCTATCCTGTCACTGATCGCATTCCTGCTGATCCGTGAAACTAAGCATGATGATGTTAACAATCAAATCTAAGATTTTAGCTTGATGGAAAAGCCAGCACTCGATGCTGGCTTTTTTATGATTTCACAACAAAACTCTGCTACTTATCTCGCGAAAGTTGCTCAACAATCAAATGGACTCTATTTAAAAAAATGAGGCAAGATCATGCAGGAGCTGATTCAATCGCTGAGCCAGGAACAGCTAGTCAATATCATCATTTTGCTGGAAGATGATAAGAAAATAGAGGCCGTTCGCTATATCACCGAGCAGACCACATTGAATGAAATTCAAGCGCTGCAAGTGATTGAGGAAATTGTCCGTGAGCACGATGTGGTCATGAAAACCGAGAGCACAGGCCCGCGCTTTAGTGATGATGCCGGTGAAATTGATCTGGTGACACCCCCGCTTGAGGTTCCGGCCCATCCAAGCCTGAATACCCCGACCGAAGCTGAAGTCACAGCTCGGCAATTACGCGAAGAAGTTCCGACACGAAAAATCGAAAAGAAAATCTGGATGCTGGCTGCCATTGCAGTGCTGCTGCTGATTCTGGTCTGGATCCTCAGTTAAAGCTGAACCGGGCAAACATCCATTTAGATCAGTTCAATAATATCGATGGTGGGCGGTACTCGAAAACGGAACGGCACACCGACCAGCCCGGTGCCGACAGTGACAAACACATCTGCATGTTGATGACGGTACATGCCCTTCTTGTGTCCCAAGATTGACACTTTTTTCATCACGTAATCAGTCAGCCAAGGCAGCTCCACCTGTCCGCCATGAGTATGTCCCGACAGCATCAGAGGACGCGTCGGCAATTTGGGAATCATGTCCACCGTATCCGGATTATGCGACAAAATGACCCAGGGTTTGTCCTGCGGCAAGTCTGGCAAACTGCGCATATCGGCTTTGCCAGCCCAGAGATCGCCTACTCCCAAGAGCCGGAATTCATCAAACTCGACAATTTGCCCCTCAATATCCATAACCTGATTGACCTTCAGCGCATACTGCAACAAGGCCTGAATCGGTGGCCCCGGATATTGCTCATCATGATTGCCATTGACTGAGTAGACCGGTGCATGAATCTCTTTTAGAACGGCCAGTTCTTGTGCCAGTTTATTTTCCGGCTCATAAGTCCAGTCTCCGGCAACTACCACCAAATCCGGTTGAACATGATTTAATTTATGTACGATTTGTCTTAACTGCCGTTCATGACCAGAAAACAGACCGATATGTAAATCTGCAATCAGGGCAATTTTGACCGGTTGCTGTAACCGTTTATCCACATTGATCTGATATTGTGTCGTTTTCACTTGAATTAAATGTGGCTCAATAAAGCGTGCATAACTCAACACGGCACTGATCAGAAACACAAAAACGGCTTCATGCAAGGAATAATAACCGCTCCATCCGGCATAAATACTAAAGAACACCAACGGGACTAATAAATAGGAAAGGTAAAAAGCCAGCAAATGGCAGAATGCTTTAAATGGATGAATGGTCTCGGTCCGTGACTGACTTGACCATGCCTGATACACAGCCCAGATGGCGAGAATGGCCATGCCGAGATAAAAATAAAAAAGTACGGAACTGGTATCCCACATAAATTTGCCTTGTCGAGTCGAAGAGCTGATTACTGGCTTTATATTTATCTTTTCATAGCTGGCCATTATACTCAATTCAAATTTTTCAGTCTTAGATGTTTATGGTCAACGCTCCTCACGCTCAAGCTCATACGAAATCTGCCGGCTTTTCCTCAGGTTATGGCTATAAAGCTGGCATTTTACTGAGCTGTAGTCTGGTACTGGGTATTCCTGCGTGTAGTACCCTACCCAAACAAAACGAGCAGCCCAGCCAGATGGCATTTGAAACCGATACCTCACAAACCAGTCTGGCACAGATTGTTGAGCCTTTACGTGCACAGAATATCGGTCTGACCGGTTATCGGGTGCTCTATGATCCGCTCGAAGCACTGGCTGCGCGTATCCAGCTGATTAACAAGGCAGAACGTAGTCTGGATCTGCAATATTATATTTGGGATAATGACCGGATTGGCGCCCTGGCCCTGCATGCCATTATTCAGGCGGCAGATCGTGGTGTGAAAGTGCGTTTGTTGATGGATGACAATAATGCCAAGAAAATGGAAGGCATTTATCTGGCCTTAAACCAGCACCAGAATATCGACGTCAAACTGTACAATCCCTACCGTTTTCGTAAATACCGCGCCATGGACATGCTGCTGGATTTAAAACGCATTAACCGCCGCATGCATAATAAAAGCTTCATTGCCGACAACCAGATTGCACTGATTGGCGGGCGTAATATGAGCAACCAGTATTATAATGTCAGTGAAAGTTATCAGTTCTCTGATGTCGATGTGATGCTGGTCGGTGCCGCCTCAGATGAGATTATCCACTCCTTCGATGAATACTGGAATGATGATTATGCCTATCCGGTGCAAGAAATTGTCAATCCACGTCATCATGGCTTGCGTTTTCCCAGCCTGAAACAGCAACTGGCAGCACATAGCCAGAACCCGGCTACCCAGGACTATCTGAATCTGGCAAATCGTTCAAGAGCATTCGATGAATGGCTGGAACAGAATATTCAGCTGGATTGGGTTGAAGCTGAAGTAGTCAAAGATCCGCCGAGCAAAATCAAGGCCAAAGCCAGAACTGAAGAACATCTCAATTTTCAGCTCTTACAACATCTGGAAAAACCCGAACACAGTGTCGACATTGTTTCTGCCTATTTCGTTCCGGAAAAAATCGGGGCCGACCGCTTAAAAAAACTGGCTGATGAAAATATTAAGGTTCGAGTATTAACCAATTCGTTTAAAGCCAATGACGTTTCGCTGGTACACGCCTTTTATGGCAAATATCGTCAGGATCTACTCGAAAATGATGTACAGCTCTATGAGTTTCTGGCAGCACCGGATAGCGACAACCTGAATGCCAATACTGAAGAGATTTCCAAAAAAGCCAAAGTCAGTCTAAAAGGTCTGAGTCGTTCCAGTCTGCATGCCAAGCTGATGGCGGTAGATCAGAAACAGGTCTTTATTGGTTCATTTAATTTTGATCCACGCTCGGCCTATCTGAATACCGAAATTGGCGTGCTACTGAACAGTCCATCTTTGGCACGTGCAGTGCACGAGACCATGGACCAGAACTTGAGTAAATATGCCTACAAACTGGTACTGGATGCCCAGCAGAATATTAACTGGAAGATCAAGAAAGCCAATGGTGAGGTTAAAACCTTTAGCAAGGAACCCGGAATAAAATGGTATCAGAAAGCCGGACTCAAACTGGTGTCCTGGTTGCCGATCGAAGGGTTTATGTAAGCAAAAAATCGCTTGGTTTGAGCTAAACAAGCCCCCAAATAGCTAAGACCAGTCAATCAAGCGATTGACTGGTATTTCTTTTTTTAAATTTACGATTCTATTTGATGGTTAGAAAAATTATCCGCAACTGTCTGAGATCTGAGGTGTATTGCAGCGCAAGATGGTTTCCGTGCAAAGTTTCACTGCTCATCTGAACGAAAGCCAATGAACCGATGATTTAAATATTTGATTTAAAAATTAAAGCTGTGTCGTAAAAAGTTAAAGGAGTCTCTTTCTAAATTCCTGAACTGCTCAGCCTTATTCTTAGAGTGACTTTTTTAGTACCCGAGCATGCAGATTTTTCAAACCGGCCTGCATGGTTTGCTGTACCACACGGGTCAGGCTTTCCACGCTATGCCCCTCAGTTTCAATTGCAGGCAAAGCAACCAAATGTGCAATCACTTGCGGCATCTCCAGGACTTTTTTAACATGCGCTGCAAAACTGATGTCATTAATAAACGGCGCCACAGTATCCAGTTCGCCGTGCTGATTCACATAACAAATCAGGCAAATTTGTACCGGACGCTGTGCTTCAATTGCAGCGCCTAAAATCCGGCCATGCACTTTTTTAATGGCGCGACCATCAGAAGTAGTCGCTTCAGGAAAAAATAATACCGGGATATTCTGTTTTAAAAATCCGGTAATCTGCTCACGGATTCGCACCGAATCACCAGAACCCCGTTTGATAAATAAAGTGCCGCCACCTTTGGCCAGTTTGCCCAGAATTGGCCAGTTTTCAATTTCGGCTTTGGCCAAAAAGAATACTCGCGCACCTGAACCCAATACCGCAATATCCAGCCAGGACACATGGTTACTCACCCATAAAGCGGGTTCACGTGGAATCTCGCCATGCACCTGGACTTCGATATTGAAGACTTTGCATAACTGACGGCAAAAATATTGCACATAACGGGTATTGCAGGGATTGTTCGGATTTTTGTATAAACCGTGACGAAAAACCAGATAGAACCCTTCACTGATAACAGCCAGTGAAGCTGTTATTTTTCGCGTATAAAGCCAGGATTTTGCCCAGCCATGTCGGTCAGATGTTTGTTCTTGTACAGTTGAGTTCATAAAAACGTCACTAAATCCTAAGCCAGATACAGGGAATATCCACGAATTAAACTCATTCTATACTGTTCATTGCTAACATGCATTGATAATAAAAACCGACCAATAAGATCTATATCTTCAATTTTAATTGAATTAATGAATCGCTTAGAATCAAAACATCGGAATGTTAGATTAATAAGGATCGCTGTCATGCCAGATCAAACCCAGCCTGCGAATGAAACGCTTCAGCCTTTACAAGCCCTCAGATATATTTTAGGGGGTACCTTGATCTATGCCGTAGTACTGGTAACACTTGCACAACTGTTTGTCATTGCACTTTAAACCAAAGCCGCGCTAATTCAGTATCTGCCTGGCCTTTTTTCAACTACACTAAAGTTTTCAAGTGGAGATTGGCCTGAGTGGAATATTTAGAACAACATCGAGGGAAAGAACGCGTCATTCTGGTGAGTGTCAGCGTACAAATGTTGGATGACCTTGATGCTGAAGAGTTTAATCTGCTGGCCCAATCTGCAGATGCCGAAATTCTGGAACATATTCATGCTCAACGCGTCAAACCGGATGCCAAATTTTTTATCGGTTCAGGTAAGGCAGAAGAAATTGCCGAGCGGGTCGAAGAACTAGATGCCAATCTGGTCATTGTTGATCATGCCCTGACACCGGCCCAGGCCCGTAATCTGGAACAGGTCATCAAATGCCGTGTGGTCGATCGTACCGAACTGATTTTAGATATTTTTGCCCAGCGCGCCCGTACCTATGAAGGCAAGCTGCAGGTCGAACTGGCCCAGCTGCAACATTTATCCTCGCGCTTGATTCGTAGTCGTGGCAATCTCGACAGCCAAAAAGGCGGCATCGGCTTGCGTGGCCCGGGTGAAACCCTGCTGGAAACAGATCGCCGCTTGCTGCGTATCCGCATGGGACAACTCAAGGCACGTATTGATAAAGTCCGTCAGACCCGGATGCAAGGACGTGTGGCCCGGCAAAAAGCGGCTGTCCCGACGGTGTCCTTGGTCGGTTATACCAATGCCGGCAAGTCAACCCTGTTTAATTTACTGGCCAATAGCGATGTCTATGCAGCCGATCAGCTGTTTGCCACCCTAGACCCCACATTACGACGTCTGGAATGGGATGGCATCGGCAATCTGGTACTGGCAGATACGGTGGGTTTTGTCCGTAATCTTTCCCACTCTCTGGTCGAATCCTTTAAGGCGACCCTGGAAGAAACTGTAGAAGCGACCTTGTTGCTGCATGTCATCGATTCAAGTAGTCCAGAAATGCTGGAACAAATTGAAGCGGTTGAAAAAGTCCTGAAAGAAATTGGTGCCGATGTTCCGATCCTGCAGGTTTACAATAAAATTGACTGTAGCGGTGACGAGGCCAAAATTATTTATCGACGTCCGGGTGAGCCAGAACGTGTCTATGTTTCAGCACATAGTGGCGAAGGGATCGACCTGCTGCGTAAAGCAGTACATGAAGCCCTGATGGGACAACTGCAATCCTTTGAACTGACGCTAAAACCGGCCTATGGCAAGCTGCGCAACCAGCTTTATAGTTTGAATGTGATCCAGTCAGAACATTATGATGATGAAGGTCAGCTGCATTTGCATATACGGATTGCACCACAAAAACTGGAACAGTTAATTAAACAGGCGCATTTACCCTTAGATGAAATCCTGGGAAAACAGGCACAGCAATTTCAGCGTCCACTGGAAGCGTTTGAAATCCGGACAAAGATCGAGTAAAACTTGATAAGTAAACTTATTAATTGATCATACGAATGAACTGGATAAAACGAATAGACTGGCCAGCATGGATCGGCACCCTGTTACTCATCATTGTATTTCGGGAAGCCTCCGTTTGGCTCATGACCCAGCTGGATCATCCTGAGCTGGGCAATCTGGTGGGATTGCTCAGCTTGTTGATTGCCCTTTTTACCTGGCGCTATTTTGGCAAGCTTCCTGCTCGCCTGGTCGATACCAATAACAAGCTCATGAAGGAAAGTGCCTTTGCGTTCCTGCCTGTCAGTGCCGGTGCCTTGATGATGCTGGTGCATATGGGCCAGAAAATCCCCGCCTTTTTATTCATCATGTTTTTCAGCACCCTGATCCCTTTATGGGTTTATGCCAAAATGGCCAAGCGCTGGTTATAGGAGACCCCATGTTATCCATTTTATATGGCTTTGCGGTCACGCTGCTGGCCTATCTGATTGCCAAACCCTGTAACCGGATCATCCCGCAAATCCCTGTCATCGTATTTAGCATGTTCTTGGTGCTGGTGATTTTATTTGTGCTCGGCATTCCCTATGAAAATTACATGGCGCAGGTTAATCCGCTCTTCAACCATTTACTCGGCTATGTGACCGTGGCACTGGCCATTCCGCTGGCGGCGATGCGCTATGACGATTTGCCACTGAAAGCCATTATCGGGATTTTGGTCTTTGCCAGCATCAGTGCCGTCGCCCTGCCGATGGGACTGGCTTATCTGCTGCATATGTCTTCCGCAGATATTATGGCTTTCGCCACTCGGGCAGTTACCACACCTATTGCAATTAATATAGCCACCTTGCTGGATGCTCCGATCAGTATGGTGATTCTGATTGTGATTCTTTCCGGAGTGATTGGCGCAGCCTTTTCGCCATTTATCCTGCGACATATTAATGATGAACGCGCTTCCGGACTGGCCTTGGGACTGGCAGCACATGCCATTGGTACCGCCCAGGCCTGGCAAAGAGGGAGCGTTGCAGGACGTTATGCTGCTTTCGGCATGGCTGTCAATGCGGTGTTCACTGCCATCTGGTTGCCGACGTTCATACTTTATTTGCAAAAAATGTGACTAGTGAATCATTTTAATCATTTGTTTTGTGATGTAATCGTTCTTAATATACAGCTAGAAAACAATTTCATTCAAGGAACAGATCCATGAAAAAGGTTCACTTATTTTCGGTTTTACTTTTAACCTCTTTCAGCCATCTGGCCTTGGCTTCGGACCTTTCGGGAACCTGGAGAAATATCGACGACAAAACCGGTTCGCCTAAAGCATTCCTGGAAATTCGCGAGACAGCAACAGACACCTATGCAGCTAAAATTACTAAAATCACGCCGCGCCCGGGTTATACCCCGAAAGAAAATTGTGTGTCCTGTCCTACACCTTATACCAATAAACCGATTCTTGGCCTGGATGTCCTGACCGGTTTGAAGCATGTCGGCAACAACAGTTTTGCCCAAGGCAAGCTGCTGGATCCATTATCGGGCAATATTTATAACACCAAGGCAAAATTAAGCAGTAATGGTAAACGTCTGACCCTGCGTGGCTATGTAGGCGTTTCAGCACTGGGCCGCAGCCAGACCTGGATTAAGCAAGATTAATGCCTGCTTTATTTAAAAGAATGTGACTGGCTTATGCTTTGGTGGATAGAAGCTTGCATTTTTATACATTAAGTTGTATGAATATTAAACATATGCTCTTTTCATGTAATATCAGTTGTAAAAGTGTATTAATATAGTTTGCATCGGCGTGCACCAGATGGAATCAAGTGAACGTTTATAAAAAAATAAGGATATATTATGCAAAAAATAGCAATTCTAGGTGTATTCACAGCGTCTTTATTCACTTGCTGCATGACATTTGCCCAGGATCTATCTGGTTTATGGCAACAGATCGATGACAAAACCGGCTCACCGAAAGCCTTGATTGAAATGAAAACTCAGGCAGACGGCTCCTATACCGGCATCATTAGCAAAGTCACACCGCGTCCCGGCTATACGCCACGGGAAAAATGCATCAAATGTCCACCCCCTTATACAGACAAACCGATTTTGGGCTTAGAGGTTATTAAAGGTCTGAAATTTATCAACAATAATAACTATGCGCATGGCCGGGTGCTTGATCCGTTAACCGGCAAAATTTATGACTTGAAAGGGCGGATTTCTGCCAATGGGAAACGACTGACTTTACGTGGATATGTCGGGATATCTGCCATCGGTCGTACACAAACCTGGATTCGCCAGGATTAATAAAGCGGCACTTTTGTGTTGGGGATATTTTATTTCATCTATAAAATAGGATAAATATAATGAAACACTCTAAACTGGGATTCATGTTCATCGCGGCCATGATGGCAGGCACTGCCTATGCACAAGATTTAACCGGGATCTGGCAGCAAATTGATGACAAAACTGGCTCACCAAAAGCAATTATTGAAATTCGCCAAAATGATAATGGGACTTTTGCAGGAAAAATTATCAAAGTCACTCCGCGTCCAGGCTATACCCCGCAAAAGACCTGTAATAAATGTCCTGCTCCTTATACCAACCAGCCTATTCTGGGCATGGATGTATTGACAGGTTTACAACATGTAGAAGGCACCAATAACTATGAAAAAGGCCGCGTCATAGATCCGCTAGCAGGTAAAATCTACGATGCCCGGGTGCGTCTGAATGCCAATGGTAAACGTTTAACCTTGCGTGGTTATGTCGGTGTATCTGCTTTAGGCCGCAGCCAGACCTGGATCCGTCAGGACTAGTACCCAATTCTCAATATTTAGAAAAGCTGCCAACCCGGCAGCTTTTTTTAGTGCATTAACTCTATAGTATTCAGATATTTATTGACTATTTAATCATAATTCCTAACATGAGAACGCGATGACAAAACACTCTCTGGAATGATTCTCTATGTTAAGAAAAATATTACTTGCCGCATTGACCACAGGATTTACGATGAGCCTTTGTGCTCAAGATATTACCGGAACCTGGCAACAAATTGATGATAAAACCGGAGCTGCGAAAGCGATCATCTCGATTAGCCAGGAGCCGAACAATACTTACTCTGCTAAAATTGTAAAAATTACCCCTCGTCCAGGTTATACACCACGCGAAAAATGTAATAACTGCCCTGCCCCTTATACCAACCAGCCTATTTTAGGGATGACCATTATCAAGGGCTTAAAACAGGTCGAAGGCAGTAACCACTATGAAAAAGGCAAAGTGATTGATCCTCTGGCAGGCAAAATTTATGATGCAAAAGTGCGTTTGAACAATACTGGTAAACGTTTAACTTTGCGCGCAAGTTTAGGCGTTTCAGTTCTGGGCCGTAACCAGACCTGGATTCGTGCAGACTAATCAAGAATATAAGAATTAAAAAAGCCACGTGATCACGTGGCTTTTTATTGGATACACTTAGATCACCGGATTATCAACCGCGAACATCTGTTGATCTTCCAGGCGAAATGCCATCAGTTGATTGCCCCAGACACAGCCACCATCGACATTTTGAATTCGGTCAGAAATGGTTTTGCCATTTAAAGCGGCCCAATGACCAAACAGGATCTGATGGGTTTGTGCGGCTTGTGACTCAAACTCGAACCAGGGTTTAAAACCTTCTGGCATCGGATCATCCAGTGCCTCTTTAAAGCTGTATTCCAGACGCCCTTCAGCATCAGTAAGACGCATCCGGGTCAGATAATTCACAATGCAGCGCATACGCTCATGACCCTGTAACTGATCTGACCAAAGTGCTGGTTGTTTGCCAAACATCTCCTTGAGGAAATCATCTAGCACATCAAAATCCGCGTTAGATATTATGGCTTCAACTTCTTGTGCCAGTTGTGCAGTTTTTGCTGCATTCCAGATATTTGGAATCCCTGCATGTGTCAGAATAGTCTGTTCATTTGGAAATAAACATAATGGCTGTTTACGCAACCAGTCAATCAGGTCGTCACTGTCAATGGCATCAATCACATCACGGACATTGTCTTTTTCTTTCACTGTCTTGATGCCGCGGGCATAAGCCAGCAAGGTCAAATCATGATTGCCCAGTACAGTCGCAGCCGATCCCTGTTCGGCCAGTTTTTTGATAAACCGCAGTGCACCAAGCGAGTTTTCACCACGTGCCACCAAATCTCCAGCGAACCAGATAAAATCCTGATCTGCATCAAACTTGATTTCTTTAAGCAACGCTTTCAAGGCCTCAAAACAGCCTTGAACATCACCAATTACATAATTATATCGAGCAATGCGGTTCATCGTTATTTAAGCCACCATTTGATCTGAAAGTGCTACAAACTGTTCAAGTGTCAATGTTTCAGGACGCGCCATTGGATCGACCCCTGCATTTTCAAAACCATCTTCCACCAGCATACCTTTCAAGCTGTTACGCAGGGTTTTACGACGCTGGGTAAAGACATGCGATACCAGACGTGCCAGAGCTTTTTCATTTTTGGCTACAATCGGCTTGGTCGCATAAGGCTCTAAACGAAAGACGGCTGAAGTGACTTTCGGTGGCGGATTGAAAGAACCGGGCGGTACTTCAAACAGGAAAGTCGGCTTGCAGAAATACTGGATCATGACTGACAAACGGCCATATTCTTTGGTGTTTGGTGATGCAGTAATGCGATCGACCACTTCTTTTTGCAACATGAAGTGCATGTCCTGCACTTTGTCACCAAATTCCAAAAGATGAAATAACAGTGGCGTCGAAATATTGTATGGCAAATTACCCACGACACGTAATGGGCGATCTTCCTGAAACAATTGAGAATAATCATATCTCAACGCATCCGCCTCAATAATGGTTAAACGTTCAGGATGCGGTACACGACCGGGTAAGCCTGCTGCCAGGTCACGATCCAGTTCCAGCACGGTTAAAGCATCACATTCACCGATTAAAGGCGAGGTCAATGCAGCCAGACCCGGGCCAATTTCCAGAATGTTCTGGCCTGGACGCGGGTTGACTGAGCGTACAATTTTGGCAATGACACGTTGGTCATGTAAGAAGTTTTGACCAAATCGTTTTCGAGCCTGATGCCCTTCTTCTTTTGGGTTTAAGGCATTAATTTGATACATAAAAACATTTCCAACGTGAGTGATGAACAATAATCAGTGGCGCGCCAGATCAAGGGCTAAATCGACAGCAACGTGCAGGCTGGAACTTTTCGCAAGTCCGGTACCCGCAAGGGAGAGTGCTGTGCCATGATCAACAGAAGTTCGAATAAAAGGTAAGCCCAAAGTAATATTGATGGCTTCACCAAAGCCCTGTGATTTTAACACAGGTAAACCCTGATCGTGATACATCGCCAAAACTGCATCGGCATCTTTTAGGTTTTCCGGAGTAAATAAAGTATCGGCAGGTAAACTTAAACTCATGTTGATGCCTTGAGCACGATAACTTTCCAGTACCGGATTGATTACCTCAATCTCTTCCATGCCCAAATAACCGCCCTCACCGGCATGCGGATTTAAACCACAGACCAGAATATGAGGATGCACAATCTTGAATTTGGATTTCAGGTCGTGAATCAGAATATCAATTACCTGATGTAAACGTTCAGCAGTAATCGCATCGGCAACTGCCCGTAACGGAAGATGCGTGGTTGCCAAAGCGACACGTAAAGTCCTGGTGGCCAGCATCATCACCACCCGCGCTACACCGGCAAATTCCTGGTAGTACTCGGTATGACCACTAAAATGGATGCCGGCTTCATTAATGACGGATTTTTGCACTGGTGCAGTCGCCACGCCAACACTTTTACCCGACATGGCATAATCAGCAGAGCGACGCAGTTGCTCTAAAACATAGGCTGCATTTTGCGGATTAAGCTGACCTAAAATAATAGACTGCTGTAAAGGCACGTGTTCTACAAAAAGCTGACCTTTGTCTGAAGAAGTATCCTGTCCTGTATAGTCAATCAGTTCAACCGCTAATTTGAGTATCTGAGCACGTTGCTGCAGCATCTCCTTATCAGCCAAAACCACAATCGGGCGCTCATCAATACGATCTGCCAGGCTCAGGCAAATATCAGGACCAATTCCGGCAGGTTCCCCACTGGTGACATATAAAGGCAGCATCATCTTCTCAATTTGGCAAAGCTAAAAAATATTATAACCCGATCATCTATACGCTGCAGCGATCATTGCAAAGTGTCCTTATAAATCAATATTTTGATACAGCCACAATTATAGTTACAAATATAATGGGGATTTTTCAATCAGATTGCGGGTTGTCCCTTTCTTTATTGCAGCAGCTTAGATAAAATACAGCGCTTGAAATTTTAATTTTCATTTGTGATTCTTCACGTATTCGTTTAGAATCGCGTCTCCTTTAGTTTGGACAGATTCCATAGTCCAAACCAACTATAATAGGTAGTGGTTTAATGAAAACTCTCAGCGCTAAGCCAGCTGAGGTTCAACACGACTGGTACGTTGTTGATGCTTCTGGCAAAACTTTAGGTCGCCTTGCGACTGAAATCGCTCGTCGTTTACGCGGTAAGCACAAAACTTCTTATACTCCTCACGTTGACACTGGCGACTACATCGTTGTAATCAATGCTGAAGAAATCACTGTGACTGGTAAAAAGTCACAAGATAAGAAATACTATCGCCACACTGGTTTCCCTGGTGGTATCCGTGAGACTAACTTTGAAAAGTTAATCGCTCACAAACCAGAAGCAGTTCTAGAAAAAGCTGTTAAAGGTATGTTACCTAAAGGTCCTCTTGGTTATGCAATGATCAAGAAAATGAAAGTGTATGCAGGTACTGAGCATCCACACGCTGCTCAACAGCCACAAGTTTTGGACATCTAAGGGATAACAGCACATGGCTACTAATTATGGTACAGGTCGCCGTAAGACCGCAACTGCACGTGTTTTCCTATCAGCTGGTACTGGTAAACTCGTAATTAACAACCGTACTCTTGAACAGTATTTCGGTCGTGAAACTGCTCGTATGGTTGTTAACCAACCTCTTGAGCTGCTTGAAGCAACTGAGAAATATGACCTTTACATCACTGTTGCTGGTGGTGGTATCGGTGGTCAAGCAGGCGCAATCCGTCACGGTATTACTCGTGCATTGATCGCTTCTGACGAAACTTTAAAACCTGCTCTTCGTCAAGCTGGTTTCGTTACTCGTGATGCTCGTGAAGTTGAACGTAAGAAACTTGGTTTACGTAAAGCTCGTAAACGTCCTCAGTTCTCTAAACGTTAATTCGTTTACCGAACCGGACAAAAAAGCCTTGGATTATTCCAAGGCTTTTTTTATAAGTGTTAATTTTCAGTATTGAAGGATATTGTTACTGTTATTGTTCATGTACATCCTTGCCCCACACGCCTTCGTGACACCAGAACGACTTGCTCAGATAATAATTTGCCACACCAATCAATATAAATAGCAAGACGATCAGCAGTTTAATAAGCATGCTCTTTTCTCCGGTTATTTTTCTTCTAATCTACCGCGGCTTGGCCGGATTCGTCCTTTATGCTTCGTGCTTTTTAGGTTGAATTTTAGTATCCTAGTCTATTCATTGGAACTTCATCAGGATTTATGTCAGTCGAAAGCGCGCCTCTTCAAGGAATTACCTTATATAGTCATGCCGATGACTTCCGTTCCCATTGGATTCGCTATGTGCTTGCCGAGAAGCAAATAAAATATAACCTGATTCTGGTAGATGCAGATGATGAGGATCTGGCCAGTCTCAACCCTTATAATCAACTGCCGATGCTGATCGAAAATGAACTCAAATTATTTAATACTTCGATTATTTCTGAATATGTAGATGACCGTTATCGTCAGAACAAACTGTATGCCGATGCACCGATGCCACGCGCAGAACAACGTCAATACATCTGGCGCTTTGAAAATGACTGGCTCAAACTGGCCGATCTTATGTTACGCCACCCAGATACCCTGGACAAGAAAGCCAGAAGCCAGGCACAGAAACAGTTACAAGATATCCTGATTTCACTGATGCCCTTATTCCAGCATTTTCCCTATTTTATGTCGGAACAATTCAGTATCCTGGACTGTATGTTGGCGCCGATCTTTATCCGCCTGAAGCAGATGGGCATAGAATTACCTAAGCAGCAATGCCGCCCGTTTTATTTATATTGCCAGCGAGTTTTCAGTCGTCCTGCCTTTGTAAAATCCATGACATTGCAGGAAAAAAACCGTTATTCAGTACAAATCAAGAACCCGTAGAGAAACATCATGTCCGAACAAGAATTCAACCTTAGCCCGACTCGTCCCTATATGGCACGCGCAATCTATGAGTGGGTTTGCGATAACAATATGACACCCTACTTGCTGGTCGATGCAACACGTCCAAATACCATGGTTCCTGAGCAGTTTATTAAAGATGGGCAGATTGTCCTGAATATTGTGCCTCATGCGGTACATGCGCTGCATATGAGCAATGATGCGATTAGCTTCTCTGCCCGCTTTGGCGGAGTCTCTCGTGACATCTATGTCCCTATGGCAGCCGTGCTTGGTATTTACGCACGTGAAAATGGTCAAGGTTTATTCTTTGATCCAAGTGAATATGAGCATACACAAACTGGTGCAGATGCTTTAAAATTAAGCACTGAAGAAAAACCTGAACAGCCAAAGAAAAAACCAACTTTAAGGTTATTAGATTAAAAATAATGGAGCAAGTGAATGGCTTTTGATTTAGTACAATATTTTGTTGAACAGATAGAAACTCAAAAGCCTGAGCTTCTAAAAGACCATACGAAAGAAGAAAGACGAAAATATATATCTGAAATTAATGCCTTAACCTTAGGCAAACTGATTACAGAGTGGCGCAATAACCCACAAAAAATTTATAACGAAATTAACCACCCTGACGAGTTATATATACTGGAAGTGGTGCGTCACCTGGCCACCCATTCAGAAAACCAGTCAGCTCTGGATCGAACGCAACTGGAGCAAAGCACTTCGGAAATTTTCCATTTACAGCTCACAGAATTAAAACAGCTGCATGATACCGGCAATCATAATCTCAACAGTATTCAGGAATTGCTTACCGGCCAGATTGAACATTTATCCGGTCAAGCAGATGATTGGGTTTGGACAACAAACAACCTAACAGAACTCAAAGGCTCTAAACCAATGCTGCAAGAAGAGCTATCATTAGAAGCATCAATGAAGGAGTTTAATCAGATGGTCAGCCAGAATCACCAGCATCCCGATGCTGAAGAAGTCGTTCTTGTCAGCACCCCAACATGGGCTAAGATTGCTGAACCAATCGTCGCCATTGCGATTCTATGGGTATTAATCGCAGCCGTCATGCGTGTTTTTGCTTAAATGATCTGCCATAAAAAGACCAGCACTATGCTGGTCTTTTTATTTTTACAGATTTATGAACTGAATTTTTAGGCTATTTTCTCTGATCCAAAGCAAGTCTTCGCTCACTCCTCTATCTAAGATCTAAATCATGCCAGTAACACGCAAGAGAGCTGTACCAAGAGCTATGGAAAAGACCTGTACAGATCGACATTGCACATCGCTTAAAGTCATATCTAAGGCTATCTCAATTATTGTTTTATGAAAATTCTATCCTAATCAAAAAAAGGATAATTTTAATTTCCGCTCTTTTTCTTTTTCCCTCTTATTTTATCCCCATAAAAAAACACCCCCTGCTGATGCAGGGGGTGTTTCGAATAATGAGCTGGCGATGACTTACTCTCACATGGGTAACCCCACACTACCATCAGCGCTAAGAGGTTTCACTTCTGAGTTCGGGAAGGGATCAGGTGGTTCACTCTTGCTATTGTCGCCAGCACAACTGTTTATGGATACTTGCTTTGGTCTTATCTAGTCACTTTTCAGTGTATGCCAATGCTTTTTCCAAATGAGTTATTAACAGGTACATCTGAGTTGAACATTGTCTTACTAACGAGATACTGAATCAAGTCGTTTTGCTGAATATCGAATCAATTGATGCTTTATACAACAACTGTTTGGGTGTTGTATAGTCAAGCCTCACGAGCAATTAGTATTGGTCAGCTTCATGCATCACTGCACTTCCACATCCAACCTATCAACGTCGTAGTCTTCAACGGCTCTTTAGAGGACATAAAGTCCTAGGGAAATCTTATCTTGAGGTAGGCTTCCCGCTTAGATGCTTTCAGCGGTTATCCCTTCCGAACATAGCTACCCGGCGATGCGACTGGCGTCACAACCGGTACACCAGAGGTTCGTCCACTCTGGTCCTCTCGTACTAGGAGCAGATCCTCTCAAATTTCCAACGCCCACGGTAGATAGGGACCGAACTGTCTCACGACGTTCTAAACCCAGCTCGCGTACCTCTTTAAATGGCGAACAGCCATACCCTTGGGACCTGCTTCAGCCCCAGGATGAGATGAGCCGACATCGAGGTGCCAAACACCGCCGTCGATATGAACTCTTGGGCGGTATCAGCCTGTTATCCCCAGAGTACCTTTTATCCGTTGAGCGATGGCCCTTCCATACAGAACCACCGGATCACTAAGACCTACTTTCGTACCTGCTCGACTTGTGGGTCTCGCAGTTAAGCGCGCTTTTGCCTTTATACTCTACGCGTGATTTCCGACCACGCTGAGCGCACCTTCGTACTCCTCCGTTACTCTTTAGGAGGAGACCGCCCCAGTCAAACTACCCACCAGACATGGTCCTCGCTCCAGATTATGGAGCAGAGTTAGAACCTCAATATTACCAGGGTGGTATTTCAAGATTGGCTCCACCAGAACTAGCGTCCTGGTTTCAAAGCCTCCCACCTATCCTACACAAGTAAGATCAAAGTTCAATGTCAAGCTGCAGTAAAGGTTCACGGGGTCTTTCCGTCTAGCCGCGGGTACACCGCATCTTCACGGCGAATTCGATTTCACTGAGTCTCTGCTGGAGACAGCGCCCCCATCATTATGCCATTCGTGCAGGTCGGAACTTACCCGACAAGGAATTTCGCTACCTTAGGACCGTTATAGTTACGGCCGCCGTTTACTGGGGCTTCGATCAAGAGCTTCGCTTACGCTAACCCCATCAATTAACCTTCCAGCACCGGGCAGGCATCACACCCTATACGTCCACTTTCGTGTTTGCAGAGTGCTATGTTTTTAATAAACAGTTGCAGGGGCCTGGTTTCTGTGGCTGCTCTCAGCTCAGGAAGCAAGTTCCATCACCAAAAGCAGCGTACCTTCTCCCGAAGTTACGGTACCATTTTGCCTAGTTCCTTCAGCAGAGTTCTCTCAAGCGCTTTGGTCTACTCGACCTGACCACCTGTGTCGGTTTCGGGTACGATTCCTGTGTAACTGAAGCTTAGAGACTTTTCCTGGAAGCATGGTATCAGCCACTTCACTGTACAAGTACAGCTTGCTATCAGTTCTCAGCATAGAGCACCCCGGATTTGCCTAAGATGCATGCCTACAACCTTCCACCTGGACAACCAACGCCAGGCTGACTTAACCTTCTCCGTCCTCTCATCGCATTACACAGAAGTATTGGAATATTAACCAATTTCCCATCGACTACGCCTCTCGGCCTCGCCTTAGGGGTCGACTCACCCAGCCCCGATTAACGTTGGACTGGAACCCTTGGTCTTTCAGCGAGCGAGTTTTTCACTCGCTTTGTCGTTACTCACGTCAGCATTCGCACTTCTGATACCTCCAGCAGACTTCTCAATCCACCTTCATCGGCTTACAGAACGCTCCCCTACCACGCATAATAAATTATGCATCCGCAGCTTCGGCATATAGTTTTAGCCCCGTTACATCTTCCGCGCAGGCCGACTCGACTAGTGAGCTATTACGCTTTCTTTAAAGGGTGGCTGCTTCTAAGCCAACCTCCTAGCTGTCTATGCCTTCCCACATCGTTTCCCACTTAACTATAATTTTGGGGCCTTAGCTGGCGGTCTGGATTGTTTTCCTCTTGACTACGGACGTTAGCACCCGCAGTCTGTCTCCCGGATAGTACTCATTGGTATTCGGAGTTTGCATCGGTTTGGTAAGTCGGGATGACCCCCTAGCCGAAACAGTGCTCTACCCCCAATGGTATTCGTCCGAGGCGCTACCTAAATAGCTTTCGGGGAGAACCAGCTATCACCAAGTTTGATTAGCCTTTCACCCCTATCCACAAGTCATCCCCTGGCTTTTCAACGACAGTGGGTTCGGTCCTCCAGTTAGTGTTACCCAACCTTCAACCTGCTCATGGATAGATCACCTGGTTTCGGGTCTATACCCAGCAACTAAACGCCCTATTAAGACTCGGTTTCCCTACGGCTCCCCTATTCGGTTAACCTCGCTACTGAATATAAGTCGCTGACCCATTATACAAAAGGTACGCAGTCACCGGACACAATGCCGGCTCCCACTGCTTGTATGCATGCGGTTTCAGGATCTATTTCACTCCCCTCACAGGGGTTCTTTTCGCCTTTCCCTCACGGTACTGGTTCACTATCGGTCAGTCAGGAGTATTTAGCCTTGGAGGATGGTCCCCCCATATTCAGACAAGGTTTCACGTGCCTCGCCCTACTCGACATCATCATATAAGCCCTTTCGTGTACAGGACTATCACCGTCTACGGTCGCACTTCCCAGAGCGTTCCACTAGAACTTATATGACTTAATGGGCTCTTCCCCTTTCGCTCGCCGCTACTGAGGGAATCTCAATTGATTTCTTTTCCTAAGGGTACTGAGATGTTTCACTTCCCCTCGTTCGCCTTGCAACACTATGTATTCATGTTGCAATACCTACCTTATGGTAAGTGGGTTTCCCCATTCAGACATCTCCGGATCACAGGATATTTGCCGCCTCCCCGGAGCTTTTCGCAGGCTATCACGTCTTTCATCGCCTCTGACTGCCAAGGCATCCACCACATGCACTTAATTACTTGACTATACAACCCCAAACAGTCGCTTGATCCTACAAGTAGATCAACCAACATTCAGTTTAGTGTCTCGTGAACTTAATCACTGTACAGCTTCAATTAGATTCATATACCAAAACGCTTGATTCAGTTAATCGCTAGTTTCTCAGTTCTTCATCTCCATTCAACTATGTCACTTGCGTGTCATACTTAAATATCAATTTAGTTCTGAGCCTTAAACAATTTATTTCAACTCAAATATATTCTGTTAATGATTGATCTAGCCTTCGTCAGGTCTAGACGCTGTGATAAATCACAGAAGTTAATAAGCTTAAACTTACTAAATTCTATAATCTAGCAACTTAGTCTTAAATGATGGTGGAGACTAGGAGAGTCGAACTCCTGACCTCCTGCGTGCAAAGCAGGCGCTCTACCAACTAAGCTAAGTCCCCAGCTTATCAATAAGTCAATGTTTCTGATTTCTGTAAGTTTGCAGAGTGGTGGGTCTGACAAGACTTGAACTTGTGACCCCACGCTTATCAAGCGTGTGCTCTAACCAACTGAGCTACAGACCCTCAGATACATCGTATGAAGAACAACTTGTTGTGGATTCTTACCAATCGTCAATCTTTCGTTAAGGAGGTGATCCAGCCGCAGGTTCCCCTACGGCTACCTTGTTACGACTTCACCCCAGTCATCTGCCACACCGTGGTAAGCGTCCTCCTTGCGGTTAGACTACCTACTTCTGGTGCAACAAACTCCCATGGTGTGACGGGCGGTGTGTACAAGGCCCGGGAACGTATTCACCGCGGCATTCTGATCCGCGATTACTAGCGATTCCGACTTCATGGAGTCGAGTTGCAGACTCCAATCCGGACTACGATCGGCTTTTTGAGATTAGCATCCTATCGCTAGGTAGCAACCCTTTGTACCGACCATTGTAGCACGTGTGTAGCCCTGGTCGTAAGGGCCATGATGACTTGACGTCGTCCCCGCCTTCCTCCAGTTTGTCACTGGCAGTATCCTTAAAGTTCCCGGCTTAACCCGCTGGCAAATAAGGAAAAGGGTTGCGCTCGTTGCGGGACTTAACCCAACATCTCACGACACGAGCTGACGACAGCCATGCAGCACCTGTATGTAAGTTCCCGAAGGCACCAATCCATCTCTGGAAAGTTCTTACTATGTCAAGACCAGGTAAGGTTCTTCGCGTTGCATCGAATTAAACCACATGCTCCACCGCTTGTGCGGGCCCCCGTCAATTCATTTGAGTTTTAGTCTTGCGACCGTACTCCCCAGGCGGTCTACTTATCGCGTTAGCTGCGCCACTAAAGCCTCAAAGGCCCCAACGGCTAGTAGACATCGTTTACGGCATGGACTACCAGGGTATCTAATCCTGTTTGCTCCCCATGCTTTCGCACCTCAGTGTCAGTATTAGGCCAGATGGCTGCCTTCGCCATCGGTATTCCTCCAGATCTCTACGCATTTCACCGCTACACCTGGAATTCTACCATCCTCTCCCATACTCTAGCCAACCAGTATCGAATGCAATTCCCAAGTTAAGCTCGGGGATTTCACATTTGACTTAATTGGCCACCTACGCGCGCTTTACGCCCAGTAAATCCGATTAACGCTTGCACCCTCTGTATTACCGCGGCTGCTGGCACAGAGTTAGCCGGTGCTTATTCTGCGAGTAACGTCCAAGCATCTTGGGTATTAACCAAGAGCTCCTCCTCCTCGCTTAAAGTGCTTTACAACCAAAAGGCCTTCTTCACACACGCGGCATGGCTGGATCAGGGTTCCCCCCATTGTCCAATATTCCCCACTGCTGCCTCCCGTAGGAGTCTGGGCCGTGTCTCAGTCCCAGTGTGGCGGATCATCCTCTCAGACCCGCTACAGATCGTCGCCTTGGTAGGCCTTTACCCCACCAACTAGCTAATCCGACTTAGGCTCATCTATTAGCGCAAGGTCCGAAGATCCCCTGCTTTCTCCCGTAGGACGTATGCGGTATTAGCATCCCTTTCGAGATGTTGTCCCCCACTAATAGGCAGATTCCTAAGCATTACTCACCCGTCCGCCGCTAAATCCAGTAGCAAGCTACTTTCATCCGCTCGACTTGCATGTGTTAAGCCTGCCGCCAGCGTTCAATCTGAGCCATGATCAAACTCTTCAGTTTAAAATCAGTAGTACCTTTAAAGGGCACCAATCTTGGCTCATCAATTTTCTGACAAATATTTCTCAAATAAACTTCGAGTAATTTCTACCATCAATCAATGAAAATAATTTCGATCGATCAACCAGTAAAAATCCACACAAGTTGTTCTTCATAATCTCTTAATGATCTTCTTGCTACTTCGTCAGCAGCAAGCTAGGTCGGCTATATTACTCTTTATTTCGAAAGAGTCAACAGGTTCAGTCGATTATTTTTAAACTTCTTCAAGACTTCCAGATTTAAACCCTTTGAGCTAAATCCTTGTTTCTCAACAAGTTTTAATCAACATCACCGCCGTTGGATGTGCATTCTACAGCATTTCAGATGCGTTGCAATACCTTTTTCAATAAAATTATTTCGCATGTACAATTTTTAATCTTTTTGTGTATTTTCATTCATTTTTTATACAAATTTGCTTAAATGATGTTTATTCGTGAATATAACGTTTATTATTTTTATACTAATAAGTAGTGCTCCTTACTCAGAAAAGGCCTCAGGTTCCCTTATGCATCGTTCTATTTACTTATCTATATGCTTATTTTCTTTAGCCTCAAGCGTACCCGCCTTGGCAGAGATAAACACGGAGGCGGAAAACGAATCTGCAAAAACTCCTCTCAGAGCCAAGATATCGGCCAAAGCACAGCAATTACAGACCCAACTGAACGTTGATGCCAGTGCGGCCCAGGCTGAAGAGGTTAAAGATCCGTTCCAACCTTTAAATAGAAAGATTTATCAGTTTAATGATGCAATTGACCGTACTGTGGTGCGCCCTATAGCCGTTCAGTATGTTGAAAAAGTTCCGCAGGACGTCCGCGGCAGTTATACCAATTTTCGTAGTAATCTGGGTGAACCCTGGAATGTGGTCAATCAGCTGATTCAAGGCCGTCCAGCCCGTGCAGCAAAATCTCTGGGCCGTTTTACCATTAATACCTTGACCACCTTAGGTCTGGCCGATCCGGCACGTCGTCTTGGTTTAGACTATGAAAATGAAAAATTTGCAACCACTTTAGGCTATTATGGCGTGCCTTCTGGTCCTTATATCATGTTGCCATTTTTAGGCCCAAGTTCGGTACGTGGTGTGATTGGGACCGCAGTAGATAGCCAGACACGTCCACAAAAATATATTCTGGAAGATGAAGATGGGCTTTACTGGACCGATCAGTTCTGGCGTGCGATTGATAACCGCTCTGAAATACTCGATGTTGAAGGGGTACTAACCGGTGACCGTTATGCCCAGATTCGCGATATTTATCTGCAACGCACCAACTACGCCATTGCTGAAAAGAAAGGTACAGAGCAAGACACCCTTTTCCTGGAAGATGACTTCGAAGACGATATTTCTGATGATGTTCCTTTGAATGAAAACGATATTGAATCTTCAGATAAAGCTCTTTAAGTTCATACTTCATGTATCATTGCTAGTGAAATCTGTTCGCTAGCAATGCTTTACTTGTTATAGTACATCTTATAGTCCATCCTGGGATCGAATCACTTTTTTATGTATTTCATTCAACCGACTCGTGATATTCCTTATTTAGATCAGGTACTTGATGCGCTTCCGCATGTTCAGATGATCTATCTGGATGATCATGAACTGTATGATTCTACGATTATTGCGATTGCAGATGTACATGACTATCTGACTTTCAAGTGGAATCTACCCACGATTGTACTGGCTCTAGAAAATGAAGGCAGTGCTTTGGCTCAGGCTTGGGAACAAGGGGCGCTGGCCGGCTGGATCTGGAACCAGCTGCCTGAGAATCCAGATCTGGCGCTACAAAAAATTGATGCGCAATATAAGCGTAATCAGGATAGTCGCGACCTTCCTTCTGCAGCCGAATTACAAAAAAGACTGTTACCCAACCCGATTGAACTGACCAATTATGAGGTCGAAACCTATTTTCAGCCTTCCGCCTATCTGTCAGGAGATTGGTATGATTACTGGAAAATTAGCGATAAAGAGGTCATTTTCTATTTGGCCGATGTTTCTGGGCATGGTGTGACCAGCAGTTTATTGACTTCCTGGATGGCGGCTTTTCATGGTCGTTCCAAAACCCCGCGTGAGCTGATCAAGAAGCTCAACGGCATGCTGATGCAGGAAAATATTGAAAAGCACATCACCATGATTGCTGGGGTTCTTAACCTGGAAACTCATGTATTAAAATGGTCCAGTGCCGGACATTATCCTCCGCCGATCATATTTGAACCGAATCAGGAACCCAAGATTTTTTCGACCAGTAGCTTTCCTTTAGGCCTGACTGAAGAAATTCAGGTTGAAGAACATGAATGGGTACTAAGCCGCAATGCCCGTTTTATTATCTGCTCAGATGGTGCCCTGGAACCCTTTGATGGTGGCTTAAATGAACAATTCTCGCAATTATTACACCACTTGCAGAATCAGTCTTTTCAGGCTCCGGAACATGTGGCCGACGATATTGCCTTTTTAAGTTTTATAAGAGTGAATTAACAGTATATTTACAGACTTTATAAGCACTTAATTTGATTACCACTTTCAGCCACTTGAGTATCCCTAGACCCTATGGGATAATTTAATATCCTTCTCTGCAAATGGCATTTATATGTCAACAGGTCATGTTGAATATGCAAGTCTGAATGGAACGCATATTTTTAAGCTTATCGGCGAAGTGCGTGCCCAGTCTTGTATTAGTCTAGACAAATTACTGAACCGAATTGAACAGCAAGACAATGTGGTTGGCGCAATCGTTGACTTAACCGAAACCAGCTTTATTGACAGTACCGTACTGGGTGTTTTAGCGAAACTAGGACTGAAACTCAAGCAAGTACATAATATTCAGGCTGTCATGCTTTCTACCAATTCTGACATCACCACTTTGGCCAACAGCATGGGGCTGAGTCAGGTATTTGTAATCCTGAACTATTGTGGCGACCCCCATGTCTGTACCCGTGCGCTGATGGAAGAACATGTGACTCATCAAAATATGCTCAACACTGTTCTGGATGCACACAAAACCCTGATGAAGCTGAATCAAAGCAATCAGAACATGTTTGAACCTTTAGTCAAACAACTACAGAAAGAGCAAGACAATTTAGATAAAATTTCCGAACAAAAGGTATAACCCGTTTATAAGAGGACCACATGACTTTACTTTCTGTTGTACAAATGAATTCTCAAAATGAAATTGATGCCAATTTCGTGGAGATTGAGTCTTTAATCCAACAAAGTAAAGCCAATGGTGCTGAGCTGATTGTTTTTCCGGAAAATTTTGTCTGTTTCGCAGCAGGCAAACAGCGCGAAACTGCTGCGCAGTTTGAAGCCATTCAGCAACGTCTCGAACAGCTTGCCCATCAATATGAAACCTGGATTGTCGCTGGCACATTACCCTGCCCTTATCGTCCGGATGGTTCGATCATTACAGATGGCCGGGTACGTACTGTCAGTCTGTGTATCAGTCCGGAACGAACTGAAGCGCGTTATGACAAAATTCACCTGTTTGATGTCCAAGTTGGCGATGAGGTCGGTGGTTATCAGGAATCCAAGTTCTTTGAGCCCGGCACAGATGTGGTCGTAGCCAAGACTCCTTTTGGCAATATCGGCCTGATGGTCTGTTATGACCTGCGTTTTCCAGAGCTAGCTTTAAGCTTGCGTGCCAAAGGTGCGAACCTGCTTACTGCGCCTTCTGCCTTTACCTATACCACCGGTGAAATGCACTGGCAGTTATTACTGCAAAGCCGCGCCATGGATAGCCAGTGTTCCGTACTTGGCGCAGCTCAACAAGGCTGGCATGGTTCAAAACGCCAGACTTGGGGGCATGCAGCTGCAACGAACAGTCGTGGCCAGCTTCTCAATATGATCCATGCCGAAGGTGCCCATCTGATTACGGTGGACTTTGATTTAGCCGAGCAGGAAAAAATCCGTGAGTCCATGCCTTTAATGCAACACCGCAGACTTTTGCAACTTTCCTGAATCGTGTCATTTACTTGCATAAAATAACAAAACCCCTGCTTATTCTTCAGGCAAAATCGCCGAGCATAGAAGCTTCATGAAAAATAAATAGGGATAAAGCTCATGTCATTAGAAAAAGCCGTCTATACCGCACATGCCAAAGCTACAGGGGGTCGTGATGGCCGCGCCACCTCTGACGACCAGATTTTAGATGTACAATTGGCCGTACCCAAAGAAATGGGAGGACCTGGCGGTGGAACCAATCCTGAACAGCTCTTTGCCGCAGGTTATTCGGCCTGTTTCTTGGGTGCAATGAAGTTTGTCGCCAATCGTGACAAGCTGAATATCAGTAAAGATGCCTATATTGAAGGTGATGTCGGAATCGGTCCAATTCCAACCGGGTTTGGGATCGAAGTGACTTTAAATATCCACCTGGAAGGCATGGAGCAGGCAGAGGCGCAAAAACTGGTTGATGCGGCACATATTGTTTGTCCATATTCAAATGCGACCCGCAATAATATTGATGTGAACTTAAACGTGATTACTTAATTTTGCCTCGACAGCTATTCTGGAATATGTTTCAGGATAGCTGGACTCTTATGATCAATTTCAAATTTGACTCGCCTCCTTTTTCCTGAAAAGCCAGTTCTATTTTCAAAACAAAAGTAAAACAACAAATACTTATATATAATGATTCTTATTTGCAATAATTTACCTTAAAGCGTCTTATGTTCAAATCCTTTATTTTTAGTTCTTTGCTGCTCAGCATTAGCACTGCCGCTTTTGCAGAACTGCAAATTTCAGAAGAAATTCGTCCGCAGCTAAAATCTGTAATTAATGCCGGGATTGAACGCCTCCCCATTCCTGCAACACCTGACAATATGATTCTGCCAGAATTTGGCAAAGGAATTATTGGCTGGGGAGCTGGCCCCAAAGATGCTGAAGCGCGTTTGCAAAGTGTCAACAAAGTCGATGTCGAAAAAATGAAACAGGATAGGGTGACTTTAGACATGGCGCAGGCCTGGCAGACCTTCTATGAAAATGAAACTCAGCGTAATCCGGGCAATCCAACTGCAGCTTTTCGGGCACAACTGATGAAAAAAATCGTCAGCCTCTGGTAAATATCCACAAATCCTGACGATCAGTCTTTAAAAGCAGCAGATTAGACAATTACTCTGCTGCTTCGTTGGTGACTCGCAATACTTCTTCAATGGTGGTTTTACCCGCCAATACCTTGCGCAGGCCATCATCCCGAATTGAACCGGACTGCTGCCGCGCATAACTTTCTATTTCATATTCAGCCGCATTGCCATGAACCAGACGGCGCATGTGATCATCGACGGGTACAATTTCATAAATCGCAGTACGTCCGCTAAAGCCGGTATTGCCACAACGTTCACAGCCTTGCGGTTGCGGTAGTCTTAAATCCTGCGGATGCTCAATGTTTTCAAACAGATTGGTTTCGAAAGCATCTGCTTCATGCCAGGTTGCGCAATGTGGACATAGCGTTCTGACCAGACGCTGGGCAATTACCCCAATCAGGGAACTGGATAGCAGGAAAGGTTCAATTCCCATATCTTTCAGACGCGTAACTGCGCCAATCGCGGTATTGGTATGCAGGGTTGAGAGTACCAGATGCCCCGTCAATGATGCCTGTACCGCAATTTCTGCAGTTTCCAGATCACGAATCTCGCCGACCATCACCACATCCGGGTCCTGGCGCAGCATGGCTTTTAAGGCACGCGCAAAGGTCATATCCACTTTGGTATTGACCTGCGTCTGACCGATCCCTTCGAGCTGGTATTCAATCGGATCTTCAGCGGTCAGAATATTTTTGGAACCATCATTCAGGTCAGACAGTGCTGCATATAACGTTGTGGTTTTACCTGAACCGGTCGGCCCGGTGACCAGAATGATCCCGTGTGGACGATGTACCAAGATCTTGAGCCGATCATAGTCATTATTCATCAGACCCAAGTGGGTCATGTTCAAACGGCCGGCCTGCTTGTCCAGCAGACGCATCACCACACGTTCGCCATAAGAAGATGGCAAGGTGGATACCCGGACATCGACTTCACGCCCCGCCAGACGCAGGGAAATACGGCCATCTTGTGGAATACGCTTTTCTGCAATATCCAGTTTGGCCATGACCTTGATACGTGAAACCAGTAGCGGAGCCAGTTCACGGCGTGGCTGGACAATTTCACGGAGCTGGCCATCGACCCGCAAACGTACTGACAGTTTTTTTTCAAAAGATTCAATATGAATATCGGAAGCCCCGACACGAATCGCTTCAGATAATAATGCATTGATCAGACGCACAATCGGCGCATCATCTTCCTGATCCATCAGGTCTTCAGCTTCAGGTACAGAATCGGCCAGACTGAGTAAATCCGGATGATCTTCCAGACCGGCAGCAACCTGCTGGGATTCCCCGCTATCTCCGGCAAAACTGGAGCTGAGCAACTGGTTAAATTCCTGTTCGCTACACAGTTGAAAATGCGCCGGATAACCGAGCAGACGGCGCGCTTCCTGCAATGCAAGCATCGAGGTATTGTCACGACGCAAAATAAAGGCCTGATTTCCCTCATAACGCAACAGCACACCATGGCGCTTGGCGAAGCTATATGGGATTTGTAATTGTTTAAGTACTTGCATCGCGGATTATAATAATGATGAAAAAATTTAAATTGAGTGTACTCTAAGCATATGACAGCGTGAAGTATGTTTTCAAAGATTTAGCAAGAAAGGGTGCCAACATTGCCGCAAGATAAAGATGAATCAAGCCCGAATACAGCGAAAATGCGCTGGTGGGGAGAACAGAATTTTGAAATTAATCAGTCCAAAGCATGGCAGTTTGGCTCTCTGCTGTTTCGTCTGACCCGGGGCATTCAGGAGTGGCGACTGGAATACTATCGTCCTGTGGTGCAATACGATTATGAGCAGCAATGGCATCAGATTGATGATCCGAATTTTGCCTTTCCACCGCCGGTCAAGATTGAACGCTATATGTTTAAATCCACCCAGAACAAATTGCAGTTGATGCCACGTTTGGCCAACCGGTCGGTGGTGATCAAGCCGGTCGATCCCATTTATATTCCAGCCGGACAACGCGGTACGCTTTATATCAGCACGCCCTTATGGATTGCCGGTTTTGTCGAAGGCCAGCGTGAACCGATTTTTGACCTGCCGGTAATCTTGCCGAAGGATACCTGGTTTGGGCCGAATCACCGCTCGGGCGAAATCTGTTATGCCACCGCAGTCGATGGCAGAACTGAACTGAAACAGCTCAACCCACGCGCTTTTCGTGCCGTAACCCCGATCGAGTTTCACAATACCAGTAACCAGCAATTGCGCTTTGACCGGATGAACGTCCCGGTCCCGGCCCTGCCACTGTTTTATAGTGAAAGTACCGGCCGTTTATGGACTTCGCAAATCCGGGTCCTGCATGAAAGTTCAGATCGGCCACCGCGGATTCGGGTCGAAAACCGTACACCGCCAAATGCCGGCGAAGTGGCCTATCTGCATCCACCGCGTGATCCTGCGGGGGCTTTATTTAATATGTTTGATTCATTTTTCTAAGGGCGTCTGATGCCAAGTTCAAATATTCCGACCGAAGTCACCAACAGCCTGAAGGGAGTATTTACCAGTATCAATACCGATCGCTTGACCGAAGTACTGGTCGCGGTGGTGTTGTGTTTTATTGGTTTCCTGATCGCACGCTTCATTTCCAATACCTTTATTCGTACCATTGGGGTACGTTTTAATGCCCATCAGAAACTGGTCTGGCGCCGCGGCATTTTCTATTTCATCTTCCTGCTATTTGTGATGGCTAGCCTGAAAGAAGCCGGTTTTAAACTCAGCGTCTTCCTTGGGGCTGCCGGGATTCTAACCGTCGCGCTGGGTTTTGCTTCGCAAACCTCGGCATCTAACCTGATCAGCGGTCTGTTCCTGATTGGTGAAGGTTCTTTCGAAGTCGGTGATACCATTCAAATCACCTTGATTCGTGGACATACCATTGAAGGTGAAGTAATTTCAATTGACCTGCTTTCAGTCAAGCTACTCACGCAGGATAATATCTATGTGCGGTTGCCGAATGAACAGCTGATCCGGGCACCGGTGCAGAACCTGTCGAAATTTCCGATACGGCGCATTCCGATTACCCTGGCGATCAATTTCCACGAAGATATTATTAAAGTACGTGAAGTACTGCTGGATGTTGCCAATAAATACCCGCTGGTTCTGGCCGATCCAAAACCGGCAGTGACCGTCACCGCATTTCGTGAATCCTCGATTGAACTGCTATTTGCAGTGTGGTGCCAGCAGGAAAACTACCTCAAGGTTCGGGATGAAATGCAGGAACGCATTCGTAATGGCTTTGTCGACAACCAGATTGAAATTCCGGTACCGAAAATGGGCTTTGTCGATCATCCACTTTCCCGCCCTTTGCAAAATGAAGAGATCGATCAATATGCCAATGAAAAAGCCCTCAAAAGAGAGCCGGATTTAAAATAAATTGACTTTAGGTGAGAGTAACAGCGAAACCAAAACCTGCATCAGCGAAGAATGCTCCCTCTCCTTTTTAAAGGAGAGGGTTAGGAAGAGGATTCCATCAATCCGTTTTCTCCGGCATCGGTGCAATATAAGCTATCAGCAGCATCACGCCACCCGCCAGTAAAAATGAAATCACTCGGGTCAGGGTGCCAATATGTGACAGGTCAAACAGCACCAGTTTTAAGGTCACAATCACCAAAATACTGCCGCCCAGAATCCACATTGGTTTCAGATTTTTTAAGGTCGCCGTCCACATGGTGATCCAGGCCAGCAATACCCAGAGTATGGTGAGGCTAAGCTGAACCGTGGCATTACTCCATAAGGCCAACTCATTAAACGGCGTCTGCAAGTACACATGTAAAGCTCGTAGAACGATATAACTGGAAAGCCAGAGCAGACTCAGCACCATCAACACAGCCATCATGCCCTTATCACGGCCAGCCTGAATCTGTTGCAACAGCATCCAGATAAAACTGGCCAACATGGCGATACTGACCAGATCAAAGGGATTAAGCAGTGGCAGCCAGTAATACTGGAATACCTGTTGACTGAACAGTTGTGAACATATCAGCCAGACTCCCATCAGTAACAGACAACTCTTGCTTTGCCAAAGCTGCTGCCAGCCAGATTGCGAATCCTGTCGATAACACCACAAACACAACAATAGAGGTAAAATCGCCATGCTCAGATAAGGCATGCCCGGGATCAGACACAGGCTTGCCAAAGCCAAACTGGAGAAAATACCCAAACTTATCCACTCTTTGGAAAGTTGTAATCCAGCCAGCGGCCTGAGCCACAGCATGGCCAGCAATAGCATCGAAAAAGCAAAAAAACCACGCTCCAGAGCACTATTCCAAACAATTACCGCATTTTGACTACGATCCAAAACCAGAATCACGGCGATGACCATCAAAGGTGAAATGCCGCTCCACTTCGGCAACAACCAGAACCATTGCTGATGTTTGCGCAGAATGATTTCATTCAATAGCATATAGCCCAGGACAATGCTAAATAAACTCAATACATAGGCATGCTGACTTGAAAATTCATCTTCCAGCAAGGCAAAGAGCATCAAACTGGCCGCAACAGTTAAACTACTGAGAAAGCTGACACTCAGAACATTCAATTGCTCTTGGTATTTTTCTTTAAGCTGACTGATGACCACGACTGCGACATAACACAGGCTCAGAATCCAGAAAATCAAGCGCGGCGTTGGATTGATCTCGACCAGATAATACAGGCTGCTGAGTCCGGCCATCAGCAATAAGCCCATGCTGAGATAATGCGCTACCCGAATATTTTTTTCCAAGGCCCATAGATAAATCAGCACCCCTTCCACTGCCCAGCCGACCACACTCCATTGCTCTGTCAATAAGATCGGTGGTACCAGCGCCAGAAAAATCAGCATCAGACTGAGATAACTTTGTGAAATAAGCTGAATCGTTTGTTTTCGGCGCAGCAGTGTCCAGCAAGCGGCAAAGACCAGTGCAAAGAACAGGCTTAATCCGGCTTGCCAGAGTTTTTGATTTGGCTGATTAAAATGAATCAGATACAAAAAGATATAAGCGGTAATAGGGGCAGCAAAAATCAGTGCCAAGTCGAGTACCGGTTTTAGCTGAAATCCTGACAGATCCTGACGTGCCAGCAACTGGCTAAAGCGGAAACCCAACCAGATAAACAGCGCACTATGCGCCAGAATCAGTGCAGTCATGGCATAACGCTCATGGGTATCACCATGAATCAGGCTATAGATTCCGCCGACAATCGTCGTAACCAGAAAAGCAATCTGGTTGAGAACTTTCCAAGGGCGAAAACTGCTCAGCACGGCCACCCCAATATTGATCAGCAGATAATAGCTGATCAGTTCAACAGCAGAAGCGTCACGGACCGGCAAGGTAAATGGCGCCAGATAAGCGATCAGCAAGGCCATCAAGGCCAGCTCGATACTTTCCTGTTTCAGGCTTAAATACAGTGTTATTGCCAAAATAATGATGAATAGCAAAGCCGCTACAGGTAGCGTTGGAATCACCAGATTGTAATAGGCAAAGAATAAAGTCAGGAACAGGCTTCCTAAGCCCAAGCCTTCCAAGGCCAGAGCAAAACTGCGGTTCTTGTACATCAGGTAATAGCCCAGTACTGTCACACAGCCACTCGCCAATGCCACCAGGCCCAACTTTGCAGCCAGACTCAGCTGCCAGTGCTCGGTAGCAAAACGCAGCAGTAAAATAATCCCGATTACCAAAATACCAATGGCGACTTTTAATACCGGATTACCCTGAAAAATCCAGCGCTGTACTTGATCGATGAGATTAGGCGCAGACTGAGAATTTGAAGCTTGTTGAGAAGTTACAGGTACAGCATCAGACCAGGCCGGCGGTATCAAGGACTGCGAATCCGCAGAATGAGCGTGCGATTGCAACTGTATCAAACGCCCTTCCAGACGCTGCAGCCACCGGAGTAAAAAGAACACCCAGGCAGTAATCCCGATTCCCATCAGCCAATCCAGTTCAGCCAGTCCGCCGACAATGGCAGTGATTGAGGAAATATATAATGGAACTTTAGAATTGTGTTGCAAGGACATTTGCTGCTGTGCCGCCAGTTGCTGTAGCGGAGCCTCGACCGCGCTGACATATTGCATCACGCTGAAGATAAAACCTACGCCACACAAATAAGTCACAATCTGATAATCCAGATACCAGGCACTGACCCCGACAATCAGCAGGCTAATCAACCAGATCATACGTAACTCATTCTGTCCTGCAGCCATTCTTATATTTCTCTGTTCTGAATCGTTCCATCATACAACAGCTTGTGCTGCTTATTTCATCTTCAGCCGATATTCGCTAAGCTGTAAACTCAGACTCGTCTCAGCGAGCGTAGTAAAAATCACGTACAATAGCGCTGTATTTTGAATAAGGAATTGATTACATGCCACCATTTGTCTTGGTCGATGGCTCCTACTTTTTATTTCGTGCCTTTCACGCACTGCCACCATTAACCACGTCAACCGGTTTACATACCAATGCAATTCGTGGTGCGATTTCTGCTATTCAAAAACTGATGCGCCGGACCCAACCGACCCATATGGCGGTGATTTTCGATACACCAGAACCCACCTTCCGGCATGAGCTTTCACCGATTTATAAAGGTGACCGTCCGAGCATGCCAACGGAATTAGCTGAACAGATTCCTTATCTGCATGCCTTGATCCGTGCCTTGGGCATTCCCCTGCATACCTTGCCGGGTGCCGAAGCCGATGACATTATCGGTACATTGGCCAAACGTGCCGAAGCCATGGGACATCAGGTGCTGATCTCGACCGGCGATAAAGATATGGCACAACTGGTGACCGAAAAAGTCACCCTGGAAGACAGCTTTAAAGAAAAACCGCTGGATGTCGATGGGGTTTTTGAAAAGTTCGGTGTCTGGCCAAATCAGATTATTGATTATCTGACCCTGATGGGCGATGCCTCAGACGGCATCATGGGCGTGCCCGGTGTCGGTGCCAAAACTGCGGCTAAACTGCTGAACGAATACGGTTCGATTGGCGGCATTTTAGAAAATGTCGACAAGATTAAAGGCAAAGTTGGCCAGAATATTAAAGAACATGTCGATGGTATTACTCTGGATCATCAGCTGGCCAGTATCGTCATCGATCTGGATCTTAACTTTGGTTATGACGATTTAAAGCTGGGTGATCCAAATGTCGAGACTTTACGTCATTTGTATACCGAGCTGGAATTCCGTAATCAGCTCCAGTCTTTAGATCATCCCAACAACCCGAATAATTCAGCTTATAAACAGGCAGCAAAATCCATTACCGCCAAACCGGCAACCTTGCCAGAAAGCACAGAAGATCATGCTTCTGTAACCAGCAGTGATGATCAGCTCGGTCAAGCGACTTATCATACCGTGCTCAGCCAGCAGGACTGGGATACACTGTTTGCGCGCTTAAGTTCCGAAAAACGCTTTGCCTTTGATACCGAAACCACCAGTCTGGATTATCGCGTTGCGCAGATTGTCGGTTTTTCGGTCGCCTTCGATGCGCAGGATGCCTACTATGTTCCTTTGGCACATGATTATGAAGATGCACCAGAACAGCTGAATCGTGAAATGATTCTGGCGCAGATCAAAGCAATTCTGGAAGATGAAACTGTAAAGAAAATTGGCCATCACCTGAAATATGATGCGCATGTGCTGGAAAATCATGGCATTCATCTGGCAGGCTGGTATTTTGACACCATGCTGGCATCCTATGTGCTGAATTCTGTCGCGACCCGTCATGGCATGGATGATGTCGCACGTCTGTACTTAAGTCATCTGACCACCACTTATGAGCAGGTGGCCGGTAAAGGTGCCAAACAGAAAACCTTCAACCAGATTCCGCTTGAAACTGCAGCGCATTATGCCGCAGAAGATGCGCATGTCACCTATCGTCTGTATGAAGTTTTAAGCAAGAAATTACAGGCACACCCTGAACTGGTGAATATTCTGCATAATATTGAAGTGCCCGTCGCACGTGTGCTGACCGAAATGGAAGAAAATGGCATCGAGCTGAATCTGGCTTTTCTGGATCAACTTGGCGGTGAGTTTGCCACTACCATGCAGAATCTGGAAAACCAGATTATGGAAATTGCCGGTGAAAGTTTCAATGTCAGCTCACCAAAACAGGTCGGTGAAGTGCTGTTTGAAAAGCTCGGCTTAAAAGGCGGCAAAAAAACCACAACTGGACAATACAGTACCAGTGAAAGTGTCCTGGAAAAAATTGAACATCCGATTGCCCAGCTCATTCTGGAATATCGTGGTTTGTCCAAACTGAAAAGTACCTATACCGATGGACTGTGCAAACAGGCCAATACTGACTCACATCGGGTACATACCAGTTATCATCAGGCCCTGACTGCAACTGGTCGCTTATCCTCGACCGATCCAAACTTACAAAATATTCCGATCCGTGCCGAAATTGGCCGTCAAATCCGCAAGGCTTTTGTGGCACCGGAAGGCCGTGTTTTGCTGGCAGCCGATTACTCACAAATTGAGTTAAGACTGATGGCACATCTCTCTCAGGATGAAGCACTTTTAGATGCCTTTATTCATGGTCAGGATGTACATCGCCGTACTGCGGCAGAGGTTTTGGGCATTGCGCTGGAAGATGTCACCAATGACCAGCGCCGTCAGGCCAAAGCGGTTAACTTCGGTCTGTTATATGGCATGTCTGAATTTGGTCTGATCCGTCAGTTGGGCTTTACCCGTCAGGAATCACAGGATTATATCAAGCAGTATTTCCATCGTTATCCGGGTATTTATGACTATATGCAACGTACCCGTCAGGTGGCATTAGAACAAGGCTTTGTAGAAACCCTGCTCGGTCGCCGTTTATATACCCCAGATATTGATGCACGTAACATGATGGTGCGTAAAGCGGCAGAACGTGCGGCAATTAATGCCCCGCTACAAGGTTCGGCCGCGGATATCATTAAAATGGCGATGATTGAAGTCGACAAGATGTTGCCAAAAGATCAGGCCAAAATGTTACTGCAAGTCCACGATGAACTGGTATTTGAAGTCGATGAAGACATTGCCGATGAACTGGCACCAAAACTGGCAGAAGTGATGCAATCCGTATTGCAAATTTCTGTACCGTTGGTGGTGGAAGTCGGTAAAGGCAAAAACTGGGATGAAGCGCATTAATCATCACATGTAGTTCCCTCTTCTAATAGCAGAGGGAGTGAAAATGCATATTATTTTAAACGTATTCCCTCTCCTTCCAGGAGAGGGTTAGGGAGAGGTGAATTTTAAATCCCTCTCCTCTTGCGAAGCAATGCTTCTCATCCCAGCGGGAGAGGAACTTTCATCTATTTATTCCCTATACCTTCCTTGAAATCCATAATTTTGAACTAGAAGGTATACGGCAAAGCCCCTCTTTCGAAAATAGAGCTTGGGGAGGTTTAAATCCCTCACAACCTCCCTTTTCTAAAGGGAGGAGCACATAAAAAAAGGACGCCTCGGCGTCCTTTTCTTTGCGTCCAGATTAAAGACCAGTGAGCAACACAATCGCCACCTGGTTCATAATCATTTCAATAATGATCAGGGTTAAAATCGCAAAGATTGGAGAAAGATCAATCATCCCCATATTTGGCATAATTTTACGGAAAGGCGCCAGCAAGGGTTCAGCCAATTCCTGTACCACTTCAATATAAGGTGAACGGGATTGAGTAAACATCACCACCCAGCTTAAGATAATCGTAGCGAAAATCAAATAACGACAGAAACGGATCAAATCCTGCATCATGGTGACAAAGGTCAAAATCAGTAAATGCACCGGCCCGTTCGGCATGCCACCAGAAAGGTACATCATGCCAAAAATTTTCAGCAGATACAGCACCACCAATAATGCCAGCGCGGCAGTATTGACACGACCTTTGGCCAAAGTTGGGAAAATTCGACCAAATACATCTACAATCTTGGTGGCTTTCACAGTCGAAAGAACCACGGGATTGTAGGGGCTGACAGCAGCCAATTGCATTAAAAATCGGAAGAATACGAGCAAAATCGCGACGTTAATGATAATGCCAAAAATTAGCGCAGAATTTGCACCCATACTTGAACGTTCCTAAAAATTAAACTGAAGATTTGCTGCTTTCACTGAGCTCTTGTGCCAGTTCTTGACTGCGTTTTTGTGCAGCGGCAAGTGCCGCCTGAATATTTTGAGAAATCTGGGCGCGATCGAAGACTTCAAGTGCTGCCTGCGTGGTTCCATTTGGAGAAGTCACATTTTTACGCAACTCGGCCGGTGTATTAGAACTGGTGATCGCCATTTGCGCTGCACCCAAAGCCGTTTGCAAGGTCAGTGCAGTTGCCACTTTTTCATCCAGACCTAAATTTTTGCCCGCACGAATCATACTTTCCATCATATAGAAAAAGTAAGCCGGCCCCGAACCCGATACCGCAGTGACCGCATCAATTTGTGCTTCTGAATTGACCCAAATGGTCAAACCTGTAGAGGCCAAAACCTGACTGGCCAAATCACGGTCACTACTTGCCACATATTCGTGAGCATATAGACCATGCGCCCCAGTCTGTACCAAGGCTGGCGTATTCGGCATGACCCGTACAATACGCTCCGTCCCCAATAAACTTGCCAAAGTTGCAATTTCTGCACCGGCAACAATGGAAATAATCAGCTTATCACTGACCAGACCTTTTAAAGGCTGTAATACTTGTGCCAAAACTTGAGGTTTTACCGCAAACACCACGATATCCGCATTTTTGATTGCAGCGATATTATCATCGGTCACATTGATTTCTTTTTCCGCCAGTAAGGCACGGACTTGTTCGACCGGATCAGAAACTGTAATACGTGTTGTTGGCATACCACGCGAAATCAGGCCACCAATTAAGGCTTGGGCCATATTACCGCCACCAATAAAACTGATATTACAATTTAAAGCTGCACTCATGTTTAATGCTCGTCGTTGAGTTCTAAAGTTGAAGAAACCGAAATCGGCAGCCACCCCCCTGCTTCACAATATGCAGATTGGGCCAACCAAAATCCTTTAGGGGTAAACACGCCTAGCATAACATTATCTGTGCTTAATATTTGAATAGTATGCCGAGCCCAGGGAAATATTTGCGCTTCCTGAACCGCTTTTTTCAGCGGCCAGGCACCAACACGGCCATAGAGATGAATCTTTTCGCCACCTTGACGCTGTTGTAAGTAGAGGGGCTGCTGCAATAATGTCGCAGATAGCCCCACCTTTGCAGTTTCAATGACATATTGTCCAGACAAGACCTGTACACGATCTTTTAAGGCAACTTTCAAGCTGTTTAGGCCATTTTGAAGCGGTTGCTGTCCGGCTAAATACACCGCTGCGCTCAGACGATATAAGTGCTGCTGATAGCGTACATAATAGAAGTCTTGCCAATGCAATGCCGCCTGAGCATCTTGTTTGGCATGAATCACTTCGCGTCGTAAGCGCTCGACCATATCTAAGGATGGACGATACTGTCCTGTGCCTTTCATCCAGGCGGAGAGTAATTGGCGTTGTCTGGCATTTGAAAGTTGAAGAAATTTAGACAGCTCAAGTTGTGTATCGGTTCCACACCCCTGCAAATCTTGTTGTAATACTTCTTGTAAAATTTGCTGGGCATCCTGCATCAGCTCACTGGTACGCACCAGCGCAGACTGCATTTTCGGATAACGTGCGTTTAATACTGGCCAAAGGGTTTGCCGTGCCCAGGCCCGGTCATAATGCGGATCGGCATTGCTCGGATCTTCAATATTCTGAATATTCAAGTCTTTTGCCCATTGGCAAATCTGCTCACGGGAAATGTCCAGCAATGGTCGCCAAATGGTGAAATCTGTACGTCTATCCAGCTGTTTCATCGCAGCTAGACCGTCAATACCCGCACCAGACAATAAACGTAGCATTAAAGTTTCAGCCTGATCTTGCTGATGATGGGCCAGCACCAGAATTTCATCGACCTGTAAATGTTGCAGATAGGCTTGATAGCGGGAATGACGTGCCTGCTGTTCCAGATTGCCATTTGCGACCTGAACCGGCTGAATGATGCAGGGAATATTCAGTTGCTGGCATTGATCTGCCACGAACCTGCCCCAATCGGCACTCGGAGCTTGTAACTGGTGATCGACATAAATTGCCCGAACTTTTTCCGGGCATAAAAAAAACATCAGATGCAGTAACAGCATAGAATCTACGCCGCCACTGCATCCGATGAGAAATTTTGTCTCTGCAGGAAAGTCCTGCAGCTGTTTTAAGAAACCAGACCTAAATTGTCGCTGCCAAACTTCATCAAACGTTGGTAACGTGCTTCGCATCGTGCTTGCGCTTCCATTGGTTGCAGTTCATTCAAAGCTTCTTTCAATACTGCTTTCAAGCTGTTCATGACATGATCCGGATTGACATGAGCACCCTCACCTTCATCCACCACATATTCTACAATACCCATTTTCTGCAATTTTTCTGCAGTTAATGCCAAGGCTTCACTGGCCTGTTCGGCTTTTTCCGCAGTTTTCCACAGAATCGATGCACAGCCTTCCGGTGAGATCACTGAATAGATACTGTGAGACAGCATGACCACACGGTCTGCCACGCCAATACCAAGTGCACCACCTGAACCGCCTTCACCAAGTACGGTTGCAATGACCGGCACTTTCAGATTGGAAAGCTGCGCCAGACTGGTGGCAATCGCTTCAGCCTGACCACGTTCTTCTGCACCAACACCCGGATAAGCACCCATGGTATCAATGAAGGTAAACACAGGCAGGTTAAAACGCTCAGCCATGTCTAGCAGACGCTGTGCCTTACGATAACCTTCCGGGTTACTCATGCCAAAATTATGCTGTAATTTTTCACGGGTACTACGACCACGATGCTGACCCACGATCATCACTGGTTGACCATCAAAACGAGCCAGACCACCGATCATCGCACCATCATCACCATATAGGCGGTCACCATGTAAAGCATCAAATTCAGTGAATATTTCACCCACATAGTCCAGGAATTGTGGACGTTCCGGATGACGTGCAATCTGCACTGTCGCCCATGCTTTTGATGGAGTCGCTTTATTTTTCATAGGTTAACCGTTTTCATCCCTATAAAGGTATTAATTAACAAATTGTTCGGATTGAATCGAGAGTTCAATCTCCCAATTTTTAAACTGTTGCTGTTCATCGTGCAGTTCAGCAACCAGTAATGGCCATTGTCGGGCATCACCAGACACGCTGAGTTGCCATTGTTGCGCATTTTCAACCTTGAGTTCAATGGCAGGAAGCATCTCATCGCTACGACTGTGATTGACCAAAACCGACAGACGAAGCAGCAAACATAACCATAAAAGTTTCGATCCACCCACTTTCATCACATCATGCTTGGCATCAACGCGCAATTTGCGACGGTGGTGCGCGACCAAATGTGACAAATGATTTTGGTCGACTTGTGAGAAACCGGCAATATCGGAATGCTGCAATAAATAGGCACCATGACGATGATAACCACTATGACTGATCGCCAGTCCAATCTCATGCAGATAGGCAGCACGACGTAACAGGTCACTGTCTTCAATCGTCAAACCCAGTTCTTTTTCCACATCATTAAACAGTTTTTGTGCGGTCTGTACCACACGTTCAGCTTGTTTGGCATCGGCATTATAACGACCAATTAGGGCATGTACCGAACGATCACGGATATCTTCATGCTTGAAGCGGCCCAGCAAGTCATACATCACGCCTTCACGCAGCGCACCATCCGAATAAACCAGATAATCAATGCCGAGTACATCAAACACGGCATACAGAATCGCAATCCCGGCGGGTAATACCGCGCGGCGGTCTTCTTTCAGACCCTCGAACTCCATGTCCGAAACATATTTATATTTGAGCAGTTTGTCTTTAAGTTTTTCCAGGCCTTCACGCGTCAACTGTTCACGATCATTGCTCCAACCCATATTGATGCAGATCTGGCGACAGGCTTTAATGGTACCACTGGAGCCAACCACGGCATCCCAACCGGCAGATTTATAAGTATTGGCAATACCGGAAATTTCCTTACGTGCCGCAGTAACCGCTTTATCAAAGGCTTTGGCACTGATTTCTCCATCGGCAAAGTAAGCTTTGGTAAATGCCACACAGCCCATTTGTACCGATTCGGTATGAATCGGTTCGAATTCTTCCCCGATAATCAGTTCGGTCGAACCACCACCAATATCAATCACCAGACGACGGCCACTATTGGCCATGGTATGCGAAACCCCGAGATAAATCAGGCGCGCTTCTTCACGGCCAGCAATAATTTCGATAGGTTTAGGTAAAATTTCTGCAGCTCTCTGAATAAATTCATGGCCATTTTTGGCCTGACGCAGCGCATTGGTGGCAACGATACGCAAACGATTCGGCTGCACTGACCCCAGACGTCCGACAAAACGTGCCAGACAAGCCAAACCACGCTGCTGTGCGGCCTCCGTTAAATTTTTATTTTCATCCAGTCCAGCTGCAAGCTGAACCTTTTCTGACATTGATGCCACTTTTTTGACTTCACCATGATCGACACGGGCGATAGCCAAATGAAAGCTGTTTGATCCCATATCGATGGCTGCAAGTAATTCTTCATCAATCAAAAAGTCAGACATTCCAGAAATAAACCTTTAACGAATTGTGCTTAGAGTAATTCACATGCATGCAATTTAAAAGCCATTTGTAGCGACAATTTAAGTGCTTATTATTTTTTCTATCGGTAACAATAGCGAGACACGATCATGACTATCGTGATCATCCATTAGACAAAATAACATTAAGCATTGAAAATTTACAGATTCCCCTACATTGTTAAAGATGGCTATGTAATACTAATAATTAGTTATCTTTAAAATATTTAATCTGGAGCACCTTCCATGTCTGGCAACATCGTAAACACTACTGACGCAAACTTCGAAGCAGACGTTCTTCAATCTGACGTCCCTGTATTAGTCGACTTCTGGGCTGGCTGGTGTGCGCCATGTAAAGCAATTGCACCTGTGCTTGAAGTGCTTGCAGATGAATATCAAGGTAAAGTAAAAATCGTGAAAGTTGACGTAACTTCTTGCGAGCAGACTGCTGTGAACTTCAATATCCGTAACATCCCTGCTTTGCTCATGTTCAAAAATGGTGAAGTGGTAGCAACTCAAGTCGGTGCTGCACCAAAATCTAAACTGACTGCATTTATTGATGACAATATCTAAGCACAAAGTATTTCATCAAAAATACGCGAGCTCGACTCGCGTATTTTTTTCGGCTATAAATTGACAAAGCTGACATTTTCTCTTATATTCGCTATTCAAGAGATAAAGGATCCTAAATCCTGCCAATTTCTTACAAGACACATTACATAAGATGCCGCTCGGCAATAGAAATTGTTTTTCACATTTTTCTTTGAAACACTCAAACAGATCTCTGAATTGTTCTTTTGCAAATTCAATTGCTTTCGTTTGAATGCTTGTATGCGGCCGAATGTTACTCCCTTTCTAACCTGTACCTCAGAACTTTGATTCTATCTGACCACCTATGAATTTAACCGAACTCAAGAAAAAACCGATTGGCGAACTCATCAAGATTGCCGAGTTTATGGGCCTTGAAGGTATGGCCCGTAACCGTAAGCAAGACATTATTTTTGCCATCTTAAAACGTCATGCAATGAATGGCGAAGAGATTTTTGGTGATGGCGTTCTAGAAATTTTATCAGATGGTTTTGGCTTCTTACGCTCAGCCGCAGGTTCTTATTTAGCAGGCCCTGACGATATCTATGTCAGCCCTTCTCAAATTCGTCGTTTTAACCTACGCACTGGCGATACCATTACTGGCACTATCCGTCCACCCAAAGAAGGCGAACGTTATTTTGCCTTGTTGAAAGTGAATCAGATTAACTACGACACCCCTGAAAACTCACGCAACAAGATTCTGTTCGAAAACTTAACCCCTTTATTCCCGACTGAACAGCTGGTAATGGAACTGGGTAACGGTACGACTGAAGACTTGACTACGCGTGTGATCGACTTGGTGGCGCCGATTGGTAAAGGCCAGCGTTCAATTATCGTGGCACCGCCAAAAGCGGGTAAAACCATGTTGCTGCAAAGTATCGCGCAATCGATTGTTCGTAATAATCCCGAAGCCATTCTGATCGTTCTGTTGATTGATGAACGTCCAGAAGAAGTGACCGAGATGGAACGTACGGTTCGCGGTGAAGTGGTCGCTTCTACCTTTGATGAATCACCTGCACGCCATGTTCAAGTCGCTGAAATGGTGATTGAAAAAGCAAAACGTCTGGTTGAACACAAAAAAGATGTGGTGATTCTGCTGGATTCGATTACCCGTCTGGCACGTGCTTATAACACGGTTATCCCGTCATCAGGCAAGGTATTAACCGGTGGTGTCGATGCGCATGCCTTAGAACGCCCTAAACGTTTCTTCGGTGCTGCACGTAATATTGAAGAAGGTGGTTCATTGACCATTATCTCTACTGCCCTGATTGACACAGGCAGCAAGATGGATGAAGTGATCTACGAAGAATTCAAAGGTACAGGTAACCAGGAAATCACCCTTGATCGCCGTATTGCTGAAAAACGCGTATTCCCTGCAATGAACATCAAAAAGTCAGGTACACGTCGCGAAGAGCGTCTTATGTCTGAAGACAATTTACGTAAAGTCTGGATTCTGCGTAAGCTGCTTCATACCCAGGATGAATTGGCCGCAATGGAATTCCTGCTTGATCGCATGAAAGAAACCAAGACCAATGATGATTTCTTTGATCAGATGAAACGCAAAGCATCAAATTAAAATTTCAAATGAAAGGTCACCCAAGCGGTGGCCTTTTTTTAGGTTGACATATATTACACAATGAAACAATAGAGCCTTATTTATGTAAACTTATTTTTAAGTTTTTGATTAATAAAATAATCGAATAAAAAAATCTATAACTTTTAAAAACTTACCAAGCCTTTCTCCAATCTAAATCTTTCATTCCATTGTTATTTTCTGTTAAAAACTTCTTAATTTTTAGCGTTTTTCAGTACTTTTTTGATGGTTGCTAGTAGCAATTAAAAATGCGCAGTGATAGCATATTTGCAGACCAGTTAGACTGCTCCTGCGTTGTTAGTCCCTGACACAATTAGGAACAATAAAAGCACTTAACAGACTAACTCTGGTTTTTTTTAATCTCAATTTTTAGAGAGTGATGCCATGTTATTCAAAAAAATCGCTATTGCTGCTGCAGTTGCTACTACTCTAGCTTTCGTTGGTTGTGCTAAAAAAGCTGACGACGCTGCTGCTGACGCTAACCAAGCTGCATCTGAAGCTGTAGAAGCTGCTTCTGAAGCTGAAGCTGCTGCTGACGCTGCTGCTGTAGAAGCTACTTCTGAAGTTGCTGCTTCTGAAACTGCTGCTGTTGCTGAAGCTGACGCTGCTGCTGCTGTTGCTGTTGACGCTGCTGCTGACGCTACTGCTGCTTCTGAAGCTGCTGCTCAATAATCTTCTAAGATTATTCAGTATAAAAAAAGAGAGCCATTGGCTCTCTTTTTTTATTTTAATAACTGAAATTTTAAAATATCAGCTTTTAAAATAAAGCAGATCAGTTGACCTGCTCATTCCCCACACGTTGACGGAACTTCTGTCCCGCACGGAAGGTGACCACACGGCGTGCAGAAATCGGAATTTCTTCACCCGTTTTAGGATTACGGCCTGGACGTTGACGCTTGTCACGCAACTCGAAGTTACCAAAACCCGAAAGTTTTACCTGTTCGCCTGAGATCAGCGCCTGGCTGATCTCATCGAAAAACAACTCAACCATTTGTTTTGCTTCACGACGGTTTAAACTCGTGAGCTCACTTAAATGATCAGCCATTTCTGCTTTAGTTAGTGCTGTCATGAAGCCCTCAATGTCGCTTGGTACGTGTTTTCCAACACTTGAAGGATATTATCCATACCTGATTTAATTTCAGCATCTTCCAGTGTACGGCTTGGATGCTGCCAGAGAAGTGCAAATGCCAGTGAGCGTTTCCCTTCTTCTACTCCTTGTCCAGTGTACACATCGAACAACCACGTTGAGTCTAAAAGCTCTCCACCCGTTTTTTCGATAAGTCCCTGAATTTCGCTAACATTAATCTTATCACTAATTAAAAGCGCAATATCACGTCGAACCGATGGAAAACGTGATAATTCTGTAAAATTAGATACATAAGTTTGCAAAACAGCCAGTTGGTCCAATTCAGCCACCCAAGTAGTGGCCAGGTCTAGCTCGTCTTCCAGAGAAGGATGAAGGCGTCCCAAATAACCAATTGATTGACCATTCACGAGAATTTCTGCGGACTGGCCTGGGTGTAACCAGCTACGTTCTGAACGTACATATTCCACTTTGACACGACCGGCAGCCAGAATTTCTTCCACATCACCCTTAAAGTCAAAGAAGTCCATTGGCTGTGCCTTGCCATGCCAAGATTCGTTAGTACGTGAACCGGTTGCAATCAGGGCAAAGGTTGGAATCTGTTTTAAATCATGGATGCTGTTCGCTTCCTGATAGTCAAAACGCAGCCCCAGCTCAAAGAAGCGGACTCGGCTTTGCTGACGGTTAATATTGTACTGAACACAAGGAATCAGGCTAGACAGCAAGGTTGAACGCATCACCGCCAAATCACTTGAAATTGGATTCGCCAATGCCAATGGATTCACACCAGAATTAAGTTGCTTTTCAAGTTTCAGGTCTGCGAAACTGAAGCTGATCGCCTCTTGGTAACCCAAAGTCACTGCAGTTTGACGTAATTGACCCAATTCAAACTGATCCTGATACTTTGCCAGTTTCACATCGAGCACAGGCAAGCTGATTTGAATATTGTCATAACCGTGAATGCGGACAACTTCTTCAATCAAGTCCTGATAAATCGCCATATCATAACGATGTGATGGCGGAACCACTGACCATTCGCCTGCAGCTTTCACTGTCACATCACAACCTAAGCGCGTTAAGGCATCGGTAATGAAATCAGATTCGACGCTATATCCCAACAACTGATCGACTTGGGCCTGGTTTAATGCAATCGCATCACGTTTTGGTAAAAGCTCAGCTTTTTCTGCCACAGTAATTGGACCGAATTCCCCACCCGCAAGTTCAGCAATCAACTGAGAAGCACGGTGCATCGCAATCAATGGCAATTCAAAATCGACACCACGTTCATAACGCTGAGACGCATCGGTATGCAGACCAAAGCTACGGGCACGACCAGCAATATGCAACGGTGCAAAGAAAGCTGATTCCAGGAAGATTTCAGTGGTGGTATCCGATACTGCTGAAGACAAACCGCCCATAATGCCGGCAATCGCCAAGGCTTTTTCGTCATCTGCGATTACCATAACATTGTCTTGCAACTCAACTTCCTGCTCGTTCAAAAGCACAAGTTTTTCGCCAGCAGTCGCCTGACGAACATGCACAGCACCCTGAACCTTGCCACCATCAAATGCATGTAGCGGTTGACCCAGTTCCATCAGGACATAGTTGGTAATGTCGACCAGAATACTGTGCTGACGGATGCCTGAACGTGCCAGTGCGCGTTCCATCCATAGCGGAGTCGCAGCCTTGGTATTGACGTTTTTGATCACACGACCCAAGTACCGTGGACAACCTTCGGTGGTCACCACAACCTGCTTTTCATCAGCAATGCTTGCAGCCACTTCTTTAATTTCAGGTGCAATTACAGGAAGCTGGTTAATCACCCCAATTTCACGTGCGATCCCGCGAATGCTGAAACAGTCACCACGGTTTGGCGTGATGCTGATGTCAATCACGTTGTCATCGAGCTCTAGGTATTCACGAATATTGACACCGACTGGTGCATCATCAGGTAGTTCTAAAAGACCATCAATTTTGTCTTCTAAATCGATTTCAGAAGCACCACATAGCATGCCTTGTGATTCAATACCGCGTAGTTTGCCTTTCTTGATTTTAAAGTCGCCCGGCAATACTGCACCGATCGTTGCAACCGGTGCTTTCATACCAGCACGTACGTTTGGCGCGCCACAGACGATTTGTAATGGCTCACCTGAACCGATGTTGACTGTCGTTACACGTAAACGGTCTGCATCCGGATGCTGTTCTACGGTCAGAACTTCACCTACCACAACACCTGTAAATGCTTTTGCTGCAGGTGCAAGTTCATCGACTTCCAGACCCAACATGGTCAATTGATCAGAAAGTTTGTCGCTGTCGATGGCTGGGTTAACCCATGTGCGTAGCCAATTTTCGCTAATTTTCATACATTCATTTCCTCAATCTCCCCTAACCCCTCTTTAATAAAGAGGGGAATACCCACACTTTTATTTGTTTCATGCAAGTCCCCCTTTTTTAAAGGGGGATTTAGGGGGATTTTTAAAATCTAAAAAATAATCTATTTTTCCCTCACCTAATTACGGGGAGAGGTATAAATTTGTTTTAAGCAAACTGGCGCAAGAAACGCACATCGTTTTGGTAGAACATACGCAGGTCGTTAATGCCATAACGCAGCATCGCAAAACGTTCAACGCCTAGACCAAATGCAAAGCCTTTGTATTTTTCCGGATCAATGCCGGCAGCTTGTAGCACATTTGGATGCACCATACCGCAGCCCAGAACTTCCAGCCAGCGACCGCGCTCATCCATGATATCTACTTCTGCACTTGGCTCAGTGAACGGGAAATAAGATGGACGGAAACGTACTTTCAAATCTTTTTCAAAGAATTCATTCAGCAGGTTAATCAGCAAACCTTTCAGTTCTGCGAAACTGGTATTTTCAGCTACGTACAAACCTTCGATCTGATGGAACATCGGTGAATGGGTTTGATCCGAGTCACAACGGTAAACGCGGCCTGGACACACGATCTGGATAGGTGGCTGCTGGGTTTCCATGGTACGAATCTGCACACCAGAGGTATGCGTACGCAACAAATGGTTGACATCGAAATAGAAGGTGTCATGCATGGCACGTGCCGGGTGATGGCCCGGGATATTCAGTGCTTCAAAGTTGTGATAATCATCTTCAACTTCCGGACCTGTTGCAATCGTAAAACCAGCCTTGGTAAAGAACTGGCAAATACGTTCTTGTACCTGGGTCACCGGGTGGATACTGCCCACCTGTTGGCCACGACCCGGCAAGGTAATATCAATGGTTTCGCTTGCCAGTTTTTGTTCGAGTGCGGCTTTATGCAGTTCTGCCTGACGCGATGTCAATGCAGCTGTAATCGATTCACGCACAGCATGGATTTGTGCGCCGAACGCTTTGCGCTGTTCAGGATCCATTTTACCAAGCGACTTAGATTGTTCCGCGAGCTGGCTTTTTTTCCCCGTAAATTGCACTCGTACTTGATCAAGTGCAGCAAGGTCTTGAGCTGCTGCAATCGCAGCGAGCGCTTCAGTGGTCAGGGCTTCCAGTGACATAGTAACTCTCAAAGCAACAGGTTAAAAAATATTTTAAAAACCCCACATTCTAACAGTTTTTAGACACTTTGATGAAGATACGTTTTAAGGAAAATTAGATTGGCATGATTAAATATAAAAAGTATAAGATAAACACAATATCAATCAGATCAAATCACTATGGCACTCGATCAAATTTGGAAACAGCAACTGACCTTGGTCACTTATGGCAATGAGTATCTGGCTCAGGACCTGAGTTTCAATCGTTGGATTCAACATTCCATTTTTAATCAGCACCAGTTCGCCTTTCGTGACCTGATGTCGCAACATCTGTTGGCACAGCATTTCCAGATCTGGCTGGAAGGCCTGAAAAAACAGGGGGTGCGCCGACTGAGCTTGCATCGCTCGGATTTACTGATTGATGAAAAAAATCCGAATGCCAATGTCGAGCTACTGCCTCTGGCGCACTTTATCGTCAGCCATGGGGCCAAGGCCAAAACTGCCTGGATTATTGGTAAAGAATTAGCTGAATGGTACAGCGCAGACAATGACTATGAGGCACCTCAAGCGCAGCAGTCCCCTTTACGTCATGAAATATTCTGGTGTTATGAGCTGAATCCCAAACTGGCCAAGCGCATTGATCTAGATCTGGAAGCACCGAACTGGGACGATATTCAGGCCTATACCGATCATGAACTGTTTGAAAGCAGTCTTGCTCAGGACTTTGTAGAACCGGCTTATAGCAATCTGCCTTATTACGGGACTCTGCCGACTCTTCAGACCGATACAGAAAGTCATCTGGCCCTGATTCCGACTGACTATTCATCTGATTATGCGCATCAGACTTTATACCGCCTGGATGCCTTAGATGATTTTATTCAGACTAAAATCCAGCATCCATATCGTGCAGATGGCGAAGCATTAAGTCCGGATCAGCAGCTGAATCTGCGCCATTTTTCACAAAAAATTGATGATCTCAGTGCCAAATTCATCACTAAAGTCGCCAACCATTATAAGACCGCACAGCTCACCCCTAAAGTTGCGCCTGATCCATTTGTTGGCATGAGCACCGAAGATCGTTCACCAAAAATTTCTAAAGCAGAAAAACTGCAAGATCCGGGTAAATCCAGTTCTTCGGCAAATGTACTGACCTTGATTGTGATTACCGTAATTATCTGCCTGATTGGTTACTATTTCGGCCTTTAAAGCCTTGCTAGAAAAGTTTGAATTTCCCGGGCGGATCTCAGTCGAATCCACTGGATATGTTGATATTCAGGCACCGACATCAGTCTTAAATAATGTTGCCGATTCTTCTGGTGAGTTTTCATCATCCACCAGATAATCGAATCCCGGCCAAGCATCTGCCTGAAACTTTCAGTATTATTTGACTGCGGCCACAGCGCTAGTTTGCTGATTGCCCGATGCAAGGCTCTTTTGACTGAACGATACAGATTGAGATGAAAAGGTAAATCCAGCCAGATGACCGTATCAATTTTGGCCCATTTGACCGGAATGCTGCGGGTATAGTTACCATCAATCACATAACCCGCCCCTGCCTGATCAATCGCAGTCCGGATTTTCGCAAAGAACTCTGCATCTGGACTTTCCTGCCAGTCATCCAGCCAGAACAAATCATCCAGCTCGATATAACCCAGATCCAATTTTGCTGCCAAAGCACGTGCAAAAGTCGATTTGCCTGATGCAGAAGTACCGACGACATTGATTCTTCGCATGAGCCTCTGCCCTCTATTTTGATCGCTCATATTAACGCGAGCACTCAATTATTTTTCATGATCAAGATGGATTAAAAGCTATAAATTCCATTGATAACATAACTCTTTAAGACTTTCACCCAGATCTCTGGCATCTTCTTCACTGACAAAATAGGCGCCGGTCTTTTCATAAAAATAACGACTGGAATTCAGGTTCAATACGCTGCATTGCATATGTTGATAGGATTTTTCTCGACTTAAGCCCAGACCTAATTGAACCAAATCACGCCCAATGCTGCGACCTTGAATATTCTGAAGCAAATAAAGTGCTCTCAATTCACTGATTTTTGCATCTACCGGAAAATTAAAAGCAGCAAAACCCAAAACTTGAGCATTTTCTTCATAGACAAATACCCGTCGATTTTCCTGTTCAAGCACAGAAAGCCATAAAGCGGCTCTTTTTTCTACACACAATCCATCTAAAATTTCTGGTTTGATGGTGTTTTTATAGCTTTCACACCAGCTTTGTACATGCACTTGGGCAATCGGCAGAACATCCTGTTGGGTGGCAAGTCGAATCATTATTTTTAAGCCTTGTTTTTTGATTATGCAATTTCACCATGACTAAAAAATACAAGATTTACAATACTGATTTTTAAAATGAAGGCTTTTATTGAAGCAAAAAAAAGACCACTAAAAGTGGTCTTTTTTTCTAAGTCATAAAGACTTATGCAGCCAACGCATCTTTTGCTTTTTGAGCAATCGCAGCAAACGCAACTGCGTCATGCATAGCGATGTCAGCAAGAACGCGACGGTCGATGATTACTTGAGCTTTTTTCAAGCCAGAAATCATGCGGCTGTATGACAAACCGTTTTGACGTGCACCAGCATTGATACGTGCAATCCACAAAGCGCGGAATTGACGTTTCTTCTGACGACGGTCACGGTAAGCATATTGACCAGCTTTGATTACTGCCTGGAACGCTACGCGGTAAACGCGTGAACGAGCACCATAGTAACCTTTAGCGCGAGCAAGAATTTTTTTGTGACGGCGATGAGCCTGTACACCACGTTTTACACGAGCCATTTATAATCTCCTTAGATGTACGGGCACATACGGCGAACTGAAGCAACGTCACTTACGTGAACCATTACACAGCCGCGTAATTGACGAATACGCTTAGCAGATTTTTTGGTCAAAATGTGGCGTTTGAACGCTTGTTTACGCTTAAAACCGTTAGCAGTCGCTTTAAAGCGTTTAGCTGCACCACGGCGAGTTTTCATCTTAGGCATAACAACCTCTTTTGAACACCTGTTCGGCTCGTTTGCACCATTACAAAACGACCTGCAGGTAAGGGAGCGAGTATTCTAAAGCATCTTTGTTTAAAACAAAAGCATCTTCATCCAATAAGCAGATTTAAAGAATGATTTTATAATTTAATGATCAAAACATCCGGAATAACCGGATCAGGAAAATATTTTTAGCTTTAGAACATGGCAAAGGCGGCATAGACAAACAGATAACGTCCAATTTTTGCCACGCTGACAATGAGCAAGAAACGGAGAAAATTTTCTTTTAACAGTCCGGCAATTAAGGTAATGGGATCACCAATAATTGGCACCCAGCTCAATAATAAAGACCAATAGCCATATTTCTGATACGTCGCTTGGGCCTTAAGCATCTTGTCTTCCGACACCGGAAACCACTTTTTATTTTTATAATGCTCAAGTTTAAAGCCCAGATACCAGTTTAGGCAGGAACCCAGAATATTCCCCAGACTGGCTATCGCAATTAACAGGGCTGCACTGTAATTCCCTTTCAGCAACAGACCAAGCAGCACAGCTTCAGACTGTAAAGGTAACAATGTTGCTGCACCAAAAGCCGATATAAATAACAGTAACAGACTCATACAGTGATTAACGGCCCAGACCCAGCTTTTTCTTGGCTTTGCTATATTCCAAGCTTGACCAAAGCACCGCTGCCACCATTGCAACGATCCGGCCCCATTTATACTGCTGGGTAATCGGTTCAATCGCCGCACGCAAAATCTGCTGATCTTTAGTATTCAGAGCGGCAATTACCTGATCGATATGCACAATTTCGGCAATATAAAGCACTAGACATGCAGCAATTCCAAAAAGAATACTCCAGTAAATTCGGGTATTGCTTTCAACAATCTTGGTAAAGTTCAGCAGAAAATCGTTCATATATCCATCCAATAAAAAACCACCTTAAGGGTGGCTTTATTTGCTTAATGCTATTTTAGCATAAAGGCAGACGCTTAACTGACCTGTATCGCCAGTGCTTTCTGCACCGCAGGACGCGCATTCAGGCGTTCGATATATTTGGCCACTTCCGGATAATCTTCCAGATTGATCTGCTGCCAGTCATGTCGCAATAACCACGGAAATATGGCCATATCGGCAATCGAATATTCGCCAGCGACATAATCCTGCCCGACCAGCTGCTTGTTTAAAACCCCATACAGACGTTTGCTTTCATTAACATAGCGCTCTGTGGCATAGGCAATCCGCTCCGGTGCAAAACGGCTAAAGTGATGATTCTGTCCAAGCATTGGCCCCAAACCGCCCATTTGCCACATCAACCATTGTTCTACTTCAATCCGTTTTAGCTCATCCGCTGGATAGAACATGCCGGTTTTACGGCCCAGATACTGCAAAATTGCGCCCGACTCAAAGATTGAAATCGGCTGGCCATTCGGCCCATCCTGATCGACAATTGCCGGGATTTTATTGTTCGGAGAAATAGCCAGAAAGTCAGACTGGAACTGGTCATTTTCCAGAATATTAATCGGGAAAATCTGATATTTCAGCCCCATTTCTTCCAAGGCAATGCTAATTTTATGGCCATTGGGAGTGCCCCAATAATATAAATCGATCATTTTTTTAATACTCCCTGCACTGCAGGCTGTGCGATGATGTATTCAACATAGAGGATTCAGCAAGAAACAACAAGCCCATCGCTATAAATTATTTTTATATAAATATCATTAACTTAACATAAATCTAAATATTTTTTTATTTTTTATCTTGAAAATTTTCACAGCAGACACATATTTATTTTTGCATAAGGATTGCCTCAATCTTATGTACTGTCGATGTCTGACATGACAGATCTTGTTTTTATAACTTTGCTTAATCGAGAAGGTTCTAATCATGAGTAACTTAAATCTTCATCCATTATTTCGTCGCAGCATCGGTTTTGACCGCCTGAATGACTTTATTGATTATGCCATGCAAAGCGATGCGCCGAATTATCCTCCTTATAATATCGAAAAGCATGGCGAGAATAATTATCGCATCGTGGTCGCAACTGCGGGCTTCCGTCAGGAAGAACTCGACATTCGTCTGGAAAATAAGTTATTGACCATCCTAGGCAAGCCTGAAAATCAGAGCAATGAGAGTATCGAATTCCTGCACAAAGGCATTGCACGACGTGCATTTAAATTGTCTTTGCGTCTGGATGAGTATATTGAGGTACAACAGGCAGACTACGAAAATGGTCTATTGATCATTGACTTGCAACGCATTATTCCAGAGGAGAAATTGCCGCGTCAAATTCCGATTGGCAATAAACTGCTCATTGAAAATAGTGAAAAATCAGTGGAATAATTCAGGTTAAAGCACAAAGAGAGGCCCGAAAGGGCCTTTCTTTTTGGCTCCAGATTACCTAAGCTCATTCAGGCAATACGCTTTCTGATCATAAAAATAAACCATGAATGCGCCAGAAAACATCCTATTTCATCAAGCTAGCCCCATCATGCGCGCTATGGGATATATACTGTTTTGTTATCCGGCTGGAATATTCAGTATTTTTTATTTCAGCAGTGCGCGTAGCAATTCCAGCTTTATTCAAGGTCTGTTATTTTTATGGCAAGAGTCTCCTGGCTTTTATGTTTATATAGGTGGCTTTGTTGGTCTTTCGCTGCTGATGCTGGGAACCAAACTGAAAATCACCTCACACGCCATTTATTATACTTTGGCCGGTTTCCGCATCAGCATGTGCTTAAAACGACATACGGTGCAATATAGTTTTCTGAATCCGCGCTATGCTTCTCTCAAAGCACACCTCAAACGCTGGCTCTATAACATGCCAGCGCATGTCATCAGTCAACGCGATGGCACTCTGGATTTTAGCTTATGCCAGCCCCATCTCATCAATAAAATATACCTGGGTTTTTTCCGGATTCAACTGTCGATGTTTTCCCGGCAACAGGCACAGCAGATTATGCAGGCGATACAAAGCTCGTGGAATTTCAGACCCTAACTATTGCCTGACTCAGCTGATAAATTTGCTCTCAGAACAATGTTTTTGATCAAGCTGATCAAACATGAAAGACAAAAAAGCCCTGCGATTGCAGGGCTTTTTTGATGAATGAGTGCTTACTTTTTCTTTTTAGGACCAAGCAGCATACCCATTTGACGACCTTCCATTTTCGGCATCTGTTCTACAGTACCGAATTCAGTCACGTCAGCTTCAATTTTTTGCAATTGAGCTAGACCCAGCTGCTGGTGCGCCATTTCGCGACCACGGAAACGAAGGGTGATTTTCACCTTGTTACCTTCTTCAAGGAACTTGATGATTGCACGTAATTTTACGTTGTAATCACCAACATCAGTACCCGGGCGTAGCTTGATTTCTTTCACCTGGACTTGATGTTGTTTTTTCTTCGCTTCTTTCTGCTTTTGTTTAAGATCAAACAAATGCTTGTTGAAGTCCATGATCTTACATACTGGTGGCTCGGCATTGGCTACGATCTCAACCAGATCAAGCTCAACACTTTCTGCTGCGCGTAGGGCTTCAGCTAAGCTTACAATCCCTTTTTGCTCACCATTTTCGTCTACAAGACGGACTTCTTTCGCACGAATTTCATCATTCAAGGCAGGACGGTTTGATTTGTTACCGCCCTGTTGATTACGGTCAGGCTGTTTAATCGCTGTTACTCCACAATGTACCGGCCGCGTTCGGCAACGGCTGCTTTTACTAGGTCAACGAAAGCATCGATTGACATAGTACCCAAATTTTTTCCTGAGCGGGTACGTACGTTGACTGTACCTTCCTCGACTTCACGGTCCCCAAGTACCAGTAAGTAAGGAATACGCTCTAATGTACGTTCACGAATCTTAAAGCCGATTTTCTCATTTCTCAAGTCAGAAATTGCACGGATACCGTTTTCTTTAAGTTTTGCGACGACTGACTCACATGCTTCCGCCTGAGAGTCGGTAATATTCATCACACATGCTTGTGTTGGTGCCAACCAAGGTGGCATAAACCCTGCATAGTGCTCAATCAGTATACCAATAAAACGCTCGAAACTGCCAAGAATTGCACGATGTAACATTACGGGCTGATCACGGTCGTTATCTTCCGTTACATAAGACGCATCTAAACGTTCCGGCAAGTTAAAGTCACACTGAATAGTACCACACTGCCAAACACGGCCCAGGCAGTCTTTCAGAGAGAATTCAATCTTCGGACCATAGAAAGCACCTTCGCCCGGCTGAAGTTCCCAATCAAGACCCGCAGCATCTAAAGCATCGGCCAGAGATTTCTCTGCCATGTCCCAAAGCTTGTCATCACCGACACGTTTTTCAGGACGCGTTGACAGTTTCATTTGTACTTCTTCGAAGCCAAAATCTTTGTATACATCCAGTGTCAATTCGATAAAGTCTGCAACTTCAGGCCCGATCTGCTCTTTAGTACAGAAGATATGCGCATCATCTTGGGTAAAGCCACGTACACGCATAATGCCGTGTAAAGAACCTGATGGTTCGTTACGGTGACATGAACCGAATTCTGCCAGACGTACCGGAAGATCACGGTAAGATTTTAAACCCTGATTGAACACTTGTACGTGACAAGGGCAGTTCATTGGTTTAACGGCATAGTTACGGTTTTCAGAATGCGTGGTGAACATGTTGTCTGCATAGTTGGCAGCATGTCCTGATTTTTCCCACAGCGTAAAATCGACCACTTGCGGGGTACGGATTTCTTCATAACCGTTGTCTTGCTGAACTTTACGCATGTATTGTTCAAGTACCTGGTAAATCGTCCAGCCGTTCGGATGCCAGAACACCATACCTGGTGCTTCTTCTTGCATATGGAACAGATCAAGTGCTTTACCAATTTTACGGTGATCGCGTTTTTCTGCTTCTTCAATACGTTTTACATACGCCGTAAGCTGTTTCTTGTCAGCCCAGGCTGTACCATAAATACGTTGTAACTGTTCATTCTTCGCATCACCGCGCCAGTAAGCACCAGAGATTTTAGTCAGTTTGAACGATTTCAGGAATTTGGTATTTGGAACGTGCGGACCACGGCACATATCCAGATAGTCCTGATGGTAGTACAAGCCCATTTGCGTTTCTTCAGGCATGTCTGCAATCAGGCGTAATTTGTATTCTTCGCCACGCGCTGTGAATTCTGCAATCACTTCATCACGCGGAGTCATTTTTTTCACAACATCATAGTCCTGATCGATGAGCTTTTTCATACGCTCTTCGATGGCTGCCATGTCGTCTAATGTAAATGGACGCGGCATCCAGATGTCATAGTAGAAACCTTCTTCAATGACCGGACCAATGACCATCTTTGCTTCTGGGAACAGTTGCTTGACCGCATGGCCAACCAGATGCGCACAAGAGTGACGAATAATTTCGACACCGGCCTCGTCTTTCGGCGTAATAATTTGTAAGGTTGCATCTTCAGTGATGAGATCAGACGCATCCACTAAACGATCGTTAACACGACCCGCAACGGTATTTTTTGCAAGACCAGGACCAATGCTCAGAGCAACGTCCATCACAGATACGGCTTGATCAAACTGTTTTTGATCGCCATTTGGCAAAGTGATAATTGGCATAAGAAATCCTTAAGGAGTGATGCCCCGTACCATGGAGCATATCACCGCGAGATTATGATCGAGGCACAGCCTCAAAAGATAAAAACGGTGGATAAATAAAATCGATTCGAATTTTACACGGCTTGGCCGCATGATTAAACCTTTTCCCCAATAAAAATAAGATTTATAAGCAAAAGCGTAGCTGATTTTAGAAAAGCTTCAGCTCATTTTTTAGATCAGGATTTTGTTATTCCCTGAAAGTCTGCCACTCATTCAATGTTCCTTGGTAATACACATAGAGCCGGGCAAATTGCGGAATGATGGCTTCACTCTGTGTCGGCCTTAAAAACACATAATCATCGACCTGAATATCACACTGTGCAGGCACCTGTAGCATTTCCTGATTGCTACTGCGGCCATATAACAGATGTGGCCGGCTTTGTTCCGGATAGACATAATCTGCCTGCCAATAGCCACCGTAGATAAACAGCGCTTTATGCCGGTGTGGCAGATGCTTGAGCAGTTCCAGACCCGGAAGCTGGCTATAAGGCAATACTTTTAAAATCGGTGTGGCAATCCAGAGCGCACATTTTAAAGCGGATAAATTGTCCAGATCAAAATCACTGGGTTTGAGCAGCAGCGAGCCAAAAGCCAGATCATTACAGACACTTTGCTGGCAATGCTGCATAAAACTTGGACTGCCACCGCCGTTAAAGCACAGCTCCTCATGCCATAAGTCGGGGAAGTGCTGCTGGAGAATAGTCTGGTATTGTTGATAAGTCTGCTGCGATTGCTGATAGCTTTTTGCGGGACTTTTCAGTATTTTCGGCAATTTTGCCACATGCGCATCATAGCCCATCAGTCCAGAAAATCTGAGAGCGTCGGGATGTTGCCGAATAAATTTGAGTAACGCGATCAATTGTTGCTGGCTACTCACCCCACCGCGATGCAATCCGACATCAATTTCAATATTTACGTTCAGGCAGAGATTCAAGCTTTGCGCGAGTTTCAGATATTGCTTTAGCCGTTCCAGATCATCAATCAGCCATTGAATCTTGGCTTGACCATTCAAAGCATTGTGTTCAGGTAAGTTTTGATAAAAGCGCTGCAGCGCATGAACCGGCATCGGTTTACCCAGCAAAATATCGGCTTGCGGAAATAACCTCATTATTTCCACAATATGCGGCAGATGAAACAGCATAAAGCGCTGGGTATGCAGTTTTTCACTGGCCAGTTGCAGCAACTGTGAACTGGCCAAGGATTTTACCACCAGACGTGGCTGCAACCGGGCCGGAATTTTTGCCTGAACAATCTCCAGATTGTGTTGATATTGGGTCAGATCCAGAATCAGTTGCGGTGTGCCAGTTCCCTGCTGTTTTAAGTCGCATGTCAGTTGCTGAAAATACTTTGATTGCATCACCCGAGCCTCAGTTTCCAGATAAAAATAATTGTTTTAGATACGGATTCAGCCATTTTTGCTGTGGGTCCAGCTGCTGGCGCAATCTCATAAAATCATCCCATTTCGGGTAAAGGTCACGTAGCGAGGCAGTGGTCATGCAGTGCAATTTCCCCCAATGCGGCCGTCCCTGATATTTCTGTAAAATCGGCTCAACCAGCTCGAAGATAACCCGGTAATCCTGTTTATAAAACTGGTGAATCGAAATCGAAACTGAATCACGCTGATAAAAAGGACTTAGCCAAATCTCATCGCCTTTGACATAACGAAATTCGATTGGAAAGAACATCGGCACCTGATGTTTGCGTAAGGTATGTAGCACTTCGTCCAGACACTGCAAGCCTGCATCGACCGGCAGCTGATATTCCATTTCATTAAACCTGGTGTTGCGCGGAGTCGGAAAAATCCGGGATGACCAGTCTACAGAGCAGCTCGATTTGACAAAGAGGCCAAGCAGTTTTTGCAGATAGGGATTTGTCTTGGGAAATAGCCGCGTCAATTCAGAACATAACGTTAATAAAGTATCCTCCGAAGGCCAGCCCTCTTGCCTCGGCTGAATCTGATCATCCGTTTCATCCAGAGTTTTTAACATCACCTGATCGGCATATACAAAAGCCCAAAATTCGATATGCTGGTGCTGGTCTTTCCATTGCTCGATATTGGAAAACACATCTTTTAATGAACACAACCGAATCTGTTCTTTTAATTTGTAGCGTGGTCGATTTTGCAGGGTAATTTGGGTCAATATTCCCAGACTGCCCAGCGCCACACGTCCGGCCTGAAATATCTCGGTATTCTGTTGCTGATTACATTGCAACAGTTCGCCATCCGCAGTCAGTAATTCAAAACCTTGCACAAAAGCGGACAAACAGGGCAAACCAATTCCCGTACCATGTGTTCCAGTGGAAATCGACCCTGCCAGACTTTGCTGGTCGATATCGCCCTGATTGATTAAAGCCTGATTGATCGGAGCCAGATATTGGCTTAGTTCATATAAACGTGTACCGGCCTGTACAGTGCATTGAGTTTTTTCTCGATCAAAGACCAGCCTAGCTTTTAAATGATCGAGATGAAGCAATACCTCATCGGTTTTCGCCAAGGCACTAAAGGAATGCCCTGCACCGACTACACGAATGTGGTTATGGCTCTTGACCAGATGTTGTAATTCACTAATCTGACCAGGTTGAAAAATCTGAGGAGAACTGTACTGACTGCCGGACCAGTTTCGCCAGCTCCCCTGCGCTTGTAGTATTTTCATTATTATTTTCTGCTGCATATTATTTTAATAACTCAACTAGAGTAAAATAGCTAAAAAATCAAATATGGGAACCCATGCGTTCAAACCATTTCAATACTTTTAAATATTTTCCTTAATATTCAATAATTTAAAATTTATATCAATGTACTCGACTAAAGCATAAATGCAAGATTTCCAATAAATGCATATCTTTTCAACAGGATATTAAAATAACGATAGAACGGAGTTTAACCATGGTTAGCGCATACGATGAATTACCGCATACCCCCGCAAATTTTGTAGCATTATCACCTTTACGCTATCTTGACCGTGCCGCTTATATCTATCCAAATCAAAATGCGATCATCCACGGTCAGCGCCGTATTACCTGGCGTGAGAAATACAATCGCTGCCGTCAGTTTGCCAACCAGCTACAAAAATTAGGCATCGGTAAAAATGATACCGTGTCTGTCTTGCTGCCAAACGTCCCTGCCATGATTGAAGCACATTTTGCTGTACCGATGGCAGGCGCGGTCCTGAATACCTTAAATACCCGTCTGGATGCCAAAACCCTTGCCTTTATGCTGGAGCATGCTGAAAGCAAAGTCTTACTGGTCGATCCTGAATTTGCTGCACTTGCCACAGAAGCACTGGCACTGCTATCACAAGAAATTTATGTGATTGATGTGGCTGATACAGAGTTTGAGGGTGAAGACCAGCGTATTGGCCAAATTGAATATGAAGACTGGATTGCCCAGGGCGATGCCAACTTTGAATGGCATCTGCCTCAAGATGAATGGGATGCCATCAGCTTAAGTTACACCTCTGGAACCACCGGCAATCCCAAAGGTGTAGTTTACCATCACCGTGGTGCCTACATTAACGCAGCCAGTAATATCATTGCCTGTGGCATGACACCGCGAGCCACCTATCTATGGACGCTGCCGCTGTTCCACTGTAATGGCTGGTGCTTCGCCTGGACCATGGCGGCCAACGGCGGAACCAACGTCTGCTTGCGTAAAGTCGATGCTGAACTGATCTTCAAACTGATTGCTGAACATAAAGTCGATTATTTCTGTGGTGCACCGATTGTGCTGTCGATGCTGATCAATACCCCTGAAGATAAAAAGACTGTAATTGACCATCGGGTCGAAGTAATGGTAGCCGGTGCTGCACCACCGGCTGCAATTATTGAAGGCATGCGCAATATTGGCATTAATGTGACGCATGTGTATGGCTTGACTGAAACCTACGGTCCTTCTGCCCTGTGCGCGTCACAAGCCGGCTGGAGTGATCTGTCTATTCAGGAACAGGCGCAGCTGCATTCCCGGCAGGGCGTACCATATCCGCTCCAGGATGGCATGAAAGTGCTTGATCCGGAAACCATGCAGGAAGTTCCCCACGATGGCCAGAGCATGGGCGAGATCATGTTCCGAGGCAATATTGTGATGAAAGGCTATCTGAAAAATCCTGAAGCAACCGCAGAAGCCTTTGCCGGTGGCTGGTTCCATACCGGTGATCTGGCCGTGTGCCAACCGGATGGCTATGCCAAGATTACTGACCGCTCTAAAGACGTGATCATTTCCGGCGGGGAAAATATTTCCTCACTGGAGGTAGAAGAAGTGCTGTATCAGCATCCGGCCGTTTTAACGGCGGCTGTTGTAGCCAAACCGGATCCACGCTGGCAGGAAGTACCATGTGCCTTTCTTGAACTCAAAGCAGGACAAACTGCAACAGCAGAAGAGATTATAGAATTCTGCAAACAGCATCTGGCGCGTTTTAAAGTCCCTAAAGATGTCGTAATTAGCGAAATTCCAAAAACTTCGACTGGTAAATTGCAGAAATTCGTTTTACGTGAATGGGCCAAGGAACGCGCGCAAAGTGAGGTTTCTTAATTGCGTAACAGTCTGTTTTTTCAAAATCTATTTAATAAAAAATCGTGCTAAGAAAACTTAGCACGATTTTTTTACTCCCCCTCTCCAAACCTCTCCCATAGGGAGAGGCTTATAGAAAAAGTTACATCTCAACCATTTCCACGCCATCAATACGCGCTACAGTCATCAAGTCCTTATCACCACGACCTGAAACCGTCGCAATAATAATTTGATCCTTGTCCATGGTCGGTGCAAGTTTAGACACATAGGCCATCGCGTGTGCGCTTTCCAGTGCAGGAATAATCCCTTCAATCTTGGTCAAGTCACGGAAGCCTTGTAATGCTTCCTGGTCATTGATCGGTGCATATGTCACGCGATCCATATCTTTCAGGAAGCTATGCTCCGGTCCCACACCCGGATAGTCCAGACCGGCAGAAATCGAATGGGTTTCAATAATCTGCCCTTCTTTATCCGACATCAGGTAAGTCCGGTTGCCGTGTAATACACCCACATGTCCCGCATTGAGTGGTGCAGAGTGCTTACCCGTTTCAATACCTAAACCGGCAGCTTCGACACCGTACATTTTCACGTCCTGATCGTTCAGGAATGGATAGAACAGGCCCATTGCATTGGAGCCACCACCCACACAGGCAACTAATGCATCAGGAAGGCGGCCTGCCTGCTCCTGAATCTGGCGACGTGCTTCACGGCCAATAATCGACTGGAAATCACGAACCAGTTGCGGATATGGATGTGGACCTGCCACCGTACCAATCACATAATAAGTTGAATCGACATTGGTGACCCAGTCACGCATCGCTTCGTTCATGGCATCTTTTAAGGTTTTAGAGCCACTTTCTACCGGCACCACTGTCGCGCCTAACAAACGCATACGGTAGACGTTCATCGCCTGACGTTTCACATCGTCTGCGCCCATGAATACTACACATTCAAGCCCTAAACGTGCTGCGATGGTAGCAGTCGCCACACCATGCTGACCGGCACCCGTTTCAGCAATAATCCGTTTTTTACCGGAAAGCTTCGCCAGTAAGGCCTGACCAATCGTGTTGTTGATTTTGTGCGAACCGGTATGATTCAGGTCTTCACGTTTTAAATAAATCTGCGCACCACCCAACTCTTTCGACCATCGTTCAGCATGATATAAAGGACTCGGACGACCGACATAAAATGCCATGTCACGGTCAAATTCTGCCAGAAACTGCTCATCATCTTTCATACGGAAATAGAGCTTTTCCAAGTCTTCTAAAGCCGCCATAAGTGTTTCTGACACAAAACGACCGCCATGAATACCGAAATGCCCGCGTTCATCCGGGAATTGGGTATAGTCAACTGCCTGACTGTTCTGGCTAGTACTTTGCTGATCCACGATGGACTCCTTGCATAAAGCGTTCTATGAGTTGTTGGTCTTTAATACCTTTGGCGGACTCGACACCGCCACTCACATCCACGGCATAGGCCTGTGTGGTGAGAATTGCCTGTTCGATATTGTCAGGATTTAAACCGCCTGCCAAGATCAAGGGAATATTGAGTTTTGGAAATGTCTTCCAGTCAAAACTATGCCCCGTACCGCCTTTCAGCTCAGGATGCCAGGCATCTAGCAGCACTGCACTAGCACCTGCAACTTGATAACGCTGAATTTCCGCGACCACATCCAGATCAGGCTTGACCTGAATGGCCTTGTACCAACGGCGTCCGACCTGTTGAGCAATAGCCTGACATTGTTCCGGCGTTTCATCACCATGAAACTGCAGAACCTCAACAGGAACCGTTTGTAAAATATCCTGAATAGCATCAGCTGAATGATTCACAAAAAGTCCGACCACTTGCACATACGGTGGAATAGCTGGAACCAACTGGGCGGCGTGTTCTGCTGTGACAGACCGGGGACTCGGCGGATAAAACACGAATCCGATCGCGTCTGCACCTGCGTTCACCACAGCATGAACATCTTCAACTCGGGTGATTCCACAAATTTTGGCACGGGTTCGCATATTCTTCTGGCTCTACACCTAATAATGTATTGAACAATCTATAAGATTGGGGCAAATCATTGTAATGCAATTTTTCCGGCTTGCGTAAAGTTCATCCGGATTATTCTCGATGCAGATTGTGTCCAAGACACACAAACTTTATACTGCGCTCACCTTGCAACAAGCCAAAGCCTCCTGCTTTAGGGAAGCTGGTGTAAATCCAGCACTGCCCCCGCAACGGTAAAAAATGAAACGTATATCAAATGAATCTCTTCGGTTTACACCACTGCATCTTGATGTGGGAAGGTGGATATACAGCAAATCATTGAGTTTGCACATTTAAGTCCGGATACCTGCTTGTTGTGTTCTATCACTCAATCATTCACGGGGAAGTGAATGTATGGAGCATTTCATGTCTATTCAATTTCAACCTACTGCCTTGGTAGGTGCAATCGCGCTTGCGTTGGGTTTTACTTCATCTGTGCGTGCCGCTGAACAAAATATTCCTCAGGCATCTTTGGATACCATTGTGGTGACGGCGTCTTTATATGATCAACGCATTGATCAAGTCCCTGCACGGATTACGGTGATTGATGAAGCGGTCATCGATCAATCTCCTATTGCGACATTACCAGACTTATTAAAACGTGAAGCTGCGGCAAACGTTGTACAATCTGGCGGCTATGGACAACAATCTTCTATTTTTTTACGCGGGTCGAATTCAACCCAAACCTTATTATTACGTGATGGTGTGCGTTTAAATGGCGCGTCTTCCGGCGCTGCGCCGCTGGCTTTTCTAGACACTACAGACATTCAGCAAATTGAAGTTTTAAAAGGCCCTGCATCTTTACTCTATGGCACCGATGCCATTGGCGGTGTAATTCAATTAATTTCTAAAACACCCAAAAAAAATCAAGCTTTTGTTACCGGCGAATATGGCGAAAACAATACTTATAAAGCCATTGTCGGTGCTGATCTTTTTGAAAATGGAATCTATGCACAAGTTCGCGGACAGAGCTTAGAAACCGACGGTACTCCCATAAAAGATGCGCTTAATGCAAAAGATGCCAGTTCTCAACAAAAAGGAGTCAGCACTAAATTTGGTATTGAAAAAGAAAAATACACAGCGTCTCTCGACTATAGCCAAAATCAAGGCACCTCTGAATATGACAACTCCGGAACACTTACCAGTCAAGATTTCAAAAATGAAATCATTAACTTAAAAGGCTCTTTGCAGCTCAATGACGAGATTGAAATCAAGGCGCGTTTATCTCAATTCAATGAAGACCTCGATCAAAACCAATCTGCCGATTTCATTCATAACAAAACCAAACAAGCTGAACTGCACACAAAATGGCAATTTAGCCCTGCTCAGAATTTAATTTTAGGGGTTCAACATCAGAAAACCGAAGGTGATATTTTATCTTATGGAACGCCTTATGATGAATCTGTCGCGTCAACAGGCTACTTTGTGCAGCACCAATACCAATCTGAAGGAATAAATAGCCAAGTTGGCCTACGTATTGAAGACAATCAAAAATATGGCACCAATACTGTTGTCCAAGCAGGTTTACGTTATCAGCTACTTCCGCTTACGAGCATCTATACCAATATTGGCACAGCCTTCAGGGCACCAAATTTAAATGAGCTGTATGGCTGGGGCGGCAATCCGGACTTAGCCCCTGAAAAAAGTAGCTCTTATGAAATAGGGCTCGATCAAAAATTAAATTATGGTTTAAGTACAGGCTTATCCCTTTATCAAACGACTGTAAAAGACCTGATCGACTCAACAGATAGAACAGGTTATGCATTTCAAAATATCGATGAAGCAGATTTTAATGGGGCTGAATTCTATTTAAAATGGCAGCAAGACGCACTGTATAGTCAGCTTTCTTATAATTATGTTAAAGCTGAAAATAAAACTACACAAGAAATGTTAAGCCGCCGCCCGCAGCATAAAGCTTCATGGACTACAGGCTGGGAAAATCAGCAATACGGCGCTTCAGCTACATTAACAGCCGTAAGCCATGCTGATAACAGTGCTTATGATGACATACGTCTTCCTGGATATTTAACAGCAGATCTACATGCATATTATCAAGTCCTGCCTTTTGCGCGGATATTTGCCAATATTCAAAATGTGGGTGACGTAAATTATAAAGCCGCTTATGGTTCTGGCAGTTACTTCATTGATAGCGGCCGTCTCGCTTCTGCCGGTGTCACCTTCAGATACTAAGTTCAGCCTTTTAGACATACTGTTGGGATCATGTCATGGCTATGGCATGATTCTTTTTAGATTCAGCATTTAGAAATTTCAAGGAACTCACATGGGTCACCGTTTAAGTAAAATATATACCCGCACAGGCGATTCAGGCACCACAGGTCTGGGGGATGGTTCACGTGTTGCCAAAGATGATTTACGTATTGATGCACTCGGTGATGTCGATGAACTGAATGCGGTGCTCGGGATACTGCGTGCACAGATTTCTGCCAGCAATATTCAAGATAAAGCGTCATGGGACAAATCTTTAAGCCTGATTCAGCACTGGTTATTCGATTTAGGCGGCGAAGTCTGCATTCCTGGTTTTAATCTGGTACAGCCCCTATCAGTTGATTTCCTGGAAAAGGAGATCGACCGGATGAATGAAGCCTTGCCAATGCTCAAAGATTTTATTCTGCCGGCAGGCACACTGGTCTGCAGTTTTGCCCATCAGGCACGTGCGGTGTGTCGCCGTGCCGAACGCAGCGTGATGTCCGTCCACTCTCGTGACCAGAATATTCAGGCGGCATCCCTACAACTCCTGAACCGATTATCCGACTGGCTATTTGTGGCCTCGCGTACTTTGCAACGTGCTGAAGGCGGTTCCGAAGTGCTGTGGCAAAAAAATATCAATGACAGCATCGAAAAGTAAAATTATATTTCAGTTTAAGATCTGAAAATACGCGTCAGATGTATCTTGATTTTACAGTACATCTGACGACAATAAGCCTTATCATCTTTTTGTCACATAGCCTGCATACAATGAAATCATATTCTCAATTTATGGGCACGATATGCGCATAATTGGTCATCGTGGTGCACGTGGCGAAGCTCCTGAAAACACGCTTGGCGGCTTTCAATATATTCAAGAGATTGGGATTCGTGCAGTCGAGTTTGATGTCCGTCAGCTCAAAGACAATGCATTAATCATCATGCATGATGATGACTTTGTCCGAACCACAGGCCTGCAAAAACCCTTATATGAATGTAATTGTCAGGATCTGGCGCAATATAACCATGCAGTAAGCTGGTCAGACTGGAATAAAGTTGAAGCCACTCCCCTCTTAAATCAAACCTTAAATGTCGTTCGAGATTTTGACCATATTGAAGTTGAAATTAAAAGTGTCGATTCTGAAGCAGCAGCCGAAAAAATTGCCCTGGAAGTAGAACAACAACTACAAGGCTATGAACAGGCTGCCATCATTACCAGTTTTGATGCCAAAATCCTGCAGGCCTTCAAACAACACAACTCCCGACTGAAACGCGGCTTATTGATTGAAACTGATGTGAAATATCAGGCCATTGATCAGGCACTGGAACTGGGTTGCTGTCATATTGGCTGGATGAATGAACTGGCCAGCAAAGATCTGATTCAGGCCACTCACGCTGCTGAACTGAATATCAGTGTCTGGACCGTAAATGATGTGACCCGGGCCAAACAGCTGCGCGACTGGGGAATTCAGGGGCTGATTACCGATTATCCAAAACTGATGCTACAACAACTCTAAAAATCTTTCATGCTGAATCAATTCGACTATTTTCAGGACAATCCAGTTCTGTTAGCACGACCTTGAAGTCGTGTGCCAGTTTTAAATGGATTCAACTTGAATGTTAAATTAATTTTCCAAGAGATATATTCTGCAAATTTCCTGACAATATTGTAGAAATTATGAACATTTAAACCCCCACAGTTTAGCTATATTCAATATTTTAAAAGCCTGATAATCCTCAGTGACTTAGCCGGAAATCAGCGCTGGTCTGGCTGATAAAATGGTAGTTCTTGCCCTACTTATTCTGTTACTGACAAGTACAATACAACCGTACAATAAAGCTAGTGATGCCCTAGGGCACATGCTAATATGAACAAGATAGCCTGCTGTTAAAACGAACAGTAGTTTCTACTTTTTGTTATACCTTCCGAGGTTCTAGGAGTGCTGTTGGAGATGAATGCTCCCTTACCCAAAGCCCCCATCAACTGGATTGCTGTATTCGCATTGGTTTTTTTACCGATTGTGGCGCTGATTGCAATTCCATTGTATGCGTATCACCATGATTTTAGCGCTGCCGCCTGGATCAGCATGTTTGTTTTACTGGGCGTAAGCAGCCTCGGCATTACAGCAGGATACCATCGCTTGTGGGCACACCGTGCTTATGAAGCCACTTTACCATTAAAAATCATCTTAATGCTTATGGGTACATTTGCTGTACAGAACAGTATTTTGTTCTGGGCATCTGGCCATCGTACCCATCACCGTCATGTCGATGATGTTGATCAAGACCCGTACTCGATTAATAAAGGTTTCTGGTATGCACATATCGGCTGGATGTTACGTGACTATCCATCCGGTACAGCGAACTATAAAAATGCGCCAGATCTGTTAAAAGACAAGGTGGTAATGTTTCAGGATAAATACTACATTCCTTTAGTAATCGCCGTGCATGCTGCAATTTTGCTTCCAATCGGCTGGGCTGTAGGTGATGTCTGGGGCGTATTGCTGCTGGGTGGATTAATGCGTTTAATCCTGAGCCATCATGTAACCTTCTTTATCAACTCACTGTGTCATATGTGGGGCCATCGTCCTTATACCGACGAAAATACTGCACGTGACAACTTTGTGCTTGCGATTGCAACCTGGGGTGAGGGTTATCATAACTACCACCACATTTTCCAGTACGATTACCGTAATGGCGTGAAATGGTGGCAATATGACCCAACCAAATGGCTGATCTGGACCTGCTCTAAACTTGGTCTGGCAAAAAACTTGCGCCGTATTCCAAGCTTTAATATCAAAAAAGCGGAACTGGCCATGAAGTTTAAATATGCTGAACAGGATCTTGCAGTATATGGCCATGACGTTTCTGAAGATATTTCAACGGTGAAAACCAAGATTGCCCAGGAATATGATGCCTTTACCCAAACTTTAAATGACTGGGCGAAGTTGAAAGAACAGGAAATTCAGGTGAAAAAAGCCTCTATGGCAGAAAAAATTCACCAGATGGATGACAAACTGAAAGTTGAATTTCAGCTGGTTGAACAGCGCCTGTCCCATCATCGTCAAACCCTGAATTTACTGGTTCGTAATTTGAAAAAATCTACAGTTTCCCAGTAAAATCCATTCGATATTAAAGCCCCGATCAGGGGCTTTTTTATGTCTGAAAGATAACTTGAATTCTCGTTTATACAACAGTTTTACACATGCATCTTTGCTATAGTCAATCTATTCCAAGCCTGTACTGAGTGCCATGTATTTTAACTCTCGTTATCAAACGCTTCCTGCTGCCCTTTATCATCATCAAGTTCCGCGTCCCTTAACAGGCGCAAAAGCCGGGCATTTTAATGCTGCTTTGGCAGAACAATTGCAATGGTCAGATGAAGACAAGGCACAATGGGTCGAGATTTGTAGTGGCCAGAAAATCTTTGCTGAGTTTGAACCCTTGGCCATGGTCTATGCCGGCCATCAGTTTGGTCAATGGGCCGGGCAGCTCGGTGATGGACGTGGTCTGTTAATTGCACAGATTCTGGATCAGGATAATCAGACCATCGACCTGCATTTAAAAGGTGCCGGTGCCACGCCTTATTCACGCATGGGCGATGGCCGCGCTGTGTTGCGTTCGGTAATTCGTGAATATCTGGCCGGTCATGCTTTAAATGCTCTGGGTGTTGCTTCGAGTAATGCAGTCGGCTTTACCTCATCAACCCAAGGTATCCAGCGTGAAAAGCTTGAGCCTGGTGCGATGATGCTACGCACTTCAGACTGCCACATCCGTCTCGGGCATTTTGAATGGATCAACCAATACCAGCCAGATCTGTTGGCGGAATTCACCCAGAAATGTATGGAATGGCATTATCCAGAATGTCTGCAAACCAAACAGCCTATTCTCAGTTTTGCGGCACAGGTGATTCAGCGTACTGCGGTAATGATTGCCAAATGGCAACTGACTGGTTTTGCTCATGGCGTGATGAATACCGACAACCTGAACATTAGCGGTTCAACGCTGGATTTCGGCCCTTATGGCTTTATGGAACGCTTCCGCCCTAACTGGATCAACAACCATTCCGACTATCAGGGACGTTATACCTATCAGCAACAGCCAAGTATTGCTCACTGGAACCTGTGGATGTGGCTGAATAATCTGGTTCCCCTCTGCCCTGCAGACTATGATAAGGAACAATGGAAACAGGATTTAGCCGGCTGTCTGGAACATTATGAGCCGACCTTTTTGGAGCACTATAAACATGGTTTAAACCAGAAAATGGGATTGCCAAGTTTTCATAAAGATAGTTTTGATTGCGCCACGGCTTTTTTACGTATTCTGCAAAGCGAGCAACTGGATTACACCCAGAGTTTTATCCGTCTGCAAAATAAAGAATATGAAACAATCAAAGATGATTGTCTGGATCGCCGTCAGTTTGAAGCCTTTCTGGCGCAATATGAAACCATTCGTGAACACCAGGATATAGAAGAACGGGATGCCGCCATGCATTTGGCCAATCCGCATTATATTCTGCGTAATCACATGGCACAGAAAGCGATTGAACTGGCAGAGCGGGATGACTTTTCCGAAGTGGATCGTTTGTTTAAGTTATTAAGTACGCCATTTACTAAGCAACCTGAGCTTGAACGTGCTGAAGATTTAGCACCATTGCCAACTGATGTCCCGGAAGTGATGGTGAGCTGTTCTTCTTAATTTATTCACATCACGAATAAAAACTGTGGATAATTTAGCCATTATCCACAGTCTAAAAATACATTACCTTCTAAATGCATCATAATTTTGAGTGTTTTGCCTAACACCCATTATATTAAATAGATAAAAATTTAATGGAAACTTCATGTTTATAAGAGAGAAAACTTTTATTAATTATTATTAAAAATTATAAAAGCCTAAAATATGCATTCTCATAAATTATGTATTGTGATTAAAAATGGAATTAGAGACGATTCTAATCACATTAGGCTTTTTTGCCTTTTGTGGTGGTCTAATTGATGCTGCTGTAGGTGGAGGTGGGTTAGTCCAATTACCTGCCCTATTGCATGCTTTACCACAATATAGTCTCGCAACTGTCTTCGGAACAAATAAAGTTGCTGCATTGGCTGGAACATTTTCATCTATTTTTACCTATGTAAAAAAAATAAAAATTGTTTGGATACTGATGCTACCAACGATGGTTTCAGCATTTATTTTTGCTTTTGTTGGAGCAATGTCCGTTGCTTATATTCCTAAAGAGTTAATGCAGTATATTGTCTTTATTTTATTGATTGTTATCGCGCTTTATACATTCATGAAAAAGGATTTTGGCAAGATCCATACCACCATACAGTGCGGTAAAAAAGAGATTTTATTAGGCATATTATTTGGTGGATTGATTGGTTTCTATGACGGAATATTTGGACCAGGAACGGGTAGCTTTTTAATTTTTTTGTTTGTTAAGATTTTTGCTTTTGATTTCTTAAACGCTTCAGCATCGGCGAAACTGGTAAATTTAGGTACTATCAGCGCATCACTCCTATTTTTTGTTCCGTCTGGAAATGTTTTATGGCTGATAGGAGTGGTTCTTGCAGTTTGTAATATTACAGGCTCTCTTGTGGGGACGATGTTAGCTCTGCGCTATGGAAGCAGCTTTATTAGAGTATTTTTTCTTATCCTACTAGTCTTTTTAATTGGTCGTATGGGAATGTCTATCTTCTTTCCTCATTAAATATTTCTAAAATTAACGCAATGCACATCATACGCAATCATATATTTTTATTAATATAATTCAGAATCTTAACTGCAACTTTAAGACACTCTTACCATTAATGAGGTTTATTCGTGATTTTCACCGGTTCACCTTCACTGATTAAGCAATGTTCCACGAGTTTGTCTAGCTAAAATTAATTTCAAAGTATAAAAAAAGCGAACCACTCGGTTCGCTTTTTCATTGTAATACTCAATCAATCTTCAGGATATTCAAAACGGTAACCAACCCCATACACCGCCTGAATCCACTCATGACGGTTGCCAGTTTCCGCAGCATCGGAAATCTTGCGGCGCAGGTTTTTGATATGACTGTCAATGACCCGGTCTGCGACATCAAAACTGTCCGGATTGATATGATCCAGCAATTGCGCACGTGAATAAACCTGTCCGACATGCTCCAGGAATAATTCCAGTAAACGGAATTCAGTCGGGGTCAGGTTCAAGGCCTTTTGTTGATACCAGATCCGCTGTTGGGATTTATCCATACGGAACAGGTCATTACTTTCCGGTTCTGATTTACGGTCCAGACGACGTAACACAGCCTGTACCCGTGCCACCAGTTCCTTCGGACTAAACGGCTTACAGATATAATCATCTGCTCCCATATTCAGACCCAAAACACGGTCAATCTCTTCAGTACGCGCGGTCACCATAATGATTGGCAAGTCTGACTGTTCACGCACTTTACGGCAAATGGTCAGACCGTCCATACGTGGCACCATCAGGTCCAAAATCATCAGACTCGGTTTACGCTGGGTAAAACTGTTATATGCTTCCTGTCCATCATGAAACATACTGACCTCAAAACCAGCAGCTTCCAGATAGTCTCGCACCAACTGTGCAAGTTCGATTTCATCTTCAACCAGCATGACATGTTTCATCAATATATTTCCTTTATGGTTTCATTTGTTTAGGAAAGCTCAGTTTGCATCGTAAACCACCGAGTGGTGAATGTGCAAAGCTTAAGCTGCCACCCAGCGCCTGAGTAATTTTACATGATAATGCCAAACCGAGGCCGGTTCCGCCAGTGGCCCGGGTTCGTGAATCATCGACACGATAGAAACGCTCGCCAATGCGCGCCAATTGCTCATCGGTCAGGCCAAATGGACTGTCATCGACATATAAGCTCCATTCTTTCTCATCCTGCGTGGTGTGAATATGTACCTGCCCACCTGCTTCAGTATAGCGAATACTGTTACTGAGCAAGTTCGCCACAATCTGTTTAAAACGGTCCAGATCCAGGTTTAATTCAGTGCCCTCACCATCCACACTCACTGTCAGTTCAGCCTGATCAAATTTCGGCTGGAAGTTGATCAGCTCCTGCTGTACCACTTCCCACGGATTCACCGTCGAGAAATAGAATTGTAATTGCTGGGCATCGGCCTGTGCCAGCGCAGCCAGATCCTGGGTCAGTTTTTTCAGACTGGTGACTTGCGCCAGCATGGAAGCAAAATGTTCAGGGGTCGGTTTACGAATCCCGTCCTGCATCGCTTCAATCTGCGCCTGTAATACTGCAAGCGGAGTTTTTAACTCGTGCGAGGTATCTGCTACCCATTGACGGCGTGAGGTTTCATGCTGATCCAGAATCACAGCCAAGGCATTTAATTCATTGGATAAATCACCCAGTTCATCATTGCGGTTTACTTTGACCTGATACTGATAATTTCCCTGGGTCAGGGCCCGGGTTCCATTCAGCAGACGTTGAATCGGCTTTTTGAAATAAGTCGCCAATAACAAGGAGGCGATCAGACTGGCCAAAATGCTTAAGGCATACACCAGAAATAAATAACGCTTCTGGTTACTGAAGAAATTAATACTGAGGGCATCATCCTGATCCAGCACTGGCTTTAAACCCAAATAGCCGACAACCTGTTCTTTGACCATAATCGGGCGATAGGAAATCTGCTCATCTGAAGCCTCGCCCACCACAAAACGACGCTTGGCATCATACAGGGACAGGCGTGAACTGAGACCGAGACGGTCCGGCATCTGAATAAACTGCTTCTTGCCAGTCGGCTGCTGTGCCGCCTGCTCACCATTTTTACGGTCGGTTCTAAACAGATTCTGGTTGGAACTGAGCGGGAATTTGAGGCCTTCAAAGGGCTGAAACTGGGAGGGCAAATTGGAAGCCAGTACACGTAACTCTTCTTCATTGACCTGACGCGCTGGCAAAGCCGGATCGACCATACTCGGTGCTACCTGAGCCAGGGTCTGTTCCTGAAAATAACGTTGCTGCAAGGCAATATCATACTGACGGCGCAACCACCAGCGTGATAAACGGTCATAATCGTCCGGGGCGGCCTCCCCTTCCATTTGCAGGATCTGGGCCTGAATCGCATTGCCCCAGTCATGATATACCGCATAGACATCGGCCAGATTTTCAATCACATAATCCAGCTTCTGCATTTCCACATCGGCAACATAACGGGCAAAATTACGCTGCATGTTCAGATGCAGTACACCCAGACTCACTGTGGTAATGACCAGTGTGGTCAACAGTACGGTCAGAAACAGACGTAATGCAATCGGAATACGGCGAATGTTCAAAACAGAAATCTCAATTTTTCTTCTATATTCATTATTGTAGCGAACATGGCCTCAAAAAACTCTTCATTGTTTCTACATCTTTATTGTTTAATCTTTACCTGACATAAAATCAGGTTCTTGACGGGAATAAATACAATGCAGACCATGACAAAAATAGCCTTAATCAGCGCAGGTGTTCTCTCTATGGGAGCTTTGACTGCCTGTCAATCTACCAGCAATGTCCCAAGCAATGATCATTCATCGATGATGAAACATCATGAAGGTAAAAAACAGCATCTTACAGCGGAACAGCGTGAGCAGTTTAAGGCGAAACATGCGGAACGTATGCAGTTTGCCAAACAGGTACAACAAGCCTGCGACAACAAGGCTGCTGGTTCAGCGGTTCAAATCAAGGCAGGCGATAAAACCATTGCGGGTAGCTGCAATATGGTCTTTAAAGCCGATCGTAAAGACATGCAAGGCAAACGCGGCGAACACCGTAGTATGAAAGGCGAACATCGCCCGATGCGTGCCGATGTCCGTGGCGGTATAATGCGTGGTGAACCCTTAACTGATGTAAAACGTGCGGAACTGACCAAACAGTTTGACCAACGTCTGGCTCAGCGTCAGGCACAACAACAGGCAATGCTGCAAGCATGCCAGGGCAAGAAAAATGGCACTGCTGCACAGATCAAGGTAGGCGAACAGACGGTCAATGGTAAATGTCTGGTTCGTTTCCAGCCTAAAGCATCTGCCTATTAATGCATAGGAATCAATGCGTCACAATCAGCACCTTCGGGTGCTTTTTTATTGCGGGCTATTTGGCCTCGATAGTTGACTATTCGTATCATAAAAAATACACCTAAAGTCTTTATACTTAATGTGTTTAATACGTCATATATATTAATCTTTGACTTTACAGTCACCAAGAAATCGCCCTGAAAAGCTTGTACCGCAGGGGAAGATGCTGCAGGATTAGAATCATTCCAAACCGTGTCAGTGAAGATACGTTTTTAGTTCATCTAAGATTATAACGCTGGTTAAACCAGTATTGAGGAAACCGATATGCCACAATACAAAGCGCCTTTACGTGATATGCAATTTGTGTTGCATGAATTATTAAATGCTGAACAACACTATGCAAATCTCCCTGCATTCCAAGAAAACGTAAGCCGTGAGCTGGTAGATCAGTACTTAGAGGCTGCGGCTGACTTCTGTGAAAACGAATTATCTCCAATTAACCAGGTCGGCGACCGTGAAGGTTGTACCTGGAACGACGGCGTTGTTACCACGCCAACAGGCTTCAAAGAAGCTTATCAAAAATATATCGAACTGGGCTTCCCTTCACTTTCTGCTGAAGAACAGTATGGCGGTCAAGGCTTGCCGAACTCTTTAGGTATCACGATTTCTGAAATGGTCGGTACTGCGAACTGGGCATGGGGCATGTACCCTGGCCTGTCTCATGGTGCGGTTCGTACTTTGGAACACCACGGTTCAGCTGAACAAAAAGATGCTTACCTGCCTAAACTGGTTTCAGGTGAATGGACCGGTACCATGTGCCTGACTGAATCGCATGCCGGTTCTGACCTGGGTATCATCCGTACCAAAGCCGAGCCTCAAGCGGACGGTAGCTATGCTATTTCTGGCGAGAAAATCTTTATCTCTGCTGGTGAACACGACATGGCTGAAAACATCATCCATATCGTACTGGCACGTTTACCGGGCGCACCGAAAGGCACCAAAGGCATTTCATTATTCATCGTGCCGAAATTCAACCTGAATGCTGACGGCTCGGTTGGCGAACGTAACGGTGTACGTTGTGGTTCAATCGAACACAAAATGGGTATTCATGGCAATGCGACCTGTGTCATCAACTTTGATAACGCAAAAGGCTTCCTGATTGGCCCTGAAAACCGTGGTCTGAACTGCATGTTCACGTTCATGAACACCGCACGTATCGGTACGGCAGTACAAGGTCTGGCAGCATCTGAAGGATCGTTCCAGGGTGCGCTGGCTTATGCCAAAGACCGTTTGGCGATGCGTTCACTGTCTGGTCCTAAGAGCCCGGACAAGGAAGCAGATCCAATCATTGTGCACCCAGCTGTACGTAACATGCTGCTAACCCAGAAAGCATATGCTGAAGCGGGTCGTGCCCTGGTTTACATGTTGGCGCAATATGCTGACGTGGTTGAACATGCTACAGAAGAAGCCGATCGTAAATTTGCAGACAACATCCTGTCATTGCTGACACCAATCGCGAAAGCATTCCTGACTGAAACCGGTTCTGAAGCTGCGAAACATGGTGTACAGATATTCGGTGGTCATGGCTTTATTTCTGAGCATGGCATGGAGCAGATTGTACGTGATACACGTATCGCCTGTTTGTACGAGGGTACTACCGAAATTCAGGCACTGGATTTGTTAGGCCGTAAAGTATTGGGTACTCAAGGTGCAATGTTGAAAGACTTCACCAAGATCATCCACAAATTTGCTGAAGCGCACAAAGACAATGCGGCAATGAAAGAATTCGTTGAGCCATTGGCAGCCTTGAACAAGGAATGGGGCGACCTGACCATGCAAATTGGTATGCGTGCGATGCAAAACCCTGAAGAGGTGGGTGCGGCAGCGGTCGATTACCTGTACTTCTCTGGTTATGTCACGCTGGCTTACCTCTGGGCGCGCATGGCATTGGTTGCTCAAGAGCAACTGGCGGCCGGCACCACAGAAGTTGACTTCTACAATGCCAAAGTGACTACTGCACGTTTCTACTTCAAGAAAATCCTGCCACGCGTTCGTTCACACGTTGAAGTGATCGCGACAGGTGTAGAGCCACTGATGAACCTGGATGCAGAACATTTTGCATTCTAAGTTAGGCTCAGACTAACGGCATCACAGAAAAAGGACGGTCAATGAACAGGCAGTCCTTTTTCTTTATAAAGCCTTACAGAATTAACCTTTAGTCGTCTAACATTCAGATTTTGAGTCATTTAGACTAAGTAAAACCAATTCAATCCAACAATAAACAGGTGACCCACTATGCCAATTTATAACGCGCCACTTGCCGATATGAAATTCATCCTGAACGATGTCTTCAATGCCGAACAATTCTGGCAAGCCAATGAAAATTTAGCGCACCTGGATGCTGCAACAGCAGAAGCCATTCTTGAAGAAATGGCAAAATTTGCGCAAAACGTTACTCTGCCAATTAACCGCACAGGTGACGAAGAAGGCGCAAAATATGAAAATGGCAATGTGACCACACCTGCTGGCTTTAAAGAAGCTTTTAAACAATATGCCGAAGGCGGCTGGATTGGTCTGGGCGCAGATATGGAATGGGGCGGCCAGGAAATGCCGAAAATGCTGACGGTACTTTCTGATGAAATGCTGTTTGCCACCAACCCGTCTTTCATGCTGTATCCACTGCTTTCTGTTGGTGCAGGCATGGCGCTGAACAGCTATGCATCCCAAGCCCAAAAAGAAACCTATTTACCTAAAATTTATTCGGGTGAATGGTCAGGCACCATGTGCCTCACCGAACCACATGCCGGCACCGATCTGGGCATTATCAAGACCAAAGCTGAACGTAATGCAGATGGCACCTATAGCATCACCGGCACCAAGATTTTCATCACTGGCGGTGATCATGATCTGGCGGAAAACATCATTCACCTGGTTCTGGCCAAAACACCCGATGCACCTGCGGGTTCACGCGGTATTTCCCTGTTCATCGTACCGAAGTTCCTGGTAAATGAAGACGGTTCTGTGGGCGAACGCAACCCGGTGAGCCCAGGTTCGATCGAGCACAAGATGGGTATCAAGGCTTCTGCTACCTGTGTCATGAACTTTGACGGGGCTAAAGGCTATCTGGTTGGCAAGGAAAATGAAGGTCTGGCGGCCATGTTCGTGATGATGAACTACGAACGTCTGTCGATGGGAATTCAGGGCTTGGGTGCTTCTGAATTTGCCTATCAAAATGCAGCGCAATATGCCACAGATCGTCTGCAAGGTCGCAGCGCGGCTGGTGTGCAATCGCCAAGCAAACCGGCTGACAGCATTCTGGTACATGGTGATGTACGCCGTATGCTGCTGAATGTACGTGCCAATAATGAAGCTTCACGCGCGTTCGCTGTCTATGTTGGCCAGCAGCTGGATATCACCAAGTTCTCTACCGATCCGGAAGCGGTCAAAAAAGCCAATGACCGTGTCGCACTCCTCACCCCAATTGCGAAAGCCTATTTGACCGATACCGCATTCCAGGCCACGCTGGATGCGCAAATGGTATTTGGTGGTCATGGCTATATCCGTGAATGGGGCTTGGAACAATGTATCCGTGACCTGCGTATTTCCCAGATCTATGAAGGCACCAACGGCGTACAGTCACAAGATTTGATCGGGCGTAAAACCATCAAGTGTGGCGGTGAATATATTTCGGAATATATCTCGGAAATCCGTGATTTTGCCAATAGTCTGGATGCAGACCTGAACTTTATCAAGGATGCTACTTTAGATGCAGCAACCGAAGTGGAGTCGGTCACTCAGTTCATTCTGGAAGCCGCAAGAGAAAGTCATGACTTCCCGAACGCCACTGCGGTTGACTATCTGCATGCCGTGGGCCTGCTCAGCTTCTCTTATATGTTTGCGCGCATTGCCCATGCTGCAAAAAATAAAGAGGGTGACTTCTATCAGAATAAACTGGCTTTGGCACGTTATTTTGTACAACGTATTTTGCCTGAACTGGCATTACGTATTAGCAAAATAAAATCAGGTGCTGATGTGATCATGAATTTCTCTGAAGATTACTTCACGACCCAGGCTTAAGCTAAAACTGCTGCAATAAAAAACGCCTGCACATGCAGGCGTTTTTTTATGATCATTCACAATTTAAACTTTTTGAATCAGCAAGGTATCCGGTTGATTATTGCTTTTTGGATTCAGATGTTTATTCACAATTTTGATATTCCCCTCTGACTCTAAAGACTCGCAAAGTTCCACCACTTTTTGCATATCTTCAGCCTTAATGCCTACGCCGAGGATTAATTTTTTTCCGGCTTCTAATTGGCTAATTTTTGTTTGAATTTTATCTAACACTTTTTTTTCTCCTATTTATTCAATGTACCACCCATACAATATAGCAATTTAGTCTAAAAAAAGCGCAAAAGTTAAAATAATTTAATCTTTATTTTTCATTCAATCATTCTGTGCATGATCTTTGCACGCTATTCTGTAACTATCATTTATATCACATGAAAAATCAGGAGGATAATATGTCTAAATCCAGTCCAAGAATTGAAAAACTTGAAGCCCTCCTCGACCGTTTTGGCAATCTTGCTGTAGAAAGTTTTCATTATATTGCACTGTTCGTGATCGGCTGCATGGTGATCTGGTCTGCCGGCCATACCGTCATCGACATTCTGACTGTCAAACAGTTCGCCACCATCGACGATATTCTGTTGCTGTTTATCTATCTGGAACTTGGAGCCATGGTCGGCATTTATTTCAAGACCAATCATATGCCGGTACGCTTCCTGATTTATATTGCGATTACCGCACTGACCCGCTTGCTCATAGCAGATATTCAACACACCCACAAAGCCAGCATGGATCTGGTCATTATTACCGGTTCGATTCTGATTCTGGCATTTGCCATTTTAGTGGTGCGCTATGCGTCATGGACCTACCCATCGGTGATTCGTGACAAACATAGTGAAAAGCCCCTTCCACAAGGTAAAACCCCACGCCCGGAAGATGATGAATTGGCATAGTCTTTTAAGCCCTATTTTTTGCACTTCAGCTTAAAGCAATACTTAAGCCTCTTTTAGGGTTTAAAACTATTTATCTCAACCAACCTCTCCCTTGCGTAGTAGTACTACTCATCTCCTCACAGGAGAGGGAACTATTTTGGTCTTTTTGAGTTATTTAAGCTTATTACTGAATTATCCGTTCAGAATTTAAAGCAATTTAACGATTCGGCACCAGTACATAGCGTCCGTTTTCATAGATCCAGTAGCTGCCACGCGGGGGTGCAGGCAAACCCAGACGTTGCCAATCAGTAATAACGCTATATCTTGAACTTTCAATTCGTGCCACATTCGGATCACCATTTACCCAGCTATAACTATTGGAATTTTGATAAATCGTGGTCGGTGCCTGATACTGGATATTGAGCCCACTCTGGCTTTGTGCAGGCGGATAGCCCCAATGGGTTGGTCTTTGTGGATAATGTGGTCGGGGTGGCACCGGACGTGACGGATAAGCGTGCCGTGGTGGATCATAAGCTCGCGGTGCAGCGCGGTAATTTGGTTTGGAGCGCTCAACACCTGTATAGCCGCCCCAGGCATTGCCGGCCATGGTCTGTGCAGAAACTCCAAATAGCAATGAAGTCAATATTGCACCCAAGAATACTATTTTCATCTGCGCTTCCTGTTAACACCTTGTCTATATTTTAAACAAAATAGATGCAGAAAATATGGATAAGGCTGCTGAGCCTGCAATTTTTTGTAATGCGCCTGCCTATTTTCAATCTAGCGGGCTCATCGGCATCCTGCTGCTTTATGCTAAAATCACTTTTTTTAATGTTTCGAGTTGAATACTGTGTCTGATTTAAATTTCGATCGTTTACATGAATATTTTTCTAAAGTGCCGAGTGTTCAGAAAGAACGGATTGATAGCTATGGTTCAGATGGCAAGCAGGCATGGTGGTTTAAATTTCAGATCAATGTTGATCATCCGCTGGCCTGGCAGACTGTGCAAGAACTGGGACATGTCCTGAATTATATTTCTAAAAATGAACGTCTTCCAACTCAGTTCCTGCCAGTATCGCCACCACCGTATATGAATGGTATCGCTAAAGATTTCCTGTGCTGGGTGATCCAGTGTAATCATGCCGATTTCCCGCCCGATGTGGTATGTGACTGGCTAGAAGCGCGTTTACCTAACCCGGTGGATGATGAAGCACAATGGAAAATTAAAACCGATCTTGCTGAATTGGATCAATTGACGGATAAAGAGCTGGATCAGCTGGTTCCACCGAATCCACAGCCTTAATTTCTAAAACCTCTCCCTAACCCTCTCCTACAAGGAGAGGGAAACTCCTTCTCCCTCTGGGAGAAGGTCGGGATGAGGGTATTAAAACGTCGACCAGCCGCTCCATTCCATAAAACGGTATAGCCAATATTTAAAGAACGAGTTTTCTGCATATTGTGCATAGTCCACACTCATGGAACGGCCATTCAGATTTGACCATGCACCATCAAAATACTGCTGCGCATCTTTAAATACTTCGGCCTGAGGCTGACCCAGCAGGCGCATATTGGTTTCCAGATTATAGTTTTTCAGATTACGTGCGGTGAAATTGGCCGAGCCCAAAATCATTTCAGCTTGTTGAGCATTGCGTTTTATCAGCATTTTGCTATGACATTGCTCGCCTTGAGTATGACACCAGCGCACATTTATACCCGCTTTATGTAGTTCCGAAGCCACCTGCCGGTTTGGAATCCCGTTTTTCTCACGGCCGAAGGCATCTTTATTTGGGTCAAGTAAAACCCGAACTTTAACCCCGCGCTCATGCGCCGCAATCAGGCTCTTAATAATCTTGCGTTCAGACAGATAAAACATCGCCAGATCAATCTTTTCGTTGGCTTTTGCCGTCTGAACCAGATTTAAAACCGCATCATAAATAGCTTTTTCTGTCAGTACCTGCACCTGTGGCTGGGTAGATTTTGCCTGAAAATCGCCAGCAATAATGGCTGGCATATTGGCCTGTGACATCATGCCAACAGACTGTTCCGTTTTCAGAATATCTACTGCTGTAGTCCCCCAGACCAGCAAGCCGATATTGGAATGCCGTGAGCTGCCATCATGCGGGTTCATGGAGGTGACTAGCGCTTTCCAGCCCTGATCGGTATCCACCACCACAGATTTACGATGATTGGCTTTAAAATTAAATAAATCAAAATAACTGCGCAAGGTAATTTTTTCTGGTCCAAACGGATTCGGCAACCAGCCTTTTTCCGGATTATTACCAATACCCTGGCAACATAAATACCAGAAGCCAGACCAGCTCGGATTGGACGCGCGTAAAGGAATCAGATTGGTTTCAATCACATCAACTCCGTGCTGACGCAGCTCACGATACAGCTCAGACTGAATTCCGCCATAAACCGAATTGATCGGATCGGTAATAAATTTAATTTCGACCTCCGGCTGCAACAGACGTTTACTGATTAAAGCATCACTCAGCTGTTTGCTCAGCGCCTGATGCTCCTGTGTCGAGGCCCCGGTTTGCTGATTAAACAAGAACAGATCCAGCACAATCAGTGATTTGGCCTCTGCAATCATTTGCAGCATTTCTTTAAAAATACGCTGGTCTAAATGCTGTTTTCCCTCAGCGTCCAGATACGTCTGATCGGCCAGAAACTTGACTTCGGCATGCCGCAGCTTGCCAGTGTAATTCAGACCTTCCGGCAAAGGCTTATAAGTATGATAAATGGCAGATGTCAGATAACTGAGCGCCAGCAGACTGATGATTAAGGCCACATAACGGCGATTCGACCAGTTCAGTTTATTGTGAATTCGTTGAAAGATACGCATAAGAAAAAACCTAACCCAATATGCTCAGGCTAGGTTTTATCCGATGATTTTTCAAGTAGATTTCAGTGATCTCGACTTGATTTGCGCTGTTATCTGATCCCTGCTTTAGAAATCATACTGTACGCCGACAGTGAAGTTACGACCGACCTGCGGAATATTGGACAGGAACGAGGTATGTGAATAAACCTGATCATCGAGCAGGTTATTGGCTTTGAAATACACCCGGTAAGCATTGTTGTCTGCAAGGGTATTGGCATAGCTTAAACCCAGATTGACCATGTTGTAGCCTTGGGTTTCTTCTTCATAACTGGCAATTTTGTCCTGATTGAAGACATGATAATACTCAGCCAGACCTGACCAGCCATCGGCAAATTCTGCTTCCACTTTGCTGCCTAGGCGACCTGCAGGGATACGCGGTGCATTCTCGGCTTCGATCTTGCCACGGACATAATCGCCAAAGATGCTGACTTTATACATATCATTGAGCTGATAACTGGCTTGAGCTTCAGTGCCATAAAATCTGGCTTTATCCTGGGTATATTGCACGCCACGTAAATTGCCTTTCCGCGCTATCGTTTCGCCATAAATATAGTCATCAAACCAGTTGTGATAGACATGCACATGATAATCTAACTTATCGCCTTCATAATGCAGACCTAACTCAAGATTATTTGAGGTTTCTTTATCAAGATCAGGATTCCCCAATTCATAGGTATTGGTCGCAAAATGCAGACCATCCGCATACAGCTCTTGGGCGAGAGGCAAACGCTGTTGATGTGATCCGACTACAGACAGTTTGTAATTCGGTGCAAATTCCCAATTCGCAGCCGCAGATGCAGACACACCCGTACCGGAATAATCTTTCTGCTCCGAGTCTACTTTTACTTTTTGATGATCAACACGAGCTCCAAGTTCCACATGTACATCACCGATCTGCTTATGCTCTAAGGCAAAAAGGCTATATTTCTGGGTTTTGGTATCTGCCATCAGCACATCATGATTATGATCCGCGTGCTCACCATGATCATGCTCATGTCCTTCATGATCGTGTTCTGCATGACCATGGGCTTCTGGAGCGGATAAATTAATTTTCTGTTGTGAAAGCTGGGTTCCAATCACCCCTTCCCAACCTACAACAGGAACATGCACCAGTTCTAGACGTGCATCATAGCCCTTGCTTTTAAAGTTACTGATGACTGCATTTTCTTCCAGCTCATCATGTTCATAATCGGTAAAGCTGGCATGCGCACGCAATTTGTCAAAACCGGCAAAAGGCTGTTCAAGTTCGGTACGGACATCATAACGCTCAGACTTTAAATCTACCCACGGACCTGCGGTTTCTTCATGATCGTGTTCATCTTCGCCCGGTTTTGGACAGTGAAAATGGTCACCATGAATTTCACAGCCATGATATTCATGGCTATGGCCGGGCAAGCCATACTGATCCTGACGATTGCTATAAGACAAACCAACAAAACCACGGTCATGAATCCATGAACCGCCAATATTCACCGTTTGTCCTTCAGCAAAGGTATTGTCTACACGGCGGGCTTTCTCTAATTCATCATCATGATGCTCAACCCAATAATCCGGGGCAATATAATCATTGACCTTACGCTTTGACCCCTCTACACGTAAGGCGAAGTTCTCACCAATTCCTGCAGTGATACCCGCACTTGCCAGTTTTTCATCACTGCCCGTGTTATAGCGTAGACCTGCTGTACCTTCCAGACCATCTTCAGGCATTTGCGTTGGAATTTTTTGATCGGTGACATTGACCAGACCACCTACTGTTCCTGCACCATAGAGCAAAGTAGATGGACCACGAATCACTTCCACCTGTTTCGCTAAAATTGGATCAACTGTTACAGCATGGTCTGGAGATAGCGTAGAGACATCAGCCGTTTCTGAAGCATGTTGCAAGACTTTGACACGCGGCCCATCTTGACCACGAATCACCGGACGGCTTGCTCCGCTACCGAATTGATTGGAATATACCCCCAGCTCATCGGCCAGTGCATCGCCAATAGTCGTTGCGCGCTCGGACAAGGCTTTCTGGTCCACCACCTGATCCGCCACTGCGAAGTCAGCTGCAGTTTGTACCAGTGGATGAGCCTGAACCTGAATGGTTTGCAAAGTCTGCACAGCCACTGCAGACGTTTGTTGTTCTGCAAAAACGCTCGGCGCGATAACAGAAAAAATTGACAATGTTATTAAGTTCTTATGAAAGGACATGACCCAGACTCAAATTCAGTATTTTGGTTAGTGTTATAATATAACATTTCATTATTTTTGCAATCCTTTACGATAATCCACTGCATATTTTATTAGAATGTGTCGTCTCAATTTTTTCATGCTCAAAGTACGTTTATGCCCTTTACCCTGTCCCATGCTGTACTTGCGCCGCCTCTTTCACGTTTAAGCGGAAACCGGCTTCCGATTGCTGCGCTGGCGATTGGCTGTATGGTGCCCGATTTACACCGGCTATTTAGCTCGAGCACTTCAAATATTACCCATTTATGGTCCTCGCTGGTTCACCCGGACCTGTGGATCGGGTTGGGCTTTTGTGCGATCTGGTATGCTTTATATCGTCCGGTCATTTACCGCTTTATCGGGATTCAGCATGAGCTGAAGATTCACAGTATTGCTTCAGCATGCAGGTTTTTCCTGGCAGTTTGTCTGGCTGTGATGATTGGCACAGCCACGCATTTAATCTGGGATGGTTTGACCCATGTCGATTTTCGGACTTTTGCCTTCCATGACTTTTTAGCACAACAATTTCAGATTTTCGGCCAGACCTATCCGCTGCACCGGATTTTACAAATCGGCACCTCTGTTCTAGCTTTACCTTTTATGTTGTGGATGAGTGTGCATTACTATAAAAAACATCGGCAATATCTCGCAGTTAGTCTAAGAATCAAGGTATTCACCTGGGGTGTATTGCTGCTTTCTATATTTACCGGCCTGTTTTCAGTCTGGGATTATGCACGCTATATCTCGACAGAGGTCTGGCAATCCGATCTGTACTATTTTACCGGCCGTTCCATCAATGAATTCAGTCAGGGTTTTCTGATGACTTTCACTCTGGGATGTGTGCTGTTTTTATTTTTAGATCGCGACCGTCGCATGGGTTAATCAAACAGCTGGCTTTTATCCCATTCACTTTAAAATGATATTGTTTTTGGGCCAAGTTCTTGTGACAACATGCCCAAAGAGGCATAATCCTACCTTTACTTAAAAGCGGTACGCTGTTTACGTATTCGCTGACCTTAACCCATATAGTTGGATTTCTAACGCTATGATGCGAACTCATTACTGCGGTTCTTTAACCGAAGCTCAAATTGACCAAACCGTAACATTGTGCGGTTGGGTACACCGTCGCCGTGACCACGGTGGTGTCATCTTCCTGGACATGCGTGACCGTGATGGTCTTGTTCAAGTGGTTATTGACCCAGATACACCTGAAGCATTCGCAACTGCGGACAAAGTACGTTCAGAATTCGTATTAAAAATTACAGGCCGTGTGCGTCGCCGTTATGAAGGCACAGAAAATGCCAATATGGTGAGCGGTCAGATTGAAGTCTTGGGTAAAGAGATTGAAGTTCTTGCTCAGTCAGAAACTCCGCCATTCCCGCTGAATGACGAAAACACCAATATTTCTGAAGAAATTCGTTTGAAATACCGCTTCCTGGACATCCGTCGTCCAGAAATGCTGGATCGCCTACGTTTCCGTTCTAAGCTGACCAACCTGATTCGTAACTACTTCGAAGACAATGGTTTCTTGGATGTTGAAACGCCGATCCTGACCCGTGCTACACCTGAAGGTGCACGTGACTACTTAGTGCCAAGCCGTGTATCAAATGGTAGCTTCTACGCACTGCCACAGTCACCACAGCTGTTCAAACAGTTGTTGATGGTGGGTGGTATTGATCGTTACTACCAAATCGCAAAATGTTTCCGTGATGAAGACTTGCGTGCCGACCGTCAGCCAGAATTCACCCAGATCGACGTTGAAACATCGTTCATGAGTGACGATGACATTATGGATTTGATGGAAACCTTGACGATCAAGATGTTCAAAGAACTTCTGAACGTTGAATTCGACAAATTCCCGCGTATGACTTATGCCGATGCAATGCGTGACTATGCATCTGATAAACCGGATATGCGTATTCCTTTGAAACTGGTTGACGTTGCAGACATGATGCAAGACGTTGAGTTCAAAGTATTCGCAGGTCCTGCCAAAGATCCGAAAGGCCGTATCGTTGCGCTTCGCGTACCGGGTGCAGGTTCACTTCCACGTAGCCAGATTGATGAATACACCAAATTTGTAGGCATTTATGGCGCGAAAGGCTTGGCTTATATCAAAGTCAACGAACTTGAAAAAGGTATCGAAGGTCTTCAGTCTCCAATCGTAAAATTCATCGAGCCAATCGTGCTGGACCTGTTGAAACGTGTGGGCGCTGAAAATGGCGATATCGTATTCTTCGGTGCGGACAAAGCCAAAATCGTCAATGATGCAATGGGTGCTTTACGTATCAAAGTCGGTCATGACATGAAACTTGCAACTTGCGAGTGGGCGCCGCTTTGGGTGGTTGACTTCCCGATGTTCGAAGAAACTGATGATGGCAAATGGACCTCTGTGCATCACCCATTCACGCTGCCTAAATCGAGCGTTGAAGACGTGAAGAACAACCCGGGTGCTGCGCTTTCAGTTGCTTATGACATGGTATTGAACGGTACTGAAGTTGGTGGTGGTTCACTGCGTATTCATAACCTTGAAATGCAAAAAGCAATTTTTGAAGCTTTAGGTATTGGTGAAGAAGAAGCAGAAGAGAAATTCAGCTTCCTGTTGAACGCTTTACGTTATGGCGCGCCTCCGCATGGTGGTTTGGCATTCGGTCTTGACCGTCTGGTGATGTTGATGACTGGTGCATCTTCGATTCGTGACGTGATTGCATTCCCGAAAACCAAGACTGCTGAATGTCCATTGACGCAAGCACCGGCACCAGTTGAATCAAACCAACTGCGTGACCTTGGTATTCGTTTACGTGAAAAACCAAAAGCTGAATCTCAAGAGTAATTCTTGAAGGTTTAAGTGAAAAAGCCCTGCCTTGTGCGGGGCTTTTTTGTGTGATTGAGTCGTCTCTGGAACAGTGGCATAATAGCCACAGTTTTTAATCTAAGGTAATTAGCAATGGCTATGCGTCCTGCAGTTCGTAATCGCAGCATTATGCTTATTGTATTTTCAGTGGTTCAATGGCTGTTCATGCGCTATATCCTTGCCAACAACCTGTTCAATCTGGATACCAATGAACGTATTGTGTATTTTTGCCTGAGCAGTATTTTAGGTGCCCTGCTAATTTTTGTAGGTTTGATTTATATGGTGCTGAAGGGCAATCCGGACAAAGAAGTATAATCTGATCATCTGGATAGCATGTACACCTTACTGAAAAACTTCTCCAAACTTCCATTAAGATTGATTCAGAATCTTGCGCGACTGGCTGGATCTCTTTTGTATCTTAGCCATTCTTCCGCACGCCGAGTCACCGAGATTAATCTGGCCTCTGCCTATCCTGAACTGTCTGAAGCTGAACGGGCTGATTTAAGCAAACGCAGTCTGAAAAGCCAGTGCATGACCTATGCAGAATCGGTCAAGATTTGGGGTTCATCACCAGACTATGCGCTGTCCTTAATTCGTGATGTGCATGGTTCGGATCTATTCATTCAAGCCTTAAAAAACCCGCATGGCTGTCTGGCCGTGGTGCCTCATTTTGGCACGTGGGAGCTATTGAATGTCTGGGTGAATCAACACACCTCCCCTGTAATCATGTATAAACCGAGCAAGAATGAAGACATCGATCGTTTCATGCTTGAGGCTCGGCAACGTCTGAATGCGACACTGGTTCCAACCGATGATTCCGGTGTCCGTGCTTTATTCAAGCATCTTAAACAGGGTGGTTTTTCTGCGATTTTGCCGGACCATGTCCCGAAAGAGTCTGGTGGAATCTATTCTTATTTTTATGGTCAAAACGCGCTGTCTTCTACGCTTCTTTCCAAACTAGCAGCTAAAACTCAATGCTCTGTAATTGGGCTGAGTTGTTTAAGACGTGAAGATTTATCCGGTTATGATATTCATGTCACCACGTTATCAGATGATATTTTGTCTAAAGACTTACAGCTTTCTGTCGATACTTTAAATAAAGAAATGGAGCGCATAATTAATATCGCTCCAGAACAGTATTTGTGGGGATATAAAAGGTTTAGAAATATAGAGGGTGCGATAAATCTCTATAAATCATCCTCAATATTATCATGATTTAAGATTTATTTTTATTATATCAATAGTCCACGATTAACTTTGTACAGCGTCTAGGTATTTCGAATAATATGCTATCGCTTGACGATGTTTCTTCTGTAAAAGCATCTTTCTAATAAAATCAATATTATATTTACAATCATGATATATTTCTTCATATGATGATTGAAAATTAGCTTGTATATATTTCATCAATTCCATTTTTTCATCATGCTTAAGAGTTTTATCATTTTTAATATTTTTTAAAGCACTCACATAGTTATTATAAAGTTTATAGTACATATAAGCTTTTTTGGATATTGGCATATTTATACTTTGTATCTTTTCATGACGATCAATAAATGCCGTTAGAAAGTCATTAAGATAACTACGACATTTTTTAGAAGTTGTACTCGAATTTGGACGTGAACGATAATTGATAAAAGGTTCAGCCAAATAAACATAAGAATGACATTTCAAAGACAATTCCGTAATGAAGAAAATATCCTCAAAGCGTGCTCTTAATTGAAAGTCGACTTGCTGCACCAAGTCATATTTATAAATATGACACCAAATATAGTTCTTTCTTAATTTATTTAAATTAAATAAAAATTGGTTTTGACGATTTTCAAATTGCTGATGTATCTTCCCTAAAAAAGTTTTTTCCAATCTCATTTCATCATTTTTAGCCGGCTCCCATAGATAGTAATCGCCAATAATGACATCGACCCCATGGAAATTCTTTATTGCATCTAATACCATTTGACAAACATTTGGACGGACAATATCATCAGAATCAATAAACCAAATATACTCACCCTGCGCATATTGCTTAAGGGTATTTCTTATAACAGATACTCCCCTATTTTCTTTCTGATAGAAAACTTTTAAATGTGGATAGCAATGGTGTATATCTCTTAAAATATCTGCACTTTCATCAGTCGATGCATCATCTAAAAGCAATACTTCAATATTTGAAGAAAGTTGAGGTAAAATTGAATGCAAACAATCTGCTAAATAAGGAGCAACATTATAAACAGGAATAAGAATACTGAGTAATGGACGAATGCTACTACCTGATTGAGCTACTATCATAAATATCTACCAAATAAGATGCTAATCTTGCTTTTTTAAATCTAAATAAAGCTTCACTGCTGTAGAGATAGAAAATTTTTCATCAAGATGTACTAAAAATTGATCAGGGCTTTGTAAAAATTTATTCAACTTGAGCGCCAAATTTTGAGTATCACGTATTTGGACCAAATGATGCAAGGGAAGCACCTCACTTGGCCCAGAAGGACAATCAGTGCTAATAATAGGCGTACCTAAAGCCAAGGCTTCTAAAATCGCAATACTAAAACCCTCAAAGTCAGATGATACAACCATCAACTTTGCATGTTTAATATATGGATAGGGATTTTTTTGAAAGCCAGTAAAAATCACCTTATCTTCAATACCCAAATCTTTAACCAGTTTTTTAGAAGCTTCTAATAACTCACCAGTCCCGACCAAAACCAGTTTTTCTTGAACATCGGCTTTTGCATAAGCTTTAATTAAAATATCATGTCGCTTCTGCTGCTTAAATTTTCCAACATTTACAATATACGGTTTTGCAATATCAGGAATATATTCATTTGCTGTTGAGACTACTTGTTCAACATCAATCGGATTATAGATTGTAGTAATACGACTTTTTGAACCAAATATTTCAATAAAGTCTGATTCAACACCCTTACTCACAGCGACACAAGGCTTGGCTAAATAAATTTTTTCCAGCTGTTTTCTCATTCCCTCTAATCTTTCGCCATATTCCAGACTCGTCGTGTTATGAATGACTAAATGAACATTCGGTAACCGACTTTTTGATAATACAAAATCAACAGGAAACAAGTTTGATAGGACAAGATCAGGAGTCCCAATATTTTTTAATACAAAATTATCAAATGCTTTTGCTGCAAAAATGGCCCGCATTAATTTTGGAATCGCACGATATTTCTGATAATCAAAAAAGTGGAGTTTTACCCCCTCAGGAATCGGTAGATCAATAATATTTTTAAAATAAACAATGTGTGCTTCATGACCCGCATCAATTAAACCTTTTGCCAAAGTTAAAGCAAAACGTTCAGCGCCATTTCCCTGTAAAGTAAAAATGGCTAATACGATTGTTTTTTTCATGAAGCACTAATCCTGAATAAATCTTGCTTGATCTAGGTTAATCAATCTTTTTTCTGCTTTTCCCATGACCTGCAAATAGCGCATCGCCATCGCAATCTGCCCCACCAACCGTCTTTTTTTAAATTTAATTTTTTCATTAATCGAGTTAAATTCAGACTTAAAGTGTTCAGAGCGTCCAATGGTTGAATCAAAACTTACTTGAGCAATCAGACCATAAGCAGCAAGCTGATCTTCTTGAATAATCGCTGCGGGTTCAGCTTGTAAACATTGTAATTCATACGCAGAAAATATAAACCCATCTGCAATCGCTGGTGCTGTCCGCGCCAAACGGTCTAATAATTTTTGCGCACCACTTGGATAAAGAATATAGCCTGCTGCTCCAGTACGATCCTGATACAAACTATATAATTTAAGCTGAACCTCATCTAAAGTGAATACAGGTGTCCGGCTAATAATTTTTTTACGACTTCTGACTTCAAGGTTAATTAAATCTACATCTTGAATGTGGTGCTTTTCAATTTCAGTTAAAATTTCTTTTGTATTTGAGGCTAATACAGCATCATCTTCAAGAATCAGACAAGATTGATTGCTTTTTAAAACCTCTTCCCAAGCTTTTTGATGACTCAGAAAGCAGGCCACTTCAACTTTACGCAAAGGCCTTTGCCAGCCAAACCCTAGTTCTTGATATTGTTCTTCACTCAAGTCTGCCACTGAAAATGCTTCTAAGACATCAAAATGCAATCCTAATTTTTCAAATTGTTTTTTTTGAAACTCTAACCGGTCTTTCGAGGTTTTTAAATTAATAATCAAAATATTCACAGTTACCACCATCTCGTTTTTTCACGAGTGTGACGCTGTTTAAAACGTGAATACACATTATTATTCTGATCAAGCTGCAATCTGTCAAAAATCTCCATGACAATTTGTCCAAGCTCATGGGTCTCACATATTTGCTCTAGACGCCAGCGCATATTACGCAAGGTATCATCCGTTCCTACAGTAAATGCAGAAGTGCCATCAAATAAAGCATAGCGTTGTTGCTGTAATAAGTCCTGATGCTGTGCATTGACTTCAAGTGATTGATCACACAAGAAACGCTCAGTTTCTTGAAGCTTAATCGTGTTGATCAATACCACAGCATTCATCAGAATGGCTTGTAAGAGCGGATCTTCTTCTAAATCAATAAAAGTATCACAGGCGGAAATTAACCAGCGCGTATTTAATGAGATTAGTAAATAGTCACGCTCAGTCATCCATAATGCTTTGAATTTTGCATAATTATTCTGAACATCAATTTCGCGACGAATCAGAACAATTAAACTGGCATGATAATGATTCAGTGCGGACTGACCGACAAATTCCTGTTCAAGCTGTTCAATATGTTCATTTAAATCTTTAGCAGAACCATGAGTATAGCGAGTCTCTATACCCTTAATGATCTGCTTTTTAAGCATCTTAAGATCTAAATCATTAAATTGAGCATAAACCTGATCTGCCCCAAATCGACGCTGGTGGCGACTAAATGAAAACCATTGTTCAAACTTACTTTTCTTTCTTACAGGCATTTGAAATTAAATCTCTTTTCAATTTCGCATTGATTCAGCTTACTGCCAAGCATCCTTAATCCACTGCGATGGCAACACATAACGGTACCATTTTCCACCACCACCATTGACTGCATCAGGTGGATTAATTTCACCATGGAATACAATAATTTTGGCACCTTCCGGCTTGACTGGCGGCTTGAAGTAAGCCATTGGAATTTTTTGCAAGCAGTGATATTTATAGCTCTTGCACCAGCTGTCTGGCCAATACGTCTGCTTGCCTTCCTTATCGACATACCAAGACAAATAAGCTTGCTCATTACGGAATTTTTGACGAATTTCATCAAAATTTTCACGGAAATACGGCAATAAACCAGGGAAAGCCCCGAGTTTAAAACGATATACCGAGCTGTTGCCTGTAATGCGCCAAGGACGTTTCCAGTCATGGATAATCAGAAACTCACCCGGGTAAGTAAAAAATTCATCGATGTTATCGACAATCACCACATCCAGGTCTAAAAACAAAGCATTGCCTTTTAAACCATACAAATCAGGCTCAAAAGTAGACAGCTTGTTCCAGCCACGCTCAGGCGCACCTTCAGGTAAGGCCAAAGGTGGAATTGGGAAGCATTTTACATTCGGGTCAATACCGTCAGTACGATCTGTCAGACATACCATTTGAAAATCAACGGTAGTGTGTCGCTTCACCATATTGTAAAGACGATTGACGTATTCAGACCCATATTTTGTGCCCCATTTCATACAGATCACAATATTTTGCTCAGATGACTGTTCACCCTGAGTCTTAAGGTCATTTTGATTTGCGTTCATGCATCCATCATCCACCCATGCAATATCAATATCATACCATTAGATCGTATAACTGAGATTATTGCTTTTCATTTCCGCACAGTTTAACGCAAATCTGCGGTAGAAATATAATCTTCATTGAACTGTCACTAGACTTGAATATTTTTTCAACAGATTAGAAGCAGATAAAATACATACTAAAATGATAAATAATGATGAAAATTACGATTGCAGGCACAGGTTATGTGGGTTTATCCAATGCAATGATTTTTGCCCAGCATCACGATGTGATTGCCTACGATATTCAGGCTGAGAAAATTCAACTGTTGAATCAAAGAATCTCACCTATTCAGGATCCTGAAATTTCTGCATTTTTAAGCCAATCCGAACTGCGTTTTCAGGCTACACATTGCAAAGCTGATGCTTATCAACATGCCGATTATGTGATTATTGCCACACCTACGGATTACGACCCAGAAACCAATTATTTTAATACCCAAAGTGTTGAAGCAGTGATTCAAGATGTACTGGCGATTAATCCGTTGGCCACCATGATTATAAAATCTACTGTTCCTGTGGGTTTCACGCAGCAGATTAAACAAAAATATCGCACCGAGAATCTTATTTTCTCGCCTGAGTTTTTACGCGAAGGCAAAGCCTTATACGATAATCTCTATCCGTCCCGGATTATTGTCGGGGAAAAATCTGCCCGGGCGCAGCAGTTTGCCGAAATGCTGTTACAAGGTGCAATTCGAAAAGATTGTCCGGTATTGCTTACCCACTCGACCGAAGCAGAAGCAATCAAGTTATTCGCCAATACTTTTTTAGCCATGCGTGTGGCCTATTTCAATGAGCTAGATACCTATGCCCAGATTTATCAGCTGGATACCCGGCAAATAATTGAGGGTGTCTGTTCAGATCCAAGAATTGGCAAGTTTTATAATAATCCTTCCTTTGGTTATGGCGGCTATTGCCTGCCCAAAGACACCAAACAGCTGCTTGCCAATTATGTCCAGGTGCCGAGTAACTTAATTAAAGCAGTGGTCGATGCCAATCAGACCCGGCAGGAATTTATCGCAGAATCTATTTTAAAGCGCCGACCCAAAGTGGTGGGTATTTATCGCCTTAGCATGAAAAGTGGCTCAGATAATTTTCGAGTCTCAGCCATTCAAGGAGTCATGCAATATCTGAAAGCCCATGGCATGAAAGTGATTATTTACGAGCCGGGTTTAGAGCAAAAGAAGTTTTTAAACTCCAAGGTAATTCAGAACCTGGCGGAATTTAAACAGCGCGCTGATCTGATTGTCTGTAACCGTAAATGCCATTTGCTCAATGACGTACAAGACAAAATCTATACCCGGGATGTGTTCGGGATTGATGAGTAGAGATAAAAAAAGGACTCCAATGAGTCCTTTTTGATTCAGCAATTGGCTTATTTTACATAAGTTAACCAGTGTGCATATTTAGGGTCTTTCCCCTGAACAGCATCGAAGTATGCCTTCTGGATTTGCGTGGTGATTGGACCACGAACACCTTCACCAATTTGACGGTCGTCATATTCACGGATTGGCGTCACTTCTGCAGCGGTACCGGTAAAGAATGCTTCATCGGCAATGTAGAATTCATCACGGGTAATACGGCGCTCAACCACATCATAACCAAGGTCTTTGGCAATGGTAATGATGGTTTGACGAGTAATACCGTCCAGTGCCCCACCTGCCACATCAGGGGTATGAATCACGCCATCACGTACCAGGAAGACATTTTCGCCTGAACCTTGGCATACATAACCTTGTGGATCAAGCAGCATTGCTTCGTCATAACCAGACTGGGCCACTTCCTGATGTGCAAGGATAGACAGGGTGTAGTTACCTGAGGCTTTGGCTTTACACATGGTCACGTTCGGATGATGATGCGTGAATGAAGAAGTTTTTACACGAATACCCTTCGCCATCGCTTCTTCACCCAGATAAGTGCCCCAGCTCCAGGCAGCAACCACTGCATGAATGGTATTGTCTGTTGCAGCAATTCCCAGTTTCTCAGAACCGATAAAAATGATCGGACGTAAATAGCAAGATGCCAGTTTATTTTCACGTACCACATCAATTTGAGCTTGTTCCAAAGTCGCTTGATCAAATGGAACTTTCATTTGATAAATTTTTGCAGAATTCAACAAACGCTTGGTATGTTCTTTTAGACGGAAAATAGCCGTGCCATTCGGAGTTTCATAAGCTCGGACGCCTTCAAACACACCCATGCTGTAATGCAAAGTATGCGTTAATACGTGAGTTTTCGCCTCACGCCAGTCAACTAGTTGTCCATCTTGCCAAATGAAACCATCACGATCAGCCAAATTCATGCCACAAACTCCAATTTTTCACAATTATTCACTATCCAGTGCAAAGTCTGCACTCGGATCAATTAGTCTTTGCCATAACTTGCAAACGGTCATTCGGGTATCGTGCCAGTCGCTTGCAGACACTTGCATGGATTGATTTGCAAGGGCTAAGCGGTGGCTCTCGGCGCGTTCACGGAGATAAGCTTGAATCAGAGCAGTCGCATCGTCGCTGGATAAGCAACCTGATTTTGCGGCATCCTCAAGAATTCGTACATTGTCGGAGAAATGGGCGAGATCTTTATTCGTCCCACTCCAGGCCAACACCGCATACTGTGCCATAAATTCGATGTCTACGATACCACCTGTATCTTGTTTTAAATGAAAAATTCCATCTTTTTTTTGTGCTTTGGAAGAGCCCAGATGATCCTTCATTTTTTGACGCATTTTCAGTACTTCTGCCCGCACATAATTTTCATCCCGGGGCTGGATCAGAATATCACGGCGCAACACTTCAAACTTTTGTCGCAGGCACATTTCGCCAGCAATCGGACGGGCACGTACCAGCGCTTGATGCTCCCATAACCAGGCACTCTTGAACTGGTATTGCTCAAAGGCTTTTAGACTGGTCACCAAAAGACCTGCCTCACCAGAAGGACGCAAACGGGTATCCACTTCATAGACACGGCCATCCAGGGTTTGCGTGGTCATCAGAGACATGAATTTCTGTGCCACGCGCATGGCAAATTCAAAGCCGCTAATCGGCTTGAGTCCATCGGTATCGGCCTGTTCACCCATAAAGTGAATAAACACTAAGTCCAGATCCGAGCCATAACCCAGCTCGATGCCCCCCACTTTGCCATAACCAATCACGGCAAAAGCGGTATGTTCGATTGAGCAGCGCTTGCCCTCAGCATCCAGTGGAAAACCGTGCTTTTTCGCGACAATCTGATAGGCCAGATGCAGGGCTGCATTGACCGACACTTCGGCAATATCGGTCAAGGCATCAGAAACTTTCATGAGTGGACTTTCGGCCAGTACATCACTGGCAGCGACGGCCAGGACATTGGATTTTTTAAACAGGCGCAACACCCGCATCTGGTCTTCGACCTGATCAATCTCAATGCGCAAGAGTTGCTGTCGTAGAGAATCTTCCAGATCCTTGCGCTGTGGTAATTCGAAGTCCATTGACAGGAATTCGTCCAGCAGTACCGGATAATGGGTCAGCTCTTCACAAATCCACGGACTGACCGTTGCCATTTTTACCAGACGCTGCAAAGCCCCTTTACTCTCGATCAGCATCACCAAATAGACGGTACGACGCATCACGGATTCCACCAGTGGCATCAGACGCATCAAGGCCATTTGCGGTTGGGCAGATTCCAGAATCGCTTCAATCAGATAAGGCCAGAAAGTTTTTAAACGCTGGATGGCTTTGGCTGGCAGTTTTTTCAGGGTATGACCATGCCAGAACTCATGCACCAGATTCTTGGCATTATCGTCCAGTACTGCATTGAGCTTGTTTTCCAGCTGGACAAAACTTTCGACTTGAGCTTCCGGTTCATTTTCCTTAATCAGATGTTCAAACTGGTAGATCACTTTGGCGCGTTTCTGATCCAGCACAGCCATAAAGTGCGCCCAATCATCAAAGCCCAGCGTCTCAACGATGCGCTGGCGCAAATCCGGCTCGGTAGGCAGGCACTGGGTTTGCTGGTCGTGCAGGGCCTGAATCGCATGCTCTACCCGACGCAGGAACAGATAAGCATCTTCCAGATCCTGTACCGCCTGTTCATCTAATAGTTCAGCATCGTCCAGATGATTGAGATTGACCAGACACTGGCGATCCTGCAATTCAAGCTTGGCCCCACCATAAATCAGCTGAAACACCTGCACAATAAACTCGACTTCGCGAATCCCACCAGCACCGAGTTTAATATCATCCTCAATATTACGGCGTTGTACTTCACGCTCGATCATGGTTTTCATTTCACGCATGGCTTCAAAAGCGCTGTAATCGACGTATTTACGGAACACAAATGGACGGGTCATGTCCAGCAGGTCATCGCCTTCCGGACTCGGATTGACAATACGTGCCTTGATCCAGGCATAGCGTTCCCATTCACGTCCATGCTGGCTTAAGTATTTTTCTAAAGCGGCATGGCTGATCGCCAGTGCCGAACCATCACCCCAAGGCCGCAAGCGCATATCGACCCGGAACACAAAACCATCGGCAGTAATCTGATCCAGCAAATGAATCAGTTTTTGTCCCCACAGGATACAGAACTGTTGTACGTCAATGCATTTTCGCCCATCTGTTTCACCTTGCTCACCGAAGGCAAAAATCAGGTCAATATCACTGGAAAGATTCAGTTCTTGTGCACCCAATTTCCCCATGGCAATCACAATAAGTTCCTGGACTTTACCGTTATAGCCAATCGGCTGGCCATACTTGGCAGCAATCGGAATACGGGCAAAATCTTTCGCGGCACAAATCGTGGCATCGGCAAAATCGGAGAGTTCCCGGGTCAGGGTGATGACATCGGTGAGTTGATTGGCATCCTGCCAGATCCAGCGGAACATGAGGCGCGCCCGCAGAATACGCATTGCGCGCATCCAGGCAGCTTCATCTGTGATATTCAGGATGCAGTGCTGCACCAGCTGATCAATATAGTCGCGACTCAGCGAACCCTGAAACTGGTCAATTGCATAATCCTGTTCCAGAAGACTCTGGTGATTGGCCAACACCTGTTCGGCATATTGGCTTGCTCTTAAGGTTTTCTGCAATTGTGCTGCATTCATCACTCAACTCTTCCCCTGAAACGTTCTGCCTAGTTATAGCAGGAGTTTTGTTTCAGGGGGAAGGTTTAGTTTGAAATTTATCTATTAAGATTTTTCCGCCTGCAGATCTTCCAGCACCAGCGCCTGATGATCATTGGTGACCATCGGCAAATGCACGGTAAAGGTCGTGCCTCGACCTTCTTTAGAATCTACCCCAATTTGACCATGGTTCAAGTCAATAAAGCGCTTGCACAGCACCAGACCGAGACCGGCACCTTTTTCTTCCGCCGTACCGCGCACACTAACCTTTAAAGTCGGCTTGAACAGATTCTGCATCTGCTCTTCGGTCATGCCCAGACCCGTATCCTGAATGGTAATCTTGACCTGCTCACCGTCCATCTCTGCATCCAGAATCACCTTGCCGCCTTGATCGACCGGGGTGAATTTTAGCGCATTGGATACCAGGTTCTGCAACACTGAAGTAATCATGTTGATATCCGCATGGACTTTAATGTCCTCAGGAATATTGTCGATTAATTCAATCTTCTTGTTTAAAGCCAGACTATGTAAGACGCTACAGACAATCTTGCTAGACTGCTTGAGCTCATAATTAATCGGATGATAAACAAAACGCCCACCTTCAGCCATGGCCCAGGTCAGCAGGCTTTCCAGCAGGTTATAGGTGGATTGCGCATTATCATACAAATAATCCGCGATACTCTGAATACTGGATTCATCTAGGGTATCACGTTCCTGTGCCAGCACTTCGGAAAAGCCCAGCAGGCCATGAAATGGTGCACGCAGATCATGGGCAATAATCTGGAAAAATTTGGTAGTACTGAAGTTTTGCGCACATTGCTGTTCGTACAATTCTTTCAGTTCAGTATGCTCTTCATTGAGCTTGATGCGAACAACAAGACTTTCAGCAAATTGCTTCACAGTCAAAATATCATCCTGATCAAACATTTCGGTCTGATCATCAAAGAAAACTACCTGTCCCAAGGACTGCCCATCACTGGCTTTCAAATTAAAGGCGACCAGTCTCTGATGCGCTACACCAAGACTTTTCACGTGATTTGACAGTTCTGTATAAAGCGGATGAGTCTGATCTACCACATCTGCCTGTTGCAGGTAGCCAGGCAGCTCAATCTCCTGGGGTGCATGCAAGGCCCGAAAACCTTGCGGACAGCTGTACCAGATATAGGGTTCCGTATGGAATCCAATAATGCTGGTTTTAACAGCCAGAACTTTACGGGCGACCTTACAGAAGGTGTCTAATAAGTTGTTGGAGGTATAGACACCTAAAATGAGAGATATACGGCACGAGCTTAACAGCTCCGTATTCTGACCGACCTCTAGCAGTTTTAGTTCCATGTCTGCCTCTCTAAATATTTATGGAATATAGAAAACACTGCCGACCAAATTTATACAATCAATAACAAAGATTCTATAGTTACTCGACGATGAAAACTCACCTATAGCTTAAAAGATTTGTTAACCTGTTTTGATCCAGATCTACGTCTAACTGCAATATACTGATATTTAATTAATTAAGAATAACTTGAAAATTTATAACTCAAAAAATTCTATATAAGTATTTGAAATTAATCTATCTCGCCGAACATCAGCATATTTACTTGAAGTTACTTTAACACAGTATTGCCCAAAAAATACTCAAAATTGACTTTTCCACTGTTTGAATAAAAGTTAACGGGTTTTCAAACATATAAATTTAAATCTTGGTAAAAAAATAAAAAATTAAAGGCTTCATCTATCTAATAAAACTCAGAATTAACGCTTAATTTTTAAAAATATCTAAACAATTATCTTTTTTCTGTTCTTTAACTTTGTCGGTATTGTGCAGAAAAAGAGCATAATACCCGGCTGAGAATTGTAAAAAATTTACATGTATTAACAAATTAATGGCCGTTTTTTTGTGACTTTTTATCACTTGCATTACATCAATACTGGAAAAGTTGCTTTTTTAACAAGCATGCATGCCCCCACAGTCATTTTTTAGTATTCCTACCTGAACTTAAAATTCAAGAATAAAAAAAAAAGCAGCCACAATGACCGCTTTTTTCAGGATGAGACGATTAATTGTCTGAAATCAGAGCCACTTGCTGCACATAGTTAAACAGCTTTAATTTAGAAGCATTCACTTCTGCTTCTGGTGCCTGATTTTTTAAATCACGATGTACACGCAGATAATGCTGGCGCAAGGTATGACGCTCTGTCGCATTATAGGTTTTGGTAAATTCATTGATGGCCGGATCACCATCTTTAACAATCCGATCCACCCAACGTTGTAATTGGGCTGTCTTTTTAAGACCTTGTTTCGGTGTTAAATAAGACAAAATTACTGTTTCATTTTCATTGCGCAGTAATTTGCCAATCCGTGAAAACTGGCGACGACGGGCTTCATGTGAGCTAATTTCCTGTACATCTAGCAATGCTTCAATCAAACGCTCTTCAACAGGCAAATTCTTGATTTGTTTGGCACTCAGCTCAGCAAGCTGTGCACCCAAAGCAGCCATACGCTGGACTGCTTTTTTCTGTTCGGTTTTACTTGCGCGTCCCTCTAAAGAATCAAAATCTTCTTCAGTTAAACTGTTCGGTCGACGTGCCACGATTAATCTGCCTCATAAAATTTTGCTGCAAATAGTGCCTGAATTTCGGATAAGGCTTTGTCCTCATCCGCTCCTTCAATCACCAAGCGTAAAGTTGTTCCTTTGCCCGCACCGAGCATCAGCAAGGACATGATATTTTTTGCATCTACCAGCTTATCCGCTTTGCCAATCTGGATACTGGAGCGAAATTTGGTAGTCACTTCTATAAGTTTACCAGATGCGCGTGCATGTAAACCCAGTTTATTAATTACGTCAACAGTGGTATCAATCATGACCAGTGCTTCATTTCTCGATGGAGGACTTGAATAGACCATTTTGCCTCAAGGGCTTTTTTTAGTCTATCCACAATATAAACAGAACGATGCTGACCACCGGTACAGCCAATCGACACAGTCATATAATGGCGATGTCCTTCGGAAAAGGTGGGCAGCCACTTGTCCAGGAAATGATAAATATCATTAAACATATCCTCGACCTGATCACTTTTTTGCAAAAATTCCTGCACCGGTTGATCGAGTCCTGAAAACTTGCGCAATTCCAGCTCCCAATGCGGATTGGGTAAATGCCGCACGTCAAAGACATAATCGGCATCCAGCGGAATTCCATGCTTATAACCAAAAGACTGTAAAATCAGGATCAGGTTATCGGTCTGTCCCAACTTGGTCAATAAGGTATGTTTCAGGTCGTGCACACTTTTATCGGTGGTATCAATGTGTACGGTAGAACGCAGCTGAATGGGCATCAGCAGGATTTTTTCTTCCTGGATGCACTCGTTCAGGCTTTTAAAACGCGAAGCCAGCGGATGTGGTCGACGCGAGGCACTAAAGCGGGCGATCAGTCCCTGATCCTGCGTGGTCAGATAAATAATATCAACCGAGCCATGCTGTTGCAGCTGTTCAAAGACATGATCAAATTCCTGCAAATCGGCACGGGTACTGCGTACATCCACTCCCAGCGCCAATTGCTCCAGATTGTTTTCACTGTCGAGTTTCGCCACAATTTCTGGAAGTAAGGCCAAAGGCAAATTATCAATACAGTAATAACCTAGATCTTCAAGCACCTGCAATGCAGATGATTTACCCGAACCGGATTGTCCCGTCACAATTAATATGCGCTTCATGCATACCCATCCTTTGATTCTATCCGCCGGTGTATTTGACCTGCAGGTTATCGATCAGGCGTGTATTACCTATCTTTGCAGCTACAAATAACACAACATCTTGATTAAACGTATGAATTTTTTGTAATTCTGGAGTTCGGGCTTCAACATAATCTATAACGAAGCCAGCATTGCTTAAAGTCTGGCGAATTTCTGCCAATACCAGATCCAGCTCTATGCCTGCCTGTAACTGCTGTTCAGCCTTTTTTAAGCTTTGATAAATCACAGGTGCTGTTTCACGATGCTCTTTGCTCAGGTAACCGTTTCGGGAACTTAAGGCCAGACCGTCTTCTGCACGTGCAATTGGCACACCAATCACTTCTAGCGGAATATTCAGGTCTTGGACGAACTGACGAATCACCGCCAACTGCTGATAATCTTTTTGCCCAAAGAATGCATAGTTTGGCTGAACAATGTTAAACAATTTAGTCACCACCACCGCAACCCCATCAAAATGGCCCGGACGCTGTAAACCGCACAGATCATTGGTGATCTCAGAGACACTAATATTGGTCAGACGTGGTTTTTTGCCATACATTTGCTCCACCGTCGGTGCGAAGACGATATCACAACCCACCTCTGCCAGAAGCTGCTGATCCTGCTCAAGCGTACGCGGATAGTTGTCAAAGTCTTCGTTGGGCCCAAACTGGATCGGATTGACAAAGATACTGACCACCACCACATCACACAATTTACGTGCTTCGCGCACCAGATTTAAATGTCCCTGATGCAGATTGCCCATGGTCGGTACAAAACCAATGATCTTGCGGTTGGCACGTGCCGGATTAAGTGAGGCCGCAAGTCCCTGAATGGTGGTTTCTGTTTTCATCTTATAGTTCAACCTGAAAAGTTTGTTCTGGTGCCGGGAACGAGCCATCGAGGACTGCAGCATGGTAGGCCTTAAAGGCATCTAAAATGGCAGTAGCACCGGATTGTTCCTGCATAAAATTACGGACAAATTTTGCGGTATGGCCAAAGGTCAAGCCAAGCATATCCTGTACCACCAGTACCTGACCATCAGTGGCCGCCCCTGCGCCAATACCAATCACCGGAATCTGTGGGAACAGTTCAGTAATTTCCTGGCCCAGTTGTGCCGGTACGCATTCCAAAAGCAACAGCGCAGCGCCTGCCTCAACCACAGCTTTACAATCTGCAATCAGCTGATCCGCTGCCTCACGGGTACGGGCTTGCAGTTTATAACCGCCAAAGACATGTACCGACTGCGGGGTTAAACCCAGATGTACACACACCGGAATACCATTGCGAGTCAGCACCTGCACGGTTTCTGCCAGCCAAGCACCCCCTTCCATTTTCACCATTTGCGCGCCGGCCTGCATTACAGTTTTTGAACTTTGCAAGGCATCATTCAGGGTGGCATAGCTCATAAATGGCAAGTCAGTCATGATAAAGGCATGCTGGTTACCACGGCGTACCGCAGCAGTATGATAGGCCATATCTGCGACAGTCACGGGCAAAGTCGAATCACGGCCCTGAATTGACATTCCCAAGGAATCGCCAATCAGAATACTGTCTACTTCGGCAATTTCCATTGCTTTGGCCATACTGGCATCATAGCAAGTCAGGCATGAAAATTTGCGTCCCTCTGCTTTGAAGCGTCTTAAATCACTCAGACTGACCATCAAGATGTTCCTCTATGATTGAAGTTCTCACGAACATACCAATAACTTAAACCTAAATATTTGCCCAGTTGCCATCATCGAGTACCTTAAGCTTCGATTGTTTGACGATGTCCAGATCTTTTAGGGAAGTTGCTTTAATTTGCATTTCAGGCTCAATATCCAGAAGCGGGATCAAGACAAAATCACGCTCTAATACGCCAACATGCGGTACCGTCAGACGTTGATTCTGAATCTGCTCTTCACCGTAAATCAGCAAGTCCAGATCCAGCGTACGTTCACCCCAATGACGCAAACGCACCCGACCGGCTTCCTGCTCGAAGGCTTGCAAACGATCAAGTAATTCCAGCGGTGCCAGCGTGGTACACAACTGAACCACAGCATTCAGGTAATTCGGCTGATCCTGTGGTCCCATCGGTGGACTTTGGTACAAATCTGAAGTTTTCACCTGACCCAATGTGGCAAGCTTCTGCACGGCTTGTGCCAGAATCTGGCGTGAATCGCCCAGGTTACTGCCCAGGCCAATATACGTCACGATCATTGCGTTGGCCCAAACACCACTTGAGTTAAATCACGTTTCACCCGCTTACGTTTCATAATCGGATGGTCAGCACCAATTTCACCACTGGCACTGGCTGCCACATGCGACAGGGTTTTGGCCTTGTCTTCAAACTTGGCTTTGCGTGGACGGCGACTGCGTGGTTCAGGTTCATTTACCAACGGTTCGATCTCGGTGAGATCCTGCTGTTGGGTCAGTTTCTGTTCCAGATGCTCTTCTTGGCTGGCCTTGCGACGGCTCTTGGCACGTTGACGATTGTACTGGCTAATCGCCCGTTCTTTCTCGTCACCGCTCATTTGCTGGTAGGCATCCCACCAGCTGCCCATGCCTTGCGCAGTCGCATCACCTGATTTTTCACGCAACAGTAAAAAGTCAAAGCCGGCACGGAAACGCGCATGGCTGGATAAGGCTTCAATCTGCTGCGGTTTTGGATTCAGCAATCGGGTTTGCATTTCCCAGACTTCACGAATAAAAGTCTCGGCAAAGCGTGGAATAATGGTACGCGTGGCCTGACGTTTTAATACATCCAGACCTGCCTGAGCACGCGCTTCTGCTGCCACCACACCTTTATTCAGATAAAACTCACAACGTTCCAGGAATGGCTGCCACAACAGTACCGCATAGAAAAACGCGGGGTTGATGGTCTTGCCAATCGAAATACGCTGATCGGTATTTTTCGCAGCACGCTCCATAAACGGCGTGATCTCAGGTTTGATATCGGCAAAGAGCTGAGGCCAGATGCCGAAATCGATCAGCATGGGCAGCACACGATTCAGATGTCCCATGGTGAATAATTTCTGCGACTCATCATAGAGTCGGTGCGGAGAAACATCACGCAGTAACTGGGTCATTTCCGGAGTAAAGATATCCAGAATTGCTTCATCAATATTGAAATTCAATTTGGCAGCAAAACGCAAGGTACGCAACATCCGCACCGGATCTTCTTCAAATCTTAAGGCCGGATCGCCCAGCAGGCGTAAAGTCTTGCTATGAATATCGTCTACGGCATTGCAGAAATCCAGCACAATCGCTTTACGTGGCTGGTAATACATCGCATTGATCGAGAAATCGCGACGGGCAAAATCCTGTTCGATACTACCCCAGTTATTATCACGCAGAATCATCCCCGCTGCCGAGGTGACTGCTTTTTTAGGTGGCGCACGGAAGGTCGCGACTTCAACCAGTTCCCGCCCTGAATAGACATGCGCCAGTTCGAAACGCCGTCCGATAATTCGACAACGTCGTCCGAAAACTTCCTTGACCTGAGCCGGAGTGGCATTGGTGACTGCATCGAAATCTTTAGGATTCAAACCTAACATAAGATCCCGAACACCACCACCCACGATATAAGCTTCATAGCCTGCCTTGTTTAAGGCATCAATCACATCGAGAATATAAGAAGGTAATTGAGCGGTTGATAAACCACATTTTGACGCGCGCAAAGTTTGCAAAAGACGCTGTCTCCTACGTCTGAACGTAAAATTCTAAGATGACGCTAATCATATCGCTTACACGGCTAAAGGGCAATTTGATTATGTCAATCCTGCACTTCGGATTGATCAAGGATGTAGAGTTAATTCGCGCTATTTACAAAGCCAGTCTGGCTTTATTTTTGGCAAATAATGCTGGTCCAATGCCCTTGACCAGCTGAATGTCTTCAATGCTTTTGAATTTACCGTTCTTCTGCCGGTACTCGACAATGGCTTGGGCTTTCTTTAGCCCCACGCCATGCAACTGTTGCAATTGCTCAATATTTGCACTATTCAGGCTGATTTTATCGCCTGCAGCTTGCACCGAAAGTCCCGGTTTTGCCAGATAGTGGTCTGTTGTGGCCACTGCCATTTGCTGTTTGAGCCGCGCATCATGTTGCTGCTGTCTGGTCTTCCATTGCATATAATCGGTCGCGGTTGCATGTGCCGTCCCGATTGACACAAAACCCAGCCAAAAGCTGAGCAGAAAAAACTTAATCCACGTCGGACCTGTTTGATATTGATGTGTATTCATGCGCCGCTCTTTGTTTTAATTCTAATTTAGCCTGTTCCCAGAGCTGATCCAACTCAGCCAATGACAGGCTTTCGATATTCAGCTGTAATTTTTCTGCCTGATGTTCCATCAAGGCAAAGCGAGTCCGAAATTTATGGATCGTGCCCAATAATGCTATTTCGCTCGAGACCCCAAGTTTACGGCCAACATTGACCAGAGAAAATAAGCAGTCGCCAAATTCATCCTGTATTTCATCGGAATTTTGTCCGGCAACCGCTTGTTTAAGCTCGGCCAGTTCTTCTTCTAATTTGCCATAGGCCCCTGCGACATCAGCAAAATCAAAACCAATTTTCGCGACATTTTTCTGAATCGCTTCGGCTTGTCGCAGAGCAGGTGCATGCTTGACCTCATCTAAACGTGAGCGCGGCTGGCCTTGTTTTTCTTTTTGCTTGATATCTTGCCAGAGCTGAGAGACATCTTCCGGGCTTAATTTTGCAACCTGTTCCGCCTGAAACACATGTGGATGTCGGCGGATGAGCTTGTCACTAATGGCCTGCACCACATCCTGAAAATTAAAAGCACCCTGCTCGCTGTACATTTGCGCCTGAAACACCACCTGTAACAGCAGATCGCCCAGTTCATCGCGCACATCTTCCACTTTAGCAGAGCGTACCGCAGCTTCTACTTCATAGGCTTCTTCAATCGCATATTGGGTCAGAGATTCGGGAGTCTGCTGCTGATCCCATGGGCATTTTTCACGTAATTCACGCATGATACTAAGCAATTGTTCCACGTTTAAAACCTCTTCTTTACTAAATAGTCGCGTCAATCTGCCTGTTTCTTGCTATGCTCAAGAAAAAAAGACAATAAGGAGATCAAGCACATGCACAGTATATTGATTAGTGGGGCAGCACAAGGAATTGGCGCTGCAACCGCCGCCCTATTCTACCAGCAGGGTTATAAAGTCGGTATTTATGATATCAATGTGGTACAGGCCGAACAGCTGGCCCAGCAACTGGGCGAACATGCCAAAGCCGGCTTTCTGGATGTGGCAGACTATGCATCCTGGGAAACAGCCTTGGCTGAATTTTCGGTCTGGGCCGGTGAAATCAATATTCTGGTCAATAATGCCGGGGTTTTATATTCTGGTCCTTTTGAAAATACTGCAATTACAGCGCATCACCGCACTCTGGATATTAATGTTAAAGGAGTCATGAACGGTTGCCATGCCGCTTTACCTTATTTGAAGCAAGCCTCTTTTGCTCGCATTATCAATCTATCTTCAGCTTCAGCGATTTATGGACAGGCCGATTTAAGCAGTTATTCCAGCAGCAAATTTGCCGTGCGCGGTCTGACTGAAAGCCTGGATATTGAATGGCAAAGCTATGGAATTCGGGTCGTTGATGTCATGCCACTTTTTGTAAGTACGGCGATGGTCAAAGACATGCAGGCAGAAAGTATCAAAAAAATGGGCGTACATCTGAATGCCGAGGATGTGGCACAGGATATTTTTAAATTGGCGCAAATGAAAGATTCAATCTGGCAAGCCACGCATCATCCGGTGGGGTTAAAAAGTAAGTTTTTATTTCATTTATCGCGTATGAGTCCACAGTTTGTAAACCGCATCAGCAATCTCCTGATTGCCAGAAAATAAAACCTCTTTCAATCAATTCTGGTTTTAGACAGATTGCTGGATCTGAATTACTGGAAATCTAAAACCCTTACAAGAATGCTCACTTTGCCAGGCTACGGTGAGCATACAGCCAGCCAAATTATAATTTTGATAGGCATAAACGCCGATTTCTGGATGCTCGCAGCGTCCGCCATTCTGATCAGGATGGATTCGGGTATTCAACTCCTTCAGGCTGATCCGGATGCCCAATCCTGAGGCCTTCAACACGGCTTCTTTGGTGGTCCAGACCTTAAACCAGTATTCAGGATCATAGTCCAGTTCCTGCCACTGTTTGAGCTCTTCAGGGTGAAAGGCATGTTGGGCCAAAGCCTCAAAGCGTACCTTGCGTCCCAGTTCCTCAATATCCACCCCTAAGTTCTGAACCTGGTGACTGGTTGCGAGTGCGTAGAAATTTTGACTATGGCTATGGTTAAAACTGAAACCGGGATAGTTGAATAGATAGGGTTTGCCAAATGCACTGCGCACAACATCCTGATCAAGAATAGCGACTTGCAAATGACGGGATAAAAGCCGATTTCTTAAGGCTGCTATCGCCAGCTTACGCGCTGCAAGCTGTGCCTTTCGATCCGGAATTTGGCTCCTTTGACTCGAGTCAGACAGTTGATGCAGATCAATTTGAATAAGTGACGTCACAATGGCCTTTCAATCTATATTTGCTTTCAATCTATTCTAAAAGAGTTCATCCACAGTTGACCATGAGAACTGCACAGTATTTGCCAGTAAAACATAAAAAAGCCTGCATCAGCAGGCTTTTGATCGAAAACTTAAAATGCGCTATTAACGCTTAAACTTCTTCTCGGCTTTCTTGAACTTTTGTACATAACGACGTTTACGCGCTGCAATACGCTCATCCATGACCGTCTTACGCCCTTCAAATGGGTTTTCAGAGGTTTTGAACTCGATTTTAATTGGCGTACCTTCCAGTTTGTACACTTTACGGAATACATTTTCCAGATAACGACGGTAATCTGCAGGGGTTTTATCCACCTTGTTACCATGGATCACGATGGTTGGTGGATTCTGTCCGCCCATATGCGCATAACGCATTTTAATACGACGACCCTGAACCATCGGCGGCTGATGGGCATCTGTGGCATCATTTAGAATCTGGGTGATTTTTGCCGGAGATACTTTCAAACGAGATGAGTCATAGGCACGGTGAATTGATGGATAAAGCTCACCCACACCCGTTCCATGCAATGCAGAAATCAAATGCACTTTTGCCCATGGAATGAAATCGAAGCGACGCTCTACATCGAGCTTACATTGCTTGCGATCATATTCAGTCATGTTATCCCATTTGTTGACCGCAATTACCATGGCACGGCCTGCTTCAAGCGCATAGCCAATCAGGTGCAAGTCCTGCTCAACAATACCATCACGGGCATCGACCACAACCACGATCACGTTGGCATCTTTCATCGCCTGCAAGGTTTTAACAATCGAGAATTTCTCGATCATTTCATCAACTTTACCTTTACGACGCACCCCTGCAGTATCAATCAGGGTGTACTGACGGCCATCACGTTCGAATGGAATATAAATCGAGTCACGGGTTGTACCCGGCTGGTCAAATGCCACTACACGATCTTCACCGAGCAAGCGGTTTACCAGCGTGGATTTACCCACGTTTGGACGACCAATAATTGCTAAACGCAGACCAGTATTTTTGTCATGCTCTTCTGGATTTTCATCTTCAGGTACGTCAGCAAGCACGTCTTCCAGCATTTGCTGAACACCACGACCATGGCTGGCAGCAACTTGTAATGGCTCGCCCATACCCAGTTTGTAGAATTCGACCAAGGCAGCTTCAGCATGTACGCCATCCACTTTATTGGCAGCCAGGAATACTTTTTTGCCTAGAGTACGCAGTTCACGCGCAATCTGTTCATCGGAAGCCAACAGTCCGGCACGTGCATCGACCACAAAAATGATGATATCGGCTTCGTGGATGGCAGTCTTGGATTGCTCTGCCATGTACGAGTCAATTCCACCTTCATTTTCACCAATACCGCCAGTATCGACCACAATGAAGGATTTATTTTGATAGGTCGCATCGCCATATTTACGGTCGCGTGTCAGACCTGCAAAGTCTGCCACCAATGCGTCACGGCTCTTGGTAATCTGGTTGAACAGCGTTGATTTTCCGACGTTCGGACGACCAATGAGCGCAATTACGGGTTTCATAGAGTAACCTTTATTCAATATCAGGCGTCAAAGTGGCCTGAACATCAGAAAGTATAGGAAGATGTAAAGGGGAAATACCCTAAATAAAAACACGGGGCATTGATTTTTCAATCACCCCGCGTTCACAAAAATACGGTTGCGGCTAGTTTAGCATAAGGCTCGTTAAAATTAACGGTTCTGCCAAATGCTTAATGCGCCCTTGCGTGTAGATACATAAAGCTGGTTGTCGATCACGCGTAAGTTACGCACCTCACCCGAGGTTTTCGAACGACCAGTAATCTGTCCCGTACGCGGGTCAATTAGGTGTAATACCCCATCCAGATCACCGACCACCAAATCTGTGCCCAAGATGACCGGATTACTGAGCTGACGATTCAACAGCTGGTCATTTTCCCAAAGAAGTTGACCCGAGGTGATCTCAAAAGCTTTGATTTTACCATCAGTTTGCGCAACGAATACGCCATTGCCAATTACTTCCGGACGCTGGATACTGCTGGCATCTTCACTCCAGATCACTTGCTGTGAAGCCAGGTCCAGTACAGTCACCTGCCCCTGATAACTGGTAGTCACAACGAACTGGCCTGCAACGACCGGCTCACCGTCAATATCGACCAGACGCTGAATATCAGAACGGCCGTCAGATACAGCAACACGGCGCTGTAATTTTGGCACACCACTTAAGGCATCCAGTGCATAGATATAGGCATTGGAAGAGGCAATTAACACATTACGCGCATCCAATGGTACAGGCGCCGCCATACCACGCAGGCTGAATTGTACATTAGGCAGGTTATAAGTCCAAACCTGGGTTCCGCTGGCAACTTCATGCGCATATACCGTACCGTCATTGCTTACACTGATCACACGGCCAGCATGAATCAATGAAGGCGCCAGTAAAGCACCGGTCAATTGCGCAGTCCATCGCTGTTCACCAGTCTGCTGGTCCAGTGCAAACAGTTGACCTTTCTGGTTACCGACAACAACCAGACCATCAGCCGCTTCAACACCAGAACTTAGGTTATCTTTGCTGACTTTTTTCTGCCAGAGACGCTGTTTACCCTTAAAGGCAGACACTTCACCTTTAGGGTCAATCGCAAAAACCACGCCATTGTCTGCATCCAGACGGAGACGTAATGGATCTGCAGCTTCTGTCGCAGCCACACTGGTGGAAAATACAGGAACCAGTGTTTTGGCTTGAGTCAGTTTTGGAAGTGGGTTCGGTTTTACTTCTGGAACTTTATTTGTTTTACCTGCACAGCCAGCCAGTGCAAGCGTTAAAACAGTCAAGGCACAGGTAATTTTGTATTTTCTATTCATGCAGCTTCTTCCGCTTGTGTTTCTATAATTGGGCGTTCGATTTCCGGATCATCGACCAATACGCCTACGCTTTCGAGCTTAATTTGTAAAATCTGACGTTCTTCTTTACGTTCAATCAAGGCATCCCATGCACTTTGATATACTTTTTTGGCATTTTCAATATCATTTTTGGCAACATAGATATCACCACGCGCTTCATCGGCAGTGGCTTTAAATGCAGGTTCAGTGACTGCTTCTAAAGTTTTCAATGCCGCATCATATTTTTTCTGTGCCAGTTGCGCATAAGCCAGACGAAGTTTAACCACCTGAACCAGACCTTTATCATCCAGTTTCGAGTTTTCAACTTTCTGTAATGCTTTCTCGGCCGCAGCATAATCTTCTTTGTCATAGGCCAGTTTTGCCATGACCAGCTGAGTCTGAATCGCCTGAGCTGAATCTGGCGCTTCCTTGACAATTTTGTCCGCAGTCTCAGACAGCTTGGCAAAGGCATCGCCCTGTGTCGCCTGTGCATCATCCATCAACTGCTGAACCTTGGCAGTGTGCATTTGCGACTCTGCCAGGTTTTTCTTCTGCCAATATTCCCATCCGAAAAAGGCAATCAGCGCAATTAAAATCCCGGTAATGATTGAAGAACCATACTTCTTGGTAAAGGATTTTAAGCTTTCAAACTGTTCATCACCCACTGCGCTCATGAGACTACCCTTTTGCTAATGTTTTATCGATTATTTTGAAGAAATTTTAGTATTGAAAAATGCAACGAAGTCCGTAAATGGTACATTCGATTGCTCTGCGGTGGCCAGCTCTTTTACCGTGAAAGACTGAGCTTGCAGTTCACGCTCACCCAGAATCGCAGCAAATAAAGCACCGGCCTGATCGGCCTTCTTCATTTGCGACTTCATTGAACCCTGAGAGCCGACTTTCAAGCGCACCTGACTACCCGCCGCTTCCAGCTGATCACGGATCTGCTCGGCAATGACCAGTGCCTGACCTTGAGAAGCCGGTTCAGCCACCAGAAAAACATCACAATCACGCGCAGGCGTATTGTCTTCAACCTGTTCAAGTAATAGCAATAAGCGCTCGATGCCCATAGCAAAACCAACTGCCGGCACAGACTGATCAGGCTTGCCTTTCAACTGTCCCACCAGACCATCATAACGGCCGCCGGCACAAACTGTTCCCTGTGACCCCAAATGCGTTGTGGTCCACTCAAAGACAGTTTTGTTGTAATAATCCAGACCGCGTACCAGTTTCTGGTTGATGACAAAGCTCACCCCTGCATCGGTCAGATACTGTTGTAACTGAGCAAAATGCGCCAGAGTTTCTTCACCCATAAAGTCATGCAGTTTTGGTGCATTTGCTAAAATGCTTTGAGTCTTGGCATCTTTAGAATCCAGAATTCGTAGCGGATTGGTGGTTAAACGGCGCTGAGAATCTTCGTCTAGATCGGCTTTATGTGATTCCAGGAATTCAACCAAGGCTGCACGATAGGCTGCACGTTCATCAGACTCGCCCAAAGTATTCAGCTCCAACTGAACCTTGTCTGCCACGCCCATACGTTTCCACAGACGTGCTGTCATCAGAATCAGTTCGGCATCCATATCTGGCGTCGCCACACCAAAGGTTTCCACACCAAACTGGTGGAATTGACGATAACGGCCTTTTTGCGGCTTTTCATAACGGAACATCGGCCCGACATACCATACGCGAGGTGTCGCACCACGCAGCAGGTTATGCTCCAGCATGGCACGTACACAGCCTGCGGTGCCTTCAGGACGTAGCGTCAAAGACTCCGGCGGATTACCTTTATCCAGAAAGGTATACATTTCTTTTTCAACGATATCGGTAGCATCACCGATCGAACGTTTGAACAAATTGGTCTGTTCAACGATAGGTAAACGAATCTGTTGATAGCCATAAGCATCCATCAAACCCGACAGATGCTGTTCAAGACGTCTCCAAGCGGGGGTTTGCGTTGGGAGAATGTCATTAAAACCTTTGATTGCGACGATTGAACTCATGATCTACTCAGAAAAACTTGTACGAATAATTTCTTTAGATTTAGCTTCTTCAAGCTCGGTAACACGTTGACGAACCATATTTTCGATTTCATCAACCAGTTGATTGGTATCAATTAGATGGCTCTTTTCACCATTACGATACACCAGTGAACGTGGCGCTGCACCTACCACACCAATATCGGCCTCTTTGGCCTCGCCCGGCCCATTCACTTTACAGCCAATCACCGAGACATCCATCGGGGTACGGATATCTTCCAGACGCTCTTCCAGTTGTTGCATCACTGAAATCACGTTAAATTCCTGACGTGAACAGCTCGGGCAGGCAATGAAGTTAATGCCGTTGGAACGCAGGCTCAGCGATTTCAAAATATCAAAACCGATTTTAATTTCTTCTTCAGGCTCTGCTGCCAATGAAATACGCATGGTGTCACCAATGCCTTCCATGAGCAGACCACCCAAGGCAATCGCAGATTTGACTGAACCGGTGCGGTAAATACCGGCTTCCGTTACGCCCAAATGTAATGGATTATCAATTTGCTGAGACAGCAAACGATACGCATCCATAGTTAGAAACACATTGGAGGCTTTGACGGAAATCTTAAATTCCTGAAAATCCAGACGGTCTAAAATGTCGATGTGGCGCATCGCAGATTCAAGCAGCGCCTGACCCGTTGGTTCGCCATATTTCTTTTGAATATCTTTTTCCAGTGAACCGGCATTGACCCCGATTCGCATCGAAATATCGTGATGTTTAGCCGCTGCCACCACTTCACGAATCTTGGCTTCTGAACCGATATTGCCCGGATTAATCCGCAAACAGTCCGCACCGAAATCCGCCACTGCCAAAGCAATTTTATAATCGAAGTGAATATCAGCCACTAATGGCACATTGACCTGCTTACGAATTTCACCAAATGCTGCTGCCGCTTCCATGGTTGGTACTGAAACCCGCATGATATCTGCACCAGCATCGACACAGCGCTGGATCTGGGCAACCGTGGCTGCCACATCACAGGTTTCAGTATTGGTCATGGACTGGATACTGATTGGTGCATCACCACCCACATAAACTGAACCGACACGAATTTTACGTGTTGGACGACGTTTAATTGGATTTACGATCATGGTTTTGCTCTACTCTTGATCTGTTAAGGTGACAAACGGAATTCTGCTTTTCCGTTTACGGTATAAGGTGACAATGAGATATTTTCATTATTCAAGCTCAGCGATACAGCTGTCGCATCATCCAGACGAATCTGGAATGGCGCTTCACCATTGAGTTGCAAGCTGGATGCCTGACGGCCCGTTGCCAGGACATTACCTGCTGAATCGACAATATGCACAGAGGTCGGACGATTAAAATCAAGCTTCAACTGATCGCCAGACAGTGCAGCGCCCGTATCCAGATTCAGGATCTCGACATTGGAAGCGCCCACTCCGGAGACTTCACTGCTATTTTGCGAATTACTGCTCGACCAGTTCTGAACCATGGCAAATAGTGCGCCTAAAATCAGCAACAATACCAGCGTAATAAAAATGCGCTTCAACCACTTACGATTACGGTCACGTTTGGAACCCGGTAATTTTCCCATAATTTTAATCGGGGAATTATTCAGGGCATGATTCGGCAACAAGCCCGTATCATTGGTATAAATTTCATCAAAACGCTGGATAATACTCGAAGCATCCACGCCCAAAAATTTGGCATAGGTGCGGTAATAACCTTTGATAAAGGTCGCTTCAGGCAGAGACTTGTATTCATCCTGCTCCAGTGCAGTCAGGGTCTTGACCGGAATATTCAGCTCTTTGGCAACCTCTTCCAGATCACGTTGCTGATTGATACGAATCTGGCGCAAGTACTCGCCCGGACGTTGAATATTTCCTAACGCATTTGGAGCTACGCTCGAATGATTCGAAGGTGAATTAGGATTTACTTCCATACGGCCTCAGTACTGTACTGTAATTGCAAATAACGTTGGTATTCCTGGCTTTCAGGGAACAATGCACGTAACTGGTTAACCAATACCTGCATGCCTAACTGATCACCACTGGCACGCGCAGTGCGAATGCCAATCCAGAGCGCACGGGCACCCTGGTTTTTCTGTCCCACACCGCGCGCAAACTGCTGATACAGTTGGGTCGCCGCCGGGAACTGCTGGTTCAAATAAAAAATTTCTGACAACTCTAACATTGATATATATGAATCGCGATTCGCCTGAAGCGCCTGTTTGAACGATTTTTCAGCATTCGCTACATCGCCCAGTTTCAGGTAAATACGCCCCATATTTTCCAGTGCACGAAAGCGCTGATCATAACCCAAGGTTGCACCGGCAATTTTAAACTGCTCGATCGCATCATTATAGCGCTCAAGCTGATATAAATAGGTGCCATAGTTGTTACGTGCCTGTGCATTTTTCGGATCTGCCGAAATCGCACGCTTGAAATAAGCATCTGCTTTCTCAAGATTGAGTGCACTACCTTCCTGCTGCAGCAGCACACCCATCATCATATTCGCTTGCGAGTCACGCGGAGTCGTTTCAAGTGCCTGATCCAGCGCACGTTTGGCTGCATCCAGATCACCTGTTCTTAAATATTCTGCTGCCAATTGGGTACGGACTTTAGTGGCTTTTTCAGGATCTTTCTGACCCAGATCCGGCGTTTGACACGCGACCAACCCCAAAGATACACATACTGTTGAAATCAAAGCAAACTTAGATGTTAGATTTCTCAACTGGCGACCTCTTATTATCCTTGTGAACGCATAATCTCATTTGACTGCGCAATTTTCTTTTTCCACTGTTCCGCACGACGGGTACGGTCAGCCACTTGACCTACAAGCTGTCCACACGCCGCATCAATGTCATCACCGCGTGTCTGACGAATCGTACACACAAAACCGGCATCAGACAAAGTTTTTTGGAAAGAAATAATGCGGTTACGGCTTGAACGACCATAAGGCGCATGCGGGAAAGGATTGAATGGAATCAGATTAATCTTGCTTGGCAAGTTTTTCAGCAGCTTAATCATTTGCTGTGCATGTTCCGGATGATCATTGACGCCATCCAGCATCACATACTCAATCGTGACATGTTTACGTGAACTTTCATTACCATCTTTGGCAATATAGCGCTGACAAGCTGCAATTAGTTGTTCTAGCGGATATTTTTTGTTGATTGGTACCAGTTCATTACGTAGCTCATCGTTTGGCGCATGCAGTGAAATCGCTAGGGCCACATCAATATCTTTGACCATTTGATCAATCTTGGGTACTACACCCGATGTCGACAAAGTCACACGGCGCTTTGACATCCCATAGGCAAAGTCATCCAGCATGATACGCATTGAATTGAGTACGGCATCGTAGTTGAGGAGTGGTTCGCCCATGCCCATCATCACCACGTTTGTGACTGAACGTTCACGATCTGCCACCGGCACATCTTCCATATAGGAATAGTTTGCCATCCACAACTGACCAATGATTTCGGCCTGAGTCAAATCACGCTGGAAACCCTGTTTACCGGTTGAACAGAAGGAACAATCGAGTGCACAACCGACTTGTGAAGAAATACACAAGGTACGACGTAGACCACTGCGATGCTCAGCAGGAATCAGTACGGTTTCGACCAGTGAACCATCACCATCGCCCACACGAAATACCCATTTACGGGTACCATCTTTAGAATAGTTTTTATGCACCACTTCAGGCGCTTTAATTTCACAAATCTTTTCCAGTTTTTCACGCAATTTGCCTGAAATATTGGTCATTTCGGCAAAATCAGTCACAAAGAACTGGTGAATCCATTTCATTACCTGCCCGGCACGAAACTTCTTCTCACCCATATCCTCAAAGAATTTCTCCATTTGCGGACGAGACATGCCGAGTAGGTTCACTTTTTCCACAGCATTCTGCTGTGCCGGAGTGGACGGAGATGGTTGCTGCGCAGCGGAAACTGCAGAGACAGCGACGACTTCAGTACTCATGTGTATTACCTAAACTATGTCTAAAGATGAAAGGAGAAGCTCAATATGTGAGCAAAGACTTATTCAGAGAATAAAAAAACCAGATAAGTATAATAACACTTATCTGGCTTGAATACTGCGAATTAACGAGTACGTGGAGCAATCTCAGTTTGCGCGAAGAAGTAGTTAACTTCACGGTCAGCTGATGCTACAGAGTCAGAACCGTGAGCAGCGTTTTCGTCGATGCTTACAGCGAAATCTGCACGGATTGTACCAGGAGCAGCTTCTTTAGGGTTTGTCGCGCCAAGGATGTCACGGTGAGCAAGAACAGCGTTTTCGCCTTCAAGAACTGAAACAACAACTGGACCAGAAGTCATGAATGCAACCAGGTCAGCAAAGAAACCACGTTCTTTGTGCTCAGCGTAGAAGCCTTCAGCTTCAGCTTGAGTCAAATGTTTCATTTTAGTTGCAACAATTTGCAGACCAGCTTTCTCGAAACGAGCAAAGATGTCGCCGATGTGGTTTTTAGCAACTGCGTCTGGTTTAACGATAGATAAAGTACGTTCGATAGCCATGATAGGCTCCTTAAGTCAATTGTTGACATGAAAATTTGGCGCATTATACCGAGATAATGCGCATTTTTCTGCTTTTACACTGTAAAAATATGCTTTTTTCAATTGGGCACTTAACGTGCTTCATCAATCCATGCCATTTGAATCGCTTCAAGCAGACCTTCAGTCGATTTACTTGGGTCATCTTCAAATTCAGGCAAGGCACATACCCAGGCATGTAAATCAGTAAACCGAATCCACTGCGGGTCCACATCGGGATGCGTTTCGTAGAGTTCAATCGCGATATCAAGAGTATCTGTCCAACGTAAACCCATAACTATTCCTAAGGCTATTTGCTTCGATGCAGTACTTTAGCAAATTTATAAAAATCTGCGAACTTTTGCCCCGGCTTTCACTGATTTTTACAATACAATATCGAAATAAGGAGCACTGACAACAATTGCAACCGCCATCATGCCACCAATGATTGCGCCAACCGCCACATCGCTTGGATAATGCAAGCCTAAAATCATGCGCGACAATGCCACCAGCAGGGTAAATGGCAGCATCAACAGCAGTAATTGTGGCACCACATAACCTAAAACAGCCGTTGCCATCACTGCATGCAGGGTATGCCCCGAAGGAAAACTAAAATGATCGAGCGGCCGCTCGCCCAGTCGAATCACCTGATGCACCTGATAAGGTCGTGGACGTACGGTTTTTATTTTGAGAACTTTATAAATCAGCGTACCCAGTGTACTACCCAGAATAATATAGAGCATCTGCAGCCCATACTCCAAGCCACGAATTCCCCATGCAGCAAAACACATCACATACCAAAAGACACCGTCACCCAAACGACTAATGATTTTAAAAAAAGTAGCAATTCGATCCGAATGGGAGATATGATTGAAGTAGACACAGCCTTTTAAATCGATTTCTAAAAATTTGAGTTTGGCATTGTGGATTTTCATCGTGTTGCTCCGGCTCTTGTTTTAATTAGGTCATTTATTTTGCCTTGTGATCGAGTACAGAACCTGTTCAAACTGCGCTACAGGATGTTGCCATCCAACCTTTTCCGCACATTGTGAAGCATACACACCCATTTTCCTAAGTGTGTGATAATCTGGTAACTTCAGAATATTGGCTGTCAAATCATGCTCTTGGCCAAGCAAACTGAGCCAACCGGTGCGGTCATGCTGTATATGCAGGTGCGCACAAGCATAATCATAAGCAATAACAGGTAAACCACTTGCCATGGCTTCCAGCACCACATTGCCAAAAGTTTCAACCTGACTTGCAAAGCAAAAAATATCAGCACTCGCATATGCTTCGGCCAGTTGCTGACCCCGCAAACTTCCCGTAAAAATAATTGAACCATCATGATTCAACCGCTCTAAACGCTGTCGGTCCGGGCCATCGCCAACCACCACCAGACGCACGTCCTGACAATGCATCTGACGCAATGTGAAATATGCCTGAATCACTACAGGTATTTCTTTTTCCGGCGATAAACGCCCGACATATAACATCACACGGGTTTCTTTGGACGCGCCCCAACTTTGGCGTAGTGAATCAGAACGCCATTTTGGGGAAAAAGCTTGTGTATCCACTCCTCGCCCCACCACCACCAACGGCCCCGTAACCCCAAACTTGCGCAGTGCTTCGGCAGTTTCACGACTCGGCACACAAGTAATTTCGCTATGATTGTGGAACCATTTCAGATAGTGCTGAATGGATTTAAGCAAAAATGCCAGATCAAAGAAGCGACTAAATTCCTGAAACGAGGAGTGAAAGCCGCTCGACACAGGGATTTCAAGGGATCTTGCAGTTTGCTGCGCAGCAAGCCCTAATGGACCTTCTGTTACGATATGCACCACATCAGGCTCAAAAACTTCCATAGCCTGACGAACTTTTAGAAACTGTGGCCAACCAAACTGCAAACCTGAATACTTGGGAATACGCTGGGCTTTGACCAAACATTCCCGATAGGGTTGAAATTCAGCACAGATGCCTTTTTGCTCGGGGCGAATCAATAAAATTTTATGCCCCTGTTTTTTCAGGCCTTTGCACAGCTGTAACAATGAATGCGCTACCCCATTAATTTCAGGTGGCCATGTTTCGGTCACAATTGCTATTTTGAGACGAGGACGTACCAAGTCGGCAAGTTCAGACTGTTGCCGAATATTTTCTAGGCGTTGCTGCTTTAGGTCAAATTGGAAGCCTTCCAGAAATGCTTGTTGTTTTGTTAAGACTGGATTGTAGGGCTGATTCATGTCGCACCTATCTTACTTATATACTTTCAACACAATATAAGCAGAATATATGACCGACTGATGAATGATGAGAAAAAAGAAATAGCTGGTTATTTATAACTTATTAAGCTGAAAAATCAGTGACCCCCATGCAATTGATATCAATCGAAACAGGGATCCACTTTCTATATAAGTTCATACATCAATCTTTCATTTCAGTCTGATACACCTATCAGAGCAATTGTGCGGGTTAATTATTTCTAAAAAAACAAAATGTTAAAATTAAAAAGAAATATCTATCGAAACCCGGTCACTATATCTGCCTGCTGGAACGCCATTGAAAGGATTGTCTTCAAGTTGAACAGAAACAATATATTTTTGTCGTTGAGCCGCTCCCTGATTGAGTCTTACCCCCCATAAATTATTATTTGCTCCGGTTAAATTTAATTTAGTACGCAGCTTATAAGGACCATTTGAAACGTAGCTCATACCGTTTGAACTCACTAAATTCTGGCTATTAAATAAAATTGAATATGCTGTATCACATGAAATATTGAATGAAGTTGCCGACTGACTGCGTTGATAACTTGCCAGACGCAATTCAGGATTAGTAAAACCATCAATCGAGCAATGCTGGGCATTCGCTCCCCCAAAAGCACTCATAGCAAGAATAAATAAAAAGAGATTTTTCATTTCTACACCTATCGACATATAGTTTCCAGAATTTGATTTGCTGAATTCTGGAATTGATTTTGACTAATCACCAATTGAGCCTGACATTGCTGCCCACCTTGTGTTTTTACTTTAAGCGTGTATTGACCAGGTTTAATCAGATACAGATAGACAATGCCCTGACTATCCACAAAAGATGAATCGGTGCTGACACCATCAACAATCACCTCCGATCCAGCTATTAAATTATTTCGCTTGATGTCTTTTATTTTTAAAGCAATACGCTTTGTTTTATAAATAGGAAAATCCAGCTTATATCCTCGTTGATCCAGACCAACTATTTTCTTAGAAGAATGCTCAAAAGTTTCTTCCATTGCCAATTGATTATGATCAAAAGCAATATCGTAATTAATATAAGGAATAATATTGTGTATAAACATATAGCCGTTTTTATTGGTACTTCCGGCTAAAGTCGCAGAACGATAAATATCTAAGTTCGAATGCTTATCTACATTGACCAGTGCAAAAGCATTATCTGCATATTTAGTAAAGGCTACTTTATTACCCAACCAGACCAAGGCACCATCAAAGACCACTTGTGAATTACGACGATCCTCATATTCATCATGAGAAAGCTGTAAATTCCCAACACTGGTTTTCCATAACACATAAGCATTATAATTTATTTCATCTTCTCTTTGATTTACCCCCAGAACATAATCAAAACCATTCTGGGTCATGGTTCTTTTGCTGAAGCTTAAACTTGTTTCATTATTTTCAGTATCATGGTCAAGATAAACACGTTTGTTTTCACCCCAGTCATAGGCAAAAGCAATATTAAACCCATGATCATCCTCATCCCCAAAATCTTTAAAGAAGCCAAAACTTGTATATAAATTATTTGTTAAATTCTTCGTGGCTCTAATATCAAAAATCTTACGGTCATCACTGATAAAATCTTCCGTTAAATAGTTATCCTGTTGAATATAACTTAGATTTAAACTATCAATAAATTTTAAATCAAAAAAATTAAAATATAAAATATTCGAAGTCTTAATATTTGAGTTATAAGTATCACTACTTAGATATTGATATTTTTCAGTATAGTATCGACTATTTAATCCAAATGACCATTTCTTAAAATCACGAGTTATAGATGCAGAAACAGCATAGCCCTGTTCTTCATCTACACTCGCTTCACTGACTGAAAATGCAGTATCCAAGAGAAAATACTTATTCACACCCTGGGTCCACAATATATCCAGATTACTGACATCTTCGCTATAGATTAAATCGAATCCCAAAGTAGTCGAAGATGTTATCCCTCTTCGAAAGAAGAGCTTGCTAAAGAATTCTCGATAATCATCATCTACATAATCATAGTCATATCTTAGTTTCCCTAAGGAAATGTTATATTCATTTAATTTTGGTTTTAGTAAACGGTTATTAATATAGATAGGAAAACTTTGAACTGTTCTATTTCCCAAAATATCTTCTACAACAATTTGAGCATCACCAGCTTGATTGACGATTGCTCCCGCAGGCAGATCGTAATTACCGGGTGTGACTGAATCTCTATATAAACGCACCCCATTTACATAAAGATCAATAGTTGAAGGCAAGCTGGCGCTACCATTCAGATTTGGAATATTCCAATATACAAAATCAGGTCGATCTGTATAATTTGTACCAAAACTTAAGCCGCCAAAGCGAAAAGAGTTATTTAACGTATTATAAGGACTGGTAGTGTCTCCCAAAGTAAGTCTTAAAAAGTTTTTTGGAAACTCAATATCTAAGGTGGTATTCACCCGCAGTAAATTTTGTTCGTTTTCTTCAGGTTCATTACGGTATAAAAAGGCATTTTTTAGTAACCAGTAGTCTTTAAATATTCCAAACTCTGAAAAAGTATTAAACTCTTGCTCCACATCATCTTTACTATAAAATAAACTGTAGTTAACAAAGCCGCCAAGATCTGCTTTTTCCGGCGGAATTACATCCAGATCATAATGTGTATCGTTAAAATAACTGACTGGTAAATGAATTTTTATTGCCTGAAGACTGTAATCATCTTCAACCTTAAGCTCTGGTTGACTTATTAAACAAAAATCTTTTTTATTAAAATGACGCTGTAGTTTTTCAATTCTCACCCCAATATTCTGTAAAGGCTCACATTCAATAAACTTCTTATTATCGTCAGTAAATGTAATGGCTTCAGTTTGATAATCCAGACCATTAATCCATATATTTACAATTAACATTTCTGTACCTTTTTTCTGACCTCCCTCCAAATCAGTATTTGCCTTTACATTTGTTAAACTAAGACCACATACTATCATTACGAAAATTTTAGTGGCTTTCATAGCATTATCCTTTTACTATTATTCTTCTATCCATCCTTTTTTATCCTTTTATTGGATATTCAAGATATTCCCCATGCTCTTCTACTTTTATTTTTAGTTTTAGATCCCCAGTTGCCTTAACCTCACCCAGTTCAAATTTAATTTTATTCCCGCTTAATACATACTGCGTAAAATCTTTTCTTAATACTTCCTTGTTTTTACTATCTAACAAAATAACTTCAACAATCTTGGCATGTGATTTAGCCAGATTATTTACATTCAAATAAGCCAGATTATTTATCTTCTCTAAATTGACATTTAGCTGGGGAGGCAACTGTTTTCCGGCAAAAAATGGTAACGAGAAATTAAATAAAAAATTAATAGTAGATGCATCATCTACCGGGGTTACTTCTTTAAAAACGATTCTCCAAGACTTCTGTTTTTCCAAGTTCTCTGGAGGTTGACTAAATCCAATACGTACAATTTGCTTGCTTTCTGGCTTTAATTCAAAAGTTTTTGGATTAAAAAGCAAGGTGTTATCCTCTACTAAAAGGTCTTCTCCATTCTGGTCTTGCTGCCATTTAAATGCAGAAATTTCATATATTTTTGAAACATTTAAACCGGTACTTTCAATATTTACCGTCGTACTTTTTTGTTTTTTAAAGTCTTGAATATAAATCTGGATTGGGCTAAATTTTATTCCTGCAGAGACTGTTAAACTCCATAGCAATAGCAAAAAAAACCCCGTTATTTTTTTATGCATTTTTTTCTCCAAATATTTATATCATTATTATTGAATGAAAAAATGTTAAAATAGGAGATGATGATTACATCTCCTATCCCTCAATGATTTTATAAAATTTTTTCTTGTTTTTAGAACCGTACTTCTACATTATATACACCACGGTAAGTACCGGCATCGGCTGCATTAACTACACTACTTAATACGGATGCATTTACATCCCAAGTATGATCAAGACCTGCAGTGCTTGATTGAGTTCCGCTATACGCATTACCACCACGTGTAGTAGCAACAGTAACCGGTACACTAGTTGCACCATTTCGTAACTGTGTAAGTGGAGCAATATTCAGACGATAAGGAGCATTTGTACGGACATTAAAAGCACCAGCAGCTGCCCAGTTACCATCCGCACCTGCGGCAAGTGTTAATGTTGGATTCAATACATCCAGATCACAATGTCTTGCCACCTCTAAAACTACATCAATTTTTCCATCACATTTATCACCGCATCCATGTTTACCTGGTTTATGTGGTTTCTGTTGCCCTGGGCGTCCTGCTGTATCCGCTGCATAAACAACTGTTGAACCAAAACCAAAGCTGATTACTAATGCTGCTAATGCTGCTTGAGTCATTTTATTCATGATGTTCTCCATTCCTTTTAAAAAAGAATATATTTATTTTGAATGACGCCTACCCTCTGGAACCCGTTTTTATTATGAGTAAAGTGGTTTAAGCGTAGAATCATCTTATTAGTTTTATTTAGAAATAATATATAAACTATAATATTCACTATATATTTTTTAAATCTTATTATTCACGATTTCGAGTATATTTCTAAATTTTATAAATAGTTATGTAAATAAGCCAAGATAAAAAACCATAATATTTACTTAATCCCTATTTCAAAGACCTATACAAACATCATTACAAAAAAATAGCCACAACCCAGGATATTGATATTTAATTTATTTTTTTAAAAAAAACAATAAACCACCTTTTCCACAAATATAGTTTTACAAAGTCTTACAATTTATGAGAGGAATTGAAAAAAAATGCGGCTTTATCTTTATTTTTCCGTTATTTTTCATATATTGCAGAAATTTAAAAAATTAATATTTGGTATTTTTTAAAAAGATTATTAAATCCCACCCCTCTAAAAATTTATATTATTTGCAATATTCATAAAACCATTAAGATTATATATACAATTTATCCAGTAAATTGTTATATTTTATTTCATATAAAAATTTAATTAACATATTGACCATATAGCGAGATATAGATGAGTGCCTGATTCAGGCTATATTATGGGCATTACTCATTACTTTGTATTTTTATTTACGTTCTGAGTTTCTAAAAACTCTCTAAGCCATAGAAATTTAAATATTTAATTTTCACCTTCTAAAACTATAAATATTATACTTACATGACGTCACAAACTTAAACCCTGGTCAGAAATCGTGAAAAATCTGCTTAATTTAAATGAATTTTAAACACCAAATCGTATGATTTAATATATTAATTCTTTAGCTTATTTATAATCTGATTCACTGAAATCTAAGCAATAAAAAAGAGGAAAGCATTGCTTTGCTCTTTTTCAGTGACCTAAGTAATCTCAGTTCTTTTCTTCATCAATGATTTTGTTCTCTTGAATCCAAGGTATGAACGAGTACAAAACACTGTTTTGTACGAAGTGCAAGAAGTGAAAGCACTGCTTTGAATGAAGCGCAAGAAGTGAAAGCACTGCTTTGAATGAAGCGCAAGAAGTGAAAGCACTGCTTTGAATGAAGCGCAAGAAGTGAAAGCACTGCTTTAATATTCTTGAGGAACGTAACTTAGTTCTTTTCTTTGTCTACAATCTTGTTCGCTTGAATCCAAGGTATGAACGAGTACAAAACACTGTTTTGTACGAAGTGCAAGGAGGCAAGCACTGCTTTGAATGAAACGCAAGAAGCGAAAGCACTGCTTTAAATGAAATGCAAGAAGTGAAAGCACTGCTTTGCTATATTTTGAGGCATGCAACTTTAATTATGACCTATTAAAAAACCCACTCAAATTGAGTGGGTTTTCGCATTCAAATCAATTGATTCGAGAAATTAGTTTTTCTCTTTATCAACGATTTTGTTCGCTTGAATCCAAGGCATCATAGAACGAAGTTTGTTACCTGTTACTTCGATGCCGTGAGCAGCGTTTTGACGACGACGAGCAGTCATAGAAGGATAGTTCAATGCACCTTCTTGAATGAACATCTTCGCGTATTCGCCAGATTGAATACGTTTCAGTGCATTACGCATTGCTTCACGAGACTGTTCGTTAATTACTTCAGTACCAGTTACATATTCGCCGTATTCAGCGTTGTTCGATACTGAGTAGTTCATGTCCGCGATACCGCCTTCGAACATCAAGTCAACGATCAATTTAAGTTCGTGTAGACATTCGAAGTATGCCATTTCTGGAGCATAACCAGCTTCAACCAGAGTTTCGAAGCCCATTTTAACCAGTTCAACTGCACCACCACAAAGAACTGCTTGCTCACCGAATAGGTCAGTTTCAGTTTCTTCACGGAATGAAGTTTCGATGATACCAGTACGACCACCACCCACGCCTGAAGCGTAAGAAAGCGCAACGTTACGCGCATTACCAGAAGCATCTTGGTGAATCGCGATAAGATCAGGAACACCTGAACCACGTTGGTATTCTGAACGTACAGTGTGACCAGGCGCTTTTGGAGCAACCATGATGACATCAAGGTCAGCACGTGGAACAACTTGGTTATAAAGAACAGAGAAGCCATGAGCAAATGCTAGAGTCGCGCCTTGCTTGATGTTTGGCTCAATCTCGTCACGGTAAAGTTGAGATTGGAATTCATCAGGGGTCAAGATCATAACTACGTCAGCTTGCGCTACAGCAGCAGCAACTTCAGCAACTTTAAGACCAGAATTCTCAGCTTTTTTCCAAGAAGTAGAGTTCGCACGTAGACCAACAGTTACGTCAACACCAGAATCTTTAAGGTTAAGCGCATGTGCGTGACCTTGTGAACCGTAACCAATGATCGCTACTTTCTTCGATTGGATGATAGATAAGTCGCAGTCTTTATCGTAAAAAATTTGCATTGCTGTCTCCGCTTAATGCTTGTTTGTCTGTTTAAATCAGGCAGTGAACTTTGTATTTACACTGCCTGATACCCCCTTCTTATTAGGATGAGGAAATACTTTAAAATTTAGATGGTGAGTACTTTTTCACCGCGTGCGATACCAGAAACCCCTGAACGCACAACTTCTAAAATGGTGTGTTCTGCTAGTGCATCGATAAACGCATCCACTTTTTCAGTCGTACCCGCAATTTGAATGGTATAGGTGGTCGGTGTGACATCGACAATCTGACCACGGAAAATATCCGCAGTACGCTTAATTTCGTCACGAGATGAACCGAGTGCCTTCACCTTAATCAACATCAATTCACGTTCAATGTGCGCACCTTCGGAAAGATCAACCACTTTAACCACTTCAACCAGTTTGTTGAGTTGCTTCGTGATTTGCTCAATCTTGTGATCATCGCCATAGGTGGTCAATGTCAAACGAGAAAGTGTTGGATCTTCAGTCGGAGCTACATTCAATGTTTCGATGTTGTAGCCACGCTGTGAGAACAAACCCACTAAACGGGAAAGCGCGCCTGCTTCGTTTTCAACAAGTACAGAGATGATATGTCTCATGCTGTGCGCTCCCCTTTTGCTAACCACATATCTTGCATCGACTGGCCTGCAATCAACATCGGATAAACGTGTTCAGTACGATCAACCATTACGTTAATAAATACGCACTTGTCATTGATCGCCATCGCTTCTGCAAGTTTCGATTCAAGCTCATCGGCATGGTCAATCTGAATGCCGACGTGACCATAGGCTTCCATCAACTTGGCAAAGTCAGGCAGTGACTCTACATAAGAGCTAGAATGACGGCCTTCGTAATTCATATCCTGCCATTGTTTCACCATACCCAAGGCACGGTTATTCAGACACAAGATTTTTACGTTCAAGCCATATTGTTTACAGGTCGAAAGCTCCTGGATACACATCTGAATCGATGCTTCACCCGTGATACACACCACCTGTTGATCCGGGAACGCCAACTTCGCAGCCATTGCATATGGCAAGCCAACACCCATGGTGCCTAGACCACCCGAGTTGATCCATTGACGTGGACGTTTGTATTTGTAATACATCGCACCAAACATTTGATGCTGGCCTACATCCGAAGTAATGATCGCTTCACCATTGGTCACTTTGTCCAATGCCTGAACCACTTGTTGTGGCTTCATGATGCCATCAACACCGGCTTCAAAACGGCCACCATGCACTTGACGCCATTCATTGATCTGTGACCACCATGCCGCAATCACTTCAGGATTTGGCTTGGAAACATCGAGCTGCTTCAACTGGTTCAGCATTTCATTCAATACAGGTTCAACTGCACCAACGATTGGAATATGCGCCATGATGGTTTTTGAAATCGTCGCTGGGTCGATATCAATATGAATCACTTTGGCATTTGGACAGAATTTTGCCGGATTATTGGTTACACGGTCATCGAAACGTGCACCTACGCAGAAAATCACGTCTGCATTGTGCATCGCCATATTGGCTTCGTAAGTACCATGCATACCCAACATGCCGAGGAACTGTTCATCGTCACCTGGGAATGCGCCAAGACCCATTAGGGTATTGGTTACTGGATAACCCAATAAATGTGCGATTTCAGTCAATTGTGCTGAAGCATTACCTTGAACAACACCACCACCCGAGTAAATCACTGGGCGTTTAGCACTGATCAGTTCTTCAATCGCTTTACGAATTTGACCTGAGTGACCACGGTAAGGTGGTTGGTAAGAACGCATCTTCACTTTTTCAGGATATTCGTAAGCAAATTTCTCTGCAGGATTGGTGGCATCCTTTGGAATATCGATCACGACAGGGCCTGGACGACCAGATGAAGCGATATAGAATGCTTTTTTGATGATTGCAGGAATTTCGCTGGCATGACGCACCTGGAAACTATGTTTCACGATGGGACGTGAAATACCGACCATATCGGTTTCCTGGAATGCATCTTCACCAATCAGATGACTTGCAACCTGACCCGACAAAATCACCATCGGGATTGAGTCCATATAGGCCGTTGCGATTGGCGTTACCGTGTTGGTTGCACCTGGACCTGAGGTCACCAGTACCACACCGGTCTTACCTGTTACGCGTGAGTAAGCATCCGCCATGTGACCAGCAGCTTGTTCGTGACGTACGAGGTAATGATTGATTCGGTCTTGTTGAAATAGCGCATCATAAATATGAAGAACTGCGCCGCCTGGGTATCCAAAAACATGTTCAACGCCTTCGTCCGCTAATGCGCGAACAAGCATTTCACCACCAGATAGAAGTTCCAACGTGATTCACCCTAATATTATTACACCGCAGAAATGGGAGGCATTTGCAGTGTTTCATTTGTTAACTGTCTGCACTGTTATAGCACAAAAATTTCATAGTTTTCATAGCAATAGGAAAAAAATCTGATCTCTTTGCTGTTCGAGCAATACAAGACCTAAAACATGTTGGGATAAACATATTTTGCTTAGCTTTGTTCAATTTCTCGGCTAGAGAAATCGTCCACTGCATGAAATGACACTTAGTCGAAGGGTGATCGATCTAAGGCATATAAAACTATTGCAGCATTCTTGTGTTTTCAGGCTTTAAAGTCAAGTTTAAAAAACAGGCAACAGCCACTTATCTATACCAGATTTGCTGTTTTTAACAGCGTTTGAGAGAGCACACAGCAATACAGCCTGAGCCTGTTAATCTATAATTCAATAAAATTCATAAACTTATATATTTAATTTTATAAATTTTTAGTATGTCTTATATAAAAAAAATGAATGATTTTTTATTAAATGAAGTGAAGTTGTTTATCAATAAATTTTGTGAGCTAAAATTTATTGATCAGCGGCCAAACACGATCCAGAACCTATTCAAGCCTTGATCATCAATAGAATGAATAAAAATCCATTATTTCTACTCTAAAAATCACTACAATGTTAGGTATTATTCTATGGCTAGAAAACAGAGGCCCAACAACAATGAAAATATCTTTTTTAAGCGCCTTAAGTCTGAGCTGCGCAATTTCTCTGGGCATCTACAGCAGCAATGCCTCAGCAATCCAGTATTATAAATGGGTGGACGCCAAGGGCACCACGCACTACACCAAGATGCCACCGCCTAAAACGGCAAAGAAAGCCACGACTGTCGATACCTATGGCTGGAAAAACTCGGCCCCAACACCGCCTAGAAGCAGTGAAACTGAAGTGCAGAGCGAAAATAGCGTTCAAGAACCACTGCAACAGCCTCAAATTCCTGCGAATCAGGATCAGCAACAACGTGAAGCAAATGAAGCCTTGCAACAATCGAAAAATCGAGCAGTGGCTTTATAAGACCCTTTTATCCGGAACCGGGCATTTTTTCTTAGGGAAATGCCTGCGCAAAATTCACTTTTAACTGCATTTTGCGCTATGCTGTGCAACAGACTTTTTCACCGTAATTCACTGATACGTTTATGACTACTCACATTGATTCCGAATATCAAGCCAGTGCGATTGAGCCTCAAGTCCAACAGGATTGGGAATCGCGCAAAGCCTTTAAAGTTGCCGACAAAGTAGAAGGTCCACGTCGTTATATTCTCTCGATGTTCCCCTACCCAAGTGGCAAGCTGCATATGGGTCATGTGCGTAACTATACCATTGGTGACGTGATCAGCCGTTTCCACCGTTTAAAGGGTGAAACTGTCCTGCAACCGATGGGTTGGGATGCGTTTGGTCTGCCTGCTGAAAACGCAGCGATTGCCCACCAGGTGGCTCCGGCAAAATGGACTTTTGAAAATATTGCCTACATGCGTGACCAGTTGAAAAAACTTGGTCTAGCTGTCGATTGGGATCGCGAATTTGCGACCTGTACCCCAGAATACTATCGCTGGGAACAATGGTTATTTGTTCAGCTTTATAAAAAAGGTCTGATCTACCGTAAGCTTTCAACCGTGAACTGGGATCCAGTGGACCAAACTGTTCTTGCCAACGAACAGGTTGAAAATGGTCGTGGCTGGCGTTCAGGTGCATTGGTTGAAAAACGTGATATTCCAATGTACTACTTCCGCATTACCGACTATGCGCAAGAATTACTTGACGATTTAGATACGCTGAAAGATGGTTGGCCTCAACAGGTTTTGACCATGCAACGCAACTGGATTGGTCGTTCACAAGGGATGGACATTACCTTCCCTTCAGCAAATCCTGATGTTTATGCAGATGGTTTAACAGTATTTACCACGCGTGCTGACACCTTGATGGGTGTGACTTATGTTGCGGTTGCAGCAGAACATCCAATGGCGTTAAAAGCAGCTGAAACAAATCCGGAATTGGCTGCATTCATTGAAGAATGCCGTATGGGTTCTGTAGCAGAAGCAGATCTTGCCACTGCCGAGAAAAAAGGCATGGCAACCGGTCTTTCTGTCAAACACCCTGTCACTGGTGAAGAAGTTCCGGTTTGGATTGCCAACTACGTATTGATGTCATACGGTTCAGGTGCGGTGATGGCTGTGCCTGCACACGACGAACGTGACTTCGAATTTGCTAACAAATATGGCTTAAACATCAAGCAAGTCATTGATGCCAAAGGCGCTGACAATGCAGATTTTTCTGCGACAGAGTGGCAAGAATGGTACGGCTCCAAAGAAGGTAAACTGGTCAATTCAGGCGAATTTGACGGTTTAGATTTCCAGGGTGCCTATGATGCTTTCCTAGCAAAATTAGAACCGGCTGAACTTGCGAATTCTAAAGTTCAATTCCGTTTACGTGACTGGGGTGTATCTCGTCAGCGTTACTGGGGTTGTCCAATTCCAATGATCAACTGTCCGACATGTGGTCAAGTGCCAGTGCCGGAAGAGCAGCTTCCTGTTGTGCTTCCGACTGACGTAGTGCCAGATGGTTCAGGTAACCCGTTGAACAAGATGCCTGAATTCTATGAGACAAAATGCCCAAGCTGTAATGGCGATGCACGTCGTGAAACAGATACGCTAGACACCTTTGTAGAATCATCTTGGTACTATGCGCGTTATGCCTCTCCAGACTTTACTGATGGCATGGTAAAACCTGAAGCTGGTCAAACCTGGCTGCCTGTGAATCAGTATATCGGTGGTGTTGAACACGCAATTCTGCATTTGTTATATGCACGCTTCTTCCATAAATTGATGCGTGACGAAGGCGTGGTACAAGGCAACGAGCCATTTACCAACTTGCTCACTCAAGGCATGGTGCTTGCGGATACTTTCTACCGCGAAGCGGATTCTGGCAAGAAAACCTGGTTTAACCCGGCTGATATCGAACTTGAAAAAGACGAAAAAGGTCGTGTCTTGTCTGCGAAATACACTGGCGATGGTCAAGATGTTGTGGTTGGCGGTCAGGAAAAAATGTCGAAATCGAAAAACAACGGTATCGACCCGCAATCCATTATTGACCAATACGGCGCAGATACTGCACGTGTGTTCATGATGTTTGCCGCGCCGCCTGATCAATCACTTGAATGGTCGGATGCCGGTGTTGAAGGTGCAAACCGCTTCCTGAAACGTGTATGGCGTTTGGCCACTGGTTTCCTTGAACAAGGTAACAGCGCGTCAAATATCGACAAGGCAGCACTTTCTACTGCGGCACAAGACCTACGTCGTAAAACGCATGAAACTATCCAGAAAGTGGGTGATGATATTGAACGTCGTCATGCATTTAATACCGCGATTGCTGCGTTGATGGAATTGCTGAATGCCAACAACAAGTTTGAAGCCAAAGATGACAATGACGTCGCTGTTGCCCGTGAATCAATCACCACACTTCTGACGTTGCTTGCACCATTTGCACCGCATTTAAGCCAGACTTTATTGGCCGAGTTTGGGATTGAACTGAATTCAACCCTGTTCCCTGCTGTAGACGAATCTGCATTGACCCGCAATACCCAAACCATCGTGGTTCAGGTCAACGGTAAACTGCGTGGCAAACTGGAAGTGTCGGTCGATATTTCTAAAGATGAGATTTTAGCACTGGCTAAAGCCTTGCCTGAAGTTCAACAATTCTTGACCGGTCCAACCAAGAAAGAGATTGTTGTGCCAAATAAATTAGTGAATTTGGTTGTTTAATTCCTTATAGCTCCTTCTCCCTCTGGGAGAAGGTCGGGATGAGGGTAGTTAACCTCTCCCCTTACGAAACAGTGTTTCTCACCTCCTAAAAGGAGAGGGAACTTAAGGAATAATCCCTCCCAACCTCCCTTTAATAAAGGGAGGAGAATCCATTTTTTATAATATGGATCGAGAGAGTCCCCCTTTTGTAAAGGGGGATTTAGGGGGATTAAAAAACAATTCCCAAACAAAGCCCGTTGCCAGCCAGCGGGCTTTGACTTTACAATCCAGTTCAGGATTTCAAATATTTCCCTGAGGGAAAAAGAGGATACTCATGCATTTAGGCAAACGTTTAGCAGCAATTGTTTTAACTTGTGGTCTAAGTGCAGGCTTAGTCGGTTGTGGCTTCCATTTAAAAGGCACCAACCCAAGCTCGGCACCTGTTGCCTACTCGGTTATGAATCTTTCTCTACCACCCAATACTGAAGAATTACAAGAAAAACTGGCGGTTTATTTAGGTGCTGCAGGGGTACAATTAAGCAATGCACCAAATGCTTATGTTTTGCGTGTCCTCGATTACACACCGCGCCGCTTAGAATTGAACGGCAAGCTGGTTGAAACCTTGCTGCGTTTAAACGTAACTTTCCGCATTGAAGATGCGCAAGGCAATCCGGTGACTGAACCACGAACTGTGGTGGCAACGCGTACCTATCAATATGACATTGAAACAGTCAACACTGACGATCAGGAACAAAAGTTTCTCAATCAGGTGATTATTGATGATGTGGCGCAGCAGATTGCGCGTCAGATTTCCTCCAACCGCTTACCTTTAGTCAAACAAAATACTTCCGCGCAACCGGCTCAATAAGACTACCTTATGAAACTTGATTATCTGCAAGCCCTAAAACGTGTCGATGAAGCTCGTGGTGCCTGGGTATTGCATGGTCAAGAACCCTTACTGGAACAAAATCTTATTGATGCCTTTCGTGCTAGCTGGCAAAGGCAGGACATCGAACGTCAACGTTATGACATTAGCTCGGTCGCTGACTGGAAAACTGTCTTTAATGCTCTGAACAGTCTGTCGCTGTTTTCAACACAGCTGGCGATTGAAGTGCATGGCAATATCAAGCCAGATGCAAGTAGTCTTAAACTGCTAAAAAGCTATTTACAACAAGACAGCGATAATTTGCTATTAGTGGTGATGCCCAAGCAAGATGCGAGTAGTCTAAAAACCAGCTTTTTTCAGGTCATTGATGCCAATGGCGTCAATGTTTCGCTCGTGGCCAATTATCCCAAAGACCGGCAGCAAATTCTGGGTATTGAAGCAGAGAAACTGGGCATTAAACTGGCCAATGATGCCTGGCAATGGCTGGAACAGCATCATGAACATAACCTGCTGGCTGCCAAAAACAGCCTGATGCGGGTTAGCGATACCTTTGCTGAAATCGATGTGATTCAGGTTGAGCATTTATATGCATGTTTACAAGATCAGTCACGTTATAGCACCTATGATTTGAGTGATGCCCTACTGCAAGGCAATCTCTCGCAATCGGTCAAGATTTTCCAGTATCTGGTCGCTTCAGGTGAGCCGATGAGTCTGATATTATGGAGCCTGAGCAAAGAGATGCGTCTGTTGATGCAACTGTTTGAACAGCCGCAAAATGCCTTGCAAATCGGAATCTGGAAAACCAAAGTGGGGCTATATCAGCAGGCTTTACGCCGTCTCAGCCCACAACGCTTTTTAAGCTGGCCACAACTGTTAATCCGTATTGATGCCGCTATTAAAGGGATGTCCAAAGAGAACCCTGAACATCTCATTTTACAAGCCATTGCTGAAATGTGCGGTCAACGCTTATTTTTAGCGCCAAATGCCTAACTGAAGAAACGTGCAAACCAGCCTTTGCCTTTTTTGCTTTCCTGGGCACGTAGATAACTCAACATGTTATCGCGCACCGCATCGACATAGTCTTGATCATCATGTTGAATATGATTGATCAGCCATTTGGACAATAAGCGATATAAATCATTTTCGATGGATTCTCCGTTCTCGAATTTGAGGCGGTAATCATTGAGTCGTTTTACAAATAATTCATGTATACCGCGATGTGAAGGCAGATATTGATAACTGACCTGTTCCAGCAGATTTTCTTCAAAGCTGAAATGGGACTGGGTATAATCAATTAAATCATTCAAAACTTCCTTGATCCGATCACGCTGACCAGTCCCTCTGATCTCTTCTAATGCATTAATATAGTCTAAAATTTGACGATGCTGCTTATCAATCACGTCAATTCCAATGTTATAACTTTCATTCCATTCCATCGTTAAACCCTCATCAATCTTGATAGCAAAGTTGTATTATTTCTGCACAATTAAAGTGCGTCTTCTTCTTAAGTGATAAAACCATAATTTTTTTATGGAATTAAATCTTACAAGTTTTATTTCTTTAAATCCATATATAAAACATGGGATTTTAAATTTTTTTCTGTTTAATTTTCAACTGGTTTTGCTATCAGGAATATAAAGATAAGCATTGGGCCGGAAACAGCTATCGAACAAATATCACACCACAGATCCTAGGTATTGTTGGGTTTTATACCTTTATTAGGTTAGATATAATTTTATCTTTGCAGCCCTTCATTTGCGGATCTCGGTCAAAAAATACACTTGGGAACAATGATTATTTAGCCTAATAATCACGTGATGATCTTTTAATTGCGAGCGATGATCATTATGGAAAAGCAAGGCTCTGTCTTGCATCTCAAAGACATCGTGGATTAATCATTTTAAAATGATTTCTATTGACGCTATTTTTTAAAATCGAGCCAATAGAAAATAATTCTCATTATAAATTAAAAAATTCACGATTTATCCCAATTTCGCTTTTATAATCAATCCTTATCTTCGACCGAACTCGTATTCAATATGCCAAAAATAAAACCGACGAAATTGATTATGGCAGCGGTGATTGCCATTGTGTTAATTGCTGCGGGGTGGTATTTCCTCAAACCGAAAGAACAGCCGCCGCAATATATTACTGCTGAAGTGACTCAGGGTGATATTGAAAGCTCTGTACTGGCCACCGGTATTTTAGAAGCCACCAAAATGGTCAGCGTCGGTGCTCAGGTTTCTGGTCAGGTCAGACAAATGTATGTGGAACTCGGTGACCAGGTTAAAGAAGGTCAGCTGATTGCACGAATTGATTCTGTTCGTCAGGAGAATGATTTAAAAACTGCTGAAGCCAGCATTAAAAATCAGATGGCACAACTTGCAGTGAGACAGGCCAATCTGGCCAAAGTTGAAGCCGAATATAACCGTCAGAAAGCCATGTATGCGCAGGATGCGACGTCGCGTTCAGAGCTGGAATCTGCATTTGCCAGTTATAAAACGGCTCAGGCTGATATCACTGCGATTAATGCACAGATTGAACAGTCGCGCCTGACCTTGGCGACGGCCAAAGAAGACCTCGGTTATACCCAGATTGTGGCTCCAATGGATGGCACGATTGTGGCAATTGTGACCGAAGAAGGTCAAACTGTGAATGCCAATCAAAGTGCACCGACCATTGTGAAACTGGCCAAGCTGGACACCATGACCATTAAAGCTGAAATTTCTGAAGCAGATGTGATGAAAGTGGAAGAAGGTCAAACGGTTTATTTCACCACACTGGGCAATAACGAGAAAAAGATTTACGCCAAACTGCGCCAGGTTGAACCTGCACCAAATTCGATTAATACCGATTCCAATGCAACAGGCTCATCTTCAAGTTCTGCGGTGTATTACAACGCTTTATTCGATGTACCGAATGAAGATGGCAAACTGCGTATTGATATGACGGCGCAAGTTTATATTGTACTGGATGAAGCTAAAAACGTGCTGACGATCCCGGCCGCTGCGATTCAAGGCTCAAACCGTCCGCCACGTGCCAATCGGGCTGAAGGTTCTCGCGGTGACAGTTCTCGCGGCGAAGCTAATCCGGCATCACGTCCTGAAGCCGAATCTGCTCAAGGCAATCGTCCTGCTAGTGAACGCCCTGCCCGCCTGAATCTTTCTGAAGCGGAGCTGGCACTGATTGAACAGGGCAAAGCCCAGCGCGCCATGGTACGTGTCTTGCAGGCTGATGGTACTGCAAAACCAACCCCTGTACTGATCGGCTTGAATAACCGCGCCACTGCACAAGTGATTAAAGGTCTAAAACGTGGTGATCAGGTGGTCATTGCTGATGGTTCTGACACCTCCAATGATGCAGCAAAACGCGGTGGCAATAGCCGTGGCCCAATGAGAATGTAAGTATGAATTCACAACAGCAGCCTCTCCTCGAGGTGAAAAATCTGGTACGTGAATTCCCTGCGGGTGAAGGTACGGTCCAGATTTTAAAAGGGGTCAATCTGGAGATTTATCCGGGTGAACTGGTGGCGATTGTTGGCCAGTCCGGTTCAGGTAAATCCACCCTGATGAACATTCTGGGCTGTCTGGATAAACCGACCACCGGCAGCTACAAAGTTAAAGGCCGCGAAACTCGTGAACTGGAAGCCGATGAACTGGCCCAGTTACGCCGTGAATACTTTGGCTTTATTTTTCAGCGTTATCATCTGCTCGGCGATTTAAACGCAGCAGGAAATGTCGAAGTCCCTGCGATTTATGCCGGTGCAGACTCATCAGAACGGCATGAGCGCGCCGTCAAGATTCTGACCGATTTGGGTCTGGGTGAAAAAACCCAGAACCGTCCAAGTCAGTTATCAGGTGGTCAGCAGCAACGTGTGTCGATTGCCCGTGCGCTGATGAATGGCGGTGACGTGATTCTGGCCGATGAACCGACCGGTGCACTGGACAAGAACAGCGGTATTGAAGTGATGCGGATTTTACGCGAACTGAATGCCAAAGGTCATACCATCATTCTGGTCACGCATGACCATAATGTGGCCAAAAATGCCACGCGAATCATTGAGATCTCGGATGGGAATATCATTTCCGATCTTCCCAACGTGCCTGAAGTTGAAGATGGCTTTGCAAAACAGCAGCTGATTCGCAGCGAACAAAAGAAGATTTCTTCATGGCGTTCCGCAGTTGACCGTCTCGGTGAAGCCTTCCGCATGGCCTTGCTGGCCATGAATGCACATCGCATGCGCACTTTCCTGACCATGCTCGGGATCATTATCGGTATTGCCTCAGTGGTTTCGGTGGTGGCACTGGGCAATGGTTCGCAGAAACAGATTCTGGAAAATATCAGCAGTCTGGGCACCAATACAATTACCGTATTTCAGGGTCGGGGTTTCGGAGACAATTCCAGATCTTCCCAAGCCAAAACCCTGATTCCTGCCGATGCCGATGCACTGTCGGAACAGCCTTATGTCGATGGAGTCAGTCCGTCGGTCAATAGCAGTGTTACCGGCCGTTATAAAGAAATTGAAGCATCAACCACGGTAAATGGCGTCAGTGAAGATTTCTTCTACGTGCGCGGTATGACCTTCCAGTCCGGTCAGCCTTTTGACCGCAGTAGCGTCATGCAGCAGGCACAAGACGTGGTGATTGACACCAACACCAAAAACACCTTTTTTAAGGATGGGGCTGATCCGGTCGGTCAGGTAATCTTACTCGGCAGCGTACCCAGCCGGATTATCGGGGTGATCGATGCGCAAAAAGGCATGACGGGCAATAATGACAGTCTGAATGTCTACCTGCCCTATTCCACCGTGATGAGCCGTATGCTGGGACAATCCAATGTGCGTAGTATCATTGTGCGGATTAAGGATGAATATCCAAGTGCCGCAGCGGAAAATGCAATTTTGAACCTGCTGGTACAACGCCATGGCGCGCAGGATGTATTTACCCAGAATGCCGACAGTATCCGCGAAACCATTCAGCAGACCACAGCCACCATGACCCTTTTAATTTCGGCAATTGCCGTGATTTCACTGGTGGTTGGCGGGATCGGGGTCATGAATATCATGCTGGTATCCGTGACTGAACGTACTCAGGAAATTGGGGTACGGATGGCGGTGGGTGCTCGTCAAAGTGATATTTTACAGCAGTTCCTGATTGAGGCGGTACTGGTGTGTATTTTAGGCGGTATTTTAGGGGTACTACTGTCCCTCGGAATTGGCCAGCTGATTACCCATTTTGCCGGCGGTACCTTCCAGATGGCCTATTCAACCACTTCGATTGTGGCTGCCTTTGTCTGCTCAAGCCTGATCGGGATTGTGTTTGGCTTTATCCCGGCACGTAATGCTGCTCGTCTGAATCCAGTCGATGCGCTCTCTCGCGAATAAGGAACCTGATATGCAAATAAAATTAACCAAGCTTGCCAGTGCCCTGTTGCTGGGAGCTTCGCTGACCGGTTGTGCCGCAGTGGTGAAAACCCCCTATGAGCAGCCTGCGCTTAATATGCCGGGCAGCTTTCAAAATAATAAGGTGCTCAGTCAGCAGATCCATGCCGACGTTCTGGCAGACCAGTGGTGGACTTTATTTAAAGATCCGCAATTGAACAGTCTGGTCGATCAGGTGCTGGCACAGAATACTGATCTGGCCGTAGCCGGCATCAGTTTACAGCAGGCGCGTATTCAGGCCAGACAGGCGCAAAGCCAGCAAGGTGTGCGTGTAGGTGATGCTCGAATTTCGACTGGGCAACGTTTTAATCTGGATGGTGGCGGCAATTCTTCTACTGGTCTGTCACTGGGCTATCCGGGCTTAAGCTATGAACTGGATCTGTTTGGCAAACTGGCCAATCAGACCGAAGCAGCACGCTGGGAAGCCTTGGCCTCTGAACAGGATTTGCAGGCAACGGCGCAGAGCCTGATTGGCACCACGGCACAGCTCTATTGGCAATTGGCTTATCTGAATGAACGTTATAGCGTGGTACAGCAGAACCTGGCAACGGCGCAAAAGACCTATAATCTGGTGCAGGTGCAATATCGTGCCGGTGCGGTATCCGGTCTGGATTTAACCCAGGCCGAACAGGCCATTCAAAGCCAGCAGGCCACCTTAAGCCAGATTGAGCAGCAACGGGTAGAAACGCGTACCGGACTCGCGGTATTGCTACATATGCCGGTACAACAGCTGGCTATTCAAGAGCCAAGCCGTTTACCCAATATTCAATTGCCGAGTATTCAGGCTGACTTACCTGCAAGTTTATTGTCCCGTCGCCCTGATCTACAGGCAACTGAACTGCGCTTGCGTAAGGCACTGGCCAATAAGGATGCCAACAAAGCCAGTTATTACCCGTCAATCAGCCTGACCGGCAATCTGACCACGGGAATTGGCAGCAGTACTTCACTGTCGAATGCGCTAAAAAATCCGGTGGCGACTTTAGGTGCCGGTCTGACCTTGCCATTTCTGCAATGGAATGACATGAAACGCGATCTGCAGGTCAATGAACTGGAATATGAGAAAGCGATTATGCAATATCGCCAGACCATGTATGAAGCCTTCGCCGATGTAGAAAATGCCTTGTCGAACCGTACTGAAATCAGCAAGCAGGTGGCCTTGCAGCAACGTAATGTCGAACTGGCAGAAAGAACGGAACGTCTGACTGAAGTACGTTATCGTAACGGCGCAGTGGCTTTAAAGAACCTGCTGGATGCACAGGAAACCACACGCAATGCCCGTCTGTCTTTGGTGCAAACCCGACAGAACCAGTACAATGCTTATGTGACATTAATGCAGGCACTGGGTGGCAGTCCAATCCAGCAGCTACCTTAAACACAACTTGATCCATAAAAAAACCGCTACCAGACAGCGGTTTTTTTTATGGCGCGATTTCAATAAAAATTACTTCATTTGCAAATAGGCATTCACATTTTTCAATAATTCAGCTGATCGCTCATGCCCGAGCAAACTGCCTTTTTCCAGCCATTCCCGCGCGATTCCAATATCGCGTTCCACACCAATTCCCTTGGTATATAAACGTCCAAGATGACTATAAGCATCCGCATTGACCTGTACTGCTGCCTGGCGATAATACTGCACCGCCTGTTCAATATTTGCCTCAGTACCTCTACCATTTTCAAATGCTTCTCCTAAAGCATTCAGTGCCACACTGTTTTTCTGGGCAGCCGCTTGCTGGAGATATTTTAATCCCAACGCCATATCCTGCTGCAATTGTTGACCGTTCAGATAGATCAGGCCCAATTCTGCCTGCGCTTGGGCATGGCCCAATTGTGCAGCCTGATGCAGATAACGATTGGCCTGCTCTGCATTATTGACAAACACCGGATAGATGCCTGACAAAGCCTGATACAAAAACCAGGCTGCTTCCTTCGAGCCTTTGCCAACCGCCTGATTCAGATATTGAACCGCTTTCTCACGTGTCGGCAATGGATACTCGGCCAGACTATAAAAACGCCCCACTGCATAAATGAGATCTGCCTCAGACTGAGCATCAATCTGCCAGTATTGCTGTGCCACCGCCTGAATCATGCGGGTGGCTTTGGCGGTGTCTTTTGCAGTACCGATGCCATTTAAATAACACAGTGCCAGACCCATCTGCGCATAAGCATCATCGGGACTGAGCTGCAATGCCACCTGATATAACTCAAACGCCTTTTGCGGTTCATTAGCGACCAGATGCTGTTCAAAATACAGCGCAGCAATTGTGCATAAAGCGCGCGGATGCTGAGTATTGCCGGCTTCAGACCAGTAACGAAACGCCATGGTCTCATTTTTATCGACATACCAGCCATGAAAATAAGCCTGTCCAATTAAGGTCTTGGCTTGTGTATCGGCATGTTCTTTAGATTGCTGCATCAAGTGCTGAAACACCCGTTGTCGCTGGTCAGTATCAATACGGCCTTGCAGTACACCAGCATAATAGTCATACAGACCTTTCTGGTCGCCAAGACTGATACAGCGTTTAATAAATTGCAGGGCTTGGGTCGGGTCTTGCGGTAGAATCTGTCCGCGCGCATAAGCATGCGCAATCTGCTGATTGGCAGCCAGATGATCTTGCTGTGCCGCCAGAAACAGATAATGAATCCCCTGAACCAAATCCTGGGTTACTGAATCTGCCAGATAATATTGCGCCAGTTGATACTGCGAATTGGCATGGCCCTGCCCGGCATTTTGAATCAGCAAGGCCAAGCGCTGCTGTTCAGCACTCTTATCTTCTGGATTTTTCTCTTCAGTAGAGGAAAGTTCGGTAATACGGTACTGCGCATCCAGATTGCCACGAGCTACCGCATGTCGGTACCAGTACAGTGCCTTTTCCGGGTCAGCCATTTGATAGCGCTGATCCTCATGAATCTGTCCCAGATGATAGGCCGCTTCATCACTGCCCAGATGAAAGGCTTTATCCAGATAGCTGATGGCTGTTTCAGTATTTTGCTCGTGTCCAAGACCCTGTAAATGCATCAGTCCCATGCCGACATAAGCCTGAGGAATTTCCTGTTGCTGGGCAAGATTCTGGTAAATCTGATAGGCACGTGCATAATTCGGATGTTCAGGATCTGAACTCAAGCGCGCCGCATGTCTGAGCTGTGCATCGAGCTGCTCAATCCACAGATCATGTTGCACGGCTTTGGCCTGATCACGTTTCACCGGATCCGGACGTTTCCACATCCAGATTCCCAAAGCTCCTATCCCCAGCATCAATACCAGCAAGAACCACATAGCTGCTCCAAAACATTATTTTTGTTCGGCAAATGAATCCCTTCATTCTAAACATCGGCACAAAAAAAGCACATATTTTGTGCTTTTTATTTTGTAAATCAGGCTTTTGCTCTTTTACTATCCAGCTTTTTCAAGCCTTCCGCCACAGCCACCATGGCAAAGCTCGACGTCACCACCACAGCCGAGCCATAGCCACCACAGCGCAAACCGGCACTGGCGCAGACATCGGCACTCGAGAATGGATTATCGATTGAATAGACGCAGGTAATGCCGAATTTTTCTTTGGGCTTTTTACAGATGCCTTTGGCACGTAGCTGAGCACGCAATTTGGCCAGCATCGGATCCTGTTCGGTTTTAGATAAATCGGCGACCCGAATTTTCAACGGATCCAGTTTACCGCCGGCGCCGCCGGAGACAATCAAGGGAATCTTGTTAAAGCGGCAATGTAGCATCAGGGCAAATTTAGCCTTCACATCATCAATACAGTCGAGAATTAAATCTGGGGCACCTGCCAAAATTTCTTTGATATTTTCCGGTGTCAGATAATCATCAATCAGGTTAATTTTAATGCGTGGATTGATGGCACGGCAACGTTCGGCCATCACGGCAATTTTTTCATGGCCCAAGGTCGTGCTCATGGCAGGCAACTGGCGGTTAATATTCGATGCTGCGACAACATCCATGTCGACCAGTGTCAGCTCACCGACCCCGCTACGTGCCAGCGCTTCTACTGCCCAAGAACCGACACCGCCAATCCCAATCACCATCACATGACTTTTTTCATAATGACTGAAGCTGTCTTCTCCATAAATTTTGGCAACACCGGCAAAGCGGCGATCATATTCATCGTCTTGAAGCAGTTCAGTCATAAGTCATCAATAGCTGTTAAATCACGGCTTATTTTAGCAAAGTCAGCATTTTTTTACTGCTTCTAAAATTTCGATACAAAATCCATCAGCAAAATCAGAAAGATAAATTCAGAAACACCTATAATTGAATAAAATTCATCCATAAAATCTTGAATATGGGAGTCAAACCCTGTGCTGATCAATGCTTTTTTGGCTCTTAATTTCATACTGATTGCGTTACATTTATATATCTACAGCAGCCAAAAACCGAAAAGCTATGCGCTGAGTATCTTTATTCGTTTATTGATTTTAGCCCTGTTTGGCATTTTGATCCTGGGTCATTATGAAACCCAGACCCATTTGATTTTGGTACTGGCTGCGTGGGTTATCTTCGAACTGATCGAGAGTTTATATAAAAAGAAAAAAGCATCAATGTCATAAAAAAAGAGGCTTTCGCCTCTTTTATATCTACCGGAATTAGTCTTTATTCATGATAAAGAAATATTGACGATAGTATTTCAGTTCGGCAATCGAATCACGAATATCATCCATCGCCAGATGTGAAGCATTTTTCTTCAGACCGCTCATGATTTCTGGACGCCAGCGTTTTGCCAGCTCTTTCACTGAAGATACATCCAGATTCCGGTAATGGAAGTATTGTTCCAGCTCAGGCATCAGGCGGTGCAAGAAACGGCGATCCTGACAGATCGAGTTACCACACATCGGTGATGATTTTGGATTGACCCATTTTTTCAGGAATTCAATGGTTTGCTGCTCTGCATCCTGAGCGGTCAATTTACTGCGACGCACACGTTCAATCAGACCGGATTGGCCATGTTGACGGGTATTCCACTCATCCATGGCATTTAAAAGACGTGCAGGCTGATGCACCGCAAGCACAGGACCTTCTGCCAGAATATTCAAATTGTCATCGGTTACAATCGTTGCAATTTCAATAATTTGATCATTGTCTGTGTCTAGACCTGTCATTTCAAGGTCAATCCAAATCAGGCGGGTATCAGCGGTACTGCTCATAAATGTGCAATCTTATTGGGTTTAAAAACAACTATAGTAGCAAATTAATTACATCTTGGGTGTCATTCTAGGGCTGCTTCATGCTATTTTTGCCATCTGATTTACCCGGTTTTTTTAGGATATGAATGGCCTTAATACGTAAGCGTCGTCTGACAGAGCAACAACAGCGCCGCATTCAGAAACAACAGAAAACACGTCAAGAAGATCTCGATACTTCCAGTGATCTCGAAGGTTTAGTGGTGCAACACTATGGCCGTCAACTTGAAGTGCAAGCTTTATCTATTCCTGACATTCATCCTGAAAAACCTGTGGTCGCCGAGGGTGAGCCTGAACCCTTCTGGAAAGAGATTGAACTGGGCAGTGTCTGGCGCTGTCATACCCGAACCAACCTGGATTTACTGGTTACCGGGGATCGGGTCAAATGGCAAGCCGATCCGAATACCGGTTTGGGGATTATCACCGCGATTCATCCTCGAAAATCGTTATTGACCCGCCCGGATCGCTACCACAAAGTCAAACCGGTTGCCGCCAATATTTCACTGATCGTGATTGTGTTTGCGCCGCTGCCTGAGCCAGCGCCGGGTCTGATCGACCGTTATCTGGTGGCCTGTGCCGATGCCGACATTCCGGCATTACTGGTAATGAACAAAGCCGATTTGTTGAAAGACAATGATCCAATTCTGAGTCTGCTACAAGAATATCAGGATCTCGGTTATGAAGTGATGCAGACCCAGTCCGATGGTGATCTGACTGCATTGTCCAATCGTCTGGAAAATGAAACCGTGGCCTTTGTCGGTCAATCGGGGGTCGGTAAAAGTACGCTGATTAATGCCATCGTGCCGGATGCAGCGCAGAAAACCAATATTATTTCGGAAAACTCGGCACTCGGTCAGCACACCACCACCTCAACGCGTTTGATCGGTTTTGGTGAAGGCGCGGCCCTGATCGACTCTCCCGGAATTCGTGAATTTGGCCTGTGGCATCTGACTTTGGATAAAGTACAAAGCGGTTTTCCTGAAATTGAAAACCTGCTCGGGCATTGCCAGTTCCGTAACTGTACCCATAAGCATGAGAAACAATGTGCTTTACGCCAGGCCGCAAGTGCAGGTGAAATTTTACCGCGCCGACTGGACAGCTATCTGCGTTTAATCGACGAAATCACTGAAGCACAGCAAAAAAATTAATTTTCTTGTGCATCAACCCTTGAAGCGGTGATTTTGATCACCATATTTATGAGCTATACTCTTGGCAATTTTAAAATTGTAATTAGGTGAATTGTGGAACGTTGGTTCGAGTTTATGGGGAATCACCCCTTCTTATTTGGAACACTCGCGGTATTAGTGGTTTTATTCTTCATTATCGAAGGTCAACGTAACGGTCGTAAAATTTCTCCGCAATCGCTGGGAATTTTAGTCAAAGCAAAAAATGCCATGCTGGTTGATTTACGTGATGCCAAAGACTTCCGTGAAGGTCATATCAGCGGCAGCCGTAATATTCCATATAGCCAGATTACAAAGCATGTTGAAGAGCTGAAAGCATCTGATCGCCCTTTGGTGTTCATTTGTAACCTTGGACAGGTGGCTGGCACTGCATTACAACAGGTTGGTCATGCCGATGCATACCGTCTTGATGGCGGCATCAGCAACTGGAAAGCTCAAGGTTTACCATTGGTGAAAAGCAAATAATCCACGAACAGGAGATTGATCATGGCTGAAGTTACTATTTATTCGACGACTGTATGTCCGTATTGCGTGCGTGCAAAACAGCTGCTGGAACGTAAAGGTGTCGCATACAAAGAAATTAACCTGTCTCAAGAAGCGCCTGAAGTCCGTCTTGAGCTGATGCAGCGTACCAATCACCGTACCGTGCCACAAATTTTTATTAATGATCAATTCATTGGTGGTTTCGACCAGCTTTATGCTTTAGAGCGTGAAGGCAAACTTGATGAATTACTCGCTTAACTCCACTAAAATTATCACTTCATATTAAGGATCAAAGAATGAGTGAAGAACAACAAGCTCAACCACAATTGGCATTAGAGCGTATTTACACCAAAGATATTTCTTTTGAGGTTCCTGGGGCACAAGTTTTTACCAAACAATGGCAACCTGAGTTAAACATCAATCTTTCTTCTTCTGCAGAAAAAATTGATGAGACACATTTTGAAGTGGCATTGAAAGTTGTGGTTCAAGCAACTAACGAAGGTGATACTGCGTTTATTGTAGACGTGACCCAAGCCGGGATCTTCCTGGTAGATGGCGTTGAAGAAGAGCGTCTGCCATATATCCTTGGTGCCTACTGCCCGAACATCCTGTTCCCGTTCCTGCGTGAAGCAGTGAATGATATGGTAACTAAAGGCAGCTTCCCGCAGTTGTTACTTACTCCAATCAACTTCGATGCTGAATTTGAAGCCAATATGCAACGTGCGCAAGCTGCTGCTGTGGATGGTCAAGCTTAATCGCTGACATTCAGATCTAAAAAAGACCGCTTATGCGGTCTTTTTTTTGAGCCCCTCTTTTTAAAGAGGGGTTTGGGGAGATTAATTTTTTAACTTAATCCCTCCTAACCTCCCTTTAAAAAGGGAGGAACTTCCTCTCCTTTCAGGAGATGAGAAGCACTACTAGTAAGGGAGAGGTAAATAAAAATCCCCTCTCTCTAACTCTCTCCCTAAGGGAGAGAGGACTTATAAGATTTATTCCGCATCTGCCATTAAATCAGCGCTCATACCCACGGTATTGAAACCGGCATCAACATACAGGATTTCACCCGTAATACCATTCGCCCATGGCGAGCACAGGAATAATGCTGCATTGCCGACATCTTCAATCGTCACATTACGTTTCAGTGGTGCAACTTTTTCATTCAGATCCAGCATTTTACGGAATGATTTAATGCCTGAAGCTGCCAAGGTACGGATTGGACCCGCAGAGATCGCATTGACACGAATACCTTCCTGACCCAAGCTAGATGCCAGATAACGTACACCTGCTTCCAGGGATGCTTTGGCCATACCCATCACGTTATAGTTCGGCATAACGCGCTCAGAACCTTGATAAGTTAGCGTTAACAGGCAGCCTTGACGAACTTGCAACAAAGGCTTTGCCGCACGTGCCATGGCAATAAAGCTATAGGCACTGATGTCATGTGCGATATTGAAACCTTCACGGTCGGTAATGTCGGTGAAGTCACCATCTAGCGTATGTGCTGGTGCGAAACCGATTGAATGCACGACACCGTCCAGACCATCCCAGTGTTTCGCCAATTCAGCAAATGCGCTATCAATTTCAGCATCTACCGCCACATCACAAGGAAAAACCAGTTTTGAACCAAACTGTTCAGCAAAGTCATCTACCCGCTTTTTCAGCTTTTCATTTGGATAAGTAAAAGCCAATTCCGCACCTTCACGATGTAATGCCTGAGCAATACCAAAAGCAATGGATAATTTACTCGCAATGCCCGCGATCAAGAAGCGCTTACCTGCCAAAAGTCCTTGTGCCATGTGAATCTCACCTAAAATAATATATATGCATGATGCCAAGTCTGAGACATTTTAGAAATTGCATAATGCATCTTTTTTTAATAGAAACCAAATTACAGCAGATAGCAATAAGAAATCGAAACCGGAATTACACTTCGGCCAGATTTAGAACCTGATGCGTATTTTGCCAGAGCTGCTGTGCCAATCCGGCTTGATCTCGCCCGAGGCTTTGTGCCAGACCTTGCAGAACATAAGGTAGATTTACTGGTGTATTTCGGGTTCTCTGCTCAGTCGCAGTTTGACAACATAAGGGCGTCATATCCGGACAATCGGTTTCCAGCACCAGATGTTCTGGCCCCACTGCCTGTACCACCTGATGCAGTTTTTTGGCATTCGGATTGGTAATCTGACCGGTGACTCCGAGCTTAAACCCCAACTTGATAAAGGCCTTGGCTTCCTCAATCCCGCCACCAAAGGCATGCGCAATGCCGCCCTGTTTGAACTGATGCTGCTTTAAGATTTTTAAAACCTCAGCATGTGATTTACGGATATGCAGCAATACCGGCTTATCAAACTGCTGTGCCAGTTCAAGCTGAGCAGCAAAAAAATCTTGCTGCTTTTGAAAAATTTCAGGCACTTTATGCTGCTTTAAAAAGGTGTCGAGACCGATTTCACCAATGGCAATGCAGGGTTCAGTTTTGAGCAGCTGCTCCAGATCATAGAGATGTTCAGTCTGATGCTGTTCAATATAAAACGGATGCAAGCCAGGTGCCAAATGGCTTTGCGGAGCATTTTCCAGATCATTGATGAAGTGATGGGTGCTTAACAAATCTGTAAAACGCTTTTGCGAAAAACCAATCAGGATTAAATGCTTCACACCTGCCGCTTTGGCCGCATAGGCCAGTTGCTCCCGATCATGATCAAAATCGGGAACATCAAAATGGGTATGGGTATCAAATAACTTTAAGCTCATTGCGCTTTAGGTGCAGATGCCGGCTGTGCTTCAGACGCTGCTGCCGTTTCGGTTTGCGGTAAATATTGCGGTTTTAGCACACCTTGTAGCTGTTCATAAGGGATCATCAAGCGTGGTAAACCCACCACATAAGGCCCGATTTCATATTCGGCATACTGCAATATCAAACCATCTTTGCCCAGATAGAAGTTATCGGTGAGCCTGAACTTCCAGGCCTGTTCATATTCGGCAATATCCGTGGCCAGCTTGGACTCTATAACCCAGGTTTTAAAAGCCGCATAAGCCTGCGCTTCGAGTTTGGCTTTTTGCTTGTCGGCAATAATGTCATCCAGCTTGACCAGCTTTTGCTGCTCCAGATCAAAATTATAATAATGCTGTGCCGATGCCCCGTGTGCGCCTCCCAGATAATGACTACTGTTCAGCACTACTGTCGCCAGAGGATCACCCGAATGTAGAATCTTGGGCTTAATCATCAGGCTAATGCTGTGACTGGCACTGAGTGCTTTGAGCTCTTTGTCCAGATTCAGGAAGGTCTGCATAAAGGGCTGGATCTGCTGCTCAAGCTGCTGTTTTGGGGTAATGACTGTCGACAAGGCAGCTTGTGGTTCAGAAGCAGCAACTTCGGCTTCACTGGCAGCCGTGACTTTTGCCGGTTCAATCGCATCGACCGACAGGATACTTTTTAACTGCTGTAAAATCTGCTGATCGACCCATTCATCAATAAAGCGCTGATTACTATTGAGTCGTTCAATCGAGATTTCCGGACAGTTTTTACCTTCACATTCTGGAATCAGCAGCTTCAGTCTTTCGCTATCACCACTGAGTTTAAGGACTTCAGGTTCGGTTTGTACCACCTCGGGAGAAGCCGGCTCTTTCGGTTCATTGCCCTTGGGCTGACATGCACTCAGTAAAATCGCTGATGCCAGCATCGATAGAGCGAAGATATTCTTGTATTTTGGCATTGATCAACCTTTTATAAATACTTAATTAATCCTTGCAGGATTATGACCTTTAGAACATATTCCGATAGACTTCGGCTTTCAAGACCTGTTGTGTTTGTTCTTTTGTTAAATAAATATCCAGTTGTTTGGCATCTTTGCTAATGTCATGACTGCGATAATGCAGGCCAATGCCTTCCTGATCAAAGAACCACTCAGCCTGTCCCCAATAAAGTTTTTTCGGTGCCTGCTGCTGAACCTGGCGATTATTGTCTTTGAGCCATTTTTCATAAGCGCTCTGAATAATCTGATCCATCCTTAACTGCTGTTTGGGATCGATGATATCCAAAGGAGTCAGCATTTTTTGCTGCTTACGGTCGGCCACAAAAAAATAATAGCGCTCATGTACACTGATATTTTCCTGTTTGCTGTCTAGGCCAATCTGTAGCAAGACATACTGATTGCGCTGATAGGGAATGCGGCTATATAGCGATAATTCATAAGCCTGATTGAGCTTGAGTTGAGCCTGCCAGGCATCCGATTTTTTCACATAGGCATTAATTGCCTGTTGCAAGCTCATATCCTGTTTTAAGCCGATCTGATCCTGAATCACCTTGGCCTGCTGCTTCTCGATCCATTGATTCATCCACGGATCAGCGGTAGACAGGGTCTGAATCTCGATATTGATACAGTTTTTGGTTTCACAAAATGGCAAGGCGATCTTGGCCGGCTGTTGTTGAATATTCAGATAAGGCAAGACATTGGCATTTTTCTGAACTGCGCTGATCTGTTGATCTGGCTGGCCGGCTGCGGGGTCTTTTTCACTTTTATCACAGCCGCTCAGGACAAGACTTAAACCCATCACAGTGCCGAAGACGACTTCCTTGCTGAACTTCATTCTCTTTGATATATCTATCGAGTTATTAGTTGCTTAAATGTAGCATAAAATAAAACAGCTTCCGGAGAAGCTGTTTGATATTTTTAAACTTGAGGTCTAAAGCAGGAAACTTTAGTGTTCGCGGGTATTATGGAACACAATGTCTGGATAACGTTCTTGCATTAGCTGTAAATTTACCCGGCTTGGCGCAAGATAAGTCAAATGACCACCACCATCGACGGACAACTGGTCATGGGCTTTTTTCTTGAATTCGTTAAACTTTTTCTCGTCATCACACGACACCCAGCGCACAGTATTGATGCTCACAGGCTCGTAAACGCAATCCACCTTGTATTCTTCTTTCAGACGGTAGGCTACTACTTCAAACTGCAACACACCGACTGCACCTACGATCAGGTCATTGTTATGCTGTGGCATAAATACCTGTGTGGCCCCTTCTTCAGACAGTTCTTTCAGGCCTTTTTGAAGTTGCTTAGATTTTAAAGGATCTTTTAAACGTACACGGCGGAACATTTCCGGTGCAAAATGCGGAATACCGGTGAACTGCAGTTTTTCACCCGAGGTAAATGTATCACCAATCTGAATGGTGCCGTGGTTGTGCAGACCAATAATGTCGCCTGGCCACGCTTCTTCCAGATGCTGACGGTCACCAGCAAGGAAAGTTAAGGCATCGCTAATCCGTACATCTTTATCCAGACGTACATGCTTCATTTTCAGGCCTTTTTCATATTTACCTGAACAGATACGCATGAATGCAATACGGTCACGATGTTTCGGGTCCATATTGGCCTGAATTTTAAACACGAAACCAGTGAAGCCTTCTTCATCAGCTTCTACAATACGCGCCTGAGTTGGGTGGGCCTTTGGCGGCGGCGCATATTGACTAAAGGCATCCAGCACATGGTCAACCCCAAAGTTACCCAAGGCAGTACCGAACAAGACCGGTGTCTGACGGCCTGCCAGAAATTCTTCACGGTCTAAAGGCTCATTAGCCATTTGTACCAGTTCCAGCGACTCTTCAAATGCCGCCCACGCCAACTCGCCAACTTTCTCACGAAGATCAGGATAGTCATAACCATCACGTATTTCGATGGTAGGAATGGTTGAACCAAAACCGGTTTTGTAAACGTAGAATTTTTCTTCGATTAAATTGAATACACCGGCAAAATCACGACCGGTACCCAGTGGCCAGGTGATCGGCACACATTTAATTTTCAGCACGTTTTCGATTTCATCCAGAAGCTCCAGTGGCTCACGGATTTCACGGTCCATTTTATTGACGAATGAAATGATTGGCGTATCGCGCATACGACACACTTCCATCAATTTAATGGTCCGGTCTTCTACCCCTTTTGCCCCATCAATCACCATTAATGCCGAGTCTACGGCAGTTAAGGTGCGATAGGTATCTTCCGAGAAGTCTTCATGTCCCGGAGTATCCAGCAGGTTGATCATCTTGTCTTTGAACGGGAACTGCATCACCGAGGTCGTGATCGAGATGCCACGTTCTTTTTCCATTTCCATCCAGTCCGAGGTGGCTGCACGATCTGACTTACGGCTTTTCACCATACCGGCAACCTGAATCGCCTGACCCCATAACAGCAGTTTTTCTGTCATGGTGGTTTTACCGGCATCGGGGTGGGAAATAATGGCAAATGTACGTCGCTGCGCGACCTGCGCCGCTAACTCATCTTTAAAACTCATGGAAAATACCTACTGCAGAAGCGCAGTGCTCAAGATCAAAAACGATCAATATGAAAAATTGGCGATATTGTAGCAGATTTCTAAAGCCAATAAGTATGTCTGCGGTTGAGGGAAATCACAGTATTTATAAGATCCATGCCTGCCGATTACTGTATTTTTTCGTCTGGATTTAGCCGGAAATCATACTGTTATCAGGGCGTATATATCGGAATTTTCGTCATTTAGCTGCTCTGCTGAATGGCACTAAGTATATGCTTACCCGACGACTGAATACTGTTGCAACCCTCAAAAATCAAGACAGAAAATCCTGTGTTTCCAGGGACTCGACTGGCATCGGTCTGGCCAGTAGATAACCTTGCAATTGCTGGCAACCGAGTCGAGTCAGAATATCTGCCTGGAGAGCTGTTTCTACTCCTTCAGCCGTCACTTTCAGACCCAGCTTGCTCGCCAGCCGGATAATACTTTCCAGAATCATTTCTTCTTTAGAGCCAGGACTGAGATCCTGAATAAACTCTTTATCAATTTTCAGTTCATCTACAGGCAGATTTTTTAAATATAGAAAGCTGGAATGTCCGGTTCCAAAATCATCAATCGCCAGCTGGATACCGATATGACGCAGTTGCTCAAGCGTACGAATACTGGCATCAATATAATGCATGGCGGTCGATTCAGTAATTTCGATCATCAAATGCTGGGGCTTGATCTTATAGCGTTTAAACAGGTTTTCCAGATTACTCAATAGATGCTTATGTTCAAACTGCACTGCCGACAGATTCACAGCAATCGGGAAAAAGTCGGTATTGTTTTTTTCCCAGCACTGGATCTGTTTGCAAGCCTGCTCCAGTGCCCAGTAGCCCATCTGAATGATAAGTCCGGTTTTCTCGGCCCCATGAATAAACATATTGGGACCCAGCAAACCATGTCGCGGATGTTGCCAGCGTATCAACGCCTCGACCCCACAAATTTTTCGTTCACTGCTAAATTTAGGCTGATAAAACAGTACAAATTGCTGATCTTCAACTGCCTTGTACAGGTCGTTAATCAGCTTGCTCTGACTTTTGGATTCATGCTGTTCCGAGGAAAAACTGAAGACTGAATAGGTATTTCGACCCTGATACTTGGAACTGAGCATTGCGGCATCGGCATTGACCAGTAAATCTTGCAGGTTCTGCCCATGCTCCGGATACAGGGCAATGCCGATACTGCCAGAAATATTAATCATTTTGCCGTCAATCAGAAAACTGTCCTGAATCAGATTCAGAATCTGCTCCGACATTTTTGAAGCGTCAATGATAGACGTATTTTCCAGCACCATCAGGAATTCATCGCCGCCAATCCTGAGCAGCTTGGAACGCTCACCCAATAATTGGTGAATACGTGCGGTTAATTGAATCAGCAGCTGGTCTCCTACCTGATGACCAAACACATCATTGACTGCCTTAAAACGGTCCAGATCAATATATAAAAAGGCAATTTCCTGCTGTGGATTGGAAAACAATACCTGCGCATATTCAGCCAGATATAAACGATTGGGTAATTTGGTCAGATTGTCCTGAATATTCTGATTGTCGAGTTCCGTATTGGCCCAGATCAGTTGACGATTACGTGATGCCAGGCGCAATTCTGCAACAACTGCGCTGATAATAGCCATCAGTAGCAGACCGCTGATAAAGATGAGCATGAATAACAGGTCATAGCTCGCATGCGCGGACGCCGTGCTCTGGGTAATCTTTATCAAATGTTTCGACCAGATCAAGAGACCCAGTAATGCCGCCGTTACCAGTAGAATGATTAAAGCGAATTGAGTCTTCAAACCTCTCAGGCATATTTTTTGAATTGACAGCAAAAAATAGCCAGTAACAAAAGCAAAGAGAATTGACCCGATGACCAGACTGATATCATGCTGAATATGGATCATATAAAATGTTCCCAATCGGTGATCATTTTTATTGTTCTCGGCACAGGTATTCCCATTTTCATCCGGTCAATTCTGGACTGATCAAAAGCATAAGACTGACCATTCAGGCAAGCCTATTCATGTCCACAGCAGCCGCTCTTAACTCAAATTTAGAATTTATATTTCTTTCATCTCATGTTGAAAAATTGTCCTCAAATCAGATGCAATATATAAATCAAACATGACTTATATATTAGGAGTGTTTGAGGTTTTAGCAAATATTTAAATCAGTTTTTTCGGTTTATTTATTCGACCACTGTCACAAATTTTTCCTTTTTACTTATATAGATAGCACTTAATAAAAAATCCATTCAGTTTTTTAAACAGGTTTGGAGAATAAAAAAATAGCCTGTCGAAACAGGCTATTTTTTATAAGCGAGGCATTAGCTAGAACTTACTGTTTGGCCTGTAATTTGGCGTAGTCCAGTAATACATGTGCTGCTTCAATTACAAAAGCTTCTTCTTCAGGCAGAGCCGGACGTTCCTTGGCTTTCATTTTGGCACGGGTTTCAATCAGTGCATCCATGGACGCCTGATAGGTTTCCCAGTTCGGATAAGGTTTGAGACCTGTGGCAATACGACGCGCATTTTCTGCTTCCAGAGTTTTTTGCTCCATGGCAATCAGCTCTGCCTTACGCTGCTGTAAATCCAGTACCTGACGCTTTTCATCTTCAGCTTTTTTCATTACAGCCTTACGCTGCTCCAGATACTTGAACTGAGAATCCAGTGCAACCCGTTGCTGAGAAAGTTTAGCCAACTCTGGTACATATTTTTGTACTGCACCTTCGCGTTTAAACGGTGCGGTTGGAATGGTATCCCATTGCAAGGCATTTTTAGCCTTACGCTCACCAAACTCTTCGTTATAAATATCAACCAGTTTAATGTCTGGAACCACACCCTTGTTCTGGGTACTGCCACCGGTCACCCGGTAGAATTTACGCTGTGTCAGGGTTGCCTGACCATGCGCCAAGCTATCCAGTTGCACCTGCGCTGTACCTTTCCCGGTGGTGGTACTGCCGATCACAATCCCGCGCTCATAATCCTGAATCGCGGCAGAGTAAATTTCACTGGCCGATGCAGAGGCCAGGTTAATCATCACTGCCAATGGGCCAGCATAAGTTTGTGCGCCGCCATCATCATCTTCAAAGACACTGACATTGCCATTGCCATCACGGATCTGCACCACTGGGCCAGATTTGATCACTTGACCCAACATACGTGCCACTTCTTCCAGCGAACCGCCCGGGTTATTACGCAAATCGACAATAATGCCGGCCACATTTTTGCCAGCCAGTTCTTTTAAAGCCTTATTGGTATCTTCAGAGACCGAACGATAATCCGTACCGGCACGACGTGCACGATAATTCAGGTAGAACGATGGAATTTCGATCACACCATATTGATATTTCTTGCCGTCACGTTGGATTTCGACTACACGGGTACGTACTCCGGCATCTTCTTCCTGAATCACATCGCGGGTAATGGTCACGTTACGTGCCTGCCCCATGGTCGCACCTGCACCCAATAGACGTAAGGTCACTTTGGTGCCACGCTTACCGCGAATCAGACCGACAATTTCATTGCTTGGCCAGCCAATCACATCGACCATCTGTTCGCCGTCCTGAGCCACACCAATGATGCGATCCCCCGACTTGACCTGACCCGATTTACTGGCCGGTCCACCTTCGACGATGGTTTCAATCTTGGTATAATCTTCATTGCCACGTTCCGGACGAATCGACACCCCGATCCCTTCGAGCTGCAAAGTTGTCTGACGATTCAGCTCCATTGCATCCACAGGCGGGAAATAATTGCTGTGCGGATCATAAGTCAGCATCATTGCGTTCAGGGTCTTGTCGAGTACATCATCACTCTTGATACGGCTAAGACGTTCCAGCTGACGGGTATAACGCTTGGTCAGGGTCTGCGCAGGTGTCAAATCCTCCGGACCGGTTAAATCCTGTCCATTGGCCAGTTCTGGATTGGCTTTCAGGGCTTTCTGCTTAGCCTGTTCTTCTTCTTTGCTGATGGTCAGATTGATCAGCTGGGATACCAGCATTTTTGACCAGTGCGCACGCTGTTCGGCTTCCGTTTTAAAGAACGGCGCCTTTTCGCGATCCGTTTCGATATAGACATTTGGCTGATTCAGGTTCTGCGGTTTTTTCAGCTCATCCAGCATATAAGTATAGAACTGGGTCAGGCGCTGACGATATTGCGCATGGATTTCATAAGGGCCCGACAGATTGCCAGCTTTCAGATTGGCACCAAAACTGGCAGCATAACGTTTCTTGTAGTTTTCAACTTCTGGAGCCAGAAATAGGCTATGTTCCGGATCAAGACTATCGATATAAAAATCAAAAATGCGCTGCGAAGTCTGGGCATCCAAACGCATATTTAAATAGTGCTGACGATCGACCAGTGTCGCCAGTTGGCGTGATACCAGCGCCTGTTCCTGAGATGGCTGAATCGTTTTGATGACCACTTCTGCACTATTGGCCGCAATCGCATCATTCACGACATGGGTAAAAAAGAATCCACCTGTCGCAATCGCAACAGCGCAAGCTATCGTTTGAAATTTCATAAATAATTCGTACTTCCTTGGCCTAGAGACCAATGTGACCGTGTTGCTTTTCGACCAGAATTTAAAGTATTCAGCATCTTAAACAACTTAATATGTTTATGTCGTGTAGTTTTATCATATTCTGTGCTGAGAAAGTGTAGCAAATCATTGCAGAAATCAGGTATTGTTTCCCGGAAAAATTCTAAAACGGATTCCGCATATGATTGGCGCATTGATGCTCGACATCGCAGGCACAACCCTGACTCAAGAAGATATTGAACTATTAAGTGCGCCGCAAGTCGGTGGAGTCATTTTATTTGGCCGAAATATCGAATCTCCGGCTCAGGTCCGTGCCTTAACCGATCACATGCGCCAGGTGCGTCCGGATATTCTGATTGCCGTGGATCAGGAAGGTGGACGTGTGCAGCGCTTGAGACAGGGCTTTACCCTGCTGCCTGCCATGGGAAAATTTGGAGAACTGTATCGCCATGATCCTGAGCGTGCGCTGGAACTGGCAGAAAAATGCGGCTGGCTGATGGCAATTGAAGTGCTGGCTGTCGGAATTGATTTCAGTTTTGCACCGGTGCTGGATTTAAACGACGTTAGTGATGTGATTGGCGACCGAAGCTTTGCCAAAAATATTCCGGACATTATTCCACTGGCCAGTGCATTTCTGAAGGGAATGAAACGTGCCGGTATGGCATCCACCGGCAAACATTTCCCGGGTCATGGCTCGGTCAAAGCCGATTCGCACATTGCCGCAGCCATTGATATGCGCAGCTATGAAGAAATCCGGCAAAAAGACATGCAAAGCTTTATCCAGTTACAACCCCAGCTGGATGCCTTGATGCCAGCGCATGTGATTTATAGTCAGGTCGATCCAAATCCGGCAGGATTCTCGGAATTCTGGATTCAGAAAATTTTACGTCAGGAGCTGGGCTTTGACGGCGTTCTGTTCTCGGATGATTTGAGCATGCAGGCCGCCTGTGTGGCAGGTGGTGCCGATGCCCGAATTCAGGCCGCACTGAAAGCCGGTTGTGATATGGGACTGGTCTGCAATGATCGCGCAGCACAATGTATTGCACTCGAAGGTATTCAGGATCTGCCGTTGCCAAATCAACAGCGTTTGGAACGTATGCGCGGTCAAATTCCGGCAATTCAAATTGGCACTGAACTGGATCTGGGTGAAGAATGGCGTGTCATTCGAGATGAAATACTGCTGTTCAAGCAACAGAGCAGCTAATTTTTTAAATCCAATCAATATGATAAAGGAACACGACAAAGTGTTCCTTTTTTATTATGATGTTCAAAAAGCTATGCCTGTATAGCGCCTGATCAGACTAAAACAACAATAAGGTTAGAACCAGATGACAAAATCACTTTCGCAGCATCGCCATATTTCTTTTACAGCACATTATACCGGCTATATCTGGTATCAAATGGGGATTTCACATCCGGTATTTGCCACCACTAAAGGCAAGCTGCTGGCCAAAATGCTGCATCCACTTGAGTTATGGGCAGAACGCTATGTAGGCGGCAGTATGCGTACCACCCTCAAGCAGCGCCATCAGATGATTGATGAACATCTCTGCCAGCTCATCGAACAACATCCACGACTTCAGGTCCTTGAAATTGCCTGTGGCCTATCTCCACGTAGCTGGAATTTCAGACAAAAATTTCCAGATATTAATTATCGTGAACTGGACCTGCCTGACATGGCCAAAATCAAGACGCATGCCTTGCAGCAAATTGATCAGCATGCTCCTGAAGTTCTCACTGCCGATATTTTTAGTGAAGAGCTGGACGGTATCTTTCGGCTATTTGATCCTGAGCAGCCTTTAGTGGTGATTAATGAGGGGCTGATTAATTACTTTGATCAAAACATGCTGGGGATTCTGTTGCAAGGTATTGCGGACAATGCACGACATTTCCCGGCCTTGCACTATCTCAGCGATATTTATCCTGAACCCGTCAAAAACAGATTGGCGAATTTCATTTGGAGCTGTAGCCGCCTGCTTAAATTCATGTCACGCAGTGCTTTTAGCTTTCATTTCAAATCGCCACAACAACTGCAGCAATTTTTTCAGGAAGCGGGATTTGATCAGGTACTGGTACAGCAACCACAGCGTTATTTTGCCCGGCCGTCTCAGCAAAATCCAATCCCGGCACAGGATCAGCATCTTGGTGATCTGGTCTGGATGATTCATGCAGTGAAAAAAAACAGCGTTATTTAACGCTGTTTTTCCTATCAGGCCCTGATCAAATCACCGCATCAAAAGCGTCTTCTTGCTGAAGGGTTTTCTGGTGTTGCACAAAAGCCAATAAACGTTCTGCGACTTCAAAACTGCCATGTTTGAACAGGGCTCGCAGGTGCGTCCCAGCCTGTTCAAAGATCAGACACTCAAGCTTGAATTCCCCATTTTCATCTTGCAGATGTAAAGCCAGGTCACGTGGATAGGTTGCTGCATGTACGGCCTGTCCTGCATCGAGCTCCAGCAACACACCGAAGAAATTCATATCGATAATTTCTGCATTTAACAGCAGATCCGAATGGCGATGGCTCAAATAGCTTTGAGGATCTTGGACACAAATGCGCTCTTCACCACGCCGTTCAATCTGCTGCATCTGTTCACGGCTAAACGGAATGATACCGGGTAGCTGATCCAGCGGTTCATCACGCAAAAAAGTGGCAAACAGATGCATGGTTTCTTTGCGGCGCTGCAATTGCGGCACATGATCGGCACCGGCAATTTGCACATACTGCATATCTGGACATTGCAGGGCAAAATTGGCATTTTCATGCGGCAAGGTAAAACTGTCATATTGACCACAAGCCACCAGAACCTTGCACTGCGGAATTGGTACATGGGTCAGACGCAATAAACGGTTGCAATTAATATCATAACGCTCTTGTTCGGTCGCAGTGAATTCTGACATCTGTTTGAAGAATAAACGCTTTGCAGTCGGTGACATCCGGGTTTCTTTAAGACGGGCGTGATTGACCAGATATAAAATGACCGCCTGACCAAATTCGTCCATGCGCTGTTCTTTCATCAGGTGTAAGGATTCTTCCAGTAGCATCCGCCAGCTTTTACGGGTTTTCTGCATTACCCCCATCAGGATCATTCGATCTACCAGTTCAGGGCGCTGGTCTGCCAGGCAGGAAGCCACCACTGAGCCCAAGGACATGCCTAAAATTGAAACTTTGGGAAGCTGCATCTGCTCCAGCCACTGCCCCAGCATTGCTGCCAGATCTTCGAGTTGCAGTGTTCCGGCAGACAGGCCGCTATCAACATTGCTAATCTGCTGGTTGGCCCCCATAGAAGGCAAGTCGATCAGAATAATCGGGCCGGCATCGAAGAGTTGTTCTACACAATATTTATAAGAATTAAAATTCTGGAAGGCTCCCCCAATAATCACCATCGGCCTTAAATGCAAGGTATCGGGACGTGCAATCGCCATATATTCAATTTTCCAGCCATCCATCCAGGTGGTACGCGGTGGCTGCTTAAAACTGTGCTTATCATAAAGATCGAAAAAACCATAATGGCTATGTGAGTCCAATACATGGGCATCCATGTGGATAATGGAATTCATCTTCCTTTTCCTCCGTCCTTGCCTTATTTTTATTGTGCAAGTCATGCTAAACAGATCTTATGCTTCAGGCACATTCCGATATGCCTGAACACGCATCCTGCTCTTTAATAGTTATATATGACTTCAATGTCGCTTATTTCATTCTATACAGAGGAGCTTTTCACAAGCAACCGCTTCAGCGACCACTTATCTGCTTTTAAACAGAAAACAATTTCAAAATGTTTAGAAGTCCGCGAAAACGGATGATTTTTAATAGATGGGCTTCATTGTGCAGCATCAGACTGTTAATATCGAAGTGAAATTTCTAAGTGATCAAACCGCTATGCAAGAGTCTATTGAACAATATATGCAAACGGTAGGACAGCAGGCACGCCAGGCTTCTCGCATTTTGGCTCGCGCGTCCACCCAAACCAAAAACAACGCACTATCTGCTATTTATACCGCTTTGGAAAATAGCCAGCCTGCGATTTTGGCGGCCAACCAGAAAGATATGAGCAAAGCGCATAATAACCATCTGGACAGTGCCCTGCTTGATCGCTTAGAACTCAACCCCGCACGCTTTAAAGGTATGTTACAAGGCCTGAAAGATGTGATTGGCCTGAAAGATCCGATTGGTGAAATTAGCGATATGGCTTATCGCCCATCCGGCATTCAACTCGGCAAGATGCGTGTGCCTTTGGGTGTGGTCGGCATGATTTATGAATCACGTCCCAACGTGACTCTGGAGGCGGCTTCACTGGCACTGAAATCAGGTAATGCGATTATTTTACGTGGCGGTTCAGAAGCACTGGAATCGAATCAGGCGATTGCGGCAGCGATTCAACACGGTCTGAAGGTTGCCGGCTTGCCAGAATCGGCGGTACAAGTGATCAATACCATTGATCGTGCTGCAGTTGGCCAGCTCATTACCATGACTGAATATGTCGATGTGATTGTGCCCCGTGGCGGCAAGAGCCTGATCGAGCGGATTAGCGAGGAAGCCCGTGTACCAGTGATCAAACATTTAGATGGTAATTGCCATGTCTATGTTGAAGCACAAGCAGATTTACTCAAAGCACTGCCTATTGCCCTGAATGCCAAAACCCATCGCTATGGCGTGTGTAATGCCATGGAAACTTTGCTGGTCGATGAAAAAGTCGCTGAAGATTTCTTGCCGCGCATTGCAGAGCTTTATCAAGAGAAAAAAGTAGAGTTACGTGGTTGCAAGGCTACTCAGCGCATTCTCGGGGATGCAGTGCTTGCGGCTACTGAAGAAGACTGGTACACCGAATATCTTGGCCCTGTTCTGGCCATCAAAGTGGTTTCTGGTATAGAAGAAGCCATTGAGCACATCAATAAATATGGCTCGCATCATACCGATTCGATCATTACGGAAAACTATAGTCTGGCACGTGATTTTCTGGCCGGGGTAGACTCCAGCTCGGTGATGATCAATGCATCGACGCGTTTCGCCGATGGTTTTGAATATGGCTTAGGCGCAGAAATCGGCATTTCTACCGATAAAATCCATGCCCGCGGTCCGGTCGGTCTGGAAGGCCTGACTTCACAGAAATGGATCGTCTTTGGTGATGGTCAGATTCGCCAATAACTACGTTTAGATAAGCAGTGCCAAAATCAGCCGCATTGATGGGGCTGATTTTTTTATGCCGGTTTAAAATAAGAATGCGCCAGAAAAACCTTTAAGTTACTCACTAGATAATTATCTTTATAGAATTGTATGTAAAAACAACATTTGCTGTTTCAGGCGCTAAACTGAAATCCGTCTGTTCCAGAGATGAAAAAGATTTGGTATGTTTTTCGATCAAAACTTCAGCATCATTTTATTTATAAATGAAAACTATTAAATGATAAATTTTAGTTATTATTATCAGTCTGGTCGATAATGCTTAAGTCTAATCTGCTAAAGTCTATCTAGGACAGAAAAAAAACAAATGTTAAAACATCAATATTGATCCAGGTTAAAGCATTTTTTGCTTATTCCCCGATCAAATCAATGGACGAGAATTTTAATTAAAAATTGGGTAATCAATCGTGTCTAAATCAGTATTAGTTATTAATTGTGGCTCTTCTTCAATCAAGTTTGCATTACTACTTGAAGAGCAAAACTTCCGTATTCATGGTTTAGCTGAGAACTTAGGCACAGAGAATGCTCGCATCAAAGGGGTGACTGTCGGCAATGAACCGGTCGATATTCATATCCCTTTTGCCGATCACAAGAAAGCCCTTGAAGTCGGTCTGGAGCGTCTGGCCAACTATCGCCCAGATGCCATTGGCCACCGTGTGGTACATGGGGGCAGCCTGACCAAGGCAGAACTGCTCACCGATGATATTATTGAAAAAATTCGTCAAGCAACGCCGCTGGCACCTTTACACAATCCGGCACACCTGATTGGAATCGAAGCAACCAAACGCTTGTTCCCGGAATTGCCGCAAGTGGCCGTCTTTGATACTGCATTCCATCAGTCCATGCCAGCGCATGCCTATCGTTATGCCCTGCCAAAATTCCTATATACCGCGCATGGTGTACGTCGCTATGGTTTTCATGGCACCAGCCATGCCTATGTGTCGGAACGTGGCTCTGAACTGGCAGGCAGCCTGAAACAAGGCGGCTGGTTAACTGCACATCTGGGCAATGGCAGCTCGACCTGTGCGGTATGGAATGGTCAAAGTGTAGATACCTCGATGGGCCTGACCCCACTTGAAGGTATTGTTATGGGCACTCGCAGCGGTGATGTCGATCCGAGCCTGCACAGCTTCCTGGCGAAAAACCTCGGTTGGGACATCTATAAAATTGACAAGATGCTAAATAGCCAGAGCGGTCTGTTAGGACTGTCCGATCTGTCGAATGACATGCGCACCCTGATTGAAGCATCAGAACAAGGCAATGAAGATGCCAACCTGGCGATTGAAGTATTCTGCTACCGTTTAGCCAAATCACTGGCTGCACTGAGCTGTGGTCTGCCACGTCTTGATGGCCTGTTCTTTACCGGTGGTATTGGTGAAAACTCGGCTTATATCCGTGAAAAAACCATGACCTACCTGCCACACTTCGGTTTCAATCTGGACAAAGATGCCAACAATACCCTGAAACGTGGCACTGAAGGCCGTATCGATTCAGGTACAGGTCCACAAATCTGGGTCGTACCGACCGATGAGGAAGGCCGCATCGCCCAGGAAGTTCAGAGTGTGGTAGAGCTTGAACTGGAGCGAAACCCGACAAAAAAGCCTAAAGCTGAGGCAACGCTTGCATAAGCGGGCTGGGCCACTTTTTAACTGATTTTTATTCTTGTGCGACTGACATAACTTATGAAAACAATTTTATTGGTTCCCACCGGGGAAGGCGTAGGCTTAACTTCTGCATGTTTAGGCCTGATTTATGCACTGGAATGTCAAGGCATTAAAGCCGGCTTTCTAAAACCTTTTGCTCAGGAACTGAACCAGACCGAAGACCGTACCACAGCTTTATATCGTCATATTTCCCAGAGTGAAACTGTTGAGCCAATCAGTTATAACACTGTCTTGCGGCAGCTTAGTCTGGGTGAACAGGATGAATTGCTTGAAGAAGCCGTGCGTCTGCATCGTCAAATTGCCAGACAGCATGAGCTGATAATTGTTGAAGGCCTGCTGCCCAATGCTCAGGACAGTTTTGCCGATGACCTGAATGCCAGCTTGGCTCAGGCCCTGGATGCCAAAGTGATTGTAGTCAGCAATGCCGATATCCAGCAGCCAAGTCAGACTGCCGATAAAGCTGAAAACCAGATTCGTAACTTTGGTGGCGCCAGTTCGACCCGCCTGTCTGGCATTCTGTTTATGCGTACCAAAGGTCTGCCGGAAGAATCTGCACAGATTCCTGTAACGCTTGATCCAGACTTACGTCTTGCAGAAGAAACCACACAATTTATTCACGCCATCCAGCAAACCCATCCGCATATTGGCTCGGCAAAATTACCGGTGATCGGACTGGTGCCTTTTAGTAAAACCTTAAGTGTGCCGCGTATCTCTGATCTGGCGGCACATATCCATGCTTACTGGATTAATGAAGGTGAGGCCAAGCAGCGCCGTGTCCAGCACAGCAGTCTGATTTCAGCCAATATTGAACATGAATTACATAAGTTTGTGGCTGGTGAACTGATCATCAGCGCATCGGACCGGATTGATGTGTTATTGGCCAGCAGTCTGGCCAGCAGCAATGGGATTCCATTAGCAGGTCTGGTACTGACTGAACAGCAGCAGCCCAAGGATCATGTCTTAGAATTTTGCCAGACCGCCATCAAACAAGGCTTACCGATTTTACATACTCCGCTCAGCACGTTTGAAACCGCACAAAAACTGGCAAATCTTGGCAATGAAATTCCAGTAGACGATACTGAGCGTGCAGATCAGGTCACACGCTTTGTTTCCAGTCATATTGATGCGGAATGGATTACTGCTTTAGTCAATGGTTCTTACCAGTCGCGCCTGTCTCCTTCTGCGTTCCGTCATGAATTGGTACAGAAGTCGATTGCGGCGAAAAAACGGATTGTACTGCCGGAAGGTGATGAACCACGTACCGTACAAGCTGCAGCCATCTGTCAGTCCCGTGGTATTGCACAATGTATTTTGCTGGCAAAACCCGAGTCTGTATTAGAGGTGGCCAAAGCCCGTGGCATTGAACTGCCGGAAGATCTGGAGATTCTTGATCCGGATCTGATTCGTGACAACTATATCGACAAGATGGTCGAGCTGCGCAAAGGCAAACTCAATGAGCTACAGGCGCATGAACAGCTTCAGGATACCGTAGTTCTCGGCACGATGATGCTGGCGCTGGATCAGGTGGATGGACTGGTATCAGGTGCGGTACATACTACGGCAAATACCGTACGCCCTGCCTTTCAGCTGATTAAAACGGCACCGGATTATTCACTGGTATCTTCGGTCTTCTTTATGCTGTTACCAGATGAAGTCTATGTATATGGTGACTGTGCGATTAACCCCGATCCTGATGCAGAGCAGCTGGCCGAGATTGCGATTCAATCGGCAGATTCGGCCAAAGCCTTTGGTATTGATCCGCGTATTGCCATGATTTCTTACTCTACCGGAACTTCAGGCATGGGGGCAGATGTCGAGAAAGTGGCTGAGGCAACCCGCATTGCCAAACAGCGCCGCCCTGACCTGTTGATTGATGGACCCTTACAATATGATGCTGCATCAGTTGAAAGCGTTGGTCGTCAGAAAGCACCGGATTCTCAAGTGGCAGGTCGAGCCAATGTCTTTATTTTCCCTGACTTGAATACCGGCAATACCACCTATAAAGCGGTGCAGCGTGCTGCCAATGTAGTCAGCGTAGGGCCAATGCTACAGGGCTTGAACAAGCCAGTAAATGACTTGTCGCGTGGTGCCCTGGTCGATGACATCGTATTTACCATTGCCTTAACTGCGATTCAGGCAGAGCAGCAGGCTCAATAAGCTTTAACAGCTCCACACTCGCCATCCTCTCGCAAGATAGGGTGGTTTTTTTAGCCCTTTTGTTCTTAGCAGGATGCCTTTGTATAAACAGTATGTCGGCTGCCAATCTATGTCTGGCCCTACAGCCAGGCTGAGTGAAAAATCAATCGCGCATAATAAATGCCAGTCTGTTGGACTGGCATCTGTAACGACAAACAATTACACCTGTTACTTCAAAATGCTTCAGCCTTGGCTGTCATTTTTCGAAGTAGACAGAGAATGGTCTTTATAAGGTTGTCCATTCTTTGTGTACGTCTTCTGCTGTTTTATTCAGCACCACGCTATCGTCTTTGATTTCACTTACCCAACTTAAGGGAATCAGATGATGCTCATTATTTTCATCATCACTTCTTGTTAATTTAATTGAATCCTGACCTTCTAAATGGTCTACTTTCCCGACTTGAGTACCACATGAAGCAATGACTGAAGCATGTTCTTTAATATCACTTGCATTAAAATTGTTCATTCTACTTGCCTGTTTCTAGAAGTTGAGAGAAACAGTCTAAGCAATAACAAACCCCGCATGTGTAAGGGTTTTCAGGCTTTGGGTTTTTCTGGGTTAAAAATGTAAATGATCAGCACCACTGCACTCAACTGACAGGAGCATGCTTTACAAACTTAGGTTTTCTGGTGTTTTTCTGGTGTGAAGAATTGAAGAATTGAAGAATTGAAGAATTGAAGAATTGAAGAATTGAAGAATTGAAGAATTGAAGAATTGAAGAATTGAAGAATTGAAGAATTGAAGAATTGAAGAATTGAAGAATTGAAGAATTGAAGAATTGAAGAATTGAAGAATTGAAGAATATATTATTTTTATAAATGCATCAGTGCTTAAGCAAAAAAAAGAAGATAAAGCTTAAGCTTGATCTTCTTGCTGACCGTAGAACCAAGTTGCTGCGATGTAAGCTGAGAAAGCCATAACTAATAAAACACTTGTAACTGTCATCGTTGGTATCTCCCGTTTCGATAGCTGCATTATGTAAAAGTTTTATGACAGTTATATGACAATTGCGTTTTTTAATAAATTATAAATATCATTAAAATTCAAATACTTGAAATTTTATTATAAGAATTATAGATTTTTTTCATCTGAAATATGACAGTAAATATGACAAATTCCTGTCATCTGGACGGTTTTTTTCTCTCTTAAATCGGGATGAGATTGCTTAAACTATAAACTTTCGGCCAATGCATGCCCAAAATGCCCACAACCCGATTCTTTTGTCTTATAATTTAGCCCGCTAGCTATCAGCCCGCTCAAGAGATATTTGTATGACTACTATTATCAAGCAAGATGACTTGATCACATCGGTAAAAGATGCGCTTCAGTTTATTTCTTACTATCACCCACAAGATTTCATCCAGGCGATGAGCCGTGCGTATGATCGTGAAGAGAACAAAGCTGCTAAAGATGCGATCGCGCAAATCTTAATTAACTCACGCATGTGTGCAGAAGGTCACCGCCCAATCTGTCAAGATACCGGTATCGTCAACGTATTTGTTGAAGTGGGCATGGATGTTAAATTCGATTTAACCATGAGCCTGGACGATGCAATCAATGAAGGTGTACGTCAGGGTTATTTAGAAAACTCGAACGTGCTTCGTGCATCGGTACTTGCTGACCCTGCTTTTGGTCGTAAGAATACCAAAGACAACACCCCTGCCGTGATTTACCACAAGCTTGTACCAGGTAATAAAGTCGATATCACTGTGGCAGCCAAAGGTGGCGGTTCAGAAAATAAATCTAAACTGGCAATGTTGAACCCATCTGACTCAATCGTGGACTGGGTACTGAAAACTGTTCCAACCATGGGTGCAGGCTGGTGTCCACCGGGTATGCTTGGGATCGGGATCGGTGGTACTGCCGAAAAAGCCATGATGCTTGCCAAAGAAGCATTGATGGAAGAGATCAACATGGACGAACTGCTTCGTCGTGGTCCACAAAGCAAAATGGAAGAGCTTCGTATCGAAATCTTCGAAAAAGTAAATGCTTTGGGTATTGGCGCACAAGGTCTTGGCGGTTTAACTACTGTACTTGATATCAAAATCAAAGATTATCCATGTCATGCTGCAGGTAAACCAGTTGGTATGATCCCGAACTGTGCTGCAACCCGTCATGCACACTTCACCCTTGATGGTACCGGTGTTGCCAACATCATCGCACCTAAACTTGAAGACTATCCTGAAGTAACCTGGGATTCTTCAACCTCTAAACGCGTTGACCTAGACAACATCACACAAGAAGAAATGAATGCCTGGAAACCAGGTGATACATTGCTTCTGAACGGTACTATCTATACAGGTCGTGACGCTGCGCACAAACGTATGGTAGACATGCTGAACAACGGTGAAGAACTGCCTGTTGATCTGAAAGGCAAATTCATCTACTACGTTGGTCCGGTCGATCCAGTGGGCGACGAAGTCGTAGGTCCTGCAGGTCCAACAACTGCAACACGTATGGATAAATTCACACGTCAAGTGCTTGAAGCGACTGGCATGTTCGGTATGATCGGTAAAGCAGACCGTGGTCCTGCTGCTGTTGAAGCAATCAAAGACAACAAAGCAACTTACCTGATGGCTGTCGGTGGTGCTGCGTACCTGGTATCGAAAGCAATCCGTGAAGCTGAAGTGGTTGCCTTCGCTGACCTGGGCATGGAAGCGATCTACAAGTTTGTCGTAAAAGACATGCCGGTTTCTGTTGCAGTTGATGTGAATGGTACTTCTATTCACGCGACTGCACCGAAAATCTGGCAAGCAAAAATTGGTAAAATTCCAGTAGTAGATGCTGCTGCAGGCTAATTTTTTCTGTCATAAAAAAGCACCCACCATGGGTGCTTTTTTATTGCTACTCACTCAAGGAAATGCCTGATTACCAGGTACGTGGATCCCATAATTTAAACGGGGTGGTCAGTTGCACATCTACAGCGGGATCATATTCAGTCGCGGCAATTTTTTGGGCTTTTTTACGAATCTGGCCGGTGTGCTGATCTTGTGCCACAAAATTAAAACTGTGAGATTTAAGCTGAGTAAATGCAATTTCATTTAATCCGAGATTTTCCGGCATCAGCATGAGTGGTCCGGAAACGCTGCGACGTGTGCTGATATTTTCTTCATCATATTTAATAAAATAGGACTGGCCTGCTTCGACACTAAAATCCAGATATTTAGGCTTCTGAAAATGTAAGGCGCCTAAAGGACGGCTGGTACTCAAACGATAGGTTCCTGCAGGAAGTTCAATCCAGTAATAATGATTGTGCAGCAAGCTTGGAATATGTTGCTGATTGATAAACAGGCTGGCAGCGACGATCTCCTGCCGGTTCCATCTGGAATCGGGCCGGTATAAATACACAATAGCGGCTTCCTCATGCTGTGGCTTTACGGTCTGAAACTGGTTGCCCTGCTTTTGATTGACCCAGCCCCCAATGCTAAACATGCCGATCCGATGCTGCTCGACGAAGCCCGGTTTTTTTTCAAGATCGATAGTTTTTAAAGTACTGAGTGGCTGTGTAGGCTCAACCACGGCTTTCTTACCATGACACCCCAGCAATGCCACACTGCTGATGAGTACAATTGCGACTCCACGCATGCTTATCCCTCACTGCGTCTTTATTCTTCTGTATGTGCAAGTGCTTTGCGGTTTGTTTTTTATAAGTTTTAGGCATCCACGCCTAGTCAATCAGATTAACATTCAGCTTTATTTTTGGAAATAAAAAACGTGCGAAAACACGGAGTTTTCGCACGTTTCAGATGAATAGCAGTTAAGCAGATTTGCTATTCACCACCTTTAAATCAACTTTTGCTGCTATTTCTTGCTGTTCATGCGGCTGACGCTCGGCACGGTATTCCGGCTCTGCTTCACCTTTAATCACAGCCTCATTGATGACGACAGTGCCGACATCGCTACGGCTTGGCAAGTCATACATGGTTTCCAGCAATGAATTTTCCAGAATCGAACGTAGACCACGCGCACCGGTATTACGTTCAACGGCTTTTTTCGCCACTGCACGTAGCGCAGATTCTTCAAAGACCAGATCCACATCTTCCATATCAAACAGATGTTGATACTGACGGGTCAAGGCGTTCTTCGGTTCAGTCAGAATCTGCATCAAGGCTTCTTCGTCCAGTTCATCCAAAGTGGCAATCACGGGCAAACGACCAATGAATTCTGGAATCAAACCAAATTTCACCAGATCAGTCGCTTCAACTTGACGGAACAGGTCGGACAGCTTCTTGGTTTCATCTTTTTTACGTACTTCAGCAGTAAAGCCGATGCCACCTTTTTCCTGACGCTGCTGCACGATTTTCTCAAGTCCGGAGAATGCACCACCACAGATGAACAGGATATTCGAGGTATCAATCTGAATGAATTCCTGCTGCGGATGCTTACGTCCACCTTGTGGCGGAATAGAAGCAACCGTACCTTCGATCATTTTCAAAAGTGCTTGCTGTACGCCTTCACCCGATACATCACGCGTGATGGATGGGTTTTCAGACTTGCGGGTAATCTTGTCAATCTCGTCGATATAGATAATTCCCTTTTGCGCTTTTTCAACATCATAATCCGCTTTTTGCAAAAGCTTCTGTACGATGTTTTCTACATCTTCACCCACATAACCGGCTTCGGTCAGTGTCGTTGCATCTGCCATGGCAAATGGAACATCCAGAAGACGTGCAAGAGTCTGTGCCAGCAAGGTTTTGCCCGATCCTGTCGGACCAACCAGCATAATATTACTTTTTGAAAGCTCGACGGAGTCGTCAGCTTTCTTGCCATTATTTTGCACTTTCAAGCGCTTGTAATGGTTGTATACCGCAACTGACAAGGTTTTTTTCGCGACGTCCTGACCAATCACATATTGATCCAAGGCCGCACGGATTTCATGCGGTTTCGGCAAAGGACGATTGGCCCAGTCATTGGTTTCCACCTGCTGACTGGTTTGAACCAAATCTAAGCATACGTCCACACATTCGTTACAAATGTATGCGTCCTCGCCTGCAATCAGCTTCCCGACTTCAGACTGCGTTTTACCGCAAAATGAACAATGCTTTTGTCCTTGAGGATGTTCGGACATATTTACTCCACTATCTCAATCTTTAAAACTTATGGACGTTTAGTTAAAACTTCGTCCACAAGACCGTATTCTTTCGCTTGCTGCGCAGTCATAAAGTTGTCACGATCTGTATCACGTGCCACTTTTTCGTAGTCCTGACCGCTATGTTCAGCCATTAAACGGTTTAAACGCTCTTTAATGAACAGGATTTCACGTGCATGAATTTCAATATCTGATGCCTGACCACGAAAACCACCGAGTGGCTGGTGAATCATCACGCGGGCATTTTCAAGACAATAACGCTTGCCTTTGGTACCAGCATTAAGCAGGAATGCACCCATTGATGCGGCCTGACCCATGCAGTAAGTCACAACATCCGGTTTGATAAACTGCATGGTGTCATAAATCGCCATACCCGCAGTCACCGAACCGCCTGGTGAGTTGATATATAAATGAATATCTTTATCTGGATTTTCCGCCTCTAAAAACAACATTTGCGCAACGATCAGGTTGGCCATATTGTCTTCAACTTCGCCCGTCATAAAAATTACACGTTCACGCAAAAGGCGTGAATAAATATCAAAAGAACGCTCACCACGAGAGGATTGTTCTACCACCATTGGCACTAAAGCGTTTTCAATCGTTGGAACATACATACGTTTATTTATTCCTAAATTTTTTGTGACTAACCCATAATCACAATATGAGGGATAATCACTGAAATTGCAAAAAATTCGCCAACAAATCCATCATATTTTTTGCATTAGTTTTGTGAAAAGCAGAAATACTTTTTTAGACCTGAATATGAAAAAAAGGCGCATCAAGCGCCTTTTTTATTGAAAGCTAGAATTAAGCTTGTTGACGAGCTTGCTGCTCTTTCAATAAGTCTTCATAGCTTACAGTTGCATCAGTCACTTTAGCAGAAGCTAGAATGTAATCAACAACTTGGTCTTCTAGAACAACTGCTTCAATCTGAGCACGTTGCTGCGCATCATTTTTGAAGTATTCGATCACTTCGTTTGGATCTTCATAAGAAGAAGCCATGTCTTCGATATATGCTTCAACACGTGCAACATCAACTTCGATTTTCGCATCAGCTAAAACACGGCTTACAAGTACGCCAAGTTTTACAGATTTTTCAGCTTGTTCTTTGAACAATTCGTCTGGAAGCATGCTTGAATCAAATGCTTGCGCACCTTGAGCACCGAACTGCTGTGTGAACTGCTGGATCATTTGTTGACGTTGACGGTCAATTTCCTGAGCAAGCATGGCAGCTGGAAGTTCAACTTCGTTTGCAGCTACAAGTGCATCAAAAGTCGCGCCTTTTACCTGGTTACGCAGACCATTTTTCACTTCACGTTCCATGTTTTTACGAACGTCAGCTTTTAACTTCTCAACGCCTTCTTCTTCAGTCACACCGAAGATTTTAAGGAATTCAGCATCGATTTCTGGAAGTTTTTGTTTTTCAACAAGCTTCACAGTGATTTTGAACTGAGCTTGTTTACCAGCCAGGTTTTCAGCTTGGTAATCTTCCGGGAAAGTAACGTCGATTACTTTCTCTTCGCCTTTCTTCATACCAACGATACCGTCTTCGAAGCCAGGGATCATACGACCAGAACCTAGAACAAGCTTGAAGTCTTCGGCAGCGCCGCCTTCAAATTTCTCGCCATCAACAGTACCTTCGAAATCGAAAGTTACCTGCATGTCTTTTTTCGCCATGCCTTTGGTTTCAGCCCAAGCAGCACGTTGTTTTTGAAGATTTTCGATCATCTTCTCAACGTCTTTGTCGTTTACTTCAGCTGCTTTACGTTCAACTTCAAGACCTTCGAATTTCACATCGATTTCTGGATAAACTTCAACAGTCGCTGTATATACCAGCGCGTCGTCTTTCATTTCAGTTTTTTCGATGTTTGGCATGCCTACAGCATTGATTTTCTCTTGCTGGATCGCTTCGAATACCGTGTCACGAATAATATCGTTTACCACTTCTTGGTAGATACCCGCGCCGTATTCACGACGAACTACGTTTACAGGCACTTTACCTGGACGGAAGCCGTTGATCTTCGCAGTTTTAGCAGTGCGTTTTAAACGAGCTTCAAATTGCTCATTAATACGGCTCGTCGGTACAGAAACATTTAAACGACGGGCAACGCCCGAAACCGCTTCAGAAGTTACTTGCATGGCTTCCTCTATATATTAGGTTATAACAGGTTTATAAAAATGTGCCACATTATATGACAACATTTAAGGATATACAAAAAATACGCGCGAGTTCCAGTTTTTAAACCCTTTTTTTATTTGAATCGGCATCTTTTCAGATATTCCGTCAACCCGGTTTAAATGGAGAAAGTGTATATTTTTATTGCAAATGATAAGTACTATCATTAATATCCAGTTTCTTATTTAAGCAACAATACTAATTTATTCTTCGGTTCGGGAATTTGGTTATGCATAGTTTTAGTCTTCGTCCACTTACGTTGGCAATTCTTGGGGTTACAACAACATCTGTTTTTGCAGAGACAAATAGTACTTCAAACGTTCCAACTACCACCTTGTCTACCATTGTGGTTTCTGCAGCGGGTTTTGAACAAGATATTAAAAATGCCCCTGCTTCCATTAGTGTGGTCACTGCTGAAGACTTAAAGAAAAAGGGTATTACCAATATTGCTGATGCACTTACTGAAGTTCCTGGTGTTGACGTACGTAATGGGCAAGGTAAAACAGGTGGCCTCAATATCCAAATGCGAGGTTTAAACCAAAGCTATACCTTAATTTTAATCGACGGTCAGCGTCAAAATACCTCTGGTTCAATTGGTCCAAACGGTTTTGGCGAATTTTCAACGAGTTTCATGCCACCTTTGGCTTCTATTGAGCGTATTGAAGTCATTCGTGGCCCAATGTCTACCCTCTATGGCTCCGATGCCATGGGCGGTATTATCAACATCATTACTAAAAAAGTCTCTTCAGAGTGGAATGGTAATGTCTCAGTTGAACAAAATATTCAAGAAAACTCTGATATTGGCAACAATTGGAAAACTAGTGCAGTCGTAAATGGTCCATTGATCCAGGACAAACTTGGCATTCAAGTACGCGGTGAGTTTTTGCACCGTGATGAGTCGGATCGACTTGTGACACCTGTAAAAACGATTGATCAGGGGAGTCAAGGTCGAGACCCGCGTATGGTAGAAGCGAACAACTATGCTGTAGGGACAAAACTTACCCTAAATGTTAATGACAATGTGTCTACCTGGATTGACTTTGATCATGCTGAACAGCGTTTCGACAATAGTGATGCTCGCTTAGGCGAACTTTACGAATTCAATCGCGCGACAGGTTTACCATCTGGACCAGGCTCATATAAAGATGAAGTCAAATTTTTAAGAGATCGTATTTCTGCGGGTGTCGATACCGAGTTGAATTTCGGTCAATGGAAAACGTTTGCAAGCTATGTATCTTCTGAACAGGAAGGTCGTCGTCTTCCAAAAGGAAATGTACCTGAATATAACTACTACTCTGATGGGACGCAGGATCGTGTCTTAGAAAATAAAGACTTAACCGTTGATTCTCGTATTATTTCAACACTTGGCAATCACAAAGTTACTGCGGGCATTGAATATAAAGACGGTGAAACTATCGATAACTCAGCAGGTAACGGCGTTGCTTTCGAACAAGATTCTTGGTCTGTATTTACTGAAGATGAATGGAATCTAACTGACTCACTTGCGTTCACTTTTGGTGGTCGTTATGAAGATCATAGTGCTTTTGGTGGTCACTTCACACCTCGCGCCTACTTGGTTTGGAATACCAATGATCAATGGACACTAAAAGGTGGCTTGAGCACAGGTTATAAGGTTCCAACAGCCAATGATCTCCATAACGGTATTAACGGATTTAGTTCTCAAGGTCGAAACGTGACCTTGGGTAATCCAGATCTAAAACCTGAAGAAACAACAAACTATGAGCTTGGGTTCGTTTACGACAACTTATCTAATTTCTCTTTAACCACTACAGCATTCTTTACTGAATTTAAAGACATTATTGTCAGCGATGCACGCCTGGTTGAAAACTGTTTATGGGCAGGTCGTCCAGCAGGACAAGCGCCTGCAAGTAACTGTATGACTGTAGGTAGTTTCGATAATCAACAAAACTTCGGCTTTAAAGGCAATGCTGATAAAGCTGAAAGCTATGGTGTTGAGCTCAGTGCAAAATATGATATCTCACCAAACTTTGATGTAAAAGCAAACTATACATGGTTAGAGTCTGAAATTACCGAAGGTGAAAACCAAGGGAATCCTATTGAAAATACACCGCGTCATGCTTTGAACTTTACAGGAACCTGGTATGTCAATGATAAGTTCACCACGTGGCTAGAAGCTGAATATAAGTCTGATCGTGTTCGCTTCACGAATCCTGATCTTAATGATGTAAACGTAAGTCGCGAAATTGGAGCTGTAGGTAATAAATTAAAAGCTTATGAGTTATTTAATTTAGGTGCTTCCTATAAAGTAAACAATCAAGTAACTGTTTCAGGTCGTGTAAATAACTTATTAGATAAAGACTTCGGCGACTATAAATCATTTATTAATAGTGATAACGAAGTTGAAAATGCTTTCTTATACACGAAAACAACAAGTGGTTTAGCGGGTACTTATATTCCAGATCGCAACTACTGGTTATCTGTTTCATACGACTTCTAATGCACGCGTCGTAACTCAAAACCCTGCCTGTGGCAGGGTTTTTTCTTGTCCTCAGAGCAGCATGCCCAAAAGTCTTGCCAATATATGCCCTTCCATAAACATCATTATTCTCAATAAAAAGTTAACAATCAGATTAATTTATCAATATTTATTAAAAACATAAGCTTAAATTAAAATTGTTACATCATTACATTTAAAAACTCATTTAATATTTTCTTAAAGATCATGAATTCCCATCATCAAAAGATAAAAACAATAACAAGAATCATTATTATTCGCATACATTTTTAATATTCATTTCTTAGGTTTAACATGACCTTCATTAAAACACGTAAAAAAATCGTTTCCTCTGCAATTGTTTCTTCTTTGTCGATCGTGGCAACACATGCAATTGCTGAAGATAATGTCGTTCGACTCGACACCATTCATCAAGAAGTCAAAGCCGAACCATCACCCAGCTTGAAAGTAAATCAGTCTGCCAACAACAAATTTGTCGCACCTTTACTTGATACACCCAAGTCAGTTTCGGTCATTTCAAAACAGTTAATTGCAGATACCCAAGTCACCACCTTAACTGATGCTTTGCGTACTGTACCGGGTATTACTCTGGGCGCGGGTGAAGGTGGCAATCCAAACGGTGATCGTCCATTTATTCGTGGTTATAATTCTGAAAGTTCGATGTATGTAGATGGCGTGCGTAACGCCACTTCACAAAACCGTGAAATGTTTGCCGTCGAACAGGTGGAAGTCACCAAAGGTTCTGCATCGGCCATGGGCGGTGCAGGAACGACTGGCGGCAGTATCAACATGATTTCTAAAGTTGCTAAAGCGGGCGACTTTCTAGAAGGTTCTGTTGCTGGCGGCACCGATAACTATCAACGTATTACCCTAGATGGCAATAAAGATTTTGGCAATGGTGTTGCAGCACGTGTTGCGCTGATGGGCCATCATAATGAAAAAGCGGGTCAGAAGGACGGTGCCGAATATAAACGTGCCGGTATTGCTCCAAGTATCACTTTCGGTTTAGACAGCCCTACTCGCGCAACTTTAAGCTATTACTACTTAAAATCGGATGACACACCGGATTCAGGTGTTCCTTATAAGTATGATGCGGCAAAAAAAGCCACTGTTGGTAAACCTGTCGATGTAAAACAAGGCATTTATTATGGTTTATTAAGTCGTGATTTTCAGAAACAGGAAAATCAGATCGGAACAATTAAATTAGAACACGATTTAACGGATAACCTGACCCTGAGCAATACAGCAGTATATAGCACTGCCAAAAATGACTACTTATGGACCCAGCCAGATGACTCCAAAGGTAACGTGCTGAATGATAAAGTCTGGCGTCGTATAAACTCGCGTATTACAGATACCAACATCTTTACCGACCAACTTGCTTTGACAGGTAAGTTTAATACAGGTGCATTCAAGCATAGCTTTAATATAGGTGCAGAGTACTCAGATCAAGAATCTGACAAAGGTAACTACTTAACAAGTTATCCTAGCTATCCAGGTACTACCACAGGTGGTTTCAACAGCGACTGTGCTATCAACGATGCATGGTGTACATCATTAACTAATCCAGACTCACGTGATCAATGGCTGGGCTCTTCCGCAGCCAACAAAAATCTCACGACAACCACGACCGAGACTACATCTGTCTATCTCTTAGATAATATCGAGTTTAGCCCGCAATGGTTATTAGATCTGGGCTTACGTTGGGATAAATTTGATACCAAGCAAACTACAAACGCGACTGGCGACTCTATTGAAAATAATACTGACTTCCTGACCTATCAGGCAGGTTTAATCTTTAAACCTGTTGAAAATGGTTCTATCTATGCAAGTTATGCAACTTCCGCCAATCCGGTCGGTGTAGATGGCGGGGACGGTTCAGAAGCGATTGGTCAAGCCTATATGGACTTAGATCCAGAAGAGAGCCGTACCTTTGAAATCGGTACAAAGTGGGATGTATTAAATGAAAGACTGAATTTAACCGCTGCCGTGTTCCGTACTGAAAAACAAAATACGCGGATTCAACTGGATGCTGCTACATATACCAATGGCGGCGAAACCCAAGTAGACGGCCTTGAGCTGGGTATAAATGGTAATATCACGGACAAATGGGCTGTATCTGCTGGTTATACTTATCTGGACAGTGAAACTGTGAACCCGGGCCCATCCTGTAACCGTCAAGGGGTATGTACACCTGACAACCCTGCCAAGGGTAAGCAAATGCAGAATGTACCTAAGAACTCTGCAACCCTTTGGACCACTTATGCTATCACCCCTGCTTTAACTTTGGGTGCTGGTGCAGCTGCAATGGATAAAGTTTATGGTGATGCAGCCAATACCAAGTGGGTTCCAGGTTATGTGCGTTATGATGCTATGGCACGTTATAACGTCAATAAAAACGTTGATTTGCAATTGAATATCAACAACCTGTCAGATGAACGTTACTTCACCAAGGCCTATTCATCTCACTATGCCACTGAAGCAGAAGGTCGTAGCGCAGTATTGGCAGTCAACTTTAAATACTAATCACCTTTAAGCAATAACGCTGCATAGTCTCTAAATTGAGGCTATGCTATTTTCAAACTAAAATATTCGGGAAGTCTTCGTGCTGCATCATATTCCAAACGTACTGAGCAAAGAACAAGTGCAATATTTCCGTGAGGAAATGAATAAGATTGAATGGGTCAATGGCAAAGTCACGGCAGGTACGCTCTCTGCAACAGTAAAACACAATCAGCAATTGCCTGAAGATCATCCGTTGACTCATCATCTCGGCAATATCATTCTTGAAGCACTCGGACAGCATGCTTTATTTTTATCAGCTGCGATTCCACTGGATATCATTCCTCCGCTGTTTAACCGTTATGAAAATAATGAAGCTTTCGGCTTTCATGTCGACAATTCGATTCGCCGGATTCGCGGGACAAATGAGCGTCTCAGAACCGATTTATCCTGTACGGTTTTCCTGAGTGAACCTGAAGAATATGCAGGTGGTGAACTGGTGGTTGAAGACACCTACGGTTATCACGAAGTAAAGCTGCCTGCCGGCGATATGATTCTCTATCCATCAACCAGCTTGCACGAAGTCATTCCAATTACCTCAGGTTGCCGGATCGCTTCATTTTTTTGGGTACAAAGCATGGTCCGAAATGATGCTGAACGACATATGCTGTTTAATCTGGATCAAAGCATTCAAAACCTGAGAATTGAGCTAGGCGATCAGCATGCCGAAGTGATGAAACTGACCAATCTGTATCACAACCTCATGCGCAAATGGGCAGAGCTTTAATCGGGCTTATGCTTGAAAGATTATTTAAAACCTCTGGAATTATTGTCTATAAAAATATATTGCGATATAAGGTTCTGGAACGTAAAAAATAACAGTTTTTAGTCAAATAAAGAGAAGATAAAACACCAGATTCAAAATAAATGAAAATATTTCTCGATCTATACACCATATAAGAAAATCTTTATTGAGATACGACTAAAATCCATAAAAAAAGCAAAAACTTTTCGGTTTATCTGGATTAAACTTAAAGTCATAAATTCATCATGCAGGTTTTGTGGTTAAAACTAAATCCCAAGTATTTCAAAAGTTTTTTAGTTTTAATGCTGGTTCCAATCTGTATGTAGACGATTATAGACACAATCTATTCGGTAACCTTTGCCAGTGCTTCAACCAAGCGCAGATGCTATCAGGTTACACAAGGAGCTCTCTCATGATGTTGGCTGATCCAAGTAAAAAATACCGTCGCATGTATCAACGTGTGGACTTACCAGACCGTCAATGGCCGAACAATGAAATCAACAAAGCGCCAATCTGGATGAGTACCGACCTGCGTGATGGTAACCAAGCGATCTTCGAGCCAATGAACATGGAGCAGAAATTCAAGATGTTCCAGATGTTGGTGAAAATCGGTTTCAAGCATATTGAAATCGGCTTCCCGTCAGCATCGCAAATCGACTTTGATTTCACCCGTAAATTGATCGAAGAAAATCATATTCCGGATGATGTTTATATCGAAGTTTTGGTACAGGCACGTGATCACTTAATTCAACGTACTTTTGAATCTTTACAAGGTGCGAAACGCGCGATTGTGCATATCTACAACTCCAACTCGCCGACTTTCCGCGAAAAAGTCTTGAATGTCGATGTTGAAGGTGCAAAACAGTTGGCCATCAATGCTGCCACCAAAGTGAAAGAATATGCAGCTAAACAGCCTGAAACCGAATTTGTATTCCAGTACAGCCCGGAATGTTTCACTGCAACTGAATTGGAAGTCGCAAAAGATGTCTGTGATGCAGTGACTGAAATCTGGGAAGCATCACCGACCAATAAAGTGATCTTGAACTTGCCAGCAACAGTGGAAGTGTCAGGTCCTCACGTCTATGCCGATCAGATTGAATGGATGCACCGCAATATCCAGCGCCGCGACGGCGTAATCATTTCTGTACATTGTCATAATGACCGTGGTTGTGGCATCGCGGCATCTGAATTGGCGATCATGGCTGGTGCTGACCGTGTGGAAGGCTGTGTCTTCGGAAATGGTGAGCGTACCGGTAACGTCGATGTGGCGGCGATTGCATTGAACATGTATACCCAGGGTGTTGCACCAAACCTGGATTTCTCCAACATTAACGAAATCATCGCGACTGTTGAAGAATGTACCGGTTTGCCAGTACATCCACGTCATCCATATGCCGGTGATTTGGTCTTCACTGCATTCTCGGGTTCGCATCAGGATGCCATCAAAAAAGGTTTCGAATTCCAGAAAGACCAGGAAATGTGGGATATGCCATATTTACCAATCGATCCGAAAGACTTGGGTCGTGACTATGATGCCGTGATTCGCGTCAACTCACAGTCAGGTAAAGGCGGGATCGCCTACTTGCTGGAATCAAATTACAACGTGACTTTACCACGTCGTTTACAAATCGAATTCTCGCAAATTGTACAGAAACGTACCGATGAACAAGGTACTGAGATTTCTGCAACCGAGATCTGGAAATTATTTAAAGAGACCTATGTCGATATTAAACATGCCCATTACTCGACCAAAAACTACAAATTGTCGGATGACAATGGCAATCAGGTGATTGAACTGGATCTTGAAGTTGAGGGTCAGTCCCGTCGTGTTCGCGGTGAAGGCAATGGTCCAATTTCTGCAATCCTGGATGCACTTCAGTTACCGATTGATGTGGTGAACTATGAAGAGCGCAGCATCAGTTCTGGCGCGCATGCCAAAGCCTTGGCCTTGATTGAGCTTCAAGTCAAAGGTACCGGTAAATCGGCCTTTGGTGCAGGGGTACATGACAACATCGTGACTTCTTCAATTGAAGCGATTATTGCATGTACCAATCGTCTGATTGATCAGGGTGTCTTGAGCACAGATCAGGTGATTGCTGCAGCAGTCTAAAAAGCGCTATTAGAATTAGCAATAATTCATAGCACTAAAATGACTTTAGAAGGATATCCGCTAGTGGTATCCTTTTATTATTCATACTAAAGATTTAAGGCGAATCCTCCCCGTGTCTTTTCCAGCTGACTCAGTGGGCATTGTTGTCCCACAAAAGTTCCAATTTGAAGAGCCGTTAGAGCTTGAATGCGGTCGCATCCTCCCACGTTTTGAACTGATGCTTGAAACTTACGGCAGTTTAAATGCCGATAAGTCGAATGCCATCCTGATTTGTCATGCCCTTTCTGGCCATCACCATGCCGCAGGTTATCATCATGAAGATGATAAAAAAGCTGGCTGGTGGGATGCATGTATCGGACCCGGCAAAGCCATCGATACCTCAAAATTCTTTGTGGTGTCTTTAAATAATATTGGGGGTTGTAACGGCTCTACCGGCCCGACTTCACCCAATCCTGAAAATGAAAACCGTCCTTATGGTCCGGATTTTCCACTGGTCACCGTGCGTGACTGGGTCAAAACCCAATCCCTGCTCTCTGATCGTTTAGGAATTGATACTTGGGATGCCATCATTGGCGGTTCTCTGGGTGGCATGCAGGCCTTGCAATGGTCAGTGGATTATCCCGACCGTTTAAGAAAATGCGTGATTATTGCCAGTACTCCCAAACTTTCGGCCCAGAATATTGCCTTTAACGAGGTAGCACGTCAGTCGATTTTGTCTGATCCGGATTTCCATAATGGCCGTTATCTGGAAAATGACAGTTATCCAAAACGTGGCCTGATTCTGGCGCGGATGGTCGGGCATATCACCTACCTGTCCGAAGAAGCCATGAAGCAGAAGTTTGGCCGTGACCTGAAATCTGGCAAATTCATGTATGGTTTCGATGTCGAGTTCCAGGTCGAAAGCTATTTGCGTTATCAGGGCGAGCAGTTCAGCCGTAACTTCGATGCCAATACCTATCTGATCATGACCAAGGCACTGGATTATTTTGATCCGTCGCGTGAATATGAGCAGTCGCTGGTCAAAGCCATGGCCAATACCCAGTGTAAATTTCTGGTGGTGTCATTTACCACCGACTGGCGTTTCACCCCTGCCCGCTCGCAGGAAATTGTCGATGCCTTAATCACCAATCACAAACCGGTCAGCTATCTGGATATTGATGCCGAACAGGGTCATGACTCCTTCCTGTTCCCTATTCCACTGTATGTAAAATCTTTGCGTGCATTCCTCGGTGGTGAACAGCACCTGAAAGCAACACCCAAGGAGGCCGTATAATGCGTATCGATCAACAACTGGCTGAAAAGTGGATTAAGCCCGGTTCTAGCGTGCTCGACCTTGGTTGTGGCGATGGTGAACTGTTGGCACAAATGAGTAAAAAGCATGATATTCGTGCATATGGGTTAGAAATTGATCAGGAAAAGATTGCAATTGCCGTCAGTCGCGGGTTAAATATCATCCAGCAGGACTTAAACCTCGGCTTAAGCCGCTTTGCTGACCAGTCTTTTGACAATGTAGTCATGGCACAAGCTTTGCAGGCTGTAGATGCACCTGACGTATTATTGCGTGATATGGTGCGTGTGGGGAAACAGGCCATTATTACCTTCCCGAACTTTGCCCACTGGAAGACCCGTTCTTTCTTGGCCATCAAAGGGAAAATGCCGGTTTCTGAAGCCTTGCCTTATATGTGGTATAACACTCCGAATATCCACTTATGTACATTCCGTGACTTTGAAGCACTCTGTGCGGAAAATAACATCAAAATTATTAATCGACTCGCTGTGAACGGGAATCAAGAAGATAGTTTGCTCAGTAAACATCTCCCTAATCTATTTGGTGAAGTCGCAATTTATCGAGTGAGCGCGCTATGAAAAAATTATTATTAAGTACGACGCTACTGGCTGGACTTTTTGGCATGCAGGCCCATGCAGACTATGTTGCTCCAAGTCCTTCTGTTGCCAGTCAAGCGGCTCAGTATTCAGTGATGGATATCAACAGCCTGACCAAAGCAGCCAAAGCGGGTCAGGCAGGTGCACAGTTTTATCTGGCCACCAAATACCAGTATGGTAAAGATATTCAGAAAGATGAACGACAGGCCTTTGCCTGGTACAAGGCTGCTGCAGACCAGGGTCTAGCCGTTGCCCAGCTGAATGTCGGCCGTATGCTGGCAGATGGCATGGGTACCCGAAAAGATGAAGCGCTGGCGCGTCAGTATTTTGAAAAAGCCGCCAGCCGTGGCGATAACCGTGCCAGCTTTAATCTGGCCATGATGGAAGAGAAAAAGAAAAACTACATGGGCGCTTATCAGTGGTATGAACTGTCGACCCGTGATGGCATGCTCGACAATAAAGTGATTACCTTATCTGAAGGCAAGAAAACTGCGCTGGCAGCGAACTTGACTCAGGAGCAGATTCGTCAGGCACGTGACCGTGCAGACAGATGGATTCAGGCACAATAAGCTGAATTGAATAAATAGCACCTTCGGGTGCTTTTTTATTGCCGCAAGCGACTGAAGCATTGCTAAAATAGCGGCCATTCTTCATCTAATACTGAGTTTTGACATGGCTGCAACTGACTGGTTATCCCAAGGCACTTTGGTACTGGCAAGCAATAACAAAGGTAAAATTGCCGAGTTTGAGAAAATGTTTGCGGAACTGCAACTGCCGGTAGATGTGATTCCTCAAGGTCAACTGGATATCGAAGATGCGGTCGAAGACGGCTTGAGCTTTGTTGAAAATGCCATTATCAAGGCGCGTCACGCGGCTAAAATTTCCGGAAAACCTGCGATTGCCGATGACTCAGGCATTTGTGTACCCGCACTGGGCGGTGCCCCGGGCATTTATTCTGCACGTTATGCTGGTGAACATGGCAATGATGCCGCCAATAACGAAAAGCTTCTAGCAGACCTTAAACCACTGCGTAAAAATGGTGCAGCGATTGAAGGCATGTTTATCTGTGTACTGGCCCTGGTTCAACATGCTGAAGATCCACTGCCACAAATCTTCCAAGGCATCTGGACAGGTGAAATTCTGGAAGCGGCACGCGGAGAAAATGGTTTCGGTTATGACCCATTATTCTGGCTACCGGAACTGGGTATTTCCAGTGCAGAAATGAGCAAGTCTGAAAAGAATAAAATCAGCCACCGTGGTCAGGCGATGCAGCTGTTTAAGGCAAGTTTGGCGAAGTAAGTTTTCCATATTTTTCCCCTCTCCTTCTAGGAGAGGGTTAGGGAGAGGTAATTATAAAAATATCACTGACCCTTAGGAAAATAGAAGGGATTTAAACATTAGTGAATCCCCCTAAATCCCTCTTTTATAAAGGGGGACTTTACAACTCTTTATAGCCTTCTCTCCAAGAAAGGAAACTTTATAGTGTAGGCATCAATACATGCAACACTATCCCATATAGAGCAATCAAGATCGCACTGGCCAAGGTTCCTGAAGCAATATATTTGGCTGAATGCCCGGTTCCCTGATAATGGGTTTCTAGCGCCACAATATTGGCTGCGGGCGGTAATAAAAAGAACATCAGCATTACTGCATAAGTCAGGGTTTGCTGCGGGATCGGCAAATAAAAATAAGCTGTGCCACACAGTAAAAAAGCAAATAGCCCACGATAAAAAATCAGTTGCAGACTGCGCATTAAATCGAAGCGGCTGATCCGTACATTGCTTAGCCACATTCCTAGTACACACATGCCGCTAAAAGTCACCAGCACTTTATTGGCTTGATACAGCATCTCTACCCAAGCCACTTGTTGCCAGTGACTCAAATCCCAAAATGACAATAAAGCTGCCATCGACAAAGCCACCACTGGCGGTGAGAGCAACACATTTTTTAAAATATAACGCGTGTCTTGTCTGGCTTCACTGACTGCCATGACTGCACAGACATTGCCAAACAAAGAACCACCAATGTACAGCGCCACCACGGTACTGGTCGCTTGTGGACCAAAAACGGCCAGGGCAAAAGGAATCCCCAGCCACGCACCATTTAAATAGCTCAGACATAAGGCACGCAGTTTATTTTTAAGGATGCAATAAAATACGGCAAAGAACAGGCAGGAACAAAAGAAGCTAAAGCTGATCAGCCACAAACTGCCTTCCCGGTAGAACACCATGTTGTAAATAATCAACACCGGAATCAGGACACGGGCCAATAAAGCCGCCAAGAAAGGCCGAATCGGTTTTAAATATTGCACGCCCCAATAACCGGTCAGAAAAGACAGGAGCGGAAGAATCAAAGCCATGACAGTACTGCTGGGATTTCCATATCAAGCCATATGCTAGCACAGCCTGGTTTTGATCGAATCGTAGAATTTTTGATATGAACTATTCATCGCACTGATGCTGTGTCGGCAAACTGTCATTAAAGCGTCACTGCATTGTCATACAAGCCTGCTGAGATAGGTACATGAAATATGGAGGATAAAATAATGGCAGGATTATCAATTTGGCATGTGCTGATTTTTGCAATTGTAGTGATTTTATTGTTTGGCACATCGAAACTGAAGAATCTGGGTAAAGATGTTGGCGGCGCAATTAAAGACTTTAAAAAATCAGTTAAAGATGAAGAAGCTGAACAGGCCAAGTTAGCAGAGCCACGCATCATCGAGGCACAAGTCAAAACCCCTGAAACCTCGATCAAGAGTTAAGAGTCCGCTATGCTCAATATCGGAATGACCGAGCTGCTGATTTTCGGGATTATTGCACTTTTGGTCTTGGGACCAGATAAGCTTCCGGAAGCTGTACGTTTTGTCGGAACATGGTACGGCAAGATCAAGCGTATGGTCAGCAATGTTCAGAATGATCTGGATCGTGAATTGCGGCTGTCTGAGCTACGTGAACAAATGCAGGCTGAAATGCAGCGAATCCAGCAACTCGAAGCCAAGATGCAGGCACAAATGGCAGATTTGCAGCAGCCGATTGCAGCTAATGAATTAAAACAAAAGCCTCAGGTCACTCAGCCTTTGCTTCGCTATCAGCCGGTGCTAGAACCCGTATCGTCGGTGTATTTACCTCAGCCCGCAAAAACTCAAGCAGTGATCCCGGAACAACGCTATACAGAAATGAAGGTGGCCGTATGAGCTCTTTACCGACCACACCAGCCTCAAATGATGCAGCAGCGGTAAATCTTGAAGAGATGCCAATTACCCAGCATCTGGTGGTCTTAAGAAAGCATCTGTTTAAAGTGGTTGCTGTCCTGATTGGCCTGTTTTTCTGTTTATTGCCCTTTGCCAATCAGACGTACCAGTGGTTGTCTGAACCGCTGCGTGCACAGCTACCCGCCAGCTCGACCATGATTGCCACGGATGTGACAGCAACATTCATGGCACCATTTAAGCTGAATTTCTTTGTGGCATTGATGATCGCGATGCCGTTCATCCTGTATCAGCTCTGGACATTTGTTAAACCGGCCCTGTATGCCAAAGAAAAGAGTCTGGCTTTACCACTTTTGCTCGGTAGTATTCTGCTGTTTTATATCGGGATTAGTTTTGCCTACTTTGTGGCATTGCCCTCGATCCTGCATTTTTTCATCAGTGTCTCACCTGAAACTGTGGCCCCGATGACGGACATTAACAGTTATCTCAGCTTCTGTTTAAAACTGTTTCTGGTCTTTGGTTTTACTTTTGAAATTCCCATTATCACTTTAATTCTGATCCTGATTGGGGCAGTTTCGACACAAACTCTGGTAGAAAAACGGCGCTTTATTATTGTCGGCTGTTTCTTTGTCGCGATGTTTGTGACACCTCCAGATGCACTGTCGATGATCATGCTGGCTGTGCCGATGTGGCTGCTGTTCGAAATGGGTCTACTGGCCGGAAAACTGATCGAAAAACGGCGCTTAAAGACAGAATAAAAACAACCAGCCAAAACAAGAAAAACATCTATTTATTCAGGCAGCCTTGGCTGTCTTTTTATTTTCTTAATTTTATAAAATATTGATTTATTTAACTTTAATGTAATATTTTCTTAAGATTACTGTCATATCCCGCACTTAAGGTATTGAAAACTTCTACACCACCAAGCACTTATTTTTTAATTGGGACTTTAAAATGAAAAACGAAGACATGATACCTTGCCAGGATCTGGTTGAAGACAGTAATAATTCAAATAATACCCACTTTCAAACCATTCTGGATCAATATACTAGCCGCCGCAGCTTTATTGCAAAAACCACCAGTGGGGCAATGGCCTTAGCCTTTGCCGCAACAGTAAGTGGTTGTTCAGATGATGATAATGATTCTGGTACGCCTGACAATAATCCGACTACCCCACCGGACACTACTAGCCCAGATCAACATGCATGGAGTGACCTGAAAGCGCGCCCGAATAAATTGACCTTTAAGCCGGTTCGCAAAAATACGCAAAACTTCTTTAGCGTGCCTAAAGGTTATGAGCTTAAAGTGCTATATGCGGTCGGTGATCCAATTAACCCAGCATATCCAGAAAAGACAGATGCGAATTTACCTTCTGGTGCGTCTTACCAGTTCCGCTCAGGCGACAACCATGATGGTATGAGCTTCTTCGGCATGCATCCAACCAACAAAAATTATGCTGCCAAAGAATCAACACAAGGTTTACTGGTTCTAAACCACGAATACCTGCAACAATCTCAGTTACATATGCCTGAAGGTACAATTACCACCGACGGTATTCGCCCAGAAGATCAGGTACTCCGTGAAGTGAATGCGCATGGTGTGTCCGTAATTGAGATCAGCAAAGATGCGAATACACAAGACGTTAAAATCAACTTGAATTCTAATTTTAACCGTCGTATCACTGCAGCAACCGAGATGGAAATTAATGGACCAGCGCGTGGTTCTGACTTGGTTAAAACGGCTTTCTCACCAGATGGGACGTTGACTCGCGGTACCTTTGCCAACTGTGGTAATGGTTATACGCCATGGGGAACTTACTTAACCGCTGAAGAAAACTGGAGTGGTTATTTCGCCCGTCAAGCCAATGACACTCGCGCTATTGCAAAAGAAGAAATTTCATTATCACGTTATGGTCGTGGTGGTACTGATGCTCATTCATCTCAATACCGCTGGAATACTCCTGTTGCTGAATTAACCGGTGATAAAGGACTTTATGATCGTTGGGATATTTCAGTTAAAGGCGCAAATGCTTTAGCAGATTATCGTAATGTCATGAATACCTGTGGCTTCATTGTGGAGATTGACCCATTTAGCGCGACTACTCGTCCAGTTAAACGTACTGCACTGGGTCGTTTTGCCCATGAAGACTGCCGCTGTAGCAACCCTATTCCGGGTCAGCCATTAGCGTTCTATATGGGTGATGATGCAACAGGCGAATATATCTATAAATTTGTTTCTGAAGCCCTCTGGGATCCGAAAGATGTCAATGGTGGTTATACCGCTGGTGATAAATACATGGATAAAGGCACATTATATGTCGCTAAATTCAATGATGACGGTACGGGTGAATGGTTAGAACTGACCTATGGCAAAAATGGTTTAACTGCTGCCAATGAAATCTATCCATTTGCAGGCCAAGATGACATCGTGATCAATGCCCGTCTTGCTGCTGACCATGTCGGTGCAACCAAAATGGACCGTCCGGAATGGGTCGCGGTCAATCCGGAAAATGGCGAAGTGTATGTAACCTTAACCAACAATGGTAATCGTGGACGTGCCTACCCGACTGACGCAGCCAATCCGCGTAGCTATGTCGATTTCAAAGGTTCAAATGCCAGCAATTCAGGCAACATGAATGGTCATATCATTCGTTTTAGTGAAGCCGAGAATACGGTCAACGCCACTACATTCACCTGGGATATTTTCCTCTTCGGTGCAGAAGCACGTGCCGCGTCCAACATCAACCTGTCAGGTCTGGATGATTTGAATGATTTCTCTAGCCCGGACGGCATGTGGTTCGATCCGCGTGGAATTTTGTGGATCCAGACGGATGATGGCCAGTACACCGATGAAACCAACTGCATGATGCTGGCAGCTCTTCCAGGCACAGTCGGCGATGGTGCTAAAGCGATTGCTGCAAGTACCAAGACTGAAGGTCAGGAAACCATTGTCGGCGCCAAACTAGATAATGACCGGGTTCGCCGCTTTCTTACAGGTCCATCGGGTTGTGAAATTACCGGTGTCACCATTACCCCGGACTACAAGGCGATTTTCGTCAATGTCCAGCATCCAGGTGGCGCATGGCCAGCCAACCAGAGCGAGCGTTATAGCCGCTTAGGTAAAGTACCTCGTTCTGCGACGGTGGTGATTACCCGCAAAGATGGCGGTGCGATTGCCGGTGAGGCTTTGGAACAAGCGACCGCATAAAGAATAAGTTTCATTAAAATGCCGGCTTCTGCCGGCATTTTTTATATGTGACTATTTTTGTAGTGCAATAATCTTCTGGATCAATTGCCCGGTGGTGGCACCTTGTTGTGATTTCTCGATCCAGTGCCATTGTTGTTGCTGCATTCTCAGAAAATTCGAGCAACGGGTGCCATAGGCTGGACTTTGAATAAAAGTCGAAGACAACAGCTGTTCCATTTCAACCGAAATTCCTGTTTCTGGTAGCAGTTCAGGAATCACTTTACGTTCATCTTCAAGAATATCCCACACCGCATGATATAGATCAGCTTCCGAAACTGCCTGTTGTTGCAGCATTGGTAGAAATTCCTGGGTAAAGCGTTTGCGCAGATGCCGGGTCTTGTACCAGTCTTCACTCATCAGACCATTTGAAACCACATAGACACCTTGTGCCAGCAGTTGCGGCGCCTCACCGCGATTGCTCATATACACGGCCTGCTGCTGATCTCCAACGAATAGGTTAAAGCCGGCATAATCACACTGCCGCTGTTCCAGGTCTTGAGCAAAACGAATAGGCGTTAAGTCAGAATCCAGAAAGTCCTGAATAATATGCCCACGTGAGGTCGGATAATCATTTCGATCCTGCCCATCCCGAAAATTGGTAATCACTGCCCAGCGACCTGAGGCCGTAATGCCCATCCAGGTGCCGCCAGACTGTAGATCCTGTCCGGCAATAATTGGACTATTCTCCCATTCATGCAGCCCCTGTGTAGGTCGCTGATAGAATTCATCCCGGTTTGAAATCAGACATAATGGAGTCTGCTCCAGAACCCGCCACGCCAATGCCACGATACACATAATTTACGCTCTCGATCTTTACACATTGAATGTACAACATTTTTCTTTGCTTTCAGCTAAAATCTGTGCAAAACAGAATCACAAGGAACAGGCATGCTCACCTATCCCAATATTGATCCCGTCGCGATTTCGCTCGGGCCCCTGCAAGTCCACTGGTATGGACTGATGTATTTACTGGCATTTTTATTTGCCTGGGGATTGGCGACGTTTCGCGCCAAACAACGCGGCTGGACACCGGACATGGTCTCTGACCTGATTTTCTTCGGTGCCCTCGGTGTGATCATCGGTGGCCGTGTCGGTTATGTCTTCTTCTACGGTTTTTCCCAGTTCCTGGCCGATCCTCTATGGCTGTTCCAGATCTGGACTGGCGGCATGAGCTTCCATGGCGGTTTCCTCGGGGTTATTCTGGCCATGTTATGGTGGTGCAAGAAATACCAGATGACCTGGTTCCAGACCCTGGATTTTATCGCACCTTGCGTACCGACAGGGCTAATGTTTGGCCGGATTGGTAACTTTATTGGCGGTGAACTGTATGGCCGTCAGGTGACCGATCCAAACTTTGCCTGGGGCATGATTTTTCCGACCGATCCGCTGCAACTGGTACGTCATCCATCACAACTGTATCAGGCACTCTGTGAAGGACTGATCCTGTTTATTGTACTGTGGTGGTTCAGTTCCAAACCACGTCCACGTATGGCCGTTTCGGCCCTGTTCCTGATCGGTTATGGTCTGGCACGTTTCATTGTTGAGTTCTTCCGTGAACCGGACAATGGTCAGCTGTTTATTGGCTGGATGAGCAAGGGTCAGTTCCTGAGCCTGCCAATGATCCTGATTGGTTTGTGGATGATATGGTATGCCTACCAGAAGAAAATTTATGACTGGGGTCCACAGAAAAACAGCTAAAAACAGCTCAATTTAGCGAGGCAGAGGCCTCGCTTTTTTATGCCGAAAATATGCTAAAGTGCCGATTATCTCTTCTATTCCATCATCACTATGCTTGAGTTCTGGTTTAATCCGCAGGTCTCTGTTCTGAAAAAACTGCTGATCTTTATTGTGATTGCTGTGATGGCTGCCGTGTTGTACTGGATGCAGCCACTACCGCTGGATGCAATTTTGATGTTTGTCGGAACAGGGGTCATTTTTCTGATCTGCCGCTATTGCAAGATTCATTTTGCCGCAAAAAATCCGGGCGGTTTTTTATATAGACTGCTGACCTGGATTCCAATTGCGCTATTAATTGCTTTAATTTTTATGAATATGCAGAAAGGCGAAATCCTGATTCCGGGCGCACAGGGTATTGCCTTTATGGCCCTGGCAATCTGCCTGTTTTCACCGCTGTCGCTATTAAATCAGAACTCTCAGGATGCAGAGCCACCCCATGCTTGAATTTTGGTATTCCGAACGCTGTCACCGGCAAATTAAACTGATGGTGATTATCGCGACCTGTATTGTAATTTATGCCGCATCGACTGTGGCCCAGTTAGATCCGGTGTTGGTCGGGCTAAGTCTGGGTATTGGAATTGTCGTGCATTTACTGCACCATTTCCGCTCGAAAATCTCCAAGGACAATCCCTATGCACATGGCTTTGGCGCCTTGAGCCGAGTCATTCCCATCATTGCCCTGATCACCCTGTTTGGATATTTACCTGAGCAACATCAACAATGGGCAAAATTTGCCTTGGGCCTGCAATGTCTTGGCTTTGCTGCAATTGGATTGTTTATCGTATCAGTCTATGAAAATCGTGCGAAGCGTTTTGAAGAATGACCATTTCGCACAGTTTTTAGAAGTATGTTTCCAGACGATAGTAACTATAAGTCACGTTTTTATTACGATAAACTGCATGATCTTTTTGCTTGAAATCTGAAACCCAGGCAGAACCGGAATAGGCCGCGATATGGCCATATTTATGTCCTTGCGTCCGGTCGATAATATAGATATCGCCTTTTTTCGGCCGATCAAAAGAAGTATTAATTTTCTTATAGCCCAGCTGCATCAGGGTATTTCCCCAATCGGCTGCTGCCACCGGATGATTCACAATTTTCGCACCCGAGGATTGCAAGCCGACACGAATACTGCGCGCACATTTTTGTGTACTGGTATTTCGGGTGATGCCTTGCAGATAACTGGTAAATTTCTCGATATTAATCCGATGGCCATTGCTGATGCCTGAAACATTACGGGTAGTGGCTGGCTGTGATGACTTTTTAGGTCTTTGCTGCGATTGGGAACGCACCATGATATTCGCTTGGACAGGAGCATGTACTTCGCTCATGTTTACCTGATGATCATAGATCATGCCTTACCAACCGCTCCTCGCCTGTAAATTAGGCTTTCATATTGTTAACAAGCCGAGAATACTAGTCGTTTAAATGTTATCTTTCACGTTAAAAATGTAAATGAATTTGTCTATTTTCGCAGCATTCTAATTAAGCCTTTCTTTCTCTTACAGTTACAAAAAATATCATCTCTGCAAAAAAAATGTAAACCGCCACCCATTTGAAGCTCTTAAAAAGCTTTTCTATTCTTCTCCACACAGAATGAGAGATAAAACGAGGCCTTGTTTTTTTCCTTCAAACAGCTGTACTCATGTTGTGCTGCGGCCACTTTCAGACAACATTTCACTACAGGACTACATCATTTTTAGCCGCCAGTCTCGTATTAAACTAATTCGGTATTTTAATATTGAGATGAACGGAGAAGAAAGAATGACTCAGGATTTAGCCACCGTTTCGAATTTTAATTTAGAACAATATTTAGGAACCTGGTACGAAATTGCACGTTTGCCAATGAAGCACCAGCCTGAAGACAGCACCGATATTTCTGCGGTATACAGCTTGAATGAAAATGGCAAGGTTCGGGTTCAGAACCGCTGTCTAGATGGCGAGGGCAAGCTGGATGAAGCCATTGGTGAAGCGACCATTGTCGATGCAGAACAGGCCAAACTTGAAGTCAGCTTTTTGCCCGAAGGCCTGCGTTGGGTTCCATTTACCAAGGGTGATTACTGGGTATTAAAAATTGACCCGGCTTATCAGACTGCCCTTGTCGGCGAACCTGGCAAGGAATATTTATGGCTTCTGCATCGTGGTACCAGTCTGGATGAAGCTACCAAACATGAGTATTTAAGCTATGCCGAATCTTTAGGTTATGATCTGTCCAATCTGATTCATACAGTTCATACGGGCCATAAAACGGCTTAAGTCTTTTCTGCAATAAGCACCCGCCCTGGGTGCTTTTTTTGATTGGGTGCTTGCCGCTCTGTTTCCAGAAGATGCAATATCAGAAATATTAGAAAAAAATGTTATGATGCATGCAATTCAATTTGCCCAGCTCGACAGAAAATGGCTTTATCCAAGCTAAATTTTTTCTGCTGAAAAAAAGGGGTAATTTAAACAAATTTTTAAGAGAAACCTATGCGCCAATATCTTGACCTTTTACAACATATCCTCGACAACGGCGGCGATAAAGGCGACCGTACCGGTACAGGTACACGTTCGGTATTTGGTCATCAGATGCGCTTCGATCTTTCCCAGGGTTTTCCTTTACTGACCACCAAAAAAGTTCACTTCCGTTCTATCGTGATTGAATTGTTGTGGTTCTTAAAAGGCGATACCAATGTGCAATATTTAAAAGAGCATAAAGTTTCGATTTGGGACGAATGGGCGACCGCCGAACAGACTGCGCGTTTTGGCCGTCCTGAAGGCGAACTGGGTCCGGTTTATGGTCACCAGTGGCGTAATTTTGGTGCCAGCAAAAATGCCGATAACAGCTATAATCAGGACGGTTTTGACCAGTTCAAATGGTTGATCAATGAAATTAAAACCAATCCGAATTCACGCCGTCTGATTGTGTCTGGCTGGAACCCGAATGAAGCGGGTCAGGTTGCATTACCACCTTGCCATACCCTGTTCCAGTTCTTTGTCCACAATGGCAAACTGTCTTGTCAGCTCTATCAGCGTAGCGCCGATGTTTTTCTGGGTGTGCCGTTTAATATTGCCAGCTATGCCCTGTTAACGCATATGATCGCGCAGGTCTGTGATCTGGAGGTGGGTGATTTTGTCTGGACAGGTGGTGATACGCATCTGTATAGCAACCACTTTGAACAGGCACAATTACAGCTCAGCCGTGAGCCATTAGGTCTGTGTCAACTCAAACTGAATCCTGAAATCAAAGACCTGTTTGACTTCAAATTTGAAGATATTGAAATTGTCGGCTATGAATCACATCCGGGAATTAAAGCCCCTGTCGCTGTTTAATTTTCTTTATTATAAAGGGCTCTCCCCTCTTAAGAGAGAGCCAGGGAGAGGCCTTTAGCACACCTAAATCGGCTCTCCCTTTCAAAATATATTCCCGGCCTTAAAGCGCAAGGAAATTAGCATAGATTGTTAAGCTCTCCTTGGTAGCAGTGAAAAATTACACAAAGTACTTTGGGCTTGACCAGAAGGATTCAATACATGTCATTTCAAGATTTAGAAGTTGTACACGTTGTCGCCATGGATCAGCAGCGCTGTATCGGCAAGGACAATGACCTGCCTTGGCATATCTCAGCCGACCTTAAACATTTTAAGGAAATCACCCAGGGCGGTGTGATTGTGATGGGCCGCAAGACCCTTGAATCGATGGGTCGCGCGCTACCTAAACGCGTAAACTGGGTCATTAGCCGTGATCCGGACTGGTCATTTGAAGGTACGAAAGTCGCTCATAGCATTGAAGATGCACTTTGTCAGGCCGTCGCTGATGTACAAGGCTCAGAAAAACCGCAGTCTATCTTCATTATTGGTGGTGGTGAGATCTTTAAACAGACCTTAAATATCGCTGACCGTCTGGAACTGACCCATGTCGAACTGGATGTCCAAGGTCATGCTTATTATCCTGAAATTCCGGCAGAATTTAAAAAAGTCGCAACCGAGCAACATATCGACGACAAAACCGGGATTGCTTTTGAGTTCGCAACCTACAGAAAATAAAGTCTATTTTTCATGAATAAGTGACCATGCAGGGACGCGAATATATCTCGAAGCACTGGAGTCTGTGGCTGCTGGGCAGCCTGTTTACCCTCTTTGTCATTCTGTCGAGCCTGTGGCTCAGCCTGATGCTCTGGGTGCAGCAACCCCTCGGCAAAATTGGCAGCTTGATCCTGATTGGTCTTTGGCTCACGTTTTCCCTAGTCGTACTCGGGATCTACTTCACTAAGCACCTGATTTCGCGTAGAGTCGATAGCATTCTGTATCTTCTGGTGTTTCTGTTTTGCCTGCTCGGCTATTTCAGTCTGGAGGCACGTCAGGATCGGGAGTGGAATCCTGAAGTCGCTCAGTTGCTGCATTATGAACAGGAAGGCGATCAGGTCACCCTGCACAATATCCGTAACTTTGACTGGCAGGCCGATGGTAGTTATATCGAACGCTGGGAAAGCCGCAGTTTTGATCTGAACCAGATTAGCGGAGTGAATATCATCACCTCCTACTGGATGGGACCAAAAATTGCCCATACGCTGGTCAGTTTCGATTTTGCCAATCAAAAACCTCTCACTTTTTCAATTGAAATCCGTAAAGAAAAACATGAAGAGTTTTCTGCAATTGGTGGGTTTTTCCGTAAATATGAACTGAGTCTGGTGGCAGCGGACGAAAAAGATATTGTGTATACACGTAGCAATATCCGCGGGGAGCAGGTCTATTTCTTTCCGGTAAATATGCCACAAGCACAGGCCAAAGCCTTGTTCAAAGAATATCTGGCCCAGGCCGATGAGCTGGCCAGGGAACCCAAGTGGTATAACACTCTGACCAGTAATTGCACCACGCTGGTTTTCGATATGGTTCAGGCTGTATCGCAACAACAATTGCCTTCAGATTACCGGCTGCTGGCTTCCGGTTATTTGCCCAATTACCTGTACGACTTGAAAGTACTGGATCAATCCTGGAATATGCGGACCTGGTACCAGCAGGCACATGTGAATCCCCGGGTTAAACAGCCTGCCAACCTGTCCAGTCAGGAATATTCGCAGCGACTGCGTCAAGGCTTGCCTGCACCGCAAACGCATTAGACTGCTCTAGCACCACGTTAAACAAGGATACAAAACTGACTGGAACCCAGATCATTTTTTTGTTTATATACAAATAGCTAGTCAATAAAAGAGTATCTCTTATGCTAAAAAAATTAACTGCAATCGCTATTTTAGGCTCGGTATTAACTGTGATGGGTTGTGAAACCGTTCCCGACAATACAGCCACAACAAAAACCGCGACTCATTTACAACTTTTGCAAAACCGGACCTGGATTGCAACCCAGATTGGCAATACTGAAATCAAGACAGCGCAAACTGCACGCAATATTCCAAGTCTGCAATTTGATGCCAGCACCCAGCGTGTTTCCGGTTCAGATGGTTGTAACCGGGTCATGGGCAGCTATACGGCGGGCAAAGATACTTTGAATTTAAGCCAGATGGCAACCACACGCATGGCCTGCATGAATAATGACCAGCTTGATCAGAAATTTAATGAAGCTTTAGCTAAAGTGACGCATTATCAGGTATTTGGCAAAACCTTAAAACTGCTGGATCGTCATGGTAATCTGCTGATTCAACTGGAAAGTGCAGTCCAGCCACGTTAATACTTTCCTACAAAAAGCCTGTACTGACAGGCTTTTTTATCTTTCATACTGATGGGTCAGGATTCAACCATCAGCCCAATTCAACTGAATGAGGAATCAACCATGCAACAGGCACTTTTCGGTGGTGGATGCTTTTGGTGTACCGAAGCGGTATTTTTACAGATTCAGGGCGTGCACCAAGTGCTGAGTGGCTATGCCGGCGGACAGACAACTGACCCAAATTATGACGAGGTGTGTGGAGGTGCAACCGGCCATGCTGAAGTCATTCTGATCGATTTCGATGAAAACCAGATCAGCTATGCCCAGTTACTTGAGGTGTTTTTTGCGACCCACGATCCAACCACGCTAAACCGTCAGGGCAATGATGTCGGTACCCAGTATCGTTCCGTGATTTATTATCTGAATGATGAACAGAAAAACCAGGCTGAAGCCGCCATTGAGGCCTTAAAAAATGAAGGTCTGAATATCGTAACTGAACTTAGCCCGATGCCGACCTTCTACCCTGCCGAGGAATATCACCAGAATTTCTTTGCGAAAAACCCAAATCAGGGGTACTGCAATTTTGCCATTCCGCCAAAACTGAACAAGTTACGCAGTAAATTCATGACCCTGTTAAAAACCCATTAAGTTTCGTGAGCAATAGGCATAAAAAAAGCGACTGCAAGCAGTCGCTTTTTTTACGCTCTGAATCTGAGCTATATGAATCCTAGTTATCGGTTGCAAAGGCAATATCGCTGAGTCCGGCTCCACTCGCACGCGACATGACTTGCGCTACCGTGTCATAACGGGATTCTTTATCTGCTTTCAGCACAATGGTTGGCTGACGTTCAGTCTGGCCTGCTTCATTAAAACGGCTCTGTAATTCATCCAGGCTCAAAACATTACCATTCCAGGCAATATCACCCTGTGCGTTGATGCTGATGGTGACATTTTCAGGTGGCAGATCAATAATTTCCGCAGTAGTTTGTGGCAAGGTTAATGGAATTGATGGGTTCGCAACGGTCGCTGTCACCAGGAAGATGATCATCAATACCAACATAATGTCGATGAGGGGAATGAGGTTCATCTCATTCATGCCAACATCGTTGTCTTCACCCAGTTGAAAAGCCATTAAGCCTGACCTCCCACTAAACTCTGTTGTGTTACTTTTTCATCAGACTTTTTAAGCGCAGATTCCTGTTGCAACATGGTATCAATCAACAGGCCATGTGCCTGATCTTGTAACTCATGCGCCAAACCGCGGTTGAAACGTACACAGATGTTATAGGCCAGTACCGCAGGAATTGCCACTGCCAGGCCTAAACCGGTCATGATCAAGGCTTCGCCCACAGGGGTTGCCACTTGTGCCAGACCAGCCTGACCACTTTTACCGACCGCTACCAGCGCATGGAAAATACCCCATACCGTACCGAATAAACCGATAAATGGCGAAATCGAAGCAATCGTACCCAGGACGGATACGCCTTTTTCAGCATTGGCTTTTTCGGCTGAGATTTGACGCAACAACGCCTGCTCTGCCACTGCCTTACGCTGTTCAAAGCCCAAAGGAGCCAGTTTGGTTTTCAATTGATCTAAGGCCTTGGATAACTGGGCATAGGCAACTTGTTTAAGCTGGCGAGTGCCCATTAAACGCAGCACAAAAATGGTCCATGTCGTAATCGACATTGCCAATAACACGAAATACAGCGTTTTACTGACTGCATCAGCGTGTTGCCAATAAACTGAAAAGTTCATCTTCGAACTCCTAATGGGTTAGCCGTTATTTGGTAATTTGAAAATCGAAAGGTTGCTCAACCCGGGTTGGATAAGCCACACCATTTTCCACATATTTGGTCAGTTGCGCGCGACGTACCGCTGCTTCAACTTTACGATTCACTGCCGGGCTGCAATCTGAATTACGTGCAGTCGCAGAAACCACTTTACCCTGTTCATTTGCCGCCACATCCACCACCAGCGAACAGGCCGATTTTAATTCACTCGAAGATAATGAAACTTTCGGTGAACGCTGCCAAGAAACACCTCCGCCAATCGAGACACTTTTCGGGGATGGCGGCGCAGCAGGTGCTGGTGGTGCGACCGGTGCAGGCGGCGCAACTGGAGCCGGTGCCGGTTTTACTTTAGTTTCGGTTACAACTGTCGGGACCACCGGACTTGGGGTGGGTTTGGCTTCAACTGGGGGCGCTTGTACTACTTTTGGAGTCTCTGCCTTTTTCACCTGTTCTATTTTTTCAACTTTTTTTGGTGGCGGTGGCAGCGGCTTCTCTACAATTTTGACTTCTTTGGGCTTAGGCGGCTCTTTTTGTGGCTCGGCCTTCGGCTTTGGCGGTAACGGTTTCGGTGCTTCCTGCAGTTTCACAAAGCGTACTTTGAGCGGTTCTTTTTCTACAGGCTTGAGCTGTGGTGCTGGCATCTGGCTCACGGCCCACAATAAACCCACATGTCCGACGAACACAGCTGCCAAAATCGAGATGACTTTCTTTTTCATCTTGTTGGGCGGTGGAGGTGTCATGGGAGCAGCAACTTGACTCATTAAATCTATTACCTTGAGGAGATGATGTGAAACAAACAATCAAGCTCATCGGTTAGCACAATTAAAGTACGCCAATAATAAATGAGAAGTGTTTTCATTTGCAACTACTAATCCGGTCTTTCACTGACTTTTTTTGCATCAAAACAAAAAAAGGCACACTAAAAGTATGCCTTTTTAAATGGGGATGCAAGGATTATTGGAAAACCACGGTTTTATTGCCATCGACAATAATACGGTCTTCCAGATGCCATTTAACCGCACGTGCCAGTACATTACGTTCTACGTCCTGACCCAGTTCACGTAACTGTTCAACAGTAAAATCATGGTTAACCCGTTCTACGTCCTGCTCGATGATCGGACCCTGATCCAGGTCGGCAGTTACATAGTGCGCAGTCGCACCAATCAGCTTGACACCTTTTTCATAGGCCTGCTTATACGGATTGGCGCCGACAAATGCTGGCAGGAACGAATGGTGAATGTTGATCACTTTCATTTCCCACTTGCTGACAAACTCCTCATCCAGAATCTGCATATAACGCGCCAGTACCAGCAGGTCATTGCCCTGCATTAACTGGTCAATTTCTGCATACGCTTCAGGCTTGTTGTCTTTGGTCACCGGCACCACTTCAAATGGAATCCCGAAGTTTTCAACCGCTTCGCGCAACGTCTCGTGATTCGACACTACCTTGGTAATTTCGCATGGCAGGCCACCACGTGCATGACGCCATAACAGCTCAAGCAAGGCATGATCGACCTTAGACACCAGAATACCGACTTTTTTCACATCGCTGACCAGGGCCAAACGCCATTGCATGCCATAACGCTCGGCAACATTTACCGCAAAAGTCTGGATAATACTTTCTTTGCGGCTTTGCAGATGATCCAGTTCAAATTCAACGCGCATGAAGTAACGTCCGCCCTGCGCTGCTGTCGCATATTGGTCAAGCGCAGTAATATTGGCACCTTGATGATACAGGAAGCTCGAAACAGCCTGCACGATGCCCGGCTTGTCTTCACAAGTAATCAATAAACGTGCGGTGTTAGCAGTCGTCATATTCATGTTGGTTTAAGTCACTAATTAGTTAAATTAAAAAATAAGCCGGGTATTCTAGCGCGTTTCTGAACTATTCTGAATAGGCGACTCGACTTCTGTGGTTTTTACAGATGACAGGCTGGCAAAAAGTTCCGAAGAGCCCAGACTATTCAACAGACCTTCATAAGTCTGACGACTCTCACCGCGTAAATAGGCCCCTTCCAGGAACACCATTTGGCGCAATGCCTGCCAGACCCATTTTTCTTCCAGTGTATTGGAATCGGTCAGATGGCCCGACATATACAGGAAGTTGGTCCAGTTGGTCAGCACAATCCACAGGTTAATGATCAGTGCTTCGATTTCTGAATCAGTCATTTCCATCAGGCCAGCATTGACAAAGGCCTTATAGATTTTCTGGCCCTGCTGCATCACCTGACCAGCAAAGCGTGGATACATCTTGCGAAAATCTTCGTTATTTTCGACCAGATGATAGACATCACGATGCAGGAAGCGATAAGCCCACAACTGGCTGCTCAGCACCTGAAAATAATGAATCTTGTCATTGGCATCCAGGGCACGATCATCTGGCAGCGCCAGCATGTCCAGGGTTTGCTGCTGGTACTCTTCCATCAGTTCTTTAATAATTTCGTTCTTATTGCGGAAATGATAATACAGGTTACCAGGGCTCATCCCGAGTTCGGCCGCAATATGATTGGTGGTCACAGAGCGTTCGCCACGTTCATTAAACAGCTGCAAACTGAGCTGCAAGATACGCTCTTTAGTTTTTAAGGTTTTGGTTTGGGACATCCTAAAATAACCATTCAGTTCGTGCATTAGCAGGCTAACACACAAAGTCACTTGACTAATTAGAGTATTTGCTCTAAAAATTGATTAATCGATTTTGAATAATGGTAGTGCGGCATGAACAGTCACACAAAAACAATATCAATGACACCACATTTTTTTGATAGCCAATACCTCAATGAAGTCTTGGCGCAACAAAAACATGCTTATTTAAACTATCCTTTGCCCACAGCAAAGGAACGTATCGACCGTTTAGCTCGACTTAAGCGTATCTTAGTTAAGTATCAAGATCAATTTGCCGAGGCAATTAATCAGGATTATGGTAACCGCTCGATTGGGGAAACCAAAATTGGTGAACTGCTCACCTGTCTGGAACACATCAAGTATTATAGCAAAAACCTGACTCGCTGGATGAAACCGTCCAAGCGTCATGTCGGCATCATTCATCAGCCGGCTAAAGCCTGGGTACAATACCAGCCTTTGGGCGTGATTGGGATTATTGCACCCTGGAACTACCCGCTGTTGCTGTCGGTTGGCCCCCTGATCTGTGCCCTGGCTGCGGGTAACCATGCCATGATCAAGATTTCCAGCGCCTCAGCGGCATTTGGGGAAGTCCTGGAAAAAGCCCTGGCTGAAGCGTTTCCCAAAGAACTGGTGGCGGTAGTCAATGGCGGCGGTGTGATCTCGGATGCCTTCTGTCGCCTGCCTTTCGACAAGATGATTTTTACCGGTTCAACAGCTGTGGGCAAAACCGTGATGGCAGCCGCAGCCGAAAATCTGGTGCCGGTAATTCTGGAACTCGGGGGCAAGTCTCCAGTCCTGGTACATCCATCGATTGATCTACGTGATGTGGCGCAGCGAATTGCGGTGGGTAAACTCTGGAATGCCGGTCAGACCTGTGTTGCGCCGGACTATATGTTCCTGCCACGTGGCAAGACTGCTGAATTTATTGATCATTTCAAAGCCTGCGTAGAAAGCATGTACCCGGATATCACCCATAATCAGGATTACACCTCGATTGTGAATGATAAACAGTACAATCGTCTGCAAGGTTATCTGGATGATGCACGCGAACAAGGTGCGCATGTCATTGAAATCAATCCGCGTCATGAATCACCGGCAGACCTGCGCAAAATTGCACCGACCATCCTGACCAATATCACGCCAGACATGCAGATCATGCAGCATGAGATCTTTGGTCCACTGCTACCGATCATGGAATATGATCAAATTGACGATGTCATCGACTTTATTAATAGCCGTCCACGTCCACTTGCTTTATACTACTTCGACTTTGATCAGGCGCGTGCCGATTATGTCGCACAGCGTACCCATTCAGGGCATTTTGGGCAAAATACGGTATTGACCCATGTTGCACAAGACGATCTACCATTTGGGGGTGTCGGTGCATCAGGTATGGGGAAATATCACGGACCAGAAGGCTTCTTCAGTTTGTCGCATGAACGCTCGGTAATGTCGAATCCAAAGCTGTATAGCTTGAAATACATTCTGCCACCGTTCAATAAGCCGATTCACAAGCTGATTTCGAAGACACTGCTCCGTTAAATGATCAAGGCATGAGCTATCGATATGGCTCGTGCTGCGTTTTGACGAAAATCGCTTGTCTTTTAAGCGCATTTTTGATATAAAACGCCCCTTGAATGATTTCAATCCGTTTATTTTTGACTGGCCATACAGATTTGCTGTTGGCTAAATCAATGGAGTTACACCATGTCTAAGGTTTGCCAAGTTACCGGCAAGCGTCCAGTCGTTGGTAACAACGTCTCACACGCCAACAACAAAACTAAGCGCCGGTTCGAGCCGAACCTGCACCACCACCGTTTCTGGTTAGAAAGCGAAAAACGTTTTGTACGTCTTCGTTTAACCACTAAAGGTATGCGTATTATCGACAAATTGGGCATTGAAAAGGTTGTTGCTGACCTACGTGCTCAAGGTCAAAAGATCTAAGGAGTCTGAACCATGCGTGATAAAATTCGCTTAGTTTCTTCAGCTGGTACAGGTTATTTCTATACCACGACTAAGAACAAACGTACTATGCCGGAAAAAATGGAAATCAAAAAATTTGATCCAAAAATCCGTCAACACGTAATCTTCAAAGAAGCTAAAATCAAATAATTTTGGTTTCTTTAAAAAAACGGCCTTTTCAGGTCGTTTTTTTTGCACTTTTTTTATCCGGCTTGATAAACTTTCTGCATGTTTTGGCACTTTTTGTGCTTATTTCCCAATAAACCTGGCTAAAGGAGTATTTAGTGCCACATGATGTAGAGCTCATTATCTTACTGGCTGTTGGTTTTGGTTTGGCTTTGGTTTTTGGCTATATTGCTGCACGTCTGCGCCTCCCTCCACTCATTGGCTATCTGATTGCTGGCATCCTGATTAGTCCCAATACGCCCGGCGTGGTCGGCGACATTCATCTGGCCAACCAGCTGGCAGAGCTGGGGGTCATGTTCCTGATGTTTGGTGTCGGGATGCATTTTTCACTCAACGATCTGATGCAGGTACGCCGGATTGCATTACCGGGTGCGATCTTGCAGATTGCAGTCGCGACCCTGCTCGGGGTTGGTGTCTCGATGCTCTGGGGCTGGAGCTTTGGTTCAGCGCTGGTGTTTGGCTTAAGTCTGTCCTGTGCCAGTACTGTAGTTCTACTCAAAGCACTCGGCGATCGTGGTCTGCTCGATTCAATTAATGGCCGGATTGCCGTGGGCTGGCTGCTGGTCGAAGATCTGGTGATGGTACTGGCTTTGGTATTATTGCCTGCGACTGCAGTACTTTTAGGCGGACAGGCACTTGAAGGCGCAGGTGATGAGAATATCTGGGCTACCCTAGGCATTACCCTGCTCAAAGTGGCCGGCTTTATTGCCTTCATGCTGATCATTGGCAAACGTCTGGTTCCAATGATCATACAGGTAGTGGCACGTCTCGGTTCGCGTGAACTGTTTACCCTAACGGTAGTGGCCGCTGCAGTCTCGATTGCCTTTGGTGCTTACAAAGTTTTCGGGGTTTCCATGGCATTGGGGGCCTTCTTTGCCGGTATGGTGGTAAAAGAATCTGATTTCAGTCATCGGGCCGAACAGGAAACCTTGCCGCTGCGGGAAATTTTCTCGATTCTGTTCTTTGTTGCAGTCGGTATGCTGTTCGATCCGCGCATTCTACTGGAACAGCCGCTACATGTGCTGGCCGTAGTCGGGATTATCATGATTGGTAAAACCATTGCCGCCATGGCACTGGTGCTGTTCTTCCGCTATCCAATCAATACTGCCCTGACTGTTGGCGCTTCGCTGGCACAGATCGGTGAATTTTCCTTTATTTTGGCGGCACTCGGTGTTTCATTGAATTTGCTGTCACTGGAAGCTCAGAACCTGATTCTGGCTGGTGCCCTGATTTCGATTACCCTCAACTCCTTTATCTTTTCCGCAATTGAACCGGCACAGAAATGGATTCGGGAGCGCTCGACCCTGGCTCGCTTACTGGAACGCAGTGGCGACCCTCTGGCCATGTTACCCGATGAAGTTTCACAGGATTATTTACGCGATCAGGTGGTGATTATTGGTCATGGTGAGGTCGGTCGCCGCATTACTCGCTCATTGATGCAAGAAAACATCAAGGTAGTGATTGCAGAGGAAAACCGTGACATCGTGGAAAATCTGCGTGAAAAAGGCATTGCGGCTGTTTCAGGTGCTGCAACTGAAGCCGGGGTGCTGATTCAGGCCCACATTCAGCATGCACGCTTACTGGTGATTTCTCCCATGGATATTATTGATATTCATAAAATTGTAGATATCGCCAAAATGCTGAACCCACAAATTCAGGTACTGGTCTGTGCAGAAAGCAAGGAAGAAGCTGAAGCCATTCGTCGCGATAATGTCGGTGCGGTATATTATGCCAAGGAAGAAATGGCCAAGAATATGAGTAATCATATTTTAAACCAGATCGAGATTGCGCATCAGCATACGCCTTCTCATTAAGCTCTCCAGATAAAAAAAAGTTGCCCAATGTGGCAACTTTTTTTATCTGTATGCCCCTGTAGCGATGTCTTTTAAAGCGTTGAGGTCGATGCAAAATTCACATTTAAAAAATTCAGTCTTCGCTGTTTTTCAGGAGAAAAATATTTATAAATACTTATCCTCGGCTTAGCCCATAAAAACAAAAAAGCACACGAGTCGTGTGCTTTTAAATCAGTTTTAATCATTAACTCATATACTTTGGCTCTTCATCCACAACTTCAGCCTGCCATTCATTGACCTGCTGTTCCAGCAAGCCATACAGGGCTGCCTGAATCATCTGCTGCGCAATCACAGGGGTCTGCTCTCCGAGTAGAGCCTTGACCTCGTCATTAAACTGAATCATGACCAAAGGCTGTTTGTGCGAACCTGCATTGCGTAAAGCCAACGCGCCACCTTCAAGTTGAACGAGTTCTAAAATCGCGTCTTGATTACCAAATAAGTCTTTCAACTGTTCTATAGACATATATCCTCCATGTTCAACATGGTGGCAAAGAGCCGAATGCACTTTGCATCATTAGAGTAATTGATATAGGGTTAAAAATTATAATTTCAAGTACGGCCGATCCGATTAAAATTCAATCATCTCATTACGAAAACCATCAATTAATTGCGTCAAGTCACGATGCCACTCTCTTAATATAGCAGGGTCAGGTAACCATGCTTGTGGAGACTGTGTGACTTTAATGATGAGATTTGAGGAGGTTTCGTCTTCAGGTTCCGGTGTACTCGGTTCTGGTGCATATTGACACAGACGGTAGGCACGTTTCAGTTCAGCAATGAAACCATTCTGGGAGAGGTGCTGTAGTACAGTCACTTCAGGTGATACCTGACCTTTGGCGGCCATCAGTTCTTCAATCGACTTTAAGGTCGGATTGGAATCATTCAAACGATAATAACGCACTAGCTCCTGCAAAAATGCTAACAAAGCGCCATGCAGGTGAAACACAGTCGCCTCACGTTGTGCCTGGGCCTGTTGCACATGCTCGGTTTGCTCTGCCTGCTGACAGGCAAGGCGGGCAAAATACAGTTTTTGATTGGTACGGTCCGCATGATAGCGAGCAACACGGGTCATCGAGATTTCCTAAGGTTTAAAACAAATTCTGGCTGTTATAAAGTAAAAGGTTCGTCTGCATTTCGCAATCAAAAGATGTTGAGACTGCATTGATCGGGATCCGGATTCAGAGCATAAAGCTCACTGAGCAAATTGCAATATCCTAAATGACAGCCATAAAAAAGGAGCCTATCAAGTGCTCCTTTTACAGTTTAAGCCTCAGGCTTGTCTTCTGCTTGTTTTACCCGGATTCCATGTCCGTGCAAGCGTAAAGTATTCAGGCCTTTGATGGCTTTGATGGCTTCACGCGCATGCGGCATTTCCACAAAGGCAAAGCCTTTTGATTTTCCGGTTGCCGCATCAAGTACCAAGCTACAGGTATTCACTGTGCCATATTCCTGGAACAACTTCAGCAACTCGGCTTCGGTGACGGTACGTTCTAAATTACGAACTAAAATTTTCATCTGATAACCTTAAGAAGATAGGCAAAAAATATCAAAAAGCACGCGCCTACTCTACTTTTTGTATGCAACAACTTTGCTATAGTTTAATCGAGATCAATGCCAAAATCTAAATTAATCGATTGACGTTCAATTAAGGCACTTTTCACTGTTTGCTGCCGGGTTTTGTAATGGGTTTCCGTGGTACATAAATGCCGGGTGAGATCATTCAGGAAATAACTTTCGACTTTACGCCCCTGCTCATCCACGGTTTCCCGCGCCCAGTGATTCAGGTTCTGTTTGGTCAGAATTAACTCGTTTTTGGCCCGGGTCAGGGCCACATAGAGCACACGGCGCTCTTCTTCGACATCATCAAAGTCACCTTGCGCTCGTGCATGCGGATAATTCCCCGGCGTGACATTGGCCACATAACAGACATTCTGTTCGGTACCTTTGGCCGAATGGATGGTGATGAGGGTCACTACATCCGTATCTGACTGACGTTCAATTTCCGAGATCGATACCGGATCGAGCACATATTCCTCTAAAAATTCACTGAGCTGGGAATGTTTGGAAGCCAGTTGTTTTACCAGTTCAAAATCACTTTGGCGACGTGGCCAGTCCTTTTTATAGTTTTCTGCCAGTTGTTCCTCAATCGCCTGCACCGCAAGACTGACACAGGCTTTTACCTCATCTTTTAGCACACTCATCTGTTTCATGATCAGAATGGTTTCGAGCGGTATCTTGCCAAACTGCTCCAGTTTATTGGCAATCTGCTCCATTTCAGGTTCCAGCAAAATTTGTTGCGCCAGCTTGCTGGCACCGACATCACCCACGCCATTCCACAAGGTCAAGAAACGCATCCAGGCAATATCATCCAGCGGATTGGCCACCACCCGCAGCATGCTGAGCAAATCTTTGACATGGGCAGTTTCCAGCAGTTTCATGCCGCCAATAAAGCGATACGGTACATTGGCTGCGATACAGGCGGCCTCAATATGCCGTGCGGCGAAACTGGAACGCACCAGCACCATATGCTCGCCCCATTTGCTGCCTTGCAAATAATGCCGCTCTTTAATATCAATCGCGATCCATTTGGCTTCATCAAACTCGTTCGGGAAAACATGCATGCGCGGCTTGACGCCTTCGCCACGATAAGCTTCCAGACGTTTGTCATACTTGATTTCCGACTGATCCAGCAGCCAGTTGGACAGGTCCAGAATTTCCTGGGTAGAACGGTAATTTTTTTCCAGTTTGAAAATTTGTGCATCTGGCACCCGTTCTTTGAAATGGTGAATATTTTCAAAGTCTGCACCACGGAAACCATAAATCGACTGGGCATCATCGCCGACACAAAACAGGCTAATCCGGTCTTTCAGCGGCTCCAGCAAGGCCCATTGCAGTGGATTGGTATCCTGCATTTCATCGACCAGCATATGCCGGCAAATGGAAGCGACATAATCGACCAGACCTTCGGACTGTGCCAAGGCTGTCGCCACTACCGCCAGAATATCGTCATAATCCAGAAAACTGCGCGCCTGTTTGCGTGCTTCATATTCCTTCATGATCTCGGCAATTTGATCTTTCAGCGCCAGATATTCCGGCATCTGCTTTTCCAATGCCAGACTCAGCTTCTGCCGGGTATTGCGTGCAAAGGAGTATAAATCGCAGAGCTCCTGTGGTTTCGGCAGATGATTGGGATTTTTCTTGTCATCACGGCCACGAATCAGCCTGAACATCATCAGCTGATCATCGCGGTCAATAATCGAGAACTGCTCCAGACCAAAGGCTTTTGGAATACGGCGCAATAAGTACATGCAGAAAGTATGAAAAGTCGAGGCTCGCAGGCCTTTGGCCTGCTCACCCAGTGCCAATTCCACCCGCGCCACAATTTCACTGGCTGCACGGCGGGTAAAGGTCAGAATCTGAATCTGGTTGGCAGGTACGCCCTGCTCAATCAGGTAAGCTGCACGCGCCACGATGGTCTTGGTTTTGCCACAACCTGCCCCGGCCAGCACCAGACTATGTTTTGTCTCTGTGGTCGCTGCTTGCTTTTGTTGGGGATTTAATTCATCAATCAGGTTGGCTAAACTCATTTTCACTCATCGTTTTGTGGACAGTTGTAGTTTAACAGATCGCTCTTATAATTACGGTTTTTCATCCGCCCTGAAACAGCACCAAATTTTATCGCTTGCTGTTATAGGGTTGACGGCATGGATTGGGGTATAGAGAGATATCCTCAATCTGGCAAAGGATTTTTGTTATCTTGCGAAGCAGTGCTTCTCATCTATGAAAATAAGATCTGCTTATACCTTATTATCTGCGATGATCTAAAGCTTGTGCAGCAATGACGATCTTGTAAAAAACTAAATACGCTGTTCCCCCATATTTTTAATAGTTTCGGACACTGTTTTTTCCAGATTCACTTCTGCATTTTTTAAGGCTTCTTCCAGACCACAACCCGGTGGATTAATCCCAACAATTTGGCTAAATCCAGACTCATATAGTGACTCAATCCCATCACCCACCAGTCCAGCAAATGCAAGCACCGGTTTATTGAATCTCTGCGCCACTTGCACAACCCCAAACGGGGTTTTACCCAATTTAGTCTGATGGTCAATTTTACCTTCACCAGTCAGGACATAATCGGCTTGGGCTATTTTCTCAGCCAATTCAAGCTGCTCAATCATCAGTTCTACGCCTGATCGAATAGAAGCCGCTGTGAATGCCATCAGGGCAAAACCGAGTCCGCCGGCTGCCCCTGCTCCCGCAATATGACGATGCTCACGGCCGATCTGCCGCGCAACCAGATCGGCAAAATGACTGAGGTTCTGATCCAGTTGCTTGAGCATTTCCGGTGTTGCACCTTTTTGTGGGCCAAATACATAAGAAGCGCCATGCTCACCGCAGAGCGGATTATTCACATCACTGGCAATCCAGATTTCTACCTGTTTTAGACGCTGATCCAGCTCCGACAGCTCAATGCTCTGAATTTGGTTTAGCTGTCCACCACCCAAGCCAACCTGCTGATGATTCTTGTCTAGAAACCTGGCGCCTAAGGCCTGTGCCATTCCCGCACCGGCATCATTGGTGACACTGCCTCCCAGCCCAATGATGATTTTACTGACCCCTAAATCGAGTGCAGATCTGATCATTTCCCCTGTGCCATAGGTGGAGGTCAGCAGAGGATTACGCCTTGCAGGTTCCAGCAGCTCTATGCCATTGGCTTTGGCCATTTCAATGATTGCGGTTTTTCCTGCATCAATTAAACCGAAATACGTCTGGATGCGTTGACCCGCTAATGGTCCCATTACTTCACAGCGGATGTAATGTCCTTTGGAACTTGAAATCAGCGCATCGACCGTACCTTCGCCCCCATCGGCCATAGGCACGTGAATACATAAAGCATCAGGCAATACCTTCTGTATGCCACGCTGCATTGCCTGACAGGCCTGTGCAGCACTCATACTTTCTTTAAAGGAATCGGGGGCAAGCACAAAAGTAAGTGGCATAGGATGATTTTTATCTCTAAATAAGGGCTGGATTCTGGTTAAATCCGGCAGAATCTACAAGGCTTTTATTTCCAGCCCAGTTCAATTGCCGTGATCTCATTAATCAGGGTCTGATCCAGAGATCCGGGCATTTTACTCGTGCTTTCAGACAGCGGAATATGTCCGGCCATTAGCTCTGCCTTGGCTTGTGGGAACAAGGGTTGCTGGTCTGGAAATGCATAACCTGCTGGATAAATCGGCTGACCTGTCGCCAGATCATATTTATCACTGGCACCGAAGGCATGCAGCAATTCATGCACCAAAACAATTTTATTTTGTTCAGACTGTTTTTGAGAAGCAAACAAATTCACTGAACCAATCCGGCCTTTTTGCAAGGCGGTGGAGTGTTTTAATTGCCGGGTCTGTGCCGGGTCATAATAATTTAAAAATAAAGTCAGACTGGCTGAAGGATCTGAACCCTGTTGCTGTTTCCAGGCATAAAAGCGGAATTTCAAACTCCATAAAACAGTATCAAGAATTGAGGCCTGCTCAGGAACCTTAGGCGGTAACACCTTTAACTCACGACCCAAATAAAAATAAAAATAAGTGGGTTGATTCCGGTATTGCTGTGCTGATTTTTGCAAAAAGTCTCTCGCAGTTTCTAGATCCTGAATCGACAGTTGCTGGATATATTGCTGTGTGGTCGGTAAACCATCTGCATTGATGGGATGCAACAACACCATCACCGGTCTGGACCAATCCTGGTTTTGGTCACGATAGGCATTGACTGCAACGATCAACAAGATGATTAATAAAATCAGAATCCGAACTTTTTTCCACATATCCCCAATCAACCTTGTTTATTATTTTTAAAATATCGACACATCATAAATAAAAAATGCCGACTTTCGTCAGCATTTTTTTTGAATCTTAAATGTTATTTAGGCTTCAACCCATTTTCCATCCTGGTAAACCAGAGACCATTTGGTTTGCTTACCTTCCGCATTTTCCGAACCAATATATTGCGACTGGTTCTTGCGGCTGAATTTCACCAAAGTCGGGTTACCTTCCGGATCCGTATCAGGGGCTTGCAAAATAAACTGATATTTCGGATCCAGCTGTTCAGCTACAGAACGAATCTCGGCAACTTTCGGTGCCCGTGTTTCACGCACTTTCGGGAATTTGCTGGCCGCCAGGAACAGGCCGGCCGCGCCATCACGAAGCACAAAGAAGTCGTCATGCTTGGTCGAACGCAGATGTTCCATCTTGATCGGATCAACACGAGGAGGTGCCGGCTGACCGCTCTTTAACACTTTACGGGTATTGTCACAGCTGTTGCAGGCAAAGTACGGACCAAAACGTCCGGTCTTGAGCTGCATTTCGCCATCACATTTGTCGCATGGAATGGTTGGGCCGTCATAGCCTTTGATCTTGAACTCGCCTTCTTCAAGTTCAAAACCATTACAGTCCGGGTTATTTCCACAAATATGCAGCTTGCGACCACCATCAATGACATAGCTGTCCATGGCAGTTTCACATACCGGACAACGTTTTTTCGACATCAGGTCAGCGGTTTCTGCCGCATCATCATCCGACAGTGCCGCCAGAGATTCGACTGGAGTCAGGTTCAAGGTTCCCTTACAACGTTCTTTCGGTGGCAGGTTATAACCAGAACAGCCCAGGAATACACCTGTGGTTCCAGTACGAATCTGCATTGGACGCTCACATTCTTTACAATGTACCGCATCCACTTCCACAGGCTGGTTACGGCGCATACCGTTCTCGCCTTGCGCTGTAGTCAAACGTTGCTTGAAATCGCCGTAGAAGCTGTCTAACAGCTCTTTCCAGTTGCGTTCACCATCTGCCACCTTATCCAGCTGTCCTTCCAGATCAGCGGTAAAAGCGTAATTCATCAGGTTGTTGAAGTTTTCATCGAGACGGTCGGTGACAATTTCACCCATCTTCTCGGCAAAGAGACGACGGTTATCCAGTTTCACATAACCACGATCCTGAATGGTCGAGATAATCGCAGCATAAGTCGATGGACGGCCAATGCCTTTTTTCTCAAGTTCTTTGACCAGTGAGGCTTCGGTAAAACGAGCTGGGGGCTTGGTGAAATGTTGCGATGGGTCAAGCTTCTCCAGTTTCAGGATTTCACCGACTTTCACTGCTGGCAACAGGATATCGTCATCGGCCTTGTTGGCACCACGTACACGGGTAAAACCATCAAAGACCAGGGTCCGGCCTTTGGCTTTCAGTTCTACGCCATTGGCATTGACTAAAATCGTTGAAGACAGGTATTCAGCCGGTGTCATCTGACAGGCCACAAACTGGCGCCAGATCAGGTCATAAAGACGCTGTGCATCACGTTCCACACCGACCAGACTGTCACCTTTGAGACCCACGGTTGATGGACGGATCGCCTCATGTGCTTCTTGAGCGCCGGCTTTATTGCCATAACGGTTAGGTTTGGCCGGTAGATACTTTTCACCGAATTCTGATTCGATATGGCCACGCACCATGCTTACCGCATCATCACTCAAGAAGGTCGAATCGGTACGCATATAGGTAATGAAACCGGCTTCATACAGGCGCTGTGCCAGCATCATGGTTTTCTTCACAGAAAAACCGAGACGGGTACTGGCCGCCTGTTGCAAGGTCGATGTGATATATGGTGCGCTTGGATTGACCTTGGTTGGCTTATCTTCACGGGCAGAAACGGTATAATCCGCATCTTTAATCAGGTTTAAAAGTGCATCAGTTTCGTCTTTATTACGAAGCTTTAAAGTCTTGCCATTTTGCTTGACCGCTTCCAGACGGATGTCATCTTTTTTCGATTTGGTATCGGCAAACACCTGCCAGTATTCTTCAGGAATAAAGGCCCGAATTTCACGTTCGCGTTCAACCACCAGCTTCACTGCAACTGACTGTACACGACCGGCGGACAGACCACGGGCAATCTTTTCCCACAAGAGTGGTGAGATCATGAAACCGACCACGCGGTCCAGGAAACGGCGTGCCTGCTGGGCATTGACTTTATTGGTGTCCAGACGTGAAGGATGCTTAAAGGCTTCCTGAATGGCATTTTTGGTAATTTCGTTGAAGACCACACGCTGATAACGTGACTCATCGCCGCCAATCACTTCTTTTAAATGCCAGGCAATCGCTTCCCCTTCCCTGTCCATATCCGTTGCCAGATAGACTTCATCGACTTGCGATGCCAGTTTTTTCAGTTCAGCAACCACATGTTCTTTGCCGGGCAGCACTTCGTATTTGGCTTTCCAGTCATGTTCCGGATCGACACCCATGCGGTTAATCAGCGCCAGTTGCGATTTTTCAGCTTTCTGTTCATCTGTCAGTTTGGTGCGTGTTACCGGCTTTTTCTCTGTCGATTTGGCAGAGCCGCCTGTGGGCAAGTCACGGACATGACCGACTGATGATTTTACGATGTAGTTTGGACCAAGGTACTTATTGATTGTTTTCGCTTTTGCAGGCGACTCCACAATCACTAAGGCACGCTTACTTCCAGCGTCGGGAGACTTCGCTGTGCTGCTTTTTGATGTGGACCGAGGAGCGTTCGCCATAATTAACCGTTAATCCTGTTTATTTCTAAATTAAAGTTCAGCCAAAGCATGTAATAGTGCTTTGATATCGTCGAGTTGGGCTGCTCTTAAATCAGCATGTTCATCCCAATACAATCCGACACAGTTGGCCTGCATATCAATAGCATAAATGCCCTTTAATGCAATGGGAAAATCTTTAAATTTCTCATCACCCTGCACAATTTCGAGTTTATTCTCGACAACACGGGCACGCATCAAGGGTAAACGTGCCTCTGGCATCAGTACACTGTAGTACGCAACCATACTGGCACGACTTTCAGTGGCTTTGGGAATTTTGGTCCAGTCGGGTGCCACCACCAAGCGTGGATGCAGGCCCATTTTTCGGGCTTTGTCACGCATTATGCCCAGTGCTTTTTCTCGCGGGCTGACACGTAAGCCGAAAATCGACCCCAGGACGAAAATGATGATGACCACCGCCACCCAAATTCCAGTGTTTTCCATAGTTCAACCTTTATGTTCTATTATTAGAGTTGCATAAGCACAATATAAAACGCAAGTTTGCACGATAAAATTAATTCAAGAACATTTCATGACTATATAAAACTTCGTGACCATTCCAGTAAATATAACCTTTCTCGATCAGCTCTTTTAGCAACAGCCGGATATCCGATTTTGGAAATAGCTGTTCCAGTAAATCACGTAATTCATAAATATCTTTGGGTTTGTCGCCCTGAAGTTCACGCAGTTTACGCGCCACCTCCAGCTGTACCGGATCAATCCGGTTAAAGTTTTTAAACAGGTCTTGCTGGGCTGACTGGATCGGAGATTGCGGTGTTTCGGCGGCCGCTTCTTCTACCTTTAACTGGGAAATGACCTGATCCAGCTTCGGGTTTTCCACCGCGACCTGTTCCTCCAGATCGAGCTGCAGCCATTGCTTCAGGACTTTTTTGCGGAAGCTGATCTGCTCGTCATAACGCTTGACAATTTTCAGGTTAATCAGCATGCCGACCAGATGCTGAGCCTTCACCGGCATCACTTGCAGAATATTGGCTACCGAGTTTTTCAAGCTTTCAAGAGTATTTGGCTTGCCATTCATTTTTCCTAAAGCATCACAGTATTTTTTCACCAATTGCAAAGCCGGTTTGTTGCGAATTGCATCCAGACTCGGAATCTGAAATTTAGCCTGGGTTGCCGAAGCGGAGACGTCATCCGGCTGAATCTGAATCAGGCTACATGCAATATCGGAAGCCTGTAGCATCTGTTGCAACATGTGGCTGCTGTCCATTGCCGAGATCAGTTCAACTTCGGTTCCCGGCTCCAGGAGCGCCATCAGTTGCCCCACGATCACTGCATATTCATATTCTTTCTGTGGCGCTTCAGGTGTATCCAGAATAATGATCTGTCCACTGCTAATCCAGCCGGCAAGTTCGGTTAAATCTTCTAATGAAAATTCAAATGTTCCGGCACAATTAAACAGATACAGGCTGGAATAATGCGCCACAATTTCACGCAGTAACTTGGCAGTCGGAAAATTATTTTCGAGGTCGAGTAGAACAACTTTTGGATGCATGAGGCAAGCTTCTGAAATGTACCTGAAAGCAAGTATTAGAGTAGGAAGTGAGTGAAAGGTCAAATAATTTCCTGATGAATATTCAGATTGTGGCAGATGTGACCGGTTTTAATCTGACTGAAGCACACCTGTTTGCTGTTGCGAAAAGCTGGTCAAAAATCGTGAGCATTACGGCTAAAAGCTGATTACAGGCATCGAATTATCGTTGAAAAAGTTGTGGCAATAAAAAACCCTTAACTTATGTAAGGGTTTTCTTAAATCATTGCTTGCAAATTAATAATGCGGTGGACGATCCGCAACCGGATCAAAATCTGCAACCCCTTCAGACAGATCTGAAGACTCAACACGTTGATATAACAGCATCATTTGCTTTTTAAGATCAGCAATTTCCAGGGTTTGTTTGGCCACCTGATCATTCAACTGTTCAACTAAATCGTCTAAAAATGCAATTCGTACTTGCAAATCTTCAATGGGTGCGGAAAATGACGCCTGATCATTTAGATTTTGTTGTTTAGTCATTTAAAGTCCTCATTTGGGATTTCAGGAAACATTATGGCCTATATTACCCTTAGGGATGTCCAACTCGCGTTTGGTGGACCCGCCCTGCTCAACGGCGCGAATTTTAACTTGGAGCGCGGCGAACGAGTGTGTTTGATTGGCCGTAATGGTGAGGGTAAGTCTACCTTACTTAAGCTGATCGAAGGAAGTTTACTACCCGATTCCGGTGAAGTTTCATTACAAAATGGCATCACGATTTCGATGCTGGCCCAAGATGTACCGATGGATTCCGGCAAAGTTGCTGACATCGTGGCCGATGGTGCTGGTGAAGCTTCGGAAGTGTTGCGTGCCTATCATGCAGCCAGTGAAGCCTGTGTACTGGGTGACATGGAAGCCTGTGATCGCATGGGCAACCTGCAGCACAAAATGGACCAGCTGGATGGCTGGGCGCTGGAAACCAAGGTCAACTCAATTTTAAGCAAAATGGGTCTGGACCCGGATGCGGATCTGGCCGATTTATCCGGTGGTCGTAAGCGTCGTGTGCTGCTGGCACGTGCCTTGCTGACGCAGCCAGATGTTTTATTACTTGATGAACCGACTAACCATCTGGATGTTGAAAGTATCGAATGGCTGGAAAAATTCCTGCTTGATCAAAACAACCTGACCCTGCTGTTCATTTCGCATGACCGTGCCTTTGTCGATAGCATTGCTACCCGTATTGTGGAACTGGATCGTGGTCAACTGCGCAGTTATGAAGGTAACTATTCACGTTATCTGGATCTGAAAGCCCAGCAAATGGAAGCTGAAGAAAAGCAGAATGCGCTGTTTGATAAAAAACTGGCGGAAGAAGAAGTCTGGATCCGTCAGGGCATCAAAGCACGTCGTACCCGTAACGAAGGCCGTGTCCGCGCCCTGAAGGCACTCCGTGAAGAGTCTAAGGCACGTCGTTCGCAACAAGGTAAAGTGGCGATGGCGACCCAGGATGCCAACCGTTCTGGCAAACTGGTGTTTGAGATTGAGAACCTGAGTGTCAAATTCGGTGACAATGCACCGATTATCAACAATTTCTCGGCACTGGTCTTGCGTGGCGACCGTATTGGTCTGGTCGGTGATAACGGTGTCGGTAAAACCACACTGATTAAAGCCATTCTGGGCGAGCTTGAGCATGGCGGTACAGTGAAAACCGGTACACAGCTTGAAGTGGCCTATTTCGACCAGTTACGTAATGCGCTGGATCTGGAAAAATCGGTTAAAGATAACGTTTCTGAAGGTTCTGACCACGTCGATGTCAACGGCAACCGTCGTCATATCTATAGCTATTTACAGGACTTCCTGTTCTCGCCAGAACGTGCCCGCACCCCGGTCAAAGCCTTGTCTGGTGGTGAACGTAACCGTATCTTGCTGGCGAAACTGTTACTCAAACCATCGAACCTGATTGTGATGGATGAGCCAACCAACGATCTGGATATGGTGACCCTGGAGTTACTGGAAGAAATGCTCGGTGGCTACAAAGGCACTTTGTTGTTGATCTCACATGACCGTGCCTTTATGGATAACGTGGTGACATCGACCTGGGTCTTTGATGGTAAAGGCAATATCGACGAATATGTCGGTGGCTATCAGGATTATCTTGAACAGCGTCCGGATCAAACCGTGGTTGATCAAAAAAGTGCCGTGAAAAAAGCCATGGCCAAAGCAGAAGCTGAAGCCGCACCAGTGGCTGTCAAGAAAGCCAAACTGAGCTATAAAGACCAGCGCGCACTCGAGCAGCTTCCGGCTGAAATGGAAGCGCTGGAAAAAGAACAGGCTGAAATCAATGCACAACTGGCCGATGGTTCACTGTTTGTTTCAGACAATGCTAAAGCGATGCAACTGTCTAAGCGTTTATCAGATATTGACGAGCAGTTACTGGAAAAGCTAGAGCGCTGGGAAGAACTGGACAATATGAGTAACGGCTAAATATTCCACAAGTATTTACTCCAGCATCTGTATTCGTACAGATGCTTTTTTATTTCAATAATCTTCTCTGTTAGACTGCACTTAATCTTTTATCCCCCTATCCTTCTATGAGTACTCAGCCAGAATATAAGCCCGGTGAATTTCAGTGGTCATTCCTGTTACCTCGATACTGGGGCAACTGGTTGGGCATTATTGTTCTGATGATTCTGGCGATCTTACCCTGGGCAGTGCAGTATCGTCTGGCACACCTGCTGGGCAATCTTTCGTTTAAATACTTGCCATCGCGCCGTGAAACCACTTTGCGCAATCTGGAGGTCTGTTTCCCGGAATGGTCTGCCGAGCAGATACAGGAGAATGCGCGTCAGGTGTTTATCGATCAAATGCTGGGGGTTTTTGAGACTTTAAATGCCTGGTATAGCCCGAAATGGTTTCAGGGCCGCGTCAGTATTGAAGGACTAGAATATATTCAGCAAGCACAAGCCGCAGGCCAAGGCATGCTGTTATTAGGCACGCATTCGACCTTGCTGGATGCTGGCGGTTATCTGTGTGCACAATATTTTGATCCGGACGTGGTCTATCGCCCGCAAAACAATCCGCTTCTGGACATGCTGATTTACCGTTGTCGCGCCACGATTTATGCCCATCAGATTGATCATGATGATATGCGCGGCCTGGTACGCAATCTGAAAAATGGTCATGCCATCTGGTACAGTCCGGATCAGGATTATGGTTTAAAACAGGGTGTGATGGCTCCGTTCTTTGGCGTGCCAGCAGCGACGGTTACAGCACATCGTCGTTTACTGAAAATGACCAAGGCGGCTGCGATTCCGTTATATTTCTATCGTCATGGCGATATCAAAAATCCACGCTACCATGTACTGATTGAACCCGCACTCGAGAATTTTCCAAGTGATGATGAAGTTGAAGATGCCACTCGCGTCAATCTGATTATTGAACAGCAGCTCCGCATTGCGCCCACTCAATATATGTGGTTCCACCGCCGTTTTAAAACACGTCCTGAAGGTTATAAAGAGATTTACTAAAACTGTTTAGCACTGGATTGAAAGAGCGACCGTTCAAGCTTCGACTCAAGCGTCAATCCAGGCAATACATGACTCAATCATCCTTCAACCTGGCACTTTAAAATACGGTTTTAAATTCAAAAATTATTTTAAAAATCAATTAAATATTATTAAAAAAAAGACACTGGAAATAATTTAACCCGGGCTCTACATCCTGTAAAGCCCGGGTTAATGAGGTTGTGCTTTCATCTATTATAATTAGTTCTATTTTTGTGATTTCCCTTTCAGCATCATATCCATGATGTTTTCATTCAGCTTCGTCTTCCTTATGAGAATATCCTTTCTCGACTCCCTGTGCTGATAAGGCTAGAGTACGTCAATTCCAGACAGCTGACCATCCGCAAGAAACGCAAACTGTTGTAAGCAATCTCTTACACTTTTCTTTTAAAAAGTTAAGAGATTTTGCCGCCTTCTTTATAGGCCACAGCAATCTCGTCTGTCACCATTTTTTCCTCTTGCTCTGCTTTTTGAATCCCCTCTTCTATGGCCTCTTGGGCTTCCTGCTCATCCTGATCGGTTTGCTCTAGCTCTTCCTGAATATGCTCGAATACACGACCGGTTTGTAGAACCAGAAACACCGGAAAATGATCAGAGCCTACATGCGGCAGACGTTCCATATGAACTAGGGCAAAATCGGTGCTATGAAATACGTGATCGAGCGACCAGCGGAAAAAAGGATAATCGGCATGAAAGGTATTGACATAATGACGCCCGACACGCGGATCGAGCAGCCCGCTAATGCGCTGAAACAACCGTGTGGTACGAGACCAGGCCACGTCATTCAGATCCCCCATGACGATACAGCTTTCATCTAGATCCTTGATTTGATCCCCGACAATTAACAGTTCTGCATCACGTAAAGTCGAATCTTTGGCCTCGGTCGGGCTCGGCGGTTTCGGGTGCAGGCAGTAAAGCTGCACCGGCTGGCCCGAGCGCAATATCACCGTGGTATGAATTGATGGAATCTCGTCACTTAAAATGAACTTGACCTGGGTATTGCGAAGTTCTAGCTTGCTATACAGGTGCATGCCATACAGATTGTCGAGCGGCACAGGCACACGGTACGGATAATCTTTTTCAATCACCGACAGTTCATTTTGCCAGGTCTGATCGGTTTCCAGGGTGAGCACCAGATCTGGCTGATGGGTCTGGATCTGCTCAATGAGCAGATGGTATTTGCTGTTGCTGGTCAGCACGTTCGAGACAATCAAGGAAATTTGGCGCTGCGGATCCAGCTGATCCTGTTTGACCTGCTTGACCTGTTTTTTCCAGATAAATGTATAAGGCAATACCATTTTCAATTGATAGGCCAAAGCCGCCAGCAAAGCCACGAAAATCAGCTGATTAAAGAAAGTCCAGGGATGTTCCAGAATCAGAAACAGTACAAAGGCAATAAACCCCAATACCAGAATTTGTAAGCGTGGAAAATCCGCACCTCTAATCCACCATTCATCCCGTGGGATCAGTGACCAGAAACTTAACCAAATGACAATAATTGCCACAATTTGGATCACCCATATCATAAAGCGCGCTCTTCATTAAGTTATTATTTTTTCTGAAAGAAAAATAACGTTATCAATTTTGTATGTATCATAAAGCAGATATTTCTCTCAAGAATATTGATGTTTTGATTGTGTAGCTCTTGCAGTTGAGTCCCTTTTTGATACACTCGAATCCCTTTTGAATTTTTAACGCACCGAGGCAAAGTGGCATGAAAGTAGGTCTGGTCGGTTGGCGCGGGATGGTGGGTTCCGTCCTGATGCAACGTATGGTTGAAGAGAATGATTTTGCTCATTTCGAGCCATTCTATTTTTCTACCAGTAATGCCGGTGGTGAAGCGCCAGCATTTGGCGGTAAGACTGCCCCAGCACTTATGGATGCATCAGACATTAACAGTCTGAAGCAGATGGATGTCATTATTACCTGTCAAGGTGGCGACTATACCTCTGAGGTTTTTCCGAAACTGAAAGCGGAAGGCTGGAAAGGTTACTGGATCGATGCTGCATCGACCTTGCGTATGGATGATGAAGCCATCATCGTGCTTGACCCGGTGAACATGCATGTGATCAAAGACAGTTTGGTCAAAGGCACCAAAACTTTTGTCGGTGGTAACTGTACAGTTTCCTTGATGTTAATGGGTCTTGGCGGTCTGTTCCAGAACAATCTGGTGGAATGGGCAACGTCTATGACTTATCAGGCTGCTTCTGGTGCCGGTGCGCAAAATATGCGTGAACTGATCAGTGGTATGGGTTATTTATATAACAATACCAAAGAGTTGCTAGATGATCCACGCTCTCCAATTCTGGACATCGATTCTAGAATTGCGGAACTGCAACGTGGTGAAGGCTTCCCGTCGAGCAACTTCGGTGTGCCTTTGGCAGGATCACTGATTCCATATATCGACAAGCAGCTGGAAAGCGGCCAGTCGAAAGAAGAATGGAAAGGTCAGGTTGAAACCAACAAGATTCTGGGCAACCAGCAGATCGTCCCGATTGATGGTCACTGTGTCCGTATTGGCGCAATGCGCTGCCACTCTCAGGCATTGACCTTGAAGTTACGTAAAGACGTACCTTTAGATGAAATCGAAGACATTATCGGCAATGCCAACGACTGGTCTAAAGTGGTTCCGAATACCCGTGAAGCCTCAATGACTGATCTTACGCCTGTGGCGGTTACCGGTACTTTATCTGTACCTGTCGGTCGTCTGCGCAAACTCAACATGGGTAAAGAATACCTGGGTGCATTCACTGTAGGTGACCAGTTGCTTTGGGGTGCGGCTGAACCCTTACGCCGTATGCTGCGCATCCTGATTGACTATAAAAATGTCTAATATCCCGAGATAGAGCTAAAACCAGAAGCCGATCTTTATTGATCGGCTTTTTTATGTAACTATTGCGTAAGTATTTTACAAAAAACAAACATCCCGTTAATCTATAATTTTCGCTATGCGATAATGACTGAGCTCACGATTAAGATGACTGTATATAACAAATTAAAACTTGCCATTTTAGCCATTGTTGCTTCACAGAATATTCATGCGATTAATGTAGATCCGGTCCAGATCCAGTCTGCGCCTGGTGAATTACTGTATGCGGAAATGACCTTTCGGCAATCTGATATGAATCTGCCGATTGAAGTCAGTCTGGCCTCACCTGAAGATTTACTCTCGATGGGTGCATCACATCAACCGCCTGGTCATCTGAACTTTTTTACCCGTCGTAGCAGTAATGGTACCGGGGTGATTACCATTACCTCTTCTCGCCCGATTACTGATCGGGAACTGAATATCATTGTCAAAATCAAGGAAGGCAATGCTGCACGCTTGCAACATATCCGGACACCGTTGCAAGCGAAAACCGATTTATTGAAAGCCAGTCTAAAGCAGAATGAACGTCCACTTGCACCAGTGGTCGTGGTCAGTGAAAAAGATATTGCGTTAAACCTGCCAGTGAGCACACATTACAACAGCTCTCCAGCAGCGTTAAACAAGCAGCCGGTTGTGGAAAAACCACTGGCCGTGCAACGTGTGAGTCCTCCAAGCTTGTCTGGCAGTTCAATTCCCAAAGCGGCACTTGCACCGGCTATATCGACATCAACTCCGGCGGCTCAGGTGCAATCTGGCGCTGCTGTGGCTAAAAGTGATCCTGTCGCTACCAGCAATACTCAAGCTGCGGTTAAAAATGCAACATCGGCTACTCCAGATGCAACACATTATACTGCTCAACTGGTTCCATCCTCGCCTGCTGCTACAGTAAAGCCAGAGCCGGCACAGTCTGTATCTGCAAATGCGCCAGCGAGCAGGATCCCCGCAGAACAAACGGCTTCAGAAAAAAACAAGGCACCGATACAACAACCCGCTAAGACGGGTTCTGAACCTCAACCTGTTTCGAGTGATCCACTGGTGAAAAAGTTTGCCGAGCAACAGGCCCGACTGGCGGCTGACTCGACTGCTCCAGTGCAGACTCCAGCTCCGCTCAGCACAAAAGCGGCACCAGCCAAAAGCGCCTCAACTCAAGCTCAACCGACTTATGTGGTTCAGTCCAATGAGTCACTCTGGGGAATTGCCTCACGAATTGCCGCAGAACAGCAGCGTCCGATCAATGATGTAATGCAGCAAATCAAGCAGGACAATGCGCACGCCTTTATTGGAGGAAATGCCAATCGTTTACGTAAAGGTGCAGCGCTGAATCTGGGTGCGATAAGTACGGCAACTACACCGGTCAAGGTCACTGCGGCCAAACAGCTACAAACCGCTTCTCAGCCTGCTGCCAAAACCAAATACCGTCTGAATCAGGCTGAAATGAGTCTGGTTGCTGAGAACCAGCACGATTCCGGACAGCTTTCTGCAAACCAGAACACAGAACACAATCAAACCTCGAAGGAATTGTCATTAAAAGTTATGACAGCCCGAGAAAAAACCGTTAAATTACAGAGAAACGTAACCGAACTAGAACTGGCACTCAATCATAAGGATCACAGAATTCAATTATTAAATGCTCGTCTGGCCCAGCTGCAACAACAGCTTAAAGCCCAACAGGCAGATAAGAAGCCAGTTAATTAAAAAGTTACATATGATGATTTTTAGGATGAGTGAACATTGAACCCACTCGATCCTCAAGGGGTAATAACATGCTGATTTATGTGATTCCATTGGTGATATTGATCATCGTTTTGGTGGTGGTCAAAAAACGACAAGATGCTCAAGAATCGGATAAAGCAAAAACAAAAACGCTCAAATCCAAAAAACCAGGCTCAGCTGTCAAAGTTACCCCACAAAAAACCAAGGTGGTTCAATCAAGCGTTGTCGAGAAAAAGGCTGCAACTGCACTGTCAGCAGAAACGCGTAAAAAAATTGAAGGCCTGATTCAGGAACGTAATTTTTTTGCAGCCGAAGCACAGATTAATCAGGCTCTGAATCGGGATAATTCCCAGCATGAACTTTATCTGCTGTTACTGGATATTCATATCTTACAAAAAGATGAATTTGCGATTTCACAGCTGCTCAACCATATCCGTTCTTTACATTTAGATGATATTCTGGAAAAAGCTGAAGCAAAACAGCGTGAATTCGAAAAATCTTTATCTGCTGTTCAAGATACCATTGATTTCCCAAGTGCCCAGCCTAAAACCGCTCCCGCACAGGAAACTGCTTCATCTGCAGATGCTTTTGCTGACCTTGTTGCTCCCGCCCCGTCAAATGAATTGGCATTCGAACAATTGCAGCAGGATTTTCAGCCCAGCAAACCGGTTGCGGCTGCGGAACCTGTAGTTGATATTCAGCCGCTTGAATTTAATTTTGAACCGACAACTACTTCGGTAGCTGCACCAAAAGCCGAAGAAACTCCGGCAGCTGCTGCGCCTTCTGTAGATTTTGAATTTCAGGAGACCTCATCGACTGTTCTTGAAACTACGCCTACAGCAGCAACCGAAACAGCACCGGTTTTAGATTTCAAACTGGATCTAGAGCAGGCTGCTCCAGTAGAAACAGCACCTGCTGCTAGTGAAGAAATCCAGCCTTTAGATTTCTCATTTTCGATAGAGACACCAGCGCCTGTCGCTGAAAAAACTCCAGAACCAGCCATTGAGTTTGATCTGTCTAACCTTTCTGCTGCTACGCCTATTACCGAATCGACGGCATCTACCAATCTTTCTTCAGATCTGGACTTTAAATTAGATCATATAGAAACAGCTCCTGCTGCGACAGGTGTCAATTTCGACACTCCTGCGACACCGGTTCACAGCACAACAGACCAGCATGATCCACTGGTACAATCGTTTCCGGAATTACTGGATGCCAATGAGGCCAGCCTTAATCTGGATCTTGCCCAGCAATATATCCAGCTCGGTGCCTATGCTGCTGCACGTGAAATCATTGCTGAGCGCGAAGCTGAATATACGGCCGAGCAGCAGCAGCGGGCTGAGCAGTTACTGAATCAAATCGCATCTTAATAGATTTCGATTTACACTAAAGCAGTCCAAGGTTGGCTGCTTTTTTTATGATGAAAAATATTGCATTAATTTATATGGGGGGCACCTTCGGTTGTGTCGGAGATCCACTTGCCCCCATGGCTGCGGATTTATTCATTCCAGAACTGGAACGGCTACTCGCAGACCAGTATTTCGTTGAATGCCACCGTGCACCCAGCATTAAAGACAGTAGCGCCTGTACAGCCACAGACTGGCTGCAATTGGTGCAGTTTATTCAAGAACTGCAATCGCAACAGCTGAAACATTTTGTGATTATTCATGGTACAGATACGCTGAGTTATGCCAGTGCGGTACTGGCACACTTTATTGGCAACTCGGCACATGTGGTGCTGACTGGCAGCCAGTATCCGCTATTGAACGCTCAAGGCACTGAACAGCGTGAATTTAGTGATGCTCTGGATAATCTGAGATTCGCCCTGGATTCTATCAGCCTCTGTTCCGCTGGGGTCTATCTGGCTTTTCATCAGCAACTGCTGCATGCCCAGACTGCACTGAAACAGCATACCACCGAGTTAAATGCGTTTTCAGGTCTTGAGGCCAATATCAATATACAAACCAGTCAACACTGCTATACAGTTGAAGCCAAAGACATTGGTAAAGCCGCTGCATTTAACTGCATGAGTATCATGATGCAACCGGTTGATCTGAGCCAGCAAGTCAATAACCTGAACAATATATTGGCCCGCCCCCCACATTTTTTATTTCTACAGGGTTTTGGCACCGGTAATCTGGCAGTCAATCAGGCCGTGATTGAACTTATTGACCAGCTGTATGAGCGAGGCTGTATCTCTGTGCTGACCACACAAGTGCCTTTTGGTACGACAGATCAGCGCTATGCCATTGCAGAATGGGTCAATCACTGCAAAATTCTGTTAAATGAAAGTCATGGCCATGCGGATCTGTATGCAAAAGCCCTGAAAATGTATTTACAATACGACACTGTAGAGCAGTGGCATCGTCATTGGTACGATCAATAAGGTTTTGAGGTCATTATGCAGCGTTTTGCGGTGGGAATTGAGTTTTGTGGGATGCATTATCGGGGATGGCAGACTCAACAGCCGGGTGTTGCAAGTGTGCAGGAAACCATTGAAAAAGTGCTGAGCAAAGTTGCGGATCAAGCAATTAGCTTACATGGTGCCGGACGTACCGATGCGGGGGTACATGCCACCAATATGGTGGCACATTTTGATACCGATGCCATCCGTTCCGAACGTGGCTGGCTGATGGGCTGCAATAGCCAGTTACCCAAAGATATCTCGATCCAGTGGATCAAGGAAATGGATCACAGCTTCCATGCCCGCTTTAAGGCACAGGCTCGCCGCTATCGCTATGTGGTCTACAATCATCCGGTACGCCCGGCATTGCTGCATAAACAGGTCACCCATGTCTATGCCCCCCTCGATGTCGAACAGATGATGCGGGCCGCAAAAAAGTTTGAAGGCACGCATAATTTTGAAAGCTTCCGTGCCGCAGCCTGCCAGTCCAATCAACCCGTGCGCCATGTCAGCCATTGCCGTCTGATCCGGCATGGTCAATATCTGGTGCTGGACATTCAGGCTGATGGCTTCCTGCACCATATGGTCCGCAATATTATGGGCTGTCTCCTGGAAATTGGTCAGGGCATGTATGCTGCTGATCATATTGATACTATTTTCGCTGCCGAAGACCGCAAAGCTGCAGGCGTGACGGCTCCCGCAGATGGCCTGTATTTTATTCATGCGGATTATCCGGCCCAGTTTGAATTACCTAAATTACCTTTGGGGCCACATTGGCTGAATATGCCGAATTAAAAGCTTGATTTTTGAATCCCTCCTCTTGCGAAGCAATGCTTCTCACCTTGGCTAAAGGGAGGAACGACAACCTACGCAAATACCATAATGAAAAATCCCTCCTTTTAGGAGGGACTCAGGGAGGTCGTTTAACGCTGCTTGCGCTTGCGGTATTCCACCGGCGTTTCATTGGTCCAGCGTTTAAAGGCACGATAGAAGGTACTTGGTTCGGAAAAACCGGTCAGATAGACAATTCGTTCGACACTTTCACTCGTACTGGCCAGTAAACGCTTGGCCAGACGACAACGATAATCCGAAAGAATCTGCTGAAAACTGGTATGTGCTTCACTCAGCTGCGTCCTTAAACGGCGTGGGGTGATGTTCAGCTGGGCTGCTACAGTTTCCAGTGTAGTTTCGCCACTTTCTAAAGTAGAGCCAATCGCACGACGTACTTCCCCGACCAGATCATAACGTGCCAGCTCCTGCAATTTCTCAATGGCCAGCTGTTCATGCAATTGCAACAGTTCAGGCTCAGCCTGCCACAGCGGATATTCCAGAATACCTGGATCGAAATACAGTCGGGTTTCTTTCTGGCCTAGACTGACCGGGCACTCATAAACCCGGAAGTATTCATCGTCCGGAGCACCTTTGGAAAAATTAAAATCAATATAAATCGGCTCAAAACGTCCTTCGGTAATAAATTTGAAGAAACGTAATACACCCGACATGGCACATTCAGTAAAATGACGGTTGACCAGACTTTCAGCAAAAGGCTGCTCGCCATTGGTTAAATAGCAGCGATCATCTTCTACCACTAACTTGGCAGCAAAGGCATCACTGATCAGTCGTTGATAGGCCAGGGCACGTTTCAGTCCCTCACCAAAATTTTCAGATGAAACAAACAGGTGTTCAATCACCTGACCACGGTAAAGGGGCAGATGTTCGCCCAGATGCAAACCAATATCCGGGTCCTTACTGACTTCTTCGGCTGCCACCCAAAAGGCATACTGGGCACTCAGCGGCGTACGGTCATTGGCCTCGACCTGATTTAAAGCAACTCCCGCTTTGGTCAAAAGTTCTTCTGTTGGCAACCCCGCACGACGAATCGCCTGATAGCCTAAACGCAATACCACTGATGCATCCGTTAGCTGACTCACTCAAACGCCTTCCTTGTATGTACTTCATTTATACTTAAAAAGATTAATTTTAGATTAACTGCGATTGACCAAACTGACAACAGAAACCGACATTTTTTTAGTTAAAAAGTTTATCGTGATTGTTCGCTTATTTTACTGACAGATGATCAGTCTAACGCCCGTTTCACCTTGTATTTTGCAAAAAAATTGACTATAATTTGCGCCTTTCCAATTTATTCATTCAGGTAGGCTATGGCCAATAAAGAGGAACTCATCGAGTTCGAAGGCGTTGTCACCGAGACGCTTCCTAATACTATGTTCCGTGTACGTTTAGAGAACGGTCACGAAGTGATTGCCCACATCTCTGGTAAAATGCGTAAACACTATATCCGTATTTTAACTGGCGACAGTGTGAAGGTTGAAATGACACCTTATGATTTGACCAAAGGTCGTATCACCTATCGTGCACGCTAAGTTTTAGCGTAAGCAAAAGCCACTTTTAGTGGCTTTTTTATTACTTGATCATTTAGTTGAATAATAAAATGATTTGACACTGAACTATACCCTCACGACTATTCATTGAATTCAAACAATATCTATAAAAACAATGCATATCAAATGCCCGGCCTGACTCCCCAGCTTCATCCTTATCGTCTGTACCAGAGGTGGCAACCATCATCTGAGTCAGTTCCTATCTGCTGGTCAAAATACAGTATAGCTTGGTAACCAGCTTGATCTGGGTGCCATGGGATTTAAAACCGCTCAGCAACCCGTTCAGACAGCAGCATTTCGCAGCCAGACTATTTTTCGGGATATCAATCTTCCGATGGCCACATTCAACATGACTCAGCATATTTCGATTGCTGCACCCATGCCCATGCCCTCAAATAGCGGTTATAGCATCGAGATAAAATGCCAAATCCGGTTTGAGCTAGAAAATAACATTGTCCAATCCATTCGCTATAGCAGCAGAGCCTGCCAAGCGACCACCCTGTAATGCAGTTTTCTGATGGATTGAGGCTGGGTGTCAGCCCTATTCCCAGGTTTTACCGCGTGTCAAATTACAACAATACAAATCACACTTCCTGCCTACACTATTGATCAGTCGTTCCTGTGCAGGAGTGAAATGATGCAGTTTTTCTATCTCCCACTATCGCTGGGCATTTTGGCAAGTATTTTAATCGCGGGCTGTGCACATTCCCCCAGCATCAGCCAAAGTGAGCGTGAAGCCTATTTGCAGCAATTCATTGGGCAAAGCAGCCAGCTGATTGATCAAACTCTGGATTTAAAACGTCTGGGCTATCAGCAGGTCAGTGGACCTGAACTCAGTGCCCAGCAGTTAAGCTATGTGGTACAGCGCCCTGTTACGATTCCCTTGCCGGTAGCACAGTTCCCTGCGGCAGGAGGTGCCGTACCCATCCCGGTCCCTATGGGTCCTTCTGGTGGCTATGACGTCAATCTGCAATGTAAAATCACCTTCTTGCTCAAAGATAATATTGCCACTGCAGTGCGTACGACAGGTCGAACCTGTTAACCAGACCTGGATCAGAGACATCTATCATAAAAAAAACGCAGCCCAAGGCTGCGTTTTTTAATCAGTTTTTTTAACTAAAACAAACTTAGTTCAATGCAGCAACAACTGCTTGACCCATTTCAACTGTACCGACTTTCTGCATGCCTTCAGACATAATATCTGCTGTACGCAAGCCTTGATCCAGAACATTGCCTACTGCATCTTCAATTGCTTTGGCAGCAGCTTCTTCACGGAAGGTATAACGCAACATCATCGCCACTGAAAGAATGGTTGCCAATGGATTTGCCAGGTTTTGACCGGCGATATCTGGTGCTGAACCATGACAAGGCTCATACATGCCTTTACCATTTTCATCCAGAGAAGCCGATGGTAACATGCCGATTGAACCGGTCAGCATTGCTGCTTCATCAGACAGGATATCACCGAACAAGTTCGAGGTTACAATCACGTCAAACTGTTTTGGCGCGCGCACCAGTTGCATTGCAGCATTGTCGACATACATATGTGACAGGTTAATTTCTGGATATTGTTCTTCTTTCAACGCAGTCACTGTCTGTTTCCACAGTTCAGTTACTTCAAGTACGTTGGCTTTATCGACTGAGCAGACCTTACCACCGCGCAGGTTCGCCATTTCAAAAGCCACTTTCGCGATACGCTTGATTTCAGATTCTGAATAAACGTCGGTGTTATAGCCCTGTCTTTCACCGTTTTCCAGTTCACGGATACCACGTGGCTGACCGAAGTAAATACCACCTGTCAATTCGCGCACGATCAGGATATCCAGACCGGCCACGATTTCAGCTTTCAAGCTTGATGCATCAGCCAGTTGCGGATACAGAATCGCTGGGCGCAAGTTGGCAAACAGGTTCAGTTCGCTACGTAATTTTAATAGACCGCGTTCAGGACGGATGGCACGCTCGATCGTATCCCATTTTGGGCCGCCGACTGCACCCAGTAAAATTGCATCGGCTTTTTTGGCCTGTTCAGAGGTCACTTCAGGATATGGCGAACCGTGGGCATCAATTGCCGCACCACCAAGTAAACCCTGTTCCCATGTCAAATCGAGATTAAATTTTTCATTTACACGATCCAGTACCTGCTCTGCCGCTTTGACAATTTCAGGACCGATGCCATCACCAGCTAAAATCAAAATTTGTTTAGACATGAGATTTTCCGTTTAAAGCGCCAGATTCAAATCTGACAAAGATTAAATTTTCTTTTCTACAAACTCTGCAATGCCATTGACCACATTATAGGGTTTGCAAAAACGACGAATGGTTTTTTGCTCTTGCAACAGGTCCACACACAGTGGATCAGGTGCAGAAACATTTAATAAACTGCTGCTACGCGCACTACGGTCACGGAACATTTTTAAGGTATAGGTTTTATTGGCCTGAAAGCGGTGAAACACATGCAAGGTTTCTGCTTTATCCTTACTGATCGGATAAAAGCGCACCACCAGTTCATGCTGTCCTGCCGGCACCGATAAGTAAATCGGATTGGCCTGACTTAAATTTTTAGCCTGCAAACGTACCAGTTTCTGTTTTCGCGCTTCATCACTGAGACGGCCATTGTCAGCATTGACAATGATACTCTGGTCCAAGCGCTCGAACTGGCAATCTGGTGTCCCTGTACAGTAAATCAGGGCATTGTTTTTGCTCTCGGCAGTTTCTTTGACATGTTTGAGTTTCATGGTATCGACACTTTGACATGCAGTCATCAGCACCGATACCGTACTTAAAGCAAGCCACTGTTTCCAATCATTTGCCATAGCGTCTGTCTTACCCAATCAAAAAACCCAATAATCTTCCGATATTAGCAAGGGCATCGCAGTCATGCTATGACATTTTTTGCTGATTTAGCCCTGGATTTCGGCAAATACCCACGGGCGAGTGGCCTTGGTTTTCTCTTCATAGGCACGAATATCATCCGCCGCCTGTAAAGTTAAACCAATATCATCCAGACCATTTAATAGGCAATGCTTGCGGAATGGGTCAACTTCAAATTTAAAGCTTTCACCATTTGGTGTACGTACTTCTTGCGCTTGCAGATCAATAGTTAATTGATAGCCTTCTGTTGCAAAGCATTCTTTGAATAACTGATCCACAATCTCTTCAGGCAAGATCACGGGCAACATGCCATTCTTAAAGCTGTTGTTATAGAAAATGTCGGCATAGCTTGGTGCAATCACGGTACGGAAACCGTACTCTTCCAGGGCCCATGGCGCATGTTCACGGCTGGAACCACAACCAAAGTTGGCACGTGAAATCAAAATGCTCGCACCTTGATAACGTGGTTGATTTAATGCGAAATCTTTGTTCAAAGGACGTTTTGAGTTGTCTTGACCCAAATAGCCTTCATCCAAATAACGCAATTCATCAAACAGGTTTTCGCCGAAACCGGTACGTTTGATCGATTTCAAAAACTGTTTTGGAATAATTAAATCGGTATCGACATTGGCACGGTCTAATGGTGCAACGATACCTTGTTCAACGGTATATTTTTTCATGTTTATTTCTCACTGAATCCGCAACCTCTCCCTAACCCTCTCCTACAAGGAGAGGGAACTCCTTCTCTTGCGCCATGTCATGGCTCAGGCAGAAGGTCGGGATGAGGACTTAAACTAGAACGAACGTACGTCAACAAAGTGACCGGCAATCGCCGCAGCGGCTGCCATTGCAGGACTCACCAAATGCGTACGACCGCCATTGCCCTGACGACCTTCAAAGTTACGGTTAGACGTCGATGCACAATGCTCGCCCGGTTGTAACTTGTCGGCATTCATCGCCAGGCACATTGAACAACCCGGTTCACGCCATTCAAAGCCGGCTTCTACAAAAACTTTATCCAGGCCTTCAGCTTCTGCCTGCGCCTTGACCAGACCAGAACCCGGAACCACCATTGCCTGCTTGATGCTTGCCGCCACTTTGCGACCTTTGATCACATCAGCCGCAGCACGGATATCTTCAATACGCGAGTTGGTGCATGAACCGATAAAGACACGGTCTAATTGGATTTCAGCCAAGGCCTGACCGGCATTCAAGCCCATATATTGATAAGCACGGTTCCAGTCATTGCGTTGTACATCGTCTTTGGCCTGTTCCAAAGTCGGTACTGCCTGAGATACTGGAATCACCATCTCAGGAGAAGTTCCCCAAGACACTTGCGGCTCGATCTCTTCACCTTGCAATACAACAACGGTATCGAAATGTGCATCTGTATCAGAATGTAAGCTATTCCAATATGCAACCGCTTGATCCCACTGTTCTGCAGTCGGCGCATAAGGACGGCCTTTGACATATTCAATGGTTTTGTCATCAACAGCAACCATACCCACGCGTGCACCGGCTTCAATCGCCATATTACACACGGTCATACGACCTTCGATTGACATGTCACGGAACACCTGACCACCAAATTCAATCGCATGACCAGTACCGCCCGCAGTACCGATTTTACCAATGATGGCTAACACCACATCTTTCGGTGTCACGCCCTGACCTAATTTGCCGTCAACGCGAACCAGCATGTTCTTCATCTTCTTTTGAACCAGGCATTGGGTCGCCAATACATGTTCAACTTCTGAAGTACCGATCCCATGCGCCAAACAGCCGAAAGCACCATGAGTCGCAGTATGCGAGTCACCACAGACCACGGTCATGCCCGGCAAGGTCAAGCCTTGTTCCGGCCCGACCACATGCGCAATGCCCTGACGGATATCATTAATATCGAATTCAACAATATTGAAGGTCTTGCAGTTGTCATCCAAGGTTTGTACCTGGATGCGCGAGGTTTCATCTTCAATCCCGGCAACGCCCTGCTCACGCTCGTTTTTCGAGGTCGGTACGTTATGATCCGGTGTAGCAATATTTGCGCTTAAACGCCATGGCTTGCGCCCGGCAAGCTGTAAGCCTTCAAATGCCTGTGGCGAGGTTACTTCATGTAATAAATGTCGGTCGATGTACAATAAGGCAGAACCATCATCACGTTGCGTTACTAAATGGTCATCCCACAATTTGTCATATAATGTTTTTGCTGTTTGGGTTGCGCCTGCCATGTCGATGTACTCCACTGGACTGGGTAAATTCTTTCTCTAATTTTGATTATATCGCTGCAATCACATAAATCTAATTTATCATTTTTATTAGTTAAAAAACTTTTTGGAATCTTTTAAAAGCTGAATGAAATCATGCCTGCGCTATATTTAGATACATCTAATTTTCCGATCATTTCATTAAAAATATTCGTTTTTACAAATTAAATGAGAATTATTATTATTTCTGCATAGACAGCAATTCATATTTTCAAGGAACTTCGACATGGCACATATTCAGCGTTTTGTAGACAATAACCAGCGTATGTTTAAAAAGACCTTCAGTTATTACATTATGCACATTACTGTGGCAATGATTGTGGGTTATTTGGTGACTGGCAGCTTAAGCATGGCAATTGCCTTAAGTTTATTGGAACCCACCGTACAGGCAGTAGCGTTCTTCTTCCACGAAAAAATCTGGGAGCGCAATAGCGAACAGCAGAGTGAGGACATTAGCGCCTAAGATTTCTGTCGATGTTCCTGATGCAAGACCATCTGATAAAGATGGTCTTTTTTTGTGCTAGCGAATAGCAATACTTTGAAAATGTTTAGTAATGCAACAATGCCTTGGAGATAAACCAATTATACTTTGATTTATTCTTAAAATATAACAATAATATGTTTACACATAAAAATTCTTTATAGGTGATTAAGATGAATCTGGCAGCCTTTGAAGCCTTCGTGAAAGTCATGGAAACCGGTTCGATTTCTCTGGCCGCAGATCAGCTTTTTATTACCCAGCCAGCAGTGACCAAACGTATTCACAGTCTGGAAGAATACTTTGGGGTCAAACTGTTTGAATCGGCCGGACGTGGGGTACAGGCCACGCATGCTGCGCATTCGCTGTTGCCAAAAGTGAAAAACTGGCTGAATGAACTCGGCGATATTCATTATACCTTGAGCCATGAACAGGGTCAGGTGCAGGGCAAATTGAAAGTTGGAACCAGTCACCATATTGGCCTGCATCATCTGCCGAGCCATTTACGCCGTTATGTACAGGAATATCCGGAAGTAACCCTGGATGTACATTTTGTCGATTCCGAGCAGGCACATGAGCAGGTGATTGCCGGTGATTTGGAACTGGCATTTTTAACCTTGCCACCGCGGGGCGATGCGCGTCTGAATTATGTAACCATCTGGAATGATCCTCTGGTCTTTGTGGTTGCACCCTTTCATCCACTGGCGCAGCAAAAAAACCTGTGTCTGGAAGATTTGCTGAATTATCCGAGCCTGCTGCCTTCTTCACAAACCTATACTTCGCAGATTACGCTGGCCGAATTTGAAAAACAGGGCATTAAACCGAAAGTCAGCATGAGCAACAACCCGCTAGAATCAATCCGCATGCTGGTATCGATTGGTCTGGGCTGGTCGGTGCTGCCCAAGACCCTGGTCAATCATGACTTGCACCAGCTGGATATCAATCTGGAAATGAACCGACGTCTGGGCATGGTCTGGCATCCTGGCCGCACCCAGTCCAAAGCAGCGCAAGCGCTGGTTCAGCTTATGCAAAGTGCCTCTGTGCCTGTTTAATTGTTTTTTAAATCTGCTGCATTCAAAGTAGTGCAGCATTTTGTTACCTAAATACACCCCATCTGGCGATTTCTTTCGAGTATTTTTAAGACAGATCTATTCTTTTGCAATGCAAAGCAATAGTTAAAATTATTCGATGGAGCCTGACGGATGCAGCTCGATTCTCCCCTCAAATCCCCCGCTACAGAAAAAACAGATACCAGCAGTCTATGGCTGTCGGCCAAACCGGTGCTGCTGCCTACGCCTGCACTTGATTTCACTGATGAACAGACAGCGCGCCATAGCCTGCGTGAATATTTTCTAAATACTTTTGATACCTACGAACAACTGTTTGAATGCCTGAAGCATGAAGAGGCTTTTTTCATCAAGCCGATTAGCCTGCGTCACCCGCTGATTTTTTATTTTGGCCATACCGCAACGTTCTTTGTCAATAAACTGCTGCTCAGCAAACTGCTGAGCGAACGTCTGAATCCGCATTTTGAAAGCATCTTTGCCATCGGTGTAGACGAGATGAGCTGGGATGATCTCAATGATATCCATTATGACTGGCCCAGCGTGCAGGAAGTCCGTGATTATCGCCATCAGGTACGTGCTCTGGTTTTAAACCTGATTGAGCATGCGCCGCTTAATCTGCCACTGGATTGGCACAATCCGTGGTGGACGCTGATTATGGGAATCGAGCATGAACGAATTCATCTGGAAACCTCATCGGTACTGATTCGTCAGCATGCTTTGGAATATGTACATCAGCACCCGCAGTGGCGTGCCAATATCATTACCGGCATTGCCCCGGGAAATAGTCTAATTAAGGTGCCTGAAGGCAAGGTACATCTACAGAAGGATTTCACGAATCCATTTTATGGTTGGGACAATGAATACGGCCAGTATGAAGCCGAAGTTGCAGCCTTTGCAGCATCCAGATATCTGGTATCCAATCAGGAGTTTTTAAGTTTTGTTGAAGCCCATGGCTACCAGAGCGAACAATACTGGAATGAAGAAGGCTTGAGCTGGCTGCAATTTTCACAAGCGACTCATCCGTGTTTTTGGCATAAGACTGAACTCGGCTGGTCATTGCGCCTGATGCTGGAACAAGTCCCCATGCCCTGGGACTGGCCAGTAGAAGTGAACTATCATGAAGCCAAGGCTTTTTGTCAGTGGAAATCGCAGCAGCTTGGCAAGACTATCCGCCTGCCGACTGAAGATGAATGGTATCATCTGTATGCGGTTTCCGGCCTGAATCCAGATTTACCCAGTCCCGAACAGGCCAATATCGAATTGAAATACGGCACCAGCTCCTGCCCGGTCGATCATTTTCGGCAGGGCGACTTCTATGATATTCAGGGCAATGTCTGGCAATGGACTGAAACACCGATCTATCCATTTCAGGGTTTTCAGGTACATCCGCTGTATGATGATTTCAGCGCGCCTACCTTTGATGGACGGCATAATATTATGAAAGGTGGCTCCTGGATTTCGGCAGGCAATGAAGCCTTATACAGCTCGCGTTATGCTTTCAGGCGACATTTCTTTCAGCATGCCGGCTTCCGCTATGTTGCCTCTGATCAGGCATTGCAACAATTTCCATCGCAGTATGAAAGCGACCAGCTGGTGTCACAATATCTGGAGTTTCAGTACGGCGCAGAATATTTCGGTGTTGCCAATTTTGCCCACGCACTGGTGCAGCTGGCAAAGCCATATTTTCAGGAAACCGCCTGTCAGCGTGCGCTGGATATTGGCTGTGCCACCGGCCGCGCCAGTTTTGAACTGGCACGATATTTTGATCAGGTTACCGGACTGGATTTTTCAGCACGCTTTATCCAGCAAGCCGTCTTTCTGGCACAAGGTCACAGCCTCCGTTATCAGCTACCAGTAGAAGGTGAATTGAGCCAAGAGAAAATCTGTTCGCTTGAGGATTTTGCCCTGGATCAGCTTGCTGCGAAAGTGGCATTTTTTCAGGCCGATGCCTGCAATCTGAAAGCACATTTTAGCGGTTATGATTTTATTCTGGCGGCCAATCTGATTGACCGGCTGCATCATCCCCAAGACTTTTTGACGCAGATCCATCAACGGATAAATATGGGCGGAATTTTACTGCTCAGTTCGCCTTATACCTGGCTGGAAGAACATACTGCGCGTGATGAATGGCTGGGCGGGTTCAAGCATGCAGACAAAGAGGTCACTACGCTAGAAGGAATTTCGGAAATATTAAAGATCCATTTTGAGCTAGTGACAGCACCTCAGGATGTGCCCTTTGTGATTCGTGAGACCGCCAGAAAATATCAACATAGCTTGTCACAAGTCACCATCTGGCGACGGATCTACTAAAGCTTTTGAACTAAAAAAGCCAATCCTTCGATTGGCTTTTATTTTATCCCTCACTGGTTGAGTCTTCATGCAGGGATTCATTGAGTTGATCCACCACAATTGCCCATGAACCATCAGATGCAATTTTTTCGGTTAAAAATTGACGTTGGGCGTCTGACCAGTAGGGTGCATCGAGCAAGGTCAGATCTTTATGCAGTTGATGTTCATGAATGAACTTTTCAATGCCTTCCTGAGTGGCATCCAAGCCAAGCTGCTGAAACAGATGTGTCATACGCGGTCGAACGTGAGTCATATCTCATACCTCAGAATCTACTATTGTTATCATGTCCTGTTTTTCGAGCATAGCATGTCTGATTCGGCCGGACTGTGAAAAAACATTAATATTCAATTTAGACCAATAAAAAAGCACAACCGGAGTTGTGCTGGACTAGTCAGATCAATAAAAATGTCGCCTTAGATTGACCAGTCCTGTATTTCCCAACCCTGTGCTTGGGCCAAAGCTGCCAGACGCTCATCCGGATTGACCGCAATGGCATGATCGGCATATTCCAGCAAGAACCGGTCATTGATCGAATCTGAATAGGCCCAGGACTCGCTCACCTCACGACCTTGTAACCATTGTTCCAGACGCACCAGCTTGCCCTGTTGATAGCACGCGGTGTTGGTGACTTTACCGGTATATTTGCCATCAATCACTTCGGCATTGGTGGCAATAATTTCAGTAATGCCAAATTCACGAAAAATCGGTGCGGTAATAAAGTCTGAAGTTGCAGTAATTCCCACCAAGGCATGCCCCGCTTCACGGTGGCGCTCAATGGCCTTGAAACCTTCGGGACGCATTTGCGGGCGAATCACCTTTTGCATAAACAGCTGATGGAGTTCGGTTAAATAAGCATTGTCATGTTGGGTCAGAAACTGGAATACAAATTCATTATAAGCATAGGGGTCTAACTGGCCTTTTTTATAATCCTCATAAAACTTGTCATTCATGGCGCGATGCTGAACTGGATCGACCAGGCCCTCACTGACCAAAAACTCTCCCCAGGAATGATCCGAATCTGTATTTAACAAGGTGTGATCGAGATCAAATAGCGCCAATTTCATGAAAATACTCGTAAAAACTGAAATTTAAGAAAAAAATTGTAAATCTATCTCCGCTAGTCGATAGAAATTCGTTAAGATCATAGCAATTTTAACATTTTTAAACTTTGCTTTTTTCGAGTTGGATAAAGAAATAATGCTCCCCGATGGCAAAGGCATAAATTAAACAATTTTTAGGTAGCCAAATGATCGACTCTGAGGGTTTCCGACCGAATGTCGGGATCATTTTGGCAAACGATGCTGGACAGGTTTTATGGGCAAAACGCATTGGTCATAATGCATGGCAATTTCCACAAGGCGGGATCCAATATGGAGAAACCCCTGAGCAGGCACTCTATCGTGAGCTGAGAGAAGAAGTTGGCTTATTGCCCGAACACGTCCAGATAGTCGCGCAAACCAAAGGCTGGTTGCGCTATCGTTTGCCGCATCGATACATACGACCGGACTCTGATCCGGTGTGTATCGGTCAAAAACAAAAGTGGTTTTTACTCAAACTCACGGCCCCCGTTCAGCATATTCAGTTGAATCTGTCTGATCCGCCGGAATTTGATCAATGGCAATGGGTCAGTTACTGGTACCCATTAGGTCAAGTCGTGAATTTCAAACGTGATGTTTACCGTAAAGCCCTGGTGGAATTGTGTCAGCAGCTTCCCCGGCAAAAACCTTAAAAAATCGCATAAATTATGCAGATTTTTTGGTCGGCTATTGTTATAAATAAACGTATCACTGAAATTCTAAATAGACGGAGCAGACCTTATGTCGAATATGCAACTGGACACTTTGAGACGTATTGTTCAAGAGATCAATGCGTCTACCAGTTTGCATGAATCGCTCGACATCATGGTCAAACATGTGGCGGAAGCCATGCATGTCGACGTCTGCTCCATCTATCTCCTGGATGAACGTAACCAGCGCTATCTGCTGATGGCGTCAAAGGGTCTGAATGCCGAGTCGGTAGGCCATGTTTCCTTGCAGACGGGTGAAGGTCTGGTCGGACTGGTTGGTCAGCGTGAAGAAATTGTCAATCTGGACAATGCCCCGAAACATGAACGCTTCCTGTTCCTGCCTGAAACCGGTGAAGAGCTTTATAACTCTTTTCTGGGCGTTCCGGTGATGTACCGCCGCAAGGTCATGGGAGTGCTGGTGGTTCAGAATAAAGAATCCCAGGATTTTTCTGAAGCGGCCGAGTCATTTCTGGTAACCCTCTGTGCACAGCTCTCTGGCGTGATTGCCCATGCCCATGCGGTGGGCAATATAGATGTCTTCCGTAAGCCGAGCAACCTGCCCGCTTATAAAACCTTTCAGGGAGTATCCGGTTCAGGAGGGATTGCTCTGGGCCGTGCAGTGATTCTCTACCCGCCAGCAGATCTGGCCGCCGTACCTGACCGGGAAGCGGATGATATCAGCGAAGAATTGCAGTTATTAGACAGCGCACTCAATTCAGTCCGTGAGGAAATCCAGTCACTAGATGACAAGATGCAGGATGCACTGATGGCTGAGGAGCGCGCATTGTTTAGCGTGTTCTTGCGCATGCTGGATGAAAATGCCCTGCCGGCAGAAATCAAGGCCTTTATTCGTGAGGGTCACTGGGCGCAGGGTGCGGTGCGCATCGTGATTGACAATCATGTGGCACAGTTTGCCCAGATGGAAGATGATTATTTACGTGAACGGGTTGCAGACCTCAAAGATCTGGGCCGGCGTATTCTGGCACGCTTACAGGAAGCTGATGCCAGTCACCGTGAATTGACCGATGAAAGCATTCTGATCGGGGAGGAAATTTCGACTGCCGCCCTAGTGGAACTGCCAGTCGATAAAATTGCCGCGATTGTCACCACCGAAGGTGCGATGAACTCGCATATGGTGATTGTGGCGCGCGCTCTTGGCATTCCTACCGTGGTCGGTGTGACTGAACTTCCTATCAACACCCTCGATGATGTGGAAATGATCGTTGATGCGCATCAGGGCCGGATCTTTATCAATCCGCCACGCCGTTTGCGCAGTCGCTATAAAGAAATTCAGAAAGAAGAAGAACTGCTTGCCAAAGACCTGCGCCAGTATGAAACCAAGGATGCGCTGACCCCGGACGGTATTGCCGTGCCGCTGTTTGTAAATACCGGCCTGATGATCGATGTGGTGCGTGGGGTACAGCGCGGTGCCAAAGGCGTGGGCTTATACCGCTCTGAAATTCCATTTATGTTACGTGACCGCTTTCCAGGGGAGGAGGAACAACGTGCCATTTATCGTCAGCAATTGAGTCATTTTGCCAATAAACCGGTGGTGATGCGCACCCTGGATATCGGTGCAGACAAAGACCTGCCATATTTCTCGATTGAAGAAGAAAATTCGGCACTTGGCTGGCGCGGTATTCGTTTCACCCTGGATCATCCGGAAATTTTCTCCGCACAAATCCGGGCCATGCTCAAGGCCAGTATTGGACTGAACAACCTGCATATTTTACTGCCGATGGTGACCAGTGTCAGTGAAGTAGAAGAAGCATTGTACTTGCTGGAGCGCGATCATGGCGCGATTCAGGAAGAAGAACAGGTCAAAATCAACAAGCCGAAACTCGGCATCATGGTCGAAGTACCGAGTGTGCTGCATCAGGTTGATGAATTTTCGGAACTGGTCGATTTCTTCTCGGTCGGCTCGAATGACCTGACCCAGTATCTTTTGGCGGTGGACCGTAATAACCCGCGTGTAGCCAATGTCTATTCACATTTACATCCTGCAGTTTTACGCGCATTGACCCGTCTGGTACAGGATTGTCATCGCAATCAGAAACCGGTCAGCATCTGCGGTGAAATGGCCGGTGATCCGCTGTCTGCGGTATTACTCATGGCCATGGGTTTCGATACCCTGTCGATGAGTTCAAGTAATATTTTACGGGTACGCAAAACCATTTGTCATGTGCCAATGAGCGATGCACAGGAACTGCTGGAACATGTGTTAAAGATGGATAATCCGCTCATGGTAAAAAGCTGGCTGGAATATTATTTCAGAACTCATGGTTTAGGTGATATGGTGAAATCAGCAACACGTATGATGAGTGCCTAATCCGGGACTTTTTCCAGTCCCTCGACGAATGTGGAGGTGGTTATGGAATTTCTGATTATCCTGTTTATGATAGTTGCGGTGCTTTATGTGGTGATTATCGCACCTGCCCTACGTGCCCGGAAAGACAGACCATATTCCGGCTCATCTCACCCACGCGCCAGTAGCAGCCGGGCTACTGCTCATACTGATCGTCCCAAGATGTCCCCGCTATTGGGCATTGAAATCTCGGCATCACAACGACGGCGTTTGGGCAGGAATGATCCCTCTGTGATTGCGGCCAAACTCTATCGTCAGCAAAAAGATCACTTTGCCAGTTTCCAGCAATCCAGAACTGAACCTCAACCTGCACATTATGGACAGCCAAATCAGGGAAGACTGAATAAATTATTCAATGATTTTATACGAGATGAGCCAGCAAACTCATCGCGGCGCTCCACTCACAATACGCAAAATCGTAGCAGCCGCCCTGTTGCCCCGGTTTCTCCGCTACGAACCAATCCCAAACAGCCCTCTCGACATCCGCAGCCACCATTCAAGCCTTAAGCAGCCATTAAAAAAGGGCGATCTTCCATGGAATATCGCCCTTGTCTGTGCTTGTTATAGCCACGTTTCGCATTTTTCTTCCGATCTACAAACACCTGGCTTTTGTTGACTTCATGCATGTGTTTTGCCACAAAATTATGGATCACCACATCAACGACTGCTTTTTTCTTGGCCATTTTGCTCTTCACCTTTTCAATGTATCGCAGTGAGTTCCTACTGAATAAATAGGTACTGTAATAATAGGGTTTTTTGTGCAATTTTCAAGCACATCTGCCAGTGCATTTTTATAAATAAATCCCATGTTGATGCTGGGCTTTTTATTTCAAACTTCTCATGCTATTGAAAACAGGTTTTTATTGCTTAGATCCCTGTTACTAATGTTTTTATCTAAGACCATTCCCATTTAAAAAAATATTAAAAATAAAAGACTTATCAATTAAACTTAAATATTTAAATATCATTCCCAGTTTTTATGCTTTAAAAATGAGGACTTCACAGCAATTTGCTCCATTTTTTTCAGCCAATGTCATGCTTTTAAAATTCAACAGATATATATAATTTGACATTGTAAGATTCGGATAAATACTCTACTTTCAAATATAACAACTAATTTTCATTATCTTATCTTTATTAACTTTTAAAATATTCTTATAGGTTACATAAATTACGTCTATTGTATGAATCTGGCCCTGCGCTATAGCACGCTTTATTCAGAGATACTGAAAATGGGGTTAACCGTTATTTCCGTAGCTGAAGATATTAATTTTTAATCCTGAAATAACGTTACAAGATACTCAAAACTTGGAGAGGAAAGATGAGCCAAGATTTTAAAAAATGTCCTGTCACCCACCTGACCACTGAGGCCGGTGCGCCTGTGGTCGACAACCAGAACAGTATGACGGCAGGTGCCCGTGGACCTTTACTTGCCCAGGATTTATGGCTAAATGAGAAACTGGCCAATTTTGTTCGTGAAGTGATTCCAGAGCGTCGTATGCACGCCAAAGGTTCAGGTGCTTTCGGTACTTTTACCGTGACCAACGATATTACCCAATACACCCGTGCGAAGATTTTCTCGGAAGTGGGTAAGCAAACCGAAATGTTTGCCCGTTTTTCGACCGTCGCCGGTGAACGTGGTGCTGCCGATGCAGAACGCGATATTCGTGGCTTTGCCCTGAAATTCTATACCGAAGAAGGTAACTGGGATTTGGTCGGCAACAATACTCCGGTATTTTTCCTGCGTGATGCGCGCAAGTTTCCGGATCTGAACAAAGCCGTAAAACGCGACCCGAAAACCAATAAACGCAGTGCCACCAATAACTGGGATTTCTGGACGCTACTGCCTGAAGCATTGCATCAGGTGACGATTGTGATGTCGGATCGTGGTATTCCAGATGGTTACCGTCATATGCATGGCTTCGGCAGCCATACTTTCAGTTTTATCAATGCCAATAATCAACGCTTCTGGGTGAAATTCCATATGCGTACCCAGCAAGGCATCAAGAACCTGACCGATGCCGAAGCTGAAGCACTGATTGCCAAAGACCGTGAAAGCAGCCAGACCGACCTGTTTGATGCCATCGAACGTGGCGACTATCCAAAATGGAAAATGTACGTGCAGATCATGCCGGAACTGGAAGCCGAAACAGTTCCTTATCACCCGTTTGACCTGACCAAAGTCTGGCCGAAGGGAGATTATCCGCTGATTGAAGTTGGTGAATTTGAACTGAACCGCAATCCGGAAAACTACTTCCAGGATGTAGAACAGGCGGCCTTTGCACCAAGCAATCTGGTACCGGGAATCAGCTATTCACCAGACCGTATGCTACAGGCCCGTCTGGTCAACTATGCCGATGCAGCACGTTACCGTGTCGGGGTGAATCATTCACAGGTTCCGGTCAATGCTGCACGTTGTCCTGTACATTCGAACCGCCGTGATGGCCAGGGCCGTATGGATGGCAACTATGGTGCCTTGCCGCACTATGAACCGAACAGTTTCAGCCAGTGGCAGGAACAGCCGGAATTCAGAGAGCCTCCGCTTAAAATCACTGGGGCTGCCGATTTCTGGGATTATCGTGAAGATGACAATGATTACTTTAGCCAGCCGCGTGCCCTGTTTAACCTGATGAATGATCAGCAGAAACAGGCGCTGTTTAATAACACCGCGGGCGCGATGGGCGATGCACTTGATTTCATCAAGTACCGTCATATCCGTAACTGCTATGCCTGCGATCCAGCCTATGGTGAAGGTGTAGCACAGGCACTCGGCATGACGGTAGCAGATGCTCAGGCGGCACGTGAAACCGATCCGGCCAAAGGCTTGCCTAGCTTGCTTTAAGCTACATGAACGAGATATAAAAAAACCACCTTCGGGTGGTTTTTTAGTGCGACATCAAGCAATATACCAATAACATGTCACCAGAAAAAATAGAACGATGGGCAAAGATATTAAAGAGATCATTCAACAACACGATATCATTGTATTTGATGCGGTATGTGTGATCTGTACTGGCTGGGCACGTTTCTTGATTCAATACGATAAAAAGATACAGTTTAAACTGGTCTCTGCCCAATCTCCTTTAGGTGTTGCCCTGCTCGAGCATTATCAGATGTCCACTGAATATTATACCAGCATGCTGGTCATTCAAGATGGCACCCTTTATACCGAATCGACGGCATTACTGCAGGTGCTGCAGCATCTCGGTTTTCCGTTTAATTTAATGGCTGCCGGATATTGCATTCCGCGCTTGATCCGCGATTTTCTGTATCGTCGGGTCGCGTTAAACCGCTATCAGCTGTTTGGTAAAACCAATGATTGTCTGATTCCATCCAGCGAAAATAAACAGCATTTTCTGGAACATGCTATTCGTGAATCCTAAGCCGGTCTTTACTCAAGTGCTTCGTACCATTCAACTGACCTTGGCAATGCTCTGGCTCTATCAAGGACTGATTCCCAAAATAATGTTTCAGTCGCCTGCTGAGATCCTGATCTGGCAAAACCTGGGCGTTGAACTGGCACTGGCCAAAGTCCTGGTTGGATGTTCTGGCATAGCTGAAATGCTGTTTGGTTTATGCTTTCTGAAATGGAACAGATCAATGCTACTGCATGGCTTGAATATCACAGGTCTTGCAGGATTACTGCTATTGATTGCAATTACTGCTCCCTTACAACTTGGCGCAGCCTTCAATCCTGTGGTGATGAATATCGCCATGTTGACGCTTTCTGTGCTTGCTATACAACTGATTCAACAGGAGCAGCAAATTCTTAGACAATAATCCGTTTGCCTTCACGTACACAGTAAAACGGATTAATCAGCTTGGAAGAATGTTTGATAATTTCATGCAATTCATGTTCCGGTGCATCCCGGTCTTCGTCAGTGAGCTGAAAGGTCCGGTAATGAATTGCCAGTGAACATTTGGCCTGCAAGTCCTGATGCGCATGAAATGCATCTTCCGGATTCATATGAATCGCACGCATCAGTTCACGCGGCTCATAGGCACCGATCGGCAGTAAGGCAATTCGCGGGGCACCCAGACGTTTGCGAACTTCTTTAAAATGCGAGGCATAACCGCTATCTCCTGCAAAGAAACAATGTTCCTTGCCATACAAGAGCGAAAAGCCGCCCCACAAGGCACAATTCTGATCCCGCATGCCACGACCTGAAGCATGCTGCGCCGGGGTATAGACAATGCGGATCTCTTCAAAAAATGCATTTTCCCACCAGTCCATTTCATGCACGGTATAGTTCTCTGGCAAATACCAGGCATTGCCCAGACCGGTATAAATTGGCATCTGAAAAGTGCTATGCAACCATTCCAGACTGGCCAGATCCATATGATCATAGTGATTATGGCTCAGTAGAACCGCATCAATATGAGGCAACTCATCCAGGGCAATACCGGCCGGAATCACCCGCTGCGGGCCAGTAGAAGCCGAAGGGCTGGCATATTCAGCCCAGACCGGATCGGTGAGGAAATTATAAGGTCCAATCTGGATGAGCGTTGTCGCATGGCCAATAAACCAGATTTGCCAGTCATCCAGAGGTGCATCTGGACGCTGCTGCGGCAATGCGCGCGGACGAGAAAAAAACTCGGCACGTTCCTGGTCAAGATTCACATTCCAGGTTTTGGACTTACGGGTAATGAGCCATTTATATAAATCAAAGCGGCTGCGTGCCTGAACAGGATGCTCAAGATTACGAAACTGTTGTCCATCGAAATGATCTGAATGCAGATACTCAAATACTGGTTTAGACCAGAGATGTTTCCAACTGGACTCCGTGGTTAACTGGAATTTTTTAGTTTTGAGAAGATCTTGCATAAATATCCACTATTTATTATTCGCTATATGCAAGACAGCAACCGCTTGAAATGGTCAGGCGATGCATCTTTTAATTAGCATACAAACTAAAACAGGCACACTTGAGTATAGTATGAAATCCATTACAGATAATCATGTATGTTTTTGTTATTTTAGCAAAAAAATGACATTTTATCTGTCTTGTGGCTTGCTGCACCCTTGGATGGTCTGGAAAAATCCTGAGCCTGTGCTGCTGTCCAAAAGCAAAAACGATAGCCAGATTCACGCTACCGCATTCTGGCCAAAGCCTTGGTCTTCATGAGCTCATGTTTTGATCCGAGCTTCTACAGTTGCACCATCACTCAGGCAGCGAATCATAGTTCAATCCTTGTCGCCTTGAGCCATGCCTCTGAATCAGCCTGATTCAAATTTCGGTAGCGGATATATCAGCAAGATTTATCCATCCAAAAAATTTAAAGTATAAAAAAAGGGCTTTCGCCCTTTTGATTCTGTACGGATCTAGCACCTGGAAAAGTATTGCTGGCGCCATTCCTTCCAGAAATACATCACGATCCCGAACATGACGACGGCAATTCCGGCAAAAGCATGACTGCTGATGATTTCATTATTCAGAGTTGCACCGAGTAGCAGTGCAATGACCGGGGTCATGACATTACTCAAAGATACCGTGGAAGCATTTAAACGGCGAATCAGCCAGAAGTAACACAGCATGGCCACAATTGAGGACATGATCATGGTAAAGACAAAACCGATCAGCGCCTGTGTGCCAGGCAACTGGGTCGGCATATGCTGCCAGATAAACGGCAACAACAGGAGTGAACCAGTGGCTGATACCAGCAATGAACCAGTGGCTTGTGACATCGGGCTTAAAGATGCATTAATCTGTTTGACCCAGAAAATGGAACTGATATAAGACACCATACTGATCAGCATCAGCACCACACCCCAAGGATTCACCTTAGTGTTGGTCGAATCGGCAAAGACAAAACATAGGCCCGCTACAGCAACAGCCATGCCGAGCCATTGCAATCCGACCAGCTTATGGGTTTTTAAAATGACATGCCCGATCAAACCCGCAATCAGCGGTGAAAAACCGAAAATCAGTGCCATCAGGCCTGAGGTCAGATAATTGGCCGCCAGGTAAATAAACAGCTGTGCACCGATTAAATTCAGACTGCCTGCCAGATAGCTTTTCATTGAGGTGCTGTCAAAAGGCAAAGGATCACGCATGATTTTCAGCAGGAACAGTGCAATTATTGAAGCACCGAAATAACGGATGATCAGCACCCACATCGGGTGAATCTCGGCCACGCTCCAGACAATCGCAAGCGGCGTGGCGGCCCAGATCAGCACCAGTAAAGCGTAAATACTTGCCGTGACCATCATGGAAGATGAATTTGAACTCATAAACTGCTCAATTAAAATTTACCAAAAAGAAGCGAACCAAATTTATGTTCAAATCCGCAATCAACAACACTGATGGCGGCATGGATGCCGCCTGTGGTGCTGGGGGATAAGGATACCCCCTCAGCATCACAGAAGATTTTTGTTACTTTTCATCTCTGAAAAGTAAGAATCACCTATACGAAAATATATTAAATCACAATGACACATGAGGTCATGGCAATGAAGGCAAAGACATAAAAAAACAGACCTATGCAAAACATAGGCCTGTTCCAAGATATCTCAATATAACTTAAGCAATTTTGCGTAAGTCTTGTGCCAGATCCAGATGTTTTTCAGCCTCAAAAGCGGTATTTTTACTGATCATTTTTTTCAGATGACGCATTTCTTTGGCAGCATTTACGGTAATTCCGCCAACGATTTGACCATCTGTCACGCCATACATCACGAATGAATTGTCTGCAGCTTTGGCTGCATCCATGTCACCGCGAACCAGCCATTGAGCTGCTGCCATATCACCGACGAACTGGAAGTTGATATTGAGCTGATCGGTCCAGAACCAGGCCGGATTGGCTTTCGGATGTTCAACACCCATGACATGACGAGCAAAGATCCCCGCCTGAAGATTGGCATTTTCCCAAGTTTCAACCCGGCGGAATTCACCATCGGCACGAAGCTGGGTAGCGACATCACCGGCCGCATAAATATCGGCATTTGATGTCTGGCAGTTTTCATTGACCTTGATCGCAAGATCAGTGTCCAAACCGGCTGCCACTGCAAGCTGGGCATTGGGTACGATGCCGATCCCGTAAACCACAGCATCAGCACGTAATTCTTCGCCATCGCCTAAAGTCACTACAACTTCTTCAGCGTCCAGACGGCAGTCTGTAATTTTGGTATTCAAGCGAACATCTACGCCTGCCAGACGGTGTTGCTCAAGCAGGAATTCACTCAGGATCTGTGGTGAACAACGACCCATCACCATTGGCCCCTGCTCAATCACAGTTACCTGACAGTCTTTGTAACGCGCAGAAGATGCCAGTTCAAGACCGATCACGCCACCACCGATCAGCAGGATACGTTGACCCGCTTGCAGGACCGGAACCAGCGCTTGTGAATCTTCAAGATTACGCAAGGTATAAACGTGTTTACCCAATGCATCAAAATTTGGCAAACGGCGCGCTGCACCGCCTGTTGCGAGCAGTAATTTGTCATAAGCAACAAGGTCACCATTTTGAAGCTCGACCGTTTTCGCAGCCGCGTTGATTTGAGTCACGCCATTGCCACGAATCGTTGTCACGCCAAGATCAGCCAGTTTCTGTTCGGACAGAATTTCAATCTTGGTTTCTTCAGGTTTTAGAATCACGTCTTTGGAGAGGGGTGGACGCTCATAAGGAAGATGCGTTTCATCACCAATCAGAATGATTTTACCTTCGTACTTGTTTGCACGAAGTTCTAAAATCGCGCTTGCACCTGCCTGACCGGCACCTACAATCACGATGGTTTCGATGTTGCTCATGTAAATTAACCTTTTAACTCTGCAGATACGATGCCGAAACCGGCAATCCATTCACTGATATCTTCATAGCAGTGTGTTGTCATCTCGTATTCGCCCATTTCACTCAAGGCTGCAAATGCCGCCATCCATGAACGGACTTCCTGACCACCACGACCGCCATCACGACGAATTTCAGCTTCAGTCATGGCTTCAATGCTCTTAAAGTCTGCTTTGGCGAAGGTCTCAAGCAGTGCGCGATCCCACTCAGGACTGAGCGGAACTGCAACCGAGGTATCCCCTGCTGCCAATTTTTGACCTACAGCAATCACTTTTGCCTGACGGTTATTACGTGCCTCAATCGTCGGGTTACGACCTGCAATCAGGAATTCTTCCACTTCAGGAGGAACGGCACCCATTTGTGGTGTTGGTGGATCATGCGACAGACCACCGGTACCGAGAATGAGCACACGCTCATTTTCAAGGTTTAATGATTTGATGTACTGACCGACAGCACGACCCAAGGCAACGGTACGCTTGGTGGTTGGCATTGGGGCTGCAGCGCCATTAATAAAAATCGGAATGGTTGGATAACGATCCAGCTTGCCATGACATAAGAAATGTAATGGCTGAGTCACCCCATGATCCGCCTGCATACGATATGAATATGCAACGTCAACACCTTCATCCAGCACACGTCGAACCAGCGCTAGCGCTTTATCTTCAGGAACATCAATGTGGTCATTGTCTTTACCATAATCCCAGTCGCCGGCGGCTTTGGCACGAATGCCGACACAGAAACTTGGCATCAGGTCATAGAAGAAACCATTAAAATGGTCAGGACCAAAGGTAATGATCAGGGTCGGGTCGTACGCTTCCACTTCAGCCGCAAGTTTGATAAAAGCATCACGAACCACCTGTTCTTTACGCTTTTCCTGAGGTGAAGCAAATTCCATTAAAGGACTGTGCGATGCACAAATAAGTTTAACGGCCATGAGAGACTCCTTGAAAGGAAGTTCGATCCTGGAAATATTCACACGCTGCTTCAACCTTTATGCCCTGCCTGCTTAAAGTCAGGATTCTCCGGTTGTATCAAGAGAAGGAACACTGCTCCTCAAGGGAAAGCGGTTTGCAGCATGTGAATCATTTTTCAGAAACCAAAAGCAAAGAATTTTATTCGTCAAAGAAACCGGCACGTGGTTGACGTAAACCGCGAATCCCCAGACCACATTCTGCATTGATCAGAACACCAGTCAAAGGCCGGTTATTTTGACGAGATGCCAACAGCACGTATGAACCGGCCATTTCTTCCGGTTCAGGCAAGAAGTTCAGTGGCATACCACGTGCGATTTTCTCAGGATCACGTGCATCGAGCAGGCCAAGATTTTCCTGACCGAGCGACGCCGCGCCTTTGATATTCACATTCATACCTGAGGGTGCAACAGCATTCACTCGTACTTTAGGCGCAAGCTCATAGGCCAATTCTTTCATAATCCCGACACCGGCATGCTTAGAGGCAGTATATACAGGGCCTCCACCAGCAGAGTACAGTGCTGAATTAGACAAAGTAAATATGATAGAACCTTCAGAAGCGATCAATGCATCCAGTGCAGCCTTCGCGCCGAGGATCAGAGATTTGGTATTAATTGCCATAATCTCGTCAAAGGCTTTTTCCAGCTGCTCACCTGATGTATTGACGATATCAGCATAATGATCCCAGATCCCGGCATTGCCGACGAAGCAGTCAAGTTTGCCGAAACGTTCTACAGTGGCATTCACTGCACGAACGTTATCTGCATAGCTGGCTACATCACCAGCGATTGCCAGCACGCGGCCACCGAAGTGTTCATTTAAAGCATCGACTTTCTCTTGTGAGCGCTGAAGAACTGCAACTTGTGCACCTTCTTCCAAGAAACGCTCAACCAAAGCCCAACCTAAACCTGAACCACCACCAGTGATCAGTGCAACTTCGCCTTGTAGCCAACCCATGATTACTCTCCTGCCATCTCTACATATAATGCGCCGTCTTCAACCACTACCGGGAATGTTTGAATTGGATCAGTTGCCGGCAAGCAAAGTGCTTCGCCGGTTTTCAAACAGAAACGTGCAGCATGAAGTGGGCATTCCACGGTACCGTCGTCTTCAAGATAACCTTCAGACATAGACGCATTACCATGTGAACAACGGTCGTTCATTGCGAAGAATTCGCCACCGTTGTTGAAGACGGCCAGCGCATCAATACCATTGACACCGCAATCTACTTTTAGCGCTTCGCCTTCGTCTAATTCGTCAACTTGGCAAACAAAAATCTTATTCATTAGAAGAATACACTCAGGTTGTGTGAGCTATAGGTCACTTGATCAAGGGTGATCTTACGGTTGAAGATCTGGAAGCCTAAGCCGCCTTCAACTTTACGGATCTTGTCATGACGTTTACCACAGTAAATCACCACGTCTTTCTCTTTTTGCGTACGGTATAACAAGTAAGTTACATACACGTCGTATTCGCCTTCAACTTCAGTTGCTTCTACGATCACGTTGCTCACCATGTGAGTGGTACGTGATGGAGGCTCTTCAGCCCAGGCCATACCAGTTTCAAGACGAGCAACACGACGCTCTAAAAGATCTTTCGTGTCGTTGAACACCCAAGTCGTTGGTGGTTCAACCGAACGACGACGGTCACGAGTTTGTGCGTTTGGCGTGGTACGTAGCGTATAAGAAATATCTTCGCTTAACGTATCTAACCAATCGCGGAATTTCCAGTCGTCCAGCAATTTTGCTTCGCGATACAGGAACTGACTAATTTGATGATGAAGTTCTAAACTCACTTGACTCATTTCATAAGCTCCTTCTCGTATTCGTCAGCCGCTTTTTCCACGTCTTCCCATTTTTCATGGATCAATAAATCTGCCCAACGGCGGTACATACCACGTGCTGCAGTTTCAGAGAAGATGTAGTTGGTGATCCCTGGGATACCATCTTCACGTACTTTCTCGTTACCTTTACCCATTTCCATAATGAGTGCATTTTTACGTGCTTTGTAACCACGAAGAACTTTTTGGATCTCAATCCAGTTCTCAGAGTCATCTTGCTCCAGGAAACCGGCTGGACCGAAGGCACGTGTTGCAGAGCGTTCAAATGCTTCTTTGACTTCTTGCGACGCTTCAGCATCCGCAATACAGAATGCCCACACTTCAGTTTTGTTTGGACCACGTGGGTGCCATACGCGAAGTGTTGCAGTACCATTCAACCAGGACAATGTCGGGAACATGGTGTTATGACCGGCAAGACGTAACGCACGGATATCGCCCAGACGTTCTTTCACTTCTTCGTAAGTTTCGCGGAAGTAGTTAGCAACTTCACCATCAACCCATACGTTTGCATCTGGTTTTTCTGTGAAGAAGAAGCCTGAACCGTGACCACGTGAACCGTATTGGATTGCATCTTTCGCAGTTTCCCATACCGGACGCGCGGTTTGTGCAGCACCTAATTTCTTCGAAGATTCATCGTCTGGTTTCGCGCCAAGCACTTGAATTGCAGAAGCGTGAGAGAACAACGCGTGGTATTGGTCAGATGCGAACTGTTCAGCTGCAAATTTCCAGTTACACTCGATTTCCCACTTGTGTACACCACCGATGATTTCTGTACCACCTGGACGACGATCTAAAACACCATCTAGGTACCAGGCGATATCACCCATGTATTCTTTAAGATCTGGTGTTGTTTCATCCCAGCATCCGAAGATTAAACCTTTGTAAGATTCAACACGGTTAACTTCAACCAGACCCCATTGCTCTTTACACGCACCCTGCGGGAAAGCACGCTCTTCAAGCGGGATGTCTTTCAGTGAACCGTCAATACCGTATGACCAGCCGTGGTATGGGCAAGTAAACGCACGGGTATTACCACAGTCTGCGAAACTGACACGCATCGAACGGTGACGGCACTGGTTTAAGAATGCTTTGATTGAGCCATCTTTTTGGCGTGCCACGATGATCGGATCTTCACCCATATAGGTGTTGAAGAAGTCACCCGCTTTTGGAATCTGGCTTTCATGACAAAGGAATAACCAAGTACGGCCAAAAACGCGTTCAAGTTCTAATTCGTAAATATCTGGATCTGTATAGATAGATGGAGTGATACGCCCATTTTGTGCATCGACTAAAGCGTCGATTTCACGCACATCAATTTTTCCACTCATGAAAAGCTCTCCTGTGACCCATCAAGGCACAAAGTAAATAGACTCAATTCGAATGGATAATGGATTTTGGAACGATTTTGGGGAAATATTTTTTTTGTTTTAATTAAGACCTTTAAACAATTATTCTGGACACTTATTTTTTGTATTAAAACATTAATACATACCTCCAGCGCATTTACTTTCTAAATAGCAAAATAACCTTCACGACATAGTTGTTTATAGATTATACTTCTGTGAAATTATAGTAAGACATTTTTTGGATTACTCATTAGGCTGGTTATATGGAATTACGACATCTTCGTTACTTTATTACTGTTGCTGAAGAGCTTAACTTCAGCAAGGCAGCGCTTAAACTTTTTACTGCACAACCCTCGCTCAGTCAGCAAATCAAAGATTTGGAAGAAGATGTCGGCGTGAAGTTGCTTAACCGTACCAAACGTAAAGTAGAGCTGACTGAAGAAGGCGCGGTATTTCTGGAACAGGCCCGGCTGACCCTGGCACAGGCCGACAAAGCCATCGCCATGGCACGTCAGGTCTCACAAGCCAAGCAGCAGATGCTGCGCATTGGTTTTGTACCGGTCGCAGAAATGAAAATTTTCCCCTATATTTTGCCGAATCTGCGCGTGCAAAATCCGGATTTAAAAATTGAACTGCTCAGCCTGAACAATAATGAGCAAATGCGCCTGCTCAAAAAAGGCGATCTGGATCTAACCTTTACCCGCCATAATTTTCATAGTGATGAAATCGAAAGCCAGTTCGTGATTCGTGAGCCTTTGATCTTTATTCTGCCTAAAGATCACCCACTGGCCAAATACGAAAGAATCCCAGTTAAAGCATTGAATGGTATAGATTTTATTATCCCATCAGCAGAAGAATCTTTTACCCTGCATCATGCGATTCTGGATTTTGCCAAAACCAATGGCATTGAATTTAATATTGTACAAAAGGCTGACAATATTTTATTTAATATCAACTCGATTGGCATAGGTTTGGGCTGTACCATTTTACCTGGCTATATTGCACCACTGACCATGGACAATACCGTCATTCGTCCGCTGGACGTGGAATTGCCATATTTGGACCTGTATGCCAGTTATAGTAAAAACAACAAATCCTATGCGGTCAGCAAATTCCTTGAGCTATTAACCCGGGTGTTCTATCTGGATATTAACCGCACCGAACAGAGTTAATCCTGTTGCATTCCCTGATTAAGCATATGCCCTTCAACTTTTGATCGGCATGTGCTTTTTTTTGTTTTATCATTTTCTGCTAAGTAATCCTTTTTAAAATAGATTTATTGATAAGGAATTGGGTTTTAGTGTTGAAACATTAAATCTGGACTGAACTAAAGTGCTTGTTTTCCACCCAAAATAGCCGCTATTTACAACTTAAGTCTAATAAAATTCAGGTTGGTTTTTTCTTGTCCGTATTTTAGTAAGCATTTAAAAATAGTAGGATTTTCAGATTAGCCCAAACAAATGATAATCATCCTCAATTGAATACATCAGCTAGATATTTTTCACCATAAAAAAGGGATGGTCTAAGCCATCCCTTTTTTTAAAGATGTTAGGACGATTATTTTACGCCATGTGTACCGCTAAGTAGTTTTTGATCACAGTGTTGAACTCGTCTGCTCTTTCTACTTGTGACCAGTGACCACACTGGCTAAAAATGTGTGCATCAGCATTTGGAACTACATTTAGAATATCCCAAGTACGTGAAACAGGAATTACCACGTCTTGTGTGCCATGAATCAGCAATACAGGAACTGTAATGTCTTTCATTTTGTCAAAGTCGAGTGGGAATTCGAAACGGTCACGGTCACGTGCGCCCACAACATCCATCAAACGGTTTGATGCATAGTCATTTGCAGCAGAGGCAAAACGTACTTTAACCAATTCATCAGTGATCAAGTCTTTGTTCACAACGAACATAGAAAGTGTCTTTTTGATACCTTCTTCTGTTAATACCGGGTTTGCATGCGCTTTCAATGCAGCAGTTTGCTTCGCACCGCCAGTACCCATAGAAACAATACCCAATACACGCTCTGGATAATCCAGTGCCAACTGGAATGCCAACCAGCCACCTAAAGAGTTACCCACCAACCAGGTTTTTTCGATGCCTAATGCATCAAGAGTACGAATTGCATGATCTACCCAGGCACGAATACCATAAGCTGTATTTGGTGCTACTACAGTCTGGCCATAACCGATGGTATCAATCGCGATACAACGTGCTTGCTCACCAATTTGTGGCAGGTTTAACCACCAGTTGGCAGCAGCCGATACGCCTGTACCTGAACCATGTAAAAACAGGATTGGCGTACCTTCACCAATTTCGTGGTAATGGGTCAACTCGCCTTCAGCAGTTTCAATCCATTTGTCTTCTAAGCCAAAGAATGGATCTGTTTGATAGTCAGGGATTTGAACAGTGCTCATATTACTTCCTCTTACAGTCTTTAGCTTGCGTGTCCCTCTATTCCAAGAATTCGACGTCAAGTTGACTCATTAAAATGACTTTTTTACACCCTTATATTACCTGTTCAACGACAGCAAACTGATACAAAATTACGATTGCACACTACAAAATATATATAATTTAAGTTATTGATATTTATGTGTAAAATAAAAATAATCCCTTACATTTTTTCTGTGTTTCTTCCTTAGTCAAAAAGAGAGCAGTTGCAACCAACTGCTCTATCCACCCTCTGGATTCACTTTTAAAACTTATAGGTATAAGTTGTTGCTACGCGGTATTCCTGTAGATCTGGCTTGGTTGGGTTGGCAAAATTCACATCGATATACATGCCTTGTACACCCAAACCTTTTAATTTACCCTCTGGCACAGTGTAATTGACGATGGCATTCACTTCATCCGTATTGAAGTTCTGACCTTGATATGCCCCAGTTCCTTTCTGATCATAGCCCTTGAAATACACCGCTGTTGCACTCAAACCTTTGGCGCCCAACTCGGAAAAATCATAACCATAAGAAACATTCCATGATTTTTCTTCTGGTGCAGTGAAGGTTGCTACACCCCAGTTGACCAAATAAGGTTGTGGCACCCACCCGCCCAATGTAGGCAATGCAGAATCACCAAACATTTGCTGATAACCCAGACCTACAGTATGTGTACCATGCTTTACTTTGGCCCCTACAGATAAGGCCTGGTTATCAATTTCACCATATAATTTATCGCCAGATTCCGAGTTGTCAAAATAACGCACATGGCTATCTAACTGGGTTTTTTCACTTAAACTGGTTTTGTAACTCAAACCCAGATAGTGCTGCTGATAAATATCTCGAGCATCCGCGTACCAATAACTTGCACCCAGTTCTTTGCTCAGCTGGTGATCTACACCGGCAATCCACATACCGTTTGCTTCAGCACCATTATCAAATTGCGGTGGATTAAATTTGGTTAAATCACGGAACTGGTTGTCATAACGATTGTTAATCCGATCAATATAAGCCACGGTGAATTTAGTATTTTCCAGAATATCCTTCGATTCTAACCAGGCACCACTATAAGTGGTGAGTAACTGGCGTGATGGATCGAAAAACAACACAGGTGACATAGGCAATAATTCACCCACTTTCAGTTCAGTTTCAGATACTTTGGCCTTTAAAGTTGCACCGACCTTACCATAATGGTCTTTTGATTCTGTGCCATCGTGCGGTAAAACCCAATCCGGATTCTGATCACGACCTTTAAGTTTGACCGCATGCTGAACAAGCACGTCGGCACCCACCTGAATACCAGCCCCGATATCGTGATAACCGGACTTAGCATCTAGGGTCACAGCCTGTGACCAAGAACCCCAGTTACGTGATGAATAGTCATCTTGATACTGGCGGTCTAAATAGAAATTTTTAAATTTTAATTGCACATTGCTGTCATCAATGAAATCTGCATTGGTTGCAGTTGTCCCTAAAGTTGCTGTCGCAGCAAATATTGCCATCCATAAATTTTGACGACGCATCATGATTTCCCTATTGAACTGATAAAATCCATGCGGCCATCATGCGCAAGTCGATTTAAATAAAAAATCCGACCACAGTATTAAACTTTTTTTGCTTTTGGTGCTCTATCTTGCGTACCTCTGCTGGTCCAGCAAATGGCTTAGATTTTAAAACGATTAATTCAAATAAAAAATTGACCAAATATTTAATCTAATCTTTTGTTTCTTCTATTAATAAGCCAAAAAAAAATAAAATTTTTAAATGGGCTTTTTTTATTTATCGTTTTTATGTTTAATGAAAATAAAGTGTCAGAATAATCCCTGTATCACACTATAAGTAAAACGTCTCATTCCAGAGTTTTAATATATCAATGAACGCCATTTAAAATAAAAAAAGCATCCAGATTGGATGCTTTTTTATCAAACTTATTTTAATACCAAGCATATGAAACGATTAAGCTTGTAATTCACGTGCTTTCGACATGGTCAAAGCCAAGTCTTCGATCATATCTTCCTGACCACCAACCGTACCACGACGACCCAGTTCCATCAGGATTTCACGAGCAGAAACGCCATATTTCGCTTCAGCGCGTTTCGCGAACAACAGGAATGACGAGTAAACACCCGCATAACCTAAAGTTGCTGCATCACGGTCGGCACGAATTGGATTGTGCATCATTGGAATCACAAGGTCTTCGGCAACGTCTTGTACTTTAAACAAGTCAACGCCAGTGTCCATTTGCATACGGTTAGCCACAGCGATGAACAATTCAAGTGGCGTGTTACCTGCACCAGCACCAAGACCAGCAGATGCCAAGTCAACACGTACTGCACCGGCCTGAACCGCAGCTACAGTATTCGATACACCCATACCCAAGTTATGGTGACCGTGGAAACCCAGCTCGATGCTTGGATCAAGGTGTTGACGTAAATGACCTACGCGATCGATGACGTCTTGAGGAAGCATATAACCCGCAGAGTCTGTTACATAGATACAGTTTGCACCGTAAGACACCATTTTGTTTGCTTCTTCAAGCAATTTTTCAGGTGACGCCATGTGAGCAAGCATTAAGAAACCGACGGTGTCCATTTCCAGCTTACGTGCAGCGGTGATGTGCTGTTCAGAACAGTCCGCTTCTGTACAGTGTGTTGCCACACGAATGGTAGATACACCAATTTCGTGCGCCATTTTCAAATGGTCAACCGTACCGATCCCAGGTAGAAGCAATGCAGAAATTTTTGCATTTTTCATACGTGGCACAACAGCAGACAGGTATTCTTCATCTGTTGCTGCAGCAAAACCGTAGTTTACTGATGAACCGCCAAGGCCGTCACCATGCGTTACTTCAATTAAAGGTACGCCTGCATCATCAAGTGCTGTTGAAATCGCAATCATTTGCTCAACAGTGGTTTGATGGCGCTGTGGATGCATACCATCACGCAAAGTCATATCATGAACAATAATCTTAGACATTTTGGTATTTCCTTAAGCTTCAGCAGTGTTGAATACGTGTTCTGCAAACATTTCTGCGGTACGCGCAGCTGCTGCAGTCATAATATCCAGGTTGCCTGCATATTTCGGCAGGAAGTCACCCAGACCTTCAACTTCCAAGTAAATTGATACGCGGTTGCCATCAAATACTGGACCATTTACCAGTTTGTAACCTGGTACGTATTTTTGAACTTCCTTGATCATCGCGTGCACTGATTCAGTGATCGCCGCTTGATCCGGCTCGCCTTCTACCAGACAGTGAACCGTGTCACGCATCATCAGTGGTGGCTCAGCCGGGTTAATGATGATGATCGCCTTACCTTGTTTGGCACCGCCCACTTTCTCAATTGCACCGGCAGTAGTACGGGTAAACTCATCGATGTTTTTACGTGTACCTGGACCTACAGACTTGGTCGATACCGTTGCAATGATTTCACCATATTCAACTGGCTGAACGCGAGAAACTGCAGCAACCATCGGAATGGTTGCCTGACCACCACATGTCACCATGTTTACGTTTGGCACTTCGCCGGCAGCAAGCAATGCTTCAAGGTTTACAGGTGGTACACAGAATGGACCAATCGCCGCAGGCGTCAAGTCAATCATCAGCACGCCAAGTTCATTTAACTTGCGGCTGTTTTCTGCGTGTACGTATGCAGACGTTGCATCGAATGCAATTTTGATATCATCAGCAATCACGTGAGGCAGAAGACCATCCACACCTTCAGCGGTGGTTTTTAAACCCATTTTTGCAGCACGTGCCAGACCTTCAGAAGTTGGGTCAATACCCACCATCCACACTGGCTCTAACCATTCGCTACGTTGTAATTTATAAAGCAAATCAGTACCGATATTACCTGGACCGATCATTGCACATTTAATCTTTTTCATGAATGTACTCTCTTGGAATCTCGATTATTCAGCAGCAAATGCAGCTGTAACAGAACCGAAGCCTTCAATTTCAACTTTGAATTCATCGCCTGGTTGAGCCACAACCATAGGCCCTAAGGCACCTGTTAAGATAATGTCGCCTGCAAGTAATGGACGACCACGGCGTACCATTTCATCTGCCAGCCAAACTGCGGCATTGAGTGGATTTGCCAGACATGCTTTACCTACCCCTTGAGACACAACTTCGTCACCACGCGTCATGACCATTTTGCAGTTCACAAGATCAAGATTTTCCAGCTTGACTGGACGTGAACCCAATACAAATGCTGCAGAAGATGCATTGTCCGCCACAGTATCAATCAGCGAGATTTTCCAGTTTTCGATACGGCTATCCACGACTTCAATAGCAGGAAGCGCATAGTCAGTGGCGCTGATGATGTCAGCATAGCTATGTTTTTCTTTGGTCAAATCCTGGTTGATCACCAATGCGATTTCCGCTTCAACCTTAGGTTGAATCAGCAAACCTGCAGGAATTGCTTCACCATCGCCATAGGCCATGTCAGCAAACAACATGCCGAAGTCCGGCTGATCTACGCCGAGTTGCGCTTGAACCACTTTAGAGGTTAAACCAATTTTGCGACCAACCAGACGGCGGCCTTCAGACAAAGCGCGCTCAGTATTCACTTCTTGAACGGCATAGGCGATATCTACGTCAGCACCTTCACCACCCAGTTCTGGGCGAATCGGCGCGATCGCAGTTTGTGATAATTCAGCGCTACGAAGTGCTTGTGCAACTGATTCAACAACAGCAGAATTCGACATCAATGTTTCCTTAAACTGCAAAAATTAGGCTTATGCCGGGATCTAAGATGGACAGACAAGATAGACATGATCAGGCCGATAATCCGTCGGGATTACTTTTCTCAGAGCGAGCATAGGAATAAACAGTTTTAGCATGGGAAAAATACGGCTTTTATGCCAATAGTTATTTTATTTTTCGCTATAGCTATTAGCTATAAAGGGAATTTATAAAAATCAATATAAAACAAAAATTTATTATTTAAAATAGGTCATGATTTAGCAGAATAACGCTGTGAATATGGCTGAATAAAATCAACCTAATTGCGACTTTAGACTAAAAGATAAGAACAGATGCTTAAATCTGCAGCAATCCCCAGCAGTTGCAAACCGGGGAAATGCCGAATGTGCATGACAGTCAAGATAATAGATTAAATCGCTTGTTTCCATTGAACTTTAGCCAACAGTGCTGCATGCAACGCAGTTACATCATCCACGATACAGCTCGGATTGAATTGCGCTAACAGTTCAGGTTCATGCACGCCATAGCTGACCCCGATACTTGGCATGGCAATATTTTGTGCCATTTCCAGATCATACGAAGTATCACCGACCATGATCGCATGCTCGGCCTGCACTCCCGTTTCAGCCAGAATTTCCTGCAACATGAGTGGATGCGGTTTGGATCTGGTTTCACTTGCTGCACGCGTGGCAGTAAAAAGCTCGACACTCCCCGTCTGTTTTAATACCCGATCCAGTCCTTTACGACTTTTTCCAGTCGCCACGGCCAGCTTCACACCGTGTTGCTGCAACTCTGCAAGCATCTGAGCGACGCCTTCGAACCAGGAATCACCGGATGAATTCGCCACATAATGCTCCGAATAGCTTTGTAAAATTTCGGTATGCAATTTAGGTACAGTCGGAAATAAACGCTGGGCCACTTCTGGCAACCCCAGACCGATAATGCTTTTGGCATCCTCATCGGTTAAGGGCTGCTGAAACTGTTGTGCCGCGAACTGTAAACTTGCCACGATTTGACCGACTGAATCAAATAAAGTGCCATCCCAATCGAAAATGACCAGTTTTACAGGTGAGTTCATATAGATTTCCTAGATTTGATTCAGGGTTGGATTATTAACCTCTCCCTGACCCTCTCCTACAAGGAGAGGGAAAAAACCGTAATTACTAATTTTAATAAATCAAAATATCAACATACCGCTTAAGTAGAGGACGAAATATTTTACGTGACATCCCCTCTCCTTTCTTAAAGGAGAGGGCTAGGGAGAGGATTAATTAAAAATCACTCATCATCCACTTCAGGTGCAACCACTTTATCCGCCTTCTGCGCACGAAGTTGCGCCACCAGACTTTGCATATCCTCAGGTAATGGCGCTTCAATGGTTGGATATCCCGGAATATCCAGACGCATGGCATGCAGACATAAACGACGTGGTTTCGGCCCGTTATAACCAGTTTCATGACCGTATTTTTCATCGCCCACCAGCGGATGACCAATACTCAGACCATGTACACGAATCTGATGGGTACGACCTGAAAGCGGAGAGGCATAGACCAGTGTGGCATGCATAAAGCGTTCCTGCACATTCCACTGGGTTTTAGACTCTTTACCTTCTTTCGGTGATACACAGACACGGCGCTCGCCATTGGCCAGCTCATAGCGATGTAAAGGTGCATCAATCAGCTGTTTATCTAAAGCAACCTTGCCCTTCACTACGGCAGCATAGGTTTTCTTGATCTTATGTTCACGCAGCATGTCCTGTAAGCTTTTCAGCACACTGCGTTTTTTTGAAATCATCACCAGACCTGAAGTATCGCGGTCAATACGGTGAATCAGTTCCAGGTATTTTTTACCGGTGGCGGCACGTAAACCTTCAATCAGGCCATAGGCCACACCACTGCCGCCATGCACCGCAATACCTGAAGGCTTGTTGACCACCATCAGCCCTTCATCTTCATAAATTACCCGGGCTAACAGACCATTGGCAACCTTGTCAGAGATTGGTGCAGCAGATTCATCTTTTTGCTCATAACGGATCGGCGCAACGCGAATCTGATCACCAATTGCCAGTTTGGTTTCCGCCTTGACACGTTTTTTATTGACCCGCACCTGGCCTTCACGAATCAGACGATAGATACGGCTTTTTGGCACACCTTTCAGACGACTAAACAGGAAATTATCGATGCGTTGTCCATCTTGATGTTCATCCACTTCAAACCAAGTGACGTCTTGCCATTGTTGCGTAGAATTCATACAGTTACTATGACCCAAAAATTACTAAAATTGATTAAAAACTGATCACTTAGATTATGCTTTACACAAGAAACCTAAGCTTAACCCATAGGCAGATGATGCAAGGTTTGATATAGTCAGCGCACGGAAACCATCGTTTGTGAGTAAAAGTTGAATCATTTCAGATTTTTCTGAATTTGATTGTTCAATTAAAGACTCACATGATACGGGAAGGTCCCCAAAGAATTATGCCGACGCCGAAGGCTTATTATATCGGCAAACAAAGCAAACTGTTGCGTTTAATTGTACCTCAGGTACATAAATCAGTTTGTCTTAAAAAATATGTCGCCAACTTTCGTTGGTTTTTAAACGTAAACTGATACACATCAGATTAGTCGCACCCTGAAGACGACTTCAGGCTACAGCGTCGATGCATTGGATCTGCACAGTTTGTAAAGATACGACGACAATTCCGTATCAAGACACTTTCTATAAAGAAGGGATGATCTTCGAGCAATGTGACAGTGAAAGTTACACACATCCAATGCACCGCTCGTCCGCCAGTGAAGCGTTCAGGTGACTTTAATCCGTTTAAAGATTGAAGCCGTATTGCCATCATCAATACGTGAATCAAAACCGAAGCCTATCTATACAAATAGAAGCCGGTAATAAAAGACTCAAACCACAATGAAATTCATTGCAGATTTGAGCCATTGATCCGTGATGTGTGATGTTCGCTACGTGTATAGCGATTTTTTGCTGTGTATCACTATAAGGTGTTACACCCATGAAACGTATGTTGATTAATGCAACACATGCCGAAGAGATTCGCGTTGCACTTGTCACTGGTCAGCGTCTTTACGATTTTGATTTAGAGAATCGTACCCGTGAACAAAAAAAATCCAATATCTATAAAGGTCACGTGACTCGCGTTGAGCCTTCTCTAGAAGCTGTATTTGTTGAATACGGTGCAGGTCGTCAAGGCTTCCTGTCAATGCGTGAAATCGCAAATTCATACTACAAGGCCGATCCGCGCCAGACTTCAAATATCCGCGAACTGATTACTGAAGGTACTGAGCTTCTGGTTCAGGTGGAAAAAGAAGAACGTGGCAACAAAGGTGCTGCCCTTTCTACCTTTATTTCACTGGCTGGCCGTTACCTGGTTCTAATGCCAAATAACCCGAAAGGTGGCGGTATCAGCCGTCAGATTTCAGGTGCAGTGCGTGAAGAACTCAAAGAAATGCTGGCATCTTTAAACGTGCCGCGTGGCATGAGCGTGATCGTGCGTACTGCCGGAATCGGCCGTTCACAAGAAGAACTTCAATTAGACCTTCAACATTTGCTTGACCTTTGGGCGCAAATCCAGAGCACTGCAAATTCGGGTCCATCGCCAATGCTGGTGCATCAGGAAGCGGGCGTGGTAACACGTGCGATTCGTGATTACTTACGTGATGATGTGGCTGAAATCCTGATCGACTCTGAGCAGGCCTATAACGAAGCCTATAACTTCGTAAAAGCAGTAATGCCACGTCAACTCGACAAGCTCAAAACCTATACGTTAAATGAGCCTTTATTCGCCCATTTTGCGATTGAAAGCCAGATCCAAACGGCCTACGAACGTGAAGTGAAACTGCCTTCTGGTGGTTCGATCGTAATCGACCAAACTGAAGCGTTGGTATCCATCGATATCAACTCGGCAAAATCAACCCGCGGTAGCGATGTTGAAGATACGGCTCTCAATACCAACATTGAAGCAGCAGAAGAAATTGCGCGTCAATTGCGTTTACGCGATATCGGTGGCCTGGTGGTGATTGACTTTATCGACATGACCAAAGACCGCAACCAGCGCATGGTTGAAGCGAAACTTCGTGAAGCGACGCAAAGTGACCGTGCCCGTATTCAATTCGGTCAATTGTCACGTTTTGGCCTGATGGAAATGAGCCGTCAGCGCCTGCGTCCTTCTCTTGAAGAAGCAACTGGCTATGTCTGCCCGCGCTGTCACGGTACCGGTATGGTGCGTGACCTGCGTTCACTTTCACTTTCAATCATGCGTAAAGTGGAAGAGATTGCACTGCGTGAACGTCAAGGTGAAGTTCAGGTCGAAGTTCCGGTCGAAATTGCTGCATTCATGTTGAATGAAAAGCGTCATACCCTGGTATATCTGGAACAGACCTCAAATGTACGCGTTACGGTATTGCCGCATCCGCATCTGGAAACTCCGCATTATGAAATCACGTATAATGCTGAAGGCTTTGCACCAACCAGCTATGAGCGTACCGAAGCAACTCGTTCAAGTGAGAAAGAGTTGGGTTATGAGTCTTCTGAATGGCATCTGGAAGAAGAACAGCATGCGCAACATGCCGCACCAGCGCCTGCACAACCACAACAAAATAACGGCCGTAATAACAATAAACGTCGTAATCAGCAAAACCAGCCGGCTCAACCGCAAGTTGCACAACAGGCTCCTGTTCAGGCAGCAGCTCCAGTAGCGTCAAGCAGCCCATGTGCATGGTTAGAAAACCTGTTTGTTCAGAAGCAGGCCGCTACGGTTGATCCATCACGCACTGCTAACAATGCTGCTGCAGCAATTGAACAAATGATCAATGGCGGTGCGGTAAGTCGTGGCCAGTTTGGCCAGGTGGCTGCACCAGCTACCCAACCTGCAGCACAGCAATTGTCTCCAGCTGCGGCGACGCCAAATAGCAATGCTTACTTGGCACCATCGACTGTTGCACAAAAACAGGAACGTGATGCGGTAGAAAAACCGGCAGAGCGTGAAGAAAGAGCGCCACGTCACAACAAAAAACCGCGCAACCCGAACCCTAAGCACAAAGAACCGCGTGAGCAGCAAGTTCAGTCTGAAACTGCAGCGCCTCAGCAGCATCAAGTGCATGAAGAAGTGGTTCAGGTGTCTCGTCAAGAACAACGTCATGAAGCACGTGAAAACAAGCGTAACTCTCGCCGTCAGCATCATAACGAGCCAGCGCAGCAAAACGATGTTCAAAACAATGAACAGCCGCAGACCATGCCGCGTCGCGACCGCCGTAACCAGCAACGTCCAGAGCGTCCAAATCGCCACCGCGATCCAAGCGTGCTGAACGAACAGGCGCCTCAGGCCGCTCCTGCAGTTGTTGAAGCACCTGCTGCAGCCAATGACAAGCAGCTTCGTGTTGAACTGGTTGATGCACCGCGTCAAGAAGTCATGCCAACAGCAATGGTGGTGAATGTTGATCAGGCGAAAAGCGAAATCGTGGCATTGAATGACAATGCTACAGTGGCAACGCCAGCAGTTGAGGTTACTGCCCCGGCAGATGCGCCTGTTGAAGCGGCTGCAGCTGAAAATGTGGTTGAAGCTACTCTTACCGCAGCTCCTGTGGAAGAGGCTGTAGCAGCTGAAGCAACCTCTGAAAAAACACGTGCCAGCAACGATCCGCGTCAGCGTCGTCGCCAGCAGCGTGCAGCACAGTCTCAACAGCCTGCAACTCAGCAGTTAAGACCTTCACAAGTACCGACTTTGGGTCAGTTCACCATTGGCAGCCTGATTCGTCATGTCTATGGTGAAGACTGCTCCGTACTGATCGAACAGTTTGGTTTATTGCCAACGTTCAACCGTGCTTTAGAAAAGTTCACGAAAGAGTACAACGCAAGTCTGGTAGCTGCAGCAGCTCCTGCTGCAGAGAAGAAACCGGTCACCCGTGATGTTGAAGTGACCGTAGCCAAGGTTGAAGCAGAGCCTGCTCCAGTCCTGGATCTGAACCCACCTAAGCCTGTCTCGGACAAGCGTGTTGCCAACGATCCGCGTGAGCGTCGCCGTTTGGCCAAACAGGCTGCAGAACAGGCTTTGCAACAAGCCAAACAACAGGCAAAAGTGGAAGCCGCTCCGGCAGTTGAAACTGCGCCAGAAGCACCTGCAGCAGAAGCGCAAGCTGAGCCTGTTGAAGCAGCTGCAACTGAAGCGCCTGTAGCATCGGAAGCAGTGCTTGAAGCGACTGAAAATACTCAGCCAGCAGAAGAGACCGCGACTGAAACTGCAGCAACAGCTGAAGTCGCCACTGAGCTTACACCAGCCGAAGTTACTGAAGTTCAGGCCGAAGAAGCTGCTCCAGTTGAAGCGAGTACTGAAACAGAAGCAGCGGTTGCAAAGCACAAAGATCCGGTAGAAGTGACCACAGAAGAAACTGAAGCCAGCGAAGCAGAAAAAGCTGAAAAGCAAGCTGCTCGCCCGCGTCGCCCACGTGGCCGTCCACCGAAAAAAGCCAATACTGCAACTGAGTCATAATTAGCCCAATTGCAGTGATATAAAAAAACCTAGTCATTTCGGTGACTAGGTTTTTTTTGCTAGATTTGGTGAGAATAGGTTGATTGCACTAGCTTTTTAACGTTAAAAGATGGATAGCTCATCTACTGTATATAAATTAAACGTACCGGATACGAAAAATAAATAGGATGCTCATGACCCAAATGAAATCACATGACCTGATTGGTATTGCAGATGTCGCTGCCAAAATCCCGGCCTTCTTGACCAAAGTGCCCAATTTATTGACCGGGCTAAGACAGGCTTATTTACGTACTCCGAATACACCGGCCGGTCTGGGTCTGGCTTTTGAAAAAGCCACACAGCGCCATCCGGAAGGTATTGCATTACGTTTTGAAGAACAAAGCTATAGTTATGCCGCGCTCAATGCCTGGGCCAACCAGATTGCACATTTCTATATTTCCCTGGGCGCTAAGAAAGGCGATGTTGTCGCGGTAATGGTCGAGAACCGCCCTGAACTGATTGCCAGTGTGATCGCTCTGGCCAAACTCGGTGTAACCAGTGCTCTGGTCAACACTTCCCAAGTGGGCAAAGTCTTGGCGCATAGTATCAATCTGGTCAAACCGATTGCCGTGATTGTGGGTGAAGAGTGCCAGAATGCCGTCAACGAAATTCGTGATGAGCTGAATATTGCTAGCGAACACTTTCACTGGTTTGCCGATCAAAATACACAGGCCAATTCTGGCCAGGCCCCTGAAGGTTTTATTAACCTTGCCGAAAAAGCCGATCTTTTCCCTAAATTCAATCCGCCGACGACGCACTCGGTGCAGGGCAAAGATGGACTGTTCTACATTTATACCTCAGGCACCACCGGCCTGCCCAAAGCAGTGATCTTTAGTAACGGGCGCTGGACACTGGCTTATGGCACCTATGGCCATGTGCTGAATCTGAACAAAGATGATGTCATGTACTGCACCCTGCCGCTTTATCATGCCACAGGCATGGTGGTGTGCTGGTGCGGCGTGATTGCAGCGAGTGGTACGCTGGCGATTCGCCGTAAATTCTCGACATCCTCCTTCTGGAAGGATGTAAAAAAATTTGATGCCTCTGCGATTGGCTATGTCGGTGAACTGTGCCGCTATCTGATGGATGCCCCTGCCTCCGAACTGGAAAAAGACCATCGGGTCACCAAAATGATTGGCAATGGCATGCGTCCGAATATCTGGGACAAGTTCAAGTCGCGCTTTGGCATTCAGGAAGTACTGGAACTGTATGCCTCGAGTGAAGGCAATGTCGGTTTTAGTAATATTTTCAATTTTGACAATACCGTCGGTTTCTCGCCAACCCCCTATGCAATTATTGCCTTTGATAAAGACAAAAATGAGCCACTGCGAGATCACAAGGGTCGCTGCAAACGGGTCAAAAAAGGTGAAACAGGTTTACTGATTGGTAAAATTACCCGCCGCTCCCCGTTTGATGGTTATACCGATCCAGAAAAAAACAAATCCGTGATCATGCAGAATGTTTTTGCTAAAGGGGATGCTTATTTCAATACCGGAGACCTGGTACGCAATATTGGCTTCCGTCATGCACAGTTCGTCGATCGTCTGGGCGATACTTTCCGCTGGAAAGGTGAAAACGTTTCCACCACCGAAGTCGAAAATATGCTGACTGAGTATGACAAGATTGCTGAAGCGGTGGTGTATGGGGTCGAAATTCCGAATACCAACGGTCGTGCCGGTATGGCAGCACTGACATTACAACCGGATGTGCAGCTGAATGAAGATGACCTGCAACAGATGACCAGCACCTTTAAACAGTGTTTACCAGCCTATGCCGTTCCGGTATTTTTACGTATCCAGCAGCAAGTCGAAACAACTGGCACCTTTAAATATCAGAAAAACAGGTTGAAAGAGCAAGCATTCGATCCGAGTAAAACCGACGAACGTTTACTGGTTTTATTGCCAGGCGCAACTGCCTATTCTGATCTGACAGCAGAGATTTTTGAGAATATTCAGGCCTATCAATATCGCTTCTAAGTACTGAAGTTGCCTATTTTTTGTTTAGATAAAGCGGAATTGTTGTATTTATAATCAAACATAGGCAACTTTGTTATTTTTTACTTGCGCTGAAATGAGATCTTGCTACAATACGCTCCATCAAACAAAGTGGTGCTTTAAGCTCTTTAGCTTGTATTGCACTGCACATTCAAACCTGGTTTGAATGCTGGTTCAGGGTCGTTAGCTCAGTTGGTAGAGCAGTGGACTTTTAATCCATTGGTCCCGCGTTCGAGTCGCGGACGACCCACCACTTCCTTTGATATTCCTTGATGGGTCGTTAGCTCAGCTGGTAGAGCAGCGGACTTTTAATCCGTTGGTCCCGCGTTCGAATCGCGGACGACCCACCATCTTCCGAAAGGATCACGTAAAAGTATACCAAACTCTTACGTCATAGAAATGATCATCATTTTTATTCCTCAGGGTCGTTAGCTCAGCTGGTAGAGCAGCGGACTTTTAATCCGTTGGTCCCGCGTTCGAATCGCGGACGACCCACCATTCTCCTCCTAGAATGTGTTCTGCAACATTCCTCTTCTTTATTTCAATTTAATTGCTATAGCTCTATTTCTACATCTAGATATAGTTTGATGCGCTGCTATCACTGGCTTTTATAATCTGAATTGTTTTCAAATCAGGTATCTTCCAGGCTGCCCATTTTAGCCTGACTCATTCTTGAATATGAAAAGAAGTATCTTTGATCAGTTCATAGGCTTTGGTCGGTGCCGGAAAACCACTATCAAATAATTCCTGATTGGTTTTCTGCTTTTCACTGTAGATTTTTTCCAGATTCATCACCAGATGATTGGAATCTTTAATCTTGTAATAAAAGCTCGCCCCTTCTTTACGGTTTACCACCAGTTCCGTGCGCTCCGGATTAACAGTCCAGCGGTCTTTACGATAAGTGACATTATGAGTTGTGTGGGTCTTAGTATTATCAACAAATACTTTACCATACTGCAAAATACTGCGATGCACGGTACCATCAGGCATCAGGCTCAGGATAAATTCTGCCCGACCTTCATTACATGGTGCAAAACTGCCATCACATTCAATCTCGGTATGATAACGGCCAATAAAATCTTTGGCATAATCCGGGACAACCACCGGATTTAAATCGGTTTCTGCCCGAAGTGTCGCCTGCCCTGCCACCTGGGTTAAGGATTTTGCACTTACCGGAACCACCTCAGGCGGTACGTTTGCAGCAGAAATTCTGACCCCCTCCTGTTCTGCTTCCGTCTGAAAATCCGGTTCAAGCTTGACTTCATGACGATCACAGGCCTGTAGTAGCCCGATGCTCCCCAGCATCAGGCCAAATTTAAAAAAACTGCTTAATGTACAACTTGATACACCCAATTTCATTTTAAAACATACCTAAATAGGAAACACAGCAAGTCCAGAGTACATCGTAAGCCGATGAACTTTATATAAGAGTTCAATAGAATTTTCACTATGTTAGTAGGTCTTATAACTGTATTTAATCTTTATTAACATTACTTAACGAATTTATTTTTAATCAGCACTTTAAAAAAATTAATCCAACTCCATTTCTAGAAGTATGAGTTTCTTTTGGAACTCACCCCTATTTTATCAGGAGATTTTAATGGCCAATGTTGGTTTATATCGCTCTAACCGCTCAAACATGATTGCAGGTGTGATGGGTGGTATTGCTGAACGTTTTGGTTGGAACGCAAATTTGTTGCGGCTTATTTTTGTAATCATTTCGGTGATGAGCGCTGCCTTTCCGGGTATTTTAGTCTATCTGGTGCTGTGGTTAATCATGCCGAAGCAACAGCATAGAATTGAGCAGAATGCGGCTCAGCAAGCTCAGGGCTATCAAAATCCTGTACGTACAGTCAATCAGGATAAACGTTATTAAGTCCGGCAGTTATTTGCAATAAATCCTGTCTAAGGTCTTCCTCTTTCACCCCGATTGAATGTGGTGAAATTTTGATGCCACGATAATTCCCCCAGATTATCGTGGCTTTTTTTGTCTCTATTTTTGTTATTTCTGCCTCGTATTACAGCTTTCTACTTTATCTTTCAGCTCAATTAACGCTAAGTTTAATATTCTTAATTATTAGAATGGATCTCAGATGACGCAGGCAGAATGGATAATGCTCTGGCTTTGCGCCTTGGCTGCACTGCTGCATGGTTTAAGCGGATTCGGCTTTCCCATGATGAGTACGGCTGTGCTGTCCAGTGCATATCCGCTCAGTATAGCAGTGACGCTTGTGATTCTGCCCTGCCTGCTGCTCAACCTGATTATGCTCAATGCCGATCCACAACATGGCCTGTTCAGCAGTATTGGCTATTATCTAAAACATTACTGGCCATTGATCCTGAGCAGCCTGCTGGGAAGCATGCTCGGAGTTCAGTTACTGTTCTGGCTGAATGAAGGGATTCTGAAATTATTGCTGGGTCTGGTGATGATATCGTATGTACTGGATCAGTTACGGACACGGCCGCTGCAAGTCAGTCAGCATATTTTCAGTATGCTCTGTTTTGGCTTACTCGCGGGCATCATTGGCGGCGCGACCAATGCCATGGCACCTTTTCTGATGATGTATCTGATGAGCTGCCAACTGTCCAAAACCGATATTGTGATTATCAGTAATCTCAATTTTATTGCCAGCAAACTGATTCAGTTGACCCTGCTCTTTCCAGTTCTGATCGCCTTTGAAGCCCCCCAACAGCATATTCTGATCGGAATAAGCTTATTTGCCCTTGCTGGCGTCTGGATCGGGGGGAAAATACGCCACCGTTTATCTCAGCAGCATTTCAAATATATTGTACTAAGTCTGCTTTTTATACTTGGCCTGTATGCGCTTTGGCAAAGCGCTGCATTAATACAACAGTCGAACTACAGCATTTTCAAGTAGGATGTTTTTTAAACACACCAAACAATCAAATATTTAAAATCAATCTAAAAATATGACTTAAATAAAAACTTGCAAGGAGTGCATATGACTCAGACCAATCTAGCTACCCCGACCAATGCCATGCCGAAAGGAGTACTTAAGGGCTGGATCCTTATTGTTGTTGCGGCTATTGTGGCCTATAGCCTCTATCTTTACCTGCCCTATGACCAGAATGCCAGCAAGGGTCTGGCTCTGCTGGCTTTTATCGGTATTCTCTGGCTGACAGAAGCAATTCATATCACGATTACCGCTTTGTTAGTGCCAGTACTAGCAGTCCTACTCGCCATGCCGATGGCTTCTGACGGGGCACTGGTCCCCATCACCACCCAAGCAGCTTTAACCACATTTGCCGATCCGGTCATTTTCCTGTTTTTTGGTGGTTTTGCTTTAGCGACCGCGCTGCATATTCAAAAGCTGGATAAAAAAATTGCCATGTGGATTATTTCCATGTCGGGTGGACATTTGGGAATTTCAGTATTGGCGATCTTTGCAGTAACGGCTGGCTTGTCCATGTGGATTTCAAATACGGCAACAGCAGCCATGATGCTCCCGCTGGCACTGGGACTATTGTCACATCTGGATATCAAAAAAGAGCGTAAAACCTTTGTGTTTATCCTGCTGGGGATTGCCTATTCAGCCAGTATTGGTGGACTGGGAACATTGGTAGGCTCTCCACCAAATGCGATTGCGGCCAAGGCGATTGGTTATGACTTTGCCGACTGGATGAAAATCGGCCTACCCATGATGCTGATTCTGCTTCCCGCCATGCTGATCAGTTTATATATCGTGCTGCGTCCGAAACTGAATCATAAAATCAAGTTTGTCACAGAAGATATTCCATGGACGGCTACACGAATTGCCACCATGCTACTGTTTATCTGTACGGCGCTGGCATGGATTTTCAGCAAACGACTGACGGAAATGTTTAGCATCAGCCAGCCTGATACCTGGATTGCACTGCTGGCAGCCTGTCTGGTGGTGGTTCTGGGCACCGCAACCTGGAAACAGATTGCAGAAAATACCGACTGGGGCGTGCTGTACTTGTTTGGTGGTGGCCTGACCTTAAGTGCAATTTTAAAGGATTCAGGCAGCTCACTGGTGCTCGGTCAAACAGTGGCCAATGCTTTTGGTGATGCCTCACCGCTGGTGATTATTTTTGTGGTCACCATTTTCATTATCTTTCTGACTGAATTTACCAGTAACACAGCGTCTGCCGCCCTGCTGGTGCCGGTATTTGCCGCAATTGCCGATCAGATGGGAATGCCTAAAGAAATTCTGGTGATTGTTATTGGTATTGGTGCTTCATGTGCCTTTATGCTACCTGTCGCCACACCACCAAACGCGATTGTGTTTGGTACCGGCCATGTACAGCAATCTGAGATGATCAAAGTCGGCTTTGTGCTGAATATTCTGTGTATTTTCATCATTTCATTCTTCGTTTACTGGTTCTTCCTCTAGTCCTCCCGGTTGTTAAAAACTATCTGCAAAGCACACTGCGGTGTGCTTTGCATGATTCATCTAGATTTTTAATCTTTGTTAGGCCGAAAAGTCCTATTCTATTAAAAAGAATACATATAAATTCTCTTATATGCTCAATATCAACAAGGTGGCAGATCGATTATGCACAGGATATTGCACTGGATGTCTCAACCGATCCAGAATTCTCCCTGGACAATAATCATCAACCTGACACTCGCTCCTTTGATTATGCTAGTGCTTTTATTGCCTTATATACTGCTTCTTGAAGCCACATCTGGACAATTTGCACCATTGCAGAGCCTGTTTTCGGCGCTTTTTATCAGTTTTTTTGTCTGCCTGAGCTACTGGATCATGGTCTTTCCCTTTTTGCTCATCATCCATCTGCTTTTGCGACATTATCAGCAATTCAATATGACAACAATTCTGCTCAGCTGCGTACTGGGAACCCTGATTCTGACCTGCATCTCAGCACATCAGTTCGAGCTGTTGATTTCCCAGTTTTTCTTTCTATCCTGTTTTTCCCTGCCGATGGCACTGTTTTACATTTTTTTAAGCTGGCAAGCCAAGCAGAATTAATCAATGAATAACTGTTAAGCGGATGCATGCTCTCTCATTTTAAGCTTTCATTTTTAAATGATTAAGCTCCTGATTCAGCGCGGCAATGATGTCGGCACGACTGATAATTCCCACCAGTCGCTGCTCGCTGACCACCGGAATGTAATTAAAAGAACGTTCCACAAAATACGGTACCAGATCCTGGATTGGCTGGGTGGGCTGCACCGTCACCACCTTTAAAGTCATAATATGCTTGACCTGATCTTCCCAGCTACTGCGGATATCTGAAGCACGCTTAAACCACTCCACCACCTCATACATCGCCAGAGTACCCACCAGTTTTTCTTCTGCATTGACCACCGGCAAGCTCATCAGGTTCATCTGCTTAAACTTGTCCAGCGCATGATGAATATCATCCGTTTCATGCAGCGTAGCCACGTCTTTGGTCATAATGTCCTGACAGGTAAATTGATGCACCGCACGGGCATTGGCTTTATCCTGTGCTTCCAGAATAATTTTTTGCAGATCGTACTCACTAATATCCAGCAACTCGGTGCGCTGATCCAGTACTTCCTGAATATCCTGTGGCTGAATCGTAACTTTCTGGGTCGGGGTCGGATCTTTGGAACGTGTATTCAGTTGTGCCTGCTGCGGATAGCTCTTCCCGATCATGCGGTTAAAAATAATGGCAATGATCATCAGCAACAGGGAATTTAACAGCACTGGATAAAACACAAAGGCATAGCCCAGATCATGGACGGCGTTACCGCCCAAAACCGCCGTAATCGCCACCGCACCACTCGGTGGATGCAGCGAATCGGTGCTCATCATCAGCATAATCGACAAGGCCACGGCAACACTAAAGGCTTCGGTCGGGCTGGCAATCAGCAAGGCGCAGGTCACCCCCACAAAGGCAGCAATGGTATTACCGACCATAATATTCCAGGGCTGTGCCAAAGGACTGGCCGGCACTGCAAACAGCAATACTGAAGAAGCTCCCATCGGCGCAATATACCAGGCCTTAAAATCGCCCAGAATCCACAAACTCAGTAATGATGAGACTGCCAGGCCAATCAGGGCACCGATGCCGCATAACAGACGATCTTTGAATGGAAGGACTTTGAAGTTGGGTTTTAAGGTATTGAGCCAGTCTAAATTGGAGTGAAACACAGTCTGCCTGATTTGCTTTTTATCGATTTTCCGCATTATAAAACCAAGCCATCTAAAAGGTATATTTGTTTTATATCTTTTAACAATGCATCTCTGCCTGCTGATCGGAAAGCAAAATCATCAAACAGGCATTCATGCTCAAAATGTTTTGAAAAGCTGAGACTGCATGGCTTAGCCCCATTTCAATATACTAATGAGGCAGGATGAAGCCGATCGATCTGTTTAAAATCATGTTACTTTGCAGCAATTTTATTTCATTTTAATAACGGATCTGCATCGGCTGCATAGCGAATAATCGGCTCAATTTTCATCAGCTCGACCTGACCGTAGAACGTTGAAAATGCCACATCTCCGGCATCTACACCGGTGCCAATCCGGATTAAATTTTCTACAGGTGCCAGACGGGTCGGATCAAATCGTACCCAGCCACCCTGCAAATAGGCTTCAAAAATAGCGTGAAAATCGGGTAAAAACTTTTCAATTTCGACATATCCCACCACCATGCGTGCCGGAATGCCCAAAGCACGGCACAATGAAATGCCCAAATGGGCAAAGTCACGACACACACCCGCCCGATGGATCAGTACGTCTGTTGCAGTAGTAAACTGGTCCGAACTGCCAGAAACGTAAAATATATTGTTATAAATCCACTGTTCAATCGCTTTGACCCGACTATAGCCCGGTGTCATCCAGCCAAAGGAGCGGTTGGCCATTTCTGTAAATAAATCCGAATTACAATAGCGACTGGCCAGCAAATAAGGCAGCACCTCATCAGGCAGGTCCGCAATCAACACTTCATTGAGATTGTGCTGCAAATCTGTATGGCTCACTGGATGATATTCAACTGCCGCACGATAACGTACTTCAAAAATATCACAGGGTTCTACATGCAGGCGTATATAACGGTTTTGATGTTTTAAATCCTGAAATTCATGCCATGCCACAGGCATATTAAAGCTCAGGTTTTCTTCAAGAATGCGTTGATCGGGATAATGTGCTGCCTGAATCAGGAAAACAAATTCTGTGGTCTGGACAACCTTGTACTTTAAATGGCATTGAATTTGACAGGTTGTCATAAATTTCCTTATTTTTTCAGCATTATTTTATGAAGATTAAACCAGTTTCATGCTGATCTTCGTATGAGATCAGTTTAACTTTAACGCGATTCTTTTAATGCCTTTTAGCTGATGTAGTGCTGATTTTCCGGTCAGCTCCAGTCTGTCCTCAAAACTGAAATCAGCATATCTTCATAAACAAGGTTTCTGGCGCAGGCTATTTGTATTTTTTCCAAAAAAGTATCGGCACATTAACCCTTTGCCACTCCCCGACAAAGCCCTTATAATTGGGCACAATTTTTCTCTAATTTTAAGTGGATGACCATGAGTCGCGCCATATCGCATATTGATACCTTCCAAGGCTTAATTCTTGCCTTACAAACTTACTGGGCTGAACAAGGTTGTGTGATTTTGCAACCTTACGACATGGAAATGGGCGCAGGGACATTCCACACTGCGACATTCCTACGTGCGCTTGGTCCTGAAACCTGGAACGCAGCTTACGTTCAGCCTTCACGTCGTCCGAAAGATGGCCGTTATGGCGAAAACCCAAACCGTCTGCAACATTATTACCAGTTCCAGGTAGTACTGAAGCCAAACCCGGACAACATCCAACAGTTGTACCTCGACTCGCTGAAAGCGATTGGTATTGACCCGCTGGTACACGACATCCGTTTTGTCGAAGACAACTGGGAATCGCCAACACTCGGCGCTTGGGGTCTTGGCTGGGAAGTGTGGCTAAACGGCATGGAAGTGACGCAGTTCACATACTTCCAGCAGGTTGGCGGTGTTGAATGCTACCCGGTCACAGGTGAAATCACTTACGGTCTTGAACGTCTTGCCATGTACTTGCAAGGTGTAGATTCTGTTTACGATCTTGTCTGGACCAAAGGTCAGTTCGGTACTGTGACTTATGGCGATGTGTTCCATCAAAATGAAGTTGAGCAATCCACCTATAACTTTGAATATGCAAACGTTGAAAAAATGTTTGAGCTGTTCGATTTCTACGAAGCTGAAGCAACGCGTTTAATCGAAGCTGAACTGCCACTGCCTGCTTATGAGCAAGTGATCAAAGCATCACATAGCTTTAACTTGCTTGATGCACGCGGTGCGATTTCTGTGACTGAACGTCAGCGTTATATTTTACGTGTACGTACTTTAGCGCGTTCAATTGCAAACGCTTATGTCGCTGCCCGTGCCAAGCTTGGCTTTCCGATGGCAGAGCCTGAGCTTCGTGACGAAGTGTTAGCGCAGTTAAAAGCACAAGTTGAAGCGGAAGCAAAAGTTGAATCTAAGGAGAGCAAATAATGTCTAAACATACCGTTTTGTTCGAATTGGGTTGTGAAGAACTTCCTCCAAAAAGCTTAAAAAAATTACGTGATGCGCTGCAAGCTGAAACCGTAAAAGGCTTAAAAGATGCTGGTCTTGCGTTCGACTCAATCGAAGCATACGCAGCACCACGTCGTTTGGCATTAAAAATCGTCAATGTAGATGGCGCGCAAGCAGACACACAAAAACGTTTTGACGGCCCTGCGAAACAAGCCGCTTTCGATGCGGAAGGTAAGCCGACTAAAGCTTTAGAAGGCTTTATGCGTGGTCAAGGCATCACGGTTGATCAAGTATCGACCTTCCAGGCCGGTAAAGTTGAAAAAGTGTGCTACCTAAAAGATGTCAAAGGTCAAAGCCTAGACATCCTTTTACCGCAAATTCTACAAAATGCCTTGGACAACCTGCCAATCGCAAAACGCATGCGTTCTGCAGCAAGCCGTACTGAATTCGTACGTCCGGTCAAATGGGTGGTATTGCTGAAAGACAACGATGTGGTTGAAGCAACCATTCAAGATCACAAAGCAGGCAATGTGACTTATGGTCACCGTTTCCATGCACCTGAAGCAATTACACTTGCGCATGCAGATGAATACCTTGCGAAATTAAAAGCGGCTCATGTTGTGGCTTCTTTTGAAGAGCGTCAAGCCATCATCGACCAACAAGTGAAAGCATTAGCGGACGAAGTAAATGCAATTGCGATTGTGCCTGCTGATCTTCGTGACGAAGTGACTGCACTGGTTGAATGGCCTGTTGCGCTTCGTGCCAGCTTTGAAGAACGCTTCCTTGCAGTTCCTCAAGAAGCATTGATCACGACGATGCAGGACAACCAGAAGTACTTCTGCTTAGTGAACAGCGATAATAAACTGCAACCGTACTTCATTACTGTGTCTAACATTGAGTCGAAAGACCCGACACAGATCATTGAAGGTAACGAGAAAGTGGTTCGTCCACGTTTGTCGGATGCTGAATTCTTCTTCTTGCAAGACCAAAAACAACCGCTTGCTTCTCGTAAAGAGAAACTTTCGAACATGGTCTTCCAAGCAGAATTGGGTACGCTTTGGAACAAGTCTGAACGTATTGCAAAACTCGCTGTAGCACTCGCACCAATTACAGGTGCAAACCCTGCGGATGCTGAAAAAGCTGCACTGCTTGCAAAATGTGACTTAACGTCTGAATTAGTAGGTGAATTCCCTGAACTTCAAGGGATTGCGGGGACTTACTACGCACGTCTTGAAGGTGAAAATGCTGAAGTTGCTGAGTCTTTAGGTGAGCAATATTTACCTAAATTCGCAGGTGACGTTTTACCAAAAACTAAAACAGGTACAACCATTGCCCTTGCTGACCGTTTAGATACCTTGACCGGTATTTTCGGTATCGGTCAAGCGCCTACAGGTTCTAAAGATCCATTTGCACTGCGTCGTTCTGCAATTGGTATCTTGCGTCTTGTGACTGAAAACGAGCTTGATGTATCGATTGAAGATCTGATCAAACTTGCACTCGCTGTTTATGGCGATGTATTGAAAGATCATGATAAGACTTTAAACGATGCGGTTGCATTCCTTGAAGGTCGTTACCGTGCCAAATACGAAGACCAAGGCGTTGCTGTTGATGTGATTCAGGCTGTTCAAGCCTTGTCTCCAAAATCTCCACTTGATTTTGACAAGCGTGTTAATGCGGTAAATCACTTCCGCGCATTGCCTGAAGCGGCTGCGCTTGCTGCTGCCAACAAGCGTGTTGCCAACATTCTTGCCAAAGAAGCTGCACCTGAAGGTGCTGTGGTTGAAGCAAACCTGGTTGAAGATGCTGAAAAAGCATTGTTCGCTGAACTTGCAAAAATCACGCCTCAAGTTGAGCCGTTATTTGCTGCCAAAGACTACACTGCTGCCTTGTCTGCACTTGCTGCATTACGTGCACCAGTAGATGCGTTCTTTGACGGTGTAATGGTGATGGCGGATGATGCAAACTTGAAGTCAAACCGTTTGTTGATGCTTGCTCAGCTTCGTGACTTGTTCACAAAAGTGGCTGATATTTCGGTGCTTCAGCACTAATACTAAGCATTTGTAAAATAATAAAAAAACCGTTATCTTTATAACGGTTTTTTTATATCGTGAAATAGAAGAAATGATTATTGGGATGTTCTTAAGGAATGTTAAAACTTATAGAAAAATAACCTACATTCCAATCAGTGATGGTGAAAAATTTTGTGGATTACTAGGTGACAATGGTGCAGGTAAAAGTTCCATTTTAGAAGCATTAGATAGTTTCTTTAATGATCGTCCTATCAATCCAAACCTTTCATATAAACAAACACCTGATCCAAAAAATTTACCACATTTAGTACCTATTTTTTTATTAAAAAAAACACTATTTTCCGCTGAAGAAGCACTAACACTTCAGCCTATGCATGATTTTTTAATGCATGCTAATGACAAAACAGATGTACCTAGACCTAATATTTCTCAGCTTAAAAAGTTTTTAGAACATCGAGATAGTTTATTAAAATACACTGATACTGATGAATATTTTTTAATTGCCCTTGGAAAAGACTTTTTATCAAATATAAATTTATCAATTTTTCATAGAATAAATATTTACTATACAAATGAAGAAATACAAGATGATAATGTTTTAACACTCTACAATGAAATACTAGGTAAAATCTATACTAAAATTAAAGAGCATTTTGAATATATTTATATTCCGAGAGAAATTAATACTGAAACTTTTACACAACTTGAGACAAACGAAATCCAAAAACTAATGGGTGAAAATTTATATGAGGAGTTAGAAAAACTTATTACGGTTGCAAATATTAAAGAAATAAATCAAAAATTGAATAGCTATATTGATAATTTATCAAATGATTTAGTTGAATATACATATAGAACTTCTGGGCAACGTCAACAAAATTTAAAAGCACAACAACTATACAATCTTGTAATTCAAGCTTTTTTCAACATTAGAAAACTTTGCAAAAAAGAGAATAATGATTGGTTAGAAATTCATAAATTAAGTTCAGGTGAAAAGCAAAAAGCTTTATTGAATATCGCAGAAAATCTCTTAGAGAAAAGAAATGCCAATAAGCAAAATGTAATTCTAGCAATAGATGAACCAGAATCATCTTTACATATGTCATCATGTTATGAGGTTTTTAATCAACTTCACAATATGAGTTCAAATTGTCATCAATTATTATTTACTACTCATTGGTATGGTTTTTTACCTATAATCTCTAACGGAAATTCAACTGTTATCACAAAAGCAAATGATGATTCTCATACCGCAGACTTAGTAAATCTTTACCATTATAAAGAGCAAATTAAATCACTTACCGCAAGTTCTAAGGGTAGTTTTCCATCGAATATTAGGCTTAAAAGCACAAATGATTTAGTTCAATCTATCATTACTAGTTCAACCAGCGATGAACCATATAATTGGTTAATATGTGAAGGCTCTTCAGATAAAGTCTATTTAAATTACTACCTAAATGATTTAGTCGAAACTAAAAAATTAAGAATTATCCCAGTTGGTTCGGCTTCAGCAATAAAGCAATTATATAGTTATATATCAACAGCATATGAGGACTTTAAAACTGAAATTAAAGGTAAAATATTTTTATTAACAGATACTGATGAACAATTAGTTAGCTTCTCTGTTAAAAACGATGACCAACATAAAAATTTACGATGTAAACGACTTGCAAATTCAGAAGCTGAATTTAATACTCATTTAGTTAAAATCGATGATAATAAAATGACATCTCCAACAGTTATTGAGGATGTATTAAATGGTGATATTTACTCTAAAACTCTTGAATTATTTAAAGATGAATACAAGATGGACTTTCTTGAAGCAGCTCAATTTTATAAACAATATTGTTCTGCATGGTGTTATGTCTTGCCACCTCATCACAAAAAAGAAATCAAGAACTTCTTCAAGGAAGATGGAATTAAGTATAAGTTCTCAAAAAGTTATATTGAATTAGCTAAATTACATGACCATGAAATACCTGATTGGATACAAGAGTTGTATGAATGGTTTGATAAATAATATTTATATCAAATTACATTAGTTATTTAGCAAAAGCTTTTTGAATCATTTAACTAACAAATAAAGGAAAAGGCTTTGCCTAACACTATAGGAATATCACTATATATTTCATATACTCAACCTAACAACACTCAACAAGAAAGAATCATATGAAATTTAAAGCTCTTATTTTGACGGGTATTGCGAGTATCGCAGTTACAGCATGTACATCTGCACCAAAAATCCCGCAGCTTGAAGTTGGCGTCTTACAGGAAGTACAAGACCTCGAAGTATCTCCAGAAACTACCAACAACAAGGCAAAACTGACCAAGGTCCTCGACAAATGTGTGATTGAATTCACCGGCGATCTTGGCAATAACCGCGTCATCGAACAATGGTCATTTAAAGGCTTTACCCTGATAGATGCCGGTTCAGCAACTTTCCAGCGCGATGGAACCAGCACCGCACAAAAGTTTGATATGCATGCTGCCAATGTACAAAAGAATTTTCTTGCACTACGCCATCACTTTGCCAAAGATGCCTTAGCTCAATGTGACTAAGCCTCCTGCCCTGTTTTTATTCAGAAAATGGGGCCATTTTTTATCTAAAATAAATAAAAACCGGTTTCATCTTTTCATTCGATCGTCTTCAATTACAAAAAAGCTAAATTGTACTTCCGGGAAGCGCTAGCGAATCCATCAGATCTTCATTGTTTTCGTGACTTTATCCGCTACACTCAAAATCAAACAAAAGATCGCTATTTGACTACTTCGAGGTCGATCACATCATGACTATGAAAAAAGCTATTATTCTCGGTACTGCATTTTTAGTCTGTATTCCGGCACTGGCACAAGCTGCAAGCGGATCAGAAACACAAACCAGCAAACCGATTGCGCCATATGGTGCCAATCCAAATCTTTTGCATGTCTTTGCCTATAAAGCTCAGGAAGGCGTCATCAATACCGCAGAAAAAGTCGGTGAAGTGACTGAAAAAGGCATTGCCAAAGTCAAACCAGGTGTAGATCGTGCCTGGGGAAATACCAAGGCAGCAGCGTCAGAAACTGCACAGAAAGTCGATCAGGGTGCCACGCAGGCAGCCCAGCAAACCAATCAGAAAATTCAGCAAACCAAAGAAGTCTGGCGCGGCAATTCCTCACAAGCAGCACCGATTGTGCAGCAGCCTTTAAGTGAATCTTCTGCGCCTCAGCAAACCACTACACCGCAGATGCAGCCTCAATCCGGTTCCGGCACTGCCACCAGTTATGCGGTGACTGATCTGTAAAAAAAGCCCGTAATGGGCTTTTTTATATTTTCTAGCAGAAAAGATTCATTTCAACAGAATGATTAACATCAATTCACCTGCCGGATCGGCTGACCCTGTTTAAATGCTGCTACATTTTCCACCATTTGATCCACAATGCGCTGCCGTGCATCAACACTGCCCCAGGCATTATGCGGGGTTACAATCAGGTTTGGAATTGTAGCATCGAGCAGGACATTGCCTTTTTTGGGTGGCTCCACCGTTAAAACATCGGTCGCTGCTCCGGCAATCTGACCCTCACGCAGAGCCTGCGCCAAGGCTGCTTCATCAACAATCCCGCCACGCGCACAATTAATTAAAAATGCAGCGGATTTCATGGCTTCCAGTTCAGCATGACTGATTAAATGCCGGGTATCTTCTGTCAAAGGACAATGTAAGCTTAAAAAATCGACTTGAGGCAAAAGCTCGGCAAATGGCACACGGGATGCATCACCTGGGCGGTTTGGCAGCGCCGCAATTAAAACCTTCATGCCAAAAGCTTCAGCCAGTTTGGCCACGGCATGCCCCAACTCACCATAACCGACAATCCCTAAAGTCTTCCCGCTCAGCTCTACAATTGGTGCATCCAGCAAACAGAACTGTGAGGATTTTTGCCACTGGCCTTGTTGCAGTGCACGTTGATAAGACAGGAATGAAGTGGCCAGATTCAGCATCAGCATGATCGTGTGTTGTGCAACCGCAGACGTTCCATAGGCCTGACAGTTACAGACCACAATGCCACGGGCCTTGGCTGCTGCAAGATCGACATTATTGGTGCCCGTCGCAGAAATCAGGATCAGTTTCAGTTCAGGACAGTGCTGAATGGTCGCAGCATCAATCAGTACTTTATTGGTGATAATCACATTAGCATTGGCCACACGGGAAGCAATCTCGGCAGCCGAAGTCGTTGGATACAATACAAGCTGATCAAATGCTGCATGCAGTGCCTGAAAGTCTAAATCCTGCTGGTCTAAAGAAGCATAGTCTAAATAAACGGCTTTCATGGCTGTTCCCTCAATCCTGTTGAATCATTGATCTTTGTCATTTAAAACAAGTCATTGAGGCTTTTCAAGCAGTTTCCGGTCTGCCAGGCTTAATCCAGCGGTTTATCGAGATGATTACGCAATGAACGCCGGATTTTATAGATCACATAGACTGCCAGAATGATCATGAAGATAATCGATGCACTCATCATGATGACCGCAGGATGCACACTTGCTGCATGCGCCAGATTGGGCAGCGCTAAACCGACAATGAAACAGACTTGTATTATCTGGGTAGATTGCATCATATAGAGACCCCCTGGTTCGTTTCAACTATCGGGAGCGGTACCGGTGGATATTATTTGTACCGCTTATCTCTATATTATGCCAAGCCTATCACATGTCAAGTAATTGTTTTTTATTAAAAATAAAGCTAGTTTATCTCGTTGTGCGTCACAAACTGTGTATTTTTGTCACTTCCATCGATAAAGGCTGCAGCGCCATACTCATTGGTACTTAAATTCAAGTGCTTATAGCTGAACATATAAAAATCGCTATAGCGTTTCATTAAGATCGGGTGCATGCCCAGACTAAGCTCATCCTGTTCCTTGATCAGTTTCATAATATGCCGGTCATTCATCACCACCAGATAACGTTCATCATTCAGGTTAATGCTCAATAAACCATTGCCTTTGGCATAAATTGGAATCAGGAATTTATGGTTCAGGGCAATTGCGCCTTCTGCATAGCTTTCGATTTTATGACTGATGACATTAAATACCAGACCATGTCCATATTGATCCAGAAGCAACTGGCGATTTTCCTGCGGCAAATTCACATGAATGCCAAGCTTGAGCAGATCATGCTGATCGACCTGCTTGTTGCGTAACAGTTCCCGCAGAATCACCTGTTTCTGGCTGGCATCAAAAAACTGGTTATCCAGTTGCAGGTCATTGTTTTTCAGAATCTGTCCCAAAGCCATGCGGTGTCGTGGCAAGACATTTTCAATCACCTTGCGATAATAGAACTTGCTGTTTTTCTTGACCCGGCGCATTTTCTGGTAGAAATAACTCGGCTCATAGTCATGTACCAAAAAGTCATACAGCAGTTCCGAGCTGGCCAGAACGGCGATGGCATCATGTCCGGTAAAAGGCAGATGCAGCACATGGTGCTGTGGAATCAGTGCTTGCAGTTTCACATAATGGGCGCGATCTTCGGCACAGTAAGGATCATAGACAATAATATATTCGCAGGTGCTGTCGATATCTTCGGCTTCAACCCGCATGCCGGCATTCAGCTCTGGCTGATAGAACATGTTATAGCGGGCATCGTGTACATCTTCCGGATCAATCGAATATTGTGGCACCATGGCCACCACCCGTTGTACGCCTAAAGCACGGGAATACTTGATTGCGGCATAGCCCCCCATGGAGCCGCCATAAGCAACACGCTGCTGAAAGGGCGCAATCAGTTCAGCGACTGCCTGCAACATGTTCCACATGGAACCTTGTGGAAACCAGGATTTATGCTTGGGCATGATACCGAGCACATTAAATTCAAACTTCTGCAGCGACTTTTCTGCATTGATGTTGAGTCCCTTGGCACGGGTAATCAAATCGCCAAATGAAAAAATCAGTTCTGAAGAAGATCCCGGCATAAAAATCGCGCGTATATGTTCATCTTCAAAAACAATCTGCTTGTCCATAACTTTCCCGTGCTGGTAAATCGAACCCTTCCACAACAATTCAGTCAATGAATGCTGTCAAAAAAGTGAATATGCTATTTTATATCGATCAAAAAGATTAAAAAGCGCAAAATATGACACAATCATTACATCCTGCAGCAAAACAGGGTTTTAGTGCGTCTGCTGAGCTGTATCAGCAAGTACGCCCTGACTATCCGGCAGAGATCAGTCCATGGTTGGCCAAGACACTGAATCTGCCTGCAGATGCGCATCTTTTGGATCTGGGCAGTGGCACCGGCAAGTTTATTCCCTGTTTACGCCCGCTGAGCAACAACATCATCGCCGTCGATCCGGTGGCAGAAATGCTGGCGCAATTAAAACTGGCCCATCCGGACATTGAGACGGTTCAAGGTCTGAGCCATCAGCTTGCCCTGCCCGATCATAGCCTGAATGCGGTATTTTGTGCACAGTCATTTCACTGGTTTGCCAATTCCGCCACCTTAACAGAATTAGACCGGGTACTTAAACCGCAGGGCTATCTGGTGTTAATCTGGAACCAGCGCGACACCCGGGTAGACTGGGTTCAGGCCTTAGCCGATCATATTGCTCCCTTGGAAGGTGATACCCCACGCTATCATAGTGGCGCCTGGCGTGAAGTCTTTGCACAGCAAAGCCTTTTTCAGTCCTATGCCGAAACCAGCATGACCCAGCAACAACATGGCAGTGTAGAACAGGTGGTATCAAAACGACTACTCTCGACCAGTTTTATTGCTGCCCTACCTGTGCAGCAACAGACAGAATTAAAACAACAATTTGAACAGATTATCCAGCAATATACCGCCAAAAATGCAAAGGAAATGATAGATTTCCCTTATATTACCCAGATCTATGTATTCAAGAAAAGCAATTAAAAACAGGAGGCGATCATGCCTAAATTATCAGGAATGACTCGAACGGCGCTGTTCGCAGCGGCAATGCTGCTCATGGCATGTGATCAGAAAACAACGGAAAGTCCGACTGAAGCCACCACAGATAGCACCGCTTCAGATCAAGTCATGCAAGAACTGAAAACCGAACCTCTCAAAGATTTCCCTAAAAGCAGCGATGATCCACATGATATTGCTGCACTGACGGATTATGAACAGCGCTTTCAGGACATGAGCAACGAACTGGAAAAAGAATTAAACAGCATGCGTGATGAAGACAGTCTGAGTCCGGAATTTATTCAGCAACGACAACGCGATCATGTACGGTCAGCCCTGACCATGTTGAAGGATTTAGAACTAAAAACTGAACAGGGCCGTTATATTCAGGGCATGATGTATCAATACTGGGAGCATCAGGACAAGCTGCTCAATAGCCCCCATACCCAAGCCACCACGGTGAATGAAGCCAGTGAAAATGTCAAAGGTCTGGGGAAATATCTGCATGCCCAGGAACAGCTGGAACGCTGGCGTTCGCAGTATCCAGATCTAGCTCCTAACAAGGCAGCTGCCCGCGTAGCCAGCTAATTCAATCGGGTCAGCGCTATGCACCAAGCGGAGTGGACATACCCAACTCGCATTGAAGTCGAGTTGGCCGCTGTAAAATGCTCTGGTCAATAAAGACAGGCTCTGCCCAGCCTGAATTTCAGTAGAAGCAGATCGTCCTGAGAATAAACTGACTTAGTTACGCTTGAGAAACTGATGCACCCCTTCACCTGCCGCACGTCCAGTCGCGAAACAGGCTGTCAGCAGATAACCTCCTGTCGGTGCATCCCAGTCCAGCATTTCGCCGCAGAGAAATACATAGGGGTTGGATTTAAGTTGTAGCTGTTCTGACAGGACTTGACGCTTGACGCCCCCTGCACAACTGATGGCTTCTTCAATCGGGCGGAAACCTGTGACTGGAATAGTCAGATGTTTTATCTGCTTGGCCAATTCAGCAGCATCTTGCCATAAGGTCTTGGGCAGTAATTCACGCACCAAGGCAGCCTTGGCACCCTCCAATCCCGCTTTACGCCAGACATTGCTTAAAGACTGCTTCTTACTCGGCTGTAATTTTTGAGCAAGCTGTTCAATGTTGTGATTTGGAAATAAATCCAGATGCAGCTGCATAGCCTGACCCTGTTTCAGCTGCTCCCGTAGGCCACGGCCCTGCTTATAGATCAGACCGCTTTCCAGACCATAGTGGCTGATCACGATATCACCCACAGTCTTTTCACCTTGTCCGACCCATGCCTCGACACGCTTTAAAGGCTGACCGAAGACAGGCTGCATAAATTTGGACCAAGGATATTCCACTCCGGCATTACTGGCCTGAAACGGCTCGATTTGATCCGGCTTTAGCCAGGCTTGCCAGGCTCCGTCACTGCCCAGTTCTGACCAGGACACTGCACCACAAGCCAGAATAATCGCATCAAAATTTTCAGTACGATGGACATGATTTTTCAGATCATGCAGTTCAAGCTGTTGCTGCTGCAACTGGCTGACTTTATGCCGATAATGAAACTGGACACCCTGACTGGCCAGGCGCTTAAGCCAGGCACGCAGCAAGGGTGCAGCTTTCATCTCTGTGGGAAATACCCGACCGGATGAACCAATATAAGGCTCAATGCCCAACGCCTTCATCCAGTTTTGAATCCACACAGCGTCCCACTGCTTGATCCAAGGTGATAACCATTCTACCTGATCATAACGCTGTACAAATTGTGCTACAGGCTCGGCATGGGAAATATTCAGGCCAGTTTTACCTGCCATCAGGAATTTACGCGCCGCAGAGGGTTTCTGCTCGTAAACATGCAGCTCATAATCAAACTGACTGAGGACTTCTGCGGCCATTAAGCCGGCAGGGCCTGCACCAACAATGGCAATACGCTTGCTCATCGGCTTATTCCGCAACAGCGGCATTTTGCCCTTGCAATGGCTGAAAGTCGTCAAAACGCGTTACATAGTCTGCGGGCTTGCTGATGATCAGTTGCTGACACAATTCTCCACGTTCCAGATATTTAATTTCAAAATGGGTTCGCGCCGAATCTGCGGCAATTTTTTCTTTGACAAAGGGTAGCTTCCAGAGCTGCTGTAGCTGCTGTTCAGCTTCTTCGATATAGGCAGGAATATTGCTGGCCAGTGTAATGCTGCCACCAGTTTTTAAACGGGACAGCAAGAACTCGAAAAACGGCATATTGACCCAGCGCTGCGCCGGATTATGCGGTTCAGGATTTGGATATAAAATAAAAAATTGTTCTACCTGCTGTGGGTATAACGCATGCACAATCCATGGCAAAGCATCGGCATGAACAGTCCGTAAATTGGTTTGACCTTCAAGAGCATGCTGTTTTTGCATCGCCAGAAATTTTTCGCGGGTACGCTCAATTGCAATCAGTTGAGTGTCGGGATGGGTCTTGCTAAATAACAAAGCATGTTTGCCTTTACCGGCCCCGACTTCCACACAAACCGCTTCAGGGCTGATGCTTTGAAAATCACGGGGTGCATGCATACGCTGTGCTTGAAATTGACGAATCGGCATAATCAGATCAAACTAATAAAAACCGCATAAGTCTAACAAGTGCGGCTATATTTGCCTAATCGAAGCTTTGTTTTTTCTTTGGAGTTGCCTTATGCCCACTACTTTAAACTGTCCGCGCTGTGGCAAACTGACTACCTGGGAAGAAAATGATTTCCGTCCTTTCTGCTCGGAACGCTGCAAGATGATTGATTTAGGGGCATGGGCCAATGAAGAATATAGCTTGCCCACTCAAGATGCGCCACAGGCCGATGCTTCTGAAGATTAGAATTTCTTCAGGTTAAATATTTCTTCTTCTGAAACTGGAATTATGTAAAAAGTTAGCTAAAAATTCACATGAAGTCCATAAAATTACCAAGAAAAGGCAACATGAAGTAACACCATTGTGCATGCCTGAGTATTATTGTTCTACTCTAAATTTTCACATTATTTTTAGAGCAATAATATGGGTTATATTATTTTAAAAGTCATATTAGTTGGAGTGGGTCTGCTGGCTCTTCTGTCTCTAGGGGTCGGTATTTTCCAACAAGATAGCTTATTTATCGTATTGAGTGTGCTTCTTGCCTTTATGGCCTGGCTGATTCACATGCAAACCCGTCAATTTGGCAGTGATCCATTTTCAAAATAAAAGACCAGGACTGCCTGGCCTTTTATTTCCTTGCATATTTAACCAGCTTTACCTGCAACAAAGGGATTATGCTGCTTTTCAAAACCAATCGTGCTAATTGGCCCATGTCCTGAAATGAATTGGGTTTCATCCGGCAAGCTGAAACATTCACGCTGAATCGAATCCAATAGCTGCTGATGGTTCCCGCGCGGGAAATCAGTCCGGCCAATCGAACCTTTAAACAATACATCACCGGTCCATAACAAGGCATAATTTTTGTTATAAAACATCACATGGCCCGGAGTATGTCCAGGTGCAAAACGTACTTCAAACTCTTCATTACCGAGCTTGAGTATTTCCCCACCTTCCAGCCATTGGGTCACTTCAACTTTTTCCGGAATCGGAAAACCATAACGCGCTGAAACTTCCTGAATCATGTCCAGCCAGAATGCATCTTCCTTATGTGGACCAATAACCGGTACATTCCAGGCCTGTTTCAAGGCCCCTACCGCACCGGCATGATCCAGATGGCCATGCGTCAACCACAAAGCTTTCACGGTTAAGCCCAAAACCTCAACCTCTGCTTTGAGTTTCTCAGCTTCGCCGCCCGCATCAATCAAAATGGCTTCTTTGGTGTCCGCATCCCAAACGATGGAACAGTTTTGCTGAAATGCAGTAACCGGAACAATTTTGACTTGTAACATAGGGCAAAACACCTTAGTGAAAAATTAATGAGCAAGCGTTTGTGTCAATGCATCCAGATTAGCCTGTAACAGACTGTTGAGCAATTGCAAATGGTCATCGCGGCTATTTAAAGCCGGAATATAACTGTAACTGCCGCCCCCCAGGGATTTAAAAGTCTCGGCATTTTCTATGGCAAGTTCTTCTAGCGTTTCCAGACAGTCAGCCGAGAATGCCGGACTCATCACCTGCACCGATTTCACTCCCTGTTTCGCCCAGTCTTCTAGCACCACATCGGTATAGGGCTTGATCCATTCCTGTTTGCCAAAACGTGACTGAAAGCTAATCATATATTGCTCTGCATTCAGTCCCAATTCCTGCGCAACCAGTTGTCCGGTAATACGACAACGATCGGCATAGGGATCGCCCTTGTCGGCATAGGGCTGCGGAATGCCATGAAAAGACATTAACAGTTTTTCCGGCTGACCGTGCACTGCCTGATAATCACGCACACTTTGCGCCAGAGCCTGAATAAATAAAGGATGTTGATAATAATCCCGGATAATACTCAAACCGGGCAAATTGCGTTGCTTGACGATCCATTTTGCTACAGCATCATATAAGGGCGCAGTCGAAGTGGCGGAATATTGCGGGAACAAGGGAAATAAAATCACGTGTTCCTGTGGCTGCTCAGACACTTTGGCCAAAACCTGCTGAATATTCGGATTGCCATAGCTCATTGCCGGTACCACCTTTAACTCGAACTGCGGATAGCGCTGGGTCAAATGGGTTTTGACTGCATCGACTTGCTGCAACAGGATTTCACGCATCGGTGAATCCTGTCCCCAGACCTGTGCATAGGCCTGTGAAACCCGCTTAGGCCGAAATGGCAAAATGAACAAGCGCAGGATAATTTGCCAGACAGGTTTTGGAATTTCAATCACCCGCTGATCCGACAAAAACTGCTTCAGGAAACGGCGTACTGCTGGAATCGTGGGTTCATCTGGCGTACCCAAGTTTGCCAATATAATCGTCACTTTCGGTTTAGCAGGAGAATACATTCAGTTTATCCGTCATGGTATCAACCCCTGTACTTTAACAGTTTTTGATTGATTCTCTATATGGATTAATACGCTGATTTAGATTGAAAAGTACGATCTAAATCCAGCAAGCTGCTGTCCAGTAATTTTTGTGCCTTCGAGGTAATCTGCCAGAGCATGCGCTGCCGGTCATCACGACCCGATGGCACAATCCAGTCATTCTGGCGCATCTGGATTTTCAGGCTATGCAAGGCACGAATATTCATCTGGGCACGGGCCACGGCATGTGCACGCGGCATTTCTTTACGTGCATCATCCAGACCGGTTTCATTTAAATATTCATTCATCCGCTTGGAGAAAAACTCTTCCGGTGTTGGATTGACAAAGGTAGATCCCAACAAGGCCAGCAATTGCGCCCAAGTGAGTTTTTTCTGAACTTTAATTTCCTTAAAATTTCCATCCTGATAGGCCTGCATCCGATATTCAAAAGAAAAAACTTCATGCATGGACACTTTGGGCAGGCTCAGGAACGGATCTACTTTCGCTGTTCCGCCATCACGTTCCAGCTGGGCCACCTTCGCCTTCAGCTGGTCAATCTCGTCATGCAGGGCCTGGGTGTTTTGTGGTCGAACCCAGCCGGTTACCGGATAGCGCTCCAGCATTTGCGGCATATTAAAGCGTACTGCCATTTCCAGATCGCGCAGGCTGCGATAAGTAAAGACCTGATCTACTTCCTGTTGTAATAATTGACGGAATTCCTTAAATTTTTCCCGTAATTCCGGCTTGGCATCATGCAATGCACTCTCACGTGATGCCGGATCATCATGCATAAACACGATAATCGGTTTTTGCTTGGTTACAGCATAGATATATTCAAGGTGCATGTACCCGACACCCGATACTGACTGCTCCCCATACTGGCTCCCCAACAAAATCACCACATAGTCACAATCATCAATCTGGCGGCGTGAAAAAGCCGTATTTAACGGTGTACGCTGCTCCAGCCCCCACGAGAAAAAGCCCATACCCACTAATGTTTGAGACAAGATGATACGCTCTGGCTGCATTTCTGCCCCAGAGGTTGAGATGAACACTTGGTACCGTTTATCCAGCATGGGCTATCCTCTTCTCCTGTACATTTGCATAAAAAATGCAGAGCTCATGCATTTTTGACACAATATGACCACCCCAAAATAAAAATATCTTTCTTTTAAAATTATAAAAATGAGTTTTAAACTGCACTCATATTACTGACCTGCCATTTTATGTCGGCAGGAATCAGATGCTGCAAAATCGGCCGGAGTTGTTCAGCATTCTGCCCACTCAGCACCAATTCAATTTTCACACTTTGTTTACGTTCATGCTCAAATAATAACTCATTTTTAATTAAAATTCGGGCCGTTTGTCTCGCAACTGCAAATCCCGAGTCAATTAATGTCAGCTTTTGACCAAAAATATACTGAATTGACGATTTTAGGAAGGGGTAATGCGTGCATCCCAGTACCAGATAGTCAGCGCCCTGATCTACAACTGGTTGTAAAATCTCTTTTAAAGTCTGCAAGCAGGCTGCGCTCATTTGCGCACCCGCTTCGACAAAGGGCACCAGATCCAGACTGGTAACCGGCAGCACTTTAACCTGGGCAGGTTCGGCAAAACGGGAAATCACATCTTTAATCAGTTGCCCGCGAAAGGTGGCCGGTGTTGCCAATACCGCAACTGTTTTAGACTGAGTATTTAAGACCGCAGGTTTCAGTGCAGGTACCAGACCGATAATAGGAAAGTTTTCGCCATAATATTCACGCAAATAATCTAGACTGAAAGCAGAGGCTGTATTACAGGCTACTACCGCAACCTTACAGCCCTGACGATATAACCATTCAATCGCGCGAGCAGTCAGGGCACGGATTTCCTGATCATCTCTGGGGCCATAGGGTACATGTGCAGTATCGGCATAATAGATGAAACGCTCATTGGGCAAATAGCGGGCAATTTCCAACGCCACCGACAAGCCACCGACGCCCGAGTCAAAAATACCAATCGGCGCATCTGGCGTAGCATGGGGCATCGGGTCTAATAGCGGGGAAACGGGTTGAATAGCGCTCATAACTTTGCAGGTGGCTTGTTGCAAAAACTCTAGCGAACAAGCTTAAACCTCAGGTGCTCAAATGCAAGTCTAAATCACCACTTTTCAAGCTTAAAACTGCCTCAGCATCGGCATTTTCACTCAACTCTCCCATCTCGACCAGATGTAAAAATGCTGCACGCTGAATCAGGGCATTGATTCCAAAACGCACATGTACATAAGGTCGCAGTTCACCTTGATATTCACGCATAAAAACTGGATGTTCGGCATCCACAATAATCAGGTCCTGCGTGGTCGTGCCCAGTTGCAGATAAGTCATTCCATTGATCTCGACCTGATCGACCTGATTGACAAATAAAGGTTCATCTTCAACTTCAATTTCAATCATTTCTACCGGTGTTTTTAAATAGAATTTATCATTTTCTTTCCAGAGCACCGTAGCAAACAGGTCAATCATCGGCTGACGCTTGATCAATTGACCTTCGTGCCACCATTCTCCATTGGCTAAAACCTTCAGATTCATTGTGCCGCAATGCTTTGGCTGCCACTGTTCCAAAGGGGGTATTGACCTTTTGTGACTGCCTTGTGCATCTTTTAAGTATTGTGCGATATCCATTAAATTTTTATCATCGGAAGAAGTTACTTTTTTCGTCGGATGTATGCTAGGTACTGGCTTATCCATAAAAGAAGACCTTAATGACGGAAAAATAATATGTTTCAGCCAATTGGCTAAAACCGGCTTTAAAACTATACTAGCCGAGATTATCAAAGACACCTGTATTTTTGTGTCTAGGAACCAAGAACACTTATGGCAGCACCCAATCACCCGATTATGGTTGCCACCGAATAGTAATATGAGGAGTCCTACATGGAACACATCGAACGTGAATCGATGGAGTTTGACGTCGTCATCGTCGGCGCAGGCCCTGCAGGTCTATCTGCTGCGATCAAGATCCGTCAACTTGCAATTGAAAACAACTTAAATGATTTGTCCGTTTGTGTCGTAGAAAAAGGCTCCGAAGTCGGTGCACATATCCTGTCAGGTGCGGTACTTGAACCACGTGCCATCAATGAATTATTCCCGGACTGGAAAGAGCAAGGTGCACCGCTCAATGTGCCGGTGACCGAAGATAAAACTTTCTTCCTGCTTTCAGATGAAAAATCACAAGAAGCCCCGCACTGGATGGTGCCAAAAACCATGCATAACGATGGCAACTATGTCATCTCGCTGGGCAATGTGGTGCGCTGGTTAGGCCAGAAAGCGGAAGAACTGGAAGTGTCGATCTTCCCGGGCTTTGCTGCATCGGACATTCTGTATCATGCTGACGGTACCGTGAAAGGCATCCAGACCGGTGACATGGGCATTGGTAAAGATGGCGAACCAACGCATAACTTTACTCCGGGTTATGAACTGCATGCCAAATACACCATTTTTGCTGAAGGCTGTCGTGGTCACCTCGGTAAACGTCTGATCGAACAGTTCAACCTGGCCAAAGATGCAGATCCGCAGCATTACGGTATCGGGATCAAAGAACTGTGGGAAATTGATCCGGCCAAGCACAAACCGGGTCTGGTGATGCATGGTGCTGGCTGGCCACTCAATGAAACCGGCTCGAGTGGCGGCTGGTGGTTGTACCATGCCGAAAACAACCAGGTGACCTTGGGCATGATCGTGGACTTGTCCTACACCAACCCGCATATGTATCCATTTATGGAAATGCAGCGCTGGAAAACCCATCCACTAATCAAGCAATATCTGGAAGGCGGCAAGCGTATTTCTTATGGCGCGCGTGCCGTAACCAAGGGCGGTTTTAACTCGCTACCGAAATTCACTTTCCCGGGTGGCTCTCTGATTGGTGATGATGCTGGTTTCCTGAACTTTGCCAAAATCAAAGGTTCACATACGGCAATGAAGTCCGGCATGCTTTGCGGTGAAGCGGTATTTGAAGCGATTGCGGCTGGTGTGGAAAAAGGCGGTGATCTGGCGGTTGCGCGTGTAGTTGAAGGCGAAGATTTCTTTGTCAAAGAACTGACCGCCTATAAAGACAAGTTTGATGCAAGCTGGCTGAAAGAAGAGTTATATAACTCGCGTAACTTTGGCCCGGCAATGCATAAATTCGGTCAATGGATCGGTGGTGCATTTAACTTTATCGATCAGAACGTGTTTAAAGTACCGTTTACCCTGCATGATCTGGTACAAGACCATGCGGCACTGAAAACTCAGGCGGCTGAAACGTTTAAACCGAATTATCCTAAACCGGATGGCAAGCTGACCTTTGACCGTCTGTCTTCAGTATTTGTATCCAATACCGTACATGAAGAAAACCAGCCTGCGCATTTAAAGCTGACTGATGCTTCGATTCCGGTGGAAGTGAATTTACCTAAATGGGATGAACCAGCACAGCGTTACTGCCCGGCGGGTGTGTATGAAATCATGGAAAATAATGACGGTTCCAAGCGTTTCCAGATCAATGCAGCCAACTGTGTACACTGCAAGACCTGTGACATTAAAGATCCGTCGCAGAACATCACCTGGGTAACACCGGAAGGTGGCGGTGGTCCTAATTATCCTAACATGTAACGTTAGGATAACCTTGCGAAGCAATGCTTCTCATATCCAAATATGTAATTTAGATATGAGCGATGATTAAGTCGAGCACTGCTCGACCATCGTGCAAGAGAAAAATCTTTGATTTTTCTTCAGCCAAAAAAATCCCTGCCAAGTGCAGGGATTTTTTATAGCTGTTATTTCAGCCGCCCTTTTTCACCAGATAATGAAACTCTTTATGGCCATTTTCATCCAGTCGCTCTTCCTGCAACAGCAACTCATGCCCCAAATGCATACAAAATTTCGGAATATCCCAAGAGGTTGAATTGTCGGTAGCAAACACCTCAACCACATCACCGGCCTTGGATTTACGGATCGCCTGATGCAACATCATCACCGGCTCAGGACAGCGTAAACCTCGGGTATTCAGTTGCAGGCTTGGAATAATTTCAGTTGCGGACATCGCTATACTCAGCAGTGGAAGACTGAAAATATTTTAGCATAATCCCGCTGTTGCATTGCTGCTTTGCCAGAGTGCATCTAACTAAACCTGACCCTGACTCAGGCGATCATGACTGCACATAATATTTGCAATAGACAAGCGTATTTTCTGCGGTATGATAAAATTACATTTTTTTAGATATTAAGAGTCTTCAGGAAAAATCATGCACGAGGAATCAGGCCCGTCGTGGGGTATGCGCGGCTTACGCAAATGGCTGGGAACTGCACCCGAAACTCGCGACGAACTGCTAAAATTAGTACAAGATTCACGTCGATTTTTAGAACCCGATACGGTTGCCATGCTTGAAGGCGTACTTGACCTTCCGGCAACCAAAATTCGTGAAGTCATGACGCCCCGTACGTCAATGATTAGCTTACAGGAAGATGACCAACTGCTGGACATCCTGCATGTTTTGGTCGAATCTGCGCATTCACGTTTTCCGGTATTTTCATCCGATCAGACCGATAACGTGGTCGGAATTCTGCTGGCCAAGGATTTATTGCCTTTTCTGACCGAACCGAATGCTAAAGTCGATATTCGCTCCCTCATGCGTCAGCCTCTTTTTGTACCAGAAAGTGCCCGTTCGGATCAGGTGCTGCGCATGCTGAAAAACACCCAGACCCATATTGCCGTGGTGATTGATGAATACGGCACCACATCCGGAGTGGTGACGCTAGAAGATATTCTGGAAGAAATTGTCGGGGAAATTGAAGATGAACATGACAATGCCGATGAAGAAGCACAGTTCATTGTTCCGGACAGTGACCCGGCTACTGCCAATACCTGGGTGGTACAAGCGCTGACGCCGATTGAACATTTTAATAACATGCTGGATGCAACTTTCTCTGACGATGAAGTAGAAACCATGGGCGGCTTGTTATTACAGGAAATTGGTCTGGTCAATGACCTTGAAGGTCAAACCATCGAGCTGGAAAACTGGCAATTTACCATTCTTGAAGCAGATTCACGCTCCATTCACCTGATTCGAGCTGTGCGCCAATGAGGGCGTATTTCGATAAGCTGTTGAGTTCGTCTCAACAGCAAAAACCGTTACCGCTCATCTATCCGGTCTTAATTGCCTTATTCGCAGGTGCGATCTTCAGTCTGGCCTTGGCTCCCTATCATTACTGGTGGCTGGCGATTCTGTCTCCGGCACTGCTGTATGCCTGTTTGCGCGGTCGTACTTCCAAACAGGCCTTTGGCATTGGCTGGGCCTATGGGATCGGCTTATGGTTTGTGGGCGCCTTCTGGCTGTATACCTCAATCCATGTCTACGGCGATACCAGTGCCTTCCTCAGTGTGGTGATGATTTTGATCATGGCGCTGGTGATGGGGCTGTTTACTGCGGTGCAGACCTTCCTCTATCGGCGCTTTTTTCCGGAAACGCCTTTGACCTTTGCCCCGCTCTGGGTGCTGTTTGAATGGTCTAAAACCTGGGTCTTCACCGGTTTCCCGTGGTTATTTGCAGGTTATGCCTTTACCGAACGCTACCTCGATGCCTACGCGCCATTATTCGGGGTGTTTGGGGTGTCTTTTGTGGTGATTATCCTGGCCTGTGCGCTGGTCGAGATCCTGAACCGACGTCTGTTCTGGGCCGTGCCAGCCGTAGTTTTACTGCTCGGTGCCTGGGGTGCAGCACAGCTGACTTTTGTGGAACAAAAGGATAAGAAGCCACTGACAGTTTCACTGATTCAGGGCAATATTCCGCAAGATCTGAAATGGCTGACCGAATATCAGGTAAAAACCTTATTGATCTATGCCAATCTGAGCAAGACCGAATGGGGCCGTGACCTGATTGTCTGGCCGGAATCTTCGATTCCGATGTTCCAGACCGATATTGAAGCCTTTCTGGAAGCCATGAAAGTTCAGGCAGAAAAATCCGGGACTGCCTGGGTCACTGGGATTCCTTACTGGGATTTGCCAGAGTCGCAAGCTGAAGGTTATCCAAAATATTACAACAGCATCATGGCCAGTGGTGATGAGGCTGACGGCCTTTACAAGAAGCAGCGTCTGGTGCCCTTTGGTGAATACATTCCACTTTCAGGCTGGTTAAGCTGGGTTCTGCCGGCGCTACAAAATGACCCGTCAATGAGCGGTTTTTCCCGTGGTGCAGATGACCAGAAGCCATTGAATGTGAAAAATCATCCCTTAGGCTCTGCGATCTGTTATGAAGTGGCTTATCCAAACCTGACCCGCCGCAATGCCAGCCAGAGTGATTTTCTGGTGACCGTGTCTAATGATGCCTGGTTTACCGGCACTGCGGGACCTTTGCAGCATCTGCAGATGGTACAAATGCGCGCCAAGGAAAATGGCCGCTGGTTTATCCGCGCCACCAATACCGGCGTGACGGCTTTTATTGACCACAATGGCCACATTGTGAAAAAAGCCCCGATGGATCAGGAAGCAGTATTGCGTGGTGAATTGCCGGCGATGCAAGGCGAAACACCCTATATGAAGCTAAGTGATTGGCCAGTGATGATCTTCTCGGTTCTACTCTTGCTTTTGGGGTGGCGCTTCCGTCCGCGCAAGGTGGATGTCAGCTTTAAGTCGAGAAGATAGTTCGCTCAAGCCCCCTTTTTACAAACAAGGATCCAGGGAGATTCCAGATCGCTCTTATCAGTCTCTCCTAGCCTCCCTTGACTCAAGGGAAGTACTCTCAGGACAATAAAAAACCGAGGTCAAGTGCCTCGGTTTTTTATATTTCAAATGTTAGAACTGTATCGCCAAATACGAGATCATACTGGCGAGGGATAACATCGGAAGATAACGGTAAATCTGCAGCAACAGGTTTTCAAATACAGAAACCTGCTGTCCTAACTGCAACACGGAAGCTTTAAGCGCTGACCAGAAGCACAATACGAATAAAGAACTCATCAAGCTGATCGCAAAGAAACCCACCATAATCTGGCTGCTGCCTTCAGTGGTCTGCCATAAATGCAAGATGCCCTGGCTCATGGGTAACATGCTTAAAACCAGAAGAACAGATTTCAGCATCGACCAATGAAATTGGTTTATTTCATCCCCTAAGATTAATGCTTTCATATGCTTCTCCGTTGGCTCGTCAAGTGCCGTTCAGATCATTATGAGCTTTTTTGTGTAAATAGAAAGTGTATATTTATTCATATTTTACGATAATTGTAATAGATAAATATGGGAATAATTCTTATTATAACTCGCATATAGTCTTTATTAATAAATCTTATTGTTTTTCAGCAGCTTGTATTATTTATTATAATTAAGACCTATTATCACTTCACCTGGTATTAAAATAGCCTATCAAGTGAAGTGATATATTCCATCTATCGGAAATTTATAATGATTCTCAGTTAAGGCTGATAATAAATATCAGCATCAGTTCCTTCACCGCCTGCCTGACCATCTGCACCAAATGAATACAGATCAAAAGTACGGCCATTGCTGCCTGGCATCACATATTGCAGGTCATTATCCCAGCTGTCTTTAGGATAGCCCCCTTTTACATAACCGCCGGGTACCCAGTTTTTGGCTGTTGCCGGCTGGTTAACCAGTGCATCCAGTCCGCCTTCCTGCATACTTGGATATTTACCATTGTCCAGCTTATATTGATCCAGTGAACCTGCAATGCTCTGCAATTTGATTACGGTAGTATCGACTTTGGCCTTTTCACCACGTCCCATCACATTCGGTACGATTAATGCAGCAAGCACTCCTAGAATCACAATTACCACCATGACTTCGATCAGGGTAAAGCCCGTCTGTTTATTTAATTGATTCCTTTTCATTTAATCTCTCTCATGCATTTGCATCATTCAGAATTTCCACTTGTAGCTTGAGCACAGCAGGATTCTAAGCGACTTGTATTTAAATCATATTATTCATATTCACAATTGGCAGCATCACCGCAATCACAATCACCAGCACAATACTGGCCATCAGCACCAACATTAAAGGTTCCAATAAAGCCAGTAAAGTCGAAATCAGTGTGGTCACTTCGCGATCCTGCATCTGGGATGCACGTTCCAGCATTCGATCCAGTTCACCGGAAGCTTCACCACTTTTGATCATTTGTACCATCATCGGCGGGAAATAACCACTGCGTTCCAGCTGGGTCGCCAGGTTGCCGCCTTCGGTGACTTTTTCGGCTGCCAGATTGACCGCATCACGAATTACCCAGTTATTGCTGACCGCTGCACCAATACGCAATGCATCCACCAGAGGCACACCTGACTGGGTCAAAATGGACAAGGTACTGGCAAAACGTGCCGCATTAATCCCGCGAGACAATTTTCCAAATAGCGGCAGTTTCAAGGTCAGGCGGTCAAAGGCATAATGCCCGGCCGTGGTTCTCAAAAAACGCACCAGCAGGAAAACGCCCAAACCACTACCGATCAGTAAAAATGGCCAGGCAATCCGGATAAAATCACTGGCTTTCATCAGGGCTACGGTAATCCAGGGCAAGGCATCTTTGCTCTGGTCAAAGGTCTTGACGATATCCGGCACAACATAGGTCATCAGGCCCATCACGATAGCAAAGGACATCAACATCAGGATGATCGGATAGACCATCGCACCCTGGATTTTTTTCTGCATGGCAAAACGGTTTTCGGTATAGTCCGCCAGCTGGTCCAGAATCAGATCCAGATGTCCGGAACGCTCACCGGCTGCAATCGTGGCAATATACAGTTCCGGAAAACGCCCGGACTGCTGCAGACCCTGCGCCAGACTGTGCCCTTCCAGCACCTTGGAACGCACTGACATTAGCAGGTTTTGCACATGCACTTTTTCACTTTGTTTGCCGACGGCGCGAATGGCTTCTTCCAGCGGAATGGCGGCCGCCACCAGCACCGAGAGTTGCCGGGTCATTAAGGCCAGATCATAGGCGGTAATGCTTTTTTCAAACCATTTACGCCGATAATGTTTGTCTTTTTTCTCGACAGGATCAACAGAAACCGGAATAAGTGCCTTATCCCGTAATTGTTGCCGGATCTGACGTGCAGAATCCCCCTCCAGCACGCCTTTTTGCTGCTTTCCTGAAGCATCAAGCGCAATAAACTGATATGCAGGCATTGTAATGCTCTAATTTTCCAAAATTTTGCTCAACGCTGTTGCGTCAGACCACCGAAATCATTCATATTCTTTGATATAAATTATCTGTTCACTCTACCATAACCATACTTTAAGCACGACGAAATTTCTTCAGGATATCCAGCCCAAGATATGCAAAATTCTCATCCCGATTCCAGTCCACTTTGTCGCGTACGCGTTGCTGTTCCGGTGCATGTATTCGATTGTTTTGATTACAGCATGAATGCAGAACAGTTTAAGCAGGCCCAGGTCGGTGCACGCGTCCTGGTGTCGTTTGGACGGCAGAATCTGGTCGGGGTGATTATCGAAAAACTGGCCGCCGATACGCCTGTCGACCCACGTTTTAAACTCAAGCCTGTCACTGAACTGCTGGATGAACGTGCCATCATAGATGAGAAAGTTTTAAGTTTGTTGACATGGTCGGCGCAATATTATCAGTTTCCAATCGGTGAAGTGGTACACAGTGCTTTGCCGACGCTGTTACGCCAGGGCAAGCCTTATAATTTGCTGGCACGTACCTGGAAACTGCTTGACCCTGATGCTGAAGCGAAAGTACGCCGCTCGGAAAAACAGCAGGAAGCCTATCGGATTTTAAAACTGCATCCGGTGGGAACCACAGAAAATGTGCTGAATATGGCCGGAATCGAAACCGCGACCTTAAAAGCACTGGAGAAGAAACAGATTTGTGCCTGTGTACTGGAGCCGCAAGATTTCAGTCCGCAGCCGATGCAACTGGCACAGATGCCACTGACGGCCAATCCTGAACAGAAGCATGCCATTGATCAGGTATTGAAATACCGCAATCAGTATCAGGCTTTTTTGCTGGATGGTCTGACCGGCAGCGGCAAAACCGAAGTCTATTTGCAAATCATGCAGCAGGTACTGAAACAGGGCAAACAGGTACTGGTCTTAGTACCGGAAATCGGCCTGACGCCACAAACCATTAGCCGTTTTCAATCGCGTTTCCATTGTCATATTGCCCTGCTGCACTCGGGTCTGAATGACTCCAAACGGCTACAGGCCTGGCAGTCGGCAGAAACAGGAAAAGCTTCGATTGTACTCGGCACTCGTTCCGCGATTTATACCCCGATACCAAATCTGGGACTGATCATTCTGGATGAAGAACATGACCTGTCTTTTAAGCAGCAGGAAGGTTTCCGCTACCATGCCCGTGATGTGGCGCTGTATCGCGGGCATTTGCAAAAATGTCCGGTGCTGTTGGGCTCAGCCACGCCAAGTATTGACAGTTATGCACTGGTTGAACATGGCAAAATGCAGGTACTGGAGCTGAATCAACGTGCCGGTACTGCACTGATGCCGAAAATTCATATCCTGGATTTAAAAGTCGCACAAAAGCAGCATGGTATCAGCCTGCATCTGATTCAGGACATCAAAAAACGGCTGGAGAGAAAAGAACAGGTGCTGATCTTTTTAAACCGCCGTGGCTATGCTCCCGTGCTGCTTTGTGGCAGTTGCGGTTGGCAGGCCCAATGCCCGCACTGTGATGCCAACTTTACCGTACACCGTCAGCCGTATCAGCATCTGCATTGCCATCACTGCGGAACCATTCACCGTATGCCGGAACAGTGTCCGCAGTGTCAGCATCAGGAACTGGTCACGCTGGGAATGGGCACCGGCAAAGTCGAAGAACATTTAAATGAACTCTTTCCGGATCATGAAGTGATTCGGGTCGATCGTGATTCCACCAGTCGTGTCGGCAGCTGGCAAAAAATTTACGACAAGATTCAAAAGAGTGAACCGGCGATTCTGCTCGGCACCCAGATGCTGGCCAAGGGTCATCATTTTCCTTATGTAACTCTGGTGGCAATTCTGGATATCGATTCCGGCTTGCTCAGTGTCGATTTCCGTGCCACCGAACGTACCGCACAGCTGATCGTTCAGGTCGCCGGCCGGGCCGGGCGCGGTGAACACAAAGGCGATGTCTATCTACAAACCCTGCGACCGGATCACACTCTGCTGAATACCCTGGTGAATGAAAATTATCGCATTTTTGCCCAGCAGACCCTGAAAGAACGGCAGATCGCCAGAATGCCGCCCTACCGTTATGCCATCCTGATTCGTTGTGAATCCAAGGATCAGGCACAAAATACCGAATTCTTACAGAAACATGCAGCTGCACTCAGGCAATATTCCGATCTGGAACTGGACATCTGGGGACCGATTCCTGCACCGATGGAGCGTAAAGCCGGACGCTATCAGTCACATATGGTGCTGTTATCTGCGGACCGTCCCCGTTTGCATTACTATGTGCGCAGCTGGTGGCAAAATATGCTGCAGGACAAACCGTCCAGCATGAAGCTGACGCTGGACATTGATCCGCAAGAACTCAGCTAAGAGCCGCTGTGTCTTCGCACATGTTCAAGACATGCAACCAAGGTCTGGATCAAGCATAAAATTTAGGGCAGGAAAATGTCGATACTGTTACAAATAACACTGGTTCTGCTAATCGCACTGCTGATGGTGCCACTGAGCAAAAGGCTCAGACTGCCAAGCGTGCTGGGCTATCTGTTAACAGGACTGATCTTGAGTCCAGGTATGTTAGATCTGATTCAGGCTCCAGACCTGATGAACAGTTTCATGAATATCAGCCTGCTGGCATTGCTGTTCTGGATCGGTCTGCAACTCAGACCGCAACGCATTCTCCAGATCAGTCCATCATTATGGACAATGGCGACTGTACAGGTACTGCTGAGTACCCTGATTTTTAGCCTGCTGGCCTGGTTTTTTCTGCAACAAAGCCTGCTGGCCAGCATTGTAATTGGACTTGCTGGCAGTTTGTCGGCCATGACTTTAGTGATTCAGCAACTGAACCAGCAGGAACAGTTTGCCACTAGCTACGGTCAGCAGGCCTATTCAATCTTGCTGATACATGCCCTGCTGGCCATTCCTGTCATTGCCGCCATTCCTTTATTTAGCGGGATTGCCTCGACCGAACACGGCGTGGCTTATTTTGCGGCACTGATTGCCAGCTTAAGCGGCTTGTTCCTGTGCAATCGTTATCTGATGCGGCCCCTGTATCGCTGGATTGCAAGCAGTGGCAGTCATGAACTGCATGCGATTGTAGCGATTACAGTAACTCTGGCATTGCTAGTGCTGATGAATACCCTTGGGCTGAATTTTTTTCTCGGTGCCTTGTTTGCCGGGATTCTGCTGGCCGACTCAGATTTCCGGCCCACGGTAGAAAGTACAATCCGGCCTTTTCAAGGCATATTGATTGGTCTGGCATTTATCAGTCTGGGCATGTCCTTACAGCTATCCGATCTGTTGAATCAGCCCTGGATGATTCTGGCCGGTGCTTTAGCTTTGCTATTGCTCAAGTTTACCATTACGTTAGCCTTGGCACGTTATCATCGAAATAGCTGGCGCAATAGTACCTTGCTGGCAGCCAGTCTGGCTCAAGGTGGCGAATTTGCCTTGCTGGCGCTGCTGATTGCAGTATCCGACCAGATTATTGCGGTCAATCTGCTCTCTGTGTTGCTGTGGATGGTGAGTTTTTCCTTATTACTTACGCCGGCATTTTACTGGTTATTGCACAGCCAGATTTTACCGCGTCTGGATCAAAACAACCATCTGGCGGCAACCTTCGAAACTGATTCCAGTCCTCAAACCGGCACCGCTCTTCTATTGATTGGCTTTGGCCGTTTTGGGCAGATTATTGCCCGGATTTTACTGCAACAGCAGCATGCATTCAGTGTCATGGACAGCAATGTACCCGCCACTGAACTGCTTGCCCAGTACCGGATCCCCTTTTATCAGGCCGATGCAACAGAACCGGAAACCCTGGCTCATGCCGGGATTACCACAGCGCAGCAAGTGATTGTTGCCATTGATGATATTGAAGATTCGATGCTGATCGTGCGGCATATCCGGCTGAATTATCCGGAACTTCCCTTATGGGTACGTGCGCGTGACCGGCATCATGTACATCTCTTGCAGGATTTGGGTGTAGACAAAATCTGGCGTGAAAGCTACTTTTCAGCACTGCAAATGAGTCAGGCCTTATTGACCCAGATCAATGCAGATCCGGAAACAAGCCAGCAACAGATTGAAAGCTTCCGTAGTCATGATGAAAAGCTGCTCGACAGCCAATATCACCTGGACCCGGATCAACATCCAGATAATGAAATTTATCGTAGCAGTCTGGCTGAACTGGAACATCTGTTTGCGCAGGATCAACGCAACAAAGCCGAAAAACCGGATACACAGCAGCAACAGGATACAAACGGCACAGGAATTGATGCGTTAAGAGATGATCTGTCATAACTTGTGTTTTACAATAGTGACACCATTAAAGCAGGGTTATGGAGAATTTTATGTCTGATTTACGCCAACGCTTTTTTATTGAAGATAGCCCTGTTCGTGGTGAAGTGGTGCATCTTGAAGAAGCTTTACAAACCATTTTAGCGCAACGTGACTATGCACCTGCAGTCAAGATCCTGTTAGGTGAAATGCTTACGGCAACTGCGCTGCTGGCCAGTACCCTGAAAATTAAAGGGCGGATCAGCCTGCAAATTCAGGCATCAGGTACATTTAAATGGGCAATGGCTGAATGCAGCCACCTGGGTGAAGTTCGCGCTCTGGCTGACTATGAAGAAGATCCGCACTTTCTGGTTGGCGAGGACAGCAGCACAGTCTTGAAGACCCTGGTTTCTCCCGTCCTGTTTATCAATATCGAACCGGAATTTGGTGAGCGTTATCAGGGGATCGTGCCACTCGATAAAGAAAATTTAGCGGGTTGCCTGATGCAGTATTATGATCTGTCTGCACAGATTCCAACCCGTATTGTACTGGCAAGCGATCATCAACGTGCCGGCGGTTTACTGATCCAGCTTTTGCCGCGTAACAGTGAAGAAGAACAGCGCCGTGTTGATGAAGATTTATGGCCGCGTCTGACCATGCTCACAGAAACCCTGAAAGCTGAAGAGCTGATCAGCCTGCAAGCCACCGAAATTCTTTACCGTTTATACAACGAAGAAGAAGTGCGCCTGCCAGAAACTGAAGCCTTGAAATTTGGCTGTACCTGTTCCAAAGAACGTTGTGCAGTGGCCCTGCAACAGATTGGTGTAGAGTCGATCCGTGAAACGCTGGAATTCCAGAATCCGATCGAGATGGACTGTCAGTTCTGTAATAGCCAGTATACCTTTACCGCTGAAGAAGCTTTGGGTCTATGCGGTGAACATCTGAGCTAAGCAGCTCTCTGCCAGCCGTTTTTAAAAAAAAGCATTCCTCAGGAGTGCTTTTTTTATGCAGGTAAAATCTGTATGACCATGATAAAAAGAGATCATTTTTAGTACTTAACTCTCTCTATTCCCTGCATCTAGGCTCATACCCCTCGCAAGACAAAATTGTTGTGAGTGTTGGATAAGCTCTACACATACAACCTGATGAATGAGCAATTGTGCAGTGTGATAAAAAATATGACCACACTGATCAGCAGGGAACTTTGGCCTTAGCTTGCGGGTGAGCTTGGATGACTAAAAACGTTTTATGGATTCAAGGAAATCCTGTCGATGCATGCTCAGGCTATTTTTTGAGATAGAAGTGCTTAAAAAAATAAATCTGGCCTTAGATATTTATGTGGAATAAGCGGAATGGGTTGCCATTTTCCAAGACTAAAACATTAATTTCAGAAAGATTTTTAAAGCTCTGCGATTGAACACTTTGTCTTTGTCATGATTTGAAACAATAAAGTACAAATAAAAACTGTTTTGAGATAGCCAAAGTCATAATAATGGATCGAAGACGGTTATTTTTTATCCATTTATAATGATCAATCTTCAACCTTGTCCAATTCTGTCATCAGGTCTGCTTCGCCACCCTGATATGACAGCTTATATTCAGCACAGGAAAGTGTTTGAATACACTCGGTCAATAAAACATAAAACTATAAAAACAGCGTTCACTTTCACCCTCTTTTTTTCGCGTGCTTCTGCGACCGATGCGATCAGAATTCCTGATCTGTCCCATGCCGGAGCCTACCGATTTTTTTCTCATGCGCATTTGAGTCATCACTCTGAGTGTGCAAGTCCAGAGCACGGAAAGCACTTTGCTGCAACAGCTTCTGATTCTCTGAGCGTTGCCCACTTGGCTGTTTAAGGAGTAGACCCATGACTACGATTCAGTATCAAGAAAGTTTTTCACACGACTATCCCCCATCAGAAATTATGGACGATCGCTCATTTGACCTGATTCACTTTGCAGAAGCATGCGGTCAAAGCCCGGAATGGGTAATGCAATTGATTGAACATGGAATTCTGCCCGATCGGTCTCCTATCACGCCAGCCAGTATGTTTCTCGGTGAAGACATTTCGCGTGCACAACGCGCCTATCGCCTGCAACGCGATTTTGATGCGTCATTTACCGCAGTTGCCATGATGCTGGACCTTATCGATGAAGTGCAGGAATTACGCCGCGAGGTCAAACATCTGCACTTTAAGTAAGTCCTTTGATGCTCTGTCTATCTGTCTTTCTGCAGCATAGATCAGGGCATATTTACGTTTAATTTTATGATCAGAGTATAAGAATCCCTATGAAAACCAAAGATTGTAATAAGAAAATCAAATACATGTTTCCCGAATACCGCGATTTGATTGTGCAACTTCGCGAGGAAAACCCCTACTTTGCCAAATTATTTGAGGAGCATAATGAGCTGGACAAGAAAATCAGCCAGCTTGAACTCGATCCGGTCAATCATATCAACAATGATATTGAAGCGATCAAGCGCAAAAAACTGAAACTGAAAGATGAAATTTATCGTCTGTTAAAAAGTTCGGAAGCGGATCCCCTGACCTAATATCCGCCGGATAATACACGCTGAGATCGTCAATCTAATCATTGGCAGCCAGTAGCCCGGTTCAGGGACTTTTGCCATGTGTGCCAAGATATACTGATGCATAAAAAAGCCCCGAACCAAGCAAAGTAATCACTTTGACCAGGCTCAGGGCTTTTTATATCTCATTCCCGCGAGTTAACTCACGGGGAATTTAGACGATTAAACTTGTTCGATGTCTTTCATCGTCAATTTGATACGGCCACGGTTGTCAACATCTGCAACCTGAACCTTCACTTCTTGACCTTCTTTCAATACATCTGCCACGTTGGCAATGCGTTCGTTTGAAATTTGAGAGATATGTAGCAAGCCGTCTGTACCCGGAAGGATATTAACGAATGCACCGAATTCAACGATACGAATGACTTTACCTACGTAAATTGTACCTGGCTCGATTTCAGCAGTAAGCGCCTGGATTTTTGCAACCGCAGCAGCAGCAGCCGCTTTAGTTTCACCAAATACACGAACTGTACCGTTATCTTCGATATCGATTGCCGCTTTAGTTTCTTCAGTAATCGCACGAATTGTCGCGCCGCCTTTACCAATCACATCACGGATTTTGTCCGGGTTAATGTTGATCACCTGGAAAGTCGGTGCATGCATAGAAATTTCAGGACGAGCGCGTGAAATCACCTGGTTCATTTCGTTCAAGATGTGCATACGACCAGCATAAGCCTGGTTCAACGCAGACTCCATGATCTCTTCAGTAATACCTTCGATCTTGATGTCCATTTGCAGTGCAGTAATACCGTTTGCAGAACCTGCCACTTTAAAGTCCATGTCGCCAAGGTGATCTTCGTCACCCAGGATGTCAGAAAGAACTGCGAAACGCTCGCCTTCTTTCACAAGACCCATCGCGATACCAGCAACTGGTGCTTTCAATGGAACACCTGCATCCATAAGGGATAGTGAAGCACCACATACAGAAGCCATTGAAGATGAACCGTTAGATTCAGTGATGTCAGATACGATACGGATCACGTACGGGAAGCGGTCTGCTGCAGGAAGAACAGCTTGCACACCACGACGCGCCAAACGGCCATGACCGATTTCACGACGTTTAGGACCAGATTCACGACCAGTTTCACCTACAGAGTATGCAGGGAAGTTGTAATGCAACATGAAGTTGTCAGTTTTGGTACCAGCAAGGGTATCAACCATGAGCGCATCACGTGTATTACCCAAAGTTGTAGTTACCAACGCCTGAGTTTCACCACGTGTAAACAGTGCTGAACCGTGAGCACGACCCAATACACCTACTTGTACGTCAATTGCACGCACAGTTTTGGTGTCACGACCATCAATACGTGGCTTACCAGACAAGATGTTGTCACGTACGGTACGGTATTTAAGATCTTCGAAAAGTTCGTTTACTTCGTCAGCAATGCCAGTTTCGTCTTCTTCAGGAACAAACTGAGCAACAGCTTCTGCATAAAGCGCATCAAGTGCCGCATAACGGTCTTGTTTCACTGCAATCGTGTAGGCTTCAGAGATTTTCGCTTCGAATGCTTCCTTCAATTTAGCAAGAAGTTCTTCGTTTTTGGTTGGAGCAACCCAAGTTGACTCAACTGCACCGGCAGCTGCAGCAAATTCCTTGATCGCCTGGATCGCGATTTGCATTTCGTCATGACCGAACAATACAGCGCCAAGCATTTGGTCTTCTGAAAGTTCTTTCGCTTCAGATTCAACCATCAAGACTGCAGCTTCTGTACCGGCAACCACAAGATCAAGATCAGACTCTTTCAATTGTTCGTGGTTCGGGTTCAGGATGTATTCACCGTTGATCAGACCAACACGCGCGCCACCGATTGGACCACGGAAAGGCGTACCTGCAATCGACAATGCAGCAGACGTACCGAGCATTGCAGCAATGTCAGCATCCATGGTTTTGTCAGATGAAATTACAGTTGCAGTCACCTGGATTTCGTTGAAGTAACCTTCCGGGAACAACGGACGAATTGGACGGTCGATCAGACGTGAAATTAACGTTTCAGCTTCAGACTGACGGCCTTCACGCTTGCCATAACCACCCGGGATACGACCTGCAGCATATTGCTTTTCTTGGTAGTTTACAGTCAGTGGGAAGAAATCTTGACCGGCTTTTGCTTTAGGCTGTGCAACTACGGCAACAAGAACCTGTACGCCACCCATGGTGATCACTACAGTGTTTGCCTGACGTGCAACGCGACCTGTTTCCAGAATAACGTTGTGTTGACCGAATTGAAATTCTTTACGAATAATATTAAACATCGACATGTTTTATTTTTTCCTAATTTTCTTCTAGTGGAGACCCCTAAGGTTTGGCATTCTCGACCAGATGGACGAATAAATGACAAAGCTTAGAAGCCGACCTCACCAGATTAAATACTATTTTTAAACACAAAGAAGGAGCGAAACATTCGCCCCTTCCACTGGCCTAGCCAAAAGCCAAGCCGACTTTAGTTTTCAGTAAAAAAGCACAAAGCATGCAATAAACCCGAAAATAAAGTTTAAATCGAATTAACGACGTAAACCTAAAGCACCGATCAAAGCAACATAACGACCGTGGTCTTTACCATTTAGGTAGTCAAGAAGCTTACGACGTTGGTTAACCATACGGATTAGACCGCGACGGCTATGGTGGTCGTGTTTGTGCTCTTTAAAGTGACCTTGTAGATCATTGATTTGAGCAGTCAAAAGCGCTACTTGAACTTCTGGTGAACCTGTGTCGTTTTCAGCGCGAGCGAATTTAGCAATGATCTCTGCGCGATCTGCGTTAGTTAAAGCCATTCGATTTCTCCGAGATGCTTATATATTTTGATAAAAATCAAAGTAATGAGAATTCAAAACCTTGACTGCCGTGCATCACTACAGCAAGTTGCATATTTTAAGGGAAAATGCGTCAAATTGCAAAAATAGATCAGCATTTTTGCAGGTGCCGAATTGGTCATCTGCTTAGATCAGAGCTGTTTTTTTATTGATCTTGAATATAGCAGCATCGCTACCCGGTTTAATGAAATATGGCCAATATCGCTTCGGTAGAGAACTAAATAGGCTCATACAAGCCAAAGCCATTCCGGATGGTTTCAAGCTACAGCCGGTCTATCTAAAAACTGGATAAAAAAAAGCCCGAGTAAACTCGGGCTTTTTGGCGCTGTAGTTCTTTCTCTTATCGTTATTATTTATTGTTTTTGTGGCGTTTTACGCTTGTTGTTATTTTCAAACATCCTGTTGAAAAATCACCTTCCTTGTGTGGTAGATTTTGCCATATCCAGGCCAGACGGATAGAGGTGTTTATCGCCTCTTGCTGTAAGCTATTTCGTACAATATTTCCGCTAAAATTTACATAATGTGACATTAGTCTCACTTTATTTTGGTTTAGTTGCTGCAATCTAGTGATTCAAGCTCAGGTATCACAGCAGAGAATTAGAGTAAAAATCTAGCAATCACAACGATAAAATCAGCATATAAAAAAGCCTTGTAGTCTCTCCCAAAACTACAAGGCTTAGCGGCTGTAAGTTTCCTCTTTTACTCACTTCACTGTAAGTTCGCTGTCTACCGACATTATTATTATCATTTTGCGATTATGCTCAACTTTCCATGTTGAGTTATTTTGTAGAACCAATCTTCTCAAAAACTCAGTCAAAGCTCTATGCGTCAATTTCCTGAATCCATGTAAGCTTTTACCTACAAAGTTTGATCATGTTTTGCCAATCAAATTGGTAGATTGTTCAAGAATTTTTTGACTTAAACCACTTTTACGTGTGGTACGCACACAAAGCGCTTGTGTAAAAGCGTCATGATCTACCAATAAACTCACCACTTTTTTGGCACGAGTAATTGCGGTATAAATCAACTCTTTGCTTAACAGGTTTTTTGCATATTGATCCAGCACCACCGCGGTATGGGTAAATTCTGAACCTTGAGATTTGTGAATGGTTAAGGCGAAGGCGGTTTCTATACTCTTCGGTAAACGGCTAGCCAACACCCATTTGTCCAGACTCGGAAAATACACTTCAAACTGTCGCTGACCAGACTGCTCAGGTAAAAAACAGATGCCGATATCACCATTGGACAAGCCTAACTGGTAATCGTTATAAGTCATCATCACCGGCCGGCCAACATACCAGTCACCCTGCTTCAACTGGCCCTGGGCGGTTAAAAAGCGTTGTTCAATCTGCAAGTTGATCTTGAACAGGCCCAAATCACCCGACCGAATCGCAGTTAAAATACGGTAATTGTCAAATGTGCTGACCACCTGTTGTACATACTGTTCAAAATCGTCTGAGTTCTGGTTATTTTTGATCACCTGTGCATATGCCTGATAGCCATACATCAGCTGATCATAATATTGATCCAATATCGCTGCCGTCTGGTCAGTACCTGAAACCAGGTATTGCAACTGTACCTGGTCAATCTCGACCTGATCCAGAACGATAGCTTGTAATTCGCTGGCGGTGACAAGCTGCTGCTCAAATTTTTGCAGGACATTGGCAGCTTCATGTGGCTGCTGAATAAAATCAGCCATTGCCCCAATCTTGGCCCCTGCTGCAAAACGCCGCGTCGTGATCAGATTGACCCGATTGTCTTGCAGCGTGGCCACCTGTTGCAGATCGGCCAGTACCGTTCCGACATCGACAGAGGCCAGCTGGTCTGCATCACCCAGTAGAATCAGCCGGGCCTGTGAAGGCACTGCTGCCAGTAGCATGTGCGAAAGATTCAAATCCAGCATCGAGGCTTCATCGACTACAATCACATCATAGGGCAATGGCTGTTTGGCGTGAAATCTGGGCTGACCACGAGTACCTAATCCCAGTAAACGGTGCAAGGTCACGGGTCGTAATTGTTGCAAGGCATCTATTTCAAACTGTTGTAAAGCTTCACTGTGCAAGGCCTTCTGTAGGGCCTCTTTCATGCGCTGTGCTGCCTTACCGGTAGGTGCAGCCATGGCAATCCGGATAGTCGGCATCGCTTCATGCAAGACCGCAATAATATGCGCCAGCGTATAGGTTTTACCGGTTCCCGGCCCGCCAGTAATAATACTCAAGGCTTGCTGTGCCACCATCTGCAGGGCTTTTTGCTGCTGTGGGTCTGAGAGCAGGCTGCGATCACGCGCTGTTAAATCCAGAGCAGCAATAGGCTGGGATTTGATCCGTGCCACATGCGCTGCGACAGCCTGTTCCAGCTGCCAGTAGCGGTACAGATATAAATGCTGGTCTGCAAATACCAAGGGCGCAATCCCGGTACTTTGCTGAGCATGATCACGCACCAGATTATGTAATAACGCTATTTGCTCAGGAAGCGCTTCAATACAGCTATCGCCGGCCTGCATGGCCTCAAGTAATTGCTGAATCAGTAATTTTGCTGCCGGATCAAATCTCGCCGAGCTAAATGGCGGCTGACATAAATAGTCAATCCAGGCCAGTACATTGGAGCTTTGTTGCGATACGTGATTTTGCTCATTTTCCACACAGTTATCCTCAAAGTTATCCACAGGATAATTTCATGTTTAATCTCTATATATTTTGTTAAACGGCCAAATTATGCTGTTTTTTTCTGCTCAAAATAGCCCAGTATTTGATCCAGTTTTTCAATGAATTCGATGTCTGGTTGCCAATGATAAGCCCCCAGCTGTGCCTGCCCATTCATGCCGCGTAAGTATAAATAGCTCGCGCCGCCCAGATGCTGCTGGATTGAATATGCCTGCATATTTGCGCCCAGATAACGATGCAGGGCCACCAGATACAAAGCGGCCTGCAACCAGTAACTGGACTGGCTCATATTCTGCTGAATTGCCTCGGCTGTATAATGCTGTTGATCTGGCCCGAGAAAGTTACTTTTATAATCGGCAATATGGTAACGCTGACCATCAAAATACACCAGATCGATAGAACCGGTCAGATAGCGTGCCGATTTGGCTTCATTAAAATCACTGATGACAAGCTCATATTCGAGAAAAAGCTGATGGATTTGCCGGATCTGCAAAGGTGCATCGGTCAGGGACAGATAGAACGGAAATTCTGACAGATACTGTTGATTATCCAGTTGGGCCAAAGCAAAATCGTTCTGAATCGGGGTAGCCAGAATGTCATGCACCCAGTCATGCATCAGATTCAGTAAAATATCTTCCCTAATTTCATCAATCAAGTTATCCAGAGCCGTCTGCAGGATGCTTTCTATATCGAGCTGAACTGTACTTGCAGAAGGTACAAGCTGGCTCATTTCCTGCTCAAAAAACTGGATAAAGCTGTCATCCTCCAGCTCGATAAAATAACGCTGAAACTGGTTTAAAAATAGCACCAGGGCCGGGCGGTCCAGTTGCTGTGCCGATTGAAAAAACTGGCGCCAGTGCTGTCGATAGGCCTCACTCTGGTCATGCAGGCGAATGCCGGTCAGTACTTTATAGTTCAGGCTGGACAGCACCCGCTGCATGCTCTGCCCCAATTCATCTGCTTTGAAGTCTGCTTGAGCTGCCGCCTGAAACAGGGTTCGCAGATTCACGGTTGCAGCCTGATAATGTGGTGCAAAGGCCTGCTGCAGCACCGCAGCTAAGGGGAAAGCCTGTCCGAATTTATCTTTCAGTTCCTGCCAGATTTGCGGCGCGGTATTTTTAAATCGGCGGCGAATTTCCAGATTCCAGTAACTGCTGTCCTGAAAATTGATATGTTCAAAAATACTGTGCAAGAAGGTTCCGGCGACTGTGCCTTTAGGAAAATTCAATCTGATCCAGTCTAAGGGCAAGACTGCTGCCTGTTGTTCCAGTCCAGACAGATGAATTTCATCCGCTGCACTGTCCTGCCGTTCCTGCGCATTGACCAGATCATCCTGCAGGAGATGGGCATGTAACTGGTGCTGTGACAATGCAGTAAAACTGGTCTTGGTTCGCGGATAAAACTGTCGCTCTGGCAAAGGTTGTGCCTGCATTTCTATGGCACTGTTTTGTGACTGTTCAACCCGTCTTTGCGGTTCCTGAGCCAAGGGCGATTCCAGCAGACTTAAAGCATGTTCAAAGAGGGTATCTCCCTGACCACGCCAAAATGCCAGGCCCGAATCGGACTGCGCCGTGTGGTCTTGTAACATGGCATATACCCGGTGACTGGCACGGGTCAGCGCCACATACCAGAGCCGATGATTTTCCGCTGCATTGCGGGCAGCATTTTGTAAAATTGCCTGTTCATGCAGCTGCTTATGATTGACTGCGATCACCCGGGATTGTTGCAGGATATTGTCCTGATCATTTGCAGACAGGGAAAAGTTCAGATTGCCTTTATTTACATCGACAACGGCATCTGCCTCCAATAGAAATACCACTTTAAATTCCAGTCCTTTGGAAGCATGGATGGTCATCAGCTGCACGCCGTGATCTCCGGACAGCTTGCGTTCTTTTTCACTGTCCTTGCCTGAAGGCGACTGGAGCTGACGTAAATACCAGTGATAGAGTTTTTGCGCACCCTGATAATATTCGCTTTGCTGACTCAGAATTTCGCTCAGATGGCGCAGATTGACCACTACCCGCTCATTGTCCAGACTTTGACTGGCGACCAGATGGGTCCAGACCTGAAACAGGTTTAACGCATAATTCCATGCCGTCAAAAAGCCTTTCTCAAACCACATTTCCCGAATCGCATCCAGATCAGCGATATAGCGACTCAGTCCATCACTCTGTTCCTGCAATTCAATCAGTTTTTTCAGATTGAAACCCAGCAGACGGGTTAATAAAGCACGTTTGACTTTGGCTTCATTGAATGGATCCATGATGGCGGTCAGAACCGCCGCCACATCCTGCGCGATGGCACTGGCAAAGACACTTTGTTTGGATTCTTTATAGCAAGGGATGCCCATACGCTGCAGGCGTTGCTTGACCTGTTCCAGCGCATAATGCTTGGACCCCAGCACCGCAATATCATCGGCACTCAGGCTTTGAATACTGTCCTGTTGCTGAAAATACAGTTGCTGCTGGGCAGACTGATTCAGTAGTGCACGGATTTTCCAGGCCACCTGATCGGCTTCTACATCGGCTTCACCCAACTGGATCCAGCGTAGCGGCTGCGGATTACAGGCACCACTGTCGATTAAATCCGGATGTGGCCGGCTGCCGGCCTGAATCAGGGTGTACTGCACCTGTTCACCAAAGTCCATCTGGCGTTGAAACAGTGCATCTACGACTTCCACCAGCGGTTTGACCGAACGATGATTCTGCATCAGGGTATATTCACAACCCTGCTTGCGCAGCACATCGGCATGCGCCTTGTTATAGGTCAGCATATCGCCGCCACGGAAACCATAAATGGCCTGTTTCGGATCGCCAACCATAATCATGCAGCCGGCTTGCACCCGGTTGGCATCACGCCAGATCTTGGCCAGCAGATCATCCTGATCCTGATTGGTATCCTGAAATTCATCGACCAGAATCAGCGGATAACGTGCCTGCACAAACTGGGCAAAGCGCTGGCCCTGCTGACCCTGCAAGGCTTCTGCCAGTGTACGAATCTGCTGGGAAAAGGTGGTTTCGCCCTGCTGTTGCAGGGTTTGTGGCAACCGGGTCTGCACACTGCGAATCACATGATATTCCAGATAGAGCGTGAGCTGTTTCAGTTGCTCATCCAGATACTGTTTGACCTCACAGAGTGCATCAATTGCCACGATCAGACCATGTTGCAAAATCAGCTGCTGTTCGGCTTCCGGACAGCTTTTGTTAAAGACCTGAGTGGTCGGCTGGAAATCGGTTTTTTTACGGCGTAAATAGCACAGATTCAACAAGATCGGTTGCAATTCCGCATCAAAGAAACTCATGCCGCCCTGAGTTTGCAGGGCTGCACTCCAGGTCATAAAGTTTTCACAAACTTCGGTTAACTTGGTCAAAAAACTCTTGTGAAAATACTTTGGACTTTCCTGACAATAGCGCCGCATGATGGCTAGATCATGCTCTTGAATATTCGACAGCTGGTGAATACAGGCTTCTAGTTTGCTGAGATCACATTCGACCGGCTCAACTTTCTGGAAATGCTGCTTGCTGAAGTTCAGGGCATCACGCACCAGTCCGGTATAATGTTCCACCGGTTTCAGCAGATTCTGGACATAGAGATGATTGACCAGATATTGCGGTTGCTGCTGAATCCAGTCACGCAGCACATCATGAATCAGCTGCTGGATATACAGATCCTGATCTTCGGTCAGTTCTGCACGTTCAATCTTGCCACTTTCAAAAGCAAATTCACGTAATAGTTTCTGGCTAAAACTATCCAAAGTGCCGACAAACAGTTCATCCAGCTGGTTCAGTACCAGACGTAGACGGCGGCGGGCATAATCCATGCGACTGCCATAATCTTTCAAAACTTGCTGAAACAACGGATCTGTTTCGCTCTGGATTTTGGCTGCAATTTCCACCGAATTAAGCTGCTGATGACGCTGGATATAGGCCAAGGTTTCCTCGACCCGTAGCCGTACCCGGTTTTTCAGTTCAGCGGTTGCCTTGCGGGTAAAGGTGGTGGCAATCACCTGATGCGGATAATATTGATCCAGAAAAATCCGTACCATCAGACTGGACAAGGTATAGGTCTTGCCTGTACCTGCCGAGGCTTCAATCCAGTGTAAGCCCCGAAACTTCATGTCCTGGATCGGATTGGTCGAAATGGCTTTTTGCATCTGCTGTTTTAAGACGGTCATGCGGCTATTTCACCCATTCCAGATGTTGATGAATCGGTGCATACAGGGCATGAGCAAAGTCATGACAACAGCGCTGCAAGGCCAGATCCGGGTCCTGATCCTGTAAAATAAACTGCCAGTCCTGATGCAACAGACTGGACTCATCCGAAGCCAGAGGCTTGGCACTCTCATAGCTATTGTTCCAGGCTTTTAGCAGTTCCGGCATTTCTACAATCGTCATTTCACCCTGTTCATTTTCAGCCCACTGCCAGTCTTTTTTCATCAACAATTCTGCCGGCAACACCAGTGGCTGCTTTTGTCCGATTTCCCAGGCTTTTAACCAGAACTGTAAATACTCACGCGCTTTACCTGAGCTCAACCCAGAAAATTTCAGGGTCTTATTACTGAAAATCACAATACGTTCCAGTTGCGGTGAGCGCACATCATCATTGAAGTAAGCCAGCCACAACAGATATTCCAGCCAGACCTGGGCACGACGTTTTTCCGAGGCCGAAGAAGATTGCATGCTTAACCAGTAACTGCTGTGCGGGACTTTGGGCACATTAATATGGATGATCAGTTCAGGATTAAACTGTAGCGACTGCTGAGTCACAGCCGTAAGCTCTTTACCGAGTTGCAGCAAACGCTCCTGTAAAAGTTGCTGTTCCTGCTGACTGCCGAGCCAGGTGGCTTGCTGGGTTTTACCCACCGGCAAACGGTCCAGCATCAGTCTCGGCTCAATCTGCTGCTCCTGTTGCAACAGGAAATCCCGTACCTGATACTGTTCCAGCTTGTTTAATAACAAAGGTTCTCGTGAACTTGGCAAATCTGCATAGCGAATCGTGGAAATTCCGACACTTTTCAGAAACAGCCGTGCCGGGAAAATCATATCCCGAATCCATTCATCACCTTTTAGCACCCGAAGTTCTTTTTGTTCAACTGCCGGATAATGCGTATTGATCCAGCTGCTGCGCTTGCCTTCGGCACTTCGAATATATTCTGCCACCGCAAACCACTGGTCCTGATAACGCGGTGTTTGCGCATCTGCAAATCCGGCAGGATCGAAAGGCTGCAAGGGATGTACATGATACAGCTGCCGGATATGCTGGGCGACCGAAAGCCCGTTGATGTCCACCACCGGATCGACCTCGGCATCCGGCTGCTCGGACTGACAGATCAGCGCGATATGCTGAATCAGTTCCTGCAAGGCAGTGGAGGGATCGCGGGCCTCGCCATCGTCCAGATCAAAGCCATTATAGAACAGCCATAAATTGTCCTGCGCCAGTAGCAAGGCATCCAGAAAAGCCCCCTGCTCGTCATCCAGACGGGAACGGTCACCGAGTTGCGGCTTCAGGCTGCGCATCAGGTCAAACGGCACCTGCTGATTCCGGCTTGGAAATTTACCGCTATCCAGATTCAGCATCACCACCAGTTTATAAGGCAATGGACGGATCTGGCCAATCTGGCTAAAGGTAATCTGTCCGGTCGGCTCGGCCTGATCCAGCTGCATCTCCAGAGTATTCTGAATTTCTTCCAGCACATAAGGCAGAGGCAGACTCAGCGCCACCAGTTCCTGACTGGCATGCGGATCGTCCTGCTCATGATAATCGGCCAGGGTCAGCATACGCATCTGCTTGTCAATAATCTCGGCCACGGTTTTGAGCGATTCTACCCCGGCCTCACGAAACTCATTCAGGTCAGCCCGCAAATATTCCAGCCAGGTTTTTACCGGTGTGCGCTGTCCGGTTTCATGCAAAGTCAGCCAGTCACGGCGCTGCACCAGATCCTGATAAATCTGGATCAGGGTTGAAATCAACGGGAAATCACTGGTCAGAACCTTGGCATAACTCAAGGTATTTTCAAACAGCGTATGTTCAGGAACCGCCAGACCCAAAGCCAGACGGTCTAGCGCAAACTTAAAACTGAAACGGTAGTCTTCATCACCTGCACTCAGGCTTTGCTGCAAATGCTGCTGATCCAGACCACGCTTGAAACCGGCATCACCGAGCAGTGCCAACATTCGCTCTACCTGGCTATATTCCAGCGCATACCGTTGCTGGGTAGCATTTAAACTCAGCCAGTCGGCAAAATCTTCGATACTAAAACGACCACGTACCCATTGAATCCGGCCCAATACCGCGCGCCAGGCATTGCTGACATCCAGACGCGACACTCCGGCAATCTGGATCGGTAAATACAGGTTATCTTTTTGCAGGCGTTTACTGCCAATCTCGCGCTCACGGGGTGGCGGGGCAAAGACACTGCGAATTGCCGGTTCCAGTTCTTTCAGATTCGGACTCAGCACCAGAATGTCGCTTGGTTGCCGTGGCTCCTGTTCCGTGCCTTGTGCCAGCCAGTGAATCACCTGTTCTTTGAGTACTTCCAGCTGACGCAATGAGGAATGACAGACATGAATCTGTACCGAATCATCGGCTGGATTCAAAGCATATTGATGCTGTTCAGGTTCTAGTAAATACAGGATATCTGACTGGATTTTGGCCAGCAGTTTATCCTGATATTCATCGACAAAGACATCGGCCCAAAGACCTTCTTCCCCCGAAGACAGTTTGGAGAGTAAAGAAAAATGATCACGCGCCTGCTTGCCAAACCGGGTCAGCAGCGGATGCCGCGATTCACGATCTTCGGCATTAAAGTTGAGCTGCTTAATTCTAAACTCTCGCAGCTCGGCATCATTCGGTTTACGCTGGCGGGTTTTTTCAAAGCGCTGAATAAAACGCTCTTCCCGTTGCAGATCAAATCGGGCTTTCCAGTCCGGATCGACACTGTCGGCCCAGTATTCCTGCGAGGGGTTAAAATGAAAGATATAAATGTCTATGTACTGACCCAGACGGCGTAAAAAGTCCAGCTGGCTGGGCGGAAGTTCCAGCAGGCTAAATACCACGATCTGTGCCGGCAAGCGTTTCAGCGCTTCGCTGCGGGTTTCCGGATTCTCCAGCCGCTGCCAATACAGGCGTTCAATTTCCAGGATTTTGGCATAGTCATCCTGAAATACATGCTGCCACAACCAGCGCTGCCAGGCTTCCAGCTCACGCGCCTGAATTTTGACGAAATCGGCCACCTGCATCTCGTGACCATTTTCATCTTTGGGGCTATAAATCATCTGCTCGATATCCAGCGCAATATCCTGTCCCCAAGCCTCAAGCCAGTTGCTGGGACAGCTACAGCTTTGCGGCGGACAGTTGCGGGCACAATAGCCACGATAATCCATATAATGGCTGAACAAGCGCGACACCTGCTCGGCCACCCAGTACAGCATGCTCTGTTTTTTCAGCTGTTTTTCTGTACTCTGCTCCAGCCGGTCGGCACTGTCATAAATGCGCTTTACAATCGGATACAGCGGATGATCGACCTCGAGTGGAATCTGTTCGGGCAGAATGCATTTGCGCAGCGCCTGAAACACCCGCCATTTGATGATAATGCGTGGAATATTGGCTTCCCGCACCTGTTCCACTTCCTTGGGAGCATTCAGCACCCATTGATAGGAAGTCCATTGAAAGGCACGGATCCGGTGATGAAACTGGCTATTGGCACTGATGCCTTTTTTCTCGGCAATCTTCTGGGTCAGCCAGCTTTCTACGGCTGGAGAAGGCACAATAAAATACCGGGTCTGTAATACCTCAAACGGATGCTGGGCAGTTTGATTGACAATACGCAACATACTATCCAAAAGCACATCAATGCGTTGACTCTGAATAACATGGATTGCCATTGTTTCCCCTGAACTGCTGAACGTGTTTCACTACAAAATGATAAAGATTAGTTACTATACATCTCGAACGCCGTATGACACCTTAAAACCACACTTCAGTCGAAAAATTTCTTTGAAAAAAGCATCTTAATGATGCTTGAATAGAAAAAAACAACATAGAGCTTAGGTAGTGCCCATGAAATTAGATAAAATTCCTGAACGTCTCGATCCAAGCCTAGATTTGGAACAAATCCGCGCCGAGTGCCTGGAACTCACCAAAAAACGCGCCTATTATTCTGCCGGTGCTGCGGTTATTCCAGTGCCGTTTATGGACGTGGTCATCGATATCGGTATCTTGTCGCAATTGATTCCCGAGATCAATGCCCGCTTCGGTCTGGCGCCTGACCAGATCAGTGTCTATGATCCAAAAACCCGTCAGGTACACTGGAATGAGCTGCGCAAACGCGGCGTAGAATTTTCCGGTCTGGTGGTGGCGCGTACTGCTGTCAAAAAATCTTTGAACAATGTTGCAGCGAAAGTGATCACAAAGCAAGTCACAAAATTCATTCCGCTGGGTGGTCAACTGGTGGCAGCAAGTCTGGGCTATTTTGTCATGAAAAAGATTGCTGAAGCACATGTAGAGGAATGCTACCGTGCGGCTAAAAATATCCAGCAAAAACAGGTAGCACAAGGTTAAAATCTGCGTGAGCTGAATTTTTTCAGCTCTCTAGATACTCTCACTTCAGGCAGATCATTCTGCCTGAAGCTGTTTTAAAATGGCCTTTAATACTTCTACCCGTGCCGTATTTTTATCGTCAGTCGCAATAATATGCCAGGGTGCATAGTCGGTCGAGGTATGCTCAAACATGTCAGCTGCCGCTTTCAGATAATCATCCCAGCGTTCCCGGTTACGCCAGTCTTCTTCAGTAATTTTAAAGCGTTTATGTGGCGTCTCTTCACGCGCCTTGAAACGTGCGGCCTGTTCATCTTTGGAAATGGCCAGCCATAGCTTGATCACCACAGTCTGATGCTTGACCAGACTCTGTTCAAAACGGTTGATTTCCGCATAAGCACGTTGCCATTCGACAGCACTGGCAAAGCCCTCTACCCGTTCCACCAGCACCCGGCCATACCAGGAACGGTCAAAAATACAGATATCATCATCGGTTTGCAGTTTGGTCCAGAAACGCCACAGATAGGGCCGGCTGAGTTCATACTTTTCCGGAGCAGCAATGCTATGAATTTCATATTCACGCGGATCAAGTTTTTTTACAATGCGCTTGATCGCACCGCCCTTGCCGGCCGCATCCATGCCTTCAAACAGAATCACCACATTACGCGGATCGGAACGCATGGCCTTGGCCACCTTAGCTGTTAACTTTTTCAGTTCTGGCTTGTAATCCTCTGCCTTGGCGCGGGTTTCGGACGGCTGTTTTAACTGCTCGGGAATCTTGGCCTGTTTCCATCGTCCACTGGCTCTGGCCGGATGATTGGGACAATCTTTGAGAGCACCGAGAATATGCTGGGCAAATTGCTGGTCACGCTGCTGTTCATCTTCGCCATCAATAATGAACCAGTCCTCGGTAAAATGCTGGCGCAAGCGCTGCAAGGTGTCGTATTTTTTTCTGTCGCGCCAGTCCAGACCATGCAGCTGATGCCAGTGCGCATCACTCGGATCCATGGCATCCAGCCGTTTCTGCAAGGCTTTCCAGGACAGGTCGAACCAGACCTTGACCACATCGACATGATTGTTTTTCAGATCCTGTTCAAAGGCCTGCATCTCTTCCAGATAGGCATCAAACTGCGCATGCGTGATCGGTTCTGAAGCATGCATGGCACTGCTCAGCAAATCGCTGTACCAGTTACCAAACAGCACCATAATCTGCCCTTCGGCCGGAATGAAATGCGCATAAGGCTGCCACAAGGTCTGTTTCGGTCCGGCCACTTGCGGTGCATCCGCTTTCACACGCAAATAACGCGGATCGACCCATTCGCGTAGCTGCTTGACCGCTTCACCCTTACCGGCCAGCTCAATTCCGTTGACCAGAATCAACAGACTTTTGGCATTTTTGCGGCCGCGTGTTTTTTTTAAATCATACTGGGCATCAATCAGCTCGACCGATAACTGATCTTCATCCATTAACTGAAATTGTGGTTGTGCCATATCTGTCTTCAACCCTGATCTTTTATTTTATATGCAGTATAACGATGAGTTTTGGCGCAAAAATAGCTTTGGCAACGTTTTTCACACGATTAAATTGGCTATTTAAACAACAGATTGACCTACAAATGTCCGATCTCTGTTCAATTTGTCATAGCAGGATTGTGCGCCAGCCTCTAAGATTCTTGCATCCTCAAACTATAATTGAAGCCTCATGTCCAAACTTGCCGTTCTCGATGATCTGTTAGAGCATTATTATCAGCTGGGTTATCATACCCGACCGGACATTCTGAGCCGTTTGCAGGATGTACAGGCCTGGCAGAAAGTTCGCATGCAGCGAACCCATCAGGCGCATTTTGCGGAAAAAGCCAATCAGCTGATGTCCGAATATTTCCTGAACCGTCTCTATGGTGGTGCCGAATTTGATGCACTGGCAGAACAGATTGCCCGGCTGATGAAATATGCGCATAAGGCAGAAAAAGTCATTCCGGAAAATGCCATTAAAACCGGCACCTTGGGTGTGGAGCTGGCGATTCTGGCAGTACAGCTGGATGAACAGGTCGCGATTCAGCTATTACAGGATTATCATCCACATGAACCACTGACCGATGAGATGATGCGCCTGACCTATTTAAAACTGGATCAAGGCGAGGCCCGCTTGAAACAGCTGGATCTGCTCGATCAGCTCGGCATGAGCCTGGATAAATACATGCGTTCCTTTATGGTTTATGCGGCCTTCAAAATGTGTAAGGGCGCAGCACATAAATATAATTTTCAGGTGATGTATGAGTTTATGCAGGATGGTTTCCTGGCGATGAAGCCACTCAAATCGGCAGAAAAATTTGTTCGTGAATTTACTGCAACCGAACGCCAGATTATTGATAAAGTACACTCTGGCGATGCATTACCGTTTCAATAAATAGCAGTACAGTATTTCTGACAAGCGTGCATTTTTCTGTATATTATTCATAACAATTGCATCATGATTGCTGAATAAGCCTTTAGAATCTGTCATGATGCAGACAATGCAAGATTAACCCGATTGATATGTTAGGAGTGACTCCAATGTCGAATGAAAATACAACGCCTACCCCTACCCCTGAGTCGGCACAACAGACAGACAAAGTGAGCCCATTCTTAACTGAACCTCTTCCACAGGGTACACCGCAAGGTCAGCAACAATCTCTCGAACAACGTCTGACCGACACCCCGGTAACAGGCTCGGTGCCAAAATATAACCTGCCACGTGGTGCCAGTACCGGCAATGTCGGCGCAACCACGCACTTTGGCTATCAGACGGTAAACAGCGAAGAAAAAGCCCAAAAAGTCGCAGAAGTTTTCCATTCTGTCGCCAGCAAATACGACATCATGAATGACCTGATGTCTTTCGGTATTCACCGTCTGTGGAAACGTTTTGCAATCAATATGTCGGGTGTACGCCGTGGCCAGCATGTGCTGGATATCGCCGGCGGTACCGGTGATCTGGCCAAAGTCTTTAGCCGTGAAGTGGGCCCGACCGGTCATGTGGTGCTGTCTGATATTAACGAGTCAATGCTGAATGTCGGTCGTGACCGTCTGATCGATGCCGGCTGTACCAATGTCGATTTCGTACTGGCCAATGCCGAAACTCTAGAGCCATTTGCAGACAACAGCTTTGATCTTTTGACCATTTCTTTTGGCCTGCGTAACGTGACCGATAAAGATGCCGCACTTGCATCGATGTACCGCGTGTTGAAGCCAGGTGGCCGTTTACTGGTACTGGAATTCTCTAAACCGGTGTTTGAGCCATTCTCTAAGCTATATGACCTGTATTCGTTCACAGCCTTGCCAATCATGGGTAAAATCATCGCCAACGATTCTGAAAGTTATAAATACCTGGCCGAATCGATCCGTATGCATCCAGACCAGCGCACCCTGAAAGGCATGATGGAAAATGCCGGCTTCCAGAATTGTGATTATCACAACCTGACTGGCGGCATTGTGGCAGTTCACCGCGGTTTTAAACTTTAAGGTTCATTCCCTATGTGGTCAATTCTGGCACTCGGTGCTGTTGAACGCGTGATTCATCATATGATTGATCTGGATGCAATTACCCGCATCCAGTTCAATGCCTTATCCGGTAAAATGCTGCGGGTGGTGATTGCCTCACCGCAGCTTTCGGTTGATGTGTTTTTTGATGAAGGCAAGCTTCGTCTGGAACCCACGGCAACAGGTCATAGCGAAACACCGTCAGTGTTTGAACAGCGTCCCTTTGATTCTGGCGCATCTACAACGACTGAAGCGACTGCAATCTTGCAGGTCAGCAATGTGGTGGAATTACTCAAGCTGCTGCTGTCCGATGAAGTCGGCAATATTCCATTGCAAGGCGACTACAAGTTATTGCAGGAAATCCAGCGCATCATGCAACAGGCCGAGCTGGATCTGGCGGCGCATTTAAGCCCCTGGATTGGCCCTGCACTGGCGCATGAAATTGGCAAATTGCAACTGCTCCCTCAGCAACTGAAACGCACCTTGCAAAGCCAGCTGTTCTTTGCCGAAGATGCCCTAAAAGAAGACAGTGGTCTGTTTGCCCCACGCTGGCAAATGGATGACCTGAATCAGGACACCCGGATCCTGAATCAAAATCTAGATCGGGTTGAAGCGAAAATCCAGCAGCTTCAGGCCCAGATCGATGCTTCAAATCACTCTACTCAAGACTAGGTACGCCGCTTTATGATTCCGCATGTTTCACGTTTACTCGAACTTTGGCGCATCGCCGCGCACTATCGACTCGACACGTTGTTTCCTGCGGAAGAATTACCAGAAAAAGCCCGGCATATTCTGTCTCTGATCCGCATGCATCCGGCGGCCTGGTCCAGTCGTGAACGTAAAAACCCGCTCAAGCTAAAACTGGCTTTAGAGGAAATGGGTCCGCTGGCCATTAAAATGGGCCAGTTACTTTCTACACGTCGCGACCTGATTGCACCTGAACTGTTACAGCAACTGGTCTTGCTCCAAGATCAGGTCAAGCCCTTTGACAATGACGTGGCCAAGATGCGCATTCAGGAATCCCTGAAAGCCGATGTAAATACCCTGTTTGCCCGTTTTGACACCCAGCCTCTGGCTGCTGCCTCGATTGCACAGGTTCATACCGCTGCCCTGCATGATGGCCGTGAAGTGGTGGTCAAGGTGACCCGTCCGAATATTCGCCAGCAGATTTTGCAGGATTTTGAAATTCTGCAATGGCTGGGGGACTTTCTGGAAAAACGTCTTGAAGCGGCGCGTGCCTTACATTTATCTGAAATTATTCAGGATTATCGCCAGATCATTTTAAATGAGCTGGATCTGACCCTGGAAGCGGACAATACCCGCCGCATGCGCCACCACTTTACCGGCTCGAGCATGATGTACGTGCCGGAAGTGTATATGGACAGCAAAGATGTGCTGGTGGCGGAGCGCATTACCGGAGTACCGATTTCAGATATCGCGACCTTTGACCGACTCGGCATGGATCGTGCCGATCTGGCGCGTAAAGGCCTGACCATCTTCTTTACCCAGGTGTTTCGCGATAACTTCTTCCATGCCGACATGCATCCGGGCAATGTCTTTGTTGAAACCATCAATCCGGGCAATCCGCGCTTTATCGCACTGGACTGCGCGATTATGGGCGAGCTGTCCAAACATGACCAGATGACGGTGGCACGCATGCTGCTGGCGGTCATGAACAGCGACTTTATGCAGCTGATTCAGGTGGTACATCAGGCCGGCTGGATTCCACCAGGCACCGATCAGGATGCCTTGGCACGGGAAATGCGCCGTAGTGTCGGGCCAATGGTCTCTAAACCGATGCATGAGCTGGATTTTGCTGGCATTCTGATCGAAGTGATGGACATTGCGCGCCGCTTCCATCTGGAAATTCCACCGCAACTGATGCTGTTACTCAAAACCTTAGTGCATGTCGAAGGTCTAGGCACTGACCTGTATCCGGAACTGGATATCTGGAGTCTGGCCAAACCGATCCTGACCGACTGGATCAAGGCGCAGATGAATCCGCAGAAAAACCTGAAAGAACTGGGACAGAAAATTCCAGATCTGCTCTTGGGTGCGCAGGATCTACCGACCCTGATGATTGACAGCCTGAACGGCCTGAAAAACCAGTCAGCCTGGCATGCCAAACAGCTGAATGAATTGCAAAGCATGCGCCTGCAAATGGAGCATCAGCAAAAACGTAGCTGGATGTTTGGCAGCATCATGGCAATTCTGCTGTCGATTGCAATTATCTCGCCATGGTTTGTGTCGGTCATTCTGATTGTACTGGCCAGTGTGCTGGCTGTATGGCGCATCGCAAAATAAGCAAGTTGAGTAAATCAAGGCCTGAGCAAGTTCAGGCTTTTTTATCTCTGAAAGATCAGGGTGACTGCAAAGTCACCTTTGGGTCATTCTCGCCATTGGGTCTAAACCCGCATCGCTTAAAATAAGCACACATTTGGCTGCTCTGGGTTAGACCATGCTACAGATTTTACAAAAACGTGCGCCTGCGCTGACCATTCGTGCCGGTCATCTGGCACGTGAGCTGATTCTGAAAGAAGGTTTGCAACCCGAACAGGTCGATATCGTCCCCGGTGCTGCGGGTGGCCCGAAAGGCATCGGCATTCAGGGTCTGGATCAAGCCATTTTTGGCGAGTTTTTCCCCCGTGCGCCACAACGGCGTACGCTGGTGGGCTCATCCATCGGTAGCTGGCGCTTTGCCAGTGTCACTGCCTGGGGGGCCAAAACAGGTACTGAGCGTCTGGCAGAACTTTATACCAATCTCTTCTTTCACAAGAAAATGACCCGCCAGGAGGTCAGTGAAGTTTGCCGTGGCATGCTGCTGGATCTGGTACAGGGCAAAGAAGCTGAATTGATTCAGCATCCTGATTACCATCTTGCAGTGATTTCGATTAAAGCCCAGCATATTTTCCAGAGTGACAAGGCACTACCTTTACTGGCTTCAGTTGCAGGTATTATTGGTACCACTGCTGTTGCACGTAAACACAGCCGTCACTTTATGCAGCGTGTGATTAGTCAGCCGGTCAGTGGTGAACAGTTTAAAATTGCCGAAGACGGTTTTACCACGCATTATCACGCCCTGACCAAACAAAGTGTGTTGTCCTGGTTAATGGCATCGGCATCTATTCCGGGGGTCATGGCGGCAATGCGCGACATTCCGGATGCACCACAGGGTTATTATCGGGATGGCGGTCTGATTGATTATCATATTGACCTGCCCTTCCAGAGCAAAGGCATTGTGCTGTATCCGCATTTTACTGACAGCATTACTCCGGGCTGGTTTGACAAGTTATTTAAACGTACTGCCAATCCGGAGAATCAATCCCGCACCTTGCTGCTTTCACCATCGCAGGACTATTTGCAAAGTCTGCCTTTAGGCCGTTTGCCTGACCGTAAGGATTTCACCTTGAAGGGCTTAGATCAGGCGGAGCGGATCAAATTCTGGAAAGCCTGTATTGCTGAAAGTCAGCGTTTAGGCGATGAATTTCTGGAACTGGTCGAGAAGCAGAATTTTGCTGAAGTGATGCAGAGCTTGTAATTGGCCGCGAGTGCCCGATTATTTGTATAATTACTTTCATTTTGTGAACTGTTGAGATTTATGCAGAAGTTTTTAGTGGTCCTGCAATACCTGTGTCTGGCCTTTGCCGCTTATCTGATCTACAGCGTGAGCATGGCACTCTATACCCAAGATTTTGTTCTGATGGAACTGGTAGCCGATATTGGTACGATTCTGATCTGTATTGACTTGGGCGTATTTTTATTGACCAGTAAAGGCAAACAAGGCATTACCATGGAAGAATATGCAAAACGACTGGAACAGCCACCGTCGAAACTGGTGTATGTCACACGAAAAATGGGACATCTGGGTATTTTGCTGATCATTACCAGCTGGATTGTACCGATGATTAACTCCTAAACATCAGATATAAAAAACCTCCCAATCGGGAGGTTTTCTTTTAGCAATTAAAGATTATTTCGAACCTTTAATCCCTGCTTGAAGTAATAACGCACCCAAACCACCAATTTTTTGCTCTTGTGGTTTAGCCGCTTGCGGTTTCTTGCCCTGAGGACGCTCACCTTGCGGACGTGCTTGTTGTGGACGTTTGCCTTGAGGCTTACGCTCACCGCGCTGTTCATTGTTTTCACGGCGTGGCTGACGTGGTGCTTTTGCTGGCGCTTCAGAACCTTCAGGACGCATCGATAAATTCACGCGGTTACGTTCAGCATCGACATTCAAGACACGCACTTGCACGATTTGACCCGGTTTCACCACTTTATGCGGATCAGCGACAAATTCATTGGCAAGTTCAGAAATATGCACCAAACCGTCTTGATGTACACCGACATCGACAAATGCACCGAAGTTAGTGACATTGGTCACTACGCCTTCTAGCTGCATGCCTTCAGACAATTGCGCAACTTCAGTAATGTCATCACGGAACTTCGCGGTACGGAATTCTGGACGCGGGTCACGGCCCGGTTTCTCCAGTTCAGCCAATACGTCTTGAATGGTCGGCAGACCGAATTGCTCATCTGCAAATTCTTCAGCATTGACCTGACGAATGATTTCAGTATTGCCAATGATGTCTTTTACAGTCGTTGCTTTCGCTTCAACAATTTTACTGACCAAAGCATACGATTCTGGATGTACTGCAGAAGCATCGAGTGGCTCTGTACCATCCTGAATACGCAAGAAGCCTGCAGCCTGCTCAAAAGTACGCTCACCTAAACGTGGTACTTTTTTCAAGGACTGGCGGTTATCAAAACGGCCATTTTCCTTACGGAATTCCACAATTTGCTGGGCAATCGATTTGTTCAGACCGGCGATATAACCCAGAATCGCAGCAGATGCCGTATTGACATCGACACCGACCGAGTTGACACAGTCTTCTACCACGGCTTCAAGAGTTTTTGCCAGACCGGTCTGGTTTACATCATGTTGATACTGACCCACACCAATCGATTTCGGATCGATTTTCACCAGTTCAGCCAATGGATCCTGCAAACGGCGTGCAATCGAAACTGCACCACGAATCGAAACATCCAGTTCAGGCAGTTCTTGAGATGCCAGTTCAGAAGCAGAATAAACCGATGCACCTGCTTCAGATACAGAAACACGCGTCAGTTTAAGATCGCTGTTCGCCGCCATCATTTCAGCAACAAGCGCTTCAGTTTCACGGCTTGCTGTGCCATTGCCCACTGCAATCAGGTCAACATTGAACTCGCGGCATAAACGTGCCAGCTCAGTCAGTGAACCTGCCTTATCATCTTTAGGTGCAAATGGATAAATCGTGCTGTGTGCCAGCACATCGCCGGATGCATTCACCACCGCCAGTTTTACGCCGGTACGGATGCCCGGGTCTACACCTAGCGTGGTACGTGCGCCTGCCGGTGCAGAAAGTAACAAATGACGCAAGTTTTCTGCAAATACGTTCATGGCTTCTGTTTCAGCAGCCAGACGTTTTTCAGTCAGCAATGAATGTTCAATGCTTGGACGGACTTTGCCGAGCCAGAACAGTTTTGCAGTTTGCTTCAGGAAATCCTGACGGGCTTGCGGCTGAATCGTTTCTAAATTGTATTCAGTCTCAATGCGCACCAATGGTGCAGCATCCTCGCCATCAACCTTCAGGCCCAAGACGTTTTCTTGACGGCCACGCAGCATCGCCAGTAAACGATGTGAAGGCACTTTGTTCAGGTTTTCAGAGAAATCGAAATAATCGCGGAATTTTTTGCCAACTTCTTTTTTCTCTTCACTCGCAACCAGACTTTTCAGCACTGCAGTTTTGGCAAAAGTAGCTTTCAGTTCAGTGGTCAATGCAATATTTTGCGCCCAGTCATCAATCAGGATGTGCTGGATCGCATCAAGCTGGCTTTCTGTATCCGGATAATCTTCATGGCTAAAACCGGCCAGCGCTTCTGCTGGATCTACCGCTTCGGCAAAGATTTTCTCGGCAATCGGACCTAAACCGGCTTCTTTGGCCTTGAATGATTTGCTGGTACGTTTTGGACGGTACGGCGCGTAAATTTCTTCCAATGCATTTTTGGTTTCCGCTGCATTCACGCGCGCCAATAAGTCATCAGACAATTTATCTTGTTCTTTGAGTGATTCAATCACCTTGTCACGGCGCTCATACAAATCACGCAAGTATGATAGACGCGTATCGAGTTGACGTAATTGCGTATCGTCTAAGCCTTGCGTTACTTCTTTACGGTAACGTGCAATAAAAGGAACACTGGCACCCTCATCAATAAGCTTGATGGCAGCTTCAACTTGGTTTGGACGTACGGCAAGTTCTTTTGCCAACTGCTGAACTAAGTCAGTCATCGTGTTTGATCCCACAAGGATAAGTACTAAATGGCATGATTATAAAGACCAGGTCTATAAAATCCACCATTGTTTTTATTAATTTGTCTTAACTTTATATTATGAAGTGCAACAGTTTTCAGCTTTTCTGAATATAGTTTGCATGAAGTTTGCTTTTTATCTCGCTGCAAATCATATTTTTTGTCCATTTAGATGTATATATTTGGTATCTATGTCTTGATTTTAACTGCAATATTTGGTGCTTTAGAGCATAGTCAATTAATATCAATGAATCGTATACTCAAAGCATATTTCATTTTTTGTTTATGACGATAATAAAGAATAAAGGAGCATCTCATGAGTTTAGTTGTACCTGCTGAAAAAGCCGATGCCGTACATAGCGACACAGACCGAGTCGAACGCATCTTGGTTGTTGATGATGATGTTCGTCTACGTACCCTGTTACAGCGTTTCCTCGAAGATAAAGGCTTTGTGGTCAAAACTGCACATGATGCCACCCAGATGGATCGTCTTTTACAGCGGGAACTGTTCTCTCTGATCGTGCTCGACTTTATGCTGCCTGTTGAAGATGGCCTGAGTATCTGTCGTCGTTTACGCCAGTCCAATATCGACACACCAATCATTATGCTAACCGCACGTGGTAGCGATTCTGACCGTATTGCCGGTCTGGAAGCAGGTGCCGACGATTACCTGCCAAAACCATTTAATCCGAATGAATTACTGGCACGTATTCGTGCGGTATTGCGCCGTCAGGTGCGTGAAGTACCGGGTGCACCAAGCCAGCAAATGGAAGTGGTGTCATTTGGCCCGTGGTCACTGGATCTGTCTACCCGCACCCTGACCCGTGAAGGTCAAGTCGTGACTCTAACCACAGGTGAATTTGCAGTATTAAAAGCACTGGTTCAGCATCCACGTGAACCGCTAACCCGTGACAAGCTGATGAATCTGGCGCGTGGCCGTGAATGGGGTGCCATGGAACGTTCTATTGATGTTCAGGTGTCACGTTTACGTCGTCTGGTTGAGGAAAACCCGGCACGTGCGCGTTATATCCAGACCGTTTGGGGTGTGGGTTATGTCTTTGTTCCAGATGGTGCTGAGTAAGTCTTTCGTATCAGAAAAATAAGATGATTTGTCTGTATATATTTTTCTGATTTTGAATTACGTGACAAATTCATTCGCAACTGTTTGAGGCAGGAGGTATTCATCTCTCATGTTTCTGCGACACCTTGATGACGTAATGCATTTTGACGAGTTTTGCGATGAGGAGCCCTGCTCCGTAAGATGGTTTTGCCTACTTTTGTCAAAACAAAAGTAGGTCGAACCGAAAGTTTCAAGCTTCATCTAAATTTCAAATAGTTTAACTTGGATGTGATAAGCATTACTCCTAAGAGGATGAGGAGATTTTTGAGTAAAACCTCTCCCTAACCCTCTCCTATAAGGAGAGGGAATTTTCTTTATAGTAATTAAAAAATTATTTATAAAAGAATTCTAATCATTTGCTGAAGTCATAACACAGGATTGCGCAGTGAAACTCGACCCCATCGACCCACAAAAATTTACCGACTTTGTCAGCTACTCGGAAAAGAAACGTACCCGCTGGGAACGCTTTCTGGACAAGATCAAACCACGCTCTGCTGCCATGCGCACCACGGTACTGGTGGTCTTTGTGGTCTGTTTCAGCCTGTTTATGTCATTGTGGTTTTTTTGGCGTACTTTGTTTTTACCTGAAATCCAGCAACATGCACGCTATCTGGCCATGGAACTGGAAATTCTCAATAACCCCGATCTGCGCCTGTACCATAAACAGCAGGAAGTCGATATTGATGCCTGGTTAAAGAACCGGGTCGGCATTGAATACGTCACCAATCCGGCAGAATATCCCACTGTGCGGGAAAAGGTAATTGCAGAGTTTTTCACCCGGCAGATCGAAACCAAGCTGGCCAAAGAGTTACGCATCGAAGAAGCCACGGTTTATTTCCAGTTCAAGCCGAGTCCACGAATCTGGATCCAGACTCCTGAAATGAATGGTCACTGGGTACAGGAGCCTTTAAAAACCTATGCCAATTACAGTAATGAGCTGATTTTGGGCTGGCTGCTGGGCACGCCGATTATTGTCGGTATCATTATTTTGACCTTGGTACGTCAGCTCAACCGCCCTCTGCGCCGCTTGCAGGAGGCTGCTAACAGTTATAGCCGCATCGGTTCAGCGCCTTATCTGGACACCAACCATGGCCCACTGGAAATCCGTCAGGTCAATCATGCCTTTAATCAGATGATTTATACTCTGGATCAGACCGAGCGGGAACGCCGCATCATGCTGGCCGGCATTTCCCATGACTTGCGTACACCCTTGACCCGAATCCGCCTCAGTGCCGAAATGATGCCCGATGAAGACTTTCTCAAAGAAGGCCTGATTTATGATGTCGAGGATATGGATGCGATTCTGGATCAGTTTATTTCCTATATGCGTGATGGCTCCGATGAAGAGCCGCAGGACACCAATGTCAATGTGCTGTTACAGGAGCTGGTCAAGCAGTTTAAACCGCTGGATATCCGTTTCAGCCCACAAGAGATACCGACCATTCAGGCCCGCAGCATGTCGTTGAAACGACTGATTGGCAACCTGATTAACAACTCTAAACGTTATGGTTCAGAACCGATCGAACTCTCTGCGCATGTCGAGGACAATCAGCTATTGATTTGTGTCGCAGACCATGGCGAAGGTATCCCGGAAGATCAGATCGAAGCGCTGATGCAACCCTTTGTGCGAGGTAATTCGGCACGAACCGTTCAAGGCAGTGGCTTGGGGCTCGCAATCGTAAAGCGGATTGTTGATATTCACCAGGGTCAATTGCACATTCATAATCGTGCTGCAGGTGGACTCGAAGCCATTATTTCACTTCCTTTAAATATGGCCGAGCCAGAGACCGCGACCACAGCCACCACCCTAGATAAAATTCGCCAAACCCTGACTGATCGCTTTTAAGAAGCGATCATTCTTTCAACAAACGATTTTTTAGTTTTTCTATACAATTCATTTTATATTTTACTAATTCAATCACTTAAAAAACATCATTTTTTATTATACCCGCATTTAGCTAAAAAATTAGACCTTAGCCTAACACCTATGCACAATACATTTTTTGAGCGGTACAATCCGTATCATAGTTTAAGAATTATTGAGAGTTAAGATGTCTTTAGATCGTATCCGTTTAGCCTCCCTACACAACAAAGTCATCAGCCCTGAACAAGCGGCTGCATTCATCCAGGATGGCATGACTGTGGGCATGAGTGGCTTTACTCGCGCTGGTGAAGCGAAGGCGGTTCCTTTAGCTTTAGTTCAGCAGGCAAAAGCAAATCCACTTAAGATTACGTTAATTACTGGTGCGTCACTGGGTAACGATCTAGACAAACAATTGACTGAAGCGGGCGTATTGGCACGTCGTTTACCGTTCCAGGTCGACAACACTTTACGTAAAGCCATCAACAACGGCGAAGTAATGTTCATCGACCAGCACTTGTCTGAAACGGTTGAACAGATGCGTAACCTGCAACTGAAAAAACCAGATGTTGCGATCATTGAAGCTGTGGCAATTACTGAAGATGGCGGCATCATTCCAACAACTTCAGTAGGTAACTCTGCAAGTTTTGCGATTTTTGCTGAAAAAGTCATTGTAGAAATCAATACCAACTTAAGCCCGGCTTTCGAAGGCTTGCACGATATCTATATCCCGACTTACCGTCCGACCCGTCAAGCGATTCCATTGACTCAAGTCGATGAGCGTATCGGTACCCATGCCATCAATATCGATCCATCAAAAATCGTTGGTATCGTATTTAACAGCGACTTGCATGATTCTCCATCTACCGTGACTGCACCAGATGATGAAACGCAAAGTATCGCCAACCATTTGATCGCTTTCTTTGAAAAAGAAGTGGCTGAAGAGCGTCTACCGAAAAACCTCGGACCTCTGCAAGCCGGGATTGGTTCAATTGCCAATGCGGTATTGACCGGTCTGAAAGATTCAAACTTTGAAGACTTGATCATGTACTCAGAAGTACTGCAAGACTGTACTTTTGAATTGATCGATGCCGGTAAAATGAAGTTCGCTTCAGGTTCTTCGATTACCCTTTCTGCGAAATATGGCGAGAAAGTATTTAACAACCTTGAGCAATACAAAGACAAACTGGTACTGCGTCCACAGGAAATTTCAAACCATCCTGAACTGGTACGTCGTCTAGGCATTATTGGTATCAACACTGCACTTGAGTTTGATATCTACGGTAACGTGAACTCGACTCACGTCTGCGGTACTAAAATGATGAACGGTATTGGTGGTTCAGGTGACTTTGCACGTAATGCGCACCTGGCGATCTTCGTGACCAAATCAATCGCGAAAGGTGGCGACATCTCTTCTGTGGTTCCATTTGCTTCACATATCGACCATGCAGAACACGATGTAGATATCCTGGTGACTGAACAAGGTCTTGCAGATCTTCGTGGTTTGGCGCCGCGTGAACGTGCCCGTGCCGTGATTGATAATTGTGCGCACCCGATGTACCGTGATGCCCTGAATGATTACTTTGATCGTTCATGTGCAAAAGGTGGCCACACTCCTCATCTTCTTCGTGAAGCGCTTTCTTGGCACTCAAACTTTGAAGAAAATGGTCACATGCTGGCAGCTCAAGCTGAAGTTAAAACTGCTTAATTGACTGTATTCAAAAAACGCCCTACGGGGCGTTTTTTTATGGCATTTTTCTGCTCCTCTTGAATGACGGCAATCAAATCCATTTAAAGAAGTCATTTAAGTATTCGCGGTTTTTTCTTCTTTTCTGAAAAGCTGCCAATGTGCTGTAGAAATACACTTCTGATCAGTCAGGACTTTAAATTCTGCTATTTCACCCTCATACTTGAATACAAGAGCAAAATTAGAGACATGACATGCGCGTAGATATCTGGTCAGATGTGGTTTGCCCCTTCTGCTATATTGGTAAAAAACGTTTAGAAGCTGCTGCACAGGAAGCCGGAATTGAGCTTGAAGTACATTGGCACAGTTTTCAGCTGGATCCTGAAGCACCGCTACGTCAGGAAATTTCCAACTCTGAACGTCTGGCGCAAAAATATGGCCGCACTGTGGCTGAAGTAGAAGAAATGCAGCGTAATATTGCTGAGATGGCCAAAGCTGAAGGCATTGAATTTAACTGGGAAGGTGCCAATTCCGGCAATACCTTTAATGCGCATCGCATTATTCATCTTGCGCAAAGCAAAGGCTTGGGTACTGAAGCACAGGAAGCCTTCTTCTATAGCTATATGACCCAAGGTCTGGCAATTGGAGAGCGTGAAACTCTGGAAGATGTCGCAGCACGTATTGGCCTGAATCCAGTCGAAGTCGATGATTTGCTCGACTCTGACGAATTTTCCGATTTTGTTAAATTTGATCAGGAAGTGGCGCAAGATCAGCTGAAAGTGACGGGCGTGCCGTTCTTTGTTTTTGATCAACGTGTGGCATTGGCAGGTGCCCAGCCTAAAGAAGTATTCCTGCAGGTATTTGAAAAAGCACTCGAGACTGCAACAGACAGTTCTGCAGCACAATGCTCAACCGAGGTTTGCGATACGCCACCCCAACCCGAATAAGAAAAACTTTATATAAAAAATCCCCATTATCGATGGGGATTTTTTTGGTTGTCATTTAACTGCATTGATTTAGTCGACCAGGAAACTAATCTTTAAATTTACCCGATATTCTGTAATTTTATTTTCTTTAATGACAACCTTCTGTTCATTGATCCAGGCACCCTGTACATTTTTGATGGTTTCTGTGACCTTTTGAATGCCGGTTTGAATCGCATCTTCAAAGCTCTTATTGCTGCTTGAATTAACTTCCACCACTTTTGCAATTGCCATAATAGAACCCTCATTGTGAAAATGAATGAAATTCCATCTTAGTCCATTCCTCCAGGATTACAGCGGCTGGTAAACAAGTGACAGCAAAAACTTACATGGAGTGAACAAAGCCTTAATTTAAGCCCATAACAATATCTTTAGCGTATTTTTAGGGGCGATAAATTGCAGTTTTTAATCGCTTTTATATCCTGTAGAAGTCGTATAAATGCCTGAAAAACTATTAGAGCAAATATACTAATTTATTGTTTTATAGAGTAATTTATCTAAATTTTAATCCTTGAATTTGCCGAATCTATCATTTCCTATTAAGTCTTATTTGCTATTATTTCAATCGAATTAAGTTTAAATACTCTCCTCTGTTCAAGTTATTGAACACTCTGATATGAAAGGTCGTCCTATGAATGCTCTTCGTTTTGCTTTCGCAGCAACTGTTATGGCTTTTTCTGTTCAAGCATCAGCGCAAATGGCACAAGTGGTTTATCTGCCAGACTTTCCGGCAAGCAAAGCACCTGCTGAAAGCGTAAATACCGAGACTGCGACTCAGGCAACTGAAAAAACAGCTTAAAGCTGCACAGTTTTGCATTCAAACAGGCTGCTTGATACAGCCTGTTTTTTTTACATATTGAAAGCTTACTCTCTGCTTCAAAAACCTATAGTTTAAAAACTCTCGATCATTTCATAATTTACTATTTTCTATTGATATTCATCACTTTTCATCAATTCAACCCGCTAGATTTTGACTATAAAACACTCAAAATAAATCCCTATTTCATGTGATCTACGCCTATAATTACAGCACTATAAAAATACTGACGACACAAATTTTTTGTTATGAACAGACTGCAGGCCTTGGTACAGGGCAAAATTCCCCCTCAATCTATTTCTGTTGATTTTTTAATTGAAATGGCAGAGTGCTATACAGATCCTCATTCTGCTGAATACAAATTAATCGAGCTGGCGGTGAATATGATGCTGGCGCAAAGCCTGGATAACGCGCTACAACATATCTAGAGAGATAAAATGAATGCTTTAGAAAAAGCACACTTAGTCAAGGAATTGCAGGAATTGACCCGGCAGCTGGAGCATGAAGTTCTGCCTCTGTACCAAGTGGCCCGTTCTAAAAAAAGAATTCACGATATTTTCAAGCGTTGTGATGAACCTATTTTTAAAACCCAGATTTTAGCATTTACAGCCCGTACTCAGCCTGAACTTGCTGCCTATCAGTTTTCTGCCAGCACGCCCTATCACCTGAGCTTTCGTGGTTATTTCACCGAGATCAGTGCTTTGGAAAAAGCACTCTACACTCGGCCAGATTCAGGTTGGGCAATTTTACATCATCCCCAGCGTGGCTGGCAGATCTGGCTGCATTCGGAGCCACAACCTCCTGTACTGCACAGTGAATGGCACGAATTACAACAATGTTCTAGCTGGCTGTCACAACAACAGCTCAAAGCAGATCCACCCTTGGCTGTACCGGCCTTGTCCCTGAGCGAAGCAGAAAATAGCCTCAAACCGGAAGAAATGACGCGATACCATCGGGGCCGGCCAAGAACAGGTAACTACCCACCAGAATTGGCTTCCTCTGATGAAACCCAGATTCAAATATACGCTGAGCTTGAAGTAGCAGATCCTTCACTAAAAGACCAGATGACAATTCCGCCAGCACAAATCATGCTTTCTACACCGGTTGAATTTCCTGTAGAGATCCAATTAGGCCAACTGAACGCTCGTGTGCGTTGCCTGGGTTTGGAACAGGCCAATCTTCAGCGGCTTTGTGCTTTAGTATTGGAACCTGATGCCGAGCATCCAGCCTATCTGGATATCCTGCTGTATTATGCGGCAGAAGATCACTGGCAGGCACGTCAGGTCTATTTGGTTGAGCAGCTGGATCTGCAAGGCCAGTTCATTAAATACCTGATGCTTTTGGGTGCATCCAGTCAATTACAGGCGCACTATTGTATTGAGCACTGGCTAGGGCTGCAGCAACGCCGGGCTGCTGCGATTAAAGCGCTGGCATGGTCATCATTAACTACCATTTTTACTCAAGCCGATCTCTTTATAAAAGCCTATCTGCAGCAAGCTGAAACAGTCTGGACCCAAGCCGATTATTATCCTTATATTCCGGCACAATTGATCCAGAAGCAGAAACTGATCTTATTTGAAGAGGCTGCTGCAGATTTTTCTACGCCACTCCTTCTGCTGCAAGAGCATCAGAAAATACGCGTGATTCATGGTGAAAAACGCCTGTCTGTTACAGAGAATGAACCTGCCTATCCACATATCTTGCTGCAACGCGATCAACAGCTAAACTGGCAAAAGATTCACGCGATTATTTTAATGTTGCCGCAACCGATTCAGGTGATGGAACTTTATCAGGCAATTCAGACTCAAATCATTGAATAATTGCTGTTATTTTGTAGCTTTAACTTGCTTTTTATCGCTATTTTTTAGAAAACTACAGCTGAATAAAAGAATACAAGAGTAATAAATATCTCATGCAAATAAATCGAATTACTCAGATCTTCCTGTTCTCTCTTGGCGTAGGAATCAGCAGCAGCATGGCTTGGGCAAATCCAGCAAAAGATGCTTCTTCAGATCAGGGAAAAAACTCGGAGAGTGTTGAACCGAGCCGCTCCGGACTTCTGGACCAGATCCCGCGTTTGATTGATGCAACACCGACCATTCTGCCAGAACAGTCCAATACAGCCATCGTTCCACCGACACTGGAAACAGAAAACTATTCTTGGGCCGATCAGAAACAGAAAGGCATCCGGGAATGGGCAGATCGTACTGCGCACAAGATTGACAACTGGTTCGGTGAAACCGATCCGGATCAGCCGGCTGCAGCCACCTTAAGGGTTATTTTGGATAATCGCTGGGATGAATATGAAGGTTATGAGATTAAACCGCGTATTCGCGGCAAAATTAAACTTCCAACCCTGGAACAAAAGCTGAGTCTGGTCTTTGGTGATGACAGTCTGGACAACGAATTAGAGAATAATGTCGCGATTACCAATGAAAATCCAGCCGCGTCTGGAGATAAACGTCTAGATACCAAGCGCGCACGCGAAGATAACAGCTCATTTGCCTTGCGCTGGTCAGAGTGGTCCGATCGCATTCCTTTCGAGACCGATCTGGATCTGGGTTTACGCTCCGGAGATGATATCTACCTGCGTGTCAAAGCCAGCAAAGACTGGACACTGGAAAATGATTACTTTTTTCATGCTGAACAGATTTATCGCTACGGGATTCAAAGTGAAAACTATTTACGGACTAACCTGGAGCTGATCCATGCCCGTCCCAATCAGGCCTTCTTTTCCAATCAGCTCAGCCTGACCTATGCCGACGATCAAGACGATGATCTGACCTGGGACAACTACACTTTTAGGCAACATCAGTTTTTTCAGAACAACCGCTTTAGCTATGGTATTTATACCGGCGGTTATTTAAATGACAAAGATCTACGCCTGAATCGCTGGGGACCGTATGTGTCCTGGAGACAACCTTTTTTACGTGAATGGTTTTTTGTCCAGACTGACCTGAACTATCTGAATGATCATCGCGAAGATCGTGATCACTATGTCGGTGCTTTGGTGCGTTTAGAAGCATTGTTTTAAATTTTAAGCACAGTGCAGATATAAAAAATCCCTCCGTAGAGGGATTTTTTAGCTTAAAGCCTGATCTGTTAAGCCAGCAACAAGCTGTTGATACGCTTCACATACTCAGCAGGATTTTCTGGCAATCCGCCTTCTGCAATCACCGCCTGATCAAAGATTACATTGGCCAGATCATCAAACTGCGCTGAGCCATCCAGTTTTTTCACCAAAGGATGTTCAGGGTTGATTTCCAGAATCGGCTTCATGTCCGGTACAGGCTGACCTGCATCTTTTAGCATACGGATTAATTGTGGAGAGAGTTCCCCTTCTCCAGTCACCAGACAGGCCGGTGAATCGACCAGACGCGTAGTCACACGTACTTCTTTGGTCTTGTCTTTTAATGAGTCAGTCAGCTTTTCGACCACAGGCTTAAACTGTGCTGCAGCTTCTTCGAGTGCTTTTTTCTCTTCGGCATCCTGAAGATCGCCTAAATCAACTGCACCCTTAGAGACGTTTTGCAACGGCGTACCATCGAACTCATTCACGAAGTTCATCGCCCACTCATCTACGCGTTCGGTCATGAGCAGAACTTCAATGCCTTTCTTCTTGAACAGTTCCAGCTGCGGTGAATTCTTCGCAGCATTCAGGCTGTCTGCAGTCACATAGTAAATGGCTTTCTGGCCATCTTTCATACGTGCCTTATAGTCTGCCAATGAGGTGTTGACTTCGTCATTGTTCGACGTTGCATAACGCAGCAGTTTCAAAATGCGTTCACGGTTAGTAAAATCTTCGCCCAGGCCTTCTTTCAACACTGAAGCAAATTCCTGATGGAAAGTCTTGAATTTCTCCTGATCCTTTTCATCTTCAGATTTGGCCAGACTGTCCAGAATGGTCAGGATACGACGGGCATTACCTTCACGGATGGTTTTCACATCGCGGCTTTCTTGCAGCAACTCACGGCTGACGTTAAGTGGCAAATCGGCACTGTCTACCACGCCTTGTACAAAGCGCAGGTAATTCGGAATCAGGTTATCCGCATCATCCATAATAAAGACACGTTTCACATACAGTTTGATGCCGGCCTTTGATTCACGGGTGAAAATGTCATGTGGCGCTTTGCTTGGAATATACAATAACTGGGTGTATTCAGTGCTGCCTTCAACCCGGTTATGCGCCCATGCCAATGGTGCCGCAAAATCATGACTTAAATTTTTGTAGAACTCGACATACTGTTCTTCAGTAATTTCAGATTTGTTACGTGTCCAGAGTGCGCTGGCCGAGTTAATCGCTTCCCATTCATCAGTCTTGACATACTGGCCGCCTTTCGGTGTTTCACCTTCAGCAGCTTCTTCTTCCTGCCAGACTTCTTTTTGCATCTGGATTGGCAGGCTGATGTGGTCTGAGTATTTATTGATGATCTGTTTGACTTTATGGCTTTGCAAATAGTCCAGCGCATCTTCACGCAGATGCAGAATAATATCGGTACCGCGGCCTGCTTTTTGAATTTGCTCAACTTCAAATTCACCAGTGCCGCCACTGATCCAGCGTACACCTTCAGATACATCTGCACCGGCACGACGTGATTCTACCGTGATCTTGTCTGCCACAATAAAACCGGAATAGAAACCGACCCCGAACTGGCCAATCAGCTGGGCATCGGCCTTTTGATCGCCGGTCAGCTTAGACATAAAGTCTTTGGTACCCGATTTGGCAATCGTACCTAAATTATCAATGGCTTCCTGTTCGCTTAGACCAATACCGTTATCTGAAATGGTAATGGTGTTATTGTCTGCATCAAGGCTGACACGAACGCGTAAATCCGGATCATTTTCATAAAATTCCGGATGATTGATCCCTTCAAAACGCAATTTGTCACAGGCATCTGAAGCATTCGAAATCAATTCGCGCAGGAAAATTTCAGGGTTTGAATAAAGCGAATGGGTCACGAGATGTAGTAACTGAGCCACTTCAGCCTGGAAACTATGTTTTTGTGCGCTAGACTCGCTCATTAATCACTCCTTTTATTTTAAATACAGGTCAACACTGTTGCCTATATGAATGGAGTGAGTTCCTCAATTTTCAATAGTCAGGGGTATATTTTTTCTCAAGATATTTTTGAGCGCTTGATCTGGCAGGGTTTTGGTCTTGGCAAGACTGATTGCCAGACTTAATAAGGCCCAAGCTTATAAATGCGCTGAAACTGCAAGTCCAGCTGCTGTTGCCGCATATTATAGACCTGGCTCAGGCAAGAGACCGATTCCTGACACTGGTCACGAAACTGCAGCCATTTGACCTGATCGCGCTGAATGACTGAACGTGTTCCCATCGGGACCATCCGGCGTAAGATATGATAGCTGGTACTCATTTTGACATCGGCATCATTGAGCAGGCGGTGCTCACAAATGGCTTTTTCGGTCACGGTTTCAGCTTTCTGACAATCAAAACTTGCTGCATAGGCAGGTGCAGCCAACAGGCCGCAGAAGATCACAATACTCTTCATTAAAAATCTCATGCTGATCTTCCTTATTATTCAATTATTAAGTCGTATTCAATTAATATTTACTTTATTCGCTTTAATATATTTGAACATTGCCAATCTGCTCAATTTCAATAGGTTATAAATCGTTGTTATTTTGAAAAAAAAGCCTCATACAAGATGAGGCTTTTGGAAAATCAATCCAGAAAAATGCAAGCTTAGAATTTATAGCTATAGCCGAGAGTATAGATCATTGGGTCAATATCAAGATCAAACTTAGCTGCTACATCTCCACTCAAAGTAACTTCAGGGCTAATTTGTGCATAACGTGCATCAAAGAATACGCCCCAGTTTTTGGCATCTGCTGGCTGGAAGTTAAAACCAACCTGACCTGCGAAACCGAAATCTTCTTTAACTTTAACATCAGTATTGCCTAGACCTTTTGTACGCTCATCCCAAGCAACAAATGCTGTACCACCTACTCCGATATATGGGGTAAAGCGAGTTGAATTTTTAAAGTGGTATTTTGCAGTCAATGTCGGCGGTAAATGTTTAATGCGTACTACATCCGTACCATTCAATTCAACATCGTGATTAACAGGTGCTGCCAAAAGTAATTCTGCCGAGAAATTATCATTAAAGAAATATTCAACAGATGGTGTAAATGCTAGTTCATCGGCAGCCTTTAATTCAGCACCAGGAGAAAGTTGATAGTCGCCAGTCGGTGATACTACTGAACCACCAACTTTCACTTGCCATTGACCCGCCATCGCTGACGCAGAAAGACCCATTAATGCAATTAGAGCAACTTGCTTCAACATTTTTAAATACCCCACTGGAAGATCATTTATTAAGAATTTAAATATTAATTAATGATAAACATGGAGGGATTTAATATGCAATAGTTATTATAAAACTAAATTATAAATATTATTTAAGTTATTGTTTTTATATATTATTTATTTTAAATATACTAAATTGGTTGGTTTTAATACCAACCAATCTAATCAGAATTAAATAGCAATATTTAGATGAAATCAACTCATTTTTATATTTAAAATCATTAAAACATGTATTTTAAATATATATTATAAAGCTATTTAAAATACCCTTGAGTGAATTTAATATTCACTCAAGTTAGTATAATTAAATTACAGCACCATCGCTGCAATCCAGCCAAAAATCATCAGCGGGATATTAAAATGAATGAAAGTTGGAACCACACTGTCTCTCATATGATCATGCTGACCATCCATATTTAAGCCCGAAGTTGGGCCTAAGGTAGAGTCTGAAGCTGGAGAACCGGCATCGCCCAGTGCTGCTGCCGTACCAATAATGGCAATGGTTGCTGCGGGACTAAAACCAAACTGGATACACAGCGGCACATAGATAATGGCCAGAATGGGCACAGTTGAAAAAGATGAACCGATCCCTAAAGTAATCAACAAACCGATCAGTAGCATCAGGAATGCGGCCAGTGCCTGACTGTCACCAATCCAGTTTACCGAAGCTTCTACCAGCGCAGGGACCTGATTGGTGGCTTCAATAACCGCTGCAAAACCTTGTGCCGCAATCATAATAAAGCCGACCAGTGCCATCATGCGCATACCGGTAATGATCACATCATCCGCTTCTTTCCACTTGAAAATGCCAGCACAGCTTAAAATCGCAACACCGACCAGACCGGCCAGAATCATCGAATCTGAATACAGTTGCACTGCCAGAGTTGCCAATACTGCCAGGCCTGCCATCCAGATGGTAAATCTTGAAATTTGCGGCTTAAGCTGTGGTTCTACTCCTAGTTCAGCAGAAATACTTTGCTGCTCCTGAACCTGAATATCCTTGTATTGACGTGGTTTACGATAGGAGAAGAAAATTGCGATCAATAGCCCGACCAGCATTCCAATGACCGGAATCACCATCGCAGAAGGAATCTGGTCATAAGTGATCTCGAAACCATAAGGCTTACCAAAGGTATTGATGTTATGTCCAAGAATATCATTCAGGAAGATCGCACCAAAACCGACTGGAATCAGCATATAGGTTCCCACCAGACCAAATGTCAGCAAACAGGCAATCAAACGGCGGTCCAGCTTTAAATGGTTAAATACAGTCAATAGTGGTGGAATCAGTACCGGAATAAAGGCGATATGTACCGGAATCACGTTCTGGGAGAATACAGCCGCAATCGCAACGGTAGTGAAAATCAGATATTTCACCCGGTTTTGTGCTTTAAGATCAGCCTCACCTTTTAAGGTGTTGATCATTTTATAAGCCAATAAATCCGGCAGGCCTGAACGAGCCAGCGCCAGCGCAAATGCACCTAAAATACCGTAAGCCAAGGCAATTTTAGCACCGCCACCCAAGCCATTGTTAAATGCGTCCAAAGTTCCCTGAAGGCCGAGACCTGCCAGTAAACCACCCGTAACAGCACCAATGACCAGGGCAAAAACCACAGGTACACGTGCCAATGAGAGTCCGAACATGACTCCAATAGCAGCAAGAATTGCGAACATAATGAATAGGATTTGAGAGAAAGTGGCTATTTTATCAGAAAATGCGGATAAAAATTCTGCCACTTTTCCCTTGTCCAGTCATGTGCAGTACTGAAATGAGTTAAGCCACTTCAGCAGCTTTAAGCTGGATAAATTTATGAATAAATTGAGCAACTCGCTCAGGCTGACTCAAAATGGCCCAGTGATTGGCCGCCAGTTCGACCTTAGAGAAATCATCAACCCATTTTGCCATCTCGTCAACCAGTTCAGGACCGACAAACTGGTCATATTTCAATACGATGGCTTGTACAGGACAAATCGCAAAACGCTGCCGTGGTTGAGTCAAACGTGGCAAAAAGTTGGCCCGATACAGATTCACCCCATACTTGCCATCCTTGACGATATGCGGATTCAGCGGCAGATCATCACGTTTTTCCAGTTGCTGCACGATCTTGGCCCAGCGCTCTGCATTAAAGAAATTCCAGGTCAAGGGCGCCACCCAAGGCAACTGGAACACGGCGATATACCAGGACTTGCTCATTTGCTTGAAGAATTTGGCTTTATTCTGCTGGAACTGTTCACGCATCCAGAAAGCGGCATGATCCAGACAGGGCCCGGAAATACTACTATAAGACAGGATTCGACCTTGAAAGCCTGCTTCAGTTACTGCTTCCCAGGCCTGAATGGAACCCCAGTCATGTGCGGCCAGATGAAAAGCTCGTTCTGGCAAGACGGCATTCACCACCTCCTGCAGATCCTGACATAAACGCGCCAGCCGGTAATCGGAAATTTTTTTAGGAATACTGGATTCTCCTGCGCCCCGTACATCATAAGTCACAATAAAATAGTGCTGCCCCAGATGGGCAATAACCGGCTCCCAAACGGCCTGATGATCGGGATAACCATGAATCAACACCAAAGCGGGCTGTTCTGGTTGACCATAGGTTTTGACGCAGAGACGCTGCTGATCAGTGGTATTGATCCATTGCATGTGCATTTGCATTTTTTGATCCTGTTGTTGTTATTGACTGCATAGTTTATAAATCGGAATAATTTATCAATGCCAGCGCATTTTTGTTGCTCTAGTATGCATGGCTACACCAAAAAAAGAATGTCAGCATGAGCCTATTCCAAAAAATTCAAAAACTGCCGCTGGTTTCAAAATTTATTCTGAACCGCTATGCGCCCTATCGTGGTGCCGGCATCGAAATTGATAAAATTGATTTTAATAATTATCACATTCGGGTCAAAATGCCGCTGACCCGTAAAAACCAGAATATTGTCGGCGTCCATTTTGGTGGCAGCCTGTATTCGATGGTCGATCCATTTTACATGTTATTGTTAATGCATCATTTGGGATCAAAATATATTGTCTGGGATAAAGGTGCGAGTATCCAGTTTTTAGCACCGGGTCGTGGCACGGTATATGCTGACATTCGGATCTCTGCAGAAGAAATCACCACCATCATTGATTTGGCTGCCGACTTTGCGCCGGTCTATCGCCATTATCAGCTCAATATTTACGATGAAGCAGGCGTTCGAATCGCGGAAGTACAGAAGACAGTGTATATCCGGCGCAAGCAAAGCAAAGGAAAAATTCAAACACTGCAATAAGATAAAAGCGCCAATTTGGCGCTTTTATCTCTGGATCAATTCGATCCCGGTTTTGACTTAACGGCGACGGTTATCCTGCTCGATCGCAGCACCTGCACCACCACCGATTGCACCACCAATCGCAGCGCCGGCATTACCACCAAAGATGCTTTTACCGACAGCTGAACCTACGGCACCACCCACACCACTATAGGTCGCATTACGGTTTGAACCACCTTGTGATTTACTACCCACAGCTGCACCTGCACCACCACCGACGGCAGAACCCAGACCACCACCTACACTATTCCCTACACCACCACCGACTGCGCCGCCCAAGGCAGCAGCACCGATACGCTGTTCATTGGCAGACATACTTTCACAACCTGCCAACATAAAGGTGGAGAGAGTGGCAACTGCCATAACGCCCATTAGTTTTTTCATGATCTTGGCCTTCCTTTCATGTTTTAATTTAGCTTATCTTCATTTTATAAAACAAAAATCTACAGCGTGTTACTTCTCTCGGTATTCCTGCTGAGTTTTGTAAGTATCAATGGATTATTCCGCTGTTTAAGCTTTAATTTTCATGTGCTTTAAACAAAAAAAGACGCCCGCAGGCGTCTTTTTTTTTAAGCTTTAACTTGAATTAGAATTCTTCGTTAAATGCCTGACTTAAAGCTTGATCTACATCAGAGAAATCATTGTGCAGTTCAAATTCTGCAGCTTCTGCTTCCTGACGACGACGCTCCAGATGGTAAGCCAAACCTGTACCCGCTGGGATCAGGCGACCTACAACCACGTTTTCTTTCAGACCACGTAAATCATCTTCTTTACCTGTTACAGCAGCTTCAGTTAACACACGTGTGGTTTCCTGGAACGATGCAGCAGAGATGAACGAGTCAGTAGAAAGCGACGCTTTGGTAATACCCATCAACAGACGTTCAAACTTCGCTGGGAACTTGTTTTGTGCAAGAACAGCTTGGTTTTCCTGAACAACGCGGATGTAATCCACTTGCTCACCTTTGATGAAGCTGGTATCGCCGCCATCGGTGATGTCAACTTTACGCAGCATTTGACGTACGATCACTTCAATATGCTTATCGTTGATTTTTACACCTTGCAGACGGTATACGTCCTGAACTTCGTTCACGATGTAGTTGGTCAATGCCACTTCACCTTTCAGACGCAAGATGTCGTGCGGGTTCTGTGGACCATCAGAAATAGTTTCACCACGGTTCACATGCTCGCCTTCGAACACGTTAATGGTACGCCATTTCGGAATCAGCTCTTCATAAATCTCAGAACCATCATCCGGCGTAATCACCAGACGGTTCTTACCTTTGGTCTCTTTACCGAAGCTCACCACACCAGACACTTCTGCCAGGATTGCATGCTCTTTTGGCTTACGTGCTTCGAACAAGTCAGCTACACGAGGCAGACCACCGGTAATATCACGGGTACGTGAAGATTCTTGTGGTACACGACCGATAACGTCACCGACACCAATTGTTTCGCCATCACGGACAGAAAGAATGGTGTTTTGTGGCAGGAAGTAGAACTGTTCGCCACCATCAACTGTGTCAAGAACAACAGCAGGACGCAGATCTTTACCTGACGCAGGACGTGAAGTCACTGGCAAGATTTCGATCGTTGACATACCGGTTGCATCATCAGTTTTCGAAGTTACGGTTACGCCATCAGCGATCTGGCTGAAACGTACTTTACCTGCAACTTCTGTTACCAATGGATGTGTATGCGGATCCCAAGTCGCCACGATACCGCCAGCTTCTACAGCTTCGCCATCTTTCAGCAAGATAGACGCACCGTAAGGAAGTTTATAGCGCTCGCGCTCACGACCTAAATCATCCGCAATACCGATTTCACCTGAACGTGAAGTCGATACCAAGTGACCTTTGGCATGTTGTACGGTTTTCACGTTGTGGAAACGTACTGTACCCTGGTTACGAACCTGTACGCTGTTTGCAGCAGAAGTTCGGCTCGCAGCACCACCGACGTGGAAGGTACGCATGGTTAACTGTGTACCTGGCTCACCAATCGATTGAGCTGCCATTACACCTACAGACTCACCCGGGTTCACCTGATGACCACGTGCAAGGTCACGACCGTAACATTTCGCACATACACCGAAAGTAGAGGCACAGTTTACAACCGAACGTACTTTAATTTCGTCGACACCCTGGCTTTCGATAAACGTTGCCAGTTTCTCGTCGATTAATGTATTACGTGGAAGCAGAACTTCGTCTGTACCTACACGTTTCACATCTTCAGCAACCACACGACCAAGTACTCGTGCACCCAGGTTTTCGATTACATCGCCACCTTGAATGAACGGAGTCATTACCAGACCGTCATAAGTACCACAATCCGGCTCAGTAATTACCAAGTCTTGTGCAACGTCGACTAGACGACGTGTCAAGTAACCTGAGTTCGCAGTTTTCAATGCTGTATCGGCCAAACCTTTACGTGCACCGTGTGTCGAGATGAAGTACTGAAGTACAGTCAAACCTTCACGGAAGTTGGCTTTAATCGGGGTTTCAATGATCGAGCCATCCGGCTTGGCCATCAAACCACGCATACCTGCCAACTGACGAATCTGAGCGGCCGAACCACGGGCACCCGAGTCAGACATCATGTAGATCGAGTTGAATGATTTTTGCTTCTCGTCTTCACCCTGTTTGTTTTTAACAGTGGTGAAAGACAAGTTGTCCATCATCGCTTTCGCTACTTGGTCGTTGGTACGTGCCCAGATATCGACAACCTTGTTATAACGTTCACCAGCAGTTACGAAACCTTGCTCGAACTGTTGTTCGATTTCACGAACTTCAGCTTCGGCTTTACCGATAATCGCTTGCTTTTGTGGCGGAATAACCATGTCTTCCATACCAACCGATACGCCTGAACGCGTCGCTTGACGGAAACCAAGGTACATCAATTGGTCAGCGAAGATAACAGTATCTTTCAGACCCAATTTACGGTAGCAAGAGTTAATTAACTTGGAGATGTTTTTCTTGGTCATCTCAACGTTAATTTGCTGGAAGTCCATACCTTCAGGCACAACTTCCCAAAGTAAACAACGACCCGGTGTCGTATCTACAATAATGGTTTGCTGTTCGCGGTTACCATCTTCATCGATGACAGTCTGGTGTACACGTGCTTTCACGCGAGCGTGTAGATCCACCTGACCGGTTGCCAGTGCACGGTTTACTTCGTGAGTATCCGCAAACACCATGCCTTCACCTTTGGCATTGATTGCATCACGGGTGATGTAATACAAGCCCAACACTACGTCCTGAGACGGTACGATGATTGGCTCACCGTTCGCTGGAGAAAGGATGTTGTTGGTCGACATCATTAACGCACGCGCTTCTAACTGCGCTTCAAGTGTTAATGGTACGTGTACCGCCATTTGGTCACCATCGAAGTCGGCGTTAAACGCAGCACATACGAGCGGGTGTAGACGGATTGCCTTACCTTCGATCAGGATCGGTTCAAATGCTTGCAGACCCAGACGGTGAAGTGTTGGCGCACGGTTCAACATCACTGGATGTTGACGAATCACGTGAGCAAGAACGTCCCAAACTTCTGGCGTTTCGCGCTCAACCATTTTCTTCGCAGCTTTAATGGTGGTTGCTTGGCCAGATGCCTGTAGTTTCGCAAAAATAAACGGCTTGAACAGTTCAAGTGCCATTTTCTTCGGAAGACCACATTGATGCAAACGTAAAGTCGGACCTACAGTAATTACTGAACGACCTGAGTAATCGACACGTTTACCCAATAAGTTCTGACGGAAACGACCTTGCTTACCTTTGATCATATCTGCCAAAGATTTAAGCGGACGCTTGTTCGAACCGGTAATTGCACGACCACGACGACCGTTATCTAACAATGCATCTACAGACTCTTGTAACATACGCTTTTCGTTACGTACGATGATGTCTGGCGCTGCAAGGTCAAGAAGACGCTTCAAACGGTTGTTACGGTTAATCACACGACGATAAAGATCGTTCAGGTCAGAAGTCGCGAAACGACCACCTTCAAGTGGTACCAACGGACGAAGATCTGGTGGAAGAACTGGAAGTACAGTCAACACCATCCATTCTGGCTTGTTGTTTGAATCATTGAATGCTTCCATCAACTTCAAACGCTTAGACGCTTTTTTCAGCTTGGTTTCTGAAGTTGTAACAGGAATTTCTTCACGTAAACGCGCGATTTCAGCTTCAAGATCGATGTCTTTCAACAAGTCCTGAACAGCTTCTGCACCCATTTTCGCTGTGAATTCATCACCGTGCTCTTCCAACGCATTGAAGTATTCTTCATCGTTCAGAAGTTGGTATTTCTCGAACGGGGTCATACCTGGATCAGTGACAACATAAGATTCGAAATACAATACACGTTCGATATCACGTAGCGTCATGTCTAAAAGAAGACCGATACGGCTCGGTAATGATTTCAAGAACCAGATATGTGCAACAGGTGACGCAAGGTCAATATGACCCATACGCTCACGACGAACTTTCGCAGTGGTTACTTCAACGCCACATTTTTCACAAATGACGCCTTTGTACTTCATACGCTTGTATTTACCACACAAGCATTCGTAATCTTTTACTGGACCAAAAATTTTGGCACAGAATAAACCATCACGTTCCGGTTTGAACGTACGATAGTTAATGGTTTCTGGCTTTTTAACTTCACCGTGAGACCATGACTTAATCATTTCTGGTGACGCAAGACCAATACGGATGCGGTCAAACTCTACAGGAGCATGACCGTCTGAATCCGTCTTTTTGCGCATGATATCGAGCAAGTCTTTCAATTTTTTTCTCCGTGTGTCGAGGAGATTTTCACTTCTCGACTGGGTCACAAATATTGTTTTTTAACTGAATAATCCTCCCTCAATCCCTCCTTTTTCTAAGGAGGGAAGCTCCTACCCTTTCGAGTGGGAACTCCCCCTTTCATAAAGGGGGCTGGGGGGATTAAATGGAACTAATTAGTCACCATTTTTCAGTTCAATGTTGATACCTAAAGAACGGATCTCTTTGGTCAATACGTTGAACGATTCAGGCATACCCGGATCCATATAATGGTTTCCATCTACAATGTTTTTGTAGATACGAGTACGACCTTCAACGTCATCCGATTTCACAGTCAGCATTTCTTGTAGCGTATATGCTGCACCGTAAGCCTCTAGTGCCCAGACCTCCATCTCACCGAAACGCTGACCACCGAACTGTGCTTTACCACCCAGCGGCTGTTGCGTTACTAGAGAATAAGAACCAGTTGAACGCGCATGCATCTTGTCATCAACCAAGTGGTTCAGTTTCAGCATGTACATATAACCAACAGTTACCGGACGGTCGAAACGTTCACCAGTACGACCATCATATAATACTGTCTGACCAGTACTTGATAGACCTGCAAGTTGTAACAACTCTTTGATCTGACCTTCTTCAGCACCATCGAATACCGGCGTTGCCAAAGGAACACCAGCACGCAAGTTGCCAGAAAGTTTCAAGATTTCATCATCAGTCAGGCTATCAAGATCTTCTTGCTCGCCACCAACTTTGTTATAAATCTTGTCAAGGAAATCACGAAGCTCAAGTACAGTACGCTGTTCTTTCATCATCTTGTCGATTTGATCGCCAAGACCTTTGGCAGCCATACCCAAGTGAGTTTCAAGAATCTGACCCACGTTCATACGCGATGGTACGCCTAGCGGGTTCAATACGATATCAACAGGTACACCGTTAGCATCGTGTGGCATGTCTTCTACCGGCAAGATGTTTGATACAACACCTTTGTTACCGTGACGACCAGCCATCTTATCACCCGGCTGGATGCGACGTTTTACAGCAAGATAAACTTTAACAACTTTCAATACGCCAGTTGTCAGTTCATCGCCTGTAGACAATTTGCGTTTTTTCTCAGCGAATTTCTCGTCAATTTCAAAGCTCTTCTCTTTCAAGAAGACTTGGATTTGAGTCAAACGCTCAGCAATTGCTTCGTCAACCGGTTGGATTTCAAGAAGATCAACCAGCTCTAAACCAGACAACATGTCTTCAGACAATTTGTCGCCACGTTTAGTAGTGCCGCCACCATTCGATTCTTGACCGTTCAGCAAACGAATTACACGTTCACGTGCCGCTTCTTCAAAGATCTTGAATTCTTCTTTCAAGTCTTTGCGGTAAGCATCAAGCTGTGCTTTTTCAATAGCTTGAGCACGTTCGTCTTTTTCAAGACCGTCACGTGTAAACACTTGAACGTCAATCACGGTACCTTTGGTACCTGATGGAACGCGTAAAGATGAATCTTTAACGTCAGCTGCTTTTTCACCGAAGATTGCACGAAGCAGTTTTTCTTCAGGTGTTAATTGCGTTTCGCCTTTCGGTGTTACTTTACCAACCAGGATATCGCCCGCAGTCACTTCAGCACCGATATAAACGATACCTGACTCATCTAATTTAGAGAGTGCAGCTTCACCCACGTTCGGGATATCGGCCGTAATTTCTTCCGCACCCAGTTTGGTATCACGTGCGACACATGACAATTCCTGGATATGAATCGAGGTTAAACGGTCTTCCTGAAGTACACGCTCAGATAACAAGATCGAGTCTTCATAGTTGTAACCATTCCAGGTCATGAACGCAACGCGCATGTTTTGACCCAGTGCCAATTCACCGCCATCAGTCGATGGACCATCAGCAAGAACGTCACCACGGCCAACTTTATCACCCAGGTTCACAAGAACTTTCTGGTTGATACAGGTGTTCTGGTTTGAACGGGTGTATTTGATCAGGTTATAGATATCTACACCTGCCTCACCTGCGATCATCTCTTCTTCATTGACACGAATGACTACACGAGATGCATCAACAAACTCGATACGGCCACCACGCTGTGCGATCACACACACACCAGAGTCATGTGCTACGTTCGCTTCCATACCCGTACCTACGAGTGGCTTGTCAGCGATTAACGTAGGAACAGCCTGACGTTGCATGTTTGAACCCATCAATGCACGGTTGGCATCATCGTGTTCAAGGAACGGAATCAGTGACGCAGCTACAGATACAACCTGCTGAGCAGATACATCCATATGCGTTACTTTTTCAGGCGGCATGCGTACGAAGTCACCTTGGTGACGTACAGATACAACTTCTTCAGTCAAGTTACCATCAGCATCCATTGCAGAATCGGCCTGTGCAATCACAGTACCCACTTCTTCAATTGCAGATAGGTATTCAATGTCCATGGTTACACGGCCATCAATTACTTTACGGTAAGGCGTTTCCAGGAAACCGAAGTTGTTGGCTTTAGCATAAACAGAAAGCGAGTTGATCAAACCAATGTTTGGACCTTCCGGCGTTTCAATTGGACATACACGACCGTAATGGGTTTGATGTACGTCACGTACTTCAAAGCCTGCACGTTCACGTGTCAAACCACCGGGACCAAGCGCCGATACACGACGTTTGTGCGTGATTTCAGATAACGGGTTGTTTTGGTCCATAAACTGAGACAACTGGCTTGAACCAAAGAATTCTTTGATTGCAGCAGCCACCGGCTTCGCATTGATCAAATCTTGCGGAGACAGGTTATCTGTTTCAGCTTGAGATAGACGCTCTTTAACAGCACGTTCTACACGAACTAGACCGACACGGAACTGGTTTTCAGTCATTTCGCCCACAGAACGAACACGACGGTTACCCAGGTGATCGATATCGTCGACTTCACCTTTACCGTTACGGATTTCAACTAATGTTTTAAGTACATCAGTGATATCTTCATTCGAGAGAATGCCTTCAACTTCACGCGACTTCTGGTCTGTACCCACTTCGTAAGGACGACCCAAACGACGGTTGAACTTCATGCGACCCACTGGCGACAAGTCATAACGCTCAGAAGAGAAGAACAGGTTGTTGAACAGGTTCTCGGCTGCTTCTTTGGTTGGTGGCTCGCCCGGACGCATTACTTTGTAGATTTCGACCAGTGCTTCTTCACGAGTCGTCGTGGTATCTGCACGTAGAGAATCTGCAACGAATGAACCACGATCGATATCATTGGTGAACAGGACATTGAACTGCTTCACGCCGCCTTCTGCAATTTTCACCATGATTTCATGGCTCAATACGGTGTTTGCAGCAATCACGTCGCCATCTTTAAGCGCGATGTCTTCAGCGGTAATACGCTCATACAAGTACTCATCAGGCACTGCAAGTTTTTCAAGACCTGAAGCTTCCATTTGACGTACATGACGCGCGTTAATACGTTTACCTTGCTCAACGATTGTCTTGCCATCTTTATCCAAGATGTCAAACTGTGCCATTTCGCCACGCAGACGTTCAGGCACCAGATCAATCTGGTAGCTACCCATGTCAAGATAGACAGGGACTTTCTCGTAGAACATGTCGAGAATGTTTTCGTTGCTATAACCCAGCGCACGAAGTACCACAGTCGCAAGCAATTTACGACGACGGTCAATACGTACATAGACCAGATCTTTGGCATCGAATTCAAAATCTAACCATGAACCACGGTAAGGAATGATACGTGCAGAATAAAGGACTTTACCACTTGAGTGAGTCTTGCCTTTATCGTGGTCAAAGAATACGCCTGGTGAACGGTGTAATTGCGATACGATGACACGTTCGGTACCATTAATCACAAAAGTACCGTTATCCGTCATCAATGGCATTTCGCCCATATAGACTTCTTGTTCACGTACGTCTTTAATTGACTTCGTTTCACGATCTTTCAGGATCAAACGAATTTTCACACGCATTGGTGCTGCATAAGTCGAGCCACGAAGAATACATTCGCGTACATCAAACTCAGGCTTACCAAGACTATACTCAACAAATTCTAAAGCAGCATTGCCAGAATAACTTTCTATAGGAAAAACTGAACGAAATGCGGCTTGGAGACCGATATCTTCGCGGTTTTTTGGTGATTTGCCATCTTGTAAGAACGTTCTGTACGAGTCGACTTGAATCGCGAGCAGGTACGGAGCATCCATAACGCTAGGCAATTTACCAAAATTCTTACGGATCCGTTTCTTTTCGGTATATGAGTATGCCATCTGGAGTCCTCGGAAAGTGTAAACCAAGCCCGCCTGCAGAACGGGCTCAGAAGGAATTACGCTGGCCGATATGGCCACCACTCTTTACAAATGCTGCAATTTTTAGTGGTATTAAAACGCTTATCAATATTTTTTTTACTGAAAAATATTGGTAAACGTTTGATCATTATGTTTATTTTCAATTTGTATGATTTTTATATCATGCAAACAAAAATCGAGCCGATTATTGTAACGCAAAAAGGCTGATGACCCAAGAGCCATCAGCCAATTTTTGGAGCTGATTATAAAAAAACCGGCTCCCTTAAGCTATTACTTAAGAGTAACTGTAGCACCAGCTTCTTCAAGTTTCTTCTTAAGTTCTTCGCCTTCTTCTTTAGAAACGCCTTCTTTAAGAACTGCAGGAGCGCTTTCAACCATGTCTTTAGCTTCTTTCAAGCCAAGGCCAGTCGCTTCACGAACTGCTTTAATTACAGCAACTTTGTTCGCGCCAAAAGAAGTCAATTCAACATTGAATTCAGACTGTTCTTCAACAGCAGCAGCAGCAGGACCAGCAGCTACAGCTACAGCAGCAGCAGATACATTGAATTTCTCTTCGAAAGCAGAGATAAGTTCAACAAGCTCAAGAACAGTTTTTTCAGCAACTGCGTTTAGGATTTCTTCGTTTGTTAAAGCCATGAGAGTAACTCCAAATGGGTATTGAATGATGTGTGTGTAAGTTTGAGCTTAAGCAGCTTCTGACTCGTTTTTCTCTTGAAGCGCTGTAAGTAAGCGGCCCAATTTCGAAATAGGAGCTTGAAGAACGCTTGCAAGCATAGTAAGCGCTTTCTCTTGGTTCGGAAGATTCGCGATTACGCTTACTTCTTCGCCTTGATAAAGTTTGCCATCAAATGCAGCAGCTTTAAGTTCAAATGCTTTATTAGTTTTAGCAAATTCTTCGAACAAACGTGCAGCAGCACCCATGTCGTCTTCAGAATTTGAGAAAGCTAAGATTGTTGGGCCAACAAGGCTGTCATTCAAGATATTGAATTGAGTATCTTGAAGAGCACGTTTAGCCAAAGTGTTACGCACGATACGTGTAGTAACACCAAGTTTACGCGCTTCAACACGTAGAGTAGTTAACTGCTCTACAGTCAAACCTTGGTAGTCAGCAACAACAGCAGCAAATGCAGTAGAAGCAACTTCAGCTACTTCAGCTACGATCTGTTTTTTGCCTTCGATAAGAAGAGCCATTGTAAAACCTCCTAACGGTGATTTATGTACTTACGCGAAGTACACTCCCAATTCGTAAGACCATCACTGGACTCACACGCGGAGGATGAACAAATCACACCACCGCGTCTACGCAGGCTGGGCTATTAAGAGCGAAGCATAAAACTCCCCTCGCCCGCGGTCTTTGACGCTGATAAATTTACATTTATCAATTCAAAGTCTGCCTAAATTATCCCCTCTCCTTACAGGAGAGGGCTAGGGAGAGGTTTAATCCTCTTCCCGACCTTCTCCCAGAGGGAGAAGGAGACTTCTTCAGGGCTTTAAAATTCTGTAATAAGTCGAGACTTATTTAGAAACGTTAGCAACATCAACAGTAAGACCAGGACCCATAGTTGAGCTCAAAGTGATCTTCTGGATGTATACGCCTTTAGATGTAGCAGGCTTTAAACGTTTCAAGTCAGCAACAAGTGCTTCAACGTTTGAACGAACAGCTTCAGCAGTGAAACCTACTTGACCGATCGCAGCGTGGATAATACCCGCTTTGTCTACGCGGTAACGTGCTTGACCAGCTTTTGCATTTTTAACTGCAGTTGCTACGTCAGGAGTTACAGTACCCACTTTAGGGTTTGGCATTAAGCCACGTGGACCAAGAATCGTACCAAGTTTACCAACAACGCGCATTGCATCTGGAGCAGCAATTACTACGTCGAAGTCAAGGTTACCCGCTTGAATGCTTTCAGCAAGATCGTCGAAACCAACAACGTCTGCGCCTTCAGCTTTAGCGGCTTCAGCAGCAGCGCCTTGAGCGAATACTGCTACACGTACAGTTTTACCAGTACCTGCAGGAAGTGTAGTCGCACCACGAACAACCTGGTCAGATTTACGCGGGTCAACACCTAGGTTGATCGCAACATCCAAAGATTCTTTGAATTTAGGAGCCGGAAGGCTTTCCAAAACTGCAACAGCTTCTTCTAGCGTGTAAACTTTGTGCGCTTCTACAGCAGCAACAATCGCTTTTTGACGTTTAGTTAATTTAGCCATGTCTTAAAGCTCCACTTCCAAGCCCATAGAACGCGCAGAACCAGCAATGGTACGTACACGTGCGTCTAAATCAGCACCAGTCAAATCTGGTTCTTTAGTAGTCGCAATTTCTTCGATTTGAGCACGAGTCAACTTACCAACTTTAGTTTTGTTAGGTACAGCTGAACCCTTCTGGATACCAGCAGCTTTCTTAAGAAGAACAGCAGCAGGTGGAGTTTTCATGATGAATGTGAACGACTTGTCGTTGTACACAGTGATCACAACTGGAATTGGCAGACCAGCTTCAACTTTTTGTGTCGCAGCATTGAATTCTTTACAGAATGCCATGATGTTCACACCACGTTGACCTAGTGCAGGACCAATCGGTGGAGATGGATTCGCTTTACCAGCTGGAACTTGCAGCTTGATATAGCCGTCAATCTTCTTAGCCATTTCAAATTACCTCTGGGTGCTAACGCCGGTGAAGGCTCCCCAATGATTTCAAGTAACGATACCGTTACAACAACAATGCCTGATTTGCACGCAAATCAGGCGTTTTCAACCCAAAACAATTAAACTGATTTTTCGACTTGACGAAATTCCAGTTCAACCTGTGTTGGACGGTTAAATACATTAATGGTCAACGTTAAACGTGACTTTTCGTATAGAACTTCTTCCACCACACCTTTAAAGTCTGTGAATGGACCGTCAACTACGAGTAATTCTTCGCCTGGTTCAAACATCGTCTTAGGACGAGGAGATTCACCAGTATTGCGTACACGCGCAAGAATCGCATCGGCTTCTTTTTGCGTAATTGGCGCCGGTTTTTCTGCCGTACCACCAATAAAGCCTAAAACTTTTGGACATTCTTTAACAATGTGCCAAGTATCATCGTTCATTTCCATTTCGACTAGTACATAGCCCGGAAAGAACTTGCGCTCTGATTTACGTTTCTTGCCATCCTTCATTTCTACCACTTCTTCGGTAGGAACCAGGACTTCACCAAAGCTATCGGCAACAGCGCTACGCTGGATTCGATCATTAAGCGAACGCATTACTTGTTTTTCATAACCTGAATAGGCATGAATAATGTACCAACGTTTCATAGCTCTCTTACCCGATAATAAACTTGATTAACCAGCCTAAAATATAGTCAAAACACCACAACACAATGGAGGTGATGACAACTACAACAAGAACTTGCCAAGATGTGGACATCGTCTCTTGCTTGGTAGGCCAGGTCACTCGACGTAACTCGATTCGTGCATCTTTCAGCAGACGAATAAAGCCTTTGCCTTGATGGGTGGCGTATAATAAACCGAATGCCGCGACGATACAAGCCAAAATCACCCCAACACGCACCCAGATATCATTCGCAGGTGCCCAGTATGCTGGTAAATATTGGTTTACCATCATTGCACCAACCAATAAAATCAAGGCGATAACCCATAGAACCATGTCTAATGGAGAACCAGAACTTACATCTACTGCAGGATTATTTCTTTGAGGAATTGCCGCTTCGCCTAATGCGTCGCGTGATTTTTCATTCGACATTTTTGTACTCGTCGTAGGTTTCGCGACTTATTATATGACCAATTTTGCCGACATCAAGCGTCTTTTTAAAAACTTGGCAGGTCAGGAGGGACTCGAACCCCCAACATTCGGTTTTGGAGACCGACGCTCTACCAATTGAACTACTGACCTGTAAAATAACAAGCTGGAGCCGAAACCCCAACCTGTTTATCTTATTCTATGATTATGCAGTTACTTTAGCAACTACACCAGCACCAACTGTACGACCGCCTTCACGGATCGCAAAACGTAGACCTGGGTCCATTGCGATTGGGTGGATTAGCTCTACTGACATTTCAACGTTGTCACCAGGCATTACCATTTCCACGCCTTCTTTAAGCGCGATCGCACCAGTTACGTCCGTAGTACGGAAGTAGAACTGTGGACGGTAGCCGTTAAGGAATGGAGTGTGACGACCACCTTCTTCTTTAGAAAGTACATATACTTCCGCATCGAATTTAGTGTGTGGCTTGATCGCACCTGGTTTAGTCAATACTTGACCACGTTGTACGTCTTCACGCTTAGTACCACGTAGAAGAACACCACAGTTCTCGCCTGCACGACCTTCGTCAAGCAGTTTACGGAACATTTCAACGCCAGTTACAGTTGTTTTAACTGTATCTTTGATACCAACGATTTCAACTTCTTCGCCTACTTTAACGATACCAGTCTCTACACGGCCAGTTACTACTGTACCACGACCAGAGATTGAGAATACATCTTCAATTGGCATAAGGAATGGAAGATCGATTGCGCGTTCTGGCTCTGGAATGTAAGAGTCAAGTGCATCAACAAGTGCAACAACTGCTTGCTCGCCGTACTGACCTTCGTCACCGTTAAGTGCAAGAAGAGCAGAACCACGGATCACTGGAGTGTCATCACCTGGGAAGTCATAAGTAGAAAGAAGTTCACGAACTTCCATTTCAACCAGCTCAAGAAGCTCTTCGTCGTCTACAAGGTCGCATTTGTTCAAGAATACAACGATGTAAGGTACACCTACCTGACGAGAAAGCAGGATGTGTTCACGAGTCTGTGGCATAGGACCATCAGTCGCAGCACATACAAGGATCGCGCCGTCCATCTGAGCAGCACCAGTAATCATGTTTTTAACATAATCGGCGTGGCCCGGGCAGTCTACGTGAGCGTAGTGACGAGTTGGAGAATCGTATTCTACGTGTGAAGTATTAATTGTAATACCACGTGCTTTTTCTTCTGGTGCAGAGTCGATTGCAGCGTAATCACGTGCTTCGCCACCGAATTTCTTCGCACATACAGTTGCAATTGCAGCTGTTAAAGTTGTTTTACCATGGTCGACGTGACCAATTGTGCCCACGTTAACGTGTGGCTTATTACGTTCAAACTTAGCCTTAGCCATGTTAATACTCCTCGTTTACGTCGAACACAATTCTGAGTCAAAACCCAGTTCCGACATGTCGTTTAAAAAAACCAAATACCAAATACTTGAAAAGCAGACTAAATAGCCTGCTTTCTGAATATTGCGCAATAAAAATTGCTAAACTGTAATCTGGAGCTCTTATCGAGATTTGAACTCGAGACCTCTCCCTTACCAAGGGAGTGCTCTACCACTGAGCTATAAGAGCAAATATTAGTACTTCAATGGAGCGGGAGACGAGGGTCGAACTCGCGACATGTAGCTTGGAAGGCTACCGCTCTACCAACTGAGCTACTCCCGCACGATGTTGGTACAAACCACTTATTGAAGCATTAAAATTGGTGGTGAGGGAAGGATTCGAACCTTCGAAACTTTCGTAGCGGAGTTACAGTCCGCCCCCTTTGACCGCTCGGGAACCTCACCATTTTACACTTACATCAGTGCTATTCTTTACTCAACCCTTGAAACTCTCTAAGATGGTGCCGGCACACGGATTCGAACTGTGGACCTACTGATTACAAGTCAGTTGCTCTACCAACTGAGCTATGCCGGCGTTTCTTAGTGTTTCGTACGTTTCGTATCGGAACGGTGTGCAGTTTAGCAAAACTCTCAAACCATGCAAGTGTTTTTTTCAAAAAAAACCGCAAAAACTCATAAAATCAAACCATTTGATGATAATTCAACCGCTTTGATCACTGCGCGAGCTTTTATTTGGGTTTCATTCCATTCTGATTCAGGATTTGAGTCCGCCACCAGCCCTGCACCGGCCTGTACATAGACCTTATTTTCACGAATCACACAGGTACGAATCGCAATCGACATGTCCATTTCACCATGCCAGCCTAAATAACCGACAGCGCCGCCAAAAATTCCACGTTTTACCGGCTCAACTTCGTCAATAATTTCCATGGCACGAATTTTTGGTGCACCTGAAAGCGTACCGGCAGGGAAAGTTGCCTTAAAAACATCCAAGGCATCGACATCATCACGCACTTCGCCTTGTACATTCGAAACAATATGCATCACATGCGAATAACGTTCGATCACCATTTGATCAGTCACCTGAACTTTGCCAATTTTTGCGATGCGTCCGACGTCATTGCGTCCCAAATCAATCAGCATGACATGTTCGGCAATTTCTTTTTCATCCGACAGCAAGTCTTGCTCAAGAGCCAGATCTTCTTCCTTGGTCTTGCCACGCGGTCTGGTGCCTGCCAGTGGACGTACCGTCGCAATCCCGTTTTCCAGACGGGACAGAATCTCGGGTGAAGAACCGACGATATGAAATGGCGTATGGTTTTCCAGGGTTTGCCCTTGTACCAGAAACAGGTACGGTGATGGATTGAGATGACGCAGCGCTCGATAGACCTGTAAAGGATCGCCATCGAAGTCGGAGACCATCCGGTGCCCCGGTACCACCTGCATCACATCCCCGGCACGGATATATTCTTTGACCTTTTCTACCGAGGCAATAAAGTTGTCATGCCCGGTGAGGGACTCAAAGTGTGGCGGCGTATGTTTTGCAGCCTTAAGACTAACCGGTGTGGCCAGAATGTTTTCTAATTCATTTAATTGTTCATGTGCTTTTTCATAGGCAGTCGGATCAGCTGCATCGGCATGCACAATCAGGAATAAGGTATCTTTCAAATTATCAAAGACAATCACGGTTTTCGAGAGCATCATCCAGATATCTGGCAAACCGACCGGATCTGCTTCGGGGACATTTTGCAGCTTTGGTTCAATATAACGCACGGCGTCATAGCCAAAGTAGCCCACCAGACCGCCAGTAAAGCTTGGAAGCTGTGGCAAGTCTGCTTGCGTCGGCACTTTAAACTGGGCCTGAAAGTCACGGATATACTGAAAAGGATCTGCACAGTGCTGCTTTTCAAGCGAGCCGTCCGCATGCTGCACCGTCAGCTCGCCGGCATTGCAGGAGAATACTGTGGATTCACCCAGCCCGATGATTGAATAGCGTGCCCAGTTCTCTCCCCCTTCGACAGACTCGAATAAATAAGCCTGTTGATGCTGTTTAAGGCGAGCAAAAATGGAAAGTGGGGTATCGGTATCAGCTAGACGCTGACGGTAAACAGGAATCAGGTTATAGCCTTGCGCAGCAAGTAGTTGAAATTGTGCTTGTGTGGTCATCAGATGCTTCTCTATAAATTGGGTTTACTCAGTGTGTAAATAGACTTGAACTGAGCGACGCCATCGAAAAACCTGATAACTATTCATTTTATTTTCCTAATACCCTAATTAAGCAAGCAGTTCACGTAGATCATCGACAATTTCTTGCGGATGACAGTCTGCTATGTTTTCACCATGATTATAGCCGTAGCTCACTACAATACAATCAATCCCGGCTCGACGTGCGGCCTCCACATCATTGGAGGAATCCCCGATCAGCAATACCTGTTCTTTGGTTACACCATACTGTTCGACACAGTGCAATAACTGGCGCGGATGCGGCTTACGCTCACTAAAGCGGTCTCCACCAATAGTATCGGCAAAATAATGCGCCATATCCAATGTGTCCAGAATCGCGCGAGCAGGCAGTTCCGGTTTATTGGTGACACAGACCAGGGTCTTGCCCTGTGCTTTGGCCCAATCCAGAAATTTCAGAATTCCGGGAAATGGTACCGTATCGACACAAGGATCGACATTATAAATATCCAGAAAAGTGGTCAGTAATTCCTGATGCTGGGCTGGGGTGACTTCACCGACCAGATGCTGCAACACACTCTCACAAAATATCGAGGTGCCCTTGCCCACCCAAGTCCGTACCTGTTCTTCGGTCACCAGCGGCAATTGCAGCACGTTCAGGCTCATATTCATGGCACGATACAGGTCATGCGCCGAATCCACCAGGGTGCCATCCAGATCAAATAAGATCAGTTCGCGCTTTTCTAATTGTGCAATAGACATCCCGGCCCTCTTTATCGTATTCGCAGCCACAAAAAAGGCATGCGTTGTGCATGCCTTGATTGTAACCAATCATCGGCTTATTTGAACATTAACCAGGCCATAATCGCTAAAATAATCAAGACAATTACTGAAATCAGACCAACAGATACATTTTTCTGGGTTTCTTTTTCCTGCTCCACCCGTGAAACAGGCTGCTCCACCGGCACTGGCACCGGTTCTGGTTTCACCGCAGACAGATCTACGCCTTCCGGAATCGGTGCCGGTTTTGGAATACCGACACTGGTTGGCATCCCGTCTCGGGTCAACTGCACCGAAGCATCGCGCTGTTTCAGTTCCGGTATCCCTTGCTCATTCATTTGCTGTGCAGGGCTTGGCTCTGTCACTTCCACCTGTTCCACGACTTTTTCTGCCGTCGCTTCAACCTCTGGTGCGACTTCTATTGCAGCAACAGGTGCCAGCACGGAAAATTTCAGGCTGGCAAACTGAACAATATCATCCTGCTTGAGCAAGGTTTCCTGCGCAATCTGCACATCATTGACAAAAGTGCCATTGGATGAACCCAAATCCTGCACCCAGAGTGCGTCATCTTTCAGTAAAAATGCAGCATGCTTGCGAGAGATTTCTGCGGCCTGCAATACAATGTCTGCGGCCTGATGACGCCCTACCAACATATCGCGGTCAATACTAATCTCTTGCCCTGTCAAGTCGCCTGTAATCGCGTGTATTTTCCAAGTCATGAAAGTTACTTCTCTTTTCTCTTTGACATTATCATAACATGCTGTCTGTCCATGCTACATCAGCTAACTTTTCGGTCGCAGTGTGGTGGTGGTCACGGTATTTTGACTCTTTTCGACTTGTTGTACCGGTTGTGACTGCAATGCCGGCTCGATTGCCATAGGCGTCACTACAGCAGCGGCCGGCCGAGCGGGTACTGGTGCAGTAGGTACAGTTTGATAAGGCGAATTTTGCAGCGGGGTTTTTGAGACCGGAATACGCTGTTGATAGACATCATCGACCTGATCCGGCAGCTTGGCAAAGTTCCCGTCAGAATCCAGTGCCAGTTGCAGGCTGTAGAGTTGACTATAGCGTTTCTGGGTCAGTTTACTGACTTCATTTTTATCCCCCACAATGGTCGGATGGATAAAGATCAGCAGATTACGTTTCTGGTTGGATTTTCCTTCAGAACGGAATAGACGTCCTATCCCCGGAATGGCTCCCAGACCTGGAACCGCCTGACGGCCATAACTGGTGTTGTCCGAAATCAGCCCCCCCAGCACAATGGTTTGCCCATGTTCAGCCAGAATCGAGGTTTTGATCGCACGTTTGCTGGTTACCAGATCCTGTGCCTGTCCTTTGCTGGCTTTGACATCCGAGACTTCCTGTTCGACTTCTAAACGCACTGTGCCATCTTCGCCAATATGCGGTACTACCTTTAAGGTGACCCCGACATCTTTACGCTCAATGGTGGTATAGGGATTGGCTACACCAGACACTCCTGTAGACACCGAACCGGTGACAAATGGAACGTTCTCACCGACCACAATATAGGCCTCTTCATTGTCCATGGTCACAATGGACGGCGTAGACAACAGATTCGATTTGGTGGTTTCTTTCAGGGCCTGAATCAGCGCTCCATATAAACGGCGTGAACCATCACTGCCTTCACGATAATCGCCCAGTACCAGTGAAGTTCCTGCACCGACAGCACTTGCCGCACCTGCACCACCACCGGTGAGATAACCGGCGGCCACATTTTTGAGACTGGCACCAAAATTATCAAAATTAATCAGACCAATACCACTACTGATATCTCCTAGGGCCCATTGCACCCCGAGCTGATCGGCATCTGTACCTTCGACCTCAATAATGGCAGCTTCAATCAGCACCTGTTTACGGCGAATATCCAGCTGATTAATTGCTGATTCGATTTCCCGCATCAATTGCGGATCGGCCTTCACCACCAAAGAGTTCTGTGTGGCATCTGCAATAATACTGACCCCGTTTGCGCTAAAGCTGCTAATTCCGCCCTGCTCGGTATTCATACCCGTATTCAACTGAATACCGGAGGAAGTATTACTGCCGTTAGTGCTGCTATTACTATTATTATTTAAATTACTGCCAGAATTGAGTAAAGATGAACTCGAAGAGCTACCACTAGCGTTTGCATTACTGCTCACCGCCTGCCCGGTCACCAGCCCCTGCAAGATCTCTGCAAGATTTTTGGCACTGGCATATTTCAGACGAAAGACTTTCAAGCCGCCCAGACGGTCTGCCGCTGGCACATCCAGGGTTTCGATAATTTGACGCACGCGCTTGCGTGTCGTGGGATCACCCTTAATAATAATCCGGTTAGTCCGGGTATCTGCGATGACACGCACCCGTGAACCGCGAACATCTTTGGCTGCACCCGTGGCCGTCATCGACTCGATCAGTTCGATCATTTCCTCGGCCTGACTCGATTGCAGACTGACCGCTTCAATATCATTTTGGCCGGTACCATCCAGATTACGGATGATGGTTTCCAGCTGATAAATATTATTGGCACGATCCGACACAATCAGCGCATTGGTGCCCGGCACTGCTGCCAGATGTGCAAATTGTGGCATCAAGGGGCGCAGCGCTGGAATCAGGTCATTCGGATTGGTATTTTCCAGCCACAACACCCGAGTCACGATCTGGTCGCCACTGGCACGGCTTCTGGCATCATAGGGAATGCCCGAGCTTTTGACATTGCTGTCCGGCACCAGCTTGATGGTATTGCCCGAAGGAATTGCCACCACGCCATTGACATTCAGCACCCCTAAAAACAGGTCATAGACTTCATTTTTATTCAGCGCTTTATTGGAAATCACCGTCACATTGCCACGCACCCGCGGATCGACCGCGAAGTTCTTGCCGGTAATGTCGGCCACTTCATTGATGAAAGCAGTCAGGTCAGCATCCCGCAGGTTGATTTTCCAGGTTTGTGCATAGCCCGCCGTACTGATCATTGCGATGACTGGTGCCGCCACACAGAATGCCCATGCTGATCGATTATTATTAAATAAAGCCATAAACTTTCGTGTTTCCTAACCCTATACGTGATGACACATCACTTCAAATCTTGTTGTATGGTCATCACCTGATCACCACGTTTTATTTCGAGTTTGACCTGACCTTCACGTCGAGCCTGTTCCAGTAATTGCGCCTCGGTTTGTCCCTGGCTCAGCGTCTGGCCATTTAAAGACAAAATCCGGTCTCCGGGTCTTAAACCGAGCCGATTACGCAGTGCAGCCGGTGTGCGGGAGGTAATTTCAAAGCCACCGTCCGATGCACTGACCCCCATATTCTGTAAATACTGGTCCTTGTTTTCCTGCATCTGCTGGATTGCGCGACCAATTTCATTTTGCGCTGAAGGCGAGTTCTGTGTTTCAGCCGTATTACTGGTATCTGTATACGGCGCAGACAGCGAATTGGATCGTGGAGTGGCCGGCACAATAGGCTGATTTAAGCCATTTTCCAGACCCTTGAACAAAACTTCCTGGGTAGCACCAGTTGCTCTGCGCAAAATGACCCGATCCCAATACACTTCTGCCAATTCAAAACCACTGTTGCCCAGCATCTCTCCAACGCGATAACGATCCACCTGATCGTTGACTTTCAGCACCGCAGAAGAGTTATAGCTTGGACTGGCAACCACCACACCTTGTAAAAGAATATTGGCAACTTCTACCCCGACCGTAGCCTGTCCGCTTTCCTGAAACAGGGAAAAGCCACTGATATTGGGAATTTGAGCCTGTTGCGAGCCCAGCTCCACCCGATCCAGCTGCATGGCTTGAGGTGGCGCAATCAGCAGCCAGAACATGGCTGCCAGTTTCCAGCATAAATACAGAATCAACAACAGCAATACGACAGGCGCAACACGATTGGCCTGGTTTAGATCGATATTTTTTAAATCGCCGAGAGAAATGGCCATTATTTCAAGCCTCCCATCAGCGGCTGGCGGGTACTGATCACATAAGTATCCAGACCGGCTTTACCTTCATAAGAGGGCGCATTCATCAGGAAGCGCTGGGTAAGCTGGATATCCAGCATCAGTGTAGGGTCAAGCTTGATATTCAGCATGCGTTGATCTCGGCTGTCCCGAACATCGAGTAATAGCTGTCCGCTTTCATCTGCCAGCTGCCCGGTCATGGCCGGTACATTCATACGTTCCTGACGCTGAGCAAAGGTATAAATCAGTTCGCCACCCGCCCATTGCATCTGTCCGGCCACCTGACTGAAGCCTTGTTCTTGTTTATATTTAAAATCCAGATCTTTAAACTGAATGGCCGTACTTGGCCATTGCCAGTCTGCGACTTTTTTTAAGGTTTCAGGCGCAAGCTGACCTTGAAGATTTTTAACGATCAGGGCTTTATTCAGCCCATACCCCATTACCCCTGAAAGCTGGGTATTGCCACTATGCAAATCGACATCGGCTGCAACACGCAGCAACAGCAGATCCAGAGGCCGGACTTTCCAGTTCAGGCTTCCCCGGAGATTGCCTTTTTTCCAGTCCGCACTGCCCTGCCAGATATTCCCATTTACATTATGCAAAAGCTGATTATTTTTATAAAATTTTGAAATCAACCAGGCTGCAGGCACTTGCAGTATGACAAAAACAAAAAACGCCACAAGCGCAAGGATCAACCATCGTAAAGCTTTCGGTTTATTGCTCATCCCACCACGACCAATATCTCAAGTCTAAATCCCCATTTATAATCTTTTCCTTATACCAACACATTATGCACACTTTTTTCCCAACGCCAATTCATAGATATAAAAAAACCAAGCATTCCTGCTTGGTTCAGTCATCTTAGACTGCCTGTATGACAGCCTAATGACGATCTTAAAAAAGGCTTAGATCAGGAAATCTTCCAGCTTTGCACCTTTATCCAGTTCTGCCACTAACCAGCGCGGCTGTTTACCACGACCTGTCCAGGTATCTTCCGGATTGCTTTTGCTACGATAACGTGGCTCTACCGACTTGCGTGATGATTTCTTGCGTTTAGATGCACCAAATTCGAGCAACTGCTCAACCGTCATGCCCACTTTTTCAGCAACAGCCAAGATTTGCTGATAAGCATCTTCAATCTCTTGGTCTTTTTTTGAAGCAATTAGTGATTCTGCTTCAGCTTGTAAACGTTTCAACTCTTCTACGGATAAATGAGTGATATCTGGCATAATGCTCTCCAAGTAAATAATATTATTTGTTTTGTTAAATAATATCCCCATCATATTTATATTAAATAAAACATTCAATATAAATATTTAAAGCAATAACAATAAAGTTTAAAAATAATCACAAAATTAAATAATCAATTCATTTTTCAGATTTCATGTTGCGCAGTTAATTCAAGGGTTTTGATTTTTTCACGGATATACTGCGGAATTTCTGTTTTCTGCAAGGTGTTTTTATCAATACAGACAATAACTGCTTCTGAAGTGGCCACGATACTTTGCTGCTGTTCACTCCATAATAAATAATGCATTCTGAATGCACTATTTCGGATCTCTTCAATACGCGCTGCAACTTTTAAATGATCTGGAAAAACCACCGGCTTTAAATAACGACACTGATTTGAAGAGACCACGGTAGATACCCTTTCATTCAGTAAATCCAATGCCCCCAGATACGCCAGACGTGCATTTTCGATATAGCGGTAATACATGGCATTATTTACATGTCCCAAGGCATCCATATCTCCCCATGCCACATTCTGTGCATAAATTACTGGATATTGTTTTAATTCTGACATCATGATTCTCAAATTTTAATTTCGATAAAGTTTACATTGGACTCAAATACTGCATTTAACTGCTGGAGCAGGTCTTCCCGGTCTTGCAAGGCCGCTTTAATTCTCAGATAACTCATACGGATATCGTCTGGATACAGGTGAAGCAGTTGCTGGGCTTGCTCGGTATAACCTGTGGCCTGTAATACATGCCATTTGGTAAAATTCAAAATCGGTAATGCCGGATACCGGGTTTCCCAATGTGAAATCTGCTGTGCAATACAGTCATAATCCGGGTTTTGTCGCAATAACTGCTGCTGGAACCATAAATAAAATACATCCTGGTTAAACTGCTGTTCTAGTAAATGCACTGCCAGGGTTTCATGCTCGGCACTCATTTCCGGCATTCTGAATAATAATTTTAGCCATAATAACTTGACTGCGTAGTCACGATTAAATACTTGCTTTTTTAAATCTAAATAGCGCTGCTGTAAATAAATCAAATCATCGGGTATGGCTTGATCATAGGCCAATAATAATTGTTCCAGCCATGATTTTTTTACTTCTTGGTCTAAATGACCATATTTAGTCGAGCGTAAATATAACCAGGGAAACTGCAGTGCAAATACTCCCCATAATGTGTTTAATCGCTGTTCATAGGCAGTTTTGACCTGAATTAACCAGGGTGATAATTCATGCTGATTTAAAAATTCTAAATGGGTCAGTGCTTGCTCACCTTGCTGCTGTGATAAATAAATTTCAATACGCTGTAATTCTGCCAGTTCAAATGCCATCGGATTGGACTGATTTAAAGTCGTCAATGCCTCGGTATATTGCTGCTGTCCCCAAGATAATCGTGCATCAATAATATGTTTGAGTAAGCCCGATTTGCTGAAAGACTGCTGAATAAAATCCCGTTGTTCCTGAGCGGCATTTAATAACCAGATGACGGCCAGTTGTTCATAAGGATGCAAGTGGGCAAAACTAAATACCGTCTCACTTTTACGCTGCTCACGACTGCGATACTGCCGGATGGCGTACCAGATTAAATGAATCAGGAAACTTACAGTGACCAGGGCGGCCGCCAAAAACCAGATGGTGGTTTGCAATTGCCACTCACGCCAATATAAATAGACATAGCCAGCCCCATGTCCATAACTCAGGAGACTTAGCCCGGCTATCCCCAGCAAGCAGACAAATAAATAGGCCAGCAAAATCTGTTTCATAAGCAATTAGCCAACTAAGGTACGTGTATTTAATAAAGGCGTCGGAGTAACCGGAGTAGCCTTGATGTGATTCAGCTGCTCAATCCAGTGCTGGCTACGTGCATCCGGCAATTGCTCCAGCACCTCGATCACCGTATTCAGTGCTTGCGGGAAAGCGACAGACTGACTTTGCTGCAAAGTATTTTGTGCAATCAGCAAACGCAACTGGGCTTCTTTTAGTACTAGATGGCGTTGCATCAATACGGTACTTGGCTGCTCTACAGCTTCAATCTGGATCCAGCGCTGCCAGAAAGAGCGTTGACTCTCCGGACGTTGCAAATGAGGCGCCTGAATTTCTTTTTCAATTTCAGTATCTATCTGCATTAATAATTCTTTTAATTTATTTTGCTGCACCAGACGGCTGTTAACGAATTTTTTCAGCATGTCCTGATCTTTAGCAATCACTTGCTGCAAACTGCTCTCCAGCGCGGGTGCCAATCCATAATCTTCCAGCTCATTGTGCAGATGGTTTAATTTTTCAATAGCGGTGGCATATTGTTGCTGTTGTAGTGCAAATTCAATCAGATCGAGCTGTTGCTGTATCAGAGCAATATCATTATGTACTTCCGCAGTGGCTGCTGCATGTGCCGACTGAGCTGAGGGAGCGCCTGTATTTTCCTGCCGCGCAGCAAGCTGACGTTTTAAGGCCACGAACTGGTCATTCAGGTTGGCATTTTGCTGCTGCAACTGCTTTACACTCTGATGAAGCTCAGTCTGTGCTGCATTGAGCGTATAAAGGTCATAGCTGAGCTTGATGAGCCACATTAAACTCAAGATGAAAAATACAATAAATAGCTTCTTCATGCGTTCCCCAATATCTGCCCCATTTTTTGCAAGATCGTATTCGCCTCTAAATCATCAATTTGCACGAATTGAAAAGCTGCCGAATGCTGCTGTTGATATTCCCCAAGAATAGCGGCCAAACGTGACCCCAATACCAAATAACAGGCCTGATGCATGAGGTCTGCATCATGTTGAATTAATGTCAGCCAGTTTAACCAGCTCGCTTCACTGCTGATCAGCACAGCAAAGCACCGCTGTGCCTGAAGCACTGCGAGGTTTTCTGCCAGAATTGTTGCTGTGCCTGCAGGGCATTGCCGCCGATATAAAATAAAATTTAAAACCCTGATATGACTTGCACGAAGATGATCCATCATAAATTGACGACCGCCTTCTCCGCGCCAGAAGGCAACACCGGATTCAGCAGGCAACTGCACTAATACGGGCAACTGCAACATGCCTTCCGAGGTCTCCACCTCAGGTACATGACTTTGAATGCCATAGCTGGCCAACGCCTGCTCAGTGGCTTTACCCACCGCTACCCAATCTACATGTACCAGGCTGGACAGGCTAATTCCCGCCTGCTGTAAATATTGCATGCCAATCTGGGCAGCAGTTGGACTGACCACTACAATGATCCTGCTCTGCGCCAACTGGCGATACAGGCTGGACAACTCATCAGAATAAGGCACGGCATGCAGTTCAAGCAGCGGCAATTCCAGCACAGAGACCTGTGCTGCCTGTAACTGCCGGGTCAGACTCATAGCACGGTCACTCGGACGGGTATTAATCAATAACATCAGTTTGAATAAAGTGCTTTCAGCAATTCGCCTGCACCTTGATCGAGTAAATTCTTGGCCAACTCAACCCCCAGTTGCTCTGCTGCTGCAATTTCTCCAGCCTGCTGCGCGCGCAGCAAAACTGTTCCATCGACACTGCCGACACGACCTTCAATTGAAATTACACCGTCCTGCAGCGTGGCATAACCTGCGATCGGCACCTGACATCCGCCTTCCAGATAGGCATTAAAGGCACGTTCGGCACGCACGCAGGCATCAGTTTCGGCATGTAATAATGGCTGAATCAGATCCAGAACCGCCTGATCATGGCTACGGCATTCTAAGCCCAATGCACCTTGACCCACGGCCGGCAGACTGATTTCAGGAGTCAGAGTATGACGAATACGTTCTGCCAATCCCAAACGTTTCAAACCGGCACTGGCCAGAATAATTGCATCATACTGACCGGCATCTAATTTTGACAAACGGGTGCCCACATTACCGCGCAGGTCAATGATTTCAAGATCAGGACGCTGTTTTAAAATCTGGGTTTTACGGCGCAAACTCGAAGTACCCACTTTGGCACCCTGGGGTAATTCCTCAAAGCTGGCATAGCTATTGGATACGAAGGCATCCAGTGGATCTTCACGCTCACAGATCACCGCCAGACTCAGCCCTTCCGGCAAGGCCATAGGTACATCTTTCATTGAATGCACGGCCAGATCGGCACGACCATCGAGTAAAGCGGCTTCTAATTCTTTTACAAATAAACCTTTACCACCAATCTTAGCCAGTGGTGTATCTAGAATTTTATCGCCCTGTGTAACAAAAGTGACTAACTCGACCTGCAAGCCAGCGTGCAAATCTTGTAGGCGTGCACGGATATGTTCCGCTTGCCAAAGCGCAAGTGGACTTTGTCGAGTTGCAATTTTTAGGGTCTTCATAAATTTCAATAACAGTCAATGAGAACAATAGTCTAAACTTAACCTGCTCACTTGAAAATGCAAGTGAATTTATACAAGTTTCAACTGAATGCTCTCATTTATCCCTGCTATAGCTTTTGAATCCGATCTCGTAAAAACGGTAAATGGCGTCGGCTCACTGCCAATCGTTCGTCCAGCTCACGACAACGCACTTGATACTGCCCCGAACTGACCACCTCCAGACCATCCAGATAATGCACCGAGATCAAGGCATTACGGTGAATACGGATAAACTGGTGCCCAAATTCCTGCTCTAGCTCCTTTAAGGTTTCATCAATCAGCACACTGCCGTTTTTATGACGTACAGTGACATATTTCTGATCCGCCAGAAAATAATAGATATTTTCAACTGGCACCAATTCGACACCACGATAGGTCTTTGCCGCAATCTGCTGGCGGCTGATATTGATTTCGTCCATATTTTCTTTTTGTTTTAGTTGGCTCATTTGAGCTTGGGTAAGTTTAGTTAAGTGCTCTAAAACCTGTGCCAATTCCTGTTGCATCACCGGTTTAAGCAAGTAGCCTTCGGCATTCGATTTAAATGCATCCAGCGCATGTTGGTCATAAGCCGTGCAAAAAACAATAGCCGGCATCGGATCCAGCTGTCGCAAATGCTGCGCACAGGCCAGACCATTCATTTCAGGCATTTGAATATCTAATAGTATGACATCGGGTTCGTATTGGTGAGCCAGATCGATGGCCTGGCGGCCATGATTTGCAGTCGCCACCACATCATGCCCCAGCTGAGAGACTAAACGTGATAATCGTTCGACGGCCAAAGGCTCATCATCACAAATCAGGATGTCCATTTCTCCTCCTTACCCAGTTAACCTGATCAAATCAATGATAAAGCGAACTGTGATTGCTTTGATTTATTTTTATTTATATTGGTATCGCACTACCGTCGTAAACATCCCTTCGCCGGCAAAGGTTTGAAAAGTCATACTGGATCCGTAATAAGCTTGCAGACGCTGTCTGACATTTTCTATTGCAATACCATGTCCCCTTTTTAAAGTTTTATTATCTCGCGTATAAGGGTTGGTTATGATGATATTAATTTGATTTTGCAATATTTCAACCAATATGCTTATGGTACTCTTTGTGAGAATTTTTTCAACTCCATGGAAAATACTATTTTCTAGCAAGGGTTGTAAAGTTAATAATGGAATTTGTACTTGTGAGTATAAGTCTTTGTTTTCTAACTTCCATTCAATCTGCAAACGTTCGCCCAAACGGATCTGTTCGATCTCCAGATAACGTTGGCACAGATCAATTTCTTCTTGCAGGCTGACCAGTTTCAATTCCTGAAAACTGGCACGAAACAGCCGTGACAGATTCAACAGCATATGTTCGGCTTTATCCGGATCGATACTGATCAGGCTGATCACGCTGTTCATGCTATTAAACAGAAAATGCGGCTGAATCCGTGCCTGCATGGCCTGAATCCGCGCATTCAGCTCACTATGCTGCTGCTGTTCCCATTGTTCACGCAAATACAGGTAACGAAAACAAAACATGCCCAGCAAGATACCCAAACTGAGATGCAGTCCCACCTGGTCTAGTGCAATTGCCAGCGTTAAATGCTGAAAATTAAAATTAACACCAAAATGTATCAAAACATTCAGGCTGACTGTGGTCAGCAGTACAATTGCCTGTAACAGTAAAAATCCGGACATGAGCGCCAGTTTAATACCCATATGCTGAAAGGCCTGATGGAACAGTTCTACCAGCGCTGCAAAACATAACAGTACCCAGTTGATATACAGCATATATTGCAGCAGATGCATACCATTTAAAGCCTGCCAGGATTGCGCTTCTGCCAGTGCTAAAATCATGGCCAGAATATTGCCGCCGACAAACAGTTCCAGCAAATAGCGAAGATTGCCAATCTGGCTAAAGAAATAGGAACTTTGTGCCTGTCCAGATGCCGATGCGAAAGATTGAGCAGATGTGACTTCGGCAATAGGCTTTGAATTTGTTATACTCTTTTTCGTTCTACCGCTTTTAATCTGATTGAGCCGACATGACCACATCTTCTAATTCCTCTAATCCATCACAAGCCCAGACTTCGGGTATGTGGGGCGGTCGTTTCTCTGAAGCGACTGATGCTTTTGTTGCTGAATTTACAGCATCTGTCCAATTTGACCAACGTTTTTATAAACAGGATATTGCCGGCTCGATTGCCCATGCAACCATGCTGGCCAAAGTAGGCGTGCTGACTGCACAGGAACGCGATGACATCATCGAAGGTCTGACTGCCATTCAAGCCGACATTGAAGCCGGTCACTTTGAATGGCGCATTGACCTGGAAGATGTGCACATGAATATTGAGTCGCGCCTGACTCAGCGTATCGGCATTACTGGCAAGAAACTGCATACCGGCCGTAGCCGTAATGACCAGGTGGCAACCGATATCCGTCTTTATGTCCGTGATGAAATCGATGCCATTTTAAAATTACTCGAAAAACTCCAAAAAGGGATTTTAAGTCTGGCGGCTAAAAATACCGACACCATCATGCCGGGCTTTACCCATTTGCAAACTGCACAACCAGTGACTTTTGGTCACCATTTAATGGCCTGGTTTGAAATGCTGGTACGCGACTCGGAACGTCTGATTGACTGCCGTAAACGTGTCAACCGTATGCCTCTCGGTTCGGCTGCACTGGCCGGTACGACCTATCCAATCGACCGTGCCTATACTGCACAATTGTTAGGTTTTGAAGCCGTGGCTGAAAACTCGCTAGACGCAGTATCGGATCGTGACTTTGCGATTGAATTTAATGCTGCAGCATCTCTCATCATGATGCACTTGTCGCGGATGTCAGAAGAACTGATCCTGTGGACCTCTGCACAGTTCAAATTCGTGAATATTCCAGATCGTTTCTGTACTGGTTCTTCGATCATGCCGCAGAAGAAAAACCCGGATGTACCTGAACTGGTACGTGGTAAAACCGGCCGTGTCTATGGCGACCTGATGAGCCTTTTAACTCTAATGAAAGGCCAGCCGCTAGCGTACAACAAAGACAATCAGGAAGACAAAGAACCATTGTTCGATGCAATTGATACCGTTCGTGGTTCATTGATGGCCTTCGCCGACATGATTCCTGCACTGGTGCCAAATATTGCTGAAATGCGTGAAGCAGCATTACGTGGTTTCTCAACTGCAACCGACCTTGCAGACTATCTGGTGAAAAATGGCGTGGCCTTCCGTGATGCACATGAAATTGTTGGTAAAGCTGTTGCCCTCGGTGTTGCAGAGTCGAAAGATTTGTCTGAGCTGACACTTGAACAATTACAACAGTTCTCTGACCTGATTCAGGCCGATGTTTTTGAGAAAGCGTTAACGCTTGAAGCATCTGTCAATGCACGTAACCATATTGGTGGTACTGCACCTGCGCAAGTCGAAGCCGCAATTGCCCGTGCTTATACTCGCCTAGAAAACCTTTACGCTTAAGGACGACCGATATGTCTCGACAAGTATTTTGCCGTAAGTATCAACAAGAAATGGAAGGCCTCGACTTTGCACCCTTCCCGGGTGCCAAAGGTCAGGAGCTGTTTGATAACGTGTCTAAACAGGCCTGGCAGGAATGGCTCAAACACCAGACCACGCTGATTAATGAAAAGCGTTTAAACGTATTTGAACCGGATGCGAAAAAGTTTCTTGAAGAACAACGTGAAAAGTTCTTTAGCAATGATGAAACTCTGGAAAAAGCTGAAGGGCTAAAGCCTGAGTAATGTTCAGAGCACTGCTCTGAACATTACGCAAGACAAGCGAAGCGCGTAGTTTTAATTGTCATAAAGGGAATCCATTAAAGATTCCCTTTTTAGTTTAACAAGAGCTGCCACACCGCAAGACAAGCATACTGCGTGCAGGCTTTAATCTGAAAAGAGTCTCTTTTGAGGCTTTTTTTTATTGGAAAGAGCGTTGCTCCACCCAAACGCAAGACGAGAAGCGATGCTTCGAGTAAAAACCTAAAGTACTGCTTTTCTGTTTTAGGCAAGACAAACAAAGCGCCTGGTTTCAACTATGGTAAAAGAGTCTGAGAAAACTCCTTTTTAACATCTCAAATTCTGCTGCAACCAAATACCTGAGCAATACCCAAGATGTGCATAGACTTGAATCTAAATACATCTTAATAGGATTTTTTTACATCATCAAAATGTCAGAAATCTGACTGAGTAAAAGCTGCAATAACAGCCTTATTTAGGACTGCTTTAATGACCGAAATTTGTAGTCACTGGCACCAATAGCATTTTCAGATTTCAATAACTGCTGAGATAGCAGCACATCGGGATATTGATATGTTGAGTGCAAGATTTTGATGAAGTGGTGGCCAGTATTTTGCCATTTTTCAGATAGAGGCTGATGGAGCAAAAAGAATTTTTAGCTACGCTATTCTCCTCCAGTCGTCAGCTTACATCCTGCTGAAAAACATCCATATTTGTATCAAAATAATAGATTGTAAATTATCTATACAAAGCGTTCACAAAACACAACAATCTGCTACAAGAAGCCATATGATTTTGAAAAACCGTCTCTTTATAATAGGCTCTAACAAGATGAGATATCTTTGAATAACTATAATAATAAGTAACAAATACCCCGATTTCATCCCAGTTCTTCCCCCAAAGGCTGGGTATTTTTTTGCCTGTTATTTGCCAATTTTTTAATGCTTTTGAGACATAAAAAAAGCCCCTTTCAAGGAGCTTTTTTTGATCTTTCACTTAAGGCTGTTTCAAATATGGCCAAGCTGCTTTCAGATAAATGAACATCGACCACAAGGTCAGGATCACTGCTGTATACAACAAGGCATAGGCCAGTATTTCCAGAGGTGGCCAGTTCAGCAAAAATACAGTAATGGCGATCATCTGAAACGCTGTTTTATATTTACCTACTGTTGAAACCGCGACATTGGTACGTGCACCGAGTTCTGCCATCCATTCACGTAATGCTGACACAGTAATTTCACGTGAAATAATTACAATTGCCGCAAAGGCCATCGACATCGAAGGTTGCCATTGCACCAATACAATCAGCGCAGCCGCCACCATCAGCTTATCTGCAACCGGATCGAGAAAACGTCCAAAAGCAGAGGTCTGGTTTAAAGTTCGTGCCAGATAGCCATCAAACCAGTCCGTGACCGCAGCAACCACAAAGATGGTGGTCAGGATAATATGCCGGGTCATGTCTGAGGAATTGGCCTCAAAGCCCAGTGCAGGTGGCCAATAAGCCACCAATAGAAATACCGGAATAAGAGCGATACGCGCCAAGGTCAAGATATTTGGAATATTCAGGATACGACCTGTAGTCATAGACACCGCCAATTGTTCCCCTTATGTACGATGAAAATGCACACTTTTTTAGAGGTTTGATCCATCATTAATAGGCATCACTTTATACGAATTGGCCGGCAGTGTCACTAGGCAAACACTGTCACCGTTTGTCTTGCCATCGCAATCAGACGATTTTCCGCATCCCAAAGACAGGCATGCTCGGTGGCATAGCCATGCGCAGCATGATCGGTAAATACTTTATATTTAAACCAATCATGCAGTTGATGCTGAAGCGGCTGCACATAGGTCACGGTCCAGGTCAGACTACTCGCAGGTGCCATTTTATCAAACATCGGCAGCACACCCGGTGGCCAGATATCAAAAATTGCCATCAGGTCAGCAATCAGAAATTCACGATTATTATGCTTTTCGGGATGAAAGCGGCACCAGCCACCAAAATCCGGACGTGAGCTGGCACTACAGGGTAAATTGACATCCGCCCATGCGATTTCAAAATGGTCATAACATTCTGGCAGACCATAACCCGCAGGAATCTGAAACAGTTGCTCTGGCGCAGCATAGTCCGGTGCCCGGGCTTGTTGTTGCACCTCAATGCAGGAATCTCGGGAAATACCAAAACTGGCAATCAGAATACTTTGTACTACATCGTCCTGCCATAGCCGTACTTCGATCGTGGTCACCGACTTGCCTTCCCGCAGGATTTCAGCACTCAGTCGTACCTTGGCTTGCTGAATCGGGCCGACAAAAGTCACACTGCAACTGAGTAAATGTTGAGCCGGATCATTAATCTGCGTGACTGCCTTGTGCATCATCATCGCGGCAGCCAGACCGCCATACAGGGTACGTCCCTGTAGCCATCCCTGTGGAAATTCCACCCATTCCTGTTCGGCAATTTGTGCATACAGCGCATGCAAAGACATGTTGATCCCTCGGTGAGTCTGTATCCTCAGTATATTGAGTCAAGCTCGCGCTGCTGTGAATGATCAATGACCCGTGCGTCAATGCGCACTTTTGCCCTTGCATTGGCTAGGGAAATTATTCATGCAACACTTTATAAATCATTCGCGCCATGACTGAACCGAGTCCCGGCACCAGTTGCAGGTCTCGCTCTGACGCTTTCAGCACACCCTGAATCCCGCCAAAATGGGTCAGCAAGTCGCGGCGGCGTTTTGGTCCGAGTCCCGGAATCACTTCCAGTACCGATGAACCGCGTTTTTTATCGCGTTTGGCGCGGTGCTTGGTAATCGCAAAACGGTGCGCTTCGTCCCGTACCTGCTGAATCAGATGCAGCGCCTTATGGTCTTCAGGCAACTGAATCTTGCTGCCATCGGTAAAATGCAGGGTTTCCAGACCAGGTTTACGTCCCTCGCCTTTGGACACCCCAACCATAAAGGCGTCCAGACCCAGTTCCTGCATCACTTCCATGGCCATATGCAGTTGCCCCTTACCACCATCAATCAGGAGTAAATCTGGCAACATGGCTTTTTTATAGCGACGGGTTAAGGCCTGACGCATGGCGGCATAGTCATCGCCCGCCTGAATGTCATTGATGGAAAACTGGCGATAATCACGTTTACGTACCCCACCACTGTCAAATACCACACAGGAGGCGATAGTGTCTTCACCCATGGTATGGGAAATGTCAAAACACTCGATCCGGTCTACCGGGCGGCCCACCACCTGTTCCAGCTGATGGAAACGTTCATTCAGTTCAAAATGATTGGCCAGCTTGCCCTGAATCGCATGCTGCACATTCATTTGTGCCAGTTCCAGCCATTCTGCACGGGTTTCTCGTACCTTGGACTTGATCTGGATTTTTTTGTCAAAATGCTGCGACAGGGCCGCTTCCAGTTCCTTGCGGTCAGCCACTTCGACATTGACAATCAGCTCGGCCGGAATTTCATCGGCCACCTGAAAATAGAAATTGGCAATAAAATCGGCCAGCATCTGCCCCAGATCAGCACTGAGCATATCCGGGAAATAGCTTTTGCCACCGAGCATTTTACCGTTGCGCACATGCATGATCTGCACACAGGTCACCCCGGCCTGATAGGCAATCGACAGGATATCGGCTTCGCCTTTGAGCTTATAAATCGCCTGCTGGGATTGCACATCTCTTAACAGCCCCATACGGTCACGATAGAACACCGCCTTTTCAAATTCCAGTGCTTCGGCTGCCGCTTCCATCTTGGCAATCAGTTCCTGATTCAGCTCCTTGGTATCGCCCTGCAAAAAACGGATCGAGTTATCGACATCCTCTTTATAATCTTGCGGAGAGATAAAGCCGACACAGGGCGCCGAGCAGCGCTTGATCTGGTATTGCAGACAAGGACGGGTACGATTGGCAAAAAAACTGTTTTCGCAGGAACGCACATTGAACAGTTTTTGCAGCACCACCAAGGTATCTCGGGCAGTATAGGCACTTGGATAAGGCCCAAAAAACTTGCCAACCTGATGCTTGCCCTTGCCGCGACCACTGGCCAGCCGTGGATAAGGCTTATCTGCCGAGACAAAGATATACACATAAGACTTGTCATCACGCAGCATGATGTTATACGGCGGACGGTGCAGCTTGATCAGGTTCTGTTCCAACAGCAAGGCTTCAGTTTCAGAACGCACAATCAGGGTCTGGATATCATAAATCCGCGCCACCAGGGCCTGGGTCTTGGGATGATCCAGGGTTTTGACAAAATAGCTGGAGACCCGGTTTTTCAGGTTTTTGGCTTTCCCCACATACAACAATTCGCCGTCTTTGCCATACATCCGGTAGACCCCGGGCAGGCTGGTCATATTGGCCAGGATTTTTTCGATATGGGGGCGTGCGTTTTCGTTCACCTAAAGCCTATTTTTCACATGCAATCTGCAGATATATGTGATGATTGTTCCGACATTTTCAAGCAAAGACACAAAATTACCCTGAACTTGACACCCAATTTAAAAATATGGCCTTGTCACTTTTGCAATCTATAAGCTTCGCAGCATGCTCTGATTGCTAAAAGCTCTAAATTTCAAGCGATAACTTTGCTATGCTCGAAGAGTCTAGTTTTGAGATGATTCACATGACCATGCAGCAGTCGGGCATCCATATTGTTCAGCCATCCACCTCCACCCATAGCCCATCTGAGCGTGACCGTTTAATTGGCAAACCGCGTTTTCATTTCGAGCCGAATCACGTGATGCAACTACTACGTGAACGGATTATCGGGCAGGATGCCGCCTTGAACGAGATTGAAAAAATGCTGCATGTGGTCAAGGCCGATTTCTCCAGTCCGGATCGTCCACTTTCAGTCACCCTGATGCTCGGCCCGACGGGTGTGGGTAAAACCGAAACCGTACGTTTAATTGCCGAAGCGATCTATGGCCGTGCAGATGCGTTCTGCCGGATTGATATGAATACCCTGGCACAGGAACATTATGCTGCGGCCCTCACCGGTGCGCCGCCGGGTTATGTCGGTTCCAAGGAAGGTCATAGCCTGTTTGATGAAGCCGCGATTGCCGGCAGTCATACCCGTCCCGGAATTATGCTGTTTGATGAACTGGAGAAAGCCAGCAGTGAAGTGATTCGCGGTTTGATGAACGTGCTGGATACTGGCCGTTTGACCCTGACTGCCGGCACCAAAACCATCGATTTTCGTAACTGCATGATCTTTATGACCAGTAATGTCGGCGCACAGGCGGCACAGCAGTACCTAGATAAAATCAGCATCCTGCCGGCCAAATTACAAAAAATTTGCTTAACAAAAGTACCGACTCAACGTGTGATTGAAAAAGTCATGCAGCGTAAATTCGATCCTGAATTTCTGAACCGGATCGACCGCAGCCTGCACTATCAGGCAGTACACAGCGATGCCCTGCCACGTCTGGTCGAGATTGAACTGGAAAAACTCAATAAACGTCTGCAGCATCAGAACCGGCAGGTACATTTGTCTGCTGCAGCCAAAGCCTATTTCTATCAGGATCATGATATTCGTTACGGCGCCCGGCATTTGGGGCGCAAGCTGCGTACTGAACTGGAGCCAATTCTGGCACTGTATTTTTTAAGCCAGCCCGCGCAATTCCGTTTGCATCTGGACTATACCGATGGACAGTTTGTAGTGGTGCCTGAACCACAGAATCCTGAATGACTCCGATTAAAGCGCTGGATGATTCGGCTGAATGGCCTGTATAAACGCCGTCTGGTCTTTGGGGGAAACCAGAATAAATTTCTGCTCGCCTGCCTCGCTATAATCAATGCGCAGACGTTGCAAAGACAGGGCCGGTGCAATGATGGAATGCTCTGTCGGCTGAATGGACTGGATCGCGCTTAACGGAATTTTCCAGCTCAACCACAGGCTGTTGATGGTCAGCACTCCATTTTCCACCACATAGCGCGTACTCCATAGCGGCCACCACAGAATCACAATGGTCAGAATATAGATCGCAGTATGTAGCGGATATTGCTGCATGGTGCCCTTGGCCTGCATGGTCAGCAGCAGTTGTATCAATAAACCACTCATACAGATCAGAAAAGCCAGTAGCCACCAGTCTTTTTTGGAACGAAATATATGCATCGATATCCCCCATATCTATGTGCATGCTCATCATAAACAATTTTGTCGCAGATAACAGAGCCTGAATCCCACAGAAGCATGCTTATTTTAGACTGGGCATCAATATGGACATGCTGGGTTTAAAACCTTCAGAAAAGCTGTGATCAATCGCAATGGCAGCACTTTTATTTAGGCTGATCCGAATATATTTATGCCTGCCTGCAGGCCCTGTACTGAGCGAGTTTCAGCCCTGATTGTACCTGTTCTACAGGCTGGTAATTGACTGAATTGACCAAATAGCAGCAAAGCCTGCCCTTGAATATTGCCCAGACTGCTCCATATCAATCAGGCTAATCGTTTAAAAATAATGAATCGAAACAAAATCTTCAGTATAAATAACTATGGAAAATTAAAGTAAAAATGCATAACAGCTCAGGTTCATCTGGCAAAAATTGATGACCCTTGCGTCACGGCTTGATACAACTTGTTATGTTCTTTTTGGATATAGTTATCGTAAGATTAGCGAAGTCTAAAAGTGCGCGGGATATGCGCATTTGCTTCACAACATCAACTTAGAAGTCCTCCAAAATAAAGGAGATCAGGGCATGATCCACGCTGGCAATGCCATTACCGTCCAAATGCTAGAGGACGGGATTGCAGAATTCCGCTTTGACTTACAAGGTGAGTCCGTTAATAAATTCAACCGTGCAACGATTGAAGATTTCAAGGCTGCTATCGAAGCCGTCTCCCATGCCGATATTCAAGGTCTGATTGTCACTTCAGGCAAATCTACATTTATTGTAGGTGCCGATATCACTGAATTCGGTGACAACTTTGCTCAGGGTGAACAAGCGATTGTTGACTGGGCGATGCCGGTACATGAAATTTTTAACAGCTTTGAAGACCTCGATATTCCTAAAGTGGCAGCCATCAATGGCATGGCACTGGGTGGCGGTTTTGAAATGTGTCTGGTCTGTGACTACCGTGTCATGTCAGAACAGGCGCAAGTCGGTCTGCCTGAAATCAAGCTGGGCATCTTTCCGGGCTTCGGTGGGACAGTGCGTTTAAGCCGTCTGATCGGTATCGACAACGCCGTAGAATGGATGGCCATGGCCAATCCGAAAAAACCTGCTGCTGCACTAAAAGATGGTGCAGTTGATGCGGTGGTTGCGGCTGACAAGTTGAAAGATGCTGCAATTGATCTGGTGAAACAGGCGATTCATGGCCGTTTAGACTGGAAAACCAAGCGTCAGGAAAAACTTGATCCGGTGAAACTCAGCCCGATCGAACAGATGATGGCGTTCAATTCATCAAAAGGCATGGTTCTGGCCAAAGCCAATCCTGCTCAATATCCTGCACCAAAATTATTGCTTGATTCATTACAAGCCGGCGCTAGCCTGCATCGTGATGATGCGCTGAAAGCTGAAGCTGAAGGCTTTGCCAAAGCTGCGGTAACACCTCAGGCAGGTGCCCTGATCGGCTTGTTCCTGAACGATCAGGTGGTGAAAAAAACCTCCAAGAAATATGAAAAAGGTGCGCATCCAGTGAATCAGGCTGCCGTTCTCGGCGCAGGGATCATGGGTGGCGGTATTGCTTACCAGGCGGCAAGCAAAGGCACACCAATCATTATGAAAGATATTGGTAATCCGCAACTGGCTTTGGGCATGAAAGAAGCCAATGGCTTGTTGACCAAACAGGTTGAGCGCAAGAAGATGAAGCCTGCGCAAATGGGTGAAACGCTTGCACGTATCCGTCCAACGCTAAGCTATGACGAATTCACAGAAGTCGACATCGTGATTGAAGCGGTAACGGAAAACCCGAAAGTCAAAGGCATCGTGCTGAAAGAAACTGAAGCCAAAGTCCGTGACAACACCATTATTGCTTCAAATACTTCTACGATTTCAATCACGCGTCTGGCTGAAAACCTGCAGCGTCCTGAAAACTTCGTGGGTATGCACTTCTTTAACCCGGTACACATGATGCCACTGGTCGAAGTGATTCGTGGTGCGAAAACTTCTGACGAAGCGATTGCAACCACAGTCGTGCTGGCTCAGAAAATGGGTAAAACACCAATCGTGGTCAATGACTGTCCGGGCTTCCTGGTCAACCGCGTGTTGTTCCCTTACTTCGGTGCATTTGACCTGTTGCTTAAAGATGGTGCTGACTTCCAGCAAATCGACAAAGTGATGGAAAAATTTGGCTGGCCTATGGGCCCTGCTTATCTGATGGACGTGGTCGGTATCGACACTGGTGTGCATGGTGCAGAAGTAATGGCTGAAGGTTTCCCGGATCGTATGAAGCCTGACTACAAAGGCTCGATCCAGGTGATGTACGAAAATCAACGTCTGGGTCAAAAGAATGACGTTGGTTTCTACAAGTATGAACTTGACCGTAAAGGCAAAAAAGCCAAAGTGGTTGATCCGACTGCCTATGAGCTGGTGGCCTCTGTTGCAACTGCGGAAAAACGTGAATTTGATGCTCAGGAAATCATTGACCGCATGATGCTGGCTTTCTGTAACGAAACAGTTCGTTGCCTGGAAGACAACATTGTAGCAACTGCTGCTGAAGCAGATATGGCGATGATCATGGGTGTTGGTTTCCCTCCATTCCGTGGTGGTCCATGCCGTTACATCGATCAAACCGGTGTAGCTGAGTATGTTGCGCTTTGCAATAAGTATGCGCACCTTGGTAAAGCTTATGAAGCGCCAGAAATGCTGCGTGACATGGCTGCTAACAACAAAAAATTCTACGGTTAAGGAGCAACGTGAATGGCTACTTTAAATCCACGTGACGTTGTCATCGTCGATGGCGTACGTTCAGCAATGGGTAAAACCAAAAACGGTATGTTCCGCAATGTACGTGCTGACAGTCTGTCTGCTGAACTTGTCCGTGCCCTGATGGTACGTAACGAATTCGACCCGAATGAAGTTGAAGACGTGATCTGGGGCTGTGTGAACCAGACTCTGGAACAAGGCATGAACATTGCCCGTAATATTGCATTACTGGCAGACCTGCCGAAAACTGTTGCCGGTCAAACCGTAAACCGTCTTTGTGGTTCGTCTATGCAGGCGATCCATACTGCGGCGGCGCAAATCGCTACCAACCAGGGTGATATCTTCATCATCGGTGGTGTTGAGCATATGGGCCATGTGGGCATGATGCACGGCATCGACCTGAACCCGGAAGCGTCTAAGCATTATGCCAAGGCATCCAACATGATGGGTTTGACTGCGGAAATGCTGGGTCGCATGAACGGGATTAGCCGTGAAGAACAGGATGCGTTTGGTGTGGAATCACATCGTCGTGCCTGGGCTGCGACTGAAAATGGTCTGTTCCAGAACGAGATTGTGGGCATTGAAGGTCACAATGCTGATGGCTATAAAGTTCTATGTGATATCGATGAAGTAATCCGTCCGGATGCCAACATCGAATCATTCCGTGCTTTACGTCCAGTGTTCGATCCGAAAGGCGGTACAGTAACTGCAGCGACCTCTTCAGCTTTGTCTGATGGTGCTTCTGCAATGCTGTTGATGTCTGCTGAACGTGCGCAAGCTTTAGGCCTTAAGCCACGTGCTGTGATTCGCTCTATGGCGGTTGCAGGTTGTGATGCTGCGATCATGGGTTATGGCCCGGTTCCTGCAACGCAAAAAGCCTTGAAACGCGCTGGTCTTGCGATTTCTGATATTCAGACTTTTGAATTGAATGAAGCCTTTGCGGCACAAGGTCTGTCTGTGCTTAAAGGCTTAGGCATTTATGACAAACAGGACATCGTAAACCATAATGGTGGTGCGATTGCATTAGGTCACCCACTTGGTTGTTCTGGTGCACGTATTACCACGTCTTTGCTTAACGTGATGGAACAGCAAGATACGCAAATTGGTCTGGCGACCATGTGTATTGGTTTAGGCCAAGGTATTGCGACAATTATCGAACGTGTTTAATTCTTAAATACTTTGTTGAAGAAAATCCTCGCTCTATGCGGGGATTTTTTATGACTTATTTTCTGCATGATTTTTTAGCTTAAGTTCAATATACTCAAAGCAATTTATAAATTTGCGTATTTTATAAACATAAAAATTTATTTTCTGTCTTTCATCATGCTTATACTTATAACAACGGAACATCTTTCATGTTTGCCAACTTATTTAAAGTTTTTACTTCTATGCTATCCGCCAGTGTGTTATCAGGCTGCGCTACTAAAAAGCTGATCGATAAGGATTCGGTTCATACGCGTGATGTTCATGTCAATCTAGTTGAAGATAGCGTGGTTGCTTTCAGTCGACCCGCCCAACCAGTCGCCAATTTACCAGCCAATAGCCTGGTGATTGCAGGTTATATAAATAGTGACATTCTGACTCAAGGAGGAACTCAGTTTGTCAATATTATTAATCACTTAGATCTCAAAAATATTCAAATAATGCGTGAATTAAGCTTTTATTCTGAAAAGAATGATGGTTATTTCAGAGGTACTCTGCCCTTGGCAGTATGTCAAATTACAGGAAGATTTTAATAAATAAGCAATTGAAAAATATAATTTATTTTTATAAAATCAATTGATATTTTCAAAATAATAATTTTCTAGTGATAAAAATGTAGTGCTCTACATATGAAATACCATAATAAAATTTTACCCAAACCAGCTAAAAAGAAAATACCCCTTTTTATGAAATGGGGCTTTGTCTGTGTAGCGATTTTCGTGGGATTAGGATGGCTCTATTATTTTTTTGAATACAATGATCTTATTAACCAACCGTATTACCCATCTTCTCTAAGTTTATATATCCATAAAACATTGGCATGGATCAGTGCATGTCTTGTCGGTTTTATCACCATTACTGTTTTTCTGCTGGCAAGTTATGAATGGATAATGCATTATCGCCACCAAAAATTCATACAGTACAGTTTAGGAACATTCTTGTTTATTTCAGGCATGTGCTTAAGTCTATTTTTTGGATCTATGGCTAAAACAATGGTCTATACCTCCCTCAATGCAATGTCGAGCCAAGTTGCTTTACAGCTTGGAGAAAATACATCTAAGCAGATCTTCATAACTGAAAGACATATAGTTAATCCACATTTTCAGCAAGAGATTCAAGTAAAACGCGGTAGAGTGATGACTTATATTATTGACCCTGTCAGCTATAAATTAAATATTCAACTCACTTTTGACAATAAAACCCATCACTTAGATCCCTATTGCTATAGTGGAAGCGTAGACGAACCGCAATTAAATGAGTCAAGCTTTCAAGTCCTCGGTCAACAGTCATTTTTAGGTTTTCGCTGTACAACAGGTTGTGAACTTTATCGGTATTTTTCAGCCGGGAATCATACCAACCTGACAAGTTCCAATTTCAGTACCTGTCGAAAAATCTATACTCAGCAACCTTCGCTCAGATAATCTTTAAATGTTATCCCTTTGTAAAATTAGTGGAAAATTCAACCAATAAAATTATATTTATAAATCACTTAAATTTTATAAGTGTATGATCAAGCCTCTTTTGTACTACATCCTTAAGGGGTTTATATGAACATGCTTAAAACAATGCTTGCGACTGCAATCGTAGCAACTTCTGCATCTGCAATGGCAACTGAAGCTCAAGTAGCACCTGCTGCTACAACGACTACAGTTCAAACTGTTGCTACAGAAACGGCTGTACCTGCGCAAGCAAAAGTTGAAGCTGCTCAAGCCACTGTTGCTGATGCAAAACAAGCAACTGAAGCAAAAATTGAAACTGTAAAAACTGAAACAACTGCTCAAGTAGAAACTGCACAAGCAACAGCAGAACAACAAGTTGAAGCTGCAAAAACACAAGTAGCAGAAACGAAAGAAGCAACTGTTGAAACTGCTGCTGAAGTAAAAGATGCGGCTGCTGAAAAAGCTGAAGCTGCTCAAGCGGACGTAAAAGCTGAGAAAAAAGGCTGGTTCTCTTGGTTCAAAAAAGCTGCTTAAGACTTTTTGAACATGAAAAAGATGTCATTGCGACATCTTTTTTTGTTTTAGCGGCCTTCATTTTCAGTCAAGAACTAAAAAACCGTCAATCTGTTATTCAACCTTCTGCGCCAATAAGGTCGCAAAATGCTGTTTAATCCGCTGACCTTGTGCATCCACCCGATGCAGCTCGCCGATATCTTCATTGTATTTCACAATCTTCCAGCCCTCATAATGAGCACGTAGCTCTCCCGGTCGGAAAGCAAATGGAAAATCCGGCTGTGCCGGAATATCGGGAGTATCCATGGCACAAACAATCAGGTTATAGCCGCCAGACACGGTAGCCTGCTGCATCTGTGCAATCAGTGCTGCAATGGTTTTGGCCTCGAGGAACATCATGACCACGGTACAGTAAATAAAATCATAATGACCGGCAATGCCTGTATCCAGATTCAGGTCACGGCGCTGGATCTGCACATGATCAATCTGCTCGGTCTGTACAATCTGCCTGAGGGTTTGCAAACTGTTTTCATTGACGTCCCAGGCATCTACCGCAAAACCGTTCTGACTTAAATACAGCGCATTACGCCCCGTACCACAGCCAATATCCAGCGCACGGCCCCCGTTTAAATAGGGCATGGCCGCCAGCACTTCGGAATGGGTCGGATTTAACTGATATTTCTTGATGAAGTAGTCTTCAGGCCGGCAATAAAAACGTAGCTGGCATTCAACATCTTCACTGGCAGAGACAATTTTGTGCCACGCTTCCGGCTGAATAAACGGCGGTTGCTGCGCTGGTGTAAATACATGTTCGGATAGCACCGCACCCGATTCTTCCAGCATGGCAAAATGCAGCTCGCCTTTGAGTACCGTCAGTTTGGCCCAGGTCCCTGCTTTGGTATTGTGCTGTTTTTTGAAGCCCTGAGGAATCTGCTGCTGGGTCCAGACCGGAAGTTCCTTATAACAGATCAGTTCTTGCATCAATATCGCCCTCCATATCCGCCATGTGTCAGCTGTAATTTATTTTAGCGGCAGTCTTATTGATTTCAGCATAGCCTGTTCAGGTCGGAATTGGAATCCGTGCCTGTTTGCGTCGTGCTGATCGAGTACTGAGCGTGAAATAAGCGCGATAAAACAAAAAAGCTGCCTGGATTCGACAGCTTGGGTTTAAGCAAATAGTGACCAAGCTAACTGGGTTAGTGCAGCAGCTCCGATTGCAGCCAATCCATATATTTATCCTGATCCATAAAATCCGGTGCATTTCCCAGATCCAGACTGAAATACTGCTGATTGAACTGGATCACGATCTGTTCGGTATAGTGCCAGTCCTCGATCAGCTTGAAATACTGATTCAGGAAAAACCGGCTTCTGTCGCCGTTATTCAGACTTTGTAGTTTTGGACATATTTTATTTGCGACAAACTCACCGTACACCTGCTGAATATCAGCAAAAACCTGAACTGTTTGCATGACTCACCTGCTTAAATGTTATGTCGTGATCTGTGCGACACATTCAATCTAAGCACCGAGTTTGAACAGCAGATGACAGTCTGATGGCAATCCTGTGATCGTAGACGGCTATAACTTGTTTTCAACCGCTTTCTGGTTGGCACTCGCAATCTGTTGCATCTGTTTATTCAGATCCAGCATTTCCTTATAGAGCGCATTGAACTCTTTCACTGCTTTATCTTCATAGAACATAAAAGTTTTATTTTTCTTTTGCCATTTGTTGTTTTTCAATATTGCAAATAAGGCATCTGCTCTGGCCAGGCTTTGCTTTTCAATTGCAAAAATCGCATGGGCATTGCTTTGCTGTTGATCGGCTTTCAGGTTGTCTGCCAGTTGCTGGCGATAACGGTTTTTGATGTCCAGCTGTTTGACTTGTTGTAGCTGCTGTTGCTCGCGTTGCTGAATTTGCTGTTCATACGCTTTTACAATCTGGTGCACCTGTTTCAACATGGCCTCAGTATCTTTATAGCCCTGCGTCTGATCCTGAGCCAGCCGGTCAATATTCAGAAAATTCGGCCAGTTCGCCGCTTTCAAATCACGCAGATACTGATTACGTTCCTCGGCGCTGTCTCGCATCTGTGTTAATAAAAATTCTGCCATGATGGCATGATCCCCATCCAGACGTTCATCTTCAAGCTCAAGCTGAATCGGGGTCGACCAGTCCTGCGCTTGCTGCACAATGGCCTGGGTTTTTTCTTCCAGTACGGTTTCATATTCGAGCAGTTCAGCCTGATGTTTTTGTTGGACAGAATATTGATAAAATAGCCCAATAAAAATCGCCAGCGTAACACCGGCTATAATTATAAAAACACGCGGCATGTACACGCTCCAGCTCTGCAGGTCAGATCTTGTTGATTATGTACACTATGCTTATTTTTTAGACGCAATTCAAGATATTTGATTTTTCTCATGCTATGCCGTGTTTAGCTCACAATCCTTCCACCCGAAAAGGAGTGCAGCCCTCACCCTGCTGCGTGCCGACCTTAACATCACCAGCATGCCAATACCTGAGCTTGCTCAACCAGGCAGCCAGCAGCAATGGTTATCTGCTATTGAATGGCAGGCTCAGCTCCAGCCGGTTCGGATCAAATTGCTCGCGTACGATCTGCACATTGGTAGCATCCCGGTTAATGCCAAACGGTTGCAACAGTACATAGACACCATTTCTGGGGTCAGAAGACTGTAAACCCTGTGCCACTGCCAGTACATATTCGCGGAAGACCACCGGCAGGCTGTCCAGATCAGGATCGACCGGCGCACGCATTGCATCAATATTCGCGACGATGTCACCATCTACGCTATAGGCTTGAATTTCACGTTCAATTTTCATCAGGCGCATTTGCAGGGCCTTACGCTGGCTGTTCTGTTCCTGATAAGGCAACATTTTTTCAGTCACGGCGCGCAGTTCCGGCTCGGCCATGACTGTCAGGGTCGGCAATACTACCGGCTCGGAAGCAGCATCAGGTGTCGCATGACTCAGTACAGGAACTATCAAGGCAGCACAGGCCGGGAGCAGACCAGAGGCAAGCACTTGGAGGAGATTCATGATTTAGCCCTCATGTGGACAATCGGGAAAGTTTCAGATTTACAGCTTACAAGTAATACAAGCCCTTATTGTTAAGTTTGATAAACGGTCAGGATGAATAAAGAGAAGGAAAAAAATAGTAAAGAATGCAGCCAGGAGGATGAGAAAATATCGATTTAAAGCTGATCTGACTTTGCATCAGACGAAAAAAAACCTCAAACAAGGTTTGAGGTTTTTTCGAATATGGTGGCGAGACCCAGGATCGAACTGGGGACACACGGATTTTCAATCCGTTGCTCTACCTACTGAGCTATCACGCCGATGCGGTGTATTAAGCCGTATCTGGCCTCATTAGTCAATCAAAATTATGAAAAAAATATTTGAGTGGCTGATTTTTGGCCTAAAAAAAATCCCTGATGGGATCAGGGATTGAAAACTTTAAAATGTTTTGAATATGGTGGCGAGACCCAGGATCGAACTGGGGACACACGGATTTTCAATCCGTTGCTCTACCTACTGAGCTATCACGCCGATGTCGCGTATTAAACAGTTTCAGCTCTAAATCGTCAAGAGCGGAAAGAATATTTTTCATCAAATGTTTACTTTTCCAACAAACCGAGCCAATTTGCATCATAAATTAAACAGTTTTTACCAAAGAGCTGAGCAATAAAACACATTCAAAATGTTATTTACATAAAAAGGCAGCCCGAAGGCTGCTAATAGTTGCTCTATCTCTAGATTTTTTCCAGATTGGCCAGACAGCGATGAATCGCACCACAGCCTGGCACAAAATTCTTCACGCCTTTTTCTTCTTCCATCCGGCAGACTTCACTGACCAGCCTTTCTGCGACCCCGCGACCACGGTTGGCCGGATGCACCACGATATTTTCCAGAATCCGGCTTTCACCCTGTCCGGTGCACCAGATGGCCCCAATAATCTTGCTATTAAATTCTGCGCTATAAACTGAGGTATACTGTGCAAGGTTTTGCTCTAGTTGTTCCATGGCATCTGCCCCATCGCTAAATTCAGGGCTAGTGTCATACAGTCGCTCAAGCTGGCTGCGCACTTCGTCATTTTCTAAAGAAGTATAAGCATGTACGGTAATAGGCATTGATAAACCCTCCTGAGCAATCTAATATGCGGTGACTTCGTCACGGCGAAAAATATTTTCTACATCAATCATTTTGACGTATTTGAGGAACGTGTCTATGACAGATCGTATCAGTGAAGTGGTAAGAAATACCAACGAAACCAAAATTCGGGTTCGTTTGAACCTCGACGGTACTGGTCAAGGCACCTTGAACACGGGTATTCCATTTTTAGATCATATGATTGATCAAATCAAGCGTCATGGCCTGTTTGATATTGATATTCATTGTGAGGGCGATCTGGAAATCGACGACCATCATACTGTAGAAGACTGTGGCATTACGCTGGGTCAGGCATTTGCACAGGCACTGGGCGACAAAAAAGGCCTGAAACGCTATGGTCATTTCTATGCGCCACTCGATGAATCTTTAAGCCGCGTGGTTGTGGATCTGTCTGGTCGTCCGGGCTTGTTCATGGATATTCCATTTACCCGCGCCATGATTGGCCGTTTTGATGTGGACTTATTCTCTGAATTCTTCCAGGGCTTTGTCAACCATTCCTTGATGACGGTGCATATCGACAACCTGAAAGGCAAAAACAGCCATCACCAGATTGAAAGTGTCTTTAAAGCCTTTGCCCGTGCGCTGCGTATGGCCTGTGAAGTGGATCCACGTGCTGCCAATACGGTTGCTTCAACCAAAGGTACGCTGTAATGACCCGTATTGCCCTTCTTGATTATGGCATGGGAAATTTGCACTCTGCGGCAAAAGCATTAGAACATGTCGGTGCCACGGTTGATGTCACCAATGATCCCAAACTGATTGCGCAAGCAGACAAGATTGTCTTTCCGGGTGTCGGTGCCATGCGTGACTGCATGCAAGGCATGCATGAAGCCGGAATTGATGATGTCGTGCGTAACGCGGTGTTTAACAAACCGGTACTGGCGATCTGCGTTGGTATGCAGGCCTTGATGCAGCATTCTGAAGAGAATGGCGGTGCAGATGCGCTGGGTATCTTCGAAGGTGCAGTGAAGCATTTCCCGGAAATGGCCGGCCTGAAAGTGCCGCATATGGGCTGGAATCAGGTGCATCAGGCCGATCCGGACCATCCGATGTGGAACAACATCGAACAGGATGCGCGTTTCTACTTCGTGCATAGCTACTATGTAGAGCCAAAAGATGCAGCACTGGTAGCCGCCAGCTGTACTTATGGCATCGAGTTCTGTACCGCAATTCATAAAGAAAACCTGTTTGCGACCCAGTTCCATCCGGAAAAAAGTCATACTGCCGGTTTACAGTTATTGAAAAACTTTGTGGACTGGAAAATCTGATTTCCCTTCTGCCCCGAAAAGCTCGCAAATTGCGGGCTTTTTTGTACGCGCAGTTCACTAGACAAAGATAAATCTGACTGTTTTTTGCGCTATTTAATTGTTATAATTATCAAACAAAACTTGATATTCAAATAATAATTAATTTTCTGGGGAATAAAAAAATGAATCGAAGCTATTCAGAGAGTGAGTCAGCCTTCAGTCCGCGTGGACGTTTTGGTCGCCTGTCTTATTTAGGCTGGAACATGCTGATGATTTTTGCAGTCCTGATCCTGACTGTCATGCTTGCAGCATTGTCACCCGGGTTATTCACAGACTCTTCTGCGCTCGCCAGCTCATCTTTGGTTGCAGCTGTAATTATGGGCATCGCTTATCTGGTGATGTTTTATTTTAGTTTTGTTTTTACGATCCGCCGCCTGCATGACCGCAATCATACCGGCTGGTTATCCATCCTTATTTTCGTTCCGATCATCAATCTGTTCTTTATGCTGTACTTGATTTTTGCCAAAGGAGATGACTGCATCAACCTGTACGGCCCTCAACGTAGCACCCGAGGATGGGAAAAGGTTTTGGGGGGAATTTATTTTTTAATTTTCCCCATGGCAATTCTGGCTGCCATTGTACTTCCGGCCTATCAAGACTATGTGACGCATATTCAACACAAACACATACACACCAGTATTCAGCCTGCTGATTAATTCTTTTTAAACGCTGCATAAAGCTCATATGATATGGGCTTTATTTTTGCCTAAACACAGAAAAGCCATTAAGCTGAGTTCCCAAACCCAGTGAACTATTGATGCTTATGCAAGCGCTCCCGCCGACAATACTGCCGAGCAAAGAACAGATTCAGGCCTTTCCAGTATTTCAAAATCTTCCAGTGCAGCAGATTCAGGTGATTAACAGTCTGGAACATTGCCTGAGTCTGGAACAGGAGCTGAAAAGCTGTGCCGTTCTGGGTTTTGATTCTGAATCCAAGCCAACCTTTAGGGTCGGTGAAGTCTCGACCGGGCCACATCTGATTCAGCTGGCGACTTTAAACCAGGCCTATTTATTTCAAATGAATCCGGCCATCTGGGCTTTTCTTGCGCCAATTTTTGCCAGTCGCGACCAGATCAAGGTCGGTTTCGGGCTGAAAAATGATGCGCACCTGTTCCGTAAAAAAGGCATTGAACTGAATAGCGTGATTGAGCTATCGAAATGCTTCGGTGATTTTGGCCTAAAAAATCCGGTCGGACTGAAAAATGCCATGGCCTTGCTATTTCAAGTGAATTTTCCTAAATCAAAACGGATTAGCACCTCAAATTGGGCCAGCAAGAATTTAACGCCTGCCCAGATTGACTATGCAGCCGCAGATGCCTATGCGCCAGTACTGGTATTTGAAGAATTGCTGCGCCGTAATCTGCTCCCCAAAGAGATTCCAAATACCTCACTAAAATTACGTTTACGCCAATCATCCAGGGCTTAAAATTTTTGGCTTACCCCTCATATTGTAACTTTGTGTAAATCAAATTCTGCTCCAAAAACTGGCAATATTTCAAGCACTCACCTATTAAATCCAAGTGAATCTGTCGGATTTTAGTCTCTTGGTTCACTTGAAACCGAGATTCAGATGGATTTATGCCCAAGCTTGAAGCAGCAATCAGAAAAAAGCACCATTAAATTCAAATTAATCTACTGATTTTATTTACATTTTAAAACAAAAACTATTTTTATCTTTAGCAATTTGAATATATTCAATTTTTTCTTAATTTGTTTATTGTTCATGATTTATTTACAGTTTTTCAGATCTGTTTTTTCGTAAAAATTTTGCTAAAACATGAGTCATCTTATTCATCATCCGGTCAGGATGTGTATTTTTTAGAGGGTAAATACAGATGTTCGGTTTATTGAGTGGAAAAATCAGTGGCGTGCTGAGTCTGGCACTGCAAGGTATTACCACAGCACTCGGGGTGCTGACTAAAACCGTGATTACAGTGGTCGATGAGGTGGTATCAACCGTATCGGATCTGACTGCGCCTGTTAGCGATCAGCTCGGCACACTGCCTGTTGTGGGAGATCTGCTGTCGACCGTCCTGAATGTCAGCACCGGCCTGGTCAGCGGTGTCAGTGAAGGTGTGCATGCCATCTCGGATCAGTGGATTGCAGGAGACCTAAGCGGCGGTGTTAATACTGCCTTGAATGGTACAACTGATCTGCTGGGTCAGAGTTTAGGGGGGGTATCGGATATTCTGGACAGCGTGCTTGCGACTACGGCCCCACTCACCACCCCATTGGCTAACTTACCGTTACTGGGCGATGTGGTGACGGCAGTTGGGCAAACTGGCAGCAATCTGAGTGGTCTGATCGATGAAACCGGACAGTATGTCGCAGCGATCAACCCGCTAGAGCTGCTGAACAGTACCTTAGAAAATCCGGTCGCCAGTGTTGGCGGCGTGATTCAGGATATATCCGGTACAGTCGATGCCCTGCTCAATGATCTTGCTCCGGTTACGGATGTCGCGGGCAGCCTGCCAGTTGCAGGTGCGGTGGTCGGTTTAGTGGGTGAAACTGTCAGTGCCGTGAATCAAGGGCTTTATGATCTGGGAGCGCAGCTGGGCCAGGTCAATTCACTGGAGCATCTGTCTCAAACTTATAGCTATGTCTAATCAGTGTGACGATGAAAATACAGCAGATCGCATGCGCAGTTGCTGAATCATTAAAATGATGAAAATAAATTACCTGACTAAGACCTGTCTCCGGACAGGTTTTCTTTATTGATACTGTTTAAGAGTTAGAAATTTCGACTTTATTTGCTAAGATGAAGCCACTGAAATTCATTCTAAAGATTAAGCAAGGAGCGAAAGCATGCTGATCATCCCTGCAATTGACCTGAAAGATGGCAAATGTGTCCGTTTAAAGCAAGGTCGTATGGAAGACGATACCGTATTTTCTGACGATCCGGTCGCAACAGCACAGCATTGGGTAAATGAAGGCGCTCGCCGCTTGCATTTAGTGGATTTAAACGGTGCTTTTGCAGGTACGCCTATCCATAAGCCAGTGGTTGAAGCGATTGCCAAAGCTCAGCCAGACTTGCCAATCCAGATTGGCGGTGGTATCCGTTCCATGGAAACCATCGAGCATTATCTGCAAGCGGGCGTATCTTTTGTGATTATTGGTACCAAGGCAGTTCAGGATCCTGAATTTGTTGAGGAAGCATGCAAAAAATTCGCAGGTCATATCATTGTCGGCATTGATGCCATGAATGGCATGGTCGCAACCGATGGCTGGGCCAATGTCACTGACGTCAAAGCGACCGATCTGGCCAAGCGTTTTGCCGATGCAGGCGTGTCGAGCATTGTCTATACCGACATTGCACGTGATGGCATGATGCAGGGTGTGAATATTGAGCAGACCGTGAACCTGGCACAATATTCAGGTTTACCTGTGATCGCTTCAGGCGGCGTAACCAATATGGATGACGTACGTAACCTGAAAGACCAGCCAGGCATTCTGGGTGCCATTACCGGTCGTGCCATTTATGAAGGCACCTTAAGCTTACGTGAAGCACAGTTATTGCTAGATGAACAACAGGCGCTATAATTAAGTCTGCTGTAAAAGAGGTCTTCGGACCTCTTTTTTATTTTTTAAATTTTCCGATCTCCTGACATGCCGACCCTCACTTCCAGCTTTCGCTCTTCTGCCCTGAAGGCCAGATTTCCACAATTCGCCTTGATCCTGATTACCCTGATCTGGGGCGGCAGTTTTATTACCGTACAGTACGGACTGAATTTTAGCAGCCCGCTTATGTTTGTCGGTCTGCGTTTTGCTGCGGCCGCTATTGCCATAACCCTGATCTCGTTCAAATCCCTGACTGGCATGACCCTGAAAGAAGTTTTTGCCGGTGCAATGATCGGAATGATGATCGCCTTTGGATACGGCACCCAGACCGTGGGCTTACAGACCATCAGTAGCAGTGAATCGGCTTTTTTAACCGCCCTGTATGTTCCGCTGGTGCCGATTCTGCTCTGGCTGCTGTTTGGCAAAAAACCGCAGGTGATGACCTGGATCGGAGCGCTGCTTGCGTTTATAGGACTGGTATTTTTGACCGGCAATGGTTTTGCTGGCATTCAGCTCAGTTTTGGACAAGCCTTAACCCTGCTCGGTTCGATTGCCATTGCACTGGAGATTATTCTGATCAGCCATTTTGCCCAGCAGGTCAATGTACGTCGGGTCACGGTGCTGCAACTGATTTTTGCGGCCTTGTTCTGTTTTCTGATCGCACCTGTTTTCGGTGAATCCCAGTTGCCTGAATTTCACTGGCATCTGGCAGGAATTCTGGTCGGTTTAGGCATGGCCAGTGCCCTGATTCAGCTGGTCATGAACTGGGCGCAGCGCATGGTAGAGCCTTCTCAAGCCGCGATTATCTACGCCGGTGAACCGGTATGGGCTGCACTTTTCGGCCGACTTGCAGGAGAACGTCTGCCGGCGCTGGCGCTACTGGGTGGATTGATGGTGGTACTGGGCGTGATCGCCAGTGAATGGAAACCAAAGTTTTTAAGAAAAAACCGAGCAGAAGAATTCAAGCAAGATCTTTCCTGACTTCTCAGTCCCCCTTTAATCAAGGGGGATTTTTTTGCCTGAGAAAAGAGGACTAAAATTATTTTGTGTACATTGGCCGGTTGTCATTCAAACGCATCATGCCGCGAATTGCGCGATATACAATCCAGACCCAGGCCAGAAACACCACCAGCAAGCAGAAAGCGGATGCGCCAAAGGCCACACCTGCAAACAGGTTCGGGTCTTCGCCGGTAAAAAACAGAAACAAGAATGGAATAAAGGCGATGACATTCCAGACCAGATACCACCAGAAACTGCGGATCTGCCAGGTGAAATGACTTTCAAAAATTGAACCGCGTACATCGCCACGTTTGACGTAGTTAATGATCAATGCCACGATGGCCAACAGGCCAGCGCTAAAAATGGCCACAATATATAAGATGTAGAGTGCGAAAGTCAGTGTGCGGTTTGGGTCTTTATCAATGGAATAGTTCACGTCCCCTCCTGATGCTCCCCCTAAATATTTAAACTGTTAAATGGGGAAATTAGCCATAGAATCAAAATGATGTTAAAGGCTATAGTACAAAAATATATCTGCCGGAATGGTTGTTTTTGTGTTTTATGTCGCAGTTTTTGCTGTGCCAGCCAGGCTGCCGGCCAGCCACCTAAAAAAGCCAGCAGATGCAGGGTATTTTCCGGAATACGGCGATTACCCAGCTGGGCCGCTTCCTTGTCTTGTGCATAGAGCCAGTAGCTGAGCGCATTCATCAGACTGACCAGCAATAACACCAGTCCACTAAGCAGCCCGCCCAGGGTTAAAGCGCTTAGAAACAGGATATACACCACACAGGCAATCTGCATTGCTTGTAATTTCTGTGCCTGCTGTGGCTTGGACGGTTTGAGCTTGGCCTGAGAGGTTTTGGTTTGTGATGCCTTCAGATACATAACCTGCTGCGCACGATAACGTCCGCGCTCATCCAGAATGACCAGATAATCCAGGGCACAGCCGACAATCGGACGGGGCCCCTGCTTGGCAAAGTCCTTGATATGCAGAAATACGCGATCTTTGGCCGGATCAATCGGTTGAATAAAGCCATAACCCTTGTCATCAAACCACTCCACTAAACGTCCCTGATCACGCATTTTTTTATCCTGTTGTATGTGAATACTTAAGCTGTGACGAATTTTAGTCGTTCAATCAACATATTGCGCATTTCATCCGGATTTTTTTGCAAAATATCTTCACCAGTACGACCCAGTGCCGCATTCCGCTGAGCCACCTGTAAACGCATCATCCAGAAACGCCCTGCGGCCATGGCCAGATACAGTTCCAGACAGGCCTTTTCATCATGGGTTAAGGGACGGATAGTTTCATAAGCATTTAAAAAAGCAACTGCACGTTCTTCATTCAAGCTTAGCGCTGGATAATCAGTGCAGAAGTCATTCAAGGTAATGGCAATATCAAACAGCAGTTCATCTTTATTCAGTTCATAAAAATCCAGAATGCCATTCAGCTGATCGCCCTCAAACAAGGTATTGTCGCGGAACAGGTCGGAATGAATAAAACCACGTGGACGGTCAGGATAGACTGCGGTTAAAGCCTCATACAGGCCTAAAAGCTTAGCCAGCAAGGCCTTGTCGGCCGGACTTAAACTCGGTTTGATCTCTTTGGAAACTGCCAGCCAATAGGCATGGTCGCGCACGAAATTACGCTCTAGCTGGAAGTCTTGCAGTGCCACGTGCATTTTCGCCTGCGCTACGGCAATCGCTGCAGCTTGTGCCACGGTCGATGGCATCGGATGTTCACCCAGCATACGTGGTGCAATCTGTGCCGGTTTATCTTTAATGCTGTGAATGGCTTTGCCTGAATGTGATAACGGTACCGGAACGGCCACACCGGCCTGACCTAAATGCTCTAGTACCGGCACCATCTCACCGGCGGCCTGTTCATCCATATCTTCAAATACGGTCAGCACATATTGCGCATCTTCGCAGACCAGAAAATAGTTGGTATTTTGAATACCGCCTTGAATCGGAATCAGGTCAATTGCCTTTAAACCATAAGGCGCTGCAAAATCCTGAACTTCCTTTAAAGTCAAAGTGGTATAAACCGACATAGAAAACCTGCGAAAAAACTTACATAATTTTGCTAGAATACCGTTTCCATCTGCCAAGGTGTAGCGCTTGCGTGGGTGAGTTTCATAATCGGCTGTAATAATTGGAAAAATTTATGCTAGCTAAACGTATTATTCCTTGTCTGGACGTGGATAACGGCCGCGTGGTCAAGGGTGTCCAGTTCCTTGATATTCGTGATGCGGGTGACCCGGTTGAAGTGGCGCGCCGTTATAATGAACAGGGTGCCGATGAAATTACTTTCCTTGATATTACCGCTACACATCATGGACGCGATACCACTTACCGTACCGTAGAACGTATGGCCGAATCCGTTTTCGTGCCTCTCACCGTCGGTGGCGGTGTACGTAAAGTCGAAGATATCCGTTTACTGCTCAATGCCGGTGCAGATAAAGTCAGCATTAACTCTGCTGCAGTATTTAATCCTGAGTTTGTCCAGGAAGCATCTCAACGTTTTGGTGCACAGTGCATCGTGGTCGCAATTGATGCCAAGAAAACCGGTGAAGACAAATGGGAAATTTTCACCCATGGCGGCCGCAAGCCGACCGGAATTGATGCCTTGGAATGGGCAGAACAAATGGCCAATTACGGCGCAGGTGAATTGCTGATTACCTCGATGGATGCCGATGGCACCAAAGCCGGCTATGACATTGCCCTGATGCGTGCCATCAATGACCGGGTCACCGTACCAACGATTGCTTCTGGCGGTGTGGGAACGTTACAGCATTTGGCCGATGGCATTATTCATGGCGGTGCCGATGCAGTACTGGCAGCGTCAATTTTCCACTTTGGCCAGCACACCATTCCGGAAGCCAAAGCCTATATGGCAGCCCAAGGCATTGAAATGCGCCTCTAAATTATTTTAGATGATGATTCAATTAAAGAGTGTTTTTATAAACACTCTTTTTTTATGTCTCAGATAAAACAAATCAGGCAAATATGGACAAAAAAAAGGAGTCTTTCGACTCCCTGTAAAACCAAGAAAAGACTACAGCACTTGGTATTCAAAATAACTTATTACACCACACACTCCAGTATGAGGCTTCACTCACCGACAGCAGTGAATATAGGGCAAATAAACAGCAGAATATTGACAATACAAGTGTATTTTATTGACAAATCACGACAACAACCGGTTTTTAGCCATTTACTGGCATATTTAAATGATGAGTCGCAGTGTTTTGCGCTGTTTTAGCCGGAGTATGTGCCCATGTGGCCGGACAATAGCGCGCTGCCCAACTATTCAGTTTTTTCGCTATGGGTGCAGGCAGGACCATACCTAAAGGGTTCTGTTCCTGTAGATCTGCAGAGGAAATCACCCGGGTACCCAGCAGGTAATCAAACCAGGGCTTGGTCACACACCAGTTGGCATCCTGATTGCTGTTCATGTGATGGTCATAATGCCAGGGCAGCTTGTTTTTCGCCCATTCCGGTTCCAGATGAGCCCGCCGATGCAGATAATAATAGTTACCTGCACTGTACAGGGCGGCCAGTGACATGCCTTTGGAAAAAGGATAAAAACTCAGCCCAAACACGGTCGCGACAACGGCAAGAGAAGCAATTTCATTGCGGGTTCGCCAGTTATCCAGCCCTTCTACATAGCCAAAGTCGGAAAATTCGGTCTTGCGCACAATCCGGTGATGCTGCCAATGTGAGCGCATACTCTCAGGCACCGGACTATAGCGGCTCTGTCCCTGGCGATGAATCCCGTGTAATACATATTTATGCGCAAACCATTCAAATCCGTTGGCAACGACTAATCCTGCCAGAAAACCTTTCCACATGATCTTTTCCCTCTTGGCCTATTTTTAATATAGGCTAAACAAAAGGCTAGATATTGACCAAAATATTCAATATGATTGACAAAATACGACAAAATAAAAGAATTAAAAATGCTGGTTCTAAAAAACTACGTAGGCTCGATATACGGTGGTTTAGGACATTTACTTTTGGACTATTATCAGCTGAAACAGCTCGAGGTCCCTGAGAAGTTATTGGCCATACAAAACCTGGAACGCTTTGATTTCGTCCTGTGGCGCGAGCTGCTGACCACACTCGATCAACAGTTACAACGGCCAGCGCTAGGACTGGAAATTGCCCAACTGGTCGAAACCAAACACCTTGGCATTATTGGCTATCTGGCACTTTCCAGCGATACGCTGGGTGAGGCCTTCATGCGCTATCATGCTTACCATCGTCTGATTTATGATGGCAGTGCCCTGCAGATCCAGCATGAAGGAGACTATCTTTCGATTGCCTGGGGAGAAGTTCCTTTCAAGATGAGTACCCAGCTGACCGATGAAATCGCCATTGCACTGATGATTGAATTTGTTAAAGCGAATATTCTGGATAGCAGTCATCTACATCTGCATGAGGTACATTTTCAGCATTCCATGCCCAGAAATATTGCCCTGTATGAACAGTATTTCCGCTGTAAAGTCCGTTTTGGCCAGGCCAAAAACCAGGTGTTAATGCCTGTCAGCGAACTGTCTAAGCCCCTCAAGCAGGGAGATCAGACCTTGCAGAAGCTATTGCAGCAACAGGCCGAAGCCTTACTGGAAAAATTCCCCCATTCCAGTCAGGTTGACCAGCAGTTGCAGCAGGCCATTCTGGTGGGCCTGCAAAAAAACCTGTTTCAGATCGAGCATATTGCCCAGCAAATGCAGTTTTCTGTACGGCAATTACAACGGCATTTGCAAAAACAGGGCAAAACCTATCAGCAGCGTATGCAGGAAATCCGCTGCATGATGGCGATGCAATATCTGAAAGACCCGCACCTGAGCTTACAGGAAATTTCCATGCTGCTCGGTTATTCCGAGCAGAGTGCATTTCAGCGGGCATTCAAGCAATGGACCCAGCTGACACCCCAACAATGGCGTTTGGAATCTTTGACCCGCCCGGTCTAGCACCATGTATTCATGGCCTAAGGTTTGACTCACTTGAGAGACTGCCAGACTAAAACGGCAAACAGTAAAAAGCCCAATCGCGATATTGGGCTGTTCATCCTGTTGCAGATGCAACATCTGCAAAAATACTAAAATTTTTTATAAAAATGGATTTTCGATTTCGTCCAGATCGTCACGTTGCAGCTTTTCTGGCAGATCGGCGGTATTTTCCAGTTGCTGCACCACATCATTTACAAAAGCCTGCAACGCCTTGGCGGCCTTAAGACCTTCCTGATCCTTGGTGATTTGTAAGTTTCCGTACAGGCTGACGCAGTCCAGATCATTTTCCAGGGTCAGATCATGAATCGCATGGGATTCACTGCCATTTTCAAACGCTTTAAACATATCGTCTCCACCTGTCGTTGTTATTGTTCAATGATGCGGTGAGATCCATGCTACCCGAATCTCGATTTTTTCAGCAAGCTTATTTCAATAACTGCAGAATATATTGCAATAGCGCATCTATCAGCTGTTTTACAATTGTATTTTGCGTATCGCTATCTATCGCTCCGCCAGTCGCTGAGGAGGTCGGGCTGCCTGAACCTGAAGATTTAAACTCAGCTTGCACTGCCTGCAGCTTTTCTTTAGGAACTTCCTCGGCACACTGGCTTTCTGCATCCCAGTTGGAATATTCGATTTTCTGATTGGCTTTGACTGCCTTGGCTGTAAGGGGCAGCTTATAGGTATTGCGTTTCTGTTCTTCAGTCAGTTGCGGAAACAGGTTAATACCGAGCTGTTCTTCCAGATAACAGACACTGACAACACGCACTTTGAGCGAATTATCATTCGGCGCATAATAGGCACCAATCGCACCGGTTTTCGGCATATAAACTGCCTTATACACCGCGGTAGGGACAATCACCCCATTGCCAATGGTCTTTAACTTTTTCGCAGCAAATACCGGCCCGGTAACGACATAGACATCCTGCTTCTGTTTGGTGACAATAGCACGGGTGGCTTCTTCCAGCTCACGCCAGACCTGCTGATTGTTTTTCGGTGCTTGTGGCACCATATTGGCCAGCGAGAAACTGTCAGACTGTGCCGCCTTGTTCGGCATGTCGGCATTTGGCGCCATATGGCCCCGGTCATAACCTGAACCACGATAATCGGCCAGCGTCGCCCGATGTGCGGGTTTGACCTGGGTTTCTTCATGAAAATTATCTTCACGCGGAATTTTCTGGCTTAAACGTGCCGGGGTCAGTGCCTCGGCGACCCAAAGCGGTGTTTTAGATACTCCGGAATAACCGACATTAAAGCCATTGAAGCACAGTGAATAACTGTCTTTTTTCAGGCTGTCTTTCATCAGATATGGCGGTACATCCCGATAAAACTGTGCCAGACAGGCAGAATCGGATGAAGCAGACAGAGACACCCATTGACTGATTCTTTCCTGACCAAAGGCAATGGCAAAACTACTCGAAGCCACCACGCCGAGGATGACTTTAATACTATTCTCATTTAAAAACTGAAAAAAAGAGTTCTTGGATTTACGCTGCTTCTTGGTCATTATTACACGTACTTTTTAGATCAATGCCGACTTTTTCCGAGCTTAACAAGCTCTATATATGAAGTATATCCTGGCCCCGCCATTCGCTTAGCAAATGAACAATACTGGCCTAAAAACCCCGAGAGTTGTAACAAACTGTCTATTTTTTATTTCTTTTTAAATGAGGTTTCGCAGTCTTTGAGTAGCTTTAATTGGTGTTGCCGGATGAGTGTGTAAAGCTAACCGCCTATTCCAGTTCATACAATTATTAGCAGTGGTGTCAATTATGAATTCCAAACTCACTAAAATATTAGGTTTAGGATTATTCACAGGTGTAATTAGTGCAGGTGCATTTGCCGAGCCACCGGTTCAACCGGGTGAAACACTTGAAAGCTTGTCTAAAGCTAAAATTACTACCACGGTAAATGGTCAGCAAGCGTCTTTGGAAACTCTTGTCAACTCTGGTCAAGTGCGCCTGGTCGATCCGCGTACCGCAGCGCCACAGCCAGCGATTCCAAATGATCCGTCCATGATGCAGGCCCCAGGCAATGCAGAGATGGTATCTCCACAACCACCGGTGGCAGAACCAGGCATGAATGAATCAGAAATGCCGGCCAATCTGACTGAACCCGGCAACAATACCGAAGTAGAAGCCACTACTTCTATGACTGAGCCGCAACAGCAGACGATGCTTGAAGAGCAACAGCAAGCCGCTGTACCTGAAGCCAGTGCCATGAATGAACAAGCGGAAGTTGCAGCTCAGGCCAATGCTGAAGCGGTTCTGATGGAAGAGCCGGTAAATGCAGCACCGGAAATGCCAGCTGCAGTAGAACCTGAGCAATAAGCTAAAATACTCATTTAATTTTTATTGTATTCTCCCTTAAAAAAACCAGAGTCGAACTCTGGTTTTTTTATTGCTTACATCTGAATCTGGGTACCCAGCTCAACCACACGGTTTGGCGGAATCTGATAAAAGTCACTGACCGGACTGGTATTACGCTGCATGGAGATAAACAGTTTTTCCCGCCATGGCGCCATGCCCTCCCCGACAGTATGCATAATCCGCTCCCGTGAGATAAAGAAACTGATCTGCATCAGGTCATATTCAAAATTCCATTTTTGATAGGCCTGTTGCAAGGCTTGCGGAATATTGGGCTGATCCTTGAAGCCATAATAAATAAATACCCGATAAAAATGCTCGCTCAGCTTTTCCAGCTCAACCCGATCCTGACTGTCTACAAATGGTACATCCCGGGTAATCACCGTGAGCATGATATTGCGTTCATGTAAGACCTTGTTGTGTTTTATATTATGCAACATGGCATGCGGGACAATGTTCGGTGTACCGGTCAGGAAAATGGCCTCACCCGGCACAAACTTGGTACCTTCTCCCATTGAAATACTTTTAATAAACAGATCAATCGGCAAGGCATCCTGTTCCAGACGGCTCAGCACCAAAGCTCGGCCATCTTTCCAGGTCAGCAAAATGGTAAACAGCACCGCGCCAATCAGAATCGGCACCCAGCCACCCGAGGTGATTTTTAAAGAAGTTGAAGCAACAAAGACTAAGTCCAGTGCCAAAAATGGCACAGCAAACAGCGCCACTTTCCAGACCGGCCAACGCCATAAACCATAGGCCAGAATCGAGATCAGAATGGTTCCGCAGAGCATGGTCATGGTCACTGCGACCCCATAAGCACTGGCCAGATTGGCACTATTTTCAAACAGTAAAATCAGGATCAAAACCGAGATAAACAGCATCCAGTTAATAAAGGGCAGATAAATCTGGCCACGTTCGACTGCCGAAGTGTGCTTGACCGATAAACGCGGCAAATAACGCAGCTGAATGGCCTGATTGACCATAGAAAATACCCCGGTAATCACCGCCTGCGAGGCAATGACCGCCGCTGCGGTGGCCAGTCCAATCATCGGGAACAGGGCCCAGTCCGGCAACAGCATATAGAAAGGATTGGCCAGCGCTTCAGGACTACGCAGCAACAATGCGCCCTGTCCGGCATAATTCAGCAATAAACACGGCAAGACAATAATAAACCAGGCCAGACGAATCGGCAGACGGCCAAAATGCCCCATATCGGCATAAATTGCTTCACCACCGGTCATGGTCAGAATTACTGCTCCCATGGTCAGAAAAGCCACATAGGGCTGATCAACCACAAAGTGATATGCCCAGTAAGGGTTGACCATCCACAGCACAGACGGGGTCTGGATAATGCTCCACAAACCAAAACCGCCAATCGACAGAAACCAGAGCATGGTTAAAGGCCCGAAAAATTTACCCATGGTGGCCGTACCATGCCGCTGCACCATAAACAGCCCGGCCAGAATCCCGATGGATAAAGGCACCAGCCATTGATTGAAAATTGGGGTTGCAATACTTAGGCCTTCGATCGCAGACAGCACGGAAATGGCCGGGGTAATGATCCCGTCACCAAAGAATAGCGATGCACCAATAAAACCCAAGGCAATCAGGAAAATTTTCTTTTGATCGGCAATCCGTGTGGTTCGCAGGTTTAGGGCCAGCAATGACATGATCCCGCCTTCACCATTGTTATCGGCCCGCATGATCACCGTGACATATTTAAAGCTGATGGTGAGCATCATGCACCAGAAAATCAGCGACAGGATGCCCAGTACAGAAGCTTCACTAATGGCGAGATGTGCGGTGAGGAAGCATTGGCGCAGTGCATACAGCGGACTGGTACCAATATCTCCGAAAACGACCCCAAGCGCAGCCAGTGTAATCACCGGGAGAGCTGCTTTTTGTGCAGTGCTTTGCATATATTGTCTTCGTTTTTGAACAAGCATTTTTGCGAATCATAGCACCACGTTAAAAGTTTTTCTGCAAATCAATTGTTTCAGCTTGGCACAGCTGGTTTTTTTCGCTATTATCCTCGGCCTATGGTGAAGTGTCCGAGTGGCTGAAGGAGCACGCCTGGAAAGTGTGTAAACGTTTATAGCGTTTCGAGGGTTCGAATCCCTCTTTCACCGCCAGAATTTAAAAACCCGAATCACATGATTCGGGTTTTTTATTGCCTGAACTTTAAACTCGCATCTGCTTAGAATAATTGAACAATCCATCATCAGAATGATGCAAGCCACGCGATGCCAAGGCACAGGTTTATTGCAGGGTGATCATCCGCCATATTTAAATTTTTCTTAAGCTCTTGTCCTTTTCTCGGTTCAATTTAGAACTGGCATAAAAATAGCTTAATTCTATTGTCATCAAAGCTATGTTATGTTGCCTATAGAGTGATTGAGAGGAGCATAAAAACTATAAAATAGAACCAAATACATGATTGATCGAGCCATTTAAACTTAAAGCTAAATAGATACACTGCTATTCGGAGAGCGAATATGAATAACAGCGCAAACTATGCAAAACAGATCAAAAATGCAAAACGTGGCGGTTATACTCCAACCATTGCCAAAGACATCAATAAACATAAAATCCAAAAAGCTCTGAGACTCATCGAACAGTGGCGAAGCCTCGCTCAAGAACTCAAACCGCAAATGCAGCTTGATATGGCCTTTACTTTAGAGGAATGTGCACAAGAATTAGACCGGATTCTAAAAAACCGCTAATTCCCGTTAAGCGTTTAAACACGACCAGACTCTATATATTGATCCTCGCCCATATCTGCTTATATGGGCGCTTTCTATGTTGCCTTAGAAAAGACATTAGATACCATCAACCGAAAAATGATAAATCCTGTCAAAATAGATTGAACGGTTATTTTTTGGCTTGCGCAGCGAATAAAAGTCTGTAAAATGCACCCCACCATGCCGGCATAGCTCAGTTGGTAGAGCAACTGACTTGTAATCAGTAGGTCCACAGTTCGAATCCGTGTGCCGGCACCATATCTTAGCCTCGCTTTTTAGTGAGGCTTTGATGTTTCTGGGCCTGATGTTTTCAGCTAAGTATTGCTGGCTGTTTCTAGTGCTTCGCTTGTGCCGTTACCTGCACATATCTCACGATCCCTTCCTGATATAATTTCTGGCATAGCTTCGCCGTCATTTGAATTTTAAAATGATCCAGGCTTGAACCTTGAGCATGCTGAGCAGCATGTTTTGAATTTAAAGTTTGCCCAACATAATTTGCAAAGCCTGAAAATACAGCTTCGGACAAATCCTGAATCTGAATATTTTTAAATTCAAAACGATCTAGACACTCATATAGTGCACCGACAGACATTAATTCTTTTAGATTTATATCGGCAGATTTTAATAAAAACTGATATTTGCGCCGTTGCAAGGCATTCAGATTGTGCCAGCGTTCCGATAACACCAGATGGTGAAAACCAATCCGCGCCTTTGAATTTAAAACACTGCTGATCTGTTCCAGCAGTAACGGAACCGGGCTGTGATAGGCCGCATCCAGACACAGCACCACATCAAAACGCTGAGAAAATGGCAATTCCTTTAAACGCAAGAATGAAGCCTGATAAATGGCATTCAATTCTGGCAAATGCTGCTGGATATTGGCCACATACGCTGCTTGTAGTTCGACACCGGCCAGATATTGCACCTGATACTGCTGCTGCCAGTGCAACAAACTTGCACCCTGACCACAGCCCAGATCCAGCAATTTATCTTTTGAATTTAAATTGACGCCATCTGCGAGCCGATCGGCCAGCGTCCGACAGGCAGTGACATAATCCTGCTGCCCTGTCTGCCAGTAGCCCAGATTGCTCCAAGACAATTGCGCCTGATCCCCCAGCACTGCTGCATGAATGGCATATTTATGCTGAGGAAGACGCTGACGCAGTGCCTGAAGCCATTGCATCAATTAATAGCCCAGTTGCGGAGCAACCTCAACTACAGGTTTTAAACCTTGAAACGGCAAAGGCGCACCGAAAATCTCTGCAATCTTCATCGCCGAGGTCACAGCCGATTCCAGAATTGGCAAACCGTCACATGACCATGAGCCGCAGAAGAAGACTTTACGATTGGTTTCCAGATGACGCTGCTGTAATTCCTTGTTCAGCGCCACAGTATTGGCATCCACCACGGCACGGGTCAGCATGACTGAGGTAATGACTTTTTTCGGGTCAATCTCGGTCACCGGACGCCAGGTCTGGAATACTGCCGACTTGCCGACCAGCGAAGGTTCAATCGAGTTGAGCCACACGGTAAATTGCTGACGGGTAAATTTACGATCCATCATGTAGCTGAGTACAGCCCAGTCTTTACGTTTTGGCGGCATCACGCTGGCGTCGGTATGGATTACCAGTTCGCCCTGTTCAAATTTGAATTTTTTCAATAATTCAATTTCGCTGGCAAACTGGGCTGGATCCAGGAATTGCTCAATTTTGGTGGTCGGTGTTGCGACAATGACACGGTCAAACAGTTTGGAATAACCGGCTGCATTTTCGACTTTGACCTGATCGCCCTGCTCTTGCACCAGCGTAATCGCTGAACCGTCTTCAATATGAATGCCTTCCACCAGTTTGTCGACCAGCGCTGGTGTACCGCCTTGCAGGCGCAATAAAGCATCGCCATCGGTCAGTTGGCGCAGGAAAATTAATAACGGTTTCGCCGGCCATTCACCAATAGTTTTCGGATTGCAGGTACAAATGGTATACAGCACCGGCATCACTGCACCGTGCCAGAACACTTCTTCAATCTCGTTACGATTGATAAATTCTGCCAGGCTGATGTCCTGATTTTTCGACTTAAAGAATTTGGTCAAGGCAACTTTGAGCTGCAACAGACCTTTAACCAGACGCCAGCCATACTGTTGCAGGCCTTTACGGTTATTGATAATTGGAATATTACCGATACGGCTACGCGATGTGGTCAGCCAAGTTTCAGTCTTATCTTCAAATAACCAGCTGCATGCCATATAGGTCCGCACCGGATAGGTTTTAATGCCAAGATGCGTGGCCAGACTCAGGGTGTTTTTCCACAGATAAGGATTCATCACACGTAAAGGTGCATCAATCAGTCCGCCCTCAAATTCAAGGCTATGACTGTCCATGCCGCGACCTGGAAGTGCTTCAAAAATCGTGATGTGATGTCCTGCATCCTGGAGAATTCTGGCTGTTGCCAGTCCGGCCATGCCACTACCAATTACTGCGATATCCAATCTGATCATCCGTCATTGAAAAACTACAGAAATTATGTACCATGCGCCAATCAAACAGGTTATTAAAATCTTCCAGAATATATGTTTTTCGTAAAAGCTTTTTCAGGCAATGAGATTTGCTTTTACCGGTTTTCCCGGCCTTATCTCGAAATCAGTCAAATCTAGGATTTCATTCAATTTTTTATAATTTATATAGAAAAATTACTTTAAAAACAAATGTTTTAATTGACCAGTTTTATAACCATTGGTTGACAAATACGCCTAAAAATCGTATGATTGCCGGCATAACAAAAGCATGAACCCATCACATTCCACTAAGATGAGTTAATGCGTAAATTATTTAAAACGACAAGAAACTACAGCGCCTTATAAAATAAAAGCCTCTGCGAAAGCAGAGGCTTCTTTGTTTCAATCCTGAGTGTGCTACTCGGTCTGTACCGCGATTTCACCAAATTTACCCTGATTAAAATCCTGAAATGCCTGCATAATTTCTTGCTTGCTGTTCATTACAAATGGACCATAACCTTGAATCGGTTCATTGAGTGGTTCACCTGTCAGTAGCACAAACTGGGTATCTTGAGAAGCTTGTAACTGAATCGAGGGATCGCCATCCAGGGCAAACATCACCATCGAGCTGTCCAGGACTTTCTGGGTCGCATTGACCACCAGTTCACCCTTCAGTACGACCAACAGCGCATTATGTCCAGCAGGGATAGGCAAGGTGGTTTCGTGTTCCGCTTTCAGTTCACCATCCCAGACATTGATCGGACTAAAAGTATGGGCAGAACCTTGATGACCCGCAAATTCACCTGCAATCACCCGGACATGCCCAGCCTCTTCGTCCATTGCAATTCGCGGAATATCGGCGGCAGTGATCGCTTGATAACGTGGTGGCGTCATTTTGTCTTTGGCCGGCAGATTGACCCAGAGCTGCACCATTTCAAAGAGACCGCCATCTCTGGCAAAATCCGGAGCATGAAATTCTTCATGTACCACACCTGAACCTGCCGTCATCCACTGCACATCACCCGCCTGAATCGTGCCACCGCCGCCGCTTGAATCTTGATGCGTGACTGCACCCTGATAAGCCAAGGTGACAGTTTCAAAACCGCGATGTGGATGTGAGCCTACACCATGCTGCACAGTGGTCGGATCGAAATGGTAGGGTGAAGCATAATCCAGCAATAAAAACGGGCTGATCGCCTGACCTAAACGGTCATAGGAAAACAAATTTTTTACCGGAAAGCCATCGCCAACCCAATGCATGTTTTGATTACGGTAAACACCAATCACTTTTTTCATCTTTTAACTCCTATTAAGATAGGATGAACATGCAGTAATTTTATGCCGGGCCAAGATGTACCGATAGTCTTAAACTGGAATACAGTATCTTATATATAAGACAATCCCTGCTTGAGCTTCCCCAGTTCAATATAATTGACTTAAAATTTTAGACTAAATTTTTAATTATCCTATTTTCAAGATTATTTATCCCAAGATTCGGGCTTATTTTGTCCTGTTTTTAGCTCTAATATAAAAATCACCACATCCCGGAATAGCCTTCGTTTTATCCAAGGCGGGATGCTAATTTTGATAGAGAGGAATAAAAAAATGGCAAAACCTTATGTACGTTTAGACAAAGACAACGCAGCCGTATTACTTGTAGATCATCAGACCGGCTTGCTGTCACTGGTGCGTGATATTGACCCGGATAAATTCAAAAACAATGTATTGGCTCTAGCAGCGGCAGCAAAATATTTTAATTTACCTACCATTTTGACCACCAGCTTCGAACAAGGCCCGAATGGTCCGCTGGTGCCTGAGCTGAAAGACCTATTCCCGGATGCGCCCTATATTGCCCGTCCAGGTCAAATTAATGCCTGGGATAATGAAGATTTTGTCAAAGCTGTAAAAGCCACCGGTAAAAGACAGTTGATCATTGCGGGTGTGGTGACAGAAGTATGTGTCGCCTTCCCGGCACTGTCTGCACTTGAAGAAGAATTTGACGTATTTGTGGTGACAGATGCATCTGGTACTTTTAACCACCTGACACGTGATGCGGCATGGAACCGCATGTCACAGGCGGGCGCACAGCTGATGACCTGGTTTGGTCTGGCTTGTGAACTGCACCGCGACTGGCGTAATGATATCGAAGGTCTCGGTAGCCTGTTCAGCAATCATATTCCTGACTATCGCAACCTGATTAATAGCTATAACCAGAATACTGTACAGAAATAATCTGTGGTGATTTCTAAAAAAAGCGGCCTTCGGGTCGCTTTTTGCTGGAACAATTAAATTAATCTGGCGTGAAAATAGTTTAGCCTGACTCGGATTTCCCCTATGATAAAAATTGTATGAGCACAGAGCGATTGAGGTGAAAAGTGCATTCTTTTGATGACTATTATTATTTTTATCTGGTGGTCAAGCATGGTGGTTTCAGTGCGGCCAGCGACATCTCCGGGGTCACCAAGTCCAAGCTTAGCCGACGTATTTTAGAATTAGAAGCTCGTTTTAATGTCACCCTGATTCAACGTTCAACCCGACATTTTAAGGTAACATCGCTGGGCCAGGAGTTTTTTGAAGAATGTGAAAAGCTGATTCAACAGGTAGAATGCGCCCGCAATGTCTTGCTCAAGCAGAAAAGTGAACCACAAGGTCTGGTCAAGCTGAGTTGTCCTTCGGTAATGATGCGCTACCAGATCCGCAGTCTGCTGAATGAATTCCTCAAGACTTATCCCAAGGTTCAGCTAGAAATGGAAATTGCCAGCCGGCGTGTCGATGTCCTGCATGATGAGATTGACCTGGCGATACGTACCAACTTTGAAGCCAATGAGGATTCCAGTATTGTCGTCCGTGATGTGATTAAAACCACGCATTGTCTAGTGGCCAGTCCGGAGCTGCTTAAAGATCGCCATATTAACTACCCCACTGAGATCAATGACTTTCCGACCATTGTTTTAGGCACCCAAAGAAATCACTATCAATGGCATCTACATCGTACCGACAGTCCTGAACAGATGGACATTCCCTTAGAGCCCCGCATCAAAAGTAATGATCTGGCCGGCGTCTACTATTCTGCACTGGATGGTCTGGGTATTGCCGACCTACCCTTGTTAACTGTGGAAGCAGACCTTAAAGCTGGTCGACTGGTACATCTGCTGCCTGACTGGTGTTCCAATACGGGAACTGTACAACTGGTCTATGCCTCACGCAAAGGTCAGCGTCTGGTGATGGAAAAACTGATTGAGCATCTGGTCGAAGGCTTGCGTGCCCAAGCCGAAAGCCATCCGGGCTATACCATTTAGCTTGCGTTTTTATATTGGGCAGACCATAAAAAATCCAGCAACTTGTGCTGGATTTTTTGCTTGGACAAAACTGATCGAATTAGATTTTACCGACCAGATCAATTGAAGGAGCAAGAGTTGCTTCGCCTTCTTTCCATTTGGCAGGACATACTTCACCTGGATGAGCATGTACATATTGTGCCGCTTTCACTTTACGCAGCAGTTCAGCTGCATCACGGCCGATACCACCGGCATTGATTTCAACGATCTGGATTTTGCCTTCTGGGTCGATCACGAAAGTACCACGATCTGCCAGACCTTCAGCTTCAATCAATACTTCAAAGTTTTTCGCCAAAGTCCAGGTTGGGTCGCCAATCATTGGATACTGGATTTTACCAATTACGTCAGAGGTATCGTGCCAAGCTTTATGGGTGAAATGTGTATCGGTTGATACACCATAAATTTCCACGCCCATTTTCTGGAATTCAGCATACTGATCGGCAAGATCGCCTAATTCTGTTGGACAAACAAAAGTAAAGTCAGCAGGATAGAAGAATACAACCGACCATTTGCCTTTCATGTCCTGCTCAGACACTTCTACAAATTGACCATTGTGGTAAGCAGTTGCGTTAAATGGTTTGATTTCAGTATTGATTAAACTCATGAGACCTTTCCTCTATATATTGATGAGATTGTTCATTCGATATAGAGAGAATACGGAATTTCTTAGAATAGGTAAAACCGTAAGTTTTTATAAAAATAATCGTTTTTTTAGATTTAAGATTTCTATAACTTTGGCTCAGTTGATTGATTTATCAGATATAGGACCAGGCGCTTAAACGAAGTTAAATAACGATTTAAGACAGCTCATTCCATGCCCTTAGACAGGGATAGGACTTACTCATACTGCAAAAAATGCTCCGAAATATAAAAAACCCACCGTATTCGGGTGGGTTTTGGATGGTGATTTCTTTATACCAGCAACCGTTTTAGATCAAGTTAAAACGGAAGATCATCATCTAAATCTGCTGCAGGCGCTGCTGTTGGTGCAGGTGCGGATTTCGGGGCAAAACCGCTCGGGTTATTATTGCCATAACCGCTGCCCTGATTGTTGTTGAAACCGCCTTGCTGTGGCGCAGAGCCGTAACCTGACTGCGGATTATTGCCATAACCGCCGCCCTGGTTATTATTTGCCTGATTATTGTTATTAAAACGTGGCTGGTTAAAACTGTTGTCGCCCTGCTCGCCTTGTGAACGGTTAGAGTCCAGCATCTGCATTTGATCACCACGGATTTCCGTCGTATAGCGTTCCTGACCATTTTGATCAGTCCACTGACGGGTACGTAATGAACCTTCAATATATACTTTAGAACCTTTACGAAGATATTGCTGTGCAATTTCACCTAAACGGTTATGCAACACGATCCGGTGCCATTCCGTTTGTTCTTTACGCTCACCGGTACTTTTATCTGTCCACGAATCGCTGGTTGCGATCGAAAATTGAGTCAGAGAGCCACCATTTGCAAAAGTTTTGGTTTCCGGATCTTTACCCAAAGTACCTACTAAAATGACTTTATTTACACCACGCATTTGCTGTTTACTTCCTATATATTTCTGTATTTTACTTTATAAGAGTTATGCTTAAATGGCTACCTCTTTACCCAACAAGCACGTTAATTGTTGTCGCGAAGCATCATCAATCTGCTTTTTATCGACTTTTATATAGGCAACTTGCTGTTCAGACATCACCACGACCTCTTCAATACCACGAATCGCCAAAAGCTGAGAAGTCCATTCGTCAGTTTGTCTGCTTTCCGGCAAACGCAGCACCAGTGATGACAGATAGCGGGGCTGGGCCAGACCAAAGCTCAGCAGCAGCCAAACTATCGCAATCCCGGTTAGAATACTCCAGCCCATGGAAGTATTATTCAGCAACAACAGCTGTCCGCCAATCATCCCGCCAAAAAATGCACCCAAAAACTGGCTGCTGGCATTGACGCCCATTGCAGTGGCTTTAGACTGAATCGGTGCCGCCTTCGACAGCCAGGAAGGTAACAAGGCCTCCATGACATTAAAGGCAATAAAGAACAGGCCCAGACCAATCAACAAGATATATTTGGATTCAAAACCAAAGGCCATCACCATCAGCCCCAGAATAATACCAGCAATCGCGACGAGAAAAATCGCGCGCATTTTATGGTATTTTTCTGCCAGGATAATACTTGGAAAAGCAAAAAACAGACTCAGTACCAGCAGCGGCAAATACACCCAGCCATGACTGGAAAGTGGCAGATCCGCAAACTCGATCAGTTGCGATGGAACATAAATAAACATGGCAGTGAGCAGTAAATGCAAGGTAAACACCGATACATGCAGACGATTCAGATCGGCAATTTTCAGCACCTGTTTTAACTGCTGCAAATAGCCCTGCTGAAAGTTTTTATGATGTCGCGTCACTTTGGGCACCATAAACAGCATGGCAATCGCGGCCAGACCCATGATAGTCGTCACCCAGAACAATCCCGAGATGCCCACCAGACCAGTCAGCCAAGGTCCGAGGCTAAAAGCCACCACGAAAGACAGACCGATACTCATCCCCATGATGGCCATAGCTTTCATACGGTTTTCTTCACGGGTAACATCGGCCAGCAAAGCCATCACCACCGCAGATACGGCACCACCTCCGGCAATGGCACGACCGATAATCACGCCATAAATGGTGTCGGACATGGCGGCAATCGCACCACCCAAAGCAAATAAGAGCAGCCCTAAAACCACCAGCGGCTTACGGCTATAGCGGTCGGCAATCAGGCTGAATGGAATCTGCAATAAGGCCTGAGTCAACCCATAGACCCCGACCGCCAAACCGATCAGTGCAGGCGTTGCATGTTCATAGGCCTGCCCTGCCACAGAAAACACCGGGATAATCATAAACAACCCCAGCATGCGCAGTGCAAAAATACTGCTCAGGGCAAAGGTTGAACGACGTTCTAAAGCATTCATCATAAGTTATGGCGATTGGGTTAATTAATCTGGAGCCCAGATTATAGGACATTCAGCTCAGGAAGAAGACATGAATTTTATTTGAAATAAAGATGATGCCGATCTAAAAATGAAAAGCGCAGCCGGAGCTACGCTTTTCAATCAGGTACAGCGCTTTATTTTTCCAAGATGGCCTGACGCTTTTTATACTGGATTGAAGCGATCACTGCCCAGACAATGAAGGCGACACCGATCAGACCGGTAACCACTTCTGGTACATGCAGACCGGTTCCGCTGGCAATCATAATAAAGGCCAGTGCACCAATCGCATAATGCGCTCCGTGTTCCAGATAGATATAGGCATCCAATGTGCCCTGTTCAACCAGATAAATGGTCATGGAACGGACAAAGATTGCACCAATTGCCAGACCCAGCATAATGATAACCACGTCTGAGGTAATCGCAAAGGCACCGATCACGCCATCAAAACTGAATGAGGCATCCAGGACTTCTAAATACAGGAAACCACCAATACCGGCTTTCACTACACCCGTCGGTACGCCATTTTCATCATGACGAATCGCATTGCCTTCTTCATCGACTTCCGGTTCACCGCCGAGCATATGACTGAGAACCTGCACACCGATATAAATCACGATACCCCAGATCCCGGCCATGGTCACTGCCAGACGCTTGGCTTCATCGACATTGGCTGCCATGATTAACAAGGCCACCAGTGCAATAAACACCGACATCGCCGGCACATTGGCCAGGTTGGACAGACGGCGTTCTACCCGTCTGAACCAGTGCGTGTCTTTTTCTTCATCCAGGAAGAAGTTCAGGAATACCATCAACAGGAATGCCCCACCAAAAGCTGCAATTTCTGGATGATGTGCCATGAGACGGGCTGAATATTCTTTCGGATCATTCAGGGCCAGACGTACCACTTCCATAAAGCCCAGGTCTGCAGTCACTGCTACAATGACCACTGGGAAGATCAGGCGCATCCCGAAGACTGCAATCAGAATACCGACCGTCAGGAACAGCATTTTCCAGAAATGATCCCAACCACGTAGGACCGAGGCATTGACAACCGCGTTATCGAAAGACAACGACACTTCCATAATCGCCAGAATAGCGGTGATGGTCAGCGCTGTGAACATGGTTTGCAGGCCTGCTTCAGGCCCATGGGTATAGCCCCAATATGCAGACAAACCAAGACACACGATCGAAAATGCAATCGAGAAACCAAAATGTTTCAACATATACAACGACCTTGAATAAACTAAATAAATGTATTGCTGCCACAGACAGAGATACGAATAGGAAAATTTCGGCTAATTATGAAACTTTTAGCGTATAAACCAAAGCACTTCCTGAACTGTTTACAGTATTTTCTGTTTTAAAAAGCTGCCGATCTTTTAAACAGTGCGATCTTTGCTATAGTGCCGCATGGTTTAACTTGAACTGCGAAGGATTTCAGCATGAGTTTCTCACAAGAGGTATGGCAACGTAATCTGGAACTTTACCAGAACACCCTGGCCCTGCCCTTTAATCAGCAACTGGCACAAGGCACTTTAAGCCGCGATGCTTTCAGTCATTATGTGATTCAGGATGCGCATTATCTGCTGGCCTATGGCCGTGCACTCGCAGTCTGTGCTGCCAAAGCTTTTGAAGCAGACGATGTCATCCAGTTTGCCGAAGCAGCCAAAATTGCGATTGTGGTAGAGCGTAGCCTGCATGACGGCTTTATGCAGGAATTCGGGATTCACAAAGACCAGTTCGAAAGTACCCCTTTAACGCTGGCTTGCCATCACTATACATCTTATCTGACTTCAACCGCCTGGTCGGAAAGCTACCCGGTGGTGCTGGCTTCGTTGCTGCCGTGCTTCTGGATTTACGCGGAAGTCGGCAAAGATATTGTGAGTCATTCTGTGGCCAATAATCCTTATCAGGCCTGGGTGGATACTTATTCGGGAGAAGAGTTCCATACGGCAGTACGCAATGTGATTGCGACCATTGACCGTGTGGCAGCACGTGTTGATGCAGATACACTGGAAAAAATGCATCAGGCTTATACGCATGCGGCCCGTCTGGAATGGTTATTCTGGGACAGTGCCTTTGAACAACGCCAGTGGCCCGGTCTGGACCAATAATACAGATAAAAAGCCCTGTTTCAGACAGGGCTCTTTTTTGCCCTTTCTATTTAAAATCTGATCTGCTGTCATAAATTGATCATAAAAACAGCTTAGTCTAAAAAAAGAAGAATAAAACTAAGGTGTGGCAACCAGGCCAAACCTAGATATTAGCAACATATGGCCGCATAATACTTGAGAATAATTATCATTTATATTTTGGATGAGGGATAAGCTATGGACACTTTAGGCATCGAGGCAATCCGCGCCTTTTTTACCCTGCAATGTTGCTGGCTGAATAATGAGGAAGTCTATCTGGAACAAGGCTGCCTGAAATGTGGTTCGGCAGCAACTTACCTGATTTATCATACCAATCCACATATCCAGAAACGTCTGCTGAAATTTATTGAAAAGTATCGCTGTCACCAGGCCCGTCGGGATGATTTGCTTGATCTGGATTTTTTTGAAAAAGACTATGAAGACTTTCTGCAAATTCTGGAGAATGAAGTCAATTTTTATGCGCGTCTGCACCATGATATTCCACGTCACATCCAATTTGAAGATGTTGAATCAATCTTTGAACGCGCCCATGCCATGGCATGTTAAGCATTTTCCCGTCTGCCAGAAAAGATGAATAGTCCTGTAAGCTGATGCGATATTCCCTTGTGTTGTTATGTATTGACCAATCACCGACATAACTTGACGTTTAAAATACTTTTATTTGCACTTGAACATTTTTCATCCGGTATCATATAAGGGTTTTTGATGAATATTCTAGGATCCTTGCATGAGCCAAAGCCACATCCGTATTCGAGGCGCACGTACCCATAACCTGAAAAATGTGAACCTTGATATACCACGCGACAAGTTTGTGGTGATTACGGGACTGTCTGGTTCAGGGAAGTCCTCGCTTGCCTTTGATACCTTATATGCCGAAGGTCAGCGCCGTTATGTCGAGTCGCTGTCTGCTTATGCGCGTCAGTTCCTTTCGCAAATGGAAAAACCGGAAGTCGATTCGATCGAGGGTTTGAGTCCGGCCATCGCGATTGAGCAAAAATCGACCAGCCACAATCCGCGTTCGACCGTGGGTACTATTACCGAAATTTATGACTATTTACGTCTGCTATATGCACGTGTCGGCACACCGTTCTGTCCTGAACATGATCTGCCGATGGTGGCACAAACAGTCACTGAAATGGTCGATGCAGTCAAAGCACTGGAAGAAGGCACAGCCCTGATGCTGCTGGCCCCGGTGGTGCGTGAGCGTAAAGGTGAATATACGGCGCTGTTTGAACAGTTACAGAGCCAGGGCTTTGTACGTGCCCGCGTCGATGGCGAGATCATGGAAATTGATCCGCCACCTGAACTGGACAAAAAGAAAAAACATACTATTGAAGTGGTGGTGGACCGTTTTAAAGTCCGTGAGGATCTGGGCAACCGTATTGCAGAAAGTTTTGAAACCGCCCTGCGCCTCGGTGGCGATATTGCAATTTTATCCTGGATGAAGGATGAGCATCAGGATCGGGTCTTTTCAGCCAAGCATTCCTGCCCGCAATGTGACCGTGCTGTTGCCGAACTGGAACCACGGTTATTCTCGTTTAACAATCCTTTTGGTGCCTGCCCGGTCTGTGATGGCCTCGGCACACGCAGTCATTTTAGCGCCGACAAACTGATTCCCAATCCGGAGGTCAGTGTCAGTCAGGGGGCCATTCGTGGCTGGGATCGTCAGCGTCCGTATTATTACAGCATGATCCAGAAAGTCGCCGAACATTTTGGCTTTTCTCTAGAGACCCCGTGGAATGAACTGGATGCCGATACCAAGAAGAAATTCCTATACGGTACTGGCAAAGAAAAAATTGATCTGAGTTATATTGATGAGCGTGGCCGCCGTCATAACCGGGTGATTCCTTTTGAAGGAATTTTGCCGCATCTGGAACGCCGTTACCGTGAAACTGAAAGTAACTATGTGCGTGATGATCTGGCACAGTATCTGTCCAATGCTGCCTGTGATGCCTGTGATGGATCACGTCTGAATGAAATCTCGCGTAATGTGAAAATTCTGGACAAGACCATTGCCGACATTACCCGCATGTCGATTGGCGATGCCGAAAGCTATTATCAGGACATTAACCTGGAAGGTGCACGCGGTGAAATCGCCGACAAGATTTTTAAGGAAATCCGTGAACGTCTGCACTTTCTGGTATCAGTCGGTCTGAACTATCTCAGCCTGTCGCGTTCTGCCGAAACTTTATCTGGTGGTGAAGCGCAGCGTATTCGTCTGGCCTCGCAGATTGGTGCCGGCCTCATGGGCGTGATGTATGTGCTGGATGAACCTTCGATTGGTCTGCATCAGCGTGATAACGACCGTTTGCTGCAAACCCTGATCCGTCTGCGTGATCTCGGCAATACCGTCTTGGTGGTCGAGCATGATGAAGATGCGATTCGTGCTGCCGACCATATTATTGATATTGGCCCCGGTGCAGGTGTGCATGGCGGACATGTGATTGCCGAAGGCACTTATGATGAAATTCTGGCCAATCCTGACTCACTAACCGGAAAATATTTATCTGGCAAGTTAAAAATTGAAGTGCCGAAAAAACGGATTCAACCGCCTAAGCCTGAACAACAGATCAAGCTGATGGGGGCATCCGGGCATAACCTGAAAAAAGTCGATCTGACCATTCCGTTGGGCATTATGACCTGTGTCACCGGGGTATCTGGTTCGGGTAAATCAACCCTGATTAACCGTACCCTGCTGCCTTTGGCGGCAACCCAGCTAAATGGTGCAACCACCTTAACATCGGAAAAGTTTGAATCAATTGATGGCTTGCAATTCCTCGACAAAGTAGTCGATATTGACCAGAGTCCGATTGGACGAACCCCGCGTTCCAATCCAGCCACTTATACCGGTTTATTTACCCCGATTCGTGATCTGTTTTCACAAACTCCGGAAGCCAAAGCGCGTGGTTATGCCGCGGGTCGTTTCTCGTTTAACGTGAAAGGCGGGCGCTGCGAAGCCTGTGAAGGTGACGGCATGATCAAGGTAGCAATGCATTTCCTGCCAGATATGTATGTGCCTTGCGATGCCTGTCATGGTAAACGTTATAACCGTGAAACGCTGGAAGTGAACTATAAGGGCAAGAATATTTCTGATGTGTTGCAGATGACCGTTGAAGATGCCATGCATTTCTTCGATGCGATTCCGGTAATTCATCGTCGTCTGGAAACATTGCATCAGGTTGGTCTGGGCTATATCCGTCTGGGTCAGTCTGCGACCACGCTGTCTGGTGGTGAAGCGCAGCGGGTAAAACTGGCGCGTGAACTGGCCAAACGAGATACAGGTCAAACTCTGTATATTCTGGATGAACCGACCACGGGTCTGCATTTCCATGATATTGCCAAACTGCTGGATATCCTGCATCAGCTACGTGACAAAGGTAATACCATTGTGGTGATTGAGCACAACCTGGATGTGATTAAAACTGCTGACTGGGTCGTAGACCTTGGCCCTGAAGGCGGCTCTGGTGGCGGTATGATTGTCGCGGAAGGTACACCTGAAGAAGTCGTGAAAGTGAAAGCGTCACATACGGGTAAATTCTTGAAAGCGTTGTTGAAATAAGAAATCTCCCCTAGCCCCTCTTTAAAAAAGAGGGGGAATTCCCTCTTTATCTTGCGTCATATATGGCTCAGGATGAGGAAAGATTTAATTCATTTTATAAGTATGCTAAAACGGTGATTTATTCACCGTTTTATATTTTCCTCTCCTATTGAACGAATTGCTTTAGCCAATTGCGCCAGTTCTTGATCATCTGCTCTTTGCGCATCATGTGATGAAATATACCCTTCATAAACATCAAAATATTTATCGATTGAAGAATTCACGGGTTGCCAATTCTGATGCAGGCCTTGGGTCTGATGCATCGGAAATAACTTGGCATGCACATGATCAACACCAAAACCTTCAAAAATCATCCCTGTTCGGCCCACATCCTCAAAATAATGATCCAGTTTTAAGGCCACCTGTTTGGTATATAGCATCAGATCTGTCAGAACCTGATCATCCAGCTCGAATGCGTAGCTCGAATAATGCTGTTTTGGGATGACGACAGTCGCGCCCAAAGTATTGGGAAAGATGGTCAGAAAAGCCATAAATCTGTCATTTTCATCAATCAGATGACCGGGTATTTCACCCTTAACAATTTGACAGAAAATGCAATTTTCACTCATTTTTAATACTCCCCAAATTTTATAATGTTTTATTTATTTGAATAAATAGCACTTAAACTGTTTGATATCAGCTATGTCTTAAAATGATTTTTTAAATTTTGAGTGGCATACTCATGCAATTTAAAACTTAGCTACCGCATTGCGCCCTTTCGCCTTTGCGGCAAACAAAGCATCATCGGCATTTGACAATAAGGCCATCCAAGACGCCGCCCCAATCGCCATGCAATATTAGACGAATCAAATCTTTCTTATATCGATGCCAAATTTATGCTTGTTGCCTGCACAAATTTTATTAACTATCTCATCGACAAAACCCAAAATCATCAAAATTAGATCACATGACTGGCAACATGGATGTTGCCCGTTTGACTGTGCTAAAGGGACTTAGCATCAGTTGAACAAATGCATTTTGCTACTTTTGTGCAGTCAAAAGTAGAGAAGGAACCTTTTAGACTAAACCTCAGCCACCACATTCCGCCCTTTGGCTTTTGCTATAAACAAAACATCATCTGTATTTACCAGTAAAGCCATCCAAGATACCGCCTCAATCGCCATACCATCTTAGAAGTATCCAATCTAAGTTATATCGATGCCAAATTTATGCTTGTTGCCTGCACAAATTTTATTAACTACCTCATCGACAAAACCAAAGATCATCCCAATTAGACCACATGACTGGCAACATGGATGTTGCCTGTTTGACTGTGCTAAAGGGACTTAGCATCAGTCGAACAAATGCATTTTGCTACTTTTGTGCAGTCAAAAGTAGAGAAGAAACCTTTTAGACTAAACCTCAGCCACCACATTTCGTCCTTTAGCTTTGGCTTTAAACAAAGCATCATCGGCATTTGACAATAAAGCCATCCAGGATGCCGCCCCAATGGCAACCCCAATACTGACCGAAATCTGGATCTCATCCCCTGCTGCAGTCAGAATATGACGCTCAGCCACTTCAGCCCGGATCTTATCCGCCACTATCAATGCCTGATCCATCTGGATATTTTCAATCAATACCAGAAATTCATCGCCACCATAGCGCACCAGCAAATCCGTCGCCCGGACATTGGCCTTTAAACGCTCGGCCACCAGTTGAATCACCTGATCGCCAATAATATGCCCATATTGATCATTCACCTGTTTAAAATGATCAATATCAATAATCATCAAACAGGTTTGACTGAGTTGACTCGGCTGATTTTCCAGAAAACGGATATATTCTTCCAGCGCAAAACGGTTGGATAACCCGGTCAAAGAATCGGAATGGGCAATATTCTTTAAACGAAATTCCAGGGCATCGCGCTCTTGCAACATCTGTTGCAGCTTCTGAATTGCGGCAAATAAGGAATCCGAATGATTCACTTCACGCAGCCGCATATCTATTTTGTGCCGAGCCGAGTTATTGGATAAGTTCAACAACATGTGACGGGCATGAACCAGCGGCAGAAAGACCTGTTTACGCGCAAAGATCATAGTCGAAATGGCGGTCAGCAATGAAATCAGAGATAACAGTATGGTCCAGATCAAATGATTTCTATTGGTATTCATTTCCTGAATCGCCACCTGCCTGCTGTATTGCAGCAAATAACTTTGTAGATCGACTACGCTAGAAAATTTATCAACAATGGCTTCGGTCAGTTGTGTTCCACTCAAATGATAGGCACGTTTTTCCAGACTATCACTGATCAATTGAGAAATAATGGGTAAGCCTTGCTGAATAAACTCGGTTTCTACCCGTCGATGCAATTGAATGAATTCCGCGGTCTTATCTTCAGCAGGCTGCATGGTCTCAACCAGTGCCCAAAGATATTGCACCTGATGCTGCGTCTGTAAGGAGCGTGTGATATTTTCAGTAGGAAGCGGCACCGCAAAAGTTACATGTGCCATAACAGATGAAGCCACACGCCCAGCCTGATCACGTAAATCAGACAGGAATAAAATCTGGTTAATATATCTAGAAAGCTGAGTCGATGAGCGATCTGACGCAACCACTACACCTCGTAAAACCTCACGACAACTGTCCCATGCAGCAAACATGGCCAGAATCGCCTGATCAAGTTCTTCAGCGCTGCGCAGCTGTCGCGGTATCTGGGTATAATGATCAACCTGCCTACGACCATTGTTCAGACTGATTTTGACCTGTAAAAGCTGCTGACTCAGGGCTTGAAAACCAGATTGCGCCAATACATCTACAGTATGCTCAAGCTGTTGGTCGACCTGCTGGCGGTAAATCAGCAATTCTTGTTGATGCCGGGCAAATTCTTCAGCCGAACTGGACATGGCTTTGTTGGCAGGCGCACGTTCACGGGAGATTTTATTGGCCAGATCAGCGACCTGTTGCAAGGCATTCAGCTGGTGATAGGTTTGTCTTGATTTTAAATAACTTTGACCACTACTCACCATCAAGGGAATACAGATACAAAGCAGGCTTAAAATAATAATCGACATGGACCAGTATAAACGTTTACTGATCCAACCTGAGCGTAATGTGTTCATGCTGTTTTATTACGCCCCAATATGACAAACAAACCTAAATTAGAGCGAATATTATACAAATAAAACCATGGTTTCTTAAAGATTTTAGTCGTAGTTAACTGATGTTTTTAATAATTTTTATAAATTCGAGTTTTTAAATTATACCTTTGAAACCTTAAGCTAGAATTTTAGGCTTATTCCTCAAAATAAAGCCTGATAAAGCCTATGAATTTTGGCAGTTAAAAAAATATAAAAACTTGCTTTCCGCACTATTTACACATGCAACAAATAGGTGCATAATGCACCGCATTAGGGCGAGTTAAATTATTCCTCAGCAGATATTTTAGTTTACCCGCAAATTTTGGCGAAAAAATCCCAGTTTTCTATGAAAATTGGGATTTTTTTTGCCTATCCTATTTTTAACTTCAATTTATTCCAATTAATATGCATCATTATGGTGCATTATTTTAACTGGATTGCTGGCTTAATCCATTTTTTAAAAAGCTGTATTCGCCTGAAAAAATAATAAAAACAAAGTAAAAAATTCTGGATAAAAAAAAGCCCAACCTTGGGGAAAGCTGGGCCAATAAAACAAAAATTGTGGAGGATCACGCTAAATCATGATGAAACATGAACTTTAACCTGATGCTGATATTATGTAAAAATCCACTAACAATGTAAAGCCGATTAATATACTCGGAATTAAAAAAATCACAATTTAGTTCAAAAAAGAGACATTTATTCTGATATCGAAGTAATTTTGCCTTAATAAAGGCACAAATTAAAATAAAACGTGATCAATTTAATAGTTTTACTGATGTTATTTGACATATTTATGAATTTATTAACTAAGCATGAATTGGATTTGGCAATAATAATTAAAAAATCAATTGAAATAATAAATTATAATATCACCACATTTTCTTCTTAATCTTCAAGGCAGTGTTTTATTTTTAAACGCTAGCTTTTTGTTATAAAACAGATTTTAGCTAAAATAAGATTTCAAGCTAATTAGTGGATTTTTACACAAAATTAATACATTATTTTTAGGCCAAAAAATACTGAATTTATAGTGGATTGACTTAATAAATTGTTACAATACAATACGTTCTATGTTGTACATCTTTTGTAACAAAATGGTAAATATCATGAAAAAACTAGGTTTAGCCACTGCTGTATTATTAGCGATGACCGGTGCTCAAGCATATCAATTCGAAGTTCAAGGTCAGTCAGAGTACATCGACAACACTGCAAATGACAAAGACTTCACTGGCGCTGTTCAAGGTACTTACTACTTCAAAGATGTAGACGCTTCTAAAGGTCCTTTAGCTGAAGCTGCTTTCCTGAACCAAGCTTCTAATGTTGCTCTAGCGTATAGCTATGGCGAAACTAAAGAAGATGGTGAGCGTGACGTAGTTCATGCGTATGGTGCTAAAGCTGAAGCTTACATCCCAACTCAATTTGTTCCGGCTTATGCAAGCGCATCTTATAACCATACTATCGTAGATAGCAAAACTGGTAATCCTGATGACAATGGCGATCGTTATGCATTAGAACTTGGTGCTTTAGTTGCTCCTAACTTCTTAGTTGCTGTTGGTTATACTAGCGTTGCTGACCAAGCTTCTTTAGATGCATTCAATATTGTGTCTAACGGCGTTGCTAAAGCTGCTCTTGAATCTGCAACAATTGCTGATAAGACAGATGCGATCACTGCACGTACTAAATACGTTGGTGCAATCGACGGTACAAATATGGCGATCGGTTTTGAAACTGGTTTAGTGTATGGTCGTGATACTGCTTACAACCTAAAAACTGATCTTTTCTTAACACCTAAGTTAAGCGTTGGCGCATCTTATATGGAATCTAGCTACAACGATTCTCCAGACAAAGCTTGGGGCGCGAATGTAAACTACTTCATCACTCCTGCTGTTGCAGTTGGCGCATCTTATGTAAATGCGAACTACGAAGCAAATCTTGCGCAAGATGCACAAGTACGTGATACACAAACTGTTGGCGTAAATGCTAAATTCCGTTTCTAATTGCTGATTAGATACTGAATAGAAAAAAGGACGCACATGCGTCCTTTTTTATTGCTGCTTTATTTTTCAGATGACTTTATTCCGGTGTACGTACCAGACTTAAAAAGTGCAAATGCCGCTCATACTGATCAATGATGTCCTGTAACAGATCTTCCTGCGTCCACTCCATCACATCATAACCCTGCCCGCCTTCTCTCAAGAATACTTCTGCCTGATAGGATGCTGCTCCTGCATGATCCAGTTCTGACATAAAGCTTGGACTCAAAGTCTCGGTTGCAACCACCTGATAGATAAAATTGATTTCACCCTGATGATCGACACGCAACTGTATTCCCTGCTCTAGCGCATTGATATTTACCTGCAGTTGGCGTCGTTTCAGCTCAGTTTGAAAGCTGATAAATGCCTTGTTGACTGTGCTGCGAATATACTGCTGAACTTCTTCCTGAGTATGCGGATAATGCATGATCAGGCCCAGTCGCTGTTGCCAGCTGCGTGGATTCTGAATCGCACGCGGGGTAATCCGTGCTGCCTGCAATGCATGCATTTTGGTCACATCAAGATGCAAGGCTTTAATTAAGCCCCAGCAGATTAGCAGCATAATAAAGGTAAAAGGCAAGGCGCTCATGATCGTGGCCGATTGCAAGGCTTGCAGTCCACCAGCCAGTAACAGGATAACGGCCAATAAAGCCATGAGTACGGTCCAGAACAGGCGCTGCCAGGTCGGGGAGTTTTCAGTTTTCGCGGTCAGATAATCAGTGACCAAAGCACCCGAGTCGGCAGAGGTGACAAAAAACAGCATCACCAGCAAAGTTGCAATAATACTGGTCACAGCACTGAAAGGCAGGTTCGCTAAAAACTCGAACAGCGCCACAGATGAGTCACGTTGTACGGCATTTAACAGGCTGGTATTGGCTTCGTGCATAATGCTATACAGTGCAGCATTGCCCATAAAACCCATCCAGATCAGGGTAAACCCGGTCGGAATCAGCAACACCCCGACAATAAATTCACGGATACTGCGCCCTTCCGAGACCCGGGCAATAAACATCCCGACAAATGGTGACCAGGAAATCCACCAGGCCCAGTACATGATGGTCCAGCCGCCAATCCAGCCACTCGGCTGATAGGCATACAGGTTAAAGGTCATAGCAAACAGATTCGAGACATATTGTCCGGCATTCTGAATGGTGGTCTGTAACAGATAGATGGTGGGACCTGCCACGAACACAAAGACCAGTAATAGCAGCGCCAGCACCAGATTTAGCTCGGCTAAGCGTTTAATGCCTTTATCCAGGCCAAAAAATACCGAGGTGGCTGCCATGGCACTCACTACAATAATCAGGATGACCTGCGTACTGGGTGCCTGTTCAATTCCAAACAGATAATTTAGACCAGAATTGATCTGGGTAACCCCAAAGCCCAAAGTGGTGGCCACACCGAACACTGTACCAATGGTGGCAAAGGTATCGACCCCGTCTCCAATCGGGCCATAGATCTTTTTACCAATCAGCGGATACAAGGCTGAACGAATTTTCAGTGGCAGTTGATGCCGGTAAGCAAAATAAGCCAGCGACAAACCGACCAGTGTATAAATGGCCCAGGCATGCAGCCCCCAGTGAAAGAAGGTTACTCGCATGGATTGCTGTGCCGCCAGCACGGTTTCGGGTTCGCCGGCAGGTGGGGTGACATAATGCATCACCGGCTCGGCCACACCAAAGAACATCAGGCCGATGCCCATGCCTGCGGTAAATAACATCGCAAACCAGGAAGCACTGCTATATTTGGGCTGACTATGGTCAGGTCCCAGTTTAATTTTGCCCATATCAGACAGAGCAATATAAATCAGAACAATCAAAAAGACTGCGACCGACAAGACATAGAACCAGCTAAAGGAATTAGTGATCCACTGGTTCATTTGCTGGGTCAGCGCAGAAAATGCATCTGGTGCAAACACGACCAGTGCCAAGAAAACCGCAATAATTGCAACGGTACTGATAAAAACATTTGGATTGATATTGGCAAACCAGGATGGTTTTGTGGAAGGCATACATCCCCCATTTTTCATAAATTAAGTTGCCGCTAGGCTTGAATCATTATTGACAAGTACAAACGATCGCGCAGAGTCTACTGCTGCCATAGATACGTTTTGATTTTCAGTATTTTAAAATGAGCAGAAGAAGAAAGCAGTGAAGTTACTGTAACCCGATCCATCCGGAACTGGCCGCTTATTCATCCGGGCTTCTATGCTTGTTTTGTGTTGTATTACGTTTGGGAAGATAGGAAATATACTGCAAGGCGATCAGGCGTGAAACGATCAGGGCCAGATACATCACCCCGACAAACATCTGGATAATGGCCAGCATGCGTGCTGCCGGACTAACCGGCATCATATCCGACAAGCCCGTCGCAGACTGTACACTAAAACTGAGAAAAAGCAGATCCAGCCAGGGTTGATGAGCTTGCAGATCGGGATCAGAAAAGCTGTAAGGCACCCATAACTGGCAGATGCTATAGAGAAAGGCAAAACCCCAGGCCAATAAGGTAAATACCGCTCCAGCGGCAAAAAGTTCATCTTTGGTCAGATAGCGGTCATGGAACATGTAGCGCAACAGGCCATAAGCGGCACTAAAATATGCACTGGCTTCAAACAGATTGGCGATTACATAGACCCAGGTGTGGCGCAGCCCCAAAACCAGCAGCGAAGAAAATAGAATGGCCCCGGCCACGAAGCTGAGCCCTAAAATGGTAAACATCGGCGTCTGGCGAATGACTCTGGCAATTACCAGTAAAACCAGAACTCCCAGCACCCAGGTGACTGCTCGATAAGACAGGTTTTCATAACTCAGCATGGACAATATCAGGATCAGCAATTGCAAGCAAAGCAGCCATGCCGAAGGCAAATGGCTAAAACTGCTCCAGAACTGCCGCAAAGATTGCTTCATAATGCCCTTCTTGTTTGTCTCATCATGCACAGCGCACATTGTTATTTTTATCAGGCTTAAACATAGCATGATTAAGCTTGCTTGCAGATGCAGGATTTGTATGAAAATTACTGAGAGTTTAGTGGTCAAATCCAGCGCATTCAACTCAGGACAATGCTCCCAATAAACCAGGTCTGAGCCTAGCGGCATAAAAAAAGTCCCTTAAGGGACTTTTTTTAGGTGAGATCAAATCTTAGTGATCTGATGCTCCCGAGATACCGATACCGGTTTGTGAACGTACAAACTGGGCATCAAAGGCTTTGCGTTCTGCTTGTGCCTGTGCCGAATTATCCGTCACAGAGAACAACCAGCAGCAGAAGAATGACAATGGCATCGCGAAGATTGCTGGACCATTGAACGGGTTCACCGGCGTATCAGAAATAGCCAGAGTGTCGACCCAGACTGCTTTAGAAAGCACAATTAATGTTACTGCGGTCACCAGACCGGCAACACCACCAATTACTGCACCACGTGTGGTCAGACCTTTCCAGAACATGGACAATACCAGCACCGGGAAGTTGGCACATGCAGCAACCGAGAATGCCAGACCTACCATGAACGCCACGTTTTGTTTCTCGAACAGAATCCCGAGAATCATCGCAAAGATCGCAAGACCTAAAGTTGCAATTTTAGACATGCGCAGTTCAGATTCAGGCGTGGTTTGGCCTTTCTTCAATACGTTGGCATACAAGTCATGTGAAATAGCTGAAGCACCTGATAGGGTCAAACCTGCAACCACCGCAAGAATCGTAGCGAAGGCCACTGCAGAAATGAAGCCCATGAACAGATCGCCACCGACTGCATCAGACAGGTGAACCGCCGCCATGTTATTACCACCGACCAGCTCCAGCTTGCCCGTCACTGCCATTTTTGCAACATCAAGGAATTGTGGGTTGTTCGATACATACAGAATCGCACCGAAACCAATGATGAAAGTCAGCAGGTAGAAATAACCGATAAAACCTGTAGCAACGACCACTGATTTACGTGCTTCTTTGGCATCTTTTACCGTAAAGAAACGCATTAAAATGTGTGGCAGACCTGCCGTACCAAACATCAATGCAAGACCTAGTGAGATTGCATCAATCGGATTGGATGCCAGACTGCCTGGCCCCATGATCTTGGTTGCATCGGTAAGGCTCAGATCATGCACTTTTGAATAGACACCAATTGCCTGTTCAAACATGTTGGTAAAGCTGAAGCCGACACCTTTCATGACCATAAATGCCATGAAGGTTGCACCAGACAATAACATGACTGCCTTGATGATCTGTACCCAGGTGGTTGCCAGCATACCGCCAAACATTACATAAGCCATCATTAACAAACCAACGATAACCACTGCAATGTTGTAGTTCAGACCGAACAGCAGCTTGATCAGCTGACCTGCACCAACCATCTGTGCAATCAGGTAGAACGCAACCACTACCAGCGAACTCAACGCCGCCAGGGTACGTACCGGTTTTTCCTGTAAACGGAACGAGACTACGTCGGACAGGTTATATTTACCCAGGTTACGCAGACGCTCTGCGATCAGGAACAATACGATCGGCCAGCCGACCATAAAGCCCAGTGAATATAGCAAGCCATCAAAACCGGACAGGAACACCATCGCGGAAATACCCAGGAAAGATGCTGCTGACATATAGTCACCGGCAATTGCCAGACCATTCTGGAAACCGGAAATACCGCCGCCGGCAGTATAGAAATCTTTGGTATTGGTGGTTTGTTTTGCTGCCCATTTGGTAATAAACAGCGTTGCCCCGACAAAAATCAGGAACATGATGATCGCAGGCCAGTTGGTTGCCTGCTGTTCTGCTGCGCCCAGATCAGGCCCAGCCAATGCCAACCCTGAGGTCATTGCACTGGCAGCAAGGGCGATAAGAGAATTCCATTTCATCTTAATGTGGTCCTTTTTCATGGGTAATCGCTTCGACTTCACGCATGGCTTCTGCCGTGAGTTGATCCAGTGTATTGTTGGCAATATAGGAATACACGCCACACAGAATAAACGACAAGACAATGATGCCCAGACCTAGAGGAATCCCCCATGTCGTGACACCACCTGAAAGTGAAGACAGTAGAAACTCTTTGTTGTAGCCGACCAGCAACATGAACCCCACATAGACAAATAGCATAATGCCGGTCAACGTCCAGCTGAGCATACTTTTCTTGCGGACCATTTCTTTGAATTTTGGATTTTGTAGAATTCGATCTACTTGCGCCTCATCCATAGTTACACTCCTGTAGCCCAACCATGGGCCTACTATTTTTAATTCGAATTATCACTATCACAAGTTAACAAGATTCGTATGTGCTTGTAATTTAGACTTTGGTCGTTAAAAAATGATCAATTTAAACTGCAGCGTTCATGATGCGCTATCATAGCGGCATGCTCAGCACACATCAGGCTATATGAACAGTTGGCTCATCATAGGGGTACTTGCCCTCTATATCGCATTACTCTTTATCTGCGCTTTTTACGGAGAAAAACATGCCAGCCGGCTGAGTACCCGTGGGCGCATGTTATTGTTCAGTTTAACTTTAGGGGTGTATTGTTCCTCCTGGACCTTTTACGGGGCCACCGGTGCAGCGGTACGTGAAGGCATTATTTTCCTGCCGATCTATCTGGGCCCGCTGTTATTCGTGGCTGTGGGCTACGATATCTGGCGCCGTTTGGGACGGGTACGCCAGCATCATGCTATCTCCTCAATCGCGGACTTTGTCGCTGCACGCTATGGTAAAAGTGGTCCACTGGCATCGCTGGTAACCATTTTGGCGGTGGTCGCCATTGTGCCTTATCTGGCCTTGCAGCTACGCGCCATCGCCCTGAGTGCTGCGGTCATTCTGGAACCTTCTGCAGGGGTAACAGGCACCACCAATGGTGTACTTTTCCTGACCGGTATTCTGGCGATCCTGGCCATGATGTTTGGTACCCGGCAGATTGCCAATACTGAACAGCATGGCGGCCTGATGCTCGCCGTGGCCTTTGAGTCATTTGTGAAGCTTTTTGCCCTGTTGGCGGTAGCCTGTTTCTTCATGTTTGAAGCACCAGAAAATCTGGCTCAGATCAGTAACGATATCAGTACCACTTTTCATGATGTGCAACTGTTTGGCGTGCCACAAAGTTTCTGGATTCAGACCCTGCTGGCGGCACTGGCGATTATCTGCCTGCCGCGCCAATTCCATGTGGCCGTGGTTGAACTGCGCGATGAAAAACATATTCGCGGGGCACGGCGCTGGTTCGCGGTTTATCTGATTCTGACCACCCTGGCGATTATTCCGATTGCGAGCTGGGCTTTACATGCGGCACCACAATATCTGGCAATTCCGGATGTGGCGGTACTGTCGTTGCCGCTCAGCTATAACCAGGACTGGCTAACCTTATTGGCATTCCTCGGCGGTTTTTCTGCCTCTACCGGGATGCTACTGGTGTCTTCGGTGGCGTTGTCAATCATGCTCAGTAATGACCTGATCATGCCGGCACTATGGCGTTTAAAACTGATTTCCCGGCATGACAAGCGCTTGCCGCTGGTGCTGAAATTTACCCGTCGGGTCTGTATTCTGGGCGTGATGTTGATGGGCTTCATGTTCTTCAACTTTTTTAATGATATTGATCAGCTCTCGGTTTTTGGCCTGTTGGCCTTTAGTGCGGTAGCACAATTTTCCCCGGCCCTGATCGGTGGCCTGTACTGGCGGGGTGGCAGTAAACAGGGGGTCTATGCTGGACTGCTGACCGGTTTTGCCTTGTGGGCCTATACCCTGCTGTTTCCAACCATCTTGCGCAGCCTGCCCGAAGCCTATAACAGTTTCAGCCACAGCCTGCTAAATGAAGGCCCTTTTGGCTGGAACTGGTTAAGACCGGAAGCACTGATCGGTTTCGAGTCTTTTGACCCATTGACGCATGGAGTAGTCTGGGCGCTGGGTCTCAATACCCTGCTGTATATCTGGATCTCCCGTATTTTCCGTCCAAGTATTGCCGAACAGATTCAGGCCGAAAGTTTCTTCTATTATGAAACCAAGCCCCTACCTTCGCAGAGTCCTTCCACCGACGTCAGCTATTCACATCAGGATGTGGCCCGTTTAAAAGTCGGCGATCTGATTACCCTGGCTAAACGGATTACCGGTGAAGGACCAACTACGCGCGCTTTCCAGCAGTTCTGTACCCAGAACAGTGTCGAGCTGAATGAAAACAGCAGTGCCAATGGCATGTGGTGGCGTTTCACCGAACAGTATCTGGCGGGTACTATCGGGGCAGCTTCGGCACGAACCCTGCTGACTACAGCCATGGTCAACAACGGTCTGGCTCTGGGTCAGGTCGCCAATATTCTCGATCAGGCCTCGCAATGGCAGCGCTTTAATCAGAACCTGATCATGACCATGATTGATCACATGACCCAGGGGGTCAGCGTGGTCGATGAGAACATGTGTCTGGTGGCCTGGAACAACCAGTACCTGAAACTGTTCGATTATCCGACCGATATTGTTTATGTCGGCTGTCCGATTGCCGACCTGATCCGCTATAACGCCGAGCGTGGTGAATGTGGGCCGGGTTCGGTGGAAGAACATGTGCGGAAACGGATTCACTGGATGCAGGTCGGCAGTGCGCATGAATTTGAACGGATTCGTAAAGATGGCCGGGTGATCCAGATGCGCGGCAATCCGATCGAAGGTGGTGGTTTCGTCACCACTTTTGCAGACATTACTGCCTTCCGTGAAAATGAGGCCGTACTGGAAGCACGGGTTCAGGACCGAACCCAGCAGCTGGCCGATGCCCTGTCCGAGCAGCAACTGGCACGTGAACAGGCCGACAAAGCCAATATGTCAAAAAGCCGCTTCATTGCCGCCGCCAGTCATGACCTGTTACAGCCGATGCATGCCGCACGTCTGTTCAGTACTGCACTGGAACAAAGCGTGCAAAATGATGAAGACCGCAAGACCCTGCAGCAACTGGATCGTGCCCTGCATGGTGCAGAAAGTATGCTCTCTGCCCTGCTGGATATTGCCCGACTGGAAGGCGGGACCATTCAGCCGAATCGTCAGGCCTATCCGCTGCATGACCTGCTCAGCGATCTGGAACTGCAGTTTAAATCCATCGCTGCTCAGCGTGGCATCAAGTTCAGTGTGCATGATGCGCAGTTCTGGATTGATACCGATCCGCAATGGATTCGCCGGATTATCCAGAACTTTGTCAGTAATGCACTGCGCTATACGGCCAAAGGCAAAGTGGTGGTCGGAGTATTACGTTCGAGCAGCAGACCGAATCATATTCGGATTGGCGTCTGGGATACCGGCCCCGGGATTGCCGAGCAACAGCGCATCAAGCTGTTTCAGGAATTTGAACGTTGCGGCCATACCTCTCCTTGGGGTGAACAGGGTCTGGGTCTGGGTCTGGCAATCGTACAACGCATGACCAGCATGCTGGATTATCCGGTACATGTCTCTTCCGAGCTGGGCAAAGGCTCGTGCTTTATGATTGAAGTCCCGGTCATTGCAGCCCCAAAAGTCGTTGCAGCACCTGTTCAGGCAGTACCTTTAAAAAGCAAAGCCTTTAAAATTCTGTGTCTGGACAATGATGAAACCATTCTGGAAGGCATGTCGACCTTATTGAGCAAATGGGGTTATCAAGTGTTTAAAGCCACCGAACCTGAGCAGGCGGCAACGCTGATCCAGCAGGAAAATATTCAGGTCTGGCTGGTAGATCAGCATCTGAATCAGGACAAGATCGGTTTGGACTTTATTCTCGCGCATCGTCGTAGCGATATTCCGGTTGCCCTGATCACAGCCGATTCCGATCCGGAATTGCCGCAGCGCCTCAAGGAACTCAATATTGTACTGCTGAAAAAACCGCTGAAACCGGCATCCTTACGCTCATGGTTATCTGGACTGAAAATTTCCGATTCCTGACACAAGAATGCTCTGAGCAATGCCCATTTCAAAAGTTGAAATGGGCATTTTTTATACTCAACTGCCACAGGAACTTACCTGAATTGCAGAAAATTTATTCTGATGTGCTAAAAGCAGTATAAATACCCTAAATATACTGTATTCAATTGACCAAAATGATCATTTTTTAATTCACTATGGCAAAAACTGACGAATATATTAATGTACATATGTACACTTGCTTACAATTAATTATCTTGTTGTTTACTATAAAAATTAAAGGTTGATTTTTCACCACTATAACTTTAGTCGTATTTTTTATCTGCTGCACTTGGCTCTAAAAATAGAGGAATAAGAAACGATCAGTTTCCATCTTGTGCATGTCTTCATTTTTTTGGTCACTGATCTATTTCTGCATATCGGAGTTCTTCACATGAACATAGATCAAAACCATGGCCTGAATCAGACCCAGCAGTTTCACCGTCAATATGGTGCCAATGCCTTGTTGCCAAGCATTGACTGGGCACAGATTTTTAAATACAGCAAGCTGAATGATGCCCAGTATCAGGCACTGGAAACGCTGTATCAGAGTGCAGTTCCCCTGGCACTGCAAGTCTTCGACGAATTACATTTCGATGTCTTTGAGCCTTATGCCTACAAGCCACAAGGTCTGGGCCTCTTTGAAAAGATTGCCGAACAGGAAGATAAACTGCTTCAGTCCTTGGAAGCAGAAGTAGAAGATCTTCCGGCAAAAACCCGCCATCAGATCTGGAGCATGCTGCTGCGTGGTGGCGCGGTGCTGGTGTTCAAGGCTTGGCTGGGTAAAGTCAAAAATGAACAAGATTGTCTGGACACCAGCCAGTTTGACGAGCTGTCGGATTTGTTATTTATCAAAACCTGTCCGCATGAGCTGGCGCAGCGCCTGCATGTCGATCCCAGCATGCGCGATGAGCATGTCTTCCTGATGTATGACAATGAAGTCTATCTGGACCGTTTTAACAGTCTGGAAACTGCAGCGCTGTTTGTCGATCTCGGGGTTTATGATGCGACTTTCCTGAGTCTGCGTGATGATCGCGTGGCGGAATATCTGAAATCTAAAGGCTATGTCACTGAAGATCAGATTGATGAACTGCAATGCGCCTTAAATCCCCTGTTCTGCGATGATTTCACTCGCAAGCAGGATTATATCGCTTAAGGCATAGATAGCTTTTCACTGAATTATTCAGATAAAAAAAGACCTCCAAGGAGGTCTTTTTCAATTCGGGCATATCCGGCTTACATTTTGCGTTCTTCAATATTTAGTGCATTGATGGCCAATACGGCCTGCGTCCGGTTTTGTACCCCAAGCTTACGGAAGATTGCCGTCACATGCGCTTTAATGGTCGCTTCGGATACGTCCAGTTCATAAGCAATCTGCTTGTTCAGTAAACCTTCAGCCACCATCATCAAGACCCGGAACTGTTGTGGGGTCAAAGACTGGATCCGTTCTGCCAGGGCAGTTTCATCCGCAGCACGCGGATCAAAGTTCATGTTGGCTGGCAGGTTGGGTGGCAACCAGATTTCGCCTTCGAGCACTTCACGAATCGCTTCACCAATATGGCTTGGATGTGCCGATTTTGGAATATAGCCCATTGCACCATGCGCAATGGCACGCTGGATGATGCTGACTTCTTCATGGGCAGACACGACAATAATCGGCAATGACGGGTATTGAGCCCGCACATGCACCAAGGCAGAAAAACCCGATGCGCCCGGCAAGTTTAAATCCAAGAGCACAAGATCAGGCTCAGGGCCATTTTCTAGACGTTCATAAAATTCATTGACTGCCGCAGTTTCATGAATCTGGGCTTGTGGCAGGCTATAACGTACGGCTTGAATCAAGGCATGACGAAATAGTGGATGATCATCAACGATTAAAATATTCATAGGCAACGTGTGAGAGATCTTATGCACGGTAGCCCTATTCTAACCACACAAATTCATTAAGGATATGCAAGACACTATTATTTTTAAAATAATATGCAGTTTTTCTTCAAAATGGTGCATTTTGCACTATTTCAATAATTGTTTAATTCTCATCACTTTTTTATATATAAGTTGTACTTTTTTCAGAAAAGCTTATCGCTGTTCAATATAAATTTATATTTCAAACCATTAGCTATCATTCTCTAAGCTCAAACGCGCCATGCGCGTTATATACCAAAATCAGATAACTTTTCAGGTTTTCGTTATTTTACAGCCTTCGGCCTGATCGGGATTAATAAGGACATTCCGAGATCACCCTATTTTTCAGGTTCTAAGCATGTCTAATTTTAATCAGCAAAAACCATTGAATATTGTTGCCGTATCTGGCGGTTTAAATCACCCTTCAAAAACCGAAGCCCTTGTTCAGGCGATTATTGATGAACTGGGTGAAGCAACACCAATTAATGTACATTTCATTAAATTTAGCGAAATTGGCTCGCTGTTGGGCGGTGCGATTTATCGCAATCAATTACCACAACGCGTTCAGGATGATCTGGCTGCAGTCGAAGCTGCTGATGCCCTGATTGTGGGTACACCGGTTTATCGCGCTTCATTTACCGGCCTGTTTAAACATTTCTTTGATTTTGTCGAGCAAACTGCGCTGGTCGATGTGCCGGTGCTGTTGGCTGCCTCTGGTGGTAGTGACCGTCATGCGCTGGTGCTAGAGCATCAATTACGTCCGTTATTCAGCTTCTTCCAGGCACAGACTTTACCGATTGGCGTCTATGCTACTGACCGTGATTTTACGCCTGAATATACCATTCATAGCGAACTGCTCCGCGACCGGATTACGCTAGCGGTAGCGCGTGCCTTGCCTATTCTGGAATGGGCGCCAGCCAAAGGCCAGCGTGCTGAAGTTATTAAAGAAAAAACGCTTCAAGCCAGCCAGAACCTGGGCATTAACAAACAGATCGAGCAGGCAGAAGTACTGCCTTCAGCAGCCGTGCCAAGCCTGGATGCCGCAGAATCACGCTTGCACAGCAAGAAAGCGCCAAAGACTCAAGTGGCTTAACCGCTGGATTGTAGAGGGTGACTAACATGTCGAATGATAAAAATATAGTATTTGCTTACTGGGTGCCGAATGTCAGTGGCGGTCTGGTGGTCAGCAACATCGAACAGCGCACCGACTGGAGCTATGACTATAACGTACGTCTGGCACAGACAGCAGAAAAAGCAGGTTTTGACTATGCGCTGACCCAAATCCGTTTTACTGCCGGCTATAACGCAGAAAACCAGCATGAATCGGTCAGCTTTAGTCATGGCATTCTGGCCAAAACTGAACGCCTGAAAGTGATTGCCGCGATTCTGCCGGGTCCATGGAAGCCGGCACTGGCCGCCAAACAACTGGCAACGATTGATCATCTGACTAATGGCCGGATTGCGATCAATGTCGTGAGTGGCTGGTTCCGCGGTGAATTTGATGCCATTGGTGAAGAATGGCCGGAGCATGATGAACGTTATGCCCGTTCGGAAGAATTTATCCGTAGTCTGAAAGGGGTCTGGACCCAAAATAACTTTAGTTTTGAGGGTAAATACTATCAATTCAAGGACTATAGCTTAAGTCCAAAACCGCTACAAAAACCGCATATTGAAATCTTTCAGGGCGGAAGTTCCCGGGCAGCACGTGATATGGCATCTCGCGTGTCTGACTGGTACTTCACCAATGGCAATACCCCGGAAGAGTTGAAAAAGCAGATCGATGATATTCGTGAAAAAGCCAAAGCCAACAATCACAAAGTCAAAATCGGTGTGAACGCTTTCATTATCGCTCGCGATACGGAAGAAGAAGCGCAAGCCGTCTTGCAGGAAATTATTAGCAAGGCCAACGTGCAGGCAGTGAAATCTTTTGGCGAAGCTACCCGTGAAGCCGGAGCTGCGAGTAAGGAAGGCGAAGGCAACTGGGCCAAATCGACCTTTGATGATCTGGTGCAATACAACGACGGTTTCCGTACCAACCTGATCGGTACACCACAGCAGATTGCTGAGCGGATTGTCGAGCTGAAGCAGGTGGATGTTGATCTAATTCTGTCAGGCTTCCTGCATTTTATTGAAGAAGTCGAATATTTTGGAGAAAAAGTGTTGCCATTGGTGCGTAAGCTAGAAGCACAACAACAGCAGGTTGTGCAGGCTAAATCCGCTTAAGTCTAAGTGGTGCTTATGCCCAAGATACTATAATAATGACGGCACATTACAAACTCCCCCTCAAGGCTCGGCTTGAGGGGTTTTTTTCTTTTTAAGCGATATGCTTTGTTCACATGTGATGTGGCAGATCAAGAAAATCCCCCTTAGAATGCTGTAAGCACCCCTTTTTAGACTAGACGAAAAATTATGTATACCGGTATTGTTCAAGGCTTAGAGAAAATTCAAGATATTCATCAAGGTGACGGTTTCATCACGCTTATCGTCAGTGATACCCAAGGCTTTTTTGAAGATGTATTTATTGGTGCAAGTGTTGCCATCGATGGTGTCTGCCTGACTGTCACAAAAATTGCGCGTGAACAAAAACAGATTCACTTTGACATTTCCAATGTCACACTCGATTTAACCACATTAAAAAATTTAAAAATTGGCGATGAGGTCAATGTTGAACGCTCTGCCAAAGTCGGCAGTGAAAATGGCGGACATAATTTGTATGGTCATATTGAAGGTACAGCCAGCATTAAACAGCTTGAACGACGCGGTGAAACCTTCCATATCGATATCGGAATTCCAAACGGAAATATCAAATACTTTTTCCTTAAAGGCTTTATTGGATTGAATGGTTGTAGCCTGACGGTGAACCGTGTCGATCGTGACAGCAATGAAATCTCAATTGATTTAATTCCTGAAACCTTACGTCTGACCACATGGAAAAACATCCAAGTCGGTGACCATGTGAATTATGAAATTGACCAAACCACACGTACGCTGGTAGATACTTTAGAAAATATTCATCGTCGTTAAATCTCGAATATACAGCGAGTGCAAGCGTTGCACTCACTGTACCCACATACCATCTCTACCGATTTCTACACATATAATTCACAGCATTCACTGTAAAATTATTCTAGTCCTTTAGAAAAAGAATCTGTCCAATGCATCTGATTTGGTTCCGTCAAGATCTTCGTACTCAAGACCATATGGCGCTGTGGTCTGCACGTCAGCAAGGTCCATGCATCGCACTGTGCATTTTAAGTCCCGAACAATCGGCTTTACACCAAGATGCAGCAATTAAAGTCGAGTTATATCGACAACGATTAATGTTGGTTCAAACACAGCTTGCAGCCTTGAATATCCCGCTAATGGTTTTAAATGTTCCCCTCTGGCAAGACATTCCAGGCCAGTTTGTCAAACTGTGTCAGCAATTTAAAATTCAGACCGTGCATAGTCATGTTGAAACAGGTGTCAATGAAATCGCACGCGATCAAGCTGTACGACACGCACTTCAGGCTTTCGACATCGAATTTGAACAATATGAAGATCGAACCCTATTCCCTTTAGGCTCGATTCGAAATCAAAGTGGACAACCCTATCAAGTCTTTACGGCATTTAAAAAGAAATGTTATGAACGTCTGATTTTAGATGTGCCCAGCTGCTTCCCCAATATTGAGGCACAAGCACCTCTTGCACTTGATCTCAGTGAATATTCAATCAATCTCAGTACATTTACACATGCTGAATCAGAAAACAAAATTACCCAGTATTGGTCAGTGAGCGATCACGAGATTCAGACACGTTTACACCGTTTTATTGAAGATCAGCTTGAATATTATAAAACTGAACGCGATATCCCAAGCCTTGATGGCACCAGCCAATTGTCACCTTATTTGACTATGGGTGCTTTATCAATTCGCCAATGTGTGCAGGTATTATTTGCTTCAAGTCAGGGTTACTTTCAACTAGACAATGAAGGGCAACAGACCTGGCTCGATGAACTGCTCTGGCGTGAGTTTTATCAACATACCTTGTTTGATTTCCCCAAACTATCGAAACACCTGCCCTTCAAAGACAATACGCAAAACATTCAATGGCGTGATGCGCCTGACGACTTAGAAGCATGGCAACAAGGGCAAACCGGGATTCCAATTGTCGATGCTGGGATGCGTCAATTGCTGGAAACAGGTTGGATGCATAATCGCGTTCGCATGGTGGTGGCCATGTTCCTGAGCAAAAATTTATTGATTGATTGGCGACATGGTGAACGTTGGTTTATGCAACATCTGATTGATGGTGATCTGGCTGCCAACAACGGCGGCTGGCAATGGTGTGCTTCCACAGGTATGGATGCAGCACCCTATTTCCGGATTTTCAATCCGGTCAATCAATCCCAACGTTTTGACCCAAATGGTGATTACATTAAAAGATGGGTGCCTGAACTTAAACATCTAGACAGCAAAATGATTCATGAGCCCTTTGCCAAGCAACCAAACTTAAAGCTCAACTATCCAAAACCGATTGTGGATTTAAAAAGCTCACGTGTTCGTGCGATTGAAGCTTTTAAACAGATCTAATCAGTTTTTAGACAATGATAAAGTTGGACGTTCTCTACTAAGTTTGATCTATGAAAAATCATCCGCAACTGTCTGAGTCAGGACTAGATTAATCAATATTGTTTCTGCGATTTATCAGATCAATGACGCTATAGAACGAGTTTTGCGGATGAACATGGTTTTGGTTACTTTTCCCGAAAGAAAAGTAACATTTAAAAAATCAGGCATCTCAAATCAGATGCTAAAGACGCCAAACTGACCTGGAAGCCATTAAGAATAAAAACTTGGATCAGGCACTTTTCCAGTCAGCACCCACTCTCCCACTTCCTGATACTTATAATCTACCGGGTCGTGCAAGGTCTGGGTCCGGACATTGCGCCAGAAGCGATCCAGATTCAGTTGAGCTGTTGTGGCCCGTGCACCCATGACCTGAAAAATATTCTGGGTAATATATAAAGAGCTATTGGTCGCGGCAATCTTGGCTGTGGCAATAGCAATTGAAACTTCACCACGCTGTGCAGCAGTCAGATCAGGGCCCACATTCCAGGCTTTCTGCAAGGTCTGAATCGCCTGATCTGCCAGTAAGCGCACGCTTTCAAGCTGCACATAAAACTCGGCAAAATGCTTCTGGGTAAAGGGATCATTGACTGCATGTTCAGCCAAAGATTTTGACCAGGCTTTTTGGTTTTGCACCGTCTGCTTTGCCGTTTCAAATGCACCTTCTGCCACGCCCAAGAACATATGTACAAAGATTAACTGTGCAATCAATGGACGTAAGCTTGAATATGGTGTGCTTAAAGGCCCCGGATTGAGAAGTAACTCAGATTCATGAATTTTGACCTGCTCAAAATGACTGGTTCCACTGTCGGTTTGGCGTTGTCCCATATTGTTCCAGTCGCCCAGAAAGCTTACCCCCTCTCGCAGGGTCGGAATCACGCCAATCAGCAGTTTTCCTGCTTCATCATAGCCAGAACACAGCAACATATCCGAATCGATCGAGCCAGAACAGAAGCTTTTATCGCCATGGAAAATATATTCATTTTCCGAGACTTGAGTTGCCGTGGTACGGCGGTCCAGCGGATTGAGAGTATTGCCCCAGAACAGATTATTTTGTGCAGTCTGTGCAAACCATGTTGCATACTGCTCAGGTTGGGAAAATAACTGTACGGTGGCAATCAATAGATGATGAAAGCCATAGACGTGTGCCAGCGAGCTATCGACCTGCGCAATGCTCTGAATGGTTTTAAAAATTGTTTGCCAGTCTGCTCCCTGTCCACCATAAGCAACAGGAATCGACAAGCCGAGCAGGCCACTGTTACGGATCAGGTCACGTTCATGTTTTGGATTACCGCCCTGCTTGTCTCGCTCTGCGGCAGTCTGGGCAAATTGCTGGGCTAGTTTCCGGGCAATATCGACAGGAGATTGATCTAAATATGGTGATCGTACATTCATTATTTTTAACTCATGTTCAGCATCTGGGCAGCTTAGCAGATCAGGGCGCCGGCCTATATCCGAAAGCATGCAGAGCTTATTCCTGATGTAAAAATACCGGCTGTATGCAGCCGGTATTTTATCTTCTAGCGATTAAGCAGTATTGCGCTGTACTTCGGCAATCAGATGATCCACCACTTGCGGTTCGGCCAGGGTCGAGGTATCGCCCAGGCTGTCCAGTTCATTGGCGGCAATTTTTCTCAGGATCCGGCGCATAATTTTCCCGGAACGGGTTTTTGGCAAAGCCGGTGCCCAGTGCAGTGCATCCGGGGTCGCCACCGGACCAAGAAGCTTGCGCACCCAGCTGACCAGTTCAGTACGTAATTGATCTGAACTGGCTACATCAGCCTGCAAGGTCACAAAAGCGCAAATTCCCTGACCTTTGATGTCATGTGGCATTCCAACCACGGCCGCCTCAGCCACGGACTCATGGGCCACCAGTGCACTTTCAATTTCGGCTGTGCCTAAACGGTGTCCGGATACATTCAGCACATCATCGACCCGTCCGGTAATCCAGTAATAACCGTCTTTATCACGACGTGCGCCATCTCCGGTAAAATAGGTTCCCGGATAGGTCGAGAAATAGGCTTCAATGAAACGCTCCGGATCGCCCCAGATGGTTCGCATCTGACCCGGCCAGGAGTCTTTAATGACCAGATTACCTTCAGCTTCGCCTTCCAGCTCCTTGCCATCTGCATCGACAATTGCAGGTTGTACCCCGAAGAAAGGCCGTGTCGCAGAACCGGGTTTCAAATCTGTCGCACCCGGCAATGGCGTAATCATGAAACCGCCGGTTTCGGTCTGCCACCAGGTATCAATCACTGGACAGCGACTTTCACCAACCACGGTGTAATACCAGTTCCAGGCTTCAGGGTTAATCGGCTCACCCACCGAACCTAGAATTCTCAGGCTACTGCGATCACTTTCCCGTACAAAGGCATCGCCCTCACGCATCATGGCGCGGATTGCGGTCGGTGCAGTATAAAGAATAGTGACATTATGTTTATCGACAATATGTCCGGTTCGTGCCCAGCTCGGATACTGCGGCACACCTTCAAACATGACAGTGGTGGTGCCATTGGATAATGGGCCATACAGCACATAGGAATGTCCGGTAATCCAGCCGACATCTGCGGTACACCAGAACACATCATCCTGCTTGATATCAAAAGCTTCACGGAAGCTGCAATTGACATAAGTCAGATAACCGCCCGTGGTATGCATTACGCCCTTAGGCTTGCCGGTAGAGCCCGAGGTATACAGGATAAAGAGCGGATCTTCGGCATTCATCGGTTCCGGTGGGCAGATGTCATTTACTGACATAATTTCCATGTGATACCAGAGATCGCGGCCTTCCTGCATTTCAATCGGATTGCCGGTGCGATGTACCACCATCACATTCTGGATCGAGTCTGTACCTGCAAGTTTCAGGGCTTCGTCGACATTGGCTTTTAGCGGAATCGGCTTGCCGCCACGCATACCGGAATCGGCGGTAATGACCATTTTGGCCTGACAGTCTTCAATCCGGCTGGCCAAGGAATCCGGGGAAAAGCCGCCGAATACCACACAATGTACTGCCCCGATCCGCGCACAGGCCAGCATCGCGATGGCTGCTTCAGAGACCATCGGCATGTACAGCATCACCCGGTCGCCCTTGCCTATGCCATTTTTTTTCAGCACATTGGCAAAACGGCAGGTTTCATCATGCAGCTCGGCAAAAGAAATAATCTTGTGCCGTGAAGGATGATCCCCTTCCCAGATAATGGCCGGTTTGTAAGGATGTTCTTTCAGGTGACGGTCCAGACAGTTGGCACTGACATTGAGCTGACCATCTGCAAACCATTCAATTTTAAAATTGTCTTTATCGAAATTGGTATTTTTGACTTGGGTAAAAGGCTTGATCCAGTCCAGGCGCTGTGCCTGTTCTGTCCAGAAAGCGTCTGGCTGTTCGATGGAATATTGATAACGTTCGAAATACTGGTCTTCGAGCGTGCGTGCTGTTTTTTTAAAATCTTCGGGTACTGGATATATTTCTTGCATATGTCACTTCCTTGATTTTGTTCTATCTCATCACGAGAGGTTAATGCTGTGTTGTTGATTGTTTTTTATGCATAATCGCAGTATGGCCTGCTTATTTCCAATCCGACAATCATGCTTTCGTCGTAGATTATTTATTCAAATTCAATCAAAATAAGTGACCAGTTACAGTACAGAATATTCTGGATAACTGTGTATGATCTGTAGCGAAGCCCTTTAAAAAAATAGAATTTAGTGCTCGCTCTTATTTTGTCTTGTTCAGCTCAGGGTCATGTTTATGAAATCGCCAGAGTCTCCCTATTTTACCCCTCCGGCTTTAGTGGCAACGGATCATCCCTTGTCCATAAAAGGTCGTTTCGGGCGTCTGAGTTTTATTGCATGGTCAGCATTTCTGCACTTCATCTTCCTGTTTAGCAGTATTGCGCTGGGTTTAAGTATTGATATTGTGAACATTGCCGCCTATTCCACAGATTCTAACTGGCTGCTTTCACTCCAAGGCTTGGCCGGTATCGCTGTGCTGGTCATGATTCTGGTCTATGCATATTTCGCTTTAGTGGTGACCGTTCGCCGTTTGCATGATATGAACCGCAGTGGCTGGTGGGTGCTGCTGTTATTGCTGCCCCTGGTGAACATTTTTGTATGGCTTTATATCGTTTTTGGTTCGGGAGATCGGAGCATGAATGCCTATGGTCCTGTACGCATCACTCTGCTCTGGGAAAAGATTCTTGCCTGGCTGATGATTGTCCTGATACTACTGAGCCTATTGGGATCGCTGGCGATCCTGGGTTATATGAGCGGTGGAGAACCGCCACAGATCCCGCCTGAGATCATGCAAAAAACTACTCAATACTTTTAACAGTAATCTGCTTATTTTTAGACAATCTCGGTCTTTGGCCAATCGGGCTTATTAATTTTTTGCTCAACATCAGGCAAAATAGGCAAAATTTGAATTGTGGAATTTATGTGGCAGAGCAAAATAATACCTTAAGCCAGGTCACTGAGGGCACCACGGAGCTGTTACATCAGGCAACGGAAAAAACCACCCAGACCGTGATTGAACATACCGCCAAGTACAATGATGCCTATAGCACCATTGACAAGATCATGGAAGGTTTCTGGGAACGCGTGCCTTATTTCTGTATCGCACTGATCGTGATTACGATTTTCTGGTTACTCTCCAAAGTATTTAAATTTTTTATACGTAAGACTCTGGAAAACCGTTCTTATACCCGCCAGAATCTGGTACTGGTCCTGAACCGGGTCGGCAGTACGTTTATTATCTTCTTTGGGATTCTGATTGGACTGGTGATTGCCGTTCCTGGCTTTACTCCGGGTCAGCTGATGAGTGCCCTCGGGATTGGTTCGGTTGCGATCGGTTTTGCCTTCAAGGATATTTTCCAGAACCTGCTTTCTGGTGTGCTGATTCTGCTCAGTGAACCCTTCAAGATTGGCGATGATATTATCGTTAATGGCATGGAAGGCACAGTCGAAGATATCCAGATTCGTGCGACCTTTTTACGCTCACCCGATGGCCGCCGTATCGTGATTCCGAATGCCACGGTGTATACCAGTGCCGTGACGGTAAATACCGCCTATACCCGTCGCCGCTGCGAATTCGTGGTGGGAATCGGCTATGAGGATGATATCCAGAAAGCCAAAGACCTGATTACCGCCATTTTGGATAAAGACCCGACCATCCTCAGTCAGCCTGGCTTTAGTGTCAACGTCACCGCACTGGCTGATTTTTCTATTACCTTAAAAGCACTCTGGTGGGTCGATACCACTGAAACCGGAACCGGAACCTCAATCAGTGCGGTACAGGAACGGGTGATTCAGGCATTTGCCGAACATCATATTTCAATTCCTTATCCGGTACAGGAAGTCAAAGTCTATCGCGGCGAAGGCAATGATGATGCCTCAGCCCGCGCTAAACAGACGACCTAAGACATACGGAATTACGGTTTCAGTACGGATAATACGGCTGCCCAGACTCATTGCCTGGCAGCCGTTTTTGATGAGTAAATCCACTTCATAAGGGATAAATCCACCTTCTGGACCAATAATAATCGTACAGGGATGCTGAATCGCAAAGGGCATTACTTGCCCGGCATAAGGATGTGCCACATAAGCGGGCCGGTTACTGCTAATCAAGCTCGGTAGAATATCTTCTACAAAAGGTTTAAAGCGTTTATACAGCTCGATTTGAGGTGCAACCGTATCTCCTGCCTGCTCTAAACCCAGCTCGATATAGTGATTTAACTGCTGTAAAAATGGCGTTTGCCAATAGCTTTTATCAACGCGATAGCTATGCAATAAAATAATTTTTTCCACGCCCAAGGTGACACTATCCATGATCAGACGGCGCAAGACTTTCGGACGGGGCAAAGCCACAATTAAGGTCACGGGTAATTTTTCTGGAACAGCTTCTTCTTGAAGGGGTTTTAGTCGCACTGCTTTTTCAGAAACTTCGATTATTTCAGTCAGATAACGCTGGCCTTCCCGAATGCCGACTTTTAAGGTATCTCCGACTTGAATCTGCACATGCTGCTGTAAATGTTCCAGTTGCCGAGTCGAGGTAATCGACCAGAATTCAGCTTCGGTTTGACGCGGATCAAGCAGGACGATATTCATAAATCATTCACTCTATTCATCCCATCATAGGATACGCGAAAATGTCATCCACAACTGTCCGAGGCAGGTCGCGATTCAATTAATAATGTTTCTGCGATGTTCAAGCAAAAAGATGGTATTAAACGAGTTTTGTGGATGACAAATGGTTTTGTTACTTTTGCCAAAACAAAAGTAAAGTTCTCAGTCTATTCACTCAAAGTGAGTTCTAGAAACGAATCAAACGAAGCATGGCCTCACTGATCTGTCCATATAAACTTGCTATTTCACAGGCATTTCATACTTTTGACAGCGCAAAAGTAGGCAAAACGCTTTTGTTAGCCTGATGGTATATCCCTATACCACAGGCTAACAGCGGCATCCCTGCCGCCCACCTCCCCAAATACTGGCTTTTACGAGGACTGATTTTTCTGGAGATACTGATCAATCACCTGAATATGTTTCTCAAGCGATCCTGTATTTAGCTGCATAATCTTTTGCGCCGCGGCATTTAAACTTTCAGCCTTTTCTGAATGATTTAAAAGCTCCAGTAAAGTTTCTGCTGCCTGTTTAAAATTATCTACAATCTCCACAGCCTGAGCGTCCACAAACTCATCTACGATGGTCTGAAAATTAAAATAGTTTTTACCCAAAACCGTCGGCACATTCAATGCAATCGGCTCCAGAATATTATGCCCGCCCCCTGGCTCATTCAGCGAACCGCCAACATAACAGGCCTGACTTAAACCATACCAGAGCCACATTTCACCCATGGAATCGGCCAGATAAACTTGAGTATCTCTTTCAATTCGTTGACCTGAACTCCGGCGCTGTGTGGTCAAATTCAAACGCTGTGCAGCCTGAAATACCTCATCAAAACGTTCCGGATGACGTGGCACCACAATACAAACCAGATCTGGATCAGCATCTAAGGCGGGTTTTAAAGCACCTAGAATGTCTTTTTCCTCGAGCGCATGGGTGCTGGCCAGCGTAATGATTTTTCGAGCAGCCAACTGCCACTCCTGTTTCAGCTGGTCTGCCTGCTGGATAAAGCGCTCGGGCGCAGTAATATCAAACTTGATATTTCCCAAAACCTGAGTTTTCTCGGCTGCAATTCCTAGCTGGATATAACGTTGCTGGGTAGCACTATCCTGGGCCAAAAGCTGCGACAACTGCTGTAACATGCCTCGGGTCAACCCTTTGACCTTGGCATAGCCCCTGGCCGATTTTTCCGAAAGACGCGCATTTAATAACACACTCGGCACATTGAACTGAGGTGCCTGATCCAGCAAATTTGGCCACAGCTCGGTTTCCATCAGCAATAACAGTTTTGGCTGATACTGCTGATAAAAATCACGGATTAATGCTTTCTGATCAGCAGGTAAATAGACCGCTTGAAATAAATCCAGATAAGGTGCTTTTAAAAAAAGTGATTTGGCACGTGCCTGACCGGTTTTGGTGGTATTGGTGACCAGTACCGGATGGCCAAGTTTCAAATAATGCTCGATGAGAGGCTGGGCAGCATTGGTCTCACCCACTGAGACCACATGAAACCAGATGGCATGCAGATTTTTGGGCGGCTGAAATGGGCCGAAACGCTCGGTCAGCTCTTGTTGTAATTGTTCAGCATCGCTCGCACGTTTACGAATACGTGATTGATATAAGGGTTTAATCAGAGCTAACGCTGCGTTATACCAAAATGGAGTAGCCAAATGCGCCTCGAAACAGATTCAATCGGCAAAATATAACAGAGCCACATCGACATGTTAATCAATGTGGCCCATTTTTAGATTATTCTACTGTAGTTAAAGCGTCTGCTTCAGCCAAGGTCGGATAATCAATATAACCTTCCGCAACATTGGTACCGATCATATTTTCCAGCTTCAGTTCATTCAGTGGCGCATCTTCGAGCAGGCGCTCGTATAGATCCGGATTGGCAATATAAGCCTTACCAAAAGATACTGCTTCGGCTTTGCCTGAAGCCAGTAATTCAATCGCATCTTCACGGCTCAAACGCATATTGGCAATATACGGCACGCCATTTGAACGCTGTTTCATATCGTCCGAAATACTGTCTTCTGCCAGATATTCACGGGTAAAGAAGAAGGCAATCTGACGTTTGCCCAACTGTTCCATCACATAACCGAATGTTTCACGTGGATCATTGTCACCCATATCATGTTCATCACCACGTGGCGCCAGATGGATACCGACACGGTCTGCACCCCAGACTTCAATCAGTACATCCATGACTTCGAGCAGGAAACGGGCACGGTTTTCAACAGAACCACCATATTCATCTTCACGCTGGTTGGTTTTGGTTTGCAGGAACTGGTCGATCAGGTAACCATTGGCTGCATGCAGCTCGACCCCATCAAAACCGGCTGCTTTGGCATGAATTGCTGCCTGTTTATATTGTTCGGTGATGGCGTGAATTTCTGAAATTTCCAGCGGACGTGGCAACACATAAGGACGTTTTGGACGTAATAAACTCACATGACCTGCTTGCTGTACTGCGCTTGCCGATACTGGCGTTTCACCATTTAACAGTTCAGGATCTGAAACACGGCCCACATGCCAAAGCTGCGCCACGATCAGGCCACCTTTGTCATGTACTGCTTGAGTGACCTGCTGCCAGCCTGCTACCTGGGCATCAGTAAACAGTCCCGGGGTATTGCGGTAACCATTGGCTTCTTCAGAAATCACCGTGGCTTCAGAAATGATCAAACCGGCACTTGCACGCTGTGCATAATATTCGGCCATCATTGGCGTTGGCACCCGGTCATCCGTTGCACGACTACGTGTAAGCGGTGCCATGATGACACGGTTTTTAAGTTCTAACGCGCCTAGCGTTAAAGGAGAATTTAATTCAGCCATCGTTACTCCCACCTGTTTAAATTAAAGGTGTTGTTGCATATAGTCGATATATTGCTGAATCAAGGCTTCGTTACGCGAAAAATAAGACCATTGTCCGTGCTTGGTCGCGGTAATTAACCCGGCCTGCTGCAATACAGACAAATGATTGGACATGGTGGACTGAGAGACTTGTCCTAACTTTTCAATCTGCCCTGCACAGACCCCGCGTTGAAAGCCGCCACATTCTTCTGCAGACAGATAATGTTCTGGCGATTTCAACCATTCCAGAATCTGCCGGCGTATCGGATTGGCTAAGGCTTTAAAAATTAGATCAAGGTCCATAGGTACATCACAATCTGTGGCGCAACAAAACTTGTTCAGCATCTGAAATTATTATATCGTATTTTCTCGATTTATATATCGATAATTTTAGATATAAGAGTCACAGTCTGTACAAACTTGGTTACGCCAGCTATTTAAACGACTTCTTACAAGCCCTGTTTCAAGCTTGCTTCGATAAATTTATCCAGATCGCCATCCAGAACCGCACCGGTATTCGAGTTTTCGACGCCAGTACGCAAATCTTTAATACGCGAATCATCCAGTACATATGAACGGATCTGGCTGCCCCAACCAATGTCAGATTTGGAATCTTCCAGTGCTTGCGCTGCTTCGTTACGTTTGCTCATCTCTAATTCATAGAGTTTGGCACGTAACTGCTTCCAGGCATGGTCACGGTTGGCATGTTGTGAACGCTGGTTCTGGCAGGCCACTACAATTCCTGTCGGAGCATGGGTCAAACGCACGGCAGAATCGGTTTTGTTAATATGCTGACCACCGGCACCTGAGGCACGATAAGTATCGGTACGCACATCCGACGGATTGATTTCGATCTCGATATTGTCATCCACTTCCGGAGACACAAACACCGCAGAGAACGAGGTATGACGGCGGTTACCCGAGTCAAATGGCGACTTACGTACTAAACGGTGTACGCCAGATTCAGTCCGTAACCAGCCATAGGCATATTCACCATCGACACGAATCGTGGCTGATTTAAGCCCGGCTACATCGCCGTCCGATTCTTCCATGACTTCTGCTTTAAAGCCATGACGTTCAATCCAGCGCAGGTACATACGCAGCAGCATCGATGCCCAGTCCTGTGCTTCTGTACCGCCGGAACCGGCCTGAATTTCCAGATAGCAAGGATTTGGATCCATCGGATTGTTGAACATACGACGGAATTCAAGTTTGGCCAGTTCTTCTTCAGCCGTGGTTAATTCAGCCTGTACATCTTCAAGCAAGCTTTCATCATCTGCTTCAACCGCCAGATCAAGCAAAGCCTGTGCATCTTCAAGTTGTGTGCTCAAACCATCCAGCACATTCAATACGTTTTCAAGCTCGCCTTTTTCTTTGGCCATGGCCTGGGCACGACTCTGGTCATTCCAGATACTTGGGTCTTCTAATTCACGCAGGACTTCTTCTAAACGCTCTTTTTTCAGATCGTAGTCAAAGATACCCCCGTAGTGTTTGACCACGTTCGTTTAAGTCTTTTAATTGGTTTAGATACGGATTAATTTCCACGTGAATTACTCTCAATCAAAATTAGGCACAAATTATTTAGCCCGAGATTATAGCACAGTCTATTTCTGCTATTTTAGTATGATCTATCCGGTGCAAAGCTCGAATGTCATCACAATTTAGCGCTCTATTTTCGACAGGTAAATTTGACGCTTCAATTGGCTATTAAGGGTCTTTTTGCTCTGGAGCCTGATTGGATTTAGGGTCTGGAATTTACCGTCAAAAGATATTTTTCCAATTGATTTCTTCCTTGGAAAAATCTCACTAAATTGAATAAAAAATTAGCAAATTCAATACATTCCACAATATCTACACAGTTTTAATAAAACACTACATTATAAATTTAATTTTATTATTCAGTTACTTATTTGGTAAATGTTACATAAGATTACGCTATTCACATTACTGTAACTTTCCTTTGATTGACGATCTTTGGAATTGCTCTAGACTGAAAGTTGTAACAAAAAGTGTAATGTTTTTAACTAAAGATTTGAGGGGTAGTAACCATGAAAAAATTAGCGATTGCTTCGGCACTACTTTCAGCGATGGCTTTGACTGGTACAGCAGCACATGCCTACCAAACGGAAATCGGTGCATCAGCAGGAGTAATTGATCCGGATTTCGGCGGAACTAGCGGTTCTTTCGGTGTTGATGGTACATATTACTTCAATCCAGTTCAAACACGTAATGCTCCATTAGCGGAAGCGGCATTCCTTGACCGTGCCAGCAATGTAAGTGCTCAATATCAGTATGATGAAGTTGGTAATGATGACCGTCATCGTTACGGTGTAAGTGCTGAATACTTTGTACCAAATTCGGATTTTTACCTAAGCGGTAATATTGGTCGTGATGATGTTAAACGCGACAATCTCCCTAACTCTGATCAAACCGTTTATGGCGCTGAAATCGGTTATCTTCCAGCTCCAGGCTTATTGATTGCTGCGGGTCTAAAAGGTTATGACAATGATTATAGCGATGGTGTAGATCCAACACTTCGCGCTAAATATGTAACAACTTTAAGCAATGGTAAAGACATTAACCTTGAAGCTGGCGCAGGCTTTGGTGATCTAGATGAATATAATCTGGCAGCAGACTATTTTATCGATAAGACACTCAGTGTTGGTGTAGATTACGCAAGTAAAGATCTTGGCCTTACCGATACTAATGAGTTCGGAATTAGTGCTCGTAAATTCATTAACCAGCAAGTCAGCCTCGAAGGTCGAGTTGGTTTTGGTGAAGTAGGCAACAATGATTACAACAAATTTGGCGTAGCAGCGAAATACCGCTTCTAAGCTAAAACCAAAAACTTGTTATTCATAAAAAAACCCATCCTCGGATGGGTTTTTTTATTGCACTTTTAACCAGCATTTAGGTATTTTTTGTACATTGACGGGGCGAATATAAACTGTACAATTTGTTACAACTGTTAATAATACAGTCATATTTTTATAACAAAGAGAGACATCTAAATGTTTAAGAAACTTGCTCTTGCTACAGCACTTCTTGCTGGCCTAGGAACTGCACACGCTTATCAAACTGAAATCGGGGGCACAATTGCTCTTGTAGACCCAGATAATGGGGATACTTCTACTGGTTTTGCGGTTGATGGAACTTATTATTTCAATCCAGTGCAAGTTAAAAACTCGCCTTTGAATGAAGCAGCTTTTTTAAACCGTGCAAGTAATATTAATGCAGCTATTTCTTATATAGATTATGACTGGTTTGAAGAAACTAATTTTGGTGTAGGCGTTGAATATTTTGTACCGAACTCTGATTTTTATATCAGCGGTATGATTGGCCAAAATCAGGAAAAAGAGACAGGATTCAAAGATTTCGATACAACAGTATATGCTGCTGAATTAGGTTATTTACCTGTACCAGGCTTGTTGGTTGCTGTTGGTCTTTTAGGTTATGACAATGATGCAGGTGATGATGTCGATCCGACTTTACGTGCCAAATATGTAAGCCAAGTTGGTGCTTACGACATGAACTTTGAAGGTGGCGCCAGCTTCGGTGATCTAGATGCTTATAACCTAGGTGCAGATTTGTACCTCGACAAAACTTTCAGTGTTGGCCTTGGATTCTCTGATTCTGATCTAGAAAATAGTGATGTATTTACTGTTCGTGCCAAGAAATTCTTTAATCAGCAAGTCAGCCTAGAGGGATCAATTGATTTTGCTGATGCAGGGAATGTCTTCGGCGTACGTGGTGCATACCGCTTCTAATCCCTTCGATTAAAAGCAAAAAAACCGCTCATTTGAGCGGTTTTTTATGGTCTATTGTTCCAAATGCATAATCCGCATTTGCAGGCTGACATTGCCATTAAAGACATTTTTATCCAGCTCATACACCAGTCGTGTAGCTTTCATCGGATCAAAGTCATATTTATCGGCTGCATTGAAGGCAATCGCATCCACCACCTGACCATTTTCCAAAGCCACGCGTAATTTAAGATGCACATCTTTAAGCCAGCGATAGTCCATGATCTTGAATACACCGTCAAAAATGGGTTGGGGAAATTTTTGTCCCCATGGACTTAGATTTTGCAGGATATCGACTGTCTCGATCTGGAAAGCCGAAGCGGACAATTCCCCATCCGTCCATAAAGTCGCAGTGAATAAATCCGCATCCATCGTCGCAATCAGCGCTTCAAAAACCTGCTTAAACTCAGCGAAATTTTCTTTTTTCAGGGTTAAACCCGCTGCTGCGGCATGTCCGCCAAAATGACTGACTAAATGTGGATATTGCTCTGCCACCCGTTCAATCGCATCCCGGATATGAATCCCTTCAATCGAACGCGCAGAACCCTTGATATGGACCCCGTCTTCATCGGCAGCAAAAACAATACTAGGACGATGAAACTGTTCTTTCAAACGTCCTGCCACAATCCCAATCACACCCTGATGCCAATGCAGTTCGAACATGATCAGTGCAGCAGGTAATGCCGTCGCATCTAACTGGATTTTCTCAAGTTCATTTAAGGCATCCTGCTTGATTTTCGCTTCGACCTGACGGCGCTCAACATTCAATTGATTCAACTGTTCAGCCAGTGGATAGGCCGTGGCCAGATCAGGTGCCAACAGACACTCGATCCCAATATCCATGGTTTCCATCCGTCCGGCTGCATTAATTCTCGGGCCCAGAACAAAACCAAGATCCTGGGCTTTTAGACCAGCAGGGTCACGTTTGGCAATATCCAGCAGTGCACTGATTCCTGCACGGCACTGCCCTTGCTGAATGCGTTTCAGACCTGCATCAACCAGAATCCGGTTGTTATAGTCCAGACTGGCGACATCGGCATAAGTACCCAGTGCCACCAGATCAAGATAGTTGATAATTTGAGTGGTCGACTTTCCAAGTTTCTTGCGATGGGTCGACAGATTGGCCAGCACATAAAATGCCACCCCGACCCCGGCCAGGGCCTTACTCGGAAAATCGCAACCGAGCTGATTCGGATTGACCACCGCTTCGGCTTCAGGTGTCGGCTTGGTAGTTAGATGATGATCGGTAATGATCACCTGCATGCCATGATCTTGCGCCTGCTTCACCCCTTCATGACTGGAAATACCATTGTCCACGGTAATCAGTAAATCCGGAGTAAAATTAACAAAAGCCAGATCGGCAATGGCCGCAGTCAGACCATAACCATATTTAAAACGGTCTGGCACCAGATACTCGACATTGGCCCCCATATCACGCAAAGCCAGAACCATGAGTGCCGTACTGGTCGCACCATCGGCATCATAATCACCGACAATCACGATTTTCTGGCCACGATCAATCGCCTGATCAATCAGTTCAATAGCTTCAGGCAACCCCTTCATGGTCGGTGCCAGCAGATGCTTCAGCTTGAGCTCAAGTTCCTGCTCGGACTCTACCCCACGCCGGGCCAAAATTTCAGCCACAAAAGCCGGCACAGCCTGAAAGTTTTCGGGACGGGTCAGAAAGGGACGCTGCTTGATCTCGAGTTTTGGCATAATCAAGGCATCAAGCGTTGCAATTGCCAGGTACCATCTATTTTTTCATAACTTAGACGGTCATGCAGACGGTTGGGACGGCCCTGCCAGAATTCATAATAATCGGGTTCAAGACGGTAACCGCCCCAAAACACCGGTTTATCCAGCTGTTGCTGATTCGCCATCTGATTATGCAAATCCCAGAAACGCTGTTGTAACTCTTCACGGCTAGCAATCACGCCACTTTGCGGCGTACTGACATGTGCAGCAATCTGGCTGTCACGTGGACGTTTATGATAATAATCAATCGATTCTTCTTCCGAGATTTTCATCACCCGACCGGAAACACGAATCTGGCGTTCCTGATCCTGCCAATAAAACAACAGTTCTGCATAGGGATTTTCAGCCAGATCCAGACCTTTCTGGCTGTCATAATTGGTATAAAAATCATAACCGGCTTCGGTCGCCCCGCGCAGTAATACAGTACGTACATGCGGACGGCCCTGAGCATTGGCGGTAGCCAATGACATGGCATAGGGTTCATGCAGTTTTGCTTCCAGCGCATGATTAAACCATTGCAAGAATTGCATATGCGGATTCGGATTCACCTGCTGTTCTTGCAGCTCGCCTTTCTGATAATTCAGGCGCAGTTCACTCAGATCCTTGATCAGATCACTCATTCTGTATTCCTCTAAGCGGCATTGGCACGTACAGCATCTGCCAAGCTATTTGCAAGTGCAGTCACTTCACTTAAATCTTCGCCTTCAACCATCACGCGAATCACCGGTTCGGTACCCGATTTGCGAATCAGTAAACGGCCACGCCCTTTAAGCTGCTGTTCCGCTTTGGCAAATTCAGCGGCCAGTGCCGGTACTGAATAAGGATCAAACATGGCATCTAAACGCACATTGACCAAGACGTTTGGCAACAGTTGAAAATCCGCCACCAGCTCATGCAGGGCTTTCTTCTGCTCTACCATGACTGTCAGCACTTGCAAGGCTGCAATAATCGCATCGCCAGTGGTGCTCTTGTCCAAGGTCAGAATATGACCTGAAGGCTCGCCACCAATCGTCCAGCCATTTTCTTCCAGGCCTTGCAACACATAGCGGTCACCGACTTTGGCACGTAATAATGGCACCTGGGCTTTTTCCAATGCCAGTTCCAGTGCCATATTGCTCATTAAGGTACCAACAATACCTGCCGGTTTTTTCGAGCTTTGTGTAGCAAGAATATACAGAATATGATCGCCATCGATCAGGTTGCCGGCCTTGTCGACCAGAACCACACGGTCGGCATCACCATCAAAGGCCACACCCAGATCGGCTTGATGCTGCACGACAGCTTGTTGCAGGCTTTCCGGATGGGTCGAACCACAGTCCTGATTGATATTCAAACCGGTCGGTTCATTATGGATCGCAATCACGCGCGCGCCCAGTTCACGGAACACGGCCGGTCCGACGTTATAGGCTGCACCATTGGCGCAATCTACCACAATGGTCAGTTCATTCAGATCCAGATGATACGGGAAAGTCGATTTACAGAATTCAATGTAGCGGCCATTGGCATCTTTGACCCGGATACTTTTACCCAGGCTTGCGGTATCTTCAATCACGAAGTCCTGTTCGAGTTCCTGATTGATTTCATCTTGTAGGACATCCGGCAGTTTCTTGCCTTCTGCAGAGAAAAATTTAATACCATTATCAAAATAAGGATTGTGCGAAGCTGAAATCACAATACCAAGGCTGGCATGTAAGGCACGAGTCAAATGGGCAATCGCCGGTGTTGGCAGTGGACCTAATAGATGAACATAAACGCCGGCGGCATTTAAACCAGCCTGGAGGGCTGCTTCCAGAATATAACCGGACAAACGGGTATCTTTACCCAAAACCACTAAGGGCTTGGCTTTTTTACTATGACGCTTTAAAACTTTACCGGCTGCAAACCCCAATTTCAGGGCAAACTCAGGGGTAATCGGCAATTCGCCAAACTTTCCGCGAATACCATCCGTACCAAAATAACTCATCATTGTCTCACTTCTTAGCGGATGATTGATCTCACCCATTTTTTCCTTGTGCCACACTTTACACCAAAATAAAAAAGCCGTCATTTGCATGACGGCTTTTTAAAATTTTAAATCACAGGAAATTAACCCACGCGATAGTTTGGTGCTTCTTTGGTAATGGTCACATCATGCACGTGTGATTCAGACATACCCGCTGACGTAATTTTCACAAACTTGGCATTTTGACGCAGATCTTCAATCACGGCAGAACCGGTATACCCCATAGAAGAACGTAAACCGCCCATCATCTGGTGCACGATATTGCCCATTGGGCCTTTGTAAGGTACACGACCTTCAATACCTTCAGGAACCAGCTTCTCGGCACCCGCTTTAGAGTCCTGGAAGTAACGGTCCGCAGAACCGGTTGCGCCCGCCATGGCACCCAATGAACCCATACCGCGGTAAGCTTTGTAGTAACGACCCTGGAAGAATTCAACTTCGCCCGGTGCTTCTTCAGTACCGGCCATCAATGAACCCACCATAATGGTACTTGCACCCGCGCCAATTGCTTTGGCCATATCACCAGAGAAACGGATACCACCATCCGCAATCAAAGGAATCTGATCTTTCAGCGCATTGGCCACAGAATCGATTGCAGAGATTTGCGGCATACCAATACCGGCAACAATACGTGTAGTACAGATTGAACCAGGACCGATCCCGACTTTAACCGCATCAGCACCCGCATCAAGCAAGGCCAGTGCAGCATCGCCAGTGGCGATATTACCGCCAATGACCTGAACTTGTGGATAGTTGGCTTTGACCCAACGCACACGTTCAATCACACCCGCAGAGTGACCATGTGCTGTATCGACAACAATGGCATCTACACCCGCTTCAACCAGTGCTTCCACACGGCTTGGAGTTTCTGCACCGGTACCGACTGCAGCACCCACGCGCAGACGACCAAGGTCATCTTTACAGCTGTTTGGATAAAGTTCAGCTTTACGGAAATCTGTTACCGTAATCAAGCCTTTCAGCTCTTGCTGATCATTGACCACCAATACTTTTTCAATACGGTGCTGTTGCAATAAAGCTTGAATATTTTCTTTGGATTCGCCTTCACGAACCGTCACCAGACGATCCTGACCGGTCATGATATTGCTGACTGGCTGCTCAAGATTGGTTTCAAAACGTGTATCGCGACCGGTGACAATACCGACCACTTTGCCGTCTTTTACCACTGGCACACCACTGATATTGTTGGCTTGAGTCAAGGCAATCAATTCACGTACAGTGGTTTCAGGAGTGACTGTAATCGGGTCTTTGACCATACCCGCTTCGAATTTTTTCACACGGCGCACTTCTGCAGCCTGAACAGCGATATCCATGTTCTTGTGCAAAATACCGATACCACCATTTTGCGCCATTGCAATTGCCATACGGGACTCAGTCACCGTATCCATTGCTGCAGACACAAGAGGAATATTCAGGTTAATGCCACGGGTCAGGCGTGTCTTTAGAGAGACATCTTTTGGGAGAACAGTAGAATAGGCAGGGAGTAATAGGACATCATCGAAGGTTAACGCGTCTTGAACGATGGTCAACATAACAGTCTCACTGGTAATTTCCGTGCACTATTATAAACAAATATCGACTTAAATTTCATTGCTATTGCAAAATTATTTTTAATTGAAATGACTTCTGCACTGCTGAATTATTTTTCAGGACAGCAATCGCAGGATAAGACAGGAGCAAACACAGAATAAACTAGATGATAAATATAAATAGAGCTGAATATTTTAAAAGCTTGAAAAGCAGGGCCTAAGCCCTGCTTGGGTCGATTTAGCTGACTGATTCAAAACTGTCATCATTCTCAGCTGCATCATTTTCAATCTGAATAAAGGGCAACATGTTGTGTGCCAGACGTGCCTTATTACATTGTTCATCGGCGATCTGTACTTCTTTGCAACTTGAGCTACGTGCTTCATACATGCCGCAGCTGACCTGCTTGCCCACTTCACCCTCAAGGGCAATACAGCGTGGATTTTTTTGATTGGTTCCAGCCATACATGAATAGACTGCAGTCACAGGTTCGGTATAGTGCTCGGGCATATGAATCCCTTCAGCCCAATAAAACGAAACCCTGAAATAGGCGCAGCACGCCCCGCAGCTTAGACACGCGTCCGGTGTTGGAACTTGAGATAACATTTCTTATAAGTTCTCATCATCAAAAAAAGTTTTTTGGAGAAGAAATATAAAAAATGTTGTTTTTCTATACAAGAATTTTTTTATTTTTTCTGTTAACTATTCCGGACAGGTAAACACGGTCTCATCCATCAGGTCGGTGCCGCATTGCAGCGTTTCAATCCAGTCCAGGAACTGGGTAATCTGCTCCTTGCCAATAAAGGGCGTGCCATGCTGCGGCACAATCATCTCGATCTCCATGCCCCGCACCATGTTCACCCAGAGACGAATCACCTTGTTATTGCACATATAGCGTTGATGAAAGCTTTTCATTTTTGGAATATGCGCAGCAAAATTTTCCAGTGGCTTGGCGGCATCATCCACCATAGAGGCACCCATATCGCCTGAAAACAGGATTTTGGCAATCGGATCGTAAAACTGGAAATTGCCTACCGAATGCAGAAAATGCGCCGGGACTGCCACGATATTAGAATTGCCCAAGGCAATGATCTGGCCATGATCCGGCAGCTCGACCAGCCGATCCAGCCAGTTGCCTTTCATGCGGTCACTCATAAAAGCCGAGTTTAAATGTGGCAAGAAACGCGCCCAGAGCTTGGAAGCCACCACTTTGGCATCGGTATATACCAGCCAGCGCGGCATGGAAGTGATAATGTCCGGGTCCTGATGTGAAGCCATGACATAGTCCAGATGGGTCAAGCGGGTATATTTATTCAGCTCCATGGTCAGCGGAACATAGGTCAAATCGCCACCCGGATCGAGTACCGCAGCGCGCTCATTATCAATAATCAAAAACTGGTTTGCCTGAACGCCTTCACCTTTGACCAGACTGGTAAAACTAATGCATTTATGTGTCCCGTTATCAAACAGGACTTGCGATGTGGTGCGCTCAAAAACCATGTAAATTCCCCAATTTATAGTTAAAACTGCTGTTTTATACCCGTACAACATATAAGGAATTAATAGAATTTACAATCTATAAAACTGACCATATCACGATATTTATCAAGCTTTTCGGAGAATTTTAAGCAGAAAAAATCCTGAGTTTTTAGCTCAGGATTGGATTCATGCAATTCTTGTTTCAGGCTTTAAAATAAATAGTATTGGACCAGTGTCGCAACACCTATGACCAGGAAAATGGCCGCGCCAATTTTATGGATCAGGCTGATCGGCAGTCTGTTCGCCAGTTTATCACCCAAAAATACCGCAGGGGCATTGGCCAGCATCATGCCCAGCGTGGTACCTAACATCACCCAGAAGACGCTGTCGAAACGTGCTGCCAGTGCCACTGTAGCAATCTGGGTCTTGTCGCCAATTTCTGCCAGAAAGAACAAAATGAAGGTTGCACCAAATACCCCGAATTTTTGCCATTTATTGATACTGGCATTTTCATCACCCAGTTCATCCGGAATCAGCATCCAGATTGCCATCGCGATAAAGCCAATCGAAACGATCCACAGCAGGACTTCCGGCCCAATCACGGTGGTTACCCATTGTCCCAATACCGCAGAAAGGCCGTGATTAATCAGTGTCGCCAATAAAATGGCAACCAAAATAGGAACAGGTTTGCGAAAACGTGCGGCAAGCAGCAAAGCCAGCAGTTGGGTCTTGTCACCCATTTCAGCCAGTGCCACGATTGCAGTCGACAGTAAGAATTCATACATAAGGTCTTTCTCTGGCTAGCATCCAATACCAATGACTCACCGCTCCTGCTAGCCAAAATCTGCAGAGTGGTAAATCAAAGGTCTTGCCAACAAAAGAAAGCTTGGAAAAGCTGACTTGGTTCTTTGCTATGATGACCATGCCCGGTTGAGCAAATATGTTGACCATCACCCTTCTGCTTTGCGCAAAAGGCGGCTACTCCCCAATGAAGTGCGCCAAGTATAGAATCAAATAGATTATTTTTCAATGCAGCAGCAAAAAACCCTGCCGAAGCAGGGTTTTTCTCTTATTGCTTTCTCCCGCTGGGAGAAATACAAAGAGGGCTTAGATCAATAAAGTACGAATATCTTTAAGCAGCTTCGTCAACTTATTGGTAAAGCGTGCTGCATCTGCACCATTGATCACACTGTGATCGTATGACAATGAAAGTGGCAGCATCAAGCGTGGATCAAAGCCTTCACCATTCCATACCGGTTGCATGGTGGCAGGTGAAATACCCAGAATCGCCACTTGCGGCCAGTTCACCAATGGCGTAAATGCTGTACCACCAATCGAACCTAAGCTGGTAATGGTAAAGTTCGCACCTTGCAGGTCTTTTGGTGACAGTTTCTTGTCACGCGCTTTTTGACCCAGGGTTCCCAGCTCAGTGGCAATCTGTTTGATTGACTTCTGATCGGGATGACGCAATACCGGAACCGTTAGACCATCTGCAGTTGCCACCGCGATACCCATATGGATCTCGTTACGTAGCAATACTGACTTGCCATCATCGGCCAGGTGACCAGCAAATTCACGCTCTTCTTTCAACAAGTGCGCAACCGCTTTGATGATAAACGCCATAATGGTCAGGCTCAGGCCTTCTTTCTTGAAGTTGCCTTTCAGCTCATTACGCCATGCTTCCAGTTCAGTAATATCGGCTGCATCAAACTGGGTCACTTGCGGAATGAAATTATTCAGCGACAACTGCGGAATAGAGACTTGTTGCAAACGCGTCAAGGCTTTTTCTTCTACACCACCAAATGCACTGAAGTCTGGCAGTTTTGGCAAACCTGCGACTTGAGCAGCGGCAGCTACAGGAGCAGCCTGCGGCGTAGTCAGACGCGCTTTGACATAAGCTTTCAGATCTTCTTTCATAACACGTGCATTGGCGCCAGATGCCTGAACATCTGCCAGGACCACCCCGAGTTCACGTGCCAGTTTACGCACAGCAGGACCGGCATAGACTTTCGAGTTGGCGACATTCTGCTCTTTGGTCAGCTTGTCTGCATTATCAGACGTCGCCACTGCTGTATTAGCAGACGCAGCTGGTACTGCCTTAGTTGTCTCTACTTGTGCAACAGCTGCTTTTGGTGCTTCTGCCTTAGCTGCAACCGGTGCAGCATCTGCTTCAGCTTCAATCGTCACCAGTGCATTGCCTTCAGAGACATTCTGTCCCAGTTCAACATGAATGGCTTTAATTACCCCAGCCGCAGAGCTTGGCACTTCAACTGTGGCTTTGTCTGATTCAACCACGATGATGCTCTGGTCTTTTTCGACCGTATCACCTACCTGAACCAGAATTTCAGCCACAGCGGCCTTGTCGACACCCAGATCAGGCACCATCACTTCAACATCACCGGCAGGTGCTGCTGCAGTTTGCGATGCTTGGACTGCTTTCTCTTCGGTGGCCGGCTGAGTAACTTCGGCTTGCGGTGCTTCTGCCGGTGCTGCCGAAGTCGCAGTTTTCACTTTCAGAATCACCACACCTTCTTTAATCGTGTCGCCTTCTTTGATGTCGATAGATTCCACCGTACCTGAAACAGTACTTGGTACTTCAACTGTTGCCTTGTCTGATTCCACCACCACGATACTTTGATCGACATCGATTTCATCACCAACCGATACCAGAATTTCGCCGACAGTGGCTTTTTCTACGCCAATATCCGGAACTTGCACATCGACCACTTTCGAGCCTGCTTGAGCCGCAGGCGCAGCAGAGGTTTTTGGCTGATGCGATGCCAGCTCCTGCATGATCTCCTGATCCGGCAAAGAGGTCGGGGTATTTTCTGAAGTTTTTTGTGATGCATCTGCTTGCTGTGGCTCGACCACATCCGCACTGCCATCTTCAGCCTGCAGCTCAATCAGTACTGTGCCTTCAGCCACTTCATCACCCTGGCTGACCAGAATGCTTTTTACCACACCTGCTGAAGTGCTTGGCACTTCAACAGAGGCTTTATCAGATTCAAGCAACACGATGCTGTCATCAATCGCAATCGTATCACCCACGTTGACCAGAATTTCGGCCACTGTTGCCTTATCTACACCAATATCGGGAGTCGTAATTTGCATGCTTAGTTCTCCTCTTTGTAGTCAGCAACAGCATGTACTGATGGCGTTTCTTGCGGTGCCCAAGCCACCGGACGATCAGTATCCAGCTCGAAAGTCGAGATCGCATCTTTCACTAGACGCGCATCAACTTCACCTTCATCTGCCAGTTTTTTCAGGGTTGCCACCACAATATGGGCAGCATCGACACCGAAGTAACTACGCAAGTTGGCACGTGTATCTGAACGGCCATAACCGTCAGTACCCAGTGCAACGAATGGACGGCCATCTGGAAGATAGGCACGGATCTGTTCGCTATAGGCACGCATATGATCGGTTGCAGACACCACAATACCTTCGGTACCGCGTAACTGTTTTGATACCCATGCTTCTTTCACATCTTCAGCCAGTGGATGCAGGCGGTTGTATTCTTCACATGCCATACCGTCACGTGCCAGCTCATTGAAGCTGGTGACACTGTAGACATTCGAGTGAATCTGGTATTCCTCACGCAGAATTTTTGCCGCCTTGATCACTTCACGCAGGATCACACCTGAGCCGAGTAACTGAACAGTGGCTTTTTCATCTTCTTCCAGTAAGTACATACCACGCTTGATGCCTTCTTCAACACCCTTCGGCATTTCCGGATGCTCATAGTTTTCGTTCATTACGGTCAGGTAGTAGAACACACGTTCCTGATTGACATACATACGCTGTAAACCGTCATGCACGATCACTGCCAGCTCATAACCGAAACATGGGTCATAAGAGACACAGTTTGGAATGGTATTGGCCAGAATATGAGAATGACCATCCTGATGCTGCAAGCCTTCGCCGTTCAGTGTAGTACGACCCGCAGTTGCACCAAGCAAGAAACCTTGTGCCTGTGCATCACCGGCTGCCCATGCAATATCACCAATACGCTGGAAACCGAACATCGAGTAATACATGTACATCGGGATCATTGGCAGGTTATTGGTTGAATAACTGGTCGCCAACGCTGCCCATGCACTCATTGCACCGGCTTCGTTAATCCCTTCTTGCAACATATGACCGTCTTTGGCTTCACGGTAATGCATCAGCTGTTCTTGGTCTTCAGGGGTATATTTCTGACCATGTGCAGCATAAATACCGAGCTGACGGAACATGCCTTCCAGACCGAAAGTACGTGCTTCATCAGGTACGATCGGCACCACACGGTCTTTAATCGCTTTCTCTTTCAGCAGTGCAGAGATTAAACGCACCATGACCATGGTGGTAGATTGCTCTTTGCCATTTGAACCAGCCAGGACCGCATCAAAGACTGAAAGGCCAGGAATCGCCAGTTGCTCGCTTTCCTTACGACGTGCCGGCAGGTAACCCCCCAAGGCTTCACGACGTGCTTTCATGTATTTCAGTTCAGGCGAGTTTTCGCTTGGACGATAGAACGGTACTTCTTCAAGCTGCTCATCGGTAAATGGAAGGTTGAAACGGTCACGCACATATTTCAAGGAATTGATTTGCATCTTCTTGATCTGGTGTGTTTTGTTGACTGCTTCAATTTCTTCGGACAAGCCATAACCTTTTACGGTTTTCGCCAGAATCACCGTTGGCTGACCTTTGGCAGTACAAGCTTCGGCATAAGCAGCAAAGACTTTGTACGGGTCATGGCCACCGCGGTTCAGATTATCAATATCTTCATCGCTCAGGTCTTTGACCAGCTCTTTGGCTTCTGGATATTTACCAAAGAACTTTTCACGTGCATAAGCACCACCTTTGACCTGATAGCGCTGGAAGTCACCATCAACCGCTTCTTCCATCACCGCTTTCAGTGCGCCAGATTTATCTTTGTCGAGGAGCGGATCCCAATGACGGCCCCAGACAACCTTGATCACACGCCAGCCTGCGCCGCGGAACAGTGACTCGAGTTCCTGAATGATCTTGCCATTACCACGTACCGGACCATCCAGACGTTGCAAGTTACAGTTCACCACCCAGATCAGGTTATCCAGCTTTTCACGACCTGCCAGTGAAATCGCACCGAGGCTTTCCGGCTCATCCATCTCGCCATCGCCCAAATATGCCCAGACCTTACGATCTTCTTCTTTGATCAGGCCACGGTTCATCAGGTACTTCTGGATATGCGCCTGATAGATCGACATGATTGGGCCCAGACCCATCGATACGGTTGGGAACTGCCAGTAGTCCGGCATCAAATAAGGATGCGGATAAGATGGCAAGCCTTTGCCACCCACTTCACGACGGAAATTATTCAGATGTTCTTCAGTCAAACGGCCTTCTAAAAATGAACGCGCGTAAATACCGGGAGCACAGTGACCTTGATAATAGATCATGTCACCGCCGAAGCTGTCGCTGTTGGCACGGAAGAAGTGGTTGAAACCGACATCATATAGCGTTGCTGAAGACGCAAAGCTGGCCAGGTGACCACCGAGGTCATCACCGGTTTTATTCGCACGCAGTACCATAGCCAGGGCGTTCCAGCGAACCAGCGCGCGGATCCGGCGCTCCATGTCCTGGTCACCTGGCATTGCCGGTTGTTCTTCAACAGAAATCGTATTTAAGTAGGGAGTATTTAAACGCTGAATAGGAACATGCTTTGCAATTGCGCGTTGATAAAGTTTTTCTAATAAAAATGCTGCACGCTCAGTACCCATATGCTGCAAAACGGAGTCAAATGCCTCTTGCCATTCTTGGGTTTCTTGCGCGTCTGTATCGCCATAAAACGCCATAATCTACAGTTCCTAAAAGCCTAATCTAATGTCTTATATGTACCATATTTGCGACCTCAGCAGGTATGGTCTTAGCTGAATGCGATTTGGCAGTACTATTTAGGAACTAAATGATGGGTGACGTACAATTACACAATCTAACAAAAAATAGCCAATAAAGGCGATTTATTATACAATCATTATAATAGTTGGTGATAATATGAGACTTAAAAGCAATGAAGAAAAAAGGCCCTTCAACTGAATTGAAGAGCCTTGAGCTTAATTGGTTTTGAAATGCAGTTTAGAGGTTTTTTATGTATAGAGATCTACGATGTAATTCAGGTCTATACTTAAGGTAGCATCGCCAGATAAGTAGATGGGTTTTTACGTTGACCGTCTTTGACTACTTCATAATGCAGGTGTGGACCGGTACAGCGACCTGTACAACCGACATTGGCAATATGATCACCTGCTTGCACCTGCTCTCCTACACGTGCAATCAGACGTGAAGCGTGGGCATAGCGCGTTAAATAGCCATTACCATGATTAATCTCAACGTATTGGCCATAACCGGTACCCCAACCTGATTTGGTCACAATCCCCGGACCTGTGGCATAGATGGGTGTACCGCTTGGCGCTGCCAGATCGAGGCCAGAATGATTTTCTGCACGACCACTCATGGTACGGCCACCGTAATTTGAACTTACGCGAGAATTAGGTAAGGGATGGGCAATTAGCCAAGAGTAAGTACTGTTTGCTGCTGCCTTGTTGGATGAAGTATTCGCATACTTCTGGGCAAGTGTTTGATTGTTCAGCTCAACCGGCTTTTCACGCAGTTGAACGTCTAATTTGGTCTGTGCCGGAATGTCGATATCATCGGGATGAGTATATGCACCCTGTGCCAGAGTACGCGTCAATTGCTCGATACGATCTGTTGAACCATTTTCCTGATTTAGATTGACTAAATCTGCAAATGCTACTGAAGCAGCTGAAACTGATAAAGAAAATGCCAACAAAATACGTCGCATATGCATAAAAAACCTCTCTAAACTGCTTTAATCGAGTTTCTTGAAGATCTCTATCCTTGATATCCACTAAAAGAAGCGCATAAGATTAAGACATAAATATGTAGGAATTATGTATGTCGGAACCTGTCAACGTTTTTCAACAAACAAGAAAACAGATAAAAACAGGAAACTTTTCGTTTCTCTCATCACAAGTTGCCGCATGGCAGAAACTTACGAAACTCGTACAACCACTATTGCCCCAACCGGAACGCTGGCAAGTTGTCTGCTATCAAAATGGTGTGTTAACGATTACCGGTGAAAACCAGGCCATGATCAGTCAATTGGCCTATCTTCAAAAGCAATACATTTCACAACTCTCTCAAATACATGAATTAACAGATCTTACTAAACTTCAAGTTTGCCTGCGGAATCCTTCGCAAACGCAACCTGTTGCAGCAACACCTGAAAGAGCCCTAAATACAGAAACACAGGAATTACTTCGCAGTGCTGCCGACTTTATAAGCGACCCTAAGCTTAGCCAAGCTTTACTACGTTTGGCAAGCAATAAAAAGTAACATCGCAATCAAATGTAATAAATTAAAAAGCAAGAATTATGTGATGAATGTCACAGTATTAGAGCCATAACAAAAACATAAAGACACAAACACAATGACTTATGTCACATTTACATACATGATCGGACAATTGGATTCGTCATCAAATGTTACAATTTCATAGCAACTTGGATCACTTTTCACATTCCGTAAAAGCTGGTTATTCAAGGCATGACCCGACTTGTAACCATCGAATTTGGCAATGATCTGATGCCCGAGCAGGTATAAATCCCCCACCGCATCCAGAATCTTATGGCGTACAAACTCGTCCGAGAAACGCAAACCTTCTTCATTGACCACACCGGTCTCATCGACGCCAATGGCATTCTCGAGGCTGGCACCCAGCGCCAGGTTATTGGCTTTGAGATAGTCCAGATCTTTCATAAAGCCAAAAGTACGTGCTTCACTGACTTCGTAAACAAAAGTTTCAGTCGAGAAATCGATACTGGCAGACTGGTGTTCCTTCTTGAAAGCAGGATGATCAAAATCAATGGTAAAGTTTAACTGGAAGCCTTCATGTGGACTAAAGATGGCACGTTTGTCATCAATCAGTGCTTCAACCGGTTTAATAATTTTGACGAATTTTTTCGCAGCATCGAGTTCTTGCAGTCCACCTTGCATCAGCAAGTAAATGAATGGTCCTGCACTGCCGTCCATAATAGGTACTTCAGAGGCAGAAACTTCAATAATCAGGTTATCAATTCCCAAACCGGCAATCGCACTCATGACATGCTCGATGGTGCCAACTTTAGCATTTTTCTGTACCAGATTCGAGCACATGAAAGCTTCCTGAATCAGCATGGCATCGGCAGGAATGTCGACTGGCGGATTCAGATCAATACGACGAAACACAATTCCCCCATCGGCATGGTGCGGCACAAAGTTAATCATGACTTTTTGTCCACTGTGAAGTCCGATTCCGCTCGCTTTCACGATACGTTTCAGGGTACGTTGTTTCAACATGCTTCTTTCATCTGTTCATCAATAAAACCGCTATACGTTAGCATATTTGGCCATTGATAAAAAACAAAAAGGTGGCTTAAAAGCCACCTTTCCTGTGTAATCATGGTAAACACATGATGTTACATGTTATTTACGCTGTTGATTCTTAAGATAATCCTGAATGCTCATTGGCGTTGGACGCGGGCTTGAAACCGATGCTGCAGGACTTGCTACTGTAACAGTTTCATGCTGTTGGCGTTGAATTGCCGGCACATCATCGTCTTCGACCACCGCCTGTGAGGCTGCTGCTGGACGAGTTGCCTGTACATTAGTACGTTTGGTCGGCTCAACTGAATCCGCGGCATGACGGGTTAAACCGGTTGCAATCACGGTCACACTGATTTCATCACGTGCATCCGGATCAAATACCGTACCGTAGAACACCTGACCTTCGTCCAAGTCGACAATCTGGTTAACCACATCGGTAATTTCTTCAATTTCACCGAAAGTGACATCATCGCCACCGGTCACGTTGATCAGAATACCTTTGGCATTCATGATGGTCACGTTATCCAGTAATGGACTACGGATTGCCTGCTCAGCAGCCTGACGGGCACGGTTTTCACCACGGCCCAAGCCAACACCCATCATGGCATAGCCACGTGTGCTCATGGCAGTTTTCAAATCGGCAAAGTCAAGGTTGATATGACCAGGACGTACCACCAGGTCGAAAATACTGCGTACTGCATTCAGTAAAACATCATCCGCTTTTTTATAGGCATCTTTCATTGAAATATCACGGAAGACTTTCAATAAACGCTGGTTTGGAATGATGATCAATGAATCGACGTGCTGCTCAAGGGCTTCAATCCCTTTTTCCGCAGACTGTAAACGGCGCTTGCCTTCAAAGTTGAATGGCGTGGTCACCACACCTACGGTCAGGATGCCCATTTCCTTGGCAATTTCAGCTACGACTGGGGCAGCACCGGTTCCGGTACCACCGCCCATACCTGCAGTGACAAAGACCATATCGGTCCCTTCAAGCTGCTGACGGATCAGTTCACGGCTTTCTTCTGCTGCGGTTTGACCCACTTGCGGATTTGCACCTGCACCCAGACCACGGGTACTTTGTTCGCCCAGCTGAATTTTAAATTCGGCTTCCATGCGATCGAGTGCCTGCTTGTCCGTATTGGCACAAACAAACTTGACGCCCTGGATATCGGACTGCAACATGTGTTGTACAGCATTACCACCCGCACCGCCTACACCAAACACAGTGAAACGGGCTTGACCATTGCTATCGCTATGATCGTCTTCGAAAAATTCAAATGAGGCCATGACCTATAAAATTCCTAATTCATAATTGGCAGTCACTAAGCCCGTATACTGCCTTAATCTTGATAAAATTGTTTTTAAGAATGCTGCTCATGCGTTCACTTGTCAAGTACAAGCCCGATTAACTACATCTTCTCAACAATATTCACAATAAAAATCGACTTAAAAGATTGATTTCAAGGTGTCATTAAAGCCAGACCAAGCCCGCTTGACGCGCTGAGTCAACGATAATCGCTCGACATCATCCTGTTCCACAATCGTGTCCTGAGTGTCACTCTGACTAAACATCAGCAAACCGGCCACGGTACTATATTGCGAACGGCGTAGCGCTGCCTGATGCTGTTCATCGGCATAGACCTGTGCCGGTGGATTGCCTAAGTGCGCCGAGACACCCAAAGTACGGCGCACAAAGCTCACCATACCTTCAATATGACTGGCATCACCGGTCAGTACCACGCCATGATACAGGCCCTGAATCGCACCATTTTTTACCAGTTCGTCACGTACCAATCCAATAATCTCGTCATAACGCGCCATGATAATTTCGGTCAGCTCAATCCGGCTGATGGTTTGTGGCCCATCAATTCCCTGAAACTGAATCATATGATCGGGCTTGACCACCTTAAGATCGACACAGCCATACAGCAGTTTCAGGCGTTCAGCTTCCTCGGTCGTGGTCTGCAATACCGCAGCAATATCACGGGTCACATGCTCGCCACCACGCTGGAAGGTATGCGTTAAGGCCAAACGGCCATCTACATAGACCGCTACATTGGTGGTACCGGCACCGATATCGACCAGACACACGCCATATTCTTTTTCATCTTTGAGCAGGCTGGCTTCAGCAGTCGCCAAACTCGAAACCACCATTTTTTCCACGCCAATATTGGCGCCTTTCAGGGCACGGTCAATATTTTGCATGGTACTGATCGGCAGCATCATCAGATGATAATGACCGGTCATGCTATGGGCAGACATGCGAATCGGATTCATCACCCATTCGGATGAATCATCCAGTTCAAAGCCCAGAGGCACAGCACTGACCAGATAATGATCGGAAGTCAGATGACTGGCTTTGGCCAACTCCAGTGCCCGCACCACTTCGCTGGTGGTAATCGCATGTTCACTGTTGTCGATCGAGGTGCGACCTGAAGCATAAAAGCTTTTTAATTCGGCACTTGGAATAGAAACCCAGGCAGAATGTACCCGACACTCCGCCATATCTTCTGCTTCTTGAACGGCATTTTTAATTGCGGTAATAACTTTATCGAGACTGACAATTTTCCCTTTACTCATGCCTCGGTTACGAGCGGTGGCCATACCAATCACTTGGATATTGTCTGGCGCGTGTACCTTGCCAATCAAAACTGAAACTTTGTGTGTCCCAATGTCAATCGCCACAACCGAGGGAACAGCTTCACTCATTATTCACTACTACCATTACGTGTTTGTTAGATTTATGGCTTGAATGCCTCTATTTTTTAAAGCCGGTCATTATGGCTTTACTGTTACATTATTCTCAACGCCCGTGTCATCAATGGTTACAATAAAATGCCCATTTACAATTTTTGGCGGAATTGAATTTTTCCACTGAATCGATAATCCATTGCGATAACGCAGGTCAATGGCCGCAATTTTGGACCAGACCGGTTTTAAGTCGCTCTGAGATAAATGACTCAAACGCTGCAGTTTGCTCATGGTCTGATCTTTGTCGACAATAATGCGCAAACCTGAATCAAATTGCATAAACCAGGTCATTCGTTCGGTGAGATATAATTCTTTTAGACGAATGCCATGTGGCAGAAATAACTGATTGATTTCATTATAACGGCGCATCATGGTTTCTGCATGTGTCGCAGGCCCATGCAGCAACGGTAATTCCTGATAATTCTTGGGAGTGACTTCGGTGAAAATCACCCCACTATCACTCAGCAAGCGCCCGGTACCCCAACGTGCAATCGCATGATGCGGCATCACCCGCACCCGAATGCCATTTGGCCAGGCCCGCGAAACCACAACACGATCCACCCAGGACAATTCCAGGGCACGATCACGGATGGCTTCCAAGTCCGAGGTAAAATAATTTTCGGTCACAACCGGTGACACGTATTGCATAACCTGACGCTGCTCAGCAGCCGAGCGGGTGCCAAGTACACCCAGCTCTGCCACCTCGGTATTGGTCATGACTCTATATAAACCCAGTATCCCGAAGGCCAGCACCAGCAGTGCGATACATAACAATAACCAGCCACCAAAATTGGACAGCTTTTCTTTGCGTGTCGGCGGCTTGTCATGAATTGAAGTAATCGCAGCACGTTTACGGCGCATGGAAGCAGGAAGTTGAGCCATATTTAGTGTGCCGAACCTGTCAAAGTCTGTTCCAGAATCGCAACACACAGGGCGTCAAAATCATACCCTACCGCGGCTGCCGCTTTAGGTACCAGTGAGTGACTGGTCATGCCCGGTACGGTGTTCACTTCCAGCAACCAGAAATTGCCCTGCTGATCCTGCATCGCATCAATCCGGCCCCAACCGCTGGCACCGACGGCCTGAAAAGCACGCAGACTCAAGGCCTGCAACTTTTGCTCTTCAGCTTCGCTTAAACCACATGGGATGCCATACTGCACATCATTACGTTGATATTTGGCTTCATAATCATAGAACGCGACATCCTGAGGAGGCTCAAGACGAATCACTGGCAGTGCCTGACCATTTAAAATCACAATGGTAAATTCACGGCCGGTAATCCATTTTTCTGCCATTACGACAGCATCGTGTTCAGTGGCCTTGGCAATTGCTTCTGCAAAGTCTTCAATTTTTTCGACCTTGCTCATACCAATGCTGGAACCTTCATGTACCGGCTTGATAATCAAAGGCAGACCTAAAAAATTAACAATATCTGCAGCATCAGAATCTTTGCTGACAATCCTATAGGGTGCTGTTGGCAATTCCGAACCCTGCCAGACCTGCTTGGTCTTGACCTTGTCCATGCCGATTGCAGAGCCTTGTACACCTGTACCAGTATACGGCACATTCAGCCATTCAAGCACCCCCTGAATCTGGCCGTCTTCACCACCCCGCCCATGCAATACAATGAAAGCACGATCATAATTGAGCAGTTCTGTGACACTACGCTGCTGCGGATCAAAAGCTTCCGCATTGACCCCTGAACGCACTAATGCCTCAAGTACCGCCGTACCACTGTCTAGAGAAACCTCACGCTCTGCAGATTTACCACCAAGCAACACAGCAACTTTTCCGAATTTTGAAGCATTTGACACGTTTATATCCTTAAACTTTTTTCAATCTGGTCAATTCAATTCAGTCACGCAAGATGACTATTTTACATATAAATGATTTTGCGCAAGCTCGACTGAGATTGCTCCAACATTACCTGCGCCCTGGGTTAATAACAAGTCATTTGCCTGCAATACTTTTCTCATGATCTGATTCAGGTTGCCGTCCACTGCATCGACCAGAATCGGTTCGACTTCACCCCGCAAACGGATACTGCGGGCTAAACTACGGCTGTCAGCACCCACAATCGGTTTTTCACCAGCAGGATAAACATCCAGTAATAACAATTGGTCTACACTAGAAAGCACTTCCACGAAGTCATCAAAACAGTCACGGGTACGGCTATAACGATGCGGCTGGAACATCATCACCAGACGACGGTCCGGATGGCTTTGACGCGCAGCTTTAATCGTCGCTTCAACTTCTTTCGGATGATGACCATAGTCATCCACCAGTTTCACATTACCACCGTCAATTTCAAACTCGCCCTGAACTTCGAAACGGCGACCTACCCCGCTAAACCCTTCCAGTGCACGGCAGATTGAAGCATCAGACACGCCCTCATCGGTGGCGACACCAATCGCGGCCAAAGCATTCAGGACATTATGCAAGCCCGGCTGATTGACGGTGACACGTAATGGCTCACGATCTTTACGCAATACGGTAAAGTGAGTCTGCATGCCATCCTGATCGACATCGATCGCGCGGATGTCGTTATCTTCATTGAAACCATAAGTCAGTACCGGACGCGCAATCCGCGGCATGATTTCACGGATATTGGCATCATCACCACAGACCACGGCCAAGCCGTAAAATGGCAGCTTTTGCAGGAATTGGATAAAGGTATCTTTCAGCACATCGAAGCTACCGCCATAGGTATCCATATGGTCGGCATCAATATTGGTGACCACGGCAGCCATCGGTTCCAGATGCAGGAAAGAGGCATCCGATTCGTCGGCTTCTGCCACGATATAACGGCTGGCTCCGAGCGCAGCATTCATGCCGGTACGGTTCAGCAAACCACCGATCACATAGGTTGGATCCATGTTTTCTTCGGCCAGCATACAGGTAATCAGGCTGGTGGTGGTGGTTTTACCATGGGTGCCGGCAACGGCAATACCATGACGGTAACGCATCAGTTCACCCAGCATTTCCGCACGACGCACCACGGGAATACGTGTTTCAATCGCAGTCTTGATTTCCGGGTTTTCTTTGTCAATCGCAGTAGAGACCACGATGACATTGGCACCTTTAATATTGTTCGCAGCATGTCCGATATAGACTTTAATCCCATTGGCTTCCAGCTGTGCCGTAGTATTGGATGCCTTAATATCAGAACCTGAAACTTTATAGCCCTGGTTTTTCAGTACTTCAGCAATACCACACATGCCTGCGCCACCAATACCCACAAAATGAATGTGTTTGATACGGCGCATTTCCGGCACTTTGATTAATTTTTTCGCTTGTTCAGCTGGAGTTGTTGGGGACATAATTTACTCGAATTACAATTCTTGAATTAAACGGACCACATGTTGAGTCGCATCGGGTTGAGCCTGTCGGCGTGCTTTTACTGCCATTTCCATGAGCAACTGGCGATTCAGCATCGGCTCTAATAAGGTTTTTAAACTTTCCGGGGTCATGCTGGCCTGCGGGCAGATTTTTGCCGCGTTGATATTGGCCAGAAAGCCGGCATTGGCAGTCTGGTGATCATCCACCGCGCTTGGCAAAGGCACAAAAATTGCAGCCACACCCGCCGTGGCAATTTCAGTCACGGTCAATGCACCGGCACGGCAAATGACCAGATCGGCCTCGCTATAGGCTTTGGCCATATCTTCAATAAATGGCTGGACTTCGACTTGCAGATTGGATGGTGCATTGTCATAACGTGCACGCGTCGCCTCGGCATGGTTTTGACCACACTGATGATAAATGTTTAAAGGTACATCAAACTGTTTTAAGGCTTCAGGCACCCGTTCATTTAAGGCCTGCGCCCCCAAAGATCCGCCAACGATCAGAATACGTAACGGCAAGCCAGCTTTTTCACGCTGCTGATAACGCCAGGACGGATTTAAAATCTCGCTAATTTCCTGTCGCACCGGATTGCCGGTAGTGACTATTTTATCTTGTGCCGGAAAAGTGTTGGGAAAAGCCTGACATACGGTCTTGGCCACACGCGACAACTGGCTATTGGTAAAACCGGCCACCGCATTCTGCTCATGCACCAGCACTGGAATTCCCAGAATACGCGCAGCCAGTCCACCCGGCCCGGCCACATAGCCACCAAAACCGGCCACAGCATCGACCTTGAGCTGTTTCATGTATTTCATGGCGCTAAACGTCGCTGTCATGATTTTGAAAGGCGCCAAGGCCTTACGCAGAAAACCATTGCCGCGCACACCCTGAATATCAATCTGATAAATAGGAATATTCTGATTTTTTAATAGACGATTTTCCATGCCTGCAGGCGTGGCCAACCAAGATACTGTTATTCCCTGTTGTTGTAGGTCTTTGGCAACAGCTAACGCTGGAAACACATGTCCACCTGTACCTGCGGCCATCATCATGACATGTTTAGGCTGTTTTTGCTGAGCGTCGGTCACTGTCTAATTCTTCAATTCTAAAATGGAGCAGGAAATCTGATCTAAGTAATCAATTGTAATCACAATCGTCAGGCCTTGAAAGTTTATTTACTTTATTTCAACAAGGCTTTAATTGTTTTTTTCACGCAAATTTCAAGTTTAGACTCGTTTTATTTATAAGGTCTGCACTTTTCCTTCGACTTAAGTGAAGCACCATATCAATTTTAAACTAATTTCTCATTCTATTATCTATGACTTGGTCATGCATATGGCTTTATTTACAGTGATTTTCAGTTTAATTCCAGTCAACTAGCCTTCTATCCCTGCTGAATTAACTTAGGCTTAAATCCTATTAATTTTATAAAAATTTCATGTTATTCATACTTATATATCAATGATGCTTGATTCACAAGCAGATATTTTAAATGGACTTAAGCCTAGTAAATGTCAAAAATATCAATGCGTGATCTATGGATTATTCTGGCCGGATATCTGGCCGCGATCCATGTCGGCAAACTCTCTGCCATCATTCCTGTTTTGCAGCAGGATTTAAATCTGAGTTTTACTCAGGCAGGTTTTTCACTGGCGCTGGTGCAGGCGGCCGGGATGCTGTTTGCGCTCTGTATTGGCGCATTCTCGGAAAAAATCGGCTTAAAGCGCTGTCTGATCATTGGCCTAATCATTTTAGGGCTGAGTAGTCTGGCCGGACTCAGGATTACGCAGTCTGCCACCTTGTATGTATTGCGCTTTACTGAGGGAATTGGCTTTTTAACCATTTCCTTGTGTGCGCCCGCCATTTTAAAGCGGATCAGCCGACCTGAAACACTAAATCTCAAGCTGGGGCTCTGGAGTTCCTATATGGGCATCGGTGTCAGTCTGGCGGTACTGACGATTCCGCTGCTGCTTGAATACCTGAGCTGGCAAACGATCTGGGCTATTTTGGGCAGCCTGTGTCTGGTCATCGCGCTCATGATCAAACAGTATTTACATCTTGAGCCTGCTACACCGACGCAGCCGAATCACCCACAAACCGGCACAGAAAATATCTCATTCTGGCAGATCGTTAAAATTACCCTGACCCATCCCCCGATTGTCTGTCTGGCAATTATTTTTGCCTGCTATACCAGTCAATGGATCACCGTCACCGGCTTTCTGCCTACCTTGTATGTCGAACAGGACCTAGATTTAAAACTCGCCGGGATGCTGGTTTCAATAGTTGTACTGGCCAATTTGGGCGGAACTTTTGGTGCAGGCATGTTGCTACAACGTGGCTGGAAACCAAAAACCTTACTCACCACCGGATTCATCGCCATGCTCGGCAGCAGTTGCCTAGTATTTGCAGCAAATTCCTGGCTGCTATTCGAATTACAGTTTGTCAGTGCGGTGCTGTTTTCACTGATCGGCGGCATGATTCCAACCACTGTTTTTGCCATTACCCTGCACTATGCGCCACGTGCTTATGCGGCGGCTGCCAGTGTCGGTTTAGTCTTACAAATTTCAGCCTGCGCACAGTTTTTTATTCCGACGCTGAGCGCTGCGCTGGTCACTGCCACCCAATACTGGGCCAATCTTGCCATCATCACCGTCTGCCTTTCGATGCTGGGCATCCTGATGACGGCATTTTTATTTAAGCGCTATCCTGCATAACAAAAAAAAGAGCCTATAAGCAGGCTCTTTTTTACTGAGATTTGCCTTTAGACCTGATTGGCCTGGCCTGCTTCCAGCACTGCAAACAGATCATCTGCAATCGAGGTGCCGAACTGGGCATCAATTTCACGGATACAGGTCGGACTGGTGACATTAATTTCAGTGACATAATTGCCAATCACATCCAGTCCCACAAAAACCAGACCTTTTTCTTTCAGATAAGGGCCAACTTTTGCAGCGATGGCTTTGTCATTTTCAGTCAATGGGCGGGCTTCTCCCAATCCACCGGCAGCCAGATTACCACGCACCTCACCATTTTGCGGAATACGCGCCAGACAATACGGAACCGGCTCCCCATTAATCATCAGGATACGTTTATCGCCTTCGACAATTTCCGGAATATAACGCTGTGCCATAATCGGCTGGGTGCCATTGTTAGTCAACATTTCAATAGTTGCACCAATATTGATGCCATCCTGATACAGACGGAAGATACCTGTACCACCCATACCATCCAGTGGTTTTACAATCACATCGACCTGTTCTTTTAAAAACTCACGGATCAGGCTTTGCTGTGAAGTGACCAGAGTCGGGACTTGCAGGTGCGGGAATTGGGTTGCAAACAGTTTTTCATTACAGTCACGCAGGCTTTGCGGCTTGTTGATGATCCATGCGCCTTCACGTTCTGCCTGCTCCAGAATATAAGTGGTATAGACAAAATTCATATCAAAGGGCGGGTCTTTACGCATCAATACCACATCATAGGCGGCGATGGATTCTTTGGCCTTTTCACCCAGTTCATAATAATGCTCATAATCTTCAAACACCTGTAACGGCGCAATCAAACCAAAAGCTTTGCCCTGTTCAATATATAAATCTTGTTGTAATGCATAACCAAGCTCATGCCCACGGCGTGATGCTGCCCAGAGCATGGCCATGGTCGAGTCTTTTTTCAGGTTTACATTTTCGATGGGATCCATCACAACAAGTACGCGCATATCTGTGTGCTCTTTTTTAAAAATGAATTGGCAATGAGTATAGCCTGTGCTGATTCTTTTGTTTATTGTGATTTTGCATGACTATTTTTCTATAAGTGCTGAAGTATTTTGCTGTAATGAGAGGATTTTGCAATGCAACAGGCAATTACCGGCTTTCATCTGGATGAAGAAAATCATTGGGTCGCAGAACTGGCCTGTGGACATGGCCAGCATGTCAGGCATACGCCCCCTTGGCAGAATCGCCCTTGGGTAATGACTGAGCCAGGTCGCAAAGAAAAACTCGGCATGCTGTTGGACTGCAAAAAATGTGAAGAAGAAAACCTGAACCTATAACATGCTCACAGCATAAGTTTATTCCAAGGCGTTTGAGATGAAGTTATAAAGTCGCAAGCATGTCTCAACAATTTATGCACAGCTAGGTCGCAGCTATAACCGTCATAAACTTGTCTTAACAATATTATTTTTTATATTTTAAAGCGATCAGCGGTATATCAGTGCTTAAAAATACTGGGTCGCTCAATGTGTTTTTCTAAATCCTAGTATTCATCACTTTGATTGTTGGTATTACTTTTACCAATTAAAGTACCGAGCATAATAATAAAAGTACTGACACCACCAATTAATACACTCATCATCACCATTTCCAGCATAAATTTGGTATTTCCAGTCTCATGGCTTCCCCAGAGAAAGTGAATACGATCGCCAAAAATAAAGTTGATGGCACCCATAATCAGAAAACCGATGAGGGTCGCAATCAGTAAGGTAACCACCAGGTTTTTCCACATTTTACAGCCCACCACAAAGATAATTATGGTCAGGCCTACTACTGTCATGATAGATATAAGTAACACACTATTCCAGTAATCCATGGAACTCACTCTTATTCTGATTTCAAATTAAAATTAAGAAATTCTTATAGTTAATTTTTCCATTGAGTTTTAATATAGGTTTGTTTTTGTATATCCACAATGACTATAACTACCTTAATCTCACAACCATAAATTTACCCAAAGATTTAAAATACATTGACTTAAGAAAATCTTGTCACTTACTGACCAATTTTGACTAACCTAAACTATCGTAAATGCAATGTTGGTTTGTTGTTTAGGTATGTAAAACTTTACTGCAATTGGTAATCATAAAAACTTAGCGAGTAGAAGAAATTGGCAGATAAAAAATTCATGCATATTTATAAGAAAAATAAATAATAAATATAAAAAACTTGAATATTTTCTAATTTAGGTTATGCTGTACTTAACTAGAAAAAAGTGTTGTTTAGTTAAACTTCTTTAAGTACCGCAGTGTTATTTTATAATCCTCAGTTTTTTCAGATCTTTATTTCAATTCTTGTTGTTTTTCAAAGTTATCCATAGTCATTTACATGACTAAAATTATTAAAAATTTAATAGGTTATATTATGTCTACTACAGTTACCGGTACAGTTAAATGGTTTAACGAAACTAAAGGTTTTGGTTTTATTCAACAAGAATCAGGTCCTGATGTTTTTGCTCATTTTAAAGAAATCAGCAGTTCTGGCTTCAAAACATTGTTTGAAGGTCAACGCGTTTCTTTCAGCGTAGTTGATGGTCAAAAAGGCCCGAATGCAATCAATATCGTTGCGCTATAATTTAGCCCAGCAATAAAAAAAGCACCTTGAGGTGCTTTTTTTAGCTCTGCAGATTAACAATTTTCAGCCCGCCATCAATTTTTGCTACTTTATAAACAATAGCTATCGCTCAAATCAGCGCGATCGCTTCATTGATCCTTTCAATGCCTAAGTGTTTAAAGCCGACAAAATAACCTGTGCAAAATAAAAAACCCCTGGCATCCTGCCAAGGGTTTTTCGTGTTGGTTCGCTCGGTATAACTCCTGTCGTACCTGACTGTCCTTGTATTTATTTATTGTTATTCTTTTATGGAACATCCTGTTCCTGATGAGTTCATCATAGGAAATCATGCTCGACTCGAATAGAGGCAAAAGACTTGCATGGACGTAAGCAAATGCCTACAAAAATCACTAAATATTGTTTTCTATTTCCAGTAGTTTAAGTTTTCTTAATCCACAAAACCCAACCATCTATTTGAATTTATAAGTATTAATTTGGATTATTTCATATAGATTTTAATTTGCAAATCAATTGAATCTTAAAATATCACTGTATGGTTTTGGCCTGCTGTCTGGGTAAATTTCCTGTAAAGCCAGAATCCTTGAGGTGCCAATAAAAAAAGGAAGCCTAAGCTTCCTCTTGTAGCATGATCAAAACTTAGATGCCGTATTTAACCCGGTAATCTTCCATTTTAGCCAAAGCCTCTAGATCGCCTTTAGCTTCCAGATAATCCATTAAATCTTTCATAGTAATCAAGGCATGTACAGGAATTTCCAGCTCTTGCTGCACTTCCTGAATCGCAGATAAATCACCCTGACCTTTTTCCTGACGGTCAAGCGCAACCAGTACACCGGCAATTTGTGCGCCGGCATTTTTCAGAATCGTCACCACTTCACGAATGGCCGTACCTGCCGTGATCACATCATCAATAATCCAGACTTTTTTACCTTCTACAGACGCACCTACCAAGACTCCGCCTTCGCCATGATCTTTGGCTTCTTTGCGGTTAAAGCCCCAAGGCACACTGATGCCATGATTTTGCGATAGGGCCACTGCCGTCGCAGCCACAAAAGGAATACCTTTATAAGCCGGGCCAAATACCACTTCGACCTGGTCACATTCAGTTAATTTTGCTGCATAGCCAGAAGCCAATAATGTCAAGGCTTCACCGTCATTGAGCAGACCCGCATTAAAAAAATAGGGACTCACACGTCCCGATTTTAAAGTAAACTCACCAAATTTAAGCACACCGCGTGATAATGCGAGTTCGATAAAAGCTTGCGGGTTAAACTGAGCTGGCGTTGACATGAGGTGCTCCTAAATCCATTAATTAAGGTAAGACTTGCGCATGATACCAAAGAGTAGCTATCCAGGTGATCAAAAAATTCTTCGTGTCGTTTCAATTAATGTCAACGGCTTACGCTCATCCGTGAGCAAAGGTTTATTGGAATGGATGGAACAGTCAGATGCCGATGTGATCTGCATGCAGGAAAGCCGCATCACCCATGTGCAATGGATTGATAAATTCAAACCGGAAGGCTGGTATACCCATCTGTTCCCTGCTGAACGCCCGGGTTATGCTGGCACTGCCATTTATAGCCGCCTGCCCTTTGTTTCGATAACCGATGGCTTGGGCTTTGAACTGGCAGATTCGCAAGGCCGTTTTATTGCAGCCGAATTTGATTTGGGTCTGGAAAAAACCGCCCAGATCTGTTCCTTGTACCTGCCTTCCGGTTCATCTGGAGAAGAAGCTCAAGCGCGTAAAGACCATTTTCTGGAAGAATACGCAAAAATCCTGAAACAGTGGCGCGATGAAGATAAGTCGGTCATTGTTTGCGGTGATTACAACATTGTGCATAAACGCATTGATATCAAGAATTGGTCAGGCAACCAGAAAGCTTCTGGCTGTCTACCGCATGAACGTGCCTGGCTGGATCATATCTATGATGAGCTGGGTTACGTCGATACTTTCCGTGAGGTCCGCAAAGAAGCCGAACTGTATTCCTGGTGGTCGAACCGAGGACAAGCCCGAGCCAAGAACGTGGGTTGGCGGATTGATTACCAGGCCTGTTCACCCGACTGGAAAGAACGTACTGTCAATGCCTGGGTCTATAAAGAACAATGGTTTAGTGATCATGCCCCTGTGATCATCGACTATAAGCTCTAAAATGTATCTGGCCAATTGAGTGAATACCTGTTCACTCAATTAAGGCTTATAACTTACATCACATGACGTATATTTTGGGTTTATCTCAAAGTCATAACCTAGCATTATAGCGCTACGGCACAGGGACAGGTCAGGATGACCAAATAAGGACAGGACGCCGTAGGACGAAAATAAAACAGACTATAGATGTAGCCTGTTTTGCATGGATGTGACAATGGACGTTGGATTGAGACCCGCATGATCAGGATGATTAAATGCGGGTTTTCTATTTCCACTGCCTAAAATTATTATTTTTCTTGCTGATCAGTTTAAAGCGCATTGATGTCATTTTGATGACGCCCCTGTCTATCTCTCTTAAATTGTTGCCCTGCCTGATTTGATTTTGCAGCCAATTAAAATTTGGTTAAGCTAGGACATGACTGAAGATGGGTTAGATGGCAAATATGTTAAAAATTTACGGGATTAAAAACTGCAGTTCGATGAAAAAAGCTTTTGATCTGCTCACAGAGCAAGGTCTGAGTTATGAGTTTCATGATTATAAGAAACAGGGCATCGATGCCGAGACGGTCAAGACCTGGCTGGATGCCCTGGGTCAGGATGTGGTGTTGAATAAAAAAGGTACGACCTGGCGCAAACTCAGTGAAGCAGAGCAGCAAGCAGCATTATCTAGTGAAAATGCATTGATTGGCGCATTAACCACCCATACCAGTTTGATTAAACGTCCGATCCTGGCGACAGCGACAGGATTTATTGCCGGTTTTGATGAGGCAACCTATCGCGGTCTCAGCACTTAAATATTGGGCAAAGCATATCTGCAAAAACAAAAAAGCCTGACTGAGGTCAGGCTTTTATAGGTCGATCTGACTAGATTAGTTGGCACGAATCCAGGTCTGGTTACGGCCCAGTGCTGCTACACCAATGAAGCCGCGAAGCTCAAGTTTCTTACCACCATCTGCCAGCTGGCCTTTCAGTTTATAAGTTTTACCAGATTGTGGATCCAGGATCGAACCACTGTCATAGCTGGTTCCACCTGCATTTTTAAGACCTTTGACAATGGTCAAGCCTTTCAGAGACTTGTTCTTGTACGGGCCTTCACACTTGGTACATGCATTTTCTTCACCTGGTGTTAACACAGATTGAATACTTGCTGACAAGGTACCGTTCTTTTGTTCAGTAAATTTAACCATAGCCTTGGGCTGCTTGGTTTTATCATCAATGGTTTTCCACACAGTACCATTTAAAGGATCTGCGGCATTTGCCAGTACAGATAAGCCTAGTAATCCTAACGTAAGCGCTATTTTTTTCATTTTTCTTCATTTCCTTAGTCTGAAAATAGACCTCTGTAGTATTAAAAAGTCACAACAAATTTTCAATTTTTAGCTGTGACTATTTAGTGTAACCTTGTAAATATGGTTGGTAAATAATCTATATGATCAATAAAAGCACAAGAAGATGGAAGGAAGATGAAGATAAGCCCGCTTACGAAACAATTAATTACAGAAAGCTTTTTAAAAACGGCCATTCGTGCCCCTAGCCGATTTAATCTTCCGCCCAGCTCGGTGCGTATGGCACTGGAGCAGTTATGCAAGCTGTTTCCACAGGACAAAACTGTACAGATTCGTTCACTACGTCTGGCTGGCCTGCGCGCAGAGGAAATTAAGCCCCAGCAGGAATCGACCCAGCTGATTTTTCATATTCACGGCGGGGCTTTTTACTTAGGTTCTTTAAATACCCATCGCGCCTTCATGACCCAGATTGCAGCCAGAACCCAGATGCAGGTACTGCATGTAGATTATCCGCTGGCACCGGAGTCCGCCTATCCCGAAGCTTTGGAAGCCTTGTTTGATGTATATGGTTTACTCTTGGATCAAGGGGTGCAGTCCAAAGATATCATTCTGTCCGGTGACTCATGTGGTGCCAATCTGGCACTGGCCTTGGCACTGAAAATACAGCAGGAAAAACTGCCTCAGGTTAGCGGCTTGATTTTAATGTCGCCCTTACTGGATCTGACTTTGACCAGTGAATCTTTACGTTATAACCAGAAGCATGATGCGCTACTTTCCCTGGAAACGGTGCAGACAGGCATTGAGTACTATGTGCCGCGTGCCATTGACCGCGGTGATCCAGAAGTGTCACCATTTTTTGCCGATTTAAGCGGCCTGCCCCCAATTCATATTCAGGTCGGTTCCAAAGAAATTTTACTGGATGATGCCAGCCGCTTTAAGGAAAAAGCTGAACAGGCGGGTGTCGAAGTTGAATTTAAACTGTATACCGGCATGTGGCATAACTTTCAGATGTTCAGTGCCTGGTTCGATGAAGCCAAACAGGCATTAAGCGATCTTGCCGAGTTTGCACACCGCCTGGATCGGGACTAGTCAATCTTAAAACCATAAAAAAAGGTCAGTACCTGCTGACCTTTTTTCATTCATTTTTTGCGTATTTAGATGGCCTGAACCTGCTGTAGTGCCGTCTCTAAGGCTTGGGCCTTAACCGCTTCTCCCATGTTCACACCTTCAGCGCGAATGACTTCAATATCGGTTACGCCGGTAAAGTTAAACACGGTTTTCAGAAAAGCTTCCTGAAAATCGGCAGGGCTTTGCTCGCCATATACACCGCCACGGCTGCTGGCAATATACACTTTTTTATTGCCGGCCAGACCGACAGGCCCTTGTTCGGTATATTTAAAGGTACGGCCTGCCACACAGATCCGGTCAATCCAGGCTTTCAAGGTCGATGGCAATCCGAAGTTATACATCGCCGCACCAATCACCACGATATCTGCCTGTAAATACTGCTGCAGGATGTCTTCGCCCAATGCGGTCTGCTCGGCATTCTGGCCCATTAAAATTTCTGCTGTAAGATGTGGAATCGGCTGCGCAGCAAGATCCAGATATTCAAGCTCGATGGCCTGACCATGTTTTTGCTGTAATTGACTGACCAAGGCCTGAGTCAACTGACGCGACACAGAAGCATCGCCTAAAATACTGGAATCAATCTGTAAAACTTTCATGGCTTCGCCCTTTATCTATGCTTCTATCTAACTAATGCAGCCATTGTAATGCCTAGCCTGAACGAAATAATTAGCACAGATAAAACACATCATTCCAGATTTAGAACAAAACTGCCTTGTTGTTTTAAAATTCCTTATTTTTAATCTTAGTTAAATATTGTTGTTTATCAAGCCTTAAAACTTATGTTATCTTGTGTAAATAAAGCTATAAATAACCTATAAGTCTTAAAAATCTGCGATAACAATTAAAGTCAGACCGATACCATGAAGCGAATATCGCCTGTATTACAAAAAATGCTGAAGCACAGCCTCACGAAATATCTGGTCGAAGATGAAGTCGTGATGAACTGGAGTATTCTCAAAAAGTGCATCCTGATGCTGGCATTAGGCTGCGGGGTACATCTGACCTGGCTGGGCTGGGATATCTTTGTCTTATTGAATCCGCAGTACTGGCAATATGTCCAGCTGGAACGGGTTTATATCCAGATTATCCTGAACAGCAGTTTTCTGGTGATTCTATTGGCCCTGATTTATCCCTGCTATAAATTTCAGGGCAATCGGCTGGTTGAACGTTATCTGCCCTATCTGGCCGTGGGTACCTTTGTAATTTCGCTGTGTCGTGATGCCTATCTGGTCGGGGTAATCAGCCCCGTGGCTACGACCTCCTATGTCTGTCTGATTATGGTGGGACTGGTGCTGTTTCATCGCACCCTGGTGTATAGCATGCTGATACCCGCCTCCCTGTTTTTGGGCGGATGTGCCTATTTAAGTTTTAGCCATCAATTGCCCTATTCCCCTTTATTTAATATCGATGACAAGCTTTTTTATAATGGCTTCTGGCTGTTATCCATGCTGTATTTCATTCTGCCAATTTTAGCGGTCTGCATGGTGTTATTTGAAATTCTACTGAGCCAATGGCGGCATCGTGAACAGCTGATTAAACAGCTCAGCCAGATTGATCCACTGACTAACCTGTTTAACCGTCGCAGCATCAATCAATGTCTGGATCAACTGAATGCCGCAGCCACTCCCAATTACGCCTTAGTGCTGCTCGATCTGGATCATTTCAAAAAAATTAATGATCAGTACGGGCATCACAAAGGGGATGAAACCCTGGTCGAAGTCAGTGCAGTACTGAACCAGCAATTACGCGAAAGTGATGTGGTCGGCCGTTTTGGTGGTGAAGAATTCATTTTGGTGTTGCAAAACACCAGTCTGGAAAAAGCCGAGCAAGTGGCTGAACGCTGCCGCAGCGCAATTCAGCAATTACAGGTAATCAGTGATGAAGGTGAGCCAATTCCAGTGACTGCAAGTTTCGGAATTGCCATTTCCAGAGCCAACTTACGCCCCCAACAGTTACTCAGCAAGGCCGATCAGGCCCTCTATCAGGCCAAAGCCAGTGGACGCAATCTGGTCAAAGCCTATATCGAACCGGTGAGCGCACAGATGCAGGTCTCTTAAACCGGTTCAACTTTTTGCAACTACTTCACCTATTCGGGAGTTGGGCCTTGCGCCAGACGTTGCAACTGGGTAAGCAATTCTGCTTCGCTAAAGGCACCCGTCAAACGTAAACCACGAATTTCCTGCTGCTGCTCATTCAAAAACAGATAGGTTGGTGGCCCCAGAATTTCCCATTGGTTCAGCAAGCTTTGATGAGAAGCATTGTATTGGCTTAAATCCAGCTTGATCAGGAAATAAGGTGCCAAAGCCTGTTGGACCGGGGCAGATTTTAAAATACGATGTTCAATGGGCTGACAGGCGACACACCAGTCGGCATAGACATCAATCACGATCTTTTGCCCTTGCGGCACGCTTGCCAGTATCTGTTGAAATGCTGCGGCACTGTCAGCCACATGCCACTCGGCTGCTGTGCTGGCCTGTTCAACAAAAAAACGCTGACTGTGCTGATATTGGCTATAACCGATATAAGGCACTGCTATGAGCAGACATAAAATATACAGCCATCTTAGGCCCGTGCGATGCCAGAAAATCCGGAACAGCACATAAGCCACAAAGGCCATGCCCAAGCCCAGGGATAACCACTGTAAGGCAGGTTCAGAGATCAAGGGACGAATAAAATATAGGGCCAAAGCCAGCATGATAAAAGCAAACAGCACTTTGATCTGATTCATCCAGTGTCCGGCTTTGGGCAGAATTCGTGCCCCCAGAATACTGGCCAGCAATAAAGGTGTGCCCATTCCAAAACCCAGGGTAAACAGCAGCAGAGCCCCCTGCCACTGACTTTGCGTCTGGGAAATAAACAACAATGCACCGGCCAGTGGCGCGGTCATGCATGGTCCTACCAGCAGTGCCGAGATCATGCCCATGACGCCGGCACTGACCAGACTCCCGCCCTGTTGCATGGCCTGAGCCCGGTCCAGACGCTGCACCAGACCTTGGGGCAGCTTAAGGTCAAACAGGCCAAATAGATTCAGCGCAAACAGGACAAACAGGACGCTAAAAGCAATCAGGGTGCCGGGTTGCTGCAACCAGCGCTGGAAGTTCAGGCCGGCGGAAGATGCAATCAATCCCAGCAGTGCATACACCGCAGCCATACTGCTGACAAAAGTCAGGGCAATCATCCAGGCTTTCAGACCTTTGCTGTCCCGTACAATCAGCGAGGTCAGAATCGGCAGCATCGGTAAGGAACATGGGGTAAATGCCAGCAATATTCCCAAGCCAAAGAACAGCAAAAGCCCATAGCCCAAAGAGCGTTCCAGTAGCTGAGCTGTCCATTGTTGATCTTGTGCCGCATAGGCAGTGGTTGGCGTGCTGGCTGCTGCCGAGATGTCATTTAACGCAACTTCTGAGGAGTCTGCGGTATTAAACAGGGTATTCTGTTGTAATGATGATCCGTTCAGATCAAGTAGGCGCTTGGTTCCTGAACCGGCAGATTCAAATTGCACCAGACCTGACAGATCTGTCTTGAACTGAACAGTTTGCGGCGGATAACAGATCCGGTCTTTGGCACAGCCCTGCCAGCTCAGCTGATAAGACTGGTTTGCCTGAGTGGGGATCTGAAACTTTAGCTGCTGATAATAAACCTGGGTATGCCCATAGTTTTCATCATATAAATCTTCAGCAAGTGGCAATTGCAACGGCACAGCCTGATTGCCCTGCCGTACTTCAATTTTATGCTGGTACAGATAATAGTTGTCTGGAATCTGCCAACTCAGCTCTGCCTGTTGCTGACTGGTGGAAATCACACTGACAGGAAAAGCCTGTTCGGCAGATAACAGCGCGGTTTCCGCCTGGGCAGCACTATTAAACAGGAGACTGCCCAAAATGACCGGAGCAAGTATTTTGCCCCAGCCCTGCAACTGCTGGTCATTGATCATCTGCACATTAAATCGCTTAGAACAGGACAGATAAGCCTAAACCCGAGAAGTAGCTTCGCGCTGAGCCATCCAGATCCACCCCGACACTGACATCCAGCTGCACACGCTCGTTAAGTGCATACATCACCCCGGTACCAAGCGCATATTCATTGTCGTTACTTTCCGCCTTGCGGTAAATCAGTTCCGAATAGCCTGACCAGCGATCGGCAATCTGGTAGCCGATTGATGGAATCGCAGCTACGGCCCAGTTGCTGTCCTGCCATTCATAACGCATGGTCAATGCAGTGCTGACCAAGTCATTATATTGATAGGATACGACAGAACCCAGGCTGTAAATATCTTCCTCATTACTGAAACCGGTATTGCCTGTGGCAATAGTGGCTTCGGCCAGCAAGGCCATGCTCAGTCTGTCATCATTCAGGTCAATGGCTTTCTTCAGGCCAATGCTGACATCACCAAGACCGTCATTTTCTTCAGTCTGACCATTGGATTTAACTTGTGACCACGCCGGACCTTCCCAGCCCAGACGCAACTCCAGACCATCACTCAATCCGGTACGCAGCAACATATCGGCATTGAGTGTGGTGACCGTTTCATCGCCCGACTTGCTATAACGGACTGTGGGCAAGCCTTGCTCCCAGGCAACATTTCCGACTGGGGTAATTCCGGTACTCAGGCCTTCACCTGGTCGATCAAATTCAAAATCTGCCGCAAAAAGCTGCGCGCTACATCCAGTAAGTGCAATTAAACCCAAGGTTTTTAATATGGTCATGTTGGTGCTCTTTATTAAAATTTAACTGAGTTCTTTGGTCATTTTTGCGCCATGACTACGGAGTAGTTCTAGCGTCTGTTTTTCTTCATCCAGGGCTTCTGACCAGTTGATTTCATCAAAATCACAGTCAAAGAACAGATCACTAATTGAGGATAAAATGGTCATGCCATCTTCATCTCTGCTATTTGGATCGACTTTTTCATCGAGTAAGCGTTGCACAGCAGGTGCACAGGCAGCACTTGCCGCATCCCAAAGCGGGCCATAAATCTCTTCTGCATCCCACAAATGCAAATTGACTTTGGCCTGAATCAATTCTTCCAGAATCTGCAAATGTACCGCCAGACGTGCCTGTTTCTCTTCTGCTGAAAGCGGGGTACCGGCTTCATATAATTCGCATACCTCTTCCCACCATTTAAACAGGCCATCTGACCAGACCGAAATTACCGGGCCTTTGTCATGATCAATAAAATTTGGATTGAGTCCATCTGCCAGCAGCTGTTTTACCTGATCCAGATTTAGTTCTTCGAGTGCTTGCACAAAAAGCTGTTGTTGCGCAGTTAACATGATGGAGCTCACTTTGATTCGTTTTCGACTATTATGCCGAATAAAGAGGGATTTGTTGTGCTTCCAGCAACTATATTTTTGTTTCATACAAAAAAAGCCCCGCAGGGCTTTTTCAAATGGGTCTGAGTTACTCTTCGATATCTGCAGTATCGGTATCTGCCAGTTCAAGAGCACCAGGACGAACATTGTCTTTTTTCTCGATCACATGTTCCAGACTGCGTTTTAGCCGGTCAATTGCACCGTGAATTGCCGTATTGACATTATGGCTACGGTGATTGACCACCACCGGTTTCAGTCCTGCCGGACGCGCTTCAATCATACAGCGAATATCGTCATCGCCGCCTTTGGCGCCGTTTTCATCACTAAGATGGACTGAAAAATGGGTAATGCGTTCGCTGTGGCGCTGAAATTCTTGATTTAATTCTTCACGTACATAACTGATTAAACGATCGCTATTCTGAATGTGTTTATCGGTACGAAGTTCAATATTCATAAATTACCATCCTCAATCTTTGTAACTTTGGAGTGCAAAATTTTTATCTTGGCACGTTTGTAGCTTGCTGTTTCGCATCGCATTTCACTTCTTCAAATGATTGGAATTACACCCTCCACTTTGAATGATGAACACATTTTTGAGTCTGCAGAATCGTGTCCTTATATCTTGAATATCAGCCCTATCTTAAAAATATGCAAGTGATATTTTGGTTTTTTAGCAAAAGAATAATTGATTGTGACAACTGCTTACCGAGTTAAAAATAGTGACAAAAATCTTATTTAATTGCTTTGCTTTTCACATGACTTGATTGAAAATTCTGCGTAGATCAGACCTATAAAACAAGTACAAATAATAGCCAGATTGTTGTATTTAATGACTAAAATACGCACAAAATTTAAAGAGTGGCGATTAAAACCTGCACACCCATCTGCAAAAAAATTCCAGCGAAGACAAGCCGGATCAGTATTACAGGAATTATTGGTTTGCCAGTTTGATGATGATTTTCCAGTATTCATGTAACTTTTCTAGAAATGCTTTAACACTCGAAACATCCTTCCCTTTGTTGATGATTTTTTACGGAGGAACTGGCCGGCCAGGATCATTTACTACAATCAGATCAGTTTAATAAATGAACAATAAATCTGAATCTAAGGCCTGACTGCATTACACAAAATGAACACAAATTTTAGAATTTAAGCAGTCACAGTCATTTTTCTCTCGGCTAAATAACGCTATTTGCTTCTAGATCTGCAAGATTTTTAGCGAATTACGCTGTCTAAAATATATCTCTTCGACATTCTCCTGTTAGTACAGGGAGAAATGACCATTTGATACATTCAAGAGACTTGAGAAAGCGGTAAATATTTAACTGCAATTTAACAGCCCTGCTTTATTTAACGCAGTTTAAAACGTCTGTTTGACTCGGGGCTGCATTTTCATAATTTCAGTAGAAGTTTTTGGATTGTGATAGAGCCTGACATAAATTTATTTGAATAATAATGACTTAAAAACTTGGTTTTTATTTCAGGAAAGGCCTGGCATCTGGATCCAATATTTTCTGATGCTCAGGGCGGAAAGATATTTAGGTTAGTGGTCAATTTTAACTTTATTTTTACTTATTAATCTGTATGCTTACTCTGCTTTCTTGGGGGAGAGATTTAAATGAAATTCACACAACTCGCAGCACTTTGTGCATTGGCTTCAACTGCAGCATTTGCTCAAGCAAAACCAGTTTGGCAGGACTTTAGCCTGACCGGCCTTTATGGTGAAAACTACAAATCACCATTTGTAACTCAAGATGAAAAAATTGAGCAAAGCACAGTTACTGCTGAATATGCAGCCGGTTTTAAATATGGTGATTTCTTTGCCTTTGCGGATCGTACCAATAATGATCCAAATGGTAACGAAACCTATTTTGAAGTTGCACCACGTTTAAGCCTTGGCGCAGTAACTGGCCAGAAACTTGAACTGGGCCCTATCACAGACGTATTGATTGCAACGACTTGGGAAGGCAACAGTGCTCAGGACAGTGATTTTAACAACTACCTATATGGTATTGGTTTTAATTTAGCGATCCCTTATACCAACTATGCAACCATCAACTTCTACAAAGCCGAAAATGATCTTCAAGAAGATGATTATCAAATGACCATTACCTATGCCGTGCCATTTAAAATTGGCGGTGAAGAATTCCTGGCAGATGCTTTCCTGGATTGGTCAACTGCTGAAGGTCCTAATCATAAAAGCGAATTAAACTGGACGTCTCAATACAAATGGAATGTGGGTAAACACATTTCTCCAGAGACTAAGCTTTATCTGGGTGTTGAACATTCAGTTTGGAATAACAAGTTTGGTACAAATATTGATCAGCATGATGTCAGTGCACTTGTGAAGTATCACTTCTAATTGTTGTATGATCAAAGGCAGAACTTCGGTTCTGCTTTTTTTTAACCTCATATTTAAGCCCCCTACAGAACAAGAATATGCATCATTTTCAAATCCGACATGCCACCGAACATGACCTTGTAACCATCCTCGAGATTTATAACCAGGAAGTGCTGCATGGTACTGCAACCTGGAACAGAACCGCCCTGGATTTGGCCTATTTTAAGATCTGGTTTAAACAGTTAAAAAATCAGAATTTTCCGGTGTTCGTGATTGAAGATATCCCAAAGCAGGTCGTGGCCGGCTATGCCTGTTATGATCATTTCCGAAGCATTCAGGGCTTTCAGCAGACCGTAGAACATTCCATTTTTTTAAATCCGGATTATGCCGGACAAGGTTTGGGTTCCAGATTGTTGAAGCATCTGATTAAAGAGGCTCAAGCACAACAGTTGCATATTATGGTCGCAGCAATTGATTCCGAAAATACCGTATCGATTCGCCTGCATGAGAAACTCGGTTTTATTCAAACCGCTTATATGCCGCAAGTGGGGAAAAAGTTTGGGCAATGGCGCAATCTGGTCTTCTTGCAGTTGAATCTGGATCAGGGCTAATTTTCTGATATTTCAATCTTCTTTTTTGTAGCAATTTACTGGCCCTTTTCGCAAGTTTAAATACCAACAGATCGTCTATTTACTTGAAAGGCTTGCTATGTTTTATTCAGATAAAAACCGTCTTGAGAAAAACAATGTATAAATCTCTATGTTCTATTGGCATTCTAAGTTTAAGCACCCTGACTTTTGCCGACTCAGATTTTGAAAAAGAGCTTCGCATAGGCTGTAATCAGGTGAAGAGTTATGCAAATAATGGCAAAAAATTCTATGATCAGAAACAATATCAAAAGGCTATAGAGCAATTTAAGCAGCAAGCGGCCTGGTCATCTTTTTGTGAGTTAAACCGTGATGAAGCTAAGATCTCTTTCTCGGAACACGCCATTACAACGGCATTTAATAATGTCGGTTTAAGCTATAGCAAACTTGGCAAACCGCAATGGGCGCGTGCCTGGTTTTCTGTCTATCCTGAAGCTCAAAGTAGCCAGTTTAATTTGAAACAGCTTCCCGCTCCTCAGAAAAGTGCTAACTTAGCGGGAAAATATGTCCGCCATGCAGGTTTTGGTCAGTGGAATACGATTGAAGTTAAACAGGCTGCCAATGCCTACCAGATTGAGTTCAATGGACTCTATATGGGGTTACGCAGTCTGATTTATGGGCCAAATCTAGGTGGATTTAATACCACGATGCCACTCAATAAAACACGGGCCCAATACCGTTATGAAGACTGTAAAATTGAGCTATCTTTTGTTTTTGATCCTCAGCGCGGACAACAGGCTGTGTTAAAACAAGATGGTGAGGGTTCAGATTGTGGCTTTGGACATAATGTATCTGCGGATGGGGTATTTTTAAAGGTGGAATAAGCTTGAGAGAGGTCAAGCTATAGTCTGATTTTGACAAGCAGACATCACATGCAGTACCGCAGCCGTTCGAGTTTCAACATAGAGTTTTTCGAATACATGCTCTAAATGTTTATTCACCGTGCGGGGACTGAGCTGTAAAATCTCAGCAATATCACGGTTGGTTTTTCCCATAATCACCCAATGCATCACCTCAGCTTCACGCGGAGTCAACTGAGCACAAGCATACATAATCTGTTCAGTGGTTGGCATTTGGCTCTGCTCTTTAACCTGAACTAAAACATGCTTATAGACATGCTGAGAATCAATTTTACTCAACAGATTGAGCTGTAATTGCTGTCTACCATGCCCATATTGGCCATGCATTAAGTGTGCTTGATCGGGGTCAGCTAACAGCCGTTGCAACCATTCATTTAGACTGTGTTGAAAATGGTTTAATTCAATTTCATGTTGGGTCAGCAGCTCATGCACAATCGGAGTTTGCCAAATAATTTCTCCTTGTAAATTCAGCGATAAAATTGCACTCCCTGTGGCATCTAACATTTGTTTTTGTTGATGCATCAGTTTGGCTTGCAACAAATGGGTTTTGACGCGCGCTTGTACCTCATCAATGTTTAAAGGCTTGGTCACATAGTCCACACCACCAACTTGAAAACCTCTTAAAATATGCTCTGTTTCCGTTAAACCGGTCATAAAAATCACAGGAATATGCTCAGTCATTGGACTGGCTTTTAACTGTAGACAGGTCTCAAAACCATCGAGTTCAGGCATGCTGCCATCTAATAAAATCATATCAGGCTGACTACGATGGGCAATTTCAATCGCTGTAAAACCATTGGTGGCAATTAATACTTGATAGCCGACCTGATCCAGACTTTCATTGAGCAAGCTTAAATTTTCAGGAATATCATCGACAATCAAAATACTTTCTAACATGCATCATCTCCCTGTTGTTGAGCTGCCAAACTCTGTAAGCCTTGGCTGGCTTTTTTAAACTCAAATTGTTTTAAATCCCGTTCAATCTGTTGCCAAATTTCATCATGTGCTGAAAACTGAACTTTGGCTTGAGCCACTAAAGCTTTTACCCCACGCAAATAACCAATCGATAAATCATGCTCGAGCTGTGTTAAAGCATCATTTAAGTCATTAAATGGAATGGTTTCGATGGTCATTTTAAGTGAGGTTTCAGAATGCTGTTGAGGATTTGACATCCCTGTTTGTGTCTGTTCTGGCTGAGTGGTGTGACTTTGATGCTGCCATTTCAGTCCTAATTTATCGCCAATCTTGTTTAGCAATAGATTTAAATCAACAGGTTTCACCAAAAAATCTTCATTCAATACGTCGGTTTCCGGATTGAGCATACGCTCATTGGCATCGGCTGAAATGATAATAATCGGCACATTGGTCATCTTATTTTTTCGCAATAATTTTGCCGTTTCCCAGCCACCTAACATTGGCATACTTAAATCCATCAAAATCAAATCAGGATTAAAACTTGGCACGACTCTTAAACATTCCAAACCTGATTCTGCTTCTTCCACAATGAAGCCAAGTGGTTTTAGGAAATTCATCACCAAGCCACGATCGGTGAGTTCATTATCAACTACTAAAATTTTACGGCGTGGCCCCACATAACTCGTAACTGTGTTGGATGCCACATCGGCTATTGGATGAATCAGCGATTTTGATGGTAAATATAGTTTGATCTTAAAGGTCGAGCCTTGCTGCAACTGACTGCTCATAGTCAGCTCACCACCTAAGATATCCACCAATAATTTCACAATTGGCAGGCCTAAACCTGTACCTGCAAAGCTCCCTTGGACCACATTTTGCCCACGTTCAAAGGGCTGAAAAATCCGTTCAATATCAATTTCAGCAATACCACAGCCTGTATCACGTACTTCAAAATATGCGGTCTGAAAACGATAATCGACTTTAAAGGTGACTTGTCCTGTAACCGTAAACTTGAGCGCATTGCCGAGTAAATTAATCAGTACTTGTTCCAGACGTTTTTTGTCGGTACGGACGTATTGTGGAATCTTGTCGCTGATTTCAATATTGAAATCCAATTGCTTTTGCACAAATTGCGGTTTGAACATGTGCACGATTTGATTTAAAAATCTTGGTAAATCAATATTCGACATTTCTAAGGAAATTTTTCCTGTTTCAATCCGTGCCAAATCCAATAAACCATCAATCAATGAGGTCAAATGCTGTCCACTGCGACTAATCACGCCTAATGCTGCCTGCCCTTGATCAGAGAGTTTTTCCTGTTTTTGTAGCAGTTGGCTATAGCCCAAAATACTATTGAGTGGTGTTCTTAATTCATGACTAATCCCAATCACATAACGGCTTTTGGCTTCATTGGCTTTTTCTGCCAAGATGCGTGCATCTTGTAATTGACGATCGGTCACTTTATGTGCCTCGATTTCATCCATCAGCAGTTGCGTCTGCATATTACTTTCGAGCTGTGCCTGACGACGACTTTCATCATTGAGCACCAACCACCATGCAGCTACGCAAAGCATTAAAAACAGCACAGCATAAATTTTGAAAAATAACATGAATAAATCATGTTGCTGCGCAAAGCTAGATTGGCTATTGGAGAGTTCTTGTAAATATACCAAGCTCAAGCTCACAGCGAGAACGACGTTGAGCACGAAGATGAGCAAGATATAAAAGCTTAAGCGTGTGTTGATGTATTGCATCCAGTCTTTGGGTAAAAACCATGAAGCAAAGACGCGTAACTGTGATGACCAACGTGCATGTGGTTTACATAGGTCATGACAACGTGCTTCTAAGGTGCAGCATAACGAACAAATATGACTATTATAAGCAGGACAACTCGCCATATCTGCGACTTCATAATCATGTTCACACACCACACAGGTTTGCGTACTGACACAGTGCAAAGGAAGCTGTTCTTTACGCGCAATGTAATAGCGACCTTTGGTGAAATAGGCGATCAAAGGGACACAGATTAACGATGTGGCTAAAGCAATAAAACCGGCTAAGGCTTTGGCGATGTCTCCAAAAACTCCCCAATAGCATAAGATTGAAAGTGCTGACGCAATAATTAAACTGCCGACGCCAACAGGATTAATGTCATATAAATACGCACGGCGAAACTCAATGCCTTTTGGACTTAAACCCAAAGGCTTACAAATCACCAAATCAGCAAAGATTGCCCCAATCCATGCTAAAGCCACATTACTATATAGACCCAGAACGCGCTCAACCGCATGAATTACGCCCAATTCCATCAAAAGTAATGCAATAAAGACGTTAAAAACTAACCATACCACGCGCCCTGGGTGACTATGGGTTAAACGCGCGAAGAAATTCGACCATGCTAAAGAGCCTGCGTATGCATTGGTGACATTAATTTTGATTTGGGCGATACAAATAAATAGCACTGCGAAAAATAAAGCTAATCCCGGATGTGCTACGACTTGTTGATAGGCGATCCAATACAAATAATTCGGGTTGGTAAGTTCAGATTCAGGCACCATAAATTGAATTGCCAAGACCATGAGCAGCATGCCCATGAAAATCTTAATGAATCCTGCCAAGATCCATGCAGGGCCACCTAAAAATACCGCGAGATTCCACTTTTTTTTGATATTTTTTTTATCAGGTAAGAAGCGTAAATAATCGACTTGCTCACCAATTTGCGTAATCAAGGCAAAAAGCACCGTACACGATGCACCAAAATATATCAAATTAAAGCCTGAACTTTGGCTTTGTGCCCCTTCAACCAAGACAAGGTCATTTATTAAAGTCGGATGCTTAAACAAAACAAAGCACCACGGCACTAACAATAAGAATAACCATAGAGGCTGACTGATTGCCTGTACTTTATTAATGAAGCCGATGCCTTTGACCACCAAGGGCAAAATGATCAATACTGACAGTAAATAGCCGATGCTTAAGGGGATGCCCAAACCCAACTCTAAAGCCAATGCCATGATAGCGGCTTCAAAAGCTAAGAAAATGAAGGTAAAACTGGCGTAAATCACTGAAGTGATAGAAGAACCAATATAACCAAAGCCTGCACCACGAGTCAGCAAGTCAATATCGACATTATATTTTGCAGCGTAGTAACCAATCGGCCAACTGGTTAAAAAGATGATCATTGCAACCACCACCAATGCCCAAAATGCATTACTAAAGCCATATTGGAACAGCATGGTCGCACCCAATGCTTCCATTGCAAGGAAACTGACCGCAGCAATTGCGGTATTGGTTACAGTCCAAGCCGACCATTTACGCACCGATTTCGGCGCATAACGTAAGGCATAATCTTCAATACTTTCATCCACCACCCACGTATTGTATTTACGGCGTGTGTGAATGACACGTTGTGGTGCAGCATTAGAAGCGTTCGTCGGATCCATTACGGCTGATCATCTAGCAAGATGATCAGTTTTAAAGCAAAAACTATACCCATTCTAAGTGCATGATAAACAGCAATGCCCTACGCAGAGATATACGTAAAGTGACGTATATGCTCATTTTTTAACTCCCCTTAGGCTTAAGCCATACCTAGCGCACTTCAATGACATAGCGCATGAAAGATAGCTTATTTAAATAGGGGAACACACATGACCTTAAAATCAAAAATTAAAACTTCCGGACTCATCGCAGGCTTGCTTGCTGTTCCATTCCTCCTTACGCCTGTCCTAACCAACGCAAGTGCTCCTGCAACCGCTAAAGTGAACTCCACTAAACTGAATGTGACAGACAAGTTTGTCTATGTTGGCCAGCTTCACTCTGCAACAGGTACGATGGCTATTTCTGAAACAGGTGCAATCCAAGCAGAGCGTCTGGCGATTGAACAGATTAACAAACAAGGTGGTGTGCTTGGCCGTCAAATTAAAATCATTCAAGAAGATGGTGCATCAGATTGGCCAACGTTTGCAGAAAAAGCCCGTAAGCTTTCTGAACGTGATCGTGTTGCTGCGATTTTCGGTTGCTGGACATCGGCATCACGTAAAGCGGTATTACCGATCATTGAACGTAATAACTCACTGCTTTACTACCCAACATTCTATGAAGGCTTAGAACAATCTAAAAACGTCATCTACACAGGTCAAGAAGCCACTCAACAAGTTTTAGAAGCATTAAACTGGCTGGCAAAAGAGAAAAATGCCAAAACGTTCTACTTGATTGGTTCTGACTACATCTGGCCACGTACCAGCATGAAAATTGCACGTACACACATTGAAAAAGTATTGAAAGGTAAAGTGGTTGGCGAAGAATACTACCCACTAGGTCATACCCAATTTGGTTCATTGATCAACAAAACCAAACTTCGTAAACCAGATGCAATCTTTGCTGCGGTTGTCGGCGGTTCAAACGTATCGTTCTACAAACAGATGAAAGCAGCAGGTGTGACAGGTGATAAACAAACACTTCTCACATTATCAGTTACTGAAGATGAATTATTAGGTATTGGCGGCGAGAACATGAAGGGCTTCTACTCTTCAATGAAGTACTTCCAGAGCCTAAATAACCCAAATAACCAAGCCTTTGTCAAAGCATTTAAAGCGAAATATGGTCCTAAAGCAGTGATCGGTGACGTAACGCAAGCTGCATACTTAGGCCCTTGGTTATGGAAAGCAGCTGTTGAAAAAGCAGGTAGCTTCGATGTGGCAAAAGTGACTGCAGCATCTAAAGGCTTAGAAATGAAAACAGCACCTGAAGGCTATGTGAAAGTCGATCCTAACCATCACCTGTGGAGCAAATCACGTATTGGTCAAGTACAAGCCAACGGTCAATTTAAAGTAGTTTACGAATCTAAAAACTTAATTAAACCAAACCCATTCCCTAAAGGGTACTAATCGAGCCGGCATCAGATCAGGGGGATTTTCTCCTGATCTTTTTATTCCACACAATTAATTTAAAGCTTGGAGGATGATGCAATGGATATGTCATTTGCAGACTTCGGTGCAATATTTACGATGCAAGGCTTTAATGGGCTATCGGTTTTCTGCGTGCTGTTACTCATGGCACTGGGTCTTGCAATTATCTTTGGACAAATGGGTGTGATCAACATGGCACATGGTGAGTTCCTTACCATTGGTGCCTATACGACCTTTGTCATTTCAACTTTAACAGAAAGCTATTTTCCTCAGTTGCTTTCCTATTACTTCTTTATTGCCATCATTGCGGCATTCTTAACAGCAGGCATCGTCGGCTATATGGTCGAGCGGCTCATGATCAGTCGGCTCTATCAACGGCCACTCGATACTTTACTTGCAACATGGGGTCTCAGCCTCATCATGCAACAAATTTTCCGTTCTACATTTGGCCCTAAAGAAGTCAGCCCGACTCTCCCAGAATGGCTCATGGGTTCATACCAACCAACGGATGCCATTGATATCCCTTTAAATGGTTTATTCCTTGTAGGTGTAACGCTCACAGTTACTGCCTTTGTATATTTCCTGATTTACCGTTCACGTTGGGGCTTACAACTGCGTGCAACCAACCAAAACCGTTTTATGAGTGGTGCAGTGGGTATCAATACCAAACGTGTAGACAGCTTAACCTTTGCTTTGGGTTGTGGCTTAGCAGGCATCGCAGGTGCAGCATTCACCACAATCGGCTCAACAGGTCCAACAGCTGGTTCACTGTATATCGTAGATACCTTCTTGGTCGTGGTCTTCGGTGGTGCAGCAAGCTTACTCGGCACAATTGCCTCTGCATTTAGTATCGCGCAAGCACAATCGATCCTTGAGTTCTTCTTATCTGGCTCTATCGCCAAAGTGCTTACCTTGTCTGTTGTGATCATCATTCTCATGATGCGCCCTCAAGGTCTATTCTCAATCAAAGTTCGTAAATAGGTATTCAGGAGAGATTGATATGAGTAATCCAATGAATGCCTTTCTAGGCGGTAAAGAGGGTGCAATTGGCTTAGCCATTCTTGCAGTCATTATTTTACTGGTCATGCCAATGTTCCTCGATGTGTTCCGTCTGAACTTGATGGGCAAATATTTAACCTTCGCCTTTGTCGCAATTGGCTTGGTGCTGTGTTGGGGATATGGCGGGATCTTGAGTTTAGGTCAAGGTATCTTCTTCGGCATCGGCGGTTATTGCATGGCGATGTTCTTAAAACTTGAAGCATCCGATCCACAATCCACAGCAGCACAGACCACACCTGGTATTCCAGACTTTATGGACTGGAACCAAATCACCTCACTTCCAATGATGTGGGAACCCTTCCATAGTTTCAGTTTTACGATATTTGCCATCATTGTGATTCCAATTTTGATTGCTTTTATCATTGGTTTTGCGATGTTTACCCGTCGCGTCGGTGATGTGTACTTCTCAATCATCATGCAAGCGATTGTTGCAATCCTCACGATCCTAATCATTGGTCAACAAGGTTTAACAGGCGGTATTAACGGCATCACAGATTTAAAAACCTTACATGGTTGGGACATCCGTAGTGATGAAGCCAAATATGTTTTGTACTACATCAATGCCCTCCTGCTCATTGCAGTGATCATGATTAGCCGTTTCGTTTTAAGTTCTAAACTAGGTCGGCTACTCTCTGCAATGCGTGATAAAGAAGAACGCGTACGTTTTTCTGGCTACAACGTGGCGATGTACAAAGTGTTTATCTTCTGTTTTGCTGCAGCAGTATCGTCAATTGGCGGAGCAATGTTCACCTTACAAGTGGGCTTCATGTCACCAACCATTATTGGCATCGTGCCTTCTATTGAGATGGTGATTCTTGCAGCTGTGGGTGGCCGTTTATCTCTGATCGGTGCAGTGTACGGTGCAGTACTGGTGAACTTAGGCAAAACTTACTTCTCAGAAGCGTTCCCTGAAGTATGGTTGTACTTCCTCGGTGCATTGTTCATTGGTGTTGTGATGTTCTTACCGAATGGTTTAGCGGGTCTGTATGAAAAATATGTCCGTCCATTATTCCTGAAGAAAGAAGTCAGCGATCAAGCTGCCCCACCACCGAACAGTGACCCAGACAGTCCTATTGAACCTGTGGTAGAAGGAGGCGTGAAATGAGTAAAGTCGGCGTAGAAATGCATAAACCCGTCTTGGTAATTGAAGATCTCACAGTATCGTTCGACGGCTTCAAAGCCGTCAGCGATCTCAACTTCTACCTCGACAAAAATGAAGTCCATGTCGTGATTGGGCCAAATGGTGCAGGTAAAACCACAGTCTTAGATCTGATCTGCGGTAAAACCAAAGCGACCTCAGGCACGATTAAATTTAACGACATTGAACTGACCAAACTCAAAGAATTCGACATTGTGCGTAAAGGTGTAGGGCGTAAATTCCAAAACCCGAACATTTACGAAAACCTATCGGTTTACGACAATCTAGAAATGTCTTTCCCACGTGGGCGTAATGTTTTTGGTGCCTTGTTCTTCCGTCGTAGCAAGGATGTTGAAGATCGTATTCAAGAAGTTGCAAGCAAAATTTTCTTAACGGATCTCCTCGAAACTTCAGCAGGTTTACTGTCACATGGTCAAAAGCAATGGCTTGAAATTGGCATGTTGCTGATGCAAGACCCCGAGCTGCTTATGTTAGATGAACCTGTTGCAGGTATGAGTGTGTCAGAGCGTGAGCAAACGGCACAGCTTTTGCGTGAGATTAGTAAAGGGCGTTCGGTACTGGTGATCGAACACGATATGGAATTTGTAAAAACCATTGCCGACAAAGTGACGGTTTTACACCAAGGTAAAATCTTAGCTGCGGGGAAAATGGATGATGTCCAAAATGACCCAAAAGTGATTGAAGTCTATCTCGGACACTAAGGAGACGCACGATGAGCGGATTATTAGAAATTAATTCTTTGTGTTCAGGCTATAAACAAAGTCAGGTCATTCATGACCTAGAACTCAAGATTCAACCTAAAGAAATTGTTGCCATCATGGGACGTAACGGGATGGGTAAAACCACCCTATTTAAAACCCTGATCGGTGATATTAAAAATACCAAGGGTGAAATCAAACTCGATGGTAAAAATTTAGAAACGCTTGATCCTTATCAACGTGTAGAAAATGGCGTGGCATACGTTCCTCAAGGACGGATGATTTTCTCGACCATGTCTGTATTGGAAAATATCCAAACCGGTCTACCTGCATCTGCCAATGGCAAAGTTCCTGATGATTTGTATGCCTTGTTCCCTGTGCTTTGGGATATGCGTAAACGTAAAGGCGGAAACTTATCGGGAGGGCAACAACAGCAATTGGCGATTGCCCGTGCTTTAGCCACCAATCCTAAAGTGTTGCTCTTGGATGAGCCAACCGAAGGCATTCAACCATCGATTATTAAAGACATTGCCAAAACCTTAAAAGAAATTCGTAACCAACGCGATTTAACCATTGTGGTGTCTGAGCAGGTGTTAAGTTTTACCATGGCAATGGCAGATCGCTTCTTGGTGATTGATAAAGGTCGTTTCGCTTATGAAGACGTGCGTGAAAATGTCGATGAAACCACCATCAGCAAATATCTATCTGTCTAAATAGCGTATCGTTTCATTCTCTCCCCTGTTGATTCAGGGGATTTTTTTATTCTTGTTTTTATCATTTTTTATTCAACTTTTTTTCTGTTTGAAGTCGATAAATTATTTTACTTTTCATTCAAAAATCAGCAGAAAAAATCACATTTCATATACGCAATTCAACGTATTTTTAAACCGCACATTTCAGGCGACACTCGATCTATCAAGAATAAATACTCAGTAGTGTTGGAGAAATTAAATGCGTCACGGTGATATCTCAAGTAGTCCAAATACAGTCGGTGTAGCAGTCGTGAATTATAAAATTCCTCGCCTACATACCAAGGCTGAAGTACTTGAGAATGCAAAAAAAATTGCAGAAATGATAAAAGGGATTAAACAAGGGATTCCAGGTATGGATCTGATTGTATTCCCTGAATACAGCACCATGGGCATTATGTACGATCATGATGAAATGATGGCAACGGCTGCCACTATTCCGGGTGATGAAACAGCGTTTTTCTCGCAAGCCTGCATTGAAGCCAATGTGTGGGGCGTGTTCTCCATTACAGGTGAACAACATGAAGAACACCCGCATAAAGTGCCATATAACACTTTAGTGCTGATCAATAACCAAGGCGAAATTGTTCAGAAATACCGCAAAATTATTCCATGGTGTCCAATTGAAGGCTGGTGTCCAGGTGATACGACTTATGTGACTGAAGGTCCTAAAGGCATCAAGATGTCACTGATCATCTGTGATGATGGTAACTATCCTGAAATCTGGCGTGACTGTGCCATGAAAGGTGCTGAACTTGTGGTTCGTTGCCAAGGCTATATGTACCCTGCTGCTGAACAGCAAGTCAACATGTCGAAATCAATGGCATGGGCAAATAATGTCTATGTGGCAGTTGCCAATTGCACAGGCTTTGATGGCGTCTACACGTACTTTGGTCACTCTGCATTGGTCGGTTTCGACGGTCGTACCTTAGGTGAATGTGGCACGGAAGAAAATGGCATTCAATATGCGCAGCTTTCACTGCACGAAATTCGTGATGCACGCAAATATGACCAATCACAAAACCATTTATTTAAATTATTACACCGTGGTTATACAGGCGTACATACCAATGGTGATGGTGATGGTGATAAAGGCATCCCAGACTGTCCATTCGACTTCTATAAAACATGGGTTTTGGATGCACAAAAAGCCCAAGAAAATGTGGAAAAAATTACCCGTTCAACCATTGGCGTGGCGGAATGCCCAATCGGCAACTTGCCACATGAAGGTCTAGAAAAAGAAGCTTCTTAAGCGCCATTGAGGGAGGTATGACCCATGACATTTGCCAGTGAACGAATGACAGCCAACCAAGATACTTTGGCAAAACAACGTTATGAGATGCAAAGCAAACAACGTATTGCGCGTACCTCACGCTTTAGTTTTGATCCTGATGCAGTGATGCAACACGTGCGCTCTCGCATCATTGGACAAAGTGCTGCACTGGATGAAATTGAAAATATGCTGGTGACGGTGAAGGCAGATTTTAATGCCCCTCACCGTCCGCTCAGTGTGACCCTCATGTTGGGTCCCACTGGGGTGGGTAAAACTGAAACCGTTCGCCTCATTGCAGAAGCGATTCATGGTAAAGCCGATGCCTTTTGCCGAATCGACATGAATACCTTGGCTCAAGAGCATTATGCCGCAGCCTTAACAGGTGCACCTCCGGGTTATGTCGGTTCAAAAGAAGGCAACACTTTATTTGATGAAGCACTGATTCAGGGCAGTTTTTCTAAGCCAGGCATTGTGCTGTTTGATGAGATTGAAAAAGCCAGTACCGAAGTCATTCGTGGTCTGCTCAATGTCTTAGAAACAGGCACATTAAAGCTCACCGCAGGCACCAAAGTTCTCGACTTTAAAAACTGCATGATCTTTATGACCAGTAATGTCGGTGCAAAGGATGCTCAAGCACGTTTAAAAACCATTGCTAAGCTTCCCAAACCCTTACAAAACCTCGCGCGACTGACCAAGTTAGATGATAGCGAAATTACGGCACGTGCTTTGCATAAGAAGTTCGATCCAGAATTTTTAAATCGTATTGAACGAATTTTGCATTATGCGGCTGTTGAGTCAGATTTTGCGGCCACTTTGGTGGATTTAGAACTCAGCAAACTGAATCAACGTTTACATAAACAAAGTCGTGTCCTTGAGTTAAGTCCAGCAGCACGTTCGTTGCTATCAAGTGGGCATGATGTACGTTTCGGGGCACGCGGTTTAGGGCGACGTTTTAGAATATTACTTGAGCCTAAATTGGCGAAGTTTTTCCTGCAACATCCTGACGCAAGCCAGATTTTGGTGGATTGCGACGGTACAGGTTTAACCATCATTGCCCTAAACAGCGATGTCGCTACCGAGACAGAATCGGTCTTGGTCATGGATGAAACCAAACATTAAAACGAGATTTATTTGACCTCAACATAGGGGATAACACATGCAACATATTAAAATTAAACCTGGGGTTCCACTAGCTGAACAAGCTGAAATTGGTCATAACCGTTGGCATCCAGACTTGCCATTTTTGACTTCGGTCAAGCCGGGGGAAGAAATTCTCATTGAAAGCTTGGATTTCTTGGATGCTCAGATCAAGGACAATGATGACGTTTCTGACGTTCAAAATGTCGATTTGACCCGTGCCCATCCACTGACAGGGCCGTTCTATGTTGAAGGTGCTGAACCGGGCGACTTGCTGGTCATTGACCTATTAGATATTCAACCGATCTCTGATGTTGGTTTCTCAGGTGTATTTGCCAAAGAAAATGGCGGTGGTTTCCTTGCTGATTATTTCCCTGATGCAGACAAAGCCATTTGGGATTTAAAAGGTTTATTTGCAACTTCACGTCATATTCCGGGCGTGCGTATTGCAGGTTTAAAACACCCTGGTTTGATGGGAACATTGCCTTCTCATGATCTGCTCAAAGAGTGGAATCGTCGTGAAGCCCTGCTTGTACCAAAAGGTCAAGCCAATCCACCAGATCCACGTACTGCCGTTTTACGTGGCGTGACCGGTGCTGAATTTGATCGTATGGCGGCAGAAGCGGCTCGTACCGTTCCACCGCGTGAACATGGTGGTAACACGGATATTAAAGACTTGGCAGCAGGTAGCCGCATCTACTTCCCTGTTTATCAAAAAGGCGCAGGCTTCTCGATGGGTGACCTACACTTCTCGCAAGGGGATGGTGAAATCGGTTTCTGTGGTGCAATCGAAATGGATGGTGTAACCCGTGTCGGTTTCGACTTGATCAAAGGGGGTATGGCGAAATACAACATTGATTCACCGATCTTTGTACCAAGTAATGTGAAGCCAAACTATGATCAATGGTTAACCTTCGAAGGCATCAGCGTCGAAAATGATGTGAACTATTATCTAGATGCAACGGTGGCGTATCGCCAAGCGTGTTTAAAAGCGATTAAGTACTTAGAGAATTTCGGTTTCACAGGCTCTCAAGCGTATATGCTGTTAACGGCTGCACCTATTGAAGGTCGTATTGGCGGTATCGTGGACATTCCAAACTGTGCGTGTACAGTCTCTTTACCAACCTCAATCTTTGAGCAAGACATTTTGCCGAAAGGCGCGCTCAATGATGATAAATTCTGGGGACGTAGACGCTAGCTTTTAAGTGTTTTCATGCAAGCTTCACACCGAGTAGCAGTTCCTTATCAATTTCGCTACTCGGCTTTTTTAATTTAAAATTTTCTAGGTACAGGAGTACAGAAATGCCGTTATATGATTTCCGCTGTGAACACTGTGAAGGAATTTTTGAACAGCGTGTACCTATTGCTCGTATTTCAACAGATACGATTGAATGTAACTACTGTAACCAACAGACTTTAGCAAAACCGATGATCACAGGTCATCAGCAAATCAACATGAAAACCAAATGGCGTCCAAGCTCAGGTGCTGAACAGCTTGCAGGTCCACTGGTAGAAGGTCCTGGGACCAGTCAAAATAATGCACGTAACTCTGTACTCCACAATTGTCGCGGTATTAACTGCTCACTCTGCGATATATAACATCAATTTGAGCCAAGATTTTAATAATAAAAAAGCCCGCAATTACGGGCTTTGTGTTAAAAGAAAATAGCTGTATTACACAATAATATCGGCCAGATTGCCTTTTTGCTCTAACCATTCTTTACGGTCACTGGCGCGTTTTTTTGCCAGTAACTTGTCCAGCAAGCCTGCGGTGAAATGACTATCATCCAGGTCCAGCTGCACCAAACGGCGTGTATTTGGATCAAGTGTGGTCTCACGTAACTGGCTGGCATTCATCTCGCCCAGACCTTTGAAGCGGGTGATTTGCGGATTTTTGCTTTTACATTTTTTCAGGATGCCATCCAGCTCGTCGTCATCCAGGGCATAATGCACGTCTTTGTTGTCATCGATACGATACAACGGCGGCATCGCCACAAATAAATGTCCTGCTTCCACCAGAGTGGGGAAATGCTTCACAAACAAGGCACACAGCAAAGTCGCAATATGCAGACCATCAGAGTCGGCATCGGCCAGAATACAGATCTTGCCATAACGCAGCTCTGACAAGTCATCCGAACCCGGATCGACCCCAATCGCAATTGCGATGTTATGCACTTCCTGCGACGCCAGAACCTCATCAGAAGACACTTCCCAGGTATTTAAAATCTTGCCGCGAATTGGCATGATCGCCTGAAAGTTTTTATCACGTGCCTGTTTGGCAGATCCCCCTGCTGAATCTCCTTCGACAATAAACAGTTCAGATTGTTCCAGTTCGTGACCGACACAATCCGACAATTTACCCGGTAAGGTTGGCCCGGCCACAATCTTTTTACGTTCAACTTTTTTTGCCGCTTTCAGACGGCGACCGGCCTTGGAAATTGCCATTTCTGCCAGTTGCATGGCAATGTCGGAGTTTTGATTTAACCAGAGTGCAAAGGCATCTTTGGCAATATTTTGCACAATCCCGGATGCTTCACGACTCGACAGACGTTCTTTAGTTTGACCCGAGAACTGTGGCTCCTGAAATTTCAGCGACAGTATATAGTTGACTCCATCCCAGACATCTTCTGCAGACAGTTTCATATTCCGTGGCAACAGATTACGCAGCTCGCAGAACTCACGCATCGCATCGGTCACGCCTGAACGTAGACCATTGACATGGGTCCCGCCCTGCGCAGTCGGAATCAGGTTGACATAGGATTCCTGAATGCTGTCGCCGCCTTCCACATTCCAGCAAATTGCAAATTCGGCACTGGCCCGCTCGGCCTCACCTGTTGCTACAAAAGCGGGTGCAGGAATAATTTCACGGTCTTCTAGCTCATCCATCAAATAGTCGACCAGACCATTTTCAAACTGCCAGGTGATCTTTTCATCATTGATCTGATCAATATAATTGATCTGTAAGCCCGCCGCCAAAACCGCTTTGGCTTTAAGATTATGCTTTAGGGCTTTTAAGGCAAACTTGGGTGAATCGAAATATTTGGCTTCAGGCCAGAAATGCACTGCAGTTCCAGATGCCCGTTTCGGTGCCTTGCCGGCCAGCACTTCAAGCGGTGCCACCGGTTCACCATTTTCGAAGGCCATTTTATACAGGTTGCCCTGACGCTGAACTTCGACTTCTACACGGGTCGAAAGCGCATTGACCACGGAAATTCCGACCCCGTGCAAACCACCGGAAAACTGGTAATTGTCGGTACTGAACTTACCACCGGCATGCAGCTTGGTCATGATGATTTCAATACCACTTTGACCATATTCGGGGTGAATATCGACTGGCATACCACGACCGTTATCGTCAACAGACAATGAACCATCTTTGTAGACGGTCACGGTAATCTTGTTGGCATGTCCGGCCAGTGCCTCATCGACAGCATTATCAATCACTTCCTGCGCCAGATGGTTCGGACGAGAGGTATCGGTATACATGCCCGGACGACGACGTACCGGATCCAGACCAGATAAAACTTCAAGAGATTGAGCCGTATATTGAGACACGTTATTCGGTTTCCTTTTTTATGCAGTCCAACAAAAACTGTAAGAGCAGCGGAATTTTCTCCGCAAAATCATCCATCCCGTGACTGCCATTTGCTTCGGTCATCAGCATTGCAGGGGGACGCGCAGCACTATAATAACGATGTGCTTCACGATAATCCAAAACTTCATCGCCTTGTTGCAGCAGAACCAGCATTTTGTCTGCATCTTGTGCAACTGGCAGGGCCAATTGTTGCAGTTGCAGCAGATCTGTCTCATCCAGACACCAGTTTGGATGGACCTGCAAAGGCAACTGCTCGTCAAACAGTTCACGAAACAGCTGCCATGGTCGCATTGCCGGATTAATCAGTACAGCAGGCACAGCATGCTCTGCGACCAGATGTGTCGCATAGAATCCCCCGAGACTGCTCCCCACCAGGGCCACCTCATGCATTGACTCAATCAGGGCAGAAACATGTGCAATCGCATCTTTGGGTGGCATGTTTAAATCGGGCAAATGTACCTGAATTCCGGGGTATTTTGCACAGTAGTGTTGCAGCAATGTACCCTTGATTGAGTGCGCATTACTTCTAAAGCCATGCAAATAAATAATATTCATGAACTACCAACAAAAATCCCGTTAATCATTAAAATTTAATTTAAAAAATGTGAAGTACACTACAATAGTAGACCAGTTAATTGCTTAAATTGTCTGACAAAAAAGCCGGAGATGTTCTGTAATTCTCGCTATTTTAGAATGAGGCCCTAAAAACCTGGAAACACCATAAGAAAAAGAATTTATACCGCGAAGTTCTTTAAAAAGAAAGATGGCAACACATGCGGCTCATTGAAAGGACAGGATCAGATGCCAAGTTTGACACCGTTACATGAAACCTATTGTCGCTGGGACCGAACCCCACCGAGTCAGGCCGATGTACTGGAAGGTCTGGCACAGCTGGTAACGACGCGCTTTAACGACGTGATTCAGGAGCTGATCAAGAGTATTCAACGCGAAATTTTAATGAGTATTTTTGGTTTGAGTGAAAATAATTCACAAAAACTTCAGAATATTCCATCGATTGCCCGGCTTTATCAAATGTCCTATGACATGCTGTTTCACTATGGCAACACCCTGATTGCGCCCGGGCTACGCCAGATTATTGAGCGTTTTCCCAAACTGCATAATAAGCCGCTGACACCTTCCTTGCATTTTCTGGTCAGTGCCCTGAATGGCATTATCGGGGATTATCTACTGAAATATCAGAATCCTCTGGCGCTGCCGATGGTGATCTATGACCACTATGGTTCATTGCAAAATGGCGAGTTAAGCGGGCGAATTACCCTGTTTGTGCATGGCTTATGTATGAACCATCTCGACTGGTCAAATCGCAAGTATGAAGGGATCGGGGAAAAATTACTGGCACAGCGCGACCGCAATACCATGCTGTATCTAAACTACAATACCGGACGGCGGATTTCTGCCAATGGTCGCAGCCTGGCTAATACCTTGCAGGATCTGGTCACTCGTAATCCGAGAATTACCAGTATTGACCTGATCGGGCATAGCATGGGCGGTCTGGTCTCGCGTAGTGCGCTGTTTTATGGCAAGCAGAATGTGTATGACTGGGTCAATATGGTAGAGAATCTGGTTTGTCTGGGTTCACCGCATCATGGTGCAGTACTGGAACGGTTTGGTTTTAGCCTGCAGGACAAACTCGGACATTTCCCTCTGATCCGGCTGATTGGTCATCTGGTCAATATTCGCAGTAACGGGATTCTGGATTTACGCCATGGCAGCGTCCGTGATGATGACTGGGAACATAATCCGCTTCGGATCGGCTTCATGGACGATAACCGTAAACCGGCCCCGATTCCCTCGCATATCGATACCTATCTGGTTGCAGGCACCATCGAATTTGAAAACCGTAAGAACAAGACCTTGCATGTGATTGGCGACTATCTGGTCAGTATCAAGAGTGCTCTGGGTGAGCATCCCAATCCGCGTTTCCAGCTCAAAGTGCCGGATGCACACAAGGCGATTTTCTATGGCCTGAACCATTTTGAAATTCAATATCATCCGCTGGTGGCGGAACAGGTGGCACGCTGGTTCTATCCAAGTCTGGAAGATGCAGCCTTTGACCAGATTCGTGAATATATGACGGATCTGGACAGTCTGGAAGGTATTGCCCTGACTTAACCCTCAGTACATTAAAAAGCCCGCAATTGCGGGCTTTTTAATAGCAACTTGATTAATATTTATCTCTCAGTCGTTTTACGGGTGCGGTTTTATATTTACGCAGCAGTTGCCATAGACTGACCAGCAATAAAATACTGAAGAAGATCAGGGACCAGACCGGTAAAGACTGCCCCAAGAAAGTCCAGTCAATGGTGGCACACTCACCGGAACCATTCAGCACCTGTTGCAGCACGGACTGCATTGGCAAGGTATCCAGCCAGTATTCCAGACCAGGACCACAACTCGGCACCTGATCCGGTGGCAGGTTCTGTAGCCAGACATGCCGGGCGGCCACACCCACAGACCATAGAATACTGAGCGAACCCAGCAAGGCATACAGTCGCTTCATGCCATTGGATTTAGGATTATGCAGACATGCGATGAGTGAGATGATCCCCAGTCCAATTAATCCCACACGCTGAAATACACACAATGGACAAGGCGCCAGGCCTTGTACATGCTCAAGATATAAGGCAAATGCCATGCCGATGACAGCAGCCAGAAACAACATACCACTCACGAAGCGATAACCCCATTGCATGGTGAATCCTCTTATTTTTTATCGATATTGGGCTAAATAATCAGTAAAACTGACGCTGCTATCTTGCTCGAGTTGCTGTTGCTGCTGCAATGACTTTTGTGACATTTCTTCAAAATAAGCCAGGGTTTCCGGGCTAAGCTGATGCGCTTCATAGACACTGCTATGTTGCTGCGCCAGATGCTGTCCAAAGTGCCACATACTGCCTTGAGTGCGGGTATCGCCCACCACCAGTGCCGATAAGGTCGCATCAACTTCATCGACCCGAATCTGCATCATCTTCATGGCATTGCAATACAGGTCGGTGGCATAGGTCTGGTCTAACAGCTCGGCCAAAGGCTGCATACGTTGCAGATGCATGGCACACCAGTCTTCAATCGGATAGCTCTGGCCATCGGCCAGAATGGCAGCATTCGGCGCACGGCCACGATTGACGACCTCGGCCTGGTTCTGCTCGATAATATCCTGTTCAGCGCTGAATAATGCCGGGCTGTCCTGCAATAAACAGTACAAGGCCACCACTTCCAGGAAACCGGCAGTTTCTTCATTAATCCCGATCGGGCTGTATGGGTTGACATCGACAGCACGCAGCTCGACATAGGCAATTCCGCGATTTTCAAGGGCCTGAGATGGGGTTTCACCCTCTAGCGGCACCTGCTTCGGACGGACCAGACTGTAATATTCATTTTCGATTTGCAGCACATGATCATTGATCTGCGTCGGCTGGCCATCGGCTGCATTCAGCCCAAGACGGCTAAACGGTTTATACGGCGTTTTGACTGCTTTTTGCAGTCCCTCTAAATAGTCTTGCAAGTTATTATAGTGAATGCCGAGCTGTTTCTGGGCGGAATTCTGATAGCCAAAACGACCCATACGCAATGCTGTCGCATACGGGGTATACAGGGTGCCCTTCACCAAAGGCAACAGATGATGATCACGACCGGTCATAAAGCACTGGCAGACTGCCGGACTGGCACCCACCAGGAACATCACCAGTGGGGTCAGACGAATAAAGTTGCGGATCAGGCCCATATAACGGTGGCTGCGATAATCCTGCAGGCTTAAGGCCTTGAGTGCCTCATCCTGTTCCTGCGCTTGCAAGGCTTCAAACAGGTGATCCGGGAAAGACAGGTTGTAGTGCACCCCTGAAATGGTCTGCATGCGGCGACCATAACGCACGCCCAGACCATGACGATACAAGGTTTTAAACAGGCCGATATTCGAGCTGCCATACTGCGCCAGCGGAATGCTTTCATCGCGGCTATCCAGCATGCAGGGCATCGACATTGGCCAGAGTTTTTCATCATTTTCCAGATGACGATGCACAATCGCGTGAATATCACTGAGATAGTCCAGGGCTTTCTTGATGGTATCCTGCGGTGGAGTAATGAACTCCATCAAGGCTTCAGAATAGTCGGTGGTGATATGTGGATGAGTCAGGGCTGAACCCAAGGCACGCGGATGCCCTGCCTGTGACAGGAAACCATCACTCTGCATACGTAAGCTTTCACGCTCAATACCACGCAGCATGCCTTTGATGAGTGACGACTCGACCCAGGTCGGTAACACATTTTGGGAAGTCGATTCAGGTTGACTCATTACAATCTCGCTTAAGGGGGGCTAAACTATTAAATTAAAATCATCAGTTTAATCAGTATAACGTGATTTCTGGTCGGCACATTATAGGCTGTATAGATTTCAGGCAAACCATTGATTTTTAATTTGGCAAATTTTTAACACAAAGTTTCTCTATAAGACATGTGAAATTTGTGATTTTATTAAGAAAGAAATGCTAATGAATTGTAAATATTATGAATTATCAAGATATTTTAGACTTTTGGTTTCATGCCGACAGTCAACCGCTGTGGTTTAGTCAAAGTCACGAATTCGACCAAAGTATTGCGCAGCAGTTCATGAGCACGCACCAGCAGGCCGCCCGGGCTGAACTCTGGTCCTGGCGTAAAACAGCAGAAGGCCGTCTGGCCGAGATTATCGTTCTAGATCAGTTTTCACGGAATTTATTCCGTGATTCTGCACAAGCTTTTGCGCAGGACAGTCTGGCCTTGGCCTTGGCACAAGAAGCCATTAGCCTGGATCTGGACCAGCAGCTCAGTCCTGAACAACGCGCTTTTTTATATATGCCATTCATGCACAGCGAATCTAGACTGATACACGAATTTGCACTCAAGCTGTTCCAGCGTCTGGGCAATCCGACCAATCTGGAATTCGAGAAAAAGCACAAGGTTATTATCGACCGCTTTGGACGCTATCCTCATCGTAACCGGATCCTCGGTCGTGAATCGACCGCGGAAGAATTAACATTCCTGACCCAGCCCGACAGCAGCTTTTAAAGGCTGTGGTGGCGACTGGATCATTGCATCAGGAGATCGAACATGAAAAATATGCTACTGGGATTGAGTGTGATCGCTGCCATCAGCCTGACAGGTTGTGCAACGACGCCGTCAAAACCATTAACGTTTGATCAGTTAGGCCGTTACAGTACCACACCACTCAACAACAACACCTATCGTATCGGATTTCAGGCCCGGCCAAATATGAGCTTCGGTACGGCCGAAGAAATTGCCCTGGTCAAAGCCGCCCAGACCACCGTACAAAATGGCTTTCAGTTCTTTAGAGTGCTGAATGATCCAAGTAACCGCACCCAGCAACCGCCACGTCAGGCAATCGTCTACCCGGCACCGAGTTTTTATCCGTATGGCTATTACCGTCGCTATCCGGGGTTCTGGCCAGATCCATTCTATGACCATCCTTATACCGTCACCCTGGATCCGGCTCAGGTGGCATATACCATTGAATGCTTCAAAGCCGGTCAGGCACCTAGCGATGCTTTCGATGCGCGCTTGATTTTACAGTCACTTGGGGCTAAATATGGTTTAAGTCCATCCGGCGCGGTGCTGCAACCGCAACCGGCCAATCCCTCTTGACAGGATGATTTATGCAGACAGAGAGTATCTCACCGAGCTTACAACGCAGTAAACGTTTTGCGACCATCGCACTGGTGGTCGCGGTACTGATCTGGTTGGCACTCATGCTTGCCGCCAAACTGCTGCCAGAATATGTCTGGCTGATTCATATCCTGATGCTCTCTGCAGAAGCCGGTGTGGTCGGCGGTCTGGCTGACTGGTATGCGATTACCGTACTGTTCCGCAATCCTTTTGGCCGCTTGCCGATCCCGAAATTTTTACGTGACCATACTGAAATCATTCCCCGCAACAAGGCCCGTATTGCAGAGTCGATGGGCCGTTTTGTGCAGGAAAACTTTCTCTCTCCGCAAATTGTACAGCGCAGTCTGGCCAGTACCGACCTGAGTCTGGCCGCGGGGCGCTGGCTGGCCAATCCGCAGAATAATGCCCAGGTCACCCAGGTGATCCAGCAAACCGTGCCGAAGGTTTTTGAATTTGTCGGGCAAGAACAGATTGCCGGGTTTATCCAGAATAATAGCGTGCAATGGGTCAAGAATACCCAGATCAATACCCTGGCCAGCGAGATGCTGCGCGCCGTACTCGAAAATGATTTCCATCAGGATGTACTACAACGCGGACTAGACGTGGTACATGCCTGGATGAGCTCCCATCCTGAAGAAACCCGGGAACTCACCCGCAACCTGTTCAAGGAAATGGGTGTCTGGAAACTGGCCAAAGGCGCGAGCTGGATCGGGATTGATGTGCAGCAACGCAGTATTGATTCTGTGATTCAGCGGGTTGAAGCGATGCTGGCCGACCCGGATCACCCTTGGCGGCTTAAAATTGAGGAAACTGGTCACAACTGGATGTTGCAACTGGCCGATAACCACAGTGAAGCCAGCCAGCGTCTGAATGAAACCAAGGATGCCCTGCTCGATAGCCCGCAGGTACTGAATTTTATCAGCGGTGCCGTGGTGATTTTATGTGATGCGATCAAGGAGGATTTGCAAAAACCGGATTCCGGTATTGCCGAGAATCTCAGGATTGCGATTCAGCAGGTTGGAGAAAATATTATCTCGAATGCTTCAGTACGTGAGCTGTTAAATAAACGTCTTAGCGGGATCGCGGTTGACCTGAGTGATCAGTACAGTGAGAAAGTGATTCGATTTATCAGCGAACGCATTCACGAATGGGATTCGAGCGAGATGATCGACAAGATTGAAAATGAAGTCGGTGGTGACCTGCATATGATCCGTGTCAATGGTGTCGTGGTCGGTGCCTGTATCGGTCTGGTGCTCGGGATGATCAGAGCAGCAGTGGAGCATTTGATTTAAATATCATTTTTCCTGGACACAGCCTGGCCCTGCAGCAAAGCCAGGCGGTTTGAAATCTAATTAATTCAGCCTCTGTCAGTGTTGTTCCAAGCAATCACTTGGGGGCTTGGGGGCCTGACATATCTACCAGCAGTCCGGTAAATTTGCGTACAAATGGCAATAAGGTCACCACGATTGGAAAGGCAATTGCCCAGGAAATCATCCAGTTATGAAACCAGAGCGCTATAAATCCATCGATCCAGCCCAAGTTGCGCAGCATATTGATCAAGGAAATAATGCCACTCATCAGGCAGGACAAAATAAATGGCACAATGATCAGTGCCCATTTTGCAGGAAGTTTAGGAATATTGCCGATAATGGTCGGACGTTGTGGTAAAGCCATGCTGACTCTTGTTAATTATTTTTCAGATCACCAATAATAAGCCAAATCCCGCACTTTGGAGGACTGATTTTTTTATTGGCAGCATTTTCTCTAAAACTGATTTCATTTTCACCAGATCCGTCCGGTGCTTTTGGGTTTACTGCACAAAATTTATGGCAGTTGATCGTATAAATTTTATTCCCTGGAAATGCTTTTACCTAAAGAGCATGAAATTTGCTATATTTGCTGTTTTTCTGCGACATTTATTTTCGACTGATTATGAACACGGCAATCCAAGCAGCTCTAGAACATGCAGTGCAATCCCTTCAAGCTGAAGGTGTCCTCCCATCTGACTGGAACAATACCAGCAGTTTGACGCGTACCAAAGACCGAACCCATGGTGATTTCGCGTCAAATATCGCGATGATTGCCTCTAAAGCTGCGGGTATGAAGCCGCGTGATTTAGCAGAAAAAATTCTTGCTGCACTTCCTGAAGTAGCAGATATCAGCAAGGCAGAAATTGCAGGTCCTGGTTTTATTAACTTCTTTTTAAATGCAGACCAGCGCTTTGTGGTACTCGATCAAATTGCAGCACAACAAGAAACTTATGGCCGTACCCATGTCAATGCTGACAAGCGCATTCAGGTTGAATTCGTCTCTGCCAATCCGACCTCTAGCCTGCATGTAGGTCATGGTCGTGGTGCAGCTTATGGGATGACCGTTGCCAATCTTTTAGAAGCGACTGGTGCCAAAGTTGACCGCGAATACTATGTCAATGACGCTGGCCGTCAAATGGACATTCTGGCAACCTCAACTTACCTGCGTTATTTAGAATTAACCGGTCAGGAACTGGTATTCCCAAAAAATGCTTATCAGGGCGACTATGTCAAAGAAATCGCGCAAAGCATTATTGACCAGCATGGCGATGCCTATGTCCGCCCTGTGGCTGATGTGTATAAAGATGTGCCTGAAGATGTGCAATTTGCAGCTGAACTGGATGCAGATGGCAACAAGGTGGTGCTCTCTGGCGATAAAGAAAAACACATTGATGGTTTGATCTTTAATTCTCAGGCGTTGATTGGTACAGGCTACCGCGTATTCTTGCAGGCCGCACTGAAAGCGATTCTGGATGATATTAAAGATGACCTGGGCGAGTTTGGTGTCACTTTCAACCAATGGTTCAGCGAAGAATCATTAACCGAAAAAATTGAAGAAGCCTTACAGACCCTAGAACAACGCGGTTTCCTTTATGAAAAAGATGGCAACATCTGGTTCAAATCGACTGAATTTGGCGATGAAAAAGACCGTGTGGTAAAACGCCGTAATGGCCAGACCACCTATTTTGCCTCTGACATCGCTTATCACTTAAATAAATTACAACGTGGCTATACCGATATCATTGATATCTGGGGTTCTGACCACCACGGTTATATTGCACGTGTCAAAGCTGCGATTGATGCACTGGGCTATGACTCGAAAAAATTAACAGTCCTTCTTGTTCAGTTTGTCAGCCTATGGCGTGGCGGCGAGATGGTACAAATGTCATCCCGTTCAGGCCAGTTCGTGACTTTGCGTGACTTGCGTAAAGAAGTCGGCAACGATGCTGCACGTTTCTACTACGTGATGCGTAAATCTGAACAACACATCGACTTTGATCTGGACCTGGCTGTATCGCAAAGCAAGGACAATGCCGTGTATTACATCCAGTATGCGCATGCCCGAATCTGCCGTATGCTGGAAAAAGCGGCCGCTACAGGCGTGACTTTTGATGCGACGACAGCACGTACTCTGGCGGCACGTCTGGAACTCGATGCTGAAGCTGAAGTGCTGGCCAAACTGGCGGCATATCCAGAAATTCTGGTACGTGCTGCAAACAGCTATGAGCCACATCAAATTGGTAATTATCTGAAAGAGTTGGCAGCCTTGTTCCACGGCTGGTACAACGACAATAAAGTATTGGGCGATGATGCTGAATTGACTCAGGCACGTTTACTGTTATCGGTAAATGTTCGCCAGGTACTGCGCAATGGCCTGGAACTGCTTGGTGTGTCTGCGCCTGAGAGTATGTAAGCACTGCTTTGCATACTTGATGTTACACCTAAAACGATTGTTGTAGCGATTCAAAAATACCTGGCAAATTCTGCCAGGTATTTGAAAAATAGCTCCAGTATAAATCTGGTGTGCAGTTTGATCTAAATAATGACATTTAGATCCGAATCACATAGGATGAAATAATAGTCAGGCATTACTGCGGTGATGCCTTTGCTATGAGGCCACCCCATATAGAGGAAATTCCAAGTGTTTGGAAAAACGCAACGCGGTGTATCTGAAAGACCGAATAAGCCTAAAAAGCCACTGATTCCGACCTGGCTCGGCACACTCGTGATCATTTTAATCGTGTTAAGTTTTTTAATGGCACTGATGCTGTGGAAGCCATGGGAACCGGTTAAGCCTCAAGTACAGACCAGCTCTGAACATCTTCAGCAAGAAGATACCAATAAAGATTACCGTTTTTATGATTTGTTGCCACAACAACAAGTGACTCCGATTCCTGAACAGGCTGTACCAGAAACCAAAAGTCAGAATGCTGTAGTCATTGTAGAAGCGCCTCGACCGGAAGTGCCTGAACCTGTAGCCAATCCCGAACCTGGCTTAGAAGCCAGCGAAGCACCAGTTGCAGCTCCGGCCAGCTATATTCTGCAGGTCCGCAGTTTTGATGATCCGGATCAGGCCGATGCGCGCCGCGCCGAAATTATTCTGAATGGCCTGTCTGCCGATGTGGTCAGAAGCGTAGAAAATGGCAAAGTCTGGTATCGTGTGGTTTCGGGACCTTATGACTCTGCAGAAGCCGCGATTATCGCGCAGCAAACCTTGCAAAATAGCGGGATTGATTCAATTGTAGTGAAACGATAAATTTCTAGAACTAAAAAAGCGCCATCAGGCGCTTTTTTAGTTTTTCAATTTCTCCCTTTTTTAAAGGGAAGTTGGGAGGGATTAGCTAAAATTAAATTCCCTTTGGAAAACAGGAAGCTCCCACTCCTTCTCGGAGATGAAACGTCTTGCTTTGAATTAAAGCGCAAGAGGCGGAGATTAAATATTAAATCCCCCTCAATCCCCCTTTGAAAAAGGGGGAAGCAATAAGAGACTCAAATCTTTAAACTGTATGCCCCAGTGCTTCCCCCATATTCACCAGAGAATTGGCCTTGAAGGCTGCATCCCACTGCATTTTATTTTCTTCAAATAAAATCACCGCAGTTGAACCGAGGTAGAAACGTCCCAGTTCGGCGCCTTTTTCCAGGAACAGATCATGCTGGTTTAACTCGATCCGGCCAGAAGGTTTAACCTTGCCGGTGGCGACGGTCTCAATACCCGCCACGATCATCGCACCAACCAGCACCACCGCCATACGGCCGATTTCAGTATCAAACAGGCAGACCATGCGTTCATTGCGGGCAAACAGACCCGGAATATTTTCTGCCGTAACCTGATTGACCGAGAACAGCTCGCCCGGTACATACAAGGTTTCAGTTAATGTGCCTGCAAATGGCATATGCACACGGTGATAATCACGTGGCGACAAATATACCGTCGCAAACTCGCCATTTTTGAAGGGCTCAGCCAGTTGCGGATCAGCAATCAGCGCTTCTACAGTAAATTTTTGACCTTTGGCCTGAAACACATCACCATTTTCAATTTTACCAAGCTGGGAAATCGCACCATCTGCTGGCGAAACAACGCTGCTGGCATCGGGATCAACCGCGCGGATGCCTTCTTTCAGGGCCCGGGTAAAGAATTCATTAAAAGATTTGAACTTCAGGGCATTGACCTGTTCAGCAATCGACATATCAATGCCGTACTGGGCCTTAAAGGCGGTAATCACAGCCGTTTTGATAATCGGGTTTTCGCTGGCAGCAATTTTGCCGACCACGCGAGACAAGCGATGTTGCGGTACTAATCGTTGAGCTTTAATAAAAAACTGTTGTTTTAAACGTGATGTGATGCTCAAGATGGCACCTCCCCTGTAGCGATTGGACTATTGAGGCGGTTGCCCCATTCACTCCACGCACCATCATAGGCTCGAATTTTCCAGCCCAGTAAGCGGCCCAGAATATAGGCCAAACCTGAGCGATGATGGGACTGGCAGTACACCACAACCGGCCGATTCAAATCGAAGCCCAGTTGTTCCAGACGCTGCTGAGTACGTGGTAAAGGCTGCAATTTTAAATGATTTTGCCGGTTAAGGGCAGTACTCCATTCAAAATGACGTGCTCCCGGAATGTGACCGCCGCGTCGCGCTGCCAGACGCAGACCAGTATATTCATCTTCAGTGCGGCAATCCCACAGTTGAACTTCTTGCTTTTCAACAAGCTGGCACAATTCATCATACCCAATTTGAAACGCGGCTTTTTGTTCGAGATTTACCGGAACTAAATGACTGACCGGGCTAAATATTTCCTGAGCGGAAGAGGTCGGCAAACCGGCACCAAGCCAGGCATGAATCCCGCCATTCAATAAACTGGTATTTTCAAACCCCAGACAATGCAGATTCCAGAGTAAACGTCCAGCCCATGCCCCGCCCTCATCATCATAAGCCACCACATGATGCTCAGGCGAAATGTTTAGATAAGCAATCAGCGCCTGCAAGCCGTCGATGTCCGGCAATAAGCCCATGCTATGTTCTTCCTGACGAACCAGCAGCTTGGGTTGCAGATGCAGGGCATGCGGAATATGCAGTTGCTCGTATACCGAAGCCCGACTGAGGTCAACAATACGAAGTTTTTCATGGCCCAGATAGGGAACTAAATCTTCTGCCTCAATCAGCAGGCCAAAATTAAAGGCTGAAGCGGTCATCGGTATCATGGCTATTCTTGGTCAAATTACCTTGATCTTAGCACAGCTCATTTTTAGCTTTATGCGGTTTCTTTTAAGATGATTAGCAAGATTTTAGATAAGCCAGCCCAAAAACCGTCCGGGATAAAAAAACCGCCTCTACAGAGAAGCGGTTCTAAAATTGCGTATGTCTGAAATAGACTTAGGCAGGTTCAGTAATCTCGAAAACCTGACGCAGATAAGCCAGGAAAGTATCATTATTGGTCATGGTTTTGCCTGGACTGTCCGAGATTTTTGCCACCGACTGCCGGTTACATTCCACCAGTTTCAGCACAATATTTAAAGGGGTTTGCCCCATATCGTTGGTCAGGTTGGTGCCAATGCCGAAACTGACCTGGAAACGGTCTTTAAAATATTGATGCAGTTTCCAGGCTTTTTCCAGATTCAGACCATCACTGAAAGTCAGCATTTTGGTTTTGCTGTCAATTTTCAGCTTTTTATAATGTGCATAGGCCTTGTCGCCCCAAACATAGGGATCGCCACTGTCATGACGCAGGCCGTCAAACAGTTTGGCAAAATACAGGTCGAAATCACGCAGGAAAGCATCCATACCGACCACATCGGTCAGGGCAATGCCTAAATCGCCACGATATTCTTGTACCCAGGTTTCCAGCGCAGATTTCTGGAAATTACGCAGACGTACATCAAGCGCCTGAAATGCTTGCAGGAATTCATGCGCCATGGTGCCAATCGGGGTAATACCCAGTTCCTTGGCCAACAGCACATTACTGGTACCGCGGAATACATGCGGTGCAGCTTTGTTGAATTCTTCTACCACATGCTTTTGCCATTCGAAACTATAACGGCGACGCGTACCAAAGTCCGACACCAGAAATGGTGGATCCTGTGGATTTTGCGATGCATCATATTGTTGTAGTAATTGCGTTTTTGCCTGTAAACGGCGCTCACCTTCAGCCATGACTTCAGGGCTACGGATCCGGCTAAAATACAGTTCATTGACAATTGCCAGCACGAAGATTTCAAACATCATCGCCTGAACCATCGGGCCTTCCACTTTAATGTCTAAACGGCCTTCACTATCAATACTGGCCTGAATGAAACGGCGTTTGAGCTGAAACAGTTCCAGATAGTCGACGAAATCACTCTTGATAAAACGCAGGCTTCTTAAGTATTGCAACTCGTCTTCTTTGAAGTTGAGCTGACACAGCAGATCAAGTTGATGATTGAGATCATCCAGAATATCCGTCAGCGGATAGACCGTGTCTTCCAGATTACGACAACGGAAATGATAGACACTATGCGTTTGCGGAAACTTGTGTAATACCACTTGCAACATGGTGAATTTGTACAAGTCAGTATCTAACAGAGAACGGATAATTGGAGCCATAATTAAGGAAATATCGCTGTGCTTATCTCTGCATTAAAGCATAAAAATTCATGCAATATTGCAGGATTTACGTACAGCCGGCTGAAACTGCGACAAAAGTATCAGGCCATAAAGCGTTTTATTTCTGAGGCTGGGCCTGGGTTGTGCCCTGTTCCTGAATGATTTTCTGGAGCTGTTTTTCCTGACCAATCACCCGGGCAAACTCGGCTGTGGTCTTTCGTCCGCTTTTCTCGGCCTGGGCATCACAGTCGACCTGATGCAGCTGTCTGGCAATGGTAAATTCCATTTTAAACAACGCACCCATCAAGGCAGTATTGCCCTTATTATCGCGGGCGCAGCGGTCAGCGCCGTGTTTGAGCAAGCTCGTTACAATACTCTGATGTCCATAATAGGTCGCCATCATCAGTGGTGTATAGCCATCGCTATTACGCACATCGGCCGGAAAACCGTGCTTTAAAAATTCATTGATCACTTCGTCATTGCCGGTTTTGGCCGCGGCAAAGAACAGTGCAACCAATTCCTGTTGCGAGTTCATCGGTGTAGTTGCAACACTTTTAGCGGAAGAGAGATCTTGTGCGCTGCTCAGGTTTGCAAACATGGCACCCAAGGCAAAAATACTGGCTAAAACTGCATGCTGCATAACTTTCATGATGGACTCCAACAGAAATCGAGTAGAGACATGAATCGAGTCTGATTCAGTTCAAATAAGAGAAAATGAATAAAACCGGGTGCCTGTAAAACTCCCCCTAGGGTGCAGGAAAGGTTTGGAGTTTTACAGGACTTTCTTGAGGTGACGTGCTAGACCCTAGTCACCAATTTGTCGGACTAATCCAAATTAGTCTTTGAATTGCGCTGCTTTGGCTTTCACAGTCGCAAGATTGCCCTTCACTGCTTTGGTCATACGCGTACCATAATCCGCGTCTGCCTTGTAGAAGTAAGACAACATGATGTGCTTGGTTTCAGAATCTTTGACATTGCCAAGATCTGCCGCCAGGTTCATGATTAAATCGTCTTTTTCTTTGGCAGTATATGAACGGTAAAGCTCACCGGCCTGCTTGAAGTTTTGCTCTTTCACACCCATTTGCTGGACTGTGCCGGCAAGTGGAGTCTGAACTGCACGCGCTTTTTCAGTTGCAGCTTTTGGCTCTTTACGGCTTGGTTCGTAGTTCACATCAGAATCACGCTCGCTCACATTCATATAACCTTCCTGGTTGTTGTTGTTCACAGCAACGATTGGACGGTTTACAGGAATTTGCTGGTGATTCACACCTAAACGGTACATTTGTGTATCTGAATAAGAGAAGATACGGCCCTGCAGCAAACGGTCTTCAGATGGTTCGATGCCCGGAACCAGGTTACCTGGTGCAAATGCAGCTTGCTCGGTTTCATTGAAGAAGTTCTTCGGCATACGGTTCAAGGTCAAGGTACCGACTTTGGTTTCTGGAACTAAATCGTTTGGCCAGATTTTGGTTGGATCCAGTGGATCGAAATCAAACTTGCCAAGGTCTTGAGGGTCCAATACCTGGATATACAGATCCCATTTCGGGAAGTTGCCTTTGTTGATGTTGTTGTAAAGATCATTGGTCAGGTGATTGAAATCTTTACCTTGCTGTTCCGCTGCTTCTTTAACGTTCAGACCTTTGACACCCTGTTGAGAGCGGAAGTTAAATTTAACGTATTTATATTCGCCTTTGTCGTTATACAGTTTGTAGGCATGAACACCAAAACCATCCTGTTCGCGGTAGCTGGTTGGTACACCTTGCTTGCCATACACATAAGTCAACATGTTGGTTGCCCATGGTTGACTAGAGAGGAAATCAAACACACGGTTGGCATCTTGAACGTTGTTGACCGGGCTTGGTTTCATCGCGTGAATAAAGTCCGGGAACTTGATCGCGTCACGGATAAAGAATACAGGGGTCTGGTTACCGACTAAGTCCCAGTTGCCTTCTTGGGTATAGAATTTGATGGCGAAGCCATGCGGATCACGCAAGGTTTCTGGAGAACCTTTACCGTGAATAACTGTCGACATACGCACAAAGACCGGGGTTTTGGTTCCCGCTTTGAACAATGAAGCAATGGTCAGATCTGACAGATCTTTGGTGGTAACGAATTCACCATAAGCACCTGTACCACGCGCATGAACAACACGTTCTGGAATACGCTCACGACCAAAACGTTGTAATTTTTGTACCAGCTGAACGTCCTGAAGTAAAACAGAACCATTTGGACCAGCAGTGATCGAGTTTTGATTGTCACCGACTGGTGCGCCATTGTCTTTAGTCAAAGGAGCCGCTTGTGCAGCTGTAATCGTTGCAAGCATTGCAACCAGTAATGAACGCTTAAACATTTCTAAATCTCTCAATTTATTACCTTTCCTGCATGGGCTAAGATATAGAAAAACCAAATATTGTTAAAACGGATTATTCTCATTACTTTAATCGCTTTATTAAATATATAAAAATTAATCAATTATTTTTCAGGTGTTTGTAGCCCAAAAAATCAGCATTTACCCCTTTAGCAGATTGTATTCTTGCTACAATTACGCCCTCCCATAGTCATCAGTAAATATGTGAAATGCGTGCGTTATTACAAAGAGTTTTAGAAGCTAAAGTCGTGGTAGACGGTGCAGTCAGCGGTGAAATCGAAAAAGGCATTCTGGTTTTTTTAGGTCTTGGCAAAGGTGATGATCTGGAAAAAGGCAAAAAACTGATTGATAAGATCTTGAAATACCGTTTTTTTGATGATGAACAAGGCAAGATGGGCTGGAATGTCAGTCAGGCCAACGGCGGTTTGTTACTGGTTTCACAATTTACCCTGATGGCGCAGACTCAAAAAGGCTTACGTCCAGATTTTGGCCCGGCCATGCCGCCGGCTGAAGCAAAAGCCTTGTATGAACAGCTGGTAGAATACGCCCGCAGCCAGTTTGAGCATGTACAGACCGGTATTTTTGCAGCAGATATGAAAGTGCATCTAGTCAATGATGGGCCGGTGACTTTTAATTTAGAAGTTGAATAGCGACACTATTTTCCACCTTAAAAAACCCTCAGATTGAGTAATGCAGATCAGGCAGGAAACTGTCTGGTTTTTTATTATTGTTAATTCATGAGGATATGGGATAGCAGGAAACCTCATCCCCAACGGTCTGGGGCATGAGGTGTATTGCACCGCAAGATTAGAAAATAACTGTTTCTGTAAAAGATTTAAAAAATTAAGGAGCTTAGATCTAAACTCCCTAATTGACTGGCATTACCCAGACTGAAACTGGCTGAATCCTGCCCTCCGCCCTCCTTGAAAAAGGCGGGCGAGTCAGGAGCAGCGTTTTATTTGCCTGTTTTCTCTTTAATAAACTGGCGTGCCATTTTAAATTTTTCTTTGACTGGCTTTGGCAGTTTTGGTGGAATCATTTTCGCCACCTGGTTAAACCAGACCAGCAAACCAAAGTCACCTTCCATTTTGATAGTACCGCTTTGCATACCGGTCATAAATGCAGTCGGGTCGCCTTTAACCAGGGTCTTTACGCCCTGCTCACTGTCGGCAAACTGCAACACAAAATCTGCCTTTTCCGCATCGCCTGAAACCGTATCAATCTGGCCATTATTGACAATGATCTGACGCGCCATACCCTCATCTGTGCCAATCTGGATCCGGAATTGACGCTCATGTACCAGTTCAATAAATTTCGGGCTGGTACGTGCCAACTGCTTCATACGTAAAGCTAAACCTGCAACCAGCAAGTCCAGTGGATCGGTGCTCATATCGACTAAAGGAAGTTTTAAAACAGGAATGGACGACAGTTTCATGGAGGATGCCTATTCTAATTGTACGAAAATTGATAAATATCCTAGCATAATTCTTGGCTAGGTTGATTAAGCAGTTTGTATCATATTTCCAAGCTGAAAAATGCACCCGAAGGTGCATTTTTTCTTTGCGATTTTGTAGACTTAACGGCTTGAAAGCTGCTGCTGGTCATCTTCATAGACAGGTGTATGTTCGATGTAACGGCGTTTGGCCAGAGCACGCTCCGCACGACGGTCTTCACGCAATAACAAGAAGGTGACCACCATCATGACTGCCGTCAACGCACTCAGATAACTATAGGTCATGGGCAGTTCAAACAAGGTTTGCGTACCGACACGAATTACCTCGATCAGGCCCCATAGCAACATTCCTGCTGCCATAAAACTTAACCAGCGACGATAAGGCGAGAAGAACACAGCAACTACAGCTGCAGCGACTAAACTGAAGCCCACAATCGTTGCTAAATTCGCTGTTACCATATAACCCCCTCCATCCAAATAGATAGTTTGCCTGTCTGATATTGCAACGGTTCTATCTATTGAATTTCGTTCAATCAATAAAATGGAATCTGTTGATTTGTATCTCTATGCCTGCATTATGCTGAGTTTTTTGCATAAAAAAAGTCCTGTGATCTTGCCTCACGACATACTTTGTCGCGATATTATATTGTCATTACATTTTTTGCTTTTGCCATTTTTGTGGATCAATGACTGCGTCAATGTTGGCGTGTCATTACAAAATTATCAGGGTGCTTAGGCAGTGAAAAATTATTTTTCCGTTTAAGATGATCGATGTTTTTGTGTTCAAATTTCTGTGTTGCTGTGCCACCGAACCTTATACGCAATCAAAAAACGCGACCCTAAGGCCGCGTTTTATTGCACTAAAGATGTGTAGTTATGCGCGATTCAGGTCTTTGTCATGTACCCCTAGCAGATACAGCACCCCGTCCAGGCCGACACTGGAAATCGCCTGATTGGCATTTTGACGCACCAGTGGCTTGGCACGGAATGCCACCCCTAAACCGGCAATCGACAGCATCGGCAGGTCATTGGCACCATCACCGACCGCAATGGTCTGTTCCAGTGAAATGCCCATCTCCTTGGCAATTTCGCCGAGCAAGAAGGCTTTACGCGCGCCATCGACAATATGGCCTTTGACTTCACCGGTAACGACCCCATCCTGAACATCGAGCGCATTGGCATGCACTTCATCAATATCCAGTTTGCTTTGCAGATATTCGGCAAAGTACTGAAAGCCGCCAGAAAGAATTGCAGTTCGGTAACCCAAGGCTTTCAAGGTCGAAATCAGACGTTCAGCACCTTCGGTAATAGTCAGGCGCTCGGCAATTTTCGGGAGTACCGATGCATCCATGCCTTTCAACAAAGCAACACGGGCACGGAAGCTGGCCTGAAAGTCCAGCTCGCCTTGCATGGCACGCTCGGTAATTTCGGCAACTTGCTCACCGACACCAGCTTCAATTGCCAGTTCATCAATGACTTCCTGTTCGATCAGGGTCGAATCCATATCAAAGCAGACCAGACGGCGGTTACGGCGATAGGCATTATCTTCCTGAACGGCGACATCGACATTCAGTTCACTGGATAAGCGCAAACAGGCCGCACGCATGGCTGCAGCATCCAGCATCTGGCCTTTTAAACCAAATTCGATACAGGCACGTTTCGGACCGGCACTGCTGCCGTCCAGAACCGGGCGGCCAGACAGACGGGTCACGGTTTCAATATTGAAGCCCTGACTGGAAACAATATGGGTCACGGCTTGCAGATGGGAGGCATTTAATTCAGGGGCCAATGCCGTTACGATATAACGTGTGCGTCCACCCTCTTTGACCCACTGATCATATTCAGTCGCAGAGATCGGTTTAAAGCGCACAGTTAACCCGATATCATGTGCTAGAATCAGGATTTCCTTCATGGCTAATGCTGTCGCCGTCTGGTCATCAGATGCTACAACAATACCTAAGGTTAACTGATTATGAATAACCGCTTGCCCCACATCTAAAATCTGTAGGGAATGGGCGGACAAAACCTGCATTAATCGTGTAAATTGATTAGGCTGGTCAGGTCCTAAGAATGATATAAGAATGATTTCTCGCATGAATTGACTCGGGTCTGAGCTACAACTATTGTTAGAATCATAATCGAAATTGAACAGAATTGCCTTGGAAGTTTACGTTGAATGCGCCTAGACAAGGGCTATTTGCTAGCCTATTGATTGTAAGTTTTGCTCTGCATACCTTTTTACTGGTATTGGCAACCACTCACCAACTGAATGAAAACCGTGCCAATCAGGGGCAGCTGATCACCAGTCAACTGGTGACAGACAGCCTGTCCGAGCTGGAACCGGCCAATCGTGTTTCCCTGGCGTTGCTGGCAAATCGTTATGCGACCAACCCTAGTGTGGCATCGATTCGGATTCTGGATGCAAAAGGTCAGGTTTTAGCCACCGGCGGACTGACCAAAACCCGCGATGGCGAGGTTTTTGTCCGGGATGCACTGCAAAACGAGAAAAAAGTCGGCCTGATTGAAATCACCCTGATTGAACCAAGTATTGGTGAAATTCTGCGGACACAATGGCTGGCGATTCTGTTCTCGTTCATTATTCATGCCTTAATCTGGGTGGCTTATCGTGCCATCGCGCGTCCGAGCCGGACCGAATATCTGGCACGGATCAATAATGAATCCCGTTTAAAATTCGAGATCCAGACCCTGACGCAGGCTTTGGAGCAGGAAAAGCATAATGCTGCACTGGCGATTGCCCAGGCCCAGCAGGCAGTAAAAAATAAAGTCAAAGAGAAAGAGCATAAACCTGCTGTACTGGATAATGACAGCCTGAGCTTGAATATCCAGTTCTATGATCCGAAACAGTTACTCGATAGTGTCAATAAAACAGTTTCAGTACCTTATTTTAACCTGTGTCAGATTTTCCTGAATAAAGCCACTGAACTGTGTGTGCAGCGCTATAAACTCAACGGCAGTGATATCTGTACGGTGCATAAGTTTGATGAGAAAGGTGCAACCATCAGCATTGCCGCAGACAAGCCAAATGCCTTGGCCTGCCTGACCATGATCAGTGCGGTATTCCAGTTACTCTCGGAAGTTCTGTATAAACGCTATCGTGAAGAAAAACGTTTTGTACTACAAACCCGTAGTGCGATTGCCTCTAAGGTTGAAGAAATGCAGCTCAACTCGGTACAGGCTGCTGAGCGTCTGAGCCAGCATCTGGTCGCGAAAGAAAGTGCACTGCATGTACCGAATACGTTACTGAAAGATGTGAGCGAGCACTTCCAGCTGGTCAGCATGCCGAATCCAACCAATGTTCTGACCCGTCATGCCTTTGTCCTTAACGGCATGGATGCAGAAACCGCAGAACTGGCACAGACCTTTAGAACCGAGATTTTAAAATCCAAACAGTCCAAAGCCTCATAAAACCTGTACAGTAAAAAGCCCGATATGATATCGGGCTTTTTTATGCGCAGCATTTTTGCATAATGACTGGCCAAGTTCTGTCTTGAGCCGCTGGCTGCCAGCAAAGCGATTCTCAGATTTTAAACTGCTATGGCTGTATATCCGGATGTTGTTCCTCTGCTGCTGTCGTCGCCTTGCTTCTGGCAGCCCAGTAAGTGGCCAGGGCTGGCCCGGAAATATTATGCCATAAGCTAAAAATCGCACTGGGCAAGGCTGTGAGTGGAGATGCTGCAAAATGGGTTGCCGCCAATGCCACGCCTAAACCCGAATTCTGCATCCCGACCTCAATCGATACCGCACGACAGTCTATTTCTGCCAGCTTAAACATGCGACTGGCCCAATACCCCAGCAGATAGCCCAGACCATTATGTAAGGCCACTACCCCCAGAATCAGCAGTCCAGATTGCAGAATCTGGCTTTTGCTGCCGGCAATAATCGCTGCCACGATTGCGACAATGGCAATCACGGAAATCAACGGCATTACCTGAATATAAGTATTTACTTTCTGCTTGAGCAGACCCCGTACAATCAGGCCCAGCACAATTGGGAATAGCACGACTTGTAGAATCGACACCAGCATGGATAAGGCATTGATATTAATCCATTGACTGGCCAAGAGATAAAAAATTGCAGGGGTCAAAATCGGAGCTAACAAGGTCGAAACCGAAGTACAGGCCACAGACAGTGCAGTATTGCCCTTGGCCATATAGGTAATCACATTGGAGGCGGTTCCACCCGGACAGCAACCCACCAGAATCACCCCGATCGCAATTTCAGCCGGAAGCCGGAACAGCTGACACAGCAGAAAAGCCAGACCAGGCATCACTACAAATTGCGCTACGACGCCAATCCCGACCGCTTTCGGACTTTGCAGTACACTTTTAAAATCTGCGACGGTCATGGTCATGCCCATGCCGAACATAATAATACCCAACATCCACGGAATATAAGCACGTAACCAGAGCAGGGCCTCGGGAACCAGCAAGGCAATGCCGGAAAACAGCAGCACCCATAAAGCAAAGGTTTTTTGGACAAACTGGCTAAACTGGAGCAGGACTGACATGGGTTTTATCCAGGTGAGATCAAGGGAGCAGAAGTGAAATCAAACAGGTATCGCTCGACACCTGGCATTATAAGGGTTATTTGATCAATCATTTAAAATCACGACGAAGGCAATGCCCTCTCATTGTCGGAGAAGAGCAGCACTGCTGCGCAAGGGAGATGTTTTTCCAAGAAAGCTCCCCCATCCTCTTGCAAAGCAATACGTCTCATCCCCAAGGGAAAAAGAACTATCAATATTCATGCAAATATGAATATAACGATCATTTTTTAATTGATGAAAGAGCTCTATCAATTTAAATAAAAAATATCAAAGCGATATTCAAAATCTATCCTGACCCAGCCTTAAGCTGCCTGAACGATATCTTTCATATAGACACGTTTCACTCCATGCGCCAGCATATCCTGCCAGGCATGTTGCAAGGAACCATTCAGGTCAATGCCCTTGGTGGCATCGGCAATCACATAGGTCTTGAACCCCAGTTTGCGAGCATCGATGGCGGTCCAGGCCACACAGAAGTCCGTGGCAATTCCGACCACAAACACGCTATCAATACCACGTTCACGCAAATAACCGGCCAGACCGGTGCTGGTATTCTGGTCGGCTTCCATAAAGGCCGAATAACTGTCAATCTGGGAATGAACGCCCTTGCGAATGATGAGTTGCGCTTGCGGTAAATTTAAATCCGGATGCAGTTCGGCATCCAGTGTGCCCTGCACACAATGCTTTGGCCATAAGACCTGACTGCCATATTCCAGCTGAATACTGTCATAGGCTGCTTTGCCTGGATGATTGTCTGCAAAAGAAATATGGTTTTCAGGATGCCAGTCCTGGGTCAGGATAATATTTTGAAAATGCTGTCCCAATACATTGATGCTGGGAATAATCTGGTCCGCATTGGCTACTGCCAGATTGCCGCCCGGAGTAAAACCTCTTTGTACATCGACGACCAGTAAAGCGATATTATTCTGCATCTGTTTCCATCCATTGAAAGCTTCGATTCATGTCCAAGCATAGCGCAAATTGTCAGAGGATTTTTAGCGCTGCTGTTAAAAAATGATAGAACTGCCCCTGCTCAGTCTGCCTGTGTGTAATTATGCTGCAGATCTGCTGGCTTGAATGCCAAGCATAAAAAAGCCTGCAAGTGCAGGCTTTTTTTGAAATTGTACTGTCTTACACTTTGGTACGCTTCACCAAAAACAGCATACACAGTGCAGAGATGATAATACATGGAATGGCAGCACTAATGACCCCAGCCGCCCCAAAACCGGCAACCAGCAGCTGACCTGCGATCACAGGACCCAGCATGGCACCAATACGTCCTACTGCAGAAGCCACACCAACACCGGTACCGCGCACTTCGGTTGGATATACGATACTACCAAAGGCATACAGTACGCCCTGACAGCCAATCACGAATGCACCTGCCAGTGCTGCGGCCATGTACATCTGGTTCAGCGAGCTTGCAGCATTCAGCGCCAATAGTCCTGCCAAAATACCGCCGTACATCAACAAAATCACATAGGCTTTTTTCCAGCGATCGGTCAGCATACCCAAAATAATCGTACCAACCGTCGCCGTAACCATGAAGTAGAACTGTGCGGTTGAACCATCCTTACGGGTAAAGCCAAGCTCCATAAACAGTGACGGTAACCAGCTCAGCATGATGTATACCACCATCAGCGTGAAGAAGTAGGTGATCCAGATACACAAGGTACGTAACAGGTTGTCCGAGTTAAACAGGTCTTTAAACGAGCCTTGCGGTGCCACAGCAAGTTCTGCTGCAGTTTTGTTCTGGGCTTTCAGATATTCCTTCGACTCAGGCAAAAACAGCATCATCAGTGGAATTGCAAAAATAGGCAGCAGGCCACCCAGATAGAAGACATTCTTCCAGTTAGCACCAAATTCAGTGGCAGCAATTAACGATAAAATCGCAGCACCAACCGGCATACCGCAATACATCAGGCCCACTGCACGGCCACGGTTTTGTGGCGATACAGCTTCAGACGCCAGTGTAATCAGAATTGGCATTGCGCCGCCCAGGCCGGCTCCAGCCAGAAAACGTACTGCCAGCAGACTGTTAAAGCTGTTTACCCAGACCGTACATAAGGTAAATACGGCAAACACTGCGGTTGACCAGATTAAAACCTTCTTACGGCCAATACGGTCTGCAAACCGACCGCCAACCAGTGCACCAGGCAACAAGCCCAGAATCCCTGCACTAAAAAACACACCCAATTGCGAGCTATCGAGCCCAAAATGTTCACGAATCCCCGCTGCTGCGATCCCGGCGGCTTGAATGTCCAAGCCTTCAATCACCGCAATCAGAAAACAGATCGCAACGGTGATAATCGCATGTTTATTATCTGATTTTTCCATTGGAATATCCTTGTTCAATCAGCGTTCAAATAAGGTGCTATCATCCATGATGCGCGGCTGCAGTATTAACTACCAATAAGTTGAACGTTTTGCTCGGATATCCCGTATAAAAGTGGAACTTTCTTGTTTTCATCCCGGATGGGATAAAGTCGCAGAAACAATTAATAAAATTATATAAAATCAGCAGATTGCCCTATAAGTCTTATAGATCAAGTCTCAAACTTAAACACCAGATAAATACTTGAATATTCACTCATATCTAAAACGGATCAGTCAGCCGCTTTTAAGCCGCTTAAAGCACGATTGATATTAAAACAGACTATATCTTTTAGATCTTACATCATCATATATACATCTAACTTAAGGCTTTAAAATGCTTATATCGCAGCATTTACAGCTTTTTAAGGGCTTGAATTCGCAGTTTATGAGAACTTTTGTTTAAAAAAATTGCATTAATTCGAATTTTTCTGATTTTGATGCTTTTTAATTCAATACATGGCTACACCGTTGCTGTATTTAAAAGCTTGATTGTTACTCGCAGGCTTTGTATAAAGAATTTATTGGCTTTGACTAAAGCATATTGTTCTTATGCGTTTGATCAGTCATAATTTGCATAAGCAATATTCAATTTCACGCAAGTCTATTGAATTTGCTATAAATCAAAATACAAATCCATCCCAATTTATGTTTTTTATTCCTTTCGGATGGACAAATAGGATAGTTTTTTAAAATGACTCAGCAAGCACAGACCATTCAAGGTTCCATAGTCGCAATCGTCACCCCTATGTTTGAAGATGGCAGCGTAGATTGGAAGGGTCTCGAGAAGCTGGTTGAGTGGCATATTGCAGAGGGTACCAACAGTATTGTTGCCGTTGGAACAACAGGCGAAGCATCTACACTCAGCATGAGTGAGCACACACAAGTGATCAAAGAAATCATTCGTGTAGCCAATAAACGTATTCCTGTAATCGCAGGTACGGGCGCAAACTCGACCCGTGAAGCCATCGAACTGACTCGTGAGGCCAAAGAACTTGGCGCCGATGCTGCACTTCTGGTGACGCCTTATTATAATAAACCGACCCAAGAAGGCCTGTACCAGCATTATAAAGCTGTGGCTGAAGCAGTAGATCTGCCGCAAATTCTCTATAATGTCCCTGGCCGTACCGGCGTCGACATGCTGAATGAAACCGTGATTCGTCTGGCAGATATTCCACAAATCGTCGGGATTAAAGATGCAACTGGCGATGTAGCGCGTGGTGCTGAATTATTGCAAGGCCTGCAAGGCAAAGACATGGTGGTTTATTCAGGTGATGATGCGACTGCATATCAGCTGATGGCTCACGGTGCCAAAGGCAATATTTCGGTCACAGCAAATGTGGCACCTAAAGCCATGAGCCAAGTATGTGCAGCGGCGATTGCCGGTGATGCAGCAGGCGCTGAACAGTCAAATGCTCAGGTTGCAAATTTACACAATATTTTATTTTGCGAATCGAACCCAATTCCTGTGAAATGGGCTCTCCATGACATGGGCTTAATTGGTACAGGTATTCGCCTTCCATTAACACCACTTGCAGAACAATATCGCGCTCCGCTACATGAAGCACTGCTTGCCGCGGGCGTTATTCAATAAAAGAGCACAAGATTATGCAATTACGTTTAGGACTGAGCCTCACACTTTCAGTATTCAGTTTGGCAGGTTGTAGTTCAATGGCCTTTAATAATGGCACTTTAGACTATAAAGAAACTACCAGCCTGGAAGCTTTACAATATCCTGAAGGCGCCATGGTTCGTCCTGCAACGCCATTGTATCCTGCTCCGACAGTCGATCCGCTTGCAATTGAAAATGCTCCGAAGCTGGAAAACCAGCGTGGCAACCGTTTTGCCCTGCCGCGCCCACAGGCGGCCCAGACCGAGAACAGCGTTCAAGCCGATCTGACTGAAACCAATACTGTCGGTCAACCACAGCTGCTTACTGACGGAAATCTTAATCCGTTGCTTAAAATTGACGGAAATTCTGCTACAATTTGGCAATACACGCTTGCCACCCTGAGCAGCCTGAATCATAACGTCGTTGCCCAGAGCAAAAATCGTTACGAAGTCACGATTCAGGTCGATCAGCAGACCTATGTATTAAGATTATCTTCTGTCGGTTCAAGTAATAACCTCGCTGTGTTCAATGCCGATAACAGTTTTGCCGACCGTGAAAAAGCCGCAGAACTGCTTAACCAGATTTACCAAAATTGGCCAGCCTAGACATTTCTAGGCATTTTTTTTCGTAAAAGGTTCCCTCATGTTAAAACAAACCTTGCTCTATACTGGTAAAGCGAAATCTGTCTATACCACAGATAGTTCAGACCATCTGATTTTAGTCTTTCGTGATGATGCTTCTGCATTCAATGGCGAAAAAATCGAGCAACTAGATCGTAAAGGCAAGGTGAACAACCGTTTTAACGCCTTCATTATGGAAAAGCTGGCAGAAGCGGGCATTGAAACCCATTTTGAAAAGCTGCTGACTCCAAATGAAGTGCTGGTAAAAAAACTGGATATGATCCCGGTAGAATGTGTCATCCGTAACTATGCAGCGGGTTCTTTATGCCGTCGCCTGGGCGTGGAAGAAGGCAAGGAACTGACGCCTCCAACATTTGAACTGTTCTTTAAAGATGATGCGCTTGGCGATCCAATGGTCAATGAATCGCAAGCGATTGCTTTAGGCTGGGCAACAGCTGAACAATTGGCGAAAATGAAAGAATTGACTTACCAGGTGAACGACGTGCTGAAAGCACTGTTTGATGCAGGTAATATGATTCTGGTCGATTTCAAACTTGAATTTGGTGTATTCCATGACCGTATCGTTCTGGGTGATGAATTTTCTCCGGATGGTTGCCGTCTATGGGACAAAGACACCAAGAAAAAACTGGACAAAGACCGTTTCCGTCAAGGTTTAGGCGGTGTGGTTGAAGCCTACGAAGAAGTCGCGGGCCGTTTAGGTATTAACCTCGACAACATCTGATCTATCCCTGGATAGACATAAAAAAACCGAGCCTCTCAGCTCGGTTTTTTTATGTCTGGCTTTTAATCGGAAAAACAAATTTTTATCATAAAAATGATCGTTTTTACAACAGAAGTGTTCTGGCTTAATATCATCACATACCAGGCAAATCAGCGCGTTGAATGATTTAACGTCAGGTTTCAGACCAGATTGTTCCTCTACCCTCTAGGATGTTATCTCCCTCAACAACATCCTATTTTCTGCCCAGTTCGCCTTGAATTGGGCATTTTTTTGCCTGAATTCAACCGGTTTATATACCGAGATGATTACTGCTGTTGCTGTTGTTGCCAACGGCGTTGCTGTAAACGTTCAGCTTCAACTTCACGTTTATTGCGTGCCGATTCATACAGTTTGGTATCTTTCAGTTCGGGCGGCAGATATTCCTGCAGCACAAAATGCTCAGGATAATGATGTGGATACAGATAATCCACGCCATAGCCCTGCTCTTTCATCAGCTTGGTCGGTGCATTTCTCAGATGCAGCGGCACCGGCAAATTCGAGGTTTTATCTGCCAGTTCCATTGCCTTGTTAATTGCCAGATAGGTGCTGTTACTTTTGGCACTGGTGGCCAGATAAACCGCACATTGTCCTAAAATAATCCGGCATTCCGGCATTCCGACCGCCTGCACTGAACGGAAACACTCACCTGCCAGCAGCAAGGCATTCGGATTGGAGTTGCCAATATCTTCCGAGGCTGCAATCAGCATACGGCGCGCGATAAATACCGGGTCTTCACCGCCTTTGAGCATGCGTGCCATCCAGTACAGCGCTGCATCCGGATCACTGCCGCGAATTGATTTAATAAACGCCGAAACCAGATCATAATGCTGTTCACCCGACTTGTCATAGCGGGCAATATTCTGCTGTGCCACTTTGACCACCACCGTATTGGTGATGATATTTTCCATATCCGGCTCAAAAGTACTGGCAATCAGATCCAGCAGATTCAGTGCCTTACGGGCATCGCCTGCGGCGAACTGAACCAAGGCATCAAATTCTTCAATCAGGATATGTCTTTCTTGCAAGAAGTGGTCATTTTGCAAGGCTTGAGTCAGCAAGGTCTGAATCGATTCGGCACTCAAGGCATTCAGGCTATACACCTGACAACGTGACAATAAGGCACTATTCACTTCAAAAGATGGGTTTTCGGTAGTCGCACCAATTAAGGTAATTTTTCCCTTCTCCACTGCGTTTAACAGTGCATCCTGCTGGGACTTGTTAAAACGGTGAATTTCGTCAATAAACACTACTGGAGTCAGCAGATCACCGCCTTCGGCAATGATTTCACGTAGTTCTTTCACCCCGGTATTCAGTGCAGACAGACTGATAAAAGGCCGGTCTACAGCCTGAGCCAGGAGTAAGGCAATGGTAGTTTTACCCACCCCGGGTGGCCCCCAGAAAATAATCGAAGGCAGATGCCCCTGATCAATCATCTGGCGTAAGGGTGCCTGTTCTCCCAGCAAATGCTCCTGCCCAATAATCTCTGCAAGGTCACGTGGCCGTAAGCGTTCTGGAAGCGGGATATGACTATCTGACATATTATTATTGGCTCAAACTAAATTCTGATCTCATTCTAACACCAGCAGTTTTGATTCCAAGATTGCAAACATAAAGCATAAAAAATTAATTTATGCAGAAATCCACTATTTTTTTAATTCTGAATGAATTAATCTTCATAAAAGCAAATAATTTAAACATGATTAATTGTGAATTAATTACACTGTAATTTTCATGTTGTTTATTCTAATTAAAAGAAACGTATGTCGCCCTTGAGGCATTTTTTGGGTTGTATTGGTGAATGCATGAAGCATGATAAATTTGAACAAGGAGCGGTGCGCCAGTCAAAGCCACTGCTGTCAGCATCACTGATTGCGAACCATGTTCATCTGAATGAATTCGTTCAGCTTCAAAAACTGATTGATGCCTTACCCCAGCCGCTATGGGTCAGTACCAAAACACATCTGCAATATTTTAACGCCGCCATGACCAGTTATCTTGGTGTCAATCTGAATCAACCGGACAATATACCATGGCAGAGTTTTATTCATGCCGAGGACTTAAAGCTGTTTTCGGGGCAATGGCATGCTGCGCTGGATCAGCATCAGAATTTTGAAACCCAGTGCCGGATCAAACGCAGCGATACCCATTATCGTATGTGTAACTTGGCGGTAAAATTCCATCATGATCTGGAAGATGTGTTGCAGTGGGCAGTTTCCCTGACCGATGTACATGATTATTTTGAAATCCAGCAGCAACTTTCCCAGATTGTTTCAACCCAGGAAAACATGCTAGATGCCAGTGCAGACTGTATCAATATTATCAGTCCGGATGGCGAGATTCGGCATAGCAACCAGTGCTGTGGCCTGATTGCGGAAACCGAAACCGTCGCGCAGGCTCAGGACAGTTCATTGTCCTGGTTGAACCGTTTAGCACCTGAAGCCCGAAAATCCGGACAACGCGCACTGAAACAGGCAGCTCAAGGCCTAAATAGCCGTTTCTCCAGCAAAAGCCAGCTCAAAGACCAACCGATCCAATATTGGGATCATCTGCTGACCCCGATTCTGGATCAGCACAATATTACCCAAAGCATCCTCTGTGTCTCACGTAATATCAGCCAGCAGAAAATTGCAGAAACCCGCCTCAAAGAAGCCATTAAACGGGATGAGCTCACCGGGCTGTATAATCGCAGCACCTTCTATAAAACCTTCAAGCAGGTGCTGTTAAAGGCCAATCAGCAACAGGGCATGGCAGGTCTGCTGCTGATCGATCTGGACTATTTCCGCCATATTAATGACACCTTGGGCCATATTGCTGGCGATCATCTGTTACATGTCCTGGGTCAGCGCTTCCAAAGCTGTTTTGGCCCGAATACCATTGTTGCCCGTTTGGGTGGGGATGAATTTGCGGTTCTGGTAAAAAATCTGGAAAATGAAGAACAGCTGCTGGCCACGGCACAACTGGCCTATAGCCAGCTGGATCAGCCCATCAATTATGTAGGTAACAGCATCAGCAGTGCCATGAGTATTGGCTGTGCCATCTATCCACGTGATGCCCTGAATACCTCGAATCTGTTGAAGTGTGCCGACATTGCCTTAAATGATCTGAAAAATAGTGGGCGTGGTGGCATCCGCATGTTTAGTCAGGACATGTGCGGCTCACTGGAAAATATGACCAGGCAGCTGACCCTGGCACGTAAAATCATTCAGGCCGATCAGATCATTCCCTATTATCAGCCCAAAGTACGTCTTTCTGATGGCGTGGTGATTGGCTTTGAAGCGCTCTTACGCTGGCAGGATCAGGATCAGCAGGTGCAACTGCCTTCCGAGATTTTTGGTGCCTTTCAGGACTATGAACTGGCCTCACGCATCAGTGAAACCATGCAGCTCAAAGTCTTTGCCGATATGAGCCGCTGGCAGGCAGAGGGTCTGGATCTGTTACCTATTTCAATCAATGCCGCACCAGTTGAATTCCTGCGCGATGACTATGCAGAAAAGATGTTGGCCCGCCTGTCCAATTTTGATATTCCTGCGCATAAGATCGAACTGGAAATTACCGAACAAAGCCTGTCCGAGCATGGTGCCAATTATGTGGTACGTGCTCTGAACCTACTGAAACAGGCCGGAATCCAGATTTCACTGGATGATTTTGGTACCGGTCATTCTTCACTGACCCGTTTGCAGGATTATCCGGTGGATTGCATCAAGATTGACCGCAACTTTGTAGAACGTATGAACAGTGATCCTTCTGCCTTGGCAATCGTCAAAGCCATTACCCAGATCGGTTCCAGTATTGCACTGGATGTTCTGGTCGAAGGCATTGAAAATACCCAGCAGCTGGACACCCTGATCAATTGTGACTGTCAGATTGGGCAAGGCTTTTATTTCTATCGTCCGATGGCCGGTGCTTCGGCTCAGGCCCTACTGCAGCCGGCAAATCAATAGGCGCTTATCGCGGCAAATTAACGTACCCAGCGTACGATATAATCTTCGATGTCATCTTCATGGATGTCCGCTTCACTCAGGCAGCGCCCTGCTGCCGACTTGCGTGCCTGAATCACGCTTTGCCGTGAACCGCTGACCAGATAATGCCAGGCTGGCAGGCTTTTACCCTGCTCCACCCGACGATAGGCACAACTTGAAGGCAACCAGTGAATCGTTTCCAGTTTCTCAGGGGTGAGTTGAATACAGTCCGGTACATAGTGCAGACGCTCCGGATAATTGGAGCAACGTGCCGTGCTGCAATCCAGCAGTTTACAGGCCACTTTGGTATAGGCGACTTCCTGAGTCTCTTCATCTTCCAGTTTAATCAGACAACACAATCCGCAACCATCACACAAGGCTTCCCACTCGACTTGCGTCAGTTCAGCCAGTGAATAGTTTTTCCAGAATTCGGGACGTAAAGTATCGCTCATGATCGGGTCTGTGCGCTAAAAAATCAGCTTATTATAGCAGCCCGAACCTCGCAGACCTATCGCTCAAATTCTTATTACCATCACGTAAACTATTGTTAAATCATAGACAGTTCATCAACAAAACACTAACAGTCGCTAGAATCGTTTATTTCTATACTAAATTTGAAAAAAAAAACACATGGAGAATATATATGTTTCGCTGGGCTATTATTTTTGCTGTTATTGCACTAATTGCGAGTCTACTCGGTTTTGGTGGTGTTGCAGGCTTATCTAAGGATTTTGCGATTATCTTGTTGGTGATTGCGGTGATTCTTGCGATCGTTGGTTTTCTTTCTCGCGGCAAAGTCTAGATTTATCCCAGACTTGTCCGAAGTGTTAGCTTTCGAAAAAAACAAGAGCCTTACGGCTCTTGTTTTTTTATGGCTGTCTTCATGCTCGCTGCATCACAAATGCCGAGTTGAATTGCAGTTAAGGTTTTAAATGACGCGGTCTAAAACCTGCTACCAGCAAGGCTGCCAGATAAGCCACCACACCAATGACACATAAGATTAATACTTCTGCCACCCGCATCCATTGCGATACATCGGCGTTATACCAGCTCAGTGCATAAGCTAAAGCCGCAATCATCACCACATTGGCAAACATGAATTGCAGGAAGATTTTTTTCCAGTGCGCACCAAAGCGGAAAATATCACGTTTATGCAGATAATAATAAAGCAGGCCGGCATTGACCATGGCGGAACCGGTCGAGGCCAGTGCCAGTGCCATATGTTCTGCTTCCCAATCAATCAGCTTGAAGAAACCAATAAAAATCACGTTTAGAATGGCATTGGCCGCTACCGCGATCAGACCGACACGTACTGGGGTTCGGGTATCCTGCTGTGCATAAAAACCGGGTGCAAAAACCTTAATCAACATAAAGGCAATCACACCACCGCTCATACATTGCAGCGCCAGCGCGGTCATCTGGGTATCTTCAAAGCTGAACTGGCCGCGTTCAAACAGGGCCTGAATGATCGGGGTCGACAGCATAAACAGCGCAATACTGGCCGGTAGGCCTGCCATCACAATCACTTTGGCAGCCCAGTCCATCATGCCACGGAATTTTTCCGGACTTTTTTCCGTATGCCGGGCAGACAAAGCCGGCAGAATCACCGTACCAATGGCCACACCAATCAGGCCCAAGGGCAATTCGGTCATGCGCTCGGCACTATACAGCCAGGACACTGAACCATCCTGCATGAAGGATGCCCAGATGGTATTCAGCAGCAGATTGATCTGGGTGACTGATACACCAAATAAAGCCGGCAGCATCAACTTCATGATGCGATCCACGCCTTCATGTTTGAAGTCGATTTTTGGTGGAATCAGCAGGTTTTTACGCCATAGCTCCGGAATCTGGATCGCCAGTTGTAAAATCCCGGCAATGATCACCGCCCAGCCCAAGGCCATAATCGGCTCGGCCATATACGGCGTGAGCCAGAGCGCACCCGCAATCATGGCCAGATTGAGCAAAACCGGAGCAAAGGCCGGAGTACTAAAAGACCCATAACTGTTCAGGATACTGCTGGCAAAAGCCGTCAATGACATGAACAGCAGATAAGGAATGGTCAGGCGGAACATGTCGGTCGCCAGGGCGAATTTTTCCGGATCACTATGGAAACCGGGCGCATAGATATACATGATCACTGGCGCAGCAATCACTGCGACCATGGTCAGGGTACTCATGACTGTAGCCAGACAGCCAAATACCCGGCTAATCAGAATCTGTACTTCGGCATGGGTACGACTGTTTTTGTATTCAGTCAAAACCGGAATAAACGCCTGTGAAAATGCTCCTTCAGCAAATAATCGCCTGAAAAAGTTTGGAATACGAAATGCGACCACGAAGGTATCGAAGTCCTTACCCGCACCAAAGACATTCAGTAAAACAATATCTCGAACCAATCCCAGTACACGTGACAACATGGTCATCGCACTGACAATGACGGTCGAACGCCAAAGCGCCATCCTATTCACCTAATGTATAAATTTATGCTCATTGTAATGAAACCTCTGTCAGAAGTTCATTGCTTAATTTGATCCCTCAAGCGAGGTTGAGGTATTTTTATAATGCTGTAACCGGCTACGAAAATCGGCCCAGTTAAAATATGGACCCGGATCGGTCTTACGGCCCGGCGCAATATCTGAATGTCCGGCAATATGCTGCTGAATTTTAGAATAATACTGCTGTAAACATGCAGTGACCTTGATCAGGGCCTCATACTGCAGCGGTGCAAAAGGCAGGTCATCACTGCCTTCCAGCTCGATGCCAATCGAATAATCATTACATTCTTTTTTACCCAAGTAGGTCGAACGTCCGGCATGCCAGGCACGGTCGTTAAAGTTGACAAACTGCAGTACTTCTCCGGTTCTTAAAATCAGCAGATGCGTCGATACCTGCATGCCCTGAATCGTCTGGAAATAGGGATGCACTGACCAGTCCAGCTGATTTTGAAAAAACTGCTCGATATAGCCTCCGCCAAACTGCGAGGGTGGCAGACTGATATTATGGATAACAAGCAGCTGAATCTCGCTATGTTCCGGGCGTTGGTTAAAATTGGGAGACGGAATTTGACGTGCACCGATCAATTGTCCATTCTTGACCTGAAACTCAGCTGCCTGTTGCATAAAATCATTCTCTCTAAAAATAAAATCTGCACGATCAGGATGGCAGCCGGCTTCATGCTAAAACTTTCAGCAACAAATCTCAATTCATCCCGGCAGACTGCAGGAAAAATCGCTCATTTTTTATGTAACAATGTTAAGATAATGCGCAATTTTCACGGCTTAAAAGATACGGAAATATTCATGAGCATATCTCAAGCGTTGCTAGAACAGTCGATTCAGATCAATATTCAACAGGCACTTTCAGAAGATATTGGTGACGGTGACATTACCGCCCTGCTGACCCCTGAAGATGAACAGGCCACTGCGACGATTATCAGCCGTGAAGATATGGTACTGGCCGGGCAACCTTGGGTAAATGCCCTGATTCAGGCCTATGATCCAGATGTTGAAGTGATCTGGCTAAAAAATGATGGTGATCGGGTACAGGCCAATGAAACCTTTCTGAAACTGGCCGGTTCCGCACGGAGTTTATTGACTGTAGAACGCCCTGCCCTGAATTTTGTCCAGACCCTGTCTGCGGTTGCCACCAAAACGGCGCATTATGTCAAGCAACTGGACGGTTTAACCACCAAGCTGCTGGATACCCGCAAAACCCTGCCAGGCCTGCGTATCGCACAAAAATATGCAGTTACGGTGGGCGGCGGACAGAACCATCGTCTGGGTCTGTTCGATGCTTTCCTGATTAAAGAAAATCATATTATGGCTGCTGGCGGCATTACCCAGGCGATTGCCAAGGCGCAGCAGATTGCCCCGGGCAAACCGGTCGAAGTCGAAGTGGAAACCTGGGATGAACTCAATCAGGCATTAGCTGCCAACGCGGATATCGTGATGCTGGATAATTTCAGCCAGCAGCAAATGATTGATGCAGTCAAACATGTGGCCGGCCGCTGCAAACTGGAAGCCTCTGGCAATATCACCATTGAAAATTTACGTGAAGTCGCCAGTACTGGTGTAGATTATATTTCCATGGGTGTACTGACCAAAGATGTCAAAGCCATTGATCTGTCGATGCGATTTAATCCTGAAGCTTAAGTTGCATGGATAACTATTGAGGGTGCGAAGCACCCTTTTTTTATTTTTAGAAATTTTTTCGCATATATTTTGTTCAATTTCCTATTTTAGCCCTCAATCATCATCGTCGTCGCGGTCACTTCGGCGATCTCGATCATTATCGTCACCATCACGGTCGTTATCACGACGGTTGTCCTCATCGCGGTCCTGATTGAGTACTGAACGCTCATCATCCTCCCGCTGGTTGCCCCAGTCACAGGCGCTTAGTCCAAACATGCCCAGCAATGAAATTGCACAAATCCACTGTTTCATTTCGCATTCCTCATTCTGATCTCGCCTGATCCAATATCGATGCAAAACCGGTTCATATATAGCCGATTCATGTCGGCTTTTTGTGATGAAACTTTGGGAAGTGCTTTGTCATACAGCTACACAATGAAATTTCAGACATAAAAAAACGCATCCGGAGATGCGCCTTATCTGGGCAGGACTTACCAGCCTAAAGCTTGCTGCTGTTTTTTTACCAGTTCCTGAATGCCTTTCTCGGCCATTTCCAGCATGGCATCCGATTGGGCGCGGGTAAATGGCTTGTCTTCTGCAGTGCCTTGAATTTCAATGAATTCACCAGCCTGCGTCATCACCACGTTCAAATCGGTTTGACAGTTGGAATCTTCTTCATAGCAAAGATCCAGTAAAACTTCATCTTTGAAAATACCGACAGATACTGCCGCAACCAGACCCTTTAATGGATCATGTTTGATTTTCTTTCTTTCCAGCAATACGTTCATGGCATCAACCAGAGCCACCGCAGCACCGGTAATCGCTGCAGTACGGGTACCACCATCGGCCTGAATCACATCACAGTCAATGGTAATGGTATTTTCACCCAGTTTTTTCAGGTCGACCATCGAGCGCAGGCTACGGCCAATCAGACGCTGGATTTCTTGGGTACGGCCACTCTGTTTGCCACGTGCCGCTTCACGGTCACTACGGGTATGCGTAGAACGTGGCAACATGCCATATTCAGCAGTCACCCAGCCCTGGCCCTGACCTTTTAGAAAACGTGGTACAGAACTCTCTACGCTGGCAGTACACAGCACTTTGGTATGACCAAACTCAACCAAGACTGAACCTTCGGCATAACGTGTATAATTACGGGTAATTTTCACTTCACGTAATTGATCTAATGCTCGTTGGTCGATACGCATAATAAGTCCTGTCTAGGCTAAAAATAATTGCGGCCCAGTATAACAGAAGCCTTTGCCAAGATTAGGCAGCCGGCTCACTGATTTACAAAATCGATGTATCCGGGCGCTGCCCCAAGGAGCAAATTCTGCCGATCTGTGACACTAGGATTTGCCTTATTTTTTGCTAGACTAAAGCTCCCCCGGAGGAAGCCAAGTTATGCCCTTACGTGAAGATCGCAAGCAGCAAAGTCATCAGGCACTATTGGATGCCACCCTGGCATTAAGCAGTCAGGGCCGCGCTTTCAGTACGATCAGCCTGCGTGAAGTCGCCAATGCAGTCGGACTGGTACCGACGGCATTTTACCGGCATTTCCAGGATATGGAGCAGTTGGGACTGGAGTTGCTGGATCAGGCCGCAATTCAGCTCAAGGGGGTACTCAATCAACTGGGACAGGCCTATCTGTATCAGCCCAATACCCGAACTAAAACCAGCATTGAACTCTTTTTTCAGGCGGTCGAATCTCACCCTGAACCCTGGATTTTTTTTATTGCAGAGCGCTGGGGCGGCTCGGCAGTATTACGTGCCGGGATTGCACGGGAAATTCGTTTCTTGACTGAAGATGTCATGCATGAACTGGCCAAGATGCAGTCTTCTCAGCATATTCAGTCCTCACAAGACTTGCAGGCATTGGCACAGATGCTGCTTGACCTGGCTCTGAACTGGGCCATGAGCTGGATTCACCTGCAACGTCAGCCAGATCCTGAGCTGCGCCGAATTGAATCACGTACTTTTAAAACCCAATGCATTTTACAGCTTCAGCTTTTACTGCGCGGGATTTTGCACTGGTATCGGCTCCCGACAGAGACAGCAGATCCGGCAATCCGTACAGAAGCAACTACTCCACCCATCTGAATAAAAAAACCTGCATGATGTATGCAGGTTTTTTTATAGATATTCGGTTATGGCTTATTTGGCTTTACGCTCTTTTTCGATCAGGTAATTCACCACCTGAATCACTTTGGCATCATCGCCCTGCACAATATATTTACCATTTACAGTGACCGCCGGTACACCGCTTAACTGATATTGAGCAGCCAGATTTTTGGCCTGTGCAATTTTTGACGAAATCGGGAATGATTTATAAGTTGTGTTAAATTTCGCTTCAGAAATACCATAACGGGTATAGAACTTGGCCAGTTGTGCCTGTTCCAAAATTGGACGCTGCTTGTCATGAATATCATGGAATAGCTGCAAATGGGCTTTTTGACGCACACCCAAGGCTTCAGACACATAATAAGCACGCGCTGCCTGTTCCCAGAGTGGATTCATTGCAGCAGGCGTACGCACAAAACGCACATCTTTTGGTAATTTTTTCAACCAGCTTTGCATATGTGGCTCAAGCGTGAAACAGTGGCCACAGCCATACCAGAAGAATTCACGTACTTCAATTTTGCCCGGTTTTTCGACTTTGACTGGTTTTGCGACCACCTGATAGTCCTGACCTGCCACAAAATTGGCCATCGCACTGCCAGAAAAGGCCAAAACAGATGCGGCAACAGCGCCTAAAAGGAATTTTTTCATTGGGATTATCGTCCTCTAAATCATTATGTTTAGTGTATGGGTTCACTATAAATCAATTATGCCGATTTCGTTTTCATTCTGTGAACTTTTTTGCTGCTTTTATCGCTTTTTCTGCCAGAAACGCTACACTAAAGCATCGGACTGATTTTCAAGGTTAAATCAGTTTCTCTGGCCATTTGGCCTCTATATTTTTAGCTAATCACAACTGATTGAGGTGACCACGATGTCGCAATTGAATGTTGATCCACAAGAAATTGCCAAGTTTGAAGCATTTGCAGCTATATGGTGGGATCAGCATTCCGAGTTCCGCCCCTTGCACATGATTAATCCACTACGTTTAAACTGGATTGATGAACATGCGGGTGGCCTGAGCGGCAAGAAAATCCTCGATGTTGGTTGTGGCGGTGGCATTCTGGCCGAAAGCATGGCGCGTCGCGGTGCCGATGTACTGGGGATTGATATGGGTGCTGCGCCGCTGAATGTGGCGCGGATTCATGCCGAACAGGAAGGCGTGACCAATATCGAATATCGTCAGATCCCGGTTGAACAACTGGCCGATGAACAGGCTGGCCAATACGACATCGTGACCTGTATGGAAATGCTGGAGCACGTACCCGATCCGGCCTCGATCATTCAGGCCTGTCACAAGCTGGTCAAGCCAGGCGGCCATGTGTTCTTCTCGACCATTAACCGTAATCCGAAATCGTATTTATTTGCCATTATTGGTGCAGAATATGTGCTGCGGATGCTGGCCAAAGGCACGCATGATTACAGCAAATTTATCAAGCCCTCCGAGCTGGCGCACGATATTCGCAATGCCGGCTTGAAACTCAAAGACATGACCGGTCTGCACTACAATCCGCTGACCAAACGCTACTGGCTGGCACCGAATGTCGATGTCAACTATATGGTCTATACCGTGAAAGATAGCGCAGCAGAGACCACAGCATGAAGGCCGTTCTGTTTGACCTCGATGGTACCCTGATTGATACCGCAGCCGATTTTATCCGGATTATCCAGCAGATGTGCCGTGAAGAAGGCCGGATGCCGGTCGAGCCCGAGCTGATCCGGACGCAGGTCTCCGAAGGCGCGCGCGCCATGGTGAAACTGGTCTATCCGGAACTGGAACTGGAAGATCCGGTATTTCTGCAACATCGTCAGCGCTTTCTGGACATGTACGGCGCAGACATTGCAGTCGATACCGATCTGTTTAAGGGCATGTATCCGTTACTGGAACAGCTGGAAGCACAGGATGTTCCCTGGGGCATCGTCACCAATAAACCACGCTGGCTCAGTGAATCTTTATTAAAAGCATTAAACCTGACCGAGCGCTGTGCCGTGCTGGTCTGTCCGGAAGATGTGACCCGTACCAAGCCCGACCCTGAACCGATGTATCTGGCTGCCAAGCAACTGGGGCTTGCGGCAGAAGACTGTATCTACATTGGCGATCATCCGCGCGATATTGATGCAGGACGCCATGCCAAAATGCCTACCATTCTGGCAGCTTACGGTTATTTACCACTGCAATACAAAGATGACTTAACAGCCTGGCAAGCCGACTATATAGTGAACACGGTGGCAGAATTACAACAGCTGATTCAGACCTTACTACGCAAACAGCAGACTGCAGTATCTTGAACGCTTAAAACTGAACAATAACAAATAAGGAGGTAGATAATGAAATATTCAGCCTATCAACCTCGCCCCGATCTGCTCAAGGATCGTATTATCCTGATCACAGGTGCGGGCGATGGCATTGGACGTGCGGCAGCAATCAGTTATGCCTTGCATGGTGCAACCGTGGTGCTGCATGGACGTACCCTGAATAAACTGGAAGTCATCTATGATGAAATTGAAAGTTTAGGTGCACCGCAACCTGCCATCTTGCCGCTACAGCTCTCCAGTGCTTCGGAACAGGATTATGAGCTTCTGCTCGACACCCTGGACCGTCAGTTTGGCCGTCTGGATGGGATCTTGCACAATGCCGGCATCCTTGGTGAGCGTACAGAACTGGCGCATTATTCGCCTGAGGTCTGGGATGATGTCATGGCAGTCAATCTGCGGGCGCCTTTTGTCATGACCCAGGCGCTATTACCGCTCTTATCCAAATCTGAACATGCTTCGGTGGTATTTGCCAGCTCGGGTGTAGGCCGCGAAGCCCGGGAACGCTGGGGTGCATATTCGGTATCTAAAATCGCGATTGAAGCCGTAAACCAGTTATTTGCCAAGGAACAGGTACATCCGAATATCCGCTATAACTGCATCAATCCCGGGGCAACACGGACTGCCATGCGTGCCAGGGCCTATCCCAATGAAGATCCCAAGACCCTGCCAACACCAGATTCGATTATGCCGGCCTATCTGTATCTGATGGGCGATGACAGCCTGCATATGAATGGTCAGAGTATCGATGCCCAGGATTAATATTATCCAGGTTGAACTAAGGGAGCGATAGCTCCCTTTTTCTATGCATGTACGTCTTAAACAGCGCCTCAATCTGGAGTAATGCTGGCCAGATCACATTGAATTTCACCCAAATTACCGCATACTAAGCCCCAACAAATTTCACTCGAGTGCATCATGACTGAATTAAACAATATTACGGTGACCAACTTAGACGATGGCATGGTGTCACTGCTGATCGATCAGCAGCCGATTTCAGAAAAATACGGTACCAAGTTTGAAGCCAGCATTGTGGAAGACCTCAAGGCACTCGAAAATGGTCATAAACTCAAATTATTCGAGCAGTTCGTTTTTTCACATACGGATCTGAATTTTGAACATGCCTATTATTATGTGACCGGCATTGAAAAACTGGACGATAGCTACCGCCTGGCCAAGCATTTTGTTTATCGCATTAAAATCGAAGGACAACCGGAAATCGAACATATCATCAGTAATCAGGGCAAAGCCATGACTACCGAAGACGTGCGTAACTTTATCCAGGCACATGTACAGAAAGCCCTGAATGATTATACCGATCTGAATTACGCTTATTAATAGCCGGGCTATGGAGATCTTTAGGGCACATGTTAACAGGTGCCCTTTTGAGCCGTGTGCTCTTGACAGAATCTAAAATCGGATTTACTTATCAAAATTATAAAATTATTCGGTTTTTTAAATAACTTGTTTTGCACTATGCTGTGCTGATTCCCATACACCAAGATCAGGAGCACAGCATGGCTGACCATAAACGTAAAATTGACACCATTCGCCGGATTGAGCATTTGCAATTGTCCGAAGCCTTGATTGTGGCGCTAGATGATGCAGTTCAAGCCGAATCTGTGGCGGCAGCAATCCAGTCCTTGCAAGGTTTGACCGAACAATGGAATTAAGCTTAAAAGCTCTTTAACATGGTCTGCGCTTTAAGCGGGGCATCCATATTTTGCTGGCGGTCTCAATGCTGCTTTTTTGAGCGATATCATTGATTTTAGCTTGCATGTTGAGCCTCACTTTGATGAGATAAGAACCAAGCTCGGCATGCCGGGCCATAAGGTACATGCATAGTCTAAGGTCATGTAAAATCATGACATAATCATAATATCTCTGCATTTGTTATAAAACTTGTGCCTGTTCTTCACAGTTTCTCTGTAATCTTTCCGTATATTGGATACAGTAGAAATTGAACAATTTAATGAGGGTTCAACATGAAAAAGGTTTTGGTGGCATTGGCGATCTCCTGCAGTACATTCATGCTGAGTCAGGTTGCAATCGCGGCCCCTCATTTCCATGATGAATCACAAATGGATAGCCGTCAGGGACATGGCAAGAAAGGCCGTGAGTTCCGCGAAAAGGATCAGGACCAACACGATAATCGCCGTATGCGTGAGGAACGTGGAGTGAAGCGCCTGCAACAGCTCAGATGGCAGCCGGGCTATGTGATGCCGCAGCATTATCGGGGTAATGGCTATAAAGTCGAATACAAAGAACATAGCCTGCCTCGACCTGACCGCAAACAGCAATGGTATAAAGTCAATAATGACTATATTCTGGTCAATTCTGAAACCAATAGTATTATCCGCATTGTCGGCGATTAATGTGTCCGCCTCTTTGCTGACCTGAAACCCTGATAGACTCAACCCTGGTTGAGTCTTTTTTATTTGAATCATCAAAAATTCGACAAGTGCAGCGCTGGCTGCTATTCCAGTTTTTAATTGAAGTGATGCATCTTCTAAATTTCTTCATAAATTTAACAATTTAACTAAATAGCCCCCACGCTTTCTATCTACTTATTGGCTAATTTAGTCTCATCAAATACAGATCTACATTTTTAGGTGAGAGCCATGAAAAAAGTCCTAACTACAATTGCGTTATCCCTAAGTGCTTTGTTGGCTACTTCTGCCATGGCAGCGCCACAGCATGATCCACGCTATAACCATAATCCGCATAAACCGGCACCGCACTGGAATGCCAAAGATAGTAAAAAATGGAATGATGACCGTCGTCATAACAACCGTGAGGTCAATCCAAGCCGTGACTGGCGCTCAGGACAAGTTCTGCCGCGTCAATACGATAACAAACGTTTTAAAGTGAGTGATCGTGAAGCCCGCCGTTTACCGAATACTGGCCGTTTCCAGCAATGGTACAAGATCAACAATGATTACGTTCTAGTCAATGAACGTAGCAATAGAATTGTACGCATTATCAACTAATCTTTCTCCATTACTGCGCGTCTTGCAGACACCTGAAGTCCCCTTCAGGTGTTTTTTTATATCTGCACTTCCACTTGCGTTTTTTTTCATTAGAATCAAAGCTTGATCTTTAAGCATTGAAATAGGCACAGGCATGAGCTCAGCAGAAACCTCACACAGCACAACCTTGCAATATGTGCACTGGTTTCGCCATTCTGCGCCTTATATCAACGCGCACCGCAACAAAACCTTTGTGATCATGTTTGATGGCGAAGCGGTCCTGCACGATAACTTTCAGCATATTATTCACGATATTGCCCTGTTACATTCCTTGGGTATCCGGCTGATTCTGGTACATGGGGCACGTCAGCAGATTAACCAGAATCTGGCCCAGAGCCAGATCAGTACGCCTTTTCACCAGCAGCGCCGGATCACTACCCGTGAATCCTTAAGCTGTGTGATGAATGCGGTTGGCTCGATCCGTCTGCAAATTGAAGCCCTGCTTTCCATGGGACTGGCCAATTCACCGATGTATGGTGCCCGCATTGATACGGTTTCGGGCAATTTTATCACTGCCAAACCCTATGGCATTCGCGATGGCGTGGACTTTCAGCTGACCGGTGAAGTCCGTGCGGTCGATACCGATGCAATTCAGCGCCATCTGGACAGCCATAATATTGTGGTACTTGGCCCGACCGGTTATTCCACCACAGGTGAAGTCTTTAACCTGCTGGCCGAAGAAGTTGCGACCAAAACTGCAATTCGACTCAAGGCCGATAAACTGATTTTTCTGGGCAAGCAACATGGTCTACTCGATGCTAAGGGCCAGCTCAAACGTGAAGTGACGCCGCAACAGCTGGATGACTATATTCCGGCAGAACCGCAGGATGCCATCGAAAGAGGCTTGCAGCTGCAGGCGGCACAAGAGGCTTCCATGAACGGTGTCCATCGGGTGCATCTGATTTCCTATGCCTATGATGGCGCCCTACTTGAAGAACTGTTTACCCGGGATGGTTCCGGCACCCTGATTACCGACGCACATTATGAAGACGTGCGGATGGCCGATATTCAGGATGTAGGCGGCCTGATCGGTTTGCTGCGACCGCTAGAGGAAGAAGGGATTCTGATCTATCGCTCCCGTGAACGTCTGGAAAATGAAATTAACCAGTTTGCCGTGATTGAACGGGACGGTATGATTCTGGCCTGTGCCGCGCTTTATCCGATCCCCACCACGGGCAATGAATTACGTTCCGCAGAAATTGCCTGTGTCGCAGTACATCCAAGTTATCGCCAGTCCAATCGGGGTAGCCAGATCCTGCATTATCTGGAAGAAAAAGCCAAAAGCATGCAGATTCAGCAGCTGTTTATCTTGACCACGCGTACCGCACACTGGTTTCTGGAGCAGGGCTTTGAACCGGCTTCGGTGGATGACTTACCTGATGCCCGTCAGGCCTTTTATAATTATCAGCGTAACTCAATCGTATGTAAAAAGTCACTTTAAAGTGGCTTTTTTTTGGATGTTTTAGCTTAATTTTAGATAAATATATCTTTAAATACCGAATTAAATTCAAGAAATACATTGCTGCTTTGCAGCTAAGCATATCACTATATCTTATTTAAAATATTTATTTTATATTTCATTAGTTTAAGTAATTTTAACAATAAAGTTTCACTATTCTGCACATCACTTTTTTGCATAAGTTTTGCACTTTTTTACTTATCTTTTTTCTTCATTAGAAATTCCTGAATAGTTATTTTTTTAGAAAAACAAAAACGATTAGCGTATGCCTAAGTTTTTCATTATCTATCTATTCCGTCGGGAGTTTTGATTCATGCGCCAATCTACTGTCCAATTTTTAGCAAAGACTGCAGTACTGAGTACTGCAATTGCTGGCGTCATGATGCTTTCTGGCTGTTCAAAACAAGAAGAAACGCTCACCCTAAATATTGGTTTCCAAAAATACGGCGTATTACCGATTTTGAAAGAACGCGGCACCTTAGAAACCTCATTAAAACAACAAGGCGTCAATGTGAAATGGGTAGAATTTCCGGCCGGGCCACAGTTACTAGAAGGCCTGAATGTCGGCAGCGTGTCTTTTGGTGAAGCAGGTGAAGCACCCCCAATTTTTGCCCAGGCTGCAAATTCCAATCTGGTCTATGTCGCGAACCAGCCACAAGCACCGAAAGCGGAAGCCTTAATTGTACCGAAAGACTCGCCGATTCAATCCATTCAGCAGCTGAAAGGTAAGCGTATTGCCCTGAATAAAGGCTCTAACGTGCATTACTTACTGTTGAAGATTCTTGAAGCCAACAATCTGAAACTCAGCGATATTGAAGTGATTTACCTGCCGCCTTCTGATGCACGTGCTGCCTTTGAACGCGGTGCAGTCGATGCCTGGGTGATCTGGGATCCGTTCTTTGCTGCTGCTGAACACCAAATTAGCGCGCGTGTGATTGCCACAGGTGAGAATATCGTCAGTAATCACCAGTTCTATCTGGCAGATCGCAAGTTTGCAGAAAGCCACCCTCAGATCGTGGAAGCGGTGGTGAATGAACTTAACTTGACTACAGAGTGGGTGGCACAAAATCAGGATGAAGCAGCCAAACTTCTGGAAAAACCGACAGGTCTGGCTTTTGATGTCCTGAAAACTTCAATTTCCCGTATGGGCTTTGGAGTAAAACCTTTATCTAACGATGTCATCCAAAAACAACAACAGGTGGCAGATGCTTTTTATGGTCAGCAACTGATTCCACAGAAGCTGAATATTGATGCAGCGATTATTAAATAACGCCAGAATAATTCGAGAATAAAGATGAGTAATTTAAAAACGGTTTCCTCTATCAGTTTAGCGTTATTGGGCTTTGCTTTGAGCGGTTGCCAAAAACAGGAGCCACAGCAAAACACTGCTGCAGAAACTGCAGTACCACCACAGGTTCAGGCTATTGCCATTGGCTTTCAAAAATCGGCTTTAAATCTGCTGGTTGCGCGTGATGAAAAACTGATGGAACAGCAGTTTCCAAATACCAAAATTGAATGGAAGGAATTTCCTGCCGGTCCGCAAATGCTGGAAGCTCTAGCAGTGGGTGCGGTCGATTATGGTTATGTCGGCAATACCCCACCCATCTTTGCTCAAGCGGCAGATAAAGCCCTGAACTACGTGGCATTTGAAAAAGTGGCTGGCAACTCCTCAGCTGTGATCTTACCCCACGACAGTGATATTCAGACCATCCAGCAATTAAAAGGTAAACGCATTGCCGTTCAGAAAGGTTCAAGTGCACATGAACTTCTGGCAAAAACTTTAGAAAAAGCCGGATTAAGCTGGTCAGAGATTCAAGCGGTCTGGCTACCACCTGCAGATGCCCGCGCTGCTTTTGATAAAAAAGCCATTGATGCCTGGGCGATTTGGGATCCGTTTCTGGGTGCAGCTGAAGTCGACAGCAACGTAAAAGTGCTGATTGAATCCAGTGTCTTTCCACAGACTTATGCCTTTTATATTGGCAATCCAGAATTTATTCAAAAGCATCCAGACAGCCCGGAAAAGTTTATTCAGGCTTTAAATGCATCAGATCAATGGATTATTAAAAATCAGTCCTTAGCTTTAGATGTTTATCAGAAAAGTACCGGTCTCAAACCAGAAGTGGCAAAAATTGCCTTTGAACGTCGCCTTAAACCCTCCCCTGTACTGCCATTAACTGCAGAAGTGGTCGAAGCGCAACAGCATATTGCTGATCTGTTCCAGCAGGTTCAACTGATTCCCAACAAAATAAGTGTCCAGCAACACATTTGGACGCCAGCAGCTACACATTGATTACCGAGCACAATTACTTAATTTAAGGAATTTCACATGAAAATTTTCTGGTTTATCCCGACACATGGCGACAGCCGTTACCTAGGTACCAGCAAAGGTGCACGCCAGGTCGATCATGCCTACATGAAACAGATTGCTGTGGCAGTCGACAACCTGGGCTATGAAGGTGTACTGATTCCTACAGGTCGTTCATGTGAAGATCCTTGGTTAACTGCTGCCAGCCTGATTGATGCAACCAAAAAACTAAAATTCCTGGTGGCACTTCGTCCCGGGGTGACCACGCCTGCTTTGGCAGCACGTATGGCTGCAACATTTGACCGTCTCTCTGGTGGCCGTGTTTTGCTGAACCTGGTCACTGGCGGTGATGAGCAAGAGCTAAAAGGCGACGGCGTCTATGAAGATCACAAAACCCGCTATAAAACTGCCACCGAATACACCACCATCTGGCGTGAAATTCTCAAGCGTTCGCATACTGGCGAAAGCTTTACATTCCACGGCGAACGCTTAAGTGTCGATGATGCCAAACTGCTCTATCCACCAATACAAGAACCACATCCGCCGTTATGGTTTGGTGGTTCTTCAGATGATGCCGTTGAGCTGGCAACAGACCAGGTCGATACTTATCTGACATGGGGCGAGCCACCTGCAGCAGTGAAGGAAAAGATTGAAAATGTGCGTGCTAAGGCCGCTGCTAAAGGTCGTGAACTGAACTACGGTATCCGCCTGCATGTGATCGTGCGTGAAACCAATGAACAGGCCTGGGCTGCAGCAGAAGAACTGATCCAGTATGTCGATGATGCCACCATTGCAGCAGCTCAGGCGAAGTTTAAAATCATGGACTCGGTCGGTCAGCGCCGTATGGCTGAATTGCACAATGGCGACCGTAGCAAGCTGGAAGTATCGCCAAACCTTTGGGCCGGTGTTGGCCTGGTACGTGGCGGTGCAGGTACAGCACTGGTGGGTGATCCGGAAACTGTCGCAGCACGTATTCAGGAATATGCGGATCTGGGAATCAGTACCTTTATCTTCTCTGGCTACCCGCATCTGGAAGAGTCCATCCGTTTTGCTGAACTGGTGTTCCCATTACTTCCACTGGAAACCCAGAAAAAACTGGCTCAACCGAACCTGACAGGTCCATTCGGTGAAATCGTAGCGAACAACTACACTCCGGATGAAAACAAGAAAGCTGAGAAAGTTCAGGAGTCTGCTTAATGTCGAAAGTCGTTTCCGTTGAAACCCTGGCACAAAAGCAGGTTTCACGTGGAACAATTCTGGGGCGGCATTTGCTGCCCTGGCTGGTTCCGATTTTCTTGATTGCCATTTGGCAAATTGCTTCTGGCACTGGTCTGCTGGAAAGCCGGATTCTGCCTGCACCAAGTGCAGTGATTTTGGCATTCTGGAAATTATTGTTAAGCGGTGAGCTGTGGACGCATGTACAAGTCAGTGCAGGACGTGCTATCAGTGGCTTGCTGGTTGGAGGCGGTTTGGGCCTGTTACTAGGGCTGTTAAATGGTTCATCCAAAATTGCCTCTACCCTGCTCGATACCACCTTGCAGATGATCCGCAACATTCCTGCGCTTGCGCTGATTCCATTGGTGATTCTCTGGTTCGGGATTGATGAATCTGCCAAGCTGTTTCTCGTTGCAATTGGGGTATTTTTCCCGATTTATATCAATACCTATCACGGCATCCGTTCAGTCGATCCGCAGTTGATCGAAATGGGGAAAAGCTATGGGCTTACGCGCTGGCAGCTGTATAAAGAGATCATTCTGCCGGGAGCAATGCCGTCGATTCTGGTTGGACTACGCTTCTCTCTGGGTCTGGTCTGGGTGCTTCTGATCGTTGCAGAAACCATTTCTGCCCAGTCGGGTATTGGCTATATGACCATGAATGCACGCGAATTCCTACAAACCGATATCGTTTTAGTCGGTATTTTACTGTATGCCCTACTCGGCAAACTGGCCGATGTCCTGGCGGTGGCCTTAGAACGATTCCTGCTGCGTTGGCATGCGGGTTATCAAAAATAATTTAAAATAAGGAGCATCTGATGACTGATCTCAGTTTAGGCCGTCATGCCAATGAGCCTATTGCGCCATCCGGGCAACCTGCGGCAGATATCAACCCGAATGCGGTGCTTGGTGCCGAAATTATTATTGAACAGCTGCACAAGTTTTATGGTTCCGTTAAAGTTCTGGAAGATCTGGATCTGCATATTCAACCGGGCGAATTTCTGGCGATTGTCGGGCGTAGTGGCTGTGGTAAAAGTACCCTGCTGCGTTTGATTGCCGATCTGGAAAAACAGAGCTATGGCGAAATCAAGTTCAAGTCCGCGCGGCATATCCGTGAAGGAATTACTGCAGATGATATCCGGGTCATGTTTCAGGACCCGCGTCTGCTGCCATGGCGTAGCATCGAACAGAATGTGCAACTGGGTCTGGCCAAAGACCAGCATGCCAAAGCCTCGCAAATGCTGGAAAAAGTGGGCTTAAAAGAAAAAGCCGCATTGTGGCCATCACAATTGTCGGGTGGTCAGCGTCAACGTACCGCTCTGGCACGTGCATTATCGCATCAGCCGCGTATTCTGCTGCTGGATGAACCGCTTGGTGCTTTGGATGCCCTGACCCGTCTGGAGATGCAAAGCCTGATCGAACGCTTATGGACCGAGCAAGGCTTTACCGCCATTCTGGTCACGCATGATGTCAGTGAAGCAGTGCAGCTGGCCGACCGGATTATCCTGCTGGATAAAGGCCATATTGCCAAAGAATTTCAGGTCGACTTACCACGTCCTCGCCAAAAAAGTGTGAAATTTACAGAACTGGAACAGCAGGTACTGCAAGCAATTTTGGCAACCTGAACTATAGATAAAACCCGGAATATGGCTGTTCCGGGTTTCATCTGGGAACTAAATCCTGAACCGGATTTAAACTGCAGCTATATCCCGGTCATAAAAGCGTTAATTTTCTCATGCTCTTTAAAATAAAAAAACTTAATAATTCAAGCATTTTCACAAACTTGTAACCTTATTCTGTTAGGGTGCATTTATGCTGTTTTTAAAGGTCGATCTAGAGAATAAATCATCATTATTCAAAAAATTAGACATTGACTGTGTGCACAAATCTGATGATTTGCCGTACAATTGAGGATTCCCATTTTTTCATTGTTTTTTATATTTGCTAATGGAACAAAAAAAGAGTACTCAAAAACGCAACCAGCTGCTGAATGCTGCACTAGATGTATTTTCCCTGTACGGTTTTAATGGGGCAAGTCTAGATGAAATTGCACAGATTGCAGAAATGCATAAATCGAATATTTTCTATTATTATGAAAATAAAGAAGCTCTCTATGTCGAGGTATTGACCACCGTTCTACAAAAATGGCTGGCACCTTTACAAACACTTGAGGCCGAACTGGAGCCTGAAGAAGCGATTACCAATTATTTAATGCAAAAAATTGAAGTGTCGCGCACCCAGCCAAAAGCATCGCGCTTGTTTGCTTTGGAAGTAATTCAGGGCGCACCGCATATACTGGAAATTTTAAAAGGTCCGCTAAAGAAACTGGTAAAGCGTAAAGCCAAAGTCATTTCTAACTGGCAGGAACAGGGCAAGATTTCCGCAGATATCGATCCTGAGTTACTGATTCTGAATATTTGGGCGATTACCCAGAACTATGCAGATTTTGCCACTCAAATGGAAATGGTCACTGGAAAAACCTTGCGTAATCGTAGCATGCAGCAGCGCATTATCCAGCATACGGTACACATGATGTTATATGGCGTGATCCCGCGTCCGGATAAATAAGCGCTAGCTTCTGATTGGCATACGACCATAGCTGCTATGGTCGCCGAGCAAGCTTGACTTAATCTACTATTTTACCATTTGATATAAAGATAATAATTTTTGCGCACCCAATAGCAGATTTTCTTCCCAATCCAGATGCGCAGTTTCATTGGCCCCATCAGTAATATACTTGACTGAAATCAGGCGAACACCCAACTTTTTACAGACTTTTGCCAAAGCATAACCTTCCATATCGACCAGATTACACGCCACTTTCGAAATCCCGGTTTCAAAGCTGTCGCCTGTCCCACAAATCCCTTTGGGTAAATGTTCAAAAAAAGCCTCCAGTTCAATCGCGGCAGGATAATCCTGATCCATCGGGGTAACACCGACCTCAAAGCCGAGTGGTGATACATCCATATCGCGCTGTACAAACTGAGTCACTTCAATCAGGTCATGAGCATTAAAATGCGAACTGCCGGCTGTACCCAGATTCAGCAAGGTACTACAACCGGTTTTTTGAATTACTTCAAAGGCTTTAAAGGCCGCGTTGACTTTACCAATCCCGCTGTAATGCACATTTATGCCTTGAGCTTCAAACAAGCCTTTGGATTCATTGGCTAATGCCATGATAAGCGCCAGATCGGACATTCAAAATCTCGAATACACAGAAAATTGCTGACATTAGAAAACAAAATCCGTGTAATGAAAAGCAGGAATGCGCTGATCCGATCCATTTAAAGCATCAAAAAACAATCTGGCCTGATGTTGTGGAAAAGGAATATTCAAGAAAAATATTGCATAAAAACACAACAACAAGACGAAAGCGCGAGATTATGGCAATATATAGCCTCTCGATATTTACAAGCACTCGATTTGCCCATGCAGCTGCTCCGTCTAAATGCTTTAGCGTCACATTCTGAATTACCCAAAACTGCCGTGACGATCGGTAATTTTGACGGCGTGCATTTGGGTCATCAGGCCATGATCCGTCAGCTGCAACAGGTGGCCAAAGCACAGGGCTTAAAATCTGTGGTGATGATTTTCGAGCCGCAACCGCTTGAATATTTTAAAGCTTATGAAGCACCACCACGCATTTCCTCCTTACGTGAAAAAGTCGAATACCTGACTGAACTGGGTGTGGACTATATTGCGGTGGCGAAATTTGACCATACTTTTCGTAGCCTGACCGCAGAAGCATTTGCCAACATTTTAAAACAAAAACTCAATGCCCAGCATCTGGTACTCGGTGATGATTTTCACTTTGGTAAAAACCGCCAGGGCAATAGCGAATTCCTGCGCAATTATGGTTTCGAAGTCACCAATTTAACCACCATTGCTTTAGATGGTGAACGGGTCAGTTCCACCCGGATTCGCCAGACTTTACAAGCAGGCGATTTGGCCCTTGCTGCCAAATTACTCGGCCGTCCCTATAGTATTACCGGACGGGTACAATACGGTGACCAGATTGGCCGAACCATTGATTTCCCGACCATTAATGTACGGCTAAACCGGCATAAACCCTGCCTGAATGGCATTTATGGGGTTGAAGTCATTTGTGAAACCGAATCCCTTAAAGATAAGGTCAGACAGGACCATCCGACTAAAACGGGTATTGCGGGTTATGACCCGACTGCCCTGTTTGGTGCAGGTCATGTCGGCACACGCCCAGCCATCAAACAAGCCGATCCAGAATGGCGATTAGAAGTACATTTTCCAGATGTTTCTGCTAATCTGTATGGCCTGTTAATGCGGGTGACGTTCTTAAACTATTTACATGGCGAAAAGGACTATCCTTCGCTTGAAGCGCTAAAAGCCGGAATTGATGATGATGTCGAGAAACTGCTTGAGTTTCGTCGAAATCATCCGACATTTCCCTTTTAATATCCCATATTTTTATTGTAAAACGTGTCAGTGACATACTGATTAGATTGGAAGACGACTTGCATGAGCGATAAGCAAACTCCTGAAAATGCAGTGGACTATAAAGCCACGCTAAACCTCCCAGGTACTGAATTTGCAATGAAAGCAAATTTGGCAGTACGTGAAGCGAAATGGTTAGAAGAGTGGTATGCCGACAACATTTATCAGCAGATTCGTGCGTCGCGTATTGGCAAGAAAAAATATGTGCTTCACGATGGCCCTCCGTACGCAAACGGTCAAATCCATTTGGGTCATGCAGTCAATAAAGTCCTGAAAGACATCATCATCAAAAGCCGTGTCATGGATGGTTTTGATGCACCGTACGTACCGGGCTGGGACTGTCACGGTTTGCCAATCGAGCTTAAAGTTGAAGAAAAAGTCGGTAAAGTCGGCGTAAAAGTAGATGCTTCTACTTTCCGCAAAGCTTGCCGTGAATATGCCTACACCCAGGTTGAACTGCAAAAGAAAGATTTCGTGCGTATGGGCGTGTTCGGTGATTGGGACAATCCATACCTGACCATGAACTTCAAACAGGAAGCCGACATCGTTCGTTCACTGGGTGCGATCGCCAAAGCCGGTCATATCGAGCCAGGTCTGAAACCTGTGAACTGGTGTCTGGACTGTGGTTCATCACTGGCTGAAGCTGAAGTTGAATATGAAGATAAAAAATCCGATGCGATTGATGTTGGTTTCACTGTTGTCGATTTAGCAGATTTATCGAAACGTGTGGGTGTAGAGGTGGCTGATGCTACAGACATCGTGATCTGGACCACCACGCCGTGGACCCTACCTGCCAACCAGGCCGTTGCTGTACATGCCGATATCGAATATCAACTGGTGAAAGCACGTGGTGACGAAAAAGCAGCACAAAACTTCATCTTGGCCAAAGACCTGGTGGAATCTGCAACTGAACGTTATGGCTTCACCACCATTGAAGTTCTTGCTGACTTTAGCGGTAGCGCACTTGAAAATCTGATTCTACAACATCCACTGATTAACGATCGTCAAGTACCAGTGATCTTGGGCGAACACGTGATTGCCACCAGCGGTACCGGTGCAGTTCATACCGCACCGGGCCATGGTGTGGACGATTATAAAGTGGGCTTGTTGTACAACCTGAAAGTTGAAAACCCGGTCGGCGGGAATGGAGTGTATTTACCAACATCGCCACTATTTGCAGGCGAACACATTTATAAAGCCAATCCGCAAATTATTGCAGCACTGGGTGAAGCTAACAAGCTTTGGGCGCATAAGCCAATCAAACACAGCTATCCACATTGCTGGCGTCATAAAACCCCGATTATCTTCCGTGCCACGCCACAATGGTTTATCAGCATGGATGCGAAGGGTTTACGTCAAGGTGCACTCAACGCTATTGAAAACGACATCAGTTTCGTACCGGATTGGGGTAAAAACCGGATTCAGGCGATGATTGAAGGTCGTCCGGACTGGTGTATCTCACGTCAACGTACGTGGGGCGTGCCGATCCCGTTCTTCGTGCATAAAGACACCAACGAATTGCATCCTCGTACGCCTGAGTTAATTGAAGAAGTTGCTAAACTGATTGAACAGGAAGGGATTGACGGCTGGTATAACCGTGATGCCTCTGAGTTTATCGGTGATGATGCTGAACACTACAACGCAGTCCGTGACACACTGGACGTCTGGTTTGACTCGGGTACAACCCACTTTGCCGTGCTGCGTGAACGTGAAGAACTGACTGATCCTGCCGATTTGTATCTTGAAGGTTCAGATCAGCACCGTGGCTGGTTCCAGTCTTCATTACTCACCTCGATTGCGATTAATGAACGTGCACCGTATAAAGGCTTGCTCACACACGGTTTCGTGGTCGATGAAAAAGGCCGCAAGATGTCGAAATCGATCGGTAACGTGATCACACCGCAAGACATCATTAAAGATATGGGTGCAGATGGCTTACGTTTCTGGATCGCTTCTGCGGATTACCGTTATGAAATGACCGCAGGTAAAGAAATCTTTAGCCGTGCCTCTGATGGTTACCGCCGTATCCGTAATACGCTGCGTTTCTTGCTGGCCAACCTGAATGGCTTCAAACCGTCTACCGATGCCTTGCCAGTCGACCAACTGATTGCACTGGATCAGTATATCCTGCAACGTGCGGCTGAAGTTCAGAAAACTGTTCAGCAAGCTTATGAAGATATGAACTTCCATATCGTCACCAGCGCCTTAACCAACTTCTGTATTAATGACCTTGGTGGTTTCTATCTCGACATCATCAAAGACCGTCAGTACACCACCAAAGCGGACTCAAAAGCGCGTCATTCGGCTCAAACTGCGTTGTATCACCTGGTACAGGCTTTTGTCCGCTGGATGGCACCAATCCTGAGCTTTACCGCTCAAGAAGCCTGGCCACTGATTCCTGAGCAGTCAGAGAAATATGTCTTTACTGCGGAATGGTATGACATTCCAGTGGCTTCAACCGCCAATGTAATTTCAGAAGCAGAATGGCAAACTCTGATTAACGTGAAATCTGCGGTGAACAAGTTCATTGAAACTGCACGTGGTGCCAAAACAGTTGGCTCAAACCTGTCGGCGAAAGTTGAACTTTGGGCCACAGCCGAACTGAAAACTGTTCTCGACCGCCTTGATGACGAATTACGTTTCGTACTGATCACTTCACAAGTGATCGTGAATGACTTTGATGCAGCACAAGGTGAAGCTTCGGATCTTGAAGGTCTGAATGTGAAAGTTTCTGCGGCAGATGGCGAAAAATGTGTACGCTGCTGGCATGTGCTTCCGGATGTGAATACACATGCATCACATCCAGGACTTTGTGGCCGTTGTATTATTAACCTTCCTACAGGCCAAGGCGAAGAGAGAAAATATGCCTAATCCCAACACTAAAAAGGGCTTATTCCAGTTCTATCCACATAATTTATGGTGGATAGGTCTGGCCATTGTGGCGATCATTGTGGATCAGTGGACCAAATGGATTGCAGTGACGAATCTGAATTATGCAGATCCTGTCCCTGTGCTGCCCTTTTTAAATTGGACACTGCTGCATAACTATGGCGCTGCCTTTAGTTTTCTGTCTGATGCTAGTGGTTGGCAACGCTATTTCTTTACTTCACTGGCAGGTTTAGTGTCGCTAATTTTTGTCTTTTGGCTGATGCGTATGCCAAAAGACATCAAGATTTTACCGCTGGCGATTGCCCTGATTCTGGGCGGTGCAATCGGTAATTTAATCGACCGGGTCAGTCTCGGCTATGTGGTCGATTTTATTCATGTGTATTATCAGAACAGCCACTTCCCTGCTTTCAACATCGCAGATAGTGCCATTACCTTAGGCACGATTCTGATGCTGATTGATACTTTTTTCCTAGAAAAACATCGAATTCAACGGGCGCAAGCACAACATGACTGATTTTATTCATCCTAACGAAGAAACCCGGGTTGCAGACGGTTCTAAAGTCGAGCTGCACTTTTCTGTCGCGATCGAAAATGGCGTAGAAATTGACAATACCCGTAGCCGTGAAGCACCAGTCAGCCTCACGATTGGCGATGGCAATTTATTACCGGGCTTTGAAAAAGCCCTGTTTGGCCTGCGTGCCGGTGACCGCCGTACCGTGAGCCTGCCTCCTGAAGATGCTTTTGGTCCGTGGAATCCGGAAAATATCCAGAAATTTGACACGGTAAAGTTCGGAGAACGTCCGATCGAAGGCCACATGATCGAGTTTGAAGATAAAGCCAAAGCGACCTTGTATGGTGTGGTTCGTTCAGTCAATGATGACATTACCGAAGTGGACTTTAACCATCCATTGGCAGGCAAGAATATTACTTTTGAAGTAGAAATCTTTAAAGTCACCCCTGCCGGTCAGCAAGGCATTAAACTGATGTAAAGCATCCGCTAATTGCCTGATTTTAAAAAAGCTCCTTCGGGAGCTTTTTTATATTCCGGATACAAATCATGTCTAGTCACCTCTCTGAAATCTGATTAATTTAATTTGATGATAAGACCTGAACAAAGGATAAAACATGAAAATTTATATTGTGGTGGGCAGTATACGTGAGGGGCGTACTGCACTCAAAGTGGCCCACTGGGTTCTGCAGGAAATTAAAAGCTATGCTTTTAGTACACTCGAAATTGAAATTGTTGATTTAAAAGAGTGGGATCTGCCACTTTTTAGCGGTGCTCATCCGCCATTAACCGGGATTTATGATCAGCCCAAACAGCAAGACTGGGCAGACAAGATTGCGCTGGGCGATGCCTTTATTTTTATTACCCCTGAATATAATCATGGCTACAGCCCTGCCCTGAAAAATGCCCTGGATTATTTGGGCAAAGAATGGCAAGGCAAACCGGCAGCTTATATTGGCTATGGTGCAACCAACGGTTCACGTTCGATTGACCAGATTCGTCAAGTGGGGACTCAACTTGGATTAGTAGATACCAATGCCGTGATTGAAATTCGGGACATTTTTGCACGTAACCAAGATTATTCTTTCCAGGGTAATGAATTTGATAATAAAAATTTAAAAACTGTGGTGGATAGACTGATTCAATATGTCAGTGCTTAATGGCTAGATGACAGCCGTGTAGGTTTTAGCCTACATGGAGCGCAGAGTTTAGCCGCTATGCGTTATTTTTCTACCAGGCTATAGTAAGTGCATAGACAGACAGGAAGTCTGCAAAGCGATACTACAACGATAAAAAGCGCAAATCGACAGGACGTTGACAGATTAGACAGGAGTCAGATCTGAGAAGCAAATCCAGAAAAGCCTCAACAGGATGTTGAGGCTTTTTTGTTTTAGGCATGGGTCAAGATCTGGATGCATCAAACTATCATTCGGCTTCCTCAGTTGACATCACGGGCAGCTCTCTAGCAGATTCCTCTCCCTGTTCCCCAAACACTTTTGTAGAACAGGCAAAATAGCTTTATATGTACACAGATAAATACAAAGCTCAGATCAGGCTTTCAATGCTCAACATAGAATGCCCTGTTTATTATTTTATAGCAGCTCTATTCAAATGACTTGATGATGATAATCAAGATAATATTTTTCTCAAATACGGCATAAGCTTAGCCTCGGCTTTACTTGAATCATCACGCTTAACCCATTTTAGTGAGCTTGTATGTCGACATTGACTTACAGGTGGTGCAGTCAAACAGCCCTATTGAGCGGCATTACTTCAGGCTATATTCAGATCACACCCAGACAGGAAGTCTGCTAAGAAAAATAAAAAACTTCATAGAGCAGGATGCTGATCGCTATAACAGTCATTATACCTTTGCCAGAATAGGAAAAGACCTTCACAGTATGTGGAGGCCTTTTCTTTTATGTCAGGATCATATTAAAAAATGCTATCAAGCCAGGTGATTAAAATCACCCTTCTACTTTTAAGTTCTATTGTTTAAAGGACAAGCTTTCAAGCAACAGACTAAGGTGCAGTCATCTTTAACAGGCCAGCTCGTGAACCATCTTCAATCACCCACAATGTACCATCCTGTGCCTGAGCAACCCCACGAATCCGCTCTTTCATATCCAGACGCTGAACTTCTTTGGCTGTAGATGGGCGGGTATCTACAATCACAATCGCCTTGGAAGATAAACCGGTCGTAATCGCTTTATTTTTCCATTGTGGGAATACATTTCCTGTATAAAACAATAGATCTGAAGGAGAAATCACCGGTGTCCAATCCAGTACGGGTGCTTCAAATTCTGGACGGGTATTGTGATCGGGTATCGGCTTGCCATCATAGTGATCTCCATTAGATACCACTGGATAGCCATAGTTTTTAGCCTTGATAATCTTATTGAGTTCATCGCCACCTTTGGGACCCATTTCAATCACCCAGAGCTGTCCTTGTGGATCAAAAGCCATGCCTAAAGGATTACGATGTCCAAGACTCCAGACCTGCTGAGCAATTTTGCCCTGATTCATAAATGGATTATCTGCAGGAATTGAACCATCCTGATTCAGGCGAATAATTTTACCGGCATTAGACTGCATATCCTGTGCAGGATCAAACTGCTGACGTTCCCCTGAACTGATCCAGAGTTTCGCATCCGGCCCGAACACGATGCGGTGTCCATAATGCCCCTGCCCTGAAAATTTAGGTACTTGAGTCCAGATGCGCTCAATTTGGGTCAACTGCGGGGTAGCCTGATTTAAATCTAGTTTACCCCGAATCACCACAGCACCATAACCACCCTGACCTTGTTCAGCATAACTCAGATAGAGCCATTGATTCTTTGCAAAATCCGGATGTAAAGCCACTTCACCTAAGCCACCCTGCCCACCATAAGCCACTTGAGGAATGCCTTTGACTTCGATTTTTTTCCGGGTTTTTGGATCAAAAAGCTGCAATTTTCCTTTGCGCTCAGTAATCAGCAGCCGGCCATCATTCAAAGTAGTTATTGCCCAAGGTTCATTAAATTGAGCAACCTGTTCAACCTTATATTTTTGCACATGCGAAGAGACTGAATCAGGAGAGCTGGCTGCTGTAGTCGCCTGTTGAGCACTACTAGAACTAGAAGATGAATTTTCTGCATGACAGGCAGTAAATGCCAAGGCACAGCAACTGAGTAAAATTTTTATTTTAAATTGCGATAACATTATCTTCTCCATACTGACTTATTGTTCAAATTAAAATCAAGATACAGAGTTTTTGAGCTAAATTCAGCAGAGAAAGGTAAATGGATATATTTTAAAAGTTGTAGAGCGCATTAGTTTGGACCTTTATTTATAATTTCCGCTATTTTTCTTTTTCCCGCACATAAAAAAACACCCCCTGCTGATGCAGGGGGTGTTTCGAATAATGAGCTGGCGATGACTTACTCTCACATGGGTAACCCCACACTACCATCAGCGCTAAGAGGTTTCACTTCTGAGTTCGGGAAGGGATCAGGTGGTTCACTCTTGCTATTGTCGCCAGCACAACTGTTTATGGATACTTGCTTTGGTCTTATCTAGTCACTTTTCAGTGTATGCCAATGCTTTTTCCAAATGAGTTATTAACAGGTACATCTGAGTTGAACATTGTCTTACTAACGAGATACTGAATCAAGTCGTTTTGCTGAATATCGAATCAATTGATGCTTTATACAACAACTGTTTGGGTGTTGTATAGTCAAGCCTCACGAGCAATTAGTATTGGTCAGCTTCATGCATCACTGCACTTCCACATCCAACCTATCAACGTCGTAGTCTTCAACGGCTCTTTAGAGGACATAAAGTCCTGGGGAAATCTTATCTTGAGGTAGGCTTCCCGCTTAGATGCTTTCAGCGGTTATCCCTTCCGAACATAGCTACCCGGCGATGCGACTGGCGTCACAACCGGTACACCAGAGGTTCGTCCACTCTGGTCCTCTCGTACTAGGAGCAGATCCTCTCAAATTTCCAACGCCCACGGTAGATAGGGACCGAACTGTCTCACGACGTTCTAAACCCAGCTCGCGTACCTCTTTAAATGGCGAACAGCCATACCCTTGGGACCTGCTTCAGCCCCAGGATGAGATGAGCCGACATCGAGGTGCCAAACACCGCCGTCGATATGAACTCTTGGGCGGTATCAGCCTGTTATCCCCAGAGTACCTTTTATCCGTTGAGCGATGGCCCTTCCATACAGAACCACCGGATCACTAAGACCTACTTTCGTACCTGCTCGACTTGTGGGTCTCGCAGTTAAGCGCGCTTTTGCCTTTATACTCTACGCGTGATTTCCGACCACGCTGAGCGCACCTTCGTACTCCTCCGTTACTCTTTAGGAGGAGACCGCCCCAGTCAAACTACCCACCAGACATGGTCCTCGCTCCAGATTATGGAGCAGAGTTAGAACCTCAATATTACCAGGGTGGTATTTCAAGATTGGCTCCACCGAAACTAGCGTCTCGGTTTCAAAGCCTCCCACCTATCCTACACAAGTAAGATCAAAGTTCAATGTCAAGCTGCAGTAAAGGTTCACGGGGTCTTTCCGTCTAGCCGCGGGTACACCGCATCTTCACGGCGAATTCGATTTCACTGAGTCTCTGCTGGAGACAGCGCCCCCATCATTATGCCATTCGTGCAGGTCGGAACTTACCCGACAAGGAATTTCGCTACCTTAGGACCGTTATAGTTACGGCCGCCGTTTACTGGGGCTTCGATCAAGAGCTTCGCTTACGCTAACCCCATCAATTAACCTTCCAGCACCGGGCAGGCATCACACCCTATACGTCCACTTTCGTGTTTGCAGAGTGCTATGTTTTTAATAAACAGTTGCAGGGGCCTGGTTTCTGTGGCTGCTCTCAGCTCAGGAAGCAAGTTCCATCACCAAAAGCAGCGTACCTTCTCCCGAAGTTACGGTACCATTTTGCCTAGTTCCTTCAGCAGAGTTCTCTCAAGCGCTTTGGTCTACTCGACCTGACCACCTGTGTCGGTTTCGGGTACGATTCCTGTGTAACTGAAGCTTAGAGACTTTTCCTGGAAGCATGGTATCAGCCACTTCACTGTACAAGTACAGCTTGCTATCAGTTCTCAGCATAGAGCACCCCGGATTTGCCTAAGATGCATGCCTACAACCTTCCACCTGGACAACCAACGCCAGGCTGACTTAACCTTCTCCGTCCTCTCATCGCATTACACAGAAGTATTGGAATATTAACCAATTTCCCATCGACTACGCCTCTCGGCCTCGCCTTAGGGGTCGACTCACCCAGCCCCGATTAACGTTGGACTGGAACCCTTGGTCTTTCAGCGAGCGAGTTTTTCACTCGCTTTGTCGTTACTCACGTCAGCATTCGCACTTCTGATACCTCCAGCAGACTTCTCAATCCACCTTCATCGGCTTACAGAACGCTCCCCTACCACGCATAATAAATTATGCATCCGCAGCTTCGGCATATAGTTTTAGCCCCGTTACATCTTCCGCGCAGGCCGACTCGACTAGTGAGCTATTACGCTTTCTTTAAAGGGTGGCTGCTTCTAAGCCAACCTCCTAGCTGTCTATGCCTTCCCACATCGTTTCCCACTTAACTATAATTTTGGGGCCTTAGCTGGCGGTCTGGATTGTTTTCCTCTTGACTACGGACGTTAGCACCCGCAGTCTGTCTCCCGGATAGTACTCATTGGTATTCGGAGTTTGCATCGGTTTGGTAAGTCGGGATGACCCCCTAGCCGAAACAGTGCTCTACCCCCAATGGTATTCGTCCGAGGCGCTACCTAAATAGCTTTCGGGGAGAACCAGCTATCACCAAGTTTGATTAGCCTTTCACCCCTATCCACAAGTCATCCCCTGGCTTTTCAACGACAGTGGGTTCGGTCCTCCAGTTAGTGTTACCCAACCTTCAACCTGCTCATGGATAGATCACCTGGTTTCGGGTCTATACCCAGCAACTAAACGCCCTATTAAGACTCGGTTTCCCTACGGCTCCCCTATTCGGTTAACCTTGCTACTGAATATAAGTCGCTGACCCATTATACAAAAGGTACGCAGTCACCGGACACAATGCCGGCTCCCACTGCTTGTATGCATGCGGTTTCAGGATCTATTTCACTCCCCTCACAGGGGTTCTTTTCGCCTTTCCCTCACGGTACTGGTTCACTATCGGTCAGTCAGGAGTATTTAGCCTTGGAGGATGGTCCCCCCATATTCAGACAAGGTTTCACGTGCCTCGCCCTACTCGACATCATCATATAAGCCCTTTCGTGTACAGGACTATCACCGTCTACGGTCGCACTTCCCAGAGCGTTCCACTAGAACTTATATGACTTAATGGGCTCTTCCCCTTTCGCTCGCCGCTACTGAGGGAATCTCAATTGATTTCTTTTCCTAAGGGTACTGAGATGTTTCACTTCCCCTCGTTCGCCTTGCAACACTATGTATTCATGTTGCAATACCTACCTTATGGTAAGTGGGTTTCCCCATTCAGACATCTCCGGATCACAGGATATTTGCCGCCTCCCCGGAGCTTTTCGCAGGCTATCACGTCTTTCATCGCCTCTGACTGCCAAGGCATCCACCACATGCACTTAATTACTTGACTATACAACCCCAAACAGTCGCTTGATCCTACAAGTAGATCAACCAACATTCAGTTTAGTGTCTCGTGAACTTAATCACTGTACAGCTTCAATTAGATTCATATACCAAAACGCTTGATTCAGTTAATCGCTAGTTTCTCAGTTCTTCATCTCCATTCAACTATGTCACTTGCGTGTCATACTTAAATATCAATTTAGTTCTGAGCCTTAAACAATTTATTTCAACTCAAATATATTCTGTTAATGATTGATCTAGCCTTCGTCAGGTCTAGACGCTGTGATAAATCACAGAAGTTAATAAGCTTAAACTTACTAAATTCTATAATCTAGCAACTTAGTCTTAAATGATGGTGGAGACTAGGAGAGTCGAACTCCTGACCTCCTGCGTGCAAAGCAGGCGCTCTACCAACTAAGCTAAGTCCCCAGCTTATCAATAAGTCAATGTTTCTGATTTCTGTAAGTTTGCAGAGTGGTGGGTCTGACAAGACTTGAACTTGTGACCCCACGCTTATCAAGCGTGTGCTCTAACCAACTGAGCTACAGACCCTCAGATACATCGTATGAAGAACAACTTGTTGTGGATTCTTACCAATCGTCAATCTTTCGTTAAGGAGGTGATCCAGCCGCAGGTTCCCCTACGGCTACCTTGTTACGACTTCACCCCAGTCATCTGCCACACCGTGGTAAGCGTCCTCCTTACGGTTAGACTACCTACTTCTGGTGCAACAAACTCCCATGGTGTGACGGGCGGTGTGTACAAGGCCCGGGAACGTATTCACCGCGGCATTCTGATCCGCGATTACTAGCGATTCCGACTTCATGGAGTCGAGTTGCAGACTCCAATCCGGACTACGATCGGCTTTTTGAGATTAGCATCCTATCGCTAGGTAGCAACCCTTTGTACCGACCATTGTAGCACGTGTGTAGCCCTGGTCGTAAGGGCCATGATGACTTGACGTCGTCCCCGCCTTCCTCCAGTTTGTCACTGGCAGTATCCTTAAAGTTCCCGGCTTAACCCGCTGGCAAATAAGGAAAAGGGTTGCGCTCGTTGCGGGACTTAACCCAACATCTCACGACACGAGCTGACGACAGCCATGCAGCACCTGTATGTAAGTTCCCGAAGGCACCAATCCATCTCTGGAAAGTTCTTACTATGTCAAGACCAGGTAAGGTTCTTCGCGTTGCATCGAATTAAACCACATGCTCCACCGCTTGTGCGGGCCCCCGTCAATTCATTTGAGTTTTAGTCTTGCGACCGTACTCCCCAGGCGGTCTACTTATCGCGTTAGCTGCGCCACTAAAGCCTCAAAGGCCCCAACGGCTAGTAGACATCGTTTACGGCATGGACTACCAGGGTATCTAATCCTGTTTGCTCCCCATGCTTTCGCACCTCAGTGTCAGTATTAGGCCAGATGGCTGCCTTCGCCATCGGTATTCCTCCAGATCTCTACGCATTTCACCGCTACACCTGGAATTCTACCATCCTCTCCCATACTCTAGCCAACCAGTATCGAATGCAATTCCCAAGTTAAGCTCGGGGATTTCACATTTGACTTAATTGGCCACCTACGCGCGCTTTACGCCCAGTAAATCCGATTAACGCTTGCACCCTCTGTATTACCGCGGCTGCTGGCACAGAGTTAGCCGGTGCTTATTCTGCGAGTAACGTCCAAGCATCTTGGGTATTAACCAAGAGCTCCTCCTCCTCGCTTAAAGTGCTTTACAACCAAAAGGCCTTCTTCACACACGCGGCATGGCTGGATCAGGGTTCCCCCCATTGTCCAATATTCCCCACTGCTGCCTCCCGTAGGAGTCTGGGCCGTGTCTCAGTCCCAGTGTGGCGGATCATCCTCTCAGACCCGCTACAGATCGTCGCCTTGGTAGGCCTTTACCCCACCAACTAGCTAATCCGACTTAGGCTCATCTATTAGCGCAAGGTCCGAAGATCCCCTGCTTTCTCCCGTAGGACGTATGCGGTATTAGCATCCCTTTCGAGATGTTGTCCCCCACTAATAGGCAGATTCCTAAGCATTACTCACCCGTCCGCCGCTAGGTTAGGTAGCAAGCTACCTTTCCCCGCTCGACTTGCATGTGTTAAGCCTGCCGCCAGCGTTCAATCTGAGCCATGATCAAACTCTTCAGTTTAAAATCAGTAGTACCTTTAAAGGGTACCAATCTTGGCTCATCAATTTTCTGACAAATATTTCTCAAATAAACTTCGAGTAATTTCTACCATCAATCAATGAAAATAATTTCGATCGATCAACCAGTAAAAATCCACACAAGTTGTTCTTCATAATCTCTTAATGATCTTTCTAACACCTCGTCAGTGCCAGAAGCTGGACTTCGACAAACTCAACAACTCAGCACTTCGTGCTTCGTTCGTTTCCGTCTATCTCGTCGGTATGAGCTCATTATAGGGCAATTTCCTACACGTGCAAGCGCTTTTAACGCACAGCGATCACGACTGTTTTATTTTTATGCACCAAATTGGTTCAATTTTATACCAATTGTTACATAAGTACATATTTTTAAAACAGAAATATAAATTAAATATTTCTGTTTTATTCTATAGCTAGTTTTTTACAACCGGTGCTTTAATACTCACACTGTTGATCTTTACTGGCGTCACCGGCACATTTTGATGCATTCCATAGTTGCGAGTTGGTCCTTTGGCAATCTGATCAACAATGTCCATACCTTTAGTGACTTTACCAAATACCGCATAACCGGCATTTCGGGCAGAACGATCCAGAAAGTTATTGTCGACCAGGTTCACGAAAAACTGAGCTCGTGCAGAATCTGGCTGATTGGTACGGGCCATGGCTAAAGTACCGCGTTTATTTTGCAGACCATTTGACGATTCATTTTTGATTGGGGCTTTTGTATTGGCCTTTTCCTGCATGTTTACATCAAAGCCACCACCCTGCACCATAAAACCTGGAATCACCCGGTGAAAGATGGTGTCTTTATAGAAGTTACTTTTTACATAGTCTTCAAAGTTCTTTGCCGAGACTGGTGCCTGGTCATTGAACAGCTCAATTTCAATATTTCCTGATGAAGTCTTCATCTCAATAATGGTATTGGCGGCAAAGCTGGGCAAACTGATTGCAGCAACTGCGATCGCATATAATGATTTCTTTAACATTTTTTAACTCATCTACTTACAAGTAATGGTTGTGAATGACTATATATTAATCTTTTATAGCCCATAATGCAGTGACCTGCTGACTAAACACAAGAGAATAAGAATGGAACATACATTACAGGAGCAAACTATCCACCAGTTTCCCCCTTGGCATTTACAAGGTGAGGGATTTATTCTGAATTACTGGTTGACCCCAGGTTTTATTGAACAAGCCAAACAGTTCCGTATCGCCCCGTCTCCACTGGGTCGTATGATTCAAGTGTTATTGGTGCGTTATCACTCGTCGCCGATTGGCCCTTATGATGAACTGCTGATCCTGGATCATCCTTTAATTAGTAAACGACGTTTGAGTTCTATTGCTAAAATTTATGTATCTACCCACGAATCTGTAGTACATGGCCAGCATTTATGGGGAATTCCCAAAGAACATGCGCAATTTGAATGGCAGGAAAAGGATCAGGAAGTGCTGTGTCATGTTCAGCATCAGCACCAGCGCATGAGTATCCGGCTAAAAAAAACCAAATCTGCACGCAAGTTCTATATTAATAGTCATCATATTCCAGCCTCTATGCTCAAGATCCAGCAAGCCTGGAAAGGTCAGCGCTTTCAGTTCAGTCCACAGTTTCGCGGCCACCTGTCCAAGCTGTCCCAGGTAGAATGGCAAGATGCCGATAATATATTTCCAGACTTTTCTAAGGCCAAGTTGCTACAAAGCTTTTATGTACCCAAATTTAACCTGATTTTTCCTGAAGCAAAGATTGCAACCAAGTCCTAACAGGCAATCAAGCCAGCTATAAAAAGGGGTTGCAATGATGAGCAACACCCTTTTGCATCAATGCGCTGGCTTTAGTTACGTTTATCCCAAAATTTACGAAAGCCCTTGCTGATCTCGATTACATATTTTTTAGCACGACGGGAAATAGGGGTTAAATTGATAAAACCATGCGCCTGATCGGTATAGTCAGCATAATGCACCCTTACCCCATGTTGACGTAATTTATGTGCATAGATAGAGCCTTCATCATGTAAAACATCATGCTGTGCAGTAATCACATAGGCAGGTGGCAAGTTACGTAATTCACCATAAGTGGGTGAAATCAGTGGGTCATCCAGTGCAATCTGGTGGGTTTCTGCATACATCAAAGTCACCAGATCAATATCCTGCTCGGACAAGACCAGACCATCTTTATAAGCATAGAAAGATGGATGACGGCTTTTAAAATCAACTGCCGGATAAAGTAGCAACTGGGCATGTGCCGCATAGGATTTTCCGGCACTGCGCTGGGCCACCACTGTCGCCAGATTGCCACCGGCACTGTCTCCCGCCACAGCAATCCGGTTTTTATAGACTTTCAGCTGTTTGCTATGTTGATGCGCCCAGGCCAAGGCATCTTCACAGACCTGCACGATCTGCAGCGGACTGAATTCCGGAGTCAGCGGATAGGCCACACTCAGTACCTGTACTTTGGCGTGTACTGCCAGTAACCGGCAGAATTCATCATGGCTGTCCAGACCACCCACCATAAAGGCCCCGCCATGATAAAAAATCACCATCGGTAACTTTTTCTGCGGTGCAGGATGATAATGCCGGGCAAAAATAGTACCGCTCTGTAAAGGCAGACGCAGGTCTTCTACCATTTTAACTGCAGTCGGCTTGGCCTGAATAGTTTTCATGCGGGCATCAAATACAGTCCGTGCCTGTGCAACATCTTCACTCAAGAAGCTGCCATGCCCCTGTTTAAGTTGGATTGCCATCAGGCATTTGACCATGGGATCTAAATCAGGATAGAGATGAGGATAATCCAGGGCCTTAACCAATGCATCTTGTGCAATACCAGGTAAGCGGTCCAGCATCCGGGCTGCCGGCCCTTGTCCTTTTTCCATTACAGTTTTCAGTACTGGATGATTCAGAGTCATTATTTTTAGTCCTTATTCTCTTAATTCTTCATAGTTTCTACACGATTAGTATTTTAGTGACCATATTCTTATAGAAGTCTCAATATCTATGTACATACAGTTTTAGCCAATACGTTACCCTGCTTTATAGAAGATGTCATTGACAGTTTAAATGATATTTTTGACGCACTTTTGCGAGCTTAAGTATATTTTTTTTATTGTAAATTGGGAGACTGCCTATGGCTGGTAAAATTATAGCTCTGTCGTTGGCAACTGCATTTTTGGCTGTAGGCTGTGTCGCTTTTCCTGAAGATGGTGGCTATTATGACGGCCGTTATGATCAGCGTTATGACCGTCGCTATGAACAGGATCGGCGTTATGAGCAACAGCGTCGCTATGATCGGCAGCGTTGGGAATATGAACAACAGCGTAAACGCCTTGAACTGGATCGACGTAAACAGGAAGTACAACGTCGTAACTGGGAGCAGGATCGTAAAAGACAGCTGGAATTGGACCGACGTAAAAGCCAGCTGGAGCGTCAACGTCAGGAACAGCAGCGTAAAAACATCATGAGCCAACGGCAAAAACAGGCTGAAGCAGAACGCAAACGTCGCCAAGAGCAAGACCGTAAACGTGCAAGCGATCAGCGTGCAAAAAAAGCACAGCCAAACCGTTCACCTAACTCACGCTGGAACGAAAACCGACGGCAACAGCAGCAACAACGTCCACGTGATCGTCGCGACTGATTCCTTAGCACAACCTTCTACTGAAAAGCCTGTATCGGGCTTTTTTTTATGGAAAAATTTCATCAAGCTGATTTGGTCACCAGTATTTTTATATACATAGCGGATTTATCCGCCAAGCCATAATTTTCAGTTTCAGCCGATCAGCAATGCTAAATTTTAGCTAAAAAAAAGGCTTATCTTAGAGAAAAAGATAAGCCACGAAAACACATTTCAAAATAAGAAGAAACTACAGCGATAGAATCTGGAATAAATATTAATCAAAATTTCACCTATTGAGAAATACTTTATTGTTTAGATATTAATCGTTTTTATGTCTAATAAATATTCAGGCAAAAAAAAGCTGAGTCTTGGGGGAACTCAGCCTGAAAAAGCAAGCTTAAATAGGGCAACAGCAACCTGGTTCGGCTCTCTCTTCTGAACAAGGTCGCTGTTTATAGGAACATCATGTCGTTTTTTTACCAATATTTAAAACAGATTAAAATTATTAAATTTATTCAAAAATACGATTTTTAATTTTTTATATTTATTTTCAATCTATTAAGCTTCTACATTTACACCCAAGCAAGCTCATAAAGCTAAAAATATGGCTTTTTCTGGATTCAGCTGAGCCTGATTTTTTTAGGCAGTACAGTAGATTTCTGGTTAAACCGCTTGCTGTTGTCTGCTTGACCTACCCGCTTTAGTGAAGATTTCGCATAAATCTTAAATTTAATCTGGGTCGACGCTTGAATTTTTACACCCTGCCCCGATTTCTTTAGGTAATCAAGAACTTCACAACCATGGCAGTTCAGCATTAACGCAGTGAACACTGAGGCCTAAGGACTGTACATGTTTAAGAACCCATTTAAACGGAGTAAATCAATGGCGACTGAGCAAAACGAGCAAGCTCAACAACTTGAGCAAGAGCAAGCGGAACAGGATACAGCGCAAACTCAAGCTGAAACCGAGCAGGCAGAAGTTTCCGTTGAATCTTTGCAAGAGCAGATTGCGCAACTTGAAGGCGATTTAAAGCTAGAAAAAGCACGTACAGCCAATGCAGTCTATGAAGCACAGAAAAGTGTGGAACGTATTCAGCGTGAATCTGAAAAGCATAAAGATACAGTTTTAGAAAAGTTCTCTAAAGAGCTTTTAGAAACCGTCGACAACCTGGAACGTGCAATTGTTGCGGCAGGTGATGAGCAAACTCCATTACGTGAAGGGGTGGAACTGACCCTAAAATCTTTATTGCATACCTTAGAGAAATTTGGGGTGGTGGCAGTAGATACCGATAACGGTTTTAACGCTGACCTGCATCAGGCTGTCGGAATTGATCCAAATGCCAAAGCCAATGAAATTGGGACTGTTTTGCAAAAAGGTTACACGCTGAATAGTCGCTTATTGCGTCCTGCCATGGTTATGGTTGGCGCTTAAGCCAAATAAATTCGGGAGTTTGTGAAATTTTTTAAAAATTTTACTTGAAAAAAGTCGAACGGCTCTCATATCGGATAACAAGTAAATCCCTTTTAACTTCCCTTTGATAAAGGGAAAAATTTGGGAATAAAAGAATTTTTGAGGAAACATCCAAATGGCTAAAATCATTGGTATTGACTTAGGTACTACAAACTCATGTGTTGCAGTACTTGAAGGCGACAAAGTTAAAGTAATCGAAAACGCTGAAGGCGCGCGTACTACCCCATCAATCATTGCCTACAAAGATGGCGAGATTCTGGTTGGTCAATCTGCAAAACGTCAGGCAGTGACAAATCCGAAAAATACATTGTTCGCAATCAAGCGTTTGATCGGTCGTCGTTATGAAGACCAAGCAGTACAAAAAGATATCGGTTTGGTTCCTTACAAAATCATCAAAGCTGACAATGGTGATGCGTGGGTAGACGTTAATGACAAGAAACTGGCGCCACAACAGGTTTCTGCTGAAATCTTGAAAAAGATGAAGAAAACTGCGGAAGATTACCTGGGCGAAACAGTGACTGAAGCGGTGATTACAGTTCCTGCTTACTTCAATGATGCGCAGCGTCAAGCGACTAAAGATGCAGGTAAAATTGCAGGTCTGGAAGTTAAACGTATCATCAACGAACCAACTGCTGCGGCACTTGCGTTCGGTATGGACAAGAAAGAAGGCGACCGTAAAATTGCGGTTTACGACTTGGGTGGTGGTACTTTCGACGTTTCAATCATTGAAATCGCGGATCTTGATGGCGACCAGCAAATCGAAGTATTGTCTACCAACGGTGATACCTTCCTGGGTGGTGAAGACTTCGATAACGCATTAATCGAATTCCTGGTTGAAGAGTTCAAAAAAGAACAAAACTTCAACCTGAAACAAGATCCTCTTGCACTTCAACGTTTAAAAGAAGCGGCTGAAAAAGCGAAGATCGAACTTTCATCTTCGAATGCAACTGAAATCAACCTGCCGTATATCACTGCTGATGCGACTGGTCCTAAACACTTAGTGATCAACGTAACACGTGCGAAACTAGAAGGCCTGGTTGCTGACCTGGTTGCGCGTACTATTGAGCCATGTAAGATTGCGCTTAAAGATGCTGGTCTTTCGACTTCTGACATCTCTGACGTAATTTTGGTAGGTGGTCAATCACGTATGCCACTTGTACAACAAAAAGTACAAGAATTCTTCGGTAAAGAGCCACGTAAAGACGTGAACCCGGACGAAGCAGTTGCAATGGGTGCTGCGATTCAAGGTGCGGTACTTTCAGGTGACAAAACTGACGTACTTCTGCTTGACGTAACACCGTTGACACTGGGTATCGAAACCATGGGCGGCGTGTTAACAGCAATCATCGAGAAAAACACCACGATTCCTGCGAAGAAATCTCAAGTGTTCTCAACTGCTGCGGACAACCAGCCTGCTGTAGACATTTCGGTTTACCAAGGTGAACGTAAAATGGCTCAGCAAAACAAACTGTTGGGTAATTTCCAGTTGGGCGATATCCCGCCTGCGCCACGTGGTGTGCCACAAATTGAAGTATCGTTCGACATCAATGCTGACGGTATCTTGAAAGTGTCTGCGAAAGACAAGAGCACAGGTAAAGAACAATCAATTCAAATTAAAGCAAACTCAGGTTTGAGCGATGCTGAAATTGAAGCGATGATCCGTGATGCTGAAGCGAATGCTGAAGAAGACCGCAAGTTTGAAGAACTGGCAAAATCACGTAATGAAGCGGATGCACTGGTTTCTTCTGCTCAAAAAGCAGTAAAAGATCTTGGTGAACAAGTGACTGCAGAGGAAAAAACTGCAATTGAAACTGCGGTTGCTGAGCTTGAAGCGTCAACTAAAGAAAATGACGTTGAAGAAATCAAAGCGAAGACTGAAGCGTTGCAAAACATCATCATGCCGATCACGCAACGTGCGTATGAAGCAGCGCAAGGCCAAGGCGGTGCGCAAGGTTTTGACCCGAATGCATTCGGTGGTGATGCTGGTCAACAACAGCAAAAAGCTGATGACGGCGTTGTAGATGCTGAATTCACTGAAGTAAAAGATGACAAAAAATAATTTGTCGCTTTAACTGAAAAACCGCGCGAAAGCGCGGTTTTTTTATGCCTAAATTTGAAAGAATAAAAGTAAAATTACCAAAAATCGATCGTATTTTCAGGCAAAGCTGTTTAAGTTAAATCCAACATGACAATAGCATCAACCATGAAAATTCTAATTTTTTTGCCTTTACTCATTAGCCTGAGCCTGACCGCCTGCAGCCTGCCTGTGGTACCTGCTGCATCTCAAACGACTGCAATGCAATCTAAACAGGCGATTGCCAGATTATTTGATCAGGCACAAAGTTCTGGGGTTTTATTGATTCAACGTGATCAGCAAATCCAGGTCTATGGTAATGATTTAAGTCGTGCCGATAGCGAATATGTACCCGCCTCTACCTTTAAAATGCTCAATGCCCTGATTGGTCTGCAACATGGCAAAGCCACTGCCAATGAAATCTTTAAATGGGATGGCAAAAAACGCAGTTTTACCGCCTGGGAAAAAGACATGACCCTGGCCGAAGCCATGCAGGCCTCTGCTGTACCGGTCTATCAGGAACTGGCGCGTCGTATTGGTCTGGAACTGATGCAACAGGAAGTGCAACGGATCAAATTCGGCAATCAGCAGATTGGGCAGCAGGTCGACAACTTCTGGCTGGTCGGCCCTTTAAAAATTACCCCGAAACAGCAAGTCGAATTTGCCGCTGCTCTGGCCCGGGAACAACTGGCCTTTGATCCTCAGGTTCAGCAGCAGGTGAAAGCCATGTTACTGCTACAGGAAACACAGGGTTATCGACTCTATGCCAAATCCGGCTGGGGTATGGATCTAGAACCGCAAGTCGGCTGGCTCACCGGCTGGATCGAAACACCCCAAGCTGACAGCGTGGCATTTTCCCTGAATATGCAAATGCAAAGTCATATGGATCCGGCAATTCGCCTGAAAATTTTGCAGCAGGCTCTGGCCGAATTAGGACTTTATCCAAAAGCTGAGCAGGAAGGCAAATAAGCATGGGAAATGCCTTAAAATTAAGCTATATTTTTTAAAAATAAGCATCTTGATAACAATATGCGCCTTCTACTCTGTCTGGTCATTGTTGGGTTAATCGTGTCTGCCTATATGCAGATGCAGATCAAAACCCATCCACAATTGCGCTACAACTCGCTGGCAGACCGGCTCAGCCATCCTTTTGACACACGCTTACGCTTCAAGGTCGAACAGGTGGATGTAGGCTTTGGGCTGAGTAAAGATCAGGTCATTCAACTGAGCAAGGAAGCCATCGAGATCTGGCATCAGGGAACGAATCGTGATGATTTGATGGTCTATGATGAAAATGCTCAACTGAGTATTCACCTGATTTATGATCAACGGCAACAGGAATATGATGCCTTAAAGAAAGTCGAAAAACAGTTGCTGGCAGATGAAGCCCAGTATCATCGCCAGGTCAAAAATCTGGAAGCCTCCCATCAGCATCTGGTCAGCCAGCAGCAACGCCTGATCCAGCAAAGAGATCAGATTCATCATGAATTTCAGAGCTTAGAACAACGACGCCGGCAGCCGAATTTATCGGCGAATGAACATCAACAGTTAGACTATGAAGTTCAGGCTTTACAGCGTAAATCGGAAAATTTTAAACGGGAAGCGCAGTATTTCCAGGAACAGCAACACTCCTTTAATCTGGATGTTTCCAGATACCAGCACAATCTTGAAAATCATCAGCAGAATATCGTTCAGGCCCAGCAACGTTTTCCTGCGCGCGAATTTCATAAAGGGGTATTTATGGGGCATCAAATTCATATTTACCAGTTTGATGCAGAAGATGATCTGCGCCTGACGCTGGCCCATGAACTCGGACATGCCCTGGGCCTGTATCATCACGATGATCCTGAGGCTCTGATGTATCCGGTACTGGCACAACAAAACCTGCAACAGTTCCAGTTAAGACCAGCAGACAAGACCCTGCTTTATAACCGTTAAGCTATTCCCTGCTAATCCCTTAATTAATTTAAGTATATAAGTGTTATAAAAAACACTCTATTCTGATTTCATGTTATTGTGAACGGCTACATCGTTCAGGCCATCTTTGGAGATTCATGTGAGTTACTACCATATTTTAATTGAAGTAAATGACCACATTAGTACGATTGATGAAACTCGTGATATCGAGATCTTTGATATCGAGAACCTGCAACCGCATCTTCATGCGATTTTATTGCCGTATTTCAATGAACAGCTGATTGAACTGGACGATGAAAATGTGGAATATAAAGATATTTTACATCTGGAAGTCAAACAGACCCTATTGCCGATCAATGACCTGATTGAAGAAGAACAGCGTCTGCTGCCAAGTGATACCGATATCACCATTAGCGCCTATGAAATTTTTAATAATCGCGATCTGAGTCAGGATGTAACGAGCGTCATCTTTGACTTGCTCGAAGCGGTAAAACTGGAAAGCTAAGTACGCTGCAGATATAAAAAAAGTCCTCATCAAGAGGACTTTTTTGTTGCGCTTGTCTAGATCGAGAAGGAAGATCCACAACCACAGGTGGTGGTTGCATTCGGGTTTTGCACCACAAAGCGTGAACCTTCCAGCCCTTCTAAATAATCGACTACCGAACCGACCAGATACTGGTAGCTGAGTGAGTCGACCAGGACTTTGACATCGCCGTTGGCAAATTCTGCATCATCTTCATTCTGGCTTTCTGCAAAGTTAAAACCATAAGAGAAACCTGAACAGCCGCCACCGGTCACATAGACACGGAGCATTAAGTCTTGGTTACCTTCACTGTCACGCAACTGGCGTACTTTATTTGCGGCATTGTCGGTGAGCACAAGCGCTTGAGCATTCATGGCGGATTCCTCTGTTGAATGGCATGTCTTTAAAAAGAAAAGACCATATTGAAGTATAGCATACTCAATATATGGTCAGTCTCTACAGATTAAAAGTCAAATCAGAGTAATTTTATCAGGATTATTTATAGTTCTCATCCTGTAATGCACATTCGAAGTTTTGTGGATTCTGTTTACAGCGGAATTGCCATAGTAGTTTCATCATGCGCTTGTCATAAACACCGCGCTGAGTCAGATTGATGCGGGAATCACGCATCATTTTCTGATAACCCGGTTTATCTGCAGCAGGAATATCCATCCAGTATTTTGCAGGAATATCGGCTTTCATTTTACCCAAAATACCAAAGGCACGCGGCAACTGGCTTCTCACCCATTCACGTGATTTTTGTCCATAGCCTGCCGGGAATTTATCGGGACGGATAATGATATTGCCCGTGACCTGCAACACCGGATAATTCACAATTGCGCCTTTGCTTCCTAAACCTTTATGCAGCTCCAGCGGTTTAAATACCGCAGCAGGTGCACCAATGATATCGACCTGACCATTGTTAAACTTGGCACCAAAGTTGGTAACATCGGCACTGACCGCCTGAGCACCGACCTGCTGGACCATGATTTTTTGTGCTTCATCATAGTCGAGTACCGCGATTTTTTTACCTGCGGCTTTAGCCACAGTATTAATACTACGGTCATTCACCAACAGGAAAGCATCACCGACAGGAATGACCCCCACCACTTCATATTTACCATTTAGCATATGTTTGGCAAAAGTCGGACTCGCCAGTCCCTGCATGACTTTAACCGCCAGGTTGAGATCTGGAATTGCCCCAATTGCATCCAGTGAACCGGTAAAACTGTTGAACTGACGCCCGCGCATTCCGGTGACACTGATTCCATCACATTTACCGGCTTTAAAGTCTTCTGCAACGACGGCTTCATTGGTATTGACCCGCAGCTCAATATCAGCGCCCCAGTTTTTCGCTGCCAGCTGATAATCTTTCATGACGCTATACACATCACCATTTTTGCCCACCAGATCAAATACGCACATCACCTGTTTGGCCTGCACCAGACCTGAAACAGCAAATGTCGCTGTAGCCAATGCCAGTATTTTCCATGTTTTCTGCATCATTCTAATGTCCTTATGCCTTGTTTTTGTTATTACGATGTTCAGCTATATCAAATTGTTTTTATATCAACCTTTTATATCAAGCTTAAGCTTTTTTATCAGCGCTACAATGGCTGATCTGCCCCGCTTCAACCATAAAAAAAAGCTTAGACTTGTCTAAGCTTTTTCTTTAAAAATCAAATTACTCGCCCGGCAATGAACACTCAAAGTTGGCTTTATCGACAGAACAGCGTGCGCGTTTTAACACCGACATCATGCTGGCATCATAGATGCCACGTTTGGTCATGTCCATGCGGCCATCACGCAACATTTTTTGATACTTGAGTTTATCTTCAGCACTCAGATTCATTTTATATTTTGACGGAATACCGGCTTCGAGACGGTTGATCATGGCCATGCTCTTTGGCAGGTTTTTAATAAACCAGTCACGTGATTTTTGTCCAAAACCGTCCGGGAATTTTTCCGGACGAATAACAAAATCAGAGGTCACATGCAGCACCGGGAAATTGAACATCGCACCGTTATTGCTGATGCCTTTATAAATTTCCAGCGGTTTATAGGCATAGGCTGGTGCCCCGACCATATCTACCTGGCCATTGTTAAATTTGGCCACAAAATTGGATACATCGGAGATTACTGCCTGTGCACCGACACGTTGCACCATGATTTTCTGGGCATCGTCATAGCCGAGTACCGCGAATTTTTTACCTGCCGCTTTTTCAATCGAACTGATGCTCTTATCACGGACAAAAATGAAAGCTGAACCGAGCGGCGCAATACCAGCAACTTCGTATTTTTTGCCGCCTATATTACTGACCATTTTGCTGGCATTACGTTTGTCCAAAGTAAAACTGATCGCGCGCTGGGCAATCGCATTACTCGGCACACCGCCCAGTGCATCGATAGAACCGGCAAATTTATTGTATTGGCGGGCACGCATGGCCGTCATAAATACGCCATCACATTTGCCGGCCTTAAAATCGTTGTCGGCCACAGCTTCATCCTGACGCGCAATCAGATTGATTTCTGCGCCCCAGCCTTTGGCAGCCAATGCCCATTCTTGCGCCATCTGGAACGACTCGCCGGATTTACCGAGTAAGTCAAACACACAGATATCGACTTTTTCTGCATGCACTGCATTAGCAAAACCAAATGTAGAAAATGCAGCCAATGATAAGAGTGCTTTTTTCATTGTATTATCCTTTGAAATCTTGTTGTTTGCTGAGTGTCCATACACGGCTCAAATATTAAGCAAGTTTAATTAAAAAAAATAGAGCATTTACTCCAATTTAATGCAGTATTTTGGCCTATAAAGATAAATCGGCTAATGATGCTTCAGTTACATTATAAAATTCACTTAAATATCAAATTTTTAATATTTGGCTGCTGTTTCTTATAATTACATTTAATTGGTTAGAGTTACAAAGATATACATCATTAAGCCTTATTCACCCCCAATTGAACATTCAAAATTGGTTCTTTCTACAGTACAGCGGGCACGTTTTAATACCGTCATCATGTCGGGATCATAAATTCCCTGCCGGGTTAAATCGATACGGCCTTCGCGTAAAATCTTCTGATAGGCAATGCGATCTTCACGGCTCAAGTTCAACTTATATTTATTTGGAATTTCCGCTTCCATCCGCTTCACCATGGCAAAACTGCGCGGCAACTGTTTCACGAACCAGTCTCTGGATTGCACTGCGAAGGATTCAGGAAAATGATCCTGACGAATGATCAGGTCGGCGGTAACATTCACTACCGGGAAATTAATCATGGCGCCTTTACTGCCCAGACCCTTTTCTAGTTCGAGCGGTTTAAAGGCATAGGCCGGGGCCGCCACAATATCGACTTCACCCTGATTAAACTTGCGGATGAAATTGGAAATTTCCGACATTACCGGTACTGCTTCAATCCGGTTGACCATGATTTTTTGTGCATAGTCATAATGCAGTACAGCAAATTTCTTGCCTTTTACCTGTTCCAGTTTATTCAGCCCACGATCGCGAACAAAAATATAAGCCGGCCCAATCTGTCCGATACCGGCCACTTCAAATTTTTCCTTGCCCATCTGGGTAGTCAGGCGCTTGCTGTTGCGTTTGTCCAGCACGTAGCTGATGGCTTTCATGGCAATGTCGTTATTCGGCACCCCGCCAATCGCATCGATGGAGCCGGCAAACTTGTTATAGGCACGTGCCCGCATGGAGGTCATATAGAAGCCGGCACATTTTCCGGCCTTGGCATCCTGATCAACTTTGGCTTCATCCTGATAACTCAGCAGTTGAATCTCTGCTCCCCAGTTTTTTGCAGCCAAGGCCCATTCCTCCATGAGTTTAAAAGATTCGCCAGACTTGCCCAGCAGATCAAACACACAGATATTTACTTTGGCATAAGCTGGAGTCGAGACCAGTAAACCCAGTGCAGATAAAACTAAAAATCCCTTTTTCATTTTTATTTTACTCTATTATATTTTTTGCTTATTCAGCTTCTACTATAAACAACTGTGCAGAATGAAAATAGAGCCAATAGTCAATTTATATGTTCATAATATATAAATTAAAAAAGTTTAAAACCGACTCATTTCAGTAAAAGCCGCAAGATTTTTCATTTTCACAGGGCTTTCCTTTAGAATAGGCGCATCTTATTTCTTAGCCTTGATTTCTCAATGATTCAGTTAGACCAGTTATCTATACGTCGCGGTGGACGTGTTTTATTTCAAAAAGCGTCGATGCAGTTACACCCAGGATGGAAGATTGGCCTAACCGGTGTCAATGGTGCCGGGAAATCGACCCTGTTTTCAGCCTTGCTCGGCGGTATGGAATCGGATACCGGTTCATTGACCCGTCCGGCGGTATGGACCGTGGCACATATGGCGCAGGAAATTAAAGCCTTAAATATGAAAGCCATTGATTTCGTCTTGTCCGGCGATGAAGAATACTGGGATATCCAGCAAAAACTGGATCAACCCGATCAGCTGGATGATGCCGAACTGGCCCATTTATATGGCCGTTTTGATGAAATTTCAGGCTATTCTGCACCGGCCAAAGCCTCGCAACTGATGGCCGGTCTGGGCTTCTTTGAACATCAGTCACAACTGGATGTCTCCAGTTTTTCTGGTGGCTGGCGCATGCGCCTAAATCTGGCACGTACCCTGATGAGCCGTTCAGACCTCTTGCTTCTCGATGAACCGACCAACCATCTGGATCTGGATGCAATTCTCTGGCTTGAAGACTGGCTCAAAGCCTATGAAGGCACCTTGGTGCTGATTTCGCATGATCGGGATTTCCTCGATGCAATTACCGACCATATTTTACATATCGAAAATCAGGAACTGATTTTATATACCGGTAACTACTCGACCTTCGAACGTACCCGTAGTGAACGTCTGGCGCAGCAGCAACAGGCTTATGAAAAGCAGCTGGAAACCCGTGCACATCTGCAAAAATATATTGACCGTTTTAAAGCACAAGCCACCAAGGCCAAACAGGCACAAAGCCGGATCAAACAGCTGGAACGGATGCAGGAACTGTCTGCTGCGCATGTCGATACGCCGTTTACCTTCAGTTTCCGTGAACCGACCAAAATGAGTTCACCCTTATTGCAACTGGAACATGCCGATATTGGTTATGGCGACAAGCTGATTGTGACCAATGTCAATTTACAGATCACGCCAAGCAGCCGGATTGGCCTGCTCGGGATGAATGGCGCCGGTAAATCGACGCTGATTAAATCGCTGGTCGGTGACTTAAAATTGCTTCAGGGTCTGCGCAAAGACTCGGAACTGCTCAATATTGGTTATTTTGCCCAACATCAGATGGATGCCCTGGATGGCACTGCCAGCCCGATGTTACAACTGGCCCGTATTGCCGACAAGAAAATCAGTGAGGCCAGCCTGCGGTCGTTCCTGGGTAGCTTCGGTTTTAGCGGCGAACGTATGGACACCCCGAGTGAAAGTTTCTCGGGCGGTGAGCGTGCCCGTCTGGCTTTGGCATTGATTGTCTGGCAGCGTCCAAACGTGCTGATTCTGGATGAGCCAACCAACCATTTAGACCTGGATATGCGTCATGCGCTGACCATGGCTTTGCAGGATTTTCAGGGTGCTGTGGTTCTGGTGTCGCATGAACGCCAACTGATTGCCAGCGTCTGTGACGAATTGCTGCTGGTACATAATGGCCAGTGCCGTGAATTTGATGGCGATCTGAGCGCTTATGCCGACTGGTTACGCCAGGCCCGGATCGAAATGATCAAAAATGGGCAAAAGCCGGCCGAACCGGTGAAATCTCAGGTTGAAGTCAAAGCAAGCATTTCCAAACTGGATAAAGAAGCACAGCGTAAGGAAGCTGCACGCCAGCGGGAACTGAGCCGCCCGATTCGCAAGAATATTGAAAAATGCGAAGTACAGATTGCAAAGCTGACACCGCGACTGGCTGAAATTGAAAGCTTGCTTGGAGACAGTGCCTTATATGATGCCTCACGTAAAAATGACTTGCTGAAACTGATGAATGAACAAACCGAGCTAAAGGCCAAACTGGAAACAGCCGAGGAACAGATGCTGGAACTGATGATGGAACTGGAAACGCTAGAGCAGTCTTTCTAAAGCGCTTTCAGTAAAATCCTAGACCAGAGAGATGAGTAAGTAGTGTTACTCATCTCTTTTTTTATTCCCTGTTGTTGATGTTTTCAGCTGTTTTTTCTTGTCTGTATTTTTTCATCTATTTCTAGATGGTTCTTTGATCTTGTTCTCTCCTGCCTATTCGACACATTTTGAAGCGAATTACGCAAATCCAATATAAGTTTATTTTTTAAACAGTCGAGTGGCTTTTTTCATACATTAATTTACAGCGTCAGCTTGCATCCTGGGGCTCTAATACAAGTGTTTTTTAATTTTCAGCAGTCTTGATTTGAGTCTGTTTAATGTTGAACTAGAGAGAGGAAATCCGCATGCGTGCTCTTACTTATCACGGTACTCGCGATGTACGAGTTGAATCCGTTCCTGATCCGGTCATTCAGGAAGCAGATGATGTCATTCTTAGAGTAACGGCCACCGCCATCTGTGGCTCAGATCTGCATCTTTATCGTGGGAAAATTCCAGCAACCGAACAAGGCGATATTTTCGGTCATGAATTTATGGGCGTGGTTGAAGAAGTCGGCCCTGAAGTCACATCGGTGAAAAAAGGCGACCGGGTGATTATTCCCTTTGTGATTGCATGCGGACACTGTTTTTTCTGTGAGCATGAACTCACCGCAGCCTGCGAAAATACCAATAGCGGACGCGGTGCAATTATTAATAAAAAACAGATTCCACCGGGGGCAGCACTGTTTGGTTATAGCCATCTGTATGGCGGGGTGCCGGGCGGTCAGGCCGAATATGTACGCATTCCCAAAGGCAATGTCGGGCCCTTTAAAGTACCAGGTTCCCTGCCTGATGAAAAAGTATTATTCCTGACCGATATTCTGCCAACCGCCTGGCAGGCCGTGACCAATGCCCAAGTTGGTCGGGGTTCCAGTGTGGCCATTTATGGTGCCGGTCCTGTCGGTCTGCTTGCGGCTGCCTGCGCGCGAATGCTCGGTGCCGAACAGATCTTTATGGTCGACCATCATCCTTACCGCTTGCGCTTTGCTCATCAGACCTATGGCGCGATTCCGGTCAACTTTGATGAAGTAGATGCAGCCGAATTTATTATCCAAAATACGGCAGGCTATCGGGGGGTCGATGCGGTAATTGATGCCGTAGGTTTCGAAGCCAAAGGCAGCATGCTGGAAACTGTAATGACCAACTTAAAATTAGAAGGCTCGAGTGGTTCTGTCCTGAGACAATGTATTGCAGCAGTGCGCCGTGGCGGTGTGGTCAGTGTGCCGGGAGTTTATGCCGGTCCAATTCATGGTTTCCTGTTCGGCGATGCATTTGATAAAGGTCTGACCTTTAAAATGGGACAGACCCACGTACATAAATTCCTGCCACAATTACTGGAACATATTGAAAATGGTGATCTTTCACCAGACCTGATTATTACTCACCGCATGAAGCTGGAACAAGCAGCGGAAGGCTATCGTATTTTTGATAAACGTGAAGAAGACTGCCGCAAGATTATCCTGACACCATAGAGCGTTAAGCGCTAAAAAAGCGCCATCAGGCGCTTTTTTTTACAGCATTTTATCAAGGCTATTTTTTCTATTTTCAACCTAGAACATCTGCATGTCCCTTCCTAGCCTGATCTAAACAGCAGGTATAACCTGATGATTTCAAATTAAAAAATGAAGATTCACTTGATTATTAAATCAATTGTGTAGTTTAACTACAACTCCTAATTTCCAACCGGAATATGTTCCACGCTTACTATTAAATAAAACTACAATGGATATATAAATAATTAATTTAAAATTCTTTTTTTAATATTGGATAAAAATAACCAACCAACCAGAATAATGCGTCGTTATCGATTTTTGTAGTGCTGTATAACAGCAAAAATATAAAGCTAAAAAGCTAAACAATACTTTAAATTTAAAACCCCATTTTAAATTCAAAAGCATTTATCCACAAGCTATAAGGCATTCATTTTAAATTTAAAAACAAGAACGGGGTTCTGAGAAAATCACTTGTGGATAAATAATATCTTATTCACATAATTTAATAGGGATAACTTGATAGTTATCCACACGTTTGATCATATTTATAGCAGATTCAAAAAGAACACTATTCACATAGTATTTAACCAAAGACAGATCTTGTAATAAGTCATTGAAAAATGATGACTTCAGTCTTTGCAATTCAATCTGCTGCTATTTACTATTTTTCAGTTTAATCAGGCTGCGTCATGCAACCTGGTCTTGGCTGCACTGATATTCTTTATATGCCCATCCTGATTTAAATGCTCTCTATACGCCATGCTGTAGCGTATATAGCATGGATCATTACAGCGACCACAGCTCTCACCCGCACTCAAATCTTCATTTTCATAGAGCCAGCAATATATTGTCATCAGCATGAGAAAGTACCTTTATGCAGATCTGACCCTTGTCTTCAGGTTGGCTACTCATCGACAATGCTTTGTTTCAGGCCGCCTAGCTCCCGCTTAATTCAATATTTTAATAACTAAAAGCAGCTCATCTGGTATTTAAAATATGTTCTGGATTACAAGAAATTCTGTATGACTCAGAGCATATTCACATCAAATTTGCATTAAAAAAGCGCCTCGAAAGGCGCTCTTTTTTAACTTATCTCAATCAGGTATCAATGTCTGCATTCAAGGCATTCTCTTCGATAAAGGCACGACGTGGTTCTACATCATCGCCCATCAAACAAGAGAACATGCGGTCTGCTTCAATCGCATCGGTTACCGTTACCTGCAACATGTTGCGGTTGTCCGGATCCATGGTGGTTTCCCACAACTGCTCCGCATTCATCTCACCCAGACCTTTATAACGCTGGATCATCATGCCGCGGCGTGAGTCAGACAGAATATGCTGCCAGACCTGATGGAAATTGCTGACCTGAATCTTGCGGTCACCTTTTTGCAAATAAGCACCTTCTTCAAGCAGGCTAAACCAGCTCTTCGAATTCTTTAATAAACGTGCATATTCACTTGAACCTAAAAGCACAGAGTCTAATAGATAACTATGCGGCAGGTTATGCACATAGATGGTGATTCGTGGCAACCAGCTTTGAGTTTTCTGACCATCTGCCAGTTCTTTCTCAAAAGATTCCAGGGTTAATTCAGGGCGTAGCGTCGGCTGAATTACTTCAATCGCTGCACGCAGGTTTTCACCCCAAGTCTCCACATAGCTTTTATCTTCAAGCTGATCGAGTTTAAAGCCTTCCAGTGATAACAAAGCATCTAGCAGACTTGCCGGATAACGCTGGGTCAAACGCGCCAGGCTCTTCTGTGAAGTCTGATAATCGGCAATCACATTGGCCAGTGCTTCACCACGGATCGCAGGCGCTTCAGCACTGATATGCAGTTCCAGTTCGTCAATCGCATTAGAAATCAGGTAAGTTTCCAGTGCATCATTATCCTTGATGTACTGTTCCTGCTTGCCTTTTTTCAGCTTGTAGAGAGGTGGCTGGGCAATATAGATATGACCGCGTTCGACCAGTTCCGGCATTTGACGGAAGAAGAAAGTCAGCAGCAGCGTACGAATATGCGAACCATCCACGTCAGCATCGGTCATGATGATGATTTTGTGATAACGCAACTTGTCCGGATTATATTCTTCACGACCAATACCACAGCCCAAGGCGGTAATTAAAGTACCCACTTCGGCAGACGAAATCATGCGATCAAAACGGGCACGTTCCACGTTCAGGATTTTACCTTTCAGCGGCAAAATCGCCTGCATTTTACGGTTACGGCCCTGTTTGGCAGAACCACCCGCAGAGTCACCTTCGACCAGGTACAGTTCAGACAGTGCTGGATCTTTTTCCTGACAGTCTGCCAGTTTTCCTGGTAGACCGGCAATATCCAGTGCGCTCTTGCGGCGGGTCATTTCACGGGCTTTACGCGCCGCATCACGCGCACGTGCGGCATCAATAATTTTGCCGGCAATCGATTTGGCTGCTTGTGGATTTTCTAGAAGATATTCAGAAAAAGCCTTGTTCATGGCCTGCTCAACCGCAGTTTTCACTTCACTCGAGACCAGTTTTTCTTTGGTCTGCGAAGAGAATTTCGGATCAGGCACTTTTACCGATACGATCGCAGTCAAACCTTCACGCGCATCATCACCGGACACTGCAACTTTTTCTTTTTTCAGGATATTTTCGCTGTCCATGTAGTTGTTTAAACCACGGGTTAGCGCCGCACGGAAACCGGCCAGATGCGTACCACCATCCTTTTGCGGGATGTTATTGGTAAAGCAGCGCACGTTTTCCTGATAGGAATCGTTCCACTGTAATGCCACTTCTACCGTAATCCCGGTATCAGCCTGTGCAGCAGTAAAATGGAAAATATCATTCAGGTGCGTCTTGCCTTCGTTAATATATTTAACAAATTCCGACAGACCACCTTCATAGTCATAAACATGTTCAAGATTGACGCGCTCATCGCGAAGCACGATACGTACACCGGCGTTCAGGAACGACAGTTCACGCAAACGACGCGCCAGAATATCGACATTGAATATGGTCTGGCTAAAAGTTTCAGCGCTTGGGTAGAAACGAACGGTAGTACCCGATGTTTCAGTCGTACCTGTTTCACGTAACTTATAAATCGGATCACCATGACGATATTCCTGTTCATAGGTTTTACCCGCGCGACGAATATTCAACAGGAGTTTTTCAGACAGCGCATTGACGACTGAAACACCAACACCATGCAGACCGCCAGAGACTTTATAGCTGTTGTCATCGAACTTACCGCCGGCATGCAGAATGGTTAAAATCACCTCTGCTGCAGACACCCCTTCTTCAGGGTGAATATCGGTCGGAATACCACGGCCGTTGTCAGAAACTGAAACCGATTCATCTTCATGGATCGTCACTAAAATTTCATCACAGTGGCCTGCCAGGGCTTCATCAATCGAGTTATCGACTACCTCAAACACCATGTGGTGCAAGCCTGTACCATCGTCTGTGTCACCAATGTACATGCCCGGACGCTTACGCACTGCGTCTAAACCACGTAATACCTTGATGCTAGAGGAATCATAAGCCTTTCCAATGGTTTGTTCTGTTTGAGAAGCAGCTTGATCTTCTGAACTCATGGTTTCTCCCTAGTGAAAAATAGGTCTATCCCAAGATGGGTAAAACTAAAAAAATACTATTGCACAACAACCTGAACTGTACCGTTTTCAACATTGAATAACTGATATGAGATAGACAAATCATGTAAGTGCTTTTGTACTGATTCATGGTCTAAGGTGGTAATAAAAACTTGACTACCAAGTTGGCTCAATCGCTCAATTAAACGTTGTTGTGCGGTTAAATCTAATTCTGCTGTCACATCATCTAATAATACCACAGTTTCCTTATTACAAGAATGCAGCATTGCGATTTGCGACAGTTTTAGCGCCATCATCAGCAGCTTTTTCTGTCCGCGTGACAGGATCACATCGGCATCCCCCAAAGGGGTCTTTAAACGCAAATCTGCGCGATGTGGGCCGTATTCGGTATAGCGTCGCTCACAGTCTTTTTCATGCTGGTTGGTCAGATCGTTGAGCAGGCCTGTATCAGCATGAAAACCGGGACTGTATTCCACACTAATCTCTAAATCGGGCAATAACTGCTGCAGATCATCCGCAAAAAATGGCTTCCACTGTTCCACGATGCCGACCCGTTGCGAATGCAGCAACTCACCATATTCGCTCAGCATCTGGTTCCAGGGTTCCAGATCAGACAGGCTCAGAAAGCGTTTGCTTTTCAGCAGACTGTTACGCTGTTTTAAGGCGCGCGAATAATATTGCCAGGCATGATAAAACTCAGGTTCCACGTGGAACATCAACCAGTCTAACAGCTGACGTCGCGGCTTGGCGCCATGATCAATAATATCGGTACTTTGCGGGTCAAGCAGCTGCAAGGGCAATAATTTAGCCAGCTGACCCTGGGTAGCAACCAGATCGCCATTGACCTTGATCAGCTGCTCGCCACTGGCCATTTTCTGCATGCCGATTTTTTCAGTGGCCGACTGTGCAAACACAATCGCATCCTGTGCACCCTGCTGGATATAATTTTTCGGGATATGGGTACGGAAGGAACGACCGGCAGCCAGCAAATGAATGGCCTCTAAAATCGAAGTTTTTCCTGAACCATTCTGGCCATAAAAAACATTAAACGGCTGCAATCCGTGGAGAGCAACCGTCTTTAAATTCCGTACACGCTCAATATGTAAACGCGTTATATGCATGATTTATACGAGTATCTCTAGCCGCTTAGACACGCATCGGCATCACGACATAAGTCTGATCGGTATGTGCCGGATCCTGTACCAGTACAGACTGGTTGGCTTCAGTCATGGTCATTGATACATCATCGCCATCCAGTACACCCAGTACTTCAATCAGATACTGCGCATTGAACGACATCTCCAGCGGCGAGTCTGCATACTGAATTGCCAGGTCTTCAATCGCCTCGTCCTGCTCCGGGTTATTGGCGCGCAGCTGCAAAGAATCGGCATTAAAATTCAGGAATACACCACGGAGTTTTTCATTACTGAGAATCGCAACACGCTGTAAAGACTGCTTGAATACGTCATGCGCAATCATCACCACTTTGTCACCACCACGTGGAATCACACGACGATAGTCCGGGAATTTACCATCAATCAGTTTGGTAGTAAAACGTACGGTAATGTCAGCCTGTTCCTTGTCACGGCTTGGCATGTTGATGGTCACGTTTAACAGTTCACGGCCAATCAACAATGATAACTGTTCATCTTCGACGCTCAATAAACGCTGCAATTCTGCAACCGCTTTACGTGGCACAATCGCCTGAATAGGCTGGGTTGCAGTAGATTGTGCAACAGTTTCACAAAGCGCCAGACGATGGCCATCGGTGGTCACAGCACGCAGCTGATTGGCATCAATTTCCAGCAAGGTACCGGTCAGGTAAAAACGTACATCCTGCACGGCCATGGCAAAGGCAGTTTTCTCGAATAAACGCTTCAGCTCACGCTGGGTCACCGTTACTTGCGTGCCCTGGGTGTTTTCAGTATTCAGTAACGGATAATCATCAGCCGGCAAGGTGCCCAGCACAAAACGGCTGTTACCTGATTTGAGAATGCAGCGCTGATCTTCAGTAATATGCAAATCCACCAATGCCGCGGCAGGAAGTGACTTACAGATATCAATCAGCTTACGCGCCGGAACCGTGGTCTCCCCGGCCTGCAAACATGCACCTTCAGCCAGCGCGGTACTGGCCACCAGTTCAACCTCCAGGTCAGAACCGGTCACCGTCAATGCTTGCGCAGTCACCTGAATTTTCAGGTTAGATAAGATATTCAAGGTATGGCGACGTTCAACCGCTCCTACGACATGTGAGAGAACATTCAGTAAGCTTTCTTTCGCGATTTTTAAACGCACGGTGCATTCCTCTAAAGCTGAAGATTAATATAGAAAAAGTGAATTTTTAACGGTTTACTATGCGGCAAAAGCAGCCGCATAGCAAGAATAGAATTTGAGCGATTTAGGTCAACTTTGCAACAGACGTTGCAGGTTTTTATAGTCTTCGTTAAAGATCGGATCTTCCTCACGCAGGCTCTGTACTTTCTCGCAGGCATGCATCACGGTACTGTGATCACGGCCGCCAAAGGCCATGCCAATTTCCGGGAAACTGTCACCGGTCAGCTCACGTGCCAACCCCATCGCCAACTGACGTGGACGGGCATAAATTCGGGTACGTTTCGGGCCGACAATCTCTTTCAAGGGAATGCGGAAATATTCGCTGACCACGCGCTGAATATTTTCCGTACTGATGGTCCGGGCACGAATCGCCAGTACATCTTTCAGGGATTCACGTACTACATCCAGATCGATCGGTGTGCCTTTAAAACGAGAGATCGCCACCACCTTGTTCAATGCACCTTCCAGTTCACGCACATTGGCCACCACCTGCTGGGCAATAAACAGGGCGCAGTTACGTGGTAAATCGACCTGGTTGCTTTCGGCTTTTTTCAGCAGAATTTCAATTCGGGTTTCGATATCGGGAGGTTCCACACCCACCGACAAGCCCCAGGAAAAGCGTGAAACCAGACGTGGATCCAGCTCTGTCAGCTCTTTTGGATAACGATCCGAGGTCAGGATAATCTGCTTGGATTCATCTAAAAGCGCATTGAAGGTGTAGAAAAACTCTACCAGACTAGCTTCTTTGCCGGCCAGCAAATGGATGTCATCCACCAGCAACAAATCCAGCGAACGGCAGTTTTTCTTGAACTCTTCCACTTTGCCTTGCTGTAAGGAACTGACAAAATCCTGTACAAAGCTTTCTGCCGTCATGTACATCACGCGAGCATTCGGCTTGGCTTGCAGCAGTGCATTGCCTACGGCCTGCATCAAGTGGGTTTTACCCAAACCGGTTGGTCCATATAAAAATAACGGGTTGTGCTGTGAAGCACCCAGCTGGGTCAGCACCTTGCGACAGGTTTCAGCCGCCATCTGGTTGGAACGACCTTCTACAAACAGCGAGAAGGTAAACAACGGGTTTAACTGACGTTTGCGGCTATTTTTAGCCGTCTCTTCTTTTTCTTTTTTCGGTTTTGGTACCGGCATCGGGGTTGAGGTCAGGGCTGCCGTGGTGGTCGCGGGCTGTTCACTGGCCGATAAAATCGCACCGGGACGGGAATCAACTAAAATTTCGACCTTGCGTACCCGTCCTTCAGACAACTGTTCTGCCAGAATCGTAATCAGTTCCAGATGATGTTCTTGAATGTAACGCGTCCAGTAAGGATTAGGTGCATATAATCTGAGAGTGTCTGTGAGCTCTTCTGCCACCAATGGTCTAATCCACATGGTAAAGACATTTCCAGAGAGCTCTTGTCGCAGGCGATTTAAGCAGTCCGTCCAAAGCAT